>NZ_PEFJ01000001.1:0-3530000 GCF_002754495.1 Acidovorax sp. 62
CATCGTGACCCGTAGCATTGAGTCGGCTCAGCGCAAGGTGGAAGCCCGCAACTTCGATATCCGCAAGCAACTGCTGGAATACGACGATGTGGCCAACGACCAGCGCAAGGTGATCTACCAGCAGCGCAACGACATTTTGGACGCATCGGACCTGGCGGACGTGATTGCTGCCATGCGCGAAGACTCCATGACCGACTTGGTGCGCTTGTACGTGCCTGTTGAGTCGGTCGAAGAACAGTGGGACCTGCCGGCACTGGAGAAGGCGCTCAATGAAGAGTGGCAAATCGCCGTGTCGTTGCAAGACATGGTTGCCCAATCAGAGTCCATCACCGACGAAGAAATCCTGGAGCGCGTGGTCAAGCTGGCCCATGCCGCCTTCGATGCCAAGGTGGAGCTGGTGGGGCGTGAGAACTTCACCCAGTTTGAGCGTGCGGTCTTGCTGCAGAGCTTTGACTCCAACTGGCGTGACCACTTGAGCTCTTTGGACTACCTGCGCCAAGGCATCCATTTGCGTGGCTATGCCCAAAAGCAACCCAAGCAAGAGTACAAGCGCGAAGCCTTCGAGCTGTTCCGCCAGTTGATCGACAGCGTCAAGAACGAAGTCACCAAGATTTTGATGACGGTGCAGGTGCAGTCGCCCGCGCAACTCGACGAAGCCGCTCAGCAGTTGGAAGCCCGTGCCGAACACATCTCCAATGTGACCTATACCGCCCCCACTGAAACTGGGGAAGCCCAGACCGTCCCTGAAGGGCAAGCGCTGGGTGGTGATGAAGGGGCTTTTGAAGGCCTGCGTGTGGGCCGCAACGACCCATGCCCCTGCGGTAGCGGCAAGAAATACAAGCAGTGCCACGGCAAGCTGGCCTGATCGCTGATAGGACGGAAACACGGGCTGCGGCCCGTGTTTTCATTTGGATGCCATGTCTTTGCGCATAATCTTCCGCAGTTTTTCTGAAAGAGCACTCTATGCCCGTAAATCTTCTGGCCCCTGTGGCCGCTGACCTGCATCCGATTGCAGGCGTTCGTATTGGCGTGACTGAAGCGGGCGTCCGCAAGGCCAACCGCAAGGACCTGACGGTGTTTTTGCTGGACGAGGGGGCCAGCGTGGCAGGGGTCTTCACGCAAAACCGTTTTTGTGCGGCGCCCGTGCAGGTCAGTCGTGAGCATTTGGCTACTGGCAAAGGCGTCCGCGCCATGGTCATCAACACGGGTAACGCCAATGCCGGTACGGGGGCAGATGGCTTGGCCCGCGCTCGCTCTACCTGCAAGGCGTTGGCTGACTTGTTGAACGTGGCCCCCGAGCAAGTGCTGCCTTTCTCCACCGGCGTGATCATGGAGTCACTGCCCACCGATCGCATTGAGGCAGGGCTGCCTGCCGCGCTGGCCGATGCGCAGACAGGCCACTGGGCCCGCGCCGCAGAAGGCATCATGACGACCGACACCTTGCCCAAGGCTTTCAGCGCGCAGGCTTCGGTGGGTGGTGCCACTGTGTCGATCACTGGCATCAGCAAAGGTGCGGGCATGATCCGCCCCAACATGGCGACCATGCTGGGCTTTTTGGCCACGGATGCATGCGTGGATGCGTCGGTGGTGCAGCAACTGGCCCGCCATCTGGCAGACCGCTCGTTCAACCGGGTGACCATTGACGGCGATACCTCGACCAACGATTCCTTTGTGGTGGTGGCCACCAACAAGGCCGCCCATGCACCGATCACGTCGCTGGACAGCGCTGACGGGCAAGCCCTGTTGGCCGCCATGTTGGGCGTGGCCCAAAAGCTGGCCCAGGCCATTGTGCGCGACGGTGAGGGGGCAACCAAGTTCATCACCGTGCGGGTAGAGGGCGGCAAGACCGGCGAGGAATGCCGCCAGGTGGCCTATGCCATTGCCCATTCGCCACTGGTCAAAACCGCTTTTTACGCCAGCGACCCAAACCTGGGCCGCATTTTGGCGGCTGTGGGCTATGCGGGCATTGCAGACCTGGACCAGACCCGCATCGACCTGTACCTGGATGATGTGCACGTGGCTGTGAGCGGTGGGCGCAACCCCGCTTATCGTGAAGAAGATGGCCAGCGCGTGATGAAGCAAAGCGAGATCACGGTGCGGGTGGTTCTGGGGCGCGGTGAGGCATCAGACACCGTGTGGACCTGCGACTTCAGCCACGACTACGTGACGATCAACGCTGACTACCGTTCTTGATTTGAGACTGATTTGCTATTGATTTGATAGCTTGCTGCGCTTATCTATCAGGCGCTAGGTGCCCATATGAATGAAAAGTTTGAACGGTTGATGGAGCGGGCCGAGCAGCTCATCGGCCGCATCGAATCGGTGCTGCCGCAGCCGCTGTCGGCGCCAGACTGGTCGCAGGCCATTGCTTGGCGTTACCGCAAGCGCAGCAGCGGGCATGGCACGCTGGAGCCTGTGCGGCATGTGGGGGCCATGCAGTTGGCGGACCTGAAGGAAATCGACGGGCAAAAAGAAAAGATCGAGCGCAATACGCTTCAGTTTGTGCAGGGCAAAACGGCAAACAACGTCTTGTTGACGGGGGCCCGGGGCACGGGGAAGTCCTCGCTCATCAAGGCTTGCCTGAATGCCTTTGCCAGCCAGGGGCTGCGTCTGATCGAGGTGGACAAAGCCGATCTCGTGGATTTGCCGGACATCGTGGATGTGGTCTCTGAGCGGCCCGAGAAATTCATCGTGTTCTGCGACGACCTGAGCTTTGAAGATGGCGAGCCAGGCTACAAGGCACTCAAGTCGATTCTGGACGGTTCGGTGGCTGCGGCCACGCCCAATGTGCTGATCTATGCCACCAGCAACCGCCGCCACCTGTTGCCTGAATACATGGCGGACAACCTGACCTACACCCACACCGAAGACGGTGAGGTGCACCCCGGTGAGGTGGTGGAAGAGAAGATCTCGTTGTCGGAGCGCTTTGGTCTGTGGGTGAGCTTCTACCCTTTCAGCCAGGAGGAGTACCTGACCATCGTTGCCCAGTGGCTGGCATCGCTGGGCGTGTCTGCCGCGGCCATTGCTGCAGCGCGCCCCGAGGCGCTGGTATGGGCGCTGGAGCGTGGCTCGCGCAGCGGGCGCGTGGCCTACCAGTTTGCGCGCGACTATGCGGGGCGGGCATGAGGTGCATTCTTCTGGGCCGCTTCGCAGTGCCCAGCAGTCGGCGTGGTGCCATGCTCCCAACGAACGTCGAGGTGAGCCAAGATGAGTGAGACACGCAAACACACCGAAGTGGCGGTTGGCATCTTGCTGCGCAGCGATGGCGCCATGCTGCTATCGACCCGCCCACCGGGCAAGCCTTATGCGGGGTACTGGGAGTTTCCAGGGGGCAAGCTGGAGGCCGGCGAGACCGTGGAACAGGCCCTGCGCCGCGAACTGGAAGAAGAGTTGGGCATCACCATCGGCCCGGCCCAGGTCTGGAAGGTGACCGAGCACGACTACCCGCACGCTTTGGTGCGCCTACACTGGTGCAAGGTGCGCGAATGGACGGGCGCCTTTGAGATGCGCGAGGGCCAGGCCATGGCTTGGCAGCAATTTCCACTGACCGTGGACCCTGTGCTGCCGGGTGCATACCCGGTGCTGGACTGGCTGGAGCAGGAGCAACTCGGTTAATTTGCTCCTGAATTGATAGCTTCTTGCGCTTTGTTGATGGGCGCTAGAGGCTATTTTTTATGAAATTCAGTGCTCTACCCGAGGATCGCCGTATTGCGCATCCAGCGGTGGGGCTTCGGTGGGCATACGGAAGTCTTCACTGGCCCAGGCGCCCAGGTCAATCTGTTTGCAGCGCTCGCCACAGAAGGGGCGGTACCGATTGGCGGGGCTGTAGAGGCTGTCTCCGCCGCAGGTCGGGCACACCACGGTGCGTGTGGCAGAGGGCTGAGGGGCGGTGTTTGGCGGGGTGTCGGCAGCCATGGCGTGCATTTCCAATAGGGGTGGCTTGGCGCTCACGCGCACAGCGTCAATTCGAACGCCGCATCGTCGGTGCACGCATGCAAGCGTTCGTCGGCACCTTGCTTCATCAGCCGCACTGACACGATCAAACGGTTCCCGCTGATTTCAGGGATCAGCTCCAAAGCCGGGTCGATGCGAAGCCGCAGCAGCTGGAAGGTGCGGCCCGCTGGGAGGTTTTGCTGAAATTGGCCGCGCTCAGCGGCCACTTTTTGCGGTACGCCAGAGTCACGCAGCAGCTTGAGCAACACGTAGATGGACTCGGCCAGCGGCGCCAGGGTGGAGGCCCAGTTTTGCAGCGCCTCTTGGCGAACGGCTGCGTCTTTGTGTTGCCAGGCGTAGTACGCCGGAAGGTCAAATCCGCAGGTGCCACCCGGGATGCCTACGCGACTGCGAATGCTCATCAGCCAGTCGTTTTCCGTCAGCGTATGCCCTGCCTTGCCCGATTGCGTGTTGAGTGCGGTGAAGCAGCGGTCCAGCTGTGCGATCACCGCATCCAGGGCCGCTTCCGAGATGGAGGGGTTGCCCCGGTAGCCGTCGAGCTGGTGCTTGTGCTTTTCAATGTCCTTGAGAACATCCGATTTGAGATCGGCGCGGGCCGCCACGTCCATGATTTCAAAGACGGTGACCAGCGCAAAATGGTGATCCAGCGGGTGTGCTCTGGGGATCAGCTCCCCCAGCCGACGGAACAACTGCTCCAGTCGGAGGTAGGTTCTGAGTCGTTCGTTGAAAGGGTATTCGTAGAGGATCACGCTGGCAGGTTCCTGGGCGCAGTGAAATGGGCCTGGCGCTGATGTCGGGGAAGAACGGGCTGGCCAGTGCTTCTAGGGATTGAGGCGCATCATAGCCCGAACAGTGCGGCTGTTTCTGTGGCCAACTGTTGCAAGTCGGCAAGCGCGCAATTATCGCCATTGTCGATCACGATATCGGCCGAAGCCCGCCGAATCCGCCGAGGGGCCTGGGCTGCCAGGATCGACTCCACCGTGGCGCGCTCCAGCCCGTTTCGCGCCATCACACGCTGTATCTGCAGGTGCTCTGGGCAATCCACCACAACGATCGCATCCAGTCTTTGCGCCCATCGGCCAGACTCCACCAGAAGCGGGACATCGAACACGATGACGCGTGCCCCTGAAGCCTCTGCGGCTTGCGCTTGCTGGCTGCTGTGCAGACTGACAAGAGGGTGAACGATGGCTTCCAGTGCAGACTTGGCCTGGGGTGTGCTGTAAGCCAGTTGGCGCATGCGTGCGCGGTCCAGCGCTCCCGTCTCGTCCAGGTACTCCCGCCCAAAGGTCTGGGCTATGGCGTCCATCGCGTCGCCACGGGGGCCTGTGACTTGTCTGGCGATCTGATCGGAGTCAATGATGATCGCGCCATGGATTTTGAGCAGCAGACCGAACGTGGTCTTGCCGCTGCCAATGCCACCTGTCAGTCCGATATGGCGAGCGGATCGCCCCATCTTCAGAGTCCAAATCCACGCAACACGGTGTCCAGTATGGCCTTGGGCCCAGCAATCATCGCGGTGAGACCTGCCCCCACCAAAAAGGGCCCGAAGGGCACATACCCACCTTCGCGCAGGCGGCTGAAGACCTTCATGCCAATGCCCATGATGGCGCCGATGACCGACGACATCAAGATAATGGGCACCAGGGCTTCCCACCCAAACCATGCGCCGAGGGCAGCGAACAGTTTGAAATCCCCGTACCCCATGCCTTCTTTGCCCGTCGCTAGTTTGAATGCCCAGTACACCAGCCACAGCGAGAGATAGCCGGCCGCCGCGCCCATCACCGAGGACGCCAGCGGCACCTGGGTCCACTGCAACACCGACGCCAGCAGCCCCGCCCAAAGCAATGGCAAGGTCAAGTCATCCGGCAACAGCGTCGTATCCCAATCGATAAAAGCCAGTGCGACCAAAACAGCGGAGAAACCGCACCAAGCCAAACCTGCAGGCGTCAGTCCCCAGTGCTGCACGCACCAAAAGAACAGCCCGCCTGTGAGCAGTTCAACCAGCGGATACCGGGGGCTGATGCGGGTGCTGCATTCAGAGCACTTGCCACGCAAAAAGAGGTAGCTGACAACGGGAATGTTCTCGTACCACGCCACTAGATGACCACAGGAGGGGCACCGTGACCGGGGTACCATCAAGTTGAATGCCCCCTGTTGAGCCGGTTCCGTGTCACTGCCAGCCTGCTCGGCCTGAAAGGCTGCAGCTTCTGCAGCCCATTGCCGCTCCATCATTTTGGGCAGTCGATAAATGACAACGTTCAAGAAACTGCCAATGAGAAGCCCAAACAGCGCAGCCAGCCCTGAGGCTGGCAAAGATTCCAGCTCCATTAAACGACCTGACCCAGTTTGAAAATGGGGAGGTACATCGACACCACGATGCCGCCAATCAAGCTACCCAGGAACACGATGATGATGGGCTCCATCAGGCTGGAGAGGCCAGCCACCATTTCGTCCACTTCGGCCTCGTAAAAGTCTGCGGCTTTGCCGAGCATGTGGTCAATAGAGCCGGATTCCTCGCCAATGGCGCACATCTGGATCACCATGGAGGGAAATACCTTGGCGTTGTCCATTGCGACGGTAAGGCTGGTGCCGGTGGAGACTTCTTGCTGGATTTTCTCGGTCGCCGTGGAGTACACCGAGTTGCCAGAGGCACCACCGACGGAGTCCAGCGCTTCCACCAGTGGAACACCTGCTGCAAACATGGTGGCCAAAGTTCGCGTCCAGCGGGCCACGCAGGACTTGTCAATCAGTGCGCCAAAAATGGGCATTTTGAGCAGGAAGCGGTCCATGAATTTCTGCATTTTTTCACTGCGCTTCCAGGCCTGCATGAAAAAATAGAAACCACCGCCAATGATGGTGAAAATCAACCACCACCATTTAACAAATACCTCGCTGATCGCCATCACAAACAATGTGGGTGCGGGTAAATCAGCACCAAAAGAGGTGAAAACCTCTTTGAATGCGGGGATCACGAAAATCATGATCACAGTCACCACCACAAAGGCAACAATGACCACCGAGATCGGATACATCAGAGCTGATTTGATCTTGGATTTGATCGCCTCTGTCTTCTCCATGTAAGTCGCAAGCCGGTCCAGCAGCGCTTCAAGAATACCTGCCGCTTCCCCGGCTTCCACCAAGTTGCAATACAGGCTGTCGAAGTACATGGGGTGCTTGCGAAACGCGGCGTTCAATGAGGTGCCGGTCTCAACATCGGTACGAATGTCATTCAACAGTTTGGTCACGCTGGCGTTGGTGTTGCCACGCCCGACAATGTCAAAAGATTGCAGTAGTGGAACACCGGCCTTCATCATGGTGGCCAATTGCCGGGTGAAGAGTGCAATGTCTTTGGGCTTGATCTTCTTGCCTGAGCGGGTACGCCTCTTCTTGATTTTGGTCGGAAAAACGCCTTGCCGGCGCAGCGTGGCCTGAACCTGGTTTTCGCCGACAGCCCGAATCTCCCCACGCACTACCTTGCCTGCGCGGTCCTTGCCTTCCCATTCAAAGACAAACTCTTTGATGTCTCTCGATGCTGCGGTTGCCATGCTGTTCCCTGTCTATATGTCTGTTATTCGTTGGTCACGGCGAGCACTTCTTCCAGCGAAGTAAGGCCGAGTTTGGCCTTGTAGAGGCCTGATGCGCGCAAGGACCGAACGCCCTCGTTGCGTGCTTGTTCTGCAATTTCGAGGGCGCTTCCATCGCGCAAGATAATGCGTTGAATCTCCTCAGAGATGGGCATCACTTGGTAAATGCCCACGCGCCCTTTGTATCCGTTATTGCACGCGGAGCAGCCCACGGGTTTGTAGGTGATCCAGGATCCATCAATTTCTTCTTCTGTGTATCCGGCCTCCACCAAGGCTTCATGGGGTACATCCGCAGGGGCTTTGCAGTTGGCACAAAGGCGTCTGGCCAAACGTTGGGCAGTGATCAAAATCACACTCGACGCAATATTGAAAGGCGCAATCCCCATGTTGCGCATCCGCGTCAATGTCGTGGGGGCATCGTTGGTGTGCAGTGTGGATAAAACCAAGTGGCCTGTTTGAGCCGCTTTGATGGAAATATCAGCGGTTTCCAGGTCTCGAATTTCGCCCACCATGATGATGTCCGGATCTTGGCGCAGGAAAGATTTCAAGGCCACCGCAAAAGTGAGGCCTGCCTTGTCGTTCACATTGACCTGATTGACCCCTGGAAGATTGATTTCAGAGGGGTCTTCTGCCGTCGCAATGTTGACGCCCGGTTTGTTGAGCAGGTTCAGGCAGGTATATAGAGACACCGTTTTTCCGGAGCCTGTGGGGCCTGTCACCAAAATCATGCCATAGGGGCGACCAATTGCAGACAGGAGGCGCTCTTTTTCCTCAGGCTCATAGCCCAGCGCATCAATGCCCAGCTTGGCACTGCTGGGGTCCAGAATACGGATCACGATTTTCTCGCCAAACAAAGTGGGCAAGGTGCTGACCCGGAAGTCAATCACACGGTCCGGTCCCACCTTGAGCTTCATTTTTCCATCTTGAGGTACTCGTTTTTCGGAGATATCCATGCGAGATATCACCTTGATACGGGAAGCGAGTTTGTCTTTGATCGCAATGGGTGGCGACGAAATTTCCTTGAGCTCCCCGTCAACACGGAAGCGTACGCGGTACTGGTGCTCGTAGGGTTCAAAGTGCAAATCGGATGCCCGCATATTGAATGCATCGAGCAGCATTTTGTGCAAAAACTTAACGACAGGGGCGTCTTCGACCTCATTGGCACCTGCATCAATGGATTCCGGAACCTCCTCCGTAACCGACTCGTCAAAATCGAATTCACCACTGGTCAGGCTCTCCATCGACTCCGTCGTGGACTTTGTGCTCGTTTCGACCAAACGATTGAGCTTATCGTATTCGGCAATGATCCAGTCCACTCCCATTTGGGTTGTGAACTTGATCTTTTCTGCTGCTTCTTGATCGGTGGGGTCTGCGGTGGCGACAATCAGTCGGTTGTTTCTCTTACTGAGAACGACAACCTTGTACGACTGGCAGATTTTTGCATCAAGCAGATCTTTGGGGAGCCGTTGGGGATCAATAGCCTCCAAGTCCAGCAGAGGGGCGCCAAAAACTGCAGAAACCGTGTGCGCCAGATCTGACGCAGAAACGACGCCGGAGCCGGTCAATTCTGCAATAAAGCTGGTGCGATTATTTTGTGACTTTTGGTAAATTTCCTCTGCGGCTTTTTGTGCCAGCTTGCCCGCAGACATGAGCGCCCGCCCCAACCCGGGAAGGGCAATTGCAGAAGCGTCTTTAGGAGCGGTGTCAACAGCAGCCATGTAACCAATAGAGCATTAATGTGAACAGCGGCTCATCCTATCATCGCCCATCGGTTTTGGGCTGTATGGGGGGCTGTGTTGGTGGCTCTACCGCAACGGTGGTGTGTCGCCTGGCTGGGGTGAGCTGTGCCGCTGAAATGCGAGAACTCGGTTGGGGTCTTGTCGGTAATCTGCGCGTCCCCCTCTCGTGATGGGGCCGGTAGATCCGCGCGCTGGCGACTGCGTGCTTTGAGTGGATGCGGAGGCCGTAGGTTGTCCTCGTGCGTGCCCTGATCAAGCCCGGCGCTCGGTCAGTTGGTTTGCCAGTGCGCGCATGCCCTCAGAGTGAGGTGTTGGTGGCAATGTGGCAATGGCCGCAATGGCGCGATGGGCTTCATCGGAGGCTGCTTGGCGTGCGACCTGTAGAGCACCTGTTTGTTTGACGATATCGATGATGGCGGTCAGTTGCTCCGTTGAGCCTTGCTCAATGGCGTGGCGGATGGTTTGCGCTTGTTCTGGCGTGCCGCGTGCCATGGCTGCAATCAATGGAAGGGTGGCTTTGCCCTCGCGCAGATCATCGCCCAAATTTTTACCCATCTCTGAGGCATTGCCGTCATAGTCGAGGACATCATCAATAATTTGGAATGCGGTGCCGAGCGCTTGTCCATAAGTGGCGCAGGCCTCCTCAATCTGTGTCGTGCTTTCGGCCAGAACTGCGCCTAGGCGTGCGCTGGCTTCGAACAGCTTGGCTGTCTTGGAGCGGATGACTTTGAGGTAGTCGGTTTCAGTCAGTGACGCATCGTGCATGTTCATCAATTGCAGGACTTCGCCCTCCGCAATGATGTTGGTCGCCTCGGAGAGAATCTCCATCACCCGCATGCTGCCTGTTTCAACCATCATCTGGAAGGACCGGGTGTGCAGGAAGTCGCCGACCAGCACACTGGCAGGGTTGCCGAAGGTCTCGTTGGCGGTGGCGCGGCCTCTGCGCAGGGTGGATGCATCCACCACGTCGTCATGCAGGAGCGTGGCGGTATGGATGAGCTCTACCACGGCCGCCAAAGTGTGGCGGTGCCTACCCTGGTAGTTCAGTGCCCCACACACCATCAGCAACAAAGCTGGCCGCAGGCGCTTGCCGCCTGCAGCAATGATGTACTGTGAGATTTGCCCCACCAGAGGCACCGTGGACGTCAATCTTTGTCCAATGACTCGATCGACTTCTCGCATGTCCTCTGCAACCAGTGAGAGGGGGGCGCTTGTGGTGGTGGTGGTGGGGATGTTGTCAGTCAAGATGGCGGCTACCGAGAGTGCCCTGAATTATAGGAATGGCTGGACTCGCGCGCGGCGGCTTTGTGGCGGGGGTGATACTTTTTGTGGTCTATGGCATAATCTAAGGCTCTGCAGAAATAGGTCTGCAGAACTCAATTCAAAGAGGCTCACATGTACGCGGTCATAAAAACCGGCGGCAAGCAGTATCGCGTTGCTTCCGGCGAAAAAATTAAAGTAGAACAGATTGCTGCGGACGTAGGCCAGGAAATTGTGATCGATCAAGTTCTGGCAGTCGGCAACGGCGCAGAATTGAAGATCGGCACACCCCTGGTGTCCGGCGCAACCGTGAAAGCCACTGTTGTGGCGCACGGCAAGCACGACAAAGTGCACATCTTCAAGATGCGCCGTCGCAAGCACTATCAAAAACGCCAAGGCCATCGCCAGCAGTTCACTGAGCTGCAAATCGGTGCGATTGCTGCTTAATCAGGAGTCAATGTCATGGCACAGAAAAAAGGCGGCGGCTCTACGCGAAACGGTCGTGATTCCAAGCCAAAGATGCTGGGTGTCAAGGCCTTCGGCGGTGAATTGATCAGCGCTGGTTCCATCATCGTGCGTCAGCGCGGTACCCGTTTCCACCCCGGCAGCAACGTCGGTGTGGGCAAGGATCACACTCTGTTTGCGTTGGTTGACGGGCATGTCTCGTTCGGCACCAAGGGTGCACTGTCCAAGCACACAGTCAATGTGACCCCAGCCTGAGCTTAGCCTCTGGTTGAAGCCAAAGCCCCGCACTGTCGGGGCTTTGTCGTTTTTTGTTTTCGCATTTGGCTGTTCTGGCAAGATGCGCGATTCTCTGATGCGGTCGGCCCCTTGGGGGTTGGATGTTGCGCATCTTTTGGCTGCTGGTATGCCTCTGGTCTTGCCCCTTCTGTGGTGATGGGGTGGGGCCTGGATCTTCTTTGTGTAGGAAGGTCAATCGCACCTAGCCTCTTTTGTAAACTGGATATCCCATGAAGTTCGTCGATGAAGCCTATATTGACATTGCCGCAGGCGATGGTGGCAATGGCTGTGTGTCATTTCGCCACGAAAAATACAAGGAATTCGGCGGGCCCAATGGAGGCGATGGTGGGCGCGGTGGGCATGTTTTCGCTGTGGCGGATCCCAACCTGAACACGTTGGTGGATTTTCGTTACTCACGCCGGCATGATGCCAAGCGGGGTGAGCATGGTATGGGCTCGGACATGTTTGGCGCGGCGGGGGATGACATCACCCTGAAGATGCCTGTCGGGACCATCATCACGGATGCGGAAACGGGCGAAGTGCTTTATGAATTGCTCAATCCGGGTGAAGTGATCACCATCGCCAAGGGCGGGGATGGTGGTTTTGGCAATATGCGTTTCAAAAGCGCCATCAACCGTGCGCCACGCCAGAAAACGCCAGGCTGGCCTGGTGAGAAAAAAAATCTCAAGCTGGAGTTGAAGGTTCTGGCAGACGTGGGGCTGCTGGGGATGCCTAACGCTGGCAAATCGACCTTCATCACCGCAGTCTCCAACGCACGCCCCAAGATTGCGGACTACCCCTTCACGACCTTGCACCCGAACCTGGGTGTCGTTCGCGTGGGGCCTGAGCAGAGTTTTGTGGTTGCTGACATCCCCGGCTTGATCGAGGGCGCCTCGGAGGGGGCGGGGCTGGGGCACCAGTTCTTGCGCCACTTGCAGCGTACCCGTTTGTTGCTGCACGTTGTGGATCTGGCGCCGTTCGATGACGCGGTGGACCCCGTGGCCCAGGCCAAGGCCATTGTGGGTGAACTCAAGAAATACGATGCGCAGCTCTACGAAAAGCCCCGTTGGCTGGTGTTGAACAAGCTCGACATGGTGCCGACGGAGGAGCGCGAGGCGCGAGTCAAGGACTTTGTGAAGCGCTTCAAGTGGAAGGGCCCGGTGTTCGAGATTTCTGCGCTGACGCGAGAGGGTTGCGAGCCTTTGATCCATGCGATCTATCGCCACGTCAAGGCGGAGCAGATGGTCGAAAACACCCCGGTGGAAGTCGATCCTCGTTTTGCGGATGATGCTTCGTCCTGATTTGCTATAAATTTTGTAGCTTGCTGCGCTTATAGATTAAGCGCTTACGGATAAAAAGACCTTCAACATGGTTTCTAGCGTATTGCGTGATGCCCGCCGTATCGTGGTCAAGGTAGGCTCCAGCTTGGTGACGAACGAGGGGCGGGGCCTGGATGAAGCGGCCATTGGCGAATGGAGTCGCCAGCTCGCGGCTTTGGTGCGTGGCGAAGGGGGGGCGCCACGCGAAGTGGTGATGGTGTCGAGCGGGGCTATTGCCGAAGGGATGAAGCGCCTGGGTTGGGTGTCGCGCCCGCAGGAGATCCACGAGTTACAGGCTGCCGCGGCCGTTGGGCAAATGGGTCTGGCCCAGATGTACGAGACCAAATTGCGTGAGCAAGGCATGGGCAGTGCTCAGGTGCTGCTCACGCATGCCGACCTGGCTGACCGTGAGCGGTATTTGAATGCCCGGTCCACCCTGCTGACGCTGCTGCGACTGGGGGTGGTTCCTGTGATCAATGAAAACGACACGGTGGTCACCGACGAGATCAAGTTTGGTGACAATGACACGCTGGGCGCGCTGGTGGCCAATCTGGTGGAGGCCGATGCCCTGGTCATCTTGACCGATCAAAAGGGCTTGTACACCGCAGACCCGCGCCGTGATCCCGCCGCACAGTTTGTGCACGAAGCCAAAGCCGGTGACCTTGCGCTCGAAGCGATGGCGGGCGGGGCTGGGTCCAGCATTGGCAAGGGGGGCATGATTACCAAGATTCTGGCGGCCAAGCGCGCTGCGGGGTCGGGGGCCTCGACCGTGATTGCCTGGGGGAGGGAGCCGGACGTCTTACTGAGGCTCGCGGGTGGCGATGCTCTGGGCACTTTGTTGGTAGCCCAAACCCAAAAGACGCAGGCGCGCAAGCAGTGGATGGCCGATCACCTGCAATTGCGTGGGGCGGTGTTGGTGGATGCAGGCGCCGCTTCCAAGTTGCGGGAGGAGGGGAAAAGTCTGCTGCCCATTGGCATGACCAGTGTGGAGGGTGATTTTTCCCGGGGCGATGTGATCGCTGTGCGAGACCCTGCGGGCATGGAGATTGCCAGGGGTCTGGCCAACTATGCGGCGGCGGAGGCCCGATTGCTGTGTCGCAAGCCGTCCACCGAATTTGAGCGGTTGCTAGGTTACACCGCAGAGGCGGAGATGGTGCATCGCGATAACTTGGTTTTGTCCGCAGTCTGAATTTCGCAAGGGTTCAAGCGAAGTATGGCTCACATGCAAAAGGCCGCCCCCGAAGAATCTCCGGGGGCGGCCTTCTGTCCGTCTGGCGTCTGTTTGGCTCTTGGTCGGTGAAGGTGTGCTTCCCGCTCTCAACTGGGCTGAGACTTTGATGGTGAGATGGACATTGCCAAGGGCGGAATGGCCTCCAGCTCTGCTGGCATGCTGTTTTGCGGATCGGGATCGAAGCTCGCGCCGGGTGGCAATTCCATGCCAGGGTGCAGCAACAGTGAGCCCGTTCTGAACATTGCTGGCGCTGCCTGTTCCGAGTCCCGTGCCCGCATTCCGCTGCGCAGGTAGCGATTGCGTTGGTCGTGCCGGGGCAGGAAGCGGGCCAACTCGGTCAGCGCCATTTCATAGACGCCCCGCTTGAACTCCACCACGACATCCAGTGGCACCCAGTAGTCGTTCCAACGCCATGCGTCAAACTCCGGGTGGTTGGTGGCGCGCAGGTTCAAGTCCCAGTCGTGTCCCACGAGTTGTAGCAGATACCAGATTTGTTTCTGGCCCTTGTAGTGTCCGCGCGCATCGCGGCGGATGTACCGGTCAGGCACCTCATAGCGCAACCAATCCCTTGTGCGGGCAACCAAGCGCACATGGTTGGGCAATAATCCCACCTCCTCGTGCAGTTCCCGAAACATGGCTTGCTCAGGGGTTTCGCCCCGGTCAATGCCGCCTTGTGGAAACTGCCAGCTGTGGGTGCGGATCCGCTTGCCCCAGAACACTTGGTTCTTTTGGTTGAGCAGGATGATGCCGACGTTCGGCCGAAAGCCGTCCCGGTCAAGCATAATCGAACCCCAATTTTTTAAACTGTGTCCATTATGCACGGCGCTATGCGGCCGACAAGAGGACCGGTCTGAATAGACTGAAATCGCTCCGATGAAAGCCTCTCAATTCTTTATCTCCACCCTCAAGGAAGCTCCGGCCGACGCCGAAGTGGTCAGTCACAAACTCATGATGCGGGCGGGGCTGATCAAGAAGCTGGGCGCAGGCATCTACAACTACATGCCCATGGGCCTGAGGGTGATCCGCAAGGTTGAAGCGATTGTGCGTGAGGAGATGAACCGGGCAGGGGCGGTGGAATGCGCTATGCCGGTGATCCAGCCGGCTGAGCTTTGGCAGGAAACGGGGCGTTTTGAAAAGATGGGTCCCGAGCTGTTGCGCATCCGCGACCGCCATGGTCGTGACTTTGTGGTGCAGCCCACCAGTGAAGAGGTAGTGACGGACATTGCGCGGCAGGAACTGCGCAGCTACAAGCAACTGCCCAAGAATTTTTACCAGATTCAAACCAAATTCCGCGATGAACGCCGCCCCCGCTTTGGCTTGATGCGTGGCCGCGAATTCATCATGAAGGACGCGTATTCGTTCGACCGCGACCAGGTGTCCGCCAAAGCCAGCTACCAAGTGATGGCTGCCGCGTACCGCCGTATTTTTGACCGGTTTGGTTTGACCTACCGCGCCGTGGCGGCCGATAGCGGCGCCATTGGTGGGGACCTGAGCGAAGAGTTCCAGGTGATTGCCGCCACAGGCGAAGATGCCATCGTTTACTGCCCTGGCAGCGACTATGCCGCCAACCTGGAAAAGGCCGAGGCCTTGGCCCCACAAGGCCCGCGCGCAGCGGCCGCCCAGGCGCTCGCCAAGACACCAACGCCCGGCAAGAGCACCTGCGCCGACGTGGCCGACCTGCTGGGGCTGCCCCTGCAGCGCACCGTGAAGTCGCTGGTCCTGGCCACCGACACCACCAACGAGCAAGGCGAGATCGTCAAAACCCAGGTGTGGCTGCTGCTGCTGCGCGGCGATCACGACATGAACGAAATCAAGGTCAACAAAGTGCCGGGGCTGGAGAACTTCCGCTTTGCTACTGTGGCCGAGATCGAAGATCATTTTGGCTGCAAGCCCGGCTACCTGGGCCCCATTGGTCTCAAAAAGCCCCTGAAGCTGGTGGTTGACCGCGAAGTCGCCGCCATGGCCGATTGGGTGTGCGGCGCCAACGAGGTGGATTTCCACATCACCGGCGTGAACTGGGAGCGTGATTTGCCTGAGCCCGATGTCGTGGCCGATTTGCGCAACGTGGTGGCTGGCGACCTGTCGCCGGATGGCAAGGGCGAGCTGGCGATTGAGCGCGGTATCGAAGTGGGCCACGTGTTCTATCTGGGCACCAAGTACAGCCGTGCGATGAACGCGACCTTCCTGGACGAAAACGGCAAACCGCAGCCATTGGAAATGGGTTGCTATGGCATCGGTATTACCCGTTTGCCAGCGGCCGCCATCGAGCAAAATCACGATGAGCGGGGCATCATTTGGCCCGACGCGATTGCGCCTTTCACCGTGGTCATTTGCCCCATTGGCATGGACCGCAGCGAAGAGGTAAAGGCCGCCGCTGAAAAGCTGTATGCCGAGATGCTGGCCCAAGGCGTGGATGTCTTGCTGGACGACCGGGGTGAGCGCCCTGGCGCCATGTTTGCCGATTGGGAACTGATTGGTGTGCCACATCGCGTGACTATTGGCGACAAGAGCCTCAAGGACGGTGTGGTCGAATACCAGCACCGCCGCGATGCGGCCGCCACCAAAGTGGCTGTGGCAGACGTGTGGGCCCATGTGAAGGGCCGCATGGCGGTATGACGATGGAGGGTGATGGTGTGCGTGGGGATGTGAGTTTGCAGAAGGAATGGCCGCTGGGCGTGTCGCGCCGGGCTTGTTTGATGGCGGCTGTCGCCCCTGCGGGGTGGCTGGCTGCGCCAGGGCTGGCCCACGCGGGCGGGCAGCTTGAAGAGCCTTTGATGGATTCTGTGCGCACTGCCTTGAGTTCTGCCATTGCCAACCAGGCTCCCCCGGAGCCAGAGTTTTTCTCTACCGAATCGCGCTTGGGCTACCTGCGCTGGCTGGGCACGATGAGTGACCGCCTGCGCAAGCGCAAGCCCGAGTGGGAGGTGCGTCGCGACTTTCTGCAAACCGTGTGGTACGAGTCCAAACGGGCTGGTCTGGACGTATCGCTGGTCATGGGCCTGATCCAGGTCGAGAGCGCGTTCCGCAAGTTCGCTGTTTCTAGCGTGGGGGCCCGGGGCTACATGCAGGTCATGCCGTTCTGGACGCGGGTGATCGGTGATGGAGATGCTGGCAAGCTGTTCCACATGCAGACCAACCTGCGCTTTGGCTGCGTCATCCTGCGCCACTACATTGACCGGGAGCAAGGCGATCTGTTCATGGCCTTGGGGCGCTACAACGGCAGCCGTGGCAAGCCGCCTTACCCCAACGCTGTTTTCTCGGCCCAGCGCAATTGGGTCATGGACGCCAAGACCGCTCTTGGTTGATGGGCAGGCAGGATCAGACCGCGATGGTCTGATCTTCAGCCGTTGCTGTGTGCGCTGCCCGCTTCCGTGCTGGGCTGGCGCGACACCATGACCTGGTCGATGCGGTAACTGTCCACGTCCAGCACCTCAAACTTGAAGCCCCCCCAGGTCACGCTGTCCGTGCGCCGGGGCACACGCCGCAGCATCACCATCAAGAAGCCCGCCAGGGTTTCGTACTCGCCCGCATGGGGCGGCTCGTCCAGGGCCAGCACGCGCAGTACGTCGCTGATGGGGGTCACGCCGTCAATCAACCACGAGTTGTCGTCGCGCTGAACAATCTGCTCTTCGTCGGCAGGGCCCACCACCAGGTCGCCCATCACCGTGCTCATCACATCGTTCAGCGTCACCACACCAACGACCAGGCTGTACTCGTTCACGATCACCGCAAAGTCTTCGTGCACCTGCCGGAACTGCTCCAGCACTTCAGACAGCGTGAGCCGGTCTGGCACGATGAGCACCTTGCGCACCAAGCTGTCATCGGCCAGCGAAATCGGCTGGTTGTTCAGCACCCGCTGGAACAAATCCTTGGCGTCCACATAGCCCACCACATGGTCGATATCGCCTTCGCACACGGGGTACGTCGAAAACGGCTCCGCAGCAATGCGTAGGCGGATGACGGAGTCGGGCTCGTCGCGCAGGAAGAACGCGACCCTATCGCGCGGTGACATGGCGCTGGACACCGTGCGCGTGTCCAGCTCGAACACATTGGTGATGACCTGCTGCTCGCGTGCGGCCAGCACGCCAGCCCGGGCACCTGCTTCCATCATGGCCAGGATGTCATCGGAGGTGATGCGTTCATCGCGCAGCGACGACAGGCCCAGCAGCCTGAACAAGGCATCGGCCCCCCGGCTGTAAAACCACACCAGTGGGCGCAGCAGCGTCATGCACCATGCCATGGGCTGTGCCAGCCGCACGGCCAGGCGCTCGGGCTCGGCCATGCCCAGGCGCTTGGGGAACAGGTCGGCAAACAGAATGAACAGCGAGGTGATGATCAGGAACGAGACCATGAAGCCCGCCGTCTGCGCGGTGGACTCCGCCATCCAGACCTCAAACAGTGCGCTGAAGTGGGGGCTCAAGGCCCCTTCGCCCACGATACCGCCCAGAATGGCCACGGCGTTTTGCCCCACCTGCACCACGGTGAAATAGTCGCCGGGTTGCTCTTGCATGCGCAGCACCCGCTCAGCACGGGGGTCACCCTCATCGGCCATCTGGCGCAGGCGCAGACGCCGCGCTGCGGCCAGCGAGATCTCGGCCATGGAGAAGAAAGCACTGGCTGCGATCAGCAGCACGATGACGAGAAGGCTTTGGGTCATGAATGGTGACAGAGCGTGGCGCTATGGCACACCGGCCCTTGGAGTGTATCTGCCCGTACATGGCCTCCAGCCCGTGGCCAGAGTGCCCCGGACTGGAGGATCGTGCGCGGCGCAGCCATCACCCGCGTACGGGCTGCTCCTGGCGCGTCGCAGAGGTGCGCTTACTGCACAAAGCCCATGCGCCCCCGTGCTGTGGCTGCTTTGGGCAGGTCGCCCACTTCCACGGCCGATCGCCGGTCCAATCGGGCGTTGCCAAAGCCCGTCATCCATGCCCGGCGCATTTCGCGCGGGGGCATGCGGGCCAGGCAGTCCAGCACATCGTCCAGTGGTTCGGGGTCCAGCAGGCGGCCCCAGTCGTGGCTGTGGCGAATGCTTTGGTACAGGTTCAGGGCAATGGTGCGCGCTTGCTCCAGCGAGGGTGCCTCCACCTCAAACACGTTCATGCGGTTGAGGATGGGGTCGGGAATGCCGCGCGTGTCATTGGCCGTGGTGATCCAGATGACCTGGCTCGCATCAATGGCCACTTCGGCAAACTCGTCGGTAAAGCTCTGCGCCGTGTCGTGCTCCAGCAGGCTGTAGAGCGCACCCAGTGGGTCGTACTGTGCATCGCTGCTGGCCTTGTCGATCTCGTCCACTACGATCACGGGGTTGGCGTATTCGCCCTCGATGAGGGCTTCAAACACCTTGCCGGGGCGTGCGCCCTTCCATTGTGCGGACGAGCCCGACAGCAGCCAGCCTGCCGTCATGGAGCTCATGGGCAGCAGGTTCATGCCGGTGCCCAGCAGGTCGGCCAGGTGCTTTGCAAAGTGGGTTTTGCCAATGCCGGGGGGGCCTAGCAGCAGCATCGGGGTCACTTCCAAGCCATCGCTGCTGTCCTGTGCCAGCGCAACGTGGCGTTTGATGTCGTCCAGCACCTCGGTGAAGTTGGGCAGCAGCTCGTACAGGCCACTCATGTCGGGCACGCCCGAGGGCTTGACGTGAAAGCGCTCGGGGCCGCGCTCCAGCATGCGTTCGTAGACGGTGCGCAGGTTTTCGTATTCGCGCTGGCTGCCAGCATCCTGCAGCCGTGCGAGCTTGCGCTCGACATCGCCAGGGTGGAACACATTGCGCATCTGGGCCACCGGCAGGTGCAGTGCGGGGCTTTGGGGAACAAGGCTATGGCTGGTCATTGCATGCTCCTGTGATGTGGGTCACGCACCCATTCAAGCACACAACATGCCGCCCCTCAACGTGGGATAAGCCCTGTGTTGGTGCCACTGTTGCAGGCATGCTGCACGGGGCTCTGCGCAGGCTGCCGCTGTCATGGGGCGCGCCAAAAACAAAGGCCGCCCCAAAGGGCGGCCTGTCTGGCGGCAAAGAGGCGCTGCGGCCTCGGAGGCATCAGCCCTCGGTGCCCAGCACTTGCTTGAGTTCGCCCGATTCGTACATCTCCATCATGATGTCCGAGCCGCCGATGAACTCGCCCTTGACGTACAGCTGCGGGATGGTGGGCCAGTTGCTGTAATCCTTGATGCCTTGGCGGATGGCGTCGTCTTCGAGCACGTTCACGGTGACCACGGCCTTGGGGTCCACGCCGCAGGCCTTCAGGATCTGGATCGCACGGCCGGAGAAGCCGCACATCGGGAAGCTGGCGCTGCCCTTCATGAACAGCAGGATGTCGCTGGATTTGACGAGGGCGTCAATGCGTTGTTGGGTGTCGCTCATGGTGTCGGTTCCATTGGGTTCAAAGCGCAAAAGCGCGATAGCCCACATTATCGTTGTTCGCAACCCAGGCTGCCTGCAGGGCTTTGGGGCCTGCTGCCGTGCCTCCTGGCAAAGCCCTTGGGCTTTACAGCTTGCGCAGCTCGGACTCCAGCTTGTTCAGCGCTTCCACCTCTTTAACCATCTTGGCAGAAATGGCATTGACCTGGTTGAGCAGGCGCTGGCTGGAGACCTGCGTCATGCCGCCCACCGTGGTGATTTCTTTCGGGTGCTGGTCTGCCAGGGCCAGCAGTTCCAACGATGCCGTGAAGATGTTCTGCAGCGCAGGCAGTATGCCCAGCATCAGCTCGCTGTGGCGGGTGACGTACTTTGCATACACCTTGTCGTACACCGGTTTCAGGTCCTCGGGCTGCTTCAATTCAGCCTTGGCTTTGTCGGCTGTAGCGACCAGCGCCCGGATGTCTTGCAGCGCCTGTGGAATGCCGTTGCTGATGGCCGTGATCTGCTCGCGGCGTGCCTTGAGCTGCGCGAGTGACGTGGTCATGCCCACGTCCTGGATCTGTTTGGCCAGGGGCAGGGCTTCCATTTTTTCGATGAACTGGACCACCACGTCGTAGTGCTTGGCATAGTCACCAAACGTTTGGCGCTTGCCTTCGTTGGGCACGGGGTAGGACATGCCACGCGCAGAGAGCACTTCTTTTTCCAGAAACTCAATGAACGCCTTGCGTTCCTTGGGTTCGGAGAAGCAGCCCGTCAGCAGCAGGGTGGGCGCTGCGCACAGGGCGCCAAAGCCGAGCAAGGCGCGACGCCGTGAGGGGTGAAGGAGGGCGGTATGGGCCATGGTGTGGTGCCTTGATGTGAAGAAATCGGGGCTTTGCCGAAGACCTGCACGGCACGTGCAGCGGGGGGGGGGGCAAAGCGATGGCGTCACTGTATGAAAAAAAGCGCACCAGACCCGCGCAGCTCGCTCTTTCAAGGCGCAGGGATCGGCATTTTTTGGCAAATGTGGCCACCTCGATGCCCCGTGTGTGGGGCGCTGCCGACACTGGCAGCCCGCAGAACCCGGGGGCAAGCGGTTGTGGACAGAGGAGACGGTGGCGCGGTAGCGCTAAGCCATCCAGCAGCCGCCTGTGCAGCGGTCCACGCCCGCCAAGTCTGTGCGGCTTTGGACTTGGCGAAACCCCTGCGCCAACAGCAGCGCCTGCACGGCCTGGGCCTGGTCGTAGCCATGCTCCAGCAGCAGCCAGCCCCCAGGCCGCAGGTGGGCGGGGGCCTGGGCGACGATGGTGCGGATGTCATCCAGCCCATCGGTGCCGCTGGCCAGTGCTTGCAGGGGCTCGTGCGTCAGCGCGGCCAGGTGGGGGTCGGCGTTGGCGATGTAGGGGGGGTTGGAGACGATGGCATCGAACACGCCCTGCACGCCCTCCAGCCAGTTGGCCGGCTGAAACTGCACGGGCAAGCCCAGCCGCTTGCCATTGGCCTGCGCCACGGCCAAGGCATCGGCGCTGGCATCCACCGCCAGCACCTGGGCGTCGGCGCGCTGGCTTTGCAGCGCCAGGGCGATGGCGCCGCTGCCGGTGCCCAGGTCCACCACGCGCGGCGATGTCAGCGGGGCAATCACCTCCAGCGCCCAGTCCACCAGCGTTTCGGTGTCGG
Source organism: Acidovorax sp. 62 (assembly GCF_002754495.1). Taxonomy (NCBI): domain Bacteria; kingdom Pseudomonadati; phylum Pseudomonadota; class Betaproteobacteria; order Burkholderiales; family Comamonadaceae; genus Acidovorax; species Acidovorax sp. 62. The sequence continues at coordinate 21,843 of NZ_PEFJ01000001.1, forward strand.
GGCGCGGGTCCAGCACGCGCGCATCCACCTGCAGCGGCAGGCCATAGAACTCCTTGCGGCCGGTGAGGTAGGCCACCGGCTCGCCCGCCAAACGGCGCTGGCACAGAGCGATGAACTGGGCGTGCACGCCCTCGTCCATCGCATCCGTGTCGTGCGCCAACAGCCAGGCGCGGCCTGCGTCGGGGCGGCCCACGGCGTGCAGCAGCAGCAATTGCGCGTCGATGCGCGCCAGGCCCAGGGTGTGGGCCTGGTTCAGTGCCTGGGCCAGGGTGGGGTTGGTATGGATCACTATGATATTGATAGCTGCTTGCGCTTATCTATCAAGCGCTAGAAGGTAATTTGATTCAAATCTGGTTGGGAGTTAGCCCGTGGTGCCCATCTCCAGCTCTTCGAGCTGCTCGGCTTCGCGTGCGTGGGCCAGGGCCTGCAGCACGTCGCCCAGGTCGCCTTCCATCACGTACAGCAGTTTGTACAGCGTGAGGTTGATGCGGTGGTCGGTGAGGCGCCCCTGTGGGAAGTTGTAGGTGCGGATGCGGTCGCTGCGGTCGCCGCTGCCAATCAGGCCTTTGCGCAGCGCCGCTTCCTTGGCGGCGCGCTCGCTGCGTTCTTTCTCCTGGATACGCGCCTGCAGCACCTGCAGCGCCTTGGCCTTGTTGGCGTGCTGGCTGCGGCCGTCTTGGCATTCGGCCACGATGCCGGTGGGCAAGTGCACCACGCGCACGGCCGAATCCGTCTTGTTGATGTGCTGGCCGCCCGCGCCGCTGGCGCGGAAGGTGTCGATGCGCAGGTCGGCCGGGTTGAGCTTGATGGCCTCGTGCTCGTCGGGCTCGGGCATCACGGCCACGGTGCAGGCGCTGGTGTGGATGCGGCCCTGTGTTTCGGTGGCGGGCACGCGCTGCACGCGGTGGCCGCCAGACTCGAACTTGAGGGCGCCGTACACGCCGCTACCGGAGGGGCCGGACCCTGGCGCGCCTTCAAAGCGCAACACGATTTCCTTGTAGCCGCCCAGCTCGGCCGCGTTCTCACTCACCACCTCCACCTTCCAGCCTACGGTGGCGGCGTAGCGGGTGTACATGCGGGTCAAGTCGCCTGCGAACAGGGCCGATTCGTCGCCGCCCGTACCCGCGCGGATTTCGACAAACGCGTTGCGCGCGTCGTCGGGGTCTTTGGGCAGCAGCAGGCGCTGCAGCTCGTCTTCCAGTTGCAGCAGCTCGGCTTCGGCGCTGGTGATTTCTTCTTGCGCCATCTCGGCCATGTCCGGGTCGGCCAGCATCTCGCGGGCACCGGCCAGGTCGGCTTCGCGCTGCTGGTAGCGGGCGTAGCGGCCTGCAATCTGCGTGACTTCGGCGTGCTCGACGGAAATGCGCCGGTACTGCGCCATGTCGCTCATGATGTCTTCGCGCGAGAGCAAAAAGTCCAGCTCGCCCAAGCGCTGTGCATAGCGCTCCAATTGGCTTCGGAGAAAGGGTTTCATGGCAATTCAGGAAATAGGTTTGCTACGAAATTTGTAGCTGCCAGCGCTTTTTAATCAAGCGCTAGAGGCCGATTTTGTTTGAAATCGGAGTGGCGAGTGAGCAGGCGGGCGCCGCTACTGGCCGTTTTTGCTTTGCGAGCGCAGGAACAGGCGCGAGACGGTCTGGGCCGTCTGGGCGCGCATTTCGGCATCGCCTGCGCGCAGTTCGGCCAGGGTGCCGTGCAACATCTTTTGTGTCAGGCCGCGCGAGAGCGCTTCGAGCACGGCATCCACGTTCTCGCCCTTGGCCAGCAGCTTCTTGGCGCGTGCGATCTCGGCGGCGCGCCACTCGTCCGTTTGGGCATTGAGCTGCTGGATCAGCGGCACCACACCACCGGCCTGGCCGACGGGGCTGCGCAGCTCCATCCAGTGCATGAAGCTTTGCACACCGGCGTCGATGATGGCCTCGGCCTGGGCCACGGCGGCTTGGCGATTGGCCTGCGCGGTTTGCACCACGGTGGCCAGATCGTCTACGGTGTACAGGTACACGTCGCCCAGCGCTTTCACTTCAGGCTCAATGTCGCGCGGCACGGCCAAGTCCACCATGAACATGGGGCGGTGGCGGCGCTTCTTCAAAGCGCGTTCCACAGCACCCAGGCCAATGATGGGCAGGCTGCTGGCGGTGCAGCTGATGACGGCATCGAACTCGTGCAGGCGCTCGGGCAGGTCGGCCAGGCGCATCACTTCGCCGCCAAAGCGGGTGGCGAGCTTTTCGCCGCGCTCCAGCGTGCGGTTGGCAATGGCAATGGCCTTGGGGTTCTTGGCGGCGAAGTGCGTGGCGCACAGCTCAATCATCTCGCCCGCGCCGACAAACAAAATCTTGGTCTCGGAGATGTCTTCAAACAGCTGGCCTGCCAGGCGCACGGCCGCCGCCGCCATGCTGATGCTGTGCGCGCCGATCTCGGTGCTGGTGCGCACCTCTTTGGCCACGGCAAAGCTGCGCTGAAAGAGCTGGTTGAGCGTGGTGCCCAGGGCGCCAGCCGTTTCGGCCGCGCGCACAGCGTCTTTCATCTGGCCCAGGATCTGCGCCTCGCCCAGCACCATCGAATCAAGCCCGCTGGCCACACGGAAGGCGTGGCGCGCGACGAGGCTGTCTTCCAGCGTGTAGGAGTGCGAGCGCAGCAACGCGGGGCTCACGCCGCCGCTGTGGGCCAGCCAGCCCAGCGTGTGGTCCAGCGCAGGCTGCTGGCCAGCGCAGTAAATTTCGGTGCGATTGCAGGTGGAGATAATGGCGGTCTCCACTCCCGGGTGGCTGCCAGAGGTGCCCAAAGACTGGCGCAACCCGTGCAGCGTGGGGGCGATCTGATCGAGCGCGAACGCAAACCTGCCGCGCAGATCGAGCGGCGCGGTGGTGTGGTTGATGCCGAGGGCCCAGACTGCCATGGTGGCGGATTATAAAATCCTTACCTAAACTGCGGCGCCCAGCCTGGGTAAGCCTTGATCTGGGTCAACTGCACACATGGGTCCGCTCGACAGCCTCAACCATCTCCTCAATTTTCTGGCCCCCGCCTTCTGGATGGCCGTGGCCATGGCCGTGCTGGGGCGGCTGGTGCTGCGTGGGCGCGCTACGGGCCTGGGGCGGGGCATGCAATGGCTGTTGGATTTTGGTGTGTGCGCGCTGGTGTTGCTGGCGGGCCTGTGGTTGACGGGGCGCGACGGCAAGATGGCCACCTACGCGGCCCTGGTGCTGGCCTGCGCGACATCGCATGGGCTGGGCCAACGCATCTGGCGTGCCTGAGCGCTTGAGCGCCTAAGCCTTCGGCGCTGTTGCCCAGCCGGGCAGGGTGTTAGTCTTTTGGTTCACACCACCATAACAACCGGAGACACCCCATGAAGCCCCTTGCCGTCCTGCTGACCGCCGCAGCCCTGGCCTGCGCCACGGCTGCCACAGCCCAGACCTTTCCGACCAAGCCCATCCGCATCGTGGTGGGCTTTCCGGCCGGTGGCCCTCTGGACCAGCATGCGCGCCTGCTGTCTGACAAGCTGCAAACCGTGCTGGGCCAGCCCGTGGTGATGGACTACAAATCGGGCGCTGGGGGCACGGTGGGTGCACAAGAGGTGATGAAGTCACCGGCCGACGGGCACACCATCATGCTGGCCAACACGGGGGTGATGGTCATCAACCCTGCGCTGTATAGCAAGCTGTCCTACGCCACGCTCAAAGACTTTGTGCCCGTGGCCCGCACGGCCATGCAGCCGCTGGCCTTGCTGGTCAACCCCAACGTGCCTGCCAAGAACCTGCAGGAGTTCATGGCCTACGCCAAGACACGCCCAGGCCAGGTCAACTTTGGCTCCGCGGGCAACGGCGGCATCAGCCATTTGGTGCCCGAGATGTTCAAGTCCGCCACGGGCCTGTTCATGGTGCACATCCCCTACCGTGGCAGTGCCCCTGCGTTCACCGACCTGATGGCCGGGCAGGTGCAGTTCATGGCCGAGAGCATTCCGCAGGCCGCCTCGTACCACAAGCAGGGCAAGGTGCGCGCCCTGGCCGTGACGAGCCGCGAGCGCAACCCCGCGTTGCCCGATGTGCCCACCGTGATCGAGAGCGGCATCAAGGGCTTTGAGGTGGTCGGGTTCTATGGCTTTTTGGCCCCGGCAGGCACGCCCAAGGAGGCGGTGAACAAGCTCAGCGATGCCTTCAAACAGGTGCTGCAAATGCCGGACGTGAGGAACCGCATGGTCAGCCAGGGGGCAGACCCCGCCTTCATGGGCGCCGATGATTTTGCGGCCTTCCTGGCCGCTGAGATGCCGCGCTGGGCCGAGGTGGTGAAGAAGTCAGGCGCGAAATTGGACTGACCCCCTGAGGCGCTGCGCGCCGTCCCCCCGGAAGGGGGACGCCGCCGGTGGCCCGGCAAAGCCGGTTCCACGGTGGCGCTGGTTTTAGGTGGGGCGTTCAGAGTGCCGCGGGCGAAAACAGGTCTACGCGGTCGGTGATGATGCCGTCGGTGCCCAGGTCGATCAGGCGCTGCGCGGCCCATTCGTCGTTGACTGTGTAGCTCAGGGTGCGCATGCCCAGGGCCTTGACCTGGGCGACCAGCGCCGCGTCCCACAGCGCGTGGTTGCACACGATGGCCTCGCAGCCCAGGCGGCGGGCTTCGTCCAGGCTGCCGTCCCACAGTGCATCGATCAGCAGGGCGCGTGGAATGTGCGGGGCTGTGGCTTGCGCACCAGCCAGCGCCTCGGGCTTGAAGGACGAGAACAGCGGCGGCACGGCCTGGCCTTGCCACAGGCGCGTGGCCGTCTCGCCCACCACGCGGCCGGTGCGTTCTTCATGGCCCGGTGTGGGCTTGATTTCGATGTTCAGAAAGTAGCCGTTGGCGATGCAAAAGCGGGCCAGCGCTTCCAGCGTAGGCACCGCCTCGCCCGCATAGGCGCGTGAGTGCCAGCGGCCTGCATCGAGCTGCGCCAGTGCGCCCAGGCTCAGGTCGCTGCCCGTGCCTTGGCCATTGGTGGTGCGCTCCAGCGTGGCGTCGTGCAGCAAGAAGGGCACGCCGTCGCTGCTCAACTTGGCGTCGCACTCGAACATGCGATAGCCGTGCTGCGCGCCCAGGCGGAAGGCGGCCATGGTGTTTTCAGGGGCCAGCTTGCCTGCGCCACGGTGGGCAATCCAGCGGGGGTAGGGCCAGGAGGGGGCGGTGATCGCGGTCATGGGCAAAGGGTGAAGCGTGGGGCTCAGGCGGGTTCGCCAAACTTGAGCAGGTTGCCGTGGGGGTCGATGACGTAGAACTCGCGCATGCCCCAGTCGCGCAGCTGTGGTGGCGCTACCTGCAGGCCGCGCTGCGCAAAGTCGGCGTGCAGCGCGGCGGTATCGCCCCGCACGTAGCACGAGGTGTTCTCGGCGATGTGGCGCTCGGTGCAGTGCCACAGGTGCAGCTCGCAGCCGTCACGCCGCAGCATCAGGTAGTCGGCCGAGGCATGCAGGCAGTCAAAGCCCAGCCGTTCGGTGTAGAACAGCCGGGACTCTGCCAAGTCCAGCGATGCCAGCACCGGCACGGTGGCGTGGATGCCTGCCATGGGGGCTGTGGGCTCTGTATGGGGGCTCAGAGCCGCTTGCCGGTTTCGGCGTTGAACCAGTGCAGGCGGTCTTCGCGTGGGGCCACGCGGATGGTGTCGCCGGGCTTGGGCGAGGGGCGGCCCTCGTCAATGCGCACGATCATGTTGTCTTCGCCCATGGAGGCGTACACCAGGCGCTCGGCACCCAGCAGTTCGATGGTGTCCACGCGCACTTCCCAGCCGTCGTTGCCAATGTCCATGTGCTCGGGGCGGATGCCCAGGATGGTGCCGGGCTTGCTGTTCGGTGCGTGCTTGAGCAGGTTCATCGGTGGCGAGCCGATGAAGCTGGCCACGAAGGTGGAGGCGGGCGTGTGGTAGACCTCTTCGGGCGTGCCGAACTGTTCCATGTTGCCTGCGTTCATCACGATCATGCGCTGCGCCAGCGTCATGGCTTCGACCTGGTCGTGCGTGACGAACAGGCTGGTGATGCCCAGCTCGCGGTGCAGCTTCTGGATCTCCAGGCGGGTTTGCGCGCGCAGCTTGGCGTCCAGGTTGGACAGGGGCTCGTCAAACAAAAACACCTGGGGCTGGCGCACGATGGCGCGGCCCATGGCCACGCGCTGGCGCTGGCCGCCCGAGAGCTCGCGCGGCTTGCGCTCGAGCAGGTGCGACAGCTCCAGGATCTTGGCGGCCTTGTCCACGCGGGCCTTGATTTCGTCCTTGGGCACCTTGGCGATCTTCAGGCCATAGGCCATGTTCTCGTAGTTCGTCATGTGCGGGTACAGCGCGTAGTTCTGGAACACCATGGCGATGTCGCGCTGGGCAGGTTCCAGGTCGTTCACCACGCGGTTGCCAATGTGCAGCTCGCCGCCGGAGATTTCTTCCAGCCCGGCCACCATGCGCAGCAGCGTGGATTTGCCGCAGCCCGAGGGGCCGACGATGACGACGAATTCGCCGTCCTTGATTTCAGCGTTCACGCCATGGATGACCTGGTTGGCCTTGGGGCCGTGGCCATAGCGCTTGATGATGTTGCGAAGAGAGATGGATGCCATTTTGCTCTTAAATTAATAGCTGCTAGCGCTTGATTGGTAGGCGCTAGCGGCAGATTTTGTTTATTTTTCCGTGTCCACCAGGCCCTTGACGAACCAGCGCTGCATGAAGACCACCACCAGAGCGGGGGGCAGCATGGCCAAGAGGGCCGTGGCCATCACCACGTTCCATTCGTTGCCGGTGTCGCCGCCCGCAATCATGCGTTTGATGCCGATCACCACGGGGTACATGTCTTCCGAGGTGGTCACGAGCAGCGGCCACAGGTACTGGTTCCAGCCATAGATGAACTGGATCACGAACAGCGCCGCGATGGACGTTCGCGACAGCGGCACCAGGATGTCTTTAAAAAAGCGCAGCGGGCCCGCACCGTCGATGCGCGCAGCCTCCACCAGCTCGTCCGGCACCGTCAGGAAAAACTGGCGGAACAGGAAGGTGGCTGTGGCCGAGGCAATCAGCGGCACCGTCAGGCCCGCATAGGTGTTGAGCATGCCCAGGTTGGACACCACCTGGTAGGTGGGGCCAATGCGCACTTCCACGGGCAGCATCAGGGTGATGAAGATCAGCCAGAAGCAGATGCCCTTGAAGGGGAAGCGGAAGTACACGATGGCGAAGGCCGACAGCAGCGAGATGGCGATCTTGCCCACGGTGATGACCATGGCCGTCACGAAGCTGACCCACATCATGTGCGCCACCGGGGCGCTGGAGCCGGGGCCCGTGCCGCCGCCGAACAGGGCGGTTTTGTAGGTCTCCCAGAAATTGCCGCCGGGCAGCATGGGCATGGGCACCTGCACGATGTCCTGCGCCGTGTGGGTGGATGCCACAAACGCCAGGTACAGCGGAAAGCCCACGATGATGACGCCCAGCACCATGATCAGGTGCGAGAACGCCTTTAAGAAAGGACTGCGTTCAACCATTTCAATACTGCACTTTCTTTTCAACGTAGCGGAACTGGATCACGGTGAGCACCACCACGATGGCCATCAGCACCACCGATTGCGCAGCCGATCCGCCCATGTCCATGGCCTTGAAGCCATCGTGATAGACCTTGTAGACCAGGATCGAGGTGTCCTGTCCAGGGCCGCCCTGCGTGGTGGAGTCCACGATGGCGAAGGTGTCGAAGAAGGCGTACACCACGTTGATCACCAGCAGGAAGAACGTGGTGGGCGACAGCAGCGGGAACTGGATGCTCCAGAACCGGCGCCAAGGGCCTGCACCGTCAATGGCGGCGGCCTCGATCAGCGATTTGGGGATGGATTGCAGCCCCGCCAGGAAAAACAGGAAGTTGTAGGAGATCTGCTTCCACACCGCCGCAATCACGATCAGCGTCATGGCGTGGTCGGAATTGAGCAAGTGGTTCCAGTCCATCCCCGATTGGCGCAGCAAATACGCCACCACGCCCAGCGAGGGTGAGAACATGAACATCCACAGCACGCCCGCTACCGCAGGGGCCACGGCGTAAGGCAGCAGCAGCGCGGTTTTGTACACCAGCGCGCCGCGCACGATGCGGTCGGCAAAGATCGCCAGCACCAGCGAGATGCTGATGCCCGACACCGCCACCGCGATGGAGAAGAAGGCCGTTGTCTTGAACGAGGCGAGGTAGCCCGGGTCTTCAAACAGGGTGCGGAAGTTATCGAAGCCCACCCATTCGGTGGACATGCCAAAGGCATCCTGCATCTGGAACGACTGCACCAGGGCCTGGCCCGCCGGCCAGAAGAAAAAGATGCTGATCACGGCCAGCTGGGGGAGCAAAAGCACCCACGGCAGCCATGCAGAGCGAAATAGAACGCGTTTTTCCATAGGGTATCCGTCTGAACAAAACAGCCCGCAGCCCTTGCAAACCGGGGTTTGCGGGGGTGCGGGCCAACGATGAAGGCAAGGGATTCAGGCGCGGGCCTGGCTCCTTCGCCCCATCAAGGGGGTAGCGCTAACGCTTAGCGGTTGGCGCGGGCAAAGCGCGCCAGTTGCTCGTTGCCACGGGTCACGGCGTTGTCCAGAGCTTCCTTGGAAGTCTTCTTGCCGGACCAGATTTGCTCGGTTTCCTCGTCGATGATGGTGCGGATCTGGGCAAAGTTGCCCAGGCGAATGCCGCGTGACTTGTCGGTGGCCTTGCGGATCATCTGCGTCACGGCCACGTCGGTGCCGGGGTTCTTTTCATAGAAGCCCGAGGCCTCGGTCAGCTTGTAGGCCGCCGTGGTCACAGGCAGGTAGCCGGTGCGTTGGTGGCTGGCGGCCTGCACCTTGGTGTCGTTCAGGAAGTTCAGGAAGTCGGCCACGCCTTTGTACTCTTCAGACTTCTTGCCGGCCATGATCCACAGGCTGGCGCCACCAATGGCGGTGTTCTGCGGGGCACCCTTCACATCGGCGTAGTAGGGCAGGGCCGAGATGCCGTAGGCAAACTTGGCTTCCTTGGCCACGCGGGCGTACAGGCCCGACGAACCGGTGATCATGGCGCACTCGCCCGATGGGAACGAGGCGTCGGCGGTGTTGCCACGGCCCTTGTACACAAAGCTGCCTTCCTTGGAGGCCTTGGCCAGGTTCTCAAAGTGGCGCACGTGCAGCGGGGTGTTGATTTGCAGCTGCGCGTCGGTGCCGTCAAAGCCGTTGTTCTTGCTGGCGAACAGCGTGTTGTGCCACAGCGAGAAGCTCTCGAGCTGCGTCCAGCTGATCCAGCTGGTGGTGAACGGGCAGCTGTGGCCGCTGGCCTTGAGCTTGGAGGCGGCTTCAAACACTTCGGGCCAGGTCTTGGGTGGCTTGTTGGCGTCCAGGCCGGCCTTCTTGAAGGCGTCCTTGTTGTAATAGAAGATGGTGGTGGAGCTGTTGAGCGGGTAGCTCAGCATCTGGCCATTGGGGGCGGTGTAGTAACCGGCCACGGCAGACACGTACTGGGTGGGGTCGAACTTGAAGCCACCGTCGGTCAGCACCTTGCCTGCAGGCACGATGGCGCCCTTGCTGGCCATCATGGTGGCGGTGCCCACTTCAAACACCTGGATGATGTGCGGTGCATTGCCTGCGCGGAAGGCGGCAATACCGGCTGTCATCGATTCGTCATACGTGCCTTTGTAGGTGGGCACGATCTTGTACTTGGTCTGGCTGGCGTTGTATTGCTTGGCCAGGTCGTTCACCCAGTCGCCCAACGCGGCGCTCATCGAATGCCACCACTGGATCTCGGTCTGGGCGTGCGCAGGAACGCAGGCGCCCAGGGCGATGGCGGCAGTCAGGGCCAGTTTCTTCAGTTGCATAAATGTTTCTCCAAGGATGGCGTTGGGCACAAAGCGGCCGATGCTAGGCGCGCTGTGTGTCAAACATGTGTCGTTGTCCCATGGTTGCCCGGGCACTCACAACGGTGAAAACCCGTTGCGGCCCTGGCGGTGTGTCCAATTGTGACGCTTGTGTGACTGTCTTGAGATGGATTTGCCCAGACTTGCAAGGTTTTGTGCATTGCACCATGCTTGTCGACCAGCCAGTGCGCGCTGCCCCAGCCACCCCATTTCACTCCACAGGGATTTTCATGACCACCAATTCGCTGGACAAAAGCAAGATCAAATTTTTGTTGCTCGAGGGCATCCACAGCTCTGCCGTAGAGATCCTTCGCGCCGCTGGCTACACCCAGATCGAAACCGTGTCTGGCGCGCTGCCGGACGATGAACTCCAGCGCAAGATCGCTGACGTGCACTTCCTCGGCATCCGTTCGCGCACGCAGCTCACCGAAGCCGTGTTTGCGCAGGCGCACAAGCTGGTGGCCGTGGGCTGCTTTTGCATTGGCACCAACCAGGTCGACCTGAATGCCGCGCGCGAGCGTGGCATCGCAGTGTTCAACGCGCCGTACTCCAACACCCGCTCCGTGGCCGAGCTGGTGCTGGCCGAAGCCATCTTGCTGCTGCGCGGCGTGCCCGAGAAAAGCGCCGTGGCCCACCGGGGCGGCTGGCTCAAGTCGGCCGACAACGCGTACGAGATTCGGGGCAAGACGCTGGGCATCGTGGGCTATGGTTCCATCGGCACGCAGCTGTCGGTGCTGGCCGAGGCCTTGGGCATGCAGGTGGCCTTCTTTGACGTGGTGAGCAAGCTGCCCCTGGGCAATGCGCGCCAGGTGCACAAGCTGCACGACTTGCTGGCGCAAAGCGACATCGTCAGCCTGCATGTGCCCGAGCTGCCCTCGACCGAAGGCATGATCGGCGCGGCCGAGATCGCCGCCATGAAGCCCGGCGGCATCCTCATCAACGCCGCGCGCGGCACGGTGGTCGATATTGACGCCCTGGCCGCAGCGCTGAAAGCCAAGAAGCTGCTGGGTGCGGCCATCGACGTGTTCCCTGTGGAGCCTCGCACCAACAAGGACGAGTTCCAGTCGCCCCTGCGCGGGCTGGACAACGTGATCCTTACACCCCACATCGGCGGCTCCACCATGGAGGCGCAGGCCAACATTGGCACCGAGGTGGCAGAAAAGCTGGTGAAGTACAGCGACAACGGCACCAGCACCTCGTCGGTCAACTTCCCAGAAGTGGCGCTGCCCGCCCACCCTGGCAAGCACCGCCTGCTGCACATCCACCGCAACGTGCCGGGCGTGCTGTCCGAGATCAACCGCATCTTCTCGGACAACCACATCAACATCGCAGCCCAGTACCTGCAGACCAACGAAAAGATTGGCTATGTGGTGATCGACATCGACGCGGCCTCGTCTCCGCTGGCGCTGGACAAGCTGGCGGGCGTGGCGGGCACCTTGCGCAGCCGGGTGCTGTTCTGAGCGTACCCCGGGCGGGGGCAACGGTGGCCCAAGGTTAAAATCCGCGCCACCCCCAAGGCGCCGTCGCCGCAAACCGCTGGATTCGTCCGGTTTTGCGTGGCGGTGTCTTTCTCCCAGCCCCTTCAAGGCCGCCGCCCCGTCTGGCGTTGGCCTGCATGTGCAGCCCGGCCTCCGTGAGGGCCGTGGCGCGCACAAGCGCACAAAGGGGGCGATACACAAGGAATTTCCATGAGCCTCAAATGCGGCATCGTGGGCCTGCCCAATGTGGGCAAGTCCACCCTCTTCAACGCGCTGACCAAGGCGGGCATCGCCGCCGAGAACTACCCGTTCTGCACCATTGAGCCCAACACCGGCGTGGTGGAAGTGCCCGACCCGCGCCTGCAGCAACTGGCCCAGATCATCACCCCCGAGCGCATCGTGCCTGCCATCGTGGAATTTGTGGACATTGCCGGCCTAGTGGCGGGCGCCAGCAAGGGCGAAGGCCTGGGCAACCAGTTCCTGGCCCACATCCGCGAGACCGACGCCATCGTCAACGTGGTGCGCTGCTTTGAAGACGACAACGTGATCCACGTCGCAGGCCGCGTGGACCCGATCGCCGACATCGAAGTGATCCAGACCGAGCTGTGCCTGGCCGACCTGTCCACCGTGGAAAAGGCGCTGAACCGCTACAGCAAGGCGGCCAAGTCGGGCAACGACAAGGAAGCCGCCAAGATCGTTGCGCTGCTCACGCCCATCCAGGCCGCGCTGGACCAAGGCAAGCCCGCCCGCACCGTGCCCGTGAGCAAGGAAGATGCGCCGCTGCTCAAGCCGTTCTGCCTCATCACCGCCAAGCCCGCCATGTTTGTGGGCAACGTGAGTGAAGACGGCTTTGAGAACAACGCGCTGCTCGACCGCCTCAAGGAATACGCCGCCGCTCAGAACGCCCCCGTGGTCGCCATCTGCGCCAAGATGGAATCCGAAATGTCGGAAATGAGCGACGAAGACCGCGACATGTTCCTGGCCGAGATGGGCCAGGACGAACCCGGCCTGAACCGCCTGATCCGCGCTGGCTTCAAGCTGCTGGGCCTGCAAACCTACTTCACCGCTGGCGTGAAGGAAGTGCGCGCCTGGACCATCCGCGTGGGCGACACCGCTCCGCAAGCGGCTGGCGTGATCCACGGCGACTTCGAGCGCGGCTTCATCCGCGCCCAGACCATCGCGTTTGAAGACTTCATCCAATACAAGGGCGAGCAAGGCGCCAAGGATGCGGGCAAGATGCGCGCCGAAGGCAAGGAATACGTGGTCAAGGACGGCGATGTGTTGAACTTCTTGTTCAACGTCTGACGGGATTTACCCCACAGGTTTCTGTCGAAGAGCGTTTGCCTCAACCAAACACAAAGCCCCGCCGATGCGGGGCTTTGTGTTTGCGGCGCCAAGTTAATGCGCAAGCGTGCCTCACATCCGCCCGCTCGGCCGCTCCAGCAGGGGGATGTTGCCTTTTTTGGCCTGGTGCGCAGCGCGGTGCAGGTGCGCCATGAGGTGGCGCAGCACGGCCGAGGGGACGGAGTCGCTGCGCAGGATGGCGCCGACGCGCACGGGGTAGCCGCCTTCTTCCAGCTCGATGGTGGAGAGAAACTGGGAGACAAACGGCAGCCGTGCAATTTGCAGCGGCATCAGCGCCACATAGTCTCCTGAGCAGGCCAGCGACAGCAGGGCCAGGGTGGAATTGACGGTGGCGCCCACAGCGGGGGCGCTGAGGCCGTGGCGCTCAAACAGCAGCTTGGCGTAGCCGGATTCGCTGGTGGAGCCGGTGTACACCCACTGGGCCGATTGCAGGTCTGACAGGCGTCTCGCCTTGGTCCAGGGGCTGCCTTTGCGCACGGTGGGCACCATGGTGGTTTCCATCAGGGGCTCTACATAAAACTCGCCCGTGGGCAGGTCATCGGGGATGCCGCCAATGGTGATGTCCACTTCGCCTGAGCGCAGCTTGTGCAGTTGTGCCACGTACAACTCTTCGCTCACCCGCAGCTTGATGCCCGGAAAGTCGCGCACAAAGGTGCGCAGGGTTTCGGGGATCAGCAGCATCACCGCCACGGGCACGGCGCCCAGGTGCAGCTCGCCGACCAGGCGCCCGTCCATCTGGTGGATTTCATCGACGGCCGCGCGCAGTTCGCGGTGGGCCCGCACGGCACGCTCGTACAGCACCTTGCCCTGGGCTGTGGGTTGCACTCCGCGCGAGGTGCGCATCAGCAAGGTGGCCTCCAGCTCAATCTCCAGCTCGCGGACCATTTTGGTCAGCGCGGGTTGCGATACCCCCACGCGCCGGGCAGCGCCCCGCAGGCTCCCTTCTTCGATCGCGGCCACCAGGGCATTGAGTGTGGTGAGTTTCAAAAGTGTCTCCTGCGCAGTGCTGCCTTGACGTGAGGCAAGCGTTTATGCCCTGACTTTATCAATCACCACAGGTTATCGCGCATGGTGGCTGGTGATCGCCTTGTGGGTGGGGTTTTGCGCTGCTTGGGCTGGGCTTGCGTTGGCTCAAACACAGTGGCGCTCACAGGGGTGAAAACGGGCGGGCCGTCTGCGTTGCATCAAGGCGTATGTCAGCGCGCTTTGATAACGCAGGGTTATCTCGCGCGGCTTCGCAGCATCTGGCTGAAAGCGGCGGTGCTTAGCAGAATGCGCCCTCTCTTGCGGCCCCTGCGGGCTGCGCTAACCACACCTTCAGCGAGACACAACATGGCACGAATCATTGGTGCGATTGCCACGTCACACACGCCAACCATCGGGTTTGCGTTGGACCAAAAAAAAGAGAACGACCCCGTCTGGGCGCCCATTTTTGAAGGCTTCCAACCCGTACAGCGCTGGCTTGCGGAGCAAAAGCCCGATGTGCTTTTCTTCATCTACAACGACCACGTGACCTCGTTCTTCTTCGACCACTACTCGGCCTTTGCGCTGGGTGTGGGCGAGAGCTACCCCGTAGCCGACGAGGGTGGGGGTGCGCGTGACTTGCCCCCGGTGGCAGGGCACTCCGCGCTGGCGCGGCACATTGGGCAGTCGCTGGTGGCCGATGAGTTCGACATGTCTTTCTTTCAGGACAAGGCGCTGGACCACGGCTGCTTTTCGCCACTTTCCATGCTGTGCCCGCACACACCCAGCTGGCCGGTGCAGATCGTGCCGCTGCAGGTGGGGGTGCTGCAGTTTCCGGTGCCGTCGGCACGCCGCTGCTACAAGCTGGGGCAGGCACTGCGCCGCGCCATTGAGAGCTACCCCGAGGACCTCAAAGTGGCTCTGGTGGCCACGGGCGGCCTGTCGCACCAAGTGCATGGCGAACGTGCAGGTTTCAACAACCCCGAGTGGGACCAGCGCTTTCTGGATCTGATTGAAAACGACCCCGAGCGCCTGGCCGACATGACCCAGGCCGAATTTGCGACGCTGGGCGGCATGGAGGGGGCTGAGGTCATCATGTGGCTGGTGATGCGCGGCGCCCTGTCGGCGCGTGTGCGCAAGGTGCACCAAAGCTACTACCTGCCGTCCATGACGGGCATTGCGACGGCCATTTATGAGAACCAGGCCAGCGCGCCCGTGCAGGGCGAGGTCGAGCGCCACCGCGCGCACATGGCCACGCAGTTGCACGGGGCGGGGGCGCTCGCTGGCACGTACCCGTTTGATTTGGCCCGTAGCGTCAAGGCCTACCGCCTGAACTGCTTCTTGCACGGCCTGATTGAGCCCGCGGTGCGCGAGCGCTTTTTGCAAGACCCCGAAGGGGCGTTCGAGGCCGCAGCGCTCACGCTGCAAGAGCGCGAGCTGGTGCGCCAGCGTGACTGGCGCGGCCTCATTCACTACGGCGTGATCTTCTTCATGCTGGAAAAGCTGGGCGCGGTGGTGGGGGTGTCCAACCTGCACATCTACGCGGCCATGCGCGGCCAGACGCTGGAAGCCTTCATGCAAACGCGCAATGCGCCAGGGGCGCTGTATTCCGTGGCAGGCAAGAGCGACCAGAAGCTGGAGTGGAACCGCTGACGGGCTGACCCCACGGCCCCCGCGCAGACCTTTGCACTGAGGCGCGCGGGGAAGCGCTGAAGGGCGCTGAAAAACGCTTTGTCCCATCTTTGCCAACGCATGGGCCACACGTGGCCCGGTGCTGGCGCAGCGATCACCGATTCATCACACCAACAGAGGGGCCACAGGCCCCCGGAGACAAATACCATGCAAACCGCTACCGCACCGGGCCTGCCGGACGCGTCCCACACGCTCGACGTTCGGGCTTTCATCAATCAACGCGCCCTCTCGCGCAACCAGTGGATTCTGGTGTTGCTGTGCTTTCTCATCGTGGCCGTCGATGGCATGGACGTGGCCATCATGGGCTTTGTGGCGCCGTCCATCATTCAGGACTGGCAGATTTCGCGGCTCGCCTTCGGCCTGGTGATGGGGGCTGCCCCCATGGGCCTGGCCGTAGGGGCTTTGCTGGCCGGGCCGTCGTCAGACTGGTGGGGGCGGCGCAAGGTGCTGATCGGCTCGGTGCTGGTCTTTGGCCTGTGCACGCTGTTCACGGCCTGGACGCGCAACACCACTGAAATGGCGGTGCTGCGCTTTCTCACCGGCCTGGGCCTGGGGGCGGCCATGCCCAACACCACCACGCTGTTGTCTGAATACGTGCCCGAGCGCCGTCGCGCCTTCCTGGTGGCGGCCATGTTCACGGGCTTCAACCTGGGCTCGGCCCTGGTGGGCTTTGTGGCAGCGGCGCTGATTCCGCGTTTTGGCTGGCAGTCGGTGCTGGTGCTGGGCGGTGTGTTGCCGCTGGTGCTGTTGCCTTTGCTGTTGGTGTATCTGCCAGAGTCGGCACGCTTTTTGGTGGTGCGCGGCACCGAAACGGCCAAGGTGGCAGGGGTGCTCTCGCGCATGTGTGGCGCCTCGCTGCAAGGGGTGGTGAAGTTTGTCTCTGGCGAGTCCGAGGTCAAGTCGCGCCAGCCCATGGCGGTGCTGTTCTTGCCCGAGTACCGGCTGCGCACGCTCACGCTGTGGGTCACGTACTTCATGGGCCTGCTGGTCATCTACCTCACCACCAGCTGGCTGCCCACCATGATGCGTGACGCGGGCATGTCGATTGACCGCGCCGCCAATGTGACTGCCATGTTCCAGCTCGGTGGCACGGTGGGTGCGTTGGTGGTGGGCTGGCTCATGGGGCGCCTCAACCCCAACCGGGTCATCGCTGGCGCGTATGTGCTGGGGGCGGTGGCGCTGGTGGTGATGGGGCTCAATGGCCTGAACTCGCTCTGGGTGGTGGCCTTCGTGGTGGCTGTGGGCTTTTTCCTGAGCGGTGCGCAGACCGGCCTCAATGGCTTTGCCCCCAGTTGCTACCCCACGCTGGCGCGGGCCACGGGCGTGAGCTGGATGCTGGGGGTGGGGCGCTTGGGCAGCATCCTGGGCTCGTCCATCGGGGGCGTGCTCATGACCATGGGGTGGGGCTTTGAGGGGATCTTCATCGCGCTGGCCGTGCCCGCGATCCTGGCTGGGGGCGCGATTTTGCTCAACCGCCGAGCCGGGGAGTGATTGGCTTTAGCCAAAATGGCCTCTAGCGCTTTTTCTGTAAGCGCTGGCAGCTATCAAATAAATAGCATTTTGGCGGGGCGTACCGGCTTGCCCCCTTTGAACAAGCCCTACAGCCCCACCTGCCCCGGCATGAAGTACAGCAGCACGCTGGTCATCACCAGATAGCGCAGGAACTTGCCCACCGCCATGTACGCCAGGCAGGGCCAAAAGGGCAGTTTGAGCCAGCCTGCCACGGCGCACAGCGGGTCGCCCACGCCGGGCAGCCAGCTCAGCAGGCAGGCGGGGGGGCCAAAGCGGCGCAGCCAGTTCAGGGCGCGCACCTCGGTGGCGCTGCCTCGGGCCCGGTCTACCGCCTTGTGGGCACCCAGGCCCATCCACCAGCTCACGGCGCCGCCCAGTGTGTTGCCGATGGTGGCCACGGCAATGGCGGGCCAGAACAGGTCGGGGTTGAGCTTGATGAGCCCGAACACCGCAGGCTCTGACCCCAGTGGCAGCAACGTGGCCGAGAGGAACGAGACCACGAACACCGTGCTCAGCCCAAACTGCGGCAGGGCCAGCCATTGCAGCAACTGGTGCATCCATATTTCCATAGGCTGGGAGTGTAGGGGGCTGCTGCGGCGGCAACGTCCGAGGACATCGGTGACCCTTGGGGCCTTCTGAAATATTCCGTTGCGTTTTTCATTTGCTGAAATTTTGAGCAGGTACAATCCTGCCTCCTTTTTCAGCATTCGCTGCCCAACCCCTCCCGCACACCCTATGCACATCGGCCAGTTTTCTTTGGCGAATCGCCTGTTCGTCGCCCCCATGGCGGGCGTGACGGACCGGCCTTTTCGCCAGCTGTGCAAGGCGTTGGGGGCGGGCTATGCGGTGAGTGAGATGGTGACCTCGCGCAAGGACTTGTGGAACAGCCTCAAGACCTCGCGCCGGGCCAACCACGAAGGAGAGCCGGGCCCCATTGCCGTGCAGATTGCCGGCACCGAGGCGCAGATGATGGCCGAGGCGGCGGTCTACAACGTAGAGCGCGGCGCGCAGATCATCGACATCAACATGGGCTGCCCGGCCAAGAAGGTATGCAACAAGTGGGCGGGCTCCGCCCTGATGCAGGACGAGGCGCTGGCCGTGTCCATCGCCCAGGCGGTGGTCGAGGCCTGTGCGCCGTTCAACGTGCCTGTCACGCTGAAGATGCGCACTGGCTGGTGCCAGCAGCACAAGAACGCTGTATCCCTGGCGCGTCAGTTTGAATCCATCGGCATCCAGATGCTGACGGTGCACGGCCGCACGCGCGAGCAGGGCTACAAAGGCCAGGCCGAGTACGACACCATCGCCGCCGTGAAAGCGGCGGTGAAGGTGCCCGTGGTGGCCAATGGCGACATCACCTCGCCCGAAAAGGCGCGCGATGTGCTGGCCGCTACCGGTGCCGACGCCATCATGATTGGCCGCGCGGCCCAGGGGCGGCCGTGGATCTTCCGCGAGATCGCCCACTTTCTGGACACAGGCGAGCACCTGGCCCCACCCCTGGTGGCCGAGGTGCGCCGCCTGCTGCTGGACCATTTGCACGACCACTACAGCTTGTATGGCGAGCTGACCGGCGTGCGCAGTGCCCGCAAGCACATTGCGTGGTACCTGCGCGCTCTGCCGGGCGGCGAGGCCTTCAGGCAGCACATCAATACGATAGAAGACAGCGCCACGCAGTGGCAGGCGGTGGCGGATTTTCTGGAAGCCCTGGGCACCCAGATGGACCGCATGCCCGCCGCTACGGCGGCGCTGGTTGAAGCAGAAGAACAAGAGGGATTGCCTGCATGAGCAAACAACATATAGAAGAGTGCGTCCGTGAAAGCCTCCAGGGCTACTTCCGCGACCTGGGCGGTGAAACGCCCGACGGCATGTACGACATGCTGGTGCGCGTGGTCGAGAAGCCGCTGCTGGAGGTGGTGATGAGCCACGCCGAGAACAACCAGTCCCGCGCGGCCGAATGGCTGGGCCTGAACCGCAACACCTTGCGCAAGAAGCTGGTGGAGCACAAACTGCTCTGAGCCGTACCGCAGGTGCCCTCAGGGTCGATTGCTATAAAAAATATAGCTTCTAGCGCTTGTCAGGTAAGCGCTAGAGCCCGATTTAACTTCAAACTTTACCTCCACCATGGCCATGAACGCACTTCTTTCCGTATCCGACAAGACCGGCATTGTTGACTTTGCCAAAGCCCTGCATGCGCTGGGCATCAAGCTGCTGTCCACCGGTGGCACCGCGCAGCTGCTGGCCAAAGAAGGCCTGCCCGTGACCGAGGTGGCCGAAGTCACCCAGTTCCCCGAAATGCTGGACGGCCGCGTGAAGACCTTGCACCCCAAGGTGCACGGCGGCCTGCTGGCCCGCCGCGAGTTGCCTGCCCACATGGCGGCCCTGAAGGAACACGGCATCGACACCATCGACCTGCTGGTGGTCAACCTCTACCCCTTTGAAGCCACCGTGGCCAAGGCCGGCTGCACACTGGCCGACGCCATCGAAAACATCGACATTGGCGGCCCCGCCATGGTGCGCAGCGCCGCCAAGAACTGGGCCGACGTGGGCGTGATCACTGCCGCCGACCAATACGACGCCGTGCTGGCCGAGCTGAAGGCCAACGGCAAGCTGAGCGACAAACTGCGCTTCGCCCTGTCGGTGGCCGCGTTCAACCGCATCGCCCAGTATGACGGCGCCATCAGCGACTACCTCTCCTCCGTCGCGTTCGACGAAGCCAAGCTGTCGGAAACCTACGTGCCCGAGCGCACGCAGTTCCCCGGCCAAAGCAACGGCGCCTTCATCAAGGTGCAAGACCTGCGCTATGGCGAAAACAGCCACCAGCAAGCCGCGCTGTACCGCGACCTGCACCCCGCACCCGGCTCGCTGGTCACAGGCGTGCAGCTGCAAGGCAAAGAACTCAGCTACAACAACATCGCCGACGCCGATGCCGCGTGGGAATGCGTCAAGAGCTTTGACGCCGC
The DNA here is from genome assembly GCF_002754495.1 of Acidovorax sp. 62. Lineage (NCBI taxonomy): Bacteria > Pseudomonadati > Pseudomonadota > Betaproteobacteria > Burkholderiales > Comamonadaceae > Acidovorax > Acidovorax sp. 62. The sequence goes on from NZ_PEFJ01000001.1 coordinate 41,644, forward strand.
TGCCTGCGTCATCGTCAAGCACGCCAACCCCTGCGGCGTGGCCGTGGGCCTGGACGCCCTGGACGCCTACAGCAAGGCCTTCCAGACCGACCCCACCAGCGCCTTCGGCGGCATCATCGCCTTCAACCGCGCGGTGGACGGCGCCGCCGCCGCCCAGGTCAGCAAGCAGTTTGTGGAAGTGCTGATGGCCCCCGACTTCACTGCCGAGGCACTGGAAATCTTCAAAGCCAAGGCCAATGTGCGCCTGCTCAAAATTGCACTGCCCGCCCACGGCGGCACCACGCACTGGAGTCGTGGCCGCAACGCCATGGACGCCAAGCGCATCGGCTCGGGCCTGCTGCTGCAGTCGGCCGATAACCACGAGTTGTCGCTCATCGACCTGAAGGTGGTGACGCACAAGCAGCCGTCGCTGGAGGAAATGTCTGACCTGCTGTTTGCCTGGAAGGTGGCCAAGTACGTCAAGAGCAACGCCATCGTCTTCTGCAAGGGCGGCATGACCATGGGCGTGGGCGCAGGCCAGATGAGCCGCCTCGACTCGGCCCGCATCGCCAGCATCAAGGCCAGCCATGCCAACCTGTCGCTGCAAGGCACCGTGGTGGCCAGCGATGCCTTCTTCCCCTTCCGTGACGGCCTCGACGTGGTGGTGGATGCAGGCGCCACCTGTGTCATCCAGCCCGGCGGCTCCATGCGCGACCAGGAAGTGATTGACGCTGCCAACGAACGCGGCGTGGCCATGGTGTTCAGCGGCGTGCGCCACTTCCGCCATTGATCTGCGCACCGCAAAGCATCCCTGGATTGCTCCATGCATCCAGACGATGACACCCCACCGCCCCGGCCGCGCTGGCTGGGATGGGCGCTGATCGCCTTCGGGCTGCTGATCACCTTGGGCATGCTCAATCTGGGCGTGCGCATGGTGCTCACAGCCAAACCGCCGCAGGCCGAAGCACCGGGGGACGTAGCACCCCAGCCACCGGCCTCAGCAAACCCTACAGCTCCTACGGTTCCTGCAGCCGGGGCTTCAGGGGCCGCAGTAGCCCCCCAAACCACCTCACTCGCCGGGCAAGCCTTGGTGGAAGCCAGTGATTGTTTGCGCTGCCACGGCATGGACCGGCGCTACGTCGGCCCATCCTTCCGCCAGATTGCGGCCCGCTATCAAGACCGCCCCGACGCCGCCGCCTACCTCGCTCGCAAGATCCGCGAGGGCAGTGTGGGTGAATGGGGGCGCACTGTGATGCCTCGGCATCCGCAGGTCACTGAAGTGCAGGCGCATGCGATGGCGCTTTGGGTGCTGGGGTTGCCGATTGCGGAGGGTGGGAGCTCTGCTACCCAGCAGTAATGATCCGGCTTACCTGCGGAGGGATACCGCAGTGCTTGACGATGTCCACTACTAGCAGTGGTGATCGGCTTGTCTACATGGGTCTTTTCACTTCGTTTTCGCGCGACAGAATTGGGCCGCAAGCGGGGCTAGAAGGAGCTCTGCGATTTCAGGGTCCTAGCAAAGAGCAAGTGTTAGGACCGCGGTGAAGCCATGCCCCTTGTTGGCGTCCCCTGGACCTAAAGGTTAGCCTCCGTGCTATTTGCGCGCCAAGTATCTGTGCTTGCCGATGCCGGGAGAGTGAACCACTATTTCTTCGGATGAGAGATCACCGGCGTGATCGCCAAGGAGGTGCTTTCGCACTTGCATGATCACTGTAAGTTCGTTCTGTGTTTCGGTTCTGAGGGTGAGAGCTTGGCCCATTGAGCGATACACATCGGTTGGGAGCCAGAGAGCAAGCTCCCAGGAGAGGCGGTTCAACTGCGCGTACCGCTCAGGCGGATCGGTTTCGGCTAGGTTCGCGGTGGCCGACATGTATTCAGCGACTTTGGCTGCCTGTTCACGTACTCTAACTTCCCATTTCATGGCCTCTAAGACCTTGGCATTCTCAAGTTGCAGTTGCGACTTAAGTCTCTCTGCGATCCAAAGCGAGAGAAGAAACTGGACTACTGCGAGAGCTCCGGCAATTGAGAAGATCGTCTCGATGGAGAAAGTCGCTGGCATTGGTTTCCTTCTGTTGACGGCGGCGGTTAATGTGATATTTCCGCAAAACCTGCGGATGAACTGAGGCGTGGAGGATATTTTGGCGTTTGGTTCGCGGCGCGCTTCTTTGATGAAGCAGGTCTCGCAATAAAAATAGCCTCCTGCGCTTAAAGATAAAGCGCAGGAGGCTATGGTTTTAGTAGCGGTATGGCGCTAAATCAAGCACCAAAATTCATCGGCAACCCCACATAGTTCTCCGCCAGCGAGCGCGAAGCAGCCTCCGAATTCACCAGGTAGTCCAGCTCCGCTTCCTGCATCTTCTGGCCAAAGGCGCCGGTTTCTGGGAAGTGGTGCATCAGCGAGGTGAACCACCACGAGAAGCGCTCAGCGCGCCACACGCGGCGCAGGCACCGGTCGGAGTAAGTGTCGATGCCTGCGCGGGATTTGTCGTTGTAGAAGTCGGCCAGCGCATTCCATAAATAACCCACGTCGCTGGCGGCCAGGTTCAGGCCCTTGGCGCCTGTGGGGGGCACGATGTGGGCGGCATCGCCCGCCAGGAACAGGCTGCCAAAGCGCATGGGCTCGGCCACAAAGCTGCGCAGGGGGGCGATGCTCTTTTCGAGCGAGGGGCCGGTGGTCAGGTGCTCGCGGGCTTCGGGGTCCAGGCGGTTGCGCATCTCGGCCCAGAAGGCGTCGTCGCTCCAGTTCTCCACCTTGTCGGTCAGCGGCACTTGAAGGTAGTAGCGGCTGCGGGTGGCGCTGCGCATGCTGCACAGCGCAAAGCCCCGGTCGGTGTGGGCGTAAATCAGCTCGTGCGCCACGGGCTTCACATCGGCCAGCAGGCCCAGCCAGCCAAAGGGGTAGACGCGCTCGTAGGTGCGGATGGCGCCTTCTGGCACGCTGGCGCGGCACACGCCGTGAAAGCCGTCGCAGCCTGCGATGAAGTCGCAGGTGAGGGTGTGGGTCTGGCCGTCTTTCTCGTAGGTCACACGCGGCGTGGCGCCGTCAAAGTCGTGCACTTTTACGTTGGCGGCTTCATACACGGTGGTGAGGCCTGCGGCGGCGCGGGCGTCCATCAGGTCTTGCGTCACTTCGGTCTGGCCGTAGACCATGACGCGGCTGCCGCCGGTCAAGGCATGCATGTCAATGCGATGGCGTTTGCCTTTGAACAGCAGCTCAAAGCCGTCGTGCGGCAGGCCTTCGGCATGGGCGCGGGCGCTCACGCCAGCCTGGTCCAGCAGGTCCATGGCCACTTGTTCCAGCACCCCGGCGCGGATGCGGCTGAGCACGTAGGCGGGGCTGCGCTGCTCGATGATGATGGCGTCGATGCCGGACTTGTGCAGCAACTGGCCGAGCAGCAAGCCGGCAGGGCCTGCACCGATGATGGCAACTTGGGTTCGCATGTCTCTGTACCTCGTTATGGATCTTGGAAATCAACGGGGTTGAGCGTAGGTTCCCAGGCGTTCTGCGGCCAGTGGCTGGGCTCGATAGCGTGCGATGATCGGTTGCGTTGTGCGATCATCGCGCAGTAATTGACATGTGTCATGAAGCCTGTAGCGGGCTGCTCCCGTTGAAGTGACGGGTGGTCGCGCAGCCGTATGTGGCGTTTTATGGCGCAGGCATCTTTGAACTTCAACGATCCGTTCGGGCTGAGCTTGTCGAAGCCCTGCGCCGCGCTTCGACAAGCTCAGCTTGAGAGGTTTAAGGGGGTTCATGCCGGATCAATAGCGCCTCCGTAGGGGGGCTGTGCAAGGCATCAAGGCACCCCAGCAACTGTAGGAATTCATCCATGGCCACTTTTCCCATCGCCAAGTCCGACCTCATCGAAGGCATGGCCAAAGGCATGGCGGTGCTGGAGAGCTTTGACACCGAGCGCCAGCGGCTCAATGCCACGCTGGCCGCGCAGCGCACGGGCCTGACGCGGGCGGCAGCGCGCAGGCATTTGCTCACGCTGGCGCACCTGGGCTATCTGGAGACGGATGGCAGCTACTTTTGGCTGGCGCCCAAGGTGCTGCGGTTTTCGGGTAGCTACCTGGCATCGGCCCGGCTACCGCGCGTGCTGCAGCCCACGCTGAACCGGCTGGCGGCGCAGACGCAGCAGTCGTTCTCTGCCGTGGTGCTGGACGGGGACGAGGTGGTGATCGTGGCGCGCAGCGGGGTGTATGGCGCGCCATCGCGCACCATGGCCTATGGCCTGCACCTGGGGGCGCGACTGCCTGCGCACCCCACATCGACGGGGCGGGTGCTGCTGGCCGCGCTGCCGGTGGCAGAGTTTGCGCAGTGGCTCAAGGGCTGCACGCTGCAGCGGCTCACGCCCCACACCCTCACGCAAGTGGGCGCCCTGCGCAAGGTGGTGGCCCAGGCGCGGCGCGACGATTTTTGTCTGGCAGTGGAAGAGCACGAGCTGGGCGTGCACGCCCTGGCCGTGCCGCTGCGCAACCTGCAGGGGCAGACGGTGGCGGCCCTCAATGTGGTGGCATCACCCCAGCAAATGCAGGCGCAGACGCTGCAGCGCGACATGCTGCCGCTGCTGCAGGAGGCCGCGCGCGAGCTGCGGGGGCTGCTGTAGCGGCGGGGTGTTGCCTGGCATCGTGTTGGCGGTCCATCCAACCGCCATCAGAACCCAGCCAGAACCCCCACCGTTCGGGCTGAGCCAGTCGAAGCCGAGGCTCAGGCTGCGACGATGCGCCCCACACCCGCAGCGCCCGCCACCACCTTGAGGGACTTGTCCGTGCTGGCGGTGTAGCTGCGGCTGGTGATGGTGCTCACGTACACCCAGTCGGCCCGGCATTCGGTGGCCGTGGCGGTGACCACCATGTAGCCGCGGCGTGAGGTGTCGCAGTATTGCAGCGGGCCAATCAGCTGCTCCAGCGCGCCTGCCAGTGTGGCGGGCTTTTCATTGGGCAGGTATTCCTCAAACCCGGGCGAGGTGACGGACGAGGTGGCGAACTCCACGCCCACGGCCTTGCCGTTCATGTCCAGCAGCTCGTTGGCCCAGGCGTTGTGCGTGTCGCCCGCCAGCACCACCAGGTTTTTGCCCAGGCTGCGCGAGGTGGCCAGCACCGTTTCGCGTGCGGCCTGGTAGCCGTCCCAGGCGTCCAGGTTGTAGGGGATGGAGGGTTGCGCCAGGATGGCCTGCTCTGCGGGCGTGAGGCTGCTGGGGTTGCTTTGCGCACGGGCCACCAGGGCTGCGTACTGGCTGACGCTCACGCCTGCGCCGGGCTGCAGGGTTTCCATGAGGATGGGCGCAGGGATGTTCATGCGTCCCATCAGCACCTGCTGGCCCAGCACCTGCCAGGTGGCGGTGGATGCGGCCATTTGCTGCTGCAGCCACTGCGTTTGGGTGGTGCCCAGTAGCTGGCGGGTGGGGCTGCCCACGGCCGCCGTAAAGCCTGCCGCATCCAAGCCGCTGGCGGTGAAGAACTTGCTGTAGCTCAGTTGCTCGTCGCGGGCGATGACGCGGGTGTCGAGCATGTGCAGGGCCACCAGGTTGCCAAAGGCAAAGCTGCGGTAGATGAGTTCGGGCTGTGCGTTGCGGGTGGGCATCCACTCGTGGTAGGCCTGCATGGCGGCGGCCTTGCGGGCGCTGAAGCTGCCTTCGGTGGCGCTTTGGTGGTTTTCTGCGCCGTCGCGCCAGGTGTCGTTGGCGACTTCGTGGTCGTCCCAAATGGCAATCATGGGCGCGGCGGCGTGCAGGGCTTGCAGGTCAGGGTCGGTCTTGTACTGGGCGTGGCGCTGGCGGTAGTCGGCCAGGCTCAGGATCTCGTTGGCAGGGGCAGACAGGCGGCCCATGGCGCCCGCGTTGGCCGATGCGTAGCCGCCCTGGCCGTATTCGTAGATGTAGTCGCCCAGGTGCACGGTGGCGTCCAGGTCGTTGCGCTTGGCGGCGTCGGCGTACACGTTGAAGTAGCCCGCAGGGTAGTTGGCGCACGAGAACACCGCCAGCTTGACCTGCGCCACGCTGCCCGTGGGCAGGGTGCGGGTGCGGCCGGTGGTGGACGTGGCCGCATAGGCCTTGAAGCGGAAGTGGTAGGCGGTGGCGGCCTTCAAGCCGGTGGCGTCCACCTTGACGGTGAAGTCCTTGCTGGCCAGCGCCGTGGTCTGGCCCTGCGCTACGAGGGTGGTGAAGGTGCTGTCGGTGGCCACTTCCCAATCGACGGGGATGTCGCTGGTGTGGCCTGCGGGGGGCGTCACCCGCGTCCACAGCATCACGCGGTCGGCCAGCGGGTCGCCACTGGCAATGCCGTGGGCAAACTGCACGGCGGGCACATCGTCGCTGCCGCCGCATGCGGCCAAGGGCAGGGTGCCCAGGGCAGCGGCAGCCAAGCCCATCTGGCGCACAAATCGGCGGCGGCTGGGGTGGGCCTCGGCGGCGTCGCGCAGCGGGTGGGGGGAGGAGAGGAGTTTGTCGGTCATGGCGCAGGGCGGAGGGGTAAAGCCCCCGAGACTGCCTGCGCCGCATGACGATGGTGTGAACCGGGCAGAGGGGCTGTCGCCTCTGCTACAGGTTGAAAGAAAATAGGGCTCTAGCGCTTATCCAATAAGCGCTAGAAGCTATCTTTTTTATAGTGTTTTGAACACTTCGCGCGCAGCGGCCACTGTGGCGGCAATGTCGTCGGCCGTGTGGGCGCCGCTGACAAAGCCAGCTTCGTACAGCGCAGGGGCGATGTACACGCCGCGATCGAGCAGGCCGTGGAACAGCTGGTTGAACCGGGCGCTGTCGGTCTTGAGCACGGCGGGGTAGTTCTGGGGCAGCTCGGGCAGCAGGAAGAAGCCGAACATGCCGCCTTCGCAGTCGGCGCTGAAGGGCACGCCTTCTTCCTTGGCAGCTTGCGCAAGACCATCGACCAGCGAGCGAGTGGAGGCCGACAGCGCATCGAAGAAGCCGGGCTTCTTGATCTCGCGCAGCGTGGTCAGCCCGCAGGCGGTGGCCACCGGGTTGCCCGACAAGGTGCCTGCCTGGTACACGCCGCCCAGCGGGGCCAGGTGTTCCATGATGGCGCGCGGGCCGCCGAAGGCCGCCAGCGGCATGCCGCCGCCAATCACCTTGCCCAGCACGGTGATGTCGGGCTTGAAGCCGGGGATGCTCTTGGCGTACACGCTTTGCGCGCTGCCCAGGGCTACGCGGAAACCCGTCATCACTTCATCGAGCACCAGCAGCGCGCCGTATTCGGTGCACAGCTCGCGGCAACGCTGCATGAAGGGCACGCTGGCGCGCACAAAGTTCATGTTGCCCGCGATGGGCTCGATCATCACGCAGGCCAGTTCCTTGCCGTGCAAGGCAAAGGCTTCTTCGAGCTGGGGGATGTTGTTGTATTCCAGCACCAGGGTGTGCTGCACCACTTCGGGCGGCACGCCCGCGCTGGTGGCATTGCCAAAGGTGGCCAGGCCCGAGCCGGCCTTGACCAGCAGCGAATCGGCATGGCCGTGGTAGCAGCCCTCGAACTTGATGAACTTGCTGCGGCCGGTGGCGCCACGGGCCAGGCGAATGGCGCTCATGCCCGCTTCGGTGCCCGAGCTGACGAGGCGGATCATCTCCATCGATGGCACCAGGCTCAGGATTTCTTCGGCCAGTTCCACTTCGCGCTCGGTGGGGGCGCCGAAGCTGAAGCCTTCGAGCGCCGCCTTTTGCACGGCTTCGAGCACCGCAGGGTGGCCGTGGCCCAGGATCATGGGGCCCCAGGAGCCGATGTAGTCAATGAAACGCTGGTCGTTGGCATCCCAGAAGTAGGCGCCTTGCGCGCGCTTGACGAAGCGGGGCGTGCCGCCCACGGCCTTGAAGGCCCGCACCGGCGAGTTCACGCCGCCGGGGATCAGCGCCTTGGCGCGTTCAAACAGGGGAATATTGAGATCAGTGCTTGGTGTCATGGGGGGGCATTACAAAGCCTTCGATGGCCTGTGTTTCGTCAAGGGAATCTGCTTCGCTGTCTTCTGACTCGTCGTCATCGGGCTGGGCCCAGAACATGCGGTCGGGAATGATGTGGCCCATGCCGGGACGAAAGCCTGCGTCCAGGCAGCGGTCCAGGTAGTTCAGGGCTTCACTGGTGGCCTCGCCCAGGTCGTTGCCGCTGCCCACCAGGGCCGTGAGCGCGGCCGAGAGGGTGTCGCCCGCGCCGGAGAAGGTGGCGTCAAACAGCTCGAACTTGCCGCTGCCCAGGATGGTTTGGGGCGAGGCGAGCACGTTTTCGACAAACTGCTCGGGCAGTGGAATGCCGGTGACCAAGGTGTAGGGCACGCCCATCTCGGAGGCCGCACGGGCAATGTCGCGGGCGGTGGGGCTGCGGTCGCTGCTCCAGTCGGGCAGCAGCCAACGCCACAGCGTGCTGTGGTTTCCAACCAACACTGAAGTCTGCGGCAGCAGCAGCTCGCGAAAGGCATCCAGGTACTCGTCAATCAGCTCTTCGCGCCACCAGGACAGGTTGGGCATGTAGGCAATGACGGGCACCTCGTCGTAGTCGGTGGTGATCTCGGCAATGGCGCTGATGTTCTCGGGGCTGCCCACAAAGCCGACCTTGATGGCTTGCACGGGCATGTCTTCCAGCACGGCACGGGCCTGCTCGGCCACGGCCTCGTCATCCAGGCAGAAGTGCTCGAAGATCTGCGCGGTGTCACGTGCGTAAGCGCCCGTGACCACGGCGATGGCGTGACCGCCCACGGAAGAAATGGTGGCAATGTCGCCCGTCAGGCCGCCTGCGCCGCTGGGGTCGCTGGCATTGAAGACCAGAATGCAAGCCGGGCTGGATTCGTCCGATGCGTCGTCACTGTCCAGGTCGTCGGGCGCGGGGGGGAGGGGGTTGTGAGTTGTCATGATCCAGTTCCTGCATCAATGGTGGCATAGAAGCAGCAGCCCGCAGAGATGACTAGATACAATCGTTGCATTCTATGTGAAGGCCCATTAAGCTGTGATCGACTCTAAGACGTGGATGTGTTTGATCTGTGGTTGGATCTATGACGAGGCGGCTGGTTCGCCCGAACATGGCATCGCACCCAACACGCCTTGGGACCAGGTCCCCATGAACTGGACTTGTCCAGAATGCGGAGCACGCAAAGAAGATTTTGAGATGGTGCAGATTTGAAGCGCGGCTCCTGCTGCGGTGTTTATTTTTTCCATCGGGAGCAGTAACAATTGACTACAACAGGCGCATCTTTCAAGGTGCTCGTGGTGGATGACAGCAACACCATCCGTCGAAGCGCCGAGATTTTTCTCAAGCAGGGGGGGCACGAAGTCTTGTTGGCTGACGACGGCTTCGATGCTTTGGCCAAGGTGAACGACTATCAGCCTCAGCTGATTTTCTGTGACATCCTCATGCCGAAGTTAGACGGGTATCAAACCTGCGCGATCATCAAGCGCAACGCCCGTTTTGCAGATACCCCGGTGGTGATGCTTTCTTCCAAAGACGGTGTGTTCGACAAGGCCCGTGGCCGCATGGTCGGCTGCCAGGAATACCTCACCAAACCCTTTACCAAAGACCAGTTGCTGCAGGCTGTGCAGCAATTTGGCAATTCCCAACTAGGAGCGATGTAATGCCCATCCAGAAAGTGCTGGTCGTCGACGACTCGAAGACCGAGTTGATGTTTTTGACAGACCTGCTGCAGAAAAAAGGCATGCAAGTGCGCACGGCAGAAAACGCCGAAGAAGCTTTCCGTCGTCTGGCTGAAGAGAAGCCAGACCTGATCTTGATGGACGTTGTCATGCCTGGCCAAAACGGCTTTCAACTGACCCGTGCCATCAGCCGCGACCCGCTGTATGCCGATGTGCCCATCATCATGTGTACCAGCAAAAACCAGGAAACAGACCGCGTCTGGGGGATGCGCCAAGGTGCCCGTGGCTACATCACCAAGCCGGTGGACCCGGCTGAGCTGCAGTCCAAAATTGACGCACTGAACTGAGGCAGCGGCGCGTTCATGGCCAATCGCGAAGCCCTCCGGGAGCTCCAGGTACGTCTTGCCGGCCGTTTGCAGGCCGCGAGGGTTGAGGGCTTGTCCGTGTCATCCTGGCTGGCAGTCGAATCTGCTGGCCAGTCTTATTTGTTGCCTCTGGCGCAGTCGGGCGAAATTTTCCCCTGGGTTGCTGTGCAGCCTGTGCCCTACACCCAGGCGTGGTTCCTGGGAGTTGCCAATTTGCGCGGTGGCTTGGTGGGGGTGGTCGATCTGGCTGGCCTGCTGGGCTCGTCCGTGCAGCGGACCGAGCAAATGCTGTCGGAGTCCAGTCTGCTGGCGTTCAACGCCGTATTGGATGTCAATGCGGCGCTGCTGGTGGACCGCCTGGCTGGCTTGCGCGGCACGGATGCCTTTGTGTCGTCCGAGGCGCCTCCTGAAGATGCTCCTGCCTTTTTCGGCACTGTCTATGTCGACGCGGGTGGCGTTCGCTGGCAAGAGCTGAATCTCCAAATCCTGTCCCAACATCCCGCATTCCTGAGCATCAGTGCTTGAGTTTTTCTGTAAGGCCGCACCATGTCCGTCGTCAATCAATTTGGAAAACTGTTCAACCGCAAGCCTGCACCGCAAGATGCAGAGCCGGGTGCTGACGGCAACAACGATTTGCTGTCTGCTGGCACCTCCGATGGGGGCACATCGCGTGACCCCTATCAGGTGGATGCCATGAACAGTGTTCAAGGCGAGGGTGACTCTTACTCTCCTGAGGCCGATTCGGCCGACGCCCTCGGCGTTGAAGCAGAACAGATTGTTTTGCCTGTGCTGGGCAGTGCGACAGCGGCTGCGCACCAGCGACGTTTGCTGGCATTGCTGGCCGTGGGCGTGGTGACCCTTGGTGTGATTGCCGCATGGGTGCTGCGCCAAGCCGACCAGTCTGCGCAGCAACTGGCTGCGACCGGGCAGTCCTTGATGCAGTCGCAGCGTTTGGCCAAATCGGTTTCGCAGGCGCTGGTGGGTAGCCCCCAAGCGTTTCCGGACGTGGTGGAAAGCTCGGGCGTGTTGGCCCGTAACATCCGCGCTTTGACCGGTGGTGATGGCGAGTTGGGCGTGCCTGCGCTGGGCGAGCCCTACAAGCCGGAACTGGATGCTGTGAACCCCATGATGGAGCGCGCTGAGCGCAACGCTGGCGTGGTGATGGGCCAGCAAAAGATCCTGACCCAGGTGGGTGACGCTCTGCGCACCATCAACCGCCAGTCGTCCGACCTGCTGGAAATCGCTGAAACAGTGTCTTCCTTGAAACTGCAGCAAAACGCTCCAGCCTCTGAAATCTCTGCAGCGGGCCAGCTGGTGATGTTGACCCAGCGTATCGGTAAGTCTGCCAACGAATTCCAGACCATGGAAGGCGTGAGCCCTGAGGCCGTGTTCTTGCTGGGCAAGGACTTGAACTCGTTCAAGGAAATCGCACAAGGCATGTTGGACGGTAGCCCTGAACTGCGTTTGGCTGCCACCAAGGACGCGCAGACCCGCGAGCAATTGGACGGGCTGGTGAAGCTGTACGAACAGACGCGCACACAAGCCAGCGCGATTCTGGGCAACCTGCAAGGTCTGGTGTCTGCGCGTGAAGCCCAGTCCGCCATCATTGCAGACAGCGAACCACTGCGTCGCCAACTGGAAACGCTGCAAAGCAAGCTGTCTGCCCAAACCGGTGTGGGCGCCGGCCAATTGGCTGCCCTGGTGCTGGCCAGCGCGTTCTTGCTGGTTTGCGGTTTCTTGCTCTCGCGTGTTCAGCTGCTGGACAGCCGTAACCGCCAACGCACTGCGGAAGTTCAACAAAAGGACGCCAAGCGCCAAGAACAGGAAGCCAAGCGCGTCAATGACGCCAACCAGGCCGCTATTTTGCGTTTGATGAACGAACTGCAATCGGTGGCTGAAGGTGACTTGACCCAGGAAGCCACGGTGACGGAAGACATCACCGGCGCTATTGCCGACTCGGTGAACTACACGGTGGAAGAGTTGCGCCAGCTGGTGGGCAGCGTGCAGAACACGGCGACCCGAGTGGCCCAAACAACGGCCCAGGTGGACAGCACTTCGACCGAACTGCTGGCGGCTTCGACCGAGCAGCTGCGCGAAATTCGTGAAACCGGCCGCTCGGTTCTGGACATGGCGACCCGTATTAACGAAGTGTCTACCCAAGCCCAAGAGTCTGCTACGGTGGCCCGCCAATCGCTGCAAGCCGCTGACTCCGGTCTGCAGGCCGTGCAAAACGCCATCGGTGGTATGAACTCCATCCGTGACCAGATCCAGGACACTTCCAAGCGTATCAAGCGCCTGGGTGAGTCCTCGCAAGAGATTGGTGAAATTACGGAGCTGATTTCTGACATTACCGAACAGACCAACGTGCTGGCGCTGAACGCAGCTATTCAGGCCGCATCTGCCGGTGAAGCCGGTCGTGGCTTCTCTGTGGTGGCGGAAGAAGTGCAGCGTCTGGCGGAACGTTCCGCTGATGCGACGCGCCAGATTTCTGCGCTGGTGAAGGCCATTCAGACCGATACCCAAGACGCTGTGGCAGCTATGGAGCGTTCCACGCAGGGTGTGGTGGAAGGTGCGCGTCTGTCTGACTCTGCTGGTACCGCGCTGTCTGAAATTGACCGCGTGTCGCGCCGTCTGGCTGAACTGATCGAGCTGATCTCGTCTTCGACATCCCGTGAAGCCGTTTTGGCCAACGAAGTGGCCGACAACATCCAGCACATTTTTGCGGTGACCGAGCAAACGGGTGAAGGTACCCGCACCACGGCACAACAGGTTCGTGAGCTCTCGCATATGGCCGAAGAACTGCGCCAATCGGTGGCACGTTTCAAGATCGCCTGACGCTAGTCATCAACCAGCTGGCTCTTTGCAGCCGGGGACGAATCCATGTCATCTATTGATGTCAATAATGCACCGGCCGCAGAGTGGACCCACGGAGATCAAGATCTCGGGCCACTGGCTTGGGTGCTTGACGAACTGCGTAAATCCCTCGGCGGGGCCGTCAAATCGATGCGCCGCTTTGTGCGCGATGCTGAACAAGCCCATGAATCGGATCTGGCTTCTCTGGACGCTGGTTCTTTGCGCATTGCAAGGCAGCAACTGCACCAAGCCAGTGGCGCCTTGGAAATGGTGGGCATGGGCCCTACGGCCTTGGTTTTGCGTGCCATGGAATCCGCTGTCCAGAAGTTTGTACAGCGCCCTGAACTCTGCACTGACGATGCTGCTGCCACTATTGAGCGGGCCAGCTTTGCGCTGATCGAGTACCTGGAAAGCGTTCTTGCGGGCAAGCCTGCTTCACCTGTCGCGCTGTTTCCGCAGTACCGCGATGTCCAGGCTCTGGCTGGCGCGGACCGTGTGCATCCGGCCGATCTGTGGCCGGTGGAGCGACGCTTCAGGGAGCCCGACCTGACGGTCACGGCCACCCCCTTGCTCTACGGCGCAGATGCGCGTGCGCGTCTGGATGCAGCGGTTCTGAAAATTGTGAAAACGGGCGACCTCAAGGCCGCTCGCAGCATGCGTGATACCTGCCTGGGGTTCGTGGCAGCACAGCAGGATCGCCAAGCCCGCGCTTTCTGGAAGATCTGTGCAGGCTTCTTCGAAGCCTTCACGGAAGGCCTGTTGCCGCCCGATGTGTACGTGAAGCGTGTCGCGTCGCGCGTGCTCATGCAGTACGCCACGTTGGCCAAGGGTGACACCACCATTGCAGACCGTTTGGTCCAGGACTTGCTGTTCTTTTGCTCGCAAGCCAAGCAATCTGAAAGCGCACAAACGCCTGCACTGCAAGCGGTTCGGCACGCGTTCGCGCTCGACCGCTTCAAGCCCGTTGACTATGAAACTGTGCGGTTTGGTCGTTTTGACCCCGCCTTGCTGGCCCAGGCGCGCAAGCGCATTGCGGCCGCTACGGAGACATGGTCTGCCTTGGCTGGAGGGGACCGTAACAAGGTCAAGCCCGCAGCAGACCAGTTCAGTTTGGTCTGTGATTCGTTGCGCAAACTCAACCCCGGCAGCGAAAGCCTGGCAGTTGCCTTGACGCAAACGATGGAGTCCGTCACCCGCACGGGTGAGCCTCCTTCTGCGGCCCTGGCGATGGAGGTGGCCACCTCGGTGTTGTACCTGCAGGCCGCTTTTGAAGAACTGGACGCAGCCGACGAACAGATGGTGCAGCGCGCCGATCGCCTGGCTGAACGTTTGGCCGCAGTGGGCGCCGGCGCAGAGCCAGAACCTCTGGAACTCTGGATGGAAGAGCTGTACCGCCGTGTCAGCGACAACCAGACCATGGGCAGTGTGGTGGACGAGTTGCGTGCCACCTTGGCCGAGGCCGAGAAGGCCATGGACCTCTTTTTCCGCAGCCCACAAGATACTTCTTTGCTGGCTGCCGTGCCGGGCTTCATGGCGCAGATGCGCGGTGTGCTCTCGGTGCTGGGCCTGGACCAGGCTTCGTTGGCGGTGGTGCGCATGCGCGACACCGTTGAACGTTTGCTGATCAACGAAGTGCCCGAAGACGAAAAGCCCGGCGCCTTTGAAAAGCTGGGCAGTAGCCTGGGGGCCCTGGGCTTCCTGATCGACATGCTCAGCTACCAGCGCGCCATGGCGCGCAAGCTGTTCGTTTACGACGAGGAGTTGGGCGAGCTGCGCATTCTCACGGGCAAGGTGCGTGGTCGCGCCTCGGATGCGCGTGAAGAAACACCTGCCAAGCTGGAAGAACGCGCACCGCTGCCGTTGCCAGACGTCATTCCGCGTTTCCAGGTGGAAGAGCCCGATGGCGTGCCGACCGATTTCTCGCCTTTCCCTGGCGCGATGGACGAGGCACCGGTGCTGGAATCCCCGGTGGAGGCACCGCTGGCCCCCGAGATTTCTTTCGACACAGCCCCCGCGCCTGTGGCCGCTCCGGTTGCACAGCCCGCGCCTGTGGTTCTGGCAGTCAAAGAGCCTTTGGCTGTTGAGGATGAACTGCTGGAAGTCTTCCTGGAGGAAGCCCGTGAAGTCGTGGTCAATGGAACGACGGCGATTGCGGCGCTGAACGACGAACCCGGCAACCTCAGCGAACAAACCACGTTGCGTCGCGCGTTCCACACCCTCAAGGGCAGCTCGCGCATGGTGGGGTTGAATGATTTCGGTGAAGCTGCCTGGTCGATGGAGCAATTGCTCAACGCCTGGCTGGCCGAGCAAAAGCCGATGCAACCTGCCTTGTTGCAGCTGTCATCCGATGCACTGCAGGCCTTTGATCGATGGGCCAGCGACATTGCGACAGGTGCGACAACGCCGTGGCAGTCGGATGCGTTCCGCCGCTCTGCCGACGCCATGCGTCTCGAAGGCGCAGTGGTGCCGTTGGCCCTGCCTGGAGCGGCCGTTGCTGCGGAGCAAGCGTTGCCAGATGCTGTTGCGGCAGCGCCCATTCAGGCTATCGTGCCTGAAGTGCCTGAAGTGCCTGAAGTGCCTGAAGTGCCTGAAGTGCCTGAAGTGGTGGAGGCGGTACTGCCACTCCAGGACTTCCAGTCCACCGAAATTGCCGCAGATGGTTTGCTGCTGAGCGAAAGCGACGAAGTCTTGTTGCCAGAGCCTGTGACGGCCACCGAGGCGGAAGAAATCGACTTCTCTGCGTTCACCTCGGCACTGTCTGAATCTGAACAGCCAGCCTCGACACCTCCAGCCGAGATTGTCTCGGCCCCTGCGGTTGCCGCAGAAGCTGCCAACGATGGTCTTCTGGATTTGTCATTGCCAGACCTTGGCTTCATGGACGCCTCGGCGGCCCCTGCGGTGGCAGAGGAGCCAGCGCTTCCAGAGTTGGAGGCAGTGGCTGCTGAAGCCTTGCCTGTGGTCGAGGAAACGCTCCCTGCGCTGGACATTGAGTTGGTCGAAGCTGCGGCTGAACCCGCAGTGGACGTGTTGTCTGTCGAAGAGACACCGTTGGATCTCACGGTTCCGGACATCGCGGAAGAACCTTTGGTGGTGCAGGACCTGCCTGTTGCCGAAGTGGCAGAGCCTGCCGCCGTGGTGCCCGACGAGGCCAGCGATGCAGATCTGGCCATGGAAGATGTGGCCCGTGAAGAAGCGGTCAAAGTCATTGAGACCCTGCGCATCGGCTTGCCGCTGTACAACGTGTACCTCAACGAGGCCGATGAATGGTCGCGCCGTCTGGTCACCAGCCTGCAGGAATGGGCACTCGAACTCCACGAGCCTGTGCCTGACACCGCTGTAGCCTTGGCGCACTCGCTGGCTGGCAGTTCGGCCACGGTGGGCTTTACGGCGTTGTCCGACATGGCGCGGGTGCTGGAACATGCGCTGCAGCATGTGCAGCTGCAATCCCGTGGTACCGAAGAGCAAGCCGCTGTGTTCATGGCGGCCGCCGAAGACATTCGTCGCTTGCTGCACCAGTTTGCTGCGGGCTTCCTCAAAGAGCCCAGTGCCGAGGTGGTCGAGGCCTTGCGCCAGATTCTGCAGACGGAGATCAACAACACCTTGTCGCCCCCTGACGATGATCTGGAAGACATGCACACGCAGTTGCATGCCGAGCCAGAGTCTGCAGAGGCCGAGGCTGTGTTGGACGATGTCGTGCCGGCGCCAGAAATGGTGGAAGAGCCGGTCGCCGGAGTGCCGGTCGTCCAAGAGCCGGTGGCGCCCGTGGTGGTGCCTCGCCCGGTGGCGCCCGCACTGTCGGTCGTCAAGCGCGATGCCACGCCTGTGGTGATCAGTACCGATGTGGACGACGACATTGATGTGGTCGACGTCATTGATCCTGACCTGTTCCCGATCTTCGAGGAAGAGGCTGCCGAACTGCTGCCCCAATTGGGTGGTGCCCTTCGTCAGTGGGCTGCCCGGCCCGACAATCTCAGCGCGCGCAGTGAAGTTTTGCGTGCCTTGCACACCCTCAAGGGCAGCTCCCGCTTGGCCGGGGCAATGCGTCTGGGTGAAATGGCCCACCGCCTGGAGTCGGCGATTGAGCAGATCGACGTGGAAACGGTCACTGCCGATCAAGTCGAGCCCTTGCAAGCCAGCTTCGACGGACTGGAAGCCAACTTCAACGCCTTGAGTGCCAATGGCGGTCAAGTGCCAGACACTGAGGCAGAGCAACCGGTATCGGACACAGCCGCTGCCCACGCTGCACAGTCGGCTGCGGTGCCTACTGCTGCAAGCGAAGCGATGCCTTCCACGCCTGCGGTGCGCCTGCCTGGCCCGTCGCAGTTGGCGCCCTTGCGTGTGGCGGCTAACCAGTCGGTGCGCGTGCGTGCCCAGCTGCTGGACCGCTTGGTCAACCAAGCGGGTGAGGTGATGATCAGCCGCTCGCGCCTGGATGTGCGCTTGGGCCAGTTCCGCAGCTCGCTCACCGATCTGTCAGGCAACCTGGACCGCTTGCGCCAACAACTGCGCGACATCGAGGTGCAGGCTGAGTCGCAGATGCAGTCTCGCATGGCGCTGGCCAAAGACTCTGCCGCAGGGTTTGACCCGCTGGAGTTCGACCGTTTCACGCGGGTGCAGGAATTGACGCGCATGATGGCCGAGTCGGTGAACGACGTGGCTACGGTGCAGCGCAATTTGCAACGCGCCATGGAAGGTGCCGAAGACGACCTGATCGCTCAGGGCCGCCAAGCGCGTGAGTTGCAGCGTGACCTGCTGCGTACCCGCATGGTGGAGTTTGAAGGCATCGCCGAGCGTTTGTACGCTGTGGTTCGCCAGGCCTCCAAGGAAACCAGCAAGCAAATCAAGCTGGACATCACCGGCGGCTCCATTGAAATGGACCGTGGCGTGTTGGACCGCATGACACCGGCCTTCGAGCACTTGTTGCGCAACTGCGTAGCCCACGGGATTGAAGAGCCCGAAGCCCGCCTGGCTGCGGGCAAGCCGGCCACCGGGACGATCACGGTGGATCTGCGCCACGAAGGCAACGACGTGTCGGTGGAGTTCCGCGATGACGGTGCCGGCCTGAACTTGCCTCGTATCCGCGAGAAGGCTTTGGCCCAAGGGCTGATGGAGTCCGGGGATGAACTGAGCGACGAAGTTGCCGCCAACCTGATTTTCATGCCGGGCTTCAGTACGGCCACCGAAGTGACGGGTTTGTCCGGTCGCGGGATTGGCATGGACGTAGTGCGTGCAGAAATCAACGCCCTGGGCGGCCGTATCGAAACATCCACCCAGGCTGGCCAAGGTGCGGCGTTCCGGATGGTGCTGCCCCTGACCACGGCGGTGACGCAGGTGGTGATGCTGCGCGCGGGTGACCTCGCTGTGGGCGTGCCTGCCAATCTGGTGGAGATCGTGCGCCGCACCTCCGCGCAGGATCTGGAAGAGGCCTATCGCACGGGCTACTTTGACGATGGCCTGGAGCGTGTGCCGTTCTTCTGGTCGGGTGCATTGTTGCAATCGTCTGCCCGCAGTAACGAGCCCGCAGGCAAGACCCGCCCGGTGGTTGTTTTCCGAAGCGCCTCGCAACGCATCGCCATGCACGTGGACGAAGTGCTGGGCAACCAGGAAGTGGTGGTGAAGAACCTGGGGCCACAACTGTCGCGTCTGCCAGGCTTGGCGGGTATGTCGGTGCTGGCGTCGGGTGCGGTGGTCTTGATCTACAACCCAGTGGCGTTGTCCACGGTGTATGGCGATCAGGTGCGTGCGGCCAGTGCAGGGGTGTCCATGCTGGTGGAGACCGACAGCCCTGGTGCACCGAAGGCGCCCACCTCGTCGATGATGGCCGGGCCGAGCCAGGTGCCGTTGATTCTGGTAGTGGACGATTCCATCACGGTGCGGCGTGTGACGCAGCGTTTGCTGCAGCGCGAAGGCTACCGTGTGTCGTTGGCCGCCGATGGTTTGCAGGCGCTGGAACGCTTGCAAGAAGAACGCCCTACCGTGGTGCTCTCCGACATCGAAATGCCCCGCATGGATGGCTTCGACCTGGCCCGCAACATCCGCGCCGACAGCGCACTGCGTGACCTGCCCATCATCATGATCACCTCGCGGATCGCTGAAAAGCACCGCGAGCATGCGATGGAACTGGGTGTGAACCACTACCTGGGCAAGCCTTACTCGGACGAGGAGCTGCTGAGCTTGATTCAGCACTACGCGCGCCTTGCGGCTGCGACTGCCGAGGTGTAAAACCAAGGCCGCCAGTGGCGGTCTTGATGCACCACGCACAAAGGGCGCCCTGCGGGGCGCCTTTTTCATGGGCGGGATGCGGCTGGTGTGGGGCTTTGCCCCACCTGCCGCCTTCGCGGACTCTAGGACGTCGCTGCTTTCACTACTGCATAGCGCTCCAGCGTCCGCTGACGCGCCTCGTCGTGCTGCACGATGGGGTAGGGGTAGGTGTGGCCCAGGCTCACCCCGGCTTCTTGCAACTCCAGCGGCTTGGCCTCCCAGGGGGCGTGCAGCGCGGCGTTGCGCAGGTGGGCCAGCTGCGGCAGATAGCGGCGTATGAACTTGCCGTCCGGGTCAAATTTTTCACTCTGGCTGACGGGGTTAAAGATGCGGAAGTAAGGCTGCGCATCACATCCGCTCGAGCTGGCCCACTGCCAGCCGCCGTTGTTGGCAGCCAGATCAAAGTCATTGAGTTGCTGTGCGAAATACTGCTCGCCCCAGCGCCAGTCAATGCCCAGGTCCTTCACCAAAAAGCTGGCCACCACCATGCGCAGGCGGTTGTGCATGTAGCCGGTCTGGTTGAGCTGTGCCATGGCCGCATCGACCAGGGGGTAGCCTGTTTGCCCATTGCACCAGGCTTGGAACAGCACCTGGGCTGCCTCGCCTTGCTCCCATGCAATGGCGTCGTAGGCGGGCTTGAAGCTGTGCTCCACCACATGCGGGTGGTGGTAAAGGATCTGAAAGTAAAAATCACGCCAGATCAGCTCGCTCAGCCACGTGGTAGCGCCTGGATTGCCCTGCAGTGCCAAGGCGTGCGCGGTGCGGGCCAGCAAGCGGGGCGAGATGGTGCCAAAGCGCAAATGCACGCTCAGGTAGCTTGGTCCCTTCACGGCCGGAAAGTTGCGCGTGTCCTCGTAGCGCTCGATGCGCTGCAGAAAATCGTCAAACAATTGCTGCGCCCCCCGGCTGCCGGTGGGCAGCTTCAGTTGCGCCAGCGCCGTGGGCTCAAAGCCGATATCGCCCAGCGTGGGCACGGGTTGCGCATGGGCCGCAGGCCGGGGCGCTAGGCGGTGCGCGTGGCGCTCCACCGGGTAGCTTTTCAGGTAAAACGCGTTCACCTTGCGCAGCCAGGCATTTTTGTAGGGGGTGAACACGCTGTATGGCGTGCCCGACTGGGTGAGCACCTCGCCGCGCTCCAGCACCGTGTGGTCTTTGTAGGTGTGCAGGGCCATGCCGCTGCGCGCCAGCTGGGTGCGCACCGCGCTGTCACGCTGCAGGGCCTGGGGCTCGTCGTCGTGGTTGGTGAAGACGGCTTGGGCGCCCAGGGCTTGGGCCAGCTGCGGCACCGCATTGGCTGCCGCCGCGTGCAGCACGATGAGGCCTCCCTGGCCATGGCTGCTCAGCTCACGCAGGTGTGCGTCCAGCTCCACCAGCGATTCAAGGATGAACTCCACGCGCCGGTCGGCACGGGGCAGGGGGGCAAGAATGTCGGTATCGAAAACAAACACGCAATGCACTTGCTGGCATTGGGTCAGTGCGTGGTACAGGGCGGCATGGTCCAGTGCGCGCAGGTCGCGTCGGAACCAGACAAGGCCGGTGGCGTAAGAAGGCTCCATGTTCACCGTTAAAATTGGGCAATGTCTTCCGATTCTGCGCCCATCAATCTGACGCATCATTTTTTGATCGCCATGCCCGGTCTTGAAGATGAGTCTTTCGCGCGCAGTGTGGTGTACCTGTGCGAGCACAGCGAACGCGGTGCGCTCGGGCTCATCATCAACAAACCCTCCGATATCACCCTCAAAGGCCTGTTTGACAAGGTCGATCTGTCCTTGCGCCGCGATGACCTGACCCAGACGCCCGTGTTCCAGGGCGGCCCGGTGCAGACCGAGCGCGGTTTTGTGCTGCATGAGCCCATGCTCGCAGGCAGCGAGGCAAACGATGAGTCGGCCTACGCGTCCAGCATGGCCATCCCAGGCGGCTTGGCGATGACCACGTCCAAAGATGTGCTGGAGGCTCTGTCCACCGGCGCGGGACCGCGCCGCGTGCTGGTCACGCTGGGCTATTCGTCCTGGGGTGAGGGCCAGCTGGAGTCTGAACTGGCCGAAAACGCCTGGCTCACCGTCGGCGCGGATTTGTCTGTGATTTTTGACACCCCCGTGCCCGAGCGCTATGACCGGGCCCTGGGTTTGCTGGGCCTGCAGGCCTGGATGCTCTCTCCTGAGGCGGGGCACGCATGACCGGGCTTCCCGTTCAGCCCGCCGTTCCCGCGCAGTTTCAGACTTTTCTTGCTTTTGATTTTGGGCTCAAGCGCACGGGGGTGGCCTCGGGCAACCGACTGCTGCGCACCGCCAGCCCGCAAGAGACCATCAAGGCCGAGGGCGATGCCCGCTTTGCCCAGGTGGCCCTGCGCATCAAAGAGTGGCAGCCTGACGCGCTGGTGATTGGCGTGCCCTACCACCCCGACGGCGCCAGCCACGAGAACACGCAGCGTGCCCTGAAGTTCGGCCGCCAACTGCGCGGGCGCTTTGGCCTGCAGGTGTTTGAGGTGGATGAGCGCTACAGCACCACCGAAGCCATCGCCAGTGGCGCCAAGGACGCCGACGCCGCCTCGGCCTGCATCATCCTGGAACAGTTTTTGAGGAACCTCCCATGACGACTTCTCCTGCCGGCCAGGCCGGCAGCCTCGTGCTCGACGCCGAGGCCCTGTACCGCGAGCTGCTGCGCGGTGTGCGCAGCATGCTGACCCCCACCACGCGCCTGGCGGGCATTGCCTCGGGCGGCGCCTGGCTGGCCGAACGCCTGCAAAAAGACCTGGGCCTGGAAGGGCCCGCCGGGGTGCTGTCTTCGGTCATGCACCGCGATGACTTTGCCCAGCGAGGGCTGGCCGCTGGTGCGCAAACGGCGCTGCCCTTCGACGTGAACGGCGCCAATGTGCTGGTGCTCGACGACGTGCTCTACACCGGCCGCACCATCCGCGCCGTGCTCAACGAGCTGTTCGACTACGGCCGCCCCGCCAGCGTGCGCCTGGCCGTGCTGGTGGACCGGGGCGGGCGCGAGCTGCCCGTGCAGGCCGACTTTGCCGCCGCCCGCGTGGCGTTGCCGGGCAGCCAGTCGCTGGCCCTGGCGCGCAATGACCAGGGCACTTTCCAGTTCCAAGTCCAGGAGGCGTGACCGTGCTGCACAAGCGCAACCCCCAACTCAACAAGAACGGCGAGCTGATCCATCTGCTCTCCATCGAAGGCCTGCCGCGCGACATCGTCACGCACATCCTCGACACCGCCGCCAACTTCGTGAGCGTGAACGACCGCGAGGTCAAGAAGGTGCCCCTCTTGCGTGGCAAAAGCGTGTTCAACCTGTTCTTTGAGAACAGCACCCGCACGCGCACCACGTTCGAGATCGCGGCCAAGCGCCTGTCGGCCGACGTGCTCAACCTCGACATCGCGCGCAGCTCGGCCAGCAAGGGCGAGTCGCTGCTCGACACCATCGCCAACCTGTCGGCCATGGCGGCTGACCTGTTCGTGGTGCGGCACAGCGAGTCGGGGGCACCGTACCTGATCGCCCAGCATGTGGCGCCCCATGTGCATGTGATCAACGCGGGCGATGGCCGCCATGCCCACCCCACGCAGGGGCTGCTGGACATGTACACCATCCGCCACTACAAAAAAGACTTTTCAAACCTCACGGTGGCCATCGTGGGCGACGTGCTGCACTCGCGCGTGGCGCGCTCCGACATCCACGGCCTCACCACCCTGGGCTGTGCCGAAGTGCGCGTGGTGGGCCCGCGCACGCTGGTGCCCAGCGACATGGCGCAGATGGGTGTGCGCGTGTGCCACACGCTCGAAGAAGGTATCAAGGACGCGGATGTGATCATCACCCTGCGCCTGCAGAACGAGCGCATGAGTGGTGCGCTGCTGCCATCGAGCCAGGAGTACTTCAAGAGCTTTGGCCTCACACAGGAGAAGCTGCAGCTGGCCAAGCCCGATGCCATCGTGATGCACCCCGGCCCCATCAACCGGGGGGTCGAGATCGACTCCGCCGTGGTGGACGGCAAGCAGAGCGTGATCCTGCCGCAGGTGACGTTCGGTATCGCTGTGCGCATGGCGGTCATGTCCATCGTTGCCGGAAATGAAGCCTAACCCCCTGAGCCGCTTCGCGTCTTCCCCCAAGGGGGACGCCCCCAGTGGCCCGGCGAAGCCGGTTCCACGGGGGCACTGGCATTCGGTCGGCTGTGGTGCGAATAGCCGGGCAAAATGTTGAGCGGTATGAATGCTATGTATTTAATAGCTGCTAGCGCTTATCCATCAAGCGATAGCGGCCAATTTGGCTTGAAATCATGAAAATCCTGATCCAGAACGGCCGTGTGATCGACCCCGCCTCGGGCCTTGACCAGATTGGCGACGTCGCCGTGGCGGCGGGCCGCATCGTGGGCCTGAACCGCACCCCGGCCGATTTCGCCCCCACCCGCACCATCGATGCGTCGGGCTGCATCGTCCTGCCCGGTTTGGTGGACTTGGCTGCGCGCCTGCGCGAGCCCGGCCATGAGCACGAAGGCATGCTCGAATCCGAAATGGCCGCCGCCGTGGCCGGGGGCGTGACCAGCCTGGTCTGCCCGCCCGACACCGACCCCGTGCTCGATGAGCCCGGCCTGGTCGAGATGCTCAAGTTCCGCGCCGAAAAGCTGCACCAGTCGCGCCTGTTCCCACTGGGCGCCCTCACGCGCAGCTTGACAGGCGAGGTGCTGACCGAGATGGCCGAGCTGACCGAGTCCGGTTGCGTCGGCTTCGGCCAGGCCGAAGTGCCCTTGGCCAGCACCCAGGTGCTGCAGCGCGCCTTGCAGTACGCCGCCACCTTTGGCTACACCGTCTGGCTGCGCCCGCAAGAGATGCACCTGGGCAAGGGCGTGGCCGCCAGTGGCCCGCTGGCCACGCGCCTGGGCCTGTCGGGCGTGCCCGTGGCAGCCGAGACCATTGCGCTGCACACCATTTTTGAACTGCTCAAGACCACCGGCGCTCGCGTGCACCTGTGCCGCATCAGCAGCGCTGCCGGTGTGGAGCTGGTGCGCCGCGCCAAGGCCGATGGCCTCAAGGTCACGGCCGACGTGAGCATCAACTCGCTGCACCTCACCGACGTGGACATCGGCTTCTTTGACAGCCGCGCCCGCCTGTCGCCCCCGCTGCGCCAGCAGCGCGACCGCGATGCGCTCAGCGCTGCGCTGGCCGACGGCACCATCGACGCCCTGGTGTCCGACCACAACCCCGTGGACGAAGACGCCAAGACCTTGCCTTTTGCCGAGGCCGAGCCCGGCGCCACTGGGCTAGAGCTGCTGCTGTCGCTGGCACTCAAGTGGTCGCAAGACCAAGGCGTGCCGCTGCCGCGCGCGCTGGCCGCCATCACCGCCGAGCCCGCCCGCGTGCTGGGCACGGCTCTGGGCACCCTGCAAGCCAGCGTGGGCCAGCTCGTGGAAGGCGGTGTGGCCGACCTGTGCGTGTTCGACCCCCAGGCCGCATGGACGGTGCAGGCCGATGCCCTGCGCAGCCAGGGCAAGCACACGCCCTTCTCGGGTTACGAGCTGCCCGGCAGCGTGCGCGCCACGGTCGTCGGCGGGCAAGTGGCCTTTGAGCGTGAGCCAGGCTGAGTTGGGATTGCGGCGGTGTAGGCAACCCGCAGGCAGGCCCGCACCATGAAGGCCTTGCGTGCCATCTGGCGCATGCTGCGCCTGCTGGGCCATTTGCTCAAGGGGCTGTGGGTGGTCACCCTGCAATTCCCCCGGCTGACGCCCGAGCAGCAATACATCCGTGTGCAGGCCTGGTCGCAGCAGATGCTGGCCTGCGTGGGCATTTCGCTGCGGGTGCAGGGCCAGCCGCCGGTCGGTGGGCCCGTCATGCTGGTGGCCAACCACATCTCGTGGCTGGATATTCCGGTCATGCACGCTGCGCGCCATTGCTGTTTCATCTCCAAGTCAGACGTGCAAGGCTGGCCACTGATTGGCACCCTGGCCACGGCGGCGGGCACGCTGTACATCGAGCGCAGCTCGCGCCGCGACGCCATGCGCATGGTGCGCACCATGCAAGAGGCCCTGGAGCGGCACGAGGTGCTGGCGGTGTTCCCTGAAGGCACCACGGGCGACGGCCGCACCATGCTGCCGTTCCATGCCAATTTGCTGCAGGCTGCCGTGGTGGCCAATGCGCCGGTGCAGCCTGTGGGGCTCCGGTTTGTGGACCTTGCCAGCGGTGCCACGAGTTTTGCGCCCAGCTACATCGGCGACGAAACCCTGCTCGGCTCCATCTGGCGCACGCTCAGCGCCCCCGCCATCGAGGCCGTGGTGACTTACGGCGAGCCCGAAACCCCTCAGGGCCGTGACCGCCGCGCATGGGCGCTCCACCTGCAGGCTGTGGTAGACGGGCTGCGCCAGCAGGGTTGACGCACACCTTCCTGCGCACTTTTACACGGTTTTGCCAACGCACTGCGGCAACCCGTGTGCTTTTGCGGCCAACGTCCACTATCGTCCGCGCTTCCTGTCGCCAGCTTGCGGCGCAGGCCCATTGCACCCGTTCAGCCCTTGTCCCGCGCCCCGCGCAAAGACCAGGCGTCCGTGGCATGAGTCTGTGGCGCTGCTTGCGGTGTGTTTCTTCATTCGCCTGAGGCCCTGTGGTGCCTCCTCGCGAGCCAACCCAGGGCCTGCACATGCCATCCATCATTGACCGCGCCAAGCACCTTCTGCTCCAGCCCCAGCAAGCCTGGAGCACCATCGAGGCGGAGCCCACCGATACGCTCAGCCTGTTCAAGGGCTATGTCATGCCGCTGGCGCTCATCCCCGCACTGTGTGGCTTTGTGGGGATGTCGTTGATTGGTTTCAGCGTGTTCGGGGTGTCCGTGCGCGTGCCCCTGGTCTCAGGCCTGGTCAACATGGTGCTGTCGTATGCGCTGAGCCTGGTGGGTGTCTTTGTCCTTGGGCTGATCATTGATGCGCTGGCACCGACTTTCGGCGGGCAAAAGAGCCAGATCCAGGCCCTCAAGCTGGCGGCCTACTCCATGACCGCCGCCTTTGTGGGCGGTGTTTTCACCCTGCTGCCTGCGCTGTCCATGCTCGGCCTGCTGGCGGCCTTGTATTCGTTTTACCTGCTCTACACCGGCTTGCCGGTGCTGATGAAAAGTGCCCCGGACAAATCACTGGCCTACACGGCCGTGGTGGTGGTGGCCGCCATCGTGATGGGGCTGTTGATGATGGGGGTCAGCTCCCTTTTCACGCGCTCGCACGGCCCCTCGGTGGCGCTTGGCGGGGCTGGGGGCATGACGGTGAGCACCCCTTCCGGAAAAGTCTCGGTGGATGTCGCAGGCTTGGAGGCAGCCAGCCAGAAGATGCAAGAGGCGGCACGCCAGATGGAGAAAGCGCAAAACAGTGAAGCGCTGCCCGCACAGAGCCTGAAAGCGGCCTTGCCACAGCAATTGGGTGGCATGCCGCGCACTGCACTGGAAGTGCAAGACGGCGCCGCATTGGGCCTGCCCACAAGCCACGCCAGCGCCACCTACACCCAGGGTGACCGGCAAGTGAAGGTGGAGATCACCGATGCAGGGGCGCTGGGCCAGATGGCCGCGATGGCTGCAGGCATGGGCCAGTCAGAAAAAGAAGACGAAGTGCGTGTGGAAAAGACCTGGCAAGAGGGCGGTCGCACCTTGCGTCAGCGCTATCACAAGGACAACAGCCACGCAGAGTTCGATGTGGTTCTGAAGAACGGCGTCGTGCTCAGTGCGCGTGCCGACTACATGGATGTGCAGGCGCTGCAGGCCTTGCTGGCGCAGGTGAGCTGGTCTGGCATTGAAGCCCTGGAGCGCAAGGCAAAGTCCTGAACAGCGTGCTGGGTCCTGCGAACTCACATGCGGATTGGCCCACGCATCCGTGGACGGAGCGTGGGTTTGCAGTGGGTCCTGCGCATGGGGCTTGTGCTGGACGTGCCCGCTGGGCTGTCCGCGTTCAAGGCCTTGGCAGTGCGGGCAGCCCGTTACGTATCTGATTGCGCAACGGATCGCGCATCTGAAGCGGCTCGGCCCGCTCCGCAGGCAATACAAACTGGCTGATCAGGTGCGTCAGGTCATTGGCCTGGTGGCGCAGCCCTTCCGATGCGGCAGCAGACTCTTCCACCAGGGCCGAGTTTTGCTGCGTCATCTCGTCCAGCCGCGCCACGGCGGTGTTGATGTCGTGGATGTCGCGGGTTTGCGAATGGGTGGCGGCGCTGATGTCGCTGATCATGCCCGCCACGTTGCGGATCGACTCCACGATATGCCCCATGGTGTGGCCCGCGCCGTTGACCAGGGTGGTGCCGGCTTCCACGCTGTGGGCTGATGAGGCGATCAGCCCTTTGATCTCGCGGGCGGCAGCGCCCGCACGCATGGCCAGCTGGCGCACCTCGGCCGCCACCACGGCAAAGCCACGGCCTGCCTCGCCAGCGCGGGCGGCTTCCACGGCGGCGTTCAGCGCCAGGATGTTGGTCTGGAAGGCAATACTGTCGATCACCCCCGTGACCTCTTCCACCTTGCGCGATGACCGCTGGATGCCCTGCATGGTCTCGATGATTTGGGCCATTGCAGCGCCGCCTTCCTGGGCCACGGCCGATGCCTGGCTGGCCATCTGCTCTGCGCGCTGGGCGGTTTCGGTGGATTGCTGCAGGCGCTGTGTCACCTGCTCCAGCGCGGCGGCCGTCTGTTGCAGGCTTGATGCCGTGCCCTCGGTGCGCTCCGACAGGTCGGCATTGCCCTGCGCCATTTCGTGGGCTGCCAGGCGCACGTTGTGGGCCGATTGGCGCACCTGCGTCACCAGCGTGCGCAGGGCTTCTTGCATGGTGTTGAGCGCCAGCAGCAGCTGGCCCGCTTCGTCCCGTTCGTGGCCCGCAATGTCTTGGCGCAGGTCCAGGCTGGAGACCCGCTGCGCCGTAGCGCTGGCCACGCCGATGGGGCGCGAGATGCTGCGCACCAGCCACCAGGTCAGCACGCTGCCCAGCAACAGCGCCGCCGTGCAAAACAGGGCCAGCGCCCACTGGGCGTTGTGGCTGCGCTGGGCGATGTGGGCGCCTGCGGCGTCAATGGCGTTGCGCTGCGATTGGGCCAGTTGCTGCAAGGCGCCCAGCAGGGCGGCGGCGCTGGGCTCAAAGCGCTCGGCAAACACCTTGCGGATGCGCTCGGTCAGGCCAAAGTCGCGGGCGGTCACCAGCTCCTTCACGGCGACCTGAAAATCCTGCGCTTTGTTCTGGGTGTCGGTCAGCAAGGCCTGCTCAGCAGGGGCCTGTAGGCGGCTGGCCAGTTGGGCAATCAGGTCGCTGTACTGGGCCTGGGTGCGGCCAATGTCGGCCGCCAGAATCTCGCCCACTTCAGGCTCGGAACTCAAGGCCATGGCCTTGTAGCGCTCGGCATTGATGGACTGCAGTCGGTAGGCGTCGGCCACCAGGCGCTCGGTCACCACGTTGTCTTCGATGGCGTGGCGGGTGGCCGCATCGACCGTGCGCAGCGACCAGATGCCTATGGCCGAGCCCGCCAGCGTGAGCAGCAGAACAGCAATGAAAGTGGCCAGCAGGCGGCGGCCCAGGATGTTGGTGGTGCGTGGACGGGTGTCAACAAAAGCGGTCATGGCAGGTGCTTTCGCCCCTTTGTGGCGCATTGCTCAGCCGCTGGTGGCGGCAGGCTGGGCGCCAGCACTGCGGTGCGCAGGTAGGGGGCTCAACGGGCAACATCGCCCAGAGGTATTGGGCCTGCCATTTGTGACAATTTGTTTGCTTTTGAGGCGGGTGTGTGGTGTTTTGCTATTGAAAATATAGCTTTTAGCGCTTGTGTATCAAGCGCTAGAGCACTATTTGATCGTGAACCGCTAGTGCCAGTCAGGCCCCGCGCGCAAACGTCACCACATGGTCCACCTGCGCCTTGATGCCGATCCACTCGCCCACGGCGTGGTCGTGGTGGCTGGGCACATGGGCCATCACCTGCAGGCCGCTGCTCAGCTGCAGGGTGTACAAAAACTCCGAGCCGCGGAACGCCTTGCGCACGATTTGCGCCTGCACGGGGGCCTGGTCGTCGTGCACGATGTCGTCGGCGCGCAGCAGCACATCGCACTCGCCGCCGGGGTAGCTGCTGGGCAAGGGGCATTCGGCCAGGTCGGTCAAATCACCCAGGGGGGTTTGTGCCACTACGTTGCTGCCGCGCTGCACCAGTGTGGCCGGGGCAAACACACCGTGGCCGATGAAGTCGGCCACAAAGCGGGTGGCCGGGCGGTGGTACAGGGTGTAGGCGTCGTCCCACTGGTGCAGGTGGCCTTCGTGCATCACGCCAATCACATCGCCAATGGCAAAGGCCTCGAACTGGTCGTGGGTGACGAACAGCGCGGTGGCCCCGGCCGCCTTGAGGATGCCGCGCACCTCGTGCGCCAGGCGCTCGCGCAGGTCTACGTCGAGGTTGGAGAAAGGCTCGTCCAGCAGCATGAGCTGGGGGCGGGGCGCCAGCGCTCGGGCCAGGGCCACACGCTGCTGCTGGCCGCCCGATAGCTCGTGGGGATAGCGGTTTTCGCTGCCTGCCAGGCCCACCAGCTCCAGCACCTCGGCCACGCGCGCCGCTTGTTGGGCACGCGGCAATTGGTGGATGCCAAAGGCCACATTGCGGCCCACCGAGAGGTGAGGGAACAGTGCGTAGTCCTGAAACACCATGCCAATACGGCGCTGTTCGGGCGGCACGCTGCGCGTGGCGCTGCCCACCACTTCCTTGGTCAGCCGGATCTCGCCGCCCGAGACGGGCTCCAGCCCCGCCACAGCGCGCAGCAGTGTGGTTTTGCCGCAGCCGGAGGGGCCAATCAGCACGCCAATATCGCCTGCATGCAGGCCCAGCGAGACGCCTTGGACAGCCGCCTGTGCGCGGCCCGCGTAGCGCACATCGAGTTGGGAGACCTCTAAAAACATGCCGCCATTCTAGGTGGCTGGGGGCGAATGCTTAAAATTCGCATTTGCATCCTTGCCGTTGCGGTGCTCACACGGGCCTTGCCGCGCACACGGGCGGCTATTGCCGCTGCCTTCTTACCTCGCTTCCACAGATTGTTTGCTTTGCGCCGCAGCCCCTTTGCTTTACGTTCCCTGGCTTTGATCCTACTCGCTGGCGTGCTCGCCTTGCCGGTGCTGGCTGTTTTGGCGTCCTGGTTGCCTTTTGGGCAGGGCGACGCACAGGCGGGCGGCATCCTGCGCGAAATGGCCGCCACCGTGTTGCCGGGCTATGTGCTCACCACGCTGTGGCTGAGTGTGATGGTCGCCCTGGGCGCGGCCGTGGTGGGCACGGGCGCCGCGGCGGCGGTGACGCTGTTTGATTTTCCGGGGCGCCGCACGTTTGAATGGCTGCTGCTGCTGCCCTTGGCCATGCCAGCCTACGTCACGGCCTACGCGTACACCGACTTTTTGCAGTTCAGCGGCCCGCTGCAGGTGGGCCTGCGCAACGCCTTTGGGCTGGAGGGGCGCCTGCTGCCCGAGGTGCGCAGCCTGGGCGGCGCGGTGTGGGTGTTCATCTTTGCGTTGTACCCCTATGTGTACTTGCTGGCGCGCACGGCGTTGGGTGAGCGCGCTGCGCAACTCATGGAGGCTGCCCGCCTGTTGGGCGCGCCGCTGCCGCGCCGCATCCGCGCTGTGGCCCTGCCCCTGGCCCGCCCGGCGGTGGCGGCGGGGGTGGCACTGGTGCTGATGGAAACCCTGGCCGACTTTGGCGTGGCCAGCTACTTCGGCATCCAAACCTTCACCACCGGCATCTACAAAGCCTGGCTGTCGATGGACAACCGCCTGGCGGCAGCGCAGCTGGCCACCATGCTGCTGGTGGTGGTGCTGGCCCTGCTGCACCTGGAGCACCGGGCCCAAAAACGCATGCGCTTTGCCGCCGGGGGGGTGGGGCGTGCGGGCTCATCCGAGGCGCAGCCGCTGGTGCTGCGCGGCGGCTCGCGCGTGCTGGCCTGGGTGGTGTGCGTGGTGCCTGTGCTCATGGGTTTTGTGGCACCCATCGTGTTCATGCTGCGCCCGCTGGCGGCCGATTGGTCGGTGCTGCCGTGGGATCGGTTTGTGGAGTGGGCCTGGCACAGCGTGCGCCTGGGGGGCATCACGTCCGCCATCGCCGTGGCCCTGGCCCTGGTGCTGGCCTTTGCTGTGCGCCGCCGCCCCGATGGAGTGACGCGTGGCGTGGTGCAGCTGGCCAGCCTGGGTTATGCCGTGCCGGGCGCTGTGATTGTGGTGGGCTTGCTGCTGCCCGTGGGCTGGCTGCAGGCGGCGGCGCCGCAGTGGGGCATTGGTGCCCTGGTCACGGCCACGGCGGTGGGCATTGTGTGGGCGTACCTGGTGCGCTTTTGTGCTGTGGCGCTGCAGTCGGTGCAAAGCGGCTATGCGCGCATACCGGCCAGCCTGGACGACTCCGCCCGCATGCTGGGCATGGGGAGTGTGGGGCTCATGGCGCGGGTGCACTGGCCCTTGCTGCGCCGCTCTACCGCTGCCGCCGCGCTGCTGGTGTTTGTGGACGTGATGAAAGAGCTGCCTGCCACCATGGTGCTGCGCCCCTTCAACAGCGACACCCTGGCCGTGGTGGCCTACCAGCTGGCGCGCGACGAGCGCCTGGGTGAGGCCGCATTGCCCTCATTGGCGCTGGTGGCCGTGGGGCTGGTGCCGGTGATCTTGCTGAGCCGTACGTTGCGCAGCAAGGGGTGAGTGGCTGATTTTTAAGCTGCTGTTTGGGGCGCACACCCGCGCAAGGGCTTGGTTGCCACGCCCAATAAAAAAGCTGCCATGGGGCAGCTTTTTTATTGGGCACAGGCGCCGGGGCACCGTGGCGCTTACTCGCTCCAGTCAGAGTGCTTTTCGCACAGCTTGTTGGTTTCCTTGCCTTTGCGGGTTTCCGCAAACTTGACCAAATTGCCCTTGAAGTCATCAGGGGTCTCGTTCCACATGCAGGTGCACCAAGCCTGTGCCTTGGTTTGACCTTTGACAGGGCTTGGCTCATTGCCTCCCTCGTACAAACGGTCAGCGTACGTCAGGCACTGGGCATATTGCTTGTCTCCTGCGGGTGGGCGGTTGTAGCCACCCTGGGCGATGGCAACGCCCGCTGCCAGGGTCATGAGCACGGCGGCTGTGAAAGTTGTGGTTTTTTTCATCGTGTTTTTCTCTGATGGATGAAGCCTGGGGCTTTGGACTGTGGGGCAGACGCCCTGGCACCGGGGTGCGTGGACGAGCCGGCCGCAGTGTAACCATTGGAAACACTTTTGGTAAGCAGAAAACTCCCAGGGTTTCGCCGTGGCAGGCTCCAGGTACGCAACTTGAGCCTCAGTCTTCGCCAGCCCACCACCACACCGGTCAGGCTCAGGGCCGCACCACCCAGGCACAACAAGATCATCACGGCGTCCCACAAGGGGCGGCGCTCCAGCAGGGGCAGCCAGTCCCAACTGTGCAGCATGCCAAACAGCCAGCGGCTGGTGCGTCGGTGGCTGTCGGTGCGGCCCAGCACGGCGCCGGTGTGGGGGGCAATGTGCACCCAGGTGGCATGCGCATCGGCAAACACCACGCGCAGCACCGGCAGGGGCTTGTCGGTGCCGCCGGTCATGGTGTGTGCGGCGCGGTCGTAGTAATGCAGGTCGTAGTCGGTCAGGGTTTCGATGCGTTGTATCGGTGCATCCAGCAAGCGCGCGGCGGCGGCGGCCAGGGCTTCGGGCTCCAGGGTGTAGCGCCGTGCGGTGGTCGCATGTAGCACGGTGGGCGCGCCCGCAGACCCCCAGGCTTGCACCAGGGTGTGGCCTGCGGTGCGCACCCAGCGCAGTTCACGGGTATTCGGGGTGGCGTTGGCCAGCAGGGCCTGCACCGAAGCCAGCGGCGTGTTTGCCGCAGTGCTGATCTGCAGCGCTCCACCGTGCATGGCCGCAGTGCGCAAGGCGGGGGCGCCGCTGTCAAACACCTTCCAGGGGTTCATGGACAGGAGGCCGCTGAAGATCCAGGTGATGGTCACCAGCGCAAACAGCAGGCCCACCGTGTGGTGCCAGCGCAGCATGGCGCCGGGGTAGGGTGAGCGTGCCCCGCTTTTGTAGCGCGGGCCTGCAAAGCGCCAGCGCAGCACGCCAACCACCGTGCCGGTGAGGGCCAGTACCGTGCCGGCGATGGACAGCCAGTTCACGATGTCGGCCCAGTAGGCGTTGAAGGCGTTGCCGCGCAAGGGGTAGAGCCAATGGATCCAGCTGCCGACATAGTTCCACAGCCGCTCGGTGCGCGGTGCATCGCGTACCACCTCGCCCGTGGTGCCTGACACGTAGAGCCAGGTGCCTGCCTCATCGGGCAAGGCCAGCACATGCAGAGGGCGGTGCATGTCCAGCGCCCGTGAGTGGGTGAAGGCGTCCTCGTCCATCTGCCCCAAATGGCGTGGCCCGGCCCCGCCTGCACTGGCCTCAGCAAAGGCTTGGGCCGAAGCCATGGCGTGCTCGGCCGTTACCTCGCGCAGCACGGCGCCGGTGTTGGCATCGATGACCACCGGGGCTGCATTGCGGGTGCGTTTGCCTTGCGCGCCCTCGTCGGGCGCTGCTGGCGTGGCCAGGTACACCGCCCGCCCGCCGCTGGCCACGGCCAGGCGCAACTCCTGCAACGGGCCTGCCAAAGCGGCCGCTTGTAGCGCCTGCGCGGGCTCCAGCGCCACAGGCACGCCGCGCAAGGGCGGCAGGTGTTCCAGGCGCTCGGTGTGCGTGAGCTTGGGGTAGCCCACGTACATCATCACCAAGCCGGAGATGAACCACATGGCAAAGAAGCTGCACAGCAGCACCCCCAGCCAGCGGTGAACCAGATAGAGCCAGCGTTTGGCATGCCGCATGGTGAGCCTCTGCCTCTAAAACGCGGTGTGCAGCGTCACGTCCAGCGTGCGTGGTGCGCCCAGGTAGACCTGGTCGCGTGTCTCTTCTGCGTAGAGGCGGTCGGTGGCATTGCGCACGCGGCCCGTGAGGGTGGTGGTCTTGTTGATCTTCCAGGCCAGCCCCAGGTCCAGCAGCGTGTACGACGGCCAGAACTTGGTATTGGCCGCGTTGCCATACACCTTGCCTATATGGCGCACCCCTGCGCTCGCCGTGACGGTGGGTGTGATGGCATACGACGCCCACAGATTGGCCACTTGCTGCGGCACCAGCTGCGGCACGTTGCCTGCACGCGAGACGGCGCCTTGCACAAAGTTCTCATACCGCGCGCGGATCAGCGACAAATTCCCCTGCAGTTGCCATTGCGGCGTGGGGCGAATGCCCGCTGCCAGCTCGATCCCTTTGGACGACTGCTCGCCCACGAGCACTGTCAGGTTCGGGTTGGATGGGTCTTGCGATGCGATGTTTTTGCGGCGGATGTCAAACACTGCCACCGTGGCGCTGCCCTTGCCACCCCAGAAGTCGAACTTGCTGCCCACCTCGACCTGGCGGCCTGTGGTCAGCTCACTGTTGTTGCGCACATCGGCAAACGACGCCGAAGCCAGCGAGCCCGACGGTGGATCGGCGGCGTTGGAGGCTTGAGCATACAGGTTGGCGCCGGGAGCAATGTCCCACACTGCAGCCAGACGGCCCGTGGTGGGGCTGTAGCTACGGCTGAACGTTGAGGGCGCAGTGGCTGTGATGGCGCGGCGATTCACCAGGTCCAGCGCGATGCGTTCATGCCGCAGTGCGGTGACCAAGTTCACCCCCGACGTAACCAGAGTGCGGTTTTCCAGATACAGCGCGGTGTTGGTGATCTTGTTGTCTTTGTCAGGGGACAGGGCGGGCGACATGCCAGGAATGTCGAAGAAGTTCTCGGTGGTGAAGTTGTACGGATTGACTGTGCTCACGGTGACCGAGGGGCCGAACGGAAAACGCGTCTGCTTGTTCACGCTCACGTCCATACCAAACGCCCAGTCGCTTTTCTTGCCTGCCCACTGGCCTTGGTACGTGCCTTCCAGTCGGTCACCCACCAGCGTCTGGTCGTGCCGCTGCAGGTAAGGCGAGGTGCGGGTGACGGCGGTGTTGGCGGCGTTGAAGGTGTAGATCTCGACGTTGCGGTAGTCGCGCAGCGCGTCGTACACATAGAACGTGTTCTTGAGCTGTAGCGCATCGGACATGCGCCACTGCGCGACAGAGCGCAGCCACTGCACGCGATGCTCATACATGCCGTCAGCGCTGTTGTAGTTCTGAAAGCGCGTTGCAGGGTCAATGGCCAGAGCGCCCACAGCGGGGTTCAGTACCGGGGTGCCCCAGTACGGGCGATCCACATGGTCCTTCTGGTACTCGTAGGCCAGCGTGTGGGTGAGGCCGCCGCCCAGGTCCGACAGCAGCGAGGTTGCCAGCTGCGTGGCCTGGGTTTGGGTACCGTGGGTCCAGCTACCTGCGTCGCGGTGGTTGATGTCGACGCGTGCATAGTGCGCAGGGCTCGCGCTTTGTTCGCCGCCTGCGATTCGGCGGTTCAGCCCCACGGACACCTCTTTCAGGCCGTACGAGCCTAGGCGCAACTGTCCTTCTGCAAAGTCGCTGCGCTCGGCCGTCTTGGTGATGTAGTTGATGGAGCCGCCCACGCCGCCCGAGCCGTACAGGAAGCTGGATGCCCCGCCAATGGCCTCCACGCGGTCGTAGATCCAGCTGTCGACAGCGCGCGTGGCGCTGCCGTACTGCGGGTTGATACCGTTGTAGAGCTGGGCCACCGAGTTGGCGGTGAAGCCCCGGTAGTGCGCAGCCATGGAGCCGGGCGCGTTGTGCGCCACCACGCCAGGGATGGCCCGCAGGATCTCTTGCGTGTTCTGCGCGCCGCGTGCATCGATGGTGGATCGGTCCACCACGGTGACGGAGGCTGGGTTCTCACGCGCCGTCAGGCCCAGACGGCTGCCCGTGTCCACAGGGGTGTCCAGATGGAGTTTGCCGTTGGCCGTGGCGCCGCTGCCCATCACCTCCACCACAGGCAGGGCCGGGAGGGGCTCTGCCGCCGTGGCGTTTTGGGCCTGGGCTGTGGGGGTTGCCAGCATTGGCAACAGGGCCAGTGCCGCCGAAAGGCAGGCACTGAGGGGGCTCAATGGGCCCGGGGAACTCAGGGAGCTCCGTGGGTTGGGAGGCTCCTTGCGGGTGCAAAGGGGGGCATTCAAAAGGGGCAGGCGCACAGCGGCACCCAAGGCCGCAGCGCGGCGCGAAGCAGTGGAAGACA
The DNA here is from genome assembly GCF_002754495.1 of Acidovorax sp. 62. Lineage (NCBI taxonomy): Bacteria > Pseudomonadati > Pseudomonadota > Betaproteobacteria > Burkholderiales > Comamonadaceae > Acidovorax > Acidovorax sp. 62. The sequence goes on from NZ_PEFJ01000001.1 coordinate 77,791, forward strand.
TGAATAAGGCACTCTGAAAACGGCAGTGCAGCCACCAGCGGCGCCCAGGATGGCTACTGGGATTGCTGTGGGGGTCTGCCGTGCAAACGAACGAAGGCCTGCGTACCCCACGGCAATGCCGTCAGGCGCACGCAGAAAGCGAACGGATCAGAGGAGAGAGGGTGGGCCGCGCGCTGGCAGCGGCGCCGCTGTGGCTGCAGCGATGCGCGCTGCGGGCACAGGTTGCACTGCGTGGGCCAGCGTGCTGGTGGGCAGCGGGGGCTGGGCAGGGGACGGTGGCGGGGCCCCGTTGGCCTGCGCGCACAGAGGGCAGTCCATGCTTGTCGCGCCCATCTCGACCGCACCGTCGTCGGTTTGCAGCAGCCATTTGATGGCGCCCGAGCCCGAGCAAATGACCTCGAGCGACTGCGGATGCACCAGCGGTGATGCCACCGCCGCGCCGATGGAGGCAACGAACCACGCCAGCACCCACAGGCGCACAAGGCGCAAGAGGAAGAAGGTGCGTGGCAGTGGCATGGCGGGCGATTATGCCGGGCGCTTGGCACGCTGCTTTGCGCTGGCGCAGGGGCTCAGTGCTTCAAAGCGCTTATCGCGCGAGCTCCTCACGCACCGCCGCCACTTGCCGGCGCGATACCGATAGCACCTCTGTGGAGCCTTGCAGGCGCACGGCCCAGCCTTCGCCTTCTTCGGGGTCGTAGTGCTTCTCCAGCGCGCGCAACGCACGGCGGGCCACCAAGGCGTTGCGGTGAATGCGCATGAAGCGTGTGCCGTAGCGCGTCTCCAACTCGCTCAGCGAACCATCCATGATGAAGCTGCGGGTGGCAGTGCGCACGGTGACGTACTTTTGTTCGGCTTTGAAGTACAGCACTTCGGCCAGCGCCAGCCGCTCGGTACGTCCCCGGTCCTGAATGACCAGGGTCTCGCCCTCGGGCACGGTGGAGATGGCGGCCGGGGTGGCAGGCCGCTGCAGGCGCTGCACCTTGGCCAGTGCCTGTTGCAGGCGTTCGCGGCGCACGGGCTTGGTGAGGTAATCCACCGCGTCCAGCTCAAAGGCGCTCACGGCATGGTCGGCGTGGGCGGTGACGAACACCACGGCGGGTGGCTGCGGCAGGGCCTGTATGGCGTGGGCCAGGCACAGGCCGTCTTGCCCTGGCATGTGGATGTCCAACAGCACCACGTCAAACCCGCGCCCCCCTGTGGGGCTGAGCAGGCCCAGGGCTTCGCCCGTGTTGCTGGCCTCGGCCACGGTGGTACGCAGGGTGTCGGCGCAGTCGCTCAGCAGCGTGCGCAAGCGGCTTCGGGCCAGGGCTTCGTCGTCAACGATCAGTATGTTCATGGCGCAGGGCTTTTGGAGGTGGGCCTGGGGGCGGGGCGGCGCGGTTTGCGTTGTGCCTTGCGTGCGGCCAGGGCTTGCTCGGCTTTCAGGGCACGGCGCATGGTGCCTTCTACGGGCAGAGTGATGCGCACTTGGTAGAGGCCATCCTGCACCCCGGCGGTGAATTCGCCCTGCACATCGTGCAGCAGCGCCAGGCGGGCGCGCACATTGGCCAGCGCAATGCCGTGGCCACGCGACATTCCCTCTGTCTTGATGTGCGACGGCGGCAAAGTGTTGGTGATGCGCACCACCACGCGGCTACCGCGCAGTTCGGTCAACACCCGCAGCTTGCCGCCGCGCGGGCTCAGCTCGACCCCGTGCTTGACCGCGTTTTCCACCAGCGGCTGCAGCAGCAGTGGTGGCAGTCGAGCGGCATCGGTGCGTGGGTCCAGGTTCCATTGCACTTGCAGGCGGTGGCCAAAGCGCACTTCTTCAATGGCCAGATAGCGCTTGGCCAGGGTGATTTCTTCGGCCAGCGTGACCGATTCGCCCTGCTCGACAAGCGCATGCCGGAACAGGTCGCTCAGATCCTCCAGCAGCGACTCGGCCTTGGCGGGCTCTTCGCGTACCAGGGCAATGGCGCTGTTGAGGGTGTTGAACAAAAAATGCGGGCGAATGCGCGACTGCAGCTCCGTGAGGCGCGCTGTGGTTGCTGCGGGTGTGCGGCCCCGTGCGCGCAGCACCAGCGCTGCCACCAGCATGGCCGCCAGCAGTGCCCCAGAGGCCGCGCTCGCCAGCCAGGGCGAGGTGCCTGGGGCCACCCCAGCGAGCTTGAGCATGGCGCAGGCATAGGCCCCTGCCAGCGCCCCCAGCAACACCCCCGCGGTGTACTGGTGGGCGGTGCTCAGGCGCTGCAGCATCGTTTTCATGCTGCAGGCCGTGCCCAGCCAGGCCAGCGTGGCGGGCAGGGCCCCGCCAGTAATCAGGGCCACATTGGCCAGCCACTGGTAAAAGGTCTCGGCCCCGAACATGGTGCCCACACCCACCACGGCTTCCACAAACAGCACGGCGCGCAGGACCACGCCCAGTTGGCAGGCGTCAAACACCAAAGCCCGTCCCGCAGGTGCTTTGCCCCCTTGCGCAGACGGCTGCGCAGGCCCAAAAGAGGGCGCTTGTGCCGGAGCGGGGGGCGGGGTCGATAAAATTTGGGTGTTTTGCATTGCGGCATCCGGGCAGTCCGGGTGTCTGAACCATCCAATTATTGCCCTCCCATGTCCTCCAGCCAAGCCAACAACGCCGCGTCTGCGCCATCCCACAACCAGCTTGACACCAAGGCCCAGGCCTGGTCTGCGTTGTTTTCCGAGCCCATGAGCGACCTGGTCAAGCGCTACACCTCCAGCGTTTTCTTTGACAAGCGCCTGTGGCAGGCCGACATTGCAGGCAGCCTGGCGCATGCAGAGATGCTGGCGGCGCAGGGCATCATCTCTGCCTCCGACCATGCCTCCATCCAGCGCGGCATGGCCCAGATCACGTCGGAAATCGAGTCCGGCGCCTTCGAGTGGAAGCTGGACCTGGAAGACGTGCACCTGAACATCGAAGCCCGCCTGACCCAGCTGGTGGGCGATGCGGGCAAGCGCCTGCACACCGGCCGCAGTCGCAACGACCAGGTGGCCACCGACGTGCGCCTGTGGCTGCGCGGCGAGATCGATTTGATTGGCGACCTGCTCAAAGAGCTGCAGGTGTCGCTGGTCGATGTGGCCGAACAAAACGTCGAGGTGATCCTGCCTGGCTTCACCCATCTGCAGGTGGCCCAGCCCGTGAGCTTTGGCCACCACATGCTCGCCTATGTGGAAATGTTCAAGCGCGACGCCGAGCGCATGGCCGACGTGCGCCGCCGCACCAATGTGCTGCCCCTTGGGGCAGCTGCCCTGGCGGGCACCACCTACCCGCTGGACCGCGAGCGCGTGGCCAAGACCCTGGGCATGGTGGATGCGAACGGGTCCCCCATGGTGTGCCAGAACAGCCTGGACGCCGTGAGCGACCGCGACTTCGCCATCGAATTCACCGCCGCCGCCAGCCTGTGCATGGTGCATGTGAGCCGCCTGTCCGAGGAACTCATCATCTGGATGAGCCAGAACTTCGGCTTCATCAAGATCGCCGACCGCTTCACCACCGGCAGCTCGATCATGCCGCAGAAGAAGAACCCCGACGTGCCCGAACTCGCACGCGGCAAGACGGGCCGCGTGGTCGGTCACCTGATGGGCCTCATCACGCTGATGAAGGGCCAGCCCCTGGCCTACAACAAGGACAACCAGGAAGACAAAGAGCCGCTGTTCGACACCGTGGACACGCTCAAAGACACGCTGCGCATCTTTGCCGAAATGGTGGGCGGCCAGCTGAACCCCGCCACCGGCAAGAAGGAAGGTGGCATCACCGTCAACGCGCCTGCCATGGAGCAGGCCGCGCTCAAGGGCTACGCCACCGCCACCGACCTGGCCGACTACCTGGTGAAGAAGGGCCTGCCGTTCCGCGACGCGCACGAAACCGTGGCCCATGCCGTGAAAGCCGCCACCTCGCACAACTGCGATTTGTCCGAGCTGCCCCTGAACGTACTGCAGGGCTTTCACCCGCAGATCGAAAAGGACGTGTATGAGTGCCTGAGCCTGCGCGGCTCGCTCAATGCCCGCAACACGCTGGGCGGCACGGCCCCGGCCCAGGTGCGCGCCCAGTTGGTCCGCCACCGCGCTCGTTTGGCTTGATTTTTGCAAAGCGACACTACCACTTCGGGAGCCTTTGCATGACATCCTTCCTCTCGCGCCGCAGCGGTTTGCTGCGTGCTGCCCGCGCCACTCTGGTGCTGGGTGCCGCCCTCTCGATGGGGCTTGCGATGGCCCAATCTGCCCAGTCGGCCAAGCCGGTGCGCATTCTGGTGGGTTTTCCGCCCGGCGGCGGTACCGATGCCATCGCCCGCCTGCTGGCTGAAAAGCTCAAGGACGAGCTGGGCATGCCCGTGGTGGTGGACAACCGCCCCGGCGCGGGCGGCCAGATTGCAGCCCAGGCGCTCAAGGCATCGCCCGCCGACGGCCACACGCTGTTTCTGTCGCACGACCACACCATCTCCATCCTGCCCCAGGTCATCAAAAACCCCGGCTACGACCCGGTGCATGACTTCGTCTCGGTGGGCGGCTTTGCCACGTTTGTGAACGCGTTCGCTGTCTCGGGCGGCACTCCTGCCAAATCGTTCAACGACTACGTGGCCTGGGTCAAGGCGCAGGGCAAGGGCAAAGGCGCGGTGGGCATCCCGGCCCCGGCCTCCACGCCCGAGTTCCTGGTCAAGCTGGTGGGCGAGAAGTACCAGATCGACCTGGTCTCTGCCCCCTACCGGGGCAGCGCCCCCATGATGGCTGACATGCTGGGCAACCAGATCAGCGCGGGCGTGGCCTCGGTGCAGGATTTCATCGAGAACCACAAGGCGGGCAAGGTGCATGTGGTGGCCGTGCTGGGCACCAAGCGCCAGGCCGCCATGCCCGATGTGCCCACGTTTGACGAGCTGGGCCTCAAGGGTTTTGAAGACCTCCCGTACTACGGCATCTACGCCCCCGCAGGCACGCCGCAGAAGTTTGTGGTCGATTTCTCTAACGCGCTGGCCAAGGTGGTGGCCATGCCCGAGGTGAACAGCCAGCTCACCACCATGGGCCTGACGGTGGGCTACATGACGCCCCAGCAGCTGACCACGCGCCAGAACGCCTACACCCAGGCCTGGTCGCGCATCATCAAGAGCAGCGGGTTTGTGGCGCAATAAGGGCGGCGCCCGCTCATCTTGTCGCGTCTTTGTTATGTCCGCAGTGTGTGCTCTCTGCAACAGGCCGGCGGGGCAGAGGTGCTCCGTCCGCTGAGGTCTGCGGCACAGGTGTCCGCTTTGGTGATTGGTGTGGTCAGACGCGCACTGTGCGCAGTGCGGCTGCCCAGCGGTATCCATGTTTGAATGCAGGGCCGGGGTGCGTGAAGAGGCTTGCGGCGCCCCGGACTTTTAGTCGGTCTTTGTCACCATAGAAAGCTTGCATGCCCACCCACCGCTTGCCTGCCAACTGGATTCAGCATCGCTTCCTGCCTTTGGTGGTGGGCCTGTGCAGCGCCGCGCTGGCCGCAGCGCTGGCGTGGCTGGTCATTGATATATCGCACACCAAGGCGCGCACCGAGATCATGGCGCAGGCCCAAAGCCAGCTGCTGCAAATTCGCGATCGGCTGGACCGCCAGTTGCAGAGCACCCTTTCGGTGCCTGAGACGGTGTCGGCCTTCATTGCTGCGCAGGGGGGCATGTCGCCAGAAATCTTTGCCACCGTGGTGGGGCGACTGCTGGAGCACCAACGTAACATCCGCAACCTGGCTCTGGCGCCTGACAACGTCATCAGCGACATCTACCCCCGTCTGGGCAATGAGCGGGCGCTGGGCTTGCGCTACATGGACAACCCCCAGCAGCGTGGTGCTGTGGAGCGTGCCATCCAGACCCGTCGCACCGTGGTGGCCGGGCCCATCACCTTGGTGCAGGGCGGGCTCGGCATTGTCAGTCGCACGCCCGTGTTTCTCGCCTCCATTCCACAGCCCGCTGTGGTGGCCGAGCCTCGCTTTTGGGGCATCGTCTCCCTGACGGTGAATGCCGACGCCTTGTTTGCTGATGCCGGGTTGAACACCGAGCAGATGGGTTTTCAGATCGCTGCGCGCGGGCTCGATGCCATGGGCGCCCAGGGGGCCGTATTCATGGGCCGCCCGCAAATTTTTGACGAGGCACCCGCCACCTTGGATGTGCCCTTGCCAGGGGGCGGCAACTGGATTTTGGCCGCTGTGCCTGCGGGTGGCTGGCATGCTGCTGGGCGGGTTCCCGCCCTGGTGGTCATGCTGTCGTATGCGTTTGCGCTGTTGCTGGGCTTGCTCAGCGCACGGCTGGTGCGCGCTCACCAGCAGGTGCTGGCCCTTGCCAGCCACGACCGGCTCACCGGCCTGCCCAATCGCCGCCTGTTTGACGACCGCCTTTCGCAGGCCGTACTGACGGCACACCGTGATCAGCGGGCGGGAGCATTGCTGTTGGTGGACCTGGACGGCTTCAAAGGCATTAACGACAGCCTGGGCCACCGCGCAGGGGACCAAGTGCTCGAACGCGTGGCCCAGCGGCTGGCCGGGCTCGCCCGCGCCAACGACACGGCAGCGCGGCTGGGGGGCGATGAGTTTGCCATGGTGTTGAATGCCGTCACGACCCCAGAGATCGCCATGGATGTCGCCGACAAGGTGCTGCTGTCGCTGGTGGCCCCCATTGGTCTGGACGATGGCCAGTACGTGCTTGCCAGCGCCAGCATTGGTGTGGCCTTGTTCCAAGGCGACCCCACGGAGCCGCTCACCGCACTCATTGACCGCGCCGACCGCGCCTTATACGCCAGCAAACGCAACGGTAAAGGCGTGGCCTCTCTGGCCGAGGCGTTTGGCACAACACACCCGGCGCCTTAGACCGCGCATTCAACGGCTTTGCATCGGCTGCGCAAAATGCCCGCAAAATCGCCCGATGTTTTACGCCATACCCCTGGAACACCGCCCCACTTGGCGCAACCCGCCGTGGATGACCGTGCTGTTGATCGTGGTCAACATGATCGTGTTCTGGGGCCCCCAGCGCAGCGAAGAAAATGCCCGCGACCGCGCTGCCACCTACTACGTTTCCAGCCCCTTGCCCGCCATTGAGGTGCCCCGCTTTGTGGCCTGGCTGGAGGAAACCCGCGACAAGCACCTCAAGGAGGCCCGTGCGCTGCAAAAGGCGGGCAACTACCGCATGTTGTTGCGCTGGATGGAGCAGGAAGACGGCTTTCAGCAGCGTCTGAAAAGTCCGGGCTTTGTGCCCTTGCAGGACGCGCACTACATGGACTGGAAGTCCGCCCGCACGCAGTACGAAGGCCGGCTGCCCGCTCCCTTCACCCGCAAGTGGGCGCAAAGCTATGCCAAAGATGCTGAGCTGCGCCCGGTCACCTGGCTCACGGCCACGTTCTTGCACGGCAGCAACGGGCACCTCATCGGCAACATGGTGTTTTTGTTTCTGTTCGGTTTCTCGGTCGAACTGGCGCTGGGGCGCGGCCTGTACCTGGCGTTCTATCTGCTGGGCGGCCTGGGGGGCTCTCTGCTGGCGGGCTGGGCCTATGCGGGCATGGGCAGTTATGGCTTGGGCGCCTCGGGGGCGGTATCTGCCCTGATGGGCATGTATGCCGTGCTGTACCGCTTGCGTCGGGTGCGGTTTTTCTACCAGCTGTTTTTCTACTTCAACTACGTCACGGCCCCTGCGTTGTTGCTGCTGCCCGCGTGGATTGCGAACGAGTTGCTGCAGCACTGGCTCAGCGGCAAGGGCGTGGCCTACATGGCCCACTTGGGCGGCTTGCTCGCCGGGGCTTCGCTCATGGCGCTGGTCATGCTGGTGCGCCGCAAGCCGCTGGAGGTGCCGGTGACGCAGGAGGAGGCCGATGCCGCAGCCGACGATGGCTTTGACGCCCACGTAGCCAGCGCCCAGCGCCTAGCCCAGGGCATGAAGTTTGAACAGGCCTTGGGCCAGTGGCGCGCAGCGGCCAAGCTGCGCCCGCAAGACCAGAAGGTGCTGAGCGCGTGGTTCAAGACGGCGTCGCTGTGGCCCGACAGCGAGGACTTTCACCGCGCTGCGCGGCGCATCTTCCGCCTGCAGGCGCATGACGAGCAGACGCTGCAGTTTCAGCACGCGAGCTATCGCACGTATTTTGAGAAAGCCAAGCCCGGCGCCCGTTTGCAGCCGGAAGACATGGCCCGCTTGTCCCGCCGCTTTGCCCGTGCGCACCAGTGGGGCGATGCGGAGAAGCTGTTCAACGCTTTGCACAAGACGGCGCCTACGCATCCGGAGTTGGGTGAGACGCTGGGCATGTTGGTGTCTGCCCTGTGCCATGCGGGGCGGCGGGAGCAGGCGGCTTTGTTAGGGCCGCAGTTGCAGCAACTGGCACCGGGGAGTCCGGCGTTGCAGGTGTTGGGTGGGGTGTAGGGGGTGGATTGGGGTTGAATTTGGCTCTAGCGCTTGTGGAATGAGCGCTGGCAGCTATTGAATTGATAGTGATTGCGTGCGGCATCTTTCACCCGTTCGGGCTGGGCTTGTCGAAGTCTGGGCTTGCTCGCTGATCTGGTGGCATGCTTGTGCTGAGGGCGGGAGCCGGGGAGTGCGCCCGGCGGCGCAGTAACTTTCTTTCGCGTCGCCGAAAGAAAGTCACCAAAGAAAGGGCGACCCCAAGTCTGCGACCCCTGCGCTTTGCGAAGGGGCAAACCTGCGTCGTGGCGGTTGCGGGGTGCGCCGTGGAACTCGCTTTGCTGCTGCGCAGCGCCGCTCGGACAGCCACGGCGAGTCAGATGACGAAGCATGGGCGCTTCGACGCCCATGCCACCCCGCAACCGCCCCGACGCAGGCGCAGCCACAGGGGGTGGATAGCCAAACAGCCGAACATCCAAACAGCCGTTCGGGTCGTCGCTGCGCTCGACCTGATCGGCCCAGCGCGGAGCGCGTGCGCCCGCGAAGTGGGGCCGAGCGCAGCGATGGCCCGAATGGATGTTGGCTGCCCAGCCCCTCTGTATGCGCCGAGGAGCGCAGCGGCCAGCGGATCAGGGCTCGCGACTGTTTGAGCGCAGTGAAACGAAGCGAGTTTGAGCGAGACCCCGCTGGACGCGAGCACCGCAGGTTGCCCGAAGCGAAGCGCAGGGACGCAGACAGTGGGGTCGCCTTCTTTTGCCTTCTTTTCTTGGCGACGCAAGAAAAGAAGGTGCCCCGCCGGGGGCACATCCCGGCACCCGCCCTTGGCACAGGCATGCGTCCAAACCAGCCCATAAGCCCAGGCTTCGACGGGCTCAGCCCGAACGGGCCGGGGCGTCCAGGCAATCACTATCAATTCAATAGCTGCTAGCGCTTATTCCATAAGCACTAGCGCCTAATTCCACTATCAACCCCCCGCAGCCCCCTGCGGCAAATGGTTACGCAGCAACCAGCGCGTCTCCCGTGTCGCTTCCGCATCCGGGTGGCGGGACTCCAGTGTGGCCAGCACGCGCAGGGCCATGTCGGTGCGGTTCAAGCCCTGCAGCAGCACACGGGCGACCAGCTCGTAGGCGGCGGGCACGCTGTCGTGGTCCTTGAAGCGGCGGTCAAAGCCCTGCAGCACCGCCAAGGCCAGCGAAGCGTCGCCTGCATTCCAGGCGGCCTTGGCCAGGTTCAGGGTGGCGGCGGCGTCTTGCAATACAAAATCGGCATCCTTGCTGCGGCAGGTCTGGAAGGCTTTGATGGCGTCGCTGCTCTGGCCCGAGCGCAGCAGCAGCGGGATGTAGCGCTGCGCGTGGTCCAGCAGCGTGGCGGTCTTGCCTTCGGCCAGCGCCAGCACGCGGTGGTAACGGCGCTGCGCGGGCACTTCCTCGCCCCGGGTGCGCTGCTCTTCGTAGGCCATGGCCACGGCGGCGGTCACGTTGCCTGCGGTGACCAACTCGGCCACCTGGGCGTCGATGGCGTCTTGCTCGATCTGGCGGGGGGTGCGGCGGTCCACCGGGGTTTCGTCGTCGTCCAGGCCTGCGCCGGGCAGCAGGTCAATGCCAAATGCCTCGTGGTTTTGGTACATGGCATAGCCCAGCAGGCTGGCCATGACCCAGCTGAAGTAGATGAGCACCCAGTTGACGATGGGCAGCAGGATCCAGCCCTTGAAGAGCGGCAGCAGCATGCCCAGCGCAATGAAGGTGCCCTGGCTCAGCAAGAAGAGGAACAGGCACAGCAGCAGGTACGTCCAGCCAATGGTGCGCACGGCGTTCCAGGCGTTGGCGGGGTTCAGGGTTTCCGTAAAGCTGCAGGTTTGCACCAGCACGATTTGCGTGGCAGGCAGCAAGAAGCACACGGCCAGCCAGGCCAGGGTGCCCAGGGTGGGGCTCAGGCGCTGCAGCCAGCCCACGACGAAGCCTTGCACCATCAGGATGGCGAACAGCTTCCAGGGCAGGTTTTTCCAGTCGGGGTCCAGCTCGGAGGGGTAGTCCTCGGCCTTGTAGATCCCGCGCGAGCCCAGCGCCGTGACTTTGAAGCCGTAGCGCGAAGCGGCCAGCAGGATGCCGATCTCCAGGATCAGGATGCCCAGCGCGTCGGGCAAAAAGACAATCACCTTGAACAGCATGCTGGACAGCGCCAGCAGCAGGCTGTACATCAGCGGCTTGGATTGCAGCGGAAAGGTGAAGAAGGTGTTGAGCCGCTGCCAGAAAGGCGCGGGCCGTTTGGCGGGCTGGGCAGATGGATCGATGCCCGTTGGACGTGTGGCCATGGTGGTGCTCCCGCCTCCCTGCGCGGGGTGCGCTGCCTGTGCGGGCCCTGTGTGGTGCCCTGGCAGCGCCAATTGTTGCGCGGGAGTATAGGGTGCACACATGTGCTGGCATCTGCAGCACTTTCTCACACATTCACACTCTGGACAGGCGGCGCAGGGTGGCGCCTGAGCGGGTGTATCGGCTACGCTCAGAGCCCTTGCAGGCAAGAGCAAAAAGCACAAATGAAGACACTTTGGAGGAAAGCCCCGGTCAGCGCACTGCTGCTGGGCGGGTTGTTGTGGGCCGCCCAGGCGCAGGCGTTGCAGATCGTCAGCTTCAGCCCGCAGGGCGAGGTGGCGCGGGTGCGCCAGGCGGTGGCCAAGTTCGACGCGGCAGCGGTGAATTTTGGCGACCCCAAGGCGCCCGCGCCCCTGGCCATCAGCTGCAACGACGCTGCAGCCTCCAAGGGCACGGGCCGCTGGACCAGCGAGCGCGAGTGGGTGTTTGACTTTGAAGCCGACCTGCCCCCCGGCATGCGCTGTACGGCCACCGTCAAGCCTGACTTCAAACCAGCCTCTGGCGCCGCATTGACGGGTGCTAAAAGCTATCAATTCAATAGCGGCGGGCCGTTCGTGCAAAGCGTGCGTCCCAATACCTACGAGCAGATCGACGAAGAGCAGTTCTTCGTGCTGCAGCTCAATGGCCCCGCCACCACCGAGAGCGTGCAGGCCAACGTGTGGTGCGCGCTGGACGGGGTGGGCGAGCGCGTGCCCGTGCGCATGATCGAAGGCGCGCAGCGCAGCGACATCCTCAAGTCGCTGGGGCTGGACAAGCGGGCGGCCAAAGACCCGCTGCAGTTTCCGGCACTGGCGTGCAACCGGCGGCTCACCTCGGGCTCGCAACTGCAACTGGTGTTTGGCAAGGGCGTGGCCACGCCCAGCGGCGTGGCGAATGCGGTGGAAAAGCGCTTCACCTACAAAGTGCGCGAGCCGTTCTCGGCCGAGTTCAATTGCGAACGCGAAAACGCCCAGGCTGCCTGCCTGCCGCTGCGGCCCATGGTGCTGTCGTTCAACGCCCCGGTGCCGCGCAAGTTGGCGATGGCGATTCGCCTCAAGTCCGCCAAGGAGACGCTCAAGGCGGTTGCGTATGGGCGCGAAGATGGGGGTGACAAGGATGCCGATGCCTTGGTCAACGGCATTCAGTTCGATGCGCCCCTGCCCGAGCAGACCTCGTTCACCGTGGAGTTGCCCAAGGACTTCAAGGACGCCGCAGGCCGGCCGCTGCGCAATGCCGCCAGCTTTCCGCTGAAGGTGGCTACGGCGGGTATGCCGCCGCTGGCCAAGTTTGCGGCCGCGTCCTTTGGCGTGGTCGAGCGCTTTGCCGAAGGGGCCGACGGCCCGGCCTTGCTGCCTGTGACCTTGCGCAACGTGGAGGCGGGCCTGAAAGTGCAAGGCCTGCAGCCGGGCGGCATGGTGGCGCCGACATCGCTCACACCTCCTACGGGCAAGGTGAGCACGCTCAAGCCGTCCACCGATGCAGACATCATTGCCTGGTTCCGCAAGGTGGCCCGCTACGACAGCTACAACGTCCAGCGCCGCGTGGCCGCCCGGGATGTGAAGGGCCCGCTGCCCAAGGTGGTGGACGATGACCGCGACTACGTGCAAACGCGCATGCTCTCGCTGCTGGCGGGGCAGGGCGGCGTCAAGACGCTGGATCTGCCGCAGGTCACCGGCAAAGAGCTGCGCCCGTTCGAGGTGGTGGGCATTCCGCTGCCACCGGGCTTCCATGTGGTGGAGATCGCCTCGCAAAAGCTGGGCGCCTCGCTGCTGGACGAGCGCCATGGCGAGGGCCGCACCATGTACGTGCGCACCTCGGCCCTGGTCACCAATCTGGGCGTTCACTTCAAGCTAGGGCGTGAAAACGCCGTGGTCTGGGTGACGTCGCTGGACAAGGGCAAGCCCATGCAGGGTGCCAAGGTGCGGGTGTCGGACTGCAACGGGCGCGAGCTGGCCCAGGCCATCACCAACGAGCAGGGCGTGGCGACCATCGAAGGCTTGTCGCCCGTGCCGCCCTCGTGCAACACCAATGAAGACTACGCCCAGGGCTCGTCGGCCTATTTCGTGAGCGCCCGCCACACTGAGGGCGGTGTGGAAGACATGGCCTTCACCTGGAGCGACTGGCAAAAGGGCATTGAGCCCTGGCGCTTCAATGTGCCCACCAGCAGCCAGGCCCAGCCCGACCAGCGCGCCCACACCCTGCTCGACCGCGCCCTGTTCCGTGCGGGTGAGACGGTGTCGATGAAGCACTTCTACCGCCACGAATCGCGCAAGGGCCTGGAGACTCCCAAGTCCGGCCCTGGCACCCTGCTCATCACCCATGTGGGCAGCGGGCAGCAGTTTGAGCAAGCCGTGCAGTGGCGCCGCACGCCCACGGGCGGCTTGAGCGCGATGAACAGTTTCGCCATTCCGCCTGCGGCGAAGCTGGGCCAGTACACCATTGAGCTGCGTGACAATGACAACGACCGGGGCACCATCGCCACCGGCCAGTTCCGGGTGGAAGAGTTCCGCCTGCCCGTGCTGGAAGGGCGCATCGCCCCGTCCGACAGCAAGCCGCTGGTGCGGGCCCGTGCGGTGCCTACCGATGTGCAGATCAACTACGTGGCCGGTGGTGGCGCGGCCAACCTGCCGGTGCGCGTGTCGGCCCTGGTGCGTGACAAGGCGCTGCAGTACCCCGACTACGACATGTTCAGCTTCAACCCCCCGCGCCAGAAGGGCGCTGCGGGGGCATCGGCCGGGGCCGGTGATGACGAGGAAGCCGCCGTCAGCCAGGACGCCCGCGTGGTGGCCGACAAGCTGCCGCTGACGCTGGACAAGAACGGCACAGGCAAGGTGAGCATCGACAACCTGCCCCAGGCCCGCCGCCCGCAAGACCTGCTGCTGGAGGCCACCTACGCCGACCCCAATGGCGAGGTGCAAACCCTGCGCAGCACCCACACCCTGTGGCCAGCGGGCGTGGTGGCTGGGGTCAAGACCGAGGGCTGGGCATCGGCCAGCCAGAAGATCCGCTTCCAGGCCCTGGCCCTGCAGCACAACGGCCAGGCTGCGCCGGGCACGGCGCTGCAGGTGCAGGCCGTGGCGCGCATCACCACCACCACGCGCAAGCGCATGGTGGGCGGCTTCTACAGCTACGACAACCAGACATCGACCAAAGACCTGGGCACGGTGTGTACGGGCAAGAGCGACAGTCGGGGCCTGCTGCTGTGCGAAGCCAAGCTGGACGAGGCGGGCGAAGTGGAGCTGGTGGTGACCGCCACCGACCGCGATGGCAACACCAGCGAAGCCGCTTCGTCCGTGTGGGTCACCCGCCAGGGCGAGCTGTGGTTTGGTGGCGAGGACCATGACCGCATTGACCTGCTGCCTGAAAAGAAGAGTTACCAGGTGGGCGAAACCGCCAAGTTCCAAGTGCGCATGCCGTTTCGCTTTGCCACCGCCTTGGTGGCGGTGGAGCGTGAGGGCGTCATCGAAACCCATGTGGTGCAGCTCAATGGGCAAGACCCCACCGTGAGCCTCAAGGTGCAGTCGGACTGGGGCCCCAACGTGTATGTGAGCGTGCTGGCACTGCGCGGGCGCCTGCGCGAGGTGCCTTGGTACAGCTTCTTTACCTGGGGCTTCAAGGCGCCCACCGAGTGGTGGAGTGCCTTCTGGTACGAAGGCAAGGAATACCAGGCGCCCACGGCGCTGGTCGATTTGTCCAAGCCCGCTTTCCGCCTGGGCCTGGCCGAGATCCGCGTGGGCACCCAGGCCCACCAGATCGATGTGAAGGTGACGGCTGACAAGGAGAGCTACCCCGTGCGCGGCAAGGCGCAAATCACCATCACCGCCACGCTGCCCGGCGGCAAGCCTGCGGCCAATGCTGAGGTGGCGCTGGCCGCCGTAGACCAGGCCCTGCTGGAGCTGATGCCCAACACCAGCTGGAACCTGCTGGAAGCCATGCTGCAGCGCCGTAGCTGGGGCGTGCAGACTGCGACCGCGCAGTCTGAAATCATTGGCCGACGCCACTACGGCAAAAAGGCTGTGCCCGCAGGCGGTGGCGGTGGCCGCTCGCCCACGCGCGAGCTGCTCGACACGCTGCTGCTGTGGAACCCCAATGTGCAGCTCGATGCCAACGGCCAGGCCAAGGTGACGGTGCCGCTCAACGATGCCCTGACCACCTTCAAGATCGTGGCGGTGGCCGATGCGTCTGCGGGCCTGTTTGGCACCGGCAGCACCAGCATCCGGGCGACGCAAGATTTGCAGATCATCAGCGGCCTGCCGCCACTGGTGCGCGAGGGCGATAGCTTCCGTGCGCAGATCACGCTGCGCAACACCACCAAGGCGGCCATGAAGGTCGAAGTGGCACCGCGCGCCACGCTGCTGGAGCTCAAGCCTCAGACCATCGACATTCCTGCCGGTGAAGCCCGCGAGGTGGCTTGGGATGTGACCGCACCCGCGCAGCTGGCGCAGACCCGCGCCGAAGCCATCCTGTGGGAAATCCAGGCGCGCGACACCACGGCGGGCGCCACCGATGCCTTGAAGGCCCGCCAGCGCATCGTGCCTGCTGTACCGCTCACGGTGCAGCAGGCCACGCTGGTGCAGGTGGATGGCAAGTTCGCACTGGACGCTGCCCCGCCCGCAGACGCCATCCCCGGCCGGGGTGGGCTGAAGATGTCGCTGCAACCCAAGTTGGCCGAAGGCCTGCCCGGTGTGCGCGACTGGTGGGCTGCCTACCCGTTTGCCTGCCTGGAGCAAAAGACCAGCAAGGCCGTGGGCTTGCGCGATGGCAAGTTGTGGCAGACCGTGGTGGCGCAGCTGCCCACGTACCTGGACAGCGACGGCCTGGCCAACTACTTCCCGCCACGCAGCGGCGATGCCAACACCGGCAGTGACACGCTCACCGCCTACGTGCTGGCTGCCACGCACGAGGCCGCAGCCATCGACCCCGCCTTTGCTCTGCCCGACGAAGCCCGCGCACCGATGGAGCGAGGCCTGATCGCCTTCATCGAGGGCCGCATCCAGCGCAACTTCTGGAGCCCGCGCAAAGACCTGGACATGCGCAAGCTCGCTGCCATCGAAGCACTGTCGCGCTACGGCAAGGCCCAGGGCCGCATGGTCAGCAGCATCACCATTGCGCCCAATCAGTGGCCCACGCACTCGGTCATCGACTGGGTGAATGTTTTGAAGCGCGTGGCCGATGTGCCCGAGCGCGACAAGCGTTTGGCCGAGGCCATGCAGATCCTGCGTGCGCGCCTGTCGTTCCAGGGCACCAAGCTCATCTTCAGCACCGAGCAGGACGACTACTGGTGGTGGCTGATGCAAAACGGTGATGTGAACACTGCACGCCTGATGCTGGCCGTGATGGACGACCCCACCTGGAAGGACGACATGGGCCGCCTAGCCAACGGCTTCATCAGCCGCCAGCAGGCTGGTGCCTGGCACACCACCACCGCCAACCTGTGGGGCGGCCTGGCGTTGGAGAAGTTCAGCGCCAAGTTTGAAGCCACCCCCGTGGCGGGCGCCACCAAGGCGACCATGGGCGGCAACAACGCCAGCGTGGACTGGAGCAAGGTCGAGCGCATCAAGGCCACCGACGCCAGCGGCGCCACCCACCAGACCACTTGGTTTGGCGCGCCCGCAGCACCGGGCAACCTGAAGAACAACAGCATGTTCCTGCCCTGGGGCAAGGCCGGTGGCAAAGAGGCACTGGAGGTGACCCACCAGGGCACAGGCAAGCCCTGGCTCACCCTGCAGTCGGTGGCAGCGGTGGAGTTGAAGGCGCCGTTTGCGGCGGGCTACTCCATCAAGAAGACCGTGACCCCCGTCGAGCAGGCCAACAAGTCGCTGCCTGCAGGCCAGTACACCCGTGGCGACGTGCTGCGCGTGAAGCTGGAAGTGAACGCCAGTGCCGACATGACCTGGGTGGCCATCACCGACCCGATCCCGGGCGGCGCCACCATCCTGGGCAGCGGCCTGGGCCGTGACTCGGAAATCGCCACGCAGGGCGAAAAGCAAAGCGGCAGCGGCTGGGCCGCGTTTGAAGAGCGCAGCTTTGAGTCCTTTCGCAGCTACTACCAGTACCTGCCCAAGGGCACCGTCACCATGGAATACACCGTGCGCCTGAACAACGTGGGTGACTTTGCCCTGCCCCCCAGCCGGGTGGAGGCCATGTATGCGCCCGAGATGTTTGGCGAATACCCGAATGCACGGGTGAAGGTGGGGGCCGCGAAGTGATAGCCCGCGCGCCCATGTCCAGCAGTTTGCAGCGGCTTGAACCGGCCACTACGGAGACCGTATCGCCATGATCGATCACATCGGTATCACCGCCACGGACTTTGCCAAAAGCCGCGCGTTCTATCAGCAAGCGCTGGCGCCCCTCGGTTATGCGCTGGTGATGGAGGTTTCTGCGGCCCAGACGGGTACCACAGACCACGCGGGTTTTGGTGTTCCGCCCAAGCCGGATTTTTGGATCACCGGCAGCGCGGTGCCACCCACCCGCGTCCATGTGGCATTCCGTGTGGACAGCCGGTTGCAAGTGGACCAGTTTTACGCGGCCGCCCTGGCGGCAGGCGGTCGGGACAACGGCGCGCCCGGTATCCGGGCGCATTACCACCCCCATTACTACGGCGCTTTCGTGCTGGACCCGGACGGGCACAACATCGAAGCGGTGTGCCACGCTCCCGCGTGAAGCCAGAACACGCTGCCCAGGCGTTGCACAGGCAGGCCGTGGCGCCAGTGTCTGCCCGCCGTGCCTGCGCCACATGGCCGCGATCTGGTGCGTGGCTGGTTGTGCTGCTCGCCAGCCTGGTGGTGGCCCCTGTGGCTTGGGCGCTGCCTACCTATGACGAGGTGCGCGCCGACTTCCGACCCTCCGACACGGTGATCCTCTCCGCCGAGGGTGAGGTGCTGCAGCGCCTGCGCACCGATGCCACGGTGCGCCGGGGCCAGTGGGTGCCGCTGGCCGATGTGTCGCCCGCATTGCGCACGGCGCTGGTGCTGAGCGAAGACAAGCGGTTTTTTGAGCACAGCGGGGTGGACTGGCGCGCGGCATCGGCCGCCGCCTGGGGCAACCTGTGGAACCAGCGCACGCGGGGTGCCAGCACCCTCACCATGCAGCTGGCCGGGCTGCTCGATGGGGACTGGCGCCAGGGGCCGGGCGGGCGCTCGGTGGTGCAAAAGATCGGGCAGACGGTGGCGGCGCAGGTGCTGGACCGGCGCTGGCGCAAGGACCAGATTCTGGAGGCCTACCTGAACCTGGTGCCGTTTCGTGGTGAGGTGGTGGGCATTGATGCGCTGAGCCGCACCCTGTTTGGCAAAGCCGCCCATGGCCTGGACGACCGCGAGGCTGCGGTGGCTGCGGCCCTGGTGCGTGCCCCCAATGCCAAGCCTGCGCTGGTGGCGCAGCGGGCCTGCGGCGTGCTGCGTGCCATGCAGCCTGCCACAAAGACTGCCATAGCCCAGCCGCGTGCTGCGCAAACCGACTGCGATGCGCTGGAGCTGTTCACCACCGCTGCCGTGCAGCGCCGTGCCTTTGATGCGACCGAGGGCATCGCACCGCACTTTGCGCGCTACGCGTTGCGCCAACAGGCTGCGAAGGCAACCCAGGCCTCCAGTGCCGGGAACGCTGCTGCCATGGGCACCCCTGCCCAGCAGGTGCTGCGCACCACAGTGCGCGCGCCCTTGCAGCGGTTTGCGGTACAAAGCCTGCAGCAGCAACTGCGCGAGTTGCATGGCCGCAATGTGGAAGATGGCGCCGTGCTGGTGCTGGACAACGCCACTGGCGCGGTGCTGGCGTGGGTGGGCTCATCGGGCGCCTTGAGCCAGGCCAGCGAGGTCGATGGCGTGCTGGCCCTGCGCCAGCCGGGCTCCACGCTCAAGCCGTTTTTGTATGCGCAGGCGATTGCAGAGCGGCGGCTCACAGCGGCGTCGCTGGTGGACGATTCATCGGCGCAGATTGCGACCTCTGGCGGGTTGTACATCCCGCAGAACTACGACCGCCAGTTCAAGGGCTGGGTGTCGGCGCGCACGGCACTGGCGGCCTCGCTCAATGTGCCTGCGGTGCGCACGCTGGTCATGGTCACGCCCGATGCGTTCCACCGCCAGCTGGGGGCACTGGGGTTGCCACTGCGCGAAAGCGGCGACTACTTTGGCTACAGCCTGGCGCTGGGCAGCCCCGAGGTGCCGCTGCTGCAGCTCACCAACGCGTTCCGCTCACTGGCCAACGGGGGGCACTTCAGCCCCACCACGGCCTTGCCGCCCAGCGCCCGCCCGGTGTTCACGACAGCGCTTGATCCGCGTGCCGCCTTCATCGTGGGCGACATTTTGTCGGATGGCAACGCCCGCGCCCGCACCTTTGGCACCGACAGCGTGCTGGCCACCCGCTTTTGGACGGCGGTGAAAACCGGCACCAGCAAAGACATGCGCGACAACTGGGCGGTGGGCTGGTCAGAGCGCTACACCGTGGGCGTGTGGGTGGGCAACGCCAGTGGCGCGGCCATGCACGATGTGAGCGGTACCAGCGGCGCGGCCCCGGTGTGGGCGGCGGTGATGGGCTTTTTGCACGCCCGCCAGCCCAGCCGTGCACCCCGGGCCCCCCAGGGGCTGGTGCAGCAGGCGGTGCGCTTTGGCGCGTCGGGCCCTGCAGAGCCAGGCCGTCGCACGCCCCCCATGCCGCTGGAGGCTGCGCGCCAGGAGTGGTTTGTGCAGGGCACGCAGCAAGCGTTATTTGCTATAAATTATGTAGCTGCTAGCGCTTATTCCATAAGCGCTAGCAGCAAAAATAGTCTTAAATCTGCGGAGATGGCGCCCGAGGCTGCCCGTATCGCGATGCCGGTCCAGGGCACGATCATTGCGCTGGACCCGGACATCCCTCCCCAGGCCCAGCGCCTGCGCCTGAAGGCGAGCGACGACGCGGGCGCCCGCGTGGCATGGCGCATGGATGGCAAAGCGCTGGGCCGGGGGCCGCTGCTGGAATGGCTGCCCTGGCCGGGCCGCCACACGCTGGAGCTGACCGACGCGCAGGGGCGGGTGCTGGACACCGTGCGCTTTGAAGTGCGGGGCGCTGGCGTGGCACCGGGCGCAACCCAGGCAGCGGCACAGCGCGCGCGCTGACCGTTTGCGCGGCGGGCAAAAAACCGACAAAGCCCGAAAAGCCCTCCGAACGAGCCTGCTGACGGCCTCGCAGGGGAATTCGCTCCAACCCTTCGGGCACGGGGCTTTGCGGGCGGTCTGCTGCGCTGCGGTGCTTGCCGGTGGCCGAGCTGAGGGCGGCACTCCGGGCCTCGCATGCCATTGCGCAAAGACCGGTGCGCGACCCTTGGGGGATCGTCCGCAGGCTCTGGGCCTCTCGTGTGCGCAAGCGCCTGAACCGGTGCGCGAAGCCGGTGTTTGCCTGCCAATTTGCACCGATGTGGCGTGGCCTGCTCACTACAATGGGGCATCTCTTCTGTGCGCGGCACCGCCTCTCCATGCCTTTCAATCAGCGTCGTTCTTGCCAAGGCTGCACTGGCGTTTTGTGCAGCACCCTGCAGGTGCTGCGGGGCACGGCTGCAAGCTAGTCAGGCATGCTGCAGTCTCGCAAGTCCCTCTCTCACCGCCTGCTCTGGCTGGCCTTGTTGCTGTCCCTGGGCATTGGCGCCCTGACGGTGCGTACCCTCTGGACGCTGCGCAACGACGAGTGGAACTACGCCCTGCAGGCCAATGCCAACCTGGTGGGCACCCTGTCGCGCTCGCTGGAGTGGACGCTGGACGCTGTGGACCAATCTTTGCTGAGCGTGGCTTCGGAGCTGGAGCGCGTGAAGGACCTGTCTGCGACCGCGCAGTTGCGCCAGCAAGTGCGTTTTGAAGGCCTGATGCGCCTGCAGGGGCTGGGTGATGTGCTGGTGCTCAACGCCCAGGGTGACATCATTCTGGACTCGGGCTTCAGCGAGCCGCGCAAGGCCAATTTTGCAGACCGCGACTACTTCCGCGCCTTCAAGGACGGGCGGCATGAAGGCCTGTTCATTGGCAAGCCGGTGCCCTCCAGGGTGTCGCAGCTGAACTCGCTGCCCATGGCGCGGGCCTATCACACGCCGGACGGTGCCTTCGCTGGCATTGTGCTGAGCGCGGTGCGCTTGAGTTATTTCAACGAGCTTTTCGCTTCGGTGAACCTGGGCGACAACAGCGGCGTCAACCTGTTCCGGGCCGACGGCATCATCGTGTCGCGCTTTCCCTATGGTGATCTGGACGTGGGCAAGAGCATTGCCGGTTCGGCCAACATGCTGCGCTTTCAGCAAGAAAACCAGGGCTCGTTTGTCGGCCTGGCCGAGCTGGACGGCGTGGAGCGCTCTTACTCCTTCACCCGTGTGGGCCGCTTTCCCCTGATTTTGAATGTGGCGCAGGCCCGCTCCACCATCGAGAGCAAATGGACCCGTTCTGCCTGGGGCCTGGGCATGTTCACGCTGCTGCTGATGCTGTCGTGCATGGCGCTGGCCGTGCTGTTCAGCCGCGAGTTGCAGCGCCGCCAGGCGATCAGTGCCCGGCTGCTCCGGGCCGAGCGGGACATGAGCACCATCTTGCACAGCATTCCGTCGGTGGTGGGGTCGTGGGATGCCAACCTGTACAACCGCTTTGGCAACCAGGCGCATGAGATATGGTTTGGCGTGCCGCTGGAGAAGCTGCGCGGCATGCACATGAGCGAGATGCTGGGCTCCAAGCGTTTTGGCTACACCGAACCCCTGCTGCGCAAGGCGCTGGAGGGTGAACCCCAGGTGTTTGAAACCACGTTGACCGACAAGCAGGGCATGGCGCGCCACGTCATCGTTTCCTACACCCCCGAGCGCGATGGCGAGCAGGTGCTTGGCCTGTTCATCCAGCTCACCGACATCACCGACCGCAAGCACATGGAAGACCAGTTGTTTGAGGAAAAGGAGCTGATGCGCCTGACCTTGCAGTCGATTGGCGATGCCGTGGTGTGCTGCAACGCCGCAGGCCACGTGACCTATCTGAACCCCGTGGCCCAGCGGCTGACCGGCTGGCAAGGCTTTGATGCGGCAGGCCGTGATGTGGACGAAGTCATTCGCCTGCTGCCCAGCGATGCGGAGGTGGAGCTGGACAGCCCCCTGCGCACCGCCATGCAGAACGACCGGCCCATGGCGGCCACGCGTGGTGTGGTTGAGCACCGCGCCACCCACCAGCGCTTTGATGTGGAGCTTTCGGCCAGCCCGATTGCCGACCGCCATGGCCACGTGACGGGGGCGGTGGCCGTGTTGCGCGACGTGACGCAGGCCGTGGCCATGGCCGCACGCATGGCGCGGCTGGCGCACTATGACGCGCTGACGGACTTGCCCAACCGGGTGCTGCTGCAAGACCGTGCCCAGCAAGCCATTGCCCA
The DNA here is from genome assembly GCF_002754495.1 of Acidovorax sp. 62. NCBI lineage: Bacteria > Pseudomonadati > Pseudomonadota > Betaproteobacteria > Burkholderiales > Comamonadaceae > Acidovorax > Acidovorax sp. 62. The sequence goes on from NZ_PEFJ01000001.1 coordinate 99,815, forward strand.
GGCGCAGCGCGATGGCAAGCATGTGGGGGTGTTGTACCTGGACCTGGACGGCTTCAAACAAGTCAACGACGCCATGGGCCACGATGTGGGTGACCAACTGCTGGTGCAGTGGGCGCAGCGCTTGCAGGCTGCTGTGCGCCAGACAGACACCGTCTGCCGCCAGGGGGGCGATGAGTTTGTGCTGCTGCTGCCCGGCATTGGCAACGCGCAACAGGCCACAGTGGTGGCCCGCAAAATCATGGCGCAATGCGAGGCACCGTTCATGCTGCAAGGTGTGGCTGTGCCCATGGGCCTGAGCGGCGGGATCAGCCTGTACCCCGAACATGGGCGCGACCTGGACGAGCTGACCCGCCACGCTGATGCGGCCATGTACGCGGCCAAACAGGCTGGCCGCAACCAGGTGCGCTTGTACGAAGGCACAGGCCAGCCGCCCAGGCTGGTGGTGCAGCAGGCGGCCTTGGCCTGAGATCTTGTTGATGTGACTGCGTACCCGCCGCACGGGTCTGCAGGTGCGTCCTCGGCTTTGGAAATTTGTTGCAAGGCCCCGCAAATAATTTTGATGGCCTGGTGCGGTGGCTGCGTCTACCATGCTGCGCTGTCCCCTTACACGGAGTGAGAGCGTGCCTGACCTGTCCAAAATCACCTGTATCGAAGACCTGCGGGTCGTTGCCCAGCGCCGTGTGCCGCGCATGTTCTACGACTATGCGGACTCGGGCTCATACACCGAAGGCACTTACCGCTCCAATGAGGCCGACTTTCAGGGCATCAAGCTGCGCCAGCGCGTGGCCGTCAACATGGAAGGCCGCAGCACCCGCACCACCATGGTGGAGCAGGAGGTGGCCATGCCCGTGGCCATTGCGCCCACGGGCCTCACCGGCATGCAGCACGCTGATGGCGAAATCCTCGGCGCCAAGGCGGCCAAGGCGTTCGGCATCCCGTTCACGCTGTCCACCATGAGCATTTGCTCCATCGAGGACATTGCCGAGCACACGGGCCGCCACCCGTTCTGGTTCCAGGTGTATGTGATGCGCGACCGCGACTTCATCAACCGCTTGATCGACCGCGCCAAGGCCGCCAACTGCTCGGCCCTGCAGCTCACGCTGGACCTGCAGATCCTTGGCCAGCGCCACAAGGACATCAAGAACGGCCTCTCGGCCCCACCCAGGCCCACCCTCGCCAACCTCATCAACCTGGCCACCAAGCCGCGCTGGTGCCTGGGTATGCTGGGTACCAAGCGCCGCAGCTTCGGCAACATCGTGGGCCACGCCAAGGGTGTGGGCGATTTGTCTTCGCTGTCGTCGTGGACGGCCGAGCAGTTTGACCCGCAGCTCAACTGGGGCGATGTGGAGTGGATCAAGAAGCGCTGGGGCGGCAAGCTGATCTTGAAGGGCATCATGGATGCCGAAGACGCGCGCCTGGCTGTCAACAGCGGTGCCGATGCGCTCATCGTCAGCAACCACGGTGGCCGTCAGCTTGACGGCGCACCATCGTCCATCGCCGCGCTGCCTCACATTGCAGAAGCCGCGGGCAAAGATATCGAGGTGTGGATGGACGGCGGCATTCGCAGCGGGCAAGATGTGCTTAAAGCCCGCGCGCTGGGCGCGCAGGGCACGCTGATCGGCCGCAGCTTTCTGTATGGCCTGGGCGCGTATGGCGAGGCGGGTGTGACGCGCGCGCTGCAGATCATCCAGAAAGAGCTGGACATCACCATGGCGTTTTGTGGCCACACCAACATCAACAACGTCGACAGTAGCGTGCTGTTGCCGGGCACCATTCCTCGCCTTTGACTTGATTGAGAAGGCGATGGCGCCGTTGACAAGCCGCCCTGCTGCAAGCCTCGCTTAAAGCGGGGCTTGTGCTTTCAGGCCCCAGTCAGGGCGATGCGGCCCACAGGGCTTGTCAAGACGCGGCCTTCCAGAGGATGTAGTCGGCCTGGTACTTCACCACTTGCTTTTGCCCCGCATTGCCAGCAGCGCAAGCCATGGCGGGTGCCACGCCGCCCTGTGTGGCCACGCGCTGGATGTAGGTCACGCCCTGCATTGCACCCATGCCCATGGCGGGGTTGGCCTTGACCAGTTGGAGCGGGATGTTGCCCGCACCTGCGGGGGCCACTGCCACCTGCGTGGCCGTGACCTTGGATCCGTCGTTGCTCTCCCAAGTGGCCGGTGGGCCAAAGTAGCGGCCAATGGCTTTGCCTGCGCGGTCCATCAGCTTGGCATCTGGCCCCACAAACACCCACTCAAAGTCGCTGGGCATGTCTTTCTTGGCGCGGCACTCGTAGGTGATGTCGCCCGCCCCCACGGTTTCCATGGCAACGCGTTGGCCTGCGGGCACTTGCACCGCTGCGGGCAGTGTGCTTTGGTTGAATGCGGGCATGGAGGTCATGGGGGCCATCGAGCCGCAGGCCGTCAGGGCGGCGGCTGTGGCCAGCAGGGTCATGGTGATCAAAGGGGTGCGTGCTTGCATGGTGCTTCCTTGGGACGGGTTGGGACAGGGCGCACCGAAATTGCGCTGCAGGCTGGGCGGTCCATACGCTCGATGCGAGCCCTGCAGCTTTTCTTGCGGTGACCAAGGGCTATACGCAGGCCGATGGACGGTGGATTCAAAAAGTTTTTCTTTCTGAAAATTGTTTGGGAAAGGCGGTGTGGGGAGCTCGCAGCCTTGAATCCAAAGGGGCGCTGCAACCGTATTCTGTGTGCAGGCATTGGCGGGGCGGGGTGATGCATCTGTGTGCCCCAACCCCACAGTGCGCGCGGCAGTTGTGCCTGCAACGGCCCATATCCAAGACAATGGGCGCATGAGCACCCTCCACCCCGATCGCGAACTCATGGAACTCATCGACCGCGTGGCAGCGCAAGACGACTCGGCCCTCAAGGCCCTGTATGAGCGCACTTCGTCCAAACTGTTTGGTTTGGCGCTGCGCATCGTGCGCCAGCGCGATGCCGCAGAAGATGTGCTGCAGGACGCCTTCGTGGCCATCTGGCGCGGGGCGGGCAGCTACCGCGCGTCGCTCAGTCCGCCCATGGCCTGGATGGGGCTCATCGTGCGCAGCCGGGCACTGGATGCCCTGCGCAAGCGCACAACCGACCGCAGCGATGTGACCGATGAACTGGACGACCTGCTGTCGGACACGCTGGAGGGCGACGGCGCCAACCCCATGGACGTGACCGAGGCCAGCGAGCAGGCCTTCGCGCTGCACCAATGCCTTGCCAAGCTCGATGGCAAGCAGCGCGAAGTCGTCAGCCTGGCGTATCTGCGCGACCAAAGCCATGGCGAGCTGGCCGAGCAGCTCAAGCTGCCGCTGGGCACCGTCAAGACCTGGATACGGCGTGGGCTGGACCAGTTGCGCAACTGCATGGCGCGTTACGTGTGAGAGGCCCTCTGCTGTGAACATCACCCAACACCCTGAACTGCTGCAGCGCCTGGCGGCCAGCTACGCCCTGGGCACGCTGCGCGGCGGCGCGCGCCGCCGTTTTGAATCCCTGGCCCGCGAACACGCCAGCGTGCGCGCTGCAGCGCTGGTGTGGCAAACCCACTGGTCCGGCCTGGCCGAGCTGCAGCCGGGCAGCACGCCAGACCCGGCCGTGTGGGTGCGCATCCATAACCTGGTGCAGGCCGACAAAGCCCTGCACGCCATGGCGGCAGCACGCATGGAACGCACGGCAGGCCCTGAGCCCGTGGGCTGGTGGCGCACCCTGTGGGTGTGGCGCGGCGCGGCTTTGGCAGGGGCCGTGGCCACACTGGCGGCGGTGGTGGTGGGCCTGCAAGCCCATGGCGGCCTGCAGGCCACCACCAGCGCACAGATTGCCGCCTTGCAACAACAGCTGCAAGCCACGCCGCAGATCCAGTACGTGGCGGTGCTGGCCGACGACAAGGCCGATGCATCCATGTTGGTGACCTTCGATCCGACAAACCACAAGCTGGTGTTGCAGAGGGTGGGGGGCTTTCGGGAAGGTGCGAACCAATCTTTGCAACTGTGGGCACTGCCCCCAGTGGGCGGTCCACGCTCGCTGGGTGTGCTGGGGCATGAAAAGTTGCTTACCCTCACGGCGGGAGAGAGGGACGTTCAACAGGTTCCCACCCTGGCCATCAGTCTGGAGCCCAAAGGGGGCGTACCCAGCGAGACCGGCCCCACTGGGCCGGTGCTGTTCAAGGGCGCGCTCATTCAGCGTGTGCTGTAGCGCGGCCTGAGGGCAAGGTACTTGCCCGAACCGGCAAAGACTGTCGGCAGGTGCTTAGAGCGGCTAAAAAACTCAGCGAAGCGGCTGTGGCTAGGCGTTTCGCCGCAGGCAGTACAAGTAGTACGACGAGGCGAGACAACGACGCCAGGGGAGTTTTTTGAGTCGCTCTTACCGCAAGAGCGGCAGCGACGGCGGCATGTCCGACACCTTGAACACCGCCACCACCCGCACCAGGTCAGATGCCCGCTGGCGCAGGCCATCGGCACTGGCGGACGACTCTTCCACCAGGGCTGCGTTTTGTTGGGTGGAGTGGTCGATGCTCTCCAGCGCCTGGCTCAAGGCCTGCACGCCACTGGCCTGACGGGTGCTGGCGTCGTTGATCTCCGCCATGATCTGGTCCACGCGCTGCACCGCGTCCACGATGTGCGTCATGGTGTTGCCTGCCTGGGTGACCAGGGACGAGCCCAGTTGCACATGGGCCGAGCTGGCCTGGATCAGCGCACCAATCTCCTTGGCTGCCTGGGCACTGCGCTGTGCCAGGGCGCGCACCTCGCTGGCCACCACCGCAAAGCCCCGGCCTTGTTCGCCTGCGCGGGCGGCTTCCACCGCAGCGTTCAGCGCCAGGATGTTGGTCTGGAAGGCAATGCTGTCGATGACCGCAATGATGTCGGTGATCTTGGCCGAAGCGCTGGCGATGTCCGACATGGTGGTCACCACCCGCTTGACCACATCGCCCCCTTCTTGCGCTACGCCGGATGCCCGGCCTGCCAGCTGCTTGGCCTCGTTGGCGCTTTCTGCATTGCGCTGCACCGTGGTGTTGATGTCTTCCATGGTGCCCACGGTTTGCTGGATGGAGGTGGCTTGTTGTTCCGTGCGTACGGACAAATCCTGGTTGCCAGCAGCAATCTCGTGGCTGGCGTTGGAAACCCCTTCCGCTGACATCCGTACCTTGGAGACTACGTCCGTCAACGAGCGCCCCATTTCTTGCAGGGAGAGCAGCAGTGGGGTGAATTCGTCATTGCCCGTATCGCTGGCGTGGGTGGTCAAGTCCCCGTTGGCTGCTCGCTGTGCAATCGCACTGGCTGCACCAACGCGCTTGTGCAGCAACTTGCGCAGCCACCAGGCAAAGCCACTGAGCAACACCACAATGGCACTGAGCGCACACAGCTGTAACCTGAGCGTCAGGTTGACCGCGTCATGGATGCTTTGGATGTCTTCTGTCAGTGCTTCAGTCTGGTACGCCACCGCGTTTTCCAGCCCACTGAGCAAGGCATTGCGCGCCGGAATCGTCTCTTTCACCAGGAAATCAAACGCCTGGTCCTTTTGCCCTTGGGTGATGAGCTGCACATTCTTCTCGCCCACGGCCCAGAACGCATCGTTCAGTTGGGGGATGGCCTTGAACACTGCACGCCCCTTGTCTGAGAAAAGGCGGCGTTCGTAGTCGCGCAGCAACTCGTTCACCATCGTCCGCTTTGCGGCCACGTCGTCCAAGGCTGTTTGCTGTTCAGCAGGGGTGCGCGCCAGCATGGCATGGCGTAGCTGCAAGGATGCGCGCGTGATGTTCAGCTCAATCGCACCGGCCACACGCAGTTGCTGTACGCGGCTGTCTTTGGTGTGCTGCGCGGTCTCTTCCACGGCCGTGAGCTTGGCGTAGCTGAAACCGCCAAAGGCGATCACGGTGCTGGCAAGCCCCGCAATCATCCAGCCAAGTCGTTTTGTGATTCCCATGGAGGCTCCGTACTGCAATCTGTGGAATGATGGCAAATGATAGATGTATTAGGTTTAAAATGCAATCATTGTTATAAATATGATAATTTTGAAATGTGTTGCCTTGGGCTAGCGATCCATAGCAAGCCGCTGAAAGTGCTTTGGGCGAACCGAGCGGTACGCGTTTGCGGGGCGAAATCTGTAGCCCCAGCTTGGGCCAGGCACTGCTGACTGGATGTGTGTAGGGACGTATGACTATGATGTGGACACCGTTACAAACGGTAGTGAATGGGGCGATCTGACATGGTGCTGCCTGTAACTCCTGCTTTCTCCTGCCAGAGGGGCGTTTGTGCGGCGTGGGGGCTGTTGCCCGCGCCCCATCGGCGTCTGTCCTTGCCGCCGAGGTGTGCTGCATGAGCCAAAGCATTCTGATCGTGGACGACAACACCGGCATGGTCCAGCTGATGGCGCGCATGCTCAAAGGGGTTGCCCGCCTGCGTTTTGCCACCCGGGGGGATGAGGCGCTGAAATTGATGCGGGAGTCCGCCCCCGATTTGGTGTTGCTGGACGCAGAGATGCCGGGCATGAGCGGCTATGAAGTGTGTGAGGCCATCCGCGCTGACGCCACGCTGGCCGATATCCCGGTCATTTTTGTGACGGGCCATGGCGAGACCGATGCCGAAGTGCGCGGGCTGGAGGCGGGGGCGGTGGATTTCATCACCAAGCCGGTGAATGAAGCGCTGCTGCTGGCCCGTGTGCGCACGCAACTGCGTCTGAAGTCCATGGCCGACGAATTGCGCAGCATGGCCACCACCGATGGCCTGACCGGGTTGGCCAATAGGCGCCATTTTGATGAGTTGATGCGACGCGAGTGGCAGCGCTGTGCCCGTTCCGGCAGTTCCATTGCGCTGCTGATGGCGGACATCGACCATTTCAAACGCTACAACGACAGTTATGGACACCCCGGCGGGGATGCCTGCCTGCAGGCGGTGGCCAAGGCCTTGACCTTGGTGGCCCGGCGCCCTGCGGATCGGGTGGGGCGTTTGGGGGGCGAGGAGTTTGTGGTGCTGTTGCCTGACACCGATGTGGCCGGAGGGCAGGAGGTGGCCGAGCATGCCGTCAAACTGATACAGGCTTTGGCGTTGCCGCATGTGGCCTCGCTCACGGCGGAGCACGTCACCATCAGTGTGGGCGTGGCGGTGTGCACCGGACAGGACATGGCCCGGCATGACCCGCAGTCGCTCTATAGCGCGGCCGACCATGCCTTGTACGCCGCCAAGGCGCAAGGGCGCAACCGCTGGGCCGCTCAGGTCATGGGCTGAGCCATGATTCGCTACCGGCGCGACACCGTCGCCACGCCCATGGGGTCTGTGGACCGGACGATTCTGATGTCCACGATGGTGCTGTGCCTGACCCTTGCTGTGGCGGCTTTCGCCTACATCCACCAGCAACAGCAAAACATCCAGGAGGTGGGTGAACGGTTTGACCGCCTCAAGAACCGTGTGCTGGGGGAGGTGGGTTTGCGCATGCGGCTGTATGAATATGGCCTGCAGGGCACGCGCGGCATGATGGCTGCGGTAGGGGAAGACCTGAGCTGGTCCTCTTTTGCCCGCTACAGCGCAAGCCGTGATTTTGAGAGCGAGTTTCCCGGAGCCCGCGGCTTTGGCTTTATCCGCAAGGTGACGGCGGACGACCGGGCGCACTTTATGCGCCGGGCCCGAGACGAAATGGGGCCTGACTTTGAGGTGCGGCAGTTGCAACCGCATGTGGGTGACAGCTACATCATCCAGTACATCGAGCCCATGGAGCGCAACCTGCGGGTGTTGGGCCTGGACATTGCTTCCGAACCCGTGCGCAGGGCCACCGCCGTGGCGGCCATGCGGTCGGGTAAGACCACCCTCAGCGCGCCTGTCAACCTGATGCAGGACACGCAGGTGGGCTCTTCGGGGCTGTTGCTGGTGTTGCCGATGTACCGCTATGGCATGCCCACCAACACCGAGGCTGGCCGCGAACTGGCCTTGCTGGGCTGGGTGTATGCACCCTTGCAAATGGATGAAGTGCTGCGCAACCTGGATGCCGAAGAGGCCTTCTATTCCATGTCGCTGCGCGATCGCCTGGCCTCATCGGATGCGTGGCTTTACGGCGGAGAGCTGGCACCCGTGGCAGGCTTCCCCAAGCAGCCGCTGGCGTTGTTGGAGCTGTTTGGCCGGGAGTGGGAAGTCAACCTGCAGCCCACCCAGGAGTTTGTGGACTCTTTGCATTTGCAAGAGCCACAGCGCAAGGCAACGGAGGCTGGCCTGTTTGCCCTGTTGGCCTCGGCCCTGGTGGTCTCGATGGTGTACCTGGGGCAACGCAAGCGGGTGCAGCGGCTGGAGCAGGCGCGCCGCGCAGCGATTGTGGAGGGGTCAGACGACGCCATCATTGTGCAAACCCTGCAAGGCGTGATCACCGACTGGAACGACGGTGCCCGCAGGTTGTTTGGCTACGCTGCAGGCGACGTGCTGGGGCACACGGCGCAAGAGCTGCTGGTGCCTGTGCACCTCAAGGCCGAGGACGAATCCATGCTGGCACGGGTGGCCCAAGGCGAGCATGTCAAAGCCTACGAAACCGTGCGCAGCCACCGCGACGGTAGCTTGGTCGAGGTCTCGATTTCGGCCGGGCCCATTGTGGATGCCGATGGCCGCGTGGTGGGCCTTGCCAAGACCTTGCGCGATGTGCGCGAATCGCGGGCCGCGGCGCGGCGCGTGGCCGAACTCAATGCCACCCTGGAAGACCAGGTGCGCGAACGCACGGGCGACCTGGAGACGGCTCGGCATGCCCTGCAAACGGTGCTGGACGCCATGCCCTCGCAGATCGGGTACTGGGGCCGCGACCTGCGCAATCAGGTGGCGAACCGCGCTTACGGCGACTGGTTTCACATTGACCCTGCCATGGTGCATGGCATGCACCTGAGCGAGCTGATTGGGCAGGACATGTTTGCCATTTCGCTGCCCCACGCCGAAGCCGCCTTGAGCGGCGAAGCCCGCAGCTTTGAGCAAACCCGCCCAGCCACTGCCACCGAGCCCGCCCGCCACATGCTGGTGCACTACCTGCCTGACACGCAGGACGGTGCCGTCAAAGGTTTTTATGCCTTTGTGCATGACGTGACCGAGCTGACCGAAAGCCGCATGCAGTTGGCAGCCGCCCAGCGCGATAACGTTGCGCTGCTGCAAACACTGAACCAGCACGCGATTGTGTCGGTGGCCGACCGCACGGGCCGCATCATCGAAGTGAACGATGCTTTCTGCCACATCTCGGGTTTCCACCGGCAAGAGCTTCTGGGGCAGAACCACTGCATCGTTAACTCGGGCGAGCACGACCGCGCCTTCTGGGTCAGCATGTGGCGCACCATCAGCAGCGGCCAAAGCTGGCGCGAAGAGGTTTGCAACCGTGCCAAGGACGGCATGCTGTACTGGGTAGACAGCGTGGTGGCGCCGTTCATGGATGCGCACGGGCGGGTCGAGAAGTACGTCTCCATCCGCACGGACATCACCAACCGCAAACGCACCGAGCTGGAGCTGCAGCGCACTTTGGCCCTGTTGCGCGCGGTGCTGGAGGCTTCGACCCAGGTGGCCATTGTGGCCACAGACCCCCGGGGCGTGGTGTCGCTGCTCAACCGAGGGGCAGAGCTTTTGCTGGACACGCACGCCGACAAAGTGGTTGGGCAAACGAATGCGCTGGCCTTCTTTGAAGCCGATGTCCTTGCGAAAGATGCCCAGCCCATGGGCGACGAAACGGATGGCGCAGGCGAGTTTGGAGCGCTGCGCCGTGTGGCCCAGTTCCACCAGGCCACGCAGGACCCGCAGACGCAGTGGTTCATGCGGCGGGCCGATGGCGTGCGGGTGCCCGTGTCGCTGGCGGTGACGCGCATGCAGGACGCCAACGGCCAGTTCACCGGCTACCTGGGCATTGCCTCAGACATCCGTTTGCGGCTGGAGCAAGAGCAGTCGCTGCGCGTGGCCATGCAGCAGGCCAACGCGGCCAACGAAGCGAAGAGCCGTTTCCTGGCTAACATGAGCCATGAAATCCGCACCCCCATGAATGCGGTGCTGGGCCTGTCGTACCTGCTGGCGCGCACCGCGCTGGACGAAGAGCAGCAGGGCATGCTTCGGCGTGTGCAGGTGGCCAGCAAGGCCCTGCTGGCGGTCATCAACGACATCCTGGACCTCTCCAAAATCGAGGCCGGCGAGATGGCCCTGGAGCGGGTGCCTGTGGACGTGAACCAGGTCGTGCGCGATGTGGCCGCCCTGATTGACATGCAGGCCCGCGAAAAGGGCGTGGCCTTTGTGGTGGACGTGAACGAACCCGTGCCCCAGCCGCTGGAGGGAGACAGCACCCGCTTGCAGCAGATCCTGATCAACCTGCTGAGCAACGCCATGAAGTTCACCGAGCGTGGCGAAGTGCGCCTGACGGTGCGCCACGAAGCGTTGGGCAGCGGCACCTTCCGGGTGCAAATGAGCGTGAGCGACACCGGCATTGGCATTGCCGAAGACGCTTGCAAGCGCCTGTTTGCCCCTTTTGTGCAGGCCGATTTGTCGACCACCCGCCGCTATGGCGGCACTGGGCTGGGGCTGTCCATCGTCAAGCAACTGGTCGAGATGATGCATGGCACGGTGGAAGTGCACAGCAAGGTAGGCCAGGGAAGCCGCTTTGTCGTCACGTTGCCCATGCACCGGAGCATGGGGCTGCTGCTGCACCGCGAAGCAGCGCCCTCTCTGCCCATGGGGCAGGGGCTGCCGGGCGTGCGCTTGCTGGTGGTGGACGACAACGAAACCAACCAGGAAATTGCGGCCCGCATCCTGCAGGCAGAAGGCGCCGAGGTGGGTGTGGCAGGGCATGGCCAGGCCGCGCTGGATTTGCTGCTGGCCCGCCCGCAGGGCTTTGATGCCGTGCTGATGGATGTGCACATGCCCGTGCTCAATGGGCTGGATGCCACCCGGCAGATTCGCTCCACCCCGAGCCTGGCGGGCTTGCCCGTCATCGGGCTCACGGCTGGGGTGTCTTTGTCGGAGCAGACCGAGGCCATTGGTGCGGGCATGAACGCGGTGGTGGGCAAACCGTTTGACCCGCCCGTGCTGGTGCGGACCCTGTGGCGCTGTCTGCCCGGGTTGGCGCAGCGCGCGGGCGTGGCGGCCGATGCCAATCCGCCCGCCAGCCCGCAGCCCGTGCCCCCTGACTGGCCCACGCTGCCCGGCGTATCGGCTGCACAGTCGCATGCGCGGCTCAAGGGGCATGCACCGCTGCTGTGGCAACTGGTCCGGCGCATCGTGGCCTGCGTGGGCGGCCTGCCCGCGTTGTCCGATGCACCCACCCCGCAGGAGATAGACGCCTTGAAGCTGCCCTTGCACGATCTCAAGGGCATGGCAGGCTCGGTGGGCGCGCAGGCGCTGCACGCCCTGGCATCGCAAGCCGAAGACGCCGCGCGCCAGCAGCAGCCCGAGGTGCTTGCCAAGGTGCTTGCGCAGCTGCAGCCCGCATTGCAGGGCTGGGAGGCGGCGTTGGCGCAGTCCCAGCCCGAGGTGGCCCATGCGCCTGCCCGCCAGAGCGCCGACACGCCTGCTCTCGACCCCGCCACGCTGGCGCGCATCGGCTCGCTGCGCGCCGCCTTGCAACACCGCGACCTGGCCGCGCTGGACGAGTGGGACGCCCTGGCCCCCGCCTTGGCCCATGTGCTGGGCCCCGAGCGGCAGGCCGCACTGCAGCAGCACCTGGATGCCCTGGCATTTGATGAAGCCCTGGCCCTGCTGGACAGCGCCTTGCCTACCGAAGACCTATCGGCTTTCTGAGGCGCTGGCGTTATTTTTTTGCGCCCCGTTGAATCCATGCCGCGCTGGCTTGCGTATTCAAGAGGTGTGCCTAGTGTCCTGCGTTGGAAGTTCGTTGATGAAATAAAGAGGTCGAAATCGTCGTCAGGCAAGGCGCAAACCGCAGCGATAGCCGTAGCGATCGCGAGGATTTGCAACGCAGCATGGCGGCGATGCTCGGCATCTTTATGAAACGAATCTCCAACTCGGGGCACTCGCATGTGCAGTGCCTCTTTCCTGCTTTGGTTCAACCTGTCTGCCCTTGCTTCAGGAGCTTTTCGATGAAAAAACACCTTCTCCCCCTGCTCCTCACTGCCGGTGCACTGGCAGCGGGCGCCGCCCAGGCCGACACGGGCAAGCTGCTGCTCACCGGGGGCGTCAGCTCCATCACCGGCAGTGCTGGCGGCGGCATCACGCCCTGGGCGGTGATTGGCACCAACGCCACAGAGGGGGAGCTGGGCGTGAGCAGCTACGCCACGCGTGCGGGCACGCAGGACTACGCTCTCACCAGCTATGGCGTGGCACTGGGCTACAAAGACCGGGTGGAGCTGTCGCTGGCACGGCAAGACTTTGATGCCGCGCCCGCCTTTGCCTTGAACGGCATTGCCCCCTTTGGCGTGGTGCCGGGCCAGCATATCCAGATGGATGTGCTGGGCCTGAAGGTGAAGCTGGCGGGCGACGCTATTTTGGATGCCGACACCTGGATGCCGCAGATCGCCGTGGGGCTGGAGCACAAACAGGTGCGCCCGGGTTCGCTGCAATCGGTGCTCGACTTTTTGGGCACCCAAACCAGCGGCACCGATGTGTATGTGAGCGCCACCAAGCTGCTGCTGGGGCAGGGCCTGCTGCTCAACGGCACGCTGCGCTACACCAACGCCAACCAAAACGGCCTGCTGGGCTTTGGCTCGGCAGCGCCTGGCAAAAACCGCCGCAGCCTGCAGCCCGAGTTCTCCATCGCCTACCTGCTGCGGCCCAACCTGGCCGTGGGGGCCGAATACCGCTTCAAACCCAACAACCTGCAGGCGCTGGGCGCTGCGGCAGGCCTGGGTGCTGCGCTGCGCGAGGACGACTGGAAGGACCTCTTCATCGCCTGGGCGCCTAGCAAGAACGTATCGCTCACGCTGGCCTACGTCGACCTGGGCCGCATCGTGCCCGGCGTCACCCGTGACCGGCGCCAGACGGGTTACTACCTCTCGGCCCAGGTGGCGTTCTAGCCGCTTTCGCTCGCTTTGCCATCCACGCGACCCCACCTTCGGAGCACACCATGAACACCCACCATTCCCCCTGGGTTTTGGCCACAGCCCTGCTGCTGGCCTTGCCCGCCACCGCCCAACAATCGTCCGCCACACTAGCCATGGCACGCGCCGCCGCGCCTGCCCCCGCCGGGCTGTACCAGGCGCTGGGCGAAAAGCCTGGCATCGCCCGGCTGATGGACGACTTTGTGGACCGTGCCGTCCAAGACCCGCGCATTGGCGCGCACTTTAAGGACACCAAGCCCGCAGCCCTCAAAGAGAGCCTCACAGACCAGATCTGCCAGATCAGCGGGGGGCCTTGCCAATATGAAGGCGCTGACATGAAATCAGCCCATGCCGACATGGACATCACCAAGGGCCACTTCAATGCCTTGGTGGAAGTGCTGCAAGCCGCCATGCACGCCCAGGGCATACCGTTCGCTCAGCAAAACCGCCTGTTGGCGCTGCTGGCGCCCATGCACCGCGACATCATTACCCAGCGTTGACACCATGAAAATATTGTCTATTGCTATGTTTTTTGTAGCTGCTAGCGCTTGTGTATCAAGCGCTAGCGCCGGAAATGTTCAAGTCCAGGTGCTGGACAGGGATGGCAAGCCCGTGCCCGATGCCGTGGTGGTGCTGTACCCCGCAGCGGGCGGCAGCGCGCCCAGCCTGTTGCAGGCCAGCCCCACCATCGAACAAGAGCGCATGCGCTTTGTGCCCGCTCTCACGGTGGTGGCGCCGGGCACCACCATCCGCTTCACCAACCAGGACCGGTGGGACCACCATGTGCGTGGAAACGCCGCCGGGCCTGTGCCCACCGGGGCTGCGGCCAATGAAGGGTTTGAACTGCGGCTGGCGGGCAAGCAAGACGGCCAGCCTGCCCAGTCAGCGGATGTTGCGCTGCGCAGCCCCGGCGTGTTCTTGCTGGGCTGCCACCTGCACGGCTCCATGCGTGGGCATGTGTTTGTGACCGACTCGGCCTGGACGCTGAAGACCGATGCCGACGGCATTGCCCGCTTTGCCAGCGTGCCCGACGGGGCCGCCCAGCTGCGCGTGTGGCATGCCGAGCAGTTGGTGGATTTGCCCCGCAAGGGCCTGCAGGTGCAGGCCGCCCCGGTGCTTGAAACGATGCAGCTGAGCGTGGTGCCGCGCCCACGCCGCCCCGCGCCAGCCCCGGCTGCGGCGGTGCCGAGTGGCAGCGGCACGGCGCCGCATGCGCATTACTGAAAGGGATTGCTGGCCACCACGCGCCGCGCTGTAGCCGCTGCAGGGCCGGTGATGGCGATGGTGATGGCGCTTAGCGGCCGTCGGCGGGTCAGCGCTCGATGGTCTTGTTCCAGCGCGCGTTCCAGGCGGGGCGGTTGGCGTTGATGCTGTCCCAGTCCAGCGTCACGGCGTTCTTCATCCACTGGTTGATCTTGCCCACCTGTTCGGCGCCATCACCCACCACGGGCGCTTGCGGGTTGGTGGGGATTTGGGCGCCAAACTGCAGCACATTGGCCTGTGCCAGGGGGCTCAGCAAAAATTCCGCCAGCTTCTGGGCCAGTTCGGGCTCGCTGTTCTTGGCGATCACGCACTGGGCCGTGAGCAGCACCACCGAGCCCTCCTTGGGCTGGGCGTACTCCACCGGAATGCCCTTGATCTTGAGTGCCGCCACGCCGGTGGGGGTGAGTGGGAAGAGGGCCGCTTCACCCGTTTGCACCATCTCCGAAATCTTGGCCGAGCTGGGGATGTACTCCAGCACATTCGGGCCAATCGTCTTGGCCCAGTTGTTGAAGCCTGGCTCCACGTTCTTGTCGTTGCCGCCCTGGATGCGGTTGAACATCAAAAAGCCGTGCAGCCCGAACGACGACGACGGCATGGACTGGAACACCACCTTGCCCTTGAACTTGGGGTCCCCAAAGTCCATCCACGAGGTGGGCGCTGGCCAACCCTTTTCGGCAAACATCTTGGTGTTGTAGGCAATGCCCGTCATGCCCAGGCTCACGCCGCTGGCCAGGTCGTCCTTGAAGCGCGCGGCGGGGTAGATGTCGTTCAGGTGCGGGTTGGGCTTTTGCTTTTCGCACAGGCCCATGCCCATGGCGCGCACCATGATGCCGTCGTCCAGAAACATCACGTGCATCTGCGGCTTGTCCTTGTTGGCCTGGGCCTTGGCCAGGATGTCGGACGAAGTGCCCGGCACCACCACCACCTTCGCACCGTGCAGCTTTTCAAACGCCGGGAACACGTACTGCGTGTACGCCTTCTCCATCGTGCCGCCATTCATGCCGATGTACAGCGTTTTGGTCTGCGCGGTGGCGGTGCCTGCGGCGGCCACGGCGGTCAGTGCGGCGGCCGTCACAAGGGCGCGGCGGGTGCGGCTGGCAAAGCGGGGGGAGAAGGTCATGGTGGTTTCCTTTCTGGTGGGGAGGGGAGTTTTGTCGGTGGCAAACGGGGTCAGTGGGCAGCGGCAGTGCTGGCCACGTCAGCCACCGTCGTTGGGAGAAATCGCTCAATCGCAAAGGCATCAATCGGCGTGGTGCTGCGGCCATCGCGGGCCAGCTCGGCCAGCACCTCACCCACGCCGGGGCCAATCTGAAAGCCCGCACCGGCAAAGCCAAAGCCATGGATCAGGCCGGGCGTGGTGTGGCTCTTGCCCAGCACCGGCTGGCGGTCAGGCAGATAGCCTTCGGTGCCGCTCCAGGTGCGAATGAAGTGCGCGTTCTTGAGGGCGGGCAGCAGCTCCACCGCCTGCACTGCCAGGGTCGCGATGGCGCTGCGCTCGGAGCGGGCGCGGTCGGCATCCAGCGCCACACCTGCGCCGCCGCCCAGCACCAGATTGCCGCGCGCCACCTGTCGGCAGTAGATGCCGCCGCCCTCCACACCCAGGCTCCAGTGCATGAAAAAGGGCAGGGGCTCGGTAACCGCCATGGCGGGGTGGCCGGAGTGAATGGGCACGGCCTCGCCAAACTGCGCGGCCAGCGCACCGGCCCAGGCACCAGCGCAGTTGATGAGCACGGGCGCACGCACCGCCACGGTGGTGCCCGAGCGCACGGTGAACAGCTGCCCGTCGTGCTCCACCGAGGTCATCGGTGTGCGCTCCAGAATCTGCGCACCCGCGCGCCTGGCCGCCAGCGCAAACGCGGGCGACACCAGGCGCGGGTTGGCTTGACCGTCGTCGGGGCACAGCGAGCCACCCACGGCGCGCCCGCCCAGCCAAGGGCAGCGCTCGCGCAGCGTGGCGCCCGAGATGAGCTGGATGCCCAGGTCAAAGTCGCGGCTCAGGTTGGCGTAGGCTTCCAGCGCGGCCATGTCCGCTTCGCTCCGGCCAATCTTGAAGTGCCCGCTGCGCTGGTATTCGCCATCGGTGCCAATCAGCGCGGGCAGGTCGGCCCACACCTGGTGGGCGCGCTGCGCCAGCGGCAGCTGGCTCACAGGGCGGCCCTGGCGGCGCACGCCGCCGTAGTTCACGCCGCTGGAGCGCGAGCCGCACAGGTCGCGCTCCAGCAGCACCACCGCCACACCTTTGCGGCGCAGTGCCAGTGCGGCCGATGCACCCATGATGCCGCCGCCCACAATGGCAACGTCGGTGTCGATGGTTCGGGTGGCGGTCATGCGCTGGCCTCCGCCTGGGCTTGCAGGTGGATGGGAATAGGCTTGATCGGCGCCTGTCCGCGCAGCCGTCCTACCGTGTCAATCGGCTTGCCTGTGGCGTGGGCCAGGATTTCTGCAGCGGCCACACCGCACATGCGGCCCTGGCAGCGGCCCATGCCCACGCGGGTCTGGGCCTTGAGTCGGTTCATTTCGTCGGCCCCCGCATCGTGGGCGCAGGCGCGTAGCTCGCCTGCCGTGATGTTCTCGCAGCGGCAGACCACCAGCGCATCGGGGGCGTGCGTTGCCCAATCTGTGGGGAAGGGGAAGGCGCGCTCCAGCCCTTGCCGGAAGGGCATCAGATTCGTCAGTTTGCGTTCCAGTTCCGCCGCGCGTGCAGTGCCCACCTTCACACTGTGGTCGGCCAGCAGCGCCAGCGCAGCGCGCTCACCCGCCCATTCGGCCGCATCGGCGCCCATGATGCCCGCGCCATCCCCCGCCAGGTACACGCCGGCCACGCTGGTGCGCCCTGCGCTGTCGCGCTCGGGCAGGTGGGCGCGGTGCATGGGCGCCCAGGCAAAGCGGCAGCCCAGCAGGTCTGCCAGTTGGGTTTCGGACCGCAGGGCGTAGCCAAAGCCCACGGCATCGCAGGGCACGGTGTGCTCGTTCTGGCCGTCGGTCCACACCACGGCATTGACCCGTGTTTCGCCCTCCACGCGAACAGGCCGCACGCCGGTGTGCACCGCCACGCCGTGCGCGCGCAGCCAGCCCACGTAGTACATCCCTTTGGCCAGCACGGCAGGCTGCGTCAGCATGCCGGGCAGGGCGGCCAGTTGGTCGGCAAAGCGGGCGGTGTCCAGCACTGCCGCGACCTTCACCCCAGCCTTTGCACCCGCCTTGGCATATTGGTAGGCCACCAGATACAGCAGCGGTCCGGTGCCCATCAGCACCACGTTGCGGCCGATGGTGCAGCCCTGGAACTTCAGCGCCACTTGAGTGCCACCCAGCGTGTACACGCCAGGCAGCGTCCAGCCTGGCACGGGCAGCACGCGGTCGGTGGCACCGCTGGCCACAATGAGCTGGCCGTAGGGCACCGTATGCGTGGTCTGCGTGGGGCCGTGCAGCACGTCCAGCAGGCCGCTCTGGGCGTTCCACACCAGGCTGTCGGGTTGGTAGTCGATGTGGGCGCGCAGTCCATCGAAGCTGCTGTGTAGCGCCGTGGCGCGTGATGCTTCGGTGCCGTACAGCGTTTGCGCGTTGCGGGCAAAGTGGGCCGGTGGGCGGCGGTAGATTTGCCCGCCGCCACGCGCGGCCTCGTCCATCACCACGGGCCGCACGCCATGCGCCACCAGGGTTTGCGCGGCGCGAATGCCCGCAGGGCCTGCGCCCACAATCACGGGTTGCAAGGTGGGGGCGGTCATGCGGGCGCTCCGGTGGTCAGCTGCATGCCTGCCTGGATGAAGGTGGCGCAAGACCGTAGGCGTTCGCCCGTGGCGGTTTGCACCCAGCAGTCCTGGCACGCGCCCATCAGGCAAAAGCCTGCGCGCGGCTCATGGCTGAACTCGTTGCGGCGCAATTGGGCGCGGTGGGTGAGGATGGCCGTGAGCACCGTGTCGCCTTCGAGCGCCGTGGCGGTCTCCCCATCGAGCAAGAAGGGCACGGGCGCGCGGTCTTTTTCGGCCACGCGGTGGAGCAGAGGTTGGCTGGAACTCATGGTTGCGGTGCTCATTTATTTCCGGCCGACCAGAACGCGATCGAGTCCATACACCCGGTCGAGAATCACCATCGCGCAGGCCGTCAGGGCCACCATCAGTGCCGAGACCGCCGCCATCAGCGGGTCAATCGACTCGGTGGCGTACATGTACATGCGCACCGGCAGCGTCACCGTGCTGGGTGAGGTGACAAAGATCGACATGGTCACTTCGTCAAAGCTGTTGATGAAGGCCAGCATCCAGCCGCCGGTCACGCCGGGCAGGATCATCGGCAACGTGATGCGCGTGAACACCGTGGCCTGGCTGGCGCCCAGCGACAGGGCTGCATGCTCGGCACTGCGGTCAAACCCCACCAGTGCCGCCACCACCAGCCGCAGGGTGTAAGGCGTGACGATGAGCGCATGCGCAAACACCAGCCAGCCAAAGCTGCCCGTGCCGCCCAGCAGCGCAAACAGGCGCAGCAGGGCCACACCCAGCACCAGATGCGGAATGATCAGTGGCGACAGAAACAGGCCGTTGAGAAAGCCGCGCCCCGCAAACTCGTAGCGCGTGATGGCAATGCCCGCAGGCACGGCCAGCACTGTGGCCAGCGTGGCCGATGCCAGCGCCAGCCACAGGCTGTTCCAGAACGACTGCACAAAGTCCGAATGCTCGAACACCGCCTTGAACCAGCGCAGCGAGAACTCGGTGGTGGGCAGCGTCAGCGTGTTGTGCGGCGTGAACGCCACGATGCACACCACCAGCAAGGGGGCGAGCATGAAGGTGATGACCAGCGCGTTGAATGCGAGGGCGAGAGGGCCGTTCTTTTGCATCGTGCTCACCCGAGAGATTTTTTGTAGCGGCCTTCAACCAATCGGTTGTAGCTCAGCATGACCACCAGGTTGGCCACCAGCAGCGTCAGCGCAATCGCGGCGCCCAGGGGCCAGTTCAGTTCGTGTAGGTACTCGTCGTACACCACCGTGGCCACCATCTTCAGCCGCCGCCCGCCCAGCAGGCCGGGAATGGCGAACGAACTGGCCGCCAGGCCGAACACGATGAGGCTGCCGGACAGGATGCCAGGCAGTACCTGCGGCAACACAATGCGCCGCAGCGTGGTGAAGGGCGAGGCCTGCAGAGACAGTGCCGCGTTTTCCACACCCGGGTCCAGCTTCTGCAGCGAGGTCCACACGGGGATCACCATGAAGGGCAGCATCACATGCACCAGGGCGATGACCACCGCGATCTCGGTGTAGAGCATCTTTACCGGGCCGATGCCAACAAGCTGCAGCGCGCCATTCACCAGCCCCTCGGGGCCCAGCAGCATGCTCCAGCCAAAGGCGCGCACCACCACCGACACCAGCAGCGGTGCCAGCACCACCAGCAGCAGGATGGAGCGCCACGGGTTGCCCATGCGGCTCAGGATGTAGGCCTCGGGTGCGCCAATGGCCACGCAGATCAGCGTGACCAGCCCCGCAATCCAGAACGTGCGCCAGAAGATCGTGTGGTAATACGAATCGGTGAACACATGGGCGTAATGCTCCAGCGTGAACTCACCCGCCTTCACCCCGGTGGCCGGGTCGAACGCGTTGAACGACAGCACGGCCGTGAGCGCCAGCGGCACCAGCAGCAACACCGTGAACAGCACCAGCGCCGGGCCGGACAGCCACCAGGGCGCAGCCTTTTTGTGCAGCAAGGTGGTGGCCAGGCTCATGGCGCCACCTCGGCGGCGGTGTCTTCGGCCTCCAGCTCGGCCAGGGCGGTTTCATCGGCGGGCAGCAGGCGCATGCAGTGGTCGGGCCAGTCCACGCCAGTGCGCTCGCCCTCGGCCAGCGCGGCGCGGCCGTCGTTGGGTGCCAGCACCATCAGGTCGCCCACGGGCGTGCCCACGCGGTACAGCCACTGGCTTCCCAAAAAGAAGCGCTCGCACACCTCACCATCGAGCCGGCCCTGCACGGCGGGTACCAGTTGCACCTTTTCAGGCCGCACGCTCAGCAGCACGGCGGCGCCGGGGCGGTAGCGGGCACCGTTGATTTCCACCGTCAGCCCACCCACGGCCACATGCGTGTGGGTGCCATTGGCATGCGTTACCTTGCCCGGCAACAGGTTGGCCTTGCCCACAAAGGTGGAGATAAAGCGCGTGCGCGGGTGTTCGTACACGCGGTGGGGGTGGTCGATCTGCGTGGCGCGGCCGGCCTCCATCACCACCACACGGTCGCTGATGGACATGGCCTCGCTCTGGTCGTGCGTGACCATGATGGTGGTGGTGCCCACCTTGCGCTGAATCTGCCGCAGCTCAAACTGCATCTCCTCACGCAGCTTGGCGTCGAGGTTGGACAGGGGCTCGTCCAGCAGCAGCACGGGCGGCTCGATCACCAGCGCACGTGCCAGGGCCACCCGTTGGCGCTGGCCGCCCGACAGCTCGCGGGGGTAGCGCGTGGCGTGCTTTTCCAGGTGCACCAGGGCCAGCGCCTGGGCCACGCGCTCGGCGCGCTCGGCCTTGGGCACCTTGCGCATTTCCAGCCCAAAGCTCACGTTGGCCGCCACCGTCATGTGGGGGAAGAGGGCATAGCTCTGGAACACGATGCCCAGGCCGCGCGTGTTGGCCTTGGCGTGGGTGATGTCCTTGCCATCGAGCTCAATGCGCCCGCTGGTCACGGGCTCAAACCCCGCCACCATCTGCAGCGTGGTCGTCTTGCCGCAGCCCGAGGGCCCGAGCAGCGACACAAATTCACCCTTTTGCACCGTGAGGTTCATGGCCTGCACCGCGCAGGTGCTGCCATAGAACTTGGTCACATCCGTGAGCTTGAGAAACGACATGGCGAAAGCCTTTCCGGTGGTGGCATCGCACGGGTTGCCTGGGGGCGGTGCGTGCCACCTGCTGTGGAGTTGCATGGAGGGGCTGCGGGCCTTTGGGGTGTTTGCACCGGGGTGGTGCATGCACTGCACAAAGATTGAAGCAGCCGCTTGTTTCAATTGAATCTATTGCAATAAACAAACCAGAACGCTTCGGGTATTCCATTAAACGGAAGTTTTATTGAATTTATTCCGTTCAATGAAATATGATGCCTTTAGTTTGAACAAGCAATTCCACAGGAGCGAGGTATGGAAGCAGCATCAACCGCACCCATCGCTTCAGGCGGCGTACCCCGGGTGTTTGCCGTCATCCGGGCCCTGTCGGCCTTGCAGGCCGAGGGCGGGCGAGTCACCCAATTGGCGCGTGCCGTGGGCCTGACGCAGGGCACCACGCACCGTTTGCTGCAATCGCTGGTGGCAGAGGGCATGGTCGAGCAGGACGAGCGCAGCAAGCTCTACCGACTGAGCATGGACTTCTTCGCATTGGCCGCCAAAGCAGGCAACCCTGGCGACCTGCGCAGCCTGTGCCGCCCCGCGCTGCTGCGCCTGTGCGCCAGCCTGGGCGACAGCATCTTTCTCTTGGTGCGCAGCGGGTTCGATGCCGTGTGCCTAGACCGCAGCGAAGGCCCGTTCCCCATCCGCTCGTTCACCGGCGACATTGGTGGCCGCGTGGCCCTGGGCATGGGGCAGGGCGCCCTGGCCATCCTGGCGTTTTTGCCCGAGGCCGAGCGCGAAGAGGTCATCCGCTTCAACTTGTCGCGCGTGCGCGAGTACGGTGTGTTTGACGAGGTGTACCTGCGTACCGAAATCGAGCGGGTGCGCCAGCTGGGCTACGCGGGCCGCAATACCGGCTTGCTCGAAGGCATGGCCGGTGTGGCCGTGCCGATCTTGGACCGCGAAGGCCGCGCGGTGGCGGCGCTGAGTGTGGGCACCATCTCAGCGCGCTTGAACGATGATCGCTTGCCGACGGTGGTGGAGCTGCTCAAGCGCGAGGCCGCGGCAATTGGGCCGAAGATCAATCCGTTTGATGCGACGCTGCGGCGGCCTGCGCAAAGCCTGTCGAGCGTGCGCTCCGATCACGCCATCCAGCCCGCAGGGCAGGAATAAATAAGCGAAACGCTGGCCCAGCACACCATGACCATGACAACAACGCTGACCATGCCCACCGCAACGATGCCCGATTCGCCCTCTTTGATAGCCCACCCCCACGTCTGCGCAGCACTGGCCGAGGCGCTGTTGGACGACCCTTTCTACCAAGCCGTCACCATCGACCACGCTACTGATCCTGATCGTCGTTTGCAGGTGCTGGCCCACTACTGCGCGCTGGCCATGGATGAAGCCCGTGCCGTGGGCGATGTGCAGGTGGCTGACCCCCACGGCGCCGCGCTGTGGATCACGCCTCACGCGTCAGCCGCAGACAGGGCACATCACAGCGCGGTGCGCACCGGCAGCCTGCGCCAGCTGCTGGGCCCGCGCGGGTTTGACCACTACGAGCGCATCTGCGCCGCCATGGAAGCGCAAGTGCCCGCCGATTTGCACAACGCGTGGTATCTGTCCATATTGGGCGTGCACTCCACCGCGCGCGGCCAGGGGCTTGCACAGCGGCTGTTGTCGTCCACCCTGGCCAGGGCAGACCATGCGGGCGCCGCTTGCTATCTGGAAACCTTCAACCCGCTGAGCGTGCCGTTCTACCGCCGCCTTGGTTTCACCCGTGTGGTGGAGTGTGTGGAGCCGACCACAGGGCGCATCTACCAGCTGATGGTGCGTGCTGCGGCTGCGCACGGTGCCTAGCGCGCGGACCTGTGTCTTGCGCCGCCAATGCCAAGGCCGGGTAACCTAGCGCCCACCAACGCAAGCCTGTTTTGGCTTGCTGTTTTATTGCGCACCCAGGGAGGCCACCTTGACCCGCACCACCACGCCTGCATCTATCGAGTCCGACCTGCCCTATAGCTTTGGCAACCCCGTGCCGCTGACCACGCGCAGCAGCGCGCAGTTGTGGGCCGCCAGCGCAGCGGCCTTTGCGCTGTTGGTGGCAGTGCCCCGCTGGTTGCCGGACCTGTGGGGTGGCGCTTTGGCCGCGCTGCTGTTTGTGGGCGTGCAGTGGGCGGGGCTGCGATGGGCGGTGGGCCCGGCATGGGTGGCGCTGTTCAGGCGACCCCGCTGGCGCGATGTGGCGCTGGGGCTGGCCGCGGTGCCGCTGGTGATCGGCTTGCCCGCGCTGGTGGCGCTATACGCGTTGGGTGAATCGCACCTCAGTGGCAACCCAGGCCTCAACACCCTGGCTACTCTGCCTCTTGGGCAGCTGATAGCGCACCTCGCCCTGGTAGCCGTGCAACTGCTGGGCGAAGAACTGGTCACCATCCTGCCCCTGCTGGCCACCGTGGCCTTGCTGCACCATGCTGGCATGCCCGCCCGTTGGGCCGTGGCCGCGGCATGGGTGGTTACGGCGCTGGTATTTGGCGCACTGCACCTGCCCACCTACCAATGGCATGTGGGCCAGGCCCTGCTGGTCATTGGCACTGCGCGCCTGGTGCTGACGGCAGTCTTCATCTACACCCGCAACCTGTGGGCCAGCACCATCGCCCACATTGCCAACGACTGGACCATCATGGCCTTTGTGCTGGCCTCGGCCCGCAATGCTGCCTGAGCCATTGAACCTGCCCACCGCCGCAAGGAGCTCCTGTGGACTTTCTCAAGATCCTCAAGTCATTTGAAGACTTTGTGTACGAGGCACTGATCTGGCTGATCTTGCTGCCCAAAACCCTGTTGCGCATTCTGCTGCGCCCGCGCCAGATGGTGGCCTACGTACGGGCCGAACAAACCCGCGAAGGCGACGACCGCTACGGCGACGCCATCAGCCCGCCACTGCTGCTCATCCTGTGCGTGCTGGTGTCCCATGTGTTCGACCTGGCCCTGCGCAAACAGGGCAACGCAGAGATGGGCAGGCTGGCAGGCGCTCTGCTCAACTCCGAGCAAAACCTGCTGCTGTACCGCACCATGGCGTTTGGAATCTGGTCTTTGGCGGGCGCCGTCTGGTACATGCGCCACAGCCGCCAGCCCATCCACCGCGTCAACCTGCGCAACCCGTTTTATGAGCAGTGCTACCTGGTGGCACCGTTTGCAATGGCCATGTCGATCAGCACCACGTTCGCACTGTCGGGTGGGCTGCTCTCCGCTGCCGGAGTGGGGCTTGCACTCCTGGCGTTGCTGTGGTTTTTTGTCGCCGAGTGGCATTGGGTGCGCGAGCGCGCGGGGTTAGGCGCGGGTCGTGCAGCCGTGGTGGCTGGAGGGCTGGTGTTGGTGGGGCTGGTGGCGAATACCGGGTTGGGGTATTTGTTGAGGCATTTGTGAGGGGACGTGGCGACCCACGTTGGACGGAGGGGACGGTGCGGAGCGAAAGGGAAGGAACCGGGTATTGACTGCAGCAGGGTGCGGATGGGCTATGTCTGGCGGCCAAATACCGCATCACCTGATGCTTTGCGCGGTTTCCGCAGGCACGTCTCGTCGGCGATAGGAAAATCCCGCGAAGAGAGGAGTTTTTATGAGTTACGTCATTCACCTGTGGGATCAACCCACCCCGGCTACCTGGATGGAGGCGCAGGCAGTCCTGGCTCGGCAGGTCGATCAGCCCGCTCCATCTAACCCGCGGTTTGTAGAGCTTGCGCGACGCATTCACGCCTTCATGCCGGAACTTGCGTCTCACTGGACGCTGGATGCGCCGAATGGTGTTCTTGACGAAATGGTCTGGTCGTTGGGGCTGGCCAGCACATTGCCTGACAACTTCTATCCGCACCTGATCGATGAGGCGGTGGCTTTGGGGCTGAGCGTTTATGACGAGCAGGCCGGGGAGTGCTTTGTGCCTGGGCCCTGGCGGCTTTCCGAGGCGGGCCGTGAGCGCCTGGTTCATCGGCCGATTGCTGCGCCGCCCGTGCCGTCGGGGTTGATCGACGTGCAAGGGCGCTTTCGGGCGCTTGTTTTGCCTCGATTGCAGCCCCATGGTTTTGTTTTGGAAACGCCACCGCCGCGCGGTAATCAGGTGCTGACGCAGCTGGTACGGCACACGCTGTTGGGCGAGCAGTGCATTTTGGTCGAGTGGAGGGGGGACGCGGCCAGCGACTATGTTGCGAGTTTGTTTTGCAGCATTACGCCAGTGTTGCCCGAGCCGGTGGCCAAAATCTGTGCGCCGCAGACCCGCATTCCCTTCGAGGTTGTGGACACTCCGCAAATAAACGCCTTCCTGCACCGCTTCTCGCCTGCGAAGCCGACATCTCGCGGCTACCTCGCCTCGGGGGTGGCCGGACTGGACCGCTTTTTGTCCGCGCTGGCTAGTTGGCTGCAGGCCGAGTTGGTGCCTGTTCTCGATCAATGCAAAACGCGGGAAGATTTCCTCGCGTATGACCTGGCAGAGCCTCGCCATCCCATCTATGTCAGGGCCTATCTCGCCAATCTCGCCTTGGCGCATTGCGCCGGGGTGCCCGATTTGGATGCGCGATTCGATCAGCTCATGCTGCGACGCCGCGCGCAAGGGATGAATCCTGCTCAAATGGCTGCAGCTTTTGAAGCATTGCGTTCGCTTCGCAATACTTGAGGACTCTGTAGCGGGTACCCGCATTGTTTCATCGGCGCCTCACCCCGCGGCGCTGGATGGCCTGACTTACGCCGCCTGCCTTTGCCCCCCACACTCCCCCACCACCCAATCCCTGAACGCCTTCACCAACGGCGTCTGTGCGCGTGTCTCCGGGTACACCAAGTAGTACGCGTCGTCGCTGCTGGTCAGCACGGTGGTCGATAGCTCTACCAGGCTGCCTGCGGCCAGCTCGGGTTCGATCAGGAAGCGGGGGAGCAGGGCGGCGCCCAGGCCGGAGACGGCGGCTTGGGCGATCATGGCGAACTGTTCGGACCGGGGGCCGCGCAGTGCCAGGTTGGTGGGGGCGCCCACCCGTTCAAACCATTCGGCCCATTGGGTGGGGCGGGTGCTTTGCTGCAGCAGCACCACGCGGGCGATGTCTTGCGGGGTGTGTATGCCGTGCTGGTTTTGATAGCCGGGGCTGCACACGGGCACCACTTCTTCGTGCATCAGGTATTGGCACACGGCGCCCGCCCAATGCGGCGCGCCGAAGTGGATGGCGGCGTCGAACGGGGTGCCTGCAAAGTCAAAGGGCTCGGTGCGGGCAGAAAAGTTGACTGTCACGTCCGGGTGCAGCGCCATGAAGCGCGGTAGGCGCGGGATGAGCCAGCGCGTGCCCAGCGTGGGCAGCACGGCCAGGTTGAGCAAACCGTCGGCGCTGGAAAACGCCATGGCCTTTTGTGTGCTGGCCGACAGTTGCTGCAGCACGTTTTGCACATCGGCCGCGTAGACGCGGCCCGCGTCGGTCAGCACCA
Organism: Acidovorax sp. 62; assembly: GCF_002754495.1. Lineage (NCBI taxonomy): Bacteria > Pseudomonadati > Pseudomonadota > Betaproteobacteria > Burkholderiales > Comamonadaceae > Acidovorax > Acidovorax sp. 62. Next base: position 126,277 of record NZ_PEFJ01000001.1, read on the forward strand.
CGCGCTGGCGTACGCGGTGAAAGAGTGCGGTGCCAATCTGCTCCTCCAGTTGGCGGATCTGGCGCGACACGGCACTTTGGGTGAGGTGCAGCTCTTCGGCCGCACGCGACACGCTCTGGTGGCGGGCGGCGGCCTCAAAGGCCAGCAGGTCGGCGGTGGAGGGTAGGAAGGTACGGCGCAGCAGGGTCATGTGGGGTGATTGCGTGGATCATGCGCAGGGGGAATGAGCGGCGTGTGCGGCCTGTGCACTGTTTTGGGTCGCAGCGCTCATGTATCAAGCGCTGGCAGCTCTGCAATTTTCAGGCACTTCATTCTGAATTGTGATCAAGTAGTTCCATTTTTTTGCTATCCAGCCCCCTGGGATTGGCGGATATTGGCGCATTCTTTGCGTAGGTTCTCTTGCGCTGATCTGTTTTTCTGCACCCCCTTCACCTTTGCGAGTCGCCATGTCTGCCACCCTTGCCATCACCCCTCTTGTGTCTGAAGTCGATCAACTGCTGCAACGCCTGGGCGTGCCCCGCGCCGCCTACACCGGCGGCACGCTGGCTGCACGTTCGCCGATCACGGGCGAGGTGCTGGCCCAGGTGCCACAGCAAAGCCCGACCGATGCCACCGCTGCCATCGGCCGTGCGCATGCGGCCTTTTTGGCATGGCGCAATGTGCCCGCACCGCGCCGGGGCGAGCTGGTGCGCCTGCTGGGCGAAGAGCTGCGCGCCGCCAAGGCGGACCTCGGCCTGCTGGTGACCATCGAGGCGGGCAAGATCCCGTCCGAAGGCCTGGGCGAGGTGCAGGAGATGATCGACATTTGCGACTTTGCCGTGGGCCTGTCGCGTCAGCTATACGGCCTGACGATTGCCACCGAGCGCCCCGGCCACCGCATGATGGAAACTTGGCACCCGCTGGGCGTGTGCGGCGTCATTTCGGCCTTTAACTTCCCTGTGGCCGTGTGGTCGTGGAACGCCGCGCTGGCGCTGGTGTGCGGTGATTCGGTGGTGTGGAAACCTTCTGAGAAGACCCCGCTCACCGCCCTGGCCACGCACGCGATTGCGCAGCGCGCAATCGCCAAGTTCGCACGCTTTGGCGCCGACGCACCCGAAGGCCTGCTGGAGCTGATCGTGGGCCAGCGCGACATTGGCGAGGTGCTGGTGGATGACGCCCGAGTGCCAGTGTTGTCGGCCACGGGCTCCACCGCCATGGGCCGCGCCGTGGGCCCGCGCCTGGCAGCGCGGTTTGCGCGCGGCATTCTGGAGCTGGGCGGCAACAACGCCGCCATTGTGGCGCCCACGGCCGATTTGAACCTGGCCCTGCGCGGCATTGCGTTTGCCGCCATGGGCACGGCGGGCCAGCGCTGCACCACGCTGCGCCGCCTGTTTGTGCACGAAAGCATTTACGACCAGCTGGTGCCTCAGCTGGCCAAGGTGTACGCCAATGTGCAGGTGGGCAACCCGCGCACGCCCGGAACGCTGGTGGGCCCGCTGATCGACCGCATGGCTTTTGACGGCATGCAAAAGGCGCTGGAGCAAAGCCGTGCGCTGGGTGCCACAGTGCACGGTGGTGGCCGCGTGGAAGGCATCGGCGGTGCCGATGCGTACTACGTGCGCCCCGCGTTGGTGGAGCTGCAAAAACACGAAGGCCCCGCACTGCATGAAACCTTTGCGCCCATCCTGTACGTGGTGCGCTACAGCACGCTGGACGAAGCCATCGCCATGAACAACGCCGTGGGCGCGGGCCTGTCGTCGTCCATCTTCACGCTCAATGTGCGCGAGGCCGAGTTGTTCATGTCTGCCGCAGGCTCGGACTGCGGCATTGCCAACGTGAACATTGGCCCCAGCGGCGCCGAGATTGGCGGCGCGTTTGGCGGTGAGAAGGAAACGGGCGGCGGGCGCGAAGCGGGATCGGACAGCTGGAAGGCCTACATGCGCCGCGCGACGAACACCATCAACTACTCCACCGCACTGCCGCTGGCACAGGGTGTTACGTTTGACGTGTGAGGGCTCTTGGTTTGAGTGCCAACGCCGTTCGCCCTGAGCTTGTCGAAGGGCTGCGCAGGCACACGCCCTGGCTTCGACAGGCTCAGCCTGAACGGGTGGGGTGTGGTTGGGGCGGGTGGTGTCGCATCCCCCGTTCGCCCTGAGCCTGTCGAAGGGCCGTTGCACCGCGAGATCTTTGAATGAACTCTGATTCTTCCCCCATCGTCATCATCGGCGGTGGTGTCATCGGCAGTGCCATTGCGTACTTTCTCACGCTGCAGCAACCGGGCTGCGAGGTGGTAGTGGTCGAGCGCGACCCGACCTATGCACGTGCATCGTCGGCGCTGTCGGCCAGCTCCATCCGCCAGCAGTTCTCGACGGACATCAACATCCAGATCTCGGCGTTTGGCATCGGGTTTTTGCGCAACGTGGGCACGCTGCTGGCCTGCAACGGCGATGTGCCCGACATCGGTCTGCACGAAGGCGGCTACCTGTACCTGGCCACCCAGGCGGGCGAGGCCACGCTGCGCGAGAACCATGCGTTGCAAAAGCAGTACGGTGCCGATGTGGCGCTGCTCAGCCCGCAGCAACTGGCCGAGCGCTTTCCTTGGCTGGCGCTGCAGGACGTGGTGCTGGGCTCGCTGGGCCTGTCGGGCGAGGGCTGGTTTGATGGCTACCTGCTGTTGACCGCGCTGCGCAAAAAGGCACAGAGCCAGGGCGTGCGCTATGTGGCCGACGAGGCGGTGGGCCTCGACACGGCTGCCAGCGACGGCGTGTTGCATGTGAACGCGGTGCGCTTGCAAAGCGGCGCCGTGCTGCCTTGCCGCTACGCTGTTAACGCCGGTGGCCCCTGGGCGGCCGCCATTGCGGGCTGGGCGGGAATTGATTTGCCCGTGGTGGGCAAGCGCCGCACCGTCTTCAACCTGGCCAGCCCTGCGGCGCTGCCGGGCTGCCCCCTGCTCATCGACACCAGTGGCATTTGGCTGCGGCCCGAGGGCAAGGGCTTCATCTGCGGCTTTGCGCCCGACGCAGACAACGACGCCGACTTTGCCCCGCTGGAGCCCGAGTACGACGCGTTTGACAACCACATCTGGCCCGCGCTGGCCGAGCGCATCCCTGGCTTTGAGGCGCTGCGCATGCAGGGCGCCTGGGCGGGCTACTACGAGATGAACACCTTTGACCACAACGCCATCGTGGGCCTGCACTCGGCGTGCGACAACCTGGTGTTTGCCAACGGATTTTCGGGCCACGGCCTGCAGCAGTGCCCTGCGGTGGGGCGTGGCCTGGCGGAGTGGATGTTGACGGGCGGCTACCAGAGCCTGGACCTGTCGCCGCTGTCCATCGAGCGCATTGCGCGCAACGCACCACTGCTCGAAAAGAACGTCATCTGAGCACCATCGGTACCGCCAGTTTTCCCTCACCCCTTTCTCAACCTGCCAACCACAAAACATACGGAGACAACGACATGGCAATTTCCCGCAAGACCTTCACCGCGCTCGCCGCAGGCCTGGCCCTGGCCTGCATGGCCACGGCCCCCGCGCTGGCGCAGACGGTCACCCAGCCCACGCTGGAGAAGATCAAGGCATCTGGCAAGGCCGTGCTGGGCGTGCGCGAGACTTCGCCGCCCATGGCCTACGCGTTGGGCGCCAACGAAAAATACGTGGGCTACCACGTGGAGCTGTGCGAGCGCGTGCTCAAGGAAATCGCGCCCGACGCCAAGCTCGAATACATGGCCGTGACGGCGCAAAACACCCTGCCGCTGGTGCAAAACGGCACGCTGGACATCGGCTGCGGCCCCACCACCAACAACACCGCGCGCCAGCAGCAGGTGGCGTTTGCGGTGACCACCTATGTGAGCGAAGTGCGCATGGCGGTGCGCAAGGATTCGGACCTGAAGTCCATCAGCCAGCTCGCAGGCCGCACCATTGCGGCATCCACCGGCACCACCGCCGTGCAATTGCTGCGCAAGCAAGAGCGCGCGCTGGGTGGCGCGCCCATCAAGACTGTGCTGGGCAAGGACCACCATGAGAGCTTCTTGCTGCTCGAAACAGGCCGCGCCGACGCTTTTGTGCTCGATGACAACCTGCTGGCCGGGATGATTGCCAACTCCAAGGACCCCTCGGCCTACCGCATCGTGGGCGAGCCGCTGGGTGCCGAGCCCATTGCACTGCTGTTCCGCAAGGACGACCCCACCTTCAAGGCTGCGGTGGATGGTGCGTTAACCAAGCTGATGCAAAGCGGCGAGATGGAAAAGATTTACACCAAGTGGTTTGTGAACCCCATTCCGCCCAAGAACATGAGCCTGAACCTTCCACTGGGCACCACGCTGCGCCAGCTGTTCGCCACCCCCAACGACAAGCCCCTGGAGACCTACCAGCAATGAACGCTGCCATCCCCGCCACAGCCTTCCGCGCGGCCGACCGCCTGGGCGCCATCGGCGTCTCGGAAATCGTGCGCCTGACGCAAGAGGCCAACCAGCTCAAGCGCCAGGGCCAGCCCGTGATCGTTCTGGGCCTGGGCGAGCCCGACTTCGACACGCCCGCACACATCCTGGAGGCCGCGCAGCAGGCCATGGCGCGGGGGGAGACGCACTACACGGTGCTGGACGGCACGGCCGAACTCAAGGCCGCCATCCAGCACAAGTTCAAGCACGACAACGGGCTGGACTTTCAGCTCAACGAGATCACCGCAGGCGCGGGTGCCAAGCAGATCCTCTACAACGCGCTGATGGCCTCGGTGAACCCTGGCGACGAGGTGATCCTGCCCGCGCCGTACTGGACCTCGTATGCCGACATGGTGCTGATTGCAGGCGGTGTACCCGTGGTGGTGCCCTGCACCGAAGCCAATGGCTTTCGCATCACACCCGAGCAGTTGGAGGCCGCCATCACCCCGCGCACGCGCTGGGTGTTCATCAACTCGCCCTCCAACCCCAGCGGGGCCGCCTACAGTGCCGAGCAGCTGCTGCCCGTGCTGGAAGTGGTGGAGCGCCATCCGCAGGTGTGGCTGCTTGCGGACGACATCTACGAACACATCCTGTACGACGGGCGCGCATTTGCCACGCCCGCTGCCGTGCTGCCCTCGCTGCGCGATCGCACGCTGACGGTGAACGGCGTCTCCAAGGCCTATGCCATGACGGGCTGGCGCCTGGGCTACGGCGCAGGCCCCAAGGCGCTGATTGCAGCCATGGCGGTGGTGCAGAGCCAGGCCACGTCGTGCCCTTCGTCCATCAGCCAGGCAGCGGCCGTGGCGGCGCTGACGGGGCCGCAGGACGTGGTGCGGGAGCGCTGCCAAGCTTTCCAGGACCGGCGTGACCTGGTGGTGGCGTCGCTCAATGCATCGCCCGGCCTGCGCTGCCGTGTGCCGGAGGGCGCGTTCTACACCTTTGCGAGCTGCGAAGGCGTGCTGGGCCGCACCACACCAGGCGGCATGCTGCTGCGCACCGATGCCGACTTCTGCGCCTACCTGCTGCGCGAGCACCATGTGGCCGTGGTGCCCGGCGGGGTGCTGGGGCTGGCGCCATACTTCCGCATCTCTTACGCTGCGTCCACGGCTGACTTGCAAGAGGCCTGCGCACGCATCCAACGCGCCTGCCAGGCCCTGTTCTGATTCTGAATTTCTGACCCGATACCGTTGATATGAACACGTCCTCACTCACCCCACGCACCGGCGGCCAGATCCTGGTGCAGCAGCTCATCACCCACGGTGTACAACAACTGTTTTGCGTGCCTGGCGAAAGCTACCTGGCTGTGCTCGATGCCCTGCACGATGCCGACATCGGCGTGACCGTGTGCCGCCAGGAAGGTGGCGCGGCCATGATGGCCGAGGCGCAGGGCAAGCTCACCGGCCAGCCCGGTATCTGTTTTGTGACGCGTGGGCCCGGCGCCACCAACGCGTCGGCCGGTGTGCACATTGCGCACCAGGACTCGACGCCCCTGATCCTGTTCGTAGGTCAGGTGGCGCGCGGAGCGATGGGGCGTGAGGCGTTTCAAGAGCTGGACTACAGCGCGGTGTTCGGCACCATGGCCAAGTGGGTGGTGCAGATTGACGACCCGGCGCGCGTGCCGGAGCTGATCTCGCGCGCCTTCCATGTCGCCACCTCGGGCCGCCCTGGCCCCGTGGTGGTGGCGCTGCCCGAAGACATGCTGACCGAGGCCGCCACTGTGGCCGATGCGTTGCCCTACCAGGTGGCGGAGACCCACCCCGGCGCAGCGCAGATGGCCGAGCTGGCGCAGCGCCTGCAAGCCGCCAAAAATCCCGTGGCCATCCTGGGCGGCAGCCGGTGGTCTGAGCAGGCGGTGCGCGATTTCACCGCGTTTGCCGAAGCGTGGTCCATCCCGGTGTACTGCTCTTTCCGCCGCCAGATGCTGTTCCCGGCCACACACGCTTGCTACGGCGGCGACCTGGGCCTGGGCGTCAACCCCAAGCTGCTGGCGCGCATCAAGGCGTCCGACCTGGTGCTGGTGGTGGGTGGGCGGCTGTCTGAAGTGCCGTCGCAGGGCTATGAGCTGTTCGATATTCCCACCCCCGCGCAGCCCCTGGTGCATGTGCATGCCGATGCGGACGAGCTGGGCAAGCTGTATCGCCCCACCCAGGCCATCCACGCCACGCCACAGGCTTTCACTGCTGCATTGAATTCTGTGCGGCCCACGGCGGCAGTGCCCTGGAAGGCGCACGCTGAAGCGGCCCATGCCGAATACCTCGCCTGGAGCGACCCGGCCCCCATCCGCATCCCTGGCAACCTGCAAATGGGCCAGGTGATGCAGCACCTCAAAGACGTGCTGCCCGCCGACACCATCTTCTGCAACGGCGCAGGCAACTTCGCCACGTGGATCCACCGCTTCTGGCCCTTCACCACCTACGCGAGCCAGCTGGCGCCCACCAGCGGGTCGATGGGCTACGGCCTGCCCGCGGGCGTGGGTGGCAAGCGCCTGTGGCCGCAGCGCGAGGTCGTGATCTTTGCGGGTGACGGAGACTTCCTGATGCACGGCCAGGAATTTGCAACCGCCGTGCAGTACGGCCTGCCCATCATCGTGGTGCTGCTGGACAACGCCATGTACGGCACCATCCGCATGCATCAGGAGCGCGAGTACCCGGGCCGCGTGAGCGCCACGCAACTGAAGAACCCCGACTTCAAGGCCTACGCCCAGGCGTTTGGAGGCCACGGCGAGCGGGTGGAGCGGACGGAAGACTTTGCCCCCGCTTTGGCGCGCGCCCGTGCCAGCGGCTTGCCCAGCGTGTTGCACTGCCTGATCGATCCCGAGGCGATCACGCCCACCGGCACGCTGCAGGGCATCCGCAGCGCGGCGCTGGCCAAGCGATAAATTGATTTATAGAAGTTTGAAAATTACTGATTAATCAACTTCTATGAATAATTTGCCGATGCCAAAATTTGGCTTGATTGGTGTTTTTGATTGAAAATATTCATAGATTTGCTTTAAAAGTGAATTTTGCTACCATCTATGAATGCCAAAGAAAAACACCAGCCCTGCCGAGTACCCGCAGGCCGTCCTGCAGCAGATTGAACGGCTAGGCCAGCACATCGCCATCGCCCGCAAGCGGCGGGGCGAGACGCAGGCCCAATGGGCGCGGCGGCTGGGAGTCTCTCAGCCCACCATGGCACGCATTGAGCGGGGTGATCCGTCCGTGGCCATGGCCAGCTATGTGATGTGTATGTGGCTGGTGAACCCGGCGGTGGCGGTGGCCGATGTGATTGCGCCGCAGAACGACCATGCCGCGCTGGAGCGGGAGGTCACGCGCGTTCGTGGCACGCGCAAAACAGCCAAAGATGCAGCGCGCCCCGGCGCCAGCACAGCAGCCACGCCTGTGCCATCTCGCCCCGTCCCGGCTGCGGCAGTCGGGCTGGCTGCGCTCATGCAACCTCGCCCTGCCAAGGCCCCGCGATGAAGCCGGGCGTGGGGGTGAATGCCCGCAGCTATGTGCCGCAAGACCAGCTCTATCTCTGGGCGTTGGTGAACCCCGCGCAGCCCACCCTGGTGGGCGAGTTGCGTTTGTCCCAGCTCGTGGCCGACTGCGCCACCTTTCGCTATGCCGAAGGCTGGTGGCACTTTCCGCTGAGTGAGGACTTGCCCTTGGTGCCAGGGCAGGCGTTCACCGCAGGTGAGCGAAGCAGTGCGCCCGGCGCCATTGACGATGCCCGGCCCGACCGTTGGGGCGAGCGCATCATCCGCCATGTGGACCGGCCCGCGCGCCTGTCCATTCTGGAGATGCTGCTGTTTGCGGGCGATGACCTGTTCGGCGCGCTGGGTGTTTCGGTCTCTGCAGATCGGTACGTGCCTCGCGCCTTGGGCCCCTATCCCCAACTGCGGGACCTGGCGCAGTTGAGCGCCGCCATGGAAGACCTGCAAACCCAGGCCCCGGTGACCGCTGAGATGCAGCGCCTCATCCAGCCCGGTGTGACGCTGGGCGGCGCGCGCCCCAAGACCCTGCTGCAAACCGATGCGGGGCCTTGTGTCATCAAGTTCAGCGAGCAGGATGATGCGGTGGACACGCCGCTGGTGGAACACGCCACCATGACGCTGGCTGCGCAGGCAGGCATCCGCGTGGCGGCCACCGGCGTGCTGCCTATCCCAGCCCGGCATGGCAAGGCGCGCCATGCGTTGACCATTGAGCGTTTTGACCGTGTGGATGGCTACCGTCTGCATTGCCTGTCTGCCCGCACGGCGCTGCGAGCTGCGCGGCTGCCCGAGAGCTACAGCGCGCTGGCCACGGTGCTGCTGCGCCTGGCCCACCCCGACACGCAGGTGGCGCAGCGTGAAGAGCTGTTCAAGCGCATGGTGTTCAACATCCTCATGGACAACACCGACGACCATGAGCGCAACCACAGCCTGCGCCTGGGGCTGGATGGCTACTATGAACTGACCCCTGCCTACGACGTAGTGCCCACGCTGCAAAACCTTGGCTACCAGGCAATGTCTGTGGGCTTTGCTGGCGCGGAGTCCAGCCTCGAAAATGCGTTGACTGTGCTGAGTGAATTCGGCCTCAAGCGCGCGCGGGCTGTTGAACTCATCCAGCAGGTGGTGCGTGTGGTCGATGGTTGGCTAGCCCACTTTGCACGGCAAGGCGTGGGCCGCGCCGACATGGAGCTGCTGCAGGCCAGCATTGACCGAGAGGCACTGCGGGCCCAACGCAGGGCCTTTGCTTGAGCGCCTGTTCGCGGTTTGCAAGGGGCGTGCGCCGGGTGGTTCGAGCCGGTGCAAGTTGGGTAGGCTAAGCGGGCAAGATGCCCGATGGCCGCAGCGTCTGCACCAGCAACGCCTGCAGCCGGTCTACGGCTTTGGCTCCGCGCGAGGCGCGGCTGCGGTACACGGCGACCTCCATGGGGGCCAGTGGCCCCAGGCCATGTTCGGTGCCCAGCACCTGTAACTGCGGCGGCACGCTGCAGTGGGTGAGGGCGGCCACCGCCAGGCCGCTCTCCACCGCTGCAATCTGTCCGGCCAGGCTGGAGCTGTGATAGACCACCTTGTAACGCCGCCCTTGCTGTGCCAGCGCCTGGATGGCCCCGCGCCGCGCCAGGCTGGCGGATTCGTACACGGCAATGGGCAGCGGGTCGCGCGCCCACACATCGAACTGCGCTGAGCCCACCCACACCATGGGTTCGTGAAACAGCAGCATGCCCCGGCGTGCATGGTCGCGCGAGATGAGGGCCAGGTCCAGATCGCCGTTGGCCACGCGTGGGATCAGCGCGGTGGACTGCTCGCAGTCCAGCTCAATCTCCACCCCGCTGTGGCGCGGTGCAAAGCGCTGCAGCACGGGTGTGAGGTAGCGCGCAGCGTAGTCATCGGGTACGCCCAGCCGCACGCGGCCGGTGAGGGGCGCGCCGTGCATGGCGTCCTGTGCTTCGGCGTGCAGTGCCAGGATGCGGCGCGCGTAACCCAGCAGGGTTTCGCCCTGTGGTGTGAGGTGCTGTTTGCGTGCGTCACGCTCCAGCAGGCGGTGGCCTACGGCGTCTTCCAGCTTTTTGAGCTGCATGCTGACGGCGGATTGCGAGCGGTGCACCTCAGCGGCTGCGCCCGACAAAGAGCCCGCGTCCACCACCGCCACCAGGCATTGCAGCCAATCGAATTGCAGGTCTCGGTATGTCATGGGATGTATTCGATATTCGAACGGATGGGTTTTGAATAATGCGCTTTGCTGGCGATGATAGGCGGCCCACACTGCCGCCATGCGTTCATTGGCCTCTCGTCTCTTGGCTGTGTCTGACCGCCCTGGCTCCCTTGGGTTGCCTTCGGTGGTGTCGGGCACCTTGTGGTTCCTGCTGGGCAATGCGTTGCTGGGCAGCATTGGTGTTTTTGTGCACGAGGCGCAGGCTGCGCCACTCACCACCACCTGGTTTCGGTGTGCCTTTGGTCTGATTGGGCTCACGCTGTGGATGCTTTGGCGTGGGGCGTGGCGCGACCTGTGGGTGGGTTGGCGCGCATTGCCTTGGGTGTTGTTGCTCAGTACCGGCATGTTGGCTAGCTGGTGGCTGTTTTTTACGGCCATGCACCATGTGCCTACGGGCATGGCGGTGGTGCTGTTCCATGTGCAGCCCTTGTGGCTGCTGTTGCTGGGGGCCTGGTGGCTCAAAGAGTCGGTATCGCGCCAGCGCTTGGCTTCTGTGCTGTGCGCCATGGTGGGGCTGGTGTTGGCCACGGGCGTGCTGCAGGGCCAGGCCGCTGCCAGCCCGGGCAGCTATGGGCTGGGTGTGGCGCTGTGCCTGCTGGGGGCGCTTTTCACCGCAGGCGTGACCTTGGTGGCCAAGCGCTTGCAGGCCCTGCCCCTGGGTGTGTTGGCCTGGTGGCAATGCGCGCTGGGTACTGCGGTGCTGTGGCTAGAGCCCTGGCAGCAGGGCTGGCCCGCCTGGGGGGCGGCCTGGGGGTGGTTGGCTGGGCTGGGTTTGGTCCACACGGCGTTAGCCTATACGTTGATGTATGTCGGCATGGCCCGCTTGCCCACAGCGCGTGTGGCGGTGCTGCAGTTTGCCTACCCTGTGGTCGCCATTTGCATGGATGCGGTGTATTTTGATGAGCCACTGCGTGCGCTGCAGGTGCTGGGTGTGGCACTGATGCTGGGTGCCATGGCCCTGGGAGAGCGGCGCAACGCAGCGCGTTGACCGTTGCAGGCCCATGCGTTGGGATGTCAGCAGCCTGTCTTGCCTCCGCGCAAAATAGATGGCGTGACCGCTGAACCCTCCGCAAAGCCCACTGCCGATACCGCTCCTACTGACGCCCCTGCGCCCGTCGGGCGCCGCCGCATTGCGCACCTGGACATGGATGCGTTCTACGCCTCGGTAGAGCTGTTGCGTTACCCGCAGCTCAAGGGCCTGCCCGTGGTGATTGGGGGCGGGCGGCGCAAGGTGGACGACTTGCTGTTGCAGAACCCCGATGGCTCGGGGCCCAGGGAGCCATGTTTCATTCCTGTGGAGGACTTTCCGCTGCTCAAGGACTATGTGGGCCGGGGCGTGATCACCACGGCCACGTACGCGGCGCGGCAGTTTGGTGTGGGCTCGGCCATGGGCATGATGAAGGCAGCCAAGCTGTGCCCGCAGGCGATTGTGCTGCCGGTGGATTTTGAAGAGGTGCGCAAGTATTCGCGCACCTTCAAGAGCGCCATCACCGAGATCGCTCCGGTGATGCAGGACCGGGGCGTGGACGAGGTGTACATCGACTTCACCGATGTACCCGGTGGCCAGCGCGAAGGCGGGCGGGTGCTGGCGCGGCTCATCCAGAAAAGCATTTTTGAAAAGACGGGGCTGACCTGCTCCATTGGCGTGGCGCCCAACCGGCTGCTGGCCAAGATGGCCAGTGAGTTCAACAAGCCCAACGGCATTTCCATCGTTTACGAGGAGGACCTGCAGAGCAAGGTCTGGCCGCTCAATGTGCGCAAGATCAATGGCATTGGCCCCAAGGCGGGCGAGAAGCTGGCGCGGCTGGGCATCGAAACCATCGGTCAATTGGCGGAACAAGATGAGCAGTGGTTGATAGGCCACTTTGGCAAGTCCACCGGGGCCTGGATGCACCGCGTGGCCTGGGGCCGCGATGACAGCCCGGTGGTGACCGAAAGCGAGCCCGTGAGCATGAGCCGCGAAACCACGTTTGACCGCGACCTGCATGCCGTGCGCGACCGGGCCGAGTTGTCGCGCATCTTTACCGACCTGTGCCAGCGCGTGGCGCAGGACCTGCAGCGCAAGGGCTATGTGGGCAAGACGATTGGCATCAAGCTGCGCTACGAAGACTTCAAGACCGCCACGCGAGACCATACGCTGCCCGTGGCCACCAGCGATGCGGCCCTGATCCGGCGCACGGCGGGGCAGTGCCTCAAGCGCGTTCCGCTGGACAAACGCCTGCGCTTGCTGGGGGTGAGGGTGGCCACCTTGCACGCGGCGGGTGCCGCTGTGGATGTGGACGGCCCACATACCCAACCAGATGCAGTTGCACAGAGCCGCAAGGCACGGCAAGCCGACATCCACACTGGATCACTTTTTGAACTGTGAAAACAATGTGAAAAGAAGGCTGTGTGGTGGTTAAACTTGATTGGTATCAAACCGTAACGTCGGCAGTGGGGTAGCTGCGGTGCGCTGAACCAGCGTTTGGCGTGGTGGAGGGCGTATGCGGCAATAACTATGAAGGGGACAGTTGCATGCGCATCAACTTGCCGATCACGCAACAGAATTACGATTTCCCAGGCGATGAGCTGCTGGTTTCTTGTACCAACACCAAGGGTGAGATCACGCACTGCAATGCGGCCTTTGTGCGGGTAAGCGGCTACAGCTATGAGGAGCTGATCGGGCAGCCCCACAACATCATCCGCCACCCCGATATGCCTGCGCCGGCCTACAAGGACATGTGGCGCACCATTGGCCGTGGAGAGCCCTGGACCGGGCTGGTCAAGAACCGCCGTAAAAACGGCGACCACTATTGGGTGCGCGCTAATGTGACCCCCATCATGGAGGCTGGCCACCCACGCGGCTACATGTCAGTGCGCACCAAGCCCAGCGCGCAAGAGGCGGCAGCGGCCGAGGCCTTGTATGCGCAAATGCGGGCAGAGGCCGCATCGGGCCGTGCCAGCCTTCGGCTGGAGGCGGGCGCGCTGCGCAGTGTGGGGTGGCGCGGCGTGGTCCAGCGGCTGGGGCAACTTCCACTCACCCAACGTATGGCCTGGATGCTGCTGTGGTTGGTTCTGCTGGCCATGGTGCCTGACCTGCTGGGCATGCAGGGCACTGCAGCCACGGCTGCAAGGGTGGGGCTTTTGTTGCTGGCTGCGGGCGCGGTGCTGTGGCGCTTTCAGGTGGCGGTGGTGCAAGGCATTGGCGAAGCCAGTCGTTTTGCTGCCGATTTGTCGGGATGCAACCTGACCTCGACCATGCGGGCCGACTGCCCCGAGCCGCTGCGCAGCCTGGTGCACCGCCTGCAGCAAACCCAGGTGAACTTGCGCGCAGTGGTGGGTGATGTGCGCACAGAGGTGCGCCACTTCACCGAGGCTGCTGCAGAGATTGCGCAAGGCAGCCACGATCTGTCTGCACGCACCGAGTCGCAAGCGAGCAGCCTGCAAGAGACTGCGGCATCAATGGAGGAGCTGGCCAGCACCGTGCGCCAGACGGCCGACACTGCGGCCAAGGTGTCGCATGAGAGTGAGCAAAGCAGCCAGATCGCTACCAGCGGCGGGCAGGCCGTGCATGAGCTGGGGACGTCCATGCGGCAGATGCAGCAGTCTTCGGCCAAGATCAATGAGATCGTGGGGTTGATTGAGGGCATTGCGTTTCAGACCAATTTGCTAGCGCTCAACGCCGCCGTGGAGGCGGCACGCGCAGGTGAGCAGGGCCGTGGCTTTGCGGTGGTGGCGGGCGAGGTGCGGGCCCTGGCGCAGCGCAGCGCTGGTGCGGCCAAAGAGATCAGCGGCCTCATCCATGTCACCGTCAACCAGATTGCCAGCGGAGCGCAGCAGATGGACCATGCGGGCGCCACCATTGGAGGGGTGGTGGACGCGGTGCAGCGCGTCAGCACGCTGGTGCAGCAAATCACTGCTGCCACCAAGGAGCAGGCCATTGGCATTGCGCAGGTGAATGAGGCTGTCACGCAGCTCGACACCGTGACGCAGCAAAACGCCGCGTTGGTGGAAGAGTCCACCGCGTCTGCCCAAAACCTCAAGTCCAGCGCACACGCGCTGGGGTTGTCAGTCGATGTTTTTAAGATGAATTGAGCTTGAATCTTTTCCGAATTGTTTCTTGCTAAACCATGGCCCTGCAAAGTACAAGGCCTTGTGGTTGAAAAGCGTCCGATTCGCACAACGGGCGCGATGTGAGCGATTGCTTTAGGTCAATGGCGGGCGGTTGCGCTGCATTTGGCATGCCCGCAAAAGGGCGTTCTCTGGCACCTTGGAGGGCTGTTGCATCTGCTAACAACTGCCAGATGCGCAGATTCTTCAGCCTTCGCCGACCATGCGTACCAACCTCCCTGTCTCCCACAAAGAGTATTTCTTCCCTGAGTCTCAACTGCTGGTGTCCACCACCGACGCCAAGGGCTGCATCACCCACTGCAACACGGCGTTTGCCGAGGTCAGCGGCTACAGCTACGACGAACTCATGGGCCAGCCCCACAACCTGATTCGCCACCCCGACATGCCGCCAGAGGCCTTCAAGGACATGTGGGCCACGGTGGGGCGAGGGCGCCCGTGGTCGGGCATCGTCAAAAACCGCCGGGCCAATGGCGACTATTACTGGGTGGAGGCCAACGTCACGCCCATCCTCGATCACGGCAAGCCTGTGGGCTACATGTCGGTGCGCTTTCGGCCCACGCGCGAGCAGGTGGCGGCGGCCGAGGCGCTGTATGCCAAGGTGGCGCAGCAGCGTGAGAGCGGGCGCCACACCTTCAAGTTGCATGCCGGGCGCGTGCGGCCCCTGGGCTGGCGTGATCTGCTGGGGCCGCTGCACCGCATCACCCTCACGCAGCGACTGGCGCTGGGTGTGGCTGCAGTGCTGGGTGTGGGGGCTTTGCCTGCGGCGCTGGGCATGACCGGGGGGGCTGCCCTGGCAGCGCAGTGGGGGCTCTCCGGCGCGGCGGCGGCAGGCCTGTTGTGGTGGTTTCACTGGGGTGTGGCCAGCGTGCTCGATGAGCTGGATGACTTTGCAGGGGCTTTGGCGGCCTGCAACCTCAAGTCCACCATGATCAAGCCGCACCCGCATGTGCTGGGTTCGCTGATCCGCAAGGTGTGGCAGGTGCAAGTCAACCTGCGCGCCGTGATCGGCGATGTGCGTGCCGAGGTGCAAGTGTTCACGCAGGCCACGACGCACATCTCGTCCAGCGCACAAGACCTGGCGGCCCGCACCGAAGACCAGGCCAGCAGCCTGCAGGAGACGGCGGCATCCATGGAGCAGCTGGCCAGCACGGTGCGCCAGACGGCCGATGCGGCCCGCCAGATTGCCGTGCAGAGCCAGCAAAGCAGCGACATCGCCCAGCAGGGCAGCGCAGCCGTCAGCAGTGCCAATGCGTCCATGCAGGCCATTGAGACGTCGTCGCGCCGCATGGAGGACATCATCGGCATCATCGAAGGCATTGCCTTCCAGACCAATATCCTGGCCCTCAATGCCGCAGTGGAGGCCGCCCGCGCTGGGGAGCAGGGCCGGGGCTTTGCGGTGGTGGCGTCAGAGGTGCGCGAGCTGGCCCAGCGCAGCGCGCAGGCCGCACGCGAGATCCACCAGCTCATCAGCGAATCGACCGGGCAGGTCAGCAGCGGCGCTGACTATGCGGCGCAGGCGCAGGCCACCATTGCCAGTGTGGAGCGATCGGTGCGGCAGGTGAGCCACCTGATGACGCAGATCACCAGCGCCACAGGGGAGCAGTCGATTGGCATTGCCCAGGTGAACGATGCCGTGAACCGGCTCGACAGCGTGACCCAGCAAAATGCCAACATGGTGGACCAGACGGCCGCCGCTGTGGGCGTGCTGAGCGACCGCACCAAGACGCTGTCGCGTGCGGTGCAGGTCTTTCACATGGATGTTTGAGGACAGGCCCAGTCCTGCAATGGGCGCGGCCTGTGCTGCTGCTTCGGGGGCACGCGGCGGAGCCGGGTGCCCCAGCGTTTTACTGCCGCGCCGTGCGCACGTTGGCCGGCAGTGCCTGGGGGTGGCTGGTGCGCAGGGGGTTGATGTCCAGCCCGCCCCGGCGCGTGTAGCGGGCGTACACCATCAGCTTGATGGGTTTGCAGCGCGTCCACACGTCCATGAAGATGCGCTCCACGCACTGTTCGTGGAACTCGTTGTGGTTGCGAAAGCTCACGAGGTACTGCAGCAGCCCCTCCTGGTCGATCTGCGCTCCGGTGTAGCGGATCTGCACGCTGCCCCAGTCGGGCTGGCCGGTGACCAGGCAGTTGCTCTTGAGCAGGTTGCTGGTCAGCACCTCGGTCACCGGGGCTTCGTCAAACTGGGCTTTGAGCAGCTCGGGCGCGGGCTGGTAGTGGGTGCATTCCACGTCCAGGCGGTCCAGGCTCAGGCCGTCCAGCTCGTGCACGGGTTCCTGGTCAAACAGCTCGGGCGCAATCAGTTTCACGCCCACGGTGGCGGGGTGCGGTGCGCCGCGCCACACGGCCTCGCTGATGTCGGCGCGCAGACGGGCCTGTACCTCACTGGCCTCGGCAAAGCGGGTGTTGTTGAAGCTGTTGAGATAGAGCTTGAAGGACTTGCTCTCGACGATGTTGGGCGACTCGCACGGGATGGTGAAGTGCACCAGCGCCACCTGGGGCTTGCCGCGCAGGTTGAGCCACGACACCTCAAACGCCGTCCACAGGTCGGCCCCGAAAAACGGTGGCGCATCGGCAATGCCGATCTCGGCCCGCTTGCCCGCGCGCGGGATGGGGAAGAGCAGCGTCGGGTCGTACTGGTCGGTGTAGGCCGAGGCCTTGCCCAACTGGGATTGTTCAGGGGTGTTGGTCATTTGCTATAAAAATAGTAGCTTCTAGCGCTTGTTAATCAAGCGCTAGAGCATGATTTGATGCTTATTTGAACTCGCGCTCGCGCAGCCACTTGGTGGCGATCCACTTCTCACCCGCAATCACCGGCGCGCCGCCGTGCAGCGTTTGGGTGGAGGGGTGGGGCCGCTCGTAGCTGAAGAACACGGCATTGCCGCGCTGGGGGGCCACTTCCAGGAACACATCGGGGAAGGTGGTGCCGCCGCCTTTTTCAGGCGTGTTGAGGTACATCACCAGCGTGCCCACGCGTTGCCCACCGCGCTTGACGATGGTGGGCGTGCCGGGCTCGCTGGGGTCAAAGTAGTCGTAGTGGGGCTTGTATTCGGCCCCGGGGCGGTAGTGCAGCACTTGCACGCCTTCACCGTTTTCGATGGGCCATTGCAGCAGCTTGGCAATGCGCTCTTCAATGGTCTGCACCAGGGTGCTTTCACCGCGCTGGAAGAACATGCCGTCGCTGGTGCGGTCGTCGTTCACCTCTTCGCCACCCGTCTTGGTGGCCACAGTGAGCGAGCGTGCCATGCGCGGGCTGGCGGCGGCAATCAGGGCATCGCATTCCTCTGGAGAGAGGAGGTTGCCAAACACCACCACGCGGGGTTTGGCCAGCTGCAGCAGCACTTGCACCTGGCGGTCGCCTGCGTCCAGCAGGGCAGGGGAGTCGCCCAGCAAGGGCTCGGGCACCGGCACGGCGCTGGGTTGGCCCTGTTGCACGGCCAGCTCGTTCAGGTGCTCTTGCAGCGTGGTTTCCATGGCGTCTGCGGCCACGTCCTCGTCCCAGCCTGCATCGCGCATGGACTGCAGCACCACAGGGGCCGCAAAACCCGCCTGGGCCTGCTCGATGATCCAGCGGCGCAGCTCGGGGGTGATGGACTGGGCCGAGGGCTTGCGGGTGGTGGCGGTGCTGTGCTGGGCGGGGGATGGGGCCATGGTCGGGACCTCAAACGTGGACAAAACTAAACAGAGGGGCGGGTCAATCGGGCTTGCGCCGGAACACCAGGCGCTCAGGCTCGGATGCTAGCGCGTCAAAGGCGTAGCCCTCCAGGTCAAAGCCTTCGAGCTGGTGCGGTGTGCTCAGCCGTTGGGTGATGGCATAGCGTGCCATCAACCCGCGTGCGCGCTTGGCGTAAAAGCTGATGATTTTGTAGGCGCCGCCTTTCCAGTCCTCAAACACGCATTCGATCACGCGGGCTTTGAGGGCCTTGCGGTCTACCGCCTTGAAGTATTCCTGCGAGGCGAGGTTGACGACCACGGGCGTGGTGTCTGAGCGCAACTGGGTGTTCAGGTGCTCGGCAATCTGGCGGCCCCAGTATTGGTACAGGGTGTTGCCCGCCTCGGTGGTCAGGCGCGTGCCCATCTCCAGTCGGTAAGGCTGCATGCGGTCCAGTGGGCGCAGCACGCCATACAGACCGCTCAGGATCGCGACGTGGCGCTGCGCCCAGTCCAGGTCTTCTGCTCCCAGGCTGCGGGCTTGCAAACCCTCGTACACATCACCGTTGAAGGCCAGCACGGCTTGGCGTGAGTTGTGGGCCGTGAATTGGGGCTTCCAGGCCTGGTAGCGGGCCACATTCAGCGCCGCCAAGGGGTCGCTCAGGTCCATGAGCGAGGCAATGTCTTGCACAGACTTTTCGCGCAGCACTTCAATCAACGCGGTGGACTGGGGCACGAACTGTGGGCGTGTGTGCGGCAGGCTCTCTGGGACGGGGGTGTCGTAATCCAGTGATTTGGCGGGGGACAGCAAAAACAGCATGGTGCGATGGAGGGGCTGGGTGGCTGATGGGTGGATCAGAGCGAAGCTGTGCAGGACTTTGAACAGGTTCTTAGAGAGGCTAACAAAACTCTTCTGGCGTTGTTGCCGCGTCTTGTCGTACTGCTCGTACTGCCTGCGACGCAGCGCATGGCCAGAACCCGCTTCGCTGAGTTTTGTTAGCCGCTCTGAGTGATCCTGCGCCATGCGCTCAACGTCTTATTTTGAGGGATGTGGGCATGGCGTTGGTACCCCTTTGGGCTGCAGCGCTTCATGCCCCGTGTTGGCGCGTTGCCCCCAAAAACAAAGGCGGCCAAGGCCGCCTTTGAGTGGGGACAGCCGCGCTAGACGGCGCGGGCTGTGTGCGCCATGTGTTACGCCGCAGGAGGCTGCTCAAATGGCAGGGTCATGGCGGCCAGGTCGCGGCGGGTTTCCACCAGCACCAGCGGGCCTTCGTCCAACACCACAGCCGGTGGGCGTGCGCGGGGAACGTGCACCGGCTTGGGTTCTGCCGCAATGGCGGCCTGCACGGCAGCGACCTTGTCGCTGTCCGAGTTCACCCACTGCAGCCCTGAGGCGGTGGCCACTTGGTGCAGCGAATCCATCGGCAGCGTGTAGGACTGCACGCGGGGCATGCCCGCAGGCGCCACCGGGGCTGGTGTTGCCGAGGGTACTGTTGCCGGTTTGGCCGCAGGGGTTGCCGCTACAGGCGTTGCCACGGGGGCGGGGGCCACTTGCGCAGGGGCGGCCACTGCTGGCTCTGTCGCCGCGGGTGCCTCTGCCGCCGGGCTGCTGAAGTAGCTGCGGCGTGGTGCATCTTCGGACACGGCCGGGGCAGCGTCTGCTGCTGGGGCTGCGCTCAGTGGCTGGGCCTCTGCGGCGTTGTCACTGCCTTCACGGGGTGCACGTTCGCCACGTTCGCGGCGGTCGCGGCCGTAGCGGTCGCGGGAGCGGCGCTCGCGCCGTTCTTCCGTCGCGGGCGCAGCCGGTGGGGTGGCAACCTCGTTGCCCGTCAGGTCCAGATCGGGCAGCGATGCCATGGGCGATGTGTCCACAAAGTCCATCGCTGGCGTGCTGCGCTCCTGGCCTTCGGCATTGCGCGGGCCGCGTTCACCGCGCTCGCGGCGGCCGCCCTCACCACGGTCACCGCGTTCACGGCGTGGGCCGCGTTCGCCACGTGCTGGTGCTGTGCCGGCATCAGCGCCGTTGGCGTTGACGTTGGCCAGGGCTTCTGCGGGGGCCGCATTTTGCTCACTGCTCAGGGCGGCGTTGGTGCTGCGGCCTTCGGCGTCGCGGCGGCCACGGCCATCGCGACCATTGCGGCCCTCACGTGCCTCGGTGTTGCGGCCTTCGGCATTGCGGCTTTCACCTTCTGGGCGGCGGTCTCCATCGCGCGGGGCACGGCCTTCGGCGCCGCGGTCGTTGCGGCGTCCACGGCCTTCGCTCACATTGCCGGCGGTATCGCGGTTGGCATCGCGGGCGCCGTCACGGCTACCACGGCGGCCCCGGCCTTCGCTGCGGCCATCACGGCGCGATTCGCCGCGTCCGCTGCCGTCGCTAGGTGCTGCAGGCGCAGGTGTGGCCACCGGGGCGGTCGCAGGCGCGGCACCAAAGCCAAACAGACTCTTGAGCCAGGCAAAGAAGCCCTTTTCTTGTGGCACAGCTGCGGCGGGGGCAGGTGCTGGCGCGGCTTGTGCAGCAGTGCCGTTGCGGGGGGCGTGGCCATTGCCATTGCGGGCAGGGCGCGCAGCGCCTTCGGGGCGGGGCTCGGCCACCGGCGCGGGCGCATCGGGCAGCACACCCTTGATGACCGGGGTTTGCTTGTTGGTCGGCTCTTGCGAGCGGCGTGTCACGGCGGTGGGGTCTTCCACGTCTTCGGCCAGCTTGTAGCTTGCGTCGATGTGGTCCAGTCGTGGGTCGTCGTGCTTGAGGCGCTCCAGGCGGTAGTTGGGGGTTTCCAGCGTCTTGTTGGGCACCATCAGCACGCTCACGCGCTGCTTGAGTTCGATCTTGGCGATCTCGGTGCGCTTTTCGTTGAGCAGGAACGAGGCCACTTCCACTGGCACCTGGCAGTGCACGGCGGCCGTGTTGTCCTTCATCGACTCTTCCTGAATGATCCGCAGGATCTGCAGGGCCGACGATTCGGTGTCACGGATGTGGCCTGCGCCGCCGCAGCGTGGGCAGGGGATGGACGAGCCTTCGCTCAATGCGGGCTTCAGGCGCTGACGGCTCATTTCCATCAGGCCGAACTTGCTGATGGTGCCGAACTGCACGCGGGCACGGTCCTGGCGCAGCGCGTCGCGCAGGCGGTTTTCCACTTCGCGGCGGTTCTTCGACTCTTCCATGTCGATGAAGTCGATCACGATCAGGCCGCCCAGGTCGCGCAGGCGCATCTGGCGGGCCACTTCGTCGGCGGCTTCCAGGTTGGTGCGGGTGGCGGTTTCCTCGATGTCGCCGCCCTTGATGGCGCGGGCCGAGTTCACGTCCACGGACACCAGCGCTTCGGTGTGGTCGATCACGATGGCGCCGCCCGAGGGCAGTTGCACGGTGCGGGCATAGGCCGATTCGATCTGGTGCTCGATCTGGAAGCGGCTGAACAGGGCGGCGTCGTCGCGGTAGCGCTTCACGCGGGCGGCATGCTCGGGCATGACGTGCGCCATGAACTGCTGCGCCTGTTCGTAGATATCGTCGGTATCGATGAGGATGTCACCGATGTCGTTGTTGAAGTAGTCGCGGATCGCGCGGATGACGAGGCTCGATTCCTGGTAGATCAGGAAGGCACCCTTGCCACCCTTGGCGGCGCCGTCGATGGCGTTCCACAGCTTGAGCAGGTAGTTCAGGTCCCACTGCAGCTCGGGCGCGGTGCGGCCAATGCCGGCGGTGCGCGCGATGATGGACATGCCGTTGGGGTATTCCAGCTGGTCCATCGCCTCCTTGAGCTCGGCGCGGTCCTCGCCCTCAATGCGGCGTGAAACGCCGCCGCCACGGGGGTTGTTGGGCATCAGCACCACATAGCGGCCGGCCAGCGAGACGAATGTGGTCAGGGCCGCGCCCTTGTTGCCGCGTTCTTCTTTTTCGACCTGGACCAGCAGTTCCTGGCCTTCCTTGATGACTTCATTGATGCGCGCCTGGCTGGGCGAGACACCGGGGGCGAAGTAGCTGCGCGAGATTTCCTTGAACGGCAGGAAGCCGTGGCGGTCTTCGCCGTAGTCCACAAAACACGCTTCCAGCGAAGGCTCGACGCGGGTGACGACGGCCTTGTAGATGTTGCCTTTGCGCTGTTCGCGCCCTTCGATTTCGATTTCGTAGTCGAGGAGCTTTTGTCCGTCGACGATGGCCAGGCGGCGTTCTTCGGGCTGCGTGGCGTTGATGAGCATCCGCTTCATGATGCGATTCCTTCTCGTTGTTTCGCGGACAGCAGCGGCACAGCTCAGTTGCTGTAGCGGGCTGCCACCCACAGTTCCAAACCAATGACAAGCTCTATAGGAGCCGTAAATGCCTGGACTGACGGATCGAAACGAAGGGAATTGCCGGGGATGACTCAGGCTGCCGAGGGTGAACTCAGCACGGGAGGCAAGGGCGCTTGGATGGGGGCGAGTGAGAATGGCGCAGATTTGCTACAAATTTAATAGCTTCTTGCGCTTGCTGGCGGGGCGCTGCGGGCAATTGGACGTGCAGGGCCAGGGGCAAGTGCCGCCGCCACAAAGTCATCATCCATGCCATCAACAACCACATGCTCGCTTCGATCCACCGGCAGACCTGTCCCTGGTAGGGTGCATCTGCCGGCTTGGGGGATTCCGTATCAGTGTTTCAATTTGTCAGCCCGCCGACTGCCGCTCAGGCCATTGCAGGCATCTGGCCCGCAATCTGCGTGTGCGACACCCGCTGGCATCGACCTGCCTGCGCTAGTAGCATGGCTGAGTGGACTAAACTCCAGACAAATCAACCACTTACAAAACAACGCGCAGGTGAAACACATTATAGGGGGCAAACCACCGCTGGACCGGGCCCCGGCTTCCAACCCTCCTGCAGTCCGTCTGGTCGAAGTCGATGAGGATTCGGCGGGGCAGCGGCTTGATAACTTTTTGATACGCCACCTCAAAGGGGTACCGAAAACCCACGTCTATCGCATCATCCGCAGCGGCGAGGTGCGCATCAACAAAGGCCGCGCCAGTGCCGACACCCGGGTGGAGTCTGGTGATGTGGTGCGCCTGCCGCCGGTGCGGGTGTCGGACAAAGTGGCCGAGAAGGCCGAGCGGCCCGCGCCCGCGCGTGAATTCCCCATTCTTCTGGAAGATGAGCATGTGCTCGCTATCGACAAGCCCGCCGGTGTGGCGGTGCATGGCGGCAGCGGCGTGAGCTTTGGCGTCATCGAGCAACTGCGCCAGGCACGCCCCCAGGCCAAGTTGCTGGAGCTGGTGCACCGGCTGGACCGCGAAACCTCCGGCATCCTGCTGGTGGCCAAGAAGAGGTCTGCGCTCACTCACTTGCAAGACCAGTTCAGGGAGCGGGAGACTGGCAAAACCTACCTGGCGCTGGTCACAGGCCCATGGACGGCCAGCAACAAGGTGATCGACTTGCCACTGCACAAATACCTGCAGGCCGATGGTGAGCGCCGGGTGCGTGTCACCACGGCAGATGACCCGGATGGGATGCGTTCCATCACCCTGGTCAAGGTGCGCCAAGCGGTGCCTGCGAGGCCCTTGCAAGGCTTGCCTGCAATGACGTTGCTGGAGGTCACCATCAAGACCGGTCGCACGCACCAGATCCGGGTCCACTTGGCCAGCCAGGGCCATCCCATAGTGGGTGACGACAAATATGGCGACTTTGACCTGAACAAGCGGTTGCACAGACTGGGGCTTAAGCGCATGTTTTTGCATGCGTGGCGGTTACAGTTCAGCCACCCTGCCAGCGCGGAGCGTGTGACATTGAACGCCCCTCTGCCCCCTGAACTGGCAGACTTCATTCCCTCTGCTTGATTGCCTCGCCATGCCGTCCCAAGTCCGTTCGCGCCGCTTTGACCTGATCGCTTTTGATTGGGATGGCACCTTGTACGACTCCACCGCCATCATCGTGCGCTCCATCCAGGAGGCTGTGCGCGATGTGGGCGGCACGGTGCCATCGGACAAGGAAGCGGCCTATGTGATCGGCATGGCCCTGATGCCCGCCTTGGCGCATGCCGCACCGGATGTGCCGCCTGAAAAATACACCGAGCTGGGCAACCGCTACCGGTTTCACTACCTGCAGCACCAGGACGATTTGAGCTTGTTCGATGGCGTGTTGCCCATGTTGTCGGCCCTGCGCGAGCGTGGTCACCTGCTGGCCGTCGCCACCGGAAAAAGCCGCCGTGGCCTTGATGAGGTTTTGCAGGCCGTGGATTTGCGCGGGGTGTTTGATGGCTCGCGCACTGCTGACCAGACGGCGGGCAAGCCCCATCCTTTGATGCTGAAGGAGTTGATGGCAGAGTTTGATGTGCCCCCTGAGCGCTTGCTGATGATTGGCGATACCACCCACGACCTGCAGATGGCCCAGAATGCAGGCTGCGCCAGCGTCGGTGTCAGCTATGGCGCCCACGAGCCCGATGCGTTCCATGCGCTGCAACCGCTGTATGTGGCGCATTCGGTGGCGCAGTTGCACGAGTGGCTGCAGCAGGAGGCTTGAGGCGTGCTGCAGTCTTGCTTTCATCTCTCGCCGCTGCCCAGGAGTGCCGCCTTTGTCTGAGCAGGCTGTTTTGTTGTGTGGCAGCGCAGAGCTGTGCGATAGGGGTATGGCCGTGCCGTTTGATGTGCAGTATGCGGGCCAGGTTTGCCGCGCATTTGCCATTCGGTACCAGGGTGTGGTGCATGCCTACCTGAACCGCTGCACCCATGTGCCCATGGAAATGGACTACCAGCCCAACCGTTTGTTTGATGACACAGGTCAATGGTTGTTGTGTGCCACGCACGGTGCTGCTTATTTGCCCAGCACTGGCCAGTGTGCTGGCGGGCCTTGTAGGGGCGGGCTGGTGAAAATTGCCTTGTCCGAGGCCGGTGGCCAGGTGCACTGGCATACTGCGCACAACCTGCAACCGGTGGCGTTTTAGGGGTTGCTCCCAGGTGCCTTGTTCTGTTCTATTTCCCTGTTTTGTTGCTTGTTTTCTCTGTCCGCAGCGCTGTGCCGGGCCTGTTTCTGGGCCCGGGGTGTCTGCGGGAGGCTTTGAATGACTGATCCACAAAATCCCTCTTCCAATCATCCTGGCAGTGCTCAGGATTCTTTGCCCGCTTCTGATCTGTGGGCTACCCAGGCTGGCGCAGCTGCGCCATCCTCAAGCCCCGGTGGTGCCCCCCGTGCCACGCCGCCTGCCGAGCTTGGCTGGGAGCGTGCCGTGCTGGAAAAGCTCGCGTTGGCCGCGTTGACAGAGCAGCGTGCCGCCCGGCGCTGGAAGATTTTCTTTCGCTTTGCCTGGCTGCTCCTGGTGCTCGCCATTTTTGGCGGCGCGATGATGCAGGCCGCCCCGAGTGCCAACAAGAGCGCCCCCCATACGGCGGTGGTGGACATCAAGGGCGAAATCGCTTCAGGTGCTGAGGCCAGCGCCGAGTTCGTGGTGGCCGCCATGCGCAGCGCCTTCGAAGACGAGGGGTCCAAGGCCGTGGTGTTGTTGATCAACTCTCCGGGTGGCAGCCCGGTGCAGGCGGGCATCATCAATGACGAAATCCTTCGCCTCAAGGCCAAATACAACAAGCCTGTGTATGCAGTGGTTGAGGAGACCTGTGCCTCGGCGGCGTATTACATCGCTGCGGCAGCGGACGAAATCTTTGTGGACAAGGCCAGCATCGTGGGCAGCATTGGCGTGCTGATGGACGGTTTTGGCTTTACCGGCACGATGGAAAAACTGGGGGTGGAGCGCCGATTGCTCACGGCGGGTGAAAACAAGGGCTTTTTGGACCCTTTCAGCCCCCAGACGGAGCAACAGCGTGCGTACGCACAGGCCATGCTCAACCAGATCCATCAGCAGTTCATCGCCGTGGTGAAGTCGGGGCGCGGTGATCGGCTCAAGCCCACGCCGGAGACCTTCAGTGGCTTGTTCTGGACAGGCCAGCAGGCTGTGGAGATGGGCTTGGCGGACAAGCTGGGCAACCTCGACTATGTGGCCCGTGAAGTTGTCAAGGCGGAAGACATCATCGACTACACCCGCCGTGACAATGTGGCTGAGCGTTTAGTGAAGCGCTTTGGCGCGGCGATGGGGTATGGCGCAGCCAAGGCGGCCACTGCCATTGCGGCGCCGCAGCTGCGATAGTTGGGTGCGTCGCTGTCGCCTCGCTAGCGGCGCTGCCAGTGGTGGTTTTCCGAATCTGAACCCCCGGTTGTCTGTGTGGTAGCCGGGGGTTTTGCTTTGGCGTATCGGTTGGGGCGGCGTGGTGGCTGGCCTGCGCTTATCTGCCGATCAAGAACACGGTGGGCGTGCGGTTGTCCACCGGCGCTGCTTTTTGGCGCCATTGCTTGACCGGTTGGCTGTGTATTTGGGATGTTTCCAGCGTCAGCCCGGCGGCCATGGCCAATCGGGTATTGGTTTGCAGGGTCTGGGTCAGTGCTTGCCACAGGGCGGCATTGCGGTAGGGGGTTTCAATGAACACCTGCGTTTGCCCTGTTTTCAGCGCGATGGATTCGAGCTCCTTCATGCGCTGCGCGCGCTCCGGCCCGCTTTGGGGCAAGTAGCCCACAAAAGCAAAGTTTTGCCCGTTCATGCCGCTGGCAGCCAGGGCCAGTAGCAAGGAGACGGGACCTACCAGTGGCACCACGGCAATGCCCAGATCGTGTGCGGCACGCACAATGGACGAGCCTGGGTCTGCCACAGCAGGCATCCCCGCTTCGCTGACCAGGCCGATGTCGTGCCCTTGCAGTGCGGCCGAAAGGAGGGGGCGGGCGTCAAATACGGGGGCGCCTTTGTCGCCATGGTCTCCCTTTTTGTGCACCTCGCGCGGTAACTCTGTAATTTGCTGGGCTTGCACCGGGACTGCGAGGGGTTCCAGTGCATCAATGCGCTTGAGGTATGCCCGGGTGCTTTTGGCGTTCTCGCAAATCCAGTGGTTGAGCCGGGCAGCTTGCAGGATGGTGGATTGCGGCAGCACCTCTTGCAGGGGGGCTAGTGCGTCGCAGCCAAAGTCGAGTGGCGCTGGGACCAGATATAGCCGACCCAGCGCGGCGTTGATCGATGGCGTGCTGGCGACGGGTGCTGGCGATTGGCTCATGGCAGCACCAACCCTGCAGCGCGCAGCATGCGGCAGGTTCGAATCAGCGGCAGCCCGATCAAGGCGGTGGGATCGTCGCTCACGATGGCATCCAGCAGGCTGATGCCCAGGCCTTCGCTTTTGGCGCTGCCAGCGCAGTCGTAAGGCTTTTCGGCCTGCAGGTAACGCTCGATTTCGTCTGGATCGAGGGTTCTGAATTTGACTTCCACTGCAGCCAGGTCTACTTGTTGAAACCCGCTGCTGGCGCACACCACGGCCACCGCGGTTTGGAACACCACCGTCTGGCCGCTCATGGCTTGCAGTTGCAGGGTGGCTTTTTCATGGGTGCCGGGCTTGCCCAGGGGTTCTCCCGCCAGATCGGCCACTTGGTCCGATCCAATGACGATGGCTTGCGGGTGCAGCAGTGCCACGGCCTGCGCTTTGGCCAGTGCCAGTCGCAAAGCCAGTGCGCGGGGGGCTTCGTTGGCTTGTGGGGTTTCATCGACATGGGGGGCGGCCACGTTAAAGGCGATGTTCAGGCGCGAGAGCAGCTCGCGCCGGTAGGGCGAGGTGGAGCCCAATACCAGAGGGCGTGGCAGGGTGGGGGATTGATGCATGCGCTGATTCTCTTACACTGCCGCCATGACCAAGGAATTCTCTCCCGACCGGCTTGACATCAAGGCTTTCGCGCAGGCGGGAGGTCAGCTGTCAGGTCACGACTCGCTTCTGAAATATGAGCGCTTGGCGCAAGAGGCCAAAGGCTTGCACCCGGATTTGCTCGTCGATTGGAAGGTGGCTGGTGAAGTGCGTACCGAGCTGGGGGGCACGGGCCAAGTCTGGTTGCATCTGGCAGTGCACGCCAGCTTCCCGATGGAATGCCAGCGGTGCATGACACCTGTGGATGTACCTCTGGATGTGGAGCGCTCGTTCCGATTTGTGGCTGATGAGGCCACCGCCGAAGCCCTGGATGACGATTGCGATGAGGACTTGCTGGCACTGAGTCGGGAGTTTGATTTGCGTGAGCTGATTGAAGATGAGTTGCTGATGGCCTTGCCTGTGGTGCCAAAGCATGATGAGTGCCCAAGCTCGGTCCCTCTGGCATCGTCGGACGAGGACTTTGAGGCCGCGAACTCAGAAAAGCCCAACCCCTTTGCAGCGCTCGCCTCGCTGCGAAAAGACGAAAAAGGGACATGATTTATTGTTTGGGTTATAATCGAGGGCTTCTCGCGAATCCCCCTCGTGTCTTATTGGGCTGATCGCGTTTTTACCAACCCTATTCAAGACCAGGAGCCATCATGGCAGTTCAGCAAAACAAAAAGTCCCCTTCCAAGCGCGGTATGCACCGCTCGCACAATGCACTGAATGTGCCAGGCATTGCTGTGGAACCTACCACTGGTGAAACCCACCTGCGTCACCACATCAGCCCTAACGGTTTCTACCGTGGCCGCCAAGTGCTGAAGAACAAGTCTGAAGCCTAATTTCAGCACCCATCAAGGCCCGCAACTACTTTGTGTAGTGCGGGCCTTTGTTTTGATCGTCGTATTTTTCTTTCAGCCAAAGCCGTTGGCTGGACAAGTCGCCCATGATCACACTGGCTGTTGACTGCATGGGGGGCGACCATGGCCCCCGCGTCACGCTCGCGGCGTGTCGCCAGTTTCTAGATTCCCACCCCCAAGCCCGTTTGCTGCTGGTCGGCTTGCAGGAGAGTCTCCAATCGTTCTCGCACGAGCGGGCCAGTGTTGTGCTGGCCTCTGAAGTGGTCGCCATGGATGACCCTGTGGAAGTGGCTTTGCGCAAGAAGAAAGATTCTTCCATGCGCGTGGCCATTCAGCAGGTCAAGGATGGAGCGGCCGCTGCGGCTGTGTCCGCGGGCAACACGGGTGCCTTGATGGCGATCGCTCGCTACATCTTGAAAACCTTGGATGGCATTGACCGCCCTGCCATTGCGACCCAGCTGCCCAACGCAAAAGGTGGTGCCACCACAGTGCTGGATTTGGGGGCCAATGTGGATTGCTCGGCCGAGCACCTGCTGCAATTCGCCGTCATGGGGTCTGCGCTGGTGTCAGCCCTCCAAGACGGAGGGGAGCCCACTGTGGGCTTGCTCAATATTGGTGAGGAAATCATCAAAGGCAGCGAAGTCATCAAAAAAGCAGGTGAATTGCTGCGATCTGCGGCCAGTTTGGGTGATCTGAACTTCTACGGCAACGTGGAAGGCAATGACATCTTCAAGGGCACTGTTGACATCGTGGTGTGTGACGGCTTTGTGGGCAACGTTGCGTTGAAAGCCAGCGAAGGTGTGGCTTCCATGGTGGTGGGTGGGCTCAAAAATGAGTTTTCTCGCAATATTTTTACCAAAGCTGCAGCCATCGTTGCTTATCCTGTTTTAAAAGCTTTGATGAAGCGCATTGACTACCGCCGCTACAACGGCGCGGCCCTTTTGGGGCTGCGCGGGCTGGTGTTCAAGAGCCATGGATCGGCGGACGTGCTGGCTTTCGAGCAGGCTTTGAACCGGGCGTATGATGCAGCCCGCAACAACCTGCTCGACCGTGTCCGGACCCGGATTGCGCATGCGGCGCCCCTCCTGGCCCCCGCTGATGTACAAGCCAAGGCCGGTGTTTCGGCGACGACACATTGATGAGACGTTATTCCCGCATCACCGGCACAGGCAGCTACCTGCCTCCACGCCGATTGACCAACGCTGATCTGGTGGCTGAATTGGGCCAGCGTGGTATTGAAACCTCTGATGAATGGATTGTGGAGCGCACGGGCATCCGAGCGCGGCACTTTGCTGAGCCGGACGTCGCCAGCAGCGACCTGGGGCTTGAGGCTGCACGCCAAGCCTTGGAGGCTGCGGGTGTGCAGCCCCAAGACATTGACTTGATCATTGTGGCAACCTCCACGCCAGACATGGTGTTCCCGTCCACGGCTTGCATCTTGCAGAACAAGTTGGGTGCCAATGGTTGCCCCGCGTTTGATGTGCAAGCGGTTTGCAGCGGCTTCGTGTACGCGCTGTCGGTGGCTGACGCGATGATCCAGTCGGGCGCAGCCAGCCGTGCGCTGGTGGTGGGTGCCGAGGTTTTCAGCCGCATTCTCGACTTCAATGACCGCACCACTTGTGTCTTGTTTGGTGATGGTGCTGGGGCGGTGGTGCTGGAGGCTTCTGACAAGCCTGGCATTCTGGCCAGCGACTTGCACGCCGATGGCAAGCATGTGGGCATTCTTTGCGTTCCTGGCAATGTGTCTGGCGGGCACATATTGGGTGACCCTGTCTTGAAGATGGATGGTCAAGCCGTGTTCAAGCTGGCGGTGGGCGTGCTGGAGAAGGCAGCCCATGCGGTGCTACAAAAAGCCGGTCTGACTGAGGCCGACATCGACTGGTTGATTCCCCATCAGGCCAACATCCGCATCATGCAGGGCACGGCCCGCAAGCTGAAGCTGTCCATGGACAAGGTGGTGGTGACGGTGGATCAGCATGGCAACACCTCGGCCGCTTCTATTCCCTTGGCGCTCGATCATGCGGTGCGCAGTGGCCAGGTGACCGCCGGGCAGACGGTGCTGCTTGAAGGGGTGGGCGGCGGATTTACCTGGGGTGCAGTGCTATTGAAAATGTAGCTGCTAGCGCTTTATTGATGCGCGCTAGAGGCTATTTTTATCTGAATATTGCAGAGCTATGAAATCATTCGCATTTGTTTTTCCTGGACAAGGCTCGCAGTCAGTGGGCATGCTGGATGCCTGGGGCGACCACCCGGCGGTGCAGCAAACGTTGCGCGAGGCCTCCGATGCCTTGGGTGAAGATGTGGGGCGTCTTATTCATGAAGGCCCCAAGGAATCCTTGGCATTGACCACCAACACGCAGCCTGTGATGCTCGTGGCGGGTGTGGCCGCTTGGCGTGTGTGGTGCGTAGCGGGTGGGGCCAAGCCATCGGCGCTGGCAGGCCATTCGTTGGGCGAGTATTCGGCTTTGGTGGCGGCAGGTGTGTTGACTTTGGCGCAAGCAGCGCCGCTGGTGCGGCTGCGTGCGGCGGCGATGCAAGAGGCTGTGCCTGTTGGGGTGGGGGCCATGGCGGCCATTTTGGGGCTGGAAGCCTCCAAGGTCATTGCAGGCTGCGCTGAGGCTGTGGTGGCGTTGGGTAGTGGCGAGGTGGTGGAGGCTGTCAATTTCAATGACCCTGCCCAGACCGTGATTGCTGGCACCAAGGTGGGCGTGGACAAGGCCTGTGAGCTTCTCAAGGCAGCTGGCGCCAAGCGCGCCTTGCCATTGCCGGTGTCTGCCCCTTTCCATTCCAGCCTGATGAAGCCTGCTGCGCAGAAGCTGCGCCTGGCTTTGGACGGCTTGGTATTGGCTGAGCCGCAGATTCCAGTGGTCAACAACATTGATGTGGCCGTCTGCATTGATGCGGAACAGATCCGTGATGCCCTCTATCGCCAGGCCTTTGGTCCTGTGCGCTGGGTGGAATGTGTGCAGGCGTTGAAAGCGCGCGGCATCACGCATGTGGTGGAAGCGGGCCCTGGCAAGGTGCTGGCCGGTTTGACCAAGCGCATCGATGCCGAGTTGACGGGCGTGCCCCTGTATGACCCAGCCACCCTGGCTGAAGCGATGGAGATTGTGAAATGACGGATTCGGTAAAAGCAGTGCAGGTGGCCTTGGTGACGGGTGCCTCTCGCGGCATTGGCGCTGCCATTGCCCTGGAGTTGGCCGTGCGTGGCTATCAAGTGGTGGGAACCGCTACGACCGATGAAGGCGCTGCCCGCATTGGTCAGGCGCTGGCGGCTTACCCCGGTTGCCGTGGTGCCAACTTGAATGTCAATGACGTGGCCGCTGTCGAGGCGCTCATGGATGGCATCGTCAAGCAGCAAGGCGGCTTGCATGTACTGGTGAACAACGCGGGTATTACCCGTGACACGCTGGCCATGCGTATGAAGGACGAGGACTGGGATGCTGTGCTCGACACCAATTTGAAGGCAGTCTTTCGCGTGAGCCGGGCGGCCATTCGTCCTATGATGAAGCAGCGTTTTGGCCGCATCATCAGCATCACCAGTGTGGTTGGCGCTTCGGGCAATCCAGGGCAGGCCAACTATGCTGCCGCCAAGGCTGGTGTGGCTGGCATGACGCGTGCACTGGCCCGTGAACTGGGCAGCCGCAACATCACTGTCAACTGCGTGGCACCCGGTTTCATCGAGACCGACATGACCTCCGTGTTGCCCGAAGAACAGCAAAAAGCCCTCAATGCCCAGATCCCGTTGGGCCACATGGGCAAGCCGCAAGACATCGCACACGCAGTGGCCTACCTGGCCTCGAATGAAGCTGGCTATGTGACGGGGCAGGAGTTGCACGTCAATGGCGGCATGTACATGTAATTGAGACAAGTTAACGCCGCTTTATCCCGACGGCGGGCTGATGAGGAGGGAATCTCCTTACCAGCTAGAATCGCGGATTCATTCACAACCCCCAGAGGGAAACCATGAGCGATATCGAAGCACGCGTCAAAAAAATCATTGCCGAACAACTCGGAGTGGAAGAGTCCCAAGTCACCAACGAAAAGTCTTTCGTGGCTGACCTCGGCGCAGACTCCCTCGACACCGTGGAACTGGTGATGGCACTGGAAGACGAGTTCGGCATCGAGATCCCCGACGAAGACGCGGAAAAGATCACCACGGTGCAAAACGCCATCGACTACGCCAACAATCACCAGAAGGCCTGAGCGGCGCCCTGCGCCTGACTCAAGCGATCAGTAGAAGGTTTTCACGCATGAGCCGTCGTCGCGTTGTCGTGACCGGCCTGGGTTGCGTCAGCCCCGTGGGTAACACGGTGGCCGATGCCTGGGCCAACATCCTTGCCGGCAAGTCCGGCATTGACCTCATCACCAAGTTCGATGCGTCGAATTTTTCCTGCCAGATTGCAGGCGAGGTCAAGGGATTGGACCTGGAGTCCTACATCAGCGCCAAAGATGCGCGTGCGATGGACTCCTTCATTCATTTTGGTATCGCAGCAGCAGCGCAGGCTGTGCAGGATGCGGGTTTGCCTACGGGCGAGGCGCTCGATGAAGAGTTTGCCACCCGCATTGCCTGTGTGATTGGTTCTGGCATCGGCGGTTTGCCGCTGATAGAAAACACCCACGTCGAGTACGCCAGCCGGGGTCCTCGCCGTATCACGCCATTCTTTGTGCCTGCCTCCATCATCAATATGGTGGCTGGGCATGTGTCGATGCGTTTTGGTTTCAAGGGCCCTAACCTGGCTGTGGTGACTGCATGTACGACGGGCTTGCACTGCATTGGAGAAGCCGGTCGCATGATCGAATACGGCGACGCTGATGTGGTGGTGGCCGGTGGCACAGAGTCCACGGTGTCTCCGCTGGGCATTGGCGGCTTTGCTGCCATGCGCGCCTTGTCCACCCGCAATGATGACCCCAAGACGGCCTCGCGCCCCTGGGACAAAGACCGCGATGGTTTTGTGTTGGGTGAAGGTGCTGGTGTGATGGTGCTGGAAGAGTACGAACACGCCAAGGCACGGGGAGCAAAAATCTACGCGGAATTGACAGGCTTTGGCATGAGTGCTGATGCAGGGCACATGACTGCTCCCAGCATGGATGGGCCACGTCGCGC
This sequence comes from Acidovorax sp. 62, assembly GCF_002754495.1. Taxonomy (NCBI): domain Bacteria; kingdom Pseudomonadati; phylum Pseudomonadota; class Betaproteobacteria; order Burkholderiales; family Comamonadaceae; genus Acidovorax; species Acidovorax sp. 62. The sequence goes on from NZ_PEFJ01000001.1 coordinate 159,759, forward strand.
CATGCTCAACGCATTGCGTAACGCGGGTATTAATGCCGACCAGGTGGATTACCTCAACGCCCACGGTACCTCAACCCCGCTGGGTGACTTGAACGAAACGAATGCCATCAAGGCCGCTTTGGGTGACCATGCGCGCAACACGGTGGTCAGTTCGACCAAGTCGATGACCGGGCACTTGCTCGGCGGCGCGGGTGGCATCGAAAGTGTTTTCACGGTGCTTGCGCTGTACCATCAAAAGGCGCCACCGACGATCAACATCTTTAACCAGGATCCTGAGTGTGATCTGGACTACTGTGCCAATACGGCGCGTGACATGAAGATCGACATTGCTCTCAAGAACAACTTTGGTTTTGGGGGCACCAACGGCTCGCTGGTTTTCAAGCGGGTTTGATGCACGGATACAAGCTACGTTGCGCTGAGCGCTTGGTGGCCTTAGGGTGGACATTCCATGTTTTTGATGTGGGATGTCTGCCCTTTTATTTTTTGGGGGTGCAGTTGCGAAAGCTTCGGCGGCCTTTGCAGGGGTGGTTGAGCCTGGGTTCGTTGGGCTTGCACTGTGACCGCTTCTGCATTGGTCTGCTGCGACTGCCTTTTTTACGCCCAAACAACAGCCGTCCCGGGATGCCATGATGGTCTCTGCCAAATATACGGCTCCAGCTGTGCGCTACCCTTTTGCAAGGAGTGCTGCATTGGGCTGGCTTTGCGTGTGGCTGGCTGTGGTTTCCGGTGGTGGGGTTGCTTGGTATGCAGCGAGTGTGTGGACTGCAGGGGGTCGAGGTGTCTTTGCCTTGGTGGCGATTGTGGGCTGGGTGATCGCGGCTTTGGGTGCTTTGGGGTACTGGCGGAGGTCTCCGCATGGCTTGTTGGCCTGGAACGGGCAAGTTTGGACCTTACAAGTTGCCGATTCGGAGCAGGCGGGGGTGTCTGAGGAAGGCGCGGCCTTGCGGCAGGCGCCCGCCGTTATTCTGGATTTGCAGTACACGCTGTGGATCCTGGTGTACAGGGATGGCCATGCCCCGCTTTGGTTGTGGCTCGAACGCTCGCAGCGCCCTGAACGCTGGGGTGATTTGCGCCGTGCGGTATATTCGCCCGCCATGCAGGCAGCCCCCATGGCTGTCCAATCTACCGAGGCGCCAAGCCGAGAGCCCTAAGGCGTGATTTCTGAGTGCCCATGAATGTAACCCCGCCTTCCCTTCCTGCAGACAGCGATCTCCAACTGGTGGAGCGCACGGTTGCAGGTGACCAGCGAGCCTACGAGCTGCTGGTCATCAAATACCAAAGGCGCATCGAGCGCCTGATCGGCCGGATGGTGCGCGACACAGATCTGGTGCAGGACATCGCACAGGAGACGTTCATCCGGGCTTATCGGGCGCTGCACCAGTTTCGGGGGGATGCCCAGTTTTACACCTGGCTTTACCGCATTGCTGTGAACACCGCCAAAAAGGCGTTGATGGACATGAAACGCAATCCGGTCATCTCCGAGAACGCCCTCAGAGGCGGAGACGATGAGGATGAAACTTCCCGCGTTGACAATGAACTAACCACCGAAGAAACGCCAGAAACCGTTTTAGCTGCACAGGAAATTGCACGGGTGGTGAATGCCGCTATGGAGGCTTTGCCTGAGGATTTGCGGCAGGCTGTGACGCTGCGCGAGATTGAGGGGCTGAGCTATGAAGAAATTTCGCTGGCAATGAATTGCCCTATTGGCACGGTTCGGTCCCGGATTTTTCGGGCCCGTGAGGCTATTTCTGCGAAAGTGCGCCCGCTGTTGGACAAACAGTCTGGCAAGCGGTGGTGACTGGGGCATGGCTGCGCCTCTTTCCTTTTTTCCGAGAGATGGCTGGGCGAGGTGGCTTTGGTCGGGTGCGGAAGAATGCGATACCGAAGTGTGCAGATCTGTATGTGTGGGGGCTGGTTAGACAGGTGACATCATGGACAAAGATTTGAATCAGTGCGAGCAGTTGTCGGCGTTAATGGATGGTGAGCTCGAAGGCGAGGCCTTGGCTGAGGCCTTGCGCTTGGCCCACGGTGAAGAGAGCCAAGCCACGTGGGAGCTCTACCATCTGGTGGGAGATGTGTTGCGCTCGCCTGAATTGGCTGCACACGCATCGAGTCCCTTGCTCGGGCGCTTGCGGGAGCAACTGGCCCAGGAGCCTGCCGCCGCACGTGTGCCTTTGGTACTGCAATCTGAATCACCGGTGGTGTCTGTCCATGTGCCGCAGCCAGCGGCCAATGCGTCGGTGTTTCGCTGGAAGATGGTGGCCGGTATTGCGTCGATGGCTGCGGTCGCCGCCATCGGTTGGAATTCTGTTGAAGCCTTGAGGGGCGGCGGCGCGCAATTGGCTTCTGCTCCAGTTGCGCCACCGGCTTCGGTGGTGGCTGTTTCGGAAAGGGCTGGGCAGCCTGTGATGTTGCGCGACCCACGCCTGGACGAGCTGTTGCAAGCTCACAAACAATTCGGTAGCACTTCGGCTCTTCAGATGCCTGCGGGCTTTTTGCGCAATGCCACTTTTGAAGAGCCTTCTCGGTAACTCGCCTTGGCTGGTGCAGGGGAGGTCTCTCTTCTGTGTTTCGCAAGCATCCGTGGATCGAATGGCTGGCCTTTGGGGGCGTGTCGCAGTTCTTGCGCTTACCTTGGGGTGGGGTGTGCCCATGGCAGTGGCTGCGGAGTCTTCTGCATCTGCTGCTCCCTTGCCTTCGGCGCAAGCCGTATCGGTGGACCTTGATGTCACGCAATGGATGGCTCACATGCGAGGGGCTGCGTGTCGGCGCTCGTATGTGGGTACTTTTGTTGTGATCTCGGCCACAGGGGCCATGTCCAGCTCCCGCATTGCCCACGCTTGTGATGGGAGTTTGCAAGTGGAGCGTGTGGAAACCTTGTCGGGTGTGCCACGCACCGTATTTCGGCGCAACGGTGAGGTCAGGACCTTCTTCGCATCGTCGCGTACCGTGCGCACGGATCGCAGTGACACCCCAGCCTTGTTTCCACAGCCCTCCGTAGTGGCGGGCACCAAGCTCTCACAGTTCTACGCTGTGCAGCGTTTGGGACTGGAGCGTGTGGCTGGACGGAGTGCGGACGTGCTGTGGCTCAAGCCTCAAGACGATCTGCGGCTGGGCTACCGCATTTGGGCGGACCAGGAAACGGGGCTGGTCATGAAGCTGCAAACCTTGTCGCCCAACGCCAAGGTGATGGAGCAGGCTGCGTTCTCGGAAATTGACTGGAATGCCAGTGTGAAAGCGGAAGACCTGTCACGCGCGATGGACGCTGTGGACGGATTTCAGCGCGTGTCACCTGAGGTCCGCAAGACCTCTGCCCAGGAAGAGGGGTGGGTATTGCGCCAGCCGGTGGAGGGCTTTGTTCCTGTCCAATGCTATCGGCGCACACTGTCTGTAGAGGCCGGTGCACGCAGTGTCTTGCAGTGCCTGTACTCTGACGGCCTAGCGTCTGTATCGCTGTTCATGGAGCCCATGGACGCTACGCGGCACGGTGGTGTGGAGGTGCAGGAGGTCAGCATGGGGGCAACCCAGATGCTGGCGCGCAGAGCAGGTGAAGACACCTGGCTGACCATCGTGGGAGAAGTCCCGCGCAAGACGCTGCACCTTTTCTCTAAGCACTGGGAGCGGTCGCGCTGACCCGTTTCGGTGAACGTGTCTGCCGGTGCATTCACTCGTCTGCCGAGTGTGCTGCCTGTATTGGTCTTCTGTTTTAAAAAAATCGGCTCCCAAATCAGCCCGTATTTGGGAACCTATTCGCTTGGGTGCTCTTCAGAGATGCATTCGTGATTGGTAATTGTTACCTCGATTTGAAAGGCCCATGATGTCTACTCTGGATTGGAAGTTGCTGCGTTCCGTTGCCTTGGCTGGTGTGTTCACTGGCCTGTCTGGGCTGACGGCGTTGGTGCCTGTCTCCGCTGCTGCGCAATCAGCGGTGGTGCGTGGCCTGCCAGACTTTACGGAACTTGTAGAGCTGGCGGGTCCCTCGGTGGTCAATATTCGCACCACCGAGAAAGCCTCAGCCCGCTCTGGGGCTGGTGCGATGGATGAAGAGATGGCGGAATTTTTCAAGCGCTTCGGTGTGCCTATTCCCAACGCGCCGCGCCAGCAGCGCCCACAGCAGGATGAGCAGCCACGCGGTGTGGGCTCGGGGTTCATTCTCACGGCCGACGGCGTTGTGATGACCAATGCGCATGTGGTCGAAGGGGCCGATGAAGTGATCGTGACCCTCGCAGACAAACGGGAGTTCAAGGCGAGGATCGTGGGCGCCGACAAGCGCACGGACGTGGCTGTGGTCAAAATTGAGGCCAGTGGTTTGCCTGCGGTGAAGGTGGGGGATGTCAGCCGCCTGAAGGTCGGCGAGTGGGTGATGGCGATTGGCTCTCCGTTTGGTCTGGAGAACACGGTCACGGCAGGCATTGTGAGTGCCAAGCAGCGTGACACGGGTGACTATCTGCCATTCATTCAGACCGATGTGGCGATCAACCCTGGCAATTCTGGCGGGCCGCTGATCAACATGCGCGGAGAGGTGGTGGGCATCAACAGCCAGATTTATTCGCGTTCTGGGGGGTTTATGGGGATTTCATTTGCGATTCCCATGGATGAGGCGATGCGTGTGAGCGAGCAACTGCGTGCCTCCGGCCGCGTGACGCGTGGGCGTATTGGCGTGCAGATTGGCCCCGTGACCAAGGACGTGGCTGAGTCTCTGGGCCTGGGCAAGGCGCAAGGTGCGTTGGTGACGGGTGTGGAGTCGGGCTCGCCAGCGGAAAAAGCCGGTGTCGAGGCGGGAGACATCATCATCCGCTTTGAAGGCAAGGCGATTGAAAAAGTGGCCGATCTACCTCGCTTGGTGGGCAACACCAAACCGGGTAGCAAGAGCAGCTTGACGGTGTTTCGTCGCGGGCAAAGCCGTGACCTTGCTGTCACCATTGCCGAGATTGAGCCAGACAAAGTGGCGGTGAAAACGACGGACCGTGAGGAGCGCGCCAAGGCTTCTTCGGCTGGGCAGCAAGTGGGGTTGACGGTGACGGAGTTGCCGGAGGCTCAAAAGAAGGAACTCAAGCTCAAGGGCGGTGTTTTGGTCTCGGCTGCTGTCGATGGCGCTGCCAGGGCTGGCTTGCGTGAGGGTGACATCATCCTGGCAATCGCCAATACCGAGGTGTCTGGCGTGAAGGACTTTGATGCCATCTTAGGCAAGGTCGACAAGAGCAAAACCTTGAGTGTGTTGTACCGCCGTGGAGAGTGGGCGCAATACGCGCTGATTCGCCCTGCGCCAGCCCGTTGAATTGGATGATGGCTGTGCACCTGCAGGGATATGCCCCGGCAAGTCAAGCCATTGCACGCTCTCAAAATGGTTTGAAAGTTAGTTGTCACCAACTTAAAATTTGTGCAATTACCGATTTCGATAGAATAGAGCCCGCTCTCAGCGCTTGAATGCATATCGGCGAGGTCTTCCTCCACGATACGGTATGCATGAAAGCCATTCACAGCTGTTCCACAGTTCGCCCACATGTTGTGCACCAATTAAGTGGCGATGCTGTGGATAAACTGTGTGTAAGTATTTTGTTGCAACGTGGCAACGACCCCCGCATGCGGTGGAGCGGGCTGTTTGGTATGGCCTTTTTGCCTACAATGAAGCTCCAACCATCGCAGTTGCCAATGATTGTTGGTTCAGGGCGCGTCGCCATTCGACGCGCCCTTTTTTCTTGTGCGCGCCTTTCTCATCCCATTATTTGACGCTTTTCGTTGATGAATCACATCAGAAATTTCTCCATCATTGCGCACATCGACCATGGTAAGTCGACGCTGGCAGACCGCTTGATCCAGCGTTGCGGCGGGCTTGCTGAGCGCGATATGGAGGCCCAGGTCCTGGACTCCATGGACATTGAAAAGGAACGCGGGATCACGATCAAGGCACAGACTGCGGCGCTGCAATACAAGGCCAAGGATGGACAGGTCTATAACCTCAACCTGATCGACACGCCCGGGCATGTGGACTTTTCGTACGAGGTGAGTCGCTCCCTGTCTGCGTGCGAGGGCGCGTTGCTGGTGGTCGATGCATCGCAGGGGGTTGAAGCCCAGACGGTGGCCAACTGCTACACCGCGCTGGAGCTGGGTGTAGAAGTGCTTCCTGTTCTGAACAAGATGGACCTGCCCAACGCCGACCCTGACAACGCCAAGGCAGAAATCGAGGATGTCATCGGCATTGATGCTGCGGACGCTATCCCTTGTTCCGCGAAAACGGGTTTGGGCATTGAGGAAATCCTGGAGCTGATCGTCGCCAAGGTGCCAGCCCCCAAGGGCAACCCCACGGGCCCTTTGCGCGCCATGATCATTGACAGCTGGTTCGACCCCTATGTAGGGGTGGTGATGCTGGTGCGTGTCGTGGACGGCCGCTTGGCCAAGGGTGAGCGCTTTAAGATGATGGCCACGGGGGCTGTGTACAACGCGGACAATCTGGGTGTATTCACACCGGCCAACCTGGCCTTGGAAGCGCTGGAGGCCGGGCAGGTGGGCTACATCATTGCGGGCATCAAAGAATTGCAGGCCGCCAAGGTGGGGGACACCATCACCCTGGAAAAAAAGCTGCCCAACAACGCCGGACCTGCGACAGAAGCCCTGCCGGGTTTCAAGGAAATCCAGCCCCAGGTGTTTGCTGGTCTGTATCCCACCGAAGCGAGCGAGTACGACTCCTTGCGCGATGCGCTGGAAAAACTCAAGCTCAACGATGCCTCGCTGCACTATGAGCCCGAAGTCAGCCAGGCTTTGGGTTTTGGCTTCCGATGCGGCTTCCTGGGCCTGTTGCATATGGAAATCGTGCAGGAGCGTCTGGAGCGCGAGTTTGATCAGGACCTGATCACCACGGCCCCCAGCGTGGTCTACCAAGTGGTCAAGGCCGATGGTGAAGTCATCATGGTCGAGAACCCCTCCAAGATGCCTGACCAGGGGCGCCTGGAGGAAATCCGCGAGCCCATCGTCACCGTGCACCTGTACATGCCGCAGGACTACGTGGGGCCCGTGATGACGCTGGCCAACCAAAAGCGCGGCGTGCAAATGAACATGGCCTACCACGGGCGCCAGGTGATGCTCACCTACGAAATGCCCTTGGGCGAAATCGTGCTCGACTTCTTCGACAAGCTCAAATCGGTGTCGCGCGGTTATGCGTCCATGGACTACGAGTTCAAGGAGTACCGCGCCTCGGATGTGGTGAAGGTGGACATCCTGCTCAACGGCGAGAAGGTGGACGCTTTGTCCATCATCGTGCACCGCTCACAGTCGCAATACCGCGGCCGCGCGGTGGTGGCCAAGATGCGCGAGATCATCAGTCGCCAGATGTACGACGTGGCCATTCAGGCGGCCATCGGTGCCAACATCATTGCGCGCGAGACCATCAAGGCCCTGCGCAAGAACGTGCTGGCCAAATGCTACGGTGGCGACATCAGCCGCAAGCGCAAGCTGCTCGAAAAGCAGAAGGCCGGTAAGAAGCGGATGAAACAGATTGGCTCGGTGGAGGTGCCCCAAGAGGCGTTTCTGGCCATTTTGCAGGTGGAAGATTGATGCGGTTCATGCAAACTCTCACGTCGCTGATTCTGGCGGCTTTTGCCGGGTACATCGGTGCTTGGTATTTTGGTGCGCTGGAAGGCAACTTTGCCTTGCTGCTGTTTTTGGCCACCGTCGTGACGGGGGCCTATTGGCTGGGCGAACGCTTTTACTTTTTGCCCCAGCGCCGCAAGGCTGCGCAAGCCATCGAAGATGCCGCTGTGCAGCGCCGGGCCGAGCTGGACCGTATGGGCATCCAGAAGGTGGATGTGGACGCCGAAGAAGCCAAGGGCCGCATCCTCATGCAGCCCTGGTGGCTGGACTGGACCGCAGGCCTGTTCCCCGTCATCGTGGCCGTGTTTGTGTTGCGCTCCTTTTTATTTGAGCCGTTCAAAATTCCTTCGGGCTCCATGATTCCGACCTTGCGCGTAGGCGACCTGATCCTTGTGAACAAGTTCACCTACGGCGTGCGTCTGCCGGTCATCCACACCAAGATCACCGAAGGCAACAAGCCCGCACGCGGTGATGTGTTGGTGTTCCGTTACCCTCCGCAGCCTACGCTTGACTACATCAAGCGCGTGGTGGGCGTGCCGGGGGACGAGGTGGCTTATCTGAACAAGCGCCTGACCATCAATGGCAAGCCCGTGCAGACCGCTGCCCAGCCTGACTTTCTGGAAGAAGAAAGCATGCGCTACTTCAAGCAGTTTGAAGAGCAACTGGGCGCGCAACCGCATCGACTTATCAACAACCCTGAAGCTCCTGCGTTTGTGCAAGGTGCCAGCAACTTTGCCTACCGCGAAAACTGCCGCTACAGTGTGGAGGGTGTGGTTTGCAAGGTGCCTGAAGGCCACTATTTCATGATGGGCGACAACCGCGATAACTCCCTGGACTCCCGCTATTGGGGGTTTGTGCCTGAAGGCAATATCGTGGGCAAGGCGTTTTTCGTCTGGATGAACTTTGGCGACTTCAAGCGCATTGGGCCATTTCACTGAGCAGGCCAGTGGCCGTATACAACAGGAGGGTGTTTGGTATGAATTTGCGTTACACAACAGCGCGTGCGCGTCAACGTGGCCTGTCTTTTATCGGTGTCATTTTCATTGGTGTATTGGCTGTGGCGACCTTCGCGATTGGCGGGCAGTCGGTGCCGATTTTTCTGGAGTACCAGGCGATCCGCAAGGCAACTTTGAAGGCATCCAAGGATGGCTCCACGGTGGCAGACATCCGTGCATCGTTTGATCGCGCCGGGGCCATTGACAACATCAGTTCCATTTCTGGCAAGGATTTGGAGATCACCAAGCGCGGTGACAAGACCGTTGTAGGCTTCAAGTACTCCCGCGAGATCGAGTTGGCTGGCCCAGCCTTCCTTGTTTACCGTTTTCAATACCAGACCGAATAATTAGTGCATCCCAGTCTCTCTTCGCTGCAGGCCCGCCTGCAGCATGTTTTTTCCGATCCCTCGCTATTGCAGCGGGCTGTCACCCACCGCAGCTTTTCGGCCGACCACAACGAACGGCTGGAGTTCTTGGGGGACTCTGTCTTGAACCTGGCGGTGGCCAGCTTGCTGTACCAGCGGCTGGCGCAGTTGCCTGAAGGCGATCTTTCCCGGGTGCGGGCCAATCTGGTCAAGCAAGACACTCTGCACCAGCTTGCGCTGCGCTTGAAGGTGTCCGAGGTGCTTCGCTTGGGCGAGGGCGAGTCCAAGTCCGGTGGGCAGCAGCGCCCCTCCATCTTGGCCGATGCCCTGGAGGCCTTGATTGGTGCGGTCTATCTGGATGCAGGCTATGCCGGTGCCGAGGCGCTGGTGCACCGCTTGTTCGAGGGGATGGAGATCAATCCCCAGATGCAGGCCGTGGCCAAAGACCCCAAGACCGCATTGCAGGAGTGGCTGCAGGGCCGCAAAATGAAGCTGCCGCAATACCGCGTGGTGGGCACCGTGGGCGAGGCCCACCGCCAGACCTTCGATGTGGAATGCGACATCACCGAACTGGGGCTGACCGAACGTGGCATCGGCGGCTCCCGCAGGGCGGGGGAACAAGCCGCCGCTGGCGCCATGCTGGCCACATTGAAAGCGAAGAAATTATGAACGATGCTACTAAAAATGTAGCTGCTGGCGCCGAATCTGCGAGCGCGCAAGGCCCGGATGACTTGAATGCCATGCTGGCGGCAGCCCGTGCGGCGGGTGCTGTCAAGGCGGCGGCGGGTGTACCTGCTGCGCCGGTCGATGGCCAACGCTGCGGCCTGATCGCCATCGTGGGCAAGCCCAACGTGGGCAAGTCCACGCTGCTCAATGCACTGGTGGGGCAGAAGATCAGCATCACCTCGCGCAAGGCGCAGACCACGCGCCACCGCATCACCGGCATCCGCACGCTGGGGGCCACGCAGTTTGTGTTTGTCGACACGCCAGGCTTCCAGACCCGGCACAGCACTGCGCTGAACAAATCGCTCAACAAGACCGTGATGGGCGCCATCGGTGATGTGGACCTGATCTTGTTTGTGGTCGAAGCAGGCAACTTCACCCTGGCCGATGCCAAGGTGCTGTCCTTGTTCAAGCCCGGCATCCCAACGCTGCTGGTGGCCAACAAGCTCGACACCGTGAACCGCCGCGCAGAGCTGGCCCCCTGGCTCAAGAGCATGCAAGAGCGCCACCCGTTTGCCGAGTTTGTGCCCATGTCGGCCAAGAACAAGGGTGATGTGGAGCGGCTCTTTGGTATTTGCGAAAAGTACCTGCCAGAGCAAGGCTGGTGGTACGCCGAGGACGAGTTGACCGACCGCAGCGAGAAATTCCTGGTCAGCGAAACCGTCCGCGAAAAGCTCTTTCGCTTCACTGGCGATGAACTGCCCTACACCTCCACCGTGGTCATCGACAAGTTCGACGAAGAACCCAGCAAGGCGCACAAGCGCTTTGTGCGCGTGGCTGCGACCATCGTGGTCGAGCGCGATGGCCACAAAGCCATGGTGATTGGCGAAAAGGGCGAGCGCCTCAAGCGCATCAGCACCGAAGCCCGGCAAGAGCTGGAAAAGTTGCTTGAAGCCAAGGTGTTCCTGGAAGTGTGGGTCAAGGTGCGTTCCGGCTGGGCCGACGACGAAGCCCGCGTGCGCTCCTTCGGCTACGAGTAAGCGCATTCCATCGGCGCCTGCCGTCCTTTCTTTGGGCGGTGGTGCTGGGTCGAATGCCTTCATTGCCACCATCGCCTTTCCTCAAGCCCACCGATACGCCCTCCCGTGGCCGCCGCCAAGCGCATCACCGACGAACCTGCCTACGTGCTGCACAGCTACGACTGGAGCGAGTCCAGTCTGATCCTGGAGGTGTTTTGCCGCCGCCAGGGGCGCGTGGCGCTGGTGGCCAAGGGGGCCAAAAAGCCCACCTCCAATTTCCGGCCCGTGCTGCTGCCGCTGCAGCCACTGTTGCTCACCTACACCCTGGCCGGTGACGGGGTGGGCGACATCCACACCCTCAAAGGCGCCGAGTGGGTGGGCGGGCACGTGATGCCCACGGGCGATGCCCTGCTGTCGGGTCTGTACCTCAACGAATTGCTGCTGCGCCTGCTGGCCCGTGCCGATGCGCATGCGGGCCTGTTTGACGTGTATGCGGGCGTGGTGCGCGTGCTGGCCAGCGAGCATAGCGATGCCCTGGAGCCCGTGCTGCGCAGCTTTGAACTGCTGCTGCTGCGTGAGTTGGGCCTGCTGCCCACGCTCGATGCCGAGACCGCTACCTTCGCCACCCTGCGGCCTGAGGGCCGTTACACCCTGGTGGCTGAAGGCGGCTTGCGGGCGGCCTCCAGCACCGACCGTGCCAGCCTCTGTGGCAACCAATGGCGTGCGCTGCAAACGGCGCTGGACCAAGCCGCCAGCTACACCGCCACGCTGCGCGCCTGTGCCCCTGTGGCGGTCGAACTCAAACCCCAGCTGCGCGCCGTACTGCAATACCATTGCGGCAGCCCGGTGCTGCGCACCCGCCAGCTCATGATGGATTTGCAAAGCTTATGACCACCCACCCACATTCCCGCACCGCACTGTCCGTCAACGTCAACAAGGTGGCCCTGGTGCGCAACACGCGCCACCTGGGCATTCCCAGCGTGACCCGTGCGGCCACGCTGTGCCTGCAGGCTGGGGCGCAGGGCATTACCGTGCACCCTCGGCCCGATGAGCGCCACATTCGTGGCGACGATGTGTACGCCCTGGCCGAGTTGATGAAGGCCTGGCCCGACCGCGAATACAACATTGAAGGCAACCCATCGCAGAACCTGATGGAGTTCATTCGCACCGTGCGCCCTCACCAGGCCACCTTTGTGCCCGACAGCGAAGACCAGTTCACCAGCGACCACGGCTGGAGCTTTCCGCAAGATGCCGAGCGTCTGGCCCCGCTGATCGCCGAATGCAAGGCGCTGGGTGTGCGCGTGAGCCTGTTCATGGACCCGGTGCCCGAGCAAATGGCCGCCGCCCGTGCCGTGGGCGCTGACCGCGTGGAGCTGTACACCGAACCCTATGCCGCAGCCTGGGGTACCCCCCAGCAGGCCGAGCAACTGGCCCGCTACGCAGCAGCCGCCCAGGCTGCGCTGGATGCCGGCCTGGGCGTGAACGCTGGGCATGACCTCAACCGCGATAACCTCGCCGCCTTTGTGCGCGAGGTGCCCGGTGTGCTCGAAGTCTCCATCGGCCATGCACTGATTGCCGACGCGCTGGAACTGGGCTACGCCGCCACGGTGCAGGCTTACCAGGCATGCATCGACGCGGGCTTTAAAGATTGCAATCACTCCTGATTTGATAGCTGCTTGCGCTTATTAATCAAGCGCTAGCTGCATATTGGGCTCAAAACCATGATCTACGGCATTGGCACCGACATCTGCGACGTGCGCCGCATCCGCGAAAGCCTGGAGCGCCACGGCGACCGTTTTGCCGAAAAGGTGCTGGCCGCAGGTGAGCTGGCCGTGTGGCGTGATCGCACCGAGCGCTGGCCCGACCGCGGCCTGCGCTACTTGGCCACGCGCTTCTCTGCCAAAGAGGCCTTCAGCAAGGCCGTGGGGCTGGGCATGCGCATGCCCATGACCTGGCGCCACTGCGAGGTGGCCAAGCTGCCCAGCGGTCAGCCCGTCATCGTGCTGCACGGGGCCCTGAAAACCTGGTTTGAAGAACGCGGCCTGCATGCCCACCTGAGCGTAACGGACGAGACCGATTACGCCGCCAGCTTCTGCGTGGTGGAGCGTTTGGAGGGAAATGGCCCTCCAGCGCTTTCCCTATAAGCGCAAGCAGCTCTTGATTTGATAGCAATTCATCACCCATCCGATCTTCCATGACCGAACACGCCCCCCTCATCATTGACGTAGCCGGCACCGAGCTCACCGCCACCGACCGCCGTCGCCTGGCCCACCCGCTGGTGGGCGGCGTCATCCTGTTTGCCCGCAACTGGGTGGACCGTGCCCAGCTGCTGCAACTCACCAGCAGCATCAAGGCCGTGCGCGACGACCTGTTGATCTGCGTGGACCACGAAGGCGGCCGCGTGCAGCGCTTTCGCACCGATGGCTTCACGCACCTGCCGCCCATGCGCGCGCTGGGCGAGATGTGGATGGATGACGGCAAGGGCGCCAAGGCCGTGCCCGGCAGCGGTGCGCTGCGGGCCACCAATGCGGCCACGGCGGCGGGCTACGTGCTGGGCACCGAACTGCGGGCCTGTGGTGTGGACTTCAGCTTCACCCCGGTGCTCGATCTCGATTGGGGCGAGAGCGGTGTGATTGGCGACCGCGCCTTCCACCGTGACCCGCGTGTGGTGGCCCTGCTGGCTAAGAGTCTGATGCACGGCCTGCTGCAGGCGGGCATGGCCAACTGCGGCAAGCACTTTCCTGGCCACGGCTTCGTCAAAGCCGATTCGCATACCGAAGTGCCGGTGGACAAGCGCAGCCTCAAGGCCATCCTGGCCGACGACGCCGCGCCGTACCCGTGGCTCAGCACCACGCTCACCAGCGTGATGCCTGCGCATGTCATTTACCCCAAGGTGGACAGCCGCCCCGCAGGCTTCTCGCAGCGTTGGCTGCAAGAGATTTTGCGCCGCCAGATGCGCTTTGACGGCGCCATCTTCAGCGACGACCTGAGCATGGAAGGCGCCCGCCGCCTGGACGGCCAGGTGGTGAGCTACACCGCTGCCGCCGTGGCGGCGCTGGAGGCGGGCTGCGACCTGGTGCTGCTGTGCAACCAGAGCCTGGGCGAAGGCCAGGCAGTGGACGAATTGATCGACGGCCTGGCAAAGGCCCAAGCCCAGGGCCTGTGGCAGCCCAGCGTGGACAGCGAATCGCGCCGCCTGGCACTGCTGCCCGAGACACTGCCCCAGCCTTGGGATGAGCTGATGCTGCAGCCTGCGTACATGCAGGCGCTGGACCTGTTGATGTGAGGGAATGACAACGGTAACGCCACCCGAGGGACGGGTGGTGTTGCCAGGGTCAGGTCAAGGCGCGGGGGAGGTTGCCTGAGCTTCAGGGCTAGCGGCTTGGGGCTCTGCGCCCGTGGCAGACACGGCGGGAGCCAAGGTGGCCGGTGAGGGTGGCTCCCCGTGCCAGCGCCGCACCACGCGCTGGAAGATCAGCGCATTCGGTATCTGCACCCAGGCGCTGCCCGGCGGGGTGTTGAATTCTTCCAGCGTGGTGTAGAGCAGGTTCACGTCCACCACACGGCCCTTGGCACCGGGCTTTTCGGCGGTGTCGAGCACCTCGACGTGGTCACCAATGCGAAATGGCCGCACCGTGAAGATGAGCAGCGCGCAGAACAGGTTGGACAGCACGCTCCACGCCGCAAAAAACGCCACGGCGCCCACGGTGGCAAAGCCGGTGAAGGCCGTCCACAGCACGGTGGCCGAGACGCCCAGGCGCTCCAGCACCAGCAGCACAGCGCTGGCCATGATGGTCCAGCGGATGAGCCCGTTGATAGGTACCACCAGCTCGCCGGGCAACTGGTAATGCCGTGCCGCCTTGCGCACCAGCCGCCGCAGCAGCCCTTGCAGCAAGAATGCGACCAGCATGATGCCCAGGATCTGGCCGCCGGGCACGATCACCTCCAGCCAGTCTTGCACCCACTCCGGCAGGCGGTGTTTGGGAATCGCCATGGATATCCGAGGTAACGCGGTCCGTGGATCAGCCTTCGCGGCGCAGGGCCGGGAACAGGATCACGTCGCGGATGCTGGGGCTGTCGGTCAGCAGCATCATCAGGCGGTCAATGCCAATGCCGCAGCCGCCGGTGGGGGGCATGCCGTATTCCAGAGCGCGCACAAAGTCGTGGTCGTAGAACATGGCTTCGTCGTCGCCGCTGTCCTTGGCGGCCACCTGGGCGTGGAAGCGTGCGGCCTGGTCTTCGGCGTCGTTCAGTTCGCTGAAGCCGTTGCCAAATTCGCGGCCGGTGATGTACAGCTCAAAGCGCTCGGTCACCTCGGGGCGCGTGTCGTTGGCGCGGGCCAGCGGGCTGATCTCGGTGGGGTGCTCCATGATGAAGGTGGGCTGCCACAGCTTGTCTTCCACGGTTTCTTCAAAGTAGAACACCTGCAGGCTGGCCAGCGAGCGGGTGGAGAGCTTGTCCTTCTCTTCCGACATGCCCAGCTTCTTGAGGGCGCTGATGAGCCAGGCGGCATCGTCCACATGGGCACCGGCTTCGGTGTACTGGAAGATGGCTTCGCGGATGGTCAGGCGGGCAAACGGCTGGCTCAGGTCCACCTCGCGGCCGCCGTAGCTCAGTTGCAGCGAGCCCGTGGCCTTCAGTGCCACTTCGCGGATCAGCTTTTCGGTGTATTCCATCAGGTCCTGGTAGTTCCAGTACGCGGCGTAGAACTCCATCATCGTGAACTCGGGGTTGTGGCGCACCGAGATGCCTTCGTTGCGGTAGCTGCGGTTGATTTCAAACACGCGCTCAAAACCGCCCACGATCAGGCGCTTGAGGTACAGCTCGGGCGCAATGCGCAAGAACATTTCTTGTTCCAGCGCGTTGTGGTGCGTCACAAATGGCTTGGCATTGGCGCCGCCCGGGATGGGGTGCAGCATGGGCGTCTCGACTTCCAGGAAGTCGTTTTGCACCATGAATTCGCGCAGCCCTGCCACCGCCTTGCTGCGGGCCACAAAGCGCTTGCGCGCCTGCTCGTCGGTGATCAGGTCCACATAGCGCTGGCGGTACTTTTGTTCCTGGTCGCTCATGCCGTGGAACTTGTCGGGCAGCGGGCGCAGGCTCTTGGTGAGCAGGCGCAGGCTGGTCACCTTGATCGACAGCTCGCCGGTCTTGGTCTTCATCAGCGTGCCTTCGGCACCCACGATGTCACCCAGGTCCCAGTGCTTGAAGGCGGCGTACAGCTCTTCGCCCACGGCATCGCGGGTGATGTAGAGCTGGATGCGGCCACCGGTGTCGCCCAGCGAGCCGTCTTGCACGGTGGCAAAGCTGGCCTTGCCCATCACGCGCTTGAGCATCATGCGGCCGCCCACGCTCACGGTGACGGGGTTGGCTTCCAGCGCCTCGGCGTCTGCACCACTGTGCGCGGCTTGCAACGCCGCGGCCTTGTGGACGGGCTTGAAGTTGTTGGGGAACGCCACGGCGCCGCCCTGGGCCTGGGCTTCACGCAGGGCGCGGAGCTTTTCGCGGCGCTCGGCGATGAGCTGGTTCTCGTCTTGGGGGGCGGGGGCGTGGTTCTGTTCAGACATAGGGGCTGGGTGCAGTGGCTGCAGGGCTTTTGGAAGGGGCCACGGCGCGCAAGGGGCGGCAGTGGGGTGGCTATCGGCGCTGTAGGGGGCGAAATCAGCGGGCTGAGAAGGATGTCCTTGCACAGCCGAACCGGTGATTTTAAGGTTTCTGTGGGCCCGCTGGCGCACTGAACACGGCAGCGGCCGTGCGGGCAATGATGCGCAGGTCCAGCCACAGGCTACGCTGCTGCACATATTGGCAGGCATATTGCAGCTTGGCGGGCAAAATTTCTTGCACGTAGGCCCGCTCGGGGTCGCTGCTGCGCGCCAGTACTTCGCTCTCGTCCCGGTACGCCAGCGAGGCCAGGTCGGTGATGCCAGGGCGCACGCTCAGCACCTGCGCCGCCACCTCGGCGGGGTACAGCGCCACGTACCTGGGCACCTCAGGCCTCGGGCCCACCACGCTCATGTCGCCGCACAGCACGTTGGCAAACTGGGGCAGCTCGTCGAGCTTGGTGCGGCGCAAAAATCGGCCCGCGCGGGTGATGCGCGCATCGGCCCCGACGGTGATCTGCGGCCCCGCAGCCTCTGCGCCAGCGCGCATGGTGCGGAACTTGTAGATGCGAAACAGCTGCCCATGTCGCCCCACGCGCTCTTGCTGGTAGATGACCGGGCCGGGCGAGTCGCGGCGCACCCATAGCGCAATCACGGCCAGCAGCGGTGCTAGCAGCAGCAGCACGGTAGCCGAAAAGGCAATGTCAAAAGCGCGCTTGATCCACATGATGGGTCGGTGGGTGGGCAGACTTCTTCAGGCCAGCAGCTCATGCAGCGCGGCAATCACGCGCTCCTGGTCCGCATCGCCCATGGCGGTGAACAGGGGCAGGCTCACCATGGTGTGGTAGGCGGCATCGGCTTGCGGAAACTGCTCGGGTGTAAGCTGGTAGCGATCGCGCCAGTAGGGGTGGCGGTGCAGCGGCACATAGTGCACGCTGGTGCCAATGCCCCGGTCTGACAGGCCCTGGATCAGCGCATCGCGCCCGATGCGTGCCTGCGGCGCCAGGCGCACCACGTACAGGTGCCAGGCATGCACGTCGCCAGATGGGGCTGTGGCGGGCAGTACCAGGGGCAGGCTGACCAGCGCAGCGTGGTAGCGCTGGGCCAGTTGCTCGCGCTGCTGCACAAACTGCGGCAGGCGTGCCAGCTGCTGCACACCCATGGCGGCGGCCACATCGGTCATGTTGTATTTGAAGCCGGGGGCCACCACTTCGTAGTACCAGGCCGGGGTCTTGGAGGTGAAGCGGTCAAACGCATCGCGGTTCATGCCGTGCAGGCGCATCACGCGCATGCGCTGGGCCAGGGCGGCATCGCGCGTCACGGCCATGCCGCCTTCGCCGGTGGTGATGGTCTTGTTGGCGTAGAAGCTGAACACCGTCACATCGGACTGCAACTGCCCCACCAGCGTGCCGCGCCAGGTGGTGGGCAGTGCATGGGCTGCGTCTTCCACCACCTTCAGGCCGTGCTCTTTGGCAATCGCCAGGATTGCGTCCATGTCGCACGCCAGGCCACCGTAGTGCACGGGCATGATGGCCTTGGTGCGGGGCGTGATGGCGGCGCGGATCTTTTCCGGGTCGATGTTCAGCGTGACCGGGTCCACGTCCACCAGCACCGCGTCGGCCCCCAGGTAGCGCACCACCTCGACGGTGGCGGTGAAGGTGAGGGTGGGGGCAATCACCTCGTCCCCCGGGCCAATGCCCAGGGCTTCCAGCGCCAGGTGCAGCCCGGCCGTGGCCGAATTCACGGCCACGCCCTGCAGCCCGCCACCCAGGTAGTCCACAAAGTTCTGCTCAAACTGGCGCGTGACCGGGCCGGTGGTGACCCAGCCAGAGCGCATGGCCTCGGTCACAGCGGCAATTTCGGCGTCGCCAATGTCGGGGCGGGCGAAGGGGAGGAAAGGAACAGATGATTCAGTGTTGCTCATGTCAAAAATCCAGCACTTTGTATGAAACCCCGGGGCGGCAGAACTCGCACAGTCCAGGCCAGTGGCCCCCGCACAAGGGCCGCCCCGCCGTGCTGGGGGCGTCTCCCCGCCCGCGTCGCGCAGCGATGCGAGAGCGGGGGGAAGGCGCGCAGCGCCACAGGGGGGTGATTCATCTTTTACGGCCAATGGGGTAGTACTCCAGCCCAGTGCTGCGCATCGTGTCGGGCTCAAACAGGTTGCGCCCGTCAAACACCACTGGGTGCTTCAGCGTGGCGGCAAGGTGGGCAAAGTCAGGGCTGCGAAATTCCTTCCACTCGGTGACAATGACCAGTGCATCCGCGCCTGCCAAGGCCGCATCGGCCTGGGGTGCGTAGTACAGGTGCGGCCGTGGGCCCAGCACGGCTTGCGCTTGCAGCATGGCCTGGGGGTCATAGGCCACCACTTCAGCGCCTCGGGTCAGCAGTTGCTCTATCACCGTCAGGCTAGGCGCTTCGCGCATGTCGTCGGTGCCGGGCTTGAAGGCCAGGCCCCACAGCGCAAAGCGGCGGCCTTGCAGGTCGGGGCCAAAGCGGGCGATGATTTTGTCGGTCAGCACCTGCTTTTGCCGCTGGTTCACCGCCTGCACGGCTTGCAGAATCTGCAGCGGCTGGCCCGCGCTTTCGCCCGTCTGGATCAGGGCGCGCACATCTTTGGGAAAGCACGAGCCGCCGTAGCCGGTGCCCGCATACAAAAAGTGCGTGCCAATGCGCGGGTCGGTGCCGATGCCGGTGCGCACCTGCTCAATGTCCGCCCCCAGCTTTTCGGCCAGCAGGGCCAGCTCGTTCATGAAGCTGATGCGCGTGGCCAGCATGGCGTTGGCGGCGTACTTGGTGAACTCGGCGCTTCGCACATCCATCTCAATCAACCGCTCACGGTTGCGCATGAAGGGGGCGTACAGCGTGCGCATCAGGGCGGTGGCGTGCTCGTTGTCGCTGCCCACGATCACCCGGTCGGGCCGCATGAAGTCCTGCACCGCAGAGCCTTCCTTGAGGAACTCGGGGTTGGACACGACGGAAAAGTCGGGCGACAGCCCGCGCGCCGCCAGCGCCTGCGCTACCTCCTTCGCCACGGCATCGGCCGTGCCCACGGGCACCGTGCTCTTGTTGATGATGAGCTTGTAGCCCTGCATCCGTTCGGCCACGGCCCGTGCGGCGGCCAGCACATGCTGCAGGTCGGCCGAGCCGTCCTCGCTGGGCGGTGTACCCACGGCAATGAACTGCAGCAGGCCGTGCGCCACGGCGGTGTCGATGTCGGTGGTAAAGCGCAGGCGCCCGGCTTGGGCATTGCGCGCCACCACATCGCCCAGGCCGGGCTCGTGGATGGGCATCTCGCCCCGGTTCAGCGCGGCGATGCGCTGGGTGTCCAGGTCCAGGCAGACCACCTGGTTGCCCATTTCTGCCAGGCAAGCGCCAGTGACCAGGCCCACGTAGCCGGTGCCGATAACGGTGATTTTCATGACGGTAAAGCTTCTGGCCCTGCGCTGAGGGCCGGTTTCACCGCCCAGGTCAGGCGGTGGGTGCGCAAGAAGGGTAGCAGCGTGGCGCAGGGCGCAATCAGGCCTCCAGGCAGGCGGCGTGCCACGGGCGGTGCCAGCGTGATGCGTTGTGAATGCAATTGTGCTTGCGGGAATAGTCGCCGCACTTCGGTCAGCGGCACGCCCTGCACATCGGGGTTGCGCGGGTTGTTGACGACAAAGTCGTACACCAGCACGCCACCACCGGGGGCCACCCATTGCCACATCTGCTGCGCAAGCGCAGTGCGAAATTCGGCGTCGAGCAGTGAGCTGAACAGGGTGAACGCGAGCACGGCCTGCTGGCTGCCGGGGGCGATGGTGGCGCTTGCGGCATCGCCTGCATGGATGGCCAGCGCGGCGGGCAAGGTGGCACGGGCCTGGGCGGCGCGCTCTGGCAGCAATTCCAGCCCTTGCAGGCGCTGGGGCTGGGCGCCCAGGCGCACCAGGTCATGCAGGTTGCCGCCGCTGCCACAGCCCACTTCGGTGATCTGCAGGCCCGCCAGGCTTTGCCAGCCGTGCGTGCGCCACAGCTGCACCATGGCGCGCAGCCGCTCTTGCTGGGCCTGCAGGGCTGAGGCGCTGGCGTACAGGCTGTAGTGCTGCGCGTCGGCCACCGCATTGCGCCGCGCGTAGCGGGCCTGCACGGCAGCGGGTTCGTGTGGAGGTTCTGTGGGGCTCATGGCAAACGCTTGCAGGGGCTTCAGCGCGTGATGCGCGCAAACTGGGCCGAAGGCTGGCGGCCGCGCAGCACGTCCCACAGGCCGCGCCAGGTGCCCAGGCCATAGGCCAAGTGGTAGGCCGCAATCACCACCGGCAGACGCGCCAGGGTGTGCCACTGGCGTGCCGCCTGTGCGGCCAGCACCGAGGCAGCGCCCACATAGCCGCCGTACGCTGTCAGCAGGGCCACCAGCGGCAAGGCATTCCAGGGGCTGATGGCGAGCAGGCCCACCAAAGCCGCCACAAAGGCGGCAGGCACCAGTTGCCGCACAGAGCCCGGCTGACCATGCTTGCGCATGACAAAGGGGCGCCAGTAGCCATATTGCCGCTGCTGCGCAAACAGGTGGCGCAGCGAATCGCGCGGCCGGTAGCTCGATTGGATGCGCCCGCTTTGCCAGATGCGTGCACCGCCCAGGCGCAGCCGCAGGTTGTGCTCGTCGTCCTGGTTGCGCACCAGGGCTTCGTCAAAGCCGCCAAAGCGCTCCAGCGTGGCGCGGGGCCAGCAGCCCAGGTACACGGTGTCTACGGGGCCCTCGTAGGCTTTGTTGCGCGACAGGGCCCCGCCCACCACCCAGCGGCTCTGGAAGGCCGTGGCGATCGCACTGCCCATGGCTCCGCGCCCCTCGGCCACCCAGGGGCCGCCCACGTTGTCGGCCCCGGTGCGCTCCAGCGTGGCCAGGCACTGGGCCAGGTAGTCGGGTGCAAACTGGGTGTGCACATCCAGCCGCGCCACCACGCTGCCGCGCGCCAGGCGCAGGCAGGCGTTGAGCCCGGTGGAGACGATGCGGCCAGGGTTGTCCACCCAGCGCAGGCGCGGGTCGGCCGCGCAGCGCTGCTGCAGCCGCTCGCGCGTGCCGTCGTCGCTGCAGCCATCGGCCACCAGCACTTCCATTTGCCAGCCTGCGGGCAATTGCTGCTGCAAGGCGCTGTCGCAAAAAGCGTCGATGTGTGCGGCCTCGTTGCGGCAGGGCACGATGACGCTGAGCAGCTGGGGCTGGGCGGGGTGGGTGAACATGGTTGCTATATTTTATGTAGCTGCTAGCGCTTTATCTGATTGCCCTAGCGGCCTATTTCTTGTTAATTGGCGTTGGTGCTGACGATGTTGGTTACTGGACGCTGCAGCAGCCCACGGTAGAGCGCATCCATGCGGTCCATTTGCATGGCTCGGTCGCCCTCTTGCTGAATGCGTTGGGCGTTGTGCTGGCCCGCAGCATGGGCTGACGCATCGTCTTGCGCCAGGGCGGCCAGCTTGCGCGCCAGAGCGCTGCTGTCCTGTGCGGGCACCAGCCATTCGGCTTGCAGCCACTGTGCGTTGGCCTGCAGCTTGGTTGCCACCACGGGCAGGCCGCAGGCCATGCTTTCGAGCACCGAGACCGAGGTGGCGTCTTGCGTGGGCACTGAGACCGAGACCTTGCACCGGGCCAGAACCCGGGCCATGCCAGCGTCGTCCAGCCGTCCGTGAAAGGTCACTGCTTCGCCCAAGCCCCGGCGGGCGACTTGCTCGCGCAGCGCGGCCTCCAGGCTGCCGCCGCCCAGCAGGTGCAGGTGCACAGGCAAAGCGGGCTGCTGTGCCCGCAGGTGCGCCACGGCATCGATGATGGTGGCGATGTTGTAGTTGGGCTCCCACGAGCGCAGGCTCACGATCTCAAAGCCGGGTTTGTCTGGCCAAGGCGCAGGCGCGAAACGCGCCAGGTCCACGCCCCAATGGATGCAGTGCACCGCAGCGCGCGGGTGGTAGCTGTGCGCGGCATCGACCAGGCTTTGCGAATCGCCGGTGATGAGGTCAGCGCGGCGCAGCGTCCAGCCGGTGAGCCAGCGCATCCACGGGCTGGTGTGCGGCGTTACCAGCAAGTCGCTGCCCCAGGCGGTCATCACCAACGGGCGGTGGCCGCAGCGTGCGCCCAGGTAGCCGTACGACGTGGTGTAGTGCGCGTGCACGATGTCGGGGGCCAGGGCCTGCACGGCGCGGCGTGCCTCGCCTGCGCGCAACAGCCACTGGGCCGAGCGGTGTACCGGGCGCAGCACATGTTGCTCCACGCCCTCAATGGGCGCTGGCCGCGCGGTGACCAGCGACACGCGGTAGCCGCGCCCCTGCATCTCGCGCGCCCAGCGCTGGATGTGGGGGCTGGTGGCATCGCCCAGCAGGCACAGGTGGATGGGGGGCATGTCAGGCGTGGTCAGAAGGAGGTGTGGATGTGGGCGCGGGCGAGGTGGGCAGCGTGCCAGCCCAGGCAGCGTAGTGCGCCTGCATCTCGGGGTATTGCGCCAGCAGGGCGGCATCGCGTGTGCGCACATCGCCCACCACGCGGGCGGGCTGCCCCGCCACGATGGCAAAGTCTGGCACCTCGCCGCGCACTTGGGCATAGGCGCACACCACAGCCCCCTTGCCGATGCGGCTGCCCGCTTCGATCAGGCTGTGCGGGCCGACAAAGGCATAGGCGCCAATGTGCACCGGTGCCTGCAGGTAGCCGGGGCGTGCAGCCGCCGCGCTTGCATGCGCCGCATAGCTGCGCCCCATGAGGCGCACGGCCCGGTGCGAGCTGTGGGTGACGATGCTCACAAAGTTGGTGATCTGCACACCTTCGTCGATGCGCAGGCCGCCTGCGGCGTCCAGAAAGTTGAAGTGGCCGATGAACACATGGTCTGCGAGCTGCAGGCCCTCTTCGCCCTCAATGCAGGTGCTGGGCGCGATGCGGGTGTGGGGCAGGGGCGTGCCTTGCGCGGTGCGCTCGCCAAACACCATGCGGTAGAACAGCGCCTGCCACAGGCGGCGGCGCCAGCGGTTAAGCCAGGCTTTCATCGCGTCCTTCATGGGGGATGTCCTTCCAGGTGGCCAGTGCCCAAAAATAGTAGCCAAAGTACAGCAGCATGGAGGTTGAAATGCCCCAGGCCGCGCCAGTGAGCCCACCCAGCGCCAGGCCTGCCAGCAGTCCTGCAAAAAACGCCACCTGGCCCACCAGCGCCAGGCGCAGCGCCCAGGCCTGGGCCTTCCATGCCAGTGTGGTGACGGCCAGGGGCGATGCAATGAAGTGCAGCGCAATATAGGGGGCCAGGGCCCGGGCCAGCTCGCCCGCCCCCGCCCAGCGCGCGCCAAAAAAGGCGGTGAACAAGGCCGGCCCCCACAGCAGCAGCACGGCGGCCATGGGCAGTGCGATGGCGGCCAACAGCCGCATGCTGTGGTGCACGGCCTGGCGTGCCGCCTGGGCGTTGGGGGCCTGCACCAGCCGGGGGTACAGCGCTTGCGACAAAGCCCCGCCCAGCAGGCTGGCGGGCGCCTTCAGGTAGCGCAGCGACATGGCCCACAGGCCTGCGGCCGCGTCGCCCGACCAGGCGGTGACGGCCAGCAGGGTGAGCGTGTCTTGCAGTGCGCCCACAAACGCATGGGGCGTGTTGAGCAGTGGGAAGTCGCGGTGGCGCAGCGCCATGGCGCGCAACGCGGGCCATGGGGCGCGCAGACAGGCCGCCCAGCCGCCCAGCGGGGCAGGCCGCGCCAGCAGCCAGGCGGCCAGCAGCGCTGTGGCGATGGCGCCTGCGCACAGCCCCCATAGCCCCCACCGCTCTGCCAGCGCGTTGGATTCGGTGTGCCCTGTAGGCCCCAAAAGCCACCAGCCCAGCGCCAGTTGCAGCACAGCGCCCCCACCGTACTGCACCAGCCGGGCGGTGGACAGCAGGCTAAAGCGCTCTGAGCGCGTTGCCCACATCGTGAGCCACTGGGTGGCCCCCAAGGCCAGCACCGCCAGTGGCAGCAGCCAGTAGGCGGCCATGCCGCTGCGCCAGGCCAGCACGCCAGCAGCGCACAGCGTGGCCAGGCCCACGGCGGCTAGCACATGGCCGCACAGCGCCATCAGCTGCGCGGCCTCGGGCTCGGCGCGCTCCAGAGGCAGGGCGTATTCATAGCGTGCACAGGCCACCACGGCCACGTTGGTGGCCAGGGCCCACAGCAGGGCAAATTGGCCGAAGGCCTCGGGCGAATAGGTGCGGGTGAGCGCGGGCCCCAGCAGCAGGGGCAGGGCGTGGGCGGCCACGCTGCCGGTGAGCAGCGTGGCGGTGGCTTTGAATAGCCCTTGGGTCATGCCACCTGTTCAGTCATGCCGCCTGCGCAGCCACTTCGGGTGGGTCGGGCTGATCGGGCTGGTAGCCCGGCACCAGGGTGTGCAGCAGCGCCCGCATGCCGTCGGGGTCGTTGGCCAGCGCAGCCGCCTGCAGGCGGGTCAGCAGGGCACTCAGCGTGGCCCAGTCAAAGCGCTCCTCTTGCGCCCGCAAGATGCGCGGGTGCGCTGTGGGCAGGGGGTTGTCGCCAATCAGCAGCTCTTCGTAGAGCTTCTCGCCCGGGCGCAGGCCGGTGAAGGTGATGGCGATGTCGCCGCTGGGGTGCTGTGCGTCACGCACCGTCAGGCCCGCCAGGGTCACCATGCGCTCGGCCAGTTCGCGGATGCGGATGGGCTCACCCATGTCAAGCACAAACACATCCCCGCCCTCGGCCATGGCGCCCGCTTGCAGCACCAGCTGGGCGGCTTCGGGGATGGTCATGAAGTAGCGGGTGACCTCGGGGTGCGTCACGGTGATGGGGCCGCCGTGCGCGATTTGCTGGCGAAACAGCGGGATCACGCTGCCGCTGGAGCCCAGCACGTTGCCAAAGCGCACCATGGAAAAGCGGGTGGGGCTGCGCCAGGGGACGTGCGCGGTGTTTTCTTGCGGGATTGCAAAGGGGGGCTGCGTGGCGTGGGCCATGGCTTGCAATACCAGCTCGGCCACGCGCTTGCTGGCCCCCATCACATTGGTGGGGCGCACGGCCTTGTCGGTGGAGACGAGCACAAAGTGCTCCACGCCTTGTTCCAGCGCCACGCGCACCATGTTCAGGGTGCCAAACACGTTGTTCTGGATGCCTTCGGCCGCGTTGGCCTCGACCATGGGCACATGCTTGTACGCAGCTGCGTGGTAGATGCAGACGGGGCGGTGCAGGCGGCACAGCTCGGCCATGCCCTGCCGGTTGTTCACGCTGGCCAGCAGGGGCGTGAGCTGGGTCTGGACCACGCCTTGGTGTGCGAGGGCCTGCAGCTCCTGGTGGATGCTGTAGAGCGCAAATTCACTGTGATCGACCAGCAGCAACTGCGCAGCACCCAACTGCGCCAGTTGGCGGCACAGCTCGCTGCCAATGCTGCCGCCCGCGCCGGTGACCAGCACCACCTGGCCCGCGATGTGTTGCTGCATCAGGGGCAGGTCGGGGGCCACGGGCGCACGCCCCAGCAGGTCTTCAATGTCCAGGTCCTGGAAGTCGGTCACCGTCACCTTGCCGCTGGCCAGGTCGGTCAGGCCAGGCAGGGTGCGGATGCGCACCGGCAGCGGGCGCAGGCTTTCGATGATCTGCTGGCGCCGCTGGCGGGGCACGCTGGGCAGCGCCAGCAGCACGTCGGTGATGCCCAGGCGCTGCACCGTGGCGGGCAGGGCCTCGGGCGCATACACGCGCACACCGTTGATGCTGCGGCCCGCTTTGCTGGTGTCGTCGTCGGCAAAGGCCAGCAGGTGGTAGCTGCGCGCGCTGACCAGCCCCGCTGCGGTTTGCGCCCCGGCTGTGCCCGCACCGTAAATCAGCAGCCGGTGGGGGGCTGCCGCGGTGCGCCCCGCCAGCCACAGCCAGCCCAGCGAGCGGCTGGCGCCCACCAGCAGCAGAAAAATCACCGGCTGCAAAATGCCCACGCTGCGCGGAATCCCCTCCCACTTGCCGATGAGCAGGGTGAGCAGCAGGACTGCGCCGTAGATGGCCACGGCCTTGCCGGTGGTGAGCAGGGCCTGGATGCCGGTGTAGCGGAAGATGGCGCGGTACAGCCCCAGGTTCATCAGGATGGGAAACGCCAGTGCTGGGGCCAGGGCGTAGGCAATCCACTGCTTGCCCTCAGGCCAGTGCAGGGTGTCCAGCCGCAGGGTGAAGGCCACCCACATGGCAAACAGGCCCATGCCTGCGTCCAGCGCGGCCACAAACAGGCGCTTGGTGCTGCGGGGCCAAGAGAGTATGTGCTGCAGCACCGCGCGGTCGTCCAGGCCCTGCATGCTCACTGCGCAATGCCCGTGCGTTCCAGTACGTCGCCGACCAGCTCCAGCCGCACCAGCGGGTTGTCCAGCTCCATCAGGCGCTGCTTGAGCTCCATGGGCACGGGCAGCAGCTCGCACCAGCGGTTGGCCACCCAGCCGCAGTCGTCCAGTTGCTGCGGGGTGGGCAAGATGGCGGTGGGGTTGAGGGCATCGCGTGCGTGCAAGCTGTGCAGCACCTGCATCAGGGCCGTGGCGGTTTTCTTCAGGTCGTCGGGGATGGCGATGCTCATGTCCCGGTCCAGCTGGCCCACGTTGGCAATCCACAGGCCGTGCACCAGGTGGTTGCGCTGGGTGATGCGAAACCGCTCCGTGCCCCGGCACAGCAGGGTGATCAGCCCGGGCTGCGGCATGTCCAACTGGTCAATGATGGCGAGGGTGCCCACGTCGTGAAACTGCTCATCGGGGGCGCCGGCCTGCCGCACCTCGTTGCCCTGGGTGAGCGACACCACGCCGAAGGGGGCGCCGGTCTGGTGGCATTTGCGCACCATGTCGAGGTAGCGCACTTCAAACACGCGCAAGGCCAGCAGGCCGTCGGGGAACAGCACCGAAGCCAGCGGGAAAAGGGGCAGGGAAGAGAGGGTCAGCGTTTGGGTCATGGGCAGGGCCTTGGAAGCTGCTCAAAGTGGTCTGCGTTGGGTGGCGGCATCGGGCGCACACCAGGCGGGCAGGGGTTGCATCCTGGCCAGCGGGTGCGCCCCGCAGGCCGCGGCTGGGCGTGCATCGCACCCCCTGTGGAGTGGCGTGATGCCCGGGCGGCTGCCGCAATCCCCCAGACGGCGAGGAACAGTTTCTCAGGTCGCTATCATCCCACGGCGCTGCCCACTTTCGCTGGGTGCGCCTTTTCATTCCCTCACGCCCATGCTCTACCAGATCGCTACGTTGTTGCTTGATGTCATTGGTGGCCTGCTGACCGGGGCCTGCCTGCTGCGTCTTTACATGCAGTGGCAGCGTGTGCCGTTCTCCAACCCCGTGGGAGCCCTGGTGTTTGCGTTGACGGACTGGTTCATCCTGCCGCTGCGGCGGCTGATTCCGCCCACTGGGCGCTGGGATGTGTCGAGCTTGGTGGGGGCGCTGCTGGTGCAGCAAGTGCAATACGGTCTGCTGTGGCTGATTGCGGGCGGTGCGATCTCCGGCACGGTGGTGCCACTCATGGCGGCCTTTGGTCTGATGCGTGTGGCCATTTCTGGCCTGATCGGCCTGTTGATCGTGCATGCCATCTTGTCGTGGGTGCAGACCCGTTCGCCCATGGCCGATGTGATCGGCCGCCTGTGCGCCCCCTTGCTGCGGCCCGTGCAGCGGGTGATTCCGCTGATTGGGGGGCTGGACCTGTCACCCCTGGTGCTGCTGGTGCTGCTGCAGATCGCGATGATCGTGCTGGGGCATTTGCAGGCAGCGGCGTTGACGGGGGTCTTGCGGTTTTGAGGACGCAGCGCGGCTTCTGCCGACGTAACCAACCTCTGCAAGCCTGGGGGTTTAAACAAAAATAGCTGCTAGCGCTTATGGATTAAGCGCTAGAAGCTATTGAATTGATAGCAATTTAATAGCATGCCCCTTTGGCAAGGGGCCGCAGATTCACATCACAGCGTCGGCTGGCAGGCGCTGCAGCATGGCCAGGCTGCTGGCCACGGTGTTGCGCAGTTCGCGGCGGTCACAGATGAAGTCCACGGCGCCCTTGGTCTGCAGGAACTCGGCACGCTGGAAGCCCTCGGGCAGCGTCACGCGCACGGTGGATTCGATCACGCGGGGGCCTGCAAAGCCGATCAGCGCCTTGGGCTCGGCAATCACGATGTCGCCCACAAAGGCAAAGCCAGCGCTCACGCCGCCCATGGTGGGGTCGGTCAGCACGCTGATGTAGGGCAGGCCCTTCTTGGCCAGACGGGTCAGCGCCGCATTGGTCTTGGCCATTTGCATGAGCGACAGCAGGCCTTCTTGCATGCGGGCGCCGCCCGTAGCAGTAAAGCAGATGAAGGGCACCTTCTGCTCAATGGCGGTTTCTACGCCACGCACAAAGCGCTCGCCCACCACGGAGCCCATGGAGCCACCCATGAAGTCAAACTCGAAGCACGCGGCGACCACATTGATGCTCTTGACCGCGCCGCCCATGACGATGAGCGCGTCGGTCTCGCCTGTGTTCTCCAGGGCTTCCTTCAGGCGCTCGGGGTACTTGCGGCTGTCCTTGAACTTGAGGGCGTCCACGGGCAGCACTTCCTGGCCGATTTCATAGCGGCCTTCGGCGTCCAGAAACGCATCCAGCCGCGCGCGGGCGCCGATGCGGTGGTGGTGGCTGCAATGGGGGCAGACGTTCTGGTTCTGTTCCAGATCGGCCTTGTAGAGCACCGTTTCGCAGCTCGGGCACTTGATCCACAGCCCCTCGGGCACCTGGCGGCGCTCGGTGGGGTCGGTTTGCTGGATCTTGGAAGGCAGAAGTTTTTCGAGCCAGGACATGGTGTTTTCCTCTGTAAGAATGGGGCAGCGGCACGGCCTTGACGCTAGCACGGGTCCAAAGATCAGTGCTCCCGCGCAAGGGCCGCCCCGCCGCGCTGGGAGCGTCCCCCTTAATGTGCGCAGCACAAGAGAAGGGGGAAGCGGCAAAGCCGCTCAGGGGGATGCCCTCTATTTTATGCGTCGAGTGCCTTACGCACCCCGCGAAGGAAGTCCACCGTGATGGGGACCACCTTGGCGTGCTCCTGGTCTTCAATGAGCTGGATGATGCGGCTGCCGATGACCACGGCGTCGGCCACCTTGCCAATCGCCTGGGCCGTGGCCGCATCGCGGATGCCAAAACCCACGCCGACGGGAATCTGCACGTGCTGGCGGATGCGGGGCAGCATTTGCTCCACCGCTGCCGTGTCCAGCGCGCCCGAGCCCGTCACGCCCTTCAGCGACACGTAGTACACGTAACCACTGGCCACGCGGGCCACCTGGGCCATGCGCTCATCGGTGCTGGTGGGGGCCAGCAGGAAGATCAGGTCCATGCCGTGGGCACGCAGATCGGCCGCAAATGCCTCGCACTCTTCGGGCGGATAGTCCACGATGAGCACGCCGTCCACCCCGGCCTCGGCAGCATCGTGCACAAAGGCGCTGCCAGTTTCAGCCTTGCCGTGCTTTTGGTCGTAGCGCTCCACCGGGTTGGCGTAGCCCATCAACACGACGGGGGTGGTGGTGTTGCGTTTGCGGAATTCGCGCACGTGATCCAGCACCTGCACCATGCCGATGCCCATGCTCAGGGCCTTTTCGCCCGCTTTCTGGATGACCGGGCCATCGGCCATGGGGTCTGAAAATGGCACCCCCAACTCAATCACATCGGCGCCTGCCTCCACCATGCCGTGCATCAGGGCAGGGGTAATGTCTGCGAAGGGAAAACCTGCTGTGACGTAGGGAATCAGCGCCTTGCGGCCTTGGGCTTTGAGTGCTGAGAAGGTTGCTTCGATGCGGCTCATTTGACCACCTTGATGGGTTGCTCGCCACCCTTGACGGACTGCCCCTGGCAGCTGGGGCGGCAGTAGAAGTCGGCGCCGCTGAGGTCGGCCACCGTGCCAATGTCCTTGTCGCCGCGACCGGACAGGTTGACCAGGATGGACTGATCTGGGCGCATCGTCTTGGCCAGCTTCATGGCGTAGGCCACTGCGTGGCTGGACTCCAGCGCGGGGATGATGCCCTCGGTGCGGCACAGATAATGGAAAGCGTCCAGCGCTTCCTTGTCGGTAATGCCAACGTATTCGGCCCGGCCGATCTCTTGCAGCCAGGCGTGTTCCGGTCCCACGCCTGGGTAGTCCAGGCCCGCGCTGATGCTGTGGGTTTCGGTGATTTGGCCGTTGTCATCCTGCAAGATGAAGGTGCGATTGCCGTGCAGAACGCCCGCGCTGCCTTTTTGCAGCGATGCGGAATGCTTGCCCGAGTCCAAGCCTTCACCCGCAGCCTCCACGCCAATGAGGCGCGTCTTTGCAAACGGAATGTAGGGGTGGAAGATGCCCATGGCGTTGCTGCCACCGCCCACGCAGGCGATGACGGCGTCGGGCTGTTCGCCCAGCACCTTCTGCTCGGTCAGCATGGCGGGCATCTGTTCAATGCACTCCTTGCCGATCACGCTCTGGAAGTCGCGCACCATCATGGGGTAGGGGTGCGGCCCCGCTACGGTGCCGATGATATAGAAAGTGTTGTCTACATTCGCCACCCAGTCGCGCATGGCGTCGTTCAGTGCATCTTTCAGGGTCTTGCTGCCAGACTCCACAGGCACCACGGTGGCGCCCAGCAGCTTCATGCGGTACACGTTGGGGCTTTGGCGCTTCACGTCCTCTGCGCCCATGTACACCACGCATTCAAGCCCATAGCGGGCGCAAATGGTGGCTGTGGCCACGCCGTGCTGGCCTGCGCCTGTCTCGGCAATCACGCGGGGCTTGCCCATGCGCTTGGCCAGCATGGCCTGGCCGATCACGTTGTTGATTTTGTGCGCGCCTGTGTGGTTCAGGTCCTCGCGCTTGAGGTAAATCTGCGCGCCGCCCATCTCGCGGCTGGTGCGTGCGGCATGGTAAATGGGCGAGGGGCGGCCCACAAAATGCTTGAGTTCGTAGTGGAATTCCGCCAGAAATTCAGGGTCGTTCTGGTAGCGGGCGTAGGCCTCGCGCAGTTCCTGGATGGCGTGGGTCAGGGTTTCGCTGACAAAACTGCCGCCGTAGGGGCCAAAGTGGCCGGAAGCATCAGGTTGCTGATAGGAGCTCATGGGGGTTCTTTGCAAGTTGGGCATCGGCCGCACGCACGGCGGCAACGAAGCGTTGGATTTTTTCGGCGTCCTTGATGCCTTTGATGGGCTTGCCATCGGGGCCATCGGCTTCGACGCCGGAGCTGACATCAACCGCCAGCGAGAGGCCTCGCGGGCGGACTTGCAAAATGCCATCGGTCACGTTTGCAGGCGTGAGTCCACCAGACAAAACGAGGTGAGAGCTGACGCTTGGTGGAAGTAGTGACCAATTGAATGCCTTGCCGCCGCCGCCATAGCCGTCGACATGGGCGTCGAGCAGGATGGCTTGGGCGTGTGAAAAATCCTGGGCGTATTTTACGAGGTCAAAGTGTTCAGCCCCATCGCCTAGGGGTATGCGTGCAGCGCGCAAAAACGGACGCAGGCCCTGGCCGGTGGCCTGCAGGCAATCGGCCGGTGTCTCATCACCATGAAACTGCACGATAGCGCCCGTCACCATTGCGCTGGCAGCTTCTATTTTTGTAGCAGTCTCGTTGACGAAAAGCAGCACGGGTGTCACGAACGGGGGCAAACGTCGAGCCAGTTGTGCCGCCCGCTCGGCCGACACCGCCCGTGGGCTGGGGGCGTACAGCACAAAACCCACCGCGTCGGCACCGGCCGCCACGGCGGCATCCACGTCTTGCTCTCGAGTCAGACCACAGATCTTGATGCGCGTGCGGGCTGCGGGTGGCGAAGGAGGGCGTGTGTCTGTCACCAAGGCGTGGTTCGTCATGGCAGCCAATCAAAAGGAGGGGTGCGGTCGGGCAGATTCCAGCTGGCATCGTAGACGGGCCCGAGAAAGTACAGCCCGTCTGGCGAAAAGGTGGGGGCCGCTGCATCGCGCGAGCGGGCCTGCAGCACCTGCTGCATCCAGTCTGCAGGCTGCTTGCCCATGCCAATGGCCACCAGGCACCCCATGATGTTGCGGATCATGTGGTGCAGGAACGCATTGGCTTCGAATTCAAACCGCCAGTAGCAACTGCCCCAGTCCAGCTCCGGGTGCGGTGCAGATGGCCGGTTGCAGGAGATGTCGATGCGCTGCAGCGTTTTGACCGGTGACTTGGCCTGGCAGGCCGATGCCCTGAACGATGTGAAATCATGCTCGCCCAGCAGCGCACTGGCGGCCTGGCGCATGGCATCGCCATCGAGCGGGTGGTACACCCAGCCCACGCGGCCCGCATCCACGCTGGGGCGCACTGGCGATTGAAGCAGCACGTAAGCGTAGCGCCGCGCCGTAGCGCTGCCGCGCGCATGAAAGCCCGGCGGCACATGCCGGGCCCACTGCACCGCGATGTCTGGCGGCAAAAAAGTGTTGGTGCCGCGCACCCACGAGGCATCGGGGCGGCGCAGGGGGGTGTCAAAGTGCACCACCTGCATCAGCCCGTGCACGCCGCTGTCTGTGCGGCCAGCACACAAAGTGCCTACCGCATGCGTAGCAAAGCGGCCCAGGGCCGCTTCTAGCTTGTCTTGAATGGTGTTGCCAGACAACTGGCTTTGCCAGCCGTTGTAGGCATGGCCGTTGTAACTGACCCCCAACGCCACCCTCACAGTGGGGTTGGGGGGCTGCGCTGGGTGGCTCAGGTGCTCTGGCGGGGCGTCTGCCTGCATCAGCCCAATTCAGCGAGCAAACGCTGGGCACGGGTTTTGAGCGCGCCCGTGGCTTCCGCCACGACTTCCTCAATCAATGTGCGGGCACCGTCGGTGTCGCCGATGGCGTTGAACTCTTCTGCCAAGGCCAGTTTGGTGGCCAGCGGATCGTCGTGGGCAGCAGCTTCGCCATCATCGTCGTCGTCCATGGGGGCCGACGCAGTGATGATTTCTTCGCTGACCACAGGAGCGGCGGGCTGTGCTGGGGCCGTGAGGTCCAGAGACAGGTCACCCAGATCGAACTCCAGAGCGTTGGCATCAGGTGCACTGGCGGACAGCGGGGTCAGCGCCGACGGCAGCATGGTCAAGTCGTCCACCGAGTTCAACGTGTGGGCCGCTTCGGCCATGGGCGCGCGGGCGGTCTCGGGTTCGTCGTCCAAGTTGGGCAGGGCCAAATCAGGCGCCAGGCCCGAGGCTGCCGCGGCAGCCGCAAAGCCTCCGGCTGCAGGCGCATCGGTCAGTGCGTCATCGGGCAGGTCCAGGTCCAGGTCCAAGTCCAGGTCAGAAGGCAAGGCCGCACCCGCTGCGCCCACGGCACCAGGCATGGTCGAGGCAAAGACGCCCGCAGGAGCCTGGTCTGCGCTACCGCCTGGGCGGCCGCCGGGTTGGTACAACGGGTTTTCAGGGTCCAGTGTGCGGCCCAGGTCGGCAATGCGTGCCCAGTCAGGGCCTTCGCCTTGGGTGAGTTTGAACACATCACCTGCCACAGCTTCCAGGGCCTTGCGGTCTTGGCGCTTGGCGTAGATTTCGCCTAGCTTCACATGCACCGAGACGCGGGCGGGGTTGTGGCGAACGGCTTCTTTCAGGATTTCTTCGGCCTGCAGGTCGCGGCCATAGGCCAAGTAGACGTCGGCTTCGGCCACGGGGTCGACATCGCCACCCGCATCCAGCTGGCTGGGCGAGTAGGCCATGGACGAGCCACCCGTGGTCATCTCGCTGTTGGCCGTGTCAATGCGCTGGCCACCGCTGGCACCGAAGAACGAATCGGGCTGGATGCGGCTTTCGAGGAAGGAGCTGTCCACTCCGTCGGCATTGCGGCGGCGCTGCACGACCCGGTACACCCCAAAGCCAGCCAGCAAGGCCAGCAGGCCGCCACCGGCCAATGGGATCATGGGGTCGTCGAACAGACCCGAGAAGAAGCTGGGTTCTTCAATGGGTGGTGGTGGAACCGGTACGGGCTTGGGTGCCACGGGGGCAGACGCTTGCGCAACTGGTGCCGATGCAGCATCCGACGCTGCAGAGGCTGCTTCAGCAGGCACGCTGGCGGCTTCCGCAGGCACTGCGGGCGCTGATGCAGGGGCTTCGGGTGCGGTGGGCGTGGCTGGAACGCTGGGCGCCTCGACCTTGATGGCGGCGGGGGCACTGGCGGGCGCAGCCGCTGCGGGGGCTGCTCCGGCCGCCGACGCTGCACTGACCTTGTTCAGGTCGCTGATGTTCTTCGACAGCTCGGCCATGCGGGCGTTGGCCTCGCTGGCTTGCTTGTCCTTGGCCAATTGGTCTTCTGCGGCCTTCTGGCCTTTGAGCGAGCCCTTGGAGATGGTCAGCTTGTCTGGGGCGGCGGTGGCGGGCTTGCGGTCTTCGACCTGTGCCTGCACCTTGCCGCTGGCAGAGCGTTCTGCCGAGGCCACGGTGGTGCTCGGTGCGGAGTCTGCCAGCTTGCGGCGGAAGGTGTTGAAGTCGCGGCTTTGGGCCGACAGAATTTGGCGTGCTTCGCTGGTAGGCACCGATTTGACGGTGGCCTCATCAGGCATTTGCAGCACGGCACCGGCGCGCACGCGGTTCACGTTGCCTTGGATGAAGGCATCGGGGTTGGTGCGCATCATGGCGACCAGCATCTGGTCGAGCGACACATCTGCGGGGCGGTGGGCGTTGGCGATGCGGCCAGCGGTGTCGCCGGCCTTGACGGTAACGCCATCGCCAGAGGCGGGCGCCGCTGCAGGGCGGGGTGCCGGTGCTGCACGGGGTGTGGCAGGCGCAGCAGCAGCAGCAGGTGTAGCGCGAGAGGCTGGTGCAGGGCTTGCGGCCTGTGCAGCCACTTGGGGCGATGCCGTCACGGTGGGCGCAGCGCGGCGCAGTGCTGGCGGGTCAAACAGCATGGTGTAGCTGCGAACGATCTTGCCTGTGCCCCAGGTGGTGTCCAGCACCAAATCGACAAAGGGCTCGTTGACGGGGCGATCGCTGGTGACGCGCAGCACGGCGCTGCCATCGGCGCGGCGTTGCAGCTGCACCTGCAAGGCGTTCATCAGGGGGGTGAACTCCATGCCCTGTGAGCGAAACACTTCAGGCGATGCCGTGGAAGTGCGCAGGGTTTCGGCTTCGGCCGGGGTGATTTGCGGCACGTCAATTTCTGCACGCAGGGGCTCGCCCAGCGCCGATTGGACTGTGATGCGGCCCAAAGCCAGAGCAGATGCTTCGCTGGTGTAAAAACCGGCAGAGACCACGGCCGCGGCCGCTAAAGCTGAAAATTTCCAACGATGCATGTTTGCCATCAACTGATTAGGTTTTGCGGCTCGGTCGAGCGGTGCTGTTTTTCTCATGATCTGGTTCCCGCCCCGGCGCGTGAAAATATGTAAAAAGCACCATAGCAGCAATGTTTTGCACTGACAAGCTGAGGTGGTGCCGAAGCTTTGGTCCGCCGCATTGCGCCCCAAATTGGTGCAAAAACATGTTGCCAAACGGCAACGTGACGTAACTGGTTGTTTCCCGCCCATTTATGAAAAAAGCGCGCAAAACCGAAGTTTTGCGCGCCTGCGGTGCGGCAGCCGGATCAGGCGGCCAGCAAAATGCGCAGCATGCGGCGCAATGGCTCGGCAGCGCCCCACAGCAATTGGTCGCCAATGGTGAAGGCGCCCACATATTCAGGGCCCATCGCCAGCTTGCGGATGCGGCCCACCGGGATGGTCATGGTGCCCGTCACGGCCACGGGGGTCAGGTCCTTGATGGTGGCTTCGCGGGTGTTGGGCACCACCTTCACCCACTCGTTGTCGGCGGCGATCATGGCTTCGAGGTCGGCTACGGGCACATCCTTCTTGAGCTTGAAGGTCAGGGCCTGGCTGTGGCAGCGCATGGCGCCCACGCGCACGCAGAAGCCGTCCACGGGAATGGCTGCAGAGCTGAAGCCCTCGCCCAGTCCAAGGATCTTGTTGGTTTCGGCCATACCCTTCCACTCTTCCTTGGATTGGCCATTGCCCAGGTCCTTGTCGATCCAGGGGATCAGCGAGCCGCCCAGAGGCACGCCAAAGTTGGCGGTTTCGGCGCCGGTCAGTGCGCGCTGCTTGGCGATGACCTTGCGGTCGATTTCCAGGATGGCGCTCTTGGGGTCGTCGAGCAGGGATTTCACTTCGGCATTCAGCGTGCCGTATTGGGTGAGCAATTCGCGCATGTGCTGCGCGCCGCCGCCCGATGCCGCCTGGTAGGTCTGGGTGCTCATCCACTCGACCAGCCCGGCCTTGTACAGCGCGCCCACGCCCATCAGCATGCAGCTCACGGTGCAGTTGCCGCCCACCCAGTTCTTGCCGCCGTGGGCCAGCGCGTCCTTGATGACGGGCATGTTGACGGGGTCCAGGATGATGACCGCGTCTTTTTCCATGCGCAGGGTCGAAGCAGCATCGATCCAATGGCCGTTCCAGCCTGCGGCGCGCAGCTTGGGGAAGACTTCGGTGGTGTAGTCGCCGCCTTGCGCTGTGATGATGATGTCGCAGCGCTTCAAGGCGTCGATGTTGAATGCGTCTTGCAGTGTGGTCTCGTTCTTGGCCTGCGCGGGGGCTTTGCCGCCTGCATTGGACGTGGAGAAGAACAATGGCTCAATCAGATCGAAGTCTTTTTCTTCGATCATGCGGTCCATCAACACCGAGCCGACCATGCCGCGCCAGCCGACCAAACCTA
This sequence comes from Acidovorax sp. 62, assembly GCF_002754495.1. Taxonomy (NCBI): domain Bacteria; kingdom Pseudomonadati; phylum Pseudomonadota; class Betaproteobacteria; order Burkholderiales; family Comamonadaceae; genus Acidovorax; species Acidovorax sp. 62. Next base: position 196,538 of record NZ_PEFJ01000001.1, read on the forward strand.
CCAACTTGCTCATTTCAACGCCCTTTCAGATTAAGAAACAGTGCCAGACCAGACTGTTTGCCCCGGCTCGTCTGGCCAGGGAGGGCGCACGACGGTACCGGAGCTGGATCAGCCCTTAATAATGGTCGTGGTTTTGGTGGTGATTGCGCGCACAGCCACGCCTGCCAGGGCGGCAGTAGCGGTGTTCAGGACGAACGGGCGGGCGGCAAACATGGGTGTGGATTGTAGCGGCATGTGGCGGAGAGTCATGAAATGCGGGAAAAATTCGCACTTTCATGGCCCGTGTGGGCTGCGCTGCAGTACGGTGCGTCCAGGATGCCCGCATTGTTGTGGGGAGGAGAGGATTGCATGATGTTCGTACGCCGACTAGCGATGGCGCTGGGTGCGCTGGGTTGCATGTTCTTCTCGTTGGCATTTGTGGTGTCGTTTGCCTCCCCAAATCTTGTCGAGCAGGTGGCCAAGCAGGTCATCCGCCAAGAGGTGGAAAAGCGGGTGCGGGAAAAGATCGACGCGCTCGATGAAAGCTTTTTGCTGGGCCAAGCACAGGTGTTGGCGCGCGGACAGTCCGAGCGAATTGCGCAAGCCCAGAGGGCGCTGGCGCAACAGCTTCCTGAGCAGCTTTCGAGGGTGATCGCCGAGATGGTGGACCTTGATTGCGAATGCCGCAAGAAGGTTGAATTCGGGATTCGCGGTGGGCTGGAGGGTGAGGTGGCGAACGCATCCGTCATTCGCGAAAAGCTTGCAGTACTCATCCGCACCAAGTACATGGAAACCGCCCGCCAGGTCGTGCGCGAGTTCCGCATCTTCACAGGCACCAACGCGCTAGTGTTTGCGCTCCTGGTAGCGGCCGTGCTGCTCAAGCCCCGGGCGGGGCTGCATCTGCTGCCTTCAGCCACGCTGCTGCTGGCGGCGGCGCTTGTGACGGGGTATCTGTACCTCTTCAACCAGGATTGGCTGCACACCCTGGTGTTCAATGACTTTGTGGGGTGGGGCTATCTGGCCTACCTGGGAGGGGCGTTTGCCTTGCTGGGTGATGTGGTGCTGAACAAGGCCCGCGTAACGACGGAGGTGCTCCGTCTCGTTCTGGACGCAGCGGGCAGTGCCGTCGAGGTGGTGCCGTGTTGATGTGATGCAAAGAAAAAAGGGGCCGTGTGGCCCCTTATTTATTCGCATCAGTGGCGGGTTCACCCCAGCGCCTTCACCACCGCATCCCCCATTTGCGCCGTGCCCACCTTGGTGGTGCCTTCGCTGTAGATGTCGGGCGTGCGCAGGCCCTGGGCCAGCACCTTTTGCACGGCGGCTTCGATGCGCTGGGCGGCGGCTTCCTGGTTCAGGCTGAAGCGCAGCATCATCGCGGCCGAGAGGATAGTGGCCAGCGGGTTGGCCACGCCCTTGCCAGCGATGTCGGGGGCGCTGCCGTGGCTGGGCTCGTACAGGCCCTGGTTGCTGCTGTTCAGGCTGGCCGAGGGCAGCATGCCGATGGAGCCCGTCAGCATGGATGCTTCGTCGCTCAAGATGTCGCCGAACATGTTGCCGGTCACCACCACGTCAAACGCCTTGGGCGCCTTGACCAGTTGCATGGCTGCGTTGTCCACGTACATGTGCTGCAGCTCGACGTCGGGGTATTCCTTGTGCACGTCGGTGACCACGTCCTTCCAGAACTGGAAGGTTTCCAGCACGTTGGCCTTGTCCACGCTGGTGACCTTCTTGTTGCGCTTGCGCGCGGCCTGGAAGGCGACGTGGGCGATGCGCTCGATCTCGGGGCGGCTGTAGCGCATGGTGTCGAAGGCTTCTTCGGCACCGGGGAAGTGGCCATCGGTGGCCACGCGGCGGCCGCGCGGCTGGCCGAAGTAGATGTCGCCAGTCAGCTCGCGGATGATGAGGATGTCCAGGCCCGCGATCAGTTCGGGCTTGAGGCTCGACGCGCCCACCAGTTGCTCGTAGCAGATGGCCGGGCGGAAGTTGGCAAACAGGCCCAGGTTTTTGCGCAAGCCCAGGATGGCTTGTTCGGGGCGCAGGGGGCGGTCTAGCTTGTCGTACTTCCAGTCGCCCACGGCGCCGAACAGGATGGCGTTGGCTTCCTTGGCGAGCTTGAGGGTGGACTCGGGCAGCGGGTGGCCATGGGCCTCGTAGGCGGCGCCGCCGACCAGGGCGGATTCCATTTCGAACTTCAGGTCGAGTGCCTTGAGAACCTTGACGGCCTCGGCCACGATTTCGGTACCGATGCCGTCACCCGGCAGAACTGCGATTTTCATTGTCTGGTGCTTTACTTTTGATAGCTGCCAGCGCTTATCAGATAAGCGCTAGAGGCCATTTTTGCTTGATTGCTTGAAATCTGAATCAGGAGACCATCGAGTGCGCAAGCCAGGGCTTGGTGGCCAGGCGTTGGGCTTCAAAGGCGCGAATCTTGTCGGACTGGCGCAGGGTGAGGCCGATGTCGTCAAAGCCGTTGAGCAGGCAGTACTTGCGGAAGGCCTGCACCTCGAACGGAATCTCTTCGCCCTGGGGGCGCACGATGACTTGGCGCTCTAGGTCGATGGTGAGCTGGTAGCCGGGGAAGGCGTGCACTTCGTCAAACAACTGGACCACCGTGGCCTCGGGCAGCACGATGGGCAGCAGGCCGTTCTTGAAGCAGTTGTTGAAGAAGATGTCGGCAAAGCTGGGCGCAATGACGGCACGAAAACCGTACTGGTCCAGCGCCCACGGCGCGTGCTCGCGGCTGGAGCCGCAGCCAAAGTTCTTGCGTGCCAGCAGTACCGAGGCGCCTGCGTAGCGCGGCTGGTTCAGCACAAAGTCGGGGTTGGGCTTGCGGCTGGCGGGGTCTTGGCCGGGCTCGCCGTGGTCCAGGTAGCGCCACTCGTCAAACAGGTTCACGCCAAAGCCGGTCTTCTTGATCGACTTGAGGAACTGCTTGGGAATGATGGCGTCGGTATCGACGTTCTCGCGGTCCATGGGGGCCACAAGGCCCTTGAGCAAGGTGAATTTCTGCATGGGTGCCTTGTTTATTTGTTGGCGGCGCGTTCGAGTGCGCCCCCTGCCCGTTGAACGTCCTGGCCTACGCCCTTGACGGTGTTGCACCCGACCAGCAGCAAGGCGGCAGACAGTGCGATGAGGGTTGCGGCAATTTTCTTCATGGCGAGCTCCTTCAGGCGAATTGGCGAATGTCCACAAAATGACCGTGCACGGCGGCGGCTGCTGCCATGGCGGGGCTGACGAGATGGGTCCGGCCACCAGCGCCCTGGCGGCCTTCAAAGTTGCGGTTGCTGGTGGATGCGCAGCGCTCGCCCGGCTCCAGGCGGTCGGCGTTCATGGCCAGGCACATGCTGCAGCCGGGTTCGCGCCATTCAAAGCCTGCGGCCTTGAAGATCTGGTCCAGGCCTTCGCGCTCGGCCTGCTCTTTGACGAGGCCTGAGCCGGGTACCACCATGGCCAGCTTCACATTGCTGGCCACCTTGCGGCCCAGGCTTTTCACCACGGCGGCGGCTTCGCGCATGTCTTCGATGCGGCTGTTGGTGCAGCTGCCGATGAACACTTTGTCGATGGTGATGTCGTTGATCGCCTTGCCGGGCTGCAGGCCCATGTAGGTCAGGGCACGCTCGATGGCGCCGCGCTTGTTGGCGTCCTTTTCCTTGTCCGGGTCGGGCACGCGGGCGTCAATGCCCAGCACCATTTCGGGCGAGGTGCCCCAGGTCACTTGCGGCTGGATGTCGGCAGCGTCGAGCTTGACCACGGTGTCGAACTTCGCGTCGGCGTCCGAATGCAGCGTCTTCCAGTACGCCACGGCCTGGTCCCATTCCACGCCGGTGGGGGACAGGGGGCGGCCCTTGACGTATTCGATGGTCTTGTCGTCCACCGCCACCAAGCCGGCGCGTGCGCCGCCTTCGATGGCCATGTTGCACACGGTCATGCGGCCTTCCATGCTCATGGCGCGGAAGACGGAGCCTGCAAATTCAATGGTGTAGCCCGTGCCGCCCGCAGTGCCGATCTTGCCGATGATGGCCAGCACCACGTCCTTGGGCGTCACGCCCTTGGCCAGCGTGCCATCGACCTGCACCAGCATGTTCTTGGCCTTCTTGGCCAAGAGGGTTTGCGTGGCCATCACATGCTCGACCTCGGACGTGCCGATGCCGTGGGCCAATGCGCCAAATGCGCCGTGCGTGCTGGTGTGGCTGTCGCCGCACACCACGGTCATGCCGGGCAGGGTGGCGCCGTTTTCGGGGCCGATCACGTGCACGATGCCTTGGCGCTTGTGCATGAAGGGGAAGAACGCAGCGGGTGTGATCTGCGCCATGTTGTCGTTCAGCGTGGTGATCTGCTCTTTGCTGATCGGATCGGTGATGCCGTCGTAGCCTTGCTCCCAGCCGGTGGTGGGCGTGTTGTGGTCGGCCGTGGCCACGATGGAGCTGGTGCGCCACACCTTGCGGCCGGCTTCGCGCAGGCCTTCAAAGGCCTGGGGGCTGGTGACTTCATGCACCAGATGGCGGTCGATGTAGAGGATGGACGTGCCGTCTTCCTCGGTGTGGACAACGTGTTCGTCCCAGATCTTGTCGTAGAGGGTGCGTCCCATGGCTTGGTCTTCTTTCAGGTGGGTCAATGATTTTAGTGAGGACTTGCGCAACTTGGGATGCAGCAACGGCCTTTGCTGTGGGCGCGCCTCCTGCCGGGGTCCTGTTTTGCGTCAGTCATGTCAGTGCTGCGGTGCCGATTCGGGCGAGGCCTCGGCGGGCTGCGCCGGGGCTGGTGTCGTGGTGTGTCTCGGGGCTTCGTGTTGGGCTTGGTGCGGGGCCGTGAGGTGCTCGACCAGCAGGCGGGCCGTGACGGGCAGCGCGTCAAAGTCGCGGGCCACCACGCGCAGTTCGCGGTGGGCCCAGTCGTCGGTTAGCGGAATGGCTTGCAGGCGGCCCACCCCGCGCATCAGCGCAAAGGCTCGGTCGGGCAGCAGGCCCACGCCCAGGCCGTTGTCGATCATGCGGCACATGGCATCGAGCCCCGTGACCTGGATGCGCTGGCGCAGCGGGCGCGCGGCAGCAGCAGCGGCGGCGCGCATGGCCAGGCTGATGCTGCTGTTGGCGTGCAGGCCCACAATGTCCCAGTCCAGGACTGCTTCAAAATCAATAGCGCCTAGCGCAGCTAATTCGTGCCCTGTGGGCACAACCAGCACCAAACGGTCGCAGCGATAGGGGCGGCTGGGCAGCTCTTGCACGCCACCGCTGCCCTGGCCCACGTTGCAGATGCCCAGGTCGGCGGCACCTTCTTGCACCGCGTGCAGCACGTCGCTGCTCAGGTGCTCCTGCAGGTCGATCTTGATCTGGCTGTGCTCGCGGGCAAAGGCGCCCAGGTCTTCGGGCAGAAACTGGAAGATGGCCGAGATGTTGGCGTGCATGCGCACATGGCCGCGCACGCCTTCGGCGTATTCGCTCAGCTCGCCCTGCATGCGCTCCAGCCCAAACAGCACGGTGCGGGCATGGTGCAGCAGGCTTTCGCCCGCGGGGGTCAGGGTCACGCCACGGCTGTGGCGGTAGAGCAGGGCGGTGTCCACGGCGGCCTCCAGGTCGGACAAGCGCTTGCTCACGGCCGATGCGGCGATGAATTCGCGCTCGGCCGCGCGGCCGATGCTGCCCAGCTCACACACCGCCACAAACAATTGCAGCGATGTGAGGTCAATGCGGCGCGCAAAGCTGCGCTCGGAGCTTTTCATCTTGTGGGGGCTTAGAAGGCTTTAAGTCTTCTTGTTTTGCGAAGACTCTGCATTTTCTACCCATTTTTCAAACCACGCCATCGTTGAATGCGATGAATTGCATCGCTTGAAGCGCCTCTCGGAGGCACGGCTTTCAAAAACAATAGCGGCTAGCGCTTGTATTCATTGGGTTTCAATATGAAATACCTTTTAAAACCATATGAATAAAGCGCTAGCCGCTCATCTTTTTGATGTGCCGCTGTGCGCAGCGTACACCGCGTGCTCAGAGGCTCACGCTGCTGCCATGTTCCGGCACCTGGGCGGACCAGCGCAGTTCGTGCGCAATGCGCTGGCGCAGGTGGTCGGCCGCACCCATTTCGCCGTGCACCACAAACACCTGCTCCGGGGCGTGCTCCATGCTGCGCAGCCAGGCGATGAGCTGGTTGCCATCGGCGTGCGCCGATGCCGAGCTGAGCTTGACCACCTCGGCGCGCACCGCCACGTCCTGGCCGTGGATGCGGACGGATTTTTCTCCATCTGCCAGCCGTGCACCGCGCGTGCCAGGGGCCTGGTGCCCGGTCAGGATGACCATGTTGCGGTGGTCGCCCGCGTGCAGGGCCAGGTGGTGCAGCACGCGCCCGCCCGTGGCCATGCCGCTGGCCGCCAGGATGACCCTGGGGCCGTGCAGCCGCGCCAGGCCTTTGGATTGCTCGGGTGTTTGCACCATGGTCGCGCCATGCTCCAGCGCATTCACCTCGCGGGCATTGAGGCGGTGCTCGCCCAGGTGGTGTTGGTACAGGCCCGTGGTGCTCACGGCCATGGGGCTGTCCAAAAACACCTTGAGCGAGGGTGGGATGACGCCCTGTGCCTTGAGCAAGCCAATTGCATGTAGTACCACCTGCGCCCGGCCCACGGCAAACACCGGCACCACCGCCACGCCCCCGCGTGCGGCCAGGCGTGCCAACGCAGGGCCCAGCTCGCTGAGCAGGTCTTCGGCAGGGTGCTCCCGGTCGCCGTAGGTGGATTCGATCAGCACCGTATCGGCAGCGGGCGGGGCATCGGGCGGGTTCATCAGCATGTCGTCGGGCCGCCCCAGGTCGCCCGAGAACAGAATGCGCCGCCCGCCCACCTCCAGCAGCACACTGGCCGCGCCCAGGATGTGCCCGGCGTTGGAGAAGGTGGCGTGCCAGCCTGGCAGGGGCTCAAAGCGGTGGTGCAGCGGGTGCGGCTTGAACTGCTTGAGGCTGTGCAATGCGTCGAGCCGCGTGTACAGCGGCAGGGCGGGCGCGTGGCTGCTGAGGTTGTGGCGGTTCAAAAAGGCGGCGTCTTCCTCCTGCAGGTGCCCGCTGTCGGGCAGCAGGATGGCGCACAGGTCGCGGGTGCCTGGGGTGGCGTGCACGTTGCCGCGAAAGCCATCGCGTGTGAGCAGCGGCAGGTAGCCGCTGTGGTCCAGGTGGGCGTGGGTGAGCACCACGGCGTCGATCTGCCCCGGCTCCAGCGGCAAGGGCTGCCAGTTGCGCAGCCGCAGCTGCTTGTAGCCCTGGAACAGCCCGCAATCGATCAGCAGGCTTTTGCCGTTGTGGCGCACCAGGTATTTGGAGCCGGTGACGGTGCCCGAGCCGCCCAGGAAGGTGATGTTCACGCCCATGTGTGTCCCCCATTGCTGCAGAGCCCCCATGGTAGGCCTGTCGTGGGCTGCCAGCCTGTCGTGCATGGGCTTGCTTGATGCGCATCAAGAAGACAGCGCCGTGCATGAAAAAAGCGACCGGGCACAGGGCGCGGTCGCTTCAGGGTGGGGCACGCCCAAGGGCATGCCGGTGCGGGGGTCAGCTGAAGAAATTCTTCAACCGGTCCGTCCAGCTCTCGCCGCTGGGGGAGTGGCGGCCACCGCCCTTTTTCAGCGAATCTTCCAGCTCGCGCAGCAGCTTGCGTTGGTGCTCGGTCAGCTTCACCGGTGTCTCGACGGCAATGTGGCAATACAGGTCGCCGGGGTAGCTAGAGCGCACGCCCTTGACGCCCTTGCCGCGCAGGCGGAACTGCTTGCCCGCTTGCGTGCCTTCGGGGATGTCGATGGCGGCCTTGCCTTGCAGGGTGGGCACTTCGATCTCGCCGCCCAGCGCAGCGGTGATGAAGCTCACCGGCACTTGGCAGTGCAGGTCGTCGCCGTCGCGCTCGAAGATGTCGTGCTTCTTGATGCGGATTTCGATGTACAGGTCACCCGGTGGGCCGCCGTTGGTGCCTGGCTCGCCGTTGCCGGTGCTGCGGATGCGCATGCCGTCGTCGATGCCCGCAGGAATCTTTACTTCCAGCGTCTTTTGCTTCTTGATCTTGCCCTGGCCGTGGCAGGCCGTGCAAGGCTCAGGAATGATCTTGCCCGTGCCGCGGCAGTGCGGGCAGGTTTGCTGCACGCTGAAGAAGCCCTGGCGCATCTGCACGGTGCCAGAGCCCTGGCAGGTGCCGCAGGTCTTGGCACTGGTGCCGGGCTTGGCGCCACTGCCGTGGCAGGTGTCGCAAGAGTCCCAGGAGGGAATGCGAATCTGCGCATCCTTGCCACGTGCGGCTTCTTCCAGTGTGATCTCCATGGCGTAGCTGAGGTCGCCGCCACGGTACACCTGGCGCCCACCAGCCCCGCGCCCACGTCCGCCTTGCTGGCCGAACATGTCGCCAAAGATGTCGCCAAAGGCCTCGGCAAAGCCGCCAAACCCCTCAGCGCCCGCGCCGCCGGGGCCGCGCATGTTGGGGTCCACGCCTGCGTGGCCGTACTGGTCGTAGGCGGCGCGCTTTTGCGGGTCAGAGAGCATCTCGTAGGCCTCTTTGGCCTCCTTGAATTTCTCTTCGGCAGGCTTGGCGGCATCACCCTGGTTGCGGTCGGGGTGGTGCTTCATCGCCAGCTTGCGATAAGCCTTCTTGATTTCTTCGTCCGAGGCGTTTTTGGCAACGCCCAGGATTTCGTAAAAGTCTCTTTTCGACATGGTGCTCTTGGCCCGGTTGGAACAGGAACGCCGCGCAAGCCTTAGAACCTGTTTGTCAGGCTCTTCGGGCCCCGCGCGGCGGCTGGGGTCAGCGGGGAGGCGTTCAGCCCTTCTTGACTTCCTTCACCTCGGCATCGACCACGTTGTCGTCGTCTGCAGGCTTGGCCGAAGACGCCGAGGCAGATGCACCCGCACCGTCAGCACCGCCTGCGGCCTGGGCCGCCTGGGCTGCCTGCGACTCGGCGTACATCTTCTCGCCCAGCTTCTGGCTGGCGGCCATCAGCGCCGTGGTCTTCTCGTCGATCGAGGCCTTGTCTTCGCCCTTTAAGACCTCTTCCAGCGCCTTCACAGCGGTGGTGATGGCCTCTTTTTCAGCAGCGTCGAGCTTGTCGCCATGCTCGGCCAGGCTCTTGTTCACGCTGTGCACGGCGGCCTCGCCCTGGTTCTTGGCTTGCACCAGTTCCAGCTTCTTCTTGTCGTCGGCGGCGTTCAGCTCGGCATCTTTCACCATTTGCTGGATTTCTTCTTCCGACAGACCGGAGTTGGCCTTGATGGTGATCTTGTTTTCCTTGCCGGTGCCCTTGTCCTTGGCGCCCACGTGCAAGATGCCGTTGGCGTCGATGTCGAACGACACTTCGATCTGTGGCGTGCCACGGGCTGCTGGTGGGATGCCTTCGAGGTTGAACTCACCCAGCAGCTTGTTGCCCGATGCCATTTCGCGTTCTCCCTGGAACACCTTGATGGTCACGGCAGGCTGGTTGTCGTCGGCCGTCGAGAAGGTCTGTGCGAACTTCGTCGGAATGGTCGTGTTCTTGGTGATCATCTTGGTCATGACGCCGCCCAGGGTCTCGATGCCCAGGGACAGGGGGGTCACGTCCAGCAGCAGCACGTCCTTGCGGTCGCCCGACAGCACTTGGCCCTGGATCGCAGCGCCCACGGCCACGGCTTCGTCAGGGTTCACGTCCTTGCGGGGGTCCTTGCCGAAGAATTCCTTGACCTTCTCTTGCACCTTGGGCATGCGGGTCATGCCGCCGACCAGGATCACGTCGTGGATGTCGGACACCGACACGCCAGCGTCCTTGATGGCCACGCGGCAAGGGGCGATGGTGCGCTCGATCAGCTCTTCCACCAGCTGTTCCAGCTTGGCGCGGGTGAGCTTGATGTTCAAGTGCTTGGGGCCCGAGGCGTCTGCCGTGATGTAGGGCAGGTTGATGTCGGTGGAGGCCGAGTTCGACAGCTCGATCTTGGCCTTTTCAGCGGCTTCCTTCAGGCGTTGCAGGGCCAGGACGTCCTTGGACAGGTCTACGCCTTGCTCTTTCTTGAACTCGCTGATGATGAAGTCGATGATGCGCTGGTCGAAGTCTTCGCCGCCCAGGAAGGTGTCGCCGTTGGTCGACAGCACTTCGAACTGCTTTTCGCCGTCCACGTCGGCGATTTCGATGATGGACACGTCGAATGTGCCGCCGCCCAGGTCATACACGGCGATCTTGCGGTCACCCTTTTCGCTCTTGTCCAGGCCAAAGGCCAGGGCAGCGGCGGTGGGCTCGTTGATGATGCGCTTGACGTCCAGGCCGGCGATGCGACCGGCGTCCTTGGTGGCTTGGCGCTGTGCGTCGTTGAAGTACGCGGGCACGGTGATGACGGCTTCCGTCACGGCTTCGCCCAGGTAGTCCTCGGCGGTCTTCTTCATCTTGCGCAGGATGTCGGCAGACACTTGTTGGGCCGACAGCTTGTTGCCGCGCACTTCGATCCAGGCGTCGCCGTTGTCGGCGGCCACGATCTTGTAGGGCATCAGGTCGATGTCCTTTTGCACTTCTTTTTCGGTGAACTTGCGGCCAATCAGGCGCTTGACTGCGTACAGCGTGTTGCGCGGGTTGGTCACGGCCTGGCGCTTGGCCGAGGCGCCGACGAGGATCTCGCCGTCTTCCTGGTACGCCACGATGGAAGGCGTGGTGCGCGCACCTTCGCTGTTCTCGATCACGCGCGTGGTGTTGCCTTCCATGATGGAAACGCAGCTGTTCGTCGTGCCCAGGTCAATACCGATGATTTTTCCCATGTTCTTCTCCGCAATGTTGGAATGATTTGGATGGCTAGTAACTTGTGGATAACTTGCGTTGCTTCAAGTCGTCCCTCTCGATTTATCTAGAAAAATTTACTTGGGCGCCGTGACCGTGACCAGGGCGGGGCGCAGCACGCGCTCGGCAATCACATAGCCTTTTTGCAGCACAGCCACCACCGTGTTGGCTTCCTGGTCGGCGGGCACCACGCTGATGGCCTGGTGTTGATGGGGGTCAAACTTGGTGCCCGCTGCGGGGTTGATGGCCAGCACCTTGTTGCGCTCCAGGGCCGAGGTCAGCTGGCGCAGGGTGGCGTCGGCGCCTTCGCGCAGTTGCTGGGGGGTTGCCTCCTTGATGGCCAGGGCGGCGTCCAGGCTGTCGGCCACGGGCAGCAGGCTTTCGGCAAAGCTTTCAATGCCGAACTTGCGGGCCTTGGCCACTTCGTCATCGGCACGGCGGCGGGCATTTTCTGCCTCGGCCTTGGCGCGCAGAAATTGATCGGCCAGCTCGGCACTCTTGGCCTTGAGCTCGGCCAGCTCGCCTTGCAGGCGCGCCATTTCGTCAGAGGTGTTGGCCGCCATGGCTGCTTCCACTTCTTCGGGGGATGGGGCGGCTTGTGTGGTGTGGTGCTGGCTGTTGTCTGACATGTCGAAGTCTTTGTGAATAAAAACAGTACGCGCGGAAGGTTGGGCGGCTTTTGCACATTTCAAGTCGGGTACATGGATGAAACCACGTTTTGGCTGCAAATGCGTGATTTTGGACGCGCAGTGCAGGGTGCCGAAGCCCGTGAAAATCCTGCCAAGTGTACAAGCGCCAAAGTGCGAGTTATAATTTACGGCTTTGCCTTGCCACACCGCTTCTAGACGCAGCGGGTGGTGTCATCCAAAAGGAGTCTGCATGCGTCATTACGAAATCATTTTGTTGATCCATCCGGATCAAAGCGAACAAGTTCCAGCCATGCTGGAGCGCTACAAGGGCATGATCACCGCTGGTGGTGGCAAGGTGCACCGCGTGGAAGACTGGGGCCGCCGTCAACTGGCGTACCTGATCAACAAGCTGGCCAAGGCCCACTACCTGTGCGTGAACATCGAAGCCGACCAGGCTGTGATGGCTGAACTGGAACACGCGTTCAAGTTCAACGACGCCGTGCTGCGCCACCTGACGGTTCAGAAGAAGAAGGCCGACACGGGTCCATCTTCCATGATGAAGACCGTTGAGCGCGAAGAAGCCCGCAAAGCCAGCCAAGCTGAATACGCAGCTGCTGGTGGCGAACGCGGCGAGCGCTGATCCATCCTCGTTGGAGTGGAGAACCGCGTTGTTTTGACCGCTTGTATCGCAGAGGCTGAGTCCCTGCGCTACACGCCCGCCGGATTGCCTGCCATCACCCTGCGGCTCGAACACGAGTCACAGCAAACCGAAGCAGGCCATCCACGCGAAGTCAATGCGGCCATGAAAGCTGTTGCCTTTGGTGCAATGGCAGAGCGTCTGGCACGGCAGAACATCGGAAGTCTCTGGACTTTCTCTGGATTTCTCGCCACCCCACGCAATGGCAAAAACGCGGTGCTGCATATCCAGGATATTCAACAAAATTAATTTTCAAGGGGTCCGCAATGGCCACGTTCAAGAAGTTCAACAAAGACAAGCGCCCAAAGCGCAACACCCAGTCCCTGCTGTTCAAGCGCAAGCGCTTTTGCCGCTTCACGGTGACGGGCGTTGAAGAAATCGACTACAAGGATGTCGACACGCTGCGCGATTTCATCGCCGAAAACGGCAAGATCATCCCCGCACGCCTGACCGGCACGCGCGCCATTTTCCAGCGCCAGCTGAACACCGCCATCAAGCGCGCTCGCTTCCTGGCCCTGGTGCCTTACAGCGACCAGCACAAGATCTAAGGAGCACAACCCATGCAAATCATTCTGCTCGACAAGGTTGTGAACCTCGGCAACCTCGGCGAAATCGTCAAGGTGAAAGACGGCTACGCCCGTAACTTCCTGATCCCCGCTGGCCGCGCCCGCCGCGCCACGGAAGCCGCCAAGGCTGAGTTCGAAGCCAAGCGCGCTGAACTCGAAAAGGCCGCTGCTGCCAAGCTGGCAGAAGCCCAAGCCCAAGGCGAAAAGCTGGCTGGCACCACCGTCAAGCTGACCCAAAAGGCTGGCGTGGACGGCCGTCTGTTTGGTTCTGTGACCAACCACGACATCGCTGAAGAGCTGAACAAGCAAGGCTACAAGGTCGCTAAGGCCCAGATCCGCCTGCCCAACGGCCCGATCAAGGTCGTGAGCGAAAGCACCGTGAACGTTGCTCTGCACACCGACGTGGTGGTGGAAGTGACTGTTTCGGTCTACGGCGAAACTGCCTGATTCACCTCAGGTGACCCGTCAAAAAGCCGCCTTCGGGCGGCTTTTGTCATTGGGTCTGCAATAGTTGTACAGGATGGCCCACAGGTCATCCACGGATTACCCACAGGCTTATCCCTGCTGGCCTGCTTCACAGGCGCGGGGGGTAGCATTCAGGCCTCGTTCGGAGAACTTTCCCATGTCCGCTGTCTTTCCCCCGCTAGATGACCAAGGCTTCGCCACCCCCAGTGCCCAGGACGGCGAGGTGGCACGCCTGCGCATTCCGCCGCATTCGGTGGAGGCGGAATCCAGTGTGCTGGGGGGCTTGCTGCTGGACAACAACGCGTGGGACCGTGTGGGTGACTTGCTGGCGGAGAGCAATTTTTACCGCCATGAGCACCAGCTGATTTTCACGGCCATCAGCAGTCTGATCAATGGCAGCAAGCCTGCTGATGTGATCACGGTGTTTGAGCACTTGCAAAGCTTGGGCAAGGCCGACGAGGTGGGCGGGCTGGCTTACCTGAACAACCTGGCGCAGTATGTGCCCAGTGCCAGCAATATCCGCCGCTATGCGGAGATCGTGCGCGAGCGTGCCATCTTGCGCAAGCTGGTCACGGCCAGCGACGAAATTTCGACCAATGCCTTCAATCCGCAGGGCAAAACGGTCGAGCGCATCCTGGACGAGGCGGAAGCCAAGATCTTCGCCATTGGCGAAGAAGGCTCGCGTACCAAACAGGGCTTCCAATCGCTCGACACCTTGGTGATCGACCTGCTCGACCGAGTGCAGGAAATGGCAGACAACCCGGTGGACGTGACCGGTGTGCCTACGGGTTTTGCCGACCTGGACCGCATGACATCGGGCCTGCAGGCGGGTGACATGGTGGTGCTGGCAGCGCGCCCATCTATGGGCAAAACCTCGTTTGCGGTGAACATTGCCGAGCACGTGGCGCTCAACGAAGGCCTGCCTGTCGCTATCTTCTCGATGGAAATGGGTGCTGCCCAATTGGCGGTACGTATCGTGGGCTCGATTGGCCGGGTGAACCAGGGCAATTTGCGTACCGGCAAACTCACGGACGACGAATGGCCGCGCCTGACCGAGGCGATTGAAAAACTGCGCACGGTGTCACTGCACATTGACGAAACTCCCGGCCTCACGCCAGGTGAGCTGCGCGCCAACGCCCGCCGCTTGGCGCGCCAGTGCGGCAAGCTGGGCTTGATCGTGGTCGACTACCTGCAGCTCATGAGCGGCTCGGGTGCGGGCAGTGCCGACAACCGGGCCACGGAGCTGGGTGAAATCTCCCGGGGTCTGAAGATGCTGGCCAAGGAGTTGCAGTGTCCGGTGATTGCGCTGTCGCAGCTCAACCGTTCGGTGGAGCAGCGCACCGACAAGCGCCCCATGATGTCTGACTTGCGTGAATCGGGCGCTATTGAGCAGGATGCGGACATCATCATGTTCATCTACCGCGACGACTACTACAACAAGGACAGCAAGGAGCCGAACGTGGCCGAGGTCATCATTGGCAAGCAGCGTAACGGCCCCACGGGGACGGTGAAGCTGTTCTTCCAGAAGAACCAGACCCGCTTCGAGAATCTGGCCATGGGTTCGGGTGACGATTACTAATAAAAATAGCTCCTGGCGCTTATGGAGTAAGCGCTAGGAGCTATTGAATTTATAGCAAATGGGCCGTGGGGCTCGGGGTATGCTGGCCGGTGGTTGCTACTGCTTGAACGTCCACACCAGCAGCCCGATGCAGGTGCATGCCAGTACGGTGACAACCAAGGTCAAGCGGTGGTTGCGTTGGCGCAAGTCCTCTACCGCCTGTATCACCTGGGCGTTTTGCTGAGCGAGGGACTGGATCAGCGCGGCCCCGTCCAATTGCTCCTGCTCCAACTGGAGCACGCGTTCCCGCAAGTGCCGCAGTTGTACATCGGTGGGCAAGGTGGGCTCGGTGCCAGCGTCTGCAATGGAGCCTGTGGCCGTAGCATCCGCTTTGCCCTTGCGGGTAGCGCCCAGCAGCTTTTTGGCGGCTTGCAGGATCTGGGGCGTTGCCTCAATGACATCGCCCCAGGGCACCAGCTTGAGCGCGGTGACCCAGCCCACCATGGTCAGAGCACCTCGCTGGCAAAGTCTGCCAGGCGTGAGCGTTCACCACGCGCCAGCGTGATGTGCCCGCTGTGTGGCCAGCCCTTGAAGCGGTCCACCGCATACGTCAGGCCGGAGGAGCCTTCGGTGAGGTACGGCGTGTCGATCTGCGCCAGGTTGCCCATGCAGATGATCTTGGTGCCGGGGCCTGCGCGGGTGATCAGTGTCTTCATCTGCTTGGGCGTCAGGTTCTGCGCCTCGTCGATGATCACGTACTTGTTCAGGAAGGTGCGTCCGCGCATGAAGTTCATGCTCTTGATCTTTATGCGGCTGCGGATCAGCTCGTTGGTGGCCGCGCGGCCCCATTCGCCCGCATTGCCGCCATCGCCCTTGGCCAAAAACTCCAGGTTGTCATCCAGGGCGCCCATCCAGGGGCCCATCTTCTCTTCTTCCGTGCCGGGCAGGAAGCCGATGTCCTCGCCCACGCTCACGGTGGCGCGGGTCATGATGATCTCGGTGTAGCGGCGGTCGTCCAGCACCTGGGTCAGGCCTGCTGCCAGGGCCAGCAGGGTCTTGCCGGTGCCGGCGGTGCCGGTCAGCGTCACGAAGTCGATCTCGGGGTCCATGAGCAGGTTCATGGCGTAGTTCTGCTCGCGGTTGCGCGTGCTCACGCCCCACACGGCATTCTTGGCAGAAGCGTAGTCCTTCAGGGTCTGCAATACCGCTGTTTTCTCGCGGATTTCACTCACGCGCGCAAACAGGCTGGGCTCGCCGGGGGCTTCAAAGTACACGAACTGATTGATCATCAGCTGCGGCACGATGGGCCCGCCAATGCGGTAGTAAGTGTGGGCACCGCTTTGCCAGCTTTCCACATTCTTGCCGCTCTTGGCCCAGAAGTCGGGCGGCAGGGCCAGCACGCCGGCGTACAGCAGGTCGCCGTCTTCCAGCGTCTTGTCGTTCTGGTAGTCCTCGGCGGTCAGGCCCAGCGCGCGGGCTTTGACGCGCATGTTGATGTCTTTGGAGACCAGTACCACCTCGCGCGGTGCATGCAGCTTGCGCAGAGCTTCCACCACGCCCAGGATCTGGTTGTCTGCCTTGCCCTGGGGTAGGCTGGTGGGCAGGCTGTAGTCCAGTGGCACGGTCTGGAAGAACAGGTGGCCGCCTGCAGCCCGTTGGCCTGTGGAGTCCAGCTTGAGGCCCTTGGCCATGTCGGCGCCCTGGGCTGCCGCCAGCGCATCGAGCGTGCGGCTGGCTTGGCGGCCATTGCGGGCCACTTCGGTCATGCCCTTCTTGTGGCCATCCAGCTCCTCCAGCACGATCATCGGCAGGAAGATGTCGTGTTCTTCGAAGCGGAACAGGCTGGTCGGGTCGTGCAGCAGCACGTTGGTGTCCAGCACGAACAGCTTGGCGGGGCCTTGGGTGCGGGCTTTTTTGCCGCGAGGCGCTGCCTCGGTTGGCGCGGGGGGCGGCGCCGCACTGGGTGTGGCCGCCTTGCTGGGGGCGCTGCGGCGGGTGGCGGGCGCTGGCTTGGGGGGTGTCGCTGCGGCTGTTGTTACGACCGGCGCGCTTGCGCTGGCTTTGCTGCGGGCCGTGCTTGCGCGCGCGGTGCTCGCAGCGGGGGCTACGGCTGCGGTGCCTGCTTCATCGGCGTCTGGTTCGCTTGACGCAGCGCGGGTGTTGGTGCGAGACGGTGTGGCTTTGTTGTCATAGGCCTCTGGTGAGAGCAGGGCGGCGCGTCGGCTGGGGGCGGGTGGCAAGGGCATGGTGTGCAAAGGCCTCAGACAAGGGGGTTCAAAAAGCAAAAAGCCGCCTGGAGGCCAAGGCGGCTTTTGAATGGGGTGGAAGTCGTTGCAAGGTGCAAGGGCATTGACCCATTATGCCCATTCCTTGTGACGGCGCGATCAACGCGCCGGCTTGGTGTGGGGCTGTTGCAAACAGGTGCCGTGATCAGGCGGCCTTCTTGAGTGCTTTGATGGACTTCACGGCCTTCAGGACTTCGTCCACATGGCCCGGCACTTTCAGGCCACGCCATTCTTGCACCAGCAGGCCATCGGGGCCGATCAGGAAGGTGCTGCGCTCAATGCCCTTGACCTTCTTGCCGTACATGATCTTGTTTTTGACCACGCCGAACATGTGGCACATTTTTTCTTCGGTGTCAGCGATCAACTCAAAGGGGAGTTCCAGCTTTTCCTTGAAGTCGTCGTGCGACTTCATGTTGTCACGCGACACACCAAACACGGCTGCGCCGGCCTTGGCAAAGTCTTTGTACTTGTCGCGGAACTGCATGGCCTCGGTGGTGCAGCCCGGGGTGTTGTCCTTGGGATAGAAGTACAGAATCAGAATCTGGCCCGTGTGGGAGGTGTTGGACACCTTGATCCCGCCGGTGGCGTTGGCTTCAAATTCAGGGAGGGGTTTGTTGACAACGATCGCCATATCACTTCAATCTCTCAGGATGTAGTCGTTGATAAGTCGGGGGAGCGGGTGTGTTATTGCTTTTGGTGGTGCCCCCGACCGCAACCCGCGATTTTACCCCGAAAATGATACTAGGCCAAATGCTTGGCCTGTATGTATGTACATGGCTGCATAAGCATGTATGAAATTTGCACGCTCAGGTTGCGGGCCGTTATGCGGTTTCCAGGATGAGAGCTGCCACCACGTTGCGCCCTTCGCCCGCCAGAATGTTGTAGGTGCGGCAGGCGGCGGCCGTGTCCATGGTTTCCAGTCCCAGTCTCTTGGCCATCAGGGGTTGCAGCCAAGCGGGGTTGGGAAAACGATTGCGCACGCCGCTGCCAAAGATGACCAGCTCGGCTTCCAGCGACGCCAGGTACTCAAAGTGTGCCGGGGTCAGGGCTTCAAAATGCGCGCAGTCCCAGGCTTGCAGCAGGCCGCTGGAGCCCACGATCAGGCTTTGGGTGTGTTTGGTGCCGTCCACGCCAATCCATCCGGGGCCATAGCCGTGAATCGTCTGGGCACTGGATTTGTCGGGTTGGAATTTCATGGTGTGCTGAGGGCGCTGTGTGAGGGGCCGGGCCTTGGTGGGCCGTCGCTTCAGGCCAGTGTGGGTGGGCTGAACTGTGGTCAAATTATAGGTTTCGCCAAGGCACGCCGTGCCTGGGTCGGCCTTTGTCCCCACGCCATTTCCGCCCGCCATGAAAACCGTCAAGAAATCCGCCAAGCTCGCCAACGTGTGCTACGACATCCGGGGGCCCATCATGGATGCGGCCAAGCAGATGGAGGAGGATGGTCACAAGATCATCAAGCTCAACATTGGCAACCTCGCCGTTTTTGGTTTTGATGCCCCGGAAGAAATCCAGCAAGACATGATTCGCAACCTGCCCAATTCGGCAGGTTACTCGGACAGCAAAGGCATTTTTGCCGCCCGCAAGGCGGTGATGCACGAGACGCAAAAGCAGGGCATCAAGGGCGTCACGCTCGACGATATCTACTTGGGCAATGGCGCCAGCGAGCTGATCGTGATGGCCACCAACGCATTGCTGGACGATGGTGATGAGCTGTTACTGCCCTCGCCAGACTACCCGCTGTGGACGGCTGCGGCCAGCCTGTCAGGCGGCACACCCGTGCACTACCTGTGCGACGAGGCCAATGGCTGGATGCCCAATTTGGACGACATCCGCGCCAAGGTCACGCCGCGGACCAAAGGCATTGTGGTCATCAACCCCAACAACCCTACGGGGGCCTTGTACTCCGAGGAATTGCTCCTGGGCATTCTGGCCATTGCCCGCGAGCATGGGCTGGTGGTGTTTGCCGACGAGGTGTACGACAAGGTGCTGTACGACGGCGCAAAGCACACCGCTTTGGGTTCGCTCAGCGAGGATGTGCTCACCCTCACCTTCAACTCCTTGTCCAAAAGCTACCGCTCGTGTGGCTACCGCGCGGGCTGGCTGGTGGTGTCGGGCGACAAGAAGCCCGCCAAAGATTACATCGACGGGCTGAACATGCTCTCGAACATGCGCCTGTGTGCCAACGTGCCCGGGCAATGGGCCATCCAGACTGCGCTGGGTGGCTACCAGAGCATCAACGACTTGGTGTGCGAAGGCGGGCGCTTGCGCAAGCAGCGTGACCTGGCGTATGAGCTGATCACCGCCATCCCGGGGGTCACGTGTGTGAAGCCGCGCGCTGCCCTGTACATGTTCCCGCGCCTGGACCCCGCCGTGTACCCCATCCAGGACGACCAGCAGTTCTTCCTGGAGTTGCTGCAAGAAACCAAGGTCATGCTGGTGCAGGGCACGGGCTTCAACTGGGGGGCGCCAGACCACTTCCGCATCGTGTTCCTGCCCCACGAAGACGACCTGCGCGAAGCCATTGGCCGCGTGGCGAAGTTCCTGGAGCAGTACCGCAAGCGCCAGCAGGTGGTGGCGGCCTAATTGGGCGCATCGCCCCCTGGACTCTCTGTGGAGCCGCATCGCATGGTCTCGCGTGTTGTGACTCGACCCCGCCTGCCGCATGTGCTGGGCGCCCTGGCCTTGGCCTCGCTGACGGCCGGGGCCCAGCCGGCCAGCCCGGGCACGGTGGGTTTTTCGTACAAGGACTGGGGCTTGCAATGCGACAACACCCGCACCTGCCGGGCTGCGGGCTACCAGTCTGAGGCGGGAGATTCGGACCCTGTCTCTTTGCTCTTGACCCGCAAGGCGGGCCCCGATGCGGCGGTAGAGGTGCAACTGCAGGTCTATACCGAAAAAGCCAGTCCGGCCGCGCTGCACTTCAGAGTGGGCAAATGGTCGTTGCCCGCCCTGGATGGCAACAGCCCCTCTGTACCCGCAGCCCAGGTGCCCCGCTTGCTGCAAGAGCTGGTGCGTGCCGAAGAGGCCACCGTGACCGCAGGCAAAGACAAGTGGGTGCTCTCACTGGCTGGGGCGGCAGCGGTGCTGCTCAAGATGGACGAAGTGCAGGGCCGCATCGGCACCCCGGGGGCGCTGGTGCGCAAAGGCAGCAAGCCTGAGTCGTCCGTCTTGCCCCCCGTGCCCGCGCCGGTGCTCAAGACCGTCAAGCCGGTGCCCGCACGCAAGGGCGACGCAGCCCTGCTCAAGCCCCTGCTCGCAGCATTGGGGCCCGCAGCCTTGCAGGACCAGTGCACCGGCGGCACGCCCGAGGCCGATGTGATGAAGGTGCATCGCCTGACCGACCGCAGGGTGCTGCTGGAGGTGCCTTGCGGCATGGGCGCCTACAACTTCAGCAGCCTGCTTTTCATGGCCAATGACCGCCCGCCGTACCAGCCCAAGCCGCTGGACGACGTGGATGGCGAATTTGACGCAGAGACCGGCACGGTGCATTCGTCCATGAAAGGGCGGGGCATTGGCGACTGCTGGTGGGTGCGCGAGTGGCGCTTTGATGGCAAGGGCTTCGTGCTCAGCGGCGAGCATGGTGACGGCATGTGCCGAGGCTTCCCGGGCGGTGCCTGGCAGCTTCCGGCGTACGTGACCCAATGACGCGTCTGCTCCACCGGATGCTGCCCTGGTGTGGGCGGGGCCTGGGCATGTGGCTGGCCTGCGGCCTGCCAGCCCTTGCGGCTGCTGGTGCTGGTGAAATGCCGGCCCAGCCTGAATATGTCTACTCCACGCCTTTGCGCTCCGATGTGCTGCCCCGCGCCGTGTTGCGCGCCTATGTGCAAACGGTGGATGAGGTCCATGCGTCGCACTACGCAGCGCGTGCCAGCCATTTCTGCTTTGTGCAGCAATCGGCCAGCGATCGCCCCGGCGCGGTACCTCTGGTGTGGATGGTCTGGTACGAAGATGGCCGGATTCAATCCTTGGGTGATGCCGCATCCCGCCCCAGGGTAGGCAATGAACTCACCCCCCAGGAAGAGGGGCGCATGCTGGCACTGGCAAAATCGCTCCGTTTGGCAACCGATGTGGTCCCCACCTTGGCCGACATTGCAGGCAGCAGCTACCTGGTGGAGCAAGCCTGGGTCGACCGGCTGATCGGCCACTGCCGCACCCTCGGGCGCAAAGTCACCTTGGCTGCGGCCCAGAAACCCCGGCCTACAAAGCCCGGCCAGCCTTTGGCGCACAGCCCCGTTTTTCGCAATACACACTGATTTCAACCCTTCATCCGCAGGTAAAACCGCATGAAACCCATCCAAGTAGGCCTGCTAGGCATCGGCACCGTCGGCAGCGGCGTGTTCAACGTGTTGCAACGCAACCAAGACGAAATCAGCCGCCGCGCTGGCCGTGGCATTGAGATCGCCATGGTGGCCGATCTGGACGTCGAGCGCGCCAAGAGCGTGGTCGGCCCCAGCGTGCAGGTCGTCAACGACGCCCGCGCCATCATCGCCAACCCCGACATCGACATCGTCATTGAGCTGATCGGTGGCTACGGCGTCGCCAAGGCCCTGGTGCTAGAAGCGATTGCCGCGGGCAAGCATGTCGTCACCGCCAACAAGGCGCTGCTGGCCGTGCACGGCACCGAGATTTTTGCCGCTGCGTCCGCCAAGGGCGTGATGGTGGCCTTCGAGGCCGCCGTGGCCGGGGGCATCCCCATCATCAAGGCGCTGCGCGAAGGCCTCACGGCCAACCGCATCCAGTGGATCGCCGGCATCATCAATGGCACCACCAACTTCATCCTGAGCGAGATGCGCGACAAGGGCCTGGACTTTGACGTGGTGCTCAAGGAAGCGCAACGCCTGGGCTACGCCGAGGCCGACCCGACCTTCGACATCGAAGGCGTGGACGCCGCACACAAGGCCACGCTGATGAGCGCGATTGCGTTCGGCATCCCGGTGCAGTTCGACAAGGCCTACGTTGAGGGCATTACAAAACTCGGCGCGGCCGATATCAAGTACGCCGAGCAACTGGGCTACCGCATCAAGCTGCTGGGCATCACCAAGCGCGCTGAGAAGGGCATTGAGTTGCGCGTGCACCCCAGCCTGGTGCCCACCAAGCGCCTGATTGCCAATGTGGAAGGCGCCATGAACGCCGTGGTGGTGCAGGGCGATGCCGTGGGCACCACGCTGTACTACGGCAAGGGCGCGGGCAGCGAGCCCACCGCCAGCGCCGTGATTGCCGACCTGGTGGACATTGCCCGCCTGCACACCGCCGATCCAGAGCATCGCGTGCCGCACCTGGCCTTCCAGGCCAACACCCTGGCCGACGCCATGGGCGCCCTGCCTGTGCTGCCCATGAGCGAGGTGGTCACCAGCTACTACCTGCGCTTGCGCGTGGCTGACCAGGCCGGCGTGCTGGCCACCGTCACGGGCCTGCTGGCAGGCGCTGGCGTGAGCATCGACGCGGTGCTGCAGCGCGAAGCCGACGAAGTGGGTGGTGAAGGTTCCACGCAGACGGACCTCATCATCCTGACCCACGACACCCGTGAAGGCACGATGGATGCCGTGATCGCCCAGATGCAAGCGCTGCCCACGGTGCTGGCGCCCATCACCCGCATCCGCAAGGAAGAGCTGAACTGAGCTCAGCGCCCAGCGCCAATCCCCGTCATGCAAGCTTGTCGCCATGCCAACCCTCGTTGCAGTTCTCACTCTGGTGGCTTTGCTCAAGCTGTCGCAGGTCGAGTTGCCGCGCTGGCATCTGGCGTTCTGGTTCGGGCTGCTGGTGGGGTTGGCGCTGATGGGCGCCATGCCGCGCCTGCAGGCGCTGGCCAATGGCGTCGGCAGCTTTCTGGCCGCGTGGCTTTACTTTGCGCTGCTCGAGCGCACCGACAATTACGAGGACAAGCCACTGCACTGGCTCATCCTGATCGGCGGCTTCGTGCTGCTGATCGCTTCACGTTTTTACATTGATATCCGCGTGTACGGCATCAGTCTATGACGCACTCAGACGGGACCTTTTCATGAAATACCTCAGCACCCGCGGCCACGCAGACCGCAAACAGTTTTGCGACATCCTGCTCGAAGGCTTGGCGCCCGATGGCGGGCTGTACTTGCCCGAGAGTTATCCCAAGATCACTGGCGCCGCATTGACCAAGCTGCGCAAGGCTTACCACGAGCAAGGCTACGCCGAACTGGCGTTCCAGATCCTGTCGCTGTACATCGACGACATTCCCGCTGCAGACCTCAAGGCCATCTGCGCCAAGACCTACACCGCTGAAGTCTTCGGCACCGGCGAGATCGTGCCCCTGCGCCACCTCGAAGACGGCCTGTGGCTCGAAGCCCTGTCCAACGGCCCTACGCTGGCCTTCAAGGACATGGCCATGCAACTGCTGGGCAACCTGTTCGAATATGAGTTGGGCCGCCGTGGCGAGCAGCTCAACATCCTGGGTGCCACCAGCGGCGACACCGGCAGCGCGGCCGAATACGCCATGCGCGGCAAAGAGGGTGTGCGCGTGTTCATGACCAGCCCGCACGGCCGCATGAGCGCCTTCCAGCAGGCGCAGATGTTCAGCCTGCAGGACGCGAACATCCACAACATCGCCATCGAAGGCGTGTTTGATGACTGCCAGGACATCGTCAAGGCCGTCTCCAACGACCACGCCTTCAAGGCCAAGTACAAGATCGGCACCGTCAACTCCATCAACTGGGCGCGCCTGTTGGCGCAGGTGGTGTACTACTTTGCGGGCTATATCCAGGCCACCGAGACCAACGACCAGAAGGTCAGCTTCACGGTGCCCTCGGGCAACTTTGGCAACGTGTGCGCAGGCCATGTGGCGCGCTGCATGGGCCTGCCGATTGCCAAGCTGGTGGTGGCGACCAACGAGAACGATGTGCTCGACGAGTTCTTCCGCACTGGCGTGTACCGCGTGCGCAGCAGCGCCGACACGCACGAAACGTCCAGCCCGTCGATGGACATCAGCAAGGCCAGCAATTTCGAGCGCTTCATTTTCGACCTGCTGGGACGTAACGGCCAGCGCACGAACGCGTTGTTTGCCAAAGCGCTGCCCGCCTACGGCCGTTTTGACCTGAGCGCCGAACCGCTGTTTGCCGATGCCGCCAAGAAATACGGCTTTGAAAGTGGCAAGAGCACCCATGCAGACCGCCTGGCCACCATCAAGGACAACTACGAGCGCCACGGCGTCACCATCGACACCCACACTGCCGACGGCGTGAAGGTGGCCCGCGAGCACCACAAGGACCCCAAGGTACCCATGATCGTGCTGGAGACGGCCTTGCCCATCAAGTTTGCCGAGACCATCCAGGAAGCCCTGGGCCACGCGCCCGAGCGGCCCGCCAAGTTCGACGGCATTGAAAACCTGCCCAAGCGCGTGCAGGTGATGCCCGCCGATGTGGACTTGGTCAAAGCCTACATCGAGCGCCACTGTGCGCCCGCTGTGCTGGGCTGATGGCGGCGTGCCCGTGCCGCCCCGCTGCGCCTGTGTGGGCGAGCGGGTGCGGTGATGGGCCCAGATTTTGAATAAAAAATGCCCCTAGCGCTTGCTGGATAAGCGCTAGCAGCTATAAATAGCATAGCTAATCAAGGAGCATTGGATGAAGGTTGTAGGCTTTGCCGGGTTCTCCGGCAGCGGCAAAACCACCCTGGTCGAGCAACTCATCCCCGAGCTGCGCATGCGCGGCCTGCGGGTGTCGGTGGTCAAGCACGCCCACCACAGCTTCGACATCGACCACCCCGGCAAAGACACCTACCGCCACCGCGAGGCCGGGGCCTTTGAAGTGGTGGCCGCCTCTGACAAGCGCCTGATGCTGGTGCGCGAGTTTGAACAACCCGCTGAGCTGAGCGTGCACCACCTGCTGGCCGAGCTGTACCAGGGCGTGGACTGGGTGCTGGTGGAAGGCTTCAAGGAAAGCGACCTGCTCAAGATCGAAGTCTGGCGCGCCCCTGAGCCCGGCCAAACGGCCAAGCCCGTGCGCTACCCCGAGGACGACTTTGTGGTGGCCGTGGCCACCGATGCGCCCACCCAGTTGCCCGAGCCCACGCAGCTGCCCCTGCTGGACCTGAACGCCCCCGCGCAGGTGGCCGACTGGCTGCTGCAATACGCCGACCGTTTTGACTACGACTGGGAACTGCACGGAGGCCTGCTGCGATGAACGCTCCCCAAAAAACCCGCCCGCCCCTGAAGCCTCTGGACAGCGCCCTGGCCGACCTGCTGGCCCAGGCGCAGCCTTTGGCAGAGACAGAGACGGTGGCCACCTTTGACGCAGACGGCCGCGTGCTGGCACAGAACTGCACCTCGGCCCTGCATGTGCCGCCGCTGGACAACAGCTCCATGGACGGCTACGCCGTGCGCTGCGCTGACGTGGCCACCGCAGGCGTGGTGTTGCCTGTGTCTCAGCGCATCGCCGCAGGCAGCGCAGGCGAGCCATTGGCCCCCGGCACGGCGGCCCGCATCTTCACCGGCGCGCCCGTGCCTGCCGGGGCCGATGCGGTCTTGATGCAGGAGGACTGCGAAGCGATCGCCACCGCCGAAGGTGGCGTGGCTGTGCGCATCAACGCCGTGCCCCAGCCCGGCCAGTGGATTCGCCGTGCGGGGGAAGACATTGCGCGTGGCACCGTGGTGCTGGCCGCAGGCACGCGCCTGTCGCCGGCCGAGCTGGGCCTGGCGGCCAGCATTGGCCTGCACCAGTTGCAGGTGGCGCGCCGCCCGCGTGTGGCTTTGTTCTCTACGGGCGATGAGCTGGTCATGCCCGGCGATGTGCCGCCCGAGCAAATGCCCCCGGGCGCCATCTACAACAGCAACCGCTTTTTCTTGCGCGCCATGCTGCTGCGCCTGGGCTGCGAGGTGACCGACTTCGGCATCGTGCCCGACCGGCGTGACGCCACCATCGCGGCGCTGCGTGAGGCCAGCGCCGCGCACGACCTGATCCTGACCAGCGGCGGCGTGAGCGTGGGCGAAGAAGACCACATCAAGCCCGCCGTCGAATCCCTGGGCCGCCTGGATCTGTGGCAGATCGCCATGAAGCCGGGCAAGCCCTTTGCGTATGGCACCGTGGGCCAGGCCCACTTCATGGGGCTGCCGGGCAACCCGGTGTCCAGCTTCGTCACCTTCGGGCTGCTGGTGCGGCCCTTTGTGCTGCGCCTGCAGGGGGTGAGTGATGTTGCTCCTAAAAGAATAGCTGCTACCGCTCGTTTCGATTGGCCCAGGGCCGATAAACGCCGTGAGTTTTTGCGCGTGCGCCACCACGCAGAAGGTGGGCTGGAGCTGTTCAACAACCAAAGCTCGGGCGTGCTCACCTCGGCCGCCTGGGGCGATGGCGTGGTGGACAACCCTGCGGGCCAGACCATTGCGGCGGGCGACACGGTGCAGTACATCGCGTTCTCGGAGCTGCTGTCATGACAGCGCGCCCGCACGCTTTCCATCTTGAAATGTTCCGACGATGAAAACCATCACAGTCCGCTACTTCGCCTCCATCCGCGAGGCCATTGGGCAAGGCAGCGAGTCGGTTCAAACCCCGGCCGCCAATCTAGGCACCTTGCGCGATGAACTCATCGCCCGGGGCGGCGCCCACGCCACCAGCCTGGCCCGTGGCCGGGCGGTGCGCATGGCGCTGAACCAGAACCTCAGCGACGAAGCCGCCGTGCTGGCCGATGGCGCCGAGGTGGCTTTTTTCCCGCCCGTGACGGGCGGTTGATAGACCCAGTCAGGCCACGTCAGGGGACTAAAATCCCCCGACTTTGCCCTGGTCTAGCCCTTGCTCAGCGGGCGTCCAGCCAGTTTTTGAGCGGCTGGCTCGCCCAGGCCTTGGCTTCTTCCCCCACAAACATCTTGGGCGCCGATGCCGCCAGGCGCTTGCGCTTTTCCTGGGCCTGGATGGACTTCTGGGCCACGCCCATCCAGTCCGCGATCGACAGTTGCTCGGCGCCCGCCTGGTTGAACAGCGCGTCGGCAAAGAAGGTGTGCTCGCCGGGGTACTGGCATTTGAAGGATGTCTTGTGCACGTCGGTGGCCGTCAGCACCACGCGGTTGGGCGCGCGCAGGGGCTCCAGAAAGGCGCCGCTGTAGCAGGCAGACAGCACCACCAGCGTGGGCGTCTTGGCCAAGGGGGCCAGCGCATCGCTCAGGGTGCGGGCGGTCAACGGGGCGGCGTTTTTGCCTGCGATGTTGATGTTCAGCGTGCCGGGGTTGGCGTGGGTGGAGATCAGCAGCATCACCCGGTCTTGCGGCCGGGCCACTTCGGCCATCTTGGTCATCACCAGTTCAAAGTTTTCCTGCGTGGCTTGGGGCCAGTCACTGGCCTGGTCGCGCGCAGGGTTGGCCAGCTTCAGGATGAGCGCGTTGGGGTCGATTTGTTTGGCCAGCTTTTCGGCGGCCAGCACGTCGTTGCGGAAGGCCTTGGCCTGCGAATGCATGGCAAAGCCCGCAAAGATCAGCCGGGGTGGTGGCACGGGGGCGGGTGCTTCGGCTGCTGGGGGCGGGGGTGGTGCCACGGGCTCTGGCACCGGCTCGGGGGCGGTAGCGCAGCCCGTGGCGAGCAGGGCGGCACCCAAGGTGGCATAGAGGGCCGTGGCAGACAGAAGACCCCGGCGGGAGGAGGCGAATGCAGTGGAGGGCATGGTCGTTGTTTGGCGAAAAGTGGTGAATGGATGCGTGGCCTGCAGGCTGCAGGCGCTGCGGCTATGGGTTTGTTTGGCCGGGCAGGGCCTGGCGTCCGGCGTGGCACTGAGCCCCGCGTGGCTGGCTGCGGTGTCCGGTGGCGGGGCCCCGGTAGCGGCCAGCGCCGTATCGTAAGTGACGGTAAAAAGGGCCCTGCGCCCTGTAACCGGGTACTTGTTACAGGTTTTTGGGGGTCTAGGGCAGGCGCATTCAGCGCTACCAGCTATGAAAACGATAGCGATGTAACACAAAAGCCGGCGCATGCGCCGGCTTCAAGGATGTGTGGCATTTGTCACAAAAACCACAGATGGGAGAGACGCGGGGGCTCTGTGAACAGGTTCTTAGCCCCCCGTCATGGCCTTTGTCAGGCCATGGCCGCTGCGGGTGCCAGGGGCAAGCCCGGTTGTGCCAGCCGCTGGGCATGCCGCCACGCCCGGCGCAGCACCGGGGGTGACCAGGCCTCTTCCGGGATCAGCAAAAAGCGCTGGGCGCGCATCGTGCGGCCCAGGGCGATCTGGCTGGTGACCACCGCCATGGGGATGGCCAGGGCCAGCGGCACGCCCACGGGGGCCAGCCACAGCAGTGCGCCGCTGTCGATGGCGCCAATGCCTGCGGCCAGCAGGGCGATCACGGCGGTCATGGGCGCGAGTTGGGCCATGGCGTGGCGCCAGGGCACGGCCTGGGCCTCGCGCGGGGGCGACTTCCATTCCAGCGCGATGCCGGTGAGGGCCACCAGCACGAACAGCGAGTGCGCCAGCATGCGCACCGGCGCTTGCAGGATGGCCAGGGTGCTTTCCAGTGCCGCGCTTTTGAGCAGGCTGAAAGCGCCGCCGTACTGTGCTTGTTCTTTGCGCATGAAGACCGCCAGCACGCCCAGCACGCGGGGCAGGAACAGCATGCTCAGCGTCCAGGCCCACAGCGCCAGCAGCTCGGCGGGCAGGATGTGCCAGTCGGCCAGCACGGGTGCGCCAGACACCCACAGGGCCGTGCCCAGCGTCATGAAGGCCAGCCACAGCGGGGCCGACAGGTAGGCCATGGCGCCGGTCACAAACATCGAGCGGTGCACGGCGTGCAGCCCTGGCTCGGCCATGAGGCGTGCGTTTTGCAGGTTGCCCTGGCACCAGCGGCGGTCGCGCTGCAGCTCGGCCAGCAGGTCGGGCGGTTGCTGCTCGTAGCTGCCCACCAGGTCGGCCACCAGCCACACGTGGTAACCGGCGCGGCGCATCAGGGCGGCTTCGACAAAGTCGTGACTCATGATGCCGCCCGACAACCCGCCCTTGCCCGCAATGGGCGCCAGCGCGCAGTGCTGCATGAAGGGCGCCACACGGATGATGGCGTTGTGCCCCCAGTAGTGCGATTCGCCCAGCTGCCAGAACTGCATGCCCAGCGTGAACAGCCGCCCGGTGACGCGCGATGCAAACTGCTGCGCACGCGCATGCAGCGTGACATGGCCAATGGCCTGTGTGGCCGTCTGGATGATGCCGGCCTGCGGGTGGGCTTCCATCAGCTTGGTCATGGAGACGATGCAGCTGCCGCTCATCACGCTGTCGGCATCCAGCACCACCATGTACTTGTAGTCCTTGCCCCAGCGGCGGCAAAAATCGGCCACGTTGCCTGCCTTGCGGTGGGTGCGGCGCTTGCGCAGGCGGTAGTACACCTGCACCTGGGGTTGCTGGCCGTTGGCGGCCAGTGCGGTGCGCAGGTCTTCCCAGGCAGCGCGCTCGGCACGGGCGATGTCGCTGTCGTAGCTGTCAGACAGCACGAACACATCAAACGTGGCGCCATGGCCTGTGGCCGCCACCGATTCGCAAGTGGCGCGCAGCCCGGCAAACACCGTGGCCACGTCTTCGTTGCAGATGGGCATGATGATGGCGGTGCGGGCCTCGGGCGCCAGCGCGTGGTCCGCCACGCTTTGCGCCGACAGCGCATGCCGATCGCCCCGCAGCATGACCCAAAAGCCCATCATGCCGGTGACAAAGCCCGACACCACCCATGCCGACAGCAGTGCAAACAGCGCAATCTGCCCGTAGCCCAGCCAGGCGTTGTCGTAGTGCGGCTGCACCTGGGCAAACAGCAGGCTGGCCAGGATGGTGCTGGCCAGCACCAGCAGCGCAAAGGTCCAGCGGCGACGCTGTGCTGCGGCTTGCCAGGGTTGGGGTGCTGGCTCGGGTTGCGGTGTGTGGGCGGCGGCGGTGCGGCCTGTCAGCGCACGGCCGATGCTTTTCCAGAAGCCTTGCCAGGGCACGGCGGGCATGGAGCCCCGGTGCACGGGTGGCGCCGTCACGCTGTTGGGGTGGCGTGTGGCGCGCAGCGGGCTGCGGCGGCTGGCGATCGGCGTGCTCTGCGCGGGCACCGCACTGCGTGGGTAAGACGCGCCCTTGCGTGCCAGCCCCTCAGTGGCCGCGAGCAGCATGGTGGTCGAATGGGCCTGCAAACGTGTTGCGGGCCGGCCTACTCGGGAAGAATGACGTGGGTCCATGTTTCGCTCACAGCGTGTTGAAGGTGTTGAAGGAAGGCGCGCAGCTCAATGGGCTGGTTGCCCTGCAGGCGTTCAATGCGCAGCGTCATGCGCCATTGGCCTGTGGCCGGGTTGCGGTACACGCCGCTTTCGAGCACGCGGGCGTTGGCATCGCTGGTCACCACGGCCTTCACGGGCGCATCGGCGGGCAGGTCTTGCAGCGCGGGGCCTGCAAAGTCGATCACGTACTGCACCTGCTTTTGCAGGGCTTCAGGGCTTTGCTTTGTGTAGCCCACGCCCTTGCGTGACTGGGTGGCCCAGGCGCTGGGGGGGCGTTGCTGTCCGGCGCCCTGGTCGCCTTGCCAGGCCAGCTCGTAGCGCACCTCCAGCGGGGTGCCGGGCGGCGGCAGTTGCTGGGGCACCCAGTAGGCAACGACGTTGTCGTGGGTCTCGTCGGGGGTGGGCAGCTGCACCAGCTCCACGCGGCCGGGGCCCCAGGGGTGCAGGGGGCGCACCCAGGCGCTGGGGCGGCGCTCGTAGCGGGCTTCCACGTCTTCGTAGCTGCTCCACTGCCGGTCGCGCTGCATCAGGCCAAAGCCTTGGGGGTTGGTGGTGGCAAACGAGGTGACGAGGGGCTGCTTGGGGTTTTGCAGCGGGCGCCAGAGCCATTCGCCCTCGCCCGTGGCCACCATCAGGCCGTCGGAGTCGTGCACCTCGGGGCGGAAGTCGTCCTTGCGCGGCTGGTTCTCGCCAAACAGGAACATGCTGGTCAGCGGGGCAATGCCCAGCGTCTTGATGGGGCCTGCGCCACTGCCACCGCCGCGCACAAAGATGCGGGCCGTCACCGTGGTGGTGGTTTGCGCGCCGGGGCGGATGTCAAAGCGGTAGGCGCCAGTGGCGCGGGGCGAATCCAGCAGCGCATACACCGTGGCCTGGGTGTCACCGGGCTGTGGCCGCACCAGCCAGAACTCGGTAAAGCGCGGAAATTCCTCCCCCTGGCCGCCCACGGTGTCGATGGCCAGGCCCCGGGCCGACAGCCCATATTGCTGGCCCGCGCCCAGCGCACGGAAGTAGCTGGCGCCCTGGAAGACGGCCAGCTCGTCCTTGTAGTCGGGTGAGTTCAAGTGGTAGTGCAGGCGAAAGCCCGCAAACCCCAGATCGCCCCAGGTCTGGGGCTTGACGGCGTTCTTGCCGTAGTCAAAGTCTGCGGACCGGTAAGGGATGTGGCGGGTGCCTTGTGGCGACACCTCGTTGATGAGCACCGGCTCGCGCTGGTACAGGCCCAGGTGGAAGAACATGGCCTCAAATGGCAACTGTGACGGCAACTGTGATGGCGCCTGCGACGGCTCGGTACGGGTGCGCCACAGGGCGCGCTCGGGCCGCCAGCGGATGTCGCGCACCTGGTCGTAGTCCATGGCCTCCAGCTCGGGGGGCAGGCGCACGTTCATGGCGCTGTAGGGTTGGGCGGCGCGCTGCTTGGCCAGTTGGGTGATGGCGTCCAGGTCCATCGCTTGGGCCGACGCGGCCGTGGCCAGCAGTGCTGCGCACAGCGCCAGCACGGGCCGTGCAGCCCGGGTCGAGGGGCGCACGGATGGATAAAAAGCGGCTTGCATACCAGCACTAGGGCAAACCCTGTGCCAGCTTGGAAAAGTGCTTTTAAATCAGAGGCTTAGGAGTGGGTCTGCACGTAAGCAATTGTGCAGAGGGGGCCAATGGGCGCCTGGCAGGGGAAATGGCTGTGTTTTTGTCGCCGTGTGGCGACAGAGGTGGAACGTGCGGGAGAAAAGTCCCAATGAATCAACGCATTACTCGTGTCGCTCTTCAGCGACATCGTCGACCGCCACCCCGTCGGCCTTGAACTGGCCCGGCGTCAGCGCGTGCTTTTGCAGCAGCCGGTAAAACTCGGTGCGATTGCGCTGCGCCAGGCGCGCGGCATCGGCCACGTTGCCATCGGTCATCTTCAGCAGGCCCACCAGATACTCGCGCTCAAAGCGCTGGCGGGCCTCGGCAAAGCTCAGCACCTGGGCCGATGGAATGCGCAGGGCCCGCTGCACCATCGACAGCGGCACCAGCGGTGTGGTGGACAGGGCGCACACCTGCTCGACCACGTTGTAGAGCTGGCGCACATTGCCGGGCCAGGCGGCGGCCGTGAGCGCCTTGAGCGCTTCGGGCGCAAAGCCCGACAGGCGCTTGTCGTACTTGCGGGCCAGCTTGTCCAGAAAGTGGTTGGCCAGCAGCGCAATGTCTTCGCGCCGCTCGCCCAGCGTGGGCAGCTGCAGCGTCACCACGTTCAGGCGGTAGTACAGGTCTTCGCGGAACTGGCCTGCAGCCATGGCCACCTCCAGGTTGCGGTGCGTGGCCGAGACGATGCGCACGTTGATCTGGATGGACTGGCTCGCGCCCACGGGCCGCACGGCGCGTTCTTGCAGCACGCGCAGCAGCTTGACCTGCAGGGCGGGCGGCATGTCGCCTATCTCGTCCAGCAGCAGCGTGCCGCCCTCGGCCGCCTGGAACAGCCCCTTGTGGTTGCTCACGGCGTCGGTGAACGCGCCTTTGACGTGGCCGAACAGCTCGGATTCGAGCAGCGCCTCGGGGATGGCGCCGCAGTTCACCGCCACAAAGGGCTTGCCCGCACGGGGGCTGGCGCGGTGGATGGCCTGGGCCAGCAGCTCTTTGCCCGCGCCGCTGTCGCCCAGCAGCAGCACGCTGGCGTCCGATTGGGCCACTAGGTAGGCCTCAGCGAGCAGGTCGGTCATGCGGGCCGATCGGCTCACGATGTCGGCCCGCCAGGCCTCGTTGGCGTGGGCCTGGTGCACGGCGGGGGCGCTCAGGGCCAGGGCCTGGGCGACTTTCTCCAGCAGCTCTTTGCCGTCGTAGGGCTTGGTCAGGTAGGTGAAGACGCCGCGCGATGTGGCCTCGACCGCGTCGGGGATGGTGCCGTGCGCCGTGAGCAGAATTACTGGCAGCGAGGGGTGGCGTGCGTGCACCTCGTCAAACAGCGCCAGGCCATCCTTGCCGGGCAGGCGCACATCGCTCAGTACCAGCTGGGGGCGGGCCACGTCCAGCTGCGCCAGCGCGGCCTCGGCCGAGCCCACGGCCACCACCTCGTGCCCGGCGGCTTTGAGGCGCAGGGACAGCAGGCGCAGCATGTCGGCATCGTCGTCCACCACCAGGATGCGGTGGGCGGGGCTGTGGGCGGCGCTATGGGCGGTTGCAGGGCGCGTGGATGCGGTCATGGCGTGGTGCCTCAGGGTTTGGCGTTGCTGCTGCCCACGCCACTGGCAGCAGCGCCGGGGGGGCTTGTGGCCGGTGCTGTGGCGGCTGGGGCGGGGCGCGTGGTCAGGCTGCGTTCAATGGCGCGCACGGCCTCCAGGCGCTCGCTCAGCTGGTCGTTTCGGCGCTGGGCTTCGCGCAGTTGCTGGGCCTGGCGGTCCAGTTGGTCTTCCAGGCGGCGCTGCTGGGTCAGGCGCGCCTCCAGCAGGCGGGCCAGCGGGTGCAGCTCTTGGGCGGCAGGGTTGGCCAGGGTGCGCTGCACCAGGCCCAGGGCGCGGGCCGTGTCCACGGGCTGGCGGGTTTGGGCCAGCACCAGTGCCAGGCGCAGCGCACGCGAGGGCTTGCTCTCGTCCACGTCCGACAGCCGGGCCGTCTCACGCGCCAGGTCGGTGGTGCTGGCGCCCAGGGTGCGGTCGGCATAGGCCAGGGTGTCGCGCAGCAGGTCTTTGGGCGCCGTGGTGGGCTCGTCGCTTTCGGCGGCCAGTGGCTCGGGCAAGGCCGTGGCGGGCTCTGCGGCGGCCTCTACCGCGTGGGCCGCAGTCGCCGGGGCCGCATTGGGCGGTGTGGGGGCTGTGGCGCAGCCTGCCAGCCAGGCCGCGCACAGGTATGTGGCGGCAAGGCCCCAGCGGGCAGCCCAGTGCGCAGGGCGGAGGGTCGGCAGGGCTTGCGGTTCAGGAAGCATCGGGCAATTCGATTCGGAAAAAAGAGCGGGGGGCGTCGCCCGGCATCTGCAGCACCTGCACCCGCCCACCGTGGGCGTGGATGTATTCCTGCACGATGGACAGCCCGATGCCGGTGCCACGCACCGCGTTCTCAGGCTGGCGCTCGCCCCGGTAAAAGGGTTCAAACACATGGGCCCGGTCGGCAGGGGCCACGCCGGGGCCGTCGTCGGTCACATCCACCAGCACCTGGCCGGGCGCGCGCGACACAGCCAGGCGCACGGTGCCTTGATCGGGCGAGAAGCGGATGGCGTTGGACAGCAGGTTGCCCATGGCCGAGGTGATTTTCTCCGCATCCAGCAGCAGAACGGTGCGCTCGCCGCTCACCTCCACCCGCAGGCTGCGGGCCTGCCATTGCAGGCGCTGGGCCTCCACCAGGTCTTCCAGCAGGGCGATCAGATCGGTCTCGCGCCGCTGCAGCTGGCGGGCTTCAAAGGCGGCGGCGTTAAAGCGCAGCAGCGCCTCGATCTCGCTTTGCAGCACCAGGGTGTTCTGGTGCAGGATCTGCGTCACTTCTTTCTGGCCTTCGCTCAGCTCTCCGGTCACGCCGTCCTGCAGCAGGGCCACGCCTTCGCGCAGCGCGGCCAGCGGGGTTTTGAGTTCGTGCGAGACATGGCGCAAAAAGCGCGCCTTGTCGGCGTCCAGCTCCAGCAGCCGCAGGCGCAGCCACTCCAGTTGCTGGCCCACGCGGCGCACGTCGGCGGGGCCGGTGATGGCCACGGGTTGCTCCAGCTGGTTCTCGCCCAGGCGGCGGATGGCGCGCTCCAGCCGCTTGAAGGGGCGCGCCAGCCAGATGCCCAGCCACAGCGCCAGCACCAGTGCCAGCACAATTGCGCCCACCAGTTGGTGCATTACGGTGCGGCGGCTGGCGTCTACCCGCGCTTGCAGTTCGCTGGCCTGGCGGGCATTGAGTTCTTGCACCGATTGCGTGATGGCCGCGTGCAAGGTGTCGAGCGCTACAAACTCTTCGGCCACGCTGCGTTCGTTCTCCAGCGACTGCCAGGGCGGTGCGCGCAGCAAATTGCGCACGGTTTGCATGCTGGCCTGCCACTGCTGGGCTTGGGCGGGCGGCAGGCCCGCGTCGCTCAGCTGGCGCACGATGCCCTGGGCATCGGCCGCCATGTCATCAAAGCTTTGGCGCAGCAGGGGGTCGTTCAGCACCAGCGATTGCCGGGCCGAGCGTTCCATGGCTTGGCCGCGCTGGTTCAGAGCCTGGGCCGCCACGTTCAGCGCGGCCGCCTGGGCGGCGCTGGCCTGGCTTTGGCCCATCAGCGCTTCCAGCGTGAACACCGCCCGCAGGGCGCTGGCGCCCAGCACCCCCGCAATCAGCAAGAAGGCGAGCAGCAGCAGTTGCTGAAACGAGGGGCCGTGCGGGCGAGCCTGCGGGGGGCTCGTGGGGTGTGGGGCCATGCGCTGGGGTGGGGGTCAGGCGGTGAGGGCGGCGCCCTCGCGCACCAGCACTTCACCCCGCAAGGTGTAGGCCTTGGCCTCGGTGATGGTCACATCCACCATTTGCCCCACCAGGCGGGGCTGGCCCACAAAGTTGACCACGCGGTTGCATTCGGTACGGCCCATCAGCTCGGTGGCGTCGCGCTTGGAGGCGCCTTCCACCAGAATGCGTTGCACCGTGCCCACGCGGCTTTCGCTGATGGACTTGATGTTGGCGTTGATCACGCCTTGCAGGTGCTGCAGGCGGCGCAGCTTCACGTCGTGCGGCGTGTCGTCGTGCAGGCCTGCTGCGGGTGTGCCGGGGCGGGGGCTGAAGATAAAGCTGAAGCTGTTGTCGAAGTGGATGTCGTCGATGAGCTTCATCATCTTGTTGAAGTCGTCTTCCGTCTCACCGGGGAAGCCCACGATGAAGTCGCTGCTCATGGCCAGGTCGGGGCGGATAGCGCGCAGCTTGCGCACCGTGCTCTTGTATTCCATGGCGGTGTAGCCGCGCTTCATGGCCATCAAAATGCGGTCGCTGCCGTGCTGCACGGGCAGGTGCAAGTGGCTGGCCAGCTTGGGCAGCTTGGCATAGGCCTCGATCAGCCGGGGCGTGAACTCGTTGGGGTGGCTGGTGGTGTAGCGGATGCGCTCAATGCCGGGGATGTCCGACACGTATTCGAGCAGCAGGGCAAAGTCGGCAATCTCGGCCGTGCCCCCCATCTTGCCCAGGTAGGCGTTCACGTTCTGGCCCAGCAGGGTGATTTCTTTCACGCCCTGGTCGGCCAGGCCCGCCACTTCCACCAGCACGTCGTCAAACGGGCGGCTCACTTCCTCGCCACGGGTGTAGGGCACCACGCAGTAGCTGCAGTATTTGCTGCAGCCTTCCATGATCGACACAAAGGCCGAGGCACCTTCGACGCGCGCGGGCGGCAGGTGGTCGAACTTCTCGATCTCGGGAAAGCTGATGTCCACCTGGGGCTTGTCCAGGCGCTCACGCTGGTTCAGCATCTCGGGCAGGCGGTGCAGGGTTTGCGGACCAAACACCACGTCCACATAGGGGGCGCGCTTGATGATCTCGGCGCCTTCCTGGCTGGCCACGCAGCCGCCCACGCCAATCTTCACGCCGCGTGCCTTCAGGTGCTTGATGCGGCCCAGGTCGCTGAAGACTTTCTCCTGCGCTTTTTCGCGCACCGAGCAGGTGTTGAAGAGGATGAGGTCGGCCTCGTCCACGTTTTGCGTGGGCTCGTAGCCTTGGGCGGCATTGAGCACGTCGGCCATCTTGTCCGAGTCGTACTCGTTCATCTGGCAGCCGAAGGTTTTGATAAAGACTTTTTTGGCCATGGCAATTTCGCAAATAGCAAGCAAACACCGCCGCCCTGGGGCGCGGTGACTGGGATGGGGAGGGGCTCTGGAGGGCTGCTTCCAGAGCCAAAGGCGCTGCCGCCGTGGCAGCGCCAGGGGCGTTATTTCAGGACGTTGCCTGTGGACACGTTGCCACTGCCCGAGTTGATGTTGGTGATGACCGTGTCGCTGCCCTTGAAGGGCTTGGCGGCTTCGGCCTCGCTCAAGATCCAGGCCGAGTGCAGCATGCCGCTGCTGGCTTCGATCACGTAGTTCACCTTGTAGGTCTGGCCGATCACGGTGTGGCGCTGCACCAGCGAGTTTTGGGGGCTGAACAGGCGCATGCCAGGGGCCATGCGGATGTCTTTGCTGTTGAGCTTGGCCTCTTGCACGCTCACGATGGTGAGTGTGCCGCGCAGGGCGGCTTCAGGGAAATTGCGCACGTTGCCCAGCGGGTTGACCACCTGGGCCTGCACGGGCTCAAGCGCCAAGGCGCCCAGCAGGCCGGTGAGGGCGACTGCGGCAAGCAGGGGACGCCACAGGCGCGGGGTGCCAGCCTTTGGAAGGTCGGTGGTGGCAGGGTGGGGCAGGGTGCTGGGGGATGTGGTCATGGGGCGTGTCAGCAATTCGTGGTGTTCATCCAGGGGCTGGGGTGGCGATTTTACGGCGTTGGCCCTGGCGGGGGCGTTGTTTCGCGGCACGCAGGGGCTTTGTGCGCCGCTCTACACCCGCCACGCGGGCAACTGCCAATTGCGCCACAAGGCCAGGCCGCGCAGCCCGGCCGTCACCAGCACACAGGCCAGCAGCGGGCTCACCACGGCGCCATCGGCCTGGCGCAGCGCCATGTCGGCCCAGCCCCCGGCAAAGGCGCACAGGGCGTAGGGGCGGTGGTCGCTGAAGGCCTGGGGCACCTCGTTGCACAGCACATCGCGCAGCACGCCGCCAAACACGCCGGTGGTCACGCCCATCATCACGGCAATCAGCGGGGGCATGCCCACGGCGGCGGCAATGTCCACCCCCACGGCGGCAAACAGGCCCAGGCCGATGGCGTCGGGCAGCAGCATGGCGCGCTCGGTGGGCTCAAAGTGGCGCTGGCGCATGAACAGCATGGCCGCCATGCTCAGCCCCAGAATGCCCCAGACAAACTCGGTGTGGCGCACCCAGAAGAAGGGGCGCTGGTCCAGCAGCAGGTCGCGCAGCGTGCCCCCGCCAAAGGCCGACACAAATGCCACCACGCACACGCCCACGGCGTCAAAGCGCTTGCGCGCCGCCATCATCACGCCCGACAGGGCAAAGGCCACGGTGGCAGCCACTTCCAGCGCCAGGCGCAACAGTTCAATCCAGGGGGCATCGGTCCATTTCATGCCCGCGATTGTCGTGCGTCGCTGTGCTGCGTGGGCCTACCTTGCGGGTGTGTGGGTGGTTTTGCTATTCAATTTATAGCTGCTTGCGCTTTTTGGATAAGCGCTAGGGGCTGATTTGGTTTGATGTTTGCTCCGCTCCCCACTGGTAGCAGAGTGGCGCCCAGCGCCACCACGCAGCCCTCCACACCTAGCCAGTCCGCCCAGCCGTTTGGCCCGCCTCGGATTTACCTCTGCCAGGTCGGCGGGCATGTGGGAACAGAGCGGACTGAAGTCGCTGGGCCTACCAGTTTCGGTAGCTGCGATATGTAAACGAACTGTTACCATTTGTAGGGCCCGTTGGCTCGGTGGAGTTGAAGCCCGGGGCGGTGGCATTTGCTCCTTGGCTATAGCCGGATGCCCCCCGATGGGAGCCAGGACAACTGTCAAACCAATCTAGAGAGGAACAGCAAATGGATGAGAAGGTCTTTTTTCAGCACGACGGCGTCAAAGTCACCAACGCCCGCTTTGTTGTGGACGCGCAAACTTTTGCCATGAGCAATGTCACGTCCATCAAGCCTGCAACAGAGGCACCTAGCCGACTGATGCTGATCGTCGTGTTGATTGTCGGTCTCATGATTGCTTTGAATTACCTCTGGTTCGGCATTGCTGTGGTCGCTGTCGCCGCGTTTCTGCTCTACAACCAAAAGACCTATTTCCACATCTTTTTGAACACCGCAGGGGGCGAAACCAAAGCGCTTTCCACCGTGGACAAGGAGTACTTCAACCAGGTGATTGCGGCACTGAACCAAGCCATCGTTCATCGGGGCTGACGCGCATGCTCAAACATACACTGATAGCTGCGGCGGTGTTGCTCTGTAGCCAGACATGGGCAGTCAACAAATGCACTGGAGCGGATGGGCGGCAGGTCTATCAAGACGCGCCCTGTGCAGGCCAGGGCACAAAAATGGACATCCGCCCCTCCACTGGCACGCCAGACCCATCTCAACAAGCGGATGCCCAGGCCAAGCGCGCAAAGCTCAAGCTCGACAACGAGATGGCCGAGGCGATCCGCGCAAAGCGGCCGATGGTGGGGATGACGAGTGCGCAACTCCAGGAGGCCATGGGCCAGCCTACCAAGGTCAATGCCAACAACTATGGCGGCACGCAAGCGGACCAGGTGATTTACGAGCGCTCAAACGAGACTTGGCTGGTGTACACGCGCAACGGCGTCGTGGAGTCGGTGCAGCACCGGCCTGGAGCACCCATCGGTTCGGCCCCTGCGCGTGTAAGCGGCCCTTGTCCCTCGCAACACGATATCAACAACGCTATCACGGCTGCATCCAGCATCTCGCTGTCAGAAGCGGAGCGAGCCGAACGTTGGAGAAGTATTCGAGTGATGCAAGCGTGCGGGAAGTGATCTTCCTCAAAGTCGGGGCTCCTGGTGGCGCGAATCGGAATCGCGCCAAATAAAGTGGCGCGAAAGGAGTTTGCGCGCCACTTTAGAACCTGTTCAAGATCTTTTTGGGGTCGCACAAGTGCTTTGCCGGGATGGGCTGCTAGGCGCAGCGCGCCGCCAATAGCCCGTGCTATTGGCAAGCGGTGCAACAACGCAGACCGCCCGGCAAGGCACTTGCCCGAAGGGTTGGAGTGAAATCGGGCGATTGAATGTCCCGGCTGCTTGCATGGGCACGAGCCCATGCGGCACATCCGAGGCATCCACTCATCCCGATTGCACTCCAATGCGATCCTCCAAAAAGATTTGGAACAGGTTCTTAGGAGCCTACTTTCTCTGTACATGCATTGGCCAGGGCACGACAGCGCGGTCTGGGGTTTTGGGTTGCTATGAAATAAATAGCTGTTTGCGCTTGTTTTACAAGGCTTTCAAGCCAATAGGTAGCAGCGCGGCGCCCAGTGCTACCACGCAGCCCGCCACCCCCTGCCAGCCTAGCCGTGGGGCCCACAGGCGGGTGGCTGCGGGCCACTGGTTCATGGTCAGCACCAGGGCGCCGCCCAGCACCATCCAGGCGGCTGCGACCAGGGCGAGGGCATCCACCCACTGCCCCGTGGCCAGGGCGGTGCAGCCTTGGAGCAGCAGGGTGGCCAGCACCACGGCGCGGTGAAGGTGGCGGTTGCCGCGTGGGGCACCGGCAGGTTCGCCCCACGCCCGGGTCGGTGTGGCGCGCGCCCAGGCTGACAGCCCCAGCAGCGATGCCAGCACGGCACTCAGGTGTGCAAAGTCGGCCAGGGTCATGCGGTGCTTTCGGTGCCGGGGCTGGGGTTGGGCGCTGTGCCTCTCTGAAATGCGGCGCCAAAGCGTGCCCGCACAGCACCCATCGCCCACATGGGTTGCCACAGGCACAGCACGGCAGCCACCGCCCATTGCGGCAGGCCTGATTTGTGGGCCAGGCCCGCACAGGCAGCGCCAGCCAGCAGCCACAGCGCGGCGGCCCAACGGGGCCACCAGTGCCGCAGCGTGGCCGCTGGCAGTGCGAGGAAAAAGGCAATGAGCAAGCCTGCCATGCCTGAAGGCCGTGCCGCCCCGGTGGCCACGACATGCCCCAGCCGGAAGGATTCCAGCGCTACGGCAGCCACCACCACAAAAGGCCAGTGGGGCCAGCCAGCCATGCGCTGCCACCACGGGGCGCGCATGGGGGTGGCTGTCACTGCGCCTGCTACTGCGCGCACCGCTTTGCCTGCAGCCCGAGGCGCCTGAATGCGCGCCGGGGCCATCACCGCCGCCAGCCCCGCGCAGGCCAGCGCACAGGCGGCCAAGCCCGTCAGCAACGATCCCGCCAGCGAAGTACCCAGCGCCCACCCGCCCAGCCCCAGGGCCAGCAACGCGGCCCCTGCGGCCCCCATGGCCACGCGCCACAGGCCCAGTGGGCGCAGTGCCACCCCGGCGGCAGACAGTGCCAGCCACAGGCCTATCAAAACCCACACCGTCCAGACGGGGCGCTGCGCAAGGGCGGGCCAGTGTGCCGGGATGGGCCCCAGGTGCAGCGCCATGGCCCCCACCAACGCGGCGGCCAGGGTGGCGTGCAGTGCCAGGTAAAAGCGGGTGGGTCGGTTCATGGGGCCGTGTGCAGGGGCGATGTGTCAGGCGATGGATGGTCAGGGCGCGGCAGCGTCTGCCGTGGCACGCCCAGCGGTCCGTGCCGTGTGCGCAGGCACGGCGGTGCGGCGGCGCTGCTGGCGTGAATCCAGCCAGATCAGGGTGCCAGAGATGGACAAAAACGCGGGCGTCATGCCCAGCACAAAGTAGAGCCACTTCAGCGTGAGCCCGCCAAAGTCACCAAAGTGCAGGGGCT
The DNA here is from genome assembly GCF_002754495.1 of Acidovorax sp. 62. Taxonomy (NCBI): domain Bacteria; kingdom Pseudomonadati; phylum Pseudomonadota; class Betaproteobacteria; order Burkholderiales; family Comamonadaceae; genus Acidovorax; species Acidovorax sp. 62. The sequence continues at coordinate 237,986 of NZ_PEFJ01000001.1, forward strand.
CCATCAAGCCATTGAACTGCGACCAGAACCCCTGGGTGCGCGGGTCGTGCACGCGGGTGATGGCGCCGGTGGCGGCATTGGCCTCTACCCTGGCCGTGCTCAGCAAATGCCCTTGCAGGCTGCCGGTGAAGGCCACGCTGGCGCTGGCAGTGCCCCAGCGCTGCAGCGATGCATAGCGCGCTTGCAAACCCGGGGCCGCTTGCTGCGCGGCGGCGTACAGCGCATCCAGCGACAGCATGGGCGCCGGGGCTGCCGCTGCGGCTTTGCGAGAGGCCGCTGCGCCGTCGGCCGTTGCCAGCGGTGTGGATGCGGGTGCGGTCAGGTACTTGAAGCTCTGCTCAAACAGTGGCGCCAGCCCCATCCAGGCGCCCGTGCCCGCAATCAGGATGTGAAAGCCCAGGCCCCAGATGCCCACGCATTTGTGCAGGTCCGACATCACCACGCGCAGGCTGCGGCCCCAGCGCTGGGTGAACAGCTCGGCCAGGATCTTGCGGTGGATGACGATGCCGGTGGCAATCAACACCAGCATGGCCGCCCCCAGAAACCCCACGATCCACCGGGGCCCGAAGAACAGGAACACATGCAGCATGCGCAGGTACTGGCCGAGCTGGCTGTCCACCGGGCCCACCACCGCGCCGGTGTCAGCGCGCAGCGCGACCTTGGTGCGGGTGGTGGCCGGTGCTCCAGGCTCGCGCACAAAGGCGAAGTAATGGGGGTTGATGGCATCGGGCAGCGCAATCGTCTCCACCATGGCGCCGGGGTAGCGGGCCTGCAGCTGCGCCAGCACGGTGTCCAGCGGGGCGGGCGTTTCAGCACGCGGCAGCTGCGCCAGCGAGGGGTTGGCCCACAGATCGATCTCGTTCTTGAACACCACCACCGCACCCGAGAAGCACACGATGAACATCAGCAACCCCGTGACGATGCCCGCCCAGGAGTGCAGGACAAAAAGGCGGTTCAGGGTGCGCTGGCTGGTCATGGGCGGCTTGCGGGCAGGGTCGGTCGCGGGCAGGGTCAGAAGAAGTACGTCAGCCCCACGCTGAAGTTGCGCGGCAGCGAGGGCGAGACCACGTTGGCGTTGATGGCGCCGTCGTAGTACGCCTTGTCGAACAGGTTCTTCACACCGGCTGTGATGCGATAGTTTTCGCCCACGTAGCTGACGGACAGGTCGGCCACAAAGTACGACGGCAGCGTGAAGGGGTAGGAGCCGATCTGCTCGCTCACATACCGCCCGCCCATGCCCAGCGTCACACGCGGGGCCTGCGGCAGCTTGTAGGTGGCCCAGGCGGTGAGCGTGTGGCGCGGCGTGAGGTTCAGCGGCAGGCCGACGATGGCAGCGTTGTTGTCGCGTGTGACCTTGGTCTGCGTGTAGGTGTAGGCGCTGGTGAGCTTCCAGCCGTTCTTCAGGTCGGCGCCCAGTTCGGCCTCCAGGCCGCGTGCTCGCTGCTGGCCCGTGGCCACGCTGAAGCCGGTGTTCACCAGGTCGGCCGTGGTCACGTTGTTGCGCACCAGGTCAAACACGGCGAGCGCGCCGGTGAGCTGGCCACCGGGCGCCTCGTACTTCACCCCGGCCTCCCACTGCTTGCCTGTCTCTGGCACAAACGGCGTGCCGCCAAACGTGAGGCCCGACACCGGAAGGAACGATTCACCATAGCTGCCATACGCCGACCAGCCGGGCTTGAACTCATACACCAGGCCCGCAGACAGCGTGGTGGCGCTGTCCTTTTGGCTGGTTTGTTTGGCGGCCACCCGGTCATCGATGTCGTTGGTCGACCAATCGCGGCGCAGGCCCACCAAAGCCGTCCAGCCCTGGCCGAACTTGATCTGGTCTTGCGCATACAGGCCCATCACGTTGAGCTTTTCGGGCGCATCGCTGGTCAGGTTGACGGGGCAGGTAGCGGCCACGCCGTAGACCGGGTTGAACAGGTCGAGCGCACCAATGGTGCAGCGGCGCTGCGCTTGGTAAGAGTGGCCGGATCGCACGTCCAGCCCCGTCACCAGCTGGTGCTTTACGCCCAGCGCGTCAAAGTGCGACAGCAGCGAGGTGTCGGTAGCCAGCAGGTCGTAGTCCAGGTACTGGCGCGTCGCCTGGCGGTTTTGCAGCCGCTGGTTGGCCTGCAGCGCCAGGTTCGAGACAAAGTTGCCCGTGCCCTTCTCGCTCTCGTAGCGCACGTTTTGGCGAAAGGTCATGGTGTCCGACAGCTTGTGCTCCAGCGCATAGCCCACGGTTTTGCTCTCCACGTCGTACCCGCCAAAGCTCGGGTCGCCCGTGAACAGGGTGCGAGACAGGGTGCCGTTGCGGTTGGGCAGCACAGTGCCGTAGGGCGAGATGCCCTGCTGGCGCATCCACTGGCTTTGGCTGTAGGTGGCGAACAACACCAGGTCGGTCTGCGCGCCCAGGTCGACGGAGAGCGACGGCGCAAACCACCGGTCCTTGCGGTAGACGAACTGCGTGGGGTCGTCGGCATTCGAGACTTGCGCATTGATGCGCAGCGCCGTCTTGCCCGATTCAGACAGCGGCCGGTTGATGTCGGCCTGCAGCGTGCGCTGGCCAAAGCTGCCCACCTCCACGCCCACTTCGCTCAGCGCCTCTTTCTTGGGCCGTTTGCTCACCGCGTTGACGATGCCGCCCGGCTGCACTTGGCCGTAGAGCACCGACGCAGAGCCCTTGAGCACCTCAAAACGCTCGTACCCATAAGGCTGCAATTTGGCCCACATGCCCGGGCTTTGCACCAGGCCATCCACCAAGATGGATTCGGTAGAGCGAAAGCCCCGAATGTTCAGGTCATCAAACCCCCGGCGCCCAAAGTTGACAGGGCTCACGCCCGCCACGGTTTGCAGCGCTTGCTGCACATTGGTGACCTGGCGCGACTCCATCTGCTCGCGCGTGACCACGCTCACGGACTGCGGCGTCTCCAGCCGCCGCATGGGCGCCTTGCTGGCCGTTTGCGCCTCCACCGGAGCAAAGCCCATGTCTTTTTCGGTGCTGGCGTTGATGCGGACTTCCTGGAGCTGAGGGGCAGCGTCGGTGGGCGGTGTCTGTGCTAAGGCGACTTGCGCCAGGCACAAAGCGATGGGCGTCAGCGCAAACCGGCGCGCGATGCGGGAAGGCCGAAGGGCCAGAGGAGGCAGGGACATGAGCGGTTCCGAGGCAAGAGCGAGATCGCGGGCTTGCGTGGTCGGAACGCTGGCTGGCGGGACGGAGCGCGAAGGGTGAAAACCCTGCGCTAAAGGGAGTGCGCGATTCTATCTTTAATTGAGAATGGTTCTTGTTGTTGGTCTTTGGAATGGCTGGGAGGTGGACTGCGCTGAGGCAGAATTCGGCCAGAAGCAGTCCTAGAGTCCTGTGGATTTCATGCACGAACATCGGTACAACAAAGAGCAGCGATTGCAGCAACTTTCGGAGTTGCGGCTGGCTCTTAGAGACTTGATCGGTGTCGTTTCAGTGCGGCCCTCATTCGCGCATTTGAAGTCTGCATATGAAGCGGCTCTCGCTGATGTTGAAAATTTGCAGCTGCACGGCTTTGAGCAAGAACACCTATCCGCACTTAGCCGAGCCATACCCGATGCCTTCCATAGACACAAGGAGTGGATACCACCGCTGGAGCGTGACGCGATTGGCACCCTAATCGAACCGGAATGGTTCTTGAGCCTGGAATCGAAGTTGCAGCCCGTCCTCAGCAAGGCGAGAGTTTTGCGCGAGTTGGGCTACTACTGAGAGACGGCTTAGGGCCCATTGCAGGCTTTCGCTTTGCTCCGAAGCGGTCACTTTTTGAAGGTTAGCAATCAATCCCTCGCAGACGCAGAGCCTTGCAGATGCTTTCCAAACGGGGAGCAGTTTCATCGTCGCTGACGAAATACTGGCCTTGCGTCAGCGCCGCCACGCCCGAAGGAAAGGCATATAGAGGCGGATCGTAGTTTCTGATCGAGCCCTCAAGGTAGTAGTCGAATTCGTTAACGCTGCCAGGTTTGTTTGAGAACACGCACGGTCGTTCCTTCAACCATTTCGCGAACGCTCGGCTCACAGAGTCAAGTTTAGGAAATTTGACCTTTAGGGGTGTCGGCAGGAAGTGCACTTCGCCAACCGTCCACAGAACTCCTCGCTTCACCGTCGGGCTGAAAACCGTGACGACCGGCGAATTGATCTTGTCAGGGGTCCCGTCCGGCATAGAAACGACCGGCCCCAAGTCCTTGAAATGGAAGACGGTCGAATTTGGGGTGCGCATCTCTGTGGGCGACGGTGTAGCCGCCCTGAACCACTCAAGAACAGGCGACGGTTCAGCCGGGTCGACGATGAATCTGTAGCTAGTGCCCATCTGGTTCTGGTAACGGGGTAATGGCAGGTTTTGGCCGAATTCTGCCTCACGGCTCGCATAAACCAAGGCTTCCTCCGATGGCATCATAGGCGCAGCCAACGCGGTTCCAAGGCCCGTTGGCGCAATACGATGGCAAGGGCTGAAGCGCCTTTTCAACGGGCCCGGTCAGATCAGCACCTTGCGTGCGTCGTTGGCCTTGGACCAGTGCAGGATCTCGTAGCTCTGGCGCAGGCCTGCCGTAAAAAATGGGTCAGTCTGAAGCAAGGCCTCGATCTGGGCTTTGGATTCGGCCTCTGCGAGCCACAGTCCGCCCTTCGGAACCGCCCCGGGCTTGGCGCGCAAGGAGCCGCCCACGGGGATGATGTCTTGGTGCGCCTCCAGCCATGCAATGTGCGCTGGGAGTTGGGCGGCGCGGATATCGCCACAGCCGGGCTTGTCGGTGAAGATCACGGCAAAGAGCATGGGGTGCGGGTGGGTTGGCGAAGCAGCTGCGGCTTGGCAAGCCAGGCGGTGTTGATTTGCTATTGAAAATATAGCTGCTAGCGCTTTTTAGATGCGCCCTAGAGCCTATTTTTGTCTGAATGATTGGCATGGGCAGGCTCACCGCTTTCCCCCGCCTCTTCCACCCCGCCATACCCCGGGTACGCCGCGCCTGATGCATGCAGCGCCGCGCTCTCCTGCCGCTCTTTGGCCATCTGCTCGGCCAGTTGGCTGCGGCCTTCGCGGGCCACGGCGATGTATTTGGCCTGGTCTTTGTGGTGCGGGTACATGCGGTCGGCCAGGGCGATGTTGTGTTTGCGAAAGCGGTCGGTGAAGGTGGTGGCCTCGGCGGCGGAGAGGCCCATCAGCTCCAGCACGGTGTGCGCGCTTTTGAGGCTGGCCTCGAACAGCTCACGCTGCACCAGCGTCACGCCCAGGTCGCGCAGCTTGTTCCAGTGGCTGATGTCGCGCGCGCGGGCCACGATCTGCAGGTGGGGGAAGTGTTCGCGCGCCAGCTTGGCGATTTTGAGGGACTGCTCGGGGTCGTCCACCGCCACGACCAGGATGCGGGCGCGCTCAGCGCCTGCGATGCGCAGCAGATCGAGCCGCGTGGCGTCGCCATAAAACACGCGGTAGCCAAAGGTGCGGGCCACCTCCAGCATGTCCACGCTGTGGTCGAGCACGGTGGTGTGGATGCCTTCGGCCAGCAGCACGCGCGAGACGATCTGCCCGTAGCGGCCGAAGCCCGCAATGATGATGGGCGCCTCTTGCGGCTCGGAGATTTCTTCGGCCTGGGGCGTGATCTTGAGGCGGGCGTAGCGGCGCAGCAGCACGCGGTCCAGCAGCACCAGCAACAGCGGGCTGATCAGCATCGACAACGCCACGGCGCCGATGAGCAGCGAGGCGGTTTCTGCCGCAAACACGTTGGCACCAGCGGCGGCTTGGAACACCACAAATGCAAACTCGCCGCCTTGGGCCAGCAGCAGGGTGAACACGGGGCGCTCTTGGTAGGGGATGTTGACCAGCTTGGCCAGCGTGTAGATAACGATGGCCTTGGCCGCCAGGAAGCCGACCAGGATGGCCGCCATGAGGGCTGGCGAGCGCAGGATGACGCCAAAGTCGATGCTCATGCCCACGGCGATGAAGAACAGCCCGAGCAGCAGGCCTTTGAAGGGCTCAATGTCGGCCTCGAGCTCGCGGCGGTATTCGCTGTCGGCCAGCAGCACACCGGCAAGGAAGGCCCCCAGCGCCATCGACAGGCCCACCAGCACCATCAGGTAGGCGATGCCCACCACCAGCAGCAGCGCGGCGGCGGTGAAGATTTCAGGGGTTTTGCTCTTGGCGATCCAGCGCAGCAGGGGGCGCAGCAGCAGGCGCCCGCCCAGGATGATGGCGCCGATCACGCCGACGATCTTGAGGGCCTCCAGCGCCACATCGGTGGGTGTGTGGCCCGCGCCTTCGCCCGCCGCTGCGCCCAGGATGGGCAGCATCGCCAGGATGGGGATGGCCGCCACATCCTGGAACAGCAGGATGGAAAACCCCGCTTGCCCGCTGCTGGTGCGCATGAGGTTGCGCTCTGCCAGCACCTGCAGCGCAATGGCGGTGGACGACAGGGCCAGTCCCAGCGCGCCCACCAGACTGATGCGCCAGGGCAGCCCCGCCAGCCAGCCCAGTGCAAACAGCGCCGCCGCGCAGCCCAGCACCTGGGCGGTGCCGGTGCCAAAAATGGGGCGGCGCAGCGCCCACAGGCGGCTCGGTTGCAGCTCTAGCCCCACCAAAAAGAGCATGAGCACCACGCCAAACTCGGCAAAGTGCAGGATGTCTTGCACATTGCTCACCAGCCCCAGCCCCCAGGGGCCGATGGCAATGCCTGCGGCCAGGTAGCCAATGATGGAGCCCAGGCCCAGCGCCTTGGCCAGGGGCACGGCAAGGACGGCGGCGCTCAGGTATAAAAAGCCGTAGGTGAGCCAGGTGGGTGCGTGTTCCATGGGGCGGGCGGTGGTGTGGGTGGAAGGGGCGGGTGCTGCAGAATTTTGGCATCTGCGCAGCGTGGTGATTTTCTGCTATTTATTCAGTAGCGTTTCGCGCTTTGCTGGCTTGCTGCAAGGCGGATTTTGATCCTGGTCTGGATGCGCCAACTGGCGCTATGATGCAGCCCCTTCATCCCCCTCATTGCGGTGCACCCCATGGATTTGCAAACCTGGCTGGCTTTTTTTGCGGCGTCTTGTCTGATTGCGGTGTCGCCGGGCTCTGGCGCGGTGTTGTCGATGAGCCATGGCCTGTCGTTTGGAGTACGCAAGACCAGTGCCACCATTTTGGGCCTGCAGCTGGGCTTGCTGCTGATTTTGCTGATCGCCGGGGCGGGCGTGGGCTCGCTGCTGCTGGCGTCTGAGGTGGCCTTCAGCGTGGTGAAGGTGGGCGGCGCCTGCTACCTGATCTGGGTGGGCCTGAGCCAGTGGCGCGCGGGCGACCGCTCGCCCATCCACGGCGACGAGGCGGCACCCGCAGGCCCTTGGACCAAGCGCTGCCTGACCGGCTTTTTGACCAACGCCACCAACCCCAAGGGCATCATCTTCATGGTGGCCGTGCTGCCCCAGTTCATGACCGACACGCGTCCGCTGTGGACGCAGCTGCTGGTGATGGCCGTGACCACCATGGCCGTGGACGTGGTGGTGATGCATGGCTACGCTGCCGGGGCCAGCGCGCTGCGCCGCCTGATGCGCAGCGCCCGCGCTGTGCGTGTGCAAAATCGGGTGTTTGGCGGCCTGCTGATGGCTGTGGGCGCGGGGCTGTTCTTCGTCAAGCGCGGCGGGCAGCACGCCTGAGGCCTGGGAGGCCCCTGCCATCAGTGGCTTGGGTGTGTTTTTGCTATTGATTTGGTAGCTTCTAGCGCTTATGTATAAAGCGCTAGCGTCGAATTTGTTTGTTATTTTTCGCATCCCGTCACAAGGAGATCGATATGCCAGTGGTTGTTGTTGCCAATCCCAAGGGCGGTGTGGGCAAGTCCACCCTCTCGACCAACGTGGCGGGTTACTACGCCAGCCGGGGGCACCCGGTCGTGCTGGGGGACATTGACCCGCAAAAATCTGGCCACCTGTGGCTGAGCCTGCGCCCCGCCAACGTGGCCGCCATTGGCCGCTGGGATACCGATGCCGACGCGCCGGCCAAGCCGCCCAAGGGCACCACCCATGCCGTGCTGGACACGCCTGCCGGCCTGCACGGCAGCGCCCTCAAAGACGTGCTGAAGATCGCTGACAAGGTCATCGTGCCGCTGCAGCCCAGCATTTTTGACATCTACGCCACCCAGGCGTTTTTGGACAAGCTGCGCGAGCACCGCCATGCAGCGGGTGTGCAGGTGGGCATTGTGGGCATGCGCATTGACGAGCGCACCCGCTCGGCCGAGCAACTGCACCATTTTGTGGAAGGCCTGGGCCTGCCGGTGTTGGGCTATGTGCGCGACACCCAAAACTATGTGCACCTGGCTGCCCAGGGGCTGACGGTGTTTGACGTGGGCAGCACCACCCGCGTGGCGCGCGACCTGGAGCAGTGGCAGGGCATTTGCAACTGGCTGGACGCCTGATGGAGGTTGGAGCGCTGAACAGGGGGCAGGCCAGCCCTGCGTTCCTGTCGCGTGGCAGACAAGGGCCGTAGAAGGCCAGCGCTACATTGGGGCGATGAAAATCTTTCGCTCTTACACCGAAGTCAGCGCTTGCGTGGGCCAGGAAGTGGCCGTGACCGACTGGATCACCATCACGCAAGAGCAGGTCAACCTGTTCGCCCAGGCCACGGGCGATCACCAGTGGATCCATGTGGACCCTGAGCGCGCCAAGGCTGGGCCGTTTGGCGCACCGATTGCGCATGGCTTTCTCACGCTGTCGTTGATTCCGAAATTTTTTGAGCAGGGCCTCACCATCGAAGGCGCCCGCATGGGCGTGAACTACGGGCTCAACCGCGTGCGCTTTACGGCGCCCGTGCCGGTGGGCAGCCGCTTGCGGGCCCGCTTGGTGCTGCAGGCCGCCGAGCGCATGGAGCCGGATGGCATGCAGATGACCTGGCTGGTGACGGTGGAGCGCGAGGGCAGCGACAAGCCTGTGTGCGTGGCCGAGTCGCTGGCGCGCAACTACGGCGCAGCGCCTTGAGGCCATTAGTCTTGGCGACTGGGCCGCTGAGCAGTTAATCCGTTGAGCGTTGGCCTGCGGGCCAAGGTCGCAGCGCTCGCTCACACAGCAAAAAGGCCTGCCGGGCAACCCGGGCAGGCCTTTTTGACGCTGGGGCAGTGGTGTGGACCGTTTGTGGGCAAATGCTGCGCCGGTCCTCGACTGCGTTGGCGTTGGCGTTGTGCGTTGGGCGCTTATTCAGCGCTGGAGGTACGGCCCGCCTTGGCTGCGGCCATGGCGTCGTTGCGTGCATCGGTGCGGGCCAATGCAGAGCCGTTGACGTTCAGCGGCGCAGGCACGTTGTACCACTCGGAGTCTTGGGGCAGGGTGCCTGCGGCGCGGGCGGCCACCAGCTCGGCCACCACGGCTTCGCGGGTCAGGGTGCTGCTGGCTTGGGCGCTCAGGGGGTAGTTGTTCCAGTTGCCATCGCTGGGCAGGGCCGAGTCGGCTTGTGCTGCAAAGGCGCTCAGGGCGAGTGTGACGGCGGCGAGGGTGCGGTACGTGTTCATGAGGATTCCTTCAAAAGTTGGGCTTTTCTCCAGACCCACCCCGGTGCACAGTGCGCCAGCGGGGCCTGCCTCGGTGAGTGTCCGTAGCGGTGTCGCTCATCGATGGGGTGAACTTTATCTAGGGTTATCCCTTTGAAAAATAGCATCCTTGGCAATGAATAATTCGCAAAACAGAAATAATCCAACCTTTGGCTAAAACATAATTTCCCAAATGGATAGGCTTCTGACCATGCGTGTTTTCCAGGCCGTTGTGGACGAAGGCGGCTTTGCCGCTGCCGCACGGTGGCTTGAACTGTCGCCCCCGGTGGTGACGCGGCTGGTGGCTGACCTAGAGCAGCACCTGGGCACGCGGCTGCTGCAGCGCACCACGCGCAAGCTGGCCCTGACCGAGGCGGGCGACGCCTACCTAGCACGGGTGCGCAGCATCCTGCATGAGATTGAAGACGCCGAAGCGGCAGCGGCCGCCAGCACGCGCGACCTGCGCGGCACCATCCGCATCGTGGCGTCGCCGGTGCTGGCCACCAACTTCCTGGCACCACTGCTCAGCGAGTGGCATGCGCTGCACCCCCGGCTGATGCTGGACATTGATATCGACGCCTATGCCTCCAGCCGGGTGGATGAGTTTGATGTGACCTTCATGGTGGCGGCCGAGAACTTCGATGCCAACATCGTTGCCCGCCCCTTGATGCAGGGCGAATCCATCGTGGTGGCGGCCCCAGGCTACCTGGCGCGCAAGGGCTTGCCGTTGCCTGGGCAGCCCCAAGACCTGTTGCAGCACGACTACCTGCGCGATTCGGGCATGGCAGCGCGGGCTCACCCAGGGTTGGGTCGCAAACTGCGGCTGTCGCATGTGGATGGGCTGCAGCCCCCGCAAGAGCTGGACGTGCCGTCGGTGGTGCTGCAGTCGATCAGCACCGAGGTGCTGATGCGCGCCGCGGTGGACGGCATGGGTGTGGCTGTGGCGCCGCGCCTGCTGGCACACGAGTACCTGGCCCAGGGCGAACTGGTGCAGTTGCTGCCGGGATGGATCTACGCACGCTACACCGTGTATGCCGCACTGCCTTCTGGCCGCATGCTGCCTGCGCGCACCAAGGTGTTTTTGGATTTTTTGAGCGAGCAGGTGCGCAAGTCCATGGCAATGCGCAAGCAGATCGAGAGCTACCCCGGGCTGCCCGCTGGCGAGGCGGCTTAACTTCCGGCGGCCACCTCTGGTGCGGGGGGCTTGGGCATCGCAAACTGGTTTTGCCGCCAGGCCTCAAACACCGTCACTGCCACTGCGTTGGAGAGGTTGAGGCTGCGCTGCCCGGCCACCATGGTCAGGCGCAGGCGCTGGCTGGGGGCAAAGGTCTCGCGCAGCTCGGGCGCGAGGCCACGGGTTTCCGAGCCAAACACCAGCCAGTCGCCCGGCTGAAAGGCCGTGTCGTGCACGCCCTGCGTGCCCCGCGTGGTGAGTGCGAACATGCGGGTCGGGTCGGGCTTGGCATCGCTCAAAAACGTGGCCCAGTCGCGGTGCTTGAGCACCTGGGCGTACTCGTGATAGTCCAGCCCTGCGCGGCGCATGAGGCGGTCTTCCATGGAAAAGCCCAGCGGCTCCACCAAGTGCAGCGTGCACCCGGTGTTGGCCGCCAACCGGATCACGTTGCCGGTGTTGGGCGGGATTTCGGGCTCGACAAGAACAATGTGAAACATGCCGCTATTGTCGTTGCCTAGGAGTCTGCGTGGCAGAAGGCATCGAAGCGAAACGCGCGAAAACCGAGGATCGCGTGGCGCTACCGATAAGCCCAGGGTGGCCCCCTGGGCGCCGGAGGTAGTACCGCGCGAGACCGGTTTATCGCACGTTGCAGCCGATGCTCCTTCAGCCGCGCAGACTCCTAGCGGGCTGCCTCATCCCATGCGTCCCACTCAGGCCGTGAACTGCAGCTTGGCCAGCTGGGCATACACGCCCTGGGCGGCCAACAGGCTGGCGTGGGTGCCTTGCTCAACGATGCGGCCGTGCTCCAGCACCACGATGCGGTCGGCGTTTTGCACCGTGGCCAGCCGGTGCGCAATGACCAGGGTGGTGCGCTGCCCGGTGTGGCGCTGCATGGCGGTGTCCAGCGCGGCTTGCACCATGCGCTCGCTCTCGGCATCGAGTGCGCTGGTGGCTTCGTCCAGCAGCAGCAGGGGCGGGTTCTTCAAAATGGCACGGGCAATGGCGATGCGCTGCTTTTGCCCGCCCGACAGGCGCACGCCGCGCTCACCCAAAAAGGTGTCGTAGCCCTGGGGCAGGGCCAGGATGAAGTCGTCGGCAAAAGCGGCCTGGGCGGCGGCCTTCACTTCTTCTGGGGTGGCATCTGGCTTGCCGTAGCGGATGTTCTCCAGCGCCGACGCGCCGAAGATCACGGCGTCTTGCGGCACGGTGGCAATGTGGCTGCGCAGCGTGGTGAGTGCCAGGTCGCGGATGTTCACCCCGTTGAGGAAAATGCCCGACGGCGCCGCGTCATCGTGCGGAGCTTGCGCGTCGTAGAAACGCTGCAGCAACTGAAACACCGTGGTCTTGCCTGCGCCGCTGGCGCCTACCAGGGCCACCGTTTCACCGGGTGCCAGGGTGAGTGAAAAATCGGCCAGCGCAGGCTGGTCGGGGCGCGACGGGTAGCGAAACTGCACCGAGGCAAAGTCAACCGCCAGGCCCCGGCCGGTGTGCGGTAGTGGCAGGGGCGATGCGGGCTCTGCCACAGGCGATTGGGTGGCCAGCAGCTCCATCAGCCGTTCGGTGGCTCCAGCGGCGCGCAGCAGGTCGCCATACACCTCGCCCAGCACGGCCACGGCGCCTGCCAGCAGCATCACGTAAACCACGGTTTGCCCCAGGTGCCCAGCGGTCATCTGGCCCGCCAGCACCGCCTGTGTGCCACGGTACAAGCCCCACAGCAGCAGGGCTGCGTTGGCGATGATGATGAAGGCCACCAGCACGGCGCGTGCGCGGGTGCGCTGCACGGCGGTGGAGAAAGCGCTTTCGGCCGCCCCCGCAAAGCGGGCGGACTCGCGCTGCTCTGCGGTGTAGCTTTGCACCACCGGGATGGCGTTGAGCACTTCGGCCGCAATGGCGCTGGAGTCGGCCACGCGGTCCTGGCTGTCGCGCGAGAGCTTGCGCACGCGCCGCCCAATCCACATGGCGGGCAGCACCACCAGCAGCACGGCCAGCAGCACCACCGACATCACATAGGGGTTGGTCCACACCAGCATGCCCAGCGCGCCAATGCCCATCACGGCATTGCGCAGGCCCATCGACAGCGACGAGCCCACCACGGTTTGCACCAGCGTGGTGTCGGCCGTGAGGCGCGACAGCACCTCGCCGGTCTGGGTGCTTTCAAAGAACTGGGGGCTTTGGCGCAGCACGTGGCTGTATACCGCCTGGCGCAGGTCGGCCGTCACCCGCTCGCCCAGCCAGCTCACGGCATAAAACCGGGCGGCAGAAAAAACACCCAGCCCTACGGCCACCAAGAACAGCGCACCAAAGTGTCCGCGCAGTTCCATGGCTTGGCTGGCGCGGTCGCCCGCGACCAGACCTGTGTCGATCAAATCGCGTAACGCCAGCGGAAATGCCAGTGTGGCCAGCGCTGCCAGCACCAGGCACAGCAGTGACCACGCAATGCGCGCACGGTAGGGCTTGAGAAAGGGCACAAGCCCGGTGAGCGAGCGCGGTGCACCGCGTGCGTTGCCAGCGGGGGCAGTGGGTGTGGCCATGGGGTATGGGATGGGCAGAGGGGCTGTGAAGGGCGGGGCTGCGTGCCCCGCGTGATGGCGCATGGTAGGGCGATCAGGTGTTGCGCGGGTGTCGCCAGATATCGGTAGATGTCAATTCATGTCGCTATGTATCGCTGCGTGTCGTTGCCCATCGCTGTGGATTGGGGTGCGCTGGGCGCGAGGGTGAGGGCATAGGGTCTGTGTCTAGGCATTAATACATAGGCATTAGTACCAGTATCTGCCAACCACGGTCGGGGCATACGATGCACCACAGCAAAGCGGCTTCACGCCAGCCTTTGCGCAAGTCAGTTTTCATCCCGCACCATGGAGTGACCCAGGCGCAATGAGCGATGTGATCCTTGAAACCCAGAGCCTGACCAAAGAGTTCAAAGGCTTTACCGCCGTCAGCAATGTCAACCTTGCGGTGCGCCGGGGCTCCATCCATGCGCTCATCGGTCCCAACGGGGCGGGCAAGACGACTTGCTTCAATTTGCTCACCAAGTTTCTGGTGCCCACCTCCGGGGTGATCCGCTTCAACGGGCGCGACATCACGGCAGAGGCCCCTGCGCAAATTGCGCGCCGAGGGGTGATTCGCTCTTTTCAGATTTCGGCGGTGTTCCCTCACCTCACGCTGCTGGAAAACGTGCGCCTGGGCCTGCAGCGCAAGCTGGGCACGTCGTTCCACTTTTGGCGCAGCGAGCGCAGCCTGCAGCAGCTGGACGAGCGCGCCATGCAACTGCTGACCGAGGTAGGCCTGGACGACCTGGCCGACGAGGTGACCGTGAACCTGCCCTATGGCCGCAAGCGCGCTTTGGAGATCGCCACCACGCTGTCGATGGAGCCCGAGCTCATGCTGCTGGACGAGCCCACACAAGGCATGGGGCACGAGGATGTGGACCGGGTGACGCAGCTCATCAAAAAGGTCTCGGCCGGGCGCACCATCTTGATGGTGGAGCACAACATGAAGGTGGTCTCCACCATTGCCGACTGCATCACGGTGTTGCAGCGTGGCGCAGTGCTGGCAGAGGGGCCGTATGCCGAGGTCTCCAGCAACCCGCAGGTGATGGAGGCCTATATGGGCACGACAGATGGCCAACTCCAAGGGGCGCATTGAATGAAGAAGCTCCCCCTGAGTCGCTTCGCGCCTTCCCCCTCTCTCGACCCGCTGCGCGAGTCGAGAGGGGAACGCCCCCAGTGCACACAAGCGAAGCGCCGCCTGAGCAGCGCGACGGCCCTTGCGCGGCGGGGGCCCTGGCTTTGTGCGCGCCGGTTTCTACAGGCAGCGTGGAACGCAATGGACCACTGAGATGGCTAATCCTTCAAACAACAACGGCGTGCCCGCGCTGGAAATCAAGAACCTTGAAGCCTGGTACGGCGAGTCGCATGTGCTGCATGGGGTCGATATCGTGGTGCAACCTGGCGAGGTGGTGACCTTGCTGGGGCGCAATGGCGCCGGGCGTACCACCACCATGCGCGCCATCATGGGTCTCACGGGGGCCCGCAAGGGCTCGGTCAAGATCAATGGGGTGGAGACTGTGGGCATGCCCACCCACCGCATTGCCCACCTGGGCGTGGGCTATTGCCCGGAAGAGCGGGGCATTTTCTCCAGCCTTTCGTGCGAGGAAAACCTGCTGTTGCCACCGGCTTTGAAGACCGGCACACCAGGCATGTCGGTGCCCGAGATTTACGCCATGTTCCCCAACCTGGCGGAGCGGCGCAACAGCCAGGGCACGCGCCTGTCGGGCGGCGAGCAGCAGATGCTGGCCGTGGCCCGCATTCTGCGCACGGGCGCCAATTTGCTGTTGCTCGATGAAATCTCGGAGGGCCTGGCCCCTGTCATCGTGCAGGCCCTGGCCCGCATGATCACCACGCTGCGCCAAAAGGGCTACACGGTGGTGATGGTGGAGCAGAACTTCCGCTTTGCTGCACCGCTGGCAGACCGCTTTTATGTCATGGAGCATGGGCGCATCGTGGAGCAGTTTGGGGCCGAGCAACTGCAGGCCAAGATGCCCGTGCTCAACGAGTTGCTTGGGGTTTGAATTCCCCTGCCACCGTCCTTTTGCAGAGTCAACGTTCTCGTCACACCGTACCCCTCTATACCCACAGGAGACAAACCATGAAGAAGAGCAAACTGGCTACCGCACTGGCTTTGGTATTGGGCGCTGCAGGGCTGGCAGCCCCGTCTGTACAGGCTCAGGACAAAGTGAAGATCGGCTTCATCACCGACATGTCCAGCTTATACGCTGACGTGGAGGGAAAGAACGGAGCGCTGGCCATTCAGATGGCTATCGATGATTTTGGTGGCAAGGTGCTGGGCATGCCCATTGAGCTGATGAGTGCCGACCACCAGAACAAGGCCGACATTGCTGCATCCAAGGCCCGCGAGTGGATTGACACCCAGGGGCTGACGATGGTGTTTGGCGGCACCAACTCGGGCACGGCTTTGGCGATTGCCAAGGTGGCCGCAGAGAAAAAGCGCGTGTACATCAACAACGGCGCCGCCAGCTCGGCATTGACCAACGACCAGTGCACGCCCTATACCGTGCACTATGCGTATGACACTGTGGCCCTGGCCAAAGGCACGGGCTCCGCCATCGTGGACAGTGGTGGCAAGAGCTGGTACTTCCTGACAGCCGACTACGCGTTTGGCCACGCACTGGAGGCAGACACCAGCACCGTGGTGAAGGCCAAGGGCGGCTCGGTGGTGGGGGCTGTGCGCCACCCGCTCAATGCGTCCGATTTCTCCTCGTTCCTTCTGCAGGCGCAAAACTCCAAGGCGCAGATTCTGGGCCTGGCCAATGCCGGGGGCGACACCATCAACTCCATCAAGGCGGCCAAAGAGTTTGGCATTGGCAAGACCATGAAGCTGGCGGGCTTGCTGATCTTCATCAGCGACGTGCACAGCCTGGGCTTGCGCAACACCGAGGGCTTGCAGTTCACCACCAGCTGGTACTGGGACTTGAATGAAGAAACCCGCAAGTTCTCGGCACGCTTTTTTGAAAAGACCAAGCGTATGCCCACTGAAATCCAGGCGGCCGATTACTCGGCCACCATGAATTACCTCAAGGCCGTGGAAGCTGCCAAGAGTGCTGATGCCGATAAGGTCATGACCACCTGGCGGGGCATGAAGATGAACGACTTCTTTGGCTCTGGCCAGTTGCGTGCCGATGGCCGCTATGTGCACGACATGTACCTGATGGAGGTGAAGAAGCCATCGGAATCGACCAAGCCATGGGATTACTACAAGCTCATCAAGAAGCTGCCGGGGGACACCGTCTTCACCACCAAGGCCGAGAGCAAGTGCGCTCTGTGGAAGTGATGGCGTCCGTCTGGACGCTCCGCTGTTTCACGCACTGAATCCCACCCCCTTTCACCGGCGCTGCCTCCCATGGAAATTTTCGGTGTCTCCTTGCCAGGCCTGCTCAGCCAACTCCTTTTGGGGTTGGTCAACGGGTCGTTTTATGCCATCTTGAGTCTGGGCTTAGCGGTCATCTTCGGGCTGCTCAACGTCATTAACTTTGCGCATGGTGCGCTGTTCATGATGGGGGCCTTGGCGACCTGGATGGCCATGAACTACCTGGGCATCGGCTATTGGTGGATGCTGGTGTTGGCGCCGTTGGTGGTGGGTGTGTTTGGTGTGGTGATTGAGCGGCTGTTGCTGCGCTGGATCTATAAGCTAGACCATCTGTATGGGCTGCTGCTGACACTGGGCCTCACGCTGTTGATTGAGGGGGTGTTCCGCTCGATCTATGGGGTGTCCGGCCTGGGTTACGACACGCCGGAGTTGCTGGAAGGCGCTACCAACCTGGGCTTCATGATCATGCCCAACTACCGAGCCTGGGTGGTGGTGGCCTCAGTGGTGGTGTGCCTGGCCACCTGGTACGTGATTGAAAAGACCAAGCTCGGTGCCTACCTGCGGGCGGGCACCGAGAACCCGCGCCTGGTGGAGGCCTTTGGTGTGAATGTGCCTGTCATGATCACCCTGACCTATGCCTTTGGTGCCGCACTGGCCGCGTTTGCCGGTGTGTTGGCTGCGCCGGTGTACCAGGTCACCCCGCTCATGGGGCAAAACCTCATCATCGTGGTGTTTGCCGTGGTGGTGATCGGCGGTATGGGCTCGATCATGGGCTCGATCTTGACGGGACTGGGCTTGGGTGTGATTGAGGGCTTTACCAAAGTGTTCTACCCCGAGGCGTCATCCACAGTGGTGTTTGTCATCATGGTGATTGTTTTGCTGATCCGCCCTGCCGGTTTGTTCGGCAAAGAGAAATAAGGGGCCGGTCCATGAACTCGAAAAGAATCGCCAATTTGGGATACGGGCTGCTGTTGCTGGCTTTGTTGGCGGCGCCGTTTGCAGGCGCTTACCCTGTGTTTGTGATGAAGCTCATGTGCTTCGCCCTGTTTGCCTGCGCCTTCAATTTGTTGCTGGGCTACACCGGGCTGCTGTCGTTTGGACATGCGGCTTTTTTTGGCGGCGCTGCCTACGTGGCGGGGTATGCCGTCAAAGCCTGGGGCATGACACCCGAGGTGGGCTTGCTGTTTGGTACCGCCAGTGGTGGGTTGCTGGGTTTGCTGTTTGGCTGGCTTGCCATTCGCCGCCAGGGCATCTATTTTTCGATGATCACGCTGGCCCTGGCGCAGATGCTGTTCTTTGCTTGCCTGCAGGCGCCATTCACTGGCGGCGAGGACGGCTTGCAGGGTGTGCCCCGTGGCAAGCTGCTGGGGCTGATTGACCTGCAAAGCGATCTGGCCATGTATTACGTTACGCTGGTCATCGTGGTGGCCGCGTTTTGCCTCATTGTGCGCACCATCCATTCGCCGTTTGGCCAGGTGCTCAAGGGCATAAAGGAAAACGAGCCTCGGGCAATTTCGCTCGGCTACGACACCCACCGCTACAAGCTGCTGGCATTTGTGCTGTCTGCGGCCCTGGCCGGTTTGGCGGGTTCGCTGAAAACGCTGGTGCTGGGTTTTGCGACCTTATCAGACGTGCACTGGACGGCCTCTGGCCAGGTCATCTTGATGAACCTGGTGGGGGGGCTGGGCACCCTGTCTGGTCCGCTGGTCGGTTCGGCGGTGGTGGTGTTGCTCGAAAACAAGATTGGCGAGCTGGGCAATTTGCTGGCGGCACTCACAAGTGTGGAATGGTTCAAGACCCTGGGTGAGTCGGTCACCATGGTCACGGGGCTTATTTTTGTGGTGTGCGTGCTGGCGTTCCGCCGGGGCATCATGGGCGAGATCATTGCCCTGCAAGCGCGCTGGCGCAAAGGTACCTAGAGCGCGGCCTGACCGGGGTGGCTTGCTTGCCCTTACTCGCGCTCTGTGCGCGCCACGACCACTCCGGTGATGTGCGCCACGCCACAGGCTCTCAGCGCGCTGGCGGCGGCATCCAGTGTGGCGCCGGTGGTCATCACATCGTCCAGTAAGATCACATGGCGGCCCTGCAACGCGGCAGCGCAGCGGGGCTCCACCATGAAGGCGTTGCGCAGATTGCGCAGCCGCTGTGCCCGCGTCAGTCCGCTTTGGGCGGGGGTGTCGTGCAGGCGCAGCATGGCCTGGGTGTTTGTTTTGGTGGGGGTCAGCTTCTGGGCTATCAGTGCAGCCTGATTGAACCCACGCTCTTTCAACCGATGGTCAGACAACGGGATGGGGATGACCCAGTCTGCGGCTTCCAGCGCAGGTTCTATCCACGGCGTGCTGCGCAACAGCGTGGCCAGTGGCTTGGCCCAGCCAGGATCGTTGTGGAACTTGAAGGCTTTGATGGCCTGCGCCCAAGGGTATGCGTAAGGCACGGCTGCAAGGCAGGTGTCGATGGCGGGCGGCTCTTTCAGGCAGGCACCGCAAATTGGCACCCCACCGGGCACCACCAAGGCGCAGCGTGTGCAGCGGTGGCTGGGCTGCGCAAACCGCGCCACGCACGCGTTGCACACCCGCTGTGCGGGCCAGGCATGGCACACGGCGCATTGGCTGGGCACGAGTTGTGCCAGTTGGGTGATGGGCCTCAAGAGGCCTGACAAGCGCCTGAAAAGCATGGAATCAATATACTCGCCTGCCGTTTGACCCAGGTATCGAGCCCCATGCCCACAGAGCGCCCTCCCACCATAGACCCCGTTGCGGCAGCGCGTTGGCACGCCAGTGCGCCCGCCCAGTCGCCCTGGCTGCATGAAGAGGTGGCCCGGCGCATGGAAGACCGCTTGCAGTGGATTCGGCAGGCTCCGCAGGCGTGGTGCCACTGGGACGCCGTGCGTGGGGGGCTGCAGGGGCATGCGCTCGTCAGTGCGCGCTATCCCAAGGCCGACTGCGTGGTGGCAGAGACCTCGTTGACAAGCCAGGGGGCAGCAATCCAAGCCCTGGACAAGCCTTGGTGGAGTCCCACCCGCTGGACGGGCGGCGGCACGCGTGTGGAGATGCCAAGCGACGGTAGCGTACAGATGCTTTGGGCCAACATGGCACTGCACATGGCGGCCGATCCCCAGGCGCTCATCGCCCAATGGCACCGCGCTTTGGCTGTGGATGGTTATTTGATGTTCTCTTGCCTGGGGCCTGACACTGCGCAGGAGTTGCGCGCTGTGTATGCTGATCTGGGCTGGCCCCCGGCGGGCCACGCGTTTACCGATATGCACGATTGGGGTGACATGCTGGTGCAGGCGGGCTTTGCCGAGCCCGTGATGGACATGGAGCGAATCACCCTGACCTTTGCGACCCCCGAGCGCCTGCTGCAAGAGTTGCGTGAACTGGGCTGCAATTTGCACCCAGAGCGTTTTGGAGCGCTGCGCGGCAAGCGCTGGCGCCAGCAATTGCTCCAGGCCTTGTCCGATCGATTGGGTGATGCCGGTGATGGAGCGGGCAAGCCGCTCTCGCTGACCTTTGAAATCATCTACGGCCATGCCTTCAAACCCGCGCCGCGCGTGCGTGTGAGCCCCAGCAGCTCGGTCTCTTTGAGTGACATGCGCGCCATGTTGCGTAACGGCCCAGTTAATGAGTAACTCGTAACGCCGTGTCAATGATTTAGAACAAGGCAAGCTACAATTCTTGCCAGTTGGGATGTGAAATTTCGGGCATTTTCCCGCGCAACTTTGTCTGGCGTGCTCTGCAGGAGCGAGCAGAAGCCGCAGGCAATTTTTGTGAGTATTTCCGGTGGCTGGCTTGGTTCTGCGTTTTGCCACGGTGTCCGATCAGGACATCGCCTGGTGTCTCGTCCGGCATGGCTCGGTCAGCCCGGTGTCGCTCGGGTGGGTGCCCTTGTCACTGTGTTGTGTGTTGCTCGGTGTTGCCGCAGGCTTCTGGTTCCTCGGTGCTTACCCGATGTCGACCTTCATATCCCTGGAAATTGCTGTTGTCGGAATTGCATTTGCCATGTACGTTCGTCACGCGACGGATGGCGAAAAGATTTCACTGCAAGGGTCTCGCCTTGTGGTGGAGAGGGAGACAGCGGGCAGGCGTGAGCGGGCTGAATTTGACCGAAGCTGGGTTCGAGTAGAGCCCAAGACCGGTGACAGATCGCTCATCACCTTGTCTGCACGAGGCAGGTCGGTCGAGGTGGGGCGTTTTGTGCGCCCGGAGCTTCGTGCTGCTCTGGCGTCTGAGATCCGCATGGCCTTGCGGGCCGCCTGACCCCACGCAGGCGCTGCGGGGATTGGTTAATTTGAGGCATAGAAGTAAATGAGAACTATGAAGAGCATTCCCAACAAGCTGGCTTCTCTGCTGCTGATGGCCGGTGCATGGGTGGGCAGCGCCGCCCACGCCGTTCAGGACCTGCCCGGTGGGCCCGCCGTCAATCAGTTGAACCTGGCCCCGCCAGTCACCAAAATTGCCGAAGAGCAGCACTTCTTGCACTGGATGATGCTCATCATCTGCACGGTGATCTTCATCGCCGTTTTCTCCGTGATGTTCTATTCCATCTGGAAGCATCGCAAGTCCAAAGGCGCCAAGTCTGCCAATTTCCATGAGTCGGTGACGGTGGAAATCGTGTGGACGATTGTTCCGTTCATCATCGTGATCCTGATGGCTTTGCCCGCCACCAAGGTGCTGGTCGCGCAAAAGGACACCACAAATGCCGACCTGACGATCAAGGCCACTGGCTACCAGTGGAAGTGGGGCTATGACTACATCACGGGCGAAGGTGAAGGCTTGGCCTTCATCTCCACGCTCGACAGCAGCCACCGCGTCATGTCCGACAGTGGCAACGTGTCTCAGGCACCTGCGGACTACTTGCTCAAAGTGGACAACCCGATGGTGGTGCCCGTGGGCAAGAAGGTCCGCATCATCACCACCGCCAACGATGTGATCCATGCCTTCATGGTGCCCGCCTTTGGTATCAAGCAAGACGCCATCCCCGGCTTTGTCCGCGACACATGGTTTCGCGCAGAGAAAGTGGGCGACTACTACGGACAGTGTGCTGAGTTGTGCGGCAAGGAACACGCCTACATGCCCATCCATGTGAAGGTGCTGTCTGCGGAAGATTATTCGGGCTGGGTGGCGGAGCAAAAGAAAAAGGCGGCTGCCAAGCTGGACGACCCCACCAAGGTGTGGGCGCTGGCAGACATTCTCAAGCGGGGCGAAAAGGTGTATGCCGCCAACTGCGCTGCTTGCCACCAGGCCAATGGCAAGGGCGCTGGCCCTATCAAGCCGCTGGACGGCTCTGCCATCGTGCTGGATGCCGACCATGCCAAGCAGATTCAGGTGCTGCTCAACGGCGCAGCCAACGGTGCCATGCCTTCGTGGAAGCAATTGAGCGATACAGACATTGCGGCAGTGGTGAGCTACACCAAGAACAACTGGTCCAACAAAACCGGCCAGCTGGTGCAGCCTGCAGAAATCGTGGCCCAGCGTGGCAAGTAATCATCGCCCTATTGCATTGAGGAATTCACTATGAGCGCAGTTCTCGACAATCATGGGCATGCTGGCGATCACGCACACGATGGCCATGACCACCATTCACCCTCAGGCTGGCGCCGCTGGGTGTTCGCCACCAACCACAAAGACATTGGTACGCTGTACCTGCTGTTCTCCTTCACCATGTTGATGGTGGGGGGCATCTTGGCGCTGCTGATTCGCGCTGAGCTGTTCCAACCCGGCCTGCAGCTGGTGAACCCCGAGCTGTTCAACCAGCTCACCACCATGCACGGCCTGATCATGGTGTTCGGCGCCATCATGCCGGCCTTCGTGGGCTTTGCGAACTGGATGATCCCGCTGCAGATCGGCGCCTCCGACATGGCGTTCGCCCGCATGAACAACTTCAGCTTCTGGCTGATGATCCCTGCCGCGCTGATGCTGGTGAGCTCGTTCTTCATGCCCGGCGGCGCACCTGCTGCGGGCTGGACGCTGTATGCACCGCTGACGCTGCAGATGGGCCCCTCCATGGACGCTGGCATCTTCGCGATGCACATCCTGGGCGCCTCGTCCATCATGGGCTCGATCAACATCATCGTGACCATCCTGAACATGCGAGCCCCTGGCATGACGCTGATGAAGATGCCCATGTTTGCGTGGACTTGGCTCATCACCGCTTACCTGCTGATCGCCGTGATGCCCGTGCTGGCCGGTGCCATCACCATGACGCTGACCGACCGCCACTTTGGCACCAGCTTCTTCAACCCCGCCGGTGGCGGTGACCCGGTGATGTACCAGCACATCTTCTGGTTCTTCGGTCACCCCGAGGTGTACATCATGATCTTGCCGGCCTTCGGCATCATCAGCCAGATCGTGCCTGCCTTTGCACGCAAGAAATTGTTCGGCTATGCCTCCATGGTGTATGCCACCTCGTCCATCGCCATCCTGTCGTTCATTGTGTGGGCCCACCACATGTTCACGACCGGCATGCCTGTGACGGGCCAGCTGTTCTTCATGTACGCCACGATGCTGATCTCCGTGCCCACGGCCGTGAAGATCTTCAACTGGATCGCAACCATGTGGCGCGGCTCCATGACGTTCGAAACCCCGATGCTGTTTGCTGTGGGCTTCATCTTTGTGTTCACCATGGGTGGCTTCACTGGCCTGATTTTGGCCATGGCGCCGATCGACATCCAGCTGCAAGACACGTACTACGTGGTGGCCCACTTCCACTATGTGCTGGTGGCCGGGTCGTTGTTCTCCATGTTTGCGGCGTACTACTACTGGGCCCCCAAATGGACGGGCGTGATGTACAGCGAAACCCGTGGACAGATTCACTTCTGGGGTTCGCTCATCACCTTCAACGTCACCTTCTTCCCCATGCACTTCCTGGGCTTGGCAGGCATGCCCCGTCGCTACGCTGACTACCCCATGCAGTTTGCCGACTTCAACGCGATCGCATCGGTCGGCGCGTTGGGCTTTGGTCTGATGCAGGTGTACTTCTTCCTGTTTGTGGTGGTGCCTGCCATGCGCGGCAAGGGTGCCAAGGCTCCGCAAAAGCCTTGGGAGGGTGCTGAGGGCCTGGAGTGGGAAGTGCCGTCGCCAGCGCCATTCCATACCTATGAAACTCCCCCCAAGCTGGATGCGACGGCAACGCGCGTCATTGGCTAAGGAGCGTCGTCATGACCCCCGAGCAAAAGAAAAGCAACCTGCGGATGGCGCTGGTCCTGGCGTCTGTGGCAGCCACTTTCTTTGTGGGCTTCATGGTCAAAGTCGTGCTGCTGTCACGCTGAGACCATTGCCATGAGCCTGCACCGCGAAAACGCCAAGATGGTCGGCAAGCTGCTGGTGATTGCAGCGGGCATGTTTGCCTTTGGCTACGCGCTGATACCCATCTACAAGCACATTTGCGAGATGACGGGCATCAACATTCTGTCGCTGTCAGAGCGGCAGGTGCCCGGCAACGGGTCGGCGGGCAAAGATGCCAAACTGCCCGCCAATACCCAGGTGGACAAGAGCCGCACCATCACGGTCGAGTTCGATGCCAACGCACGCGGGCCTTGGGACTTCAAGCCCGCGCAGCGCTCAGTGAAAGTGCATCCTGGTGAATTGACCACCGTGATGTACGAGTTTCAGAACGTGCAGAACCGGCGCATGGCCGCGCAGGCCATTCCCAGCTATGCCCCTCGCCAGGCAGCAGCGCACTTCACCAAGCTGGAGTGCTTTTGCTTCAACCAGTACACCCTGGAGCCCGGCGAAAAGAAGGAATGGCCGGTGGCGTTTGTGATCGACCCACGCTTGTCCAAAGACGTGTCCACCATCACGCTGTCCTACACCTTCTTTGAGGTGGGCGGTAAGACACCTGCGGCACCCCAGTCTGCAGCTGCAGCCGTGGCCGGGCAGGAAGGGGCTGGCTCATGAGCGCAGCCAAGCCTTCTTCCCCCAAGGTAACGCCGGTACAGCGCAAAGGATCATTCTTGCGCACGGTGCGTGCCGTGGCTTGGTCTTTGATCGGTCTGCGCAAAGGTTCTGAGTACGCGCAGGATGTAGAGAAGCTCAACCCCATCCACATCATCGTGGTGGGATTGGTGGCCGTTTTTTCGCTGGTGCTGGCGCTCATTGCGCTGGTGAACTGGATTGTGTGACGCAGTGGGCTCGCCCCCCGAGACAGATAACAACGATTTAGAGAGTCAGGAGCTGAAATGAGTGCATCAACACACGGCACAACACCGTACTACTACGTGCCTGCAGAGTCTCGTCACCCTGTGATGGCCGCTGCTGGGCTGTTTTTTGTGATCCTGGGTGCAGGCCAATGGATCAATGGCCATGACTGGGGCAAGTACTCCCTGGCGCTGGGCATGGTGTGGTGGCTTTTTGTCTTGTACCAGTGGTTCCGCGATGCAGCCCGCGAAAGCGAAGGCGGTCTCTACGGTCACAAGATCGACCTGTCTTACCGCTGGAGCATGAGCTGGTTCATCTTCTCTGAAGTGATGTTCTTCGGCGCCTTCTTCACGGCGCTGTGGTGGGCGCGTTCGCACTCGGTGCCCGCGTTGGGCAGTCTGGACAACGCACTGCTCTGGCCCGACTTCAAGGCGGTGTGGCCCAGCCTAGCGGCAGGGGTGACCGCGTCGCCCGCTGGCATTGTTGAGCCCTTCCAGACCGTCGGCCCATTCTGGCTGCCCACCATCAACACCGCGTTGCTGTTGACCTCTGGCGTCACGCTGACCATTGCCCATCACGCACTGCGTGAGAACCAGCGTGGCAAGACCATTGCCTTCATGTGGGCCACCGTGCTGCTGGGCATCGTCTTCTTGATCGTGCAGGGTTACGAGTATTACCACCTCTACACCGACCTGAACCTCAAGCTCTCGTCCGGCGTGTTTGGCTCCACCTTCTTCATGCTGACGGGCTTTCACGGCTTCCACGTGTTTGTGGGTATGTTGATGCTGCTGTTCATTACCCTGCGCCTGCAAAAAGGCCACTTCACGGCCGAGAAGCACTTCGGCTTTGAAGGTGCAGCCTGGTACTGGCACTTTGTGGACGTGGTCTGGTTGGGCCTGTACGTGCTGGTGTACTGGATGTAAATCTGGCTGGCCACATTAAAAAAGCGCCGTAAGGCGCTTTTTTTGTGGGTGCTAGGACCGTTGTGTTGCAGCCCAGTTCGAGCGGCGATCAGCGAGTGGCTGGCAACCCCGTGGGTTGGATGTAGCCCAATTGCCAGGCCACCAAAATGCAGACAAACAGCACAATGGACAGACCCACCCGCACCGCCAGTGCGTGGGCCATGCGCTTGCCTTTGGCGGCATCGCTTTGGCCATTGCGCATCATGAAGAACAGCGCCGAGCCCAGGCTGGCCACAATGCCGATAAACGCCAACACGACAAGATATTTCATGGAGCCCATTATCCCGTGACACCCCGCCCGCGTGCACAGCGTGTGCTTTTTGTTCTCATTACCCTGGCCGCCTTGGTGGGCATGGGGGTCACTGCGTCGTTAGGGCGCTGGCAACTGGGGCGGGCGGCTGAGAAGGTCGCCTACCAGGCCACCTTGGAGGCCCGTGCCGCCATGCCCGCGCTGGACGGCCAGGCCTTGCGTGACAAGCTGGGGGAGGGCGGGGCTATGGCTGCAGACGCAGAGGCATTGCTGCACCGCGCGGTGACGCTGCAAGGCCGGTGGCTGCCTGAGCACACGGTGTACTTGGACAACCGCCAGATGCAAGGCCGCCCAGGCTTTTATGTGGTGATGCCGTTGTTGTTGCCCGATGAAAAAACCGTGGTGCTGGTGCAGCGTGGCTGGGTGCCCCGCAATTTCCAAGACCGCACCCAGGTGCCCAGGGTAGACACCCCAACAGGGCCGGTGCAAGTGCAAGGCCGTGTGGCGGCCTTGCCTTCGCGCTTGTACGAATTCGTTGCGGGGGATAGCGCTCAGGGGTCTTCCCGCATCCGGCAAAATCTCGACTTGGCGGCCATGGGTGCAGAGGTGCAGCGGCCCATTCTCACGCTCTCGGTGGTTCAGTTGGGTGATCCCAGTGAAGGCCTGTTGCGCGACTGGCCTGTGGTCTCGTCGGGCGTCGATAAACACTATGGTTACGCATTTCAATGGTTCGGGCTTTGCGGCCTGATTGCACTCCTTTATGTCTGGTTCCAAATCGTCCGACGCTTCTTTCGCCCACGCCGCCAGCGTGCCCCCAGCGGTGGCGGCTGAGCACCCTTTGGGTCTGACCATCCACACGCTGCCCGAAGCGGGCGGGGCCATGGATGCTGCGCAGCGCACCCGCCATGGGCGCTGGAAGATGCTGGCGGTCATGCTCATTTGCGCGGCTCCGGTCATTGCGTCTTACTTCACCTACTACGTCATCCGGCCCGAGGGGCGCAAGAACTATGGCGAGCTGATTGAACCCCAGCGCCCCATGCCCACATTGCCCACGACGGCGCTGGATGGCAGCACAGGCACGCTGCCAGACCTCAAGGGCCAGTGGCTGCTGGTGAGCGTGGCGGGCAGCCAATGCGACGCAGACTGCCAAAAGCACCTGTACCTGCAGCGCCAGTTGCGGGAGAGCGTGGGCCGCGAAAAAGACCGGGTGGACTGGGTGTGGCTGGTCACTGATGGGCAGACCCCACCCGTAGCGCTGGCCCCGGCCCTCCAGCAGGCGCAGGTGCGCCGTGTGGACGGTGCTGCGCTCGCCCAGTGGCTGGCGCCCGCGCCCGGGCATGCACTGCCCGACCACATCTACGTGGTGGACCCACAGGGTCATTGGATGATGCGCTTCCCGGCCCTCATGGATGCCGCAGGCGCCGCCAAGGCCAAAAAAGACCTGGAGCGCTTGCTGCGTGCATCGGCCTCCTGGGACGAGCCCGGCCGCCCCGGAAAGCCCTGACATGGATGCCCAACCGCTGTACGACCTGGCTCCGTTGACAAGGCTCATGCTGCTGGGCTTGTTGATTGCCCTGGGGCCCCTGGCCTGGGTGCGCTGGCGCAACCGTGGGGCATCGCCCATGCGCCGCCTGCAAGCTTTGACGGTGCTCACCCTGTTCTTGACCTTTGATCTGGTGCTGTTTGGCGCTTTCACCCGCCTCACCGACTCGGGCCTGGGTTGCCCCGACTGGCCTGGCTGCTACGGCAGCGCCAGCCCGGTGGGGGCCCAAGCAGAAATCACCGCAGCCCAAGATGCCATGCCCACTGGGCCGGTCACCCACCGCAAGGCCTGGGTCGAGATGATCCACCGATACCTGGCCACCGGGGTGGGCGTGCTGATCATTGCCATGACGGCTTCTGCCTGGGCGCAGCACCGGGCTTGGCGGCACGCCAAGGCATCAACGGCCCATGCGGGGCCCGCGCCGGGTGGCAGCCCATGGTGGCCTACTTTCACTTTGCTGTGGGTGTGCCTGCAAGGGGCTTTTGGTGCGCTCACCGTCACCATGAAGCTGTTTCCGGCCATCGTCACCTTGCACCTCATCGGTGGCTTGGTGCTGTTGGCCTTGCTGTGCGTGCAGGCCGTGCAGCACACGCGTGCGGCGCAGGGCGTGGCGCGCGTGGGCTTGCCGGGGCCGCTGCGCGCTGCGTTGTGGGCCACGGCCGCACTGGTGTCTGCACAGGTGGTGTTGGGCGGCTGGGTCAGCACCAACTACGCTGTGCTGGCCTGCACCACCTTCCCCACCTGCCAGGGCAGTTGGTGGCCAGCCATGGATTTTGCACAGGGCTTTGAGGTGTGGCGCGAGTTGGGCCTGCTCAAAGACGGCTCCCACATCAGTTTTGCGGGGCTCACGGCCATCCACTACGTGCACCGCCTGATGGCCTACCTGGTGCTGGCAGCCTTGGTGTGGCTGGCCTGGCGGCTGCGCCGCGTTGCTGCGCTGCGTGCACAGGCGCAGTGGCTGGCCGGGCTGGCTGCGCTGCAGCTGGCCACCGGCCTGTCTAACGTGGTGCTGGGGTGGCCGCTGGTGGCTGCCGTGTTGCACACTGGCGGCGCTGCGGCGCTGGTGGTGGTTTTGACCTGGGCCCTTGCCGCCAGCCGTGCTGCAGTGGGCCAGCCTGAGATGTCTGCGCCATTGCGCGCGCCGAGAGTGATTGCATGAGTGTTGCTGCCGTTTCCCCCCCTTCGCGATTCGCGCAGTTTTACGCGCTGACCAAGCCGCGCGTGGTGCAGTTGATTGTGTTTTGCGCCCTGATTGGCATGGTGCTGGCAGTGCCCGGCCTGCCCAGTGGCGCGCAATTGGGCACCATGGCGCTGGCCTGTGTGGGCATCTGGCTGGTGGCCGGGGCCGCTGCAGCGTTCAATTGCATCGTGGAGCAGGGCATTGATGCCAAGATGAAGCGCACCGCCTGGCGCCCCACCGCCAAGGGCGAGCTGTCCAACCAGCAAACCCTGCTGTTCTCTGCGGTGCTGTGCGCTGCGGGCTCGGTGCTGCTGTATGTGTGGATCAACCCGCTGACCATGTGGCTCACCTTTGCCACCTTTGTGGGCTATGCCGTGATCTACACCGTCATCCTCAAGCCGCTGACGCCCCAAAACATCGTGATTGGAGGCGCATCGGGCGCCATGCCGCCGGTGCTGGGCTGGTCGTCCCTCACAGGGGATGTGGGGCCCGAGGCCTTGATCCTGTTCCTCATCATCTTCTTGTGGACGCCCCCGCACTTCTGGGCGCTGGCCTTGTACCGGGTGGAGGACTATCGCAAGTCTGGCTTGCCCATGCTGCCCGTCACCCATGGCAACGAGTTCACGCGGCTGCAGGTGTTTCTGTACACGCTGATCCTGTTTGCAGGCTGCCTCATGCCGTTTGTGTACGGCATGAGCTCCTGGATTTACCTGGCCTTTGCCGTGGTGCTGAGTGCCGGGTTCTGTGGCTACGGCTTTGCGCTGTGGCGCAACTACTCAGATGCCTTGGCCCGCAAGACCTTCCGCTTCTCCCTGATTCACCTGAGCGTGCTGTTTGCCGCGCTGCTGGTAGACCATTACGTGATGTGACCCCATGCAAAAACGAAATGCTATAAAAATAATAGCTACTAGCGCTTTATTGGTAAGCGCTACGGCACTTTTTTCTGCTTGTGCTGAGAAGAAGGCCGAGTTCAAGGGGGTAGATATCACCGGCGCCGAGTACGCCCGTGACCTGCCCCTGACCGACCACAACGGCCAGCCGCGCCACCTCAAAGACTTTGCTGGCAAGGTGGTGGTGGTGTTTTTTGGGTTCACCCAGTGCCCGGACGTTTGCCCCACTTCCATGCAGGAGCTGGCCGAGGTCAAGCGCACGCTGGGTGCGGATGGTGAGCGCCTGCAAGGCATCTTCGTGACCGTAGACCCCGAGCGTGACACCGCCGAAGTGCTCAAGGCCTACATGGCCAACTTTGACCCCACCTTCCTGGCGCTGCGCGGCAATGCGCAAGAGCTGGCCGCTGTGGCCAAGGACTTCAAGATCTACTACAAGAAGGTGGATGGCAAGACGCCCACCAGCTACACCATGGACCACTCGGCCGGCAGCTACGTGTACGACACTGCAGGCCGCCTGCGCGTGTACCACCGCTACGGCAGCGGCGCCGCGGCCCTGGCGGCGGATGTGGCCACCTTGCTCAAAGAGTCAAAGTAGGGCGAAAGCAGGTTGGCACAGCGTTGGTAGCGGGGTCTGCCTATCGGCATGGCCCCACCGGACTACCGGGCTCAATCTGCCTTGATGCCCCGTTGGGCAATGATCTGCCCCAGGGTGGCCGTATCCGCCTTGATGCGATTGGCCAGGCCCTCAGGGGACGTGCCAGCCACTTGCCAGCCTTGCTGGAACAGCTTGGCCCGCACATCCGGGGTGCGTGCAATCTCTGCCAGTACGGTGGCCAGCCGCACCTGCAGGTGCTTGGGCATGGTGGCAGGGGCGGCAAAAGCATTCCAAATTTCCAGCTCAAAGCCCTGGATGCCCGCCTCACTCAGGCTGGGTACATCGGGCGCCAGCGCGCTGCGGCCTGCCGATGTCACCCCAATCGCCCGCAGCTTGCCTGCCTTGACTTGCGCCTGCGCCAGCGCCGGGGGCAGCAGCGCCATCTGCAGTTGCCCGCCCAGCATGGCGGTGGCCACCTGTGGGTAGCCTGCATAGGGCACATGCACCGGGTTGATGCCGCTGCGCGCTTTCAGCAGCTCTGTGCCAATGTGGCCCACTGTGCCCACGCCCGGCGTGCCGTAGCTCCATTTGTCGCCTGCGCTGCGTGCAGCGGCCATGAACTCGCGGGCGTCGGCGGTGGCCGACACCCCGGGCTGGCTCAGCGGGGCCGTCAGCACCAGGGGCGATGTGCCCACCAGCGTCAGCGGTGCCAAGTCCTTTTGCGGGTCATAGAGCACAGCGGCATTGATCAGCTTGGCAATCGTCATGTTGCCATTGATCATCAAGCCAATCGTATGGTCATCCCGTGCCTTGGCCACCGCATCGGCCCCAATGTTGCCGCCTGCGCCCACCTTGTTTTCCACCAGCACCGGCTGCCCCAATGCCTTGGACAGAGGCTCAGAAAAAGTGCGAGCCGTCAGGTCGGGCGAAGAGCCCGGAGGGAAGCCGACCACAATCTTCAGCGGTTTGGTAGGCCAGGGGGCCTGGGCTGCAACGGCGGGGGCCTTTTGGGCCAGAGCGCAAGACGAAGCCAATGTCGCCAATGCCAGGACAACGGCACTGCGGCGAGAGAACACGGGATGCATGGGGCTCCTTCCAAGGTGTATGAACCTGCGGCACACGGCAAAGCGCCTTTGCACCGCAAAAAGAAAAGCCCGCCAAATCTGTTGACCTGCTTGCGAAGCCACCACGCAGGGGTATCGCAATCAGCATCAACAGGTTCCTGGCGGGCCCTGTGTGGGGTTTATCGGCAAGGCTCGCAAATGGTAGCGCGGCTGCACGCCCGGTTGCGCCCCATTTGCACCTTGCTTCAACGGCTTAGGAGGGTTCCGTCAAAGCCTTCTTCATTTTCTTCATCGCAGCCACTTCAATTTGCCGAATGCGTTCAGCGCTCACACCGTACACCGCTGCCAGTTCGTGCAGCGTCATCCCGCCTGAGCCATCGTCGTTCACCTTCAGCCAGCGCTCTTCCACAATACGGCGGCTGCGCTCGTCCAAGCTTGCCAGCGCATTGGCAATACCGTCAGACGCCAGCACATCGCGCTGGCGCGACTCGATCATGGCCGTGGGCTCATGCGAGGCATCGGCCAAGTAAGCAATCGGGCCAAAGGCCTGTTCGCTGTCGTCCGAAGGGGTGGGGTCCAGCAGCACATCGCCACCCGACATGCGCGTTTCCATTTCAATGACTTCTTCGCGCTTCACGTTCAACTGCGCTGCCACCACATCGATTTCGTGGTCAGACAGCGTGTCGCGGTGCGTGGCAGCATCGGCTGCGCTGGCATCGGCCTTGAAGCCCTGCTTCATCGAGCGCAGATTGAAAAACAGCTTGCGTTGGGCCTTAGTGGTCGCCACCTTGACCATGCGCCAGTTTTTCAGAATGTATTCATGGATCTCCGCCTTGATCCAGTGCATGGCGTAGCTCACCAGCCGAACGCCCTGGTCAGGGTCAAAACGCTTGACGGCCTTCATCAGGCCGACATTGCCTTCCTGGATCAGATCGCCATGGGGCAACCCGTACCCCAGGTACTGGCGTGAAATGGAAACCACCAAGCGCAGGTGCGACATCACCAGGCGGCCCGCAGCGTCCACATCGTTGTTTTCTTTGAGTTGGCGGGCGTACGTCTGCTCTTCTTCCTGCGTCAGCAGGGGCAGGCGATTGACCGCCGAAATGTAGGCGTCCAAGTTACCCAGGGCCGGTACCAGCGCCCAGGGGCTGGTGGGTGTCACAGCAGTGATTGCGGTTCCAGATGAGTGTGTCATGCCGGGAATCCTTTCCTCAATGGCATCATGTTAGCACTCTCATAGATAGAGTGCTAAGGCCAAAGTTCCCACCCGCAGTTGGCATATGGGATTGCGGCGAAGGCTGTTGTCGATGTTCATGTCGTGGCGCGGCAAGTCTTGTACTTTTCTCGCAAAGTTTTGTATTCCTGGCTCTCGCTGGTCGCCAGGTGCCGTCGCCCAGTCCTGACGGTCGCGTGCAGATCAAGCGCTGGCGCGGCTTCGACGGGCCGCGAGGTAGTTGCAGCCTTTTGGCCGCTTGGGGCCCCGGCTGGCCAACGGCAGGGAAAAGTACAAGACCCAGTGAAAAACACCCAGGGAAATACAAAACTCAAGGAACACGGAGTACAAAACTGGGTGATGCAGGCGCTTCTAAGTCATTGATTTGTCGTGGTCGAGAGTTCAGCGGCCAGTAAATATCGACAGTTCACTGTTGTCGATTCTCGGGGAGTTTTGTATTTTTCTCACTGAGTTTTGTATTTTTTGGTTTGCAAAAAATCTCGTAAGTTATTGATTTGTATATTTTTTATGGATTTCTAGGGCGTTGTTGCTAGCGAATTTGCTTAAATTTTGGGCAATTTTTCAGCAATCCTCGTATGCCCCGCCTGAAATGACATGCATGTCAAACCCCTTGGTTCAAGGCATCCAAACGGCTTCCCATGAGCGCGTTTTTCCCGCTTCTCAAGGGCGCTGAAAATGCGCACCTCCGCTTGTGGCGTGCCTGAGCGATATCGCCACAGCATTTTGTAATTGGGTACTGGCTTTTGGATGTGTTGATGGCTGCTTCAGGCTGATTGCTGAAGTTCACCAACGACAGCTTTGCGAACTTTTAGTCCTGGGCGGTGAGTTCAAGGGCAAAGTCCTCGCTCGTCTTATTAGGCCGCCAGCAGAAACCCCGACTTGCACGACCAGTAGCCACAGAACCTATTTGCTGCGCCTAACCGCAACTGGAGAATAAGCCCTTCCCGCTAGCCAGGGCTTATGGCACGCTCCAAGATGTCCAGCCTTCCTTGACTCGGTTTCGCAATGTCTTCCAGTCCTCATTCGGCTGTGCCGCTGCTGTCCAGAACTCGCAGGCATCCCATGTTTGGTGTGATGCGATGCGAGCGCCAGACCTGCCGATGACTTGGTAGAGCGCTAGCTTCTCGAGCGTGTCCAGTCCGTCTCGAACACATCCACTTAGACGTTCAAGGGGCAGCCAAGATTCGTCAATGGCCTCACCCGCACGGCGGACTAATTCAGGAAGTGATGCGATGTACGCGATGTCTGGGAGAACTCGCAGTACGAAGTCCCGGCTGTTCTCACACTTATTGAGCTTCGTTAGGGAAGGGTTAAAAACCTTCTCCATGGCCGTGAACGGCTTCCCGGCCATCCAAGCTTCGAGGAGCGGTAGAAGTCTCGGAATGGCAAATGCCCCTCGCTCCTCGGGCGTCGTCAGCGCAGTAAATTTGCTGCCGAACAAGGTTTCAAGCCCCTCCTGACGAGTCATCTCAATAAAGGCCCTCGGTTCCGACTTCAGCCAATCGAAGAGCCATCGAGTCCAACCGTGTACTGAAGTGTCACTCGGCGGTGTCTGGAGGTGCACTTCTAACGAGCGAAGCGTGGAGGCCTGAATGCCGAATTTCGCCGCGAGCACATTCGACCAATCGGAATCTTCATCCGGGTCTGCAAGCTTCTTTTTGGCCGCGATTGCCGCAGCTACGCGAGACTCCAGCCAACTCTGGTCACCGGAGAGACCTTTGATATATGCGTTGAAGGTTCGAGCCAATATTGCGCGAGACTTCGTCTCCGTCTCTTCATCCGATTCGCCGACAGGAAGGCGTCGGAGCAAATAGTCGGCTGCAACGTTACCTTCCTCATGCGAGTGTATTGAGTCGAGAATCGGCGCGAGCGGGTCCTCGATTGCGAGGCATTGGTCTGATTGAGAGAAAATTTCTTTAAGGCTCGTCCAATGGTCATGGATGAGGCCGACCGAATCGTCGAAGAAAACCACTTTGCTTGGGATGACAAGAACGAACCCATACGAACTCTCGCCGGCTCGTCCTGCTCGACCCGCCGCATTCAGCAGTTCGTGGGCCTGCAGACGTTCGAGTTGGTTGTTTGCCGCGTCGAAGCGGCTGTCGCCTGCAATCAGAACAATCTGACTAGGCAGATTCATTCCCTGAGCAAGCGTCGACGTCGCGGCCAACACATGGATGCCATCTTGGCGTCGATACAGCGACTCGTGCAGGTGCCGCTCTGCAGGTAGAAGCCGGGCGTGATGCGGTAGCGCTGATGAAGTCACTTCCTTCTCGGAGGACACTTCAATGTATAGGCTGTCTGCGCTTCCAACTTCTTGTAAGGCAAGGTCGAAGAGTTGATTCTCCTCAGCGCTCAATTGGATTGCGTTCTTCCCCAGCCGCTCCCTGGTGTACTCGGCAGTGCTGTTTGCGTTAACTGTCGTCTGGCAAAAGATGAGGGTCTTGAGCACACGAGAGGAACTGTGGTCGACGGCGGCAGACCCAATCGCCGACGCAACGTTGTTCGCGTTGGGCGTCAGTTTCCAGTACTTGCTGAGCGCCAATTGAACCGGCCGGTCAAGCAAGGGAAGCAGTGCGTAGTCGACGCGGTTCGTCGTGTCCCAAGTCTGCTTCAGACCGAAGAAGCCTTGTGGCCGAGCCAGCATCTTTCGCTTTGCCATTTCAGACGGCGCGTTGGTCGCCGCAGAGGCCTTCAATGACCTCGCGAGGGTCGTCAATGCGTCGACCTCGGAACGCGGATACACCAAGCAGCCGCGCACCTGTCGAGTCGGCTTCCAACTCATGGAGAGTGCAAGACATTGCCGATTCATGACGCTCTGGAGCCATCCAGCAATTTGAGTTGCGTTGCTCATCATGGCCGACAGCATCAGCATGTCGGCCTTTGGAGCAAGCTCCACGGCATTGAGCACGCAGAGCATGGAATCGACGGCACGCTTCCCCCTCTCTGTGTCGATGGCATGCAGTAGGTGGCATTCGTCAAAGACGATGAGGCCAACGTTCTCGAACAGTTTTGGCTCGAACCCCATCAGAGCGAGGCATCGCTCTGGTGTCATGACGGTGATTGGGGGAAGACGTACAGAGTTGAATCCGAATGGGTCGTCACTCGCGTACTCACGTTCGACATCTGCGTCAGGGAACGCTGCGTCTAGGACTCGTGCCGTTTGGTCGACGAGTGATAGCGTCGGAGCCAGAAAAACAACATCCAGCTGCTTGCTTAGTGTCGCAAGTATTTTCAGTTCGGATAGCGTTGATTTACCTGCTCCGGTTGGGAAACTGATTGCTGCTGATGTTCCGAGGTCTAGGTAGCCGCTTCGAATGGCGTCGAGGTGGTTCGGCCAAAGGTACGGCCGACGGCCCGAAATATGGCGAACTCCGCGCTTCCACCTAGCAGGGTCGCTGCCGTTAGGAGGACTGAGATTGGCGACACTAGCCTGCGGAAAGTCCCCGGCGAGAATCTTGAGCAACACGGCTAAATGTCGCGGCCCAGCAAGGACCCGAACTATAGTTTGACCTTGATACGGGCTACTGATTGTTCGGCTGCAAAGAGCTTCCACTCGCGCAAACTCTGCCTCGCTACTCGAATCCGCATCGCCGAGCATCTCCGCTGCTAGGGCAGCCAGCCCGTTGTAGATCAGGTGGTATAGCGCATCAATCGCCCCCCCGATGCTCGGGCGCCCCTCACCGGCGGTACTTATGAAATCGGACTGCGGCTGAATGTTGCCAAGCTCTCCCTTAGCGAATCGACGAATTGCGGCCAAGAGCGAAGCCCGATGGGGATTCGACTGAGAGAAGTCTTCTTCAATCTCTCCGGCCATCTCGGCGGCGTCAGCACTCGCTCCAGCAATCATGAAGAGCACAGTCGCAGACACCTCAGGCGAGACGTAATCCAGCTCAAGGCGGGAGACCACCTTTTCCCCAAGGATGCGTTCTGCCTGCAAAAGAACGTAGTGCGCAGTACCAGCGACGAAAGCCGCCGAGCGTCTGTCTTCGCGAGAAGGGCTCACGGAGATGAGAGCTTCCTGAGTGCTTGCAAGCTCCCTGAGGAACTTCATCTCTTTGGCGACGCTTGAAAGCGTCGCTGCCCGTGACTCATCTCCTTCGTCGGGTTGTGCTGCCAAGTCACGTAGCCGCATGCGCGCAGCCACGATGGTTGTATATATCCGGGTGAACTCTTTTGAGAGCTGGTTGTTATCCAATCCATCAAGGGTGGGAGCGTGCCGAATCAGCTCTTCGGTAGTAGGGTCAAACATCGCAAAGACCTCCCGAACTTAGAACTTGGCCACTTGAGCGATTGCTTTGGTGGCGAGATTCGCCATCCACGCTCTAACGTCGTTGACCACGAAAACTTCTGCCCTTCGACGGACAATGCTCCCCTGAACCTTCGTGTCGTAGTCCTTAAAGAGGCTTTTCCGAGAATCTGGCGTGCTTTCGCTTGCGGTAATACTGATGCGATAGCGCCTAGTCGCATTCCACGAAATCTTGTTGACGGCAGCAGTCGGGTTCGGGTGATTCGCCGCAGCCAAAATTCCAGAGGCTTGTTGCGTGAGTCTGTTTACCCCATGTCCCGACTCAAATTTGACGAACTCCGGCCAAACACCATCGCGAATTGTGTCTCGCGGGTTTGTGGTCGCCTTGTCCTCGAAAATAATGGTTGCGACAACGTCCTGCGACGCATCAAGCAGTATTTCGAGGCCGTCGAGACCCTTCTCGGCGTGAATCAAGTGCGGAAGCGCAATACGGGCACCTGGCGTGTTCACATGGGCCGCGAGCCACGACATAACCTGGAACATCCACCCATCTCGGTGCCATGGGTCGGCGCCTTTCTGGGTGAGGAGTTCCACGGCGTCTAACTTCGCCGCGTCGTTCGTGGGTGGGGTTCCGGTGGGGGTCGCCGCGTGAAGAATCTCTGCGACGTGGAGCGCTTGGCCAATGGCCACCCACGCAATCCACTTAGCAAGGACGTCTTCGTCAGGGACAACCCACGTGTTGCCGGTCCACAGCGAGTCTGTCGCTCCGAACGGATTTAAGTTGATTGGCACACGACCTCCCTGACCGCGTTTGATTTTGTAAGCAAGTGTCTAATGTTACAGACACACGAGGCAGGAGATAGGGACGGTGGCTTCAGCTTGCGCGGCGCGCTTGCACCCCGGTGAACTGTCCTCGGTTTGGCGGGGACAAATTTGCTCAAATCAGACATTCGTGGCATGACCAGGCCGTAGGTGATGGCAATTGACCTGTGACGCCGGAGACTGGAGCAGTGTGAGCCGCTCAGGATTTCCTCGCCGAATGTGAGCAATGGGCAGGCCCGCAATTGCATGTTGAATGGCAGCTAACGTGTACCAAGTTCGGGGAAGCGAGAGACCGCAACCGCTGCGAAGCAGCCCCTCGACATGGCGCAAGCCGATCGTCTGTTTGATCTAAATCGAGGTCAGTGGTCGCCCTCAGGACCCGAGAGACATCATGAATATAGATCGCTTCTCCAAGGCCTATTCTGCCGATCCACTAAATAAAACCCTGTTGTGCAGGTCAACTGTATAAATTCCTGCTGCGCATCAATACTGCATTCACGATGTCGAAATGGACGGTAGGTCAATGTCAATTTGGACGCTATCTCCAGCTGCCCAATTGGCCATCTCTGCCTGAGTTCCATTGGTCTAGTTCTGCGAGACCACCAAATTGAGAGCAAGTGACCGCTGTCTGGATTGCTTTCAGCGCGCATCCCCCATACGCTTGGGTGAGCACTCTCTGGAGCCAAACCGTGTCCATCAGTCCTTCGAGCAACCTGCGATCCCCCATTCACTCCAAGGTGTTGTACACAACCACCATGGTGCGAGGGGACAAGGTTCACCTCCCCCCACAACTCTCCGGCTTCAAAGTGGGGCAACGGGTCTTCTTTGCAATGCGAGACGGCGAGATCCGGATCCACCCCAAGCCCGTCAGAGTCGTTGGTGGGAGATTGCTTTCCAGCCGTGTGCGCCATGCTGTGCGGTCACATGCCATGTGGGGCCCCAGAAAGCGTGTTCAGTGAGCGCTGGCTGTAGCCTCAACGCTCACCGGCCCGCTGTAGGCAAGAACTCCACGCCAGTACGCCGCACCAGCTCACGGTAGCTGATGGGGGCTGACACTCGCTCTCCCTCCCGGTTCTCTTGCCAGTGGGCCCAGCTGCGACCCGTCGTGGCGTCGTACACCAGTTTGAAGAGGTAACGCGGTACGCGCACTCGCCCCTCTCCAATCGTAGACGCGTCGGGCTCAAACACTGGCCCCGTGATTACATACACATCACCGCTGGCACGCAAAACGTACTTGCGGGTGTCTTGTTCAATCCTTGCCCAGGAACCACCGTTTTGTTGTGCGTTCTGGGGAACCATATTCGCCAAAGAAAAACTCTGCGCCATGGACGTGGGGGTGGACATATCGCCAGCCGGTGCCATGTGCCCTCTCGAATATCCCGAATGCTTGTAGTCGCTGAGCTCGGCACGCTCCGCCGCAGGCAAACGTGCATCCGCAAAGAACTTGTCTGCTCTGCGTTCGTGCGCATCTTCAATGCTCTTACGGTTGAGCCTCTGGGCGACATAGACAGGCGTCTTGGTCTCCCCACTGTGTAGGACCGCAAACGCTGCGTAGCAAAGCTCACGCAGTGCAGCTCTCTTGGGAACCACCGGTGGGCGCCCGTCTGCAAAGAACTGACGGCATTCAGAAAAGCTCGTGGGGTGTGGAACCGTCAGCGGTGCTTGATCACTGAAGTGGCCACGGGCCAGGGCGGGAAACGAAACAGACAATGCCAGCGCAAGGACAAGCGCTGGTCGGCAAACAGAAATATTCACAGGGTCTCGGGTTTCAAAGGGGCGCTGATTTGACCACCTTCCCAATTGGAAACGGGTGGATACACTGGCACGAATGGGGGTGAACATGCGAGTGCAGGCGTATGACAAGTGACCAAGTCTTGACCAAAGGCGCTTTGAGAGCGGGCGAGCAGCTGGGCTTGACCCATGCCGAACTCGCCCAAGTGCTGCACCTTGATGCGCAAGCGATCTCCGCCATGGAGGCAGGCGTCGAACATCTCCGGGCAGACACACCCACTGGGCAACGGGCCATCACACTGATCAAGCTCCACCAAGCGTTGGCGGCCAACGTGGGCTTGGACGAACAGGCCGGAAAACGGTGGATGGCCTCGCACAACACAGCGCTTGCAGGAACCCCGGCCTCGCTCATACAGACCAAAGACGGACTTGGAGCTGTCCTGACATACCTTCAGATCATGGAAGCTCCGCAAGGGGCTTGACGGCTGTGAGCAGCACTGGCTCTTGTCCCTACCTCCCAGCTTCGCCACCGCGCAGCGCCGACGTGGTGTTGTATCTGGATCTGGACGGCGTGGTGCACCACGAGAAAGTGCTGTGGCATCCCGGCAAAGGGATCTTCATGAGCCCATACGAAGCAGCGGGGCACGCTTTGTTTGAGTGGGTGCCGATCCTGGAGGCAGCCCTTGAGCACTACCCAGCGGTGGCTCTGGTGCTCAGCAGCACCTGGTGTATCCGGCCTGGCTACAGCGCAACACTCAAGCGGCTTCCATCCTCCTTGCGCACCCGCTTCATTGGCGGGACTTACCACAAGCGGGTTCATGGCGTAGACCCATGGAACCAGTCCATGTTCCGAAACATGCCACGGGGCGTGCAGGTGCAAGAAGATGCACAGCGCAGGAAACCACGGCAGTGGCTTGCTCTGGATGACGATGTGCAGGACTGGCCCGATGAATCAAGGCAGAACCTGATCGCTTGCGAGGGGAGAACAGGGCTGTCAGATCCGAAGGTTCAGAGAGAACTCGGGGAGAAGCTGCAGCGCTGTCATGCGGCGTTGGCTAAACAATAACGCTCCAGCGGGTCTACTGAAGTCCCGACGGGCTGAAACTTAGCCCGTCGACCCTGCTGCAAATCCTGGGGGGCAGCTTCGCATACGAGGAGCCACTGCTTGGCCCATAACATGCGCATGTTATCTACCAAGCGCATGTACAAGCCCCGGGCAACGGGTCTAGCGAATCAGCATCGCCTCCCCGTTCACAACAGCAACACAATCAGGTCCAAAAACGATAGTTAAGTTGCTTGTCAAACGACCTGCGCTACAGCTCAGAGCAACTGGCGCATCTTGTCCAGCAATCGCTCTCCGGCTGTTACGGTGAGTCCCGTTTTGCCATCCACCAAGAACAGCGACTTGCAAAACGGCCGAAACAACCATGAGCGGTCATCCAAGGCCAGCCAGGGCAGATAGGACATGCCGTTTGCCCTGAGCCACGCATGACACTCGGCCTCCCGCTCGTAGCTCACAAGGGTGGAAGGAACATCAACCAGAGTATTGAAGCGTGGTGTGTCTCCTATCACTCTGGCAGCGATGTCCGCAGAAAACCGCTTACGCAGTTGATCTAGCGGCTTTTGCAGCCGCCAGGTGCTGGTAATCACCACCTGCAACTCGGGCATTTTCCGGAGTGCGTCTTCCAGAACCGGTAGGCAGCTGAAATGCTTGGACTCGTGGCAATGCTCAGGGTGCAGGACCCCATCAAAGTCCAGAAACAGAATAGCCATGGTGATACCTCTGAAGGCATCCTACAAGACGGGGATGACCAACGGAAAGTAACCGAACGAAGCGCGCTGAATGAACGTCAGTGTGGGTTGACATGCGAAGCAGCGGACCCTCCGTAAAGTACATCGGAGCGGAGGACATACTTGACCCCTTCGGCAACGGCAACACCTTCGTGCCAGGTGTCGTGGACGAACAGAAGTGCGGTCCCTGTTTCTGGACGGATCTTGAACTGTCGGAAATCCGTTTCACCTCCAGTAAATGCCTCATTGAGGTAGACGAGAAACGTCAGACGACTCACGCGCCCACCCTCGCTCCATGGTCCGTCTTTGTGCATCTTGAACCGCTGGCCGCATGAGTATTTGTAAAAGCGGATGTCTTTCGGCAAGCCTACGGGAACTTCACTTTCAAGCGAGGGCAGTCCAGCGGACGAAAGTCTGAGCCATAGCGCCTCAACCCATTCACCGCTCTCGACCATGACTCGTTCGTTGTTGCGAATCGCTGGCATCGCCGCTTGCCCTGCAGCGGTCCGAACTCCGGCAGAAGTGAAACCGGCCCCCTCCGCAAGAGCTATGAGGTCCAGACATTCTGCAGAGTTTAGAAACGCTGGAATGCTGAATACACGGTCCGAGTGAGCTACAAGCTTCATGCTGAGAAACTATTTCTGGTGCTGCACGGTGTGCGGAGCCATAGACTGCGCAAACCCTCGATTAGCAGCTCCTCCCGTGACGTAAGGAAGCAAGGACTTGACAGGTCAAGGGCGAGAGTTTTCCATGCGTCCCCCTGGACCAGCGCCTTGGTTTCCGGCACGCACTCCGCAAGTGTTTGCAGCATGCACTCGATCAGATTTTCATGCGGCTCTACTTTGATAATCCAATTTCGCAGCCATTCGCCGGCGATTGCTAAGCAAGGCTGCTCATTTGCCCCGCCCGAATTCGCCTTGAGCGCAATCAGTATTAAACACAGCGCGTCTGGCTCGGCGACGTGACGGAGAGCTACGACACTTTTTGGAGCTTTCCACAAGGGACCGTGAAAGCGATGCAGGCTTATCAAAGCTTTCATTGGCATCGTGAGTGACAAGAGCTCATTGGTGACGCGATTTAGCGTATGTATGTCGCGGGAAAACTGAATTAGTGTGTCTGGGTCGTGGCCCAAAGTAAGCAGCTCGAATAGGGGCGACTCATATGTCCGCGCAAATGCCGGGTGGTGCTTTAGAGCCCAGCGCACCGGGCTATGTAGTGCAGTCACGCCTCGAGGCGCTTGGTCTGCCTTGCGGTATCGAAGAAAAGCGTCAGGTTTGCGAACGCCCCGCTCCAAGCGTTCAGGCGCTACCGCAGCGATATAAGTTCGCTCCAGCGCGCCCCACGATAGACCGCTGGCGCGCTGCATTGAAAGCAATGCCCATGCTGGGCGCAAGCGCTCCAAGGATGTCTGTTTGGGCCTGCCTCTTGGGCGACGAGGTGGTCCGGGTGTCATGTGACTCCTCCCATGCGAAGAACGTCGAATAAATCGAGATTATTTGTTTTTTTCACGGGCTAGTCAGAAGCACAACAAAACCAAACAATTTGGGGGCTTTTTCATTGCCCTCATGAAACCTTCTCACCCAGCGATCAATTCCTCGGCTGCAAACCTGAATCCAATCACCGACGACAAGCCTCTCCTGACTGAAGAGGAGGCTAGGCTTCGGCTGAGGGCAAAAGGCGTCAATATTGCGGAGTGGGCAAGAGAACGGGGATTCAGCGTCGAATTAACCCGCATGGTGCTTGCCGGGAAGAGAAAGTGTCTACGAGGGCAGTCTTATTTGATCGCCGTCGAGCTGGGCATCAAGCCCGGCCCTCAATAGACGACCAGTACGCACAAAGACTCCGCGCAACTCACATTCAATCAAATCAAGAGGGAGAAATACGCCCAAAAAGCAAAAAACCGACCACCCTTTCGAATGATCGGCATCGCCGGCGACAGTAGTAACCGCCACCTCAGGTTTGAGCTCCTTGAGGCAAATTTACTCCTGTGGCAGTGGTGCGGTCAAGCTGCGAGCACAACTTTTTTGTTGCGTTCGTGGCCCGTCAAATCTCCGCACAGGTACATATGCCAAAAGAGAAATCAGCTGCCGCGCTCGATCAAAGCGCCGAGGCTCCAACCGTGCGCAAAGTCGTGACCCGTTCCCCTGGGCACACGGTGCGCGCCATCAATCTTCCTCATCTTCAGCCAAATGCCATTGAGGCGGACAGCTCACTCGAGCGCGATTTCGTCTACTTAGTGCTGGGTTTCCCGTTTCTTAAAAAGCTCGTTCATCAGCCTTTTCAACTGAACCTGGACGCCGGTAATTACACGCCTGACTTCCTCGTCGAATTCAAAGACGGCTCCCGAACCGTTGTCGAAGTGAAGCCCGAGTCCAAGATGGAGGGCTTCGCGGAAAAACTTGCGCAAGCAGAGCACCAAATTCGCGATCGCGGAATTGAGTTTGTGGTCGCCCACGACACACTACTTCGACACGACGACCTGGAGGCCCGCGCTAAGCGGATACGCAGGTACGCAAAAGGGCAGTACCCAACTTCAG
This sequence comes from Acidovorax sp. 62, assembly GCF_002754495.1. Taxonomy (NCBI): domain Bacteria; kingdom Pseudomonadati; phylum Pseudomonadota; class Betaproteobacteria; order Burkholderiales; family Comamonadaceae; genus Acidovorax; species Acidovorax sp. 62. Next base: position 281,503 of record NZ_PEFJ01000001.1, read on the forward strand.
AGCAAGAACTGGTCATTCAGTCATTGCTGTCATCCCCGCGAGGCCTGAGCTTCAAATCACTCATCCGCTTGGGCGCGCAGAAGGTCACCATCCTGCACATGGTCAGCCATCAGAAACTGCAGGTGAATTCCAGCCTAGACATCGACGACGACGCTGTTGTGCAACTGCCCACCACTTTTAATGAGGAGGGCAGCCATGCGATTCGCTTTGCAAACTGGCTTAACGCTTAGATCTGGCCAGCGCACCTTGGAGCTGGTGCGAGAGCTGGGTGATGGATGCTACGTCCTCGAAGACGTGCTGACCAGGCGCCCTGTCGAGTACACCCGCCAGCGGCTTGTCGACGATATTCACAGCAGACGTCTAATCGTCATCGTTGGAGAAAAGCCAAGCAGCGCGGCATCTGGTAGTGACGACGCGGCGACGGCGGTGCTAGATGTCTCTTCTTTGACGGAGCGTGAGCGATCCCTGCTTGAATACAGACTGCTGCACGTAAAAGCGCTTGAGCGCCACCGTGTCCGCCGTGGACAGCGCAAGGAGGTGGAGCGCATTATTGAGATCGTTTCGAGGTCAACCGGCGTTGCTAAACGCCCAGCCGCTACCACTGTGATGCTATGGGCACGTAAGTACCAGAAAAGCGGAATGAATCCGCTCGCGTTAGTCGACGGACATCGCGTGCGGCGATCTCCTAAGCGCATACACGAGACCGTAGAGAAGTTGGTCTGGAGGGTACTTAAGCGCTCCTACTTCACCACCGCGTGCCGCTCACTCCGGTTCGCACATGACGATCTCAAGCGTGAACTCAAGCTTGCGAAGGAAAACAGGCTCATCGGGCCAGAGGATGCTGAAGTTGCCTACGCCACTCTGCAGCGTCGGGTCGACGGCGTCGACCTTTATCAAAGGGTGGCGTCGAGGGAGGGGGTTGCCCGAGCCAGAATAGTCTGCCGAACGTCATTCCCCGACGGGCTACCCACGGAAGCAATGGAGCAAGTCCAGATCGACCACACCCCTTTGAACTGGGTCGTGATCTGTGATCGGACAGGCCTACCTCTAGGTCGCCCCTTACTTACAGTCGCCATCTGCGCTTACAGCGGATACGTCCTGGGCTTCTACCTTAGCTTTTATGGCCCTGGAGTTTCATCGGTCTCGGGCGTGTTGCGCAGCGTGATACGCGTCAAAGACAAGATGGTTGCCAATGCTGGTCTGAAGCATCCCTGGCTCTCGTATGGCCTGCCAGATGAGCTAGTTGTTGACAACGGACTGGAGTTCCACTCATTCGCCTTTAAAACCATGGCGATGACCCTGGGCACCGATATCACCTACTGTCGTGTGCGGACACCTTGGCTCAAGCCCCATGTAGAGCGGTTCTTCTCCACGTTGAACACGCTGACATTGCTGAAGGGGCGAATCACCAAGACGGTCGCCAACGTGATGCGCATCGACCCCTACAAAGATGCCGCGATCACGTTCTCTGATTTGGTCCAGGGCCTGCTAATGTTCTGTGTGGACGTTCATGCCCATGAGCCGAACTGGAACAAGATGGCGACCCCGTTTGAGCTGTTCGCAGAGAGCATTGCACGAATCCCCCCGGTCGCATTTCCCCACGACCTTCAACAGCTTACGCTGGCGACTGGCATGAGCAAGGAACTCACGCTCAGTCAGGGTGGGATTCAGATGCTAGGGCTACCCTACGGGTGCGTAGATTTCAAGACCATCGTCAACAAGCACGGTCACGGATTGAAGCTCTTGTGCAAGTGGGATCCAGATGACATTTCCAAACTCTATGTCAGGGACCCTGACAGCTTGGCTTGGTACACCGCAGAGTGCCGTTGGAAGAACTATGCGCAAGAGCTCAGCTACAACCAGCACCGTCTGATTCGCGAGTTTCGCAAGCGAGACCTGAAGTCACCGGAGCGCGAGGAAAGCCTTCTCGAGTCACGACTTGCTCTGCACAACCACTGGCTCGACTCCACCAGCAGTCGAGGACGGGCCGATGCATTGAAAGCGGGACGCTATCAGGACCTTACATCTCACAAGGTGTTGTCAGGCACAGACTCCGCGCCAATCGCGCCGCCCATTTCGCAGCTGGTCGCTCCCGCTGAGATCGAATTGGGCGACGTCGATATTCCGAGCTTTGACTCGTTTTCTTTCGCCTAAGACCTGAGCAGCAATCTTCTCAGCTCTTCGTTGCCGTCATTGCATCCGATGCCAAAGGCTGTATTGGCCACTTTTTACAGCCCTTGGCGACAGCAAAGACAACAGTTAGCTCACTCCAATGGAGCAGCGCTGCCTGCTTCAAAACCAATTTCTAGATCATGAAAAAGCAACGCTCAACGCCCTTCACCGAATCACTTGCTCTCGATGGCCCCGACAACAATGAAGCAGAGATCCACGCTCGGCGTCTACAAACCTACTCCGTCGATGCGCTTCGTGTAGCCACGCAAATCGAACGCCAGTATGTGAATCACCCCGAGTTCGCAAATGGGTTGCGGATGCTTGATCGACTGTTCCAGCTCGGCACAGAGTTGGAAACACCACAAGGCCACCGGCTTATCGGTCCGCCCGGTAGCGGAAAGACTGCATTGTTCCGCTACTTCCGCGAGTCACTGCCATCTTCGTCGCTGTTTTCAAGCAGTCTAGGAGCCATTGGCCTGCGCGTGCCCAAGAGGCCTCTGCCAGGTCTTTTGATCCGCGAATTCCTACGAATACTGAAGTACCCCTTCGCTGGAGGCTCGTACAAGCAGTTGTACGAGCGTAGGCAGCTGGTATTTGAAGCCCTGCGCTCAAACGGGACCCGACTCGTATGGTTGGATGAGGCCCACCATCTTTTGCCCAAGCATGCATCAAGACAGATCGAAGATGACGAACCCGAGGCGATCGAACTGCTTCGAGAACTCATGGACGAGTGCAAGGTTAGCCTCGTCCTTGCAGGATCAATTGAACTAGACAACTTGAAGTCAGTAGCTACGCACTTCAGCACCCGCGTCGCTGGTCGCGAAGCCCTCAGTGCCTTCGCGTTAGATGCCAGCTGGCTTGGGTTTCTCAAAGCATTCTCAGCTCAGTCTGCAAGCTTTGATATAGGACTGATTCAAGATCGTTCGATGGCGAAGCTCCTGCATATGGCGACTGGGGGCAATCTTCGTGCGTTCAAACAGCTGATCTTGGAGGCCGTGCTGATTGCACACGACGCAAACGAGATGCACCTCACGCAGGATCATCTGCGAAAAGCATTCGACCTTGTTTTTGGCAAGGCATGCACGAGGAGTAATTCCTTTGCATAAGCACTGCGAACCGCTACCCATCGCCCTGGAGCCTTACATTGGCGAGTCGGGCATCGGCTTTTTGCTGCGGCTAGCCTCGACCAACGGGATCAACATGCACAAGCTTCGTCAGCTTGTGGGCATGACCGAAATCGAGACTTTCACCGCAAAGTACGCAGATGACGTATTTGCACTTGCTGGGTTGGCGGGAAAGGATCAATTTGAGCTACTGCCGCAGTGGACACGGGGCGGAGGTGCCTGCTGCTATGGACACCGTTTCAGAGTGAGAACGATGCTGCGATTCAGACGACCGCAGTTTTGTCCTGCTTGCATCAGGGAGACGCGGCGGTGTGCCGCCCACTGGGATCTCTCTGTATCAGTGGTCTGCCTGAGGCACCAATGCTTCCTTCAGGATCACTGTCCCACGTGTCGAAAACAGATTCGCTGGAACCGCCCCTCTGTCGAATGGGGCCACTGCAAGCATCTTTTGGCGGGAGGGGCTTTTCAAGGTGACGTTCCAAAGATGCTCCTTTCTGTCCAAAGAATCACGGAAGACTTGATGAAGAAGCAGCCGACGGATTTCTCCTCCGTGGGTCTTTTTTGCCAGTCGCTTTCGCTGGATGCGTGGGGTAGCTTTCTGTGGGCGCTCGGTGTCATCGAATCACCCTATGCTGTTCCCACACCGGCAGTCATTACAAAAGCGCCATCCTCCTCTGAGGCGCGTTCCATTGTTTTGCGTGCTGTCACTCGGCTTCGCTCATGCTTCGAGAAAGGGGGGCGCTTTTCCGACTTGGCTCCTGAGGTGGCTGCAGCGCCCTTGGTCGGAACAATTCTCGATCCAGCAGGGGATCTAGATCGCACTGTGTTCTTGAACTGGTTCGGTGCAATTTTTGGAGAGCGCGAAGTGGCGGCCCTTGTGCGTCGGCATCGCGTGCTGTCTCAAATGAGTCTCTTCTGAGGGCAGCATGAGGCTCGTTGATGTACCAAACCATGAATTCATGGAAAGCCCGTCATCTTGGCTCACACGCCTTGCCCTTCGGCAAGTCGTGTCGCCCCGAGAGCTCGCAAGCTATCTTGATTTGAGCATCAGGGTCGATTGCGAAATGGCGCTTGCGAGAACTTCATTTGAAGAATTGGCGAACAGGATCGCAGAGGCACCTGGCTCGTTCAGGATGGTGGATGCAGTGATGCAGCGCCTGCGAAAAATTGATCCGAACGGTGATCGGTTTCTCCTGCGGCGTCGATCCGTTGCGTATCACAGGTACTGTGCGGCGTGTCTGGCAACCGACAGGGTCAAGTACTTCCGTCTCGAATGGAGATTCAAATGTTGGCGCTGGTGTCCCATCCATGTCTGCTTGCTCCAGGAGCGCTGTCCGCACTGCAGCAAAGAGGTCATGCTGCCGGGCGATATGTATTGCGCAGGTCCTGATGGGCTGGGGATAGCGACGTTGGATAGGTGTTTGCACTGCGCAGAGCTCCTCACGACTGGCTGGCAGACGTACGTGGGTAGCCTTGAAGAAGACGACCTTACAACCCCTCGGGAACAGGCACTTACCAGTAACGGGCGTTCTGTTTTGGCAGCGTTGCTATGCGGCAGACTTCGCATGAAGGGAGTGCCGAAGATATATAGCTTCAAGCAGCTCAAGAACATTGAGCTTCTCGGCTATTTGCCCCATGTGAATTTTCAGCTTACCCACGAAGAACTGCATCGTCGCAAAAAGGGGGAATCACATGCCCATGTCGGTACAGGCGTGCAGAAGAAAAAGTTAAGCGCACTCAACGTAATTCATCGGCAGAACATAACCTCAGATGCCTAGTGAAATCTCCAAAACAGCCCTCCCCGAATATGCAAATGGGTAAGCCGACAGAACAAGGTGTGGCCGCGATGGCACGAATGTTGGAAGCGATGTTGCTGATGCCACTGCACACGTTGGCACAGGCCCGCAAGCAAGCTATCCCCAGCCTGCTGCATGACATCACGGGTCTTTCGAAGGCTCGAATCTCGAAAGGGAATCGGAATGCCCTCCGGCCGTCAACTCAGGCAAAAGTAGTCCAGCACATGGAGGCATTGCTACAAGAGCACTTCGAGGATGACACAGAAGGGTTGCAAAACTTTCGTGGCTGGATTTCTGCAGCGCCATCCACAAGGTCTGGGGCACTTGCACCGTTTGCATCTTGGGTCTATCAATTTGAAGTTTTGCCGCCGCTTCGCCTACCGATCACCAAAGACGTCGCACTGACTATCGATGAGCTGCTAGAGGCACTGCATACCTGCTGTCGCAACGAAGATTTTCAAAACTTCAAGAGTCTGCTGTTGGCGCACGTTGAACGCCATGGGCGCATAGTGCGGTCGGCAGAACTGGGCACTCCAGACGCTATGCCGGAGGAAGAACTGGCGGCTCTGTACGTCGCCTCGAACTGGGAGCAAGCCGAGCGCTGGGTCAGGAATCTCTTGGAGCAGCTGTATTGGGACCTAATCAGCACCTTGGATGCCGAGTGGAGCAGTCACTACTTTTCGGGTCGAAAAATCAAGCCGCTTTTTCCGTTGGTCATGGTTCGTCCTCAGGAAGGACTGATGGAAAGCATGAAGGTTACATCTCGGAAGAACATCTACTTCAAACCAGTCCGCAGGCTCTTGGAATTTCTTTATGCGCTGGCCTTCTACCGCCGGTATAGGCGCTGGCCCTCCAAGGCACCAAAGCCTGCAACACTGGCAGGAATTCTCTATCGCCCAGGTTCAGATGAGTTGGCGGACGAAAGCCTGATCAGCAACTACTTTGACGGGACGACCAAAGTCACGCTGGACCTGGTCCAGGAACACTGGCAGCAACTGCTACAGCACTTCATGCAAAAGCGCCCGGAAAATGAAAGACCGACTGCTCCATTCCCGATGATCATGCTTGCCTTGCAGTGGCAGGCCTTGCTGGTACTGGACAGTGGTAGATCGTTTTTTATGCCGGACATGATGAACTACGGATTCGTTTGGAGGTTTCGTCGCAGGCAATGGGAAGCTCTGCAGGCCCAATACGATTCAGGGTTCTCCAGCTCAGGCCAGCGTGTGGATGAAACCATGGACTGGCCTGAATGGGCGGTCGATCAGTCTTCCTCTTCTGTCTGAGCAAGATGATCTTCCCAATCATCGGGACGGCCGTCCTCTCCGCGCGAATGCCAGTATTCGTCATGATTAGGGTTGAGCTGGTTGCTGTGATTGTCGTTGTTGGGTTGACGGGACATATTGGATCCTTATCAGGGTCTACAGCGTGGGCTACTTTGTTGCCTTGGCGGCTACCGTCTGCTGCATGCGCCCGACATAGGCCCCTTTGGGAACACCACCGCAGTTCTGTTGAGCCACTGCACGTTGAATCCGGGCAACAGCCTCCGGGGTGGTGGGAGATTTGGCAGTAGAGCGGGGAGCAGATGAGTTGCCACGAGCAGACTTGGACATAAAACCTCCATTGGATTGAGATACATGCCTTCGGTATTGAAGACATGAGTTCAATGTAGGCCGCTGGCCCGTGTGTGTTCATCCAAAAACGTTCACTTTCGGCGAATTCCAGACGGGGTAATTCGATGAGCCTGAGCTGAATTGCTGCTCAGCGGAGGTCATGGAACTCATTTGTTCAGCCCAAAGTCAGTTCTTCAGCGGAAGTTGCCGTTGGCATATCCGGTCGGCGAAGAGGCCGGTCGTAACATCCGCTCGTGGCTATCCATGTATAGGTCACCCTTACATTCAAAGCGAGAAACAACCAGTAATGCTGACAAAGACAGCGGTCTCTACCACCGCTCCCGTACCGCCGCTCCCCGTCGACGGCCAGCAGCTCTACCAACTGCTGCTTGACCGCGCAGTAGATCCCACAAAGCAGCGCGTGGTGCTGTATCGGCACAAAGATCAGAAATACCCGCTAGTCAAGCACATCGGAACACCTGCGCTTGCGCTTTACCAGGCTAACCAGAAGAACCCGGAGAAGGTCGGCACGCTGGTGATAAGCTTCTTTGGGCATCGCGACCACTACGGCCTGCTGCTCGGTGCCTGGCAGGTCACTGGAGTGATGCCAACGATCAAGGCTCGCAGCATGGGCCTTCTAAATGGCACCTTCGAAAAGCTAGGGGATGAGCCGAGCTACTTCCACACACTGCAGGAAGTCGATCTTCTGAAGGATGAAAGACTCAAGCTCGAGGTCTACATCGGTCCTCCTGCAATCGTTTGGCGCCGCGTTCTCAAGCTGAGCAACTCTTATCCGGTGCGACTTCTGCCGGATTGCCCTGTTCCATTTCCAGGGCTGGACAACGTCAGTGTGGTGATGAGCGAGTTGCGCATTGCGCTGCCCGATCCTGTATGGCAGCGCGAGCTAGCGGCAATCTCCGCAATCTACCTTATCACCGACGAGCAGAGCGGCCGGCAGTACGTTGGCTCTGCATACGGCGGCCTCGGTCTGTGGCAGCGATGGGGTGACTACGTGCGTACCGGCCACGGGGACAACGTTGAGTTGATCCAGGTTTTGATGGAAGCACCTGGCCGGGAAAACGAGTTCCGCTTCACTCTACTGGAAGCCCTGCCTGCCTCAACAGAGCCAGCTGCGGTGATCGCTCGCGAAAGCCACTGGAAGGTCGCGTTGGGTTCCCGGACCCACGGTCTGAACAGGAACTGACAGAGTCAACAAAGAAGGCGACGCTTCACATGAGCCCGTGGCCTGCTACGTCGCTGTGCGAAGCCTTATTTGCACTGTAACGCCTGCAACCAGCCTTTAGTCGCAATATCAGTTTTCCCTCTGACCGCTCGCGGCTCCATGAACGTCGAATCCGCTGCTCTCAGTTGACCCGTCTCAAGAGCAACTGATCAGCGATTGCAACAATCTCTTTTCGCATCGCCAACCTCTCCAACCAGCGAGGAGGAATGCCATACGCACCATAGAAAGCACCTGCCAGCTGTCCGCAAATTGCAGCAGTCGTGTCAGCGTCATCTCCAAGATTTGCGGCAAGTAGCACTGCTGCCTCAAACGTCTCGGTCATCGCAAAGCACCATAAGGCGGCTTCCAAGGCCTGCACGCAATATCCCGAGCCTCTGATTTCCTCTTGGGACTTTGTGCGATATCCACCCAACGCAATTGCTTCAACGGTCGCACATAGATTTTCGCAGAGCCCGGCCGCCAGAACCTCGTCCCTCGATCTGCCCAGAAGGGCAGCGCGCACCTGCAGTCCAAACACCTTGGAGCACTCTATGGCCTCGCGTGCTCCATGGGTAGTTCGAGTGCTTTCTCCAGCGAACTTCACAACAGCTTCAGAGCTGTCGCGGAAGTACATAGGCACGGGGGCAAGCCGCATGAGTGCTCCATTGCCGGCGGTCCGAGGATCCGGACTACCGGCATAAGGATCGCCATTTAGGAGAAAACGATCCAACGCCGCGGCCACTGTCATTCCGATATCAAAACACCGACCGTTGCTGCTCATGTATCCGACACTGCGCCAATTGCAGTACCGATTCATCTGATCTACCGCATCAAATCCACCTCGGTAAACGAGGCTGTGGGCAAGACACAAAGCCATGGATGTGTCGTCCGTCCACTCCCCAGGGTTCAAACCAAAAGGACCGCCGCCCACCATGTCGTTGATGGGCTGGAATGTTCCTCGTGACATGAACTCGACAGTCGTGCCGACGGCATCACCACAAGCCAGGCCCAGCAAACAGCCACGATATCGATCAGTCTCAGTTAAATTGTTCATCATTGGTTCAATCCAGGAAGGCAAGCGGACTCACAAGACGTGTGTCTATGGCGGAATTCAACGACTCGCCACAAAATTCCGGCCACTCACTCACTCAAGCTCGGGGGCTGCATCTCGCGGACTGAAGGTGCGAGGAAAATGGGTCGCATGCGAACGGTCTACCAACCGGTACCCCATGGCGGGACGGCCGAGTCCACCGCTCACCATGCCCGCTTCTGCCAGGAACCCTCCGTCCAGCATGCGTTTGCGAAAGGCGCTTTTGTCGACTGGCCGCCCTAGAACGATTTCGTACATGTGCTGCAGTTGTGGCAGGGTGAAGGGCTCGTCCAGCAGAAATGCAGGCAGCGAGGTGTATTCCACCTTGCCTCTGAGACGAGCGAGCGCGGAAGCCAAAATTTCGCTGTGATCAAACGCCATTCGCTTGCGCAGCGCAGCTTCTGCATCGACCCATTCCACATGAGCGGCGTTTGCACCCTTCGTAAGCGCAAGTTCACGCCCTGGCATTAACGCGAAAAACGCGTTTGTCACGGACCAGCCCCGGGGATCCCGCTGGGAACCGCCCCAGCTTCCCAGTTGCTCAAGGTAGGAGGCTTCCACCCCTGTCTTTTCGCGCAGCTTGCGCAGGGCGCAGTCAAGCAAGCTCACATCCTTGTCGACATCGATAAACCCACCCGGAAGCGCCCATCGGTTGGGGAAGGGCTCACTCAGGTTGCCTGGCCGCTTGACCAGCACAACCTTCAGAGCACCCTCAAGGACGGAAAAGATCACGATATCCACCGTCACCAAAGGCCGGGGAAATTCCAATGCAGGCAATTGATTATCTGAATTCATGGTTGACCCTGGGTGCTAGATAGTTGTACTATACAACCCAATAAGTTGTACAATGCAACTTATTCATGAAAAAACAATAACAAGGAGAAATACCATGGATCGTTCCTCGCAGGCTGTTACTGCTGTTAGCAAATTCCTGAGCTTGGTCCTTCGACACGAGCCACAGGCGATTGGCTTGTCTCTGGACTCCGCCGGTTGGGCCGACGTCAACGAGCTGCTCTCAAAGGCGGCACTGCACAAGAGACACCTCTCGCGTGAGCTCCTGCAAACGGTGGTCGAAACAAGTGACAAGCAGCGTTTTGCGTTAAGTGCTGACGGAACGCGAATTCGTGCCAACCAAGGTCATTCGATAGATGTTGAGCTGGGCTTGGCCGCAGCGGTCCCGCCAGCTGTTCTCTACCACGGTACGGCGAAGCGCTTCTTGGATTCCATACTCACTCAGGGCTTGACCAAGCGGCAACGCCACCATGTTCATATGACTGAAGATCAAGCTGTTGCGATAGCCGTAGGGAGTCGCTATGGCAATCCAGTCTTGTTGTCGATCGATGCTCAGCGCATGGCCGAAGACGGTTTGATCTTTTTCTTGGCGGCCAACGGTGTGTGGCTCACTGACCAAGTACCAAGCAGCTATGTGTCTGTGCTCGGGTGACAGGAGTTCCAATGAAACTTGCGATCAAAGCGTACCAAGAGCAACGCCGGGAGTGGCCTGCAGAAGGCCGTCATGTCCTAGCCCACTACGACGAAAACACCGTGGTGGTATATCAAGCCTATAGACCTTCCATTGCCGAATTCGCGATCCGCAACGGCAGGTTCGGCGGGCCGGATTTCAGCTTCACACGCATGAGCTGGATAAAGCCGAATTTCCTTTGGATGATGTACCGATCCGCTTGGGCCACGAAAGAGGGCCAAGAGTATGTCCTGGGTCTAAGGCTGCGTCGCACGTTCTTCGACAATCTCTTGATGACGGCAGTTCAGTCCACGTTCGATCCCGAAATCCACGCAAATGTGGAGGCATGGCGGTCTGCAGTTGCAGATTCGGAAATCAGGAGCCAGTGGGATCCGGATCATTCACCATCGGGAAACAAGGAAAGCCGCAGAGCCATACAGCTGGGATTGCGTGGGTTGGCATTGCAGAAGCTCGCCAGCGATGAGCTTCTGGAAGTTATTGATATGACACCTTTTGTCAGGAGCCAGAGGCCGAGCGCTCAAGACGATAACTCAGCGCTTCTCACTCCCTTGGAGACCGTGTATCCATGGCCCGCACATCGTTGAGTAAGCCGATCATTGCGCTGGACGCCGATGGGGTCTTGCTGGACTACAACGCAGCCTACGCGAAATTGTGGGGAAAAGTCTTCGGCATGCTACCCACAGAACGTGACCCAAACGCTTACTGGGCCATGGACAGGTGGTCGGTGGAGAAGCTCAGTGGGTCTAGACTGGAGATATTCAGGGGATCTTTCGACGCACAGTTCTGGTCTCGGTTGCCGGCAGTCGCATCGGCGCTGGAGGCCTGCTTCTCACTGAGTGATGCGGGCTACTCGCTCGTTTGCGTCTCGGCATTGCAGCCCCGATTTGAGAGCGCGCGGCTTCGCAACCTGAAGGACTTGGGTTTTCCGATAGAAAGGGTGATCGCGACTGGCGGCAGCGATGCCGCTGGAAATTCCAAAAAGGCTGCCGTTTCGATGCTGGGATGTGTGGCGCTGGTCGACGACTACCTCCCCAATCTGGCTGATCTTGGGCCGACTGTGCACACGGCGCTGATCACTCGGCAACCGAACGGCAGTCCCAATACCGGACCGGCACTGTCGCATGTGAACTCATCGCATGCGCAGCTCGCTGATTTTGCGAGCTGGTGGATGCGTTCTGCTGGTTGGCACCCTGGTGGCGTCAGTTCTTGACGTTCGGTAAAGCGCCCGGTGATGCTTTTCACCGTCTGAACTAGATCTCAGCCGCCACTCCAGCTTCCGATCACGAATGACTCAGACCAGACTGAAGCTGCCGACTGGATACCAGTGGACAACTATGCAGCGTTTGCGGTCGTCCAAAGTTTTTCTGCTAACGCGTTCTATCGGCCAAGAGCGGTCGGTTGCAACGCCCACCTGCCGGGTTGAAACAGCATCCGAGGAAATTACCGTGACCTAATGGCAAACTCCGGCGTATTGAAGTCGAGACGCAGAAGCTGCTCTGTTTTGTATTTTTCGGCGAGGTGATGAAGAACTGGATCGTAGAGAGAGAAGGCCTGCGTGAACTCCTGTTCCCGTCTTTCAACCTCGGGGTCGGGGATATAGGCCCGACCGGCTACTTCTTCAACGATCGGGTCTAACACATCTTGACCAAATGGCAGCAGGAACTCGGATGCTTTGAGTTTTTGATAGCGCGGCGAATAAGGATTGAGGCAGATCTTCAATATCGTTTTGCCGTCGTGCGCCCGCACATGACCGACGATTGCCGCATCGGTCTCCTGCCTTCTGTAGAAATCGCTGTTCCTGTAGAAGTAGCAAGGCTTGGGTTGAGGTGGTTTGCCATATTCGATTACGCTCGTTCTACCGTACAGCGTATCGACCAGCTGCTCACTTACAACACGAGCATTGATGCAATCCATCAGGACGAAAAGAACCTTGAATTCAGCTTCGACTCCTTTGTCGGCTCTCAACTGCTTTGAGCCGTGCTGAACTATGCCCGAGAGGGTCTCGTCTCGACCGAGCACGTGATCGGAGACGTAGACCTCGCCGGCACCCAAGGCTCTCTCCCGCGCGGCGGCCTTTTTAGGATCGTCGACCTTGAGCTTGGCTTCCACAAAAGCGCTAGCGGGACCATGCCTAACGAGAAAATCCGGCATCTTCTTGCCGCTTTCCGTGGATTCTGGCAGTTTTTCTACGCTGAAACCTAGCTGCGTCAGCGCATCTTCGGCTACGTCATCAGATTTCAAAACATTTCCCCGTGTAGATATTTCGTATTAAGCCGCTTTTCTGTGCCCCGTTAATGCACCGGGTCAACTGCAGCGGCGGCCGCTTCTGCTGGAGACTTCTTCTTCCAGAACTTTGCGTAGGACGGACTTTCCGACTTGGGTGGGTACTCTGGTTCAGTTACCTTGATGGGCGTGGGCATTGGGAAGTCGACGCCGACGAGGATTGCCTCCCCTTGTCCCAGCGTGGGCAGGAAGGCTGCTGCGCTGCCGTCCAGATTGCCACAGGCCTTCTCGACGATGTCGCGGTCGCGCTCGTTTATCAGGCGGTGCACGATGAACATACCCATCTGGCTCAACACATCTTCGGGGATGTCACGTGGTCGCTGCGTTGCAAGCAAAGTCGTCAGACCGTACTTTCGACCCTCTTTCGCAATCAGGCCGAACGCGTCGAGCGACACGCGGTTGGCTTCGTCACCGATGGACTTGCTCAAAAATTGGTGGGCTTCATCGAGAACCACCACAGTGGGCATCTCTTGGAACGCCCCATTCCGAGCCAGTCCAAGAAGATACCGCCCGATGGCGTTAATGAGCAGTTCACGCGCATGGTGCTCGAATGGCAAGTCAGCCAAGCTGATTCTCAGCACGGAATCGTCGGACGCAAAGAAGGATTGAATCTCTTCCGTCAACGGGGCGAACTGCTCCGGCGCGAAGAGGCATCGAAGCGCTGGCGACCGGGTGATGCTATGTATCTTGGACACCAGCGTGTCGCAGTAGCCCCGAATACGTTCGTCGGGAGCACCCCATACCGAGTAGTCGGGTTCACGCGCTGTGCCCCCACTCTCGTAGACACACTCTTCGTACACCTGCCTTGCCAGGTACTTGATTAGATACTTCGCACCCTGCGCCTCGACCTTGGCCTCATTCTTGTTCACGGCAAAGTTGAAGTCCTTCTTCGCCGCGTTTGCCTTTGCGTACAGATGAGGCTCTTGGTCGCCGTGCAGGACATAGTTCAGTTTCAGGCTGCGCAGGGCTTCACGCAGTTTCGGGACCTGTGCGCCAGGTGACGGTTGGAAAATTGCGAACAGGTCCGTTTCGGTAAGGTCCCAATACGGGAAAGCAACAAACTTGCGAGTGTCCTCAGCACCCTTAGGTGCGCCGCCGAGATGCACAGAGCGAACCCCCTTGGTGAACGTGTGGAATTCGCCACTGGGGTCAACGAGGAGAACTTGTCCTCCAAGCCTTGCTGCTTCTTGAATGATTCGAGCGACGGTCCAACTCTTTCCGCCCCCGGTTGCACCCAGGACTGCGCAGTGACGGCCAAACAAGTGGGCAGGGCTCACATTGACCATTGTGCTCGGGTCATGCGGAATCGTGGCGAGCTCGACGGCTCCCGCGCTGGAGACAGGCTGCCCCTCGACGATGTGCTTCACCAAAAGTGGGTGAGCCGAGAACACGTGCTGCCCGATGCGGGGATGGAAAGGAATCCCTGAGATGACCTTGGCGGTCGGAAGCTCGAGAGTCGTCAAGAGCTGGACAAACCCGATGGGGTTGGCGTCTGGGGGGGCGCCCAGGGAGGGCTCGGCTTTGAGCCGTTCGTTGTCTGGTAGCTTCACCTCGGTGATGCGCCCCAACACTGCAACGCCTTCGCCCTCGATGAAGATGAACTCGCCGACCTGGCCGCCGAGCACTGCATATCCTGAGTATTGCCGAGGAGCGACACTCGCAGCCTTCGGCAGATTGATGCGAGCGCTGTCCGGCCCCACAAAGGTGACCGCTCCAATGTAGCGGCTGGGGTCGAACGGGCTTGTTGCGAGCCTCCCGGTCATCCTGCCTCCCGCATCAGTCGGATGCGCTCGTAATGCTGCTCGAGATCGGTTTCAGCCGCGATGTCCGGCATCAACGGAACGGCTTGCTGAAAGGTAGCAGAAATGAGCGCCAGGCGGGCATCGCCGTGCTCAATCAAGTACCTGAGCTTTGACAGGTAAGGGTGCTTCGCATCGTTGCCATCCTGGACACCGTTGTCCTTGTGTTCCCATGGACCAAGGCCAGGGTCACAGACCACGACCTTGAGATGTAGATTGGAGTTAATGGCCGACAGTATTGGCTCAGCCAAATGGTTGTCATTGAATCCAAATCCCAGAACGAGAAGGCCGGTATCCGGTTGCCGCAATGCAGTTTGGAATGCCGACATCATCTCGAGGTACGGTTGCTCGAATGACAACTCGTATTTCGTATTTCGGGGATAGATAAGCAGCGGCGATTCGGAGGTGGGGTCTTTTTCAATCTCCCCGGATTTCTTGTTCTTCGTCCAATCTACAGAGCCGTGCAGCTTGTAGAGATGGAAGACGTTCGGAATGAAATCGTGACTGTCTGGGCTGCTTTCCCGTTTCACGATGTCGTACGAGAAGTAGAGCGAGTCAAAGACTTGTGGCGTTGTATGAGAAAAGCCGTCAACGATTACGTAGCGCCCTTTGCGCGCGGCGTACTCGAAGCACAAGTCATAGTTGGTTGTAAAGACTTTTGTGCGCAGCTTTCGCGTGGACCGGCGGACCAACCGGCGAAGAAAGTCGGCATGAAGGCCGACTTCGTCTTCAACATCCAAGAAGCGCACGCAATCACGCACTGTCTTTTCGGCCGTGGCGATGAATTCCGTTACTAGCGCTTTGTCGTCCCCGTCTCCAAGGAACTCTTCGGCAATCTTGCAGTGCGATAGCAGCGCTTCGATGTTCTCTCCCTTTGCCGCCGGGAAATGCGTGAGCGCGATGACCTTGTCGAAGCGGTCCCCGCAGTTGACCTTGCACTCCATCCACAGGTCAGCCATCGTGGGGGCGATGCGCTTGCCAGGCTGTGCTGCACGTGGACCAGACTCGCCTGGAGCTTTCGGCTGCACGTTCACATGCAAGGATGTACCGAGCCCGGTGAGAACGACAAGGTTGGTGCACCTGAAGCAATCGGAAAGGTTGCGGTTGATTTCTGCCAGTGCAGGGTCTGGAATGGTGCGCCCGTTGCCATCCTCTTGGGGGTCTTTAACTTCGCGCCACGCTCCGCCATTCCGGTAGGTCAATACCTGCATATCTTAGTAAGCGTAAAGAGTATTCAAGGTTTCTGCGGGCACCTGAGGGCACAACGCGGGCTGCTGCCGATAAACGCCAGATATCCGCATGGTAAGACACATTGGCAAGAGTGCGCAGGTTCAGGCAGCCTTGGATATTCTTGAACACGACTGTCAGCCGCATGTTCTGAGGCCTGACTGGGCGCTTCATCAAACGCTATGAACCGTTTTCGTTGTTTTCAATGAGAGTGGCTCACAGCTCGGCCGCTGAGGCAACAAAGTGGAGGACGTACCCGGCTCAAAGCCACTCACCGCTTTACTACAAGGTGACGTTGAGCCTTACCTAGCGTGTGTTCCCGCTTGTCTCGCATCTTCGCCAGTTTGGACCGTCTCATGCGAGGTACCACTTACGGTGACGGAATTTTGGGGCAGCGTTCACGCTCAAACTCGCGGCGCAAAGGATTCCTAGGAGCAGCGTCCAAATTGACATTGACCTACCGTCCATTTCTACATCCGCGGCAAGCGTCGGTAAAACGCTTGCCGCGAGAGTCAAGGCACGTGCTGGTCCTCACCGGGGCGCATCAGGCTTGTGGTTTCAATCCATCGAGGCGATCCAGCTTATCGGTCATGGCGTCAGCGGCGGTGTCAAAAACGGATGGACTTTGTGCGTCCAGATCCCTAGGCAGAATATGTCGCAGTACCAAGGAAATCAGGTATTCGAAGTAAGAACGCTCAGCTTCGCCTTCGAAGTTCAGGCCGCGAAGCATATGCTCCAACCGGTGATGCAGCGGTAGGTGCGTTGTCGGTTGCTTCGCCGTGTTTTCGCCCTTCACGAGGTATGAACTCAGAAGCGCAGCGAGAATTGCCCATCCTTTTGACAGCTTCTCCGTGTCACCAAGCATGGGATTGACCAATGCCTCAAACGCACCGTTGTCGGCATCCTTCTCAAGTTCAAGAATCACCTCTTCAGGAGGGTTGGCAGCCCGGATGTCGAGGTGCCTCTGTTCAGCGTGAATGAACTCGTGAACCAGCATGAAGCTGGTGGCTTCCTGAAAGACAAGATTCGCCTTCTCGCCGTACCAGCGTTCCTCACTGCTTCGATAATTCTCCGGCGACGGCAGATGCGCGGGCCATGGGGTATGCGAGGCGCGTAAACCGAGCGCCCATTCAAACAACTCGCGCGCGCGACTCAGAAGAGGCGTACGGTCATCAATCTGCGCCGGTGACTCTCCTCGCAACAGTGGTTTTTGTACACCCTCCTCGTACAAGATCATCCAGGCATAGATGAACGCCCAAAGAATCTCCAGATAGGTGACATGCAGCCGTATTGCAGCAGCGGAACCCCGGCTTTCGCGCGAAATCTTCGGCGCAACCGGAATCCCTGGTTGCTCATCAAGCTCGATCTCAGGGCTGAGGCGGCCCTGCTCTACGGCGGCTTGCAGCCGTGCCTGGAAGCTCTCATTGGCTTTCTCAAATGCACTGAGGATGTTGTACCGAAGCGCGAGTACGGGAGAAGTGGACTCACTCATTTCTCGTTGGTTTGTACTGGCTGGGAGGCCGCATCCCAATCTGCGAGCATCAGCCTGTATACCAACATCTGCGCGTTGGCATCAGTGATCTCGTTGCGAAAGAGGGGGGCTTGGTCCTGCGCAACGGACGGGCCGGCGCCCTTCTCTTGGACCTGGCTAATTGCCTTCTGCGCACACTCGACGAGAAACGTGCCCGCGGCCCCTATCACGTCATCGTTGTTGCCTTTGCTGAGCGTCAGAAAACTCTCCACACGACCTGCAAGCGGAGCCACGAGTTCGTTGAGGTAGTCCGCTTCCTCGGAGTTCAGGTCCCGATCAAGGCCCGTCATCACCGCAGAAATACTGGTGCAGTCGCTAAGAATTCTGTCGAATTCTGCAGTCGCAACGTCATCGAGCAGAGGATATGGAAGCAGCGCTTGCCATTCTTTCGCGAACTCGAATTGGGGAAAGACGGTTGAAATCCCGCCTATAGCAAACCGAGTTGCAACCTTCCCGCGTAACAAAGGAACTGCTACGCGGTAATCAGGGCCGTCCCAGGCGTGCTCATTTACAAAACGGTCGATCGCTTGAAGAAACTCCACGATTTCGTTGCATGGCAAAAGAATCGCGAACGATGCGGGAGGCCACAGGTGATCAAACGGGTCATTGCGGGCCACAACCACACATCCAGGCTCAGCCATTTGAAACTGGACTTCGAGCTCGCGACGACGCGCCTCAATCAGGACTTGACCACGGGAGAGGGCCAGCGCACTAGCGGCGGCAAGAGCTGAGTGCTTGCGTGATCGTTTCGATAGCGCGGCTCTACTGGAGTGCGACTCGGAGGGGCACGTGTGCATATCCGCCAGCACGTGGGAAATCTCTTTGAGCAACTGGGCAGCGCCCTCGAAGTCGACATCGCTTGCTAGGTCCGTATACCGCCAAAGCTCAGAAGCGGCTACTGCACGCATCTTTTTTGAGAGCTCTATCGTGTTGATCGCCTTCAGCAGGGGGCGCTCGACCTTGCCTGACACGAGGTCTTTTGTGATTTCCTGGATTCCCTGCACCACATCGGCGACGGTATCTGAAGTGTCGTAACTTCCTTTGTCCAGAACTCCGGAGACGGACGAGCGAACGCGACCAGGGAGGATCATCCCCGTAAGAACCTGTCGGATTGAGGCAAGCGCATGCAGCTTCGAGGGTGCTGGCTCCAAGCGGCAGAAGCACTCTGCGGCGCGGCGCAAATGCGAAAGTGTCTCGCTAAGCGCTATCGCCAGGCTATTGGCGCGGGCCGTTTCCCCGCCCGTCTCCTGAACCTGCTGAACGCTACGAAGCTGTGCCCGGTTCCAAGCCACCCGCGCCGTAACGACTATGCGACTGCGGTCCAATCGGACGTCAGCCACCGGATAGTCACCCACCTTCAGAACGCTGCCATCTCCGAGCACTGCTGAGACGGCGGCCGCTTGCGCAACTGGCTCGGCGGCAATGAGCAAGTCGCAGATTGAAACCGCGCGTTCGCGCAGATTAGACTGGACTGCATCGTTGACCAAGCGGATGTTGGCCCGGATGACAGATACACCGTCGTCATCATTTTCAAGGGTGGGCTTCGTCAGCCACGCTGTGTCACTGTGCAATCTCTCGAGTAGATGAGCCGAACCGCCCTGGGTTGTGAGAGCTTCGGCAGCAAGCTGCTCACTCAACTCGCGCAACACGCCTATAAAGCCAAGCACCTGTGAAGCCGATGCGGGCTCGCTGAAAGGGGTGCCTACCAGCCACTGGGGGGTGGTCGGCGGTTGCGTTGTGCCATGTAGGGGCATGAGTGCAGCTGCGAGCTCGACCGCCTGCGGCAACCCCCAGGAGGGAGGTAGCGGCGAGCTGGAGAGCTGCATTGACAACTGCAATCGCTTATCCGGTATGCCGATGCTCGAGAAGCGGCTCATCGCACCGCGAATCCTCTCCCAAAAGTCCATCCCTTCCAGGTTCGCATTCGCTGTAGCGAGCCCGAATACCGTGTGCGCGAAGCGTTCGTCGATCTTCTCGTCCCTGCAGATCTCCATCCAAGCCTTGCCGACGAGATCGCATGTGACCAATCCCAAGCCGTGAAATGCCGCAGTCCACGCCTCAATCTTGGAGCCTGGGAGCAAGGACGCCAAGTCTTGTACTACAGCGTCATGAAAAGTGGGCAGCTCGCGATAGAGACTGGCAATGAAGCTGGCGAGATCCTTGAATCTGATACACGTCAGGGCCAGGTGCAAAGAGGACAGCTCAGTCTGATGTGTTATCTCCCGAAGCAGGATGTCCAGGTACCGTGACCTGATTTCATGGAGCCCGCCGATGGAGTCGTCGTCCACTAACCCGATGGCGTGCTCCTGAACCAAGCGGTTTAGAGCTCTGGCAAATGCGATTGGAGTCAGGCCAGTCTTTTCACGTAGACGCTCCTTCTCGATAGCTGCGGAGAAGCGTGATGCAAATGAGACTGCCTGCAAGATCAATAGCTCATCGTCACGAGCCTCCTTGACGCGCTGGCGCACCTGGTCGCGAAGCACCGCTTCGAGCCTTTGCCCTTGGGTCACCAAGTGCGTGAATTCGAGTAGCAGCCCCTTGCTCTCTTCGAATGGTTCGCGCCAGTGATGAAAGCGACGCGCCTCAGGCGATGGCAACTGGGTGAAAAGCCGAGTCGCGAGTTCTTCGTCCAGCTGTGGCCTGACGACCGTGGTGCTCCGAAGGTCAGCCAGGAGATCGAGGTCTTCTTCTCGAATTGTGCCAATCAGGATGACGCCTTCAGACTCCCCGGCCATGCGGACCACCTCGTCCCAGGTGTCAGCGAAGTTTCTGCCTACGTCGTCCAGGATGAATCCGACCCTGCGAATGCGACTCGCCTCATTGGCCTTCGCAAGACGCAGCAAAAGAGCGGACTCACCCGGCGCGAGTCTCGCAACTCGGTACCAGATCACATCGTGCCGCCTAGAGTTCGCATACAGCCATGCGCTGGCCGACTTTCCGCTGCCTGATTGGCCGGTGATGAGGGTCGCTCTTCCGCTTTCGACAGCGGTCTCGACCTGCTCATTGACGGCTGGACGCTCGAACACCAGGCCGGCCGCAACATGGCCAGCTACTACGTTCACGCCTGCGTAGAACGCTTCGTCATGAACCCTGATGGAGAAGTCGACGAATTCACAGATGCCGCCCTGGATGGCGCGCTGCAGTCCGCCTTCCTGAGTGGCGAGCAGAACACGCTCCATTGCCCCTGCCACGTCGGCAGTCGTCATGTTTGCGGCGTTGGATGCCTTAGCAAGATAGTTCTCATCAGAGCAGCGGCCGGCGTCCACGCGAAGTTGTTGTGCCACGAGCCTGCAGGCG
Organism: Acidovorax sp. 62; assembly: GCF_002754495.1. Lineage (NCBI taxonomy): Bacteria > Pseudomonadati > Pseudomonadota > Betaproteobacteria > Burkholderiales > Comamonadaceae > Acidovorax > Acidovorax sp. 62. The sequence continues at coordinate 302,137 of NZ_PEFJ01000001.1, forward strand.
AAGGCGGGCGCGCCTTGCTTTTCGTTTAGGAGCTGAACGCAGCACTCAATTGGAGTGCTCTTGACCAGGAGAAATGAACGCTCGAGCAACTGCTCCACTGTGAAGTTTCTCGCAGAGGGAGGCAGCGCGTCTAGGGCCTGGCGGACTTCCGCAACATCCTCGTACGATGACAGAGGCACCTCCCATCCTTTGGCATCCAGCCCGATGACTGGGCGCTCAAGGATCACTGCGATGCGCACACTGCCTTGAGCCCATTCCTCCTGCGACAGTAGCGCCGCAGTCTTCTCCAGGTACTCGGCGAGTTGCAAAGCGCGAAACATGCCTTTCGGATCGTGCATAGACTTCGCCTGGATTCGGGTCTCTAATCCGTCAACAAACAAAGTCAGGTCGTCCAGACCTTCAGGCACGAGTTTGGCAGTCGTGCCCCGACTCCAATGCTCCACAAGTAGGAAGGCTGCGGCAGCGTCCTGATAACGAAAGCCGCGGCCGGCACGTGCTCCGGCGCGTGTCTGCTTCCAACGTGGGTCTTCTGGAGTGTTCATCGAAGCCCATTTTCGTACGTATGGTGCATTTTCGAGCGCCTCGCTCCGCAGCGGCTTTCGCGACTTTGGCTGTGTCGGAGTAGGGACGGCCTCTGTGCGGAGTGGCGGGGGGTGACGGAGCCAAGCAGATGGTCCGTGGCTTGAGTAAGGCAGAGTCGGCGATCAATCACCAACCCTAACTCCGAGCAGTGATGGTGCGTCGTTAGCCCGCATGCGTTCAAGGTGGAGACTGACGTCTGACTCGGACAAATCGCGATCGCTCGTACAGCCCGTCGCCCAACGTCCGGTATCGGCAACCGCAGACAGTGGAAAGCTCCAGCCTGATCGGCCGCACCCAGCCTGATTAAGACTTTAAATCGACTCGGGTAAAACCGGGTAGAAGCATGCGCCTGCCTCGAACTCAGTTTCGAGGCGTAGCGCACTTCGTCCATGCAAAGTGGCCTCGCAGTGGATCTGAAGTTTGGAGGAGTGCAGGTGTCATTGCGACGCTTTGGCAACCACGACTGGCATCGTGCGCTGGTCTGGTCGGTCAGGTAGAGGTGGAACGCGTGGTCACCTTGCCGTGGGCTCAGTGGTCAAGTGCATCTGGTTTCTGCAGTTCTGCGTGTTTCGCCGGGCTGGATTGAAACCGAGGCTTCGGTGATATTCGCCGAGCGAATGGGAGCCGAGGCGGGCACGGACTACGAGGGCGGGAAGAAGATGGTGATGGACTGGCTCGGCGGAATTCCGGTCGGGCGGCCTGCCACGCCAAAGGAAGTTGCCGACCTGATCACCTTCCTGGTGTCTCCTCGCGCAGCATCGGTGTCGGGCTCGGAGCACGTGATCGATGGAGGGACGGTTCCTACCGTGTAAACCCCTGATAAGGCGCAACAGTGAGGTCCACAGGTTTACAGACTGGTGGGCCTCTTGATTTCTATGGCCTGGACTCCGGAATGAGGCCATATGACTGTTCAACGCTGACCCGCGATACGCGAATTCCGGGCATTGCTTTCAGGCTTGAACCGCCTTGCTCTCACGGAGTACGGATGTGCAGCGGTTGCAGACTATTGATGGCGGTGCGCGTATTTCCGGTTTGCCCCATTAACCAGACGCTCGCACGAGCGCCTACCTAGGTTGCCAAAGCTCCCCAAGAAGCGCCACACCAGCCGACGCGGCGATCGCGTCTGCAAACTGCTCCGAACCCACAGCCCGCGCCAGCGTGACGGCCCCAACTAATGCCGAAAGTGCTGAGCAGGCTCCAGCCTCGTCACGGGGTGCCTTGGGAGACTTGGGGCCCGAGAGGATTGCGGCAGAGACTTCCTTCAGGCCGCTTTCGAAAGCTTCTCTGACTTCAGGGGAAGCCCGGGCCACCTCAGGAGAAAGCGCTTGCAAGCCGCAGCTTTCTGCCAGGTCACAACGCCGCTTGGCGCCCAGATAGAACTTCACGAACTCTGGCCACCACAAGCTTCCATGCGTCTGTTGGTAGTGCAGCACACCGGCCTGCAGATCCGCCATCCCGTGCACCACGGCCTCATGAAATGCATCCGACTTCGAGCCAAAGTGCCCGTAGAAAGCTCCAGACGTAACCCCTGCCTCCTTCGCCAGTCCATCAACACCAACACCGCCAAATCCGCCTTTGCGAAAGCTGCGGCCTGCAGCTTCCACGATGCGTTGACGTGTCTGGGACTTCTGCTCAAGACGGGACATACGGAACTTCTCCTGCCAGGGAATGGAATGCGGAAATTGTAGTTGACCGGATAACGATCGTTATTTACCATTCGCATAACGATCGTTATTCAAACGACCGAAGCCGCCTGGACGCAGGATGGCGTCCGGTCTTTTTTCTCAACATTTTTGGAGTCTTCACATGCCTCTCACCCTCACATTGACCGAAGGAGTTCTCCCCAAAGGCCAGGAGAAAGTTGCGTTCTCGCGCCTTTCTGAAGCCATGCTCAAGTGGCATGGACTCAAGGGCAATCAAACCATGACATCGAATGTCGTCGGGTCGATCCACGTCCTGCCCCGGGATGCCACTTTCACTGGCATGCAGGAAACGCCGGTGGTGTTCATCGAGTGGAAAGTGCCCTCATTTGCCTTCGCCAACCGCGAAGTGCAGATCGGGTATTTCGACGAGGCCACCGCCATCGTTCATGAGCTGTCTGGCTCCCGGCATCCCAAGGACAAGGTCTACATCAACGTGGTGCACGCGGTTGATGGCGCCTGGAACTGGGGCGGGAAGTCCCTGACCAATGCCGAAATCGGCGAAGCAATAGCAAAGGGCTAACCGCATCAGATTGCTGGGCCACCTCAGTGCTGACGAGGTGGCCTTGCGAAATCCAAGGATTCAAAAAATGAGCACAGAAACACATTCCGAAGAAGCGCTCACCCCTTCCGCGCTGCTTCACACCATGCTGCGTGTGAGCAACCTGGATCGGTCGATCGCCTTCTACGTCGGACTACTTGGCATGACGCTTTTCCGCAAGGAAGAGTACCCCGAAGGACGCTTCACCTTGGCATTTGTCGGGTACGGCAATGAAGAACTGTCTTCAGCCATTGAGCTCACCCACAACTGGGACACACAGGACTACGACCATGGGTCGGCGTTTGGGCATGTTGCCCTGAGGGTCGCGAACGTTGAGCGGACCTGCAGGTACCTGGCCGAGGCCAATGTACAAGTCGTCCGCGCGCCTGGTCCCATGACGCATTCAAGCCCGCAACGCCAGGCTCCAGAGAACATTGCATTCGTTGCAGACCCTGATGGTTACCGACTTGAACTGATCGAACATCCATGCGCATGTTGACACGATTAGGTCATTCGTCCTACGATACTAGGACAAATGACCTAAAATTGTGGAGTCTTGCATGCATGAGCTTTTTGCCCCCTTCATGCTGAGCGACATGTTGCTCGGCAACCGGATCGTCATGGCGCCGATGACGCGCAACCGTGCAGCACCCGAGGGCGTACCGTCCCCTCTCATGGCGATCCACTACGGACAGCGTGGTGACGCCGGGCTTGTGATCTCCGAATCTGCTCCCGTGTCGGCTCAGGGGGTTGGATATCCCGGAACGCCCGGGATCTACACGGAGGAACAGGCGCAGGGATGGCGGAAGGTCACTGACGCGGTCCATGCCAAAGGCGGGCACATCTTTGCCCAGCTACAGCACTGCGGTCGTATCTCACACCCCAGTCTTCAGGTGAACGAAGAGATGCCCGTCGCCCCTTCAGCGATCAAGCCCGAAGGCTTGGCAGTCTCATACGGAGGGATGCAGCCGTTCGTGACGCCAAGAGAGCTGGCCACTGCGGAGATCCCCCAGGTGGTGGACCAATTCAAGAAGGCCGCCGCAGTGGCAAATGCTGCAGGCTTCGACGGCGTCGAAATCCACGCCGCGAATGGGTACCTGATTGATCAGTTCCTTCGGAATGGAAGCAATCAACGAGGCGACCGGTATGGAGGATCACCTACAAAGCGGTTGACGTTTCTGCTGGAGATCGTGGCTGCCGTCAGCGAGATCTGGCCGAAGGGTCGCATCGGGGTGCGATTCAGTCCAGAAAACCGCTTCAATGACATGCACGACAGCGACCCGGCAGCGCATTTTGGGTACTACGCCCAAGAGCTTTCCAAACTACACCTGGCATATCTACATGTGCTGGAGGGGGATATGTCGGCCACTGTCCCGGCGATGGACTATCGCGAACTACGGCGCCGCTTTGGCGGCACCTACATTGCCAACAACGGTTACGACAGAGCCCGAGCCATGGCAGCTATCGAGCAAGGCTCTGCCGACTTGATTGCCTTCGGTAAGCCGTTCATTGCCAATCCGGACTTGGTCACACGGCTGCGTCGAGATCTTCCTCTCGCGTCCTCCGATCCGGCCACGTTCTATGGCGGAGACGAGCGTGGATACACGGACTATCCAACGGCCACTGAGCAATCGCTCTCAACAATGGCGGCAGCATGAAATCCACCGACCCCAAACCCAGTACACGGCAGGAAATCGTCGAGAAAGCCGATCTTCTGTTTTATCAACGTGGCTTTGAGAACACTTCGTTCGCGGATATTGCCGATGCAGTGGGTATCTCGCGCGGCAACTTCTATTACCACTTCAAAACCAAGGACGACATCCTCAAAGAAGTCATTGCCTACAGAGCCGCCAAAACGCAGGGGATGCTGGACGCCTGGGCGCTCAAGGGGCGCACGCCCATCGAGAGGCTGAAGTGCTTTGCGCAGATGCTGATCGACAACCGCAAGGACATTCAGCGCTTCGGTTGCCCAGTGGGAACGCTGTGCGCCGAACTGGCAAAGCTCGAACATCCCTCACAAGGCGAGGCAGGAATGATCTTTGGCCAGTTCAGGCGCTGGCTGGCGCAGCAGTTTGTAGAGCTGGGCCGCATCAAGGATGCTGACGCGCTGGCGATGCACCTGTTGGCGCGAAGCCAAGGCATTGCTTCTTTGGCCAACGCCTTCCATGACGAGACCTTCATTCGCCATGAGGTCAAGCGGATCGAAGCCTGGGTGCTGGATGCGGCGGGTCAAGGCGCGCCGCAAAAGTAGATCCCAGATTCCAACGCTGATATCGCTATCAATAGGAGAGAGTTCTCATGCACATTGTCTTGCTCAAGTTCGGGCCCAATCGTTCGCAAGCCGCGCAGCGGATGGCGGGGCACAAGGAGTGGATTGAAAAGGGGATCAGCGACGGGGTGTTTCTGCTCGCAGGTTCTCTGGAGAACGCTCAAGGCGGTGCGCTGCTGGCAGTAAAGCTCAGCAAGGCCGAGGTGATAGCCTTGGTGGAAGAAGACCCGTTTGTGAAGCACCAAGTCGTGGAGCCAGAGATCATCAGCGTTGCGCCGTCGCGCATGGCTATAGGGCTGGCTGAGCTCGTGGGATGAGGGAGTATTAGCTCGCATGTCTGAGAACCAGACTGTCGAAGACTACCCGTGCCGACGGTGTCAGGTCTTCATCGGCGAAATCGTTGCGAGCTTGAACATCGATGACAGCTTTCAGTGTGAGCGGACATTCGCGCACGGTGTATTGGGCGGCGGCAACCAGCCTCAAACGGTCGATTAGGCAGTCTGAAATCAGAGATTCGGTAGGCCAGGAGCGCCCAGCTGAAGATTCCAGGATGCAGCGCGTTCCACGCTGACTTCTAAGGCACACATGGTGCTTTCCTCACAGCCATGCCCAAATACGGCGCAAAAACGCAGGGGTGGGTCGTGCGGGCCGGAATACGTAGCGGCAGGGCTTGTCCATGGCATTCTCCTCGTTTGTCTCAATATACTGTATATAAAATCAGTATTTCGTGCAAGAGCGTCCCAACACCCCTCACTTCCTCGCAAATTTCTGCAGACTTCGCGCGCTAGCGTCTTTCGTCCCACCTGATGTCCCCAGCCCCGACACCCCCCGAACTCCGGGGCTTCCTCCTCACCCGCAACTGGCGCGATCTGCCGGACGGCACTGAGATCGAATACTGGCTGGCCACCGACCAGGGGCCGAAGAAAGTACTTCTGAAGCAGCAGACTTCAGTCGCCTTCCTCCCGGTCCGATACAGGGCAGCTGCACATGTCCCGCTGGCGAGCCTGCAGGACCTAGAGGTCAAGGAGTTCGGTCTGAAGACGTTCGACCAGGATCCTGTCATCGGTGTCTACGCCCGCAGGTTCCGCGATCTCGGCAAGCTGGCGCGCGCACTCCAGCCACTGGGGATCCCGCTGTACGAAGCGGATGTGCGGCCGCATGACCGCTACCTGATGGAGCGGTTCATCACAGCTGGTGTCCTCGTGGAGGGAGGCCAGCGCGAAGACTCGACCATCATCGACGGCAGATTGAAGCCCGCGTCCGGTTGGCGCCCGGTGTTGAAAGTGGTGTCGCTGGACATCGAGACGAGCGCTACCGAAGAGCTGTACTCGATCGCACTGGATGGCGCGGGTGACCGGGTGGTCTTCATGCTGGGGGAGGCGCCAGTGCCAGCTTCAGAGTCGACGCCAGCTTTATCGCCGATGGACTTCAGGCTTGTGTACTGCCCAACTCGCCAGGAGATGATCGAGCAGCTCAATGCCTGGTTTGATGCCCATGACCCGGACGTCATCATCGGCTGGAACGTGATCCAGTTCGATCTGCGGGTACTGCAGAAGACTGCCGATGCAAACTCCGTGCAACTGCTGCTCGGACGTGAACGGCGTCCCATCGCGTGGCGGACACACCCCGGCCGGCAAGGCTACCTGTTCGCTCCAATGCCCGGACGTGTCGTCGTCGATGGCATCGAAGCGCTCAGGGCGGGCATGTGGAGCTTCCCGTCGTTCAGCCTCGAAGCGGTCTCTCAGAAACTGCTCGGCGAGGGCAAGGAGATCGGCGATGCCTACGACAAGATGGCTGAGATAGAGCGGCGCTACCAGGAAGACAAGCCCGCGCTAGCAAGCTACAACATCCGCGACTGCGCCCTCGTCCTGCGCATCTTCGACAAGCTGGAGTTGCTGCCGTTCGTGCTGGAGCGAGCCCAGACGACAGGCTTGCAGATAGATCACTTCGGAGGCTCCATCGCCGCGTTCAGCCATCACTACCTGCCACGCATGCACCGCCTGGGCTACGTGGCGCCGAACGTGGGTGACATCGCCGCCAAGGCCTACCCCGGCGGCTATGTGATGGACTCCACCCCAGGCTTCTACGACTCCGTCGTGGTCCTGGACTACAAGAGCCTGTACCCCTCCATCATCCGGACCTTCCTGGTGGATCCCGTGGGCCTGGCCGAGGGAGAGAGTGCCAACATCCAGACCGGCTTGGTCCAGGGGCCGCAAGGCACGCTGTTCTCGCGCGAGAAACACTGTCTGCCCGACATCGTGACCACCCTGTCAAATGCCCGGGACGAAGCCAAGCGGGTGCGAAACCAGCCCCTGTCGCAGGCCCTGAAGCTGCTTATGAACTCCTTTGCCGGTGTGCTGGGCGCGTCCGAGTGCCGCTTCTTCAATCCCAAGCTGGTGTCTGCCGTGACCCTGCGGGGCCACGAGGTGATGAAGCTCACCCGGACGTTCGTGGAGCAGCGCGGATACCAGGTCATCTACGGAGATACCGACTCCATCTTCGTCTGGCTCAAACGCACCCATGCCAACGCAGAGGCGCACGCCATTGCAGCCGAACTGGTGAAGGAGATCAACAGCTGGTGGACAGGCAAGCTGCGGGACGAGCAGCAGCTGGAGAACTTCCTCGAGATCGAGTTCGACACCCACTACGCCAAGTTCTTCATGCCCACCATCCGAGGCTCGGATGTCGGCAGCAAGAAGCGCTACGCTGGCCTGAGCGTCGATGAAGAGGGACGGGAGGAGATGGTCTACCGTGGGCTGGAAATGGCCCGCAGCGACTGGACCCCGCTGGCGCGCCAGTTCCAGGAGGGCTTGCTGTCACGCATCTTCCACGGAGAGCCCTATCGGGCGTTCGTCGCCGACTATGCGCGATCCATGCTGGATGGCCAGATGGATGCGCTGCTCCTCTACCGCAAGCGTCTGCGCCACCGGCTCGATGCCTACGAGGTCAATGTACCGCCGCAAGTGCGCGCAGCGCGCATCGCTGACGCACATAACGTGAAGTTGAACCGGCCACAGCAGTACCAGCGTGGTGGCTGGATCGAGTACGTGATGACGCAAAGCGGCCCCGAGCCTCTGGAGGCCCGGCATTCGCGCATTGACTATGAGCACTACTTCGTCAAGCAACTGCAGCCCATTGCTGATGCGATTCTTCAGCCGTTGGGGGAAAGCTTTGTGGCATTGACGAGCGCGCAGAAGGCGCTTTTTTAGGGCAGGGGACCAATGTTCACCACAACGATCGAACTGCCGAGCGCGTGTGTGGTGACGTGTTAGCTGTTCGCCGTTTCGACGAACGGCACATTTGACTGACGGTTTCGGCCCATCGCAACTGCAGAAAGGTCGCCCTGCAGCGGTTTAGTACTTGAAGTATAAAGAATGTATATGTATTTCATGCATGAATTGAAAATTAGTTTATACTTTGGATATACTTTAGTGGAGATGGCATGGCTCAAGATAACTCGGCGGTTTCAGTATTCACTGCGCGCGGCATTGACCGAATTTTGTCTGAAGGGGGGTCGCAAGCTTGGGTCCTTGATGCACAAAGGGCCGCTAGTTGTGGGTACCTTGTTTGCGTCCAAAACCGTGGATTCGCAGATGATTGGGGGCAGGCTTCAGCTCCCCACAAGGAAGCATTTTTAGTAGGAAGGGTCAGTAAAGTTGTGCCTTCCACTGAAGATCAAGCGGAGTCAGATCGAAGCATCATCATGATCAGCCATTACGCGGAAATTTCTGTTCCGGAGGCATGGCCGGGCAACAGAAATCCCGTCCGGTACACGACCTTGGATGAAATTGGCATCAACGTCGACACCCTAGATTTCAAACTTATGCCGATGCTGGAAGCCCCTCTCAAGAAGGAGGCAAGCTCAATGGCGCGTAATTCTCGGACAGGACTGAGTTTGGAAGAAGCAAAGACTGGTATTGCGCTTCGTTTTGGCGTTAAGCCTGAACAAGTTTTGATCACAATCAATGGCTGAAGAGTTCGACTAGTCCCGGAAATCCGGGTTGTTGCTGCCCACATCCTTGCACAAGAAGACGTCCCTGGCGAGACCAAGGCTGCCAAGTCAAGCACAGACAGAGGACGCGATTTAATCGCCCTTGTTCTTCATTGTCCCGCAGTCGGCTGGGTCGTGGTCTCGTTCACACTAGCAGTGCTTGCGTAGCTGGCGCTTTTTGTCGCAACGGAGTTCGAGATACCTACGCCGAATCTGGTTTGACATGTGCTCGATGCCCCAGCATGCGGCAATCCCAGCATGTGTCTTATCTTGTTCGCGGTGACCTTCGGTATTGGCTGGGCATTGCTGGTTCTTGTCCAAAAAACGGTCAACGTACGCCACGTTTGGTTTACTCAAGATACCCTCCGGTGCGCGCCATTGCGTGGAAATCGCAGTTGGTCATCTCCTGAATGGCAGTAACCTCGACACGCACGGCGGCTACAGTGCAGGCATTTTTGGATCGGATGACACACAGGACTTCACGCCCAAAATCAACTACGAAGACTTTCTCAACTCTTGCAATACCAGAGGGATCAGCGGTCAGAGCTAATGCAATCACCCTGGATGCGAAACCAAGCGACTTCGAGGACTTTGAATGTCAAGAAATCAAAGAAGGTTAATTTGTGGTGGCTGCGGTCAATCGATATCTTCTGGCAGAGACGAACTATTGGTTTGGACTTCACCCGGTTCAATAGACACCTATCAAGGTCGAAATTGAACTGGAGAGTGAGAAATGAAGAGAGTGCGATACCCGGCTGAGTTCAAGGCAGAAGCCGTCAAACAGGTGACCGAGCGTGGTCATGGGGTAGTGGATGTAGCCAATCGATTGGGCATGTCAGACAAAAGCCTGTACCTGTGGGTGCGGCTTGCCAAAGAGCAATCGAGCGCAGGGGGGGCAGAGACAAGCCAGCTCAAGGCCGAGGTATCCCGGCTCAAAGCGGAGCTCAAAAGGGCCAATGAGGAGCGCGACATCCTAAAAAAGGCCGCAACGTACTTTGCCAAGCTGTCCGGGTGAAGTACGCATTCATGGCCGAACATAAAGGCCAGTTCCGGCTCAGCAGCATGTGCCGCGTTCTGCGCGTACAGCGCAGTGGCTATTACGCTTGGAAGGCCAATCCAAAGTCCAAACGCGCCTTAGCCGATGATGTTTTGCTGGCAAGCATTCGGCAATCCTTTGACGACAGCCATGGGATTTATGGAAGCCCACGCATCCTGCGGGACTTGCGAGAGGACGGTATGGCGTGCGGTCAAAAACGTGTAGCACGCCTGATGCGCCAGGCCCAACTGCGCTCAGTGCGTGGTTACAAGCGGCCACGCTACCGAGTCGGTCTTCCTGCGACTGCCGCACCGAACCGGTTGCAACGTGAGTTCACGGTCACGCTACCGAACCAAGTGTGGGTCACCGACATTACCTATATCCGAACCCATGAGGGCTGGTTGTACCTAACGGCCGTAATTGACCTGTACTCGCGCATGGTGGTCGGCTGGGCGATGAACTCCAGCATGGCTACAGAGTTGGTGTTGGATGCGCTCACGATGGCAGTGTGGCGCAGGCGCCCAACGGGTCCAGTGATGATCCATTCCGACCAAGGAAGTCAGTTTGGCAGTGACGACTTCGCCCGCTGGTGCAAGGACAACCAATTGGTGCCAAGCATGAGCCGACGTGGAAACTGTTGGGACAACGCGGTAGCAGAGTCCTTCTTCAGCAGCTTGAAGAAGGAGAGAGTCAAACGCCATATCTATGCCACCAGGCAAGACGCCAAGTCAGATGTGTTTGACTACATCGAAGGTTTTTACAATCGAATCCGTCGGCACAGTCACCTAGACCAACTGAGTCCGCTGGCATTCGAACAACTTCGAAACGGAAGTTGAAATATGTCTACGAAACCGGGTGAAGTCCAACACGCAGGTGCAAATCATGGTCGTCGCCACATCCGAGTGGTGCAGGAGTTCCAGCACGGTTCGGCTGTCGCAGCCGGCCTGCAACAAGTGCGTGGCGAACATGTGCGCCGTCGCGAGCAACTGATACATACGACGCTTCCGAACGACGGTAGCGCGTGCAGTGCGACTCCCGGGAAGTTTCAGACGAGGACAGTATTTTGAGGCGGAGAATCACTAACGATGAGGACGCTAGGCCCTCGCCGACGAGGGCCACGCAACGCCTAGTACTGAAACGCAGGTTGCGCGCCCAAGGCTCTCCAGCTCGACGCAAGTCGGCAGTCCGGCTTCGGCGACGACAAATCTTGCATAAAGTTGGGTCAGGTACGATCCATTCCCCATGATCGGCAGACCCTTATTCTTCTTTTGTGACGCCAACACCGTCGTCTACGACACGCATCTTCTGGCAAAGAAGGGCGGGCCAGAGGTTGTCCGCTTGCTTCGCGCGTTGCGAGCTCAGATTGCACTGCCCGAGGTTTCGCGGGCGGAGTATTTGTCCAACTACGCAAAGGTCGCGTCGTCAGCGCACGAAGATGCGGAGGCCGTGCTGTCGAAGCTGGAAACGTTGAGCGGACATAGGGTGACGGCAGCCCTGCCGCAGGCCAAATTCTGGGAGGCGCACGGCCCCAAATTTTTGGGCGACCTGAAAGATATCACCTTCGAAATTAGTGCCTCGGCGGATCTGAAGGCAGCCGCGCTTGACCGGGCGGTCGAGGGGCGCAAGCCCGCTATGAAGGCAAATCAGGACATCAAGGATTGCTTGATCTGGGAGTGCCTGCTGAGTTTGCCGGCAGGGTCGGAGCTTGTATTTGCGTCTCGCGACATGCGGGCGTTCTATCGCGACAGCAAGTTTGATGACGCCCTGCTGAAGGAGGCAGAGAACCGAGACTTGCTCATTACGCCTGTCGACTGCGGCCCGCAGAATTTACACGCGGCAGTCAGTCTTCTGAAGGTGCGGCTTGCCGCCGCAAAGGCGCTGGAGCCAGGTGACCTGAGGTTGGGCGACGAGCCCGATGAGCCGACGGCGGCCGGTGACGAAGGGCCCGTTGTGGCGCCAGTTCTGCCTGGCGACATCAAGCAGAACGTGCCCGATGTACCGACCGTAGCAGCCCCCCCTGGGGAAAGACTGGACGTTGTAGCGCCAGCTAGGGATTTCTTCCGGTCGTTGGAGGAAAAGGCTCTTGGATTAATCAGCTATCTGGGGAGAGCTGGCAAACAGGAGGCGATCAATCTGCTCGTGCAGTCGGGAGCAGCGGTCGATGCTGCGCGAAATGTCCTCGAGCGGCTGGCGCTGGCCGGAATGATTCGGGACACCGGCAACAACTACCTCCGCGTGGACGGCGTCCACGCTCAGCGAGCAACGGAGCTCGTCGAGGAAGAGATGATCAAGCTCACTGGGCTGGGAGGCTGACACCGTGGATTCCGCAACGCGCATCAAGGTGCTGGAGCGTTTGGCTCAGTCGCAAACACCTGCTGCTGAAGAAGCGGTTGGACGAGCCTGCGCAGAAGCCTTCGCCGCGCTGCTCGAAGGCTCGCAGTACGACGCGCTTGAGTTTGCGCTCGAAGTCCTCGCCATCGTGGGATCTCGACGAAGCAAGGATGCGGTGGCTGCGCTGAGCCAGTTCTTGCGCATCGTGGAAAGCCGTGAGTTGCAGCACCCAGAAGAGTTCAGTGGCTGGGGCGAGTCCTTGAGCAGGTACCGCGGCGCTCACACCCTGATGATCAAAGCCATCACGGTCATGTCCGGCCTCAGATACCTAGAAACTGCAGCTGTCACCGATGTTCTTCTCTGGGCAGAGGCCCACTCGGAAGAGTCCGTGAGGAAAGCTGCGAGCGACGCTTTGCGCAGTCTGGCGCAGTACAACTTGTCCGTCTTCTATGGTACTGAAGAGGGCCGCCGGCGAGGCATCGGTGCGGCACCTCAAATGGAGATCATCGACACCCTTGAGGGAAAAACCGACGGCTTCTTGCTGGAGCATTTGAGCGGCGTCCTTACGCTGCTGGAGGGTTTGCTATCAACTTCGATGGAATCAGCCCGTTGGTCGTCAACAGCGGTCACTTTATCGCGTGCGGTTACCCCTGCAGCTGGTGACGTCCCGACGGTGAGGCGAAGGAGCGTCGACCTTCTCAAGAGAATCTACGGCTTCGCCGAAACTAAGCGCCAGAAGCTCTCTGCGATTAGGACGCTGAATGCAGCGGCTCGTGCAGACATTCGCTCTGCAGTCGACAAGCAATACGTGGAGATGATCGCGGCGAACGCGCAAGAAGTCCTGGATCTGTTTGCACGTATCGCTGCACGTGAGTCGGACCTACAGATAGTCCAGAAGATTGAGCACGACAGCTACTGGATTCATTATCACAGCCGCTCGGATGAGGTCAGGTCTTCCGCTCTTGCGGTCAAGGCAATCATCGATGCCAACGGCGAGTACACCATCTACAAGACCCTCATCGGATTTGAGGGAGTCTTCGGGGAGTGGACCGGGCCTGGAGGAGATAGTTCGTACATCACTACAGCACAGAAACGCAGAGCGGCGGATGCAGATGTTTTGGTGGTGCGTGTTCAGCAAGATGGCTTTGATGTCTGGAAGCAGCGAATCCTGACGTTCGCTCAGACCGAGTCGACCGACATGGCGACCTTCCCGGTCTTCTACGAGTTCCTAGCAAACGTCGCTGGTTCCTATCCGAACTTCGCGCTGGACCTCCTGGTCAACGAGTCGGACCGGCTGTCGGCCTTCCTGATTCCAATTCTTCGTGGAGTGTGGGACAGCGACAAGAAGGCTGAACTCCTTCCAATCATGCGCGGCTGGATCGAGCATGCGACTTCTGAAGCCAAGTCGCCCCTGTACGCCTGTGCGAAGTTGTTCTTGTCGACAAAGAGCGTCGACCTCGAAGTGGTTGAGCAGATTCTCGCCAAGGCCGTCCAGCTTCAGGACGCCTTTGTGTTGCGCCAGGTCGCGGCGGTCGGAATTGCTCGGTCGGATGACGACGGACAGCGGGAACCACTCAAGAACTTGTTCCTGCACTCACTACGGGAGCTGACCGCGCTCAAAGACTCTCGCTGGGTTAGTGACATCTGGTACCGGAAGGAAGCGAAGGAAGTTGTTGCCCAGCTCACCCCAGCCGAGCGGAAAGAGGTCTTGGGGAATCTGCGCTTCCTGCCGGTCATCGATTACCAGGCAGAGGACGTCCTTGCTGTCATTGCGGAGCACGAACCAGGCGACGTTGTCGACTTCCTGTGCGCAAGGGTGTACGAGCCGGATGAGGGTACTCACGCAGCGGGGCATGAGGATGACGGCGGCTACGATGAGCTGCCGTACCAGTTCCACTCTCTCCATGAGCCATTGGCAGCAAATGCACCGATGGTCGTGCAGCGAGTCTTCGACTGGTACAGCAAGGACCAATCGCTATTTCAATATCGAGGGGCCAAGCTGCTGCAGCTAGTCTTCCCAAAGTTCCCTGAGGCGTTCCAAGATTCGCTGGTCAATCTGATTCGAACAGCGCGTGAGGCGGAGCTGTACTTCGTATCTAGCGTCCTTCGCGCTTACGACGGGCAGAGCTTCATCCACCCGGTTGCTAAACATCTTATCCAAGCGCTTCCTCCAAGCAGCGAGCTACTTCACGAGGTGTCGATAGCTCTCCAAAGCACGGGAGTGGTTTCCGGCGAGTACGGGATGTCTGAGGCCTACGATAAGAAGCGCCTTGAAGTCTTGGACTGGTTGGAGGACCCACGCGAGCGCGTCCGGGCGTTTGCTGCCAAGTACATCGCCGAACTGGAAGCAATGCGGGACAGTGAGCGTCGCCGCACCGACGAGTCGATTGCTCTTAGGAAGTTTGAGTACGGCGAGGAGTAGAGACCGGTAAGGCGTCCGATGGGGCACCGCGTGCCGAGGTCGCCTATACCTCCGTGGGAAATCGGCCGTCAGGAGCGCGCGCTGCTGCAATCATGTGCCGACGCCCCCGCGAGCCACGCGAGTAGCTCTATACCCACACCCCTGTTAGCTGCGGGGGCGCAACAAGTGGCGCAGTCGAAGGTCGGCGCGGTGGCTCACTCCGGTCTCGGCGGCAGCAAGCCTGACCGTCGGCATCAGTCTGGTCCAGCCCAAGGCGCGACCAATCAGCCTTCGCGCAAGGCGGTTGCCTCAACCCGGTGTCTGCCCCGACTTGGTAGGCGCCGCGGGCTTCACCAGCCGCGTGATCTCACCACCGCACGCACTGAAGTTGCTGGCGTATTCCTCTGGGCTATCGAACTGCACCTGGGCTTGCATCAGGCGGCTGAGTTCCTGTTTCGCGTAGACCAGGATGCCCGCGCTGCTGCCGCCCGAGGCCCAGGGATAGTCCAGCTCGCGGAACTGGCGCGCGATGTCGCGGTGAATGCGCACATGGGTCTGCTCGTGTTTCATTACGTGTGCATAAGCACAGCTGCCCGGCGGGATCTCGCTGGCCACGCGCAGCACCGGTTTGATGTAATCCAGCCGCACGACGACGCCCTGGCAACTGGTCTGCGGGATCACCGCCAGCTTGGTCTCGACAACGACGTGGCCGAGTTGCGTACCGCTGCGGCCGGCGCCCGCGCCGATCTTCGTCAGTTCGGCGGCCGGTTTGGCGTTGTCCACTTCCGGGTCGGCGAACCAAGCCGCACTGAAACGCACCGCCTTGTCGCAGGGAGGCAGGTCGGCGGACTGCGCCTGAAAGCAGGCGCTGACCAGCAGCAGAGCGAGGAGGCTTTTCATCGTAACCTTCTCGTTATCGGCAAGACGCGCTCGTCCTGAAGCGGTGGCCGCAAGGCGGCTAGGCTGACAGGGGCGCACGAGCATGCCCGGCGCCGGCTGGTCGCCAGTTGGCGTTTTTCAGCCTCCGATCGCATTGCCTGAAATCGTATTCGATCTGGTTTGGCATCGACGCAATGACTCGCATCCCGCCCAGCTTTGGTTCAGAGTGCTAATCGCAGAGTGCTTGGCATCGTTGTGACCACATACCCTGAAGCTCGTGGATAGAGGCGCCGCGCTGTCGCCCAAACGCTATACGCGACGCTGTAAACCGAATGGCAAATGGAGCGAAACCTACGGCGCTTGACTCGTCATGCGAACCCAGGGACTGCTGCTGCCAGTGAATGCAAACATTCGGCGAGTGCTTTCTCAAACCGACAGCGGCAGCTCTTGCCCGATAGTGCGCCTTAGATGGCACGGTTTGGATAACAGCAATCGCTGCAGCGCTGACCTGGGCTGCTGCAGGTTCCGTTGACACCGCCCCAAGCTCATCGAGCGTCCTTTAAACCTGCAGCAACTCAGTCTCCGCCTACTGATACTCCCCGTAGTGCTCACTCAGTACCAAGCCTTCAAAAGCGGCTTGTGTCTGCGGGCGGCCAAAGAAGTAGCCCTGGAACGCCTTGCACCCGTGGTACAGCAGAAACTGATGGTGTGCCTCGGTTTCCACCCCCTCTGCGATAACCGACAGGCCCAGGCTGCCCGCCAGCGCGATGATGGAGCGGGCGATGGCTGCATCGTTGGGGTCCACCAGGGCGTCTCGCACAAAGCCCTGGTCAATCTTGATTTGGTCCAGCGGCAGTCGTTTGAGGTAGCTGAGCGATGAATAGCCGGTGCCGAAGTCGTCGAGCGAAAAACCCAGGCCGTAGGCCCGCAGTGCGCGCATGGTGGTGATGACGCTGTCCACGTTTTTGAGCAGCAGGCTCTCGGTCAGCTCCAGCTTGATGTGGGTGGGGTCGGCGCCGGTGGTGTGCAGCAGGTTCAGCACCTGGGTCACAAAATCGTCCTGGTGGAACTGGCGCGCGCTGACGTTGATGGCAAGGGTGAGGTGTGCAAGGGCCGGGACGTTGCGCCATTGGGCTTGCTGGCGCAGGGCGGTTTCCATCACCCACAGGCCCAGGGGCACGATGAGGCCTGTGTCTTCTGCCAGGGCAATGAACTCACCGGGCGGCACCATACCGTGCTCGGGGTGCTGCCAGCGCACCAGGGCTTCGGCGCCCTGGATGCGGCCGGTTTCATCGACCTGGGGCTGGTACAGCAGCAAAAACTGCCCTTGTTTGAGGCCGTTGTGCAGCTCGGCTTCCAGCGTGGCACGGCGGTTGACGGCCTGCTGCATGTCCGGGTCAAAAAAGCGCAGCGTGTTGCGCCCCGCGTCTTTGGCGCGGTACATCGCCATGTCGGCCTGTTTGAGGATTTCGTCCACCGTGGTGCGCTGTCCGTGCAGCAGCGTGATGCCGATGCTGGCAGAGCAGTGGTGCTCATGCCCGGCCAGGTCGTAAGGCTGTGCCAGGCGGGCGCGCAGCATGTCGCCCAGCATACGGGCCTGGTCGGCGGCCTCGGTGGGGTCCGTGCCCAGGTTTTGCAGCACCACCACAAATTCATCGCCGCCTAGGCGTGCCACGGTGTCCAGCTCACGTACATGGCTTTGCAGGCGGCGTGCCACCTCGGTCAGCAGCATGTCACCCACCTCATGCCCGCGGGTGTCGTTCAGCGTTTTAAAGTTGTCCAGGTCTACAAACAGCACGGCCGTGGCCATGCCGCTGCGGGTGCTGCCTGCCAACACTTGCTGCAGCCGGTCCACCAGCAGGCGCCGATTGGGCAGCTCCGTCAGGGCGTCGTAAAAGGCCAGGTAACGGGCTTCGTCTTCGGCGGCTTTGCGGCCAGAGATGTCGATGTCGATGCAGAACATCTCGGGGGGCTGGCCGGGCACCTGGATGTAGGCATGGCTGGAGAACACGTCGACCAAGCTGCCGTCTCTGCGTTGCAGTTGCAACTCTCCCGCCGGGATCACCTCTCCGGTGGCAAACATTTGCTCCACATGGGTGCGCACGGTGTCGCGCATCACGGGCGGGATGATGAGCTCAAACAGGTTGCTGCCCATGGCCTCTTGTGCGGTGTAGCCGTACAGGGTTTCCGAGGCCTTGTTCCAGTAGCTGGTGGTGCCATCGGTCAGGTAGCCCTGCACCGAGATGGACGGTATGTTCAGCAGCAGTGAGCGAAACCGCAGCTCGGATTCACGCAACGCCGCCTCCGCCTGCTTGCGTGCAGTGATGTCGCGCGCCAGCAGCACCACCGCCTTGTCCCCCTGCACGGGCACCCCCAGGGGTTGGGTGCGCCCCTCGAATTGGCGAAGGCCGTCGAGGGTGCGAATTTCGTATTCGAGCGTTTGGGTGTGGCCCGTGCGCAGGGTTTCCTGGATCAGCCGCAGATACAACTGCGTCTGGTCGGGCGGCAGCACATCGCTCAGCTGCTTGCCTAGCAAGTCCTTGGCGCTGGCGACCAGGGCCGTCTTGTCGTTGGACAGCACTTCCAGGTAGCGCCCGTTGCGGTCCAACACCAGCAGCACGTCGGGGATGGCCTGCGTGATGGCGCGCAGCCGGGCAGAACTCTCGCTCAAGGCCCTTTCGGTGTTCAAGCGCTCTTCCACGTCTTTCAGCAGCATGCCCAGCAGCAAGGTGGCCACGGTGAAGATCAGCACGAAGGGCAGTGCCACGGTCTGGTTGATGCGTTGCACCGCTGGCTCTGGCAGCAGCTGAAATGCCCCCACCACAGCCAGGTGCACCAGCAGCCCAAAAAGCAGCAAGGTGCGCGGCTCTACATCCAGCTTGCCGCGCTGGCGGGCCTGCCGGTACAGCAGGCCCAGCGCCACACAAATCACCACCACCAGCAGGCCCACGCCCATGCCCGCACCGCCAATCCACAGGCGCCAGCCCATGGTCAGGGTGCCCGCAATGATGGCGACCACAGGCCCGCCAAACAGGCCCGCCATACACAGCACGACCGAGCGCGCATCAAAGATCACGCCGGGCATCAGCACCACGGGCAGCAGCATGCCCACCACGCAAATGCCGCCAAACAGGGCGCCCGACACGATCTGCCCGATCAGGGGCTTTTGTCGCCAGACACGGATGTTGACGCCATGCAAAAAGCACAGCGCCAGAAGCAGTGCAACGCCTTTGACCAGTTCAAGGAACATGGGCCTCCGCCGGAGTAGGTGGAGGCCCATCATCCGGGGGTTGCAGCATTTTGTAAACGGGATTTGTACCCGCACCGTGGCGGCGGGCACTTCAGGGCGCCCCATGGGCACCCTGAATGGGGGGAAGGGATCAGGACAGCAGCGCTTGCGCAAACTCGCGCGCGTTGAAGGTCTCCAGGTCTTCCAGCTTCTCGCCCACGCCGATGAAATACACGGGGATGGGGCGCTCTTGCGCAATGGCGGCCAGCACGCCGCCCTTGGCTGTGCCGTCCAGTTTGGTCACGATCAGCCCGGTCAGTTGCAGCGCGTCGTCAAATGATCGCACCTGCGCCAGCGCGTTCTGGCCCGTGTTGCCGTCAATCACCAGCAGCACCTCGTGCGGGGCGGTGCCGTCGGCCTTGGTGACCACGCGCTTGATCTTTTTGAGCTCTTCCATCAGGTGCAGCTGCGTGGGCAGGCGGCCAGCGGTGTCCACCAGCACCACGTCTTTGCCCCGGGCCTTGCCTGCCGTCACGGCGTCAAAGCTCACGGCGGCGGGGTCGCCGCCTTCCTGGCTCACGATTTCCACGGTGTTCCGGTCGGCCCACACGCCCAGTTGTTCGCGCGCAGCAGCGCGGAAGGTGTCGGCGGCGGCCAGCAGCACGCTGGCGCCTTCATTGGCCAGGTGCTTGGTCAGCTTGCCGATGGAGGTGGTTTTGCCCGCGCCATTGACGCCTGCCACCATGATGACGGTGGGGGTGTGCTCGCCAATCACCAAGGCCTTTTCCAGGGGGCGCAGCAGCTCTGCCAGGGCATCGGCCAGCAGCCCTTTGACGGCGGCGGGGTCGGTGGTCTTGGTCTCCTTCACGCGGCGCTTGAGGTCGTCCAGCAGGTGCTGGGTGGCCTTGACGCCGGTGTCGGCCATCAGCAGGGCCTCTTCCAGCTCTTCGTAAAGGGCATCGTCGATTTGCGTGCCAGTGAACACCGTGGCAATGCTGGAGCCCGTTTTGCGCAGGCCCGCTTTGAGGCGATCGAGCCAGCCCTTGCGTTCTGCCGCTGCGGGGGCTGGCGCTGGGGCTGCGGGAGCGGAGGCCACGGCTGGCGCAGCAGCGGGTGGGCTGTGCACCACGGGTGCCTGCGGTGCTTTTGCCGCTGGCGCAAGGGACGCTGCCACGGGCGCAAGGGGCGCTGCCTGCGTTGCGTGTGCTGCATGCGTTACGGGGGGTTGTGCCTTCAGCACCGGGGCAGGGGATGCTGGCGGGGCGGTTTGTACAGGCGCTGCCGGGGCATAGGCGGCCACCGGCGCAGCAGTCACTGGTGCAACAGTTTCCGGTGCCGAAGCCGGTGGCTGTGCGGCTACAGGGGGACTGGCAGGCGCTGGTGTGGGGGATGGTGCTGCTGGTGTTGGCGCCGCTGCGGTGGCTGGCCCGGGCGTTGGCACCGGCGGCTTGGCCGCAAACGGATTGCGCAGCCAGCCAAAGCCAGGGGCTGCAGCGGGGGCGGGCGCCGTTGGCGCGGGCGTATCGGGGGCATGGGGCGCCGAAGGTGCGGGGCTGGCCGCAGCTTCAGGCGTGGCGACGGGCGCGGGGGCTGGTGCTGGGGCATCAGTCGTCGCGGGCGAGGGGGTGGGCTTTTTCTTGAAAAAACTGAACATTGGCGGGTTCTTAGAATCACTGCATTCTATGAAACGCGCTTTCACCCTACTGGGCCTTCTGGCCTGCCTCAGTGCCACAGCCGTCACCCACGTGATGGCTGCGGGTTTGGATTCCTCTGCAGCCCCTGTGGCTGCGCCCTCTGCGGGGCGAGCGGCAGGGGCCTCTGGCCCACATGCCAAGGTCGCCCAGGCCACCAACGCGGCCGGTGCCCAGCTGTTCACGCTGGCCAATGGCATGCAGCTCATCGTGCAGCCCGACCACCGCGCGCCCACGGCCGTGCACATGGTGTGGGTGCGTGTGGGCTCGATGGACGAGGTGGACGGCACCTCGGGCGTGGCCCATGTGCTGGAGCACATGATGTTCAAGGGCTCCAAAACCGTGCCGCCGGGCGACTTTTCGCGCCGCGTGGCTGCTTTGGGCGGGCGTGAGAACGCCTTCACCAGCCGTGACTACACCGGCTACTACCAGCAAATCCCGGCCCAGCGGCTTGAAGACGTGATGCGGCTGGAGTCCGACCGCTTTGCCAACATGCACTGGCCCGACGAAGAGTTCAAGAAAGAGCTGGAAGTCGTGAAAGAAGAGCGCCGCCTGCGCACCGAAGACCAGCCCCGCGCCATGCTGGCCGAGCAGCTCTTTGCCACCGCCTTCAACGCATCGCCCTACCGCCGCCCCATCGTGGGCTGGATGAGCGACCTGGACGCCATGACGCCGGGCGACGCGCGCGCCTTCCACCGCCAGTGGTACACGCCCGCCAATGCCGTGGTGGTGGTGGCCGGTGATGTGGACGTGGCCAAGGTGCGCGCCCTGGCCGAAAAGTACTACGGCAGCCTGCCCGCGCACGCCGTGCCCGAGCGCAAGCCCCGCACCGAACCCGTGCAGCAGGGCTTGCGCCGCGTGGCCGTGAAGGCCCCGGCAGAGCAAGCCTATGTGGCACTGGCCTACAAAGTGCCCTCGCTGTCGCGCGTGCAGGACTTGCAGGCCTCTGACCGCGATGCCCTGGCCCTGCTGGTGCTGTCGGCCGTGTTCAGCGGCTACGACGGCGCGCGGCTGGAGCGCGCCCTGAGCCAGGGCGAGCAGCCCGTGGCCGACAACGCAGGCAGCTCGGCCATGGTCACGGGCCGTGGGCCGTCGCTGTTCATGCTCACCGGCGTGCCCGCTGCGGGCAAAACCGCGCAGCAGGTCGAAGAAGCCCTGCGCGCCGAAGTGGCCCGTGTGGCCCGAGACGGCGTGAGCGAGGCCGAGCTGGCCCGCGTCAAAACGCAATGGATTGCCTCCACTGTGTACGAGCGCGACTCGGTGCAAAACCAGGCGCAGGAGCTGGGCGGCAACTGGGTGCAGGGCTTCCCGCTCGATGCGGAAGAGCGGCTGCTCACACTGCTGCGCACCATCACCCCCGAGGAGGTCAAAGCCGTGGCCGCCAAGTACTTTGGCGACGACCAGCTCACCGTGGCCACCCTGCTGCCCCAGCCCCTGGAAGGCGCCCGCCCACGTCCCGCCTTGCCCGCCGGGGCGATCCTGCACTGACATCAGCTTTGGATATTTACATGATTGCTATCAAAAAAGTAGCTTCCAGCGCTTGTCTGGTGTGCGCTAGCGTGGTTTTTTATGCTGCGCCCGCCTGGGCGCTGCTCCCCATCCAGCACTGGACAGAGCCCAGCGGCGCCAAGGTCTGGCTGGTCGAAAGCCCCGTCATCCCCATGGTGGACGTGCAAATCGACTTTGACGCAGGCAGCCGCCGCGACCCGGCGGAAAAGTCCGGCCTGGCCAGCGCCTTGGCGCTGATGGCGGCCAAAGGTGTCAAAGGCCAGGGCGCCGAAGCCGCGCTGGACGAAAACGCTCTGGGCGAGGCCTGGGCCGACCTGGGCGCAGGCTTTGAAGCCGGGGCCGACAACGACGCCCTGCGCTACTCGCTGCGCTCTTTGACGGACGCACCGCTGCTCGACCGCGCCGCCCGCCTGGCCGCCCGCCAACTGGCCGAGCCCAGTTGGCCCGCTGACATCTGGGCCCGCGACCGCGCCCGCTGGTCCGCCAGCCTGCGCGAGGCCGCCACCCGCCCCGCCAATGTGGCGGCCGAGGCCTTTGCCACCGCCGTGTACGGCAGCCACCCCTACGGCCTGCGCACCACGCCTGACACGCTGGCCCGCATCAGCGTGCAAGACCTGCAGGCCTTCCATGCGCAAACCGTGGCGGCCTGCCGCGCCCGTGTCAGCATCGTGGGCGCCGTCAGCCGCAGCCAGGCGCAAGAGCTGGTGACCAAGCTGCTCGCCCGCCTGCCTGCCACGGGTGCCGAATGCGCGCCCCTGCCTGCGGTGCCTGAGGTCGAGCCCCTGAAGGCGGCGGCCGAGCAGGCCATCCCCTTCGCCTCTGCCCAGGCCCACGTGCTCATTGGCCAGCCCGGCTTTCCGCGCCGCGATCCGGACTTCCTGGCCCTGCTGGTGGGCAACCACATCCTGGGCGGCGGTGGCTTTGTCTCGCGCCTGACAGAAGAAGTGCGCGAAAAGCGTGGCCTGAGCTACAGCGTCTACAGCTACTTTGCGGGCGGCCTTCACGCTGGCGCCTTCACCATCGGCCTGCAAACCCGGCCCGACCAGGCAGCCCAGGCCGTGAAGGTGGCGCGTGACGTGGTGCAGCGCTTTGTGGCCGAAGGCCCCACCGAGGCCGAGCTGCGCGCCGCCAAGGACAACCTGATCGGCGGCTTTGCGCTGCGCATCGACAGCAACAAAAAGCTGTTGGGCAACGTGGCCAACATCGCCTGGAATGGCCTGCCGCTCGACTATCTGGACCACTGGACGCAAAAGGTGGAAGCCCTCACCGTGGCCGATGTGCGCACGGCCATGGCCAAAAAGCTGCAGCCTGAACGCATGGTGACTGTGGTGGTGGGGGGCAAGCCATGAGCCGCTCGACCCTGAAAACCACCGCCATCAACGCCGAAATCCGCAAGGCCCAGGCCGCTGCCGCAGCGCCTGCCGCCCCGGCAGGCAAAAAGGGTGCCGCCAAAGACAAGCCTGCCGCTGCGGCCCCCAAAGGCGCGGGCGAGGTGCGCATCATCGGTGGCGCCTGGAAGCGCACCCGTCTGCCCGTGGCCCAGCGCCCCGGCCTGCGCCCCACGCCCGACCGCGTGCGCGAAACCCTCTTCAACTGGCTGGGCCAGGACCTGAGCGGCTGGCGCTGCCTGGACGCCTTTGCAGGCACCGGCGCGCTGGGGTTTGAGGCCGCCTCGCGCGGCGCCGCCAGCGTGCAACTGGTGGAAAGCGATGCCGCCCTGGTGGCCCAGCTGCACACCCTGCAGCAGCGCCTGCAGGCTACCGCCATGCGGGTGCAGCGCGGCGATGGCGTGGCGGCCCTCAAGCAAGCCGCGCCGGGCAGCCTGGATTTGGTGTTGCTCGACCCGCCGTTTGGCAGCGACTTATTCACCCCCGCCCTGCAAGCCGCCGCCCAGGCAGTGTCTGCGCAAGGCTTTGTGTACCTGGAAGCCCCCCGCGCCTGGGCCGACGAGGAGCTGGCCGCCTGGGGGCTGGCAGTGCACCGCCACCTCAAGGCCGGGGCGGTACACGCGCACCTGCTGCGCCGCGCCGTGGCGCTGTAATTGCGCTTGATTTGCGATTAGATTGCTATTGAGTTGATAGCTGCCAGCGCCTGTTTATCAAGCGCTGGCAGCTATTTTTATGTGAATTGCCAAGTGGCCTGGGCTGGCCGCTGCCATCCATGTTGCAGTGCACTCTGCATAATGCGCCCACGCGGCCCGGCACAGGGCCAACGACCATTCCGTCAGCACAGGAGACAGCCCGCCATGGCCCACAACGTCCTCGCCGTTTACCCCGGAACCTTCGACCCCATCACCCTGGGCCATGAAGACGTGGTGCGCAGAGCCACCCAGTTGTTCGGCCAGGTCATCGTGGCCGTGGCCGCCGGCCACCACAAAAAAACCCTGTTCAGCCTGGAAGAGCGCATCGACATGGTCCGCGAGGCCACGCGCCAATACCCACAGGTGCAGGTCGAGAGCTTCTCGGGCCTGCTGCGCGACTTTGTGGTGGCGCGCGGCGGCAAGGCCATGGTGCGCGGCCTGCGCGCCGTGACCGACTTTGACTACGAGTTCCAGCTTGCAGGCATGAACCGCAGCCTCATGCCGCAGGTGGAAACCGTCTTCCTCACCCCCAGCGACAAGTACCAGTTCATCAGCAGCACCTTTGTGCGCGAGATCGCGGTGCTGGGCGGAGAAGTGGACAAGTTCGTCTCGCCCGCCGTGCAAGAGCGCTTGGCGGCGAAGGTGCGGGGGATGGCGGCGGGGTGACGGGGCCCTGTTGCTACGAAGCAGCCCCACCCTGCGATGGGCGATGGGCCGAGCGCCACGCGGCCAAGCGTGGCGTTATAAAACTTTGAAGAATATTGTTTGGCCTTTTTATGTGTTTGGCCATATACTAGACGCCGTTGTATCGACAGGGCGGCGGCAAGCCGCGCCGTCTTTGCAACGCTAGCGCGGCGGTTTTTCACCAGCGCGCGCTAGCCGCCTTTTGCGACCCTTGTCGCCCAGCTGGACGGTAGAGCTACCGCCAACTGTGTTCCCTTGAAGCTCACGCAACCCGGTCCGGGTATGCGTTTCCCCTGAATGCACCAGATTTCCAAGACAGCCATTTCCATGGGCCAGTACGTCGTTTCGCCCGCGACACACCCGACCGACTGTGGCCGCTTTCGCGCCTCCTTCTCGGTCCACCGGTCTCAAGGCAACGGCAGCTACTGCCGCGTGTTCCGCTTTGACAAAGCCTTTGCTTCGCCCGAAGCCGCCCGTCTGTTCGCGGTGACCCAGGGCTGGCTGCAAGCTTGCATGCCGCACCCCCCGGTGTGCTGACCCATCAGCCCACTGCCGACCCCCTCTTTGCCATCGCGGCGGACTCTCAAGTTCGCACACCGATTCTTCCCCGTGCGCCGTTCGCTGCGCGCCCCTCACCAGAAAGACTTCTCCATGAGCACCAAAATTTATGTGGGCAACCTGCCTTATTCCGTGACCGATGCCAGCCTGCAAAGCAACTTTGCCGAGTTCGGCGGAGTCTCTTCCGCCAAGGTCATGATGGACCGCGAAACCGGCCGTTCCAAGGGTTTTGGCTTTGTGGAAATGGCTTCGGCAGAAGTCGCTCAGGCGGCCATTTCTGCATTGCACGGCATGTCCGTGGATGGGCGCTCGATTGTCGTGAACCTGGCCCGCCCGCGTGAGGCCGGTGGTGGCGCCGGGGGGCATAACGCTGGCGAGTACACGTCGAACAAACGCTCCGACGTGGGCTATGGCTCGGGTGGCTTCGGCGGCGGTCGCTACTGATTGCTGCGCGGCTTCCTGCGCTCCCAACGAAAACCGGCCCTTGAGGCCGGTTTTTTTCGTCTGTGCTTGCTGCACTGGGCTACATGCATTCGGCAGCACTGTTTAACGCGACAAACGCGGTGGTCGCAGTCATTGCCGTGCCGCCTTGGGCTTTAGCGGATGCGAAGCAGGGCAATTTGCTATGAAAAGTGTAGCTGCTTGCGCTTGTTTTATAAGCGCTAGACCTGTTTTTTGCCGAAGGTACGTCGCTACCTCAGGATGTCTATGGGGCCAGCAAGCGTTGTAGCGTTGCGGTGACTTCTTGGGCTTGCTCCTGCAAAGACTGCACCAGTGGCTGGGCTTCCGGCAGCGCCGGGCGGTACAGCGGCAGCAAGGCGTTGACGCTGAACGGCACGGAGAACCCCAGCCTGCGCACCACCAGCCCTGGCCCCGCCATGGCCAGGGCCGTGAGCGGGTTGACGATGGCCAGCCCCAGGCCTTGCTGCACCATCGCGCACACGGCCACGGCGCTGTGGGTTTGCAGGTGCAACTGGCGCGCCACGCCCGCTTGGGCAAAGCGTTCGTCGATCTGGCGGCGGTAAGGGTCGTCGGCAGACAGGCTCACAAACGGCTGGCCTGCAAAGTCCTGCAAACGCAGAACGGCTTGGTTCGCCAGTGCGTGCCCGGCGGGCAGCACGGCCACTTCGTCCAGCGTCAGTAACGGCACGGCTTGCACGCCGGGGGGCGTGGCGGCTTGCTCGCTCAGGCCCAGGTCAAAGCGCTGGGCGCTCATCCATTCCTCCAGCAGCGGCGATTCTTGCGGCGTGATGGACACGCGCAGGTGGGGCTGCGTTTGCAGCAGCCGGGCGATGGCACCGGGCAGCAGGGCGTGGGCGAGGGCGGGCAGGCACAGCACCGAGAGTTGGGCCTCGTGCGATTGGCCCAGGGCCACGGCCCGCTCCACCACGCGCTCCAGCCCCTGCCACGATCGCTGCACCTCATCCCACAGGGCCAGCGCACGGGCGTTGGGGCGCAGCCGGCCCTGCTGCCGCTCAAACAGCGGGTAGCCCAGCAACTGCTCCAGCCGGGCCAGCTCGCGGCTGACGGTGGGCTGCGAGCTGGCCAGCAGGGCGGCGGCCTGGGTCACGCTGCTGGCCGTCATCACGGCGCGAAAGACTTCGATGTGCCGGTGGGTGATGAGGGCGCTGCGCGCGGGGCTGGTGTTTGAAGCAGGGTGGGTGGGCATGTTCAAAGCATATCTAAAATGAATTGACTATGGAAAAATTGCCATTGGACTGGATGGATGGGCCGCGGCATGATGCGCAGGCTGCTCACCTTATGGCGGGCCATGGTGTCTTTTGTTGTTCGTTTTCCTTGCCGTGGATCGGCATTCCTGGAGCCCTGCATGTCCAACCCCTTTACCCCCGCCCAGTTGTGGTCCTTGGCCGACGCGTTTGGCACCCCGCTGTGGGTGTACGACGCGGCCACCATCCGCCAGCGCATTGCGCAGGTGTCCAACTTCGATACGGTGCGCTTTGCACAAAAGGCCTGCTCCAACATCCACATCCTCAAGCTCATGCGCGAGCAGGGCGTGAAGGTGGACGCCGTCTCGCGCGGTGAAATCTTGCGGGCGCTGGCGGCGGGCTTCAAAGCGGGTGGTGAGCCGTCTGAAATTGTGTTCACCGCCGACCTGTTCGACGCGGCCACGCTCGATTGCGTGGTGGAGCATGGTGTGCCCGTCAATGCAGGCTCCATCGACATGCTGCGCCAGCTGGGCTCCCGCTCCAAGGGCCACGCCGTGTGGCTGCGCATCAACCCCGGCTTTGGCCATGGCCACAGCAACAAGACCAACACGGGCGGCGAGCACAGCAAGCACGGCATCTGGCACACCGACCTGCCGCTGGCGCTGCAGACGATCCGCGAGCAGGGGCTGACGCTGGCGGGCCTGCACATGCACATTGGCTCGGGCGTGGACTACGGCCACCTGGCCGAAGTGTGCGGTGCCATGGTGGAGCTGGTGCGCACGGCACATGCGGCGGGGCATGACCTGCATGCCATCTCGGCCGGTGGCGGCCTGTCCATCCCCTACCGCGCGGGCGAGCCGGTCATCGACACCCAGCACTACTACGGCCTGTGGAACACCGCACGCCAGCAGGCCGAGGCCATCGTGGGCCACAAGCTCGGGCTGGAGATTGAGCCCGGCCGCTTCCTGGTGGCCGAATCGGGTGTGCTGCTGGGCGAGGTACGCGCCACCAAGAATGCGGGCAACAACCACTTTGTGCTGGTCGATACCGGCTTCAACGAGTTGATGCGCCCCTCGATGTACGGCAGCTTCCACGCCATGAGCGTGCTGCGCCGCGATGGCAGCCAGGGCGCCAGCCAGCCCACCGTGGTGGCTGGTCCGCTGTGCGAGTCGGGCGATGTGTTCACCCAGGGCGACGGTGGCGTGGTGCTGCCGCGCGACCTGCCCGCCGCGCAGGTGGGCGACCTGGTGGTGTTGCACGACACGGGGGCTTATGGCGCCTCCATGTCCTCCAACTACAACACCCGTCCGCTGATTGCCGAAGTGCTGGTGGACGGCGCTGAGCACCGCCTGATCCGCCGCCGCCAGACGGTGGACGAGTTGCTGGCGCTGGAGTTGGGGCTGTAACACCTCGGCGAAAAAGAAAGGGGGCCTTGGCGGCCCCCTTTTGTTTTCGTGATTAAGCGGCGGTTCTTTTAGACCTGCTCTGAGGCCGGGCCGCGCCCCATCAGCCTTGCCACGGCCTGGGCTGGGGTCATGCCCCCGTCCAGCAGCGCCACCACGGCCTGCGTGATGGGCATGTCCACGCCCAAGCCCGCTGCGCGCTGCGCCACAGTGCGGGCGCAGTAAACGCCCTCGGCCACATGGCCCAGGGATTCGACGGCTTGCTGCAGCGTTTTGCCCTCGGCCAGCAGCAGGCCCACCCGCCGGTTGCGCGAAAGGTCGCCAGTGGCTGTCAGCACCAGGTCGCCCATGCCCGACAGGCCCATGAAGGTCTCTGCCCGCGCACCCAGCGCCACGCCCAGCCGGGTCATCTCGGCCAGGCCCCGGGTGATGAGTGCGGCGCGGGCGTTCAGGCCCAGCTGCAGCCCATCGCACAGGCCGGTGGCAATGGCCAGCACGTTTTTTACCGCGCCGCCCACCTCCACGCCCACGATGTCTTCGTTGGCATACACCCGCACACTGGGGCTGTGGAAGGCGGCCACCAGGGTGTCGCGCACGGCCGCGTGTTCGCTGGCTGCGACCAGCGCTGTGGGCTGGTTGCGGGCCACTTCCAGCGCAAAGCTGGGGCCGCTGAGCACACCCGCGCGCAGCGCGGGCGCCACCTGGGCGCACACCTCGTGCGCCAGCAAGCCTGCGGCAGAGTGCGCGCCGTGAGCCGCCTCAAACCCTTTGCACAGCCATGCCACAGGGGCGGCGCTGCCCTGCAATTGCGTGAGCATGCCGCGCAGGGCGGCCATGGGGGTGGCCACGATGATGAGGTCTGCCTGCGCGCAAGCGGCCAGTGCGTCGCCACTGGCCAGTTGCAAAGAGGGGGGCAGTGCAATGCCGGGCAGGTAGTGGCGGTTTTCATGCAGTGCCTGCATGCTGCTGGCCTGTGGTGTGCTGCGGGCCCACAGCGTGACCTGATGGCCCGCAGGGTGCTGCGCAGCGCTCAGTGCCACGGCAGTGCCCCAGGCGCCTGCGCCGAGTACTACGATTTTCATAGCTGCTTACGCCCTTGTATCAAGCAAAAGGGGCCCGAAGGCCCCTTGTTGGTCTGCAAATCCAATCTGCAAAACGAATCGCAAATGGGTGCCAATGCAGCGATGCCGGTGGCTTACTGGGCCACGGCGGTGTCGGCCGCTGCGGCTTGCTGTTGTTGCTCGTACATGGCCTGGAAGTTGATTTCGGCCAAGTGAACGGGCGGGAAGCCAGCGCGGTTGATCAGGTCGGCCACGTTGCCGCGCAGGTAGGGGTACACGATCTGGGGGCAAGCGATGCCCATGATGGCGCCCATTTGGTCTTCAGGGATGTTGCGCACTTCAAAGATGCCTGCTTGCTTGGCTTCGACCAGGAACACGGTCTTTTCCTTGATCTTGGTCTGCACGGTGGCCGTGACGCAGATTTCGTAGATGCCATCGGCGACGGGGGCGGCTTCCACGCCCAGCTGGATGTCCACGCTGGGTTGCTCTTGTTCGAGCAGGATGGCGGGGGAGTTGGGCTGCTCGAGCGACAGGTCCTTCAGGTAAACGCGCTGGATCTGGAAAACGGGGGTGTCTTGATCGGCCATGGGTTAAGTCTCTCTACTTACGATTTACGTTTGCTCAAACTGAAGTTGCTTGCAAAACAAAACCCGCCGGGGATCAGCTCCCGCAGCGGGCACATGGGGCTGCATTATGCAGCGCCCGTAGGTGGGATTGCCAGAATCAGGCAGCGCCCAGCAGCGGCATCAAGCCCCCACGTCCATCCAGTGCCACCAGATCGTCGTGGCCGCCCACATGGGTGGTGCCAATGAAGATTTGCGGCACGGTGCGCCGGCCGGTGATCTCCATCATGTGGTTGCGGGCTTCGGGGTCCATGTCGATGCGGATTTCCTCAATCTGCTCCACGCCTTTGGATTTGAGAATCTGCTTGGCGCGAATGCAGTAAGGGCAGACGGCGGTGGTGTACATCTTGACGGGTTGCATGGTGCTCTCCTGCAGTAAAGGGGCGTTCAGGCTTTTTCGACGGGCATGCTGGCATCGCGCCAGGCTTTGAGGCCGCCGGCCAGGGCTTCGGCTTTTTCGTAGCCCAGTTTTTTGGCCACAGCCGCCGCGCGGTTGGCACGGGCGCCAGAGGCACACACCAGCACCACGGGCAGGCTTTTGTTCTTGACGAGGCTGGGCAGGCGCTCTTCGAGTTGGCCCAGGGGCACGTTTTTAGCGCCACCCACGTGGCCTGCGGCAAATTCCTCGGCTTCGCATACGTCGATGACGACGGCTTTTTCCCGGTTGATGAGTTGCACGGCCTGGGCCGGGGAAAGCGAGCCAGCGCTAGCGCTGCGCAGTGTGGGCCACAGCAGCATGCTGCCCGATGCGAGGGCTACGACGAGCAAATACCAGTTGTCGATGAAGAATTTCACGAAGATTCCTTGGGTTGGCAAACAGAGCAATTTTAGAATGTAAGGTTTTGACCCGCTCTTTCTAGGGAAACCATGCACAAACTCGTTCTGATCCGCCACGGCGAATCCACCTGGAACCTTGAAAACCGCTTCACCGGCTGGACCGACGTGGACCTCACCCCCACGGGCGTGGACCAGGCCAAGAACGCCGGCCGCCTGCTCAAGGCCGATGGTTACGAGTTTGATGTGGCCTACACCAGCGTGCTCAAGCGCGCCACGCGCACCCTGTGGCATGCCCTGGACGAGATGGACCGCACCTGGTTGCCCGTGGTGCACAGCTGGCGCCTGAATGAGCGCCACTACGGCGCGCTGCAGGGCCTGAACAAGGGCGACATGGCCAAGCAATATGGCGATGAGCAGGTGCTGGTGTGGCGCCGCAGCTACGACACCCCCCCGCCAGCGCTGGAAGCCACCGACCCCCGCAGCGAGCGCAGCGACATCCGCTACAGCCAGCTCAGCCCCGAGCAAATCCCGCTGACTGAGTGCCTCAAGGACACCGTGGCCCGCGTGCTGCCGTTCTGGAACGACACCATGGCCCCGGCCATTCGCTCGGGCCAGCGCGTGGTGGTGGCTGCGCACGGCAATTCCATCCGCGCCCTGGTCAAGTACCTGGACAACATCTCCGACGGCGACATCGTGGGCCTGAACATTCCCAACGGGATTCCGCTGGTTTACGAGCTGGACGAGAACCTCAAGCCCATCCGCCACTACTATCTGGGCGATGCAGAAGCTGCGGCCAAGGCCGCTGCAGCCGTGGCTTCGCAAGGCAAAGCGTAAAGACGCTGTAAATCTGCGGGAAAATCCCTCCAGATCCTGCCAAAGTGAGCGCCCGCGCGGAACTGCGACGGGCGCGGCCCTTCCAAGGTGTATATTGAAGCGGTAAAAGGTGTTGTATGGGCCAGAAACTCAAAATTGCAGGATGGGTGTCGGTAGGTGTGGTGGCCGGTGCGCTGACCACCGTGTCATTGCAGACCGTGGCACGCGGTGCCATGGTGCCGCTTCCGCTGGAAGAAATGCAGCAGCTGTCTGCCGTGTTTGGCCTTGTCAGGACTGACTATGTCGAGCCTGTGGATGACAAGAAGCTCATGACCGATGCCATCTCGGGCATGGTCTCCAGCCTGGACCCGCACTCGCAGTATTTCGACAAGAAGTCGTTCAAGGAATTCCGCGAAGGCACCACGGGCCGCTTTGTGGGCGTGGGCATCGAGATCACGCAGGAAGAGGGCCTCATCAAGGTGGTGTCCCCCATCGAGGGCTCACCTGCCTTCCGCGCCGGGCTCAAGACCAACGACCTGATCACCAAGATCGACGACACCGCCGTCAAGGGCCTGTCGCTCAGCGATTCGGTCAAGCGCATGCGGGGCGAGCCCAACACCAAGGTCACGCTCACCATCTTCCGCAAGGACGAAAACCGCTCCTTCCCGGTGACCATCATCCGTGAAGAAATCAAAACCCAGTCCGTCAAAGGCAAGGTGATGGAGCCAGGTTACGCCTGGATCCGCTTGTCTCAGTTCCAGGAACGTACGGTGGACGACTTTGTGCGCAAGGTCGAAGACGTCTACAAGCAAGACCCTAACCTCAAGGGCCTGGTGCTGGACTTGCGCAACGACCCCGGTGGTTTGCTGGATGCGGCGGTGGCGATCTCGGCAGCTTTCTTGCCTGAGAACGTGACCGTGGTCAGCACCAACGGCCAGTTGGCTGAGAGCAAAGCGACCTACAAGGCGTCGCCCGAGTTTTACCAACGCCGCAGCGGCAGCGACCCTCTGCGCCGCCTGCCCGCAGGGATCAAATCGGTGCCCCTGGTGGTGCTGGTCAATGAGGGGTCCGCCTCTGCCAGCGAAATCGTGGCCGGTGCGTTGCAAGACCACAAGCGCGCCACCATCATGGGCAGCCAGACCTTCGGTAAGGGCTCGGTGCAAACGGTGCGGCCTTTGGGGCCGGACACGGGCATCAAGCTCACCACCGCCCGCTACTACACCCCCAGCGGCAAGTCCATCCAGGCCAAGGGCATCGTGCCTGACGTCATGATCGACGAGTCGGAAGAGGGCAATGTGTTTGCCGCCCTGCGCATGCGTGAAGCCGACCTGGACAAGCACCTGGGCAGCGGTCAAGGCGAAGAGCAA
This sequence comes from Acidovorax sp. 62, assembly GCF_002754495.1. Lineage (NCBI taxonomy): Bacteria > Pseudomonadati > Pseudomonadota > Betaproteobacteria > Burkholderiales > Comamonadaceae > Acidovorax > Acidovorax sp. 62. Next base: position 335,329 of record NZ_PEFJ01000001.1, read on the forward strand.
AAGGATGAGGCCCGCGAAAAGGCCCGTGAGGAAGCGCGCAAGCGTCTGGAAGAAGAAGCCAAAAAGCCAGCGGCGGAGCGCAAGCTGCCCGAGTTTGGTACCGACAAGGACTTCCAGCTCACCCAGGCGCTCAACAAGCTCAAGGGCCGCGAAGTGCTGGTGAGCAAGACGCTGACCGAGCGCAAGGAAGAAAAGAAGGAAAACTAAGCCCCGCTTGGTTTTCTGTGTGAACAAGGCCGGGCTCCCGCAAGGAGCCCGGCCTTTTTAACGTGGTGGATGACAAACAATGACCGATGAACAGCTGCTGCGCTACTCGCGCCACATCCTGCTCGATGAGGTAGGGATTGAAGGACAGGAGCGGGTGCTGGCCGCGCATGCATTGGTCATTGGTGCCGGTGGGTTGGGCTCGCCAGCCGCCTTGTACCTGGGCTCTGCCGGGGTGGGGCGCCTCACGCTGGTAGACCACGATGTGGTCGACCTGACCAACCTGCAGCGGCAGGTGGCCCACACCACCGACCGGGTGGGGCAGCCCAAGGTCGCGTCGGCTGCGCAGGCGGTGCACGCCATCAACCCTGATGTGCACATCACGACCTTGCAGCAGAAGGCCGATGAAGCGCTGCTCGACACCTGGGTTCCCCAGGCCAGTGTGGTGCTGGACTGCAGCGACAACTACACCACACGCCATGCCGTCAATGCAGCCTGCATTCGCCATGGTGTGCCTTTGGTGGCGGGGGCGGTGATCCGGTTTGATGGCCAGATCATGGTGTTCGACCCACGCGATGCGGCGTCGCCCTGCTACGCGTGCATGTTTGCGCCGGATGCAGAGTTTGAAGAGGTGCAATGCTCCACCATGGGCGTCTTTGCGCCGCTGGTGGGGGTGATAGGCGCCATGCAGGCGGCAGAGGCGCTCAAGCTGGTGTCGGGGGCTGCGCCAGCGATGACGGGGCGGCTCTTGATGCTGGACGGACGCAGCATGGAGTGGAGCACGATGAAGGTGCCGCGCGACAGCGGCTGCAAGGTTTGCGGCCATCGCGGCCCGTAACGACAGGCCTGCCGATTGGGCAGGGAGTAGGAATATTCCTACGGTCTGCGCCAGTGCTGGCTGGCAAAATTGTAAAAAAGATGCACGTACAGTAAGGGCTCGGCCGCACCTCGTTTGTGGGAGGCCAGAGCATTGGGCCAGCCTGTGAAACTCCGTACCTACATTGTTGAAGACAACGCCACCATCCGAGAAAATCTCATTGGCACTCTGGAAGAGCTTGCGTCGATAGAGCCTGTAGGTTTCGCCGAAACCGAGGACGAAGGCAAGACCTGGCTCACAGAGCGCGCAGCCCAGTGGGACTTGGCGATTGTGGATCTCTTCTTGCGCCAAGGCAGCGGCCTGGGTGTGCTGGAGGCTTGCCGTGCACGCAACCCCGATCAAAAAATGGTGGTGCTGAGCAACTACGCCACCCCTGACATCCGCATGCGCTGTGCCCAACTGGGCGTGGATGCGGTGTTTGACAAGTCCAACGAAATCGATGCGCTGGTGGATTACTGCATGGAACGCAGCCGCCCTTGAGGTGCGCTTTGCAGTGATCGTGCGGTGGCGCTGACTGTGTTTTTGCGCTGCCGCCCACGCGGTGGGGCCCATCGTTGGGAGCCGCTTTCCTCACGCGCTGGAGACTCTGGTATGGCGGCTTGCGTGCTTGTGGCAAGGCCTAGGGCGCGGCGCAACCCTGGCCCATCGGGCAGGCAAAGCCTGCCCTCCCTCTCAATCAATCAGCTGGTTCTTGAGCGCGTAGTACGTCAGGTCGCTGTTGGACGAGAGTGCCATTTTCTCCATCAGCCGCGTGCGGTAGGTGCTGACGGTTTTGACGCTCAGCGACAAGTCTTTGGCAATGTCTCCGGCGGTTTCGCCTTTGGCCAGTTTCAAGAAGACCTGGAACTCGCGTTCGGACAGTTGTTCATGCGGCGGGGCATCGTCCTTGCGGTTGAGCTGCTGCGCAAGCAGGTCTGCTACGGTGGGAGTGAGGTAGCGTTTGCCCAGCGAGATGACGCGAATCGCCTCCACGATCTCGGAAGGCTCGCACTCCTTGTTCAGATAGCCGCTGGCACCCTGGCGGATGAGGTTGATGGCGTAGTGTTCTTCAGGGTAGCCGCTCAGGATGAGGATGCCCATGTCTGGCGCCTTGGCACGCAGCATGGCCAGTGCATCCAGGCCGCTTTGGCCGGGCATCGACAGGTCCATCAGCAGCACGTCGATTTCATGGTTGCGCACCAGGTCGATGGCTTCACGGCCGTTAGACGCTTCGCCTTCCACCCGCAGATCAACATGCTCCGACAGGAACTGGCGCAAGCCGGTGCGAACAATTGCGTGGTCATCCACAATGCCAATTTTGATCATTGAACGTTCTTTCAAAAGGGCGGACAAGCCGCCTGCGGTGAGATGTTGAAACCCTGCGGTGGGTGCTGTTTGGCCGGTAGCGCGCAGCACGCAGACCATGAAACTCTATCCTGATTCCAATCTATGACACTGCAAGCAACCTTTCAGCGCTGGCTTCCCAAGGTGCGGCGCATGGCGCTGAGCCTGCCCATGGCCCTACTCGCCGCCGCAGTATTGGTGGGTATCAATGAAACGGGGCACATGCGCTCGCAGGATGCCGTGCGCCAGATGAGCCAGTGGCAGGTAACGCGCGGTGCAGTCAACAGTTTGCTGCAAAGCATGCTGGACGCGGAAACGGGCCAGCGGGGTTATCTGCTCACGGGCAACGACACCTACCTGGAGCCCTACGACAAGGCCATGACGGCGGTGCAAAGCCATCTGGATACGCTGCGCAACCAGTTTGTGGATTCGAAAGAAGATTTGCAAGAGGTGGCCCACCTGTCGCGCCAGGTGTCGCGCAAGTTGGCCGAGATGGAGCTGAGCCTGCGGCTGCGCAGGCAAGGCAATGAAGATGCCTGGAAGTTCGTCTTGCACACCGACATGGGGCGCGAGAACATGGACGAAATCCGAAAGCACGCGCATGCGCTGATTGAGCGCAGCTCGGCTAAGGTCCAACTGGGGCAGGAGCAGATTCTGCAATCGCTGATGCTCTCGCGCATTGGCATTGCGACGGTGACGGCAATTGGCCTGCTGGCGTTTTTCATGTACCTGCGCCAAGCCCATGCGCTGCTGTTGGTCAACCAGCGCGAGCAGGCGTTGCTGGAGCATGAGCGCGACCGGCTGGAGGGCCTGGTGCGCGAGCGCACGGCCACATTGTCAGAACTGGCCAACCACCTGCAGCAAGTGCGCGAAGACGAGCGCGGCCACCTGGCCCGCGAGCTGCATGATGAACTGGGTGCATTGCTCACGGCCGCCAAGCTTGATGTAGCGCGATTGAAGTCCAAGATCGACGCCACCGTGCCGGATGTGGCAGAGCGCTTGAAGCATCTGACCGAAACGCTCAACAGCGGCATCGCCCTCAAGCGCCGCATCATTGAAGACCTGCGCCCGTCGTCCCTGTCGCACTTGGGGCTGACGGCCGCGCTGGAAATTTTGACCCGCGAGTACGCACAGCGCGCTGGCATCGAGGTGGAAACCAACCTCGAGCAGGTGGAGCTGCCTGGGGGCGCGCAGTTGACTGTTTACCGCATGGTGCAAGAAGCGCTGACCAACATTGGCAAATACGCCCAGGCCACCAAAGTGCTGGTGTCTGTGCACGCCCACCCCAAGCATGTGGCGGTGCAGGTGCATGACAACGGCACGGGCTTTGACCCCGCCAGCGTGCGCGTTTCCTCGCACGGGCTGGCGGGCATGCGCCACCGGGTGGAGGCTGCCGGCGGGCGCCTGAGCGTGCACTCCAGCCCAGGCAACGGCACGTTGCTGTCTGCTGTGCTGCCCCTGCAGCGTTGATCGCTGCTGCTGGCCTGCCAGAGGGCTCCTGGCAGGCCCAGCAGGCCAGCGGATCGCACTTCGCGGCATCGCGGCGTATGGCCCGGCCGTTGCCCGCGATGGCCCTGGCGTGCCGTCATCGACGGCATGGCAGGCTGCACTCTCTGGGCACTTTCGGGCCTAGCGCAGGCCTGAGCCATCGCCCAGGCCCAGGCCCAGGCCGTCAGGCGCCGTCCTACACCGCCCCCGTCTGCGCACTGACATGCGGCTGCGCCAGCCACCGGCACGGGCAGGCCGCTTGAAAACCTACAGTGGAACCCAGCGAGTTGCTCCACAACTCTCTGCACATCAAACAGAACGGGCCGGGCCTACCGGAAAGACTGGGCAGACAACAGGCATGGCCTGACGCTGCCGAGCCGTGTGCAGTGACCTGTGGCCCATCACGCCAAGCGCCGAGATGGCGGCGCGCTCTTCAACCGCCGGTGATCCGCTGGCACTTTCTGGGAGAAGTTCATGTTGCATTACGCCGTTGTGTTTTTGGTGATTGCGCTGGTTGCCGCCCTGTTTGGCTTTGGTGGCATCGCAGCTGGGGCCGTGGGCATCGCAAAGATTCTGTTCTTTGTGTTTGTGATCATGGCCGTTGTGACCTTCGTGTTTGGCTTGCTCAAGCGGGGCTGAGCTTCAAGGCCTACCCGCCTGCAGTGCACCGCCACCCGTGTCCTTCACTGTCACATCCACTGTTACCACTGACAAGGAGTTACCGATGAGCATCCAAACGAGTACCGAGAAGTTGAGCCACACCGCCCGTAATCTGGCCGATGACGTGCTGCAAAGCGCAGAAGAAGCCGTCAAGGCCACCCGCACCAAGGCCGATGCCTCTTTGAGCCTGGCCGAAGGCAGGGTGCGCCAGTTGCGCGAAGATGCCAGCCCCGCGATTCAAGACCTGGCTTCCCGTGCACAAGACATCGCTGCGCGCAGCATTGAGTACTGCGCTGAAACCAGTGACCGTGCCCGCCGCCAATTGCGCCATGCCTCTGAAGCCACCTCGCGCTATGTGGCAGAGCAACCCGGCAAATCGGTTGCGATTGCTGTGGCCTCGGGGGCCGCATTGGGGGCGTTGGCCCTGTGGTTGTCGCGCCGCAACCGCATGCATTGACTCTGATTTTCTGCGGGCGCAGGGGCGGGTGCCATGCCTGGCACGCACCTTTGCGCCAGCCTCAATCCCTTGGCCACGGAGGGTGCAACAGGCCAGTGGGTTGATTGTGTTGTCAGCACCCGCGTTCTCCAATCTCCAACGAAGGAATTCCCATGAAATACGCACGTGCCCTTGCTTTTGCTGCCGTGACCGGCATCACCGTTCTGGCCGCTACGGGTTGCTCCGTGGCCCGAGACCAGCAGACTGTGGGTGCCTACGTCGATGACGCAGGCATCACCACCGCCGTGAAGGCCAAGATGGCAGAAGACAAAACCGTTTCCGCCACCTCCATCAGCGTGGAGACCTTGAACGGCACCGTCCAGCTGTCTGGCTTTGCCAAGTCGCAGGCCGAGAAGAACCAGGCTGAAAACATCGCCCGCAACACCAAGCATGTGCGCGAAGTGCGCAACAGCATCGTGGTGCGCCCTTGATGTTGTAATGCCTTGACGGATCGGGGGTCTGCGAAGGCCCCTGGACCCGTCAGCGACAGGGCGCAGGTGCCCACGCAGTCCCCGTCACTCATCGCAAGCCCACCCGTTGCCATGCAGCGGGTGGGTTTGTTTTTTTCCAGAGTCTTGCCGCTGGGCCCGTGCTTGTTGCATGGGGCGTGTGCGGACGAACCTGCTCAGGGGTAAGCTTCGGCACCATGCGCGTATTCAATTGCGACCACTGCGGTCACCTGGTTTTTTTTGACAGCGTGCAATGCCTGCACTGCGGCAGCACGTTGGCTTTTGTGCCCGACCAGCTCAGCATGGCGGCGCTGACCCCTGCACCCCAGGATGGCCCTGACCTGTGGCGGCGCATGGGCGAGCGCGGCGGCTCGGCCCACAGCGGCAAGCTCTACCGCATGTGCCACAACCGTACGGCCCACGGTGCCTGCAACTTTGCTGTGCCGGCCAACGACTATTCGCCGCTGTGCGTCTCGTGCCGCCAGACGCGCGTGCTGCCAGACCTTTCAGAGCCCGCCAACCTGGGGCGCTGGCAACAGGTGGAGGCCGCCAAAAGGCAGCTTTTTTACACCCTGGCGCGCCTGGGGCTGGAGCCCGTGCCGGGCCGATCGGGCCCCGTATTCGAGTTTCTGGCCGACTGGCCCGGCGGCCCAGAGGTGCTGACGGGCCACCTGGGTGGCACCATCACCCTGAATGTGGCCGAGGCCGATGACGACGAGCGCGCCCGCAGGCGCATTGCATTGGGCGAGCCCTACCGCACGCTGATTGGCCATTTGCGGCACGAGTCCGGGCATTTTTACTGGGACCAACTGGTGCGCGATGGCGGCAGGCTCGATGCCTTTCGCAGCGTGTTTGGCGACGAGCGGCAAGACTATGCCCAGGCCCTGAGCGCGCACTACGCCAAGGGCAACGACCTGGGCGACTGGGCGCAGCGCCATGTGAGCGCTTATGCGTCAGCGCACCCCTGGGAAGACTGGGCCGAGACCTGGGCGCATTACCTGCACCTGGTGGACTTGCTGGAAACCGCTGCCAGCTACCAAACCACGGTGATGGTGCCCGAGCCGCATGCTTCTTGGCTGCACAGCATGCAAGACCCCTTTGGCACCCCGCCGCCGGGGTTTGACGACATGGTGCGCCAATGGGTGCCGCTCACCCTGCTGCTCAACAGCCTGAACCGCAGCCTGGGGCAAAGCGATGCCTACCCGTTTGCCTTGTCGGCCGGGGCCATGGGCAAGCTCCGGTTTGTGCACGAGCTGGTGCAGTCTGTGCGGCTGGCGGACGACGCCCGTCGCAGCGACATGCAGTGAGTTTGCTATAAAAAATATAGCTGCTGGCGCTTATTTATCAAGCGCTAGAGGCCAATTTTGTTCTGAGTTGGATGGTGGCGCGTGACTTCAGACGGCCCGGACCAGTCCCCAATGGTTGTCTAGCCTGGCCTGGTGCAAAGTGCCCGGGTGGGTGAGTGCCTGCGTGTTGACTGGGGCTCCAGGCACCCGCTGGTGCAACAGGCTCTGGCCCAGGCCACCGGCCCACAGCCGGGCCCCGTCGGATGCCAGCGCGCACACTTCTGCCAGCGCAATCTGCCCGGTGCGCAGCCCTTGGGCATTGAACAGCACTGCGCAGCCTGCTTTGGGGCAACTCACGGCCCAGCCCTCAGGCGTGGCCACAATGCTGCCGCCATAGCCCTGCAAGTTGGCCGGCGCTTGCACAGGGGGCACGAGGGCCTCCGCTAGCGCACTGGCTCCAGTCTGCGCTGCATTGCCCACCTGGGGCTCTGCGTGCAACGCCTGCCCATCAAAGCGGGCGTGCACGGGGGCGGCATGGCGCAGGGCCGGGTCATCGTGTTCAGCCTGCAGTGCAATGCCCAGCACCGTGCCCGCCGGGTTCCAGGCCAGGTGGCGCAGGCTCAGGCGCGGGTCGTCCAGCCGCCACTGGCCCAGCAACTCGCCGGTGGTGCCATCCAGCCGCACCAGCGATGAGTCCATGCGGTGCATGTCGCGCTTGGCACGGCCGGTTTCGGGGGCGGTGGGCACGCCACCATTGGCCACGATGAGGGTGGGGGCGCCGGTTTTGCTGCTGGCGCTGAGGCGGTCCCAGATCAGCTCGTGCGCATCCATGCCATGGGTGGGCCATTCGGCCACTTTCTCCAGCGTGCGCGCATCGCGCACGCCCACCAGGCTGTCGCCGGTTTCCACGTCGGTTTCTGTGGTGTAGAGCGTTTGGCCGTCTGGGCCCGCCAGCACATGGCCGTTGAAGGTGCGGTCTGGAAACGCAGCCTCGGCGGTCTGCCACCGCCACAGCGGCGCCGTGTGGCGGCCCGGGTGCCAGCGCACCATCCAGTCACCAGGGCGGCGGGCCACGGCCAGCACCGATCCATCGGGCAAGGCGACCACCCCGTGGGGGCGCGAGGGCACTTCCAACACCGCTTGCACGCGCAGTTGCAGGCCCGCCGCCGACAGCAGCCCGATGTGAAAACTGCCCTGCGCCTCCCACGCCGCGGCCAAGGTGGCGCTGTTGGTGTGGGTGGCGTTGTTGGGGCGGGTGCGGGCTGCGGCTGCCTGCGCTGCGTGGGGCTGCAGCGCCCAGGTACTCAGCCCCCCCAGGCCTGCCAGCAGCGCCAGGGCGGTGCGGCGCTGCAGCGCCGCTGGCGCAGTCTGGCCCGTAGCTGCTGTGGGCTCAATCCCCATCGGCATCAGAAAAACCAATGCTCACCTGCAGCGCAGGCGCCACTTCCGACTCGGCCAGGAACTTGAGCGCCGCCAGATCGCGCGCCGCCTGCTGGATGGCGGGCTTGCCTTTGACCCCGGCTTTTTGCACCTGCGCCATCGAGGCATCCACCTTCTGCGCCGCCTGGTGGAGCTTGTCGGCCAGCGGGTTCAGGCCCTTGCCACGCAGGTAGGTCTCCAGCGGCACCAGCGCTTCGCCGGGGGCGGGCGTAGGCGCCTGGGCGCTTTGCTGCGTCACGGTGCTCAGCCCCTTCCAGGTGGCGGCCCAGGCGGCCAGCGTGTCCTGGCTGGCGCTGCGTGGGTACTCGGGCGGCTTGCTGCCCTGGGCTGCGCGCAGGGGCTTTTCCATGTGGGCCCAGCGCAGGCGCTCAATGCCGCCCACCCACTGGTTCACGAATTCGCTCATGGCCTGGGTGGACTGCTCTTGCTGTTCCTCGGCACCCCAGTCACTGGCTGCCGTGCGGGCAAAGTCGGCGGCCACAGCGGTGGCCTCGCGGGCCACGTCCAAGGCCACTTCGTGCGCGTAGCTGCAAGCAGGCGTGCCGGGCTGTGCGGGGCGCGTCCACAGCAGCCACTCCAGCGCTGGCAGGCCCTTGGCAGGGGTGCCGATGCGTTCAAAAGCCTTGGCGCCCTGGGGTTGTGCCTGGATGGCTTTTTCAACCAGTGCGGGGCGTGTGGGGGCGAAGTCGATGGCGCGCTGCGTGCGGCGCGCAATCACCGGGCCGATGGCGATGGCCGAGAGTTCTTCCCAAGCGCGGGTGGTGCCCAGCCATGCGTTGCGGGCTGATTCCAGTGCGGCCTTGGATGCGTTGGTGTCCGCGTTGCCACTGCACATTGCCGCCATCGCGTTGGTCAGTGCCTGCGCGCTGCGGTCAAACGCCTGCGCCCGGGGCAGGGCCCAGTGGCTGTAGATGCCTTGCAGTGCGTGCACCGTGTCATAAAACGGCACGGCCTCGCGTTGCCAGGTGGGCGCTGCGTGGGGGGGCGTGTTTTTGACCTGTGCATGGGCAGCCAAGTGCAGGGCTGGCGCGATGGTCAGCAGCAGCGCGCACAGTGTCCATGCCTGGCTCAACGGTTTGCGCGTGCTTGCAGGTGTGCTTGTGCGGCTTTGGGGTGCATGGGTCATAGCGATTCCACAAATTTCACGAGCGCTTCGCGGTCAGCCTTCTTCATCTTGAGCACCTGGTCCTTGGCCGCTTCTGCCTCGCCACCGTGCCACAGCACGGCCTCCAGCACACCGCGTGCGCGGCCGTCGTGCAGCAGGCGGGTGTGGCCGTTCACGTCCTTGATGAGACCGGTGCCCCACAGCGGCGGGGTCTTCCACTGGCGGCCATTGGCGCCAAAGTCGGGGCGGCCATCGGCCAGGCGCTCGCCCATGTCGTGCAGCAGCAAGTCGGTGTAGGGCCAGATGCGCTGGCCGCTCAGGGCCTTGCTCGTCAGGTGCGGGAAGGGGCCGCTTTGCGTGACGTAACTCGGCCGGTGGCAGGTGGCGCACTGTGCCTGCGCAAACAAGGCCTGGCCGCGCAGCACCTGGGCGTCGTTGACGCTGCGGCGTGCAGGCGGTGCCAGCGTGGCCTGGTAGAAGATCACGTCGGCCAGCGTCTTGTCGTCAATCTCCACGCCGGGCTGCCCTTGCACCGCAGCGCTTTGGCCGCTGGGCGCAGCCAGGCAGTCTTTTTGCGCGGGGGTGCAGGCCTCGGTGGCAAAGTGGCGCGAGGTGATGCCCATGTCGCCCACAAAGGCCCCGCCCGTCTGGTGCGCAATGGTGGCCACGTTGGCCTTCCAGCCAAAGCGGCCCAGCATCATGCGGCCCGAGGGTGCGTCCCACACCTGGTTGGGCGTGCCCCTGATGGGGCCTGCGGCAGCAGCCTGGTCGGCTGCGTTGGCCAGGATGTCTGTCTCGGCAATGGCTTCAAGCAAGCCCACACCGATGATCTGCGGCGCAATGCGGGGGCTCAGCATCACGTCGGGGTGCATGGGGCCGTAGCCCAGGTCGGCAAAGCCGTACGCGGGCTTTTGCAGCGCGTAGGGCGTGCCATCGGCAAACTTGCCTTTGACGGTGTCGTAGCGCAGCGTCACGCGGCCTTCGGGCTTCACGCCCTGGATGGCTGCGTTGTTGAATTGGTCGCCATAGGTGGGCTCGTGCTTGGGCCCGCCATGCGCATCGGCGCCAGGGATGGACAGGCGAATCAGCAGCGCCACCGTCGGGTCTTTGGTCTCGCCCAGGCGGTTGAAGATGGCTGGCGGCTCGCCCCGGCCGTCCTGCACATGGCAGCCACCGCACGACCGCGCAATGAAATGCGGGCCCAGGCCATCGCGGGCCTTGGTCGATGCGGGGGCCTCGACCCAGTTGCGCCGAAAGAACGAGTTGCCAATGACAAAGCGCGTGCGCTCCTCATCGCTGAGGTTGGCGGCGGGGAACGAGAACGCATTGCGCCCCGTGGCAAACACCGTGGTCTCTCCGCCCGTTTTTTCACCCAAGGGGTCGGGTTGGGGCGCGGCCGTCAAAAGGCCCACGCTCAGGCAGGCTAGGGCGGCGAAACCGGTGCTGGCTGCTGCCAGGCGCGCGGCGCGCCGGCGGCGAATGGCTTGCGGACGCTGCATGCTCAAGGCTGCACCAAGGTCAGTTTGGTGATGCCAATGGCATTGGCAGCGGCGACCAGGTCCTTGCTTTGCTGCGTCAGGCTGTCGATGGTCTTCTGGATGCGCTGGCGGCCCGGTGCTTCCTTGCCGCCAATGATCTCGCGGTCAAACGGGGCCTGAATGCCCTCGGCCGCAGCCACCGATGCGGCGATTTGCTGCGTGGTCTTTTCGGCCAGAGCCGCGTCCTTCGCGGCCACCAGGTCGCGCAGCGATGGGCCCATGAGCACCGTGCCATCGGCCTGCTTGTACTGGCCCAGCCACACGTTTTGGATGCCCAGCGCGTTGGTCACTGCGTCGCGGTGGGTGTTGTCCGAGAAGCACGAGTGCTCGTCTTCCTGGTCCTGGCTGTTGAGGGCCACCTCCAGCCGTTCGCCCGCCAGCTCGCCGCGCGAGAGCGAGCCCAGGCCCACCAGCATCTTGCGCACCGACTCGCGGTTGCCCTTGACGAAGCGGGCGCGGTAGTTGTTCTTGGCGTCCGGGGCCCAGGCCTTCACCAGCGTGGTGAGGTCATCGATGAGCAGCTCGGTCACCACGTTCAGGTACTGGCGACGGCGGTCGGCGTTGGGGGCCTTGCCGTCCACAAAGTCTTCAAAGTTGCGATCGCCCGGGCCGGTCTCAGACAGGTCCTGGCCCCACAGGAAGAACTCGATGGCGTGCCAGCCCGTGGCAATGTTCTCTTCGCCACCGCGTTCGTTTTGCGCAGAGAGGTTTTTCTTGTTGATGACGAACTTGCGGTTGTTCACCAGGCCTGCATTGGGCTTGCCCTGCACGCTGTCCACAAACGACTCGTCCATGGGCCACGCGTTGATGCGGCCCTCAGGCCCGTTGTCGTTGTCGATGGGGCCGCCATAAAAGCGGAAGGCCTCGGTCTGCCCGTAGAACTCGCGCGCCGCCAGCCAGGTCTTGCGGGCCTCGGCCAGTGTGGCGGCCGATGGCTGTGCGGTGAAGGCCGTCACCGCTGTTTGCAGGGCCTTGGCAGCGGTGAGGGTGTCGCTGTAGCTGGTGTGCACCAGGTGTGCGTAGTGCGCCACCACTTGTGGGGCTGCTACGGCGGCTGCCGCAGCCTGGGGGGCGGCCACCGCCGCTGGGCTGGAAGGAGCCTGGGCTTGGGCCACCGATGCGGCCGAGCCCAGTGCACTGATCAGGAGTGCCATGACAGGCATGGTTTTGGTGAAAGGTGTGTGCATGATGGGCTCCTTAGAGATGGCTTGGCCTGTGCGCTGCCGCAGCAGTGCATGGCCAGGGATAGGAAGAAGGTGCGTGCGGCAGAGGTGCCAACGCTAGGGGGGCTGGGCACGCAAGCTGATCGCTGGGGCGTGCCGCAGTGAATTGTAAGTTAATAAGAGTGATTTGCATTTAATGCAGTACCTGACGCCAGGGAATACTTGACCCTGTGGAGGCACTGCGCGGCAGGCTTTGCCGTGCGGGTGCTGGTCGGGTGGTTGGTTGCTCCGGTGTTGCCCTCGCCAGCAAAAAAGCCAGCCGGGCTGTATGGCCCGGCTGGCTTTTGTTGTGCCCCTTTTGCTGGGGGCAAGGCTTGTGCTTAGCCCAGTTTCATCTGGCTGGGTGTCCCGGTGAGGTAGCCCACAGCAGCGCCCGACTTGTTTTTGTAGTTGGCGCGGATCATCGGGTCCAGCGTGTCTTTGACGACGCTGTGAATGCTGCCCCAGTCGCCAGCATGCTGGAAGTTGCTCATGATGTAGGTCCAGCCGTTGATCTCGTCCACAGCGTGCAGGCCGGTGGATTCGCCACCTGCCGGGATCGACATCAGGCGCGACAGCTGCTTGGTGTCCACGTTGTAGGCCCACAAGAAGTTGTTGACGTGCTGGCTGCTGTCTTCGCCGATGAACAGCGTGCGCAGCTTTTCCGAGAACTTCAGGTTGTCGGGGTTGCAGATCTTGTTGGGGTTGCCGGTGTTACCCAGCGCGTCAGCGGTGATGTCTTCGCCTGCAAGCAGAGCCTTGGTGTCCACGGGCATCCATTCGCTGTTGATGGCGCCGCCGTCGGTGTCCTTTTGGCTGCCGCGCAGGTTCAGTGCCATGACGGCACCGGCCGACAGCTGCTTGGGCACCGAGATGCCGTTGCCGGGCACGTTGGCTGCGTTGCCTGCCACCATGGAGCTTTGCACGTTCTGCAGTGCAGAGTAGGCAATCTTGTCCTTGGCGTTGACGGTGGTGCCTTCCATTTTGGTGAAGCCCAGGCTGGCGCCCTTGAAGGCGGCGTAGCGGTGGGTTTCGAGGAAGGCTGCGGCCTTCTCCATGCCGGGGTTGATCTTGATCCACTCGGTCTTGCCGTTAGCCACGATCTTGGTGAACGTGGCGTCCTTCGGGTCAGCGCTCACCACGGTCATGATGTCCGTGGGCTTGAGCGTGTTGGCCAGGTTCTCGATCTCGGTGCTGGTGGCAGAGCCCAGCTTGATCCAGGTGAGCGCAGCGGCGCTGTTGGCTGCGGGGTCGATGGAGAAGCCAGAGCCCACCTTGGCCACATACAGCGAGCCCGAGGACAGGTCTTTTTCCTTGTCGGCCACAAACACAAAGTAGGCGCTGTTGGTGGCGTCATCGCCCATCAATGCCGTGCGCTGGTCGGGCATGACCTGCACCAGCTCGTGCGAAATGCGGCCCATGCAGAAGTGCTTCTTGATGCTGGCCGTGCCATCGGCGTTGACGGTCACTTCGGGCATGTGGCCGTAGTGGTAGGGGTTGGCCGTGGCTTCGTTGCCATACAGGTTCTTGCTGTAGGCCTTGAACATGGTGTTGCTGGCGATGCTGAAGGCATCGGGCTCGTACTCTTCGCTGGACAGGTGCGTGCCCCATGGCGAAAGGCTGGCGCCGCAGGTGATCCACAGGCCGTGCACCTTGGAGGTGTCCACGTTGTGGTACTTCACCAGGCTGAGCTTGCCTGTGTCCTGGTCTTGGTCCAGCGTCAGCACGGCGATGGGCGATGGCAGCTTGCCGTACATGTCGGTCTTGCCGTCTTGCGCCCAGGTGGTGTATTCAAACTGCACCACGGCAAACACAGGCTTGCCCTTGACGCCGTCCACCTTGGCATTGGCCACGGTCAGCAGCGAGGTGCCATCGGGCGAGTCAGAGAAGAACTGGCGCTCAGACCCTGCCACGGAGGTGTCCGTGATGGCCTTGTTGTTGATGTCGTAGTAGCCGCCAGCCAGCAGCTTGCCGCCCTTGCCATCAGACACCATGTCGCCCGTGACGAAGAAGGGCTGGTAGGCCAGTTGGAAAGAGCGCACGGAGTTGTCGCTCAGGGTCACGTTCAGTGCCGAGCCCACTGTGGTGGTTGCCATGGCGGCTGGGTTGGCCAGCGTGGGTGCGGCCATTGAGGTAAAGCTGGCGGAAACAAAGCTGGCACTGGTGCTGTCGCTACCACCGCCGCAGGCTGTCAAAAAGGAGGTGGCAGCCGTTGCGCCCAGGGGGAGCATGGGAACCCCCGCCAGAAATTGCAGTGCTTTGCGGCGGGTGGTCAGCGAGGATTGGGACATGTCTTGGTATTTCCAGTGGGGTATTGCGTTACTGCAGACCACACCACGTTCGACCCAGTGGGCCAGGCACTGCGGTCGGTGGTCGTGATCACCAGCCAGCGATGCTAGAAATATCCTGTGACACTTCGTTGATGCTTTTGTGACGTTTGCGTGACGGATACGCACTATCCGCCGCGTTGTCTGTGCGCACGCGTGACACCCCAACGAGTCCCTTGAGACAGGGGGTGAGAGACCCACCAAACACCAAAGTCAGTGGCCTGGGCGACTTGTTGCGGGGCCCTGGGCCGCTCAGTAGGGGCTGTTTTCGCCGTAAGACGGCTGCACCGGGCGTGTGGCCTTGGGCGCGGCACCGGCGGGCGCCGAGTAGGGCATTTGCCCGCTGCCGTCCTTGGTGCCTTTGCGCCCGGCAATCTGCCACGCCGTGCGCTGGCCAATCAGGCTGGCCAGAAACTCCAGCTCTTCGTCGGTGTGGTTGATGGCGCCCGCAGGCGTCAGCAGGCGGCCATTGCGCGGTGATGTCTCGGCCCAGAACGACTGGTGGTACACCGACTGGCTGACCAGGCTTTCGCTGCCAGCGGCCAGGTCCACCGTGCCATAGCAATTGCAGAAATAGCCCCGCAGGGCCTGCTCGGGGAACACCTCGGCATACACCCCCGTGCCCCGGATGCCTGCGGTGAGGGTAGGCAGGGCCACTTGCCGGTCTGTGCCCTTGCCCCACACGCTGGCCACTGCGCCGGTCAGTAAACGCAGCACCTTGACGGTGGTGGACTCCTCGCTCTTGCCCTCGCCCTCTAGCGAGACGCGCGTGTTTTGCCGCAGCATGAAAGCGCTGCTGCCCACAGCAAATACGGCGGTAGAGCCTGGGCCCGTCTCAATGCGGTCGCCTGTGGCAATGCTGTCGTGTGCCGTCAGCGCCCGGCCATTGCGCAGCACGTCCCCACGCAGCTCAACGATGTTGCTGCGGGACTGGGCCTGCGCTGCCATCCAGCCACCCGTGGTGGCCCATGCAGCGGCGGCTTGCAGCAGACTGCGGCGCTGGTGCCAGCGCAGCTCGTCTTCAGTTCGGCCCAGCAGTTGGGGCGTCGGAGGGTGGTGTGTCATGGGGTGCCTCGTGCAGCAGGCTCTCGGGCGGCTCAAAGCAGTCCCGGAAGATGAAGACAGCGCAAGTCAGGATCATGGTGAGCATCATCATGGAGGCTGCCTTCAGCAGGCTGCCAATGCCCTCGCCACCCAGCCCCAGCAGCAGCGAGATGATGCTGATTGCCAGCGCCCCCAGCACCCCAATGCCCAGCCAGGTGAAGAGGAACACCAGGCAGGCCCCGGCGTTGCGCACGCAGGCCATCAGGCTGAAGAACAAGGCCTTGACGGGCGGGACACCGTGCCAGTGCACCAGGCCCGGCGCATGCCAGAACAGCAGCGACAGGGGCAGTGACAGCAAGGTGGCCAGCCACATGGCTTTCTGAAAGCTGGGGTCCGACGCCATTTGCGCAGTGACCGGCATGCCGTCCATGTAGACCTGCACAAAGCGCCCGCCATCGACCAGCGCCGACAGACCCATGATGCCCAGAAAGCCCAGCGCGTACAGCACGCCCAGCAGCAGCATGTGGCGCAGGTGCTGGCGGCCTTTGCGGAAGGTGACCAGCAGCAGCGCAGGCGTGGGCCGGTGGCCCTGGATGGATTCGCCCGTGGCCACCATCATGGCCAGCGTGACAGAGGGCAGCAGCACCAGCGAGGCAATGCTGCCCAGCACGGGCACGCTGGTCAGCAGCTTCATTGCAACATACGATATGAAAAACAGCGCTGCCAGCGCCATGGGCTGGCGCCGGAACGCTTGCACGCCCAGTTTGACCCAGGTGAAGCCAGTCTTGGCGGGAACGATGTGGAGTTTCATGGGGTGGGTGGTGGTGTGGTCCGGGGCGGGCGGTGTGTGTGCCTGCTAGCCCATCGCGCGCCAGGGGGGAATTTACCCCAGCGCGCTGCAGCCGGTCTGGGCAAAGGGCTATCGCCTGGGGTTGTGCTGGCGTGGGGCCAGAGGTTGGGTGGCACGGGTGGCCCTGCCAACCCACCGTGTGCGCCGGTGCAGATGGCCCCTTGGAACGCTCTGTCGCTCTGGCGTTGCAGGGGCGGGCCGCAAGATGGAACTACGGGACGTCAGGCTTGCACCGGGTGCGCAATGCGCCCCTGCAGCACGCGCTCAAAGTGGGTCGGGTCGTGCGGCTTGAGCATGGACGCCTCGCGCGGCAGGTAAAAGTCCCACAGGCGCGATATCCAAAAGCGCAGCGCCCCGGCGCGCAGCATGGCGGGCAGCAGCTCGCGCTCTGCCGCTGTCAGGGGGCGCACGGACTGGTAGGCGGTGAGCATGGCCGTGGCGCGCTCGGCGTGGTGTGTGCCGGTGGGCAGGTCAATGCACCAGTCGTTCAGGCACACCGCTAGGTCAAACAGCCAGGTGTCCACGCCCGCAAAGTAAAAGTCGAAGAAGCCCGTCAGGGTGTCCTCGGCAAACATCACGTTGTCGCGGAACAGGTCGGCATGCACCGGGCCACGGGGCAGGGCGGCGTAGGTGGACGACGCTGCCACATGGTTCTGGTAGGCCAGCTCTGACTGCAGCAGTGCGGCCTGGGCAGTGTCCAGGTGCGGCAGCACCACGGGCACGGTTTCGTTCCACCAGGGCAGGCCGCGCAGGTTGGGCTGGTGGCGGTCAAAGTCGCGCCCCACCAGGTGCATGCGCGCCAGCATGGCGCCCACGGCGGCGCAGTGCACGGGCTCGGGGGCCAGCTGGCTCTTGCCGCGCAGCTTGCTCACCACCGCCGCAGGCTTGCCCGCCACGGTGTGCAGGATTTCGCCGTACTTGTCACCACGCGGCTCGGGCACGGGGATGCCGCCGTGCGCCAGGTGCTTCATCAGGTGCAGGTAAAACGGCAGTTGCTCGGCCGTCAAGCGCTCAAACAGGGTGAGGACGAACTCGCCTTGCGAGCTGGTCAAAAAATAGTTGGTGTTTTCAATGCCGCCCTCAATGCCGCGCAGTTCCACCAGTTCGCCAATTTGCAATCGGCGCAGCACTTCGCGTGCATCTTTTTTGGAGACTTCGGTAAAAACAGCCATCGTTCAGCTCAGCAGGGGAGAAAGTAAGGGGCGGGGGAGTCACGGGCCCAGCCCGTGCCGGGGCCATGGCCCCCATGCGGGTGCGGGGGCAGGGCGTGCAGTGCGGCGGGCCCTCAAGGCAGGCCCGCGCAGGGGTTCAGAACTTCATCACGTTCCACACACGCGGGGCGGTGTTGGTCTCCGCACCGCTGTTGCTGCCAGCGCGGCTGCGGGCGCCGTCGGGTGACTTCACTTCGTAGGCGGGCATGTCGCTGCCCTTGGGCTGCACGTTGATGCTTTGCGTCTGGCCACCCACACGCACCTCGTCCACGCGGCTGCCGCCGTCTTCCACCCGAATGCGCTCGGTGCGCTGGTTGGTGCGGCCTTCAAGTTGCTCTGGATTTGATAGCTGCTCGCGCTTTTCCGTTGTGCCCTGAGGGGCATTTTGGTTCGTATTTTGGGCCAGCAGGGGGCTGGACGCCAGGCCCAGCAAAAGGAAGAGGTGGAGTGCGCGCATGGGGCCGATTGTAGAGCGCCGTCCAGAGGCAGCCTGCCCGTGCACAATCCGTGCATGACTGACAAAAAGACCCTGGTGCTGGTGGACGGCTCCAGCTACCTCTACCGCGCCTTTCACGCCATGCCCGACCTGCGGGCCGTGCCGGGTGACCCCAGCAGCGCCGCCACGGGCGCCATTCGCGGCATGATCAACATGATGCAGGCGCTGCGCAAAGAGGTGCGCGCCGACTATGCCGTGTGCGTGTTCGACGCCTCGGGCCCCACCTTTCGCGATGCCCTGTACACCGAATACAAGGCCACACGCTCGCCCATGCCCGACGACCTGCGCAGCCAGATCGAGCCCATTCACCAGGTGGTGGACCTGCTGGGCTGGAAGGTGGTAGCCGTGCCCGGCGTGGAGGCCGACGATGTGATCGCCACCTTGGCCAACGCAGCAGCCGCACAGGGCATTGAGGTCATTGTGTCCAGCGGCGACAAAGACTTGAGCCAACTGGTCAACGAGCACATCACCATCATCGACACCATGAGCGGCAAGCGCCGCGATGTGGCGGGTGTGACGGCAGAGTTTGGCGTGCCACCCACGCTGATGGTGGACTACCAGGCCCTGGTGGGTGACACCGTGGACAACGTGCCCGGCGTGACCAAGGTGGGCCCAAAGACGGCCGCCAAGTGGCTGGAGGAATACGGCTCGCTCGACAACCTGATTGCCAACGCCGAAGCCATCAAGGGTGTGGCGGGCAACAACCTGCGCGAGGCGATTGCCAGCGGGCAGCTGGCATTGAGCCGCCAGCTGGTCACCATGAAGACCGATTGCGCGCTGGCCGACTACATCCCCGGTTTGCCCGCGTTTGACGACATCACACTCGACGCACCGGACAACACCGGCTTGCTGCCGTTTTACGAAAAGTACGGCTTCAAGGGCCTGGCCAGTGCGATCAAGGGCGCAGCGGCACCCGCCACCACAGCCCCCACCGTCGCCATGCCCGGCCAAAGCGGTGATCTGTTTGCCGACCACTCTGCCAGCACCGTGGCAGAAGAGGCCCAGCACCGCACCGTGGTGTACGACACCATCCTGAACTGGGCGGACTTTGACCAGTGGCTGGAGCGCCTGCACAAAGCCCCGCTCACCGCAATCGACACCGAGACCGATTCCCTCGACGAAATGCGCGCGCAAATCGTCGGCATCAGTTTCAGCGTGCAGCCCGGCGAAGCCGCGTACATCCCCTTGCGGCACGAAGGGCCCGATGCGCCCGCGCAACTGCCGCTGGATGAAGTGCTCGCCCGCCTCAAGCCCTGGCTCGAAGACGCCAAGCACCCCAAGCTGGGCCAGCACATCAAATACGACCGCCATGTGTTTGCCAACCACGGCATCGAGGTGCAGGGCTACGCGCACGACACCATGCTGCAAAGCTACGTGCTCGAAGTGCACAAGCCCCACAACCTCACCAGCCTGGCCGAGCGCCACACCGGCCGCAAAGGCATCACCTACGAAGACCTGTGCGGCAAAGGCGCGCACCAGATACCGTTTGCGCAAGTGCCGGTGGACAAGGCCGCCGCCTACTCATGTGAAGACTCCGACCAGACCCTGGACGTGCACAACGCCCTGTGGCCGCTGCTGCAGGCGGACGACAAACTGCGCTTTATCTACGAGCTGGAAATCGCCAGCAGCGAAGCCCTGTACCGCATCGAACGCAACGGCGTGCTGATCGACGCCCCCACGCTGGCCGCCCAAAGCCACGAGCTGGGCCAGCGCATCCTGCAGTTGGAGACCGAGGCGTACGAAATTGCAGGCCAGCCCTTCAACCTGAGCAGCCCCAAGCAGCTGGGCGAAATCTTCTTCGACAAGCTGGGCATGCCGGTTGTGAAGAAGACCGCCACCGGTGCCCGCAGCACCGACGAAGAAGTGCTGGAAAAGCTGGCCGAGGACTATCCCCTGCCCGCCAAGCTGCTGGAGCACCGGGGCCTCGTCAAGCTCAAAGGCACCTACACCGACAAGCTCGCCCAACTGGCGCTGCCACGCACAGGCCGCGTGCACACGCACTACGCGCAGGCCGTGGCTGTGACAGGCCGCTTGTCCAGCAATGACCCCAACCTGCAGAACATCCCCATCCGCACCCCCGAAGGCCGCCGCGTGCGCGAGGCCTTTGTGGCCCCCGCAGGCCGGGTGATTGCGAGTGCCGACTATTCCCAGATCGAGCTGCGCATCATGGCCCACCTGAGCGGCGACCACTCGCTGCTGCACGCCTTCCACGCCGGGCTGGACGTGCACCGCGCCACCGCTGCCGAAGTGTTTGGGGTAGAGGTCGATCAGGTCACCAGCGAGCAACGCCGCTACGCCAAGGTCATCAACTTCGGCCTCATCTACGGCATGAGCAGCTTTGGCCTAGCCAAAAATTTAGGCATCGAGACCAAGGCCGCTGCGGCCTACATCGACAAGTACTTTCAGCGCTACCCCGGCGTAAAGCAGTACATGGACGACACCAAGGCCGCCGCCAAATCCATGGGCTATGTCGAAACCGTGTTTGGCCGCCGCCTGTACCTGCCCGAGATCAACTCCCCCAACGGCCCCCGCCGCGCCGGGGCCGAACGCGCCGCCATCAACGCCCCCATGCAGGGCACGGCGGCAGACCTCATCAAGCTGGCCATGGTGGCCGTGCAAAAAGAGCTGGACGCTCACAAGCCGGAGATCCAAATGATCATGCAGGTGCACGACGAACTGGTGTTCGAGCTGCCCGAGAGCGAGGTGGACTGGCTCAAGACCCACATCCCGCGCCTGATGGCGGAAGTGGCGGCGCTGAAGGTGCCGTTATTGGCGGAAGTGGGGGTGGGGGCTAATTGGGATAAGGCGCATTGAGGTTGTGCGGGCGAGCGTGGCAGGTCAATTTATTGAAGTATTTTTGGCCTGTAGCGCTTGTCTTTTAAGCGCTTTCAGCTATCAAATTTGAAGTGTTTGCTTGCGCTGTAACCCTCAAAATCGCCGCGTTCCCTTCGAATTTCCAAATAAACACATCCGCATTTACGACTGTCCAGAAAAGCGGGCTCAGGGGTACCAATGATTTGTGTTGACTGTGTCGCACCGGCTCCACTCAAGAAGTTGTTCCTGGCGCATGGCACCTCAGGTGACTGTGAGTATTGCGGCCGTCATGGGCGCACGATGGATACGAAGCAACTGTTCGCATACGTTTATGACAGAGTGTCGGAGAACGTTGCGGTGAGTGAGGATCTCTCAGACTTCGAACTCGGCATGTTGTACGAATGCGGAGACGATTCCATACCTATCGCTGATGTAGGTGTCGTCCTTGCGGAGTGGTTCGAACTTGGTGATGAGCCATATCTCAAGGAGCTCATGGCTGGTGTTCCACCCGAGCTCAAGACTGACGACGCGGGCCATGAAAGACACTTTTATGGTGATGACGGTACGTTAGAGCAGAACGTGTACGAGGCGCGCTGGGATGGTTTTGTCGAGGGTGTTCGTTACAAGCACCGTTACTTCAATGCTGATGCCACCCAGTTCTTAGATTCCATTTTTTCGGTGTTGGTAGTCGGCGGTGATCAGCTTAAGGTTGAAGTCGTGCGCACTATCTGCCCCGGCGATCTGCTCTTTCGGGCGCGCCGCGCCCAAAGCCAAAAGCAGGCGGAAGAAATCTACAAAGATCCAGCGCGCCAGCTCGGACCTACGCCAAAACATTTGGCCAGTAGCCAGCGGATGACTCCGAATGGCATCTCAGCTCTTTACTGCGCATTGGAGCGAGAGACCTGCCTGAGCGAAATTCGCTCCATTACTGGCGACCATGTGGTCAGTGCAGCATTGACACCCACCGGCGAACTAAAGCTTTTAGATATCACCGCGCTGAGCCGCGTTGAACCCCCGGCGCTCACTTTGCTGGATGAGGGATTTCGAGAGTCACGGCATCGAAAAGTGTTTTTGGATTCGTTGGTAAAAAAGATGTCTCGACCTAAATCTAGCGACGATGAGTTGAGCTATCTATCGACCCAGGTGGTGTTTGAATACTTAAGGACTCGCTTCGGTAAGTACGTGGATGGCATGGTTTTCCCCTCAGTTCAAACTGGCGAGGTTGGAACCAATGTAGTGATGTTCCCAGAAGCAAGTCGGCTCTCCTATACGCCCCCATCTGATCCCGATCCGGCAGACGGACCTGTACAGGTAGCGGTGCCAGCAGAAAACACATTTGGGCCGCCTGCAAAGTTGTCTGTCGTTGCGGGTTCAATGCGGTTTCACCGGGTCACTGCGATTGAGACTAGAGCCAAGGAGTACCTTCATTTTTATCCCCTATTCATGAATGACCTGGATCGAAAGCGCATTGGGCCGTACTTTGAATGAGTGCCTCCTCTGGCAAATGTCAAAGTTATGCAAAGACCAGGGCGGCAGCCTTAATCGTTTAGTTTTTTGTCTTCACAGTGCCCAGAAGGCAGCGTCGGTTAACTCATTCAGCAACCGCTAGCTACCCTGCAAATTTCCATTCTTTTGCTTGGAGTCCACATGTCCGATACCCCCTACACCCCTCCCGCCATCTGGCAATGGAACAAAGAAAACGGCGGCCAGTTCGCCAGCATCAACCGGCCCATTGCCGGGGCTACGCACGACAAAGAGCTGCCCGTGGGCAAGCACCCGCTGCAGCTCTATTCGATGGGCACGCCCAATGGCGTGAAGGTCACGATCATGTTGGAAGAGCTGCTGGCGCTGGGCCACAGCGGGGCGGAGTACGACGCGTGGCTGATCCGCATTGGCGATGGCGACCAGTTTGGCAGCGGGTTTGTGGGCATCAACCCCAACTCCAAAATTCCGGCGCTGCAAGACCGCACCGACCCCGCCAACCCGGTGCGGGTGTTCGAGTCCGGTGCCATCCTGATGTACCTGGCCGAGAAGTTCGGTAGCGCCTTCTTGCCCAAAGAGGGCGCGGCGCGGGCCGAGTGTCTGTCGTGGCTGTTCTGGCAAATGGGCAGTGCGCCGTTTGTGGGCGGCGGGTTTGGGCATTTTTATGCCTACGCGCCGGTCAAGATCGAGTACGCGATTGACCGCTATGCCATGGAGGCCAAGCGCCAGCTGGATGTGCTGAACCAGCGCCTGGCCGTGACGGAGTACGTGGCGGGCAATGAGTACACCGTGGCCGACATGGCAATCTGGCCCTGGTATGGGCTGATGGTGAAGGGCGAGGCCTACGACGCGGGCGAGTTTTTGCAGGTGCACGAATACACCCATGTGTTGCGCTGGGCCGAGCAGGTGGGCCAGCGCCGCGCCGTGCAGCGTGGGCGCATGGTGAACCGGGTTCGTGGTGACTTGGCCAGCCAGTTGCATGAGCGGCACGATGCCAGCGACTTTGAGACGAAGACGCAGGACAAGCTGGCTACGGCCCCCAAGGTTTGATGGTATTGAAGTAAAAATGGCCGCTAGCGCTTGATAAATAAGCGCGAGCAGCTATATTTTTGATAGTGAAATGCACGCAAGGCGCCCTGAATTCCGGGGCGCTTTGTCGTTTATGCCGACCCTTCCAGCCGCGTTTTGTAGAGCTGCAGCACGGTCTGCGCAAAGTTGTCGAGCAGGGCCTGGGCCCACCAGTTGGCGTAGGTGTTGAAGTCGGTGGACACGCGGTAGCTGACGCGCAGGTGCAGTCGGGTGCCGCCTGCCTCGGGGGTGAGGGTGTAGGCAGTGTCGTTGAGGTCAAAGTAGGCGCCGCCAATGGCGACGTGGTCGTCCAGCGCGCCTGCGGGGATGGAGTCCGGCCCGAAGCGGTAGGTCCAGCGCAGGTGGCGGCCGGGTTCCCATTCCTGGATGATTTCGTCAAAGTGCACGCCCTTGGCCCAGCGGCTTTTGCGCACGCGCTGGCTGCCTTCTTGCACCGTCACGGCCTCCACGGGCGGGGGAACGCCAATGCGGTAGGTCCAGGCGGTATCCACTTCATGCGGCTCAATGTTGCGGATGTGGGTGATGCCCTCCCACACCACAGCGGCTGGGGCGTTGATCCACAGGCTGCGCTCTACCTGCCCCATCTGGGCGGGTGCGCCCTGCGGCATGACCAGTGCGGCAACCAGGGGCAGCACAGCAAAGCCATAGGCTGCGTGGCGGGGCCAGCGGGTGAGGCGACACACCAGCCCCATGCACAGCCCGCCCGCCATGCCCATGAAGGTGAACAACGGCACGATGACGATGGCGCAGATCAACCCTTCGATCAACACCAGCATCGAGCCGATGACGACCAGGCAGGTGGCCAGCGCCGGGGCCCAGGCGTAATAAGACCAGCTGCGCCGCTGCTGCCGCTCGGCCAGGTACACCGTGATGGCCCCGGTGGCCAGGGGCGCCAGCCAGATGAAGGCGCCCACCATGGCCGACCAGCGGCTGCTGGGTGCGCCGCTGAACGCCAGGCGCAGCAGCACGCCAAACACCATGCCGCAGACGATGGGGGCGAACTTGCCAAAGGGCAGGCGTGAGGGGTTGTCGGCAGCGTCCCATGGCGAAGGGTCTACAGGCTCGATGGGCTCTGCGGGGGGCTTGGTGGTGCTGTCAGACATGGTTCCTCCCTGGTTGTGTTTGGCTGCTTTGGTTTTTTTGCGTGGTGCCGTGGGCGGCTGGCGTTGCGCTCACCCACCCCACAGCGCGGGCTTGTTCACCATCAGCGCAAAGACCACGGCCATGGCGATGAAGGCGGGGTAACCCAGGCCTTCCCACCAGCGCTGCAGTTGCCTGTATTGCGCGGGCAGCGGGGTGCCTGCGGCGTGGGCGGCTTGGGCCATGCGGGCCATTCGGATCTGGATGGCCACCACGGGCAGCCAGCAGGCACCGGCCAGCAGGTACAGCGCAATCGACAACGCCAGCCACGGCGTGGTGAGCGGCCAGCCCGCCATGTGGGCCATGGCGATGCCGCTGAGCGGCTGCACGATCACGGCGGGGGTGGTAAACCACCAGTCTGCCCGCACCACCAGTCGGCCCACCACGGCCTGCGCGGCCACGCTGCCGCTGCGGTTGGCAAAGAACAGGTAGAACGCCGAGCCCAGGCCCGTGCCCACAAGCAGAACGCTGGAGACGATGTGAAGGGTCTTGAGGATGAGGTAGGTGTTCATGGTGCGGTTTCCTCGGTGCGGGCGGAGCTGGCTCCTAAAACCACCAGGATGGCGGCGATGGGCAGGTTCTTGAGCAGGGAGCCGAGTGGATCGAGCCACAGGTGGGGCAGCAGCACGGTGGCGGTGAGGGTCATCACCCCCATCAGGCCTAGGGCGGCCCATGCGCTGTGGCGGCCTGGCCAGCGCCACAGCGCTATACCCATCAGCAGGTCGGCCGCTGCGCCGCCCCAGATGAGGGCTTGTATCCATGCGTCGTCCGTCAGCCCGGCCTGGCGCAGCAGGGCATCGCCCTGCGTGCGGTGGGTGATGGCGCTGACCACGGCAGTGCCCAGCCACACGGCCACCAGGCTGGTGCGCAGAAGTCTGAGAGATGGGCCGGTGGGGGCGGGCAGTGGGGCTGGGTGGTGTACGGATTGGGTCATGAGGGGGCTCCGGGGTGGAGGGCGTCAGGCGCTGCGGCGGTGGGGGATGGGGCCCAGGCGCGCTCTACCAGCTGGCTGTAGTGCGTGGCGGCGTGGCCCAGCAGGGCTTGCAGTGGCGCTGGGTCGGCTACGTTGTCGGTGGCCAGCATGGCCAGGGTTTCGCTGCACCAGGGAGACACCGGCACCCAGTCGCCCAGCCGGGCCGACAGGCGGGTGAGCGGCGTGGGCAGCCGCAGCGCATGGGCGGGTGGGTGGCCGCGTTGCGCCCGCAGGCTGGCTATCAGCGCGGCCATGGGCAGGGCCTCTGGGCCCACGCAGGGCACCACGCCGCGCACGTGGCTGTGGCTGCCCAGCAGCGCCACCACGGCATCGGCCAGGTCGTGCACGGCCACGGGCTGGACGCGTGCGGTGAGCACCGGCCCAGGCAGCGCCAGCACGGGCAGGCAGGCCAGCCGCATGAACAGGGTGGCGCTGGCGCCCCCATGGCCAAACACCACGCTGGGGCGCAGCACTACGCCGCGCAGGGGGCTGGTGGAATCGTTGGTGGCCGCTGCCAGGCCCAGCAGGTGCTCGTCGGCAGCGCGCTTGGTGCGGGCGTAGCGGGTGGTGCCGGTCTGCACGCCCAGGGCCGATATTTGCACCACATGCCGCACGCCCGCTTGTCGGCAGGCCTCAAACAGCGCCACTGGGGTGTGGTGGTGCACGGCATCGATGGGGCGGGCGTTGGTGTTGCGCAGCACGCCCACGGCGTTGACCACCGCGTCGATGCCCTGCAGGCGCGGCAGCCAGGTGGCGGGGTCGGTGTCGCGGGCAAAGTCCATGGCCACGCCGCCAGCGTGTGGCTGCCGTGGTGAGTTGGGTGAGTGGCCCGTGTGCACCGTGTGCCCGGCCCGGCGCAGCGCGGCGGCAATGGCCTGGCCGATGAAGCCGGTGGCCCCGGTCAGGAGTACCTGCAGGGGGACTGTGTGTGTGAGGGGCGTGGTCATGGCGGGCCTTCTAGGTTTTGGGGCTTAACGCATGCATTGGTCCGTGCATTGCTGGGCCGCTGCCCGCTCTGCGGCACGGCGCAGGGCCTTGCCAAAAAACGTTCGTATCACCCACCCTGGCACGCGGTAGCGGTTGCGCGCCACCACGGGGTACAGCGCGTTCATGCCCGCACGCAGCAGGGGGATGCGGGCGGGGGCCATCACCCAGGCGAGGCCCACGGCGGCATAGGCCACTTCAAAGGCGGCCACGCCGCTCAGCCATTGCCCGCCTGCGGTGCGGGCGTGCATCAGGGTCAGCAGTGTGTCGCGTGTCACGCCCTCGGGGCAGGCAAAGCCGCTGGCCTGCACATCTTCAAACCGCAACTGCCCGGCCTGGTTGCGCAGCATGAGGTTGTGCATCTCGGTGTCGCACAGCGGGCAGGCGCTGTCGTAGTAAAGGGTGAGGGGATAGAGGGCTGTGGTCATGGTCTCGATCCTTTCTGAAATTTCTGTCAAAAGAGAAATGTTGGGGCAAAAAAATTTCACCAAAAATTACGAGGCAGGGGGCGTGCGGTCCGTGCTGCTGGGGGCTGTTGGCGCTGCTGGAGTTGCAGGCGCATCGCCGCCGCGCACAAACTTTTGCACGGTGGCGCCCATGCGCAGCACCTTCTCCAGCGTGTTGGGGGACAGGCGCAGCATCTCGTCCGCCCAGGTGCCCAGCGACTCCATCAGGTGCAGGGTTTCGCGCACGCGGTCCTGGGCGTCGGGGCTCTCTTGGGCAAAGTCGGGCTTGCGCACCAGCTCGCGCAGCATGCGGGTTGTGGGGTCAAACTCGCGCGTCTTGCGCTCGCGCACCACGGTGCGGAACAGCTCCCACACATCGCTGCTGGTTTCGTAATAGTCGCGCCGGTCGCCCAGCACGTGGGTCACGCGGATCAGTTGCCAGTTCAGCAGCTCTTTGAGGCTGTTGCTGACGTTGGAGCGCGCCACCACCAGGGTGTCGGCGATCTCTTCGGCGTTGAGCGGGCGGCCATGGAAGAACAGCAGGGCATGCAACTGGGCCACCGTGCGGTTCACGCCCCAGGCGCTGCCCATTTCGCCCCAGTGGACGACGAATTGCTTGGCGATCGGTGTGAGTTCCATGGGGGGCAGTCTCATGGTTTCTGTAATTTCTGTCAAGAAAGAAATTGCGGGATGTGAAAGTAGCCGTTCAATCCTTGGTGCGGTCCGCATGGATACGGGGGCGCAGCCAGCGCGTTGAAGCACAAATGGCTAATATGGGCCGCCGACGCTGGCGGCCCACCTGTAAGCCATGGCGCTGTGCAGGGCCTGGGCTGAGCCACGCGCTGGTGCGGCGGTGCCTGCGCCCATTCCCATGGGCTCTGGTTTGGCCCGGCCGCTCTGTGGGTTTCCTCTGCAAGGGCTTGCGCCTTTGTTTCCTTTGTTCTGATTGCACTCTGGAGGTATCTGATGCTCAACCGTGACCACCAACTGGACACCGAAGCCCTGCTGCCCGGGCGTTCTACCGAGGCGGGCGCCACCCGGCGCACGGCCCTGCAAGCTGCGCTGGGCCTGGGATACGCTGCCGCTGCGGCCCCTGTGATGGCGCAAACCGCCATTGCCACGTCTGCCGAGGGGCTGGTGGCGGGCCAGGTGAGCTATGAGGTGGACGGCTTCAAGGTGCCCGCCTACCGCGCCGCGCCTGCGGGCAAGACCGGGCTGCCTGTGGTGCTGGTGATCCAGGAAATCTTTGGCGTGCACGAATACATTGCCGATGTGTGCCGCCGCTTTGCCAAGGCGGGCTACCTGGCCATCGCCCCCGATCTGTATGCGCGCCAAGGCAATGCGGCCAGCTACACCGAGGTGTCCAAGCTCATGGCCGAACTTGTGTCCAAGGTGCCCGATGGGCAGGTGATGGGCGACCTGGACGGCGCCGTGAAGTGGGTCGCCGCCAACGGTGGCGATGCCGCCCGTGTGGGCGTGACGGGCTTTTGCTGGGGTGGCCGCATCACCTGGCTGTATGCAGCCCACGGCCCGGTGAAGGCGGGCGTGGCCTGGTACGGGCGGCTGGTGGGGCAGTCCACCGACCTCACGCCCAAGCACCCGGTGGAGATCGCGCCCATCCTCAAGGCGCCCGTGTTGGGCCTCTATGGTGAAAAAGATTCCGGAATCCCTCTTGACACGGTTGATAAGATGAAATCAGCCCTAGCCAGCGGTTCTGCTGCAGCCAAGGTTTCCGAGTTTGTGGTGTACCCCGATGCCCCGCATGCTTTCCATGCCGACTACCGCCCCAGCTACCGTAAGGAAGCGGCGGAAGACGGCTACAAGCGTGCCCTGGCCTGGTTCAAGACCCACGGAGTGGTTTAAGCCGCTCCCTGGTCCGCAACCCGCAGCCGCCCTGATGTTTCGGGGCGGCTTTTTTTCGGGTGTACCACAAGCGTTTGATAAGAAAAATGCCGCTAAGGCACTATTAATAAGCGCTAATAGCTATGACTTTGATAGCAATCTTGATCGCCACCCTGGCTGCGGGGATTGGCAGCGTGTGGGCGGCAGCCCTTTTGATGCGCATGGGCCTGGGTGGGCGCCACGACGGCGTGGGGCCCCAGCACCTGCTGAGCCTGGCAGCCGGCGCGCTGCTGGCCACCGCCTTCATGCACCTCTTGCCCGAGGCGTTTGAAAGCCAGGCGGGCGCACACGACCTGTTTGCCACGCTGCTGGTGGGCGTGGTGTTTTTCTTTTTGCTCGACAAGGCGGAGCTGTGGCACCACGGGCATGAGCACAGCCACCACGGTCACGGCGATGGTCACGCGCATGCCCACGCACACCCCCCTGCGCGTGCCCATGAACACCATGAGGGGCACGACCATGGCCACGCCCACCACCACGGCCCGCGCGCGGGCGGCTGGGCGGTGCTGACGGGCGACAGCGTGCATTGCTTTGGCGACGGCATCCTGATTGCCTCGGCCTTCATGGCCGACCTGCGCTTGGGCGTGATCGCCGCCGTGTCGGTGCTGGCGCACGAGGTGCCGCACCACATGGGTGATCTGGTGGTGCTGCGCCAAACCAGCCCCAACCGCCGCATGGCGCTGGTGAAGGTGTCGCTGGCAGGCGCCGTGACGGCGCTGGGCGGCGTGGTGGGCTACTTCTTGGTGGGGCAGTTGCAAGACTTCCTGCCGTACTTCCTGGCCGTGGCGTCGAGCAGCTTTGTGTACGTGGCGCTGGCCGATTTGATCCCCCAGCTGCAAAAGCGCCTGACGGCGCGCGAAACCATCGCGCAGATCGCCTGGTTGATCGCGGGCATGGTCGTGGTCACTATGGTGAGCGGGGCGGCGCACAGCCACTGAGGTTGTCGAACGGGTTGGGCAGCAGCCCCGCTCAGGCCCCCAGTTCAAGCCCCCGTTTCAAGCGTTGCGCAGAGCCTGGGTGAGGAATTCCAGGCAGCTTTGCACCAGGGGCGGTCTTGCATCCTGCGCGGCATGCACCATGAGCGCCACCTTGCGCGAGATGACAGGGGCTTGCAGCGGGCACACCTTCACGGTGCCTTCGTGCAAGCTGTGGGTGTACAGCCGCGAGATCACGCCCACCGCCAGCCCGCAGCGCACCAGGCTGTAGAGCGACTCGCTGTACAGCAGCTGGTCGGCACGCGCCAGATCGGCCCCATGTTGGCGCAACGTGGCCATGGCCAGCTCGTAGGTGCTGCCGCGTGCAAACAAGGCCAGCCGTTCGCCCGCCAGGTCTTGCCACGTCAGGCGTGCACGGGGTGCCAGCCGGTGGCCCACGGGCAGCACCGCAACCAGGTCGTCTTGCGCCACGGCGATGGCTTCGATCTGCGGCGGCAAGTCCAAGGCCACGCCCAGCGCCAGGTCCACTTCACCGCGCTGCAGCGCGGCCAGCAGGTCGTCGTTGAGCGGGTCGTACAGGCGCAGGTCCACATCGGGGTGCTGCGCCAGCCATTGCTGCAAGGGCGCGGCCAGCAGGTGCATGGCCGAGGGCAGGGCGGCCACGCGCAGGACGCGCTTGCCATCGTGGAGCGTGCGAAACAGCCCATCCACCCCTTGCTCATAGCCATTGAGGAGCCGCTCGACCTGTGGCAAAAGCTGGGCGCCCTGCGGGGTGAGGCGCACATGGTGCGTGCTGCGCTCCAGCACCGGGGTGCCCAGCACGGCCTCCAGCTCGCGGATGGAGGCCGACAGCGCGGGCTGCGTGAGCGACAGCGCCTCGGCCGCCTGCCGAAAGCTCATGGCCCGGGCCACGGCCTGAAAGCTGCGCAACTGGCGCAGCGTGGGCGCACGGTGCGCGGGGGCGGGCTCAGTAGTGAGTGGCTTTGCAGGGGGCTTGCTCATAAATTGCTTTTATTGCGCCATCAAATTAAATCACTTCCGTTATCACCCCGCGCTGCATAGCATGCGGCCATGCCCACCTTTGTCGCGCCCGCAGACCCGCTGTACACCTTTCTCCATGCCCTGCCCAAGGTGGAGCTGCACTGCCATTTGCTCGGCACCGTGCGGTGCACCACGTTCACCCACCTGGTGCGCCGGGCGGGCGCGGCCATCAGCGATGCCGAGATCGAGGCCTTCTACACCCGGGGTGAAAAGCCCGTGGGCGTGCTGCGGGTGCTGCGTGCGCTGGACGCCGAACTCATCCGCAGCCCCGACGACCTGCACCGCCTGACTTACGAATACCTGCAGGATGCCGCTGCGCACCAGGTGCGCTATGCCGAGTTCTTCTGGAACCCCACGGGCACCGCCCAGCATTCGGGGCTGGCCTACCCGCAGGCGCTGGGCGGCATCGTGCGCGCCATTGCCGATGCCGAGGCCGATTTCGGCATCACCGGCCGTTTGATTGCAGCGATTGACCGCGAGGCCCCGCCCGCAGCCGCCACCGAGATGGTCGAGTGGGTGCTGGCCCACCGGCGCGACGAGGTGATTGGCATTGGCATTGATTACCGCGAGGTGGACCACCCGCCCGAGTGGTTTGCCCCGGCCTATGCGCTGGCGCGCCGGGGCGGGCTCAAGACCACGGCCCATGCGGGCGAGTTCGGCATGCCCTGGAACAACGTGCGCACGGCCATCGACGTGCTGCAGGTGGACCGCATCGACCACGGCTACACGGTGCTCGACAACCCGGCGCTGGTGCGCGAATGCGCCGACCGGGGCATCGTCTTCACCGTGGTGCCCACCAATTCGTACTACCTGCGCACCTTGGCCCCTGAGCGCTGGGCGCTGGACCACCCCATCCGCCACATGCCTGCGGCGGGCCTGCGCATTCACCCCAACACCGATGACCCCACGCTGCACCACGTGAACCCCACACAGGCTTGGGCCATGATGGTGCGCGACTTTGGCTTTGGTGCGGCCGACCTGCGCAGCTTTCTTGTCAACGGCCTGGATGCCGCGTGGATCGACGATGGCACGCGCCGTGCGTGGCGTACGCAGTGGCTGGCGGCGTTTGACCAGCAACTGGCGCCAGTGCAGGCCTCTGCTTTTGCTGCCGCGCCACCCTGAAGGAGTTTTTTTGATGTTGTCCCTTTTGTCGCCCCTCTCGGCACTGTCTTCATTGCCACCTTCCGTGCCTTCCCGCACCCGGCGTCTCGCCTTGCACCTCGCCGCAGCCGTGCTGGCGGGCGGCTGCGGCGTGGCCGCGCAGGCGCAGCCCGCTTGGCCTGCGGCCAAGCCCATCACGCTCATCGTTCCATTCAGCGCTGGGGGCAGTGTGGATGTGACGGCGCGGCTCATTGCCCAAAAGCTGGGCGAGCGCCTCAAGCAAAGCGTGGTGATTGAGAACGTGGCCGGGGCTGGGGGCGTGATCGGCATGGAAAAGGCCGCCAAGGCCGCGCCGGACGGCTACACCTTCGTCCTGGGGGCCGACAGCCCCGCCGCCATTGCGCGGCTGGTGAACCCGGTGGCGGTGCGCTACGACACGCTCAAGGACCTGGCCCCCGTGGGCCTGGTGACCACGGCCCCCATGGTGATCGTGGCCCGCCCGGGCCTGCCTGCCAACAACCTGGCCGACGTGATCCGCCTGGCGCGCGAAAAGCCAGGGCAGCTCAGCTACGCCACGTCGGGTGTGGGCACGGTGCTGCACCTGGCCATGGAGCGCGTCAAAGACCAGAGCAAGACCTTCATGGTGCATGTGCCATACCGAGGCGGCGCCCAGATCGTGACCGATGTGATCGGCAACCAGGTGGACCTGGCTGTGCTCATCAGCGTGACGGCGGCGCCGCACATCCACAGCAAGAAGCTCAAGGCCATCGCCCTGACGGACGGCCAGCGCCTGCCTTCGCTGCCCGACGTGCCGACCGTGGCCGAGACCGCAGGCTTCAAAGGGTTTGACATGGTCTCGTGGACGGGCCTGTTCGCCCCCGCGCAGACGCCCCCCGCCGTGGTGGAACGCCTGAACCGCGAGCTGGGCGAAGTGCTGCGCCTGGACGATGTGCGCGCCAAACTGGCCGACGGCGGCGCCGTGGCGGGCAAGGGCAGCGCGGCGGAGTTTGCGCGGTTTGTGCAGACCGAAAGCGCCCGGTATGCCGCAATCGTGAAGGCCGCGAACATCAAGGAATAAGCGGCCAGCGGGTTGCTGCTTGCCGTGCGGCGCTGTGCCTCCTGGCCCTTGATGCAGGTCAGTGGGTTGGCGAGTGCCTGGGGCCCGGGGCAATTTGCGCCAGACAAAAGGCGGGGGCTGTGCCATCCTGATGGCATGAACTCTGCCGCATCTGTCCCGTCCCATTCCACCGGGGTGCGTTTGGGCCTGTTCGCCCAGCCCACGCGTTTCCTGTTCTTCACCGGCAAGGGCGGGGTGGGCAAGACCTCGCTGTCCACTGCCACGGCCATTGCCCTGGCAGATGCAGGCCGGCAGGTGCTGCTGGTCAGCACCGACGCGGCCTCCAATCTGGACGAAATGCTGGGCGTGCCGCTGTCCAACCAGCCGGTGGCTGTGCCTGGGGTGCCGGGGCTGCACATGCTCAACATCGACCCTGATACCGCCGCCGAGGCCTACCGCCAGCGTGTGCTGGCGCAGCTGGAGGTCACGGCCACCAGCGACGAGCGCGCGACAGTGCGCGAGCAACTCTCGGGCGCCTGCACCACCGAGATCGCGGCGTTCGACGAATTTGCGGCGCTGCTGGCCAGCGAGGGCAGCGCCATCGGCCACGTGTTCGACCATGTGGTGTTTGACACCGCCCCCACCGGCCACACGCTGCGCCTGCTGAGCTTGCCCAAGGCCTGGACCGGGTTTTTGGCAGGCAACGACCGGGGGGCGTCGTGCCTGGGCCCGCACTCGGGGCTGAAGATGCAGGAGGCGCGCTTCAACGCCGCCCTGGCCGCGCTGAGCGACCCGGCCCTGACCACCGTGGTGCTGGTCACCCGCCCCGACCCCCGACCCATGCAGGAGGCCGCGCGCACCGCGCTGGAGCTGCGCGCCTTGGGCCTGGCCAACCAGCGCCTGGCCATCAACGGCGTGTTCCATGCCAGCCGACCGGGGCAGGACGCTGTTGCCGACGCCATCGAGGCCCTGGGCCGTAAGGCCATGGACCAGATGCCCGATGCGCTGGCGCATTTGCCGCGCGACGAGGTGCCGCTGCGCGCCTTCGACACCGTGGGCCTGCCTGCGCTGCGGGCCTTGCTGGGTGGCGGCGATGTGACGTTGCGCGCGCCCACTGCCGCAGCGGGTGTGCCGTTGCAGGCGGAGCCCCTCGCAGCCCTGGCCGACGCGTTGGCCGCCAAGGGCCACGGCCTCATCATGGTGATGGGCAAGGGCGGCGTGGGCAAGACCACCATCGCCGCCGCGCTCGCCGTGGGCCTGGTGCAACGCGGGCACAGCGTGCACCTCACCACCACCGACCCGGCGGCCCATGTGCAAAGTCAGCTCGATGGCAGCCTGCCGGGGCTGAAAGTGGGGCGCATCGACCCACAGGCCGAAACCCAGGCTTACATCGACAAGATCATGGTCACACGCGGCAAGGTGCTGGACGACGCGGGCCGCGCCCTGCTGCTGGAAGACTTGCAGTCCCCCTGCACCGAAGAAGTGGCCGTGTTCCACGCCTTCAGCCGCGTGGTGAACGAGGCCCGCAGCGCCTTTGTGGTGCTGGACACCGCGCCCACCGGCCACAGCCTGCTGCTGATGGACGCCACCGGCGCCTACCACCGGCAGATGACTCAGCAGTACGAAGGCAGTGCAAACTCCAAACACATCATCACGCCGCTCATGCGCCTGCAGGACGCCGACATGACCCGTGTGGTCATCGTCACCCTGCCCGAGGTCACGCCCGTTAGCCAAGCCGCCGCACTGCAGGACGACCTGCGCCGCGCCCACATCGAGCCCTGGGCCTGGGTCATCAACAAAAGCGTGGTGGCCACCGGCACCAGCGACCCTTTGCTGCAGGCCCGCCTGGTGGGTGAGCAGCAGCAGGCCGCACGCATTGCCAACGGCCTGGCGCAACGCACCTATGTGTTGCCCTGGCTGGCCCAGCCGCCGGTGGGGGTTGCGGCACTGGGGGCTTTGGTGGATGCGCCGTAATTTGCTATGAAATAAATAGCTGCTTACGCTTGCCGATATTGCCTTGAAGCCCAAAAATACTTAAAAAAAGCACTCAGTGGCAGGCCATGGTGTGACGGGCGCAAACCCTCACAGGCAACAAAAAACCCTGCTTGGCGAACCAAGCAGGGTTTTTGATTTGGTGGTGGTACCGGGACTTGAACCTGGGACATCAGCATTATGAATGCTGCGCTCTAACCAACTGAGCTATACCACCGAAGCCTCAAATTATAGACCAAAAAAATCACTGGTGCACGAAATTGGCCTTGCGCTTTGCAACGAAGGCGTCCATGCCCTCTTTTTGGTCTTGGGTGGCAAACAGCGCGTGGAACAGACGGCGCTCAAACATGACCCCGTCGGCCAGCGTGCCTTCAAACGAGCGGTTGACCGATTCCTTGGCCGCCATCACGGCGATGCGCGAGAAGTCCGAAATGATCAGCGCGGCGCCCAGGGCTTCGTCCAGCAGCTTGTCAAAGGGCACCACACGGCTCACCAGCCCTGCGCGCTCGGCCTCGGTGGCGTCCATCATGCGGCCGGTCAGGGCCATGTCCATGGCCTTGGATTTGCCCACGGCGCGTGGCAGGCGCTGCGTGCCGCCCGCGCCGGGGATCACGCCCAGCTTGATTTCGGGCTGGCCAAACTTGGCGTTGTCTGCGGCAATGATGAAGTCGCACATCATGGCCAGCTCGCAGCCGCCACCCAGTGCAAAGCCGCTCACGGCGGCGATCACGGGCTTGCGGATGCTGCGGATGGCTTCCCAGTTGCGGGTGATGTAGTCGCCCTTGTAGGCGTCGGCAAAGCTGTACTTGGCCATGGCGCCAATGTCGGCACCGGCGGCAAACGCTTTTTCGCTGCCCGTCACGATCATGCAGCCGATTTTTTCATCGGCATCGAACGCCTTGAGGGCCTCGCCCAGCTCGTTCATGAGCTGGTCGTTCAGCGCGTTGAGTTGCTTGGGGCGGTTGAGCGTGATGATGCCGACCTTCTCGCCTTCGGTGCGCACTTCAATGGTTTCGTAAGCCATGTTGTCTCCTGGTTTGGGGTATCAGAACCGGTGGGAATCGCTTGGAACAGATTCTTGGAACCTGTGGCCCAAGCCTGTTCAATACGGTAACCAATGACTATACCCATGCGGCTTGCACGGGGCTGTCGCGCCACCGTCAAGCCGCCGTTAGGCGGAGCCTGCCAGCCAGCGGCTGGTGGCAGTGGCGTCCGTGCAGGTCAGGCCCACGTTGTCGGGCGTTGCCGGGCGGCTGCGGCCCTTGGTTGGGGCGGGTGAGTTGCCGGGCAACGGCAGCTGCAAGGGCAATTCCAGCAGGCGCCCGTCGCGTGCCACCACGGCGGTCAGCTGCTTTTGGCTGCCTGCGTAAAAGCCCACATCGTCGAGCTTGCTGATGCGCCAGCCCTGGCCTTTGACCTGCACGCCCAGCCATTCGTCGCCGGGGGCCAGGCCTGCCTTCTCGGCGGCGCCGCCGCGCAGCACGGTCTTGATCTGCACGCTGTGGTTTTCGGCCACGCGCAGGCCCAGGCGCTGCGCCAGCTGGGCGGGCTCGCTTTTCGCGGCCACGCCGTGGGCGGCCAGTAGCTCGGCCAGGGGCAGCTCATCGGTGCTGTGCACCCATTGCTGGAGGTCGCGGGCGTAGGAGCGCCCTGCCAACTGCTCCAACACGGCCAGCACGTCGGTTTCAGCCATGGGGCCTGCCTTGCAGCGGCTCCATAGTCCACGCATCACGTCGTCCAGCGTGGTCTTGCCCTCCTGGCGCAGGCGCAGGTCCAGGCACAGCGCCACCAGCGAGCCTTTGGTGTAGTAGCTCACCGTGGCGTTGGGGGTGTTTTCGTCCTGGCGGTAGTACTTCACCCAGGCGTCAAAGCTGGCCTGCGCCACCGTTTGCACCTTGCGCCCCGGGGTTTGCAGCACCTGGTTGATGGTTTTTGTGATGAGCTTGAGGTAGGTGGCGTCATCGATGAGCCCGGCGCGGCGCAGCAGCAGGTCGTCGTAGTAGCTGGTGAAGCCCTCAAAGAACCACAGCAGCTGGGTGTAGTTTTCCTGGTCGTAGTCGTACGTCGCAAACTCGGCAGGCCGCAGGCGCTTGACGTTCCAGGTGTGGAAGTACTCGTGGCTGATGAGCCCGAGCAGGGTGGTGTAGCCATCGCTTTGGCGCTTGTCGCCCACGCGGGGCAAGTCACGCCGCCCGCAGATCAGGGCGGTGGAGTTGCGGTGCTCCAGCCCGCCGTAGCCGTCGTGCACCGCGTTGAGCATAAACAGGTAGCTGCCAAACGGCGCCTTGCCTTTGCCGTGCCAGAACCGAATGGCGGTTTCGCAAATTTTTTGCGTGTCGGCCAGCAGGCGCTCGCCGTCAAACGATGGGGCGGCCCCGGCCACCACAAACCGGTGGGCCACGCCACAGGCTGTGAATTGGCCCTGCCAAAAGTCGCCCATCTCCACAGGGCAGTCCACCAGTTCGTCGTAGTGGGCTGCGCCATACAGGCCAAAGCCCTTTTTGTCGGTCTTGAGCGGCGCAAGGCCCGTGGCCACCGACCACGCGGCTGTGGCAGGCCTGGGTGCGATGTACAGGCTGTGGCGGGCGGCTTCTTGGCCGTGCACGCGCAGGCACAGGCTGGTGCCGTTGAAGAAGCCCCGGGCGCTGTCCAGCCAGGCGGTGCGTACCGAGTTGTCGTAGGCATACACCTCGTAGGTCAGCACCAGCGGCGCGTCCTCGCGGCACTGCGCGACCCAGGAGTGCTTGTCGCCCTGGTGCAGCGGCACCGCGCGCTTGCCCTGGCGGGCCTGCAGGTTCTGCAGGTTCTTTGCAAACTCGCGCACCAGGTAGCTGCCCGGAATCCACACCGGCAGCGACACCGTCTGCCGCGCCTGGGGCTGCGCAATAGTCAGCGTGACCTGGTACAGGTGGGCTTGCAGGTTGGCGGCAGCCACCTCGTAGTGAACCGGTGCGGGGGCGGCAGTGGTTTTGGGCATGGCGTTGCTGCGGGGTGCGCAGGGCGTGTGGGTGGGGGCGTGTGGGGTGCTGATTTGGGCTTGGTTCAAACCCTCTGGGGCGCCCGCCGGGCGAGCACCGCTTAGTCATGATTGACGCAAAACAGGGCTCAGGCAAGCGGTTCGTCTTGTTGCGGGGCCGGTGCCACGTCCCGGTTTGCGTCAGCCGTGTCAGTTCTTGCTGGTGGTGTCGCTGGCGGCTTCGGCCAGGCGCTTTTCCACCTCTTGCGCGTCCACGGCGCCGGGGACACGGGTGCCGTTGGCAAAAATCAGGGTGGGGGTGCCGGTGATCTTGTGCTTGCGGCCAAAGGCCAGATTGCGCTGGATGGCGGCCGTGTCGCAGCTGGCGTTGCTGGGTTGCTTGTCGCGCACCATCATGTCTTGCCAGGCCACCACGCGGTCTTTAGCGCACCAGACGTTGCGCGACTTTTCGGCCGAATCCGGGCTCAGGATGGGGTAGAGGAACAGGTAGATGGTGACGTTGTCCACGTTCTGCAAATCCCGCTCAAAGCGCTTGCAATAACCGCAGTTGGGGTCTTCAAACACGGCCACCTTGCGCTTGCCGTCGCCACGCACGATGGGGAAGGCGTCTTTCAGGGGCAGCTCCGAGAATTCGACCGCCGTGAGCTTGTTGATGCGGTCTTCGGTCAGGTTGCGCCGGGCCTTGGTGTCGATCAGCTCTCCCTGGATGACGTAATTGCCTTTGGCATCGGCGTAGAACACGTCGGTGCCAATGCGCACTTCATACAGGCCCGGCATGGCGGTGGGGCGCACCTCGTCAATCTTGCCCATTTGTGGAATGCGCTCGGCCAGGGTTTTGCGGATGGCCGATTCCTGGGCCTGGGCAGACAGGCCCAGGGTGAGGGCCGCAGCAGCCAGCAGGAGGGAGATGAGTTTCATGGGCAGATCAATCAAAAAAGAGGGGCGGGTTGTCTGGGGGGCTCAGGTCGGTGGGAGTGTGCTCAAAGCCCGTGGGTTCCCATGGCTTGGCGGGCAATCCAGTTTTTGATCGGGCCACTGCGCTCCACGCCGCGAAGGCCCCAGTTGCGCAGGGCTTGCAGCGGGTTTTCGGGGCGTGAGAACAATTGCTGCAGGCCATCGGTGGCCAGGCTCATGGGCAGCATGGCGGCTTTGCGCTCGCGCTCGTAGCGGCGCAGCAGGCGCAGGTCGGCCACGCTGCGCCAGTAGTCGCGCCCATGCAGCACAGCGGCCAGCGCCTGGGCGTCGGCCAGCCCCAGGTTCAGGCCCTGGCCTGCCAGGGGGTGGATATTGTGGGCGGCGTCGCCCGCCAACACCCAGCTGCGTGTGGTTTTGCCCGACTCGGCCATGGGCCCGCACCAACGCGCCGCCTGGGCCTGTTGCAAAGGCCATGCTGCGCGGGGGGCGACCAGTTCCAATTGGCCCAGCGCGCCTTGGCTGGCGGCCTGCAGTTCTTCGGCAAAGGCCTCGGGTGCCATGTCCAGCAGTGGGGCCACTTGCTCGCGCTCGACCGACCACACCACGGCCACGGTGTGCCCATCGGCGCCATCCAGGGGCAAAAAGGCCAGGATGCCCTGCGGCAAAAACCACTGCCTTGCGATTTGGCCGTGGGGGTGTTCGCACGCCAGGCGGGTGGCAATGGCGTGCTGCGTGTAGGGGGTGACGTCAAATTCCACGCCAAACTCGGACCGCGTGCTGCTGGCGCGGCCTTCGCAGACGATGGTCAGGGCGGCGTCCACCGGCGCAGGCACCATCTCCACCTGGGGTTGGTAGCGCACGGCTTCGGCCAGACGCTGCTCCAGTGCGGGCACGTCCACAATCCAGGCCAGGGCATCGGCGCCCTGGGTGGCGGCGTCGAAGTGCACAGCGCTGCCTTGGTCTCCCTGCACCTGCATGCGGGTGACGGCTGTGGCGTGTTCAGGGTCGGGCCAGCTGCGCAGCGACTCCAGCAGCGTGCGCGAAGCGGTGTTGAGGGCATAGGCCCGCACGTCGGTGGCTGGGGGCTGGATGGCAGGGGGCGCGACCAAGGCCACACGCAAGCGTTCGCGGGCCAGCAGCAAAGCCAGGGTGCGGCCGA
The DNA here is from genome assembly GCF_002754495.1 of Acidovorax sp. 62. Lineage (NCBI taxonomy): Bacteria > Pseudomonadati > Pseudomonadota > Betaproteobacteria > Burkholderiales > Comamonadaceae > Acidovorax > Acidovorax sp. 62. Next base: position 375,332 of record NZ_PEFJ01000001.1, read on the forward strand.
CAATGCCAGCCCCACGGATACAGATATCAAAGGTGTGCGCCATGGCAGGGATTGTAGGAGCGGCCCGGCAGCCTGCTGGTGCAGTGCAGAATCGCCCCATGGGCGCCCGTGCTCGGGCTTTTGGCTGTGCCACCGAAGCAAGCGAGCTGGTGCGCCCCTTTTGTCCCCATTTTTCAGGAGCGCTGCAGCGTGTCGTCATTTGAAGCCGAATCCGATGTGACTGGAACCATTGCCCGGTTGTTTGTTTACCCCGTGAAGTCCTGTGCGGGCATTGAAGTGCAAGAAGCCCTGTTGACCGAAACCGGCCTGGACCTGGACCGTGCCTGGATGGTGGTGGATGCCCAGGGCCAGTTTCTGACCCAGCGCAGCCTGCCGCGCATGGCACTCATCCGTCCGCAGATCAAATTGGACGAACTGGTGCTGCGCGCCCCCGGCATGCTGGCCCTGCATGTGGCGCTGGACGTGGTGGAGGCGCCCGCCACCGTCACGGTGTGGGATGACACCGTGCCTGCCTGGGACATGGGGGCCGTGGCAGCGCAGTGGTTCAGTGACTTTCTGGGCCAGCCTTGCCGCTTGGTGCGGTTTGACCCCGACCACCGGCGCTGGTCCAGCAAGCAGTGGGCGGGTGATGTGGCGGCCCACACCCAGTTTGCCGATGGCTTTTCGCTGCTGGTGACGAGTGAGGGGTCCATGGACGGGCTCAACGAACGGCTGGCGGCCGCAGGCCATGGGGCTGTGGGGGTGGAGCGGTTTCGACCCAACCTGGTGCTGGGCGGGGTGGATGCACATGACGAAGACCGCATTGAGGACCTGCGCATTGACGCAGGAGCGCAGAGTGTGGTGCACCTGCGCCACGTCAAGCCCTGCGCCCGTTGCCCGATCCCCAATATCGACCCCACCACGGCCGAAAGCAGCCCGGTGGTAGGCGATGCCCTGAGCGCCTACCGCAGTGACAAGCGCTTGCAGGGGGCTATCACCTTTGGCATGAACGCGGTGGTGGTCCGCGGTGCGGGCACGCTGCTGCGCGTAGGACAGCGGTTTGGCGCCAACTATTGTTTTGATTGAGGTTGGGGGCTCTTTTTCAGCAGAAAAGGGGCTCTGCCTGCTGCTTTGCGCGCCGCTGGGGCCGCTGACATAAAATCACGCCCCCGAGGCTCATGGGCGCGCGGCGCCCACCCCAGGTTGATCCCCATGAATGTTCCGATTGCGTTGGCCGCCTTGCAGGCGCAGGCTGCCGAGCCTGTCCGTTTGCGTGAAATCCCGTACAACTACACCTCGTTCTCTGACCGGGAGATCGTGATCCGCTTACTGGGCTCCTCCGCCTGGGACCTGCTGGACCAACTGCGCAAAGAGCGCCGCACGGGCCGATCTGCCCGCATGCTGTACGAGGTGCTGGGCGACATCTGGGTGGTGCAACGCAACCCCTACCTGCAGGACGACCTGCTGGACAACCCCGACCGCCGCAAGCTGCTGGTCGATGCGCTGAACCACCGTCTGGGCGAAATCGAAAAACGCCGCACCCCCAACGACGACGCTGAGCGCGACCGCCTAGTGGGTGAGCTGGTGGTGGCCGCACGCCGCGCGGTGCAAGAGTTCAACGCAACCTTCGAGAATGCTGCGCAGTTGCGCCGCCAGGTGCAAAAGACACTGGGCCGCCTGACGGCCAAGGACAACATCAAGTTCGACGGCCTCTCGCGCGTGAGCCACGTGACGGACGCCACCGATTGGCGTGTCGAATATCCCTTCGTCGTGCTCACCCCCGACACCGAGGCCGAAATGGCCGCGCTGGTCAAGGGCTGTATCGAACTGGGTCTGACCATCATCCCGCGTGGGGGCGGCACGGGCTACACCGGCGGCGCGATTCCACTCACCTGGAAGAGCGTGGTCATCAACACCGAAAAGCTTGAAGCCATGACTGAGGTGGAACTGCGCCGCCTGCCGGGTCTGGACCGGGATGTGGGCACCATCTGGACCGAAGCGGGCGTGGTCACGCAGCGCGTGGCCGACGCGGCAGAGCGCGCCGGTTTTGTGTTTGCGGTGGACCCCACCAGTGCCGAGGCATCCTGCATTGGCGGCAACATTGCCATGAACGCAGGCGGCAAAAAGGCCGTGCTGTGGGGCACGGCGCTGGACAACCTGGCCAGCTGGCGCATGGTGACACCCGACGCCCAGTGGCTGGAGGTGACCCGCCTGGACCACAACATGGGCAAGATCCATGACGTGGAAGTGGCAACGTTTGAGCTGCAGTACTTCGAGGCCGACGGCAAGACGCCCGTGCGCACCGAGCGCCTGCAGATTCCGGGTCGCACCTTCCGCAAGGAAGGCCTGGGCAAGGACGTGACGGACAAGTTCCTGGCTGGCCTGCCCGGCATCCAGAAAGAAGGCTGCGACGGCCTGATCACCAGCGCGCGCTGGGTGGTGCATCGCATGCCCGAGCACACCCGCACCGTGTGTCTGGAGTTCTTTGGCAATGCCAAGGATGCGGTGCCCAGCATCGTGGACATCAAGGACTACATGTTTGCCGAGCAAAAACGCAGTGGCGTGTTGCTGGCGGGCCTGGAGCATCTGGACGACCGGTATCTGAAGGCCGTGGGCTACGCCACCAAGAGCAAGAAGGGCAACGGCGGTCTGCCCAAGATGGTGCTGATCGGCGACATTGCGGGGGACGACGCCGACGAAGTGGCCCGCGTGACCAGCGAAGTGGTGCGCCTGGCCAACACCCGCAGCGGCGAGGGCTTTATTGCCATCAGCGCCGATGCGCGCAAGAAGTTCTGGGCCGACCGCAAGAAGACGGCGGCCATCAGCCGCCACACCAACGCCTTCAAGATCAACGAAGACGTGGTGATCCCGCTGCCGCGCATGGCCGAGTACACCGACGGCATCGAGCGCATCAACATCGAGCTGAGCCTGCGCAACAAGCTCAAGCTGTGCGATGCGCTGACCGACTTTTTCGAGCGTGGCAACCTGCCCCTGGGCAAGCAAGACGCTGCTGAGGACGTGCCCGCAGCCGAGCTGCTGGAAGACCGTGTGGCCCAGGCCATTGCCCAGGTGGCCGAAGTGCGTGCTCTGTGGCAAGGCTGGCTGAACAACGTCGAAACGCTGTTCCCGCAACTGCAAGACCACACCCTGCGGGCCAGCTGGAAGACCCAACTGCGGGCGCCGCTGCAAGGCATCTTCACCGGCGCGGCGTTCAAGCCCATCCTGGACGAGGCCGTGGCCATCCACAAGCGCGTGCTCAAGGGCCGCGTGTGGGTGGCTCTGCACATGCACGCGGGCGATGGCAATGTGCACACCAACTTGCCGGTCAACAGCGACGACTACGAAATGCTGCAGACCGCGCACGAGGCCGTGGCGCGCATCATGGTGCTGGCGCGCAGCTTGAATGGCGTGATCTCGGGCGAGCACGGCATTGGCATCACCAAGCTGGAGTTCCTGACCGACGACGAGCTGCGTCCCTTTGCCGACTACAAGCGCAAGGTGGACCCCGATGGCCGTTTCAACAAGGGTAAGCTGCTACGAAATCAGGAGCTGCCAGCGCTTGATGGGAAGGCGATAGAGGCCAAAAATGCTTCTAATGCACCTGTGGTGCATGCCGACTTGACCAATGCCTACACGCCCAGCTTCGGGTTGATGGGGCACGAGTCGCTGATCATGCAGCAAAGCGACATTGGCGCTATTGCCGAGAGCGTGAAGGACTGCCTGCGCTGCGGCAAGTGCAAGCCCGTGTGCTCCACGCACGTGCCGCGCGCCAGCCTGTTGTACAGCCCGCGCAACAAGATTTTGGCCACCTCGCTGTTGGTTGAAGCCTTCTTGTACGAAGAGCAAACGCGCCGTGGTGTGTCTATCAAGCACTGGCAAGAGTTTGAAGATGTGGCCGACCACTGTACGGTGTGCCACAAGTGCTACACGCCTTGCCCGGTCAAGATCGACTTTGGCGACGTGACCATGAACATGCGCAACCTGCTGCGCAAGATGGGCAAGAAGACCTTCCGCCCCGGCAACGCGCTGGCCATGGCCATGCTCAATGCCACCAACCCGGACACCATCAAGTTCCTGCGTACCGCTGTGGTGGATGTGGGCTACAAGGCCCAGCGCGCCGTGGTGGACATCCTGCGCACCGTGGGCCGCAAGCAGACCGCCAAGCCGCCTGCGACGGTGGGCACCGCGCCGATCAAGGAGCAGGTGATCCACTTCATCAACAAGAAGCTGCCCGGCGGTCTGCCCAAGAAGACCGCCCGCGCGCTGCTGGACATCGAAGACAAGAACTACGTGCCCATCATCCGCAACCCGCAGGCCACCACGGCCGAGTCGGAGGCGGTGTTCTACTTCCCCGGCTGTGGGTCCGAGCGCTTGTTCTCGCAAGTCGGCCTGGCGACCCAGGCCATGCTGTGGCATGCGGGCGTGCAGACGGTGCTGCCACCGGGTTACCTGTGCTGTGGCTACCCGCAGCGCGGCAGCGGCCAGTTCGACAAGGCCGAGAAGATGATCACGGACAACCGGGTGCTCTTCCACCGCGTGGCCAACACGCTCAACTACCTGGACATCAAGACCGTGGTGGTGAGCTGCGGCACTTGCTACGACCAGCTGCAGGGCTACCAGTTCGACAAGATCTTCCCGGGCTGCCGCATCATCGACATCCACGAATACCTGCTGGAAAAGGGCATCACCCTGCAAGGAAAGGGCGCGTACCTGTACCACGAGCCTTGCCACAACCCCATGAAGCAGCAGGACAGTCTGAAGACCGTGAAGGCGCTGGTGGGCGAGCAGGTGCTCAAGAGCGACCGCTGCTGCGGCGAATCCGGCACGCTGGGCGTGTCGCGGCCCGATATTTCGACGCAAGTGCGCTTTCGCAAGGAAGAAGAAATCCGCAAGGGTGAAGCCGCCTTGCGCACAAGCGGTGCTGTGGGCGCAGAGGACAACGTCAAGATCCTGACCAGCTGCCCCAGCTGTTTGCAGGGTCTGAACCGCTACGAGGGCGACCTGCAAAACGGCCTGCTCGAAGCCGACTACATCGTCATCGAGATGGCCAAGCAGATCCTGGGTGAGAACTGGATGCCTGAGTATGTGCAGCGCGCCAACCAGGGTGGCATTGAGCGGGTGCTTGTGTAGCAATGAAGCTCCCCCTGAGTCGCTTCGCTCCTTCCCCCTCTCTCGCTGCGCGGGAGGGGGACGACGCCCTCGCCGCGGGGCGGCCCTTGCTCGGCGTCCACGGCTATAGGCTGCGCCGGTTGCGGGCTGCATTTGATATGAGAAGCTCCGTGGAGTTATCTCAATGAGCTGCCCCCTGTGCGAAGAAGACGGCGGTGCGCTGGTCTGGCGTGGCGAGAAGCTGCGCGTCATCCGCGCGCATGAGGCGGGCTTTCCGGCCTTCTACCGCGTGGTGTGGACGGCGCATGTGGCCGAATTTTCTGATCTGTCGGCCGCCGATCGCAGCCACTGCATGGAGGCGGTGACGGTGGTGGAGCAAGCCCTGCGCCAGCACCTGGCCCCCACCAAGGTCAACATCGCGGCGCTGGGCAACATGGTGCCGCACCTGCACTGGCACGTGATTGCACGCTTTGACTGGGACAGCCACTTCCCCGCGCCGGTCTGGGCCGCAGCGCAACGCCTTGGCCCTGCAGACCAAGAGGCTGCCGTGCATGCGCTGCTGCCCGCGCTGGAGTCTGCACTGCGGGCGCGTCTGGATGCCGTGATGCCTGTCGCTTGAGCGGTAGCTTTCCCAGTTTTTGACGGGCGCAGGCCCGCTTCCATTTTTTGACAGGTGATTGCATGGCTGGTTTGAAAACAGGCGCTCCGACGCCCACCGCGCTCACGGTCCACGAGGCCTCTCGCGTACTGGAGGTGGCATTTTCGGACGGTGCCGCGTTCCGCATCCCGTTTGAGCTGATGCGCGTGTACTCCCCCTCGGCCGAAGTGCAGGGCCACGGGCCCGGCCAGGAAGTGCTGCAAACCGGCAAGCGCGAGGTGACGCTGGTGAACCTAGAGCCGGTGGGCAACTATGCCGTCAAGCCTACGTTTTCGGACGGCCACGACAGCGGTATCTTCAGCTGGGACTATCTCTACGAGCTGGGCCAGCAGCAAGACGCCTTGTGGCAGCAATATGCTGAGCGCCTGGCCGCTGCTGGGGTGGAGCGTGACGCGCCCATGGCCGCCAAAGGTGGCGGCCATGCCTGCGGTAGCCACTGAAGTGCGACGCGCCCGTCAGGGGATGGAGCCGCGCGGCAGTGCAAATGCTATAAAAATAGTAGCTGCTAGCGCTTATCCTGAAAGCGCTAGCCTCCCTTTTGATATCAACCCTGCGACGGATGCCCCATATCAGTGCGGGGTTGTCGCTGTACGGCAGGCGCGCAGGCGCCTAGCATGAATGCCATGAGCAACACCCACTTTGGATTTGAGTCGGTCGACGAAACGGAAAAAGCACAGCGCGTGCGCGGTGTGTTTGATTCGGTTGCGTCCAAGTACGACGTGATGAACGACCTCATGTCGGGCGGTCTGCACCGCGCCTGGAAGGCCTACACCGTGATGGTGGCCAACCTGCGCGAAGGCAGCCAGGTGCTGGACATTGCCGGGGGCACGGGCGATCTGTCGCTGGCGTTTGCCAAAAAGGTCGGCAGCACCGGGCGCGTGGTGCACACCGACATCAACGAGGCCATGCTGCGCACGGGACGCAACCGCCTGATCGATGCGGGCGTGGTGCTGCCCACGCTGGTGTGTGACGCCGAACAACTGCCGTTTCCTGATGCGCATTTCGACGTGGTGAGCGTGGCCTTTGGCCTGCGCAACATGACCCACAAAGACCGCGCCTTGGCAGAAATGTGCCGTGTGCTCAAGCCCGGCGGCAGGCTGCTGGTGCTGGAGTTTTCCAAGGTCGCCAAGCCGCTGGAGAAGGTGTACGACTGGTATTCCTTCAAGGTGCTGCCGCAACTGGGCAAGCTGGTGGCGGGAGACGACGCCAGCTACCGCTACCTGGCCGAGTCCATTCGCATGCATCCAAGCCAGGAAGATCTCAAATCCCTCATGCAGCAAAGCGGTTTTGGGCATGTGGACTATCACAACATGACTGGCGGAGTAGTGGCTTTGCATGTTGGAATCAAGTGCTGAACGCAATGTTTGCGCTCAATGCTGATGAATGACTCAACGGAGATGACATGATGAAACTGTGGTCTGTGGTTTTGGTGGCGCTGATGGCGGTGGTCCATGTGGACGCCGAAGCCAAGCGCATGGGGGGCGGTAAGTCCGTTGGACAGCAATCGAGCAACGTGACCCAACGCGAATCGTCTGGCGGCGCGGCACCTGCCCAGAACGCCACAAACAACGCAGCCGCTGCCAAGCCCGCCACACCGGCGGGTGCAGCGCCTGCTGCCGCAGCGCCCAAGAGGCCTTGGGGCGCCATGCTGGGCGGCCTGGCCGCAGGCTTGGGCCTGGCGTGGTTGGCCAGCTCGTTGGGCCTGGGTGCCGGGTTCGGTCAGTTCTTGATGATTGCACTGCTGGCCTTGGCGGCGGTTGCGGTGATTGGCATGGTCATGCGCGCTCGCCGCTCGGGTGCTGCCAGCCCGGCAGGTGGCGCACCGTTCGCCTTCCAAGGCGCGGGCGCTGGGGCTGCCACACCGGCAGCGGCCCAGGTCCCCAACACCTACCGCCCTGAGAACGTGGGCAACGACGCGTCGGCCCGCCCCTGGGAGCGCAGCAGCATGGCCTTTGATGCCTCGCGCCAGGCCCAAGGCTCTGGCGTGGTGATCGGCTCTGGCCTGGCAGGCTCGCAAAACTGGGGCGTTCCAGAAGGCTTTGACACCGACGGTTTCCTGTCGGCCGCCAAGCGCAACTTCGTGACGCTGCAAGCCGCTTGGGACCGCTCTGACATTTCCACGCTGCGCTCGATGATGACGGACAGCATGCTCGAAGAAATCCGCACCCAGCTGGCCGAGCGCCAGTCGCAGCGCGGTGCAGAGCCCAACCACACCGATGTGGTCATGATTGAAGCGCAGCTGCTGGGCATCGAAGAAATGGACGACCGCTACATGGCGAGCGTGGAGTTCTCCGGCATGATCCGTGAAGAACTCTCGGCGGGCCCCAGCCCCTTCCGCGAAGTCTGGAACATGACCAAGGGCAAGACTGGCAACAGCGGCTGGCTGGTGGCTGGCGTGCAAGCTCTGCAGTAAACGCGCAGGGTCATCCCAGTTCAGGGAATAATCGGGGACTATGGCAACACAGTCCCCTTTTTCATTTCTGGATGGCATTTTTGACCGCGTCACTTCTGGACCGCAGCCTCCGCAATGGCTGGTCCACGAAGTGCATCAGCGCGCCGTGCTGTTCATCAACCACGTTCTGATGCAAGAGCCCGAGGCCATGGAGCGCCTGCGCCGCCAAAAGGGCCGCGTTGCGCGCGTGCAGTGGCGCCACTATTCCATGGCGTTGCTGGTCACACCTGCCGGGTTGTTCAACCTAGCGGGCGAGGGCGATACCCCTGATCTGCGGCTGGAGGTGACCGAGCTGTCGCCGCTGGCCTTGGCCCAAGGCGCCTTGCGGGGCGACAAGCCCGCCATTCGCATCGAGGGCGATGTGCAACTGGCGGCAGAAATCAACTGGCTGGCCGACCATGTGCGCTGGGATCTGGAGGAAGACCTGGCCCGCTTGATGGGCGATGCGCCCGCCCACCAGCTGTGCAACGTGGCGCGTCGCGCCGCGCAGGCACTGCGCCAGTTTGTCGGTACCCGCGTGTCCGAGGGCGCCGTGGTGCCCGCCTCTGCTCCAGACGGCGTGGACCGGGCCGCGGCATGAAGCGTTTTTTGCGCGGCTGCACCATCTTGTGGGTGGTGTTCCGGTACGGTCTGGACGGTTTGGTTCTGGACAGCTTTCAAAAGCCCGGCTTGCGCTGGTTGTCGCGCATGCTGTCGTTTGGGCGCAAGCTGGACGCGCCGCGAGGCCAGCGCCTGCGCGAGGCGCTGGAGCAACTGGGCCCCATCTTCGTCAAGTTTGGCCAGGTGCTCTCCACCCGGCGTGACCTGTTGCCCCCTGACATTGCCGACGAACTGGCATTGCTGCAAGACCGGGTGCCGCCGTTTGACCCCAACGTGGCCATTGCCACCATCGAGCGCGCTTTTCGCAAACCGGTCGATACCGTGTTCACCTCGTTCGAGCGTGTGCCTGTGGCCAGCGCATCGATTGCGCAGGTGCACTTTGCCACGCTGATTGACCGCGATGGCGTGCAGCGCGAGGTGGCCGTCAAGGTGCTGCGCCCTGGCATGCTGCCTGTGATTGAAAAAGACCTGAGCCTCATGCGGATGATGGCGGGCTGGGTCGAGAGCCTGTCGGCCGACGGCAAGCGCCTCAAGCCACGCGAGGTGGTGGCCGAGTTTGACAACTACCTGCACGATGAGCTGGACCTGGTGCGCGAGGCGGCCAACGCCGCGCAGCTGCGGCGCAACATGCAGGGGCTGGATCTGGTGCTGATCCCTGAGATTTTCTGGGACTTCTGCCACCCTGAAGTGATGGTCATGCAGCGCATGAAGGGCGTGCCCATCAGCCAGGTGGATCGCTTGCGCGACGCGGGGGTGGACATTCCCAAGCTGGCGCGCGATGGCGTCACCATCTTCTTCACCCAGGTGTTCCGCGATGGGTTCTTCCACGCCGACATGCACCCAGGCAACATTCAGGTCAGCCTGGAGCCTGAAACCTTTGGGCGCTACATCTCGCTGGACTTCGGCATCGTTGGCACGCTCACCGAGGTGGACAAGGAATACCTGGCGCAGAATTTTGTGGCGTTTTTCCGCCGCGACTACAAACGCGTGGCCGAGCTGCACATTGAAAGCGGCTGGGTGCCGCCCGAGACACGGGCCAACGATCTCGAATCCGCCATTCGGGCGGTGTGCGAGCCGTATTTTGACCGCCCGCTCAAAGAGATTTCGCTGGGGATGGTGCTGATGCGCCTGTTCCAGACCTCGCGCCGGTTTCATGTTGAAATCCAGCCCCAACTGGTGCTGCTGCAAAAAACCCTGCTCAACATTGAGGGGCTGGGGCGTGAGCTGGACCCCGAGTTGGACCTGTGGAGCACGGCCAAGCCCTTCCTGGAAAAGTGGATGCTGGAGCAAATGGGGCCGCAAAGGCTGTGGCGCGACATGCGTGCCGAGGCCCCGCATTACGCCAAGCTGCTGCCCGAGCTGCCCAGGCTGCTCCACGATTTTTTGCGCCGCCGTCCCTCCGAAGAGCACACAGCCCTGCGAGAGCTGGTGGAGACCCAGAAGCGGACCAACCGCTTGCTGCAACTGATCTGCAGCGTGGGCTTGGGCTTTGTGCTGGGTTTGCTGGCCATGCAGGTGCTGGTGCGCATTCGGTTGTTTTAAGTCCCGTTTGCCGTGGGCAGATTCCAGGGGGCCTGCGGGGCCCCTGGCACTACTTTCGCTTAGGTTGTTCTTTCCTCCAACGTCCGCGACATCAAGGAGCATGCCGTGCTGTTGACCCTGGTCATCGTCTATCTGCTGATCACTATCGCCATTGGCCTGCTGGCCGCCAGGCGCGTCAAGAACGCGGCCGATTTCGCCATTGCCGGGCGACATTTGCCGCTGTACATGATCATCACCACCACGTTTGCGACCTGGTTTGGGTCAGAAACCGTGCTGGGCATTCCGGCCAAGTTCATTGAAGGGGGGCTCGGCAATGTGGTCGAGGACCCTTTTGGTGCAGGCTTTTGCCTGATTTTGGTGGGGCTGTTTTTTGCGGGACGTCTGTACCGGATGACCCTGCTGACCATCAGCGACTACTACCGCGAGCGCTTTGGCCGCACGGTGGAGGTGGTGTGTTCGCTGATCATCATGCTCAGCTACCTGGGCTGGGTGTCCGCTCAGGTGACGGCACTGGGGTTGGTGTTCCACCTGCTCTCGGGTGGTGCCATCAGCATCTCGGTGGGCATGGTCATTGGGGTGGTGTCCATCTTGGCCTACACCCTGTTTGGTGGCATGTGGTCCGTGGCGGTGACCGATTTCATCCAGATGATCATCCTGGTGGTGGGCCTGGCCATCATTGCCGTGTTTGCGGGCAACATGGCTGGCGGCGCCGGCAAGGTGCTGGAGTTCGCCTCCAGCCGCGAGCTGTTCCGCTTCCTGCCCGAGCCCAAGTTCCACGACATCGTGTTTTTCGTGGCAGCTGCCATCACCATGATGTTCGGCTCCATTCCGCAGCAAGACGTGTTCCAGCGTGTCATGTCGGCCAACAACATCCAGGCCGCCACGCGCGGCCCCGTGATTGGCGGCATCTGCTACATCCTGTTTGCCTTTGTGCCCATGTTTCTGGTGGCCAGTGCGTTGATCATCATGCCGGGCGAAACCGCCGAGCTGCTCAAGGACGACCCGCAAAAAGTGCTGCCCACGCTGGTGCTGTCCAAGATGCCTTTTGTGATGCAGGTGCTGTTCTTTGGCGCCTTGCTGTCGGCCCTCAAATCCACCGCCTCGGCCACCTTGCTTGCGCCCAGCGTGACGTTTACCGAGAACATCTGGCGCCAGTTTCGCCCGCACGCGTCTGACCGCCAGCATCTGCTGACCATGCGCGTCACCACGCTGGTGTTCAGCCTGTTTGTGCTGGCATATGCGATTTACATGCAGGGCACGCCCATCTATGAACTGGTCTCGGGCGCCTACCAGGTGCCTTTGGTGGGGGCGTTTGTGCCCCTGGTGTTTGGTTTGTACTGGAAGCGTGCCACCACCCAGGGCGCTATTTTTGCCATCGTGCTGGGGTTGCTGACCTGGCTGCTGTTCTTGGCAACACCCGCTGGCAAGGAGTTTCCGGCCCAGTTGGCTGGCGTTCTGGCCGCCTTGGTGGGCATGCTTGCGGGCTCGCTGGGCCCCCAGGCCATTCGCAACAGCCATGCGGGGCACCACCGCGTGGTGGGGGTGGAGTGACGGCCAGAGCCTGGCGAGGGCTGTGGTGCAGAGACGCCCGCCTATAATTAAAGGTTTTGCACTTTCCCTCAACGCTCTGACATGCCTATCTACGCCTACAAATGCGGCTCCTGCGGCCATGCCAAGGATGTGCTGCAAAAAATCTCCGATGCGCCGTTGACCACTTGCCCCGCTTGCGGAGCAGAAGCCTTTTCCAAACAAGTCACTGCCGCGGGCTTTCAGCTCAAGGGATCAGGCTGGTATGTGACGGATTTTCGTGGCGGCAGCGGTGGCAGTTCTGCCCCCGCCCCTGCAACTGAATCCAAGTCCGATGCCGCAGCGCCTGCTGCCAGCGCGCCAGCGCCTGCCCCCGCAGCTGCTCCTGCCCCTTCGGCGGGCGGCGGCTCCTCTTCTTCGACCTGACAGGCCGCCATGTCCGCCTTGCGCAAATGGCTGTTCACCGGATTGCTGGTCATCGTGCCCGGCGTCATCACCGCGTGGGTGCTGAACTGGATCGTCAGCACGCTGGACCAGACGCTGCAAATCCTGCCCGGTGCGTGGCAGCCAGACAAACTCCTGGGGATTCACATCCCAGGGTTTGGCGTGCTGCTGACGCTGCTGATCCTGTTGGTGGTCGGGGCTGTTGCCAGCAATTTTGCAGGACGCAAACTGGTGCAATGGGGCGATGCCCTGGTACACCGCATCCCGGTGGTGCGCTCCATTTACTCCAGCGTCAAGCAGGTTTCTGACACCCTGTTTTCAGAAAGCGGCAACGCCTTTCGCACCGCTGTGCTCGTGCAGTGGCCGCGCGAAGGGGTCTGGACGATTGCGTTCATCACTGGGGCACCCAATGGTGAAGTCGCGGCCTATTTGCGCGACGAGTTTGTGAGCGTGTATGTGCCCACCACCCCCAATCCCACGGGCGGTTACTTCGTCATGCTGCGCAAGAGCGATTGTGTGGAGCTCGACATGAGCGTGGATGCCGCGCTCAAGTACATCGTCTCGATGGGGGTTGTTGCGCCAGCCGACCCCAATCAGTTGCCTCTCAAATAATTTTCTTTTCATTCATTGCGCCACAGCGGCGCCGGAAGTAATGCCATGGCCATGCGCTCCCACTATTGCGGTCTTGTGACCGAAGCCCTGATGGGCGAAACCGTGACCCTGTCGGGTTGGGTGAACCGCCGCCGCGACCACGGTGGTGTGATCTTTATTGACCTGCGCGACCGCGAAGGCTACGTGCAGGTGGTGTGCGACCCTGACCGCGCTGAGATGTTCAAGACCGCCGAAGGCGTGCGCAATGAGTTTTGCGTGCAGGTCAAGGGCCTGGTGCGTGCCCGCCCAGAGGGCACGACCAACGACAGCCTCAAGAGCGGCAAGATCGAAGTGCTGTGCCATGAACTGAATGTGCTGAACCCTTCGGTCACGCCTCCGTTCCAGATGGACGACGAGAACCTGTCGGAGACCACTCGCCTCACGCACCGCGTGATGGACCTGCGCCGCCCGCACATGCAGCGCAACATGATGCTGCGCTACAAGACCGCGATCCAGGTGCGCAACTTCCTGGACAAGGAAGGTTTCATCGATATCGAAACGCCCATGCTGGGCAAGAGCACGCCCGAAGGCGCGCGCGACTATCTGGTGCCCAGCCGCGTGCACGATGGCCAGTTCTTTGCGCTGCCCCAGTCGCCCCAGCTGTACAAGCAGATGCTGATGGTGGCGGGCTATGACCGCTACTACCAGATCACCAAGTGCTTCCGCGACGAAGACCTGCGTGCCGATCGCCAGCCCGAGTTCACCCAGATCGACTGCGAGACCTCGTTCCTGAACGAAGAGGAAATCCGCGCCATCTTCCAGCGCATGATCACCGAGGTGTTCCACACCCAGTTGGGTGTGGACCTGGGCGAGTTCCCGATCATGACGTACCAGGACGCGGCCTACCGCTTTGGCTCGGACAAGCCCGACCTGCGCGTGAAGCTCGAATTCACCGAGCTGACCGACGTGATGAAGGACGTGGACTTCAAGGTGTTCTCGGGGGCCGCCAACATGAAGGGCGGCCGTGTGGTGGCCCTGCGCGTGCCCGGTGGCTCGGTCGAAGGCGGCGGCATCAGCCGTGGTGAGATCGATGCCTACACCGAATTCGTCAAGATCTACGGTGCCAAGGGCTTGGCCTACATCCGCGTCAACGAGCTGGCCAAGGGGCGCGACGGCCTGCAGTCGCCCATCGTCAAGAACATCCATGACGCTGCGCTGGCCGAAGTGCTCAAGCGCTCGGGCGCACAAGACGGTGACTTGCTGTTCTTCGGTGCCGACAAGGAAAAGATCGTCAACGACGCCATTGGCGCGCTGCGCATCAAGATCGGCCACAGCGAATTCGGCAAGAAGAATGGCCTGTTCGAAAACCGCTGGGCGCCGCTGTGGGTGGTGGACTTCCCGATGTTTGAACATGACGAGGAAGAAAACCGCTGGACAGCCGTGCACCACCCCTTCACCAGCCCCAAGGATGGCCACGAGGACCTGATGGACACCGATCCAGGCAAGTGCATTGCCAAGGCCTACGACATGGTGCTCAATGGCTGGGAGCTGGGCGGTGGTTCGGTGCGTATCCACCGTGCGGACGTGCAGGCCAAGGTGTTTGCGGCGCTCAACATCGGTCCCGAAGACCAGCGCGCCAAGTTTGGCTACTTGCTGGACGCGCTGCAGTACGGCGCGCCTCCACACGGTGGCCTGGCATTTGGCCTGGACCGTCTGATCACGTTGATGACCGGTGCCGAGTCCATCCGTGACGTGATTGCCTTCCCGAAGACACAGCGTGCCCAGGACCTGCTGACCCAGGCCCCTTCGCCCGTGGACGAGAAGCAACTGCGCGAGCTGCACATTCGCCTGCGCAACCTGGATGCTGCCAAAGCCAGCTGATAGGACACAAACCAAGGCCTGTTGCATGCAGTAGCAGGAACCCAAGCGGCACAGGCGTTGGTCTGGGCCGCTTTTTCGTTGGAGCCTACCTTTTTGATTCAGGGAGTAAGAGATGAAAAAAAACGTGCTGTGCCGCCGTGTGGGTGTCCGTCTGGTGGTGTTGGCCGCAGCCCTGGCTCTGGCCGGCTGTGGTGAGAAGAAAACCGAGCTGGGCGAGGGTGGCTCGGTGGTTTCAGGGTCTGCAGGCCCTGCCGGCGCCAAGGGGGCAGACAAGTCGCTCACGCAGTGCGATGCCCCGGTGGCGACGCTGGCCCTGGCAGAGAACCCGAACGGCTACACCGTCTCCAGCAGCTACCACCTGCCTGCGTCGCCCGTGCCCCTGATTCGGCTGATTGCCCAGCAAAGCGGCTGCTTTCGGGTGGTGGACCGCTCGGCGGGCCTGCGCGGCACGGTGCAGGAGCAAGAGCTGAAAGACGCGGGCATCCTGCGGCAAAAGTCCACCGTGGCCAAAGGGCGCGGTTACGAGGCCCAGTACACCCTCATCCCCAGCCTGACGTTCAGTGAGCAGGATGCGGGCCGCAGCATTGCGGGGGTGATCGCCATGATTCCGGTGCTGCGCGACATTGCCGGGCTGATCGGGCTGGCAGAGCAGGTCAAGCTCAAGGAGGCGCAGACGGCGCTGCTGCTGACCGACAACGAAACCACTGAACAAGTCGCCGCCGCCACGGGCTCGGCCCGCACCACGGACCTGGGCGCAGCCGGTGTTCTGTTTGGCCGCCTGGGCGGTGGGGCGGGTGCGGGCTGGAGCAACACCAACGAAGGCAAGGTGATCGCCGCAGCCTTCCTGGACTCGCACAACAAGCTGGTGGCCCAGGTGCGCATGCTGCAGGCCAAGGAGTTGCCGCCCCCCGTGGCGGTGAAGAACCAGCGCTGATGCTGGCCCCAACGGTTTGCACAGAACTGCCTGCCCCCATGGCCGCCATGCCCGCCCAGGATTCGTTCAAGATCCCTGAATCGGTCTTGGTGGTGATCTACACCCCCATGCTGGACGTATTGATGGTCCAGCGCACGGGCACTGAGGTGGGTGTGGAGCACTGGCAGTCGGTCACCGGCAGCAAAGACCGTTGGGACGAGCCGTGGCACGAGACGGCAGCGCGCGAGGTGCAGGAAGAAACCGGCATGGACGTCGGCGCCCCCGGCAGCAGATTGACCGACTGGCAGCTGGAAAACCACTACGACATCTGGCCCCAGTGGTTGCACCGCTATGCGCCTGGGGTGCAGCGCAACCGCGAGCGGGTGTTTGGCCTGTGTGTGCCGGTCGGAACGCCGGTGCGGCTCAACCCGCGTGAACATGTGCGCTGGCAGTGGCTGCCTTGGCTGGAGGCTGCCGACTTGTGTTTTTCAGCCTCCAACGCGGAGGCTTGCCTGTGGCTGCCGCGCTTCGCAGCCCAGGTGCGGTGACACGGCCTGGCTCCGCTTCAACCGGGGCGCAGCCTGAGCTTGTCCAGCGGGTCCGCCTCGCTCCACTGCGCTGCGGGGTCTTCCGCTGGGGCCGGGGTGGGGGGCATGCTGTCTGTGCGTGGCCGCGCCGCCCCTTCGGCATCGCCAGACGATGAGCGTGTGCGGATGACCACGCCGCCTGGGTGCCGTTCGCTGTCTTGCCCCAGCACCGCACGCGTTGGGGCCGTGCCGCAGCGGGCGCGCAATGCGTCAATCTCCTGCTGAAGCTCGTCGCTTTCTTCAATGCGCTCGCGGTGTCGCAGCAACACCTGCTGCGACATGTCCACCAATTTGGAGTTGAGTGTCTCGCCTCCGTGCCGGATCAGATTACGCACAGCGCCTGCGGCATCGCCAGACAGGCTGCGGGCCATGGCCTTTTCGGCCCTTTTGTTGATGTGCTGCAGGCACTCGCGCACGCTGTCTGCATAAGGGGAATACAGGTTGCAGGCATTGGCCATCAACTCGCAGAGGCCGCGCGTGTTGGCGTAGCGCATGCCAATGGCATTCACCCACATCGGCCCCTCGTCCAGCTCAATCGACGTGGTGGCCAGCACGGCCAGCAGGCTGCCCAGGTTGCAGGCCGCTTCAAAGTCGAAACTGCTCTCCATGATTTCCAGCGCCATCTGCTTGACCGAGGCCACGGCCTGGGAGAACTGGCGCTGCTGGATGAGCTGCAGGGTGCGGGAAATTTCGACAAACCGCAGGATGCGCGGGCTGTTGGTGTTTTCGTGGCGTTCGAGCAGGCGCGCAAAGTCCGCCATGCAGCGCTCAATGCCCTTGCGGTCGTTGTCGGCAAAGTAGGCGAACGTGAGCAGCACCAGCGACTGGCAGTCAAACAGCTTGGAGTCCAGCCCCAGAATGGCAGCCCGCGACAGCACCCGGGTGGCGGTGGCCCGCTCGCCCATGTAGTACGACATCATTCCCAGCTTTTGCAGGCGCACCACCGAGTCCGGGGTCAGTTCGCTGGCAACGCGGTAGGTTTCGATGGCCTCGCTGAAGTGCCCCAGCTCCACCTGCGCGCGGCCCAGCACGTCGTAGGCGTCGGCAAACGATGCGTCTTCGCCAATCAGCCCTTGCAAGGTGGTGATGGCCCGCTGGGCCTGGCCTGACTCAATCTGTGCACGCGCCACCCCCAGCTTGGCCCAGGGCAGGGCACGCGCTGCGATCACGGCCTCGAACAGGGTGCGGGCCTCGGCGTGGCGGCCCAGGCGCAGCAGCAGCTCGGTGCCAATGCGCGCGGCATACAGCCAATACGGCTGGCGCGCCTCAAAGCGCTCTGCGCACAGGCTGGCGGCCAGTTTGAAGTCGTCTTGCTCAATGGCGTCGAAGATGGGCTTGAGGTGGACTTTGCGCAGCCGCGCCAGGCTCAGTCGCTCAAACAGTGCGCTGGGCGTGAAGGGCTTGAGCAGGTAGCCGTCCAGTGCGGACTCGGCCGCCTCGGCCACAGCGGCGTAGGACGCCTCGGCCGTCACCATGAAAAACACGGTGGAGAACGGCAGCAACTGCGCGCGGCGCAGATCGTCCAGCAGGGTCTGGCCCGAGTGGTTGGATTCGGTGAAGTACTGCTCGCACAGCACGTAGTCAAACACGGTGTGCTCTAACCGGTTGCGGGCATCGCGCACACGGCTGCACTGCACGATCTTGGTCACCCCGTATTCGCGCAGTTGCGCGACCAAGATGCTGCGTGACGTGGCATTGCTGTCAATCACCAGTGCCTGGCTGTCCTGAGGGTCCTGATCTTTGCCTGTGGCCATCGGGGGTGCTGTCTCGCAAATAACGGTCCGCTGAAATCGCGCGTTCACCTCTGTCACTGCGAACGGCACGAGCCAAAGGCTTTTTTTCCGCCGCTCACTCGTGGCGCAGCCCCTGAGTTGTGTTTAAGCACACGGCTTGTGGGTGAATTGCGGCTAGTGTATGCCCACTTTGGCGGCTTTGCGGATGCGGGAAAGCCCGTTGATGCGCTCTGTGCGGCGCCGTTGCGACACAATCAGCGCCATGGATCACACCGACATCTTGCGCGTAGCCACGTACAACATCCACAAAGGCGTGCAAGGCCTGGGGCCCGCACGACGGCTGGAGATCCACAACCTTGGTCTGGCCGTGGAGCAACTGGACGCCGACCTGGTCTGCCTGCAGGAAGTGCGCAAGCTGCACCGGCGCGAACAGGCCTACTTTCACCACTGGCCCGAGCTGCCGCAGGCCGACTTTCTGGCCCCCGAGGGCTATGAGGCCGTGTACCGCACCAATGCCGTGACCAAGCATGGCGAGCACGGCAACGCGCTGCTGACACGCTGGCCCGTGGTGGGCCACCAGCATGAAGACATCTCTGACCACCGCTTTGAGCAGCGCGGCCTGCTGCATGTGCAGGTACAGGTGCAGGGGCGGCCACTGCACGCCATCGTGGTGCACCTGGGGCTGATTCCTGGCAGCCGCGTGCGGCAGGTCGAGCGCCTGCAGCAGTTCATTGAGCGCGAAGTGCCGGGCAACGAGCCGGTGGTGGTAGCGGGCGACTTCAACGACTGGGGGCCCCAGCTCAAGCGCATCCTGGCGGGGTACGGGCTGCACGAGTTCGATGCCCCCCGCGCCTACACCTACCCGGCGCGGTTGCCGCTGGCGCAACTGGACCATGTCTACGTGCGGGGCCTCACGCCCCTGGGCCTGCATGTGCCGCGTGGCCGCATCTGGTGGCGCATGTCAGACCACCTGCCGCTGATCGCTGAATTCAAGCTCTGACCCCGTGGCCCTGTCTTTATCTCCGCCCAGGCTATGACCCAGACGCCAGAGTTTGCGCGCGACCACGACGTGCAGCTGTACCAAGGCGCGCAGGAGCTGTTTCCTGCGCTGGTGCAGGCCATGGATGCCGCGCTCAGCGACATCCAGTTTGAAACCTACATCTTCGACTTCACCGGCGCGGGCGCCAGCGTGGGTGATGCGTTGATCCGCGCAGCGCAGCGGGGCGTGCGCACCCACCTGGTGGTGGACGGCGTGGGCACCGGGCGCCTGCCCGAGCCCTGGGCGGCGCGCCTGAGCGCCGCCGGGGTGCAGTGGCGCGTGTACTCGCCCCTGGGCACCCTGGGCCTGCTGCTGCCCCACCGCTGGCGGCGCCTGCACCGCAAGCTGTGCGTGGTCGATGGGCGGGTGCTGTTTTGCGGCGGCATCAATGTGCTGGACGATTTTCACGACCCCAACCATGGCGCCCTCGACGCCCCGCGCTTTGACTTTGCCGTGCGCGCTACGGGCAGCCTGGTGGCGCAGGCCAGCGACACCATGGAGCAGCTGTGGTGGCGCATGCAGGCCGTGCGCGACGTGCGCAAACGCCGCCTGCCCGAAGCCCTGCTGGCGTTGCGCACGGCCAGTGCCCAGCACCACGCGCAGCAACCTGCCGGGCCAGGCCAGGGTTCGTCCCCCGTGCGCGCGGCCCTGGTGCTGCGCGACAACGTGCGCAACCGCAGCCGCATTGAAAAAGCCTACCTGCGTGCCATTGGCGCCGCCCGGCATGAGGTCATCATCGCCAACGCCTACTTCATGCCCGGGCGCAAGCTGCGCAAGGCCTTGCTGATGGCGGCTCGCCGGGGCGTGCGTGTGCGCCTGCTGCTGCAGGGGCGCTACGAATACTTCATGCAGTACCACGCGGCGCGCCCTGTGTACGGCACGCTGCTGGAGGCGGGCGTGGAAATCCACGAGTACGAACCCAGCTTCCTGCACGCCAAGGTGGCCGTGGTCGATGCGCAGGGCGACAAGCCCTGGGCCACGGTGGGCTCGTCCAACCTCGACCCCCTGAGCCTGCTGCTGGCCCGCGAGGCCAACGTGGTGGTGGAAGACGCCGCCTTTGCCGCCGACCTGCGCCAGCGCTTGGTACACGCCATGCAGCACGCCGGGCGGCGCATGGACCCGGCCCGCTACGCTGGGCGCCCCCTGCGCCAGCGCGTGCTGGACCGCGTGGCCTTTGGCCTGATGCGGCTGGCGCTGTGGATCACCGGCAACCGCTACTGACACCACTGCCGTGGCGCCTGGCCGCCTGGGGTGCTGCTGAATGGCCGGGCCTGGCCTGCATTGGTTGCGTGGTTTGCTATGTATTTGGTAGCTGCTAGCGCTTATCCAATAAGCGCTAGGGGCCTAAAACCTTTGCAGCACTGCGTGGTGCGATCGCTGGTAGGATGTGCCCATGTCCAGTCAACCCGCTGCCGCTATGACGCCCACCCCGCCGGATGAAGAAGGCACCCCCGTTTCCGTGAAGATCCGCGAGCGGATCAACGCCTCTCGCAAACGCTTCAACGCCAACGACAACATTGCCGAGTTCATCGAGCCCGGCGAGTTGGAAAAGCTGCTGGACGAAGTCGAAGCCAAGATGCAGGGCGTGCTCGACAGCATGGTGATCGACACGGCGGGTGACCACAACACCCACAACACCGCGCGCCGCGTGGCCAAGATGTACCTCAACGAGGTGTTCAAAGGCCGCTATGTGGCCGCGCCACCCATCACCGAATTTCCCAACGCCGAGCACCTCAACGAGCTGATGATCGTGGGCCCGCTCACCGTGCGCAGCGCCTGCAGCCACCACTTCTGCCCCGTCATCGGCAAGATCTGGATCGGCGTCATGCCCAACGAGCACACCAACGTGATCGGCCTGTCCAAGTACGCGCGTCTGGTCGACTGGATCATGGGCCGCCCCCAGATCCAGGAAGAAGCCGTGGTGCAACTGGCCGACCTGATCATGGAAAAGACCCAGCCGGACGGCCTGGCCATCGTGATGGAGGCCAGCCACTTCTGCATGTCCTGGCGCGGCGTGCGCGACATGGACAGCAAGATGATCAACTCCGTCATGCGCGGCGTGTTCCTCAAGGACAGCGCCCTGCGCCGCGAATTCCTGTCCCTCATCCCCAGAAAGAACTGACCATGTTGGTACGCCTGCTCTACGCCAGCCGCGCGGTCGACACCTCGCCCGCCGCTATCGAAGCCATCCTCACCCAGTCGCGCCAGCACAACCCGGGCTGCGGCATCACCGGCGTGCTGTGCTACGGCGGCGGTGTGTTCCTGCAAGCCATCGAAGGCGGCCGCTCGGCCGTCAGCGAGCTGTACGGCCACATCCAGCGCGATGTGCGCCACAAGGATGTGGAACTGCTGCACTACGAAGAAATTGCCGAGCGCCGCTTTGGCGGCTGGACCATGGGGCAGGTCAATCTCAACAAGATCAACCATTCCATCTTGCTCAAATACTCTGAAAAGCCCGAGCTGGACCCGTATGCCGTGTCGGGCAAGGTGTCGTTTGCGCTGCTCGAAGAGCTGATGGCCACCGCCTCCATCATCGGCAGGGCATAGAGATCACCCCCTGAGGCGCTGCGCGCCTTCCCCCCGCTCTCGCACCGCTGCGCGGTGCGGGCAGGGGGACGCCACCAGTGCGGCGGGGCGGCCCTTGCACGGTGGCCGCTGGCTTGGGTCGCGCCAGTTGCAGATGCCTTGAGCGGTATTCAACCCTGCAATAGACAGACCCTTTCGCGCCACACCAAGCCGCAGCCCCAGGCGCTGCGGCTTTTTGCATTCAAGCCGTTCTTCTTTTCAGCCGTGACCCTTAACGCCTTCGCCCTCATCATCCTTGCCGGGCTCATTCATGCCTGCTGGAACATTGCAGCCAAGAAAGCGGGGGGCGATTCGCGTTTTGCGTTTTTTACCTCGGCGCTGATGATGTTTTTCTGGGCGCCGCTGGGCTGGTGGCTGGGGCGCGATGTGGTGCCGGGTTGGGGCGCGGTGGAGTGGGGCTTTGTGGTGGCCAGTGGCTTGCTGCATGTGCTGTATTACGTGATCTTGCTGCGGGGCTACCGCGTGGCCGATCTCACGGTGGTGTACCCGCTGGCGCGGGGCTCGGGGCCGCTCTTGTCGTCACTGGTGGTCATCACGTTGCTGGGTGAGCAGATCTCGGCCCTGGGCGCGCTGGGCATTGCAGGCGTGGTGGGCGGGGTGTTTTTGATTGCCGGTGGCCCCGGCCTGCTGCGCGCCGCGCACGACCCCGCTGCGCGTGAGCGCGTGCACAAAGGCATGGCCTACGGCTTGCTCACCGGGGCGTTCATTGCCAGCTACACGGTGGTGGATGGCTATGCCGTCAAGGTGTTGCTGATGTCGCCCATCCTCATCGACTACATGGGCAACTTTGTGCGGGTGGGTTTGCTGGCGCCCGTGGTGCTGCGCGACCTGCCCACGGCCCGCACGCTGTGGCTGGCCCAATGGCGCTTTGCCCTGCTGGTGGCCGTGGTGAGCCCCGTGGCCTACGTGCTGGTGCTGTATGCCATGCAGCAGGCCCCCATGTCGCATGTGGCCCCGGCGCGCGAGGTGTCCATGCTGTTTGCCGCGCTGATTGGCGGGCATTTGCTGGGCGAGGGCGACCGGCTGGCGCGCGTGTGCGGGGCCGTGTGCATTGCCGCGGGCGTCACGGCACTGGCTTTAGGATGACAAGATGCACCCCCTGAGTCGCTTCGCGCCTTCCCCCTCTCTCATCTCGCGGCGCGAGTTGGGTGGGGGACGCCCCCAGCGGGGCGGGGCGGCCCTTGCGCGGGGGCGCTGGCGTTTGTCGTGCCAGTAGCGTAGGTTGCGTCCCGCAGGTAGTTCAGAGTCTGAAAGGAATAGGCATGTTAGTCGGCTGCGATTTCTCCAGCAGCCCCAGTCGCCGCAAACCCATCGTGCTGGCGCTGGGCCGCAGCGACGGTGTGCGTGTGCAATTGCTGGCGCTGGAGCGCATCGAGACCTTGCCTGCGTTTGCCCAGTGGCTGGGCCAACCCCGGCCTTGGGTGGGCGGCTTCGATTTGCCCTTTGGCCTGCCGCGTGAACTGGTGCAGACGCTGCGCTGGCCCACCGATTGGCGTGCCTGCATGCAGCATTACCGCAGCCTCACGCGCGAGCAGATCCGCGAGGCCTTTGCGGGCTTTTGCGATGCCCGGCCCGTGGGCGGCAAGTTTGCCCACCGCGCCACCGACGGCCCCGCAGGCTCCAGCCCCTCGATGAAGTGGGTGAACCCGCCGGTGGCCTACATGCTGCACGCCGGCGTGCCCTTGTTGCTGGAGGCCGGGGTCTGGTTGCCGGGCCTGATGCCCCCCGGCGCAGGCGCTGCAGATGGTGTCCAGCGCGTGGCGCTGGAGGCCTACCCTGGCCTGCTGGCGCGCGAGGTGCTGCAGCGGCGCAGCTACAAAAGCGACGACCGTGCCAAACAAACGCCCGAGCGCCTCATTGCCCGCAAGGACTTGGTCAACGCGCTGGAGATGGGGCAGACCCGCCTGGGCCTGCGCCTCAAGCTCAGCCACGCGCAGCGCGATGCGCTGGTGGCAGACGCCAGCGGCGACAGCCTGGACGCCACGCTGTGCCTGCTGCAAGCCGCCTGGGCGCAACGCGAACATGCGCAGGGCGATGCGCTGTATGGCCTGCCACCGGGGCTCGATGCGCTGGAAGGCTGGATCGTGACCGCCCCTGTTCCCTAGTGTCTCGAATCTCTGCCCACTATGAACCACCCCCAACCCCTGCACTGGTGCATCCGTCTGTCGGCCCTGGCCCTGTGCGCGGGCCTGGCCGCCTCTGCATTGCAGGCCGCCCCAGCGCCTTGGTACTACTGGCGCAGCAAGGTCGATGGCGCGCGGGTGTGCGCCCAGACCTCGCCCGGCCCTGGCTGGGAGCGCGACAGCCCGCCCTATGACGGCCCCGGCTGCCAGCCCCGCCGCAAGGTCATCGTGGTGCCTGTGCGATAGCGCCTGTTGCGGCGCTGTGCCTGCGCCGTAGCGGCACAATGGCAGGCTGCTGCCCGGCGTGGCAGCCTGCTTGTTCCGGTTGCCCGCCACTTTCACCACGGGCTTTTTTGCACCTTTGCGCCATTCGCGTGGCGATGAATTCATGCCTTCTACCGATACCTTGCTGGCCTTTTTCGGTGTCTCCATTCTTCTGGGCCTGACCCCCGGGCCAGACAACCTCTTTGTGCTGCTGCAATCGGCCCAGCGCGGCTGGCGTGCGGGCATGGCCGTGGTGGTGGGGCTGTGCATGGGCCTGGTGGTGCACACGGCGGCCGTGGCGCTGGGGCTGGCGGCGGTGTTTGCGGCCTCGGCCGTGGCGTTCACGGTGCTCAAGCTGCTGGGCGCCGCCTACCTGGCGTGGCTGGCCTGGCAAGCGCTGCGGGCCCCGGCGCCGTCGGGCGATGCGGGCGGCACCGCGGCGGCATCGGCGGGCGTGGCAGCCCCCAGTCTGTGGCGCATGGTGGGGCGCGGCGTGGTCATGAACCTCAGCAACCCCAAGGTGCTGGTGTTCTTCCTGGCCTTTTTGCCGCAGTTTGCCGACCCTGCCCGTGGACCCATGGGCGGGCAGCTCATGGTGCTGGGGCTGGTGTTCATCGTGGCGGCACTGCTGGTGTTTGGCGCCATTGCCTGCTTCTCGGGCGTGTTTGGCGCGCTGCTGCTGCGCTCGCCCCGGGCGCAGCAGTGGCTCAACCGCATTGCGGGCGTGGTGTTTCTGGGCCTGGCGGTGCGCCTGGCGACCTCACAGCGTTGAATCCCCTACAGCGCTGAGGCTGCAGAGTTTGCTATGAATTGAATAGCTGCTAGCGCTTGTCCCTCAAGCGCTAGGCGCTGTTTTTGCTTGTCATTTGTGTCTGTATCTTCAAAAATGACGCCATGACCGAACTCATCCTCATCCGCCATGGCGAAACCGACTGGAACCGTGAGCTGCGTTTTCAGGGCCAGGTGGACGTGCCCCTGAACGCCATGGGGCATGAGCAGGCCCGCCGCCTGGCGCAGCGGCTGGCGCAAGAGCAGTGCGTGGTCGATCACCTGGTGTGCAGCGACCTCATCCGTGCCCAGCAAACTGCGCAACCCGTGGCCCAGGCCTTGCTGCCGCATTTGGCGCTGGAGGGGCTGACCGATGCCGGGCTGCGCGAGCAGCACTTTGGCGAGGTGGATGGCATGCGGGTGAGCGACATCCAGCAGCAGCACGCCCAGGCCTGGGCCGACTGGCTGCGCTTTGATGCCGACCACGCCATGCCTGGGGGCGAAACCACACGCCAGTTCCACGCCCGTGTCATGGACGCCGTGCGCCGCCTGGCCGCGCAGCACGCGGGGCAGACGGTGATGGTTGTGACCCACGGCGGCGTGCTGGACATGGTGTGGCGCACCGCCCAGGGCCTGGGCCTGAGCGGCCCCCGGCAAAGCGACATCCCCAACGCAGGCCTGAGCCGTGTGCGCCTGCAGGGCGATGCGATTGAGGTGCTGCACTGGGCCGACACCCGCCACCTGGCAGACCTGCCCGCGCAGCCGGTGTACGACCAGAAGAAATTGCTGGTGCGCTGAGTTCTCAGTGTTCCGGTTGGGCGCCTTGCAGCCGCGCCTCCCAGTTCTCCGCCAGCCCCTGCTCCAGCCGCCGCGCAAACAGCTTGCGCCAGGAAGGCGGCAGGGGCAGCTCCAGCACACCGCTCAACGCTGCAGGATCGCATTCCCGGTCGCGGATCAGTGCCAGCAGGCGCTGCACCGTCCAGCCGGGGTGGGGCCGCTCCAGCAGCTTCAGCCTGTCGCCCGCCTGCACCACACCGCCTTGCAGCGTGCGGCAGTACCAGCCCGCGCGCAGGGTGTTTTGCACGCGGGCCGACATGTCGGGCACGCCAAAGCGCAGGTTGAGCTTCCAGCACGGCTGGCGGCCCTGCGTCACCTCCAGCACCGCAGTGCCCGCGCGCCAGTGGTCGCCCAGGCACACGCCGGCCTCGTCCAGGCCCGTCAATGCCAGGTTCTCGCCAAACGCACCGGGGGCTTGCAGCAGGGGCAGGTTGCCCAGCTCGCGCTGCCACTGGGCGTAGTGCTCCCATGCATACAGGTGCACCGCCTTGTCGTGCCCGCCGTGCACGCGCAGGTCGGCCTGGGCATCGCCCGCCAGCCCCTGCGGGCCGATGGCAACCGGATGGGCCACGGGCTGCTTGGCAATGGCGCTGGTGGCACCGGCCTCGCCCAGCGGGGCCACGGCTCCGGTCAGCACTTGCAGGATGTGGGCGGTGGGTAGGGTCATCGGGTGTTTCTCGTCAACAGGCTCTGGGGTGTGGCGTGCGGGGCCCGCCTTGGGCCCCGCGCGCCACGGGCGGGTGATGTGGGTTATCGCCGCTTGCGCAGATCAGGCCGCAGGGCGCAGTTTGACGGCTGGGAAATCCAGCGGCACATCAAAAGCCACGTTCACATAGTTGGTGAATAGGTTCAGCGCCACGTGGGCCAGGATTTCCATCACGGCCTCGTCGCTGAAGCCTGCGGTGCGCAGGGCCTGCACGTCGTCGGCGGTGATCTGGGCGCGCTGTTCTACGACCCTGAGGGCGAAGTTCAGCGCCGCCTGGGTGGCGGCATCGCCAGCGCTCCCTACCTGGGCGGCGGCCATTTCGTCGGCGGTGGCACCGGCCTTGCGGCCCAGCGCCGTGTGGGCGGCCAAGCAGTACTCGCAAGCGTTGCGGTTGGCCACGGCCACGGCAATCTGCTCGCCCAGCTTGGCGCTGAGTGTGCCGCTGCCCAGCGCGCCAAAGGCGGCCCACATGCTTTGCAGCGCGGCGGGCGAGTTGGCGACGGCACGGAACATGTTCGGTGTGGCCCCAAAAGCGCCGTGGACCTGGTCCAGCAAAGCCTTGCGGTCGGGGCTGGTGTGGGCGCGGTCGATGAGGGGGATGCGGTTCATAAAGACTCCTGTGGGTGGTGTGAAAGAGCCTCTAGTGTGTGGCGAATGTTTGTATGATTAGATTCATAAAATCCATCAA
Organism: Acidovorax sp. 62; assembly: GCF_002754495.1. Lineage (NCBI taxonomy): Bacteria > Pseudomonadati > Pseudomonadota > Betaproteobacteria > Burkholderiales > Comamonadaceae > Acidovorax > Acidovorax sp. 62. Next base: position 402,359 of record NZ_PEFJ01000001.1, read on the forward strand.
ACAATGCAAATCGTCCAATGAGTGCACCAGCCCCTTCTTCAGAAGCCCCAGCGGTTCCCAACGCAGGGGTGGACCGCCTCTCGGCCCTGCTGGAGCGTTTTCGCGTGCGGGCGCACCTGTTCCATGCGGGGCCGCTGTGTGGCGTCACGCACTTTGCGGCGCAGCCGGGGCGGGCCTTTTTGCATGTGCTGCGGCGGGGCGACATGGTGGTCACGCACCAGCCGCGCAGCGGGGCTCCGCGACGCCTGCAGGTGAGCGAGCCCACGCTGCTGTTCTACCCCCGGCCGCTGGACCATGACTTTCACAACGCCCCGGTCGATGGCAGCGACTTTGTGTGCGCCACGCTGGACTTTGACGGCGGCGTGCGCCACCCGTTGGTGCAGGCCTTGCCCTCGGTGCTGGCGCTGCCCGTGGCCCAGGTGCAGGGCATTGGGCAAACGCTGGACTTGCTGTTTGCCGAGACGGAGCGCGTGCGCTGCGGCCAGCGCCTGCTGGCCGACCGCCTGTTTGAAGTGCTGCTGCTGCAGATGCTGCGCTGGCTGCTGGACCAGCCCGTGCACAGCGGCATCCAGTCTGGCGTGTTGGCGGGCCTGGCCCACCCCAAGCTGGCCCGCGCGCTCACGGCGGTGCACGAGCAACCGGGCGCCGATTGGTCGCTGGACCGCATGGCCCAGGCGGCCGGCATGTCGCGCAGCGGCTTTGCGGCCGAATTCAAGGCGGCGGTGGGCACCCCGCCGGGCGACTACCTGCTGCGCTGGCGGGTGTCCATTGCCCAGGCGCAGTTGCGCAGCGGGGCAGCGGTCAAGTCGGTGAGTGATGCGCTGGGCTATGCCAGCCCGGCAGCCTTCAGCCGGGCGTTCACGCAGGTTGTGGGTGCGTCGCCCCGTGCATGGCTCAAGGCAGAAGCCCCGGAGACCGTGAATGGGCCTTGAGCTGCCAATGCTTTGGCTGATTATTTGCTATTGATTTGGTAGCTTCTGGCGCTTGTAGATAGAGCGCTAGAGCCCTAAAAGGCTTGTAAGCCAGAGGGTGAAAGCAAGTTCTCAATCTGGCAAACCCAGCGCCGTGTTCACCGCGTGCATCTGCCGCGCCAGCCGCAGTGATTGCGGCTGGGCATTGCACTGCGGCTGCAGCAGGTTCTGGGCCGATGCCCATTGCCCGTTGCACTGCAAGGCGTGCAGGTACAGCTGGCTGAACAGGTCCCGCTGCGCATGGCTGCCGCCAATCTCCACCAACTGGGGCAGGGCCTGGCCCAGGCCTGCGACCGCATCGCCCCATCGCTCTTGTGCAAATGCTTGAATGCCGCGCGCAGCGGGCACGCACACGCCTTGCCATACCGCACGTTCTTGTGCATCGGTGCGGCTGGCGGCATGGGCTTCGATATGGGCCAGAAGGCGGGCGGCAGCAGCGTCTTCGCCCGCGCGGCCCAGGCCCAGCAGGTATTGCAGGTCGAGAAAGGGCAGCACTTGGTCCTGCCCACGCACGGCCAGGTAGCGGGCCACATCGGCCCAGCGGTCGCCCACGTCCACGCCCGCCAGCTCCAGCCGCGCTAGCAGGGAGATGGCGTTGATCTGGTCTTGCGAATACTCCTTGACCACGCCCCAGACCTGCGTGTCGTACAGGTGCAGGGCCTCGGCGTGCAGGTCTTGCTCCAGCAAAAACAGCGCCTGGTGCCACCAGTTGTGCGTGACCATGAAGGAGTTCAGTCCCGTCCAGGTGTCGTTCACGCTGTCCATGAAGGCCGCGCCCTCGCGGATGCGGCCTTGCGTCAGCATCACATGCGCCAGGGCGTGCTGGGCCCAGGGTTCCTTGCGGCACAGGGCGATGGCGTGACGGGCCGCAGCCTCAGCCTCTTGGAGGCGGTGGCACTGCTCCCAGCCAAAGGCCAGCATGCCGTGCAGGTAGGGCACCTCGGGCGCGGCGGGCAGGGCCTGCAAGGCCAGGCGCAGCATGCCGGGGGAGTCGCCCCGGTTGAACAGGTGGTACTGGCCCAGCTTGAGGGAGGCCAGGTCACGCGGGTGCAGGCGGGCTTGCTCTTCGTGCAGGGCAATGGCGCGGGGCAGGTCGCCATCCACCCACGCGGCCACGGCGGCCACAAAGCGTTGCTCGCGCTCGCTGGCCTGCGGGGCGCTGGCCAGCGCCTGGGTGATGAAGGGGCGGGCGTTGCGCGGTGCCTCGGCCGATTCGGCAAACATGTGCAGCGCGGCGCAGCAGGCCTGCACCATGGCACTGGTATCGCCTGCGGCTTGCAGCACGTTCACGGCCCGGGCTTCGCAGGCAATGAAGCCTTCCACAAAGTCGTTCACGGCATCCACGCTGCCTGCGTGATGCAGCGTGAGCGGGTTGCCCAGGCTGTCGGTCAGGGAGGGTGCACGGCCTTGCATGTGAGGTGGCTGGCGATGGGCGGGGCGCCTATTCGCCCTGGATGAGCGCCAGATAGGCGCGCCGGGTGGTCTCAGAGACCGAGTCCACCAACTGCGCGTGCGGCGTCTGGTGGCGCGCCATCATGCGGGCCGAGGCGATGGTTTTGGACTTGCAGTACCAGTGGCAGGTGTGCTGCATCAAAAACAGCTCGGCCGTCATCATGAAGGCGCGGTCTTTGGTGGCCAGGTATGCGGTGTTTTGCACCACATGGGCGATGCCCTTGGCGTGGATGGCCAGGGCCTGGCGCATGTCAAAGGTGAGGGCAGGCAGCAGCTTGTCGGCAAAGGGCAGGGCGATGGGCAAGCGGCTCACGCGCGCATCCTCTTCGCTGACCTTGGCGAAATCGGCGGCAAAGCGGCTGAATTGCTCGCTGAGTTGCTGCTCTGTGGTGCTCAGCAGCGACCACACTTGGTCGCGCCGCTCTGCGCTGCTCTCGCCCAGGGCGCGCATGTAGCCTTCGGTCAGGGCTTCCATGAGCTTTTCAATCTGGTAGTGGCTCAGGTGCATGCCCAAAATGGCGATGCGCTTGCGCTGCTCTTTGGCATTGAGCATGTAGGTGCCGGAGGCGATGAGGATCGCCATGAAGAGAAGGTCCATGAAGTGCTGCAGTGAAGGCGTGAAAAAGAGAGGCGGACTGGCCGCCAGGGCGGTCTTACCCAAAGATAGCGGATATTCCCGCCGAGTCAACGCAGCACCGCAAAAAGGCTGCGCAGTGCGGGGTGTGTCGTGCGGGAGATCAATTTGTGGGCTGCAGTGCCTACAAATGCACATCTGCTTGCATATGGAGCGTAGGGGCTTGGCCTAGGTGCTCAGAGGCGCTGGTATTCTCCCGCGCACCATCCGAGGGGGTGGGTAACCCAATTCACAGATTCAAAATGAGCAAAAAAACAGCTTTGGGCGCCGCCGTGGCGCTGGCCGTGGTGGCCTATGGTGGCGCCACTTGGTACATGGGCCAACGTGCGCAAGCCAGCTACAACGAGGCGCTGGAGGAAGTGCGCAAGGTGCTGGGCGCTGAAGCCGTGGTGTCGCAGGACTACCAAAAGGGCTTTTTCACTTCGCAGGCCAAGCTGGTGCTGCAATGGACGCCGCCTGCCGATGCCGAGACCAACAAGCCAGCCCAGCCCCTGCGCGTGGTGGTCAACAGCGCGGTGCGCCACGGCCCGCTGGCCGGTGCCCGCCTGGCCGCCGCCGTGGTGGACACACGCTTTGCCCTGGACGGCCTGGACGAAAAAGCCGCCAAGGACCTGGCCAAGGTGACAGCCCCCACGCTCACCACCGTGCACGGCCTGATGGGCGGCCACGATGCCACGCTGCTGGTGCCAGCGGGTGAGATGGGTGACGAAGAAGTGACGCTGCGCTGGCAAGAGATGAAGACCGAGTTCTCGGTCAATGGCGACCGCACACGCGTCAAGGGCAGCCTCCAGTGGCCCGAGATGTCTTTCTCGGGGGTGAACAAGTCTGCGGACGAAGACCTGGGCGGTTCGGGTGACCGCTTTGCCGTGTCGATGAAGGGCATGACGGGCGACTTCGAGAACCAGATCATCGATGGCCTGTGGATGCTGGCACCGGGCAAGGGCAACATGCGCTTTGCGCAGATTGAAGCGACCAGCACCCCCAAGGACGGCGCGGCCAAGCCGCTGATGTCGCTGAAGGACTTGGCGGGCACCACCACCATTGACCGTGCGGACAAACTGATGAGCGTCAGCACATCGATCAAGGGCAAGGGCCTGATTGGCCCGGTGGACTTTGAGTCCATCGGCTTTGAAGAGAAACTCCAGCGCATCGACGCCGATGTGCTCAAGAGCCTGCAGGTGCTGATGGTCGAGAGCTACAGCAAGGACGGTTTCAAGGCCATGACCATGGCCAACGAAGAGCAGGGCGGCAAGCTGATGAAGCTGCTGGCCGACAACGCCCAGCGCCTCACGGCCGCGTTGCCTGCGTATTCGATGAAGTTCTTTGCCACGCTGGGCGGGCAGCAAGGCGAGCTGTCGTACGGTGGCGAGGTGACCCGCGCCCCTTCTGCTGACGAAGTGACCCAGGCCGGTTGGGGCCCTGTGCTGCTCAAGAACTCGACCCTGCACGCCGATGTGCGCCTGCCCAAGGCCTGGCTGCCCCAGTTGGCCAAGGCCGCTGGCCAGCAAGAGTTCAAGAGCGAGGACATGGACGGCATGATCGGCATGGCCCAGGCAGCTGGCTACGTGCGCCAGGAGGGCGACAACCTGACCAGCTCGCTGAAGATGGAAGGCGGCCAGGCCAAGCTCAATGGGAAGGTGATGGATTTGCCTAACTTCCTGCAGTAATCCACCGGCCCGCGGCTGCCCTCAGGGTGGCTGTGCGACGGTACAAAAAAGCCCCGATCACCGCAGAGGTGACCGGGGCTTTTGACATGGGGCCGCCAACGTCAGGGTGCGGGCGGCAGGGGCCAGGGCCGCTGCGGGTCGCGGATCAGCTCAAAGGCCCGCGCCACCTGCAGCACGCCCAGGTCGTCAAACCGTGCCCCGGCAATTTGCAGCCCGATGGGCAGACCGCTGGCGGTGTAGCCGCAGTTGATGGACGCTGCGGGCTGCTCGGACATGTTGAACGGCACCGTGAAGCCAATGTGCTCCAGCGGCCGCAGCGGGTCATTGGTGGGCGAGGGCAGCTCCGCCGCAAAGGCGGGCATGGGGGCCACGGGCGAGAGCACGTAGTCGAACGCGCTGCATGCCTTGACCGTGGCGACCCGTGTGAGGTGGAACTGTTGGCTGGCCTGGAACACCTGCGTGCCCGTGAAGCCCGCCGCGCTCTCGGCCCAGGCGCGGATGTAGGGCAGCACCTTGGCGCGCTGCGCATCGGGCAGGGCTTGCAAATCCATGTGCGAGCGCATGCGCCAGAAGTGGTCCATGCCGTCGAGCATGGCCTGGGTCATGAAGGGCTGCATCAGCGTCACGCGGGCACCGGCTTGCTCGAACAGGCGGGCGGCATGTTCCACCGCAGAACGCACTTCGTCTTCCACGGGCAGGCCACAACCGGCATCCAGCAGCAGGCCGATGCGCAGGCCGCGCAGGCGTTGCACGCCCTGGTCGTGGTCGTCCCAGGCAATGGTCTGCGGCGGCAGGCTCATGCTGTCGCGCGCATCGGTCAGGCTGAGCACCTGCATCATCAGCGCGGCGTCCTGCACGGTGCGCGTCATGGGGCCCGCCGCACGGCCGGTGTAGGGTGGGTCGATGGGAATGCGCCCCAGGCTGGGCTTGAGGCTGAAGATGCCGCACCAGCTGGCAGGCAGGCGCAGCGAGCCACCGATGTCGGTGCCAATGTGCAGCGGCCCATAGCCCGCCGCTGCGGCAGCGCCACCCCCGGCGCTGGAGCCGCCCGGGCCCTTGCTCACATCCCACGGGTTGCGCGAGAGGGGGTGAAAGCTCGACAGCCCTGAGGACAGCATGCCGTAGTCGGGCATGGTGGTCTTGGCCACCATCACTGCGCCGGCCTCGCGCAGGCGGGCGGCGGGGGGCGCATCGGCCAGCGCAGGCACCAGCGGCACGGCGGCGGTGCCCAGCGGCGTGGGGTCGCCCTGGGTGGCGATGTTTTCTTTGATGGTGACAGGCACGCCATCCAGCAGACCTTGGGGCTCGCCGCGCTGCCACCGGGCTTCGCTCTGGCGGGCCTGCGCCAGCGCGTGCTCAGGCCGCAGCAAGTAGGTGGCGCGGATGTGGGGCTCCCAGCGCTCCATGTGCGCCAGCACGGCCTGCGTGATCTCCACGGGGGACAGCGTGCGCTGGCGGTAGGCTGCAAGCAGGTCGTGGGCGGGCAGGTCGTGCAGTGCGGTCATGGCGGGGGGGGCTATCAATGAAAATGGCTGATAGCGCTTATGAATAAAGCGCTAGCAGCTATCATTTAAGGAGTAATCCGCTGCCGCAGAGGCAGCATGGGCATCATGACCAAGAGAGGGCGGAGAGGTCGTTCACGAACACCGGCATGTCCTTCCACAACCCCTTGAGGTTTTTGTTCGCCACGGTGATCCACTGTGGCTGGTACAGGAAGGCGTGCACAGCGTCTTCGGCCAGCAGCTTTTGCGCGTCGCCCAGCAGGCGGGCCCGGTCTTGCGGGCGGGCTGCGTTCTTGATCTGGTTGTACAGGTCGTTGAACTTGGCCGACTGGTAGCCCCAGTAGTAGTCGGGCTTGGCGAAGTTGCCCAGGTCAAAGGGCTCTACATGCGAGATGAGGGTCAGGTCGTAGTTCTTGTTGCCATAGGTGCCGCTGAGCCACTGCGCCCATTCCACGTTTTGCGTCTTGGCCACGATGCCGACCTTGGCCAGCTGGGCCACGATGACCTCACCGCCCTGGCGTGCATAGGGCGTGGGGGGCAAGGTGAGGGTCAGCTCCAGCGGGGTCTTGACGCCTGCCTCGGCCAGCAGCTTTTTGGACTTTTCGATGTCGAACGGGTTGACGCCTGTGGTGTCCACATAGCCAAACGCGCCGGGCACATAGTGGCTGCCGATGGGGGCGCCGTAGCCGTCACCCGCGCCTTCGATCATGGCCTTGCGGTCAATGGCCGCAGCGATGGCGCGGCGCACGCGCACATCATCGAGCGGCTTCTTGGCGTTGTTGATGGCGAGGATGGTCTTGGCCCGTGAGCCACAGACCAGCAACTGAAAGCGCGGGTTGGCTTTGAACTGCGCCACGCTGCGCGGCGTGACGCGGGGGAACAGGTCCACATCGCCCGCCAGCAAGGCGGCCACCTGGGCGGCGGGGTCTGAGATGAATCGGAAGGTGGCGCGGCGGATTTTGGCGGCGCCCGGGGTGCGAAAGCCATCCCACGCCGTCAGCACCACGGACGAGCCCTTGTTCCAGGCACCCAGCTGGTAGGGGCCAGTGCCCACGGGCTTGGTGGCGTTGGTGTCGGCGCTCTTGGGCTCCACGATGATGGAGGTGGCCTGGCCCAGCGCAAACAGCAGGTCGGGGTCGATGTCCTTGTTCAGCACCACCAGGGTGTGCTCGTCCACCACCTGGGTGGTCAGGTTGGCAAAGGTGCGCTTGTCTTTGTTGGTGCTCTTTTCGCCGCCAGCGCGGTCGTACGAGAACTTCACTGCGGCTGCGTTGAAGGGCTCGCCGTTTTGGAACTTCACGCCACGGCGCAGCTTGAATGTGTAGGTTTTGAGGTCGGGCGAGACCTCCCAGCTTTCGGCGAGCAGGGGCGTGACGCTGCCGTCGGCGTTGATCTTGGTGAGCGTCTCGAACACGTTGTATTGCACGATCTCGGCAATGGCCGACGCGGCCCCGGCCGTGGGGTCCAGGCCTGGGGGCTCCAGGGTCATGGCGAGCACCACGGCGTCTTTGCGGCCCTGGGCCAGTGCACCCACGGGGGCGGCGAGTGGGATGGCGGCCAGGGCGCCAGTGGCGAGGACGGATCGGCGGTTCAGCATGTTCGCAAACTCCAGACTAAGACCAGACAAAAACCTGCAGCCGCCCGCGCATCGGTGCGTGGCAGCGGGGCGGGAGACAGAGCGCTTTGTACACCATCGACAGCCTTTGGGACGTCACGCCGCAGGCGCGGGGGCAGGGCTGTTGGCGCGTGCGGCCGCCGCAGCCAGCCGCCTTGCACGCGCCCGCCCCGGCTGCACCTGGGGCACCGCGGCCACCAGGGCCTGGGTGTAGGGGTGCTGCGCGTGGTGGAACAGTTGCGCCGGTGCACCGCGTTCCACAATCTGCCCCTGGTAGAGCACCACGACCTCATCGCACAGGTGGTTGACCACGGCCAAATCGTGGCTGATGAGCAGGTAGCTCACGCCAAAGGTCTGCTGCAAATCCTGCAGCAGGTTGAGCACCTGGGCTTGCACCGACACATCCAGGGCGCTGACCGGCTCGTCCGCCACGATGAGCCGGGGCCGGGTGATGAGGGCCCGCGCAATGGCAATGCGCTGGCGCTGCCCGCCCGAGAATTCATGCGGGTACTTGTCCAGGTCGTTGGTGCGCAGGCCCACCTGGGCCAGCACTTCGGCGGCTTGCTCGCGTTGCATGGCGCGGGTGGTTTCGCCCTGGGCCTGCAGGGGCTCGCTCACGATGCGCTCTACCGTCTGGCGCGGGTCCAGCGAGCCGTAGGGGTCTTGGAACACCATTTGAAAATCCCGCCGGGCCTGGCGCAGCGCTGCTGGGGCCAGTTGGTGCAGGTTGCGGCCCAGCAGGTGCACGCTGCCCGAGGTGGGGGTGTCCAGCGCCATCACGGTGCGGGCGAGAGTGGATTTGCCCGACCCTGACTCGCCCACGATGCCCAGGCTGCGGCCGCTGGGCATGGAAAAGCTCACGCCTTTGAGAGCCTGCACTTTGGCCGGTGGGCGCAGCAGGTGCTCGCGGGGCAGGGTGTATTCACGCACCAGGTCGGTCACTTCGAGCAGAGGCGCGTCGAGGGCTGGTGGGGCCGAAGAGGGGGTGGACAGGGTCATGCGGCTGCCTGAGTGGTCTGGGCGGTGTGGCTGGCCGCCTGCATGGCCTCGGGGCGCAGGCAGCGCACCTCGTGCACACCGTCTGCATCGTGCGCGACCACGGTGGCCGGCGGGCAGGTGCCGTGGCAGGCTTGTGCGGTGAAGGCGCAGCGGCCTGCAAAGGTACAGCCTGTGGGCAAATCCACCAGCTCGGGCACCGTGCCTGCGATGGTGGCGAGCCGCGCTGTGGGTGTCCGCTGCGCGCCCATCTGCGGGCGTGCGGCCAGCAGGCCGCGCGTGTAGGGGTGGGCCATGGCCGCAAACACCGAGGCCGTGGGGCCGCTCTCGACCACGCTGCCGCCGTACATCACCAGCATGCGGTCCACGTTCTGCGAGATCACGCCCAGGTCGTGCGAGATGAGGATGAGCGCCATGTGGCGTTCGGCCACCAGGTCGCTGATGAGGTCCAAAATCTGCTGCTGGATGGTCACATCCAGCGCGGTGGTGGGCTCATCGGCAATCAGCAGGTCTGGCCCGCAGGCCAGTGCCATGGCGATGGTGATGCGCTGGCGCTGGCCGCCCGAGAACTGGTGTGGATAGGCGTCAAAGCGCTGTGCCGCGCTGGGGATGCCTACGCGGTCAAGCAGGGCAATGGCTTGCTGGCGTGCGGTGCTGGCATCCAGGCCCAGGTGCCTGCGCAAGGGCTCGGCCACCTGGCGGCCTATGGTGTGCACGGGGTTGAGCGCGGTCATGGGCTCCTGGAACACCATGCCGATGCGGTGCCCGCGCAACTGGCACATCTGCGCGTCGCTGCGGCCCACCAGTTCTTGTCCGTCAAACTGGATGCTGCCCGAGACTTCTGCGCTGTCAGGCAGCAGCCCCATGAGCGCCATGGCGGTGAGCGATTTGCCGCAGCCCGACTCGCCAATCAGCCCCAGCGTCTCGCCACGCCCCAGCGCAAAGCCCACGCCGCGCACCGCATCGGCGGGGCCCCGGTGGGTCTGCAAGCGGATGCGGAGGTTGGAGACTTCAAGCAATGTCATCTCTTCCTCGCCAAACGGGGGTCCATCAGGTCGCGCAAACCGTCGCCCAGCAGGTTCAGCCCCAGCACGGCCAGGGCAATCGCCACGCCGGGCCAGACGGCCAGCATGGGGGCCTGGAACATGAGGGTCTGGGCCTCGCTCAGCATGCGGCCCCAGGAGGGCTCGGGCGGTTGTGTGCCCAGGCCCAGGTACGACAAGGCCGCTTCGGCCAGGATGGCCAGTGCAAACTGGATGGTGGCCTGAACAATCAAAGCGGAAAGGATGTTGGGCAGCACATGCTCCAGCGTGATGCGCCAGGGCCCCTTGCCGCAGGCGCGGGCCGCCAGGATGTACTCGCGCGACCACACGGCATTGGCCGACGCCCGGGTGACCCGCGCGAAGGTCGGTATGTAGAAGATGCCGATGGCAATGATGGAATTGACGATGCCCGCGCCAAACACGGCCGTGAGCATGATGGCCAGGAGCAGGGCAGGGAAGGCGAAGGTGAAGTCGGCCAGGCGCATGATGGCTTCTTCTACCCAGCCGCGCCGTGCAGCGGCCAGAAGGCCCAGCGCGGTGCCGATGCCCATGCCGATGCCCACCGCAATCACGCCGACGAGGATGGAGTTGCGCGCCCCCACCATGATGAGCGAGACGATGTCGCGCCCAAAGGCATCGGTGCCCAGCCAGTGCGCGCCCGAAGGGGCCTGCAGCTTGCTGGCCATGTCCACCTCATAGGGCGACCAGGGTGTCCAGACCAGGGACAGCGCGGCGGTGCCGAGCATGAACAGCGTGAGCACGGCACCCAGCACAAAGCTGCGGTGGCGCAGTGCACGCTGCACCCAGGTGGGCGGGCGCAGGGCAGCGGGCGCGGGCTGTGGGCCTGTGGCCTGCGCCGAAGCGAGTGTGGAGGTGTCTTTGGCCATGGGGCAGGTTCAGCCTCTCAGATGTCGCTGGCCTTCACGCGAGGGTCGATCACCGCGTAAAGGATGTCCACCACAAAATTCACCACGATCACCATGGCCGCCAGCAGCATGACGCAGTTGCGCACCACGATGAGGTCGCGGTTGGCGATGGACTGGAAAATCAGCCGCCCCAGCCCCGGCAGGTAGAACACGTTTTCCACCACGATGGTGCCCGCCAGCAACGAGGCAAATTGCAGCCCCATGACGGTGACCACCGGGATCATGGCGTTGCGCAGCACATGGCCCCACAGTGCGGCCCGTTGCGACAGGCCCTTGGCGCGGGCGGTGCGCACAAAGTCTTCGCGCAGCACCTCCAGCACGGCCGATCGGGTGATGCGGGCCAGGATGGCCGCTTGCACCACGGCCAGGGCAATGGCAGGCAACAGCAGCGCCTGGAGTGCTTGCAGAAGTCCACCACCGCTGTCCTCGGTCCAGCCCGGAAAACCGCCCGCCGCAAACCATTGCAGCTTGACCGAGAACAGCAGGATCAGCAGGATGGCAAACCAGAAGTTGGGGATGGCGATGCCCACCTGTGCCAGGGCCATCACGCCCACATCGCCCCAGCGGTTGTGGCGCGAGGCGGCATAGACGCCTGCCAGCAAAGCGAGCACGGTGGTGATCACCATGGCCATGAGCGCCAGCGGCACCGTGAGGGCCAGCCGCTCCAGCACCAGGTCCAGCACGGGCGAGCTGTAGGCGTAGCTTTCGCCCATGTTGCCCCCCACCAGGCCGCCGATCCATTGCCCATAGCGCTGCAGCGCGGGCTGGTCCAGCCCCAATTTGCTGGCCAAGGCGGCCACGGCCTCGGGTGACGCGTCCGGGCCCATCAGCATTTGCGCGGCATTGCCCGGAAGTATCTCCAGCACCAGGAACACCACCGCAGACGCGCCGAGCAAGGTGGCGAGCAGCGTGGTCAATCGTTTGAGGAGAAACAGTCCCATGGGGAGGTGTCAGTGGCGAGGCAAGAGAGGGTGTATCAATGCATGTGCGGACAAAGCATAGCGGCAAAGCGCCCCTTCTGCGGGCAGTGGGTTGTGCCCAGGCGTGCAAGCTTTGTGCCATGGTCGCGGGATAATCACCGCCATGACGTTTGCCTTGCCCTTTTCGGTGGCCCCATCCATGGCCCTGTCCCTTCGTATTCAGGCGGCCCCTGGCGCCTGTGGGAGCCTCGCATGGCGCTGATGATCACCGACGAATGCATCAACTGCGATGTGTGTGAGCCCGAATGCCCCAACGATGCGATTTACCTGGGCCAGGAGATCTATGAGATCGAGCCCAGCAAATGCACCGAGTGCGTGGGGCATTTTGATGAGCCGCAGTGCGTGCAGATTTGCCCTGTGGCCTGCATCCCGGTGAACCCGCAACATGTGGAAAGCCGCGAAACCCTGTGGCAGAAATTCCAACGCCTGCAGGCCGCTGCATCCTGAGGCGGTGGGTCGGCATGGCCCCGCAAGGCTTAGGGCGACGGTGTGCCGTCTGTGGCGTGCTTGGGCTGGTCGTCCCAACGGGGCGGCTGGGGGCAGGGCCCCGCTTGCTGGGGAATTTATGACCCAATTGGGCCCCTAGCGCTTATCAATCAAGCGCTAGCAGCTATCTAAAACATAGCAATTTGTTGAAGAGTCAGAGCGTTTCGGCAGGCCGAGGCGGCTTGGGGCGTGGGGGCTTGGTGGTGTGCACCAGCAAGGTGGCTTTATCCATGTCGCCTTCCAGCAGGGCGGGGTGGGCCTTGAGCGAGTGGGCAATGCTGTCTTCAATCAGCATGCGCTGGTCGGGGGCCGGCTTTTTGAGCACCCAGTGGGGGACTTCGGCTTTTTCGCCTGGGTGGCCGATGCCGATGCGCAAGCGCCAGTAGTCGGGCGAGCCCAGTTGGGCATGGATGTCTCTCAACCCGTTGTGGCCTGCGTGGCTGCCGCCGCGCTTGAGCTTGACCTGGCCTGGTGGGAGGTCCAGCTCGTCGTGCACCACCAGAATCTCATCTGGCTGGATCTTGAAGAAGCGTGCCAGCGATGCGACCGATTTGCCGGAGAGGTTCATGAAGGTCTGCGGTTGCAGCAGCCAGACGCTTTGCCCGTGCACCGTGGCGCGGCCCGCCAGCCCGTAGTAGCTGCGCTCAGGCACCAAGTGCACTTTCAACTCGCGTGCCAGTGCATCAATCCACCAGAACCCGGCGTTGTGGCGCGTGGCCTCATAGTCTGGCCCGGGATTGCCCAGGCCCACAAACAGCTTGATCATGTCGGCGATTATCTGTGGAGCAGATCAAAAAAAACGGCCCACATGGGTGGGCCGTTTGGGCTGCCAACCCTGTATAGGGCGGCAGCAGCAGGGGAGTCAATGCAAGCCTGAGCTTACTTCTTGCCCTTGCCCTTGCCCTTGGCGTCAGCAGCTGGAGCGGCTTCAGCTGGGGTGTCTTCCACCACCACTGGAGGCACCACCGACACGAGCACAGGGTTTTGCTTGTTGCCACGGATCACGGCGCTCACGCCCTTGGGCAGCTTGATGTCCTTGAGGTTCAGGGACACGCCCTTTTCCAGCTTGGACAGATCGACAGCGATGAACTCTGGCAGGTCCGAAGGCATGCAGGTCACATCGAGTTCGTTCACGATGGGGTTGACCATGCACTTGTCCACCTTAACGGCAGGGGACTCTTCTGCACCGCTGAAGTGCAGTGGCACCTTCAGGTGCAGCTTGGTCTTGTCGTCCACGCGCTGGAAGTCGATGTGCAGAACCAATTGCTTGTAGGGGTGGTATTGCACGTCGCGCAGCACAACCTTGGCAGTCTTGCCAGCCACTTCCATGTCCAGCACGCTGGAGTGAAAGGCTTCCTTCTTGAGGGCGTGCCACAGAGCGTTGTGGTCGATCTCGATCAGTTGGGGTTCCGCAGCACCGCCGTACACGATGCCAGGCGTCTTGCCCGAATTGCGCAGACGGCGGCTCGCACCCGTACCTTGCTTGGCGCGCTCAAAAGCGACGAAGTTCATAGTTAGCTCCTGGAAAGGGTCGACCGCGACCAGTCGTTCCCTGTTAAAAAAGATCTGCCTGCGTATTGCGTATGGCAGACCTACTGGGTTGTTCTCGAACGGACAAGCCTCCCGAAGGAGGCTTGTTGCAGCGTCGATGAAAAAGCGGCTTCCCTTGAGGGGAGCCCGCTGGTCATCAGGCGTTGTCTTGGTCCGAGAACAGGCTCATCACCGACTCGCCCTTGGCAATGCGCTGGATCGTCTCTGCAATCAGCGGTGCCACGGACAATTGGCGAATCTTGGAACATCCCTTGGCGGTTTCGCTCAATGGGATGGTGTTGGTCACCACGATCTCATCCAGGGCCGAGCCCTTGGAAATGCGTTCGATGGCAGGACCCGAGAAGATGGGGTGGGTACAGTAGGCGTACACCTTCTTGGCGCCGCGCTCCTTGAGCACTTCGGCGGCTTTGACCAGCGTGCCAGCCGTGTCGATCATGTCGTCCATGATGACGCAGTTGCGGCCTTCGATCTCACCGATCACGTGCATCACTTCCGAAACGTTGGCCTTGGGGCGACGCTTGTCGATGATGGCCAGATCGCAACCCAGTTGCTTGGCCAATGCACGAGCACGCACCACACCACCCACGTCGGGGGAGACCACAATCAGGTCTTCGTAGTTCTTTTGGCGCAGGTCACCCAGCAGCACAGGTGATGCGTAGATGTTGTCTACGGGAATATCGAAGAACCCTTGAATCTGGTCCGCGTGCAGATCCATCGTCAGCACACGGGCCACCCCGACGGCCTGCAACATGTTGGCCACCACCTTGGCGGTGATGGGCACGCGTGTGGAACGGGGACGGCGGTCTTGGCGGGCGTAGCCAAAATAAGGAATCACGGCACTGATGCGCTCGGCCGATGCGCGCTTGAGCGCATCCACCATGATCAGCAATTCCATGAGGTTGTCGTTCGTTGGTGCGCAAGTGGACTGAACCACGAACACATCGCGTGCACGAACGTTTTGCTTGATTTCGACAGTGACTTCACCGTCAGAGAATCGGCCCACATCGGCTGCGCCCAATTGGGTGCCAAGGTGTTTTGCAATTTCAGCTGCCATGCCAGGATTGGCATTGCCGGTGAAAACCATGAAGTCGGGTTGGTTGGCTTGCATGAGCATCCCAGCAGTCTGAAAAAAAGCCTGTATGCGGAAACGAGAATTTGGCAGGGGAAGAAGGATTCGAACCTTCGCATGCCGGAATCAAAATCCGGTGCCTTAACCAGCTTGGCGACTCCCCTACACGGGTCAACTGCCGAAGGCAATCAACCTTAATTTCATTCTGAAATCCACCCTGCCAGAGGATGAATCATCAGATTGCCGCATGTTTTAATTTTCCATTCGCTGGGAGCGTCCTGAAAATTGACATCGCGCGGCATTTGTGCAAACACTGCACTACCCGAGCCCGTCATTCTAGCATGCATTCCTTTGGATTTCAGCCAATTTATGGCTTTTTTCACATCGGGGCACAAACTTTCTGCGACTGGCTGCAAGTCGTTACGACCAAAGTCGTAGTGTGCTGCAGCAAAGCCTAAGATTGTAGCATGACTTGAATCACGCTTCAGAACGGGTGAAGAAAAAATTGCTTTTGTCTCCAATCCGGCCTGAGGTTTGACCACCACAAACTGCGTTAGTGGTGGTTGTTGTCCTGGCTCAAGGGGCCGGATTGTCTCACCAATTCCTTCCACCCAGGCGTTGTGCCCGCGCAAAAAAAACGGAACGTCTGCACCCAATGCCAAGCCGATGCGCTCCAGGGCTGGGCGGGGAAGGTTCAGCTTCCAGAGGCGGTTGAGGGCGATCAGGGTGGTTGCTGCATCTGACGAGCCGCCGCCCATGCCTGCTTGCGCTGGAATGTTTTTTTGCACTCCAATGTGTGCGCCTGCGCGGCAGCCCGTGGCCTCTTGCAGTGCGTGGGCTGCTCGCAGGGTCAGGTCCATGGCGGGCAGTTTAGTGTCGAGATCCTCGCGGCTGAGTCTCCCGTCGGACCGCATTTCAAAGTGGAGCGTGTCGCACCAGTCCAGCAGCATGAAGACTGACTGAAGCAGGTGATATCCGTCCTCTCTGCGGCCGGTGATATGCAAAAACAGATTCAGCTTTGCTGGGGCGGGAACGTCGTAAAGCGCTTGCATACGTTGGTTGTGAGCCTGGCTCATTGGGACAGCGAGATGCGCAGCGTCGCCTTGGGCTCAGGGAGGATCCGCTGCGCAGTGATGCGACCTTGGGGGGCCGCACTCAAGTCAGAAGTCCAGCCGGCTGCCTCTGCTTGGGAGCCCTTTAGCCAATGAAAAATGGCTTTGACTGGCAATGCTGCACCGGTCAGTTGGAGCACCAAGGCGTCCAGCGAGTCGGAGCGCTGAATTTGTTGGCCGGTTTGCAAGGTCGCGGTGCCTGCATCCCAGCGCAATTGCCCCAGCGTAGTGCCCAGGGGGCTGAACAGCGTGAGCTGGCCTTGGCTTTCTTCGCCTTCCAGTTCAAACAAGGCGGCAAACGATTGGGGTGTGTCGCCTTCTACCTGTAGCGCAATGCGCCCCGACCAGAATGGAGTCTCTGCATTGGTGGTGCGAGGGGGGAGTGCGCAGCCCACAAGCCCTCCCAACAGGGTGCTTGAGATACTCAGAAGCATCCCTCTGCGCAGGGAGGATTGCGGTGCATCGCATGTCAAATAGCGCGCACCACGCATCAAAATGAAACCCCGAGGCGCTTGAGCGTTTCTTTGAGCGTCTGGTTGTCGGGGTTCAGTCGCAAGCCCTCTTTCCAGATGGCTTTGGCTTTCTCTGTATTGCCCTGGCTCCAGAACACTTCACCCAGGTGGGCTGCTATTTCAGCGTCGGGCTTTTTGGAGAAGGCGGATTGCAGCAGTTGCTGTGCCTGGGCCTTGTTGCCCAAGCGGAATTCCGCCCAGGCCAAGCTGTCTGTGATGAATGGGTCACCGGGGGCGAGGTCAAGGGCTTTTTGAATGAGCTGCTTGGCTTCGTTCAACCGCACCCCGCGGTCTGCAAGCGAATAGCCCAGAGCGTTGTAGGCATGGTGGTAGTCGGGCTGCCGTGCGATGACTTGGCGCAGCAGCTTTTCCATGACATCCAGTCGCCCCGTTTTTTCTGCCAGCATGGCTTGGTCATAGGCCAAGTCGTTGTCTTCTGGTGACTCGTTCAGTGCTTTGCCCTGCAGCTGAAAAGCTTCTTCGTTTTGGTTGTGCTCTTTGAGCAATTGCACTTCGGCCAACAGTTTCATCCGTTGCTCTTCAGCGTTGCTGCCTGGCAGCTCTTTTAGCAAGGCCCTTGCTTCATTCATGCGCCCTTGCTTGGCCAGAATGGACGCGCGTTGGCGTTGCACGCTGAAAGAATCGTTGGGACTTTCGATGCGATCCAACCAGCCCTGCGCCGCCTTCAGGTCGCCTTGCTTTTCTGCAATTTGCGCGGCCAGCACATAGGCTTGGGTCATGATCCGCTGGTTGATCTCGGTATCACCCGCAGCTTGGGCTATGTCCATGAACTTGCGCAAGGATTTTGCTGCCAGTGTCAGCTTTTGATCCTGCACCTGCAGGCTGGCGAGCACAAGCCATGCCTCGGCCATATCGGGCTTGTCTTGTGTGACCCGATGCAGTTGGTCTGATGCTTCTGTAAATTGGGATTGGGCAAGCAGAACCCGTGCATAGAGCATCCGGATTTCAGGGGCTGGCTGTTGTTGTAGAAAGTGTGTAACAAAAGGCTTGGCTTCGTTACGACCTTCATCCAGAAGCTCCAACGCGAGTCTGGCCAAACCTTCATAGGTGGGGTCGATGGCCTGCGCCTTCGCGAGACTCTCCAGCGATCCGGGTTGGTCGCCAGCGGCCAAACGCATGCGTCCCACGGTAATCCAGGCCGCCGCCCCGGTGGACGGGTTGGCTATTTCGGCTTTGAGTGCTTCTTGCACTGCTCTGGCTGCGGCAGCTTTATCGCTTACGCGTCCATACATCTGTGGGATGGCGCTCAAAATGCCGACTTTGCCGGGCGCAGGCGCTTGCAGGATGAGTTGCTGCAATGGCGCTGCGGTTTCACTGACTCTGTTGAGGGCAATCAGGATCTGGAGCACATAGCGATTGGCCTCCCGAGATTGGGGGTGGTCTTCTTGCCATGCCTTGGCTGCTGCCAACGCATATTCGCCGGAGCGTGATTGCAAGGCAATGTCAGCAGCCCGTTGATACAGCTGGCTGCTGTGGCTGCGCCGGGCGGCGTCCAGCATCAAGGCATAGCCTGCACCTGGATCGCCCGTGCGTGTGGTGACTTCTCCAAGCAAAACTTCGTAGAAAAGGTTACCGTCTGTCGACGTACCTTCCTCTGCGACGTCGGTCGTGGCTGTTTTTTGTTTGGCTGTTTGTACTGGTTGAGCCCAACTGCAAGTCGCGGCAAGCGCCAAAACAGTGGTCAGGGGGATCAAACGAAAGCGATGAATATGCTCCATCGAACCATAATAATCCACATGTACGCCCCCTTGCTCGAAGAGACTGCATATGCCTGAGTTGCCAGAGGTTGAGGTCACTCGACGCAGCTTTGCGGACGCCATTGCGGGTGCTCAGGTACTCTCCATGCGAATGGGGAAGCCCTTGCGTTGGCCCTTGGGGTGTGAGCCGCACGCGGTGGTTGGTCGATTCGTGGCGCGGGTTCGGCGCCGTGGCAAGTACCTGTTGCTGGACCTAGATCGGGGTATGTTGCTGGTTCACTTGGGAATGTCGGGGAGTTTG
Organism: Acidovorax sp. 62; assembly: GCF_002754495.1. Classification (NCBI taxonomy): domain Bacteria; kingdom Pseudomonadati; phylum Pseudomonadota; class Betaproteobacteria; order Burkholderiales; family Comamonadaceae; genus Acidovorax; species Acidovorax sp. 62. The sequence continues at coordinate 420,894 of NZ_PEFJ01000001.1, forward strand.
CGATTTGCGTCGCATTTGCCCGAAGCGGACAAGCATGACCACTGGGATTTGGTGACTTCCAGCGGAACGCTGCGCTTGCATGACCCACGGCGTTTTGGCGCTGTGGTTTACGCAGTGGACGAGGTTGACCCGGTCGCGGTCAAGCTGCTCGGGGGTTTGGGCATGGAGCCTCTGGGAGGCGCCTTTGCCGTTGATACGTTTGTGCAAGGCGTGCGGTCGAGCCGTTTGCCAATCAAGCAACTGCTGCTTGCAGGGCGCTTGGTGGTGGGGGTGGGCAACATTTATGCGTCCGAAGCCCTTTTTCTGGCTGGCATACGCCCCACAGTACGGTCTTCTGGGTTAACGATTGCCCGGATCAAGCACTTGCACCAGAGTATTTGCGAAGTGCTGGAGAGGGCTGTGCAAATGGGGGGAAGTAGCTTGAAGGACTTTTCTAGCGCAGATGGCGCCAGTGGCCATTTTCAGACGGCGGCTCAGGTGTATGGGCGTGCCCAAGCGCCCTGCCATGTGTGCGCCACGCCCATCAAAATGGTGCGCCAGGGTCAACGCAGTAGCTTTTATTGTCCTGTTTGCCAACGATAGTTGTAACAGCTTGATGGGCTGATCATCGGCCGCGTTATGTAGGCAGAGCGGTCGGTGCTATATTTTGTTCATGTCTGCTTGCAGACCGACTATCGCATTCCGGGAGCAAAGTGGGACCCTCATTCAACGAACAGTTCGACCAGCATGGTGCATGGCGACGTGCATTTGCTCAGCAGCTCAAGCAGCTTGCTGAGTGGATGTCTGGCCATGATCTTATGGATGCTGCTGTACAGGAGCGGCTTCAGCGCTTGGAAAATCAGGTCCGGACTGACAAAGTCATGGTGGCCTTCGTGGCCGAGTTTTCGCGTGGCAAGTCGGAGCTGATCAACTCCATTTTTTTTGCCGACTATGGTCGGCGCATCATGCCTGCCAGCGCTGGGCGCACGACGATGTGCCCCACCGAGTTGGGTTACGACCCCGCATTCGCTCCAAGTTTGCGACTACTTCCCATTGAGACGCGTCTGCAGATGCAAGGCTTGGCAGAGTGGCGTCTTAAGCATGATCGTTGGGTTGAGATTCCGCTCGATGTGAATGACGCGGATCAGATTGCGAAAGCCCTGGAAAAAGTCGCAGAAATTCGGCGCGTAAGTCTCGACAATGCCAGGGCCTTGGGCTTTTGGCACGACGATCTTGCCGAAGAAAACCCTGTGCCAGACGCTGAAGGCATGGTGGAGGTGCCCATGTGGCGCCATGCGTTGATCAACATTCCGCATCCGTTACTTAAACAAGGGCTGGTCATCCTGGATACGCCCGGACTTAATGCGGTTGGGGCAGAGCCAGAGCTTACGGTGAACCTGATTCCGCAGGCGCATGCCGTGGTGTTCATCCTTAGTGCGGATACCGGGGTGACCCGCTCGGACCTCTCTATTTGGCGAGAGCATCTGGCCACATCCACTGACAGCATGGACGCGCGACTTGTTGTTCTGAACAAGATCGACACCTTGTGGGATGCCTTGAATTCGCCAGAGCAGGTGCAGGCGCAACTGGATCGCCAATGCAGGACTTCTGCAGAGATGCTGGGCATTCCGTTGAATCAGGTGGTGCCTGTCTCAGCCCAAAAAGGACTGGTCGCAAAAATTGCCTGTGACGACCTTTTGCTGGAGTCCAGTGGACTTCCTGCATTGGAGGAGGCACTTGCGCAAGGCGTGATGGGGCGACGGCAAGCCATTTTGCGTGCCGCTGTGGCCACGGGCGTGGCCAATCTCCGCTCTGAAACATCGCGTGTCATCAACATCCGGCGCCGTGACCTCGATGACCAGATGGCGGAGCTGCGTAGCTTGCGCGGCAAGAATATCTCGGTCATTGAGAGCATGCGGCATCGCATCGAGCAGGAACAGCAGGAGTTTGATCTCAGCACTGCAAAGATTCAGGCTGTGCGCGCCGTGCACCTCAAACTGTTGCGCGAGGTGTTTCATCAGCTCGGCTCCAAGGCGCTGAAAACCGAGCTGACGGAGCTGTCGCAGTTGCTACAGCAAAAGGGCTTGAAGCTCGGGGTGCGTAAGATCTATCTGGAAACCTTTGACAGATTGCGCGGCACCTTGGACAAAGCCCAGGCTTCCGGTACCGAGATTCAGGCGATGCTGGGCGGCACATTCAGGCAATTGAATGCGGAGTTCGGGTTCTCTTTGCAAGTGCCGCCGCCACCTCAGCTTGAGCACTTTTTGCACGACCTGGCCCAAATTGAGCAAAGCCATTTGCAGTACCTTGGCGTGAGCAATGCGCTGAAGCTGGCCCAACCAGAGTTTTCCGAGCGCTTGGTGCGCGCACTTGGAACGCGTTTGCGTACCGTGTACGAATCGGCAGCCAACGATCTGGAGTTGTGGAGCAAGTCTGCGACAGCACAGCTCGACGCTCAATTAAGGGAGCGTCGGCGCAGTTTCTCCCGCCGCATTGAGGCGGTGGATCGCATTCAGCAAGCTGCCAGTGGGCTGGTTGAGCGCATTGCCGAAATTGAGGCGGGTGAGGATGAGTTGATTCAGCTTGAGCACCGCTTGCAGGAACTCACTGCTCAATTGATTTCGTTGCCAGAGGAAGAGCATCAAGACGCTTCATTGGACTTCTTGATCGCATGACCGTGGTTGCTGATTCAGTGGCCACGCGTGTTGTGCGGTGGCAGATTGAGCACGGGCGCAGTCATTTGCCTTGGCAGCAAACCAGAGATCCTTACCGGGTTTGGCTCTCAGAGATCATGCTGCAGCAAACCCAGGTGGTGACAGTCCTCGACTATTACGCCCGATTTTTGGCGCGTTTTCCAGATGTGAGGGCGTTGGCTTCGGCTTCTCTGGACGAAGTCCTGGGTCTGTGGAGTGGCCTGGGATACTACAGCCGCGCACGCAATCTGCATCGCTGTGCCCAACGGGTGGTCGCTGAGTACGGCGGTCTCTTCCCCGGTACGGTTGCATTGCTGGCCGATCTCCCTGGGATTGGTCGGTCTACCGCAGGTGCCATCGCGGCTTTTTGTTTTTCACAGCGTGCCCCCATTCTGGATGCCAATGTCCGCAGGGTTCTCACGCGCCTGCTTGGATTCGATGCGGATTTGTCCGTTGCCAAAAACGAGCGGGCTCTGTGGGAGCATGCGGAATCTTTGCTACCGGTGGATGAGCTTTCGGTGAGCATGCCGCGCTACACGCAGGGGATGATGGACTTGGGTGCCACCATCTGTGTGCCTAAGAATCCGCAGTGCCTGATATGCCCCTTGATGGGCCTGTGCGCCGCACAAAAATTGGGTGAGCCAGAGAAGTACCCTGTCAAGACACGCAAGCTCTCGCGCCGTTCTGAGTCTTGGTGGCTTTTGGTGGTGCTGCGGGACGATGGTGCCGTCTGGTTGGAAACACGTCCTCCCAAAGGCATCTGGGCAGGCCTGCAGTGTGTGCCTGCATTTTCGGACCGTGATGCTTTGTGGGCGTTGGCTTCGTCACTGAGCTCTGTGGATCGGACTCGGGAAGTGGGTGCATTCCTGCACGTTTTGACGCACAGGGACCTCCACCTGCATCCCGTTGTGGCTCAGGTGCCGATGGGCCCTTGCCCCGATGGAGACGGGCAGTGGTTGACGAAAGAGCAGTGGTCCAAAGCTGGGTTGCCGGCGCCGATTCGCAAGATGCTGGACGCTTTGGTCTAGCAGCTCTCGGCGTGCGGCATTTCAGCGTCCATCCAGCTCTCGGTGTCTCCGCAGAACCTTCCAGCGTGTTTCGAAGATCTGCGCCAGTTGCTCTACCAAGTACACCGAACGGTGCTGCCCTCCAGTGCATCCAATGGCCACAGTGACATAGCTCCTGTGGTTTTGTTCCAAGACGTCCAGCCAATGGGTCAAAAATTGCTCGATGTGTTGGCGCATGGTGGATACGTCCGGCTGCTGCTTCAAAAAATCGGCCACAGGCGCGTCCAACCCGGTGAGGTCTCGCAATGCGTTCTCGTAGTGGGGGTTCGGTAGCATGCGCACGTCAAACACATAGTCAGCGTCCACCGGAATGCCCCGTTTGAAGGCAAATGACTGGAACACCAGCGTCATGCCCCCCGGCGCTACGGACAGCAGTCCCTTGACGTAGCTTTGCAATTGGGACGCGCGGATGTTGCTGGTGTCGATGACATGGGCTTGTTCGCGCAGGTCGGCCAGCAGCTCCCGCTCCAACTCAATGATTTGCACCAGTGCTTGGCGTCCCTGTTGGGTTTCGTCGTGGGAGAGAGGGTGCCTTCGCCTTGTCTCTGAAAACCGGCGTACCAAAGTGCCTGTGGTTGCATCCAAGAACAAAGACTGAACGACGACCCCTTGGAGCTTTAGTCGGTGGAGTTCTTTGGGGACCTGGGGCAACGATGTGGCACTGCGCACATCCATCGCAATCGCCACTCTGTTGCCGTGGTGCTGATGCTCCAGAGCGACAAATGCGGTCAGCAGTTCGGGAGGTAAATTGTCGACGCAGTAGTAGCCCGCATCTTCCATGGCATGGAGTGCCACCGACTTTCCAGAACCCGACATTCCGGTGATCAACACAATTTCAAGCGCCATGGGTTTCCCCGCATTCGCTGTTGGCCGCTTGCAGCATTTCTGCGGCATGGGCCAGGCTGGTGGCTGTGGAGCGCTCGCCCCCGAGCATGCGCGCAATCTCGGCAGTTCGCGCTTCTTTGGTAACGTGCCCCACCGTGCTGGTGGTGCCTGTGCTGGATCGTAGCTTGGAGACCTGCAAATGCTGGTGGGCGTATGCGGCCACTTGTGGCAGATGGGTGACTGCCAAGACCTGCCTATCCGCGCCCAGCTTTTGCATCAAGCGACCCACGGTCTCCGCGACGGCGCCGCCCACTCCGGAATCCACTTCATCGAAGATCAAAGTGGGTGCTTTGCCCAACTGACTGGTGGTCACGGCAATGGCCAGCGAGATGCGCGATAGCTCCCCGCCAGACGCGACCTTTCCAATGGGTTTGGGCGCCATGCCAGGATGACCTGCGACGAGGAAGGACACTTCGTCCAAGCCATGCGATGCCGGCTCGAGCAGTTTGCGCAACTCCACCTCAAATTTGCCACCTTGCATGCCCAGCCCTTGCATGGCCTTGGTGATCGCCAAAGACAGCCTTGGTGCCGCCTTGGTTCTTTGCATTGACAAGGCCCTGGCCGCAGCGTGAAAGGCCTTGCCGCTGGCATCCGCTTTGGTCACAAGAGCGGCGAGATCACTGGAGGCGTCCAACTGTGCCAGCGAAGTTTTCCAGTCCTTGAGCAGAGCCGGTAGGTCGCGCGGGGGACGCTTGTGCCTGCGGGCCAGTTGGAGCCATTGCGAAATCCGTGCATCCAGCTCTGCCAATCGTGTGGGATCAATCTCAGTGCGCCGCAAATAGCTTTGCAATGAGTGTGCAACATCGCTAGCTTGGGCCAAGCTGGATGCCAGTATGTCGGCCATGCTACTGAAATCGGCCTCGATATGCTCTTGATTTTGTAGCAGAAGATGAGACCTGGAAAGCGCTGCCAGCACACCGGAGTCTTCGTCTTCCAAGAGGTCAATGGCCGACTGCGCGGCTTCGATCAATGCATGGGCGTTGGACAGGCGTTTGTGCGTTGACTCCAGCTCATCCCATTCATCGGGCTGCGGGGCTAGCTTGTCCAGTTCTGAAATTTGCCACTGAAGGCGGTCGCGTTCTTGTTGCAGCGTAGCCTGCGCTTCGTGCGCTTGTTGTGCAGTTTTTTGATCTTGCCGCCACTGTGCCCAGAGCGCTGCCGTCAAACTGGGATCTGTGTTGGCATAGGCGTCCAGCAGTCCACGGACAGACTCGGGGCGGGTCAAACTCTGCCACGCGTGCTGCCCATGGATGTCCAGCAACTGCTCCCCCAAAGCCCGCAATTGGGTGGCTGTGACGGGTGTGCCGTTCATCCAGGCGCGACTTCGACCGTGGGTATCCACCGTGCGTCGCAATAAAACGGTGCTGTCGGCATCAATGCCCAAATGCTCCAACCATGGTCGTAAATGGTCTGGTACGTCAAACTCAGCACAGATGTCCGCCTTGGTAGCGCGCTCTCTGACTACGCTGGCATCTGCCCGGGAGCCTAAGGCGATTTGCAAGGCATCCACCAAGATGGATTTGCCTGCACCGGTCTCCCCTGTCAGAACGGTAAATCCCTCTTGCAACTCCAGTTCAAGCGATTCCACGATGACAAAATCGCGCAGCACCATCCGCTTGAGTGACATGGTCAGGACCCTCCCTCGTTCCAGCGGAGCTTTTTCCTCAATGTCGCAAAGTAGTTCCAGCCGACCGGATGCAAAAAGCGCACGCAATGCTCCGACCTGCGCACAAGGATGCGATCTCCGTGCTGAAGCGAGGCCAGCGATTGCATATCAAAATTGGCGCTGACATCGCGTCCGCTCACCACTTCCACCGCCACCTCGGTCGCGTCAGATAGAACAATGGGGCGATTGGACAATGTGTGGGGGGCAATAGGAACCAGCACCCAGCCTGGAATAGAGGGGTGAAGCATGGGGCCTCCAGCAGACAGAGAGTACGCTGTGGACCCCGTAGGTGATGCAATGATCAAGCCGTCAGCGCGCTGATTGGATACGAACCTGCCTCCCACTTCCACGCGCAACTCCACCATGCCCGAGGTGCCGCCCCGGTTCACCACCACATCGTTCATGGCAAAGGCTTCGAAAACCATCTCATCGTTGCGCATGACCCTGGCGTGCATCAATGGCCGGGAATCTTCTTCATATTCACCTCGCAACATGGGCCCCAGTGTGGTCTGATAGGCATCGAAAGGGATATCGGTGATAAAGCCCAATCGACCTTGGTTAATCCCAATCAGCGGCGTACCGTGCCGAGCAAGCCTTCTGGCAATCCCAAGCATGGTGCCGTCACCTCCAACGACCAGCCCGACATCACAGTTGGCAATCGCATCAACCTCTATGGACGCATATTGCCGCAGACCTGTGTTCGCAGCGGTCTCGGCCTCCAGCATGACTTCACAGCCCATATGGGTCATGAAGCTGGCAATTTCTTCCAGAGCCTGCAAGCTGCTGTCAGTCATGCCGGACGCTGCAGAGGCTTGGTATTTGCCAATCAAGGCGACGCGACGGAGTTTCGGGGTCATTTGGAAATTACATCATTAAAATCAAACAATGCTCGATGACCGTGCCAAGTTGTTGCTCAAAGCGCTTGTCGAGCGCTATATCGCTGATGGGCAGCCCGTAGGCTCGCGCACCCTTTCACGTGCGTCTGGGCTGGATCTTTCTCCTGCCACGATCCGCAATGTGATGTCGGATCTGGAAGAGTTGGGACTGATCGCCAGCCCACACACCTCCGCCGGGCGTATTCCGACAGCCCGGGGCTACCGGCTTTTTGTGGACACGATGCTCACGGTTCAGCGCGACGGACTGGATGCGCCGCAACTGAGGCCAGAGCAGCCGCAAAAGGTCATTGCCAATGCAGCCCATTTGCTCTCAAACTTGTCTCAGTTTGTGGGCGTGGTCATGGCTCCGCGCCGTACCTCGGTGTTTCGGCACATTGAGTTCTTGCGGCTCTCTGAGCGACGCTTTCTGGTCATCATCGTCTCCCCTGAAGGTGATGTTCAGAACCGCGTGATCTTTACGGACGCCGACTATTCCCAGTCACAGTTGATAGAGGCCGCCAACTTTCTCAATGCCCACTATGCGGGGCTTGCGATGGAGCAGGTGCGCGAGCGCCTCAAGTCAGAGGTGGATTTGCTGCGAGGAGAAATCGCTGCATTGATGCAAGCGGCGGTGACTGTCAGCTCTGAGGTGCTTTCACAAGCGCAAGATGAAGTCGTGATTTCTGGCGAGCGCAACCTGCTGTCCGTCAGTGACTTCTCCAGTGACATGGGCAACCTGCGAAGGGCCTTCGACCTTTTTGAGCAAAAGACGCAGATACTGCGGTTGCTCGACATCTCCAGCCAGGCGGAGGGTGTGCGTATCTACATTGGCGGTGAAAGCCAAGTGGTGCCATTTGAAGAGCTGTCTGTTGTAAGTGCGCCTTACGAAGTCGATGGCAAAGTGGTTGGCACTCTGGGGGTGATTGGGCCTACGCGCATGCCGTATGACAAGATGATTCAGATCGTGGACATCACCTCCAAGTTGGTCTCCAACGCGCTTAGCTACCGCAAATAAACACCTTACAATCCGGGGCTTCCGCGAGAGCGGGTTGGTACCGGGGCGTTAGCTCAGTTGGTTAGAGCAGAGGACTCATAATCCTTTGGTCGCGGGTTCAAGTCCCTCACGCCCTACCAAAGCCAGCGGTTGTCTGCACTCTTACTTTTTTTATGAAAAGTAGAGGTTTTGGGGAAAACACCCATCAGAGTGCATTACAATCTGAGGCATGCGATGAAGTTGATGTCTTCGTTAAGTTGACAAAAACAAGTTGCATAAATTTTTAAAGTTATAAAAATTTATGCTATAATTCAGAGCTTAGCGGCTGTAGCTCAGCTGGATAGAGTACTTGGCTACGAACCAAGGGGTCGTGGGTTCGATTCCTGCCAGCCGCACCAATGTTTAAAGCCTGCAACTGAAAAGTTGCAGGCTTTTTCATTTGTCTGATCGCTTGATTCTTTTTGGGGATGAGCGCGCTATGAGTAAAGCCTTTACCAAAGAGTCTGATGGGGAAGAGGGTGATGAAGTCGCTCTGCCTCCCATCCCCGCGGGTGGAAAAAACTACATCACACCCGCTGGATATGCCCGTTTGCGTTCTGAGCTACTGGACCTCATCGACAACGAGCGGCCCAAGGTGGTTGAGACGGTGCACTGGGCGGCCAGCAATGGTGACCGCTCGGAGAATGGTGACTACCTGTATGGCAAAAAGCGCCTGCGCGAGATAGATCGGCGCATTCGATTTTTGACCAAGCGGCTGGAGATTGCAGAGGTGGTCGATCCCAGTTTGCACGCGGGCAGTGACCAAGTCTTCTTTGGTGCAACGGTCACCTATGGCGACGATGAAGGCATCGATCGCACCATCACCATCATGGGGATTGACGAGGCCGATAGCCATGCGGGCCAAGTCAGTTGGATTTCTCCAGTCGCGCGTGCGCTGCTCAAGGCGCGTGTAGGCGATGAGGTGCCTTTGCCCACGCCGGGCGGGGTGCGGTCGTTGGAGGTTTTGTCCGTGACTTATCCAAAGCCTGCCTTACACGGCTATTGATCCGGCACGAACCTACTTGAACCGTTCACACTGAGCTCGCCGAAGCACCGCGCAAGGTTTCGACAAGCTCAACCTGAACGGATATTTCAAGTTCAAAGAGGCTGCTCAATAAGACCTAAGCCATCCTGACTGGTGGATGGCTTGAGGTGCTTGTGGTTGTCAGGTGGCTTGCGGAGTGATCCGTGAGGCGCGAAGGACTGCCTGGGTGCGGCGGAGGTTGCGCAGGGCGGCTTCGAGGTGGGCTTGGTCTCTGACGGCGACGATGAAGCGCAGGTCGGTGGTGTCCAGGGCGACCTCGTCGTCCATGTCCACATGGGTGATGTCCGCTTCGGAGTTGGCGAGTTCCTGCGCTATGCGCGCTAGCACGCCCTTGCCATTGGCAACGGTGACCACCACGCCGGTTTCAAACATCCGTGTTGGTTCATCGGCCCAGTCCACTGCGATAAAGCGTTCACTGTCTTTGTGTTGCAGCCGCTTGGCCACACTGCAGTGGGCGTTGTGTACAACCAGTCCTTCGCCGCGTCCTAGGTAGCCCACGATGCGATCCCCGGGCACAGGGCGGCAGCAAGGCGCGTACTGCACGGACGCATTTTCACTGCCATCCAGCGTGACGGCCCCCTGTGACAACGTCTCGTGAGAGGTGTAGCGTTCTCGGGTGAGCAGCAGTGCGTCAGGGCGATGCCCGGTTTCGCCCAGCAGCACCACCAGCCGTTTGGCCACGATGCCTGCGATGCGTTTGCCCAAGCCCAGATCTGTCATGAGCTCACTGCGATTGCGGTTGCCCGTGAATCGCAGCAGTCTTTCCCATAGGACATGTGTGTCGCCTTCATCCGGCGGCAGTTGCTCCAGTCCCTCGGCCCGAATGGCCTGGGTGAGCAGCTTTTCGCCCAGGCCCTCGGACTCGGTTTGGGCCAGGGTTTTGAGGTAGTGGCGAATTTTGGAGCGTGCACGCCCCGTGCGCACAAACCCTAGCCAAGCGGGGTTGGGTGTGGACACGGGGGCTGTGATGATTTCCACCACATCGCCGTTCTTGAGCTCGGTGCGTAGGGGAACCTGCTCATTGTTGATTTTGGCTGCGGTCGTGCGGTCGCCCACGTTGCTGTGGATGGCGTAAGCGAAGTCCACCACGGTCGCGCCACGGGGCAGGGCCATGATTTGGCTCTTGGGCGTGAAGACGTACACCGCGTCTGGGAACAGATCCACTTTGACGTGGTCCCAGAATTCGGCCGCGTCTCGGGTTTCATTCTGGATGTCCAGCAGCGATTGCAGCCATTTGGTGCCCAAACGCTCTGCCGATGTTCCGTCGGTGTCCTGCGCCTTGTAGAGCCAATGCGCAGCCACACCGGCTTCTGCGATCACGTGCATTTCGTCGGTGCGCATCTGGAACTCAATGTTCACCCCGGATGGGCCCACCAGGGTGGTGTGCAAGGACTGGTAGCCATTGAGCTTGGCAATCGCAATATGGTCCTTGAACTTGCCCGGCACGGGCTTGTACATCTGGTGCAGTACCCCCAGGGCGGTGTAGCAGTCCGTCACGGTGGGCACAATCACGCGAAAGCCGTAGATGTCTGTGACCTGCGCAAAGCTCAGGTGCTTGAGGTCCATCTTTTGGTAGATGGCATACAGCGTTTTCTCGCGGCCCGCGAGACGGACCTTCATGCCGATGCGATTGAAGGCGGCATCGACTTCCGTTTGCACCTTTTGCACCAGATCGCGCCGCCGGTTGCGTGATTTGTTCACGGCTTTGGACAGCGTGGCGTAGCGCCAAGGGTGCAGGTGCCTGAAAGACAGGTCTTGCAACTCCCGATAAGTCTGGTTCAGCCCCAGGCGGTGTGCGATGGGGGCATAGATTTCGAGGGTCTCGGAGGAAATGCGCCCCCATTTGCTGCGCGGCATGTCCGACAGCGTGCGCATGTTGTGCGTGCGGTCGGCCAGCTTGATGAGGATAACGCGCACATCGCGCGCCATGGCCAGCAGCATTTTGCGAAACGACTCGGCCTGGTTTTCTTCGCGGGTGTTGAACTGCAGCTTGTCCAGCTTGGTCAGCCCGTCCACCAGCTCGGCCACTGGCGCGCCAAAGCGGTCGATCAAATCGGCCTTGGTCACGCCGCAATCTTCCATCGCGTCGTGGAGCAGTGCTGCCATCAGGGCTTGGGCATCGAGCTTCCAGGTGGCGCATTGGGCCGCCACTGCGATGGGGTGGGTGATGTAGGGTTCGCCGCTGTTGCGCAACTGGCCCAGGTGGGCCTCGTCTGCAAAGCGATAGGCCTGGCGCACCTGCTCAATGCTGGTGGCGTCCAGATAGTCCAGGTTTTCTGTCAGCGCAGCAAAGCTGGCTGCAGCTGCGTTGGCGGCTGCAGCGGTTTGGCTGGCAGGGGATTGGCTGTCGCCAAGTCGGGTCTGCGTTGCAGAAGTTGAATTGAGCACCGCGTTCATGCCTTAAATGTAGCGTGGGAGCGCGAGGGCCGATGGGGAAGCAAAAAAAAGCACCGCAGAGCGGTGCTTTTTGGAGGGCATTGCCTGACAAAGCTCAACCGGGAACCTTCTTGAGCATTTCCAGGCCGACTTTGCCTTCGGCGATTTCGCGCAGGGCTGTCACGGCAGGCTTGTTGCGGCTTTCGATGCGAGGGGCGTGGCCCTGGCTCAGCATGCGTGCGCGGTACGTGGCGGCCAACACAAGCTGGAAGCGGTTGGGGATTTTTTCCAGACAGTCTTCTACGGTGATGCGTGCCATCGTTTTACTCCGGGGATTCAGGTGATATTGAGCGACTTGAAGGTGTCAGCACGGGCGCGGCGCTGTGCGGCGTACTTGAGTCGCTGGGCGTGAACTACGGCTTTCAGGTCGAAAAGCGCGCGCTCAAACAACTCGTTGATTATAACGAAGTCGAATTTGTTGGCCTGTTCCATCTCGGTGGCTGCATTTTTCAGCCGCAACTCGATGGTTTCTGGGGAGTCCTCCCCGCGCCGCTCCAGGCGGGAGCGCAATTCCTCCCAGCTTGGGGGCAGGATAAACACCAGCACCGCATTGGCAAAGGCCTGTTTGACTTGGAGTGCGCCTTGGAAGTCGATTTCCAGAATCACATCAGCCCCTTGGGCGATGCGTTCTTCAATGGCCTTTTTGGAGGTGCCATAGCGGTTGCCGTGCACCAAAGCCCATTCCACAAAGGCGTTGCCCTGCACCATGGCGTCAAACTCTGACTGCGATGCGAAGAAATATTCGCGGCCGTGCTTTTCTTGCCCGCGGGGCGCGCGCGTGGTGTGCGAGATGGAGGGGCTCACACGCGAGTCCAGCTCCAAAAGGGCTTTGACAAGGCTGGATTTGCCCGCCCCACTGGGGGCTGCAACAACGAATAAATTTCCGGGATAGTCCATAGCTGGTAAGCGCTAAGCGCTATCAAAAAATGAGTGTTACTCGATATTTTGCACTTGTTCGCGCATCTGCTCGATCAGCACCTTCATGTCCACGCTGATGCGGGTCAGGTCCAGTGCTGCAGATTTGGAGCCCATGGTGTTGGCTTCGCGGTGCAATTCCTGGATGAGAAAGTCCAGGCGCTTGCCGACTTCTCCGCCCTTTTTCATCAGGCGCTCAATTTCGTCCAGGTGCGATTCCAGTCGCGTGATTTCTTCGGCCACATCAATGCGAATGGCAAAGGCGGTGGCTTCGGTCAGTGCGCGGTCGCGGGCTGCTTCGGGCAGGGTGGAGCCGTCGGTCAAAGCCATGGCTTCCTTCCAGCGCTCCATGAAGCGCTGGCGTTGTTGCTCCACAAGTTGGGGCACCAGCGGCACGGCCTGCTGGGCCAGCAAGCGCAGTTGCTTGGCGCGGTCCAGCACCATGGCGGCCAGCCGTTTGCCTTCGCGCTCGCGGGCGGCCAGCAGGGCGGTGAGTGCTTCTTCGGCCAGGGCGGGCACAGCTTCGCTCCAGTCTTCCGAGCCTGTGTTGGCGTTGGCGCACAGGCGCAGGGCATCTGCCACGCTCAGCGGTGCGGCGCCTGGCAGCCAGGCCTTGACGGAGTCTTGCAAGGTGTTGAGGCGCTGCAGCAAACGTGCTGGCGGATCTTGCAGGGTGTTGCTGTCTTCGTTTTCAATGGCCGCGCGCACTTCGACCTTGCCGCGCTTGAGGCGGGCTGTGAGCAGGCTGCGCAGCGTGGGCTCCAGCGCGCGCAGGTCGTCGGGCAGGCGAAATGACAGGTCCAGAAAGCGGCTGTTGACCGAACGGATCTCCAGGCCCAGCCTGCGATTTTGGGGGGCGCGGCCCTCGGTTTCAGCGCCAGCGGCAGACGCGCCTTGCTGTGCACTGGCGTATCCGGTCATGCTGTAAACTGGCATTGGACTTTTTGATGGTTGCTTGCGATCCGGCGATTATCCGGGTTCCGCCTTACCCCCGAGTCATCTTCGCAAAATATGTCAAAAATCAAGCCGGCTCCATTGCCGCCAGACACCGTTCTTGGTGGGTACCGCGTGGTTCGCAGGGTCTCCTCGGGGGGCTTTGGCGTGGTGTACCTCGCCATGGACCCTGAGGGCCAACAGGTCGCTATCAAAGAATACCTGCCATCGTCTCTGGCCACGCGCGGGCCGGGCGAGTTGCTGCCCAAGGTACCCTCCGAAAAGCTCTCGCTGTACCGACTGGGGCTCAAAAGCTTCTTTGAAGAAGGGCGCTCGCTGGCGCAGATCTCGCACGCCTCGGTGGTCAGCGTGCTCAACTTCTTTCGAGAAAACGAAACCGTCTACATGGTGATGAACTACCTGGAGGGCGCGACCCTGCAGGATTTCATCATCACCGCACGCGATTTGAAGACGCAGAAGGTCTTTCGCGAGTCCACCATCCGCTCGCTGTTTGACGAGGTGCTGCGCGGCTTGCGCATCGTGCACCAGCACAAGATGCTGCACCTCGATATCAAGCCCGCCAATATCTTCATCACCGACGACAACAAGGCCGTGTTGATTGACTTTGGCGCGGCACGCGAAGTGCTGAGCAAAGAGGGCAACTTCATCCGCCCGATGTACACCCCCGGCTTTGCGGCCCCCGAGATGTACCGGCGTGACTCCTCCATGGGGCCTTGGACGGACATTTACGCCATCGGCGCCTGCATCTACGCTTGCATGCAAGGGTTCCCGCCCAACGAGGCGCCGCAGCGCATTGAAAAAGACCGTCTGTCGCTGGCGCTGACCAAGCTGCGTGGCGTGTACTCTGACAACCTGATCGAGGTGGTGGAGTGGTGCATGGCGCTGGACCCCTTGTCGCGCCCGCAGTCGGTGTTTGCCCTGCAAAAGGAACTGAGCCGCGAGGGCGAGCGCCGTTACACCAAGCTCACGGTGGCCGAAAAAATGCGCCTGCAGCTGGACACCCTGGTGTCTGACACCAAAAAGAATGTGCAAAAGGTGGGTGAAGCCACCGGCATCGGAGCCAAGCCCAAATGAAGGCGACCCACGCAAAGCGGGTTGGGGCAAGGCACATCTTCATTGACGATGCCAGCGTGCATCCCTGTTTGCGTGAGTCGCTATGAAATTTTCGGTTTTTCAGATCAGCCGCCGTGGTGGCCGCGAAAAGAACGAAGACCGCATGGGCTATTGCTACACGCGCGAATCGGGCCTGTTCGTTTTGGCCGACGGCATGGGTGGCCACCCCGAGGGGGAAGTGGCTGCGCAAATCGCGCTGCAAACCGTGTCTGCCCTGTTCCAGCGCCAAGCTAAGCCCCAGATCCAGGATGTGCAGGAATTCCTGTCGGGCGCGCTGCTGGCGGCCCACCACCAGATTCTGCGGTATGCCTCTGAGAAGGGCATGATCGATACGCCACGCACCACGCTGGTAGCAGCAGTGTTGCAGGGCGGCTCGGCCTCGTGGATCCATTGCGGCGACTCGCGCCTGTACATGGTGCGCGATGGTGAGCTGCTGACCCGCACGCGCGACCACTCGTACCTGGAACTGCGCAACGCGCCGCCCCCTGGGCTGGACCGCATCAATCGCAACGTGCTGTTCACCTGCCTGGGCTCGCCGACCAAGCCCATTTACGACATCACCGGCCCGGTGTACCTGGAGCAGGGCGACCGCATTCTGCTGTGCTCGGATGGCCTATGGGGCACCTTGAGCGACGAAGAAATCGCCAAGCAAATGGCCCGCCAGGCGGTGTCACATGCCGTGCCCGACCTGGTCGAAGAAGCGCTGCGCAAGGCGGGCGAAAGCAGCGACAACGTGACGGTGGTGGCGCTGGAGTGGGAAACGCCCGACGCGTTCGAATCTACCCAGGGCGTGTCCACCGATAGCATCAGCGACGATGTGTTTGCCTCCACCATCCAGGCAGGGCCGCTGGATGGCTTGGTGGATGATTTGGACGACGCCGCCATTGAGCGCTCTATCGCTGAAATCAACGAAGCGATCCGCCGCTCCGCAGCCCGCCGAGGCTGAGGGGCGCTGGCCTGCTGGACCCGGGGGCTTTGAGCCCCTGTCCGTTCTGACTTTTTCTGTTGCGATGCCATCGCTTGTGCCATGACCACCTTCCAACGCTCCGGCCAACGCGCCGCCGACCAGCTGCGCCCCGTGCGCATCACCCGCCACTACACCATGCACGCCGAGGGCTCGGTGCTCATCGAGTTTGGCAACACCAAGGTGCTGTGCACTGCTTCGGTGGAAGAGCGCGTGCCTCCACACAAGCGTGGCAGTGGCGAAGGCTGGGTGACGGCCGAATACGGCATGCTGCCCCGCGCGACCCACACCCGCAGCGACCGTGAGGCCGCACGCGGCAAGCAAAACGGCCGCACGCAAGAGATCCAGCGCCTCATCGGCCGTTCGCTGCGCGCGGTGTTTGACTTGAAGCTGCTGGGCGAGCGCACCATCCAGCTCGACTGCGATGTGATCCAGGCCGACGGCGGCACCCGCACCGCCGCCATCACCGGCGCCTGGGTGGCCGCGCAAGACGCGGTGAACACGCTGATTGCCGCCGGCAAGATCACCCAGTCGCCCCTGCGCGAGCCCGTAGCCGCCATCTCGGTAGGCATCGTGCAAGGCACGCCATTGCTCGATCTGGAGTATGTGGAAGACGTGGGCTGCGACACCGACATGAACGTGGTGATGACCGGTGCGGGCCACTATGTGGAAGTGCAGGGCACGGCCGAAGGCGTGGCCTTTACCCGCAAGGAAATGGACCGACTGCTGGCGCTGGCCGAAAAGGGCATTGCCGAGCTGATCCAACGGCAGCAGCAAGCACTGGCCGTTTAATCGTTTGCTATTTATTTGATAGCTTCTGGCGCTTGATAAATAAGCGCTAGGGCCTGATTTGACTATGAAACTCGTATTGGCATCCAACAACCAGGGCAAGCTCGCTGAGCTGCAAGCCATGTTCGCCCCGCTGGGCGTGGAACTGGTGCGCCAGGGCGACCTGGGTGTGGGCGAGGCCGAAGAGCCCTTTCGCACCTTTGTCGAAAACGCGCTGACCAAAGCCCGCTTCGCCTCGCAGCACACCGGCCTGCCCGCGCTGGCCGACGATGCGGGCATGTGCGTGGACGCCTTTGGCGGCCTGCCGGGCGTGGACACCGCCTACTACTGCACCCAGTTTGGCTACGAAAAAAGCGATGCCAACAACGTGCGCGCCTTGCTGGAGCAACTGCAGGGCGTGGCCAACCGCCGCGCCGCCATGGTCAGCACCCTGGTCGCCGTGCGCAGCCCGCAAGACCCCGAGCCGCTGATTGCCGTGGGCCGCGTGGTGGGCGAGATCACCACCGAACCGCGTGGCAGCAATGGCTTTGGGTTCGACCCGATCATGTTCATCCCTGAATTTGGCAAGACCTTTGCCGAGCTGCCTGTGGAGGTGAAGAACGCCAACAGCCACCGGGGCCGCTCTGCCGCGCAAATGCTCGCCCTGATGCGCGAGCGCTGGTTTTGAACATTGAGTGGTGAGAAGAGTCTGCCTGTGACCCATATCCCGATTGCCCCGCACACCGACGATGCGCCCGCCGTGGTGCGCGACATCCAGCACTACATGCGCCCCGGCCTGCTGCAACTCACAGCCCTGCCGCCTTTGTCGCTGTACGTGCACCTGCCCTGGTGCCTGAAGAAGTGCCCCTACTGCGACTTCAACTCGCACGAGGCGCGCGGTGGCAATGCTGCGGGTGAGGTGCCGGAGCAGCGCTACATCGACGCGCTCATGGCCGACCTGGAGGCCGCGCTGCCCTTGATCTGGGGGCGCACGGTGCACAGCATCTTTATCGGAGGCGGCACGCCCAGCCTGTTTGCACCGCAGGCGATAGACCGTTTGCTCAGCGACATCCGTGCGCGGCTGCGGCTGGAGTCGGATTGCGAGATCACCATGGAGGCCAACCCCGGCACCTTTGAAAAAGACCGGTTTCGCGCCTACCGCAGTGCGGGCATCACGCGCCTGTCCATCGGGGTGCAGAGCTTCAACGATGCGCACCTGAAGGCCCTGGGCCGCGTGCATGATCGAGCCCAGGCCCTGGCGGCGGTGCAAGAGGCCGCCAGCGCGTTCGACACCTTCAACCTCGACATCATGTATGCCCTGCCAGGCCAGACCCTGGCGCAGATGGAGCAGGACATGCAGCAGGCGCTGCAACTGGCGCCGCCGCACATCTCCATCTACCACCTCACCATCGAGCCCAACACCTACTTCGCCAAGTTCCCGCCCGCCATCCCTGAGGACGACCTGGCCTACGCCATGCTCGACCGCATCACCGAGATGACGGGCGCTGCAGGGCTGGCGCGGTACGAGATTTCAGCCTACGCCCGCGAGGGCCACCAGTGCTTTCACAACACCAACTACTGGCAGTTTGGCGACTACCTGGGCATTGGTGCGGGTGCGCACAGCAAGCTCAGCTTTGCGCACCGCGTGGTGCGGCAGGTGCGTTTTCGTGACCCAGTCCGCTACATGGACAACGCCCTGGCAGGCCATGCCGTGGCGCAGGACGACGATGTGCGCCGCGCTGATTTGCCGTTTGAATACATGCTCAACGCGCTGCGCCTGCGCGGTGGGTTTGCGTTGCCCGAGTTCACCGAACGCACAGGCCTGCCAATCAGCGCCATCGCCAAGGCGCTGGAGGCGGCGCAGAGCAAAGGCCTGATCGTGCGTGACGGCGTGCAGGTGCGCCCCACCGAGCGGGGCTTTGACTTCTTGAGCGACCTGCAGGAATTGTTTTTGGCGGACTGAGCAGGGCTCCAGGGCGTGGACGTGCAGTGCACGCCCACCAAGCCTGGTGCGCCCGTCGTCAGCCTTAGCCGCAGCGCACGGCGGTGATGCGGCCGCTGTCGTCCACCAGCAGGTTCAGGCGCTGCTCGTTGTATTCCTTGGTGATCATCTGGCCGGGCCGCAGCACCCGCGCCATGTGGGCGCCGGATTGCACGCGTGCCGCTTCGACCACGCTGGCAGTGCTGTCCTTGCCCACAAACGACTGCGCGGGTGCGGCATTGCACTGCCCGCCCACGGGTGGGGCGCCGGGTGCGGTGGGGGCGGGGTTGGCGCCTGCGCCGTGGCCTGCGCAGCCCGCCATCAAACCAGCGGCCACGGTGCTGCAGGCCACCATCCAGAGGGTGTGTCTCATACCAAAACTCCTAGTGCCCAAAATGGGGACGCGCACACCATAGCGCAGTTGGACCGGGGGGGCGGTGTCGGTGCGTAACGGGACGTGCGCTGGCTGGCTTGGGGGCAAGGTCCGTCACAGCGCTGTCAAACTGTCTTTACACACTCGTGGTTTTGTTTCTTCCTGGGTTCCCCATGTCGATAAAGACCTTTGTGTTCCGCTCTGCTCACCCCGCCCAGCCCGGGCGCCCTGGGCACTTGTCGCGCCGCACCGCCACGCTGGGCGTGGTGGCCATGGCAGCATCCACGGCCCTGCTCACTGCCTGCGGTGGCAGCGATGCTGGCCCGTCCAACGCCGGTGCCACGGCCACGCTGGCGGTGCTGGAGACCACTGACCTGCACTTCAACGTGCGCAGCTACGACTACTTCAAGCTGGCCGAAGACAAAAGCTACGGCTTTGAGCGCACCGCCACGCTGGTGCGCGCTGCGCGCAAAGAGTTTGCCAACACCTTGCTGGTGGACAACGGCGACACCATTCAGGGCACCGCGCTGGCCGACTACGAAGCCACCATCAGCCCCATCCCCTGCACGCAGCAGCTGTCCATGTACAAGGCCATGGGCGCACTGGGCTTTGATGCGGGCACGCTGGGCAACCACGAGTTCAACTACGGCCTGCCCTTTTTGAACCAGGTGCTGGGCGGCGGGCTGGATGTGGATGGTGTGGACCCCACCAAGAAATGCGCGGGTGCGGGCTACCCCACCGTGCTGGCCAACGTGTACAGCAGCAAGACCAAGAAGCCGCTGGTGCAGCCCTACACCGTGCTGGAGCGCACGCTGGTGGCCAAGGGCACGGACGGCAAGGAAGTGAAGCTGCCGATCAAGATCGGCGTCATCGGCTTCACGACCCCCGGCATCATGAACTGGGACAAGCGCTACCTGGAAGGCAAGGTCTACACCGAAGGCGCTGTCGAGTCGGCCACCAAGTACGTGCCCGAACTGCGCGCCAAGGGCGCCGACATCGTCGTGGCGCTGCTGCACGGCGGGCTCGATAGCGCGGCCTACTCGCCCACCATGGAGAACCCCGGCCTGCACCTGTCGAAGGTGGCGGGCATTGACGCGATGGTGATGGGCCATCAGCACGGCGTGTTCCCCGACACGGCAGCCACCCCCAGCTTCAACCTGCCCGGCGTGGACCACAAGGCGGGCACCATCAACGGCGTGCCCGCGGTGATGGCCAGCTCCTGGGGCAAGGCCCTGGGCGTGGTGCAACTGGCGCTGCAATGGGATGGCAGCAAATGGGTGATTAACAAGACTGCCAGCAAGAGCGAGCTGCGCAACATCCAGAGCAAGAATGCCGCAGGCGCCACGGTCTATGTGGATGCGGATGCGACCATCGCCCCGCTGATCGAGACCCAGCACCAGGCCGCGATCAAGTACGTGAAGACACCCATCGGCCAGACCGACTTCCGCATGAGCACGCTGTTTGCCGATGTGGGCGACCCCGGCGCGATCCAGATCGTGAACCAGGCCCAGCAGGCCTATGTGGCCGCCTACATCAAGGCCAACTTGCCGCAGTACGCAGCGCTGCCCGTGCTGTCGGTCAGTGCGCCGTTCAAGAGCGGCTTCCAGGGCGGGGCGGACTACACCGACGTGGCCGTGGGCCCGCTGGCCATCAACAATGCGGCCGACCTGTACCTGTACCCCAACACCGTGTATGCGGTGAAGGTGAACGGCGCTGACATCAAGAACTGGCTCGAAGCCGCTGCCCAGCGCTTCAACCAGATCGACCCGGCCAAGACCACCGAGCAGGCGCTCATCAGCACCTTCCCCGGCTACAACTTCGACATGTTCACCACAGCCGATGTGCAGTACGCCATTGACGTGACGCAGGCCAAGGGCAGCCGCATCAAGAACCTGACCTACCTGGGCAAGGCCATGGACCCCGCACAGGAGTTCGTGATCGCCACCAACAACTACCGCGCCACCAGCGGCAAGAGCTTCATCGACAAGCTCGACGGCTCGGGCACCATCTGGGCCTCGCCCGACGCTAACCGCGACGTGGTGATCGAGTACATCCGCAAGAACCCCGCCGTGACGCGCACCGCCAACGGCGCCGCCAAGAGCTGGCGCTTTGCCAAGGCCACCGTGGCCGGGCCGGTGGTGTTCAGCTCGGGCGCCAACGGGCTGGCCGTGGCGCAGGCTGCGGGCCTGGCCAATGTGAGTCTGGTGGCAGCGGACGATGGCAGTGGCAAGGGCACTTCCAAGTACGCCGTGGATTTGTCCAAGTAAGCCGGTCGGCCGTCCGCCTGATGGGCGGGCGGCTGCTGAGGTGTCGGATTGGAGCCACCCCGTAGGCATCTATGGGGTGGCTTTGCTATTAAATATATAGCTGCTTGCGCTTGTTTTTAAAGCGCTAGAGCCTGTTTTTATAAAAATTCAGGGCCTCAGGTGTTGCGCCCGCCCACCGGCTGTAGCAGCACCAGCAGCGCCCCGGCGCCGCCATCCATGGGGCGGGCTTGCACAAAGGCCAGCACCTCTTTCTTTTGCACCAGCCAGCCCTGCACGCGGCCTTTGAGCACCGGGCTTTTGCCGGGCGAGCCCAGGCCCTTGCCGTGCACCACGCGCACGCAGCGCACGCCCAGCTTGTGGGCATGGCGAATGAAGTCGCCCAGGGCCTCGCGGGCCTCATCCACGCGCAGACCGTGCAGGTCCAGCTGGCGCTGAATGCTCCAGTGGCCTGATCTGAGGCGGCGGGTGATCTCCACCCCGATGCCAGGGCGGCGAAAGCTCAGCTGGTCATCGGTGTCGAGCAAGGTGCTTACGTCAAAGTCATCGCTGATGGACTCCATCAGCACCCGTTCTTCGTCCAGCCAGTGCTGCACCGGCAGGGGCGGGGGCAGCTGCGGCTCCAGTTGCGCCAAGTTGGGCTGGGGCAGGGGCGTGATGGGCCCTACGGCGCGGCTGAACAGGGTGCGTTCGGCCGCTTGTCGGGCCGCGGCCTCGCGGCGAGCCTGGGCCTCGGCTTCAGCGCGCTGTTGCTCTTCGCGCAGTTGTCGGGCCACGGTGGCCAGGTCGTGCAAATCGTGCAGGCGCACGCTGGGGCGGCGTGGGGCGGTGGGCGCGCGCCGGGCCTTGGCGGGCGGTGCCGCGCCTTGCGCGCCTGGGGTGTTAGGCAACGGTGCGCGCGGCGGTGTTTGGCGCCAGGCTTGCAGCGCCGCCTTGCGGGCTGCGGCGGCCGCCCGGCGCGCTGCGCGAGAGGGGGATGCTGGCGTCTTCGCGGCTGGTTCTGTGGGTTCTTTGGCAGGTCTGGCGGGCTGCGCCGCGCGTGTCAAAGCGGCGGCCAGGGCGCCACCAAGCTCTGGCGCCGTGGGGGCTGCGGGCGGCTGCCGTGGCGGGGGGGGCTGCGTCACACCAGCCCCTGTTCAGCCATCGACAAGGCCTGGCCCGGCGCCACGATGACGTGGTCCAGCACGCGCACGTCCACCAGGGCCAGCGTGGTTTTGAGGGTCTGCGTCAGCGCCTCGTCGGCCCGGCTGGGCTGCACGCTGCCGCTGGGGTGGTTGTGGGCCAGCACCACGGCGGCGGCCTGGTGGTGCAGGGCGCGCAGCACCACTTCGCGGGGGTAGACGCTGGTTTGCGTGAGCGTGCCGCGAAATAGCTCTTCCAGCGCCAGCAGGCGGTTTTGCGCGTCCAGGAACAGCACCGCAAACACCTCGTGTCCCTTGGCGGCCAGATGCAGTTGCAGGTAGTGCTTGACGGCGTTGGGCGAGTCGAACACCTCGCGCTCGCGCAGTTGCTGGGCCAGGGCGCGGCGGGCGAGTTCGAGCACGGCCACCAGCTCGGCGCGCTTGGCAGGGCCCAGGCCCTTGATGCGTTCCAGGTCGGCCGCGCTGGTGTTCAGCAGCCCGGCAATACCGCCAAAGCCGCCGGTGATGCGCCCCGTATCTGGGTCTACGGCAGGCGGATCCAGCAGCTCTTGCGCCATTTGCAGCACGCCTTTGCCCACGATGCCGGTGCGCAGCAAGATGGCCAGCAGCTCGGCATCGGCCAGGGCGGCGGGGCCACGGGCCAGCAGTTTTTCGCGCGGCTGGGCGTCGGTGGGCAGGTCTTTGATGGCCATGGCGCGGGTCTGTTGCTGAGGTGGGGGAGGGCGGGCTTGTCGGGTGGCTGGGCGCACGGCCCAGGCCGGGATCAGTAGGGGTTTGCCCGGTTTTCTACAATCGGGGCAGTTTATCGGGACTTTCATGACCACTACAGCCGCCCCACTTCCCGCCGTTTCCGCCGTTCCCACCGTTCAGCCCGGTTCCTTTCTCACCTTGCATTACCGCCTGGCAGGCCCTGCCGGTGATGTGATCAACACCTTCACCGACAAGCCCGCCACGCTGTCGCTGGGCACAGGCGAGCTGTCGCCCGCCATGGAGCAGCGCCTGCTGGGCCTGCCGGAGGGCACGCGCACCACGTTTGAGCTGCCTGCGGGTGAGGCCTTTGGCGAGCGCAACGCCGACATGCAGCAATGGGTGGCGCGCAAGCTGCTCAATGAGCTGGGCGACCCAGACGAAAAATACAACGTGGGCGATGTAGTGCAGTTCCCCACGCCCGACGGCCTGGGCAGCTACGCCGGTGCCGTGCAGCAGGTGCGCGAAGACGGTGCTGTGCTGTTTGACTTCAACCACCCGCTGGCGGGCCAGCCGGTCACGTTTGAAGTGCAGTTGATCGGGGTTTTGTAATGATCAGCCCCCAGGAGGTATTGCTGGCCGAGCCGCGCGGCTTTTGCGCGGGCGTGGACCGGGCCATCGAGATCGTCGAGCGCGCCATCCAGAAGTTTGGCGCCCCCATCTACGTGCGCCACGAAATCGTGCACAACACCTATGTGGTCAACGACCTCAAGGCCAAGGGCGCGATCTTCATCGAAGAGCTGGCTGACGTGCCGCCCGGCTCCACGCTGGTCTTCAGCGCCCACGGCGTGAGCCGCGCGGTGCAGCAAGAGGCCGAGCAGCGCGGCTTCAGCATTTTTGACGCCACCTGCCCCCTGGTGACCAAGGTGCACGTCGAGGTGGCCAAGCTCGCCAAAGAGGGCTACGAGTTCATCATGATCGGCCACAAGGGCCACCCCGAGGTCGAAGGCACCATGGGCCAGCTGGACCACGGCATCCACCTGGTGGAAGACGTGGAAGACGTGGCCCGCGTGCAGCCTGCGCAAACGGCCAAGCTGGCGGTGGTGACGCAGACCACGCTGAGCGTGGACGATGCCGCCGAGATCACGGCCGCGGTGCGCGCGCGCTTTCCGAGCGTGCGCGAGCCCAAGCAGCAAGACATCTGCTACGCCACGCAAAATCGTCAGGACGCGGTGAAGGTGCTGAGCCCGCAGGTGGACGTGGTGATCGTGGTGGGCAGCCCCACCAGCTCCAACAGCAACCGCCTGCGTGAGCTGGCGGCGCGCCTGGGCACCCAGGCCTACATGGTCGACAGTGCCGAAGAACTGCGCACCGAGTGGTTTGCGGGCGCGGCCCGCGTGGGCCTGACGGCGGGGGCATCGGCACCAGAAATCCTGGTGCAACAAGTCATAGACCGCATCAAGGCGCTGGGCGCGGTGTCGGTGCGCAGCATGTCGGGCATTGAAGAAACCATCAAGTTCCCGCTGCCCAAGGGCCTGAAGATCGACGCGGCCACGGGGCTGGAGATTACCCAGCGCATGCCGGAGACGGGGCCGGCTGCGCATTGAGGGATTTTTGCTATTTATTTGGTAGCTGCTAGCGCTTGCTGATAAAGCGCTAGAGGCACTTTTTGCTTCAAGGTTGATGGGGCGCAGGCCCGCTCCACAAATCCAGCGGCGGGTCTGCCGCCACGGCGCGCAAGATGTCGGTGCGCGAGATGAACCCTGCTAGCACGCCCGCCTCGTCGGTCACCGGCAAACCGGGCAAGCCAGTGGTTAGCAGCACGTTGGCCACGCGGCGCAGTGCGGTGTCGGCCGCCACCGTGGTCACGGGGCTGATCATCACTTCAGACACCGGGCGGCGCGCCAAGGCAATGGCCTGCTGCACCGCCCCGGGCTCGGGCAGCAAATCCAGTGGGGCCATGTCGGCACGCAGCAGCAGCCCCACCACGCGGCCCCGCTCGTCCACCACCGGGGCTTGCGCCACCTTGTGTTCGGCCAGGGTTTGCCAGGCGTCGTTCACCCGCGTGCCGGGCTCCACACTCAATGCCCCGTGGCTCATCACATCGCGCACCAGCGTCAGGGGCTCGCGCCGGCGCTGGGGCCCCTTGCCCGTCTGGACGTAGGCGGCCACCGCATCCTGCAGACGCAGGTTGACTGCGGGCGCATGCTTTGCATCCTGCGGAGCAGGGGCGGCGGCTGCGTCTGGTGGAATGTCCGTGCCCCGCGTGCGCAGCGCCTGGGGGCGCTCCACCCGCCGCACTGCGGCAATCTGGGCCAGGTTTTCAGGCCCCCCTCGGTAGATCTGGCCCGATGGACCGAATACAAAAAACATCACCACCTCCTGTGGGGCTGCGCTGGCGCACCGAATAGGGACTTGTTGATAAACGAATCTCCCACTCTGTGCGCGATCGGCTTTTAGCGGATGGTATCGGCATCCGGGGCCAGGCCATTGAGTCCTGCTGCGGAGGGTCAGTAAGGCCGTTGCACCCTACACTGCAAGCCCCTTTCCCATCGGAGCCCTTTGAATGATCGACCGCGCCGCCATCTCTGCCGCCCGCCAGCGCCTGGCCTTGCAGCCCCACTTCTTGCGGACCACGCCGCTGCTGCGCCTGCCCGGGCAGGCGCTGGGGGTGGACTGCGCAGAAGTCTGGCTCAAGCTGGAGCACCTGCAGGTGGGCGGCAGCTTCAAGGCCCGGGGCATGCTGTACCGCCTGCTCGCCAACCCGGTGCCCAGCAGCGGCGTGGTCATTGCCTCCGGCGGTAACGCAGGCATTGCCGTGGCGGCGGCAGCCCAGGCCCTGGGTGTGCGCTGCGAAGTCTTCGTGCCAGAGGTTTCGCCCGAAGCCAAACGCGCCCGCCTGCGCGCCTTGGGGGCCGAGGTGGTGGTCACCGGCGCAGCCTATTCCGAAGCGTTTGACGCCTGCGTGGCGCGCCAGCAGGCCACCGGCGCATTGCAGGCCCATGCCTACGACCAGCCCGAGGTGGTGGCCGGTGCAGGCACCCTGGCGCTGGAGCTGGAAGAACAAGCTGGCCGCCTCCCTGACACGGTGCTGGTCAGCGTGGGCGGCGGCGGCCTCATCGGCGGTGTGGCCGCATGGGTCGAGAGCCGTGCCCATGTGGTGGCGCTGGAACCCGAGCGCGCGCCCACGCTGCACGCTGCGCGGGCGGCAGGCCAGCCGGTGGATGTGGCGGTGGGCGGCGTGGCTGCCGACTCCCTGGGGGCCAAGCGCATCGGCGCCATCGGCTGGGAAGTGAGCCAGCGCCATGTGCACGATGCCTTGCTGCTGCCCGATAACGCCATCTGCGCCGCCCAGTTGTGGCTGTGGAAAGAACTGAAACTGGTCGTGGAACCTGCTGCCGCGCTGGGGCTGGCAGCGCTGCAAACCGGTGCGTATCGACCTCAGCCACAGGAGACCGTGGGGTTGATTCTGTGTGGCGCCAATTTTGATCCAGCAAACCTCGCATGACGCCCCTGAAGGGCTTGCAGCGGGTGAACAATCGACGGACAGAGCACGTGCCTTGCGCTTTTTTGATACTGACGTCGATCCGGTCTGGCGATGTTTGCGAGATGGCATGGGACGCGTTGGATGTTGAGGCCGCTTCGTGGATGGCACCGCCGAAACGGTCCAAGTCGAAGAAGGAGCACCGGTTGCCTATGGCACGTATTTCCGTCCAACATGATAGATCCGCTGTCGGATAGGACCGACCCTCACGCTGCCGATGCGGCGCCACGAGCTGAACGCCGTGTTACACGGGTTCCATTCAACGTTTAGAGATTGGGCTAGGAAAACCGCCCGGCCAACCGGCCTCTCCGATATGCGCAGTGGAGCTCTTTTTGGCCTGCATGTCTTCGATACGAAGACCGAGGCCGCCTGCTGGTGGGGTGGAATGCTGGAAAAGCGCGCAGAAATCATGCAGGAATAAGGCGCTCAAGGCATGTGGGGTTGTACCCACGCGCTTGGAGTTGCCCAGCTATTCCCGTCGGTTCGTGCTTTCCACCTGCAGCGTCGTCCCCGAAGTGTCTGATGGTGTTACGCTTACTAACATCTATTACCACCCCGACAGGGATAGTTTTTCCAATGTCCCAATTTCGTTCGATAGAGGTCACGCACTTGCGCTCAATCCTCGTACTAACTGTCTCCAGTGCGCTGCTATGGAGCAGCGCTGCGGCCACGATTCTTGTCGGCCCTTCAGTGCGCGCATCTGAACGCAACGAAGTCGCGTTGATCGACGTAGCTTTGCCTGATAGCCGTGGCCTGGAAGCCGGCGTAGTCCCCGGCGTCAGGGTGGTGAGGTTTGATAGCCGACGAGACGGTCTCGCGGACATTGCGCGTTGGGCCGCCGGTCAGAAGGAACTGGACGCAATCCATATCCTTTCTCACGGATCGGCTGGCGTGGTGAGTCTGGGCACGGTCCCGCTGACGCAGGCTACCCTGGAGCTGGATCAGACCCGTTCCCAGCTTGTAGCCTTAGGGGGCGCCTTGAAGAAGGGTGGGGATTTGCTCTTCTACGGCTGCGAGGTGGCTGGCGGCGTTGGGCCTGGCGTGCTGCAGGCGATCGCTGACGCCACCGGCGCAGATGTGGCCGCTTCGGCGGACCTGACAGGCGCCGCGAATCGAGGTGGCAATTGGGTTCTTGAGAGCCATATTGGCCACATCGAAGCCCAGTCCCCGCTGAGTGTCAGGGCCATGGCCGCCTATGACGGTTTGCTTCTTTCCGGCAACGGCACCGCCGACGGAGATTACGATTTTGGCGGCACCCTGAGCGCCGCCCTGACCGGCGCCAACGCCGGCTTCAAGAAGCTCAACGACAAACTGCTGGTCAGCAACTTCCTGCTCAAGTCCGGCACCCAGCTGTATGCCAACGACGGCAATGCCAATTCCGACGGTTCCGTCATTACCGCCGTGTTCAAGGCCGAAGGCACGACAGTGGCCAAGACCTTCACCTTCAATGACTTCTCGATGAGTGTCACCGACCCCGGCGGCTTGCACCTGCGCTATTTCGACCAGCTTGAAGTCCTGCTCAAAGATAGCAACGGCAATACCATCGGGTCGGTCTACAAGATCGCCAACGGCGCGACGCCGACCATGGGCACGGGGCTTACCAAGCTGAGCACGCTGCTCAATGGCGGCAACGAGTGGTCGGTCAACGGCGTTGCTTCGGTGACGATCACGGCCAGTCTGGTGCTGAACGCCACGCCCGGCAAGCAAGGCGGCTACGGCACCGAGATCAACTTCGATTCGATGAAGATGAGTAATATCTCTGCATCAGTGCCTAACGTCGCGCCCACCTTTGTTGGAGCCACCACCGCGCTGAGCGTGGGACAGAACAACGGCAACGTCGACCTCAGGAGCTTGCTGCACGCGAGCGATAGCGATACCGGCCAGACCCTGACTTGGACGCAGTCCTCCGCGCCAGCGCATGGCACGCTGAGCTTCAGCGGCGCCACCGGCTCCTCGGGCAGCACCGACATCACCCCGGGCGGCACCATTGCTTATGCTCCGACGGCAGGCTACGCTGGCACCGACTCGTTCACTGTGCAGGTGAGCGACGGCACGTCCACCGCCATCCGCACCATCACCGTCAACATCACGCCGACCACGCCCGGCGCGCCCGACCTGGCGGCAGGCAGCGATAAGGGCAGCAGCCAGACCGACAACCGCACCAATGAGGGCAGCCTGACGTTCTCTGGCACGAGCGCTGCTGGCGACACCACGAGTTCCGTGCGTGTGTTCCTAGACGCCAACAACAATGCCACCTATGACAATGGCGAAGCAACCGCGACCGCCACCCTCAGCAACGGCGCTTGGACCGTTACCGGCCTGTCCACCAGCGGCGTGACCGACGGCACCTACAACGTATATGCCATCACCACCTCGGCCGTCGGCGCCCTCATCAGCGCGCCTAGTTCCGGCTTGGCCATGACCATCGACAAGACCGCGCCGGGTGCGCCCACCAGCCCGATCGCGCTGAGTGCAGCGTCTGACAGCGGCAGTTCGAACTCGGATGGCCGAACCAATGTCACCAATCCGGTCTTGCGCGTGACCTTGGCGGGCACCAACGCCGTGGCAGGCGATACGGTTGAACTGCTGCTGGGCGGCGCCTCGCTGGGCACGCCCGTGACCGCTGTGCTCACTGGCACCGATATCGCCAATGGCTTTATCTACCTGGCCGTCACCAGCGGCGCGCTGGGCGCTGATGGCAACAAGACCTTCACCGGCAGAATCACCGACGTGGCCGGCAACTTGGGCGCAGCTGGTGGCAGCAGCACTGTCGTGCTCGATACCACCGCGCCGGCTACGCCAGCCACACCCGTCCTCGATCTGGCGAGCGACAGCGGCAGCTCGAATTCGGATCGCATCACCAGCAATACCACCCCTGTCATCAACGGCACGGCGGAAAGCGGCAGTCTCGTCACCCTGTACGACAGCAACGGTACCACCCCGTTGGGTTCGGCGGTAGCCACTGGTGGCGCCTGGAGCATCACCACCATCACCCTTGCCGATGGCATCCACAACCTGACCGTCAAGGCGAGCGATGCGGCAGGTAATGTCAGCGCTGCATCCGGGCCGCTTTCTATCACCATCGACACGCGGCCATTGGTCTTTACCAGCGCCACTGCAGGCGATGGGCAGGTCACGCTTGCATGGACCAGCACGGCGGCCAGCGTCGTTGGCGCATACACCGTGACAGGCACGCCAGCGGGTACTTGCACTACCA
Source organism: Acidovorax sp. 62 (assembly GCF_002754495.1). Taxonomy (NCBI): domain Bacteria; kingdom Pseudomonadati; phylum Pseudomonadota; class Betaproteobacteria; order Burkholderiales; family Comamonadaceae; genus Acidovorax; species Acidovorax sp. 62. Next base: position 450,495 of record NZ_PEFJ01000001.1, read on the forward strand.
GCACCACATCCTGCGTCGTATCGGGCCTGACCAACGGCACGACCTACCAGTTCACGGGCACAGTCAGTGGCGGTGGTGGCATCGCCTCTGCACCGATCAGCGCGACACCGGTACGCACCGAATACACCGGTCCGGTGCTTAACCTCGGCAATGCTGCAGTCGCAATCACTGGCGGCGGCAACCACTGCACGTTGACGTCAGCGGGCTTCAACGCGGTGGTGCCACCCAACGCACCGGCAGGCGCTACCCAGCCGGTGGGTGTCTTCCGTTTCACGGCCGAGGGGTGCCCTGGCGATACGCTCTCGGTCAGCCTGACCTATCCCCAGCCCTTGCCCGCGGCCGTGCGCTTCCTGAAATTCGGTCCACCTGCAGCAGGCCAACCCGTTTCATGGTTCGAGCTCAAGCCTGCCGACTATGCGCTGAGCAATGGCGGCCGTACGGTGACCTATACCGTCACCGACAACCAGGCTGGAGACTCGAACACGGCAGCCGGTGTCATCGACGATCCCTTTGCGCCCATGGTTTTACTGGCACCGGCTGGCGTGACCGGTGTGCCGACGCTTTCGCAGTGGGGCCTGATGCTGATGAGTCTGCTGGTGGGGTTGATGGCGTGGCGCATGCGTCGCGTGGGGTGATGGGCTCCTGCGAATAGCAGCCTGCAGTAAGGGGCCCCCTGAGGGTGGCTGTTCAGATTGCTTTTCTCCGCTGCGGGATTCGAAGCAGCCCCATTGAAGCAGTCCCCATCGCTTGTGAAGCTTCCAAGAAGCCGCGATATTGGTTTGGTTCGTCTGGACATGCCAGCCCAACGAAGTTGCCCGCGAGTTCTACCTATGCGCCGGTTGGTAAGCACCGCAACGCCGTAGACTGTTCTGCCAACGGGAGGCCAGAGGGCTTGGAGCGCAAACGGGCAATCGGCGCCCCCTCCAGGGACGTAGCACGTTGCTCGCAGCCACTGGGGCGTCTCTTTCGGTTGCAAGGCGCAACGCGGCGCAGGGGGTGACTTCGACGCCCGGCTCAGGGGGCATAAAATCTCTCCATGCTTGACATCCTCCTCCTCCGCAAAGACCTCGACACCGCGATCGCGCGTCTGGAAACCCGCAAAAAGCCCCAGGCCTTCCTGAACGTGGAAGCGTTCCAGGCACTGGAATCCGAACGCAAGACGCTGCAGACCCGCACCGAAGAGCTGCAAGCCCAGCGTAACCAGCTGTCCAAGCAGGTGGGCATGCTGATGAGCCGTGGCGACAAGGACGGTGCCGAGGCCGTCAAGGCCCAGGTCGCCGCAGGCAAGGTGGAGCTGGAGCAATCCGCCGCCCGCCTGGAACAGATTCAGGCCGAGCTGCTGGCCATGCTGGTGGCAGTGCCCAACTTGCCGCACGAATCCGTGCCCTTGGGTAGCGACGAGCATGGCAACGTGGAAGTGCGCCGCTGGGGCACGCCTGCCAGCTTCGACTTTGAGGTAAAGGACCACGTGGATGTGGGCACCCCACTGGGCCTGGACTTTGACATGGGCGTCAAGCTCTCGGGCTCGCGGTTCACTGTCATGAAGGGCACCATCGCCCGCCTGCACCGCGCACTCAGCCAGTTCATGCTGGACGTGCAGACGCAAGAGCACGGCTATACCGAGTGCTATGTGCCCTACGCTGTGAATGCCGATTCGCTCAAAGGCACGGGCCAGTTGCCCAAGTTTGAAGGCGACCTGTTCGCCGCCAAAAAGGGCGGACAAGACGGCGAGCCCGTGCCCGACAACGCGGCGCTGTACCTCATCCCCACCAGCGAAGTGCCGCTGACCAACTTTGTGCGCGATGTGGTGGTGGCCGAAGACCAGCTGCCCATCAAGCTCACGGCCCACACACCGTGCTTTCGCTCTGAAGCGGGCAGCTATGGCCGTGACACGCGCGGCATGATCCGCCAGCACCAGTTCGACAAGGTCGAGATGGTGCAGATCGTGCACCCTGAAAAGAGCTACGAAGCGCTGGAAGAAATGACCCAGCACGCCGAAGCCGTGCTGCAAAAGCTGGGTCTGCCTTACCGCGTGATGAGCCTGTGCACGGGCGACATGGGCTTTGGCGCCGCCAAGACCTACGACTTGGAAGTGTGGCTGCCCGCGCAAAACACCTACCGCGAGATCAGCTCGGTGAGCAACTGCGAAGCCTTCCAGGCCCGCCGCCTGCAAGCCCGCTTCAAGAACGCCCAGGGCAAGAACGAGCTGGTGCACACCTTGAACGGCTCGGGCCTGGCCGTGGGCCGCACGCTGGTGGCCGTGCTGGAAAACTATCAGCGTGCGGATGGAACCGTCGAGGTTCCGGCCGTTCTCCGCCCCTACATGGGTGGAGTGTCGGAGCTTGCTCCGCAGGCTTGAGCACAAACCTCTGCTGAGCTTCTTGCACAACGGGCCTTCGGGCCCGTTTTTCATGCCCGGTAGGTGTTACGGATATGCCGCCAGCAGCATCCTGGGCGTTGTGGTGCAATCCTGCTCCGCTGTGGGCGCCGTGCCGCAGCGTCGTGATCACACCCACCTACCAGGACCGATTTCCATGACCTATCCCATGCACACCTCCAGCGTCCCCGTCTTTCGCCAGATGCTGGGCGCCCTGAAGGACGTGCTTGCCAAGACCGAGGCCCACGCCACCGCCCGCAAGATTGAGCCCGATGCCCTGCTGCAAGCCCGGCTCTACCCCGACATGTTTCCCATGGCCCGCCAAGTGCTGATTGCCTGCGACTTCGCCAAGGGCGTCTGCGCCCGACTGGCTGGCGTTGAAGTGCCATCGTTTCCTGACGGCGAGCGCTCTGGCTTTGCAGAGCTGAATGAACGCATCGATGCGGTGCTGGCATTCATCGAAGGCCTGCCCGCCGAGAACTTCGCCGAAGCCGCCACCCGCCAGATCACCCTGCAGCCCGGCACGCCCCGTGAAAAGCAGTTTGTGGGCCAAGCCTACTTGCTGCACTACGGCCTGCCGCAGTTCTTCTTTCACGTCACCACCGCCTATGCGCTGGCGCGCCACAACGGGGTGGAACTGGGCAAGCGCGACTACATGGGCAAGGTTTGAGGGGACAGGGGGTTGAGTGTTGAGCGCTTCTTCTGTCATGCGCCTTCAGCGAGAACAGGTGCTTGCCGCTCAAAAAAGCTTGCTATAATCGCAGGCTTCGACACACAGGAGAGGTGGCAGAGTGGTCGAATGTACCTGACTCGAAATCAGGCGTAGTGGCAACACTACCGTGGGTTCGAATCCCACCCTCTCCGCCAGCATCAAGGCCCGGTAGCTATCTAATCAATAGCACCGGGCCTTTTTCTTTTTGGTCTGCTGGTAAAAATCTGGACAGCTAGCCGATCTTGCGGATTGCGCTGGTCCTACATCCACGCGTAAATGGTTGCAATACGGCGAGTGCTGTGTTTGCTCAGTGCATCAACGCTTTGATATGGCAGTGCTGTGGCGCTGATCATGGAATTGCAATTGAAACGATTTGAGGGTATCTCGATACTTGCGGAAGTTGCAATGGAGGGTGATCTTGGTGCGAATTTCAACTTCCTCGAGTGGGCCGCAATGATCCGGTGGATTGGTATGTTTTGCGGCTCGCCGCTTTTCGTGTCAACCGGCACCCAAACGCCTCAAGAGCTCAATGACTGAGGGAATGTTTTCTCGAGTGGTAGGCACACTAGTTGAGCATCAGCATCTCCTTGGTTTCATCACTAGAGGCTCGCCGCCTGCATTGCCAACTTGCTACTGGGCTCGGGGTTGATACGGAGGTTGATGAGACCTTTTGCTCGCCACAGCGCCGCGTGTCTCAGATCTTCGGGATATCTCTTTCGATTTCCTTCATGGGTTTGCCTTGCTCTCGGTTCTTCAACTGGGCGTGCTGCATCGCATGCGAATCGCATTGTTCATGGGCTCGGTTATGGGGCTGAGCCCTTGTGCTCGTACTTCAAGCGCTTCCAGTTCTCGTTTGCAGGCTCTTGGATCAGATGTGCTGGTGATGTGCGAACGGCATGTTGCACATGTATCGAGGCGACCGTGCCGTCGCGTTGTTGCGAGGTCGGCTCCGTTGGGCTGAATCGGGAGGGCGGTCCCACCAAGAAAAGAAAGCAAAGGCAGTGTGAAGCCCATCTGCGCGTTCAATTTGGCACCCTCAGAAACAGTGCGTAACCAAAGCCTTGTGCGTGGCGCTCTCGGTGAGAGGTATCGATGATTACTATCGCCACAACAAGGAGGGGAAATCCATGACGCAAACAGCAGCCGTCTGTGACCACGTTCACGGTAACGTCAATGACGCTGGTTATTCTGCATTTCAAGCTCGCGTGAAAGCCCGGTTCTCAAAAAACATGGCAGAAGGCAAGAGCCTAGCATTTGCGACTGACGCTACAGGACTTTGGCAAGCCTATTTAGGCACATTCACTGATCCTGCAGACCGTCGGCTTCACGACTGTAGCGTCTGCCGCCATTTCATTGAGAGATTTGGCGGGTTGGTGACGATTGACGAAAGCGGAGAAACTCGCAGTGCGATCTGGGATCCCGAGGATGCCCCTGAGCACTACAAGCCAGGCTTTGCTGCCATGTTGCGCATAGTTCGCCATGCAAGCGTGACTGGCGTCTTTCTGTCCAGCGTCTCAGAACTTGGTCAGGCCAAAACTGGTGTTTGGTCACACCTTGCAGTGACGTTTCCCGTCAATATGTTGCACCACGACCGTCTGCTGACTGCTGGCCAAAAGATGGCCGAGAAACGTGAAGACTTCGGCACTGTGATGCGTGCTCTTGACGAGTTTACTGCTGACCATGTCCAAACCGCCGTGGATCTGCTCAAGACTGACACGCTGTACCAAAGTGAGAGGGTGCTGGGCCAGGCACAGTGGCTACAAAGCATCCATACCAAGCGGCATGCCACCAGCGATGCGCGGCGCCGTGAAAATCATGTGTGGGCGGCGGTAGCATCAGCGCCACAAGGTTTTTGTCATCCTCGCAGCAGCATGATTGGTTCGCTTCTTGAGGATATTGCGGCAGGCATGGAGTTCTCTCAGGTGTCGAAGCGCTTTGCAGACAAGATGCACCCACTGCGCTATCAGCGTCCGCAGGCTGCACCCACTGCAGGCAATATCGCCCAAGCCGAGAAAGTGTTTGAACAACTGGGTCTTGCGCCCGCACTGCATCGACGCATCGCACGTTTCGAGGAGGTGCCTAAGGTTTGGGTGCCACGCGTTCAACCCGCGCGAGGGGCCGGTAGCGGCTTGTTCGGGCATCTGGTGCCGAAGGTGCAGATGACGGTGAAGGCAGGCTCAATGGCCATGCCAATTGTCACCATGACTCTGCAAAAGTTCGTGCAAACGGTTGCCCCGGACGCAGAGCAGCTTGAAGTCATGCTGCCGGTAGCGCATAAGGCGCCGTTCATCGTCATCACCACGGCTGTGCATGCAGAGGTCCCTCCCATTTTTCAGTGGGACCACCCGTTTGCGTGGTATGTGTGGCACGAGGGGGCTGCTCCTGATCAGTACGGGCTATCTGCCGGCTGGACCGAGGTGGCGGGAGTGACCCGATTGCCTGCCCGGTGGAATGACGATGGTCAGCGTTTTAAGCATCAGGGGGACGGCTTGATTCTTCTGCTTAAAGGTGCGCGCGAAACCCGGCAAGCCGGAGCCGGTCTATTCCCAAGCCTGCTCCGCTCTGAGCTGCATGGCGTGCGCGCCACCATCGAGGCGCACTCGCGTGGGGCGCAGATGGGGGGAATGGCCGAAGGAACGGCCATCGGTTATGACCTGCGCAACGGGCAGGGATCGGGTTATCCCGTGACACTGCGTGCTACGGTTGGGGGGCGAATCCACACCTACAAGATTGATCGTTGGGACTGATCACTTGGATCGCCAAGCAACTCGCAGCTGATGATGCCCCCATCCGCGCGCCGGTGTTGTTGCAAGCTCGAAACTCTGCTGCTGGCGCTGTAGGTCGAGTTGTGGTTCCGGAGAGCCAAGTAGTTACTGCTACGGGACGTTGAACCTCAGCGCATCGGCTCTCCGCCCCGTCAATCAATCAACTGCCCATCCGACTCATGGAAGGGGAACGGCCCTTCAAATGCCCCACTGGCCGCCAGATGAGACACCATGCGCGCCCCGCGCGACAGGGCGTGGATGGCGAAGCCTGGGGGCTCCAGCATCCAGGTGGATGCCGCTTGCGGCGACAGGTCCAGGCTGACCTGGTGCGCGGGGGCGGGCACGGTGGATGCGATGGTGCCGCCAAAGCGCACCTGGATGCTGCGGTGCAGGTGGCCGCAGATGACGCGTTCGACGTTGGGGTGGCGGGCCACGATGGCCTCTAGCGCCTGGGCGCCTTCGAGCAGGCCAATGTGGTCCATGTGGCCGATCAGTGTTTGAAACGGTGGGTGGTGCATGGCGATGACCACGGGGCGGTGGCTCTGGCGTTCCAGCTCGGCCTCCAGCCACGCAAGGCGTTGGGCGCACAGGCTGCCGGTGCTGGCCCTGGGCACCACGGTGTCCAGCGCAATCAATTGCAGGTCACCCACGGGCACGCTGTATTGCACAAACCCGTCGTGACCGAGGTGGTTGCCCAGGTAATGGGCGTGTTCTGGAAAGCTGGCGCGCAGTTGGCTGCGGTCGTCGTGGTTGCCCGGCAGCAGGTAGATGGGCATGGACCCCAGCGGGGCCAGCAGGGCGCGCAGGTGGTCGTACTCGGCTGCGCGGCCAAAGTCGGTCAGGTCGCCGGTGATGACCACGGCATCGGGGCGCTGGGGCAGGCGGGTGATGCTCTGCACCGCCTGCTGCAGGTACGGTGCCGTGTTAATGCGGCCATAGGCCAGGCGGCCTGGCTCGCGGATGTGCAGATCGGACAGTTGCAGCAGCAAGGTGGTGGTCATGGCGTGGTCTCCTCGGCCAAGGGCATGAGGCGTTCGGGGTGGATGCGGATGCCGACGGTGTCGCCCGTGCGTGCAGGGTGGTCGCGGGCCACATCGGCACGCAGCAGGGCGCTTTGGTCGGCCACGCGCAGGCTGAGCTGTACACGGTCGCCCAGAAAGCTGCGCTGAACCACCTCGGCGCGGCCCCAGGCCATGGTGAATGCGTCGCCTGTGGTGTCCAGGGCCACTTCCAGGTCTTCAGGGCGCGCCAGCAGGGTGTCCAGGCCTTGGCAGGATGCGGGGCAGGGCAGGTCGATGCCGCCCAGAGGCAGCACCTGGCGGTCGCAGGCGGCGGCGTTCCGTTCAAGGCGATTTACCTTGCCCAAAAAGGCCGCCACAAACGGGTGCGCCGGGGTGCGGTACAGCGTCTCGCCATCGCCCACTTGCACGATGCGGCCTGCGCGCATCACGGCCAGGCGGTCGGCAATGGCCAGGGCTTCTTGCTGGTCGTGCGTGACGTGGATGGCGGTGATGTGCAGGCGGCGCAGCAGCTCGGCCAGCTCGTCGCGCAGCGATTCCTTGAGCTTGGCATCGAGCGCGGTGAGCGGCTCGTCCAGCAGCAGCACGCGCGGGCGCACGGCCACGGCGCGGGCCAGGGCCACGCGCTGGCGCTGGCCGCCCGATAGCTCGGCAGGGCGTTTTTTCTCCAGACCGTTCAGGCGCACCAGGTCGACCAATTCACCCACAGTGCGGCGGCGCTCGTCTTCGGCCACACCGCGGATCTTGAGGCCGTAGCCAATGTTGGCCTCCACGCTCATCTGCGGAAACAGCGCGTAGTGCTGGAACACCATGCCCACGCCGCGCCGCTCAATGGGCAACTGCGTCACGTCGGTGCCACCAAAGGCGATGCGGCTGCCTGCATCGGGGGCCTCCAGTCCGGCGATCAGGCGCAGCAGCGTGGTCTTGCCGCAGCCCGAGGGGCCGAGCAGCGCGAGCACTTCGCCGGGTTCCACCACCAAGTCGGTGGGCTGCAGGCCGCGTGTGCCGTCGGCATAGGTTTTGGCGCACTGGACGATGTCCACGCGCGTGCGTTCAAGTTCCATGGTGTTTTTCGATGAGGGCGCCGATGGCCTGAAGGCCCCAGAGCACGGGCAGGATGACGATGAGGAAGACCAGCGTGTAGGCCGATCCGATTTCGATGCGCATGGAGGCATAGCTGTCTGCCAGGCCCACGGGCAGCGTGCGGGTGAGCGGCGTGTGCAGCATCCAGGTGAGGTTGAATTCGCCCACCGACAGCGTGAACACCATCAGGCTACCGGCCACGATGGCGGGTAGCACAGCGGGAACCAGCACGCCCAAAAAGCGCTGCGCAAAGCTGGCGCCCAGCGAGCGCGCAGCCTCTTCGAGCGCGCGCAGCTCCCCCTTGCGAAACGCCGCACCCACGGTGCGCACCATGAAGGGCAGCGTGAACACCATGTGGCCCACCAGAATGAAGGCGAAGCTTTGGCGAAAGCCCGCAAGCTGGCCATAGACCAGGATGAGCGCCAGCGCGCTGGCCAGGCCCGGCACCGCCACGGGCAGGGTGAGCAGCTCTTCAAACCACCGCGCCGCGCGCGATGGGCTGCGCGCCAGAGCGTAGGCGCAGGGCACGCCCAGCAGCAAATTGCCTGCCACGCACAGCAGCGCAATCCACAGCGACGAGGCCACCGTGCCGCCGTAAAGCTCCCAGACCTCGGCGAGCCAGCGTGTGGTGAGCCCGCTGGCCAGGCCCTTGCTGTAGTTGACCACCAGCCCGGTCATCACCGACAAGGCGATGGGGGCCAGCATGAAAACAGCCACCAGCGTGGTGAGCGCGATGAGCAGCCAGGGGGCCTGGCGCGCGTTGCGTGGGGTAGACATCAAAACGCCTCCTTGCCGCCCACGCGGCGCGCCAGCCACAGCACCATCCAGGTGATGAGCCCCAGCGCAATCGACAGGCTGGCCGCCAAGGAAAAGTTGGCGTAGTTGGTGAACTCGTTGTAGATGGTGATGGGCAGCACCTCAAATTTGCTGGCCAGCGTGAAGGCCGTGCCAAACGCACCCATGGCCGTGGCGAACACGATGGCGCCGCAGGCCAGGGTGGTGGGGGCCAGCTCGGGCATCCACACATCGCGTGCCACGCGCCAGCGCGATGCGCCCAGCGAGCGCGCGGCCTCTTCCAGCTGCGCGTCCATGGCCTCGGCGGCGGCGGTGTAGGTGGTGATGGCGCGGGGCAGCGAGAAGTACAGGTACGCCAGGAACAAGCCCGTGAGCCCATAGGCAAAGGTGATGCGCTCGCCGCCCAGGTGTGCAGACAGGTCCGCCACCAACCCCTGGCGCCCGCCCAGCAAGATCATGAAGAACCCGACGATCACCCCCGGAAACGACAGCGGCAGCGTGAGCATTGACAACAGCAGCCTGCGCCCCGCAAACCGCTGGCGTGCCAGCGTGATGCCCACCAGGGCCCCCAGCACCAGCGTGGCCAGGGTGACCACGATGGACAGGCCCAGCGTTTGCAGCAGGCTTTGCAGATAGCGGCCATGGCTGAGCACGGCAAAGTACGTGGCCCAGCCTTGGTCGGCCGGCAGCGCCAGCAGCCGCGCCACCGGCAGCAGCCAGAACGCGGCAAAGAAAGCCGCCGCCGGTGCGGCGCAGGCCAGCAGCAGCGTGCGGGAAGGAGCAAAGCCGGAGCGCATGGCGGTGGCAGATTGCAAGAGGAGGTCGCTGAAGGCAGTGGCCGCAGCGGCTTACTGCACGTCCTTCAGATAGCGCTCAGAGAACGCCTTTTGCACGGTGGCCATTTTTTGGTAGTCCACCGTCTTGGCGCGGGCGTATTCGCTGGCGGGCAGGAAGCGGGCCTGCACCTCCTTGGGCATGGCCGCTGCACGCACCGGGCGCAGGTAGGCATTGGCCCAGATGGCCTGGCCTTCGTCCGACAGCACAAAGTCCAGCACCTTCTTGCCATCGGCTTCGTGCGGGGCGTTGGCCACCAGGCTCATCACATAGGGCACCACCACCGTGCCTTCGGCAGGGATCACAAACTGCACATTGGCCTGGTCCTTGTACTTGGCGCGGTAGGCGTTGAAGTCGTAGTCCAGCAAGATGGCGATCTCGCCCGACAGCACGCGGGCATACGAGGTCTGCTTGGGCACGATGGGCTCGTTCTTTTGCAGCGCCTTGAAGTAGTCGATGCCCGGGGCAAAGTTGTCCAGCGTGCCGCCGCGCGCCTGGTTCACGGCCACAGCGCCCACATAGCCGACGAAGGCCGAGGCGGGGTCCAGGTAGCCGATCAGGCCCTTGTAGTCAGGCTTGAGCAAATCTGCCCACGACGTGGGCACCGGCTTGCCCTTGAGTGCATCGACATTGACCATGAAGCCGAGGGTGCCCGAGTGGATGGTGAACCACTGGCCGTTGGGGTCCTTGAGACCGTCAGGAATGTCGGCCCAGGCGGCGGGCTTGTAGCTGCCCACCACGCCGTCCTTCTGGGCCTGGATGGCGAAGGTGACGCCGAGGTAGGTCACGTCGGCCACGGGGCGGGCCTTCTCGGCCACCAGCTGCGCCAGCGACTGGCCCGAGTTCTTGTTGTCAGGCGGCACGGTGACGCCCGTCTTGGCCTTGATGGCCTTGATCTGGCTGCCCCAGTCGGCCCATTCGGGTGGGCAGTTGTAGCAAATAGCCGTCTGGGCCATGGCCAGGGTGGAGGCGGTGAGGCCAATGGCCAGCGCTGTGGTGCGCAAGAGGGAAGGCAGCATGGAACGCATGGAAGAAGCTCCGTGGGTTGAGGGAAAAAAGGTGAATGAGAAATCTCGGACGTCAGGCAGAACCGCTGGGCGCCTGGCCGCACGATTCGCCCGCACGCCAGGCATGCGGCAGCGTCAAGCTGGCCTGGGCAGGCAGCAGTGCCTGGCGGGCCATGGCCTGCACCAGCAGCTCCACACTGGCGTGGCCCAGGTCGGCATTGGGTTGGGCCACGGTGCTCAGCTGTGGCGCCAGGTCTTCGCCCAGCGCAATGCCGTCAAAGCCCACCACGCTCACATCGCGCGGCACCGACAGGCCCGCCAAATGGGCGCTGCGCAGCGCGCGGATGGCCAGCAGGTCGTTGGAGCACACCAGTGCGGTGGGGCGTTCGCGGGCTTGCAGCAGGCCGCAGATGGACTGGATGGCCGTGTCCACAAAGGGCACCTCCAGCACCGGGGCACTGGTGCCATTGCCCAGCCCTGCTTGCGCCATGCCGCGCTGAAAGCCCCGGCAGCGTTGCTGCGCGCGGTCTGAGGCGTGGAGTTGGCCCGTCACCATGGCCATGCGCCGGTGGCCCAGGCCCGCAAGGCGCGCCACCAGTTCGGCCACGGCCTGCTCGCCGTCCACCGACACGCAAGGGTGCTCGGCATGCCGGTTGTAGACCAGCACATAGGGCAGGCCCGTGTCTGCCAAGCGGCGCAGCGCCAGGGAGGTGCCGGGGTTGGACACGGTCAGGATCATCCCGTCCACATTGCCCGCGATGAGCAGGGACGCGGCCCGCTCTTCCTGGTCCAGCCGGTAGTCGGTGGTGAAGGGCAAGATGGCGTAGCCCGCCGCAGCCGCAGCGCGGGCAATGCCTTCAAGGCATTCGGCAAAGACCGGGTTGGTGAGGGTGGGCAGCACCACGCCCACCACGCGGCTGCGCTGCGTGCGCAGCGTGCGGGCGCTGGCATTGGGCTGGTAGCCCAGGGTGCGGGCCACCTGCGCCACATGCGCACGCGTGGCAGGCGTGACCTTGTCCGGCAGGTTGAAAACCCGCGAGACCGTAGCGACCGAAACGCCCGCAGCTTGGGCAACATCCAGGATATTCACGCAGCTCCTTGGCCTGATGTAATCGATTACATTGGGCCGCGCTCGTGTGACCTGGGTGTGACAAAACTCTGCGGGGTGGGCTTACACCGCTGCGGTGTGGTGTGGGTGGCCGACGCTCAAAAAGCGTGTGAGAGACGGCGCCAGAAAGCGTTGGATGGCGAGGTGTTTTGGGGGCACACCAAGCCCCAGGTTCTCAGGTGTAGCGCTTTTCCAGCGCGTCCCACGCAGGCTTGCCGACCAGGCGCTGGCGCTCGGCAAACGGGGTGACGAGGCCACTGTCCTCGCGCACTTCCTTGGCGTCGCGCAGCGTGGTCAGCGCGTTTTGCATGCCCATCACCGCGCCTTGCAGCGCCACGTTGGCGTACAGCACGATGCCGTAGCCCAGTTCGCCCAGCTGGTCGGCGTTGAAGAGGGGCGTCTTCCCGCCAATCACCATGTTCATCAACTGGGGCTTGGCCAACCGCTGGGGCAGGGCGCGTACCTCTTCGGCTTGGGTCACCGCTTCTACAAACAGGATGTCGGCCCCCGCCTCGGCAAACTTCTGCGCACGCTCCACCGCTGCTTCAAAGCCGTGGGTGGCGGCAGCGTCGGTGCGCGCCATGATGAGGAAGTCTGGGTCGCGCCGCGCGTCCACTGCCGCCTTGATCTTGCTGACGGCTTCTTCGGTGCTGATGACCTCTTTGCCGCTGAAGTGCCCGCAGCGCTTGGGCGCCACCTGGTCTTCGAGCTGGATGCAGTCGGCCCCGGCGCGCTCCAGCGTGCGCACGGTGTGCACCACGTTCAGGGCATTGCCAAAGCCGGTGTCGGCGTCCACGATCAGTGGCACATCCACGGCGTCGCGGATGCGGGCCGTGTGGTCGGCAATCTCGTGCAGGCCCATGAAGCCCTGGTCGGGCATGCCGAACCACATGTTGGTCACGCCTGCGCCCGTCACGTAGATGGCTTTAAAGCCCAGGTCGGCAATCACCTTGGCGGAGAGGGCGTTGAAAGCGCCAGGCACGATCAGGCCGTTGCGGGCTTCGACGAGTTGCTTGAGTTGTTTGCGGGTAGACATGGTGTTTTGAATAAAAAGGGCTGCTAGCGCCCACTAAATAAGCGCTAGCAGCTATCAAATCAGGAGTGATTGCTGTGGGGCTTCAGGCCAGATCGCCCGACACCCGCACCCAGCCCTCCATCAGGATGCGGGCGCTGCGGCTCATCAGGGCCTTGGTCACCGTCCACTGGCCGTTGACTTGCGCGGCCTCTGCGCCCACGCGCAGCGTGCCAGAGGGGTGGCCGAATCGCACGGAGCCTGGCATGGCGTTGCGCGCGCCGCCACTGGCCGCCCGGTGCACCAGCGTGCCGGGCACTGCAGCGGCGGTGCCAATCGCCACAGCCGCTGTGCCCATCATGGCGTGGTGCAGTTTGCCCATGGACAGGGCCCGCACCAGCAAGTCCACATCGCCTGCCTGCACAGCTTTGCCGCTGGATGCCGTGTAGGCCGCAGGCGGCGCCACCCAGGCGATCTTGGGCGTGTGCTGGCGCGTGGCGGCTTCGGCCACATCGCGGATCAGGCCCATCTTCACGGCGCCCCAGGCGCGGATGGTTTCCAGGCGGGTGAGGGCCGCTTTGTCTTCGTTGATGTCGGCTTGCAGCTCGGTGCCGGTGTAGCCCAGGTCGCGGGCGTTGAGGAAGATGGTGGGAATGCCCGCGTTGATCAGCGTGGCCTGGAACTGGCCGACTCCGGGCACCTCCAGCGCATCAACCACGTTGCCCGTGGGGAACATCGCGCCGCCGCCGCCCTCACCCTCGCCATCGTCCGCAGGGTCCAGAAACTCCAGCGCCACTTCGGCGGCCGGGAAGGTCACGCCGTCCAGCTCAAAGTCGCCCGTCTCCTGCACCTGCCCCTCGGTGATCGGCACATGCGCCACGATGGTCTTGCCGATGTTGGCCTGCCAGATGCGCACGGTGCACACGCCGCTGTGCGGAATGCGCGCCGCGTCGATCAACCCCATGTGGATGGCACACGGCCCCACGGCGGCAGAGAGGTTGCCGCAGTTGCCGCTCCAGTCCACAAAGGGCTGGTCGATGGATACCTGGCCAAACAGGTAGTCCACATCGTGCCCCGGCTGCGTGGCGGGCGAGAGGATCACCACCTTGGACGTGGACGAGGTGGCGCCGCCCATGCCATCGGTCTGCTTGCCATACGGATCGGGGCTGCCCACCACGCGCAGCAGCAGCGCGTCGCGCGCTGGGCCGGGCTGCTGTGCGGCCGGGGGCAAGTCTTGCAGGCGAAAAAAAACGCCCTTGCTGGTGCCGCCGCGCAGGTAGGTGGCAGGGATTTTGATTTGGGGCGGATGGTTCATGGGGTGCTTTTGCTGGCCCCCTCTCCCCTGGCCCCTCTCACGCAAGGGGCGAGGGGGAAAGGAAGAGGTGGTGGGTGTTTTCAATCTTCGTTGGCAACTTGCGGGGGAGGTAGAAGGGGGCTGGGCGCCTGCAGATGCAATGCAGCCCATATGGCTTCGAGCACAGCGTCCGTGCGCAGCAGGATGTCGTTGTTCCAGAAACGCAGTACGCGAAAACCCTGGCTTTGCAGCCAGGCATCGCGGGCCGCGTCATGCGCTGCGCCTGCGTGCTGGCCGCCATCTGCCTCGATGATCAGGCGCTGCGCGAAATGCACGAAGTCCACGATGTAGGGGCCGAGGGGTTGCTGTCTGCGAAATTTTTGATCGCCCATGCGGTGAGCCCGCAGGTGCTTCCACAGCAACAGCTCAGCGTCGGTCATGTTCTGGCGCAGGTTTTTGGTGAACTGGCGTTGGTCCATGGCTGGGGCCCCCTCTCCCCCAGCCCCTCTCCCGCAAGGGGCGAGGGGAGCAATACAAACAGCAGCGATTGTCATCGTGCGTTAGCCCCTCTCCCCTCGCGGGAGAGGGGTTGGGGAGAGGGGGGCGCTGCCTTCGCTTCCAAAAAGTCCTGCGCAAAGCGCTGCAGCACGCCACCCGCTTCGTACACCGATGCTTCCTCGGCCGTATCGAGGCGGCAGGTCACCGGCACCCGCAGCACTTCGCCATTGCGCCGGTGCACCACCAGCGTGAGGGTGGCGCGCGGTGTGCGCTCGCCCAGCACATCGTAGGTCTCGGTGCCATCCAGCCCCAGTGTCAGGCGGGTCACACCGGGCGTGAACTCCAGCGGCAGCACGCCCATGCCGATCAGGTTGGTGCGGTGGATGCGTTCAAAGCCCTCGGCCACCACGGTCTCCACCCCGGCCAGGCGCACGCCCTTGGCGGCCCAGTCGCGACTCGACCCCTGGCCGTAGTCGGCCCCGGCAATGATGAGGAGCGGCTGGCGGCGGTGCAGGTACGTCTCCATCGCCTCCCACATGCGCACCACGCGGCCCTCGGGCTCGATGCGGGCCAGTGATCCCCTCTTCACCTGGCCATCGACCACCGCCATTTCGTTGACGAGCTGCGGGTTGGCAAACGTGGCGCGCATGGCGGTGAGGTGGTCGCCCCGGTGCGTGGCGTAGGAGTTGAAGTCCTCCTCGGGCACGCCCATCTTGTGCAGATATTCACCCGCCGCGCTGGCCCCCAGGATGGCGTTGGAGGGCGAGAGGTGGTCGGTGGTGATGTTGTCGCCCAGCAGGGCCAGTGCGCGCATGCCCTTCAAGCTGCGCGGGTTGGCTGCCAAAGCGCCCACGCCCTCAGTGTCCCAGTACGGCGGGCGGCGGATGTAGGTGGACTGGGGGCGCCAGTCGTACTGCGGGCTCACGGCCTCGCCATCGTCCTGGCGTATCGCGAACATGGGCTCGTACACGGCGCGGAACTGCGCGGGCTTCACCGCCTGGGCCACGATGGTGTCGATCTCTGCATCGCTGGGCCACAGGTCTTTCAGGCGCACGGGCTGGCCATTCACTACCGCAAAGGCGTCGTTCTCAATGTCAAAGCGCACCGTGCCCGCAAGGGCGTATGCCACCACCAGCGGTGGGCTGGCCAGGAAAGCCTGCTTGGCGTACGGGTGGATGCGCCCATCGAAGTTGCGGTTGCCCGAAAGCACGGCCGTTGCGTACAGGTCGCGGTCGATGATCTCTTGCTGGATGGCGGGGTCGAGAGCGCCGCTCATGCCGTTGCAGGTGGTGCAGGCAAAGGCCACGATGCCAAAGCCCAGCGCCTCCAGGTCGGCCAGCAGACCGGCTTCTTTCAAATACAGCTCTACCGCTTTGGAGCCAGGCGCGAGCGAGGTCTTGACCCACGGCTTGCGCGTGAGGCCCAGGCGGCGGGCGTTGCGCGCCAGCAGGGCAGCAGCGATGACGTTGCGCGGGTTGCTGGTGTTGGTGCAGCTGGTGATGGCCGCGATGACCACGGCGCCATCGGGCATGCGGCCGGGCTCTTGCACCCACGGGGCGGCAATGCCGCGCTCGGCCAGCGCGGTGGTGGGCAGGCGGCGGTGCGGGTTGCTGGGGCCAGCCATGTTGCGCACCACGCTGCTGAGGTCAAAGCGCAGCACACGCTCGTACTGCACCTCGCGCAGCGTGTCGGCCCACAGGCCCGCGGCCTTGGCATAGGTCTCCACCAGCTGCACCTGCGTTTCTTCGCGGCCCGTCAGGCGCAGGTACTGCAGCGTCTGCGCGTCGATGGCAAAGAGCGCTGCGGTGGCGCCGTACTCGGGGCACATGTTGCTGATGGTGGCGCGGTCGCCAATCGACAGGCTTTCGGCGCCTGCACCGTAGAACTCCACGTAGGCGCCCACCACTTTCTCATGGCGCAAAAATTCGGTGAGTGCCAGCACGATGTCGGTGGCGGTGATGCCGCTTGGGCGCTGGCCCGTCAGCTCCACACCCACGATATCGGGCAGGCGCATCCAGCTGGCGCGGCCCAGCATCACGTTCTCGGCTTCGAGCCCGCCCACGCCCACGGCGATCACGCCCAGCGCATCTACATGCGGCGTGTGGCTGTCAGTGCCCACGCAGGTGTCGGGGAAGGCCACGCCTTCCTGAACATAGACCACGGGCGACATCTTCTCCAGGTTGATCTGGTGCATGATCCCGTTGCCCGCCGGGATCACCTCCACGTTGGCGAAAGCCTTCTTCGTCCACTCGATGAAGTGAAAGCGGTCCTCGTTGCGACGGTCTTCAATGGCGCGGTTCTTGGCGAAGGCATCGGGGTCAAAACCGCCGCACTCCACGGCCAGCGAATGGTCCACGATGAGCTGCACCGGCACCACCGGGTTCACCGCCGCCGGGTCGCCCCCTTCTTTCGCAATCGCATCGCGCAGTCCCGCCAGGTCCACCAGCGCCGTCTGGCCCAGGATGTCGTGGCACACCACGCGCACGGGGTACCAAGGGAAGTCGATGGTGCGCTGGCGCTCGATGAGCTGGCGCAGGTAGGCACCCAGCTGCGCGGGGTCGGCGCGCCGCACCAGGTTTTCGGCATGCACGCGGGCGGTGTAGGGCAGGGCGGCCCAGGCGCCGGGCTGGAGCTGTTCGACGGCCTCGCGGGCGTCGAAGTACTGCAGCGTGGTGCCGGGCAGGGGTTTGCGGTGGGCGGTGTTCGTCATGGGGCAGAGTGGTTCACTATTTTTTTGATAGCTGCTAGCGCTTGTTGTGTGCGATTTTCAAGCATGAATGGCTTGAAAGTGTTGTCCAACAAGCGCTGGCTGCTATCGTTTTTTGTCAGCAGCGTTCTTCAATGGGCACGAACACCTGGTCCTCTGGCCCGGTGTAGTGGGCGCTGGGGCGGATGATCTTGTTGTCCACGCGCTGCTCGATCACATGCGCTGCCCAGCCGCTGGTGCGCGCGATGACGAACAGCGGCGTGAACATGGCGGTGGGCACCTGCATCATGTGGTAGCTCACGGCGCTGAACCAGTCGAGGTTAGGGAACATCTTCTTGACCTCCCACATCACGCTCTCCAGCCGCTCGGCAATGTCGAACATCTTGGTGCTGCCCGCCTCTTGCGACAGGCGTTGTGCCACACCTTTGATGACGACGTTGCGTGGGTCGCTCACGGTGTAGACCGGGTGGCCAAAGCCGATCACCACCTCCTTGGCCTCCACGCGGCGGCGGATGTCGGCCTCGGCTTCGGTGGGGTTGTCATAGCGCTTCTGGATCTCGAACGCCACCTCGTTGGCGCCGCCGTGCTTGGGGCCGCGCAGCGCGCCAATTGCGCCTGCAATGCTCGAATACATGTCGCTGCCCGTGCCAGCAATCACCCGGGCGGTGAAGGTGCTGGCGTTGAACTCGTGCTCGGCATACAGGTTGAGCGAGGTGTGCATGGCGCGCACCCAGCCCTCGGGCGGCGGGGTGCCGTGCAGCAGGTGCAGGAAGTGGCCGCCGATCGAGTCGTCATCCGTCTCCACCTCGATACGGCGGCCCGAGTTGCTGAAGTGGTACCAGTACAGCAGCATGCTGCCCAGCGATGCCATCAGGCGGTCGGCAATGTCTCTGCTGCCTGGCAGGTTGTGGTCGTCCTTCTCGGGCAGGGCGCAGCCCAGGGCCGAGACGCCGGTGCGCATCACGTCCATGGGGTGGCTGGCGGCGGGCAGTTGCTCCAGCGCGGCCTTTACGCTGCCCGGCAGGCCACGCAGGGCGCGCAGCTTGGCTTTGTAGGCCCTCAGCTCGGCACGCGTGGGCAGCTTGCCATGCACCAGCAGGTGGGCAATCTCTTCAAACTCGCACACCTCGGCAATGTCCAGGATGTCGTAGCCCCGGTAATGCAGGTCGTTGCCGGTGCGGCCCACGGTGCACAGGGCGGTGTTGCCCGCCGTCACGCCCGAAAGGGCGACGGATTTTTTGGGCTTGGGGAGTGGGGCCGAAGGGGCTGAAGGTGCTGAGGGGACCGTGCCCGCGAGGGTGGTGTTCATGGTGTTGTCTCCTGGTTCAAGTGCGAAGGGTGGATGGCGACGGGGCGGCCGGTGGCATCCACCGCAACCATCTCGAACACCCCTTTGAGAACGTCTTCGCCCGGCATGTGGGGCCGCACGGCCAGGCCATGGATGCACACGGTCATCGAACTGCGCCCGACCCGGCTCAACCAGCCGCGCAGCGTGAGCTGGCAGCCCACAGGCACCGGCGCGAGGAAGTCCACGCGGGTCACGCCCGCCATGACGACTTCGCGCTGCGCCAGGCCCCGGGCTGTCAGAAACGCAGCCTTGGCCAGCCACTGAAGCCCTTGCCCCGCAAACAGCTGGCCGTGGTGGTTGCTGTGCATGGGCAGCACCAGTTCGTGCAGTTCCATCGTTCCAAAGGGTGTTGTCATGATTCGCAATTTACGCAAAATACACGCCTTGAAGAAGGGCTAAAAGGGCGAATTTTTGCGAAAGCAAACCTTCGATTTGCAAATTTTGCGAATTGCTGTGCACGAAAAGTGCGCGGCAAATGCGCGATCAAGGCGCGATCCATGCGCGCAAAAAGGGGCAGGGTTTGAAAAAGACATTCATGGGCGTCAAGCTGCGCAAGCTGCGGGCCGAGCAGGGGCTGTCCCAAATTGCGTTGGCGCAGACGCTGGGGCTGTCCCCCAGCTACCTCAACCAGCTGGAGCAAAACCAGCGGCCCTTGACGGTGTCGGTGCTGCTCAAGTTGCACCGCACTTTGGGCGTGGACATCCAGCAGTTTTCTGAAGACGAAGAGGCGCGGCTGATGGCCGGGCTCAAAGAGGCCCTGGCGGGCAGCGCTGAGCCCATCGGGCTGCCCGAGCTGCAGGAGATCGCCGCGCAGATGCCCGGAGTGGGGCGCGCCGTCATTGCCTTGCACCGCCGCAACCTGGAGGCGATGGAGCGGCTGGAGGCGCTGTCGCTGCAGCTGGGGGACGACCGCTCGGCCGCATCGGCGCCCCGGGCCATGGCGTTTGAGGTGGTCCGGGATTTCTTCTTTGCGCACCAGAATTACTTCGATGGACTGGACCGTGCGGCAGAAGCCTTGGCCGTGCAGGCCCAAGCCCACCCCGGCCCCCTGGCCGATTGGCTGACCGTGCGGCTGCAGCAACTCCATGGCGTGCGGGTGGCGCTGACGCAAGACCCAGCGGCAGGCAAGCGGCAGTTTGACCCCGACACGCGGCTGCTGCGGCTGTCGCACACGCTCGATGCCTCGCAGCGGGCCTTTCAGCTGGGCACGCAATTGGCCTTGCTGGAGTGCGAGCAGGCCATCAATGCCCTCATCCAGGTGGCGCCATTCACCGCCGACCCCGCCTCACGCAAGCTGGCCCGCGTGGGCCTGGCCAACTACTTTGCCGGGGCCCTGTTGTTGCCCTACCAGGCTTTTCTCAGCGCTGCAGAGGCGCTGCGCTACGACATCGATTTGCTCGACCAGCAATTTGGTGTGGGCTTTGAGACCGTGTGCCACAGGCTGAGCACCTTGCAGCGCCTGGGCGCGCCGGGGGTGCCGTTTTTCTTCATCCGGGTGGACCGTGCGGGCAACATCTCCAAGCGCCAGTCGGCCACGCATTTCCACTTCAGCCGCGCTGGGGGCACTTGCCCGCTGTGGAACGTGTACGAAGCCTTTGCGCGCCCTGATCGCGTGCAGGCGCAGCTGGCCAGCATGCCCGATGGGCGCCGCTACCTGTGGATTGCGCGCACCGTATCCACCTGCGCGGGCGGGTACGGCGCACCGCAAAAAACCTTCTCCATCGGCCTGGGCTGCGATGTGCGCCATGCCGCGCGCCTGGTGTACGCCAAGGGCCTGGACCTGCAAGACCCCGAGGCGGCGGTACCGATCGGCATGGGGTGCAAGGTGTGCGAACGCGAGCACTGCACGCAGCGCGCCTTCCCGTACGTGGGCCGGGCGCTGCAGGTGGATGAGAACCAGAGCAGGTTCACGCCGTATGGATCTCCTGCGGCAGCACCAGCCTGAATTCAGCGCCACGGCCCTCTTCGCTCTCCACTTCCAGGCTGCCGCCGTGCCGCTGCACCACGGTGTGCACCAGCGCCAGCCCCAGGCCTACGCCAGAGATGTGGGGGTGACTTTGGTCGTGCAGGCGGGCAAAGGGGGCAAACAGGCGGTCTTGCTGGCCTGGGGCAATGCCGGGGCCTTCATCGCGCACCGCCAGCACCCAGTGCGTGCCGCGTGCTTGCAGGCGGCATTGCACCACGCCGTTTTCCGGGCTGTATTTGATGGCGTTGTTCAGCACGTTGGCCACGGCGCGGCACAGTAAGGCGCGGTCGCCCAGGCAGGGCGCGGTGTCGGGCAGTGATTGCAGGGTGACTTGCACATCACGCTCGCTGGCCAGGGCCCAGGCGTCGTCCACGGTTTCGTTCAGCACGGCCACCAGGTCCAGAGGGGCCATGCGGTATTCCTGCGTTTGCGCACTGGCCAGGCGCACAAAGTTTTCTGCCATGCCGAGGGACGCCTGCGCGTACCGCTCGATGCGCTGCATCAGCGTGTCTGCGGGCATGCGGCCAGGGTAGGCGCGCTGCATCTCCAACAGCGTCAGGATGGAGGCGTTGGGCGCACGGATGTCGTGCGAGATGAAGTGCAGCGCCTGGTCGCGTTGCTGCAAGGCGCGGCGGATGTCGGTCATGTCCACCAGCGTGATGAGCCAGCCCACGTTGGCAAAGTCGGTGAACGGTTTGCACAGCATGAGTAGGCTGCGGCCTTGTCCGTCTTGCCCCTCGCTTTGAGCGGGTAACTGGCCGCTGCGCAATTTGTCCTGGGTGATCAGGGGCTCTAGGGTGCGCGGGTCTTGCAGGTCGTGCAGCACCTGGGTGATGGGTTTGCCCTGCAGTGCCGATGGCGGCTCGAACGCCCCCAGGCCGGTGTGGCGCTGCGCCGCCAGATTGGCCAGCAGGATGCGCCCTTGCGCGTCGCAGACAAAGTTGGGTGAGGGCAGTTGCTGCAGGCTGGTGCTCACAAACTGGTGCAGGTCGCGCAGCTGGCGCGATGCGCTCTCCACCGCGTTGATGCGCCGCTCCAGAAAATCACCGGTGCCTGCCGTGGGGGTCTTCAGCACCAGCATGCCTTCGCGCTGCAGGTGTTCGATTTCGGTGCGCAAAAACTGAGCGGCAGCGCTGAGCCGCCGCCAGCTCCACAGCGGGTAGGCCAGCACCAGGCCCAGCAGCGCGGCGGCGGGGGCAAACTGCCATCCCGTCCAGGCAGGCAACAGCATGGACAGCAGCAGCGTGGTCAGCGCCAGCCCGGCACTGGTGAGCAAGGCCGCCAAGGGGCCCGTCACCAGCAAAGCCAGCAGGGCCGCTGCGACAGGCACCAAATTGAAGGCGATGTTGGCGGCGGTCGGGGCGGTCTGCAGCCGTACCTGGGCCAGGTGGCTGTCGAGCACATGGGCGACGACTTCGACGCCGGGCATCAGCCGGGCACCGCTGCTGACCGGGGTGGCAAACATGTCGCCTAGGCCCGATGCCGCTGCGCCCACCAGCACGTATTTGCCGCGAAAGGCGCTGCTGGGCACCTGCCCGCGCAGCACATCGATGTAGGAATAGGTGGGGTAGTGGGCGGGCCCGCCGGCGTAGGCAATCAGCTCATGCTGGCCCACGGCCCAGGGGGCGGGGGGGCTGTTGCCCAAGGCGCTGGCGGGGTCGGACGGAGCCTGCGGTTTGCAGCCCTGCGCGGGGGGCTGTGCAATGCATTGCAGCGCCTGGCTGAGGTGGCTCCAGGGGGCATCCGCCGGGCCTTCTTGCAGGTACAGGCCGCGCACCACGCCGTCGCCATCGGGGGCCACGTGCACATGGCCCAAGGCGGCTGCGGCCTGGGCGAACATGTCCAGGGGCAACTCGGACATCCCTTCAGATCCCCCTGCAGACAGCCCCGCATAATTGCGCTGCAGCACGGGCAGCGCCACCCGGTGGCTCGCCGCAATGGCCTGGGCCAGCAGGGCATCGTCCAGCGGGTAGTCGGCGTCGGCCTCGCTGAACAGAATGTCCAGGCCGATGGCCTGGGGTTGTTGTGCGCTGATGGCCTCCAGCAACTGCGCATGCAGCGCGCGCCGCCAAGGCCAGCGGCCGATGGTAGCGATGCTGCGGTCGTCCACCGCCACCAGCACGATGTCGGGGTGGGGTGGCCGCGCCAGGGCGCGCAGCCCCAGGTCCTGGATCAGGTGGTTGGGGCCTGCCAACTGCCCTGGCGGGCTCAGCCAGGCCACCAGGGCCAGCAGCGCCAGCGCCAGCAGGGTCCATTCAAAGCGCCGCTGCTGGGCGCGCGTGCGTGCGGCTTTGAGCATGGCTGTGCGGGCGGTTGTGGTGATGCGGTGCCGGTGCTGGCGCCTCAGGGGCGCCGCACGGCCTCGCCGCTGGAGTCCGACACCGGCAGGCCGGAGCTGGTGTTGAAGCCCGTGCCCACGCGGATGGAGCGTGGTGGCGAGAAGTCGCTTTGCAGGCCGGAGGGGTCCAGCACTTGGATGCGCACAAAGTAGGTGCCCGCAGCCAAGTCGGCTGCGGTCCATTGAGGTGCGTCCAGCGTGGTGTCCAGCGTGGGCTTGTCAAAGCCTATGTCGCGTGCCAATTGCAGTCGAAAGCGTTGCCCGGCCTGGGCCTGCCAGCGCAGGTTCACGGTGGTGTCCCCATCGCTGGCCTGCATGGACTGGGCCGAGAGGGTGGGGGGCTGCTGCGCCAGCACGAAGCTTTGGGCGGCCGCAAACGGGCCTTGGTCGGCCTGGCCCTGGGCCAGCTCACGCACGCTGGCTGCACGCCAGAAGTAGTTGCCCACGGGCAGCGAGGCGACCGAGAGCTTGCAGTTGTCCAGGCGGGCTTCGTCCAGCGCGGGCTGGGTGAAGGCCGCGTCTGCCGCCACCTGGATGCGGTACCAGCGCACGCCGGGCACCTGGGTGCACAGCAGCTGGCCACCGGCGTTGGACACCACGCCCGCTGCGGCGGGCTGCTGGTACAGCGGCGGCACCGGCTGGGTCTTGACGGTGAGCGGCTGGGTGGTTGGCAGGCCCGCAATGCCTGCCGCATCGACCGAGCGCACGGAGAGGTAGTACGGCCCATCTTCCAGCCCCGGCCAGCGCAACCGGCCGTTGGCAAAGGTGCCTGAGCGCAGCACCTGGGTCAGGTCTGCATCGCGCGCCACCACGGCCTGGTAGGCCGCGGCTTCGGGCTGCGGGGGCACATCCAGCGCCAGCAGGCCGGGCTCGTGCACGGCTTTGGGCAGGGTTTGCAGGTCGGGGGCGGGCAGCAGGGGGCGGGGGCTGCCCACCGTGCCGTCGGCCAGCACCGCCAGGCCTTGGCCGGGCTGCAGCAGGGCGGCTGGGGTGTTGCCGGGCACGGGGATTTCGCCGGTGCGCGACTGCACGGCCACGGCGCCTTGCAGCACTGCGGCCGTGGTTTTGCCGTCCTCACTCAGGGCCACGCCAAAACGGGTGCCGCGCACGCTGGTCACGGCACGGGGGGTGCGCACCTCAAAGCGTCGCAGCTTGTCGCTGCTGGGGGGGACGGTGGATTCGACGCTGCCGCGCTGGACCTCCAGCACCGACTGCACGGACCCTGCGCGGCCCCGGCGGCGCAGCTGGCGCAGTTGCACGTCCGACTGGGCATTCACCCGCACGATGGAGCCATCGGCCAGGCGCACGGCGACAAAGCCATCGGGCCCGACTTCCAGCTTGGTGCCTTCGGCCAAGGTGCTGCCTGCGGCCAGAGGGGCGCTGGCCGGTGCCGCGTTGCCAGCCTTTCCGTTGGGTGTGGGCGGCAGCGCTTTGACGTTGCCGTGCACAAACTCCACGCTGGCCGATTCCTCCGGTTGCAGGTCCACCGGAATCCACACCACCGAGCCTGGCTGCAGGTGCTTGGGGTCTTTGACCTTGTTGCGTGCCTGCAGGCGCGGCCACAGCTGGGGGGCGGCCAGGTAGCTTTGGGCCAGCCCTTCCAGCGTGTCGCCGGGTTGAATGGTGTGGGGTATTTCGTCGCCCCGCTCGGCCGCAAGGGCCGAGGGCGCGGCAAAGGCGCTGAGCGCCAGACCGGCCACCAACAAGGCAGAAGGCAGGCGTTGGAAGGGGGCACTGAGGTGCAAAAGAGACTCCTTGGTAGGGGCGGGCGGCAAGGGCTTCTGGACTGCGGTGCAAATAGCGGGAGAGGCGGGCGTGCGGCGGTTGGACTGCACCCCCTGCGGCACCATGGCCCGACGCAGGTTGTGAAACCCGCTTCTTTGAACAGGTTCTCAGGCCCTGCGCTCTTTCTCCACCGCTTCAAACCGATAGCCCACACCGTACACCGCCGTCACCATGAAACCATTGGCGGGTCGCAAATCCAGTTGCGTGCGCAGGCGGGAGATGTGGGTGTCCAGTGAACGGGACATCACATCGGGCACCTGGCCCCAGATGATTTCCTTGAGGTGATCGCGTGACAGCAGCCGCCCCATGTTTTGAAACAGGAACAGGGCCAGATCGTACTCGCGGTTTTTGAGCTCAACCGGCTTGCCGCTGATTTCAATCGAGCGCGATTCGGGGAAGAAGCGGTAGGGGCCGAACTCCAGCACTTCGTCTCGGGCGTCGGGGTAAGCGCGGCGCAGCAGGGCGCCCACGCGGGCACGCAGCTCGCCAATGCGCACGGGCTTGGTCATGAAGTCGTCGGCGCCGCTGCCCAGTCCTTCCACGATGTCACGCTCTTCCTGGCGGTGGGTCACGAACAGGATGGGCATTGGAGCATCCACATGTTCGCGCACCCAGCGCACCACCTCGGGGCCGGTGGTGTCGGGCAGGTGCCAGTCCACGATGAGCAGGTCAAACGTCTCGCGGCGCAGTTCGCGCAGCAGATCGGCTCCGGTCAGGTGGGTGTGACAGATGTGGCCCATGGCTTCCAGGGCCTGTTTGAAGAGATCGAGCTGAAGCGCGTCGTCGTCCAGCGCGGCTATGCGCATGGGTTGCCTGTCGGATAAGTCATGGCCCATTATTTCCGAGGCCCTGCCGTTTTCTCGCCCTGCCTGTGTAACAGGCGGGGTGAGTTGACGGTTGTTTACGTTTTGCGATTCTTGAATCTTGATGCCAGGTCAAGGGCGGTCAAGGGCGGCTGGCGGCGCCAGTGGTCTCGCCCCACTCCCGCAGCAGGCGCATGCCGACCAGGGTGTAGCGGGTCTCTGGGCTGTTCCAGTTGCGGTAGCTGCAGCGCGCATAAAACGCCCAGGTGTGCCATGAGCCACCCCGGCGCACCCGCACCGAGCCTGTGGCCGGGCCCTGCGGGTCGGTGGCGGGGGATTGGGCGTAGTAGCCCTCGTCATGCCAGTCGGCCACCCATTCCCACACATTGCCCAGCATGTCGTGCAGGCCAAAGGCGTTGGGCGGGTAGCTGCCCGCCGGGGCGGTGAAGGCATGGCCATCGCTGCCGGGCAGGGCGTGCTGCTGCCAGCGCGGCCACAGGGGGGCGGCCGTCTGGTCGAACACGTTGGCGTACTGGGTGAGCTGGGCCGGGTCGTTGCCGTGGGGGTAGCGGGTGCGGGTGTTGGCGCGGCAGGCGTATTCCCACTCGGCCTCGGTGGGCAGGCGGTAGCGCACGCCTTCGCGCTCGGTCAGCCAGCGGGCCAGGGCCTGGGCATCGTTCCAGGTGACATTGACCACGGGGTGTTCGTCGCTTTGCGCAAAGCCGGGCTGGGCCCAGCTGTAGCGGGGGGTGCGCCCCTCAAAGGCATCGCCACGCGCCGTGCTGGCGGGGTCGTACTGGGCGTTGTAGCCGTAGCCGCCCGTGCCATCGGCCACGGATTCGGGCTGGTAGCCAGACAGCTCCAGAAACCGGCGGAACTGCCCCACCGTGACCTCGTGCCGCCCCAGGTAAAACGGCTGGCTGATGCGCACTGGGTGCACCGGGGCTTCATCGGCCAGGGCCGTGAAGCGTGCGGCGCCCAGCAGCGGAAACGCCAGGGCGAGCTCGCCCGGGGCCTCGTCGCTGCCCATCCAGAAGCTGCCTGCGGGCACCGGCACAAACTCCATGCCGAGCGAGTTGGTCAATCGGGTGGCTGTTGGCTGGCTGGTCGCAGCAGGCGTGTGGTCCGTGGCGGGGGTGGTGGTGCAGGCGGCACAGGCCCAGGCCAGCCCACCGTAAAACCCCCATGCGATGAGGCGTTGCCAGAGGACGTGAGGGGTGGTCATGGTGTGCCGGGGTGAGGTGGGATGGTCAGCGCGCTGGTGCCTCGTTCACGCACTGGTAGGTCATGCGGGCGCCGTCGTTGCGCAGCAGTTTGTGGTGCAGACCTTGTCTGCGGCACTCGGCTTTG
Source organism: Acidovorax sp. 62 (assembly GCF_002754495.1). Taxonomy (NCBI): domain Bacteria; kingdom Pseudomonadati; phylum Pseudomonadota; class Betaproteobacteria; order Burkholderiales; family Comamonadaceae; genus Acidovorax; species Acidovorax sp. 62. The sequence continues at coordinate 477,296 of NZ_PEFJ01000001.1, forward strand.
GCGGTGGCGTCTGCCCGGCCTGGTTCGTTGGCGTACACGGGCACGGTGAAGGTCCGGTCAGGTGCCGCAGGCTGGCCAGAGGAGCGGCTGGGCGCTGTGCTGCAGCCCCCCACCAGGGCCAGTGCGGCAATCAGCGGTGCAACATGAAAGGGTGCTTGCATGGTGGGCCTCAAGACGTGAAGGCCAGTGTAAGGCAAGGCGTCTGCGGCGTGCCTGGCCCTGGGGCGTGTAGCTGCGCGACGAGCGTTGGTCGCGCTTGCAGATGTGTTGGGGCTTGATGAAAAATAGCTTCTAGCGCTTGATTGGTAAGCGCTAGAAGCTATTGATTTGATAGCGTTTTGGATGGGCGGTGCTGTCGCCGCCACGCTTCAGGCGGCGTTGGCCTCTGCCAGGGCTTGCAGCGCGGCGCGCACGTCGGCTGGGTCCACACCGTCCACCGCAGGCAGCTTGGCGGCCAGGGTGCTCAGCGCGTCGGGCTGGCTTTGCAGCTGTGCAATCGCCTGGCCTGCTTCCTTGGGGGCATCAAAGCCCGTGCTTTGCAGCAGCAGGCGTCCATCGGCGGCCAGCAGCTTGAAGTAGAACTTGCCATCGGCCTCGCGGTATTGCTTGAACGACGGCAGGGCCACTTTGGCCGCCTTGGTGGCTTTGGCGGTGCTGGCTTGCGACAGGCTGCGCAGGCCCACGGCCGAGCGCAGTTCCTTGATGAACGGCGTGGCCAGGGTGCGGGCGCGTTCGGCGCCGGCCAGCAGGGTTTGCTCAATGCGCGCGGGGTCGTTGATCAGCGCGTCGTACTGCTCGCGCATGGGGGCAATCACCTGGTCCACCCGCTCCAGCAGCAGTTGCTTGGCGTCGCCCCAGGCAATGCCGTCGGCGTAGGCACGGCGCAGGGCCTCGGTTTCTTCGGCGCTGGCAAAGGCCTGGTAGATCTGGAACAAGGCGGAGCCTTCGGTGTCCTTGGGCTCACCGGGCGCGCGCGAGTCGGTCAGCAGGCTGCCGATGAGCTTCTTGAGCTGCTCGCGCGACGAGAACAGCGGGATGGTGTTGTTGTAGCTCTTGCTCATCTTGCGGCCGTCCAGCCCGGGCAGGGTGGCCACGTTGTCGTCAATGACGGCTTCGGGCAGCACAAAGTGCTCGCCATACAGGTGGTTGAAGCTGCTGGCCATGTCGCGCGCCATCTCGATGTGCTGCACCTGGTCGCGCCCCACGGGCACCTTGTGGGCTTTGAACATGAGGATGTCTGCACCCATGAGCACGGGGTACATGAACAGCCCGGCGGTCACGCCGTCGTCGGCTTCACGGCCGGCTTCGGTGTTCTTGTCTTGCGAGGCCTTGTAGGCATGCGCCCGGTTGAGCAAGCCCTTGCCCGTCACGCAGCTGAGCATCCAGTTCAACTCGGGGATTTCAGGGATGTCGGACTGGCGGTAGAAGGTGACGTGTTCGGGGTTCAGGCCCGCAGCCAGCCAGCTGGCCGCAATCTCCAGGGTAGAGCGCTGGATGCGCACGGGGTCCTCGCACTTGATGAGCGCGTGGTAGTCGGCCAGAAAGTAAAAGCTCTGTACGCCTGGACGCAGGCTGGCTTGCACCGAGGGGCGGATGGAGCCCACAAAGTTGCCCAGGTGGGGCGTGCCTGTGGTGGTGATGCCGGTCAGAAAACGGGTAGTGCTCATGAAGGGAAAAACGGGGTCAAAAAGGACAATGGGGTCTGGCGGCGGGGGGGCGGTGTGGTCTGCGCGCTCAGCGCAGCAATGCGTTGAGCGGGGACAGCACCAGGGCTTTGATCAGGTTCAGGCCCATGGTCATGAGGGGCGTCATCCAGAACTGCGAGACGATCTGGAAATAGACCAGGGCCATGACCACGAAAAAGCCGTAGGGCTCGACACGGGACAGTATTTGCGATGCCTTCCAGGGCAGCAGGCCGACCAGGATGCGCCCGCCATCCAATGGCGGCAGTGGAAACAGGTTGAACGCCCACATCGACAGGTTGACCAGCACGCCTGCGCGGGCCATGCCGATGAAAAATTCTTCCTCAACGCCCACACCAGCCAGCACTGCCCACAGGGCCGCCCAGGCCACGGCCTGCGCAAAGTTGGACGCTGGGCCCGCCAGGGCCACCCAGATCATGTCGCGCTTGGGGTTGCGCAAGGCGCCCACATTCACCGGCACAGGCCGGGCGTAGCCAAAAACAAAGGCCCCCGAGGTTGCGAAGAGCAGCAGCAGCGGCATCAGGATGGTGCCGACCGGGTCGATGTGCTTGACGGGGTTGAGGGTGATGCGTCCCAGCATGTACGCCGTGTTGTCGCCAAAGTGGCGCGCTGCGTAGCCGTGGGCCGCCTCGTGCACTGTGATGGCAAGCAGCACGGGCAGGGCGTAGATCAGGATGGTTTGGATGAGATTGGAGGTGTCCACGCGAAGATTGTCTCAGAAGGTGCCCGTGCCTCTGGCGTGCCCTGGCCTGCAGGCTTGTGTGGGCCCGGGGCTTTGCTCGCCACGGCGGCACGCTGCAGATTGTCTCGGATGTGCGACGACGATTGGTGCTCGCCAGCGCCAGACCGCGTTCGTGGGTACGATGCCGCAACACACTGCGGTGCCACCGCTGGCGGTTGCCAGCCGCGCGCACCGCAAAAAACCAAAGGACGGAGACAAAGACATGGGATTGGATCGACTGCGGATTGGAACGCTGCTGCTGCTGGGTTTTGGAACGGTGGCTTTGCTGGTGGCGGTGTTGGTGGGCGTGGTGTGGCTGGGCATGGGCCAGGCGGAAGACGCCTACCGCACGGCGGTGGCCTCGGTGTCGGGACTGGAGCAAGCGCAAAAGCTGCCCCTGCTGCGGGCCGCTGACCAGGCCCATGGCCTGCTGCAAAACGTGCGGGTGTGGCTGGTGGTGCTGGGCCTGGCAGTGTGTGTGGTGGCTGTGGTGGCGTTTGGCGTGCTGCGCAGCGCCATCGTGTCGCCGCTCAAGCAGGCCTTGCTGATTGCCGAGACCGTGGCGGCCGGGGATTTGAGCCAGGAGTTTTCGTCCGACCTGCATGGCGACTTTGGGCGTTTGCTCACGGCGCTTGGGTCCATGGAAGACACGCTGACCGAGCTGGTCACGGGCATCAAACAGTCTTCCGACTCCATCTCGGACGCCACCGGCGAAATTGACTCAGGCAACAGCGACCTGGCCCGGCGGACCCAGGACCAGGTGGCCTCGTTGGCCGACACGGCGGCCAGCATGTCGCAGCTGACGGTGACGGTGCGCGAAAACGCCGACCGCGCCCGTTCGGCCAGCACCCTGGCCGTGAATGCATCGCACATTGCCGAGCGCGGCGGCGCCGTGGTGGGCGATGTGGTGCAGACCATGGACGCCATCAGCAGCAGCTCGCGCAAGATCGTGGACATCATCCAGGTGATCGAGGGCATCGCGTTCCAGACCAACATCCTGGCCCTGAATGCGGCGGTGGAGGCCGCGCGGGCGGGTGAGCAGGGGCGCGGCTTTGCCGTGGTGGCCAGCGAAGTGCGCAGCCTGGCCCAGCGCAGTGCCGTGGCCGCACGCGAGATCAAGACGCTGATCAGCCAGTCGGTGGATCAGGTGGAAAACGGCTCCGGGCTGGTGGGCCGGGCGGGCGAGACCATGCAAGAGATCGTGCAGGCCGTGGGCCAGGTCACCACACTGCTGGGCGATATCTCGGGCGCGCTGCACGCGCAGACGGCGGGCATTGAGCATGTGAACCAGGCCGTGGCCCACATGGATGGCGCCACCCAGCAAAACGCGGCCTTGGTGGAGCAGGCGGCCAGCGCGGCCTCGGGCCTGGCGGGGCGGGCTCAGGAACTGCAGCGCGCAGTGGGCGCGTTCAAGCTGTAATTCGTTGGGGAGCGGGCGGCAGGTGCGCAGCCTGCCACTGTCCGCGCTCTCAAAGCCCCAGGGCTTGCAAGCTGCCCCGGCCTTCGCGCACCACTTCGGGGTCGCCGCCGGTGCCCATGGGGGTCAGGTCGATCACAGTGGTGGGCTCTAGCGGGCAGGCGCCAGCGTCCACGATGGCGTCCAGCACCTTTTCGTAGCGTTCGCGGATCTGCTCAGGGTCGTTCAGGGGCTCGCTCTCGCCCGCCGGGATGAAGGTGGTGGCCAGCAGTGGCGCGCCATGCAGCTCCAGCAGCAATTGCAGGCCCTTGCGGTCGGGCACGCGCAGGCCAATCGTTTTGCGTGAGGGGTGGCTCACCCGGCGGGGCACTTCCTTGGTGGCTTCCAGGATGAAGGTGTAAGGCCCCGGCGTGCCCAGCTTGAGCAAGCGGTACTGGCGGTTGTCCACCCGTGCATAGTTGGCCAGCTCAGACAGGTCGCGGCACAGCAGCGTCAGGTGGTGCTTGTCATCCACCTGGCGAATGCGTCGCAGGCGGTCCACGGCGTCCTTGTCGTCCAGGTGGCACACCAGGGCGTAGCTGGAGTCGGTGGGCACGGCCACAATGCCGCCTTTTTGCAGCAACGCGGCAGCCTGCTTGAGCAGGCGGGGCTGTGGGTTGTCGGGGTGAACTTCGAAGTATTGGGCCATGGCTTGGGTGTTCTGGGGCCCTCAGGCGGCGGGCCGCACGCGGTGGGCCAGCGTTTCCCAGACGGGCGTGAGGTGGCCCGGCAGCAGGGGCAGGGCGCCCAGGTCGGTGTGGGATTCGTCGGGGCTGTGGAAGTCGCTGCCGCGCGAGGCGGCCAGACCGAATTCCTGCGCCATGTCGGCATAGGTCAGGTACTCGGCGGCGCTGTGGCTGCCTGTGACCACCTCTACCCCCGTGCCGCCATGGGCCTTGAATTCGGAAAACAGCGCGTATTCCTCGGTGGCGGTGAACTTGTAGCGTGCGGGGTGCGCAATCACCGCCACGCCGCCAGCCTCGGTGATCCAGCGCACGGCATCGCCCAGGGTGGCCCAGCGGTGGGGCACGTAGCCGGGTTTGCCCTCGATCAGGTACTTGCGAAACACCTCGGCCGTGTCGCGGCAGACCTTGGTTTCGACCAGAAAGCGCGCAAAGTGGGTGCGTGAGATGAGTTCGGGGTTGCCCACAAACTGCAGCGCGCCTTCGTAGGCGCCTGCAATGCCCACCTGGGCCAATTGCGCCGCCATCTCCTGGGCGCGCTGGCCGCGTCCACCGCGTGTGGCGGCCAGCCCCTGGGCCAGGGCGGTGTTGTCTGGGTCAAACCCCAGGCCCACGATGTGCACCGTGGTGTCCGCAAAGGTGACAGAGATTTCGGTGCCTGTCAGATACGCTAGACCTTGGCTGTGCGCTGCAGCGGCCGCGCGGTGTTGGCCGCCAATTTCGTCGTGGTCGGTCAGGGCCCACAGCTCGACGCCATTGGCTTTGGCGCGGGCTGCGAGGTCTTCGGGCGTCAAAGTCCCGTCGGACACCACGGAGTGGCAGTGCAGATCAGCGTTGAGGTAGGTAGTCACGGTTTCATTCTACGGGTTTGCCCCAGACCACGAGGGTGGGATAGCTTCTATTATTTTGAATAAAATAAAACAAATGATAAATGTGATGCATCATGCCTCACTCTCGTTGCCTGGTGCCTGTGTGCAGCCCCAAGCCGTCTCTTTTTCTCAGCTCACCCACAAAAAATCATGAAATTCAACGACCTGCGTGTGGCCCACAAGATGTGGAGCGTGATCCTCGGTCTCTTGCTGCTGATGTTGGCGGCTGCTGTGAGCATCCAGCTGTACAGCCGCAGCGTGACCGACAAGACCGAGGCCCTGGTGGAGCGGTACGAAAGCGCCATCACCACGGCGGTGAGCTGGCGTGGCTTGGCGGAGCTGGCGGTGACGATGTCGATGTCTGGCTTCGTCACCACCGACGCCAAGCTCAAAGAAGACTTTGACGCCCGGGTGCCAGCGCTCACCGCCCGCATCACGCCGGTGCAGGAAAAGATCAACAAGTCGGCCATCTCGGACGCTGACAAGGCCGCGCTGGCCGCCGTGGCGGCTGCGCGTGCCGACGTGCGCGGCCAGGGCGACAAGATCAAAGAGCTGGTCGAGGCGGGGGACCCGGCAGCCAAGCAGAAATTCCTGGAGACCGTCTACCGCCCCAAGATTGCGCTGTACCTGGAGTCCATCGACAAGTTCGTGGCGCTGCAAGAGCGCCAGCGCGATGAGGCAGTGCAAGCGGCCAAGGCTGCCAGTACCAAGATGGTGTGGGTGGCTGGCGCCGTGGTGTTGGTTTTGATTTTGCTGGGCATGGGCTTGGCGGCCTTGCTGGTGCGCTCTGTCACGGGCCCGCTGCACCGTGCTGTAGACACCGCCAACGCCATCGCCGCAGGCGACCTCACCCGCGAGCTGCAATCGGGCCGCAAAGACGAACTCGGCCAAATGCTGCGCGCCCTCTCTGAGATGTCCACCCGCCTGCGCGGCGTGGTGAGCGAAGTGCGCCAGGGCGTGGACTCCGTCTCCAGCGCCTCGGTACAGATCGCCAACGGCAACCACGACCTCTCGGCCCGCACCGAACAAACCGCCGCCAACCTCGAAGAAACCGCATCGAGCATGGAAGAGCTCACAGCCACCGTCACCCAATCGGCCGACACCGCCCGCCAGGCCAACCAGCTCGCAGGCACCGCCGCCCAGGCCGCAGCCCGCGGCGGAGAAGTGGTGGGCCAGGTGGTCACCAGCATGCAGCAGATCACCGAAAGCAGCCGCAAGATCAGCGACATCATCGGCGTGATCGACGGCATCGCCTTCCAGACCAACATCCTGGCGCTGAACGCGGCCGTGGAAGCTGCCCGCGCAGGCGAGCAAGGCCGAGGCTTTGCCGTGGTGGCCAGCGAAGTACGCAGCCTGGCCGGGCGCAGCGCCGAAGCCGCCAAGGAAATCAAAACCCTCATCGGCAAATCGGTCGAAAACGTTGAAAGCGGCTCCGAACAAGTCACCCAGGCAGGCAAAAGCATGGACGAAATCGTCGCCAGCGTGCGCCGCGTGAGCGACCTCATTGGAGAAATCACCGCATCGTCCACCGAACAACGCGACGGCATCGGCCAAGTCAACCAAGCCGTGGCCAACCTGGACCAGATGACCCAGCAAAACGCCGCGCTGGTGGAAGAATCCACCGCAGCCGCTGCCTCCATGCGCGATCAGGCACAACGGCTGGCCGAAGTGGTCAGCGTCTTCAACGTGGGCGCCAGCACCCGCGCGAGCGCGCCTGCCCCGGCCCCCCGGCCTGCACCTGCCCAGCGCTTTGCCCCGGCCCCCGCCCGGGCCGCAGTGGCGGGCAGCAAGGCGGCGCCAGCGGCCAAGCTCACCAGCAGTGCCAAGGCGCCCGCCCCGGCCAAGGCCCCGTCGCCTGCGGCAGCGGCGGCCAAGGGCAATGACGATGAGTGGGAGAGCTTCTGAGGCAGTGTGGGGCAAGGGTTTGCTATTGAAGTGATAGCTGCTAGCGCTTGTAAATAAAGCGCTAGGGGGTGATTTGGCTTGAAGATTTACTTTGCTTGCCAATGAAAAAACCCTGGAAGAGCGATGCTGCCCTTCCAGGGTTTTTGTTTGAGGCACCCCACAGGGGGCGCGGCCTTGCGCATCCCTTCAGAGCTGTGCCCCTTCCACCAGAAACTGCACCTTGCGCTCCCCCTTCCACTCGTTCACGTCGAGGCGGAAGGCCAGCAGCACCCGCGCAGGCAGTTGCTCGGTGTGGCCGAACCAGATGGCGTCCACCGGGTTGCCCTGGTGGATGAGCTTGAGCGAGAGGTGGTTCTTGGCCTCGCCCACCAGGCGCTGGCTTAGCACCTGCACCTCTTCGCTGAAGGTGGGGGGTAGAAAGCCCTGGCCCCACACCTCGCGGTGCAGGGTGTCCACGATGTCGGCGCGGCAGTATTCGGGGGCCAGGGGACCGTCGGTTTCGATCTTGCGGGTGAGGGTGGCGGCGTCCAGCCATTCCTGCGCCACCTGCGCCAGGCCTTGCTCAAACACCTCGAAGTGCTCTTCGGCCACGGTACAGCCCGCCGCCATGGCGTGGCCGCCGAATTTGAGGAGGACGCCGGGGTGGCGCTTGGCCACCAGGTCCAGCGCGTCGCGCAGGTGAAAGCCGGGGATGGAGCGGCCTGAGCCCTTGAGTTCGTGCTCTTTGCCCGGCGCGCTGCTGGCGGCAAACACAAAGGTGGGGCGGTGCAGCTTGTCCTTGATGCGGCTGGCCACGATGCCGACCACGCCTTCGTGGAAGTCGGGGTCGAACACGCTGATGGCCGGGGGCGGTTCTTCGTCTTCCTGGAACAAACTCTCGGCCATCAGCATGGCTTGGTCGCGCATGCCGCTTTCAATATCTCGGCGCTCGCGGTTGATGCCGTCCAGCGTGGCGGCCAGCTCGGCGGCGCGGCCGGTGTCGTCGGTCAGCAGGCATTCGATGCCCAGCGTCATGTCGGCCAGGCGGCCTGCGGCGTTGATGCGTGGGCCCAGGGCAAAGCCAAAGTCGAACGTGGTGGCGGCAGGCGCCTTGCGGCCTGCGGCGGTGAACAGCGCGGCCACACCGGCAGGCATCTGGCCCATGCGAATGCGTTTGAGGCCCTGGGCGACCAGGCGGCGGTTGTTGGCATCGAGCTTGACCACGTCGGCCACCGTGCCCAGCGCCACCAGGGTGAGCAGCGGGTCGAGCTTGGGTTGCGTGGCGGCGTCGAAGACTCCGCGCGCCCGCAGCTCCGCACGCAGGGCCAGCAGCACGTAAAACATCACGCCCACCCCGGCCATGGACTTGCTCTCGAACGGGCAGCCGGGCTGGTTGGGGTTGACGATGGCATCGGCCGCAGGCAGCGCGGGGCCAGGCAGGTGGTGGTCGGTCACCAGCACCTGCAGGCCCAGGGCCTTGGCCTCGGCCACGCCTTCCACGCTGGCGATGCCGTTGTCCACGGTGATGAGCACATCGGCCCCGCGTTCGGCCACGCGGCGAGCGATGGGGGGGGTGAGGCCGTAGCCGTCGGTCACGCGGTCGGGCACGAGGTAGTCCACGTTTTTTGCACCTAGCATGCGCAGGCCGCGCACACCCACGGCGCAGGCGGTGGCGCCATCGCAGTCGTAGTCGGCCACGATGACCAGGCGCAGGTTCTGCGCCATGGCGTCGGCCAGCAGGCGGGCGGCGGCGTCAATGCCCTTCAGGCCTTTTTCGCCGCTGGGGGGGAGCAGGCGGGCAAGGCCGTCGTCCAGCTCGTCTTTGCTGTGTACGCCGCGCGCGGCGTACAGGCGCGCCAGCAGGGGGTGCACGCCCGCTTGCTCCAGTGCCCAGGCGGCGCGGGGGGGGATGTCTCTTGCTATTATTTTCATAGCTTTTCGCGCACGTCTTTCAAGCGCTGGGGGCTTAAAAGGCTTTGAATTTTTTGCAGCAGGCTGCGGGGCGCGGTGTGAAAGCTCTGCACGCCACGGTCGCCGCACAGGGTCAGGCGCACGGGGCGGCCTTGCTCGGCTTGCTGGCGCAGTTGGGCCAGGGGGCCTGCGTCCAGCGCTTGCCAAGCTGCGGCCCAGGCGCGCCAGTCTTCGCCCAGGGCCGGGGTTTGCAGGGAGGCGTCAATGTGTGGCGCGGCCGTTGCGGCGGGGGGGCTGGGCAACTGGCCCGCGCCGTGCACCCAGAAGGAATTGACGGTGGGCAGGCCCTGGCTGCTGCGCTCGTCGTTGAAGGCGTGGGTGTAGAGCAGCATCTGCATCTCGCTGAACAGGCGCTGCAGGGTGCGGGTGGCTTGTTTGTCGGTGCCCTGGGGCATCCAGGTGCGCACGTCGCGGCACAGCACGCGCTCCAGCGATGCGGTGGCCAGGCCCTGCAGGGGGGCGCCCTGGGCCAGCCAGCGGGTGGGCTGGTCGTAGGTGAGGGTGATGCCGTCTTCGGCAAACCAGGGCGCCACGATACCCAGCAGCGCGCGCGAGGCGGCTTCGTCCAGCGCCAGTTGGGCGGGGTCGCCCAGGGTGACGTGGTTGGTGCTGACCTGCCACTGGCAGGGGGTGATGAACGCCCAGGCGGTGCTGTCGGCGCCCAGGCCCTGCTGCACCCGGTGCCAGGCGGCCCAGGGGATGCGGCCGTCTTCGGTGGGCAGGCCCAGGCTGTGGGCCAGGGCCACTTCGGCGGGGCTGGAGTAGCTGTTTTCGTCGCCCCAGTGGGCGCGGGCGGTGTCGGGGGTGAGGCGGGCGAGCAGGGCGGCCAGATGGGGCAGCGCCAGGCTGTCCAGGGTTTGCTGGGCTCCATCGGCGGTGCTGGCCGCGCAGGGGATGAGCAAATGGTGGGGGTCTGACAGGTGCATAGGTGCCGGTATTGTCCGGGATGCCACAATCCGCGTCGCCCACTTCCCCCTACATTCCCCACGTCGCCCAGTTCGGGCGCAGTGGCGGGCGAAATTTCAGGTGACTATGCAACTTCCTTACGAACTGGCCTTGGGCTGGCGCTACACGCGCGCTGGCCGCGCCACGCGGCGCAATGGCTTTATCTCGTTCATCTCGGGCGTGTCCATGCTGGGCATTGCGCTGGGGGTGGCGGCGCTCATCATCGTGCTGAGCGTGATGAACGGCTTCCAAAAAGAGGTGCGCGACCGCATGCTGAGCGTGGTCTCGCACATCGAGATTTTTGCGCCCCACGGCGCAGCGCTGCCCGACCCAGCCCGCACGCTGGCTGAGGCGCAGCAAAACCCTGCCGTCATCGGCGCAGCCCCCTTTGTGGCTGCACAGGCGCTGCTGGCGCGCGGCGAGGACATGAAGGGCACCTTGGTGCGTGGCATTGACCCAGACAAGGAAGGCGCCGTGACCGACCTGGCCGCCACGAATGCCGACGTGCTCAAGCAACTGGTGCCGGGCGCGTTCCATGTGGTGCTGGGGCGTGAGCTGGCCCGTTCGCTGGGCGCGCGTGTGGGCGATGCCGTCACGCTGATCGCACCGGCCGGGCAGGTCACGCCTGCGGGCGTGGTGCCCCGCCTCAAGCAGATGACGGTGGTGGGCACGTTCGATTCGGGCCACTACGAGTACGACTCGGCCCTGGTCATGCTGCACCACGAAGACGCCCAGCGCATCTTCCGCCTCGAAGGCCCCACGGGCGTGCGCCTGAAGCTCAAGGACCTGCACCAGGCCCGCGAGGTGGCGCAGCAGCTGGTGGGCAGTCTGAGTGGCGACCTGCTGATCCGCGACTGGACGCAGCAAAACCGCACCTGGTTTGCCGCCGTGCAGCTGGAAAAACGCATGATGTTCATCATCCTCACGCTGATCGTGGCGGTGGCCGCGTTCAACCTGGTGAGCACGCTGGTGATGACGGTGACGGACAAGCGCGCCGACATCGCCATCCTGCGCACGCTGGGCGCCAGCCCCAAAAGCATCATGGGCATCTTTGTGGTGCAGGGCGCCATGGTGGGCGTGATCGGCACCTGCGTGGGCCTGCTGCTGGGCCTGGGTATTGCCGCCAACATCGATGTGATCGTCCCGGCCATTGAGCGGGCGCTGAACGCCAGCTTCCTGCCCAAGGACATTTACCTCATCAGCAAGATGCCGAGCGAGCCGCAGGCCAGCGACATCGTGCCCATCGGCGTCATTTCCTTGGTGCTGGCCTTTGTGGCCACGCTGTACCCCAGCTGGCGCGCCAGCCGCGTCAATCCCGCAGAGGCTCTTCGCTATGAATGAGAAACACCCCCTGAGGCGCTTCGCGCCTTCCCCCTCTCTGGCCTCGCTGCGCGATGCCGGAGGAGGACGCAGCCAGCGCCCGCAAGTGGAACGCCGCATCCGCGACGGGGCGGCCCTTGCGCGGCTGCCCTGGCCTTGCGAGCGCCAGTTTCATGCCATGGATAACTGAGATGAATGCATTGAAAAACGACGTGGTGCTCGAAGCCAAGGGCCTGACCAAGCGCTTCACCGAAGGCCGCCTGGATGTCACGGTGCTGCACGGTGTGGACCTGCAGATCCGTGCGGGGGAGGCGTTGGCCATCGTCGGCGCTTCGGGCTCCGGCAAAAGCACGCTGCTGCACCTGTTGGGCGGGCTGGATGCGCCCACGGCAGGCTCGGTGCGGCTCAAGGGCTCGGAGTTGTCCACCCTCTCGCCCGAGCGGCAGGGCCAGTTGCGCAACCAGCACCTGGGCTTTATCTACCAGTTCCACCACCTGCTGCCCGAGTTCAGCGCGCTCGACAACGTGGCCATGCCGCTGCGCATTCGCCGCCTGCCGCTGGCGCAGTGCCATGCCGAGGCGGCGCGCGTGCTCACCGCCGTGGGCTTGAAGGATCGTCTGCAGCACCGCCCGGCCGAGCTGTCCGGCGGCGAGCGCCAGCGCGTGGCCATCGCCCGCGCCCTGGTCACCCGCCCCGCGTGCGTGCTGGCCGATGAGCCCACCGGCAACCTGGACCGCAACACCGCCGATGGCGTGTTTGACCTGATGCTGCAACTCGCCCGCGACCAAGGCACGGCGTTTGTGATGGTGACGCACGACGAATCGCTGGCGGCGCGCTGCCACCGGGTGGTGCGGTTGGTGCAAGGGCGGCTGTCCGAACCCTCTGCTTAAAAGCGGTTGACGGATTCCCTGCGGGATCGTCAACAGGCTCCTGGCTATAGGCGTCCGTGTATAGGCGCCCGTGGCTTTGTGCCCACGGGCGTCTCTCATTTTGGGCTCGCACCAGACAACCGGCCGTATTTGGGTTGTTTTGTTACAGAACGTGTGCAAAATGAGGCATCTGCTGGCGCAGCCCCCCGCGCGCCGAGCCGCCGCCGCCCAGCACCGGGCATGAAGGAGGGAAAGGGTTACCGATGGAGGGTTCCTTGCCAAGCCAGACCCAGGACCAGACCGAGAACCGGGAAGAGGCCCGGCGGCTGGCCGCATTGCGCGACCTGATGGTGTTGGACTCCCCGCCCGAACCCCTGTTTGATTCCATCACCCGCATGGCCGCCGAGGTGTGCGGTGTGCCCATCGCGCTGATCAGTCTGGTGGACGAGCGCCGCCAATGGTTCAAGGCCAATGTGGGACTGCGGGGCTTGAGCGAAACGCCGCGTGAAGTCGCGTTGTGTGACCACACCATTCGCAGCGCTGAGCTGCTGGAGGTGGAAGACACCACGCAAGACCAGCGTTTTGCCCGCAACCCCCTGGTGGTGGATGGGCCCCATATCCGCTTTTACGCTGGCGCCCCGTTGCATGCCCCGGGTGGCGAGCGGGTGGGCACGCTGTGCGTGATCGACCGGCAGGTGCGCCAGCTCAGCGCCCAGCAGCGCGCCAGCCTGCAGTCGCTGTCGCAACTGGCCTCGCAGGCGCTGACCATGCGCCGTGATCTGCTCACCCGCGCCTTCAGCGTGCGTCACGATTACGAGAAGGCCCTGTCTGAGAGCGAGGCCCGCTACCGGACCATGGTGGAGGGGCAGGGCGAGATGGTGTCCTTGTCCTGGCCCGACGGCGAAATTTTTTATGCGAACCCTGCCTACGCCAGGCTGTCAGGCCTGGAGGGCCAAAGCGTGGTCGGCCGCAATCTCTACGATTTTGTGCTGCCCGCAGACCGCGAGGTCTTGCGCCAGCGGCTGGCCGAGCTGTTTCGCACAGGCCAATCCTGCGTTGGCGAAGACCGCATCGTGTGTGCGGCCCAGGATGGGGGGGAGCGCTGGGTCTCCTGGATCAACAGCCTGTTGCACGACCCCCAGGGGCGCCCCTACCTGCACTCGGTGGGGCGAGATATCTCCGCCCAGAAGGAAGCTGCCCGTGCCTTGCGGGCCAGCGAGCAGTTGCTGGCCCGCATCGGCAACGTGGCGGGCGTGGGCGGGTGGGAGCGCGATTTGGTCACCGGCCATTCGGCCTGGACGGTGCAGATGCAGCGCATCCACGAAACCGAGCCGGGCGTGGTGCCCGCCATGCGGGATGCCCTGGATTTTTACGAGCCCCATGCGCGCCCGTTGATCCACAAGGCGGTGGCGCGTGCCGTCCAGACCGGCGAGCCGTGGGACCTGGAGCTGCCCGCCGTCACCGCCAAGGGCAAGCGCCTGTGGCTGCGCTCGTTTGGCGAGGCAGAGCGGCGCGACGGCGTCACCGTGCGCCTGGTGGGGGCGGTGCAAGACATCACCCAGCGTGTGCAGGCCGAGCGTGCGCGGCGCATGCTGTCCGACATCATTGAGAGCACCTCCGACTTTGTGGTGCAGGCCTCGGTGCAGGGTGAAATCACCTACCTCAACCCCGCTGCAAGGGCCCTGCTGGGGTTGGCGCCCGAGGTGCCAGCGTCCAGCGTGCAGCTCTCCCAATTGCTGCCGCCCGACATGCTGCAGCTGCATGCCGAGGTGGTGGTGCCCGAGGTGCAGCGCAACAGCCTGTGGACGGGCGAGATCACGGTGTGCGGCGCAGGCGGGCGTTTGCTGCCGGTGAGCCACATGGTGATCGGGCACCGTGACCTGCAGGGCAAGCTGGAGCACTTGTCCGGGGTGATGCGCGACATCTCGCACGCCGAGCAGGCCCGCCAGGAGCTGCTGCGCCAGACCAACACCTTGCGCTCGGTGACCGAGGTGGTGCCTGCCCAAGTGGCCGTGGTGGGCGCCGATTTGCGCTACCGCTTCATCAACAGCGCCTTTGAGCGCTGGCATGGCAAGCGGCGCGACGAGGTGGTGGGCCATTTGCTGCAAGAGGTGCTGGGCGAGGCCGAGCACCAGCGCAGCCTGCCCATGGTGCAGCGCGTGCTGGCGGGAGAGACGGTCACCTTTGAAAAAGACTATGCGCACCGTGCGCCTGCGAGCCACCTGTCCATCCACTACATGCCCCTGCGCACCGAGTCGGGCGAGGTCGATGGCTTTGTGGCCATGGCCCAGGACATTACCGAGCACCGCCAAGAAGCCGGGCGGCTGCTGGCCCTGTCGCAGCGCGACCCCCTCACGGGCCTGCTCAACCGAGCCGGGCTGGACGCCTACATGCAGCGCAGCCTGGCCCAGGGCGGCGGTGCCCACATGGCGCTGTTGTACATTGATCTGGACTATTTCAAGCCCGTGAACGACACCTACGGCCACCCCGTGGGGGATGAGCTGCTCAAGCTGTTTGCACAGCGCCTGCGCTCGCTGGTGCGCCCGCGCGATGCGGTGGCCCGCCTGGGCGGCGATGAGTTTGCCGTGGTGCTGGAGCAGGTGCGCGAGCTGGACCACGCCCGCACCGTGGCCGCCAAGATCGTGGAGGCGGCCCAGGCGCCTTTCGAGCTGCAGGCTGCCACCGTCTTTGTGGGCGCCAGCGTGGGGCTGGCGTTTGGCGTGGACCCCGCCAAAGGCGCCACAGACCTGATCGCCCGTGCCGACGCCAAGCTCTACCTGGCCAAGCGCAACGGGCGCGGGCGCTTCGAGGGGCCACCTGGGGAGGCGTGAGCGCCCTTGGGGCATCATGCCGCCATGACTTTCTGGATAGACACCCACGCCCATCTGGACGCCCCCGAGTTGGCGCACGACGCAGACGCGGTGCGCCAGCACGCTGCGCAGGCCGGGGTGGCGCACTGCGTGCTGCCCGCCGTGGAGCGCAGCAACTGGGACACCGTGCGCCTGCTGGCCCACCGGCATGGTGACAGCTACGCCCTGGGCATTCACCCCCTGTACACCGGCCGTGCGCAGGACGAAGACCTGCAACACCTGGCCGATGCCCTGCAGCGGCACCGCAGCGATCCGCGTTTGGTGGCAGTGGGCGAGATCGGGCTCGACTTCTTTGTGCCGGGGCTGGACAACGCGCGCCAGCAGCGCTTTTACCGCGCGCAACTGGTGCTGGCGCGGCAACTGGATCTGCCGGTGATTCTGCATGTGCGCCGCTCGGCCGACTTGCTGCTCAAAGCACTGCGCGAGGTGAAGGTGCGCGGGGGCATCGCGCACGCCTTCAATGGCAGCTTGCAGCAGGCACAGGCTTTCATCGATCTGGGCTTCAAGCTGGGGTTTGGCGGCGCCGTGACGTACGACCGGGCCCTGCAGCTGCGCCGCCTGGCGGCCGAGTTGCCACTGGACAGCCTGGTGATGGAGACCGATGCCCCCGACATACCGCCCCACTGGCTGTACACCACCGCTGCGCAGCGCGCACAGGGCCAGGCCCAGGGGCGCAACACCCCCGCCGAGCTGCCCCGCATTGCACAGGTGGTGGCCCAGCTGCGCGGCATGGCGCTGCCAGAGCTGGCGCAGGCGACCACCGCCAACGCCTGTGCCGCCTTGCCGGGGCTGTCTTTGGTTTTCATAAAAAAATGGCTCTAGCGCTTTACCCATAAGCGCTGGCAGCTACGGTTTTGGTAGCGTTTCAAGAGCGGACACCGGCGGGATACATTCCAGATACGTGAGCGCATCACAATGCCGGGCATGAAAAAGATGGAGGGCGGTGTGCCCGTGACAGCCCCCAAATCCCCAGGTTTCGCCGATCTCCCCCAATCCCTCGCAGCCCCCTCGTTGGCGCCCCCAGGCGCGCCCACCCGGCTGGTGGGGTTGCCGCCGGTGGTGTCGGGCCGCACGGTGGTGTTGATACTGGGCAGCTTCCCAGGGGCGGCGTCACTCAAGGCGCAGCAGTATTACGGCCACCCGCAGAACCACTTTTGGCGCATTTTGCAAAGCCTGTGGCCCCAGCACCCGCTGCCGCCTGTGGGGCCGCAGCACTATGCCCAGCGCTGTGCCTGGCTGCTGGAGCGTCGCCTGGGTGTGTGGGATGTGTACGCGAGCTGTGAGCGCGAGGGCAGCCTGGACACCAGCATCCGCCGCGCGGTGGTCAATGATTTTGCGCAGTTGCTGCGCGAATGCCCCGCGCTGCGCGCCATCGCCCACAATGGCGGGGAAAGCTTCAAGCACAGTGCGGCGGTGCGCCAGCAGTGGGCGGGTGTGCATGCCGATGCCCAGGTGCAGTCGGCCCTTCTGCCCTCTACCAGCCCGGCCAACGCCTCTTGGAGCTTTGAACGTAAACAGACCGCGTGGGCCCAGTTGATGGCCGCGCACGGATTGCTTTGAACCCATGACCCGCAAAAAAAATACCCTCCCCGAGCTGCCAGAAGTCAGCGTCTCTGACGATGGCGAAGTGCGCCACCTGCACCTGGGCACGCCCTGGATCCAGGGCTCCATGCGTGTGGACGACCCCTTTGTGCTCGAGCTGGAATACGTGCAGCGCATGATGGCTTGGTTGCTGTTTGTGGAGCCCACCTCCGTCACCAAGCGCCACGCTATGCAGCTGGGCCTGGGGGCCGGGGCCATCACCAAGTTTTGCCACAAAAAGCTGCGCCTGTGCGCCACCGCCATCGAGCTGAACCCGCAGGTGCTGGCCGTGTGCCGCCAGTGGTTCAAGCTGCCGCCCGATGGCGCCAAGCTGCGCGTGGTGCTGGCCGATGCGGCCGAGGAAATCAAGAACCCCATGTGGCTGGGCACGGTGGACGCACTGGCGGTGGACCTGTACGACCACGAGGCCGCAGCCCCGGTGCTCGACAGCCCCGACTTTTACGCCGACTGCCGCGCGCTGCTGTCGGACGATGGCTGCATGACGGTAAACCTGTTCGGCCGCTCGTCGAGCTATGAGCGCAGCCTTAAAAGCATGGCCAGCGCGTTTGGCGAAGACGCACTGTGGGCCTTCAAGCCCACCCGCGAGGGCAACACCGTGGTGCTGGCGCAGCGCACCCCCTCGCGCCCCAAGCGTGCCGAGCTGATGGCCCGTGCCGAGGTGGTGCAAGAGCGCTGGGGCCTGCCCGCCACCAAGTGGGTGCGCGTGTTCAAACCCGTTGCGGCATAGCGGGTCGGATGGGGCTGGTGGTCCCTGGGCCTTTTTGATTTCTCCGGTTTTCTTTCGGTCTCTTCTGGTCTCTTTTGGTCTTTTCTAGGTTTTTGCCATGTCCCCTCACACTGCGACCGCTGCACGTACTTCTGCCACCTCTTTTTCAGGCCCGCTGGTCTGGCGCAAGGTGGTGGACTGGCTGAGCGCGGACGGTGTGATATCTGCCGAAGAAGCGCAGCGCACCATTGCCCGCTGCTCGCAGGCCGAGAGTGCGCAAAACCCGCTGGTGCGCCTGGCCAACGTGGCCATGGCCCGGGCCAGCGATGGCCGGCCACTCGATATCGAGGCCCTGACCGAATACCTGGCCAAGCGCGCGGGCCTGCCCTACCTGCGCATTGACCCGCTGAAGGTGGATGTGGGCCGCGTGGCCGACACCATGAGTGCCTCATACGCCGAGCGCCACAAGGTGCTGCCCGTGCAGGTGACGCCCAAGGAGGTGGTGGTGGCCACGGCCGAGCCCTTCATCACCGATTGGGTGGGCGAGGTCGAGCGCCAGTCGCGCCGCACGGTGCGCCGCGTGGTGGCCAACCCGCAAGACATCCACCGCTTCACGGCCGAATTTTTTGCGCTCGCCAAGTCCGTGCGTTCTGCCCAAAAGGCGGGTGGCGCCAATGCGGGCAGCAGCTTTGAGCAGCTGGTGGAGCTGGGCAAGACCAACAAGCAGCTCGATGCCAATGACCAGGGCGTGGTTAAGGTGGTGGACTGGCTGTGGCAGTACGCCTTTGACCAGCGCGCCAGCGACATCCACCTGGAGCCCCGGCGCGAGCAGGGCGTGATCCGGTTTCGCATCGATGGTGTGCTGCACCCTGTCTACCAGATGCCCATGGGTGTGCACAACGCCATGGTCTCGCGCATCAAGCTGCTGGGCCGCATCGACGTGGTGGAAAAGCGCCGCCCGCAGGACGGCCGCATCAAGACCCGCAACCCGCGTGGTGAAGAGGTGGAAATGCGCTTGTCCACGCTGCCCACGGCGTTTGGCGAGAAGATGGTGATGCGGATTTTTGACCCCGACAACGCCGTCAAAGACCTGGATGCGCTGGGCTTTTCGCTGCACGATGCGCAGCGCTGGGAAGGCTTGGTCAAGCGTCCGCACGGCATCATTTTGGTGACGGGGCCCACGGGCTCGGGCAAGACGACCACGCTGTACTCCACGCTCAAGCGCGTGGCCACCGAAGAGGTCAATGTGAGCACGGTGGAAGACCCGATCGAAATGATCGAGCCCAGCTTCAACCAGACCCAGGTGCAGCCCCAGCTCGACTTCAATTTTGCCGAAGGCCTGCGCGCCCTCATGCGGCAGGACCCCGACATCATCATGGTGGGCGAAATCCGCGATCTGGAAACCGCGGAGATGGCGATCCAGGCGGCGCTGACGGGGCACTTGGTGTTCTCGACCCTGCACACCAACGACGCTCCGAGCGCCATCACGCGGATGATGGAGCTGGGTGTGCCCTCGTACCTCATCAACGCCACGCTGCTGGGCGTGCTGGCCCAGCGGCTGGTTCGCACCTTTTGCAAGCACTGCAAGCAGCCTGACGAGGCAGCCCAGCGCGAGACGCTGGCCGATCTGGTCAAGCCCTGGAAGCTCAATGGTGCCTACCAGCCCTATAAGGCCGTGGGCTGCGTGGACTGCCGCATGACGGGCTTTCAGGGGCGCATGGGGCTGTATGAGCTGCTCACGGTGACGGAGGCGCTCAAGGACAAGATCAACCAGGCCCCTTCCATCGAAGCGCTGCGCCGCCAGGCGGTGCAAGACGGCATGCGCCCCCTGCGCCTGGCGGGGGCGCTGCGTGTGGCCGATGGCGTGACTTCGCTGGACGAGGTGATCGCGGCCACACCGCCGCTTGAATAGCGCATTGCAAGGGTCGGGGTTTTCCCGGGGTGTGTCTCCTCTCCCATAGGGGCGTTACCGAATGTAGGTGGAATCCACATCGAGTCGCTGGACCCGGGCCACCACAATCGGCCGATCCGAATATCCTGAAGGGGACACACTCGTGAATATCAAGAGTCAGAAAGACTTTTTTGCCGGCCTCATGTTCATGGGCGTCGGGACTGCATTTGCGTGGGGAGCGACCACGTACAACATCGGCACAGGTGCCCGCATGGGCCCCGGCTATTTCCCGCTGATCCTGGGTATCTTGCTGGCCTTCATCGGCTTGGTGATCACCTTCAAGGCCACCACGGTGGAGACGGCTGACGGAGACAAGATCGGCAAGTGGGCCTGGAAGCCGCTGTTCTTCATCCTGGCGGCCAACTTCACCTTCGGCATTTTGCTCGGCGGCCTGCCCAGCATTGGTGTTCCCGCCATGGGCCTGATCGTTGGCATCTACGCCTTGACCTTCATTGCCAGCCTGGCGGGCAATGAGTTCAATGCAAAGGCTGTGTTTGTGCTGGCCACCGTGTTGGCGGCTGGCAGCTATGTGGCTTTCGTGTGGGCACTGAAGTTGCAGTTCCCGGTGTGGCCTAGTTTCATTTCCGGTTAAGGCAGGAGCACCTCCATGGACTTGATTAACAACTTGGCGCTCGGCTTCGGCGTCGCCTTTACGTTCCAGAACCTTGTTTACTGCTTTATCGGCTGCCTGCTGGGCACGCTGATTGGCGTGTTGCCAGGCATTGGCCCTGTGGCCACCATCGCCATGCTGCTGCCCGCCACTTACGCGCTGCCCCCTGTGGCTGCGTTGATCATGCTGGCCGGTATTTACTACGGCGCGCAATACGGTGGTTCGACCACCGCCATCTTGGTGAACTTGCCTGGCGAGTCTTCGTCGGTGGTGACGGTGATCGATGGCTATCAGATGGCGCGCAAGGGCCGAGCCGGCCCCGCGCTGGCGGCTGCGGGCCTGGGCTCGTTCTTCGCTGGTTGCGTGGGCACGCTGATCCTGGCGGCCTTCGCTCCTCCGCTGACCGAAGTGGCCTTCAAGTTCGGCCCTGCCGAATACTTCTCGCTGATGGTGCTGGGCCTGATTGGTGCCGTGGTGCTGGCTTCGGGCTCGCTGCTCAAGGCTGTGGCCATGATCGTGCTGGGTCTGCTGATGGGCTTGGTGGGTACGGACGTGAACTCGGGTGTGGCCCGTTTCAGCTTCGACATCCCTGAACTGACCGACGGCATTGGCTTTGTGACCATCGCCATGGGGGTTTTTGGTTACGGTGAAATCATCGCCAATCTGGCCCGCCCAGACGATGACCGTGAAGTGTTTACTGCCAAGGTGGAAGGCCTGTTCCCCACTAAGGAAGACTTCAAAAACATGATCCCTGCGGTGCTGCGTGGCACGGCACTGGGTTCGGCGTTGGGTATCTTGCCCGGTGGCGGTGCGTTGCTGGCGGCGTTTGCCGCTTACACAGTGGAGAAAAAGACCAAGCTGCGTCCTGGCGAAGTGCCTTTCGGCCAAGGCAATATTCGCGGTGTGGCTGCTCCTGAGTCTGCCAACAACGCGGGTTCGCAAACCTCGTTCATCCCGCTGCTGACCCTGGGTATCCCCCCCAACGCCGTGATGGCACTGATGGTGGGTGCAATGACCATCCACAACATCCAGCCTGGTCCCCAGGTGATGACCAGCAACCCAGAACTGTTCTGGGGCCTGATCGCTTCGATGTGGATTGGTAACGCCATGCTGGTGATCTTGAACCTGCCGCTGATCGGCATCTGGATCAAGCTGCTCACCGTGCCTTACCGCTGGTTGTTCCCCTCCATCGTGCTGTTCTGCGCGGTGGGTGTGTACTCCACCAACAACAACACGTTTGATATCTGGATGGTGGGTGCATTCGGCCTGATCGGGTACATCTTCCACAAGCTGGGTACCGAGCCTGCACCTTTGCTGCTGGGCTTCATCCTGGGCCCGATGATGGAAGAAAACCTGCGCCGTGCACTGCTGCTGTCGCGTGGTGACTGGAGCGTGTTTGTCACGCGTCCGCTGTCCGCTGGTTTGCTGGCTGCTGCTGCGTTGCTGCTGATCATCGTGTTGTTGCCCGCTGTGAAGAACAAGCGCGAAGAGGCTTTCGTCGAAGACTGAGTCTGAGGTGCGGGGCACAAGTCTTCGCATCTTTGAACCTGCGCACTACCAAAACAACGGCACCTTCGGGTGCCGTTGTTTTTTGTCGTTCAATCCCAGGTCGTGCAAGGGGCTCGGTACACAATGGTGGCCAGCCTTCAGGGATTTGCATGCCACCCACGATCCGCCCCACGCAGCACCCGCACCGGGTTTTGCTGCACAACGAAATCCACGCCCGCCCGCCAGAGGCCATGTCTTCGCCCCTGGCCATCGCCCATGTGGTGATGCTGGCCGATGCCGCAGAACGCGAGGCCAGCCGGGCGCATGTGGCCGCGCTGCTCAGAGACCACCATCTGGCCCTGCCCGATGCGGACACCACCCACTTGCGCATGGACCTGGGGGCCTTTCGCATTCGCTGGGAACTGCACACCGAGTTTGTCTCCTGGACCTTCATGGTGCCCACGGCCATGGACGCGTTTGGAGAGCGCGAGCCTGTGAGTGCGACGACGGCGGTGCCGCGTGAGTGGCTGGCCGCTTTGCCGGGGCAGTGCCTTTGTAGCCTGAACTTGTGGGCGTTGCCCACGCACCAGTTTGGGTCCGGCACGCTCGTCAAGCATGTGCTGCACGAAGACACGCTGGTGGCATCGACCGTGGCCGATGGGCACGGTGAGGTGTACACCGACTTCGCCATCCATGCCGATGGTTTTTCGCGCATGGTGCTGCTGGCCGGTGGCATGACGCCCCGCCGCCTGGGCCGCCTGGTGCAGCGCCTGCTGGAAATTGAAACCTACCGCATGGCCGCGTTGCTGGGCCTGCCGGCCGCGCGCGAGGCTTCTTCTGTACTGGCCTTTGCCGAGCGTGAGCTGGCCGAGCTGGCCAACGCCATCCGCACGGCCAACCGCGACGATGAGCCTGCGCTGCTGGACCGCCTCACCCGGCTGGCCGGGCAGGTGGAAAGCCAGTACGCGGCCACGCATTCCCGCTTCTCGGCCAGCAGCGCTTACTTTGAACTGGTGGACAAGCGCATCCAGGACATTGCCGAGTCGCGCCTGGCAGGCATGCAGACCATCGGTGAGTTCATGGACCGGCGTCTGACCCCTGCGCGCAGCACCTGTGAGTGGGCTGCGCGCCGCCAGGATGCGCTGTCGCAGCGGGTCTCGCGCATGAGCAATCTGCTGCGCACCCGGGTCGAGATCGAGCAGCAGCAAAGCAGCCAGGCCTTGCTGGCCACCATGAACCAGCGGCAGGATTTGCAGCTCAAGCTGCAGTCCACGGTGGAGGGTCTGTCGGTGGCTGCCATCACCTACTACATCGTGGGCTTGGTGTCTTACCTGGCCAAAGGGGGCAAGGCGCTGGGGTGGCCGCTGTCACCAGAATCCACTGCGGCCATCGCCATCCCTGTGGTGGCCTTGGGGGTTTGGTGGTCGCTGCGGCGCTTGCACCACCGGCTGTTCCGCAAGCACTGAGGTTTTTACGGGGCTGCTTGCCCTGTGGGCTCCTGTGAGGCTGCACCGAGGTGTGCGCCTTGCAGGCATCTTGTGCGGCGTGGTCCGCCACCCTCAGTGCCGATGCCCGTCAGGCTCGGGGCCGTGCCACACTGGCACGTGCCGGTGCTGTTTGCGATGCACCCAGCGCGGGCCGAGTCCTCGGCCGTTGCTTACCCCGTCGCTTGCTCCTTTGCCTGAAAGAATGCCCGTGTCCAATCCCTCCTCCGCATCGCCAGCCAAACCTCCTGCCTCTGGCTTGGCGCTAGGTCTTGCGCTGGCGTTGCTGGGCTCCATCGCCTTCAGCGCCAAGGCCATCATCGTCAAGTTGGCCTACCGGCATGGGGTGGATGCGGTCACGCTCATCATGTACCGCATGCTGTTTGCGCTGCCCATCTTTGCCACCATGGCCTGGTGGGCCAGCCGGGGCAAGCCGCCGTTGTCGCGCAAAGATGTGTGGGGGGTGCTGGGGCTGGGCGTGACGGGGTATTACCTGGCCAGCTTTCTGGATTTTGCCGGGCTGGTCTACATCACGGCCAGCCTGGAGCGGCTGATTCTTTATCTCAACCCCACCTTGGTGGTGCTGCTGGGCTGGGCGCTGTACGGCAAGCGCATCCATTGGGGGCAGGCGGTGGGCATGCTCATCAGCTACTGCGGGGTGGTGCTGGTCTTCGGGCTGGAGGCCCAATCGCAGGGTGGGCAGGCTGCGTGGGGGGCGTTGCTGGTGTTTCTCAGCGCTGTGAGCTATGCCGTTTACCTTGTGTACAGCGGAGAGATGGTCCAGCGCATCGGCGCATTGCGCCTGGTCGGGCTCGCCACCACCGTGGCGTGCGTCTGCTGTCTGGTTCAGTTTGTGGTGCTGCGGCCGCTCAGTGCCGCCATCGTGGCCCCGCAGGTGCTGTGGTTGTCGGTGCTCAATGCCACGCTGTGCACGGCCGCGCCAGTGCTCATGGTGATGATGGCCATTGAGCGCATTGGGGCCGGTATGGCGGCGCAGGCGGGCATGGTGGGGCCCTTGTCCACCATTTTCATGGGCATCTGGATCTTGGGGGAGCCCTTCACGCTGTGGCTGGCGGTGGGCACCTGCCTGGTGGTGGCAGGGATCTTTGTGTTCACCCGCCTGGCGCGCAAGGCGGCGGGAGGTTAGCCAGGAGCCCGCAGTGCGGGCCCCTGCTTTTTTGGGGGGCTGCCTTACTTGTTGTTGCCCCAACTGTTGGCGCCACCGTTGTTGCTGCCGTTGCCCATGCCCCAGTTGTTGTTATTGTTGCCCGACGAATAGGTCGACAGGCCCGGGGCTGCAGGGGCTTGTGGGTTGTTGCTGGGAGGGCGCTGGTAGGCTGATGCCTTGTTGCCATTGCCCGTGTTGGCGTTGCGTGCCCCTTGCTGTCCCTTGGTGGGGGCGGGGGTCTCTTCGCCCATGTCGTCATCGTCCCCGTCCTGCGACTGGTGGGCCCCGGCGGGGGCTTGTGCGCCTTTGCCGTTCCCCCAGCCCCGTGTGCCGGCGGTGCTGGTGGGGGTGGTGGTGCTGGTGCCGCCCCGGCCCAGTACGCCGCCCAGGGTGCGCATGCTGCCGGTGCTGGCGTTGTTGTTGCCCGATGGGGCGGCCGAGTTGGCTGCCCCCATGTCGAAGTTGTGCACCCAGCCGCTGGCCCCCTCAGGGGTTTGCACTTTGACCCACTGGCCATTGCGCTCGGAGGTTCGCGTCACCTGTGTGTTGGCAGGGATGGAGCCCAGACTGGGGGCGTTGTCTGCGGGGGATTCGCGCAGTTCCGTCGAGCGTTTGACCACCGCAGTCTGCGCGTGCGCCGTGCCAAAGGGGAGTGCAACAGTCAAAGCCAAGCCGCTGGCAAGGGCTAGATGGTTCAGCCAGTTCATGGTGGGTGCCTCAATTTATGATGCTTTGGAATCAAGCATCAACATGCAAACCGGAGATTGTTATGGATTTGGGAATTGCGGGCAAATGGGCGCTGGTGTGTGGCGCCAGCAAAGGCTTGGGGTTGGGGTGCGCGCAGGCCTTGGTGCGCGAGGGTGTGAACGTGGTGATCAACGCTCGCAACGCCGATGTGCTGGCTCAGTCTGCTGCAAAATTGATAGCTGACAGCGCTATTCAGATCAGCGCTGGAGGGCTGAAACACCCGCAACCCGTGGTGCTCGCTGTCGCGGCCGACATCACCACGGCGCAGGGCCGTGAGGCGGTGTTTGCCGCAGCAGGTGGGCCGGGGCGCGACTTTGACATCGTGGTCACCAATGCGGGTGGGCCGCCTCCTGGGGACTTCCGTGACTGGGACCGGGATGCCTGGATCAAAGCGGTGGACGCCAACATGCTCACACCCATTGAGCTGATCAAGGCCACCGTGGATGGCATGGCGGCGCGCGGTTTTGGTCGGGTGATCAACATCACCTCCAGCGCGGTGAAGGCGCCGATTGACGTGTTGGGTTTGTCCAACGGTGCGCGCAGCGGCCTCACGGGCTTTGTGGCGGGCGTGGCCCGCAGCAAGCTGGCTGCGCAGGGTGTCACCATCAACAATCTGCTGCCCGGCAAGTTCGATACCGACCGGCTCGCCGCCACCATCGGTGCGGCTGCAGCCAAGACGGGCAAGGCACTGGATGAAATCCGCGCGTCGCAGCAGGCGCAGATTCCCGCCGGGCGGTATGGCACGCCTGAGGAGTTCGGGGCCATTTGCGCATTTTTGTGCAGCATGCATGCTGCCTACATGACGGGCCAGAATGTGCTGGCCGATGGCGGCGCTTACCCAGGGGCTTGAGCCCGGTCAAGTGGTGCACCGCTTGTGGGCGGTGCACGAGGTGGGCACCTGCTCTTGATTTGTGTCAATTAAATGTGTCCAAACGTGGTTATTTGGGGGATCGTGCGGGCGTAGCGTAGGCACAATGGGCGCCGCTACGCCTGTGGCCCGCAGGGTGGTGCTTTTTGGCTTTTCCGATTGGGAGAAGCAAGACTCCTCACAAACCAGGGTTGTCCGGCTGCCATGTTTCGCCTATCACGTCCGCTGCGATTGCTTCGCCACTGCGCTGCTCTGGCGTGCTGCTGCGCGGGCGGTTTGGTGGCTACGGCGGCATGGCCCCAGGCCAAGCCGCAGGCGGCGCCTTACCACCTGCGTGTCGTGGGTGGCTTGGCAGACCTGAGCCAGTACACGCGCCGCGAAGAGCCTTTTTGGAAGCATGACCTTGCCCGCCTGAGCGGCGGGCGCTACAGCGCAGAGATCGTCCCTTTCGACCGTGCTGGCGTGCCCGGCACCGAGATGTTGCGCTTGTTGCAGCTGGGGGTGGTGCCGTTTGGCACGGCGCTGATGAGCTCCTTCACGGCGCAGTACCCCGAGTACACGGCCCCCGATCTGGCGGGGTTGAACCCCGACATTGCCACTCTGCGCAGCACGCTGGCGGCATTCCGCCCCTACCTGGAAAAGACACTGCGCGAGCAGCATGGGGTGGAGCCTCTGGCCATTTACGTATACCCAGCCCAGGTGGTTTTTTGTGGCAAACCATTGCGTGGGCTGTCGGACTTGTCGGGGCGGCGGGTGCGTGTGTCCTCGTCCACCCAGGCTGATTTTGTGAGCGCCCTGGGCGCAGAGCCCGTGCTGACGGGCTTTGCGCAGATCGTGCCCAGCTTCACGGCGGGCAACACCGACTGCGCCATCACCGGCACCATGTCGGGCAACACCTTGGGTTTGCACACCCTCATGACCCATGTGCACGCCCTGCCTGTGACCTGGGGGCTGGCGGTGTTTGGGGCCAATCGCACGGCCTGGGCGGCATTGCCTGCAGACCTGCGCGAGCTGTTGCGGCGCGAGTTGCCCAAGCTGGAGTCCTCCATCTGGGCGGAGTCCGAGCGGGAGACAGCCGATGGCATGGCCTGCAACCGGGGGGCGGCAGAGTGCGTTGGTGGGCGCAAGGGACGTCTGGTAGTGGTGCCTGTGTCTGCGCAGGATGAGCGCCGCCGCAGTGAGATCCTGGCCTCGACCGTGCTCCCACGTTGGCTGCAGCGCTGTGGCGCTCGCTGTGCCCAGGTCTGGAACTCCACCATCGGGCCGGTGCGCGGCATCATGGCCCCCAAAGCCCCATGAACGTGGCGGTACCCCGGCGCATCAAACTTTTCGTGTGGGGCGGTGTCGCGTCGTTCGTGCTGGCCGTGGTGGCCGTGGCCGTTACCCTCATCTTGAACGCCCGGCAGGTGGCGCTGGCCGATAGTGCCAGCGGTGCCAATCGATTTGTGTCCAGCGCGGAGTCGGCGCTCAACCGCTCCTTGCTGGCGGTGGACGTGTTGTTGGCCAGCATGGACGAGATGCTGGAGCTGTCAGGCGCGCGCCCCGAGTGGCTGGACCCTGAGGTGGCCAGCCAACGCCTGCGCAGCTCTGCCCGCCAGAACCTGATGGTGCGCTATGTGGCGCTGTTGGATACGCAGGGGCGCGTGTTCGCTTCGTCTGACGCGGCCGGGGCCTCGCTATCGGTGTCACTGCCTGCGGGCTTTGCGGCCTCGGTGCTTGAACAACCGGTCTCGATGCTGATGGTCAGCGCACCGGCCGTGAGCTTTGTCAGCGCCGAGCGTGTGCTGTACCTGGCCCGGCAGATGCGGCTGGTCGATGGCACCCAGATGTTGGCCGTGGCCGAAGTGCCGGTCAGCGCGCTGGCGGGTGTGCTCACCCAGGGCATGGACATCGCAGGGCTGCAAGTGACGCTGGAACGCTCCGCGGGCCAGGCGCTGCTCACCATGCCTCGGCAAGAAGACGCGCAGGCCCGCTCCCTGGCGCCGCCGCTGGCCGATCTGGATGTGCTGGGCCCGGCATGGCAAGCGCGTGCGCGTTTGAGTGGGGCGCTGGCCCTGGTGGTGTACCGGCCTTTGATGTACCAGGACTTGCGCATCGCCGCGAGCGTGCCGCGTGACGATGCGTTGGCGGCCTGGCGTTCTACCCGCGACGGCATCCTGCTCACGACCTTGGGCTTTGTGGTGATGATGGTGCTGGTGGGCGCGGTGTCCATGCGCTACCTTGACCGCATGACGCAGGCCCGCCTGGCCATTGCCCACTCCAAGGCCACGCTGGACGAAGCCCTGGAGTCCATGGTCAGCGGCTTTGTCTTGCTCGACAGCCAGATGCGCCTGGTGCAGTGGAACCGGCGTTTTGAAGAAATTTACCCCTGGCTCAAGGGCCAATTGGCAGCGCAGGTGCCCTTTCGGGAGCTGCTGATGGAAAAGGCCCGCCACCACCTGGACAACGCCAGTGCCGAGGAGCAATTGCGCTGGGTGGAGCACCGCGTGGCTGTGCAGCGCAACCCCCAGGGCCCGCACGAGCAGGGCCTGCCCGATGGGCGCGTGATCCAGGTCACCGAGCGTGCCACGCCCGATGCAGGCCTGGTGATCACCTACCACGACGTGACCGAACTGCGCCGCGCGAGCGCCGAGATCGAAAACCTGGCTTTCTACGACCCGCTCACCGGCTTGCCCAACCGCCGCTTGCTGATGGACCGCATCCAGCAGACGGTGGCCGCCAGCGCCCGCAGCGGCCTGCATGGCGCCTTGCTGTTTTTGGACCTGGACCATTTCAAAACCCTCAACGACACCCTGGGGCACGAGGTGGGGGATGTGCTGCTGCGCCAAGTGGCCCAGCGCCTGAAGGCCTGTGTGCGTACCGAAGACACCGTGGCCCGGCTGGGGGGCGACGAGTTTGTGATCATGCTCAAGAACCTTGCCACCAGCAGCGAAGAGGCCGCCTCACTGGCCCGCCGGGTGGGCGAGAAGATCTTGCGCCGCTTGAATATGCCCTATGCCTTGGGTGCACACACTTACCACAGCACCCCCAGCATTGGCGCCACGCTCATCGGGCTGGACATGCAGCCCCCCACCGATCTGCTCAAGCAGGCCGACATCGCCATGTACCAGGTCAAGTCGCAGGGGCGCAACTCGCTGTGCTTTTTCGATCCGCAGATGCAGATCGCCATCAACCAGCGGGTGCAACTGGAAAACGACCTGCAACGGGCCATCACGGGCAGCCAGTTTGAGCTGCACTACCAACCCCAGCAGCGCCTGGATGGGCGCATCGTGGGGGTGGAGGGGCTCATCCGCTGGCGTCATCCTGAGCGCGGTCTGGTGGCGCCAGGGCAGTTCATCGCCGTGGCCGAGGAGAGCGAGTTGATCGTGCCCATTGGCCACTGGGTGCTGCGCACGGCGTGTGAGCAACTCGCCGCCTGGAAGGGTGATGCCCGCTACCAGCATGTGCAGGTGTCGGTCAACGTCAGCGCGCGGCAGTTTCGCCAGCGCGACTTTGTGGCCCGGGTGGTGGAGGTGCTGCGCGAGACCGGGGCCCAGGCCCATCTGCTCAAACTGGAGCTGACGGAATCGCTGGTGCTGGACGATGTGGACGACACCATTGCCAAGATGGTGCAACTCAAGACCAAGGGCGTGCGGTTTTCGGTGGACGACTTTGGCACCGGCTACTCGTCTCTGGCCTACCTTACGCGCCTGCCGCTGGACCAGCTCAAGATCGATCAGTCCTTTGTGCGCAACCTGGGTGCCAAGCAGACCGACGATGTGATCGTGCAGACCATCATCGGCATGGCGCGCAACCTGGAGCTGGACGTGATTGCCGAAGGGGTGGAAACCGCCGAGCAGCGCGACACACTGGCCCGCTACGGCTGCCACTACTTCCAGGGCTATTTGCTGGGCCACCCCATGCCCGTGCAAGAGCTGGAAGCCCTGCTGGCCCGCGATCCGGCTGCCGCCGGTCTGGAGGCCTAAGGCCCTCCAAGGGGCTGCGCCTCAGCGCCTGGACGACACCACAATCCCTCCCACGATCAGCGCGAATGCCACGCCGTGGAACAGGTGTGGCGTCTCCCCCAGGAACGCGGCCGACAGCAGCGCGGCAAACAGCGGCGTCAGGTTGATGAAGAAACCCGCCACGGCAGGCCCCGCCCGCTGAACGCCCACGCCCCAGCAGCGGTAGGCCAGCACGGCAGGCCCCACGGCAATGAAGGCCAGCGCCGCCGCCAGGGGCCAGCTCCAGTCAATGTGCGTGCGGCCCAGGCCCCATTCCACGCCCGCAAACGCGCCTGACCAACCCAGGCCGAACACCATCTGCGCCATCAAAAACGCCGCCCAGTCACCCCGCAGGCTGGCGGGCTCGCTGGTGCGCACCAGCAGCCAGCTGTAAAACGACCAAGACCCCGTGGCCAGCAGCATGAAGAGGTCGCCCGGCACCAGGCGCAGCGCCAGCAACTGGCCCCACTCGCCCCGGCTCAAGACGATGAGCACCCCGGCGATGGACAGCACGGCACCGGCCAGCTGCTGGCGCGTGACCTTGGCACCAAAGAACAGCGTGCCCACGGCCAGCATCCACACCGGCATGCTGGAACCCACCAGCGTCACATTGATGGGCGTGGAGGTTTGCAGCGCCATGTACTGCAGCGCGTTGTACAGCCCAATGCCCAGCAGTCCCAGCACGGCATAACGACGCCAGTGCGGCCACAGCGGGCTGTCTTTGCGCAGCACCGCATGCGCCAGGGGCAGCAGGATGGCAAAGGCCAGCAGCCAGCGAATGAAGTTCAAGGCGATGGGGGCAATCATGGTGTGCACCAGTCGGCCTACCACGGCGTTGCCGGCCCACAGCAGGGGGGCGGTTACCAGCAGCGCCGCCGTGCCGGGCGTGAGTCTTTGGGTCATGCCCAGAAATGTAATGGCCTTGGTGTGCGCGCTGCAGGGAAGGGGTACTTCGCGCAGCCCTTCGTCGCGCTCGTGTGCCACAGAAAGCTCGGCAGGCAAGGCTGGTGGATTCATGGCAGGATGGCGGCCGTTTGTCCTGCACGCGCCGTTGGCGCGTTCCACCCCTTACAGGAGCCTGTTGCCATGAGCCTTGCCGTCCAGATCCGCCAGCATGGTGGTCCCGAAGAACTCCAGATTGTTGATGTGCCGGTGGGTGAGCCCGGGCCCGGCGAGATCCGCATCCGCCACCGTGCCGTGGGCCTGAACTTCATTGACGTGTACCACCGCACGGGCCTGTACCCGCTGGGCATGCCCGCCACCATTGGCATGGAGGGCGCCGGGGTGGTCGAGGCCGTGGGCGAGGGTGTCACGCACCTGCAGGTGGGCGACCGCGCCGCCTACGCCAGCAACCCGCCTGGCGCCTACTGCGAAGTGCGCGTGATGCCCGCCAAATGTGTGTGCAAGCTGCCCGACGCCATTAGCTTCGAGACCGGCGCGGCCATGATGCTCAAGGGCTTGACGGCACAGTACCTGCTCAAGAAAACCCTGCCCGTGGAAGGCCTGCACAGCGGCGACCACGTGCTGTTCCATGCCGCTGCGGGCGGTGTGGGCCTGATCGCCAGCCAGTGGGCCAAGGCGCTGGGCCTGCAGCTGATCGGCACGGCAGGCACCGATGCCAAGTGCCAGCTGGCCCTGGCCAACGGCGCGGCGCATGCCATCAACTACAACACCGAAGACTTCGCGGCGCGCGTCAAAGAAATCACTGGCGGCAAGGGCGTGAAGGTGGTGTACGACTCGGTGGGCAAGGACACCTGGGACAAGTCGCTCGACTGCCTGCGCCCCTTTGGCCTGATGGCCAGCTTCGGCAATGCCTCGGGCCCCGTGGCGCCGTTTGCACCGGGCTCGCTGGGCGCCAAGGGTTCAATCTACGTCACGCGCCAGACGCTGTTTACCCACATCGCCACGCGCGAAAGCACGCAGGCCATGGCCGATGAGCTGTTTGCCGTGGTGGCCAGTGGACAGGTGAAGATCCATATCGACCAGCGCTACCCGCTGGCCGACGTGCAAAAGGCGCACCGTGACCTGGAAGCACGCAAGACCACCGGCTGCACCATCCTCACGCTGTGAACGCCGCCGTCCAGCCCCGGTCCTTTGGCGACTGGCTGGCCAGCGCGCGCCAGGCTGCGCAGCAGCCTCCCGCCCAGCCGCGCCAGGCGCTGGTGGTGGCGGGGCAGGTGGTGGGCTCGGTGGCTGAGGGTTTTTTGAATCAAATTGGCCGCCAGCGCTTGATGGATAAGCGCTACAAGCTATCAATTGATGAGCATTTTGGCGCCGCCGCCTGGCGCTTGGACGTGCCGCCCGAAGCATCGGTGGATGCCCCCACCGACGCCCTCAACGCCTTGGCCGCTGCCCTGCGCGACGAGGGCCTGTGTGGCCCCTGGCGCGATGAGCAACTGGCGGTGTGCAACCCGGCGGGCGAGGTGGTGGGCACGGTGGAGCGGGGTGCGGTGCGCGTGCTGGGCATTGCCACCCGCGCCGTCCACCTGGTGGGCCTGGCGCCGGACGGCCGCATGTGGGTGCAAAAGCGCTCTATGGCCAAGCCCAACAACCCCGGCCTGTGGGACACGCTGATGGGCGGCATGGTCTCGGCCGCCGACTCCTTGCCCCAGGCGCTGGCCCGCGAGACCTGGGAGGAGGCGGGCCTGCGCGTGGAAACGCTGGTGGGCTTGCAGCACGGTGGCCATGTGGACTTCAGCCGCCCCAGCCGGGAAGGCGGTGGCGCGGGCTACATGCGCGAGCGCATCGACTGGTTTCGCGCCCAGGTGCCCGAGGGTGTGGAGCCGGCCAATCAGGATGGCGAGGTCGATCACTTTGAGCTGCTGCAGCCGGAAGGGGTGCGTTTGCGGGTGGCCCAGGGCCTTTTCACGCTGGAAGCCGGTCTGGTGATCGCGGGGTTTCTGGGAATGTAGTTTCCCCACCGGGCCACTGGGTGCCCACGGTGGGGCGGCGCGTGGGGATTCCGGTCTCTGCAGCACGTGATGCAGCGCTTGCCCGCCTGCCGCCGACGGGGCTACGGGTGGGCGCTGGAACCAGGGATGGGCTGCGGCGCGGCGTGTCGCTGCGACGCCACCGTTTTCACCAGGTCCCATGCGGCCTGCGCAATGGGGGCCAGAGCGCGGTTGCGGCGGTGCACCAGCATGACCTCGCGGTCCACGCGGGGCAACAGGGGGCGCACAGCCAGCCCAGCCAGGCCTTCGGGGGGCAGTGCCAGGGTGGGGATGACCGAGATGCCCAGCCCCGCATCGAGCATGCGAAAGATGGTGGTGGGGTGGCCCACCTCCTGCGCCACTGTGCATGGCACGGCGTGCTCGGCCAGGGCGCGGTCGATCAGGCGGCGGCTGCCCGATTCGTGGTCCAGCAGGACCAGGGGCTCGCCCTGCAGGTCGGTCCAGCGCACCTGGCGCTTGCGGGCCAGCCGGTGGCCGGGTGGGCAGGCCAGGCAAAAGGGCTCGGTCAGAATGGTCTCGCAGTGCAGGGCATCGCGCTCGCTGGGATCGATCACCACACCAAAGTCCACCTCGCCCGACAGCACGCTGGCCAGTACCGCGCTCTGAATGCGGTCCAGCAGCACCAGCTCCAGCCCTGGCAGGGCGCTGTGGGCCTGTGCAATGCAATCGGGCATCAGGTTGGCCGACAGCGTGGGGCTGCTGGCCACGCGCACGCGGCCACGCCGCTCAGTGGCTAGCTCGCGCACATCCAGCAGGGTGGCTTCCAGCTCCTCCAGCACGCGGGGCAAGCGTGCCGCCAGGCGCTGGCCTGCGTCGGTCAGTGTCACCTCCCGCGTGGTGCGGTTGAGCAGCTTCAGGCCCAGTTGGGCCTCCAGCTCGGTGATGCAGCGGCTCACGGCCGGTTGGGTCAGCCCCACGGCATCGCCGGAGCGGCTGAAGTTGCGGGTGGCCGCCACCGACTGGAATACGTGCAATTGGCGCAGGGTGATATTCATGCGCTCAAATCATAAATCTATCAGAGAAATCCATTTCTCTTTGAAATGGGGCTGGGGTCCAATACAACTCCTTGGCCCTGGTTTGCCAGTGCCCCTGTTCATGACTTTGCGTGTGTTTTGACCCATGGCCCGTTCCCGCTTTCTTCCTGACAATTTCACACTCGCCTTGCTGGGCACCGTGACGGTGGCCAGCGTGCTGCCTGCATCGGGCGTGGCCGCCCAGGCGCTGGAGGGGCTGACGGTGGCCGCTGTGGCGCTGCTGTTCTTTCTGCACGGGGCCAAGCTCTCGCGCGATGCCATCGTGGCGGGGCTGTCGCACTGGCGGCTGCACCTCGTGGTGGTGGTGGCCACGTTTGTGCTGTTTCCGTTGCTGGGCTGGGCGCTGCGGCCTGTGCTGCAGGGCCTGGTCACTCCGGGGCTTTACACCGGCATCCTGTACCTGTGCGTGTTGCCTGCCACGGTGCAGTCGGCCATTGCCTTCACTGCCATGGCGCGCGGCAACATGCCTGCGGCCATTTGCAGTGCATCGGCGTCCACGCTGCTGGGCATTGTGATCACCCCGGTGCTGGTGGGCCTGCTGTTGCCTGAGGCGCAGCACACGGTAGGCTCTGCGCAGCCCGATGCATTGGCCAACATCGGCCGCATCATGCTGCAGCTGTTGGTGCCTTTTGTGGCGGGCCACTTGCTGCGCCCCTGGATCGGTGGTTTCGTCAAGCGCCGGGCTGCCGTGCTCAAGTTTGTGGACCAGGGTTCTATCTTGCTGGTGGTGTACACCGCTTTCAGCGCGGCGGTGGTGGAAGGGCTGTGGCAGCAGTTGCCGCTGCCAGCCCTGCTGGGCCTGTTGGTGGTGTGCGCCGTGCTGCTGGCCTTGGCCTTGGCCACCACCACCTGGGCCGCGCGGCGCATTGGCTTCTCCAAAGAGGACGAAATCACCATCGTGTTCTGCGGCTCCAAAAAGAGCCTGGCCAGCGGCGTGCCCATGGCCAAGGTGCTGTTTGCATCGCATGCGGTGGGCGCCATCGTGCTGCCGCTCATGGTGTTCCACCAGATGCAGCTGATGGTGTGCGCGGTGCTGGCGCAGCGCTATGCGCGGCGCGATGGGCAAGTGCCTGCAGGCGAATGAGGCACGGGGCGGGGCCGTGCCCATTTGGGATTAAAGTCGCAGGCTTGCGATGACACCCGCCCGGCCCGCAGCGCCCGGGCCCTGCTTTTTTCAGCGAGACCTCTATGGCAAAGATTTCTGGCGGCACCGACATCTATCTGATCCCGGGGGACCCCATCACCAACGTGCGGGCACCGCGCATGTTCAACAAGGTGTTTGAGCGCTGCGGCCTGGACGCGGTGATGTTGCCGGTGCAGGTGCGTGAACGGGACTTTGCCGTGTGGCTCAAGGCGACGTTTTTGGCGCGCAACGTGAAGGGCGTGATCATCGCGCCGCCCCACAAGCCGCAGGTGGTGCATTTGCTGGACAGCTGCGGGCTGGTGGCGCGGGTGGCGCGCTCGGTCAACATCGTGCGACGCACCAGCGAAGGCCAGCTCGAAGGTGATTTGTTTGACGGCGAAGGTATTTTGGGCGCCCTCGATTGGTTCAATATTCCTTACCGGGGCAAGCGTGTGTTGATTTTGGGCGCAGGGGTGAGTGCTGCGGCCATTGGGGTGTCTCTGGCGCAAGGCGGCACCACCCAGGGCGCCGAATTCATCGCCTTCTACGACCCTGTGCCCGGCAAGGCGATTGGGCTGGCCACGGAGCTGGATGGATTTTTTGACGCCAATGTGGTCGCGGTGGACAGCAGTGACCCCGCTGGCTACGACCTGGTGGTCAACGCATCGGCCGTGGGGCTGGGTAACGATGACCCGCTGCCCTGCGATGTGGATCGCATGGAGCCGCATGCCGCGCTGTTTGACATCTTGCTGCGCAACCAGCCCACCCCGCTGGTGCGCGCCGCCCGCTCGCGTGGGCTGCATGCGCAGCCTGGGTTTGAGATGCTTATCCAGCAGATGCCGTTTTACCTGGACTACTTTGGCCTGCCAGAGGCCGCGCAGATGGTGCGCGAGGACGCGAACTTTGTGCGTGAGCTGATTTACCCAACAGCGCTGGCGGCCGAGATCACCCAGCCCCTGCGTTACCCCTGCACCAGCGTGGCCAGTGTGGCCTGACCGAATGCCCGCTGACTGCTACCCGATGCAGTCGACGTTGTCGCAACGTCACACCTGATCGGGCGTGGGCTTGAGGCGGCTGGGGGCCAGCGCGCCAGCGGACTCCAGGATGGGGTAGGCAATGGAGCACAGCAGCGAGTTGATGCGCTTGAGTTCGCTGATCAGGTCAATGTGCAGGGAACTGGTCTCGATGCTCTGCACCGTGTTGTCCGACAGGCGCGCCAGGTGGGTGGCCGAGTAGGCACGCTCCAGGTCACGAAAGCGTGCTTTTTCTTCCAGCAGCTTTTGTGCATCGCGCACGTTGCCGTTGAGGAACACGCTCATGGCCAGGCGCAGGTTGGCCACCAGGCGGGTGTGCAGCTCGTTGATTTCTTCCATTCCAGCCTCGGAGAACTGGCGGCCCTTTTTGATCTTCTTGTCCTCGATGTCGATCAGCACGCGCTCAATGATGTCGCCAATCTGCTCCATGTTGATGGTGAAGCTGATGATGTCGGCCCAGCGCCGCCCCTCGCGCTCGTCCAGCGCCTCGCGAGAGATCTTGGTCATGTAGTACTTGATGGCCGAGTACAGGCCATCGACCTGGTCGTCGAGCTTGCGCAGGTCTTCTGCCAGCTTCTGGTCATCGGTGCGAATCACCTGGTGCAGGCCCAGCAGCATGGACTCGACCACGTCGGCCTGGTGCAGCGCCTCGCGGGCAGCACAAGAGATGGCCAGTGAGGGGGTGGCGAGTGCAGAAGGGTCCAGGTGCTGCGGGCGGCTGCCTGCGGACGGGGCTTGCGCATCGGCCGTGGGCAGAATGCGCTGAACCAGCCTGGACACGGGGCGGGTGAGCCCGATGCACACCAGGCCCACCACCAGGTTGAACGCGAGGTGGAACAGCACCACCAGGCTCGCGGTGTCGGGCACATAGGGCCGTGCGTGGCGCAGCCACAGGCCAATCAGCGGGGTCATGATGACCACGCCGATGACCTTGAACATGAGGTTGCCCATCGGAACCTGCCGGGTCTGCACATTGGCCTTGAGTGTGGTGAGCACGGCCAGCAGGCCACTGCCCAGGTTGGCCCCCACGACCAGGCCCAGGGCCACGTCCACCGGAATACCGCCAGAGCCCGCCAGCGTGGCCGTGAGCAGCACAGTGGCCAGGCTGGAGTAAGACAGCACGGCCAGCACCGAGCCCGTGAAAATCTCCAGCAGCAAATCGCTGGTGAGAGCGCCCAGCAAGGTGCGCACGGTGGGTGACTGGGTGAGGACGGTGGTGGATTCGGTGATCAGCCGCAGCGCCAGCAGCATCAGGCCCAGGCCAATGAGCACACGCCCCACGCGGCCCACGGCTGTGTCTTTGCGCGAGATGAACAGCACCACCCCCACAAAGATGAAGAGGGGCGACAGCCAGGACAGGTCCATGGCAAACACAACGGCCATCACGCTGGTGCCCACGTCGGCCCCCAGCATCACGGCCAGCGCCGCAGGCAGCCCCACCAGCCCCTGGCCTACGAACGATGACACGATGAGCGCCGTGGCTGTGCTGGACTGCACCAGCGCCGTGACCCCCATGCCGGACAGCACCGCCGTGAACCGCGTGCTGACGCTGCGGGCGATGAGCTGGCGCAGGTTGGCGCCAAACACACGCAGGATGCCGGTGCGCACCAGATGGGTGCCCCAGATGAGCAGGGCCACAGCGGCCAGTAGGTTCAACAGATGCTTCATGAAATACCGTCGTTGTTCTTGTTGTGGTGCTTGCGGCGGGCTTGTTCAGCACCCACCCGCAGCATGTCGCGTGGCTCTTGCCGACCTTTGGCCGAAACACTGCAGGTGCTGGCCGGGCCGTTGAGCGATCGCATAACGGGTTGTGCAAAAAACGCGCTCACCCTTGTTTTTCATCAAATTGACACACAAGCATACTCCTGAATCGATAGCGTCCGCGCAGAAGCCCATGAGGCTGGCGAGGCATCGTGCATGACGCATGTGGCACATGCCATAACGCCAACGGCCCGCACAAGGCGGGCCGTTGGGTGGGGACAGGCGCCACAGTGTGGCTGCACCGGTTCAGCGCTCGCGACGCGCTCTCAGCAGTTCATCCAGAATCAGGCAAACAGCCCCCACGGTGATGGCGGAGTCCGCCACATTGAACGCGGGGAAGTGCGTGCCCATGGCGTGGAAGTCCAGAAAATCCACTACGTAGCCGTGCATGAGGCGGTCCACCACATTGCCGATGGCGCCGCCCATGACGCTGGCCAGCGCAAAGCAAAACAGCTTTTGGGTGGGGTGTTTGTACAGCTGCCACACAATGAAAATGCTGGCCACCGCCCCAATGCCCGTGAACAGCCAGCGCTGCCATCCCCCCGCATTCGACAGGAAGGAGAACGCCGCACCGGTGTTGTGGGCGCGCACGATGTTGAAGAAGCCAGTGATGTGCGTGGCTTCACCCCATTGGTAGTTGCGCAGGATCAGGTCCTTGGTCCACTGGTCGGCCACCACAATGGCCACGGCCCACAGCAGCCACCAGCCCATGCTGCGGGCCACAGACTGCCCGCCGAAGGTTTGCGCGCCCGCCATTTAAGCGCACACCCGGTTTTCACCGGCGCCATGGAGGTTGCTGGTGCAGCGGCCGCAAATGGTGGGGTGGGCTGCGTCTTGGCCTACATCGTCGCGGTAGTGCCAGCAGCGTTCACACTTGGCGCTGGAACTGCTCGTAACGCTGATCTGTAAAGCGCTACCAGCTACCAATTCGATAGCGGAAATGATGAACACAAACTTCAGGTCGTCGCCCAAGCTGCTCAGCAAGGCGTAGTCCTCGGGGGCTGCCGTGAGCGTCACGTTGGCCTGCAGGGGCGAGCCCACCTGGCCTGCGGCGCGCAGCGTCTCGATCTCCTTGTTCACCACGTCGCGGATCTCGCGGATGCGCGTCCACTTGGCCAGCAGGCCTTCATCGGCGCTGGCGATGGAGCCATAGGTTTCCAGGAAGATGGAGTCGGAGCTGCCAAACACCTTCCATGCCTCTTCGGCCGTGAAGGAGAGGAACGGCGCCATCCAGCGCAGCATGGCGTGGGTGATCTGGTACAGCGCGGTCTGGGCGCTGCGGCGGGCCAGGCTCTTGGGTGCTGTGGTGTACAGGCGGTCCTTGAGCACGTCCAGGTAGAAGCCACCCAGGTCTTCCGAGCAGTACAGCTGCAGCTTGGCCACGACGGGGTGGAATTCATACACCTTGTAGTGGGCCAGCACGGTGGCCTGGAACTCGGCCGCGCGGGTGAGGGCGTAGCGGTCGATCTCCAGCATGTCGCCAAACGGCACGGCGTCCTTCGTGGGATCAAAGTCGCTCACATTGGCCAGCAAGAAGCGCAGGGTGTTGCGGATGCGGCGATACGCGTCCACCACCCGGGCGAGGATCTTCTCGTCGCCCGCGATGTCGCCGGAGTAGTCGCTGGCGGCCACCCACAGGCGGATAATTTCTGAGCCCAGCTTGTTGCTGATCTCCTGAGGATCGATGCCGTTCTTGAGTGATTTGCTCATCTTGATGCCCTTGGCATCCACGGTGAAGCCGTGCGTGAGCAGGCCACGGTAGGGCGCACGGCCTTCCAGCGCACTGGCCAGCAGCAGTGAGCTGTGGAACCAGCCCCGATGCTGGTCGTGGCCTTCCAGGTAAAGGTCGGCCTCGGGGCCGGTGTCGTGGTGCACGTTGGGGTGTGTGCCGCGCAGCACGTGGCTGAAGGTGGAGCCGGAGTCAAACCACACTTCCAGGATGTCGGTGCTCTTGGTGTAGTTGGGGGCGTCTTCAGCGCCCAGGATTTCTTCGGTCGTCACGCGGCTCCAGGCCTCGATGCCGCCCTTTTCAACGATGGCTGCCGCCTGGTCCATGATTTCCATGGTGCGCGGGTGCAGCTCGCCCGAATCCTTGTGCAGAAAGAACGGGATGGGCACGCCCCAGCTGCGCTGGCGCGAGATGCACCAGTCGGGCCGCCCGGCGATCATGTCGTGCAGGCGGGCCTTGCCGTTCTCGGGGTAGAAGCTGGTGTGCTCGATGGCGTCCAGGGCAATCTGGCGCAGCGTCTTGGCGGGCTTCTCGCCCGCTTTGGTGAACACGCCTTCGCCTTCGTCCATGCGGATGAACCACTGCGCGGCGGCGCGGTAGATCACCGGCGTCTTGTGGCGCCAGCAGTGCGGGTAGCTGTGGGTGATGTCCTTGGTGGTCATCAGGCGGCCCGCGTTGCGCAGCGCTTCGATGATGACGGGCACGGCCTTCCAGATGTGCAGGCCGCCGAACAGCGGGAAGTCGGCCGCGTAGGTGCCGTTGCCTTGCACGGGGTTCAGGATGTCGTCCAGCGCCATACCGTGCGCGCGGCAGGAGTTAAAGTCTTCCAGACCGTAGGCGGGCGACGAGTGCACGATACCCGTGCCGTCATCGGCCGTGGCGTAGTCGGCCAGGTACACCGGGGCGAGGCGGCGGTAGCCTGCATCGACGTCGTACAAGGGGTGTTCAAACTCCAGGCCGCCCAGGTTCTTGCCCAGGGTGGTGG
Source organism: Acidovorax sp. 62 (assembly GCF_002754495.1). Taxonomy (NCBI): domain Bacteria; kingdom Pseudomonadati; phylum Pseudomonadota; class Betaproteobacteria; order Burkholderiales; family Comamonadaceae; genus Acidovorax; species Acidovorax sp. 62. The sequence goes on from NZ_PEFJ01000001.1 coordinate 517,811, forward strand.
CCAGCACGCTGCCCGTGAGGCCGTAGCGCTCCAGGCACGACGCCACCAGGGGCTCGGCCACCAGGAGCAGGCGTTCGCCCGCATCGACCAGCGCGTAGGTGATTTCGGGGTTCAGGTTCAGGGCCTGGTTGGCGGGGATGGTCCAGGCGGTGGTGGTCCAGATGACCACAAACGCGTCTTTGGTTAGCGAGGGCAGGCCAAAGGCGGCGGCCAGCTGGGCTGGGTCGTGTGACTTGAAGGCCACATCCAGCGTGGTGCTCTTCTTGTCTTGGTACTCGATCTCGAACTCGGCCAGCGACGAGCCGCAGTCAAAGCACCAGTACACGGGCTTGAGGCCACGGTACACAAAGCCACGCTCTATCACGCGTTTGAACGCACGGATTTCGCCCGCTTCGTTGGCGAAGTTCATGGTCTTGTAGGGGTTGTCCCATTCGCCCAAAACGCCCAGGCGCTTGAAGTCCGTCATTTGCTGCGCGATCTGCTCGGTGGCGAAGGCGCGGCTCTTGGCCTGCATTTCGTCACGCGGCAGGTTGCGGCCGTGCAGCTTTTCGATGGCGTTTTCGATGGGCAGACCGTGGCAATCCCAGCCTGGCACGTACAGCGCGTCAAAGCCCTCGAGTTGGCGCGCCTTGGTGATCATGTCCTTGAGGATCTTATTGACCGCATGGCCCATGTGGATCTGGCCATTGGCGTAGGGCGGGCCGTCGTGCAGGATGAACTTGGGCGCGCCATGGCGGGCATCGCGCAGGCGCTTGTACATGCCCTGGTCTTCCCACTCCTTGACCCAGCCTGGTTCGCGCTTGGGCAGGTCGCCGCGCATGGGGAAACTGGTGTCGGGCAGGTTCAGCGTGGCGCGGTAGTCCACTGCAGTAGTGCTGCTGGACGGGGTGGGGCTGGCGTTATCGGACATGAAGAAGCCTTAAAACGGTGCAATCCGGGGCAGACCCGGCGCGAAAAACGAGGGATGCAAAGACAGAGGTGGGCCTGCAATCCGCAGGCGCTGCGCGCAGGCAGCCCTCTAAATTCGGTCGCGCGTGGTCTGGCGACGGGTTTCGGTGTGCGAGGGGGCTTGGGCCGAGGCAAAGTACGCTCGCGCATCGGCGCAGTCTTTCGCAATGCCCTTCGTCAAGGCATCGAGACCGTCGTACTTGAGCTCGTCGTGCAGTTTGTGCAGAAGTTCCACCCGGATGATTTTACCGTACGCCCCCTCGGGCCCCAGGGTGGAGGGCCAGTCCAGGCAATGGGTTTCCAGCAGCACCCGGCCGCCGTTGACGTCGCTCGGGTCCAGTGAGGGGCGCACCCCCAGGTTGGCCACGCCGGGCAAGGGCGCTGCGCCCAGGCCGTGCACCAGCACGGCAAAGATGCCGCTGGCGGCAGGCTTCCAATGGGCAAAGCGCAGGTTCAGGGTGCGAAACCCGTCCTGTGCCCCCTGCACGCTGGCGCCCAGCTCACGGCCCAGCTTGCGGCCGTGCACCACATGGCCTGAGATGGTGTAGGGGCGCCCCAGCAGGGTGGCTGCGGCCTCCATGTCGCCCTGCGCCAGGGCATGGCGTACGGCAGAGCTGGAAACGCGAAGGCCGGGGCCGCCGCCGGGCCGCCCCAAGGCGGGCCCAGCCCCCTCGGGGGGCAACGACGACACGAAGTGCGGAGTGTGGGGGTAAGAAACCTCGTAGCTGTTCATGCGGGCCACGTCAAAGCCCTGGGCCTGGCCTGCCGCATCCAGCATGGCGTAGTCGCCCGCGCGCTGGGCGCCAAAGCGAAAATCGTCGCCCACCAGCACATAGCGCACCCCCAGGCCTTGCACCAGCACCTCGTCGATGAACGCCTGTGGAGTTTGCGCGGCCAGGCGTGCGCTGAATGGCAGCACCACCACCTGCTGCACGCCACAGCGCTCCAGCTCGGTCAACTTGTCGCGCAGAGTGCCGATGCGGGCCGGGGCCAGCTCGGGCTTGTGCAGCGCACCGGCAAAGTAGTCGCGGGGGTGCGGCTCAAAGGTCAGCACGCAACTCTCCACCCCTCGGTGGGCGGCTTCGTTGTTCAGCAGCGCCAGCATGGCCTGGTGGCCACGGTGCACGCCGTCGAAATTACCGATGGTCAACGCGCACGCGCGGGCGATGCCGGGGTGGTGAAATCCGCGAAAAATCTTCATCGGTTTGTTATCTTTTTGATAGCAGCTAGCGCTCACAGATCAAGCGCAAGACGCCAATTTGTCATGAAAACGGAGTATATTGTGACCGAGGCTTCTTCTTGTGACACTTTGCCCCACGCACGAGCGTAACTGGGCGGGGCTGGCGTGCAAGAGGGCCTGAATGGCGCCGACCCGGGGCCATCCCGAGACATCCGAGTTCCGAATCCTTGTGTACCCAGAGTTCCAGGAGGCGTGTTTTGAAGGTCTTGAAGCTGTCAGCCCAAGGGCTACCCCAATCGTGGATTACGCTGGAGCAAGCGGTCATTCATTACGCTGCGGGTGAAGTGCGCTGGGAGTCTGGTGCACAGATCGCGCGCTTTCGAGGCGGGTACAACGCCGTGACAGGCGAACAGTCGGTGATTGCCATCAACAGCATCATCGGCACCAAAGGCGTGCCACGCATCAACCCGTTTGACCTTAAACCAGGCCTGACCAACAGCAAGCTGTTTGCGCGCGACCGGAATGTCTGTGCCTACTGCGGCGGGCATTTTCATGAGGAAGAACTCACCCGCGAGCACATCGTGCCCTTTGCCCACCACGGGCAGGACCACTGGATGAATGTGGTCACGGCCTGCCGCGCCTGCAACCACCGCAAAGGCCCACGCACCCCCGAGCAGGCCCACATGCCTTTGCTTTACACCCCCTACGTGCCCAGCCTGTGGGAGGATTTCATCCTGCGTAACCGCCGTATCTTGGTGGACCAGATGGAGTTCTTGATGGCGCATGTGCCCAAGTCGTCGCGGTTGTCGGCTTAGCGCGTTCTGCACAGCGCCTGGGCAGTGTTGCAGTCTGGTCGGGTAATGGGTTTGTGAAAAAATAAGGGTTTCCCCTTGATTTGATCCCATGATTGTTCGCGATCGGCCTTCCGGGCTGCGGTTGTTTCTGCTGCTGCGGGGCTCGATCCTTCAGCGCATTCGCTGGACGCTGCTGTTCAACACCCTGTTGGCCACCGGGGTCACCTTGGCCCACGGCAGCCTGTTCACGTTCAAGATCACCCTGACGCCGATCCCCTTCACGCTGATGGGTTTGCCGCTGGCCATCTTTTTGGGCTTCAGAAACACCACGGCCTACGACCGCTACTGGGAAGGGCGCAAGCTGTGGGGGGACCTGGTGCTGCGCACGCGTAACCTGTCCCGGCAGTGCCTGAGCCTGATTGAGCTGGACCAGCCCGTGGACCCGTTGGACCGCGCAGGCGATGTGCGCGTACGCATGGTGCACCGCGCCATTGCCTTTGTGCATGCGTTGCGTCTGCATTTGCGTGCGCAAAGCGATGACGCGCTGCTGCAGCGCTGGTTGCCTGCCGAAGACTGGCCGCGTGTGGCGCAGTCGTCGCAGCGCCCTGATTCCATCATGCAGGGCATGGGGCAGGACTTGGCGCTGTGCCTGCGTGAGCGGCGCATCGACCCCTGCCTTGCCGCAGGCATTGACGCCACCCTGTCGGCCATGACGGCTTCGGCAGCCTCTTGCGAACGCATTCGCAATACCCCGGTCCCTTTCTCGTACACGTTGCTGCTGCACCGCACGGCTTACCTGTATTGCTTCTTGCTGCCCTTTGGCTTGGTGGACACCACAGGCTTCATGACGCCGTTTGTGGTGGCCATCGTGGCTTACACCTTCTTTGGGCTGGATGCACTGGGCGATGAGATCGAAGAGCCCTTTGGCCTGGAGAGCAACGACTTGCCTTTGGACACGCTGTGTCGGGCCATTGAAATCAACCTGCGCGAAGCGCTGGGCGAGCGCGACTTGCCTGCGCCTTTGCTGCCAGTGGATTACCTGCTGACTTGAGTGGGGCACGCACAGGCCTGTCTTTGCCCGTTGCTGCGTAAAAAGCAAAAAGGCCAACCGCATGCGGTTGGCCTTTTGTTTCGAGAAGATCCCTGCTGGAGCGCAGGGTCTGGGCATCAGGCTGCCGCGGGCTTGTGTGCCGTCACGACAAAACCTTGCACGGGCGTGCCTCCTTCGGTGCGCAGGGTGGTGTCTTCCACGCCCACCTCGTCAAAGCCCGCCGCACGGCACAGCGCCTCTACATGGCTGCGCTTGTGGGTGTAGCGGCCATTGGCCTGCAGCACCAGATCGGGGCCGTTTTCATCGGCGGCTTCGCACGAGAAGATCAGTTGGCCATCGGCGGCCAGCACCCGCAGCGCGTTCGGGATGGCCGTGGTCAGATCGCCCGCGTAGATGAAAACATCCAGCGCCGTGATGACTTGGTACAAACCATCGGGGGTATCGCGCAGTGCATCGTGCAGGTTCACGGTGTGGAAGCGGTCGTACACCTGATGGCGCGCCGCTTGTTCCACCATCTTGGTGGACAGGTCCACCCCGATCATGTAGCCGCCATTCAGTGGGCCCAGGCACACCCCCAGCAGCCCGGTGCCGCAGCCCAGGTCCAGCAAGTTCAGGTGCTTGTCTGGGTAGCGCGCCACGATCTTTTCTGCCACTTGCTTGGGCAGTTGGTACTTGAGGCCACGCACCATGTGCCCGTCGTACACGTCGGCCATGCCATCAAACAGGTGGCGCATCAGTGCAGGAGGTTGCTGGCTGGGCACCTGGCCCTGGGCCAGTTGGGCGTAATACTGGTACACCTCGTCTTGCGGCGCCAGCGCCAGCAGGGCTTGGGTATCTGGCAGAGCGTCTGCCGCCTTGCCGCAGGCCAGCAGCGTCTGCACGCGGCCCACCAGGGATTCATGGTCGCTGGGGTTTTCGGCAATCAGGCCCGCCCACAGGGCCAGCGCTTCTTCAAATTGGCTTTGCTCGGTCAAATCGCGTGCGAGCAGGCGGCGCAGCATCACATCGTTGGGCACCAACTCCAGACCACGGCGCAGGTGGCGAATGGCCATGTCGGTGTGGCCCGCACGATGGGCGATGTCCACCACACCGGCCAGTACTTGCAGGTTCTTGGGCTCCAGGGCCACCACTTTTTCCGCCGTTTCCACGGCATCCTTGAACTGGTTCTGGCGGGCATGCAGCAGTGCCAGTTCCAACAGGCCCGGCGCCCAGTCTGGCGAGAGCGAAACGGATTTGCGCAGGGCCTCAAACGCCCCCTTGATGTTGCCGGATTTCTCTGCCATCAGGCCGCCCAGCATGAAGACCCGAGGGTCTTGGGGCCATTGCTTGTTGGCCTTGTTCAGAGTCAGTGCCGCATTCTTGAGATCGCCCTTGGCGATTTGCTCGCGGGCTTTTTGCAGGTGCTTGAGATTGGGGTCGGTCGCGTTAACGCTCATGGGTGCATGGATCGCTGCAAACAGACCGATGGCGGCCTGCCAGGCTTTGCTGCGCCTGTGGATTGGCTGTGAAACCCTGATTATCCAGGATTCATCATGCCGTCACTTGGCAAGGCGCTGTGCGGCAATCGTCAGCCGAAAGCAGGTGCCGTGGCCCAGCCGCGATTCCACATCAATCTCTCCTCTGTGCAGCAGTGCCACGCGGCGTGCTACCCACAGCCCCAGGCCAAATCCACGGCTTTGGTCTGTGCGGTCTCCGCGCTCAAACTGGGCAAATATCTTGTTCATGACTTCCAGTGACATGCCCGAACCTTCGTCGGCCACGGAAAACTCCAACAGCCCCGCTTCGTTCTTCCTGGCTGCAATAAAGATTTCTCCAGCCTTGGCGAACTTGACAGCGTTGTCCACCAGATTGGACAGGGCGATGCGTACCAGTGTGCCGTCGCAAATCCACTCGTGGGGAGCTGCATGGGTGAACAGCCTCAGATGGTGTTTGGAAGACCAGCGCACCAGTTGGGCCGCGTGCTCCATGAGGTCTGTGATGTGTACGGGGGAGGGGTGCAGCGTGAAACCTGCCGTGTCCATGCGTTCATTGATCAGGCAGCTGTCGACCAATGAAGTCAGCCGCCTGCAGGCCCGCCGGATCTGCGCTGCTCGCTCGGTTTGGTCTTCTATCGCCGTTGAGGGAAATGCCTGTTGCTCTGCCGCCGCGCTGTCGATGACCGCCAACGGGGTGCGGAACTCATGACTGATCATGTGGAAAAACTGGCGCTGCTCATGGCGCAAGGTGCGCTCGCTTTGCAGCGCTTCGCTCAGTGCACTCTGCGCGATGGAGAGTTCAGCGGTTCTCACCGCCACCTTGTCCTCCAGCCGGTGCTCAGATTCCGCCAAGCGATCAATCGCGTGGTCTTTGGCTTGGATGGCTTTGCGATAGCGAACCACCATGCCGGTAAAAATGGCCATGGCCAGAAGCACCATGAACGCCAGGGATTCCAGCTGCCACAGGCTGGTGATATCCATGTCCCATCGGGATTGCCCCACCATGATGAGCGTGAGGGGGGCTCCGCTGAGGGCGTGTAAGCCGTAGGCCGAAAGCAATACGGCGTGCTGGACTGTTCGCCTGCCTTGGCGCAGTGCTACCAAGCACAGTGCGACGGCAATCACGTCGCAAACCAGCAGCGAGACCAAGTTGATCCAGGCAACAGATCCATAGAAATGCAGCGGGACGCTGAACGTGCACAGCAAATTGAGGATGCTGAGTGCGGTCAGAAAGCGGTCCGTTTTTCGGTAGCGCGTGTGTGCAGTGAGCTGCACCTTGATCTGCCAGGCCACCGCAGCGGCGATGACGAAGGCACCTATCCCAACCGCGTGACTGGCCCACTCCGTCCAAGCCGTGGGGGCCCATAGGCTGGTGTACCCGCGGACATTGACGAGGTGCAGTGCACTGATGAGCCCCAGGCTGAGCAAGGCACGCAGGGCGGGCGTTTTGAATATCAATGCCGCTGCAGCCATGCCCAGCAGCAACGCGCAGGCTGCGCCGAAATACAGGCCTTGATAGCGCTCTATCGCTGTGAGCTCACTCCCCAATGCCTGGCTGGAAAGCACTTGGCCTTGGAATTGCATGGCGCTGGTGGTCTCGATCCGTATCAGTGTGAGCTGGCCCGGCGACAGGCGAAACAGGTGTTGTCGGACAGGAGGCTTTTGCTCGGCAGGAACCAAGTCTCCGCTGTGCTGAGGTGTCCACGCTCCAGTGTCTGCACTCCGCTGGTACAGCGTGACGTGGTCGAGATAGGTGGGTTGCGCCAACAGCCATAGGGCGCGATCGTTTGTTTGCCCCATCAGCTCTGGCGCATGCAGCCTGAGCCATACCGCATGCCTCAAGTACCCGGCGTTCAGTGATTGATGCAGTGTGGTGGTCACGCGCTGTAGGCGTTGTGGGTTGCCAACATCCTCAGGGGTCAGTAGGCCCTCGACATCGTCAATGCGCTCCATGGGAATATCCCAGCCCAACCGCAATTGCGTCTCCGTCGCTGGATCCATCGCCGCAGCGTGGGTGAATGACAGGGCCAACACCAGGCAGATCCATAAACCGGACATGAGACGTCTGCATGTGATAGGCGCTGGTGTGCTTGTGAGTTCTCGTGAGTTCTTGTGCATGGCAGGGCTGGTACGTCGCTGAGACAATGGTACGTATCAAACTGTTTCCATTTTCAAAGTGTTCTCTGCCCTGGATTTCAAAGCCACCATTGCCGTCGTTGAGGACGATGAAGACATTCGGGGCAATGTCTGTCGGTACCTCGCGCGCGTGGGTTTTGACGCGTGGGGTGCGGAGTCCGCTGAAGACTTTTACGTCAGGCTGTTGCGTGATCGCGTGGACCTCGCGGTCATCGACATTGGATTGCCTGGCGAGGATGGACTCAGCCTGGTGCGCCGCCTGGCCGCGCAAGGCGTCCCCACTGTGCTCATGACTGCGCGGGCTGATCTGGACAGCCGAATTGAAGGGTTGGATGCCGGAGCGCTTCAGTACTTTGTCAAACCCGTGGACATGCAGGAGCTGGTGGCGGGCATCCGGTCACAGCTTCGCAGCAAGCGTTTGCAAATAGGCGGTACCCCTGTGTCGCCCGCTTGGCGCCTGGACAAACTGGGAGCCAAGCTGGAGGCCCCGAATCACAAGAACGTGTCGTTGACCACCCGTGAGCTGGAGATTCTCTCGTGCCTCATGCAAACCCCCGGTGCAGTCATCAGCAAGCAGGTTTTGTCGGAGTCGGTTGGTGCCCGCGACTTGGAAGATGACTTCCATCGCATCGAGTCCGCCCTGACGCGCTTGCGGCGCAAAACGCTAGGTGACACCGGCATGGCGCTACCGGTGCGTGCTGTGTTTGGCAAAGGCTTGGTGTTCGCCATGTGAGCCTGTTTTTTCTTTGAGTTGGGTGGTCCTCCGCTAGCGGGCTGACACCTTCTCTCCCCTCATTCCCTTTGCTTTTTTTGGCGGCTTGGCCGTCGGGGGATGGCTTTGCCCTTTTTTTGTGCGGTGCATTATTTTTGAAGGAAAACTCAGCGTGAAAAAGACAATCTGGAGGGCCCTTGCCGAGCGCAGTCGTCATTGGCTGGGCGCTGGTCTGATGACCTTGGCAGCCACTTTGACGGCCATGCCAGCGCAAGCGGGCGTGACCAACGGCAATTTCGAGACCGGTGATTTCACCGGCTGGAATGTGGAGTATCTGCGCAATAACGGGATTACCACCTTTCCGCCAGTGACGAGAGCAGACTTGGGTTTGGTCGCTGGCGCCGCTGACACCAACACCACGGTGCGTGGTACACCTGCCTTTAACGACGGACCCTTGGCCATTCCGCTGCAAGGCAGCTGGAGCGCCAACGTGAACAATCGTGGTAACAACCGACGTGCCAGTGCCATCACGCAAACGGCGACCATGACGTTGGCCGATGTGGACCCCACCGACAACAAGATCCATTTGCGCATGGCCGTGGCCCCTGTGATTCAGGATGGCGGTCACGCCCCTAGCGCTCAGGCTTACTTCTTTGTGGCGATCACCAATGTCACCAAGAATCGCCAGATGTTCAGCACCTTCAACTTTGCCAACCAGCCTGGCGTGCCTTGGAACACGGTGGGGGGCTACCAATACACAGGCTGGCAGGCGATTGACGTGGCGCCGGGCAATGGCTTCCTGGATGTGGGAGATCAGGTGCTCATCGAGGTGATTGCTGCAGGCTGCAACGCGGGCGGGCATTCAGGTGAGTTGTATGTGGATTCAGTGGGCCCTTTCTTTGCGGGCCTTTTGGTCAGCGCTAAGACGGTGGATACGGCGTTGCCTGGCACCGACGTGACCTACACCTACACCTACAGCAACAACAGCGGCCTGACCGTCACCGACACCAAGGTCGATGTCGTGGCCCCAGCGACGCTCAACGCATTCAATGCGGTGGTCAACGCCACATTCAAATCGCTCTCAGCCCCAGGCGGAACTTGCACGGCGCCAGCCGTGGGTTCCTCCGATCCTGTGAGTTGCAACTTCGGTACCTTGAACGACCACACCAGTGGCACATTCCAGATTACCTACACCGTGCCAGCCACGGCGACGACCACTTCGCCCAACAACAAGCTCAACCACGGCAACTACAACATCAGCGGCACGGGTGCCAGCACATTCCTGGGGCCTTTGGTGCAGACCAATGTGATTGCTAGCGGTTCTTTGACAGACCTAGCTATCAGCGTGAATGACGGTGTTTCTTCTGTGGCACCCAATGGCGCACTGACCTACGTGGTGACCGTGACCAACCTCGGCCCTACCGCTGTTACCGGTGCTCCCGTGTCGCAAACGGCGTCGTCTTTGACGGTGGGGTCGTGGACCTGCTCTGGCAGCAATGGCGGCGTATGCGGTAACGCCACGGGCAGCGGTGCACTCAGTGGTGAATTGGTCAACTTGCCTGTGGGCGCCAGTGTGACTTACACCGTCAACGCGACAGCCGCTGCATCAGGCACAACGTCCACGGTGTTTTCAGTAGCCGCCCCTGCGGGCGTGACGGAGAGTTCGTCGGCCAACAATGCGGCAGGCGACACCAACTCCATCGGGGTTTTGCGCCAGTTGACTGTGACCAAAGCGGGCACGGGCACCGGCACGGTTTCCAGCGTTCCTGCGGGCCTGAATTGTGGCGCTTCTTGCGGCATGTCGGTGGCCAACGGTGGGCAGGTGATCCTGACGGCCTCGGCCCCCGCTGGCAGCATATTCACGGGCTGGACGGGCGCGTGCACTGGCACCGGCAATCCTTGCACGATCAGCAACATGACCAGCGACCAGTCTGTCGTGGCAACCTTTGCCCTCACTGCCACTGTGACATCGTCTGTTGGCGCCAATGGCACGGCTACGCCGACTGCCCCCCAAGTGGTAGGCCAGGGCGGTACCGTGGTTTACAGCCTGACCCCTTCCGCGGGCTACTACCCAGCCGTGTCGGGCACCTGTCCTGGCAATCTGGTGGGCAATATCTACACAGTGGGCCCCGTGACAGGTGATTGCACAGTGCGGTTTGACTTTTCTGATATCACCGTGACGGCGACATCGGGTGCCAATGGCTCCATGTCCCCCACTGGCGTGACGGGCGTGGTTGCGGGCAATCGCGCGGTGTACACGCTGGCTCCTGCTGCTGGTTTCATTGCCAGGATTGCCACGGGTGGTACCGCTTGCGGCGGCACGTTGTCGGGCAACACCTTCACGACCAACACCGTCAACGCCAATTGCACGGTGGACGTGACCTTTGTGGCCGCCACGGCCAACAGCATTCCGACCCTGTCCGAGTGGGGGCTCATTCTCATGTCGGCATTGCTGGGCCTGATGGCCTTCATGCACCGCCGTCAACTGGGCGTGCGCTGAACCGTGTGAGCGCTTGCGGCCCTGAGATTGGGTCTGTGCTGTGGCACAGCCCAGCGCCAAGGCCGTGACAAGGCGCTGACAACGGTTTTGTTCGGAACGAACCTTGCAACCCAGGCTTTGCTTGTGCAGAGCATGGGTTTGTCTATTTATGGAGTTGCTCAATGGGTGTGCGATTTTTACGGCCTGACGAGAGCACGAATCCGTCTGGTCATCGGGCTTTGGGGGTGGCACTGGTATTGCTGATGGGCGCAGCCGGGGCCTATGCCGATGCGTTGCCAGTGCGAAAGCCCGGGCTTTGGGAGGTGACCTTGCGCTCAGGTACCCAGTCGGTCATGCGCCAGCAGCAGGTGCAGCAATGTACCGATCGGGCGACCGACCAGGTGAGTTTGATGTCTATCGTTCCGGGGCAAGAGCATTGCCACCAGATACGAGTGAAGAAAACGCGCAATGGCCTGGAAGTCAACACCACCTGCTGGGTGCACGACAACAGGGTAGAGGCCCAAATACGCCTTCTGGGAGATTTCCAAAAGGCTTACGAGGGGCAGTTTGAAGTGAAGTACTCCAAACCAGTGCGCTTCAACCCGGGGCTGACGCACTTCACTGCGCGTTGGCTGGGTGAGTGCAAGCCTGGACAACGTCCTGCCGACATGGTGCTGCCCAATGGCGTTACGGTGAACGTGGTCGATGACCTGAAAGCCCACCAAGTGCACGATGGCCACGCTCATTGACGCTTGTGCTGAGCGCCGAGCGAATTTTTCTTACCGCTGTTGAACGCAATTTTGAATGGGCCAGGAAGGATTCTTGTGTTGTGGATATGCGACTGATGGAGGCTCTGGGCGCTCGGTGGAGTGGCTTTAAATAACTTGAAAATGTGAACAATTGCCAATTTTTGAATTGGGTGTCTAGCCGTTGATACCCTCGCTTGCGTCCTCTCCACCGCTGGCGTTCTTAGCGCGCGCTCAGCACTTCTGCTGATGTCTCCAGCCTTGCTTAAGCAGGTGCCTGTCGGACTTCTTCGGATCTTAGAAGTTCACCATTCATGAAATTGATAAAGCAACTGAGCAGTTTGTTGCTCATAGGGGCGGGTGCGTTCTGTTCACTGTCAGCGCACGCTGAAGGCAGTCGCTCCTTGTATCCAGCCTCTTACGAGGCCAATTACGTTACGGGCGGCAACGCAGACGGCGGGCGCGCCAATCTCACGGTCAGCGGAACCTCTGTCTGGATGAATGTCGTGCCCGCGCGTTCACTGATCTATGTGTATGCACAGGCCGGCGAAGTCATTTTGCTGGGTTCCCGAAACCGTGACTCTGCTGGAACGGGTGTCGTATCCGTATATTCCATGCCGCCTGGCGGATTCGCGGGCGTGAAAGGCAACGAAGACCTGAGCGGCTTGACTGCGGGGTTTGATTGCTCTGCAGGTACGGACGGTCTGATCGCCAACCGGGCAGAGGAAACCTATGGCCCTAAGCAAAACGCTGCAGATCCGAATGGCTTCGTCCCATGTGTATGGAGCGTGCCTGCCACAGGAATTTATGGCGTGCGTTTCTCCGGGACTGGGGGCAATGGTGCCAATGCCTCGGTCGCTACGCCTGCCTTGGCTCAAACGGGTGTCTCGGCTTGGGATGTCGCGGTGCGTGATTTCAGCGTCACTAATCCTTATGGCGTGAGCGAAAAAACAGGTCGCGTGTTTACCTATGCCTGGGCTGCGGACACGGGTGGTAACGGCTCGGGGAAGCGTATTTATTCCAGCCTTTACTACGTCACTGACGATGGCTATCGCTATCGCCAGCAGCTGGTGGGGATTGATCCCAATGCGGGCGTTTTCTATGCCAACGCTTTTGGCTTTCGGGATCAATCTGAGCCGCTGTACAAAGACATTCGGGGTCAGAACCAAACGGTCAGCCAGTTCCGCCCCGTGGGCATATCGGGCGTGACGGCAGACGGTGCTCAATACCCGCTGTTTTTTAGCGACATCACCGCAGGTGGAAGCAGTGTTGAATCTACGCTGACGGCTTTGGGCATCCCCTTGGCTCCTAAGCCTCCGCAAGTCAACTCATTCAAGTTCTCCTATCCCCCTGCCAACACATCGACCAGCTATGTGGGGCAAGGTGGGGTGTTCGAGTTCTATGTGACTGACACCATGTCGTTTCAGATCATCATCAGTCACGATGGTGTGGATTGGAACCCAGCGAGCGGTTTGAATCGTGTCCTGACGGGTACGTCGGGTACGGGGTCTTACTCCGTGACTTGGGATGGGAAGAACAACAACGGCGCCAACATGGGCGTCGGCAACTACCAATTCCGCATTTCGGGTCGCAATGGTGAGGTGCATTTTCCTTTTGCCGACGTGGAAGGAAACCGATACGGTGGTCCAGTTATCACCAAGCTCAACGGAAGTTCCCCTGGCGACCCAACCGTTTATTACGACGATCGCGGATATGTGACCAAGAATGGCACTGCCGTTGGCACGTTGAATGGCCATATTTGTGGTTCTGCGTATGCTCAGCCTACGCCCAATGAAGCCTTGCTTGGCGTGGACTCTTCGTTGCGCAATCAAGACAACGGCAGTGGTCCGAATACGGCCTATGCGCGTTGGTGGCCAGAGGGTAGCAACAACAACTCAGATTGCGCGGGGGCCGGACAGTATTTTGGTGATTCAAAGGCGCTCAATCTTTGGACCTACCAAACAACTCAGCCGCAAAGCAACGTACTGACGGTGGTTGATTTTGCGGATGTCAAAGCCACGGTATCTGCTCCTGTGAGTGTGGCGCCCGGTGCATCGGTATCTGTCGGGGTGGCGTTTGGCAACGTGGGCTCGCAGATTGCCTCTGGTGCGTCCTATGCCTTGCAACTGCGCGCTGGGCTGGGCAATTTGTCGTGCTCGGGGGCTACCTGCAACTACAACCCAAGCACCGGTGTGGTGACCGTAACGGGTCTGCCAGCCTCGCTCTCGCCCGGTCAATGGGCCAACCTGAATGTTTCCTATACCGCTCCGGCTTCGGGCAACGTGCCTGTGATGGCGTCGGTGGGTACGGTGACATCCCAGGGCGACAACCTCGCACCGGACTCTGCAAGCGCTGTCACGCTGGTGGGTACTGGCAACAACGCCCCTGATGTGATGACCACAGTTGCCGCGCCGCCCTCTGCCGTGGTGGGCGGCACGGTAACAGTGCCCGTGACGTTTGCCAACGCCGGCGGCACCACCGCCACAGGCGTTGTGTATGGAATGACCCTGGCCACAGGGTTGAATCCTGCCCAGGTAAGCTGCGCTGGCGCGACCTGTTCATACGATGCAGGCACGGGTGTTGTGACGTTGACAGGGCTGCCCAATACGCTTGTTGCGGGACAAAGCCTTTCCGTTACCGTGAGCTATGTAGCGCCAGCCACCCCTGTCACGGTGGCAACCAGCATCAACGCTGCCAGCGACGCGAACGCTGCTAATAACGCTGCCAGCGGTACCACTACGCCCTCCAGCTCCACGGGGTTTGCGGACGTGGTTACCAGTGTCACGGCTCCTGCAACCACAACCCCTGGTGCTGCGGTGGACGTCGTGGTTCGATTCGGAAATTTGGGTGACGCAACTGCGACGGGCGTCACATACTCTGCGCAACTGCCCACAGGCCTGTCGGGCGTGTCCTGTGCTCAGCCAGCCGTTTGCAATTACAACGCAGCCACTGGCGCTGTCAGTGTCAGCGGCCTGCCTGCTAGCCTGGGCGCAGGTATCTGGACAAACATGACCTTGCGATACACCGCACCGACGTCCGGTGTTGTGGAGGTTTCCTCCACCGTCGCAGCGGCTGCTGAATCGAACACCGCCAACAACACGGCCACAGGTGCTACCACTGTATCTACAGCTTCGACGGGAGCTGACGTTCGCACCACCGTACAGCCTCCGGCAAAAGTGGCTCCAGGAGCCACAGTGAATCTACCTGTGACATTGTCGAACGTTGGCCCACTGACGGCCGATAACGTCACGGCCTCTCTCAAACTGCCCGCTGGTTTGACGGGGGTTGCGTGCAGTGGCGGAGTCGCGTGCTCCTATAACGCTACGACGGGCAATGTCACGCTGACCAGTGGGGTCCCAACCCAACTGACATCGGGTCAGAGTGTGGCTTTCTCGGTGGCTTACACGGCGCCAGGTGTTGGTTCTGTACCTGTGGAGGCCAATATCGCCACCACGTCTTTTGATCCCAACAGTGGCAATAACAAATCCACTGGCAGCACCGAAGTGACGGCAGGTTCTTCGCCTGACATGACTACTACCGTATCCGCGCCTGCTACCGGTGCGGGCGGCGGTGCCGTGTCAGTGCAAGTGCGCTATGAGAACGCTGGTGGCAGTCAAGCCACCTCCGTGGGTTACAACATTGCGTTGAGTGGGAGTCCAACGGGTGTTGAGGTTCGCAACAACGGGGCTCTATGTACCTACGATGCCGGCACAGGTGCTGTCACCGGTTGTGGTTTGCCCGCTGTGCGCAACCCAGGTGAGGCCGTCAACTTGGTCGTGACTTACACGGCACCCGGCAGCGGATCTGTGGGTGTGACTTCCACTGTGTCTGCCGCTGTAGATGGCAATGCAAACAACAACACGGCCAATGGCTCAACCGCGCTTTCGGCCGCACCTGATATGGCCGTGAGTTTGGCAGGACTGCCCATTACGGCCAGCCAAGGCGTTGCCTACAGCGGCAGCTTCACTTGCTCTAACGTTGGTGCTCAGGGCGCGGTGGGCGGCACAAACTGTGCCGTGTCTGGTCTGCCAGCAGGTGTGGCACAGGGTGCTTGCACCATCAGTCCTGGCGCCACGGCCTGGTCTGCAGGCGCAGCGGTTCCAGCGGGGCAAACGGTGACGTGTCTCGTCAGCGGTGCTCCGACGGCCACTGGTGCGTTTACGGTGACCGGTAGCACGGGGGCAACGAGCGACATGAATGCCGCAAACAACTCCGCTACGGCAACCCTCACGGTGGGCGTTGCGCCCGATGTGCGTGTCAGTACCAGCGGCTTGCCAGCCACGGCAACGGTGGGGTCGTCTTATTCAGGTACGTTCACTTGCTCGAACACCGGCTCGGCAAGTGCTGTGAGTGGTACCAGCTGCACCATCAGTGGTTTGCCTGCAGGTGTGACGCAAGGCGCTTGTACTGTCAGTCCTGGTGCGTCTGCCTGGAGCGCCGGCAGTGCGATTGCGGTTGGCGCCACAGTGACGTGCCAAGTGTCTGGTGTGCCAACTGCCGCTGGATCTTCCACCGCCACGGCCAGCACCGGGGCGACCAACGATGCCGATGCGTCTAACAACACGGGGCTGCACACCATCACCGTGAATTCGGTCGTTGCGAGCCCTGCATCTATTCCCACACTGGGTGAGTGGGGGCTGATCATCTTGTCGGCCTTGCTTGGCTTGCTGGCGTTGGGTCAACGCCAGCGGTTCACAAGGGGCTGAGCTTGAGCCGTGGGCTTTGCGGCAACGCAAGAGCCCAACATCGCAAAACCCCATGGCTCCCGTGCAAGGTGCCTTGGGGTTTTTCATTGGAGCGATGGCACAAAAAAATGCCCGCAGACCATAACGTCTGCGGGCATTTTTACGATGGCGTGCAACTCAGGCAAACACGCCCGCTGTGTCCTGCATGCGGGCCGACACTTCGCCCAGGTGGTGCAGCGTGTCGCCGAAGGTCATCTCCAGCTGCGTGAGCTTCTTGAAGTAGTGGCTGCCGATGTATTCGTCCGTCACGCCGATGCCGCCGTGCAGTTGCACCGACTGCTGCCCCACAAAACGCATCGACTGGCCCAGCTGCACCTTGGCGCGCGCCATGGCGGCGCGGCGTTCGGCCGCAGGGGCGCCGAGCTTCAGGCTGGCGTAGTAGCTCATCGAGCGTGCCAGTTCGAGCTGCATCTTCATGTCGGCCACGCGGTGGCGCAGCGCCTGGAAGCTGGCGATGAACACGCCGAACTGCTTGCGCTGATTCATGTACTCGACGGTGAGCGCCACCGTCTTGTCCATCACGCCCACGGCCTCGGCGCAGGTGGCGGCAATGCCGGTGTCCACGGCCAGCTCCAGCGCGGCCAGGCCGTCGGTGGTGATGAGCGTGGCGGGGGCGTTGGCCAGCTGCACTTCGGCGGCGCGGCTGCCGTCTTGCGTGACATAGCCACGTGTGGTGACGCCAGCGGCCGAGCGCTCCACCAGGAAGAGGGCGATCTTGCCGTCCAGCTGTGCGGGCACGATGAAGGCATCGGCCTGGTCGCCAGCGGCCACTATGCTTTTGGTAGCTGTCAGCGCATACCCGGATTGCGCTGCAGCCGCTTTGGCTTCGCACACATCCAGGCGGTAGCGTGCCTTGCGCTCCTGGTAGGCCAGCACCACCAGGGCTTCGCCGCTGGCCACGCGGGGCAACCAGGCGGCCTGCACGTCGGCTGTGCCGTACTGCGACAGCACGCTGCTGGCGATGAAGGCCTGGGCAATGGGCTCGAGCACCATGCCACGGCCCAGTTCCTCGGCCACCACCATGGCGTCGATGGCGCTCTGGCCCAGGCCGTCGTGGGCCTCGGGCACGGTCAGCGCCGTCAGGCCCAGCTCGGCCAGCTCGCCCCAGGCGGCGCGGTCGAAGCCGCCGGCGGCCACGGCAGCGCGGCGGCGCTCGAAGGTGTAGCCCTTGTCCACCCACTTGCGCACGGCGTCGCGCAGTTGTTCCTGGTCGTCAGAAAAATCGAAATCCATGTTCTTGTCTCCTTAGCCCAGAACCGTCTGCGCGACGATGTTACGTTGCACTTCATTGCTGCCACCGTAGATGGTGGTCTTGCGCAGGTTGAAGTAGGTGGACGCCAGCGGCGCGTTGGCGGTGACGCCGCCAGGGAAGTTTCCTTGCCATCCGGCTTCCATCGCCTCTTCGATAAAGGGCAGGCTGAACGGGCCTGCGGCCAGCATCATCAGCTCGGCGTAGCGCTGCTGGATCTCGCTGCCGCGGATCTTCAAGAGGCCGGCGATGTCGAGCGAGTTCTTGCCCGACTTCTCCGCCGACAGCACGCGCAACACCAGCATTTCCAGGGCCACGATGTCCACTTCGAGCAGCGCGATCTGGTCACGGAAACGCTGGTCGTCCCACATGCCCTCGGCCTTGGCGATGCGCTTCAGGCGCTCCAGCTCGCGCTTGCTGCGGTTCACGTCAGCGATGTTGGTGCGCTCGTGGGACAGCAGGTGCTTGGCATAGGTCCAGCCCTTGTTCTCTTCGCCGATCAGGTTCTCGGCGGGCACTTCGACGTTGTCGAAGAACACCTCGTTCACCTCGCACTCGCCGTCCAGCAGCTTGATGGGGCGCACGGTCACGCCCTTGGACTTCATGTCCAGCAGCAGGAAGGAGATGCCGGTCTGGGGCTTGCCCTCGGTGCTGGTACGCACCAAGTTGAACATCCAGTCGCCGTGTTGGCCCAGGGTGGTCCAGGTTTTCTGGCCATTGACGATGTACTTGTCTCCCACGCGCTCGGCGCGGGTCTTGACGCTGGCCAGGTCCGAGCCCGAGCCCGGTTCGCTGTAGCCCTGGCTCCACCACACTTCGCCGCTGGCGATACCGGGCAAAAAGCGCTTTTGTTGTTCGGCATTGCCAAACGCCATGATCACCGGGGCCACCATCACTGGGCCGAAGGGGATGATGCGGGGCGCACCGGCCAGCGCACACTCTTCTTCAAACAGGTGCTTTTGCACGGCCGTCCAGCCGGGGCCACCAAATTCCTTGGGCCAGCCAAAACCGAGCCAGCCTTTTTTGCCCAGGATCTTGGCCCAGCCCTGCATGTCTGCACGGGTCAGGCGCAGGGCGTTGTGCACTTTGTGCGAGATGTCCTGGGGCAGGTTGGCGTGAACCCATGCGCGAACTTCTTCGCGAAAGGCCTGTTCTTCGGGGGTGAATGCGAGATCCATGCGGCTTGTCTCCTGAGAAGTTTTGTTTTTAGCATGGGCGTTCGTTTTATTCCTGTCCGGGTGGCGACATGGGCGGTGTTATGGGGCTAAGTCGCGCAGGCCCAGTTCGTCGCACAGCCGACGCACTGTGGCTTGCAGGCCTGCCACTTCCGCCTCCAGGGCCTGCACGCGGGCTTGCAGTGCGGGGGCAGGGGTGTCCAGTGGGGGCATGGGGTGGCCGCTGTAGGGCTGCTGGCTGGTGTCCACCGGCCCGCACAGCAGGTGCGCCCAGCGTGGCTCGCGGGCGCCAGGGGCGCGGGGCAGCAGCACGACCAGCGGGCCGCCTTTTTCTTCGCTGCGGTTTTGCAATTCGTCCAAAAACGCTTCCACCGAGGAGATATCGGCAAACCGGTGCCAGCGCTCGGCGTTGATGCGCAGTTCGCCCGCCGTCTGGGGGCCGCGCAGCATCAGCAGGCCGAGCAATGCGGCCGATTGGTCGGGCACGCCCACGCCGCGCTGAAAGTTGTGCTCCCAGCGCGTGGTGCGGTTGCCGCTGGTCTCAAACACCAGCGTGAGCAGCTTCAGCGCATCCAGTGCCTCTTGCGCTTGCGCGTCGGTGAGTTGCATCACCGGGTCGCGGCTGGACTTCTGGTTGCAGCCGGTGACCAGGCCGTTGAGCGACATGGGGTAGCTGTCCGGCACCGTGCGGGCCTTCTCTATCAAGGTGGCGAGCACGCGGGCCTCGTTGGGGGTGAGGGGGCGGGCGGCGGGGCTGTAGGCAGTGGGTGTGTGCATGGCAGGGATAATCAGGGGCAAATGAAGAACATCGTGATTTTGATCTCCGGCGGTGGCTCCAACATGGCGGCCATCGTCAAAACCGCACAACAAGAACAGTGGGCGCAGCGCTATGGTGCGCGCGTGGCAGCGGTGGTGAGCAACAAGGCCGACGCCCAGGGCCTGGTGTTTGCCCGCGAGCAGGGCATTGCCACTGCCGTGCTGGACCACAAGGCCTTTGCCAGCCGCGAGGCGTTTGATGCCGAGCTGGCCGCCGTGATCGATGCGCACCAGCCCGCGCTGGTGGTGCTGGCGGGCTTTATGCGGATTTTGACGCCCGGTTTTGTCGCGCATTACGCGGGGCGTCTGGTCAATATCCACCCTTCGCTGTTGCCCGCCTTCACGGGCTTGCACACCCACCAGCGCGCCATCGATGCAGGCTGCAGGTTTGCAGGGGTGACGGTGCACCAGGTGACGGCCGAGCTGGACGTGGGCCCCATCCTGGACCAGGCGGTGGTGCCGGTGCTGCCGGGCGACACCGCCGAGACGCTGGCTGCCCGGGTGCTGACGCAGGAGCATGTGATCTACCCCCGCGCCGTGCGAGCACTGGTGCAGAAGCTGCCTGTGGTTTGATTTGCTATTGAAATAATAGCTGCTAGCGCTTTTGGATAGTGCGCTAGCGGCTGTTTTTATAGGAAGGCTCCGACGCGCGCGGCTCGTCAACTGACGGGCGGCACTCGCACCGCACGGCCAGAACCTGGGTGTGCCACCCGCCCCCTGCGTCAGGGCTGCGGTGGCTTCAACTGGGGCGGGAGTGGCTTGCGAAGGCCTCAGGCCACGGCGCTCAAGGCCTCGGTGCTGTTGCGGTTGCCAAAGTCATTGGCAGCTTGCTCATAGCGGCGCCGGGCCAGGTCGGCCAGCCGCACCAGGTCGCCGCGCTGGCTGCTGTCCTTGCTGGCCGAGGATTGCGAGTCGCTGCTGCTGCTTGTGCTGGTGCTGGTGCTGCTGGTCAGGCTGCTACTGGCTGCAGCGGCCGACGCAAACTGGTTGGTCAACTGGTCGATGAAGGTTTTGGATTCGCTCTCGCTGATGGTCTTGTCGCCGTCGGTGTCTATCGCGCTGAACAAGGCCGTGACGGCGTCTTGCTCGGTCGTCGAGGTGGCCCCGGCCAGGCGTTCGGTGAGCGACACCACACCATCTTCGTTGGTGTCCAGCGGGTCGTAGGTGGTGGTTTCGCTGGTGCTACCTGCGCCGCCCGCTCCACCTGGGCCCCCCGGGCCACCAGCTCCGCGCGGGCCACCAGCGCCACCGGCACCGCCAGGTGGCATGCCACTGGCCTGCGCCCCGTCGCCCGAGGGCCGCCCGGCATCAAACTCCGCCTGCGTCAGGCTGCCGTCGCTGTCCGTGTCCAGCGCGGCAAAAGCATCGTCGCTGCTCACGCCCGTCTGGCTGGCGGTGCCGCCCGACATGGCTTCCAGCAACGCCTGCAGCTCGGTCTTGCTCACGGCACCGTCGCCATCGCTGTCCACCTTGCCAAACAGGTCGTCGCCCGCTTCGCCGGTGGCTGCCGATGAGCTGTCGGTGCCATCAGCGATGTTGCGCGACTGGGCAAAGTCCATGGTGGACCGGGCGGGCATGATGCTTTCCATCGTCTTGCCCAGCTCGTCGGCATTGAGGTTGCCGTCGCCGTTGGCGTCGTACTGGGTGAGCAGGTCTGTGGCACTGGTGTCGCTGGTGGTGCCGGTCTTCTTGGCCACCTTGTCCAGCAAGCCTTGCAGCTCGGTGCTGTCCACGCCGCCACTGCCGTCGGCATCTATTTTTGACAGCAGCCGCTCCGGCGAGGGCCCAGGGCGGCTGGCCCGCTGGACACTGGCACTGGACCAGGCACTGCTGACGCTACTGATGGTCGTCATCGTCGTTCCTTTCGTTCCAAGGGTGGTGGCAACGCTGGGCCTGTCTGTGGCGCGCGTTGGGGCCAACACGCGCGGGGGATCGATTCATCGTTGCCTTCTGGGCCCTCTGCCCACACCCCGTGGGGCAGAGCAGAAGGTCCTCGGGGCCGCAGAACCTGTGGTGGCCGGTGAGGGCGCTGGCAGGTCGATACAGCCTGAATCCATTGTTGGCGGGGCGTGTCAATGGTGTTTGTCCGGTTTGTACCAAGGCCGATACAAAGCGCGGTTTCATGCGCTGAATTGGGGGGTAAAACCCCGCCAGTTCTGCGCAAACCCGTGGCTGGGGGCTGCCTAAACTTGGCGGGTCTTTTAGCCCTGCCCCTGCCCATGCAAACCATTTTGGTGGTGGACGACGATGTCGAGATCACCACCCTGCTGACCGAATACCTGGCCCGCTTTGGCTACACCACGCTGGCGGCGGGCGATGCAGCGGCCATGCGGGCGCAGCTGGCCGCCCACTCGGTCGATCTGGTCGTGCTGGACGTGATGCTGCCCGGCACCGACGGCATCACCCTGGCGCGCGAGCTGCGCCAGCGATCACGCGTGCCCATCATCATGCTCACTGCCCGGGCAGACCCCTACGACCGCGTGCTGGGCCTGGAGATGGGGGCTGACGACTACATGGCCAAGCCGTTTGAGCCGCGCGAGCTGGTGGCCCGCATCCAGACCGTGATGCGCCGCCTGGCCCACGAGGGCCAGCCGGCCAGCCAAGGGCCCGACGAAGTAGTGCGCTTTGACGGCTGGGAGCTGCACTGCGTGGAGCGCCACCTGCGCTCGCCCCAGGGCGTGGTGGTGCCTTTGTCCAACGCCGAATTCCGCCTGCTGTGCACCTTCTTGCGCATGCCACGGCGCATCTTCAGCCGCGACCAGCTCATGGAGCAGGCCCGGGGCCGCGCCATGGATGCGTTTGAGCGCAGCATCGATCTGCTGGTCTCGCGCCTGCGCACCAAGCTGGCGGACGACCCGCGCTCGCCCTCCATGATCCGCACCGTGCGGGGCGCGGGCTACCTCTTTCATGTGCACACCCTGCAAGGGCAGGTGGGATGGCTGCGCTGACGCTGCCCGGCGGCCGCGCATGGGCGCGCTCTGCGGTGGCCTGGTGGTTGCCCTCCACGCTCTTTGGGCGCCTGGCGGTGCTGCTCATCGTGGCCGTGCTGGCCAGCCATGTGCTGGCGCTGTCTTTGATGTGGGAGTTGCGGCCCGCGCCGCCGCACCACGGAGGGCCTGGTGGTGAAGGCCCGCCGCGTGCCTGGGCTGACCGCAGTGCCCCGGCAGCGGCAGGGGCGGTGCCTGCGCCCGCCCCGCCAATGCCCCCAGCCGCTGAGCCGAGCGGCCGTGGCGGGCCAGGCCCGCGCCCCGGCCCCCCCAGCTTGAGGCAAGTGCTCGATGCACCCTTGTCGCTGCAATTGGGATTGCTGCTGGATATTTGTGTGCGCCTGGCCGTGCTGATCGCTGCAGCCTGGTGGGCCGCCCGCTGGCTGGCCCAGCCCATCCACCGCCTGGCCAGTGCCGCGCAAGAGCTGGGGCGCAACCTGGACCGCCCCCCATTGCCCGAAGACGGGCCTGCCGAGTGCCGCGACGCCAGCCGCGTCTTCAACCAGATGCAAGAGCGCCTGCGCCAGCAACTGGCCGACCGCGACGGCTTTGTGGCTGCCGTATCGCATGACCTGCGCACGCCGCTCACCCGCCTGCGCTTGCGCGCCGAAAGCCTGGCAGACCCGCAAGACCAGCAGCGCTTTGGCCACGATATTGCCGAGATGGACGCCATGATCACCGCCACGCTCGACTACCTGCGCGGCGTGGCCCATGCCGAGCCAATGGCACTGGTGGATGTGGCAGCCCTGGCGCACAGCCTGGCCGACGACCACCAGGACATGGGCCACGACGTGACGGTGCAGGGCCATGCCGCCCCTTTGCCCGTGCAGGCCGGTGCGCTGCGCCGGTGTCTGGACAACCTGTTGGGCAATGCCGTGCGCTACGGCGGCGCTGCGGAGTTGGCATTGCATGACGGACCCGAGCAACTGCGCATCACCGTGCGCGACCATGGCCCTGGTCTGCCGGAGGCCGAATTGGCCCGCGTGATGGCTCCGTTTTACCGGGTCGAGGCCTCACGCAACCGCGACAGCGGCGGGGTGGGGCTGGGCCTCACCATTGCGCAAGACATTGCACGCCGCCACGGCGGGCTGCTGCGCCTGAGCAACGCGCCAGCAGGCGGCTTACTGGCCGAGGTGCTGCTGCCGCGTTCACCCGGTGCGGGCCCCGGCGGGTAGGGCAGGGGCTGCGCTGGTCGCCTGCGTTTTGGCGTGGTTTGAAGTAAAAATAGCTGCCAGCGCTTATTGGATAAGCGCTGGCAGCTATTTATTTGATAGCAATCTAGTCCGCAGCCTCTTCGCCCTTGGCCGGGTCTTGGCATTTCTCAAACCGCTGGCGCAGCACCCCGTCGATCTCCACCTGCTCGGCAAACATGGCGGCCGGGCGCACCCACAGCCCGTGCTCGCCATACAGCGCGCGGTACACCGTCATGGGCTCCAGCGTCTCGCTGTGGCGGGCGGTGCCCACCACCTCGTACATCAGGCCCTTGTAGTGGCGGTACAGGCCGACGGGCGTGGGGGTGAGTGCAGGGAGTTTTTCGTTCATGGTTACTATGGCGGGTTGTACCGGGCTGCTTGGCCGTCATGGCCGCGCCGCACAGTACATCCAAAAAACAAAATGGGAGGGGTTGACCTGTGGAATGGGCAGACTTTGTGCACTTGGTGCGCACCAGCGAGCAAGACAGTGCTGAAAACAGCGGCGCTTACCGGCGCAGCGTAGCTGCTTTTGCCGCCTTGGGCTACGCCTGGGTGCTGGGCTGCTTTGTCCTGGCCCTGGGCCTAGTGGCCTGGGCGGTGCAGCAACTGTTGTTTGGACGCTTTCGCCTGGGGCTGTTGTTGATGCTGCTGGCGGCGGGCAGTCTGTTGTGGTTCAGCCTGCGTGCGCTGTGGCTGCGCATCACCCCGCCTGAGGGCGAGGAAATCACGGCCACCGATGCTCCGGAGCTGTTCGATGCGCTGGAGCGCATCCGCCGCAAGATCAAAGGCCCACCCATCCACCATGTGCTGCTGAGCGATGACTTCAACGCCAGCATCCAGCAGATACCGCGCTACGGTCTGTTTGGCGGTGGGGTTAACTACCTGGTCGTCGGGCTGCCGCTGTTGATGGCACTGGACCGCACCCGCTTTTTGGCGGTGCTGGGCCACGAATATGGCCACCTGCGTGGCGACCACGGCCAGTTTGGCGCCTGGATTTACCGCACCCGCTGGTCGTGGATGCAGCTCAACAAAAGCCTGGGTGACGACGAGGGCCTGGCCGGAGCGGCCACACAGGCCTTCTTGCGCTGGTACTTCCCGCGCTTTGCCGCCAAAACCTTTGCCCTGG
Organism: Acidovorax sp. 62; assembly: GCF_002754495.1. NCBI lineage: Bacteria > Pseudomonadati > Pseudomonadota > Betaproteobacteria > Burkholderiales > Comamonadaceae > Acidovorax > Acidovorax sp. 62. The sequence goes on from NZ_PEFJ01000001.1 coordinate 542,623, forward strand.
CGCGCCAGGATGAATACGAAGCCGACAACGTGGCCGGGCGCCTGTCGGGCCGCGAGACCATGGCGGCTGCGCTGATCGAGGTGGAAATCCGGGGCCATTGGCTGCAGACCGAGTTTTGGCGCGACCACTGGTGCACCGCTGCGGCCAACCCGCTGCCCGTGGGGCCTTTCCGTGGGCTGCGCCGCCTGATGGCCGACGCGCCCGAGGCGGCCTTCGCCAACGATGCGCTGCGCCAGGCGCTCAAGCGCATCAGCAATCTGGACGACACCCACCCAGGCTTGCGCGACCGACTGGAGGCTCTGGACGTGGCGGGCACCTTGCCCGACTGGTCGCGCGGCAGCGCCCTGGCCCTGCTGGGCAAGGACGAAGCCAAGCGCTGGATCGCCCACTTCGACAAACAATGGTGCGCCGCCAACGCGTCGGACTGGAAGCAGCACCACGCCTGGCTGCAGCGCGTGCGCGCCAGGGCCGAGGCTTTGCAGGCCGGCATGGCCCAGGCCAGCGCCGCCGATTTGGTGGAGCTGGCCCGCCTGCGCAAGCACCTGGACCCGCGCGCCGAAGTGCGTCCCCTGTACGAACTGGCACTGGAGCGCAGCGCCGAGCACCCCGGCGCCCTGCGTGGCCTGGCCCAGTGCCTGCCCGATGGCGACCGCGCGGCCAAGCTGGCCTGCCTGCACCGCCTGTGGGATGCGGGCAGCAACGACCGCTGGTGGGCTGCCCGCACGGCGCTGGCCGAGCTGGAAACCCCCCGCATCGGCTACGACCATGACGCCGCCGCCTTCAAGCAGTGGCGCAAGCGACTAGAGCGGGCCCAGGAGTCTGAAGAACGCGCCTGGGAGGAGTTGAGCAACGCCTCGTACTTCAGCCACATTGCCCGCAACGATCTCAGCGAGTTCGAGCTGGGCGAATTCCAGGCCGAACTGGCCCGCTGCGCGCCCGTGGCCTGCGCCTGGCTGGTGCGCAAGAACCTGCGCGAGCACCCACAGCGCCGGGCCTATCTGCTGTTTGTGGAGCTGCCCGGCATGGACGACGAAGACCGCTACGACCTGTGCCGCTGGCTGGAGCGCACCCTGAGCTTGCCCGGCCCCCTGCTGGTGCTGTGGGCGGGTGAATCGCCCACGCTCAAGGAGATCAAGCGCTCGGCGTTTGACCCTATCTACACACGCTAAGGGTCAAGTGAGGGGATGGGTTTTTCGACTACCAACCCATGCTTTATCGCTCTCTGCCTGTGCAACTGGCGTGGTGCAGGCCAGTGCCCTCGCGCAAGGGCCGCCCCGCCGCGCTGAGGGCGTCCCCCGCCGGGGGAAGGCACCGAAGGTGACTCAGGGGGGCTTAACAGTAGACAATCGGGGGATGCATCCCAAAGTCCTTCTAGACGCCTGTGCCGAATTGGTTCGGCTCACCCTCACTTTTGAACACCCGGCCGACGCCGTGGTGTCCCGCTACTTTCGCGACAACCGCGGCCTGGGCCCGCGCGAGCGCGCCACGCTGGCCGAAACGGTTTACAACGTGCTGCGCAAAAAGCTCTTGTTCGACCACCTGGCCCCCTCGGGCTCGGGCTCCAAAGAGCGCCGGCTGGCCATCCTGGGCTTTCATGGTCCGCGCGATTTTCTGAAAAGCGCGCTCACCGACCAGGAAAAGAACTGGCTGGAGCAGTGCGACACCGTCAGCCCTGACGACCTGATGGAGCGTCACCGCCACAACCTGCCCGAGTGGCTGGTGCAGCCCCTCAAGGACCAGTTGGGCAACGACTTCTGGCCCCTGGCCGAAAGCATGGCCCAGAACGCGCCGCTGGACTTGCGCGTCAACGTTTTGAAAGAAAAACGGGCTGACGTGCAGAAGGAGCTTGCGCAAGCAGCTATTAAATCTGTAGCAACACCTTACTCCCCCTGGGGCTTGCGCATCGAGGGCAAGCCCGCGTTGACCAAGCTGGACGCCTTCACCCGGGGGGCCATCGAGGTGCAGGACGAAGGCTCGCAGCTGCTGGCGCTGCTGCTGGACGCCAAGCGTGGCGAGATGGTGGTGGACTTCTGCGCCGGTGCCGGTGGCAAGACCCTGGCGATTGGCGCCACCATGCGCAGTACCGGCCGGTTGTACGCGTTTGATGTGTCGGCCCACCGGCTTGATGCCCTCAAGCCCCGCATGGCCCGCAGTGGCCTGTCCAATGTTCACCCCGCAGCCATCGCGCACGAGCGTGATGAGCGTGTGAAGCGCCTGGCCGGCAAGATCGACCGGGTGCTGGTGGATGCCCCCTGCTCGGGCCTGGGCACCTTGCGCCGTAACCCTGACCTCAAGTGGCGCCAGTCTGCCAAGGCCGTGCAAGAGTTGGTGGCGAAGCAAACCGCCATCCTGGACAGCGCCGCCCGCCTGCTCAAGCCCGGTGGCCGCTTGGTGTACGCCACCTGTAGCATCCTGCCGCAAGAGAACGAAGCCATTGCCGAGGCCTTCAGTGCGGCGCACCCCGATTTCATCCCGCTGGATGCGGGTGAAACCCTGGCCCAGCTCAAGGTGGCGCAGGCTGCCAGCCTGTGCAGCGGTGGCGAAACGGGCAGCGCCTATCTGCGCCTGTGGCCCCACCGCCACCAGACCGACGGGTTCTTTGCCGCTGTGTGGACGCGCAAAGACTGAGCTTGGCGCCACCCCGGGCTGCCCGCTTTGCGCGGCCCGGGCGTCAACCTGTGGTGAACCCTGAACCACAAAAAGTAACGCGGTTCTAAAATGAAATCGGTCCTTCGTTTGTCGGCGGGGCTGTGTCTGCGTGTGAAAAGGCTGGAAAAGATATGTTGTTACCCGACTGGGCTGTACTGAACGCCGCCATCGACTGGCTGGGCCACGGCCTGTGGGACTTGGCCTGGTGGCAAATCGTGCTCTACACCTTGCTCACCACCCACATCACGATTGCGGCGGTGACCATCTTCTTGCACCGTGCTCAGGCCCATCGGGCGCTGGACCTGCATGCCATCCCCTCGCACTTTTTCCGCTTCTGGCTGTGGGTGGGCACGGGCATGCAGACCAAGGAATGGGTGGCCATCCACCGCAAGCACCACGCCAAGTGCGAAACGCCGGACGACCCGCACAGCCCGCAGACGCGGGGGCTGGACACCGTGATGTGGCGCGGTGCCGAGCTGTACCGTGCTGAGGCCAACAACCCCGAGACCCTGCAGAAGTTTGGCCACGGCACACCCAACGACTGGGTGGAGCGCAACGTGTACAGCCGCTTTGGCTGGCAGGGCGTGGGCCTCATGCTGATTCTGAACCTGGCCTTGTTTGGTGCTGCAGGCGCTGCGGTGTGGGCGGTGCAGATGGTCTGGATTCCGTTCTGGGCGGCAGGTGTCGTCAATGGTGTGGGGCACTTCTGGGGCTACCGCAACTTTGAGGCGCAAGACGCCAGCACCAACCTCTCGCCCTGGGGCATCCTGATTGGCGGGGAAGAGCTGCACAACAACCACCACACCTACCCCACGGCGGCCAAGTTCTCGGTCAAGCCGTTCGAGTTCGACATTGGCTGGCTGTACATCAGCCTCATGCAAAAGGTGGGTTGGGCCACCGTGAAGAAGGTGCCACCCAAGCTGCAGCTGGGCGCCATCAAACCCGTGGCCGATGAGAAGACGCTGGAAGCCTTGATTGCCAACCGCTACGAAGTGATGGCTGGCTATGCGCGTGGCGTGCGCCAGGCCTGCAAGGAGGAAATGGTCGCGCTCAAGGCGCGCCATGGGGATGTGTCGGTGCTCAAGGCCGCCAAGCGCTGGCTGCACCGTGATGCCGAGAAGGTGCCCGCCCTGGCCTTGCCGCAACTGGCCCAGGTGCGCGCAGCCTACCCGGCGCTCGACAAGATGGTCACCATGCGGGAGGAGCTGCGCCAGCTGTGGCTTAACACCACCCAGTCGCGCGAGCAACTCACGGTTGATTTGCAGGCCTGGTGCCGCCGTGCAGAGGAAAGCGGCATCGCCGCGCTGCGCGACTTTTCGCTACGCCTGCGTTCTGCCCAGGCCTGATCCAGCGGTGCGCCGGGGCAGCGCATTGCCCCAGCGTTGAATGCTCCGCCAGGTTTGCCGCAGCCACGCGGCTGCGCTGGGGCCTGTGGCGGGCTCTGTGCACAGCACCCGCGCTGGGGCGGTACCCATGTTGCGCAGGTGCACCCAGGTGGCCATCTCTTGCCCGTCAGGCTGCAGCATGTCGCCCGCATGCAAAGCCTGCCGCCTGGTGGTCAGCACCTGGCCGTATACCAGGGGCCCCGTAGCGACTTCTACCGATCCTTGCAGCACCTGCAAGGTGGCTCCGGGTGGCAGGCAAGTCAGCCGGTGTTGCCCAGCGCCCAGGGGCAGGGTGTAAGAGGGCGGCGGTGCGCTGAAAGCGGTGGGGCTTTGGGGTGACTGCATGGGGGGGCTCCGTCGGTTGCAGGAGGGTTAAGAACCTGTTCAAAGGCCTCTAGGGACCCTCTGCACGAATCGCCGCGCCGTGTGCATTTGCGGAATCGGGCGGTCTGCGGCGTTGCAAATACTCGCAATAGCGACGGCTATTGCTGCGTTTTGCGCCTTGCAGCCCATCCCGATCCGCAGCGCACACTTGGCCAGCTCGATTTGTGCAGAGGATCCCTAGCGTAAGAAAACAGGGGCTGTTTGGGTAGGCACACAGCTGGTTCTCTTGGGGCAGAACAGTTGCGATATGCAAGGCGCTGTTATGGTGCTGTTGCTGTGGTTCTGTATCTGTTATGCCCTCTGGCTTGTGGGCATGATGGGCGGACCCGTTCAGTTCTTTCTCTTTGAACCGGCTCTCACGTTCGCCATGACCCGCTCCGAAAACCGCTCAGATACCCCGCGTTACCGCCAGTTGGCGGCCTTGTACGAGCAGGCGATCGCCTCTGGCAGCTTGCAGCCGGGCATGCGCATGCCCTCGGTGCGTGAGCTGTGTCAGCGCCACCAGGTCAGCTTGACCACGGCGCTGCAGGGGCTGCGCCACCTGGAGGCCCAGGGCTGTGTCGAGGCGCGCGAGCGCGTAGGCTACTTTGTGCGTGCGCCGGGCAGCGCCAGCCTGCCCCGTGCGCGTGAGCCGGAGGTGTGCGAGCCGTTGCCCAGCGACCCCCGCGTGTTTGCGGGCATCAATGAGCGCATCTCCCTGTTTTTGGAAAAAGCCCGGCTGGCGGGCCCGCTGCCACTGGACCTGGGCAGCGCCATGCCGGCCCCGAGTTTGTTTGATGCCACGGCGCTGAATCGGCTGGCGCACAGCCTGCTGCGCGAGCAGCCCGACATCCTGGTTTATGGCCCTTCAGCGCCCACCACCCACCCAGAGTTTCAGCAGGCCATGGCCCGCCACGCCCTGGGGTTTGGGCTGAGTGTGGCGCCCAGTGACATCAGTGCCACCCTGGGCAATTCAGAGGGGGTGAATCTGGCCTTGGATGCCGTGGCTGAGCCGGGCGATGTGATCGCTGTCGAGTCGCCCACCTTCTTTGGCATCTTGCAGGCCATTGAGGTGCGCGGGCTGCGGGCGCTGGAGATTCCCAGCAGCCCGCACACCGGCATGTCGCTGGAGGCGCTGGAACTGGCCGCGCGCAACGAGCCGCGCCTCAAGGGGGTGGTGGTGGTGCCGCACCTGCAAATGCCCCAAGGCAGCGTGATGCCCGATGCCCACAAGCAGCGCCTGGTGGCGCTGTGCGTGGAGTATGGGCTGGCGTTGGTGGAGGACGACATCTACCGGGAGTTTGTTGAAACCTCGCACCCGCTGCGCCCTGTCAAGGCGTGGGACCGGCCTGGGGATGCGGGCCAGGTGATTTACTGCGCGTCGCTCAGCAAGAGCTTTGCCCCCGGGCTGCGCCAGGGCTGGATGAGTGCGGGCCGGTGGCAGGCCCGGGTACAGATGCTCAAGTTTGCCAGCACGCGCAACATGCAGACTTGGTCGCAACTGCTGGCGGCGCGCAGCGTGAATTCGCCCGGCTACGAGCGCCATTTGCGCCGCCTGCGTGCACAGCTGCGCTTGCAGCGTGAGCAGTCCGCACGGGCCGTGGCGCGCTATTTTCCGCAGGGCACGCGGCTGAGTTTGCCGCCGGGCGGGCTCAGCCTGTGGCTGGAGCTGCCCATCGGTATTTCGTCTACGCGCCTGTACGACCAGGCTCTGCAGTGCGGCATCCGCATTGCGCCGGGGCCCATGTTCTCCAATACCGGGCGGTATGAGCATTTTTTGCGATTGAGCTGCGGCATGCCCTTCACACCACAGGTGGAAGAGGGCTACCGCACGCTGGGCGAGTTGATGGCGCAGCAACTGGGGCAGGGCAGGGGCGTAGAAGCGCTGCCTGTGCCCAGGGCTGCCTGAGTGTGTGGGTGAGCGGTTGGGCTGTGGGTTATCACGGGCCCACAAGCCATCGACGTAAAAAAACCGCCGAACATTGCTGTTGGGCGGTTTTTGGGAGTTTGGCGAAATGCCGCTGAATTACTTCAGCTTCATTTCCTTGTATTCCACATGCTTGCGAGCTTTGGGATCAAATTTCATGATCAGCATTTTCTCGGGCATGGTCTTCTTGTTCTTGGTCGTGGTGTAGAAGTGGCCAGTACCCGCAGTGGATTCCAGCTTGATCTTGTCGCGTCCGCCTTTGCTTGCCATGGTGCTTCTCCTTAAGCCTGACCACGTGCGCGCAGGTCTGCGAGCACCGAGTCGATACCGTTCTTGTCGATCAAACGCAGGGCAGCGCTCGAAACGCGCAGGCGAACCCAGCGGTTTTCGCTCTCAACCCAGAAACGGCGGTATTGCAGGTTCGGCAGGAACCGGCGCTTGGTTTTGTTGTTGGCGTGGGAAACGTTGTTCCCGACCATGGGCTTCTTGCCCGTTACGTCGCAGACGCGTGCCATGAGGACACTCCGATAACTTATTAACGGCCATTTGCGGGCGCCCCGGCACAGTGCACGGGGCTCGCTAGCGGCCTCACCTCGCCAGAAAGGGTGGCGGTAACCCGATTGCAGAATCTGAAGATCCACCGAGTTGGTGGGCAGGATTCAGCAAAGCCGCAGATTATAGCCTGCGGCCTTCTTTTTGATCAAGCCTCTTGTTCCAGGAAGCGCTGCGCATCCAGTGCGGCCATGCAACCTGTGCCCGCGCTGGTGATGGCCTGGCGGTACACGTGGTCTTGCACGTCGCCTGCGGCAAACACGCCGGGCACGCTGGTCTGCGTGGCAAAGCCCTTGAGGCCGCCTTGCGTGACGATGTAGCCGTTGTCCATCTCCAGCTGGCCCTGGAAGATTTCGGTGTTGGGGGCATGGCCAATGGCGATGAAGCAGCCCTTGAGCTCGATGTCCTGGGTGCTGCCGTCTTGCGTGCTCTTGATGCGGATGCCGGTCACGCCGGTGTTGTCGCCGAGCACTTCGTCCAAGGTGTGGAACACCTTCAGCTCGATCTTGCCTGCCGCCACTTTCTCATTGAGCTTGTCCACCAGGATGGGCTCGGCCTTGAATTTGTCACGGCGGTGCACCAGGGTGACCTTGCGGGCGATGTTCGACAGGTACAGCGCCTCTTCCACGGCCGTGTTGCCGCCACCCACCACGCAAACGTCTTGCTCGCGGTAGAAGAAACCGTCGCAAGTGGCGCAGCCCGAGACGCCCCGGCCCATGAAAGCTTCTTCGGACGGCAGGCCCAGGTACTTGGCCGATGCGCCCGTGGCCAGGATCAGCGCGTCACAGGTGTAGGTGCCGCTGTCGCCTGTCAGTGTGAAGGGGCGCTTGCTGAAATCGACCTTGTTGATGTGGTCGAAAATGATCTGGGTCTTGAAGCGCTCCGCGTGCTCCAGAAAACGCTGCATCAGGTCGGGGCCTTGCACGCCGTGCACATCGGCGGGCCAGTTGTCCACTTCGGTGGTCGTCATCAGTTGCCCGCCTTGGGCCATGCCGGTGATGAGCACGGGGTTCAGGTTGGCACGTGCCGCATAGACGGCAGCGGTGTAGCCTGCAGGGCCAGAGCCAAGGATCAGAACTTTCGCGTGTTGGGTGGTGGACATGGTACAAGCCTGTGTTTTGCGCGCCGACCGGTAGAGAGGCGCTGTTGGAGAATGGGGGAGGGTTGCCAAGTATCCGCTGGGCGGAGGCTTTCAAGGGCAGCCTGTTTTCAATCACGGCGATTGTAAGAACCCATCAAAAACCTGTAGAACTTACGCAAATCCGGCGGTAGCCCCTGCAGTGCCTGTGGGCCTGGGCCGCGTTTTGTGTAAGCCATGACCTGTTGCGGCGCCAGTGGAGCCGCGTCCTTTGTTGAGGAGAAGTCTTTCCATGTCGACGATGTTGTCCAATCTGGACCTGCTGCGCCGGGTACCTTTGTTTTCGCTGTTGACGGTGGCCCAGGCCGAGGTCATCAGCGGGGCTGTGACCAAGCGCCGATTCAAGCGAGGCGAGGTGCTGGTGGAGCAGGGACAAAAGTCCAATGCCTTGTCCATCTTGCTCACAGGGCGCGCGCGCGTGGTGTCGGCAGACAGCCGGGGTCGCGAGGTGATTCTGGCCACGCTGGGCCCGGGGGACTACATCGGCGAGATGAGCATCATCGACAACGAGCCCCACTCGGCCACGGTGCGCGCTGAGGTGCAAACCGACGTGCTGCTGCTGGGCCGCGCAGACTTTGCCCGCTGCCTGTCAGAGAACGCGTCTATGTCTTTGGTCGTGATGCGCGGTCTGGTCAAGCGCTTGCGCCATGCCGATCGAAAAATTGAGTCACTGGCGTTACTGGATGTGTATGGTCGCGTGGCCCATGCGCTGCTGGATTTTGCGGTGGAGGATGCGCAGGGGCAGTGGGTGATCCGCGAGAAGATCTCCCGCCAGGATCTGGCCAAGATGGTGGGGGCTTCGCGCGAGATGGTGAGCCGTGTGATGAAGGACCTGGAAGAGCGCGCCTTCATCCAGACCCAACCCAACGGGTCGACCTTGCTCAAGGAGCGTCTCAACGCCCTGAGTTGAGGGGCCGGGCCCGCTGGCGCGGGCCTCGACCCCAGCTGCCCATGGGGTAAGCTTGCCCGGCACGTTTATGACTTATTCCCTCAATACCCTGAATGCATCTGCGGCGGCCAAGTCGCCCCCCCGAACGGGCGCCGCCCGGTTCGGTCATGAGGTCAGTTTGCTGGTGGGCCTGCTGGCCCTGATTTTCTGGTTGCTGGCGCTGGTCAGCTACTCTTCACAAGACCCGTCCTGGTCCTCCTCGGGCGTGGGGGCGTCGCGCATGGTGTCCAACTGGGCGGGGCGCCTGGGGGCGTGGCTGGCCGATGGCAGCTACTTCGCGTTTGGTTTTTCGGTGTGGTGGTGCGTGGCGGCGGCCGTTTGTGCCTGGTTTTCATCACTCGCCCGCTGGATGCGGGGGGGCGAAATGCCCGAGGGCTCGCCTTCGCCAGCCGTGCGCCGCGTGGTGTTCTGGGTAGGGCTGGTGCTGCTCGTCAGTGCCAGCGCGGCCTTGGAGTGGTCGCGTCTGTACCGGTTTGAGCCCTACCTGCCCGGCGGGCACGGCGGCGGCGTGCTGGGCTACACCGTGGGGCTTGGGGGCATGAAGTGGCTGGGTTTCATGGGCTCTGGGCTGGCTTGCATCGTGCTGCTGGTGCTGGGGGCCTCCATGGTGTTCCGGTTCTCCTGGGGGCATGTGGCTGAGTGGCTGGGGGCGCGCATGGACGCGCTGGTGCAGTCGAGCCTGGCGAGCCGCGAAGTGGCCAAGGACGTGGCCGTGGGCCGCAAGGCTGCCCGTGAGCGTGCGGTGGTGGTACGCGAAGAGCGCACCGAGAGCGAGGAGCACCACCCCGAGCCTGTGCAGATCATCGAGCCTGTGCTGGTCGATGCCCCGCAGAGCGCACGTGTCGTCAAAGAGCGGCAAAAGCCCCTGTTCACAGAGATGCCCGACAGCAAGCTGCCGCTGGTGGACTTGCTCGACGGCCCGCTGCAGCGCCAGGAAACCGTGGCGCCTGAGACGCTGGAGATGACCAGCCGCCTCATCGAGAAAAAGCTCAAGGACTTTGGCGTGGAAGTGCGCGTGGTGGCCGCCATGCCCGGCCCGGTGATCACCCGCTACGAGATCGAGCCCGCCACGGGCGTGAAGGGCTCGCAGATCGTGGGCCTGGCCAAGGACTTGGCACGCTCGCTCAGCCTCGTCTCGATCCGCGTGGTGGAGACCATCCCGGGCAAGAATTTCATGGCGCTGGAGCTGCCCAATGCCAAGCGCCAGTCCATCCGCCTGTCCGAGATTTTGGGCTCGCAGATTTACCATGAGGCCAAGAGCATGCTCACCATGGGCCTGGGCAAGGACATCGTGGGCAACCCGGTGGTGGCCGACCTGGCCAAGATGCCGCACGTGCTGGTGGCCGGTACCACGGGCTCGGGCAAATCGGTGGGGATCAATGCCATGATCCTTTCGCTGCTCTACAAGGCCGAGGCGCGCGACGTGCGCCTGTTGATGATCGACCCCAAGATGCTGGAAATGTCGGTCTACGAAGGCATCCCGCACCTGCTGGCGCCGGTCGTGACGGACATGAAGCAGGCCGCGCACGGCCTGAACTGGTGCGTGGCCGAGATGGAGCGCCGCTACAAGCTCATGAGCAAGCTGGGTGTGCGCAATCTGTCGGGCTACAACGCCAAGATCGACGAAGCCAAGGCGCGCGAGGAGTTCATCTACAACCCCTTCAGCCTCACGCCCGAAGAGCCCGAGCCGCTGCAGCGCCTGCCGCACATCGTGGTCATCATCGACGAGCTGGCCGATTTGATGATGGTGGTGGGCAAGAAGATCGAAGAGTTGATTGCCCGCCTCGCTCAAAAGGCGCGGGCTGCAGGGATTCACCTGATCTTGGCCACCCAGCGCCCCAGCGTGGATGTGATCACGGGCCTGATCAAGGCCAATATTCCGACCCGCATCGCGTTCTCGGTGGGCTCCAAAATCGACAGCCGCACCATTTTGGACCAGATGGGCGCGGAGGCGCTGCTGGGCATGGGCGACATGCTCTACATGGCCAGCGGCACGGGCCTGCCGATTCGGGTGCATGGCGCTTTTGTCAGCGATGAAGAGGTGCACCGCGTGGTCAGCTACCTCAAGACCCAGGGCGAGCCCGACTACATCGAAGGCGTGCTGGAGGGCGGAACTGTCGAAGGTGACGGCGATCTGTCTGCAGACGGCGGGGGTGAAGGCGGTGAAAAAGACCCCATGTACGACCAAGCCGTGGAAGTGGTGCTCAAGGACCGCAAGGCCAGCATCTCTTACGTCCAGCGCAAGCTGCGCATTGGCTACAACCGGTCGGCGCGCTTGCTGGAAGACATGGAGAAAGCTGGGCTGGTCAGTGGCCTGACCACCAGCGGCCAGCGCGAAGTGCTGGTGCCCGCGCGCGAGTCTTAGACATCTATGCGGGCCGCTGTGCGGCCTTTTTGCGGTGTTGGCTGACTTGGGTAAACCGGTTTGGGGCCTAAGGTGTCTGCCGCTGTCGCGTTTGAGGAATTCGTTTTGAAAAAAATCGTCACTACTATTTTGATAGCTGCCAGCGCTGGTCTGGCAAGCGCTGACGGGCTTAAAAGCCTGGAAGGCTTCATGAAGGGCACGCACACCGGGCGTGCGGACTTCACGCAGGTGGTCACCGCGCCGCCCAAGGACGGGCAGGCCGCCCGCAGCAAAACCTCCAGCGGCACGTTTGAGTTCCAGCGCCCGGGGCGCTTCAAGTTTGTGTACCAAAAGCCGTTTGAGCAAACCATCGTGGCCGATGGGCAAACCCTGTGGCTGCTGGATGTGGACCTGAACCAGGTCACCCAGCGCTCGCAGGCGCAGGCGCTGGGCTCCACACCCGCCGCGCTGATTGCCTCGGCGGCGGACTTGTCGGCGTTGCGTGCTGATTTCACCCTGGAGTCGGCCCCTGACCAGGACGGCCTGCAATGGGTGCAGGCCACGCCCAAGGCCAAGGACGGGCAACTGCAAAGCGTGCGCGTGGGTTTTGCGGACGAACAACTGACGGCGCTCGATATTGTGGACAGCTTTGGTCAGCGCTCGGCCATTCGGTTCAAGGGCATGCAGGTCAACCCCGCGCTGCCAGCGGGCACCTTCCAGTTCAAGCCGCCTGCAGGTGCGGACGTGGTCAAGCAATAAGCCCCCGCAAGGCACCAAGCCACGGTGGTCCGCTGAGGGGAGGCTGAAAATGCTATGGTTTACATAGCTGCTAGCGCTTATTGATAAAGCGCTGCAGGCCATTTTTACCCTTGATGCCGTGTGCCTGTGGCAAAGCCTCCTGACCAAACCGCGTTGTGCCTAGTGTCCTGGGTTGGAGATTCGTTTCATAAAGATGCCGAGAATCGCCGCCATGCTGCGTTGCAAATCCTCGCGATCGCTACGGCTATCGCTGCGGTTTGCGCCTTGCCTGACGACGATTTCGACCTTTTTATTTCATCAACGAGCTTCCAACTCAGGGCACTAGGTGCCATACCCCATGAGCCGAAAACCCTCTGACTCCACCCCAAGCCCGTTGGGCTTGCACCAGCCTCTGGCCGAAATTTTGCGCCCGCGCACCCTGGCCGAGGTGGTGGGCCAGCAGCATGTGCTGGGGCCGGGCATGCCGCTGCGGCTGGCGTTCGAGTCGGGCCGCCCGCACAGCTGCATTCTGTGGGGCCCGCCGGGCGTGGGCAAAACCACCATTGCCCGGCTGATGGCCGATGCGTTTGACGCGCAGTTCATCAGCATCAGTGCGGTGTTGGGGGGGGTGAAGGACATTCGCGAGGCGGTGGAGCGCGCCCAGGCGGCCCGCGACGGGCTGATGCAGCAACGTACCCTGGTGTTTGTGGACGAGGTGCACCGCTTCAACAAGAGCCAGCAGGACGCCTTTTTGCCGCATGTGGAAAGCGGCCTGTTCACCTTCATCGGTGCGACCACCGAGAACCCCTCGTTCGAGGTGAACTCCGCGCTGCTGTCGCGGGCGGCGGTGTATGTGCTGCAGCCGTTGTCGGCTGACGATTTGAAGCAAATTGTGGCCCTGGCGCAATCCCATCAAGCGGTGCCAGCTATGGAAAGCATAGCAATAGACCGCCTGGTGGCCTATGCCGACGGCGATGCCCGCAAGCTGCTCAACACGCTCGAAACCCTGGCCATGGCGGCCACGCAGGAGAAGCTGCCAGAGATCACCGATGCCTGGCTGCTCAAGGTGCTGGGCGAGCGCATGCGCCGCTACGACAAGGGTGGCGAGCAGTTCTACGACACCATCAGCGCGCTGCACAAATCGGTGCGCGGCTCTGACCCCGATGCGGCGCTGTACTGGCTGGTGCGCATGCTCGACGGCGGTGCCGACCCGCGCTACATGGCCCGCCGGCTGGTGCGCATGGCCAGTGAGGACATCGGCCTGGCCGATCCGCGTGCCCTGCGGCTGGCGCTGGATGCCGCCGAGGTGTACGAACGCCTGGGCTCGCCCGAGGGCGAACTGGCCCTGGCAGAGTGTGTGGTCTATCTGGCCGTGGCCCCCAAGTCCAACGCGGTCTACAAGGCCTACAACGCCGCCAAAGCCTGGGTGAAGCAGGACGGCACCCGGCCTGTGCCCATGCACTTGCGCAATGCGCCCACGCAGTTGATGAAGCAGTTGGACTACGGCAAGGGCTACCGCTACGCCCATGACGAGGTGGACGGCTTTGCTGCGGGCGAGCGGTATTTGCCCGACGACATGCCCGAGCCCGGCTTTTATGAGCCCGTGGAGCGGGGGCTGGAGATCAAGATTGCGCAAAAACTGCGCGATTTGCGCGAGCGCAATGCGACGGCCTCGGCCACTGCTTCGGATGCGCCGGGCAGTGCCGAAAACGGCTGAAAACTCTGACCGGGGTCAATAATTTGCCTCTTTATGCCGACCTTGCATGAGGTCGGTAATAAGTTTGCACATCATTTGCAGTAGGTCTATCAAAATTCCTTATGCGTGGCGTTTGCACCTGATGGAGCGCAAATCCACGGGAAAACCCCGCCAATACTGGCGTGGGAGCGAATCGACTACTGGCTACAATCCCGACCACAAACCCGCGCAGCAGCATTTCTGGCGGGTTTTTTGCTAGATGGCAGTCGGGCCCAAAAGGCTGCACCGATTTCGGTGCCTGCAAGATGGGCACGTCACAAACGAAGGACTTTTTTTATGGACATTTTGCTGCAGCAGATCATCAACGGTCTGGTATTGGGCAGCATGTACGCCTTGATAGCCTTGGGCTACACGATGGTGTACGGCATTATTCAACTGATCAATTTCGCCCACGGCGAGGTATTGATGATCGGTGCACTCACCAGTTGGAGCTGTATCGGCCTGATGCAAGAGGCCATGCCCGGCGCGCCTGGGTGGCTCGTTTTGCTTTTGGCCACGCTGATCGCCTGTATCGTTGCCGCCAGCCTCAATTTCGTCATTGAAAAAGTGGCCTACCGCCCCCTGCGCAGCAGCCCCCGGCTGGCTCCGCTGATCACGGCGATCGGGATGTCCATCTTGCTGCAAACGCTGGCAATGATCATCTGGAAGCCCAACTACAAGCCCTATCCCACGCTGCTGTCCAGCACTCCTTTCGAAGTGGGCGGCGCTTTCATCACCCCCACGCAGATTCTGATTCTGGGCGTGACGGCCGTGGCACTGGCTTCGCTGGTCTATCTGGTCAACCATACCAACCTGGGCCGTGCCATGCGCGCCACGGCGGAGAACCCCCGCGTGGCCTCATTGATGGGTGTGAAGCCTGACATGGTGATTTCTGCCACCTTCATCATTGGCGCCATCTTGGCGGCCATCGCCGGCATCATGTATGCCTCCAACTACGGCACTGCTCAGCACACCATGGGCTTTTTGCCTGGTTTGAAGGCTTTCACGGCTGCGGTGTTTGGCGGTATCGGCAATTTGGCCGGTGCGGTGGTGGGCGGCATTTTGCTGGGCTTGATCGAAGCCATCGGCTCGGGCTACATCGGCACCTTGACGGGCGGTGTGCTGGGCAGCCACTACACAGACATCTTTGCGTTCATTGTGCTCATCATCATCCTGACGCTGCGCCCCTCGGGCCTGCTGGGTGAGCGTGTGGCGGATCGCGCCTGAGGAGCCTCACACCATGAAGAACACCAAAATCAACTGGATCCTGGGCGGCATTGCGCTGCTCGTCCTGCCGCTGATCCTGCAATTCTTTGGCAACGCCTGGGTGCGTATCGCCGATCTGGCCCTGCTGTACGTGATGCTGGCCCTGGGCCTGAACATCGTGGTGGGCTACGCAGGCCTGCTCGACTTGGGCTACGTGGCGTTTTACGCCGTGGGTGCCTACCTGTTTGGCCTGATGGCCTCGCCGCACCTGGCGGACAACTTTGCGGCCTTTGCCGCGATGTTCCCCAACGGCTTGCACACCTCGCTGTGGCTGGTGATTCCGCTGGCGGCTTTGCTGGCGGCCCTGTTTGGGGCCTTGCTGGGTGCGCCTACGCTCAAGCTGCGCGGTGACTACCTGGCCATCGTGACGCTGGGCTTTGGCGAAATCATCCGCATCTTCCTGAACAACCTGGACCACCCCGTCAACCTGACCAACGGCCCCAAGGGCATTGGCCAGATCGACTCGGTCAAGATCTTCGGCCTGGACCTGGGCAAGCGCCTGGAGCTGTTCGGCTTTGATATCAACTCCGTCACGCTGTACTACTACCTGTTCATGATCCTTGTGGTCATCAGCGTGGTGATTTGCTACCGCTTGCAGGACTCGCGCGTGGGCCGCGCCTGGATGGCCATCCGCGAAGACGAAATTGCTGCCAAGGCCATGGGCATCAACACCCGCAACCTCAAGCTGCTGGCCTTTGGCATGGGCGCTTCGTTTGGCGGCGTGTCGGGCGCCATGTTCGGTGCCTTCCAGGGCTTCGTCTCGCCCGAGTCGTTCAGCCTGATGGAATCCGTGATGATCATCGCCATGGTGGTGCTGGGCGGTATTGGCCACATTCCTGGCGTCATTCTGGGCGCGATCTTGCTGGCCGCATTGCCTGAAGTGCTGCGCTATGTGGCCGGCCCGCTGCAGGCCATGACCGATGGCCGCCTGGACTCGGCCATCCTGCGCCAACTGCTGATTGCCCTGGCCATGATCATCATCATGTTGCTGCGCCCCCGCGGTTTGTGGCCTGCGCCCGAGCACGGCAAGAGCCTGACCCAGAAGACTTGAACCCATCGCAGAAAGTTAGAACATGGCAGAAAAATCCAACGATGTGGTGCTCAAGGTTGCAGGCATTTCCAAGCGCTTCGGCGGCCTGCAAGCCCTCTCTGATGTGGGCATCACGATTGAACGCGGTCAGGTCTACGGCCTGATCGGCCCCAACGGCGCTGGCAAGACCACGTTTTTCAACGTGATCACCGGTCTCTACACCCCCGACAGCGGCACCTTTGAGCTGGCAGGCAAGCCCTATGAGCCCACGGCTGTGCACGAAGTGGCCAAGGCCGGCATTGCGCGCACCTTCCAGAACATCCGCTTGTTTGCAGAAATGACAGCGCTGGAAAACGTGATGGTGGGCCGCCACATCCGTACCAAGTCGGGCCTGCTGGGCGCCGTGCTGCGGACCAAGGCCTTCAAGGACGAGGAAGCCGCGATTGCCAAGCGCGCGCAAGAGCTGCTGGACTATGTGGGCATCGGCAAGTTTGCCGACTACAAGGCCCGCACCTTGAGCTACGGTGACCAGCGCCGCCTGGAGATCGCTCGCGCCCTGGCGACCGACCCTCAGCTGATCGCGCTGGACGAACCCGCCGCTGGCATGAACGCCACCGAGAAGGTGCAACTGCGCGAGCTGATCGACCAAATCCGCAAGGACAACCGCACCATCTTGCTCATCGAGCACGATGTGAAGCTGGTGATGGGCCTGTGCGACCGCGTGACGGTGCTGGACTACGGCAAGCAGATCGCCGAAGGCACGCCTGCCACCGTGCAGAAGAACGAAAAAGTGATTGAGGCCTATCTGGGCACCGGAGGACATTGAGAATGGCCGAAAAATCCAACAAGGTACTGCTGCAGGTCAAGGGCCTGAAAGTGGCCTACGGCGGTATCCAGGCCGTCAAGGGCGTGGACTTTGAAGTGCGCGAAGGCGAGCTGGTGTCGCTGATCGGCTCCAACGGTGCGGGCAAGACCACCACCATGAAGGCCATCACCGGCACGCTGCCGATCAACGATGGCGACATCGAGTACCTGGGCGAAAGCATCAAGGGCAAGGGCGCGTGGGACCTAGTGAAAAAGGGCCTGGTGATGGTGCCGGAAGGCCGCGGCGTGTTCGCTCGCATGACCATCACCGAAAACCTGCAGATGGGTGCCTACATCCGCCGCGACAAAGCGGGCATCCTGGCCGACATCGAGAAGATGTTCACCATCTTCCCGCGCCTGCGCGAGCGCAAGGACCAGCTGGCCGGCACCATGTCCGGCGGCGAGCAGCAAATGCTGGCCATGGGCCGTGCGCTGATGAGCCAGCCCAAGGTGTTGCTGCTGGACGAGCCTTCCATGGGCCTGTCGCCCATCATGGTCGACAAGATCTTTGAAGTGGTGCGCGATGTGTACGCCCTGGGCGTGACCATCGTGCTGGTCGAGCAGAACGCCAGCCGTGCGCTGGCCTTGGCTGACCGTGGCTACGTGATGGAGTCGGGCTTGATCACCATGACCGGCCCTGGCCAGGAACTGCTGAACGACCCCAAAGTGCGCGCAGCCTACCTGGGCGAGTGAAGCCATGGCCCCTGGCGCTGTGCGCGGGGTGGCCGAGACAGATGGAAGGCACGGTGGCAACACCGTGCCTTTTTTGTTGCCTGCTCCATCCTGGGCGTTGTGTTTGGGTCTGCTATGTTTTTAATAGCTGCTTGCGCTTATCCGTCAAGCGCGAGGGTGGAATTTTGTTCATAATTTACGGCTCTGCATTCACCTTTGCGCCGGGCTAGCCTGTGCGCCTTCGCCATGACTGCCCTGCAATCTCTGCCGATTTCGCTACAGACCGTCTTGCTGCTGCTGGCCAGCAATGTCTTCATGACCTTTGCCTGGTACGGGCACCTCAAGAATCTGGCCACGTCGCCGTGGTACATCGCCGCACTGGTCAGCTGGGGCATTGCGCTGTTTGAGTACCTGCTGCAGGTGCCAGCCAACCGCATTGGCTTCACCCAGTTCAATGTGGGGCAGCTCAAGATCATGCAAGAGGTCATCACCTTGGCGGTGTTTGTGCCGTTTGCGGTGTTCTACCTCGATCAGCCCCTCAAGCTGGACTACCTGTGGGCTGGCCTGTGCCTGGTGGGGGCCGTGTATTTCATCTTTCGCAGTGCCTGAGCTGCAGGCTGCAACGGCGCACAAAGGCGCTTAACGTCGCTCAAAGGCCTACCTGGCTGGGGTTGGTGCATGTCGTGCGACCGGCGCGGGGTGTGTTTTCGCCTGCCATCGCCTGGAAGTGAGTGGTTGCCGCCACCGATGGGCAGACACGCACGGTTAAAATCCGCCGTCACAAAACCGTCACGATACCCCGTGGCGTTCGTTCTTTTGTATCTTTGAATTCCCACCAGGAGCTTCCATGCTGTTTGCCAAGCTGTTGCCACGCGAAGGCAATTTTTTTGAAATGTTCAACCAGCATGCTGATCGCATCGTGGAAGCGGCTCGCGCCTTTTCGCAACTGGTGGCCAACTACAACGACCCCCATCTGCGGGACAAATACAACCAGGATGTGGACAACGCCGAGCGCGCGGCCGACCGCGTCACGCACGACGTGAACAAGGCCATCCACAAGACCTTCATCACCCCCATTGACCGCGAGCAGATCCACACGCTCATCAACACGATGGACGACGTGGCCGACCTGATCCAGGACTCGGCAGAAACCATGGCGCTGTACGACGTGCGCCACATGACCGAAGAAATCACCCGCCTCACGGACCTGAGCCTCAAGTGCTGCGAGCGCCTGCGCGATGCCGTGAAGCTGCTCGACAAGATTGCCGACCCCGCTGTGGCCGAGGCCGCTCTCAAGACCTGCGAAGAGATCGACCGGCTCGAATCCGACGCCGACCGCGTGATGCGCAGCGCCATGAGCAAGCTGTTTCGCGAGGAGCCCGATGTGCGTGAAGTCATCAAGCTCAAGGCCATCTACGAGCTGCTGGAAACCATCACCGACAAGTGTGAGGACGTCGCCAACTGCATCGAGGGCATCGTCCTCGAGAACTCCTGATCCACTGGGCGGACCAACATGGAAACCGTACAAACGGCCCTGTGGGTTGTGATGCTGCTCGTCGCGCTGGCGATTTTGTTCGACTTCATGAACGGGTTTCATGATGCGGCCAACTCGATTGCGACCGTGGTGTCTACCGGGGTGCTCAAGCCTGCGCAGGCAGTGCTTTTTGCCGCCTTTTTCAATTGCGTGGCGATTTTTGTCTTCCACAACCTGACCGTGGCGGCCACGGTGGGCAAGGGCATCGTGCAGCCTGGCATCGTGGATGTGCACGTGGTGTTTGGTGCCCTGGTGGGTGCCATTACCTGGAACGTGATCACCTGGTACTACGGCATTCCCAGCAGCTCTTCGCATGCGCTCATCGGGGGCATTGTGGGCTCGGTGATTGCCAAGGCGGGGGCCGGTGCGCTGGTGGCAGCGGGCATTCTGAAGGCGGTGGCTTTCATCTTCATCTCGCCATTGCTGGGCTTCTTGCTGGGCTCGCTGATGATGGTGGCGGTGGCCTGGATATTCCGCCGGGTGCGTCCGAGCAAGGTGGACAAATGGTTCCGCCGTCTGCAGCTCGTGTCTGCTGGCGCCTACAGCCTGGGGCATGGGGGTAACGACGCGCAAAAGACCATCGGCATCATCTGGCTGTTGCTCATCTCTACCGGCTACGCTTCGGCCACCGATGCGGCGCCACCGACCTGGACCATCGTGAGCTGCTACGTGGCCATTGGCCTGGGCACGATGTTTGGCGGCTGGCGCATCGTCAAGACCATGGGCCAGAAGATCACCAAGCTCAAGCCGGTGGGCGGCTTTTGCGCCGAGACGGGCGGGGCGCTCACGCTGTTCCTGGCCACCACGCTCGGTATCCCAGTGTCCACCACGCACACCATCACCGGTGCCATCGTGGGTGTGGGCTCCACCCAGCGTGCCAGCGCCGTGCGTTGGGGCGTGGCGGGCAACATTATCTGGGCCTGGATTTTGACGATACCGGCTAGCGCATTCGTGGCGGCCATTGCGTACTGGATCAGCTTGCAGTTGTTCTGATTGCTATTGAAATAATAGCTGCTTGCGCTTATAAAGAAAGCGCTAACGCCCTGTTTGGCTGATGGCCGAACAGGGCGTTTTGTCTGGGGCTCCAGCGTCTGGGCCACCGCTGGGGTTACTGCGATATCTTTCGCGCTTCCTCGATCTGGTATTCAAAGTAGCGCTGAAAGCTGAATGCCAAACTGGCCATCAGCACTGTGGTGCCCACCAGCAGCGAAACCACAATGGCGCCAATGGTGAGCCAGCGGGTTTGGCCGGGGGCGGCCTCTGCGGGGGCGGTGGGGTTGTAGCGGGCGTTCCACTTCTCGGGTGTCTGCAAGCCATACCAAATGGCCTGCAGCGCGCAGCCCGCAATGGTGAACCCGAGCAGCGGGATCAGCACCCAGCTGTACTGGTCGTCCTGGCCAAACTGCTGCACCCGCTGAATGCCGTACAGCCCCAGTGCCGTGGGGATGGGCAGCATCCAGCCCAGCATGTCCGACAGACCGCGCAAGTAAAAACGGTGCAGGCCCAGCGGCCCACCCAGGAAGGCCAGCCAGGCGGCCAGGGTTTTGTTTTTCATGCGGGCTTCACTCGGGTGCAGTCGTGTCGCCAGCGCCCAGCACCTTTTCCATGAGCACGATGTCGCGCCAGGCGCCAAACTTCCAGCCCACCGATCGCATGATGCCCACGTCCGTGAAGCCCAGCGAGCGGTGCACGCCGATGGAGCCCGCGTTGGCCGAGTCACCGATCACCGCCAGCAGTTTGCGCACACCGGCCGCCTCTGCCTGCACGGCCAGCTCTGCCAGCAATTTGCGGCCTACGCCCATGCCGCGAGCGGCTTCGGCCACATAAATCGAGTCTTCGGCCGAAAAGCGGTACGCCGGGCGGGGCTTGAACCAGTTGGCGTAGGCAAAGCCCAGAACTTCGCCGTTCTTTTCCGCCACGATCCAGGGCAGTTGGCGCGCCAGCACGTCGGCTCGGCGCGTCGCCATGTCGGATTCGGAGGGGGGATCGATCTCGAAGGTGCCTGTCCCGTGCAGGACGTGGTGGGTGTAAATGGCGGTGATGGCGGCGATATCGGCGTCAGTGCTGGGGCGGATGGTGGGCATACGGAGAGGGTTGTGGATATAATTGCAGGCTTTGCAGCGTGTCGCTGGCCGGGTGGTCATGTCGCGTGTCTCAAACGTTGCGAAATTTCCGTGGCCTGCGCATTTTGACGCTGGCTCACCACCCGAAGGATAAATCATGGTCGTCATTCGACTCTCCCGCGGCGGCTCCAAGGGCCGTCCTTTCTTCAACATCGTTGTGGCTGACAAGCGCGTTCGTCGCGATGGTCGCTTCATTGAGCGCATTGGCTTCTACAACCCTACAGCCAAGGAAACCGAAGAAGGCCTGCGCATCGTGCAAGACCGCCTGACGTACTGGCAAAGCGTGGGCGCCCAGTCCTCGCCTACCGTGGACCGTCTGATCAAGCAAGCCGCCAAGAAGGCTGCTTAAAGTCCCCTGAAGAGGGCGGGCTCCGTGGGTTTTCCCGGCGGATCCCGCCCTTTTCTTTTTGTCTGATCCCAACATGGCCACCTCCCTCACGCTCGAACCGATTGACCTGCCCGAAGATGCCGTCGAGGTTGCGCGCATTGCCGACGCCTGGGGGGTCAAGGGCTGGTTCAAGGTTTTGCCCCACAGCACCAGCCCTGAGGCCTTGTTTTCGGCCAAACGCTGGTTTCTGCAGCCCTCAGAGCGCGGAGCCAAAACATTTTCTGGCACGTTGCTGCTCAAAATCCGCCAGGCCAAGGACCATTCCGACACCGTGGTGGCCTGGGCGGAGGGTGTGGATGACCGCGATGCCGCAGAGGCATTGCGCGGCGCGCGCGTGTTTGTGCCGCGTTCCAGTTTTCCGTCTACCGGTAGTGATGAGTATTACTGGGTGGATTTGATTGGCCTGCAGGTCGTCAACCGCGAGGGTATTGCCCTGGGTGAAGTGCGTGAGCTGCTCTCCACAGGCCCGCAAACCGTGCTGGTGCTGGCTTATGAGCAAGACGGCAAGGCGCAGGAGCGCATGATTCCCTTTGTATCGGCCTTTGTGGACAAGGTGGAGCTGCCCGAGAAGCGCATCACCGTGGACTGGCAGCCGGACTACTGAAGCGACCGCTTTGCCTTGTCCCTCTGAGGTGGTCTTTCATGCGCTTTGATGTCATCACCCTGTTCCCGGAGCTGTTTGCGCCTTTCCTTGCGGCTGGTGTGACGCGCCGTGCCTACAGCACTGGTCAAGTGGATGTGCGCTTGTGGAATCCGCGTGACTACGCGCAGGGCAATTACCGCCGGGTGGACGACCGCCCCTTTGGCGGTGGCCCTGGAATGGTGATGATGGCCGAGCCCTTGGAGCGCTGCCTGGCAGACATTCGCGCACAGCGCAACGAGGCGCCAGAAGCCCAGGTGCCCTTGGTGCTGTTTTCTCCCATTGGTCGCAGGCTCAACCATGCCGAAGTAGAGGGCTGGTCTGCCAGCGCCGGGGCTGTTTTGCTGTGCGGTCGCTATGAAGGCATTGACCAGCGCTTCATTGATGCCCATGTGGGGGTGCAACTGAGCCTGGGCGATTTCGTGTTGTCTGGGGGGGAGATTGCGGCCCTGGCCCTGCTGGATGCCGTCACCCGACTGCAGCCCGGTGTGCTCAATGACGAAGGCAGCCACCAGCTCGACAGCTTCAATCCTGCGTTGGATGGTTTGCTGGATTGCCCGCACTACACCCGCCCCGAGGAGTGGGCGGGCAGGGCGGTGCCGGCGCCTTTGATGTCGGGCCACCACGTTCAGATCGAGCGCTGGCGCCGTGATCAGCGGCTGCTGACCACCGCCCAGCATCGCCCAGACCTGATTGACGCGGCACGCGCCGCAGGCTCGCTCAAGCCTGCAGACGAAGCGGTATTGGCCAAATTGCGCTGACTGGCTATAATAGAAGGCTTTTCGATCCTCTGGCCGGCCGTTTTGTGCAAGATGCAAACCTTGGCAAAACCCTGAACGTCAATCCCGACGCAGCCATTTTTGGCGCGGACAAGATCGTTGGATATCAACATGAACCTGATCCAGACCCTGGAAGCGGAAGAAATCGCCCGCTTGAACAAGACCATCCCCGAATTCGCCCCTGGTGACACCGTCATCGTGAGCGTGAACGTGGTGGAAGGTACCCGCAAGCGCGTGCAGGCTTACGAAGGCGTGGTGATTGCCAAGCGCAATCGCGGCCTGAACAGCGGCTTCACCGTGCGTAAGATCTCCAGCGGCGAAGGCGTGGAACGTACGTTCCAAACCTACAGCCCGCTGATCGCCAGCATCGAAGTCAAGCGCCGTGGTGACGTGCGCCGTGCCAAGCTGTACTACCTGCGTGACCGCAGCGGTAAGTCGGCACGTATCAAGGAAAAGCTGCCTTCGCGCAAGGCTGCAGCTGTCGCCGCATAAGGCGCCAGGCATTCTCGGATGCTGCAAACCGCTACAGTGCCTTGGCCTGTAGCGGTTTTTTCATTTCTGCCTCCGAATCAATGTGCGGCGGCGCGGCCCCCGGATTTTTTCGCGCCGACTGGGGTTGTGCCGTATCCGCTTTCCTGCGCTTTCTCTGTCTTGGCTTTTGCTTGCTGTGAACACACCCCACCGCTCTGAACCCCCTGTCGCTGTTGCGCTGAGTGCGATCCCTGGCTTTGATCCGCGCAAAGTGCCTGTCACCCAGGTAGATGCCCATTTACCCTCTGTCAATGCGGCCGCGTTGACGGCAACCGCCTTGCGCCAGCGCTTTGCAAACCCGCCCGTGTGGGCGCCCGAAGTGGTGCTGGAGAAGCCCTATGCCAATCGCGCGCCAGCGCAGGCGGCTGTGTTGGTGGGCATCGTGCAGCGTGAGCAGCCCATGGTGTTGCTGACGGAGCGCACAGCGCACCTGTCCACGCATTCCGGGCAGGTGGCATTTCCGGGAGGGCGGACCGATCCTGAAGACGCCAGCCCCTCTCACACGGCCCTGAGGGAGGCGCATGAGGAGGTTGGGCTGGCCGCTGCCTATGCCGAAGTGCTCGGCGTGCTGCCCACCTACGTCACGGGCTCCTCTTTCATCATCTCGCCGGTGGTGGCGCTGGTGGCGCCAGATTTTGAGTTGCAGCCCAATCCCCACGAAGTGGCCGATGTGTTTGAGGTGCCTTTGGCGTTTTTGATGAACCCGGCCCACCACCGCCACCATGTCTTTGAGGCTGGCGGTATTCATCGGCAGTGGTTCTCCATGCCGTATGACGATGGGGGGCAGCACCGCTTCATCTGGGGCGCGACAGCGGGCATGCTGCGCAATCTGTACCGATTCTTGAGTGCCTGACCATGGTGGATGGCGTGGCTGGCGGCCCGTTATCATTGGTCCCATGAGTTTCTTTGCCATCCTGTTCGCTCTGCTGATCGAGCAGGCACGCCCCCTGTCCAGAAGCAATCCCATCCACGCCGGGCTGCGCGCGTGGGCACTGTCTGTGAGTCGCAACTTCGATGCGGGCAAGACCCACCACGGCTGGGTGGCCTGGAGCCTGGCCGTGGTTTTACCGGCGCTGATTACCCTGGCCATCCATTGGGCGCTGCTGTGGGGGCTGGGCTGGCCTTTCGCCGTGCTCTGGAGCGTGGCGGTGCTCTACATCACGCTGGGGTTTCGCCAGTTCAGCCACCACTTCACGGGCATTCGTGATGCCTTGGAGGAAGGGCAGGAAGACGCTGCTCGGGAGCGTTTGGCGCATTGGCAGCAGGTGGATGTCGGCATGCTGCCGCGCAGCGAGATCGTGCGCCATGTGATCGAGTATTCGGTCATTGCGGCCCACCGGCACGTGTTTGGCGTTCTGGCCTGGTTCTCGATTCTGGCGGCTGTGGGGCTTGGCCCTACTGGCGCGGTGTTGTACCGCATGGCGGAGTTTGTCTCTCGGTACTGGCACCCGCGCCACCATGCGGCTGGCCAGTCGGCCAGCGAGGCGCTGCAACAGGCCTCTGCCAAAGCCTGGTGGGCCATGGACTGGTTGCCATCGCGGCTGACGGCGCTGAGCTTCGCGGTGGTCGGCAGTTTTGAGGAGGCGATTGAGGGCTGGCGCTTCCATGCCCAGCGCTTCCCCAACGACAACGATGGGGTGGTGCTGGCTGCCACGGCGGGGGCCATCAATGTCCGCCTGGGCGGTGAGGCTTTGAAGGCCCGCGTGGATGCGATGGCTGCACAGCAGGGGCTGGAGATGGATGCCGACCTGGGCGACAGCGACTCCACCCCGGGCGTGGCGCCCGAAGTGGGCCATCTGCGCAGCGTCGTGGGCTTGGTGTGGCGCTCGGTGGTGGTGTGGATGCTGCTGCTGGCCCTGTTGACCTTGGCCCGCCTGCTGGGCTGAAGGTCGCTGCTAGCGCTTGCCCAGCCCAGGGCGGGCGTTGTGCTCTGGGTATCAGTACCGTGGCTGGCTCAGCTCTGCAAATAAATCGCTATATATTTTGTAGCGTGTCGCGCTGATTCCGCCTTGCTCAGTGGGCTTTTTCAACGTGTCCAAAACACCGCAACCCGGTTCGTGCAAATGGGTGCAATTGTAGAACCGGCAGTCTGTGGCATGGGCTGCAATATCGGGCATGCAACTGGCGAGTTGCATGGGTGCGATGTGGTGCAACCCAAACTCTTGAAACCCTGGTGAATCGATCAGTGCGGTGGTGCGCTCTGCATCCACCCAGTACCAGTGGGTGCTGGTGGTGGTGTGTTTGCCAGAGTTCAGCGCCTGGGAGATTTCGCCTGTCAGCACCGTGGCGCCGGGCACCAGCAGGTTGATCAAGGTGCTTTTGCCGGAGCCAGAGGGGCCGAGCACCAAGGTGGTCTTGCCCTTCAGGTGTCCCATGAGGGCATTGCGGTCCACGTCGCTGGATTGCGTCAGCGACAGAGGGAGTACCCCGTAGTGCTTGCCCTCTGCACCCATGTGGCGATAGGGCTGCAGCCGCGCCCAGGCGCGTGCAAAGGGCTCCACCAGATCGCTTTTGTTCAGTGCAATCAGCGGTGTGATGTGGGTGGCTTCTGCTGTGATCAGTGCGCGGGCCAACTGGCTTTCTGAAAACACGGGCTCTGCAGCGATCAGGATCAGCACCTGGTCGATGTTGGCGGCGAAAGACTTGGTGCGGATCTCATCTTGGCGATAGAACAGGTTGCGCCGCTCCTGTACTTTCTCGATGGTCCCTTCGTCTCCTTGCCCGGCTGGGGCGGCCTGCCACAGCACGTGGTCGCCCACCACCGCTTGGCTTTTCTTGCCCCGAGGGTGGCAAATGCGGCGCTGGCCGTCGGGTGTTTCCACCACGCAGTGGCGACCATGGCTGGCTACCACGGTGCCTTGCATCAGGGCGCTGCGCTCAGCCATGGTTCAAGCCGGTGCGGGTCATGCCAGCACCAGCAGGCCGTCAAACTGCGCTGCGCATTCGATATCGGTGATCGAAATGCCCTGCACATCATGGGTGTTAAGACGCACCACGCAGCGGTTGTAGTGCACCGACAGGTCGGGGTGGTGGTCTTGCGCGTTGGCGATAAAGGCAACCGCGTTCACGAACGCGATGGTTTCGTAATAGTTGGCAAAGCGGTAGGTCTTTTCGATGGCCACATCGGCGCCATCGCCACTCAGGCTCCAGCCTTCGAGTTGGGCCAGTTTTGCTACAACTTCAGGAGCTTTCAGCGCCCGACGGGTCTGCGTTGACCAGTCTTTTTTCTTCAGCATGGAGGTCATGGTGTGGTGGTGAGAGGGAGTCGGGCCAGCCGCTCGGAAGCGGGTGGGTGGGAGTAGTAGAACTTCACGTAGATGGGGTCGGGCGTCAGTGTGGACGCATTGTCCTCATACAGCTTGAGCAAAGCCGATGACAGGTCTGCCGCCTGTGTTTGCAATGCGGCATAGGCATCGGCCTGGAACTCGTGCTTGCGCGAGAGCTGTGAAAACAGGGGAGAGATGAACTGGGTGAACACCGGTGTTGCCAGCATGAACAACAGCAGTGCCAACGCGTCGTTGGGCGCCGCTGTGCCATCGGCCTGCAGCCCCATGGATGGCAGTACCCCCAGCCCGGTGTAGAACCAGGCTTGGGTGGACAGCCAGCCCAGCAGGGCGAAGCCCACCAGGCTGAAGGCGAACAGGCTCACGATGCGCTGCACGATGTGGCGGTGCTTGAAGTGGCCCAGCTCGTGCGCGAGTACGGCCTCCACTTCACCGGGGGTGAGCTGTCGCAGCAGGGTGTCGTAAAACACCACCCGCTTGGCCGCGCCAAAGCCCGTGAAGTACGCATTGGCGTGGGCACTGCGGCGGCTGCCATCCATGACAAAAAGGCCCTTGGCTGCAAAGCCGCAGCGCCGCATCAGCTCAGATACGCGCTGCTTCAGGGCGTCGTCTTCCAGGGGCTTGAACTGGTTGAACAGCGGCGCAATGAAGGTGGGGAAAATCACCATGAGCAGCAGATTGAAACCTATCCACACCCCCCAGGCCCAAGCCCACCAGTAGGCGCCTGCCTGGCCCATCAGCCACAAAATGGCTGCGGCAATCGGCAGGCCAATGGCGGCGCCCAGCAGCGTGGATTTGCACAGGTCAATCAGCCAAAGTTTGGGGGTCATGTGGTTGAACCCAAACCGCTTTTCTTGCACGAAGGTTTTGTACAGCGATAGCGGCAGATCGATGAGCCCGCTGATGAGCACAAAGGTCGCCAGCAGCGCCAGTTTTTGCAACATGCCACCCCCCAGCCACTGCAGCAGGGCTTGGTTGAGCAGGCTCAGTCCGCCCAGCAAGGTCCAGCCCAACAGCACGGCCGTGCCCAAGGCCAGCTCCAGCAACTCCAGGCGTGTTTTGGACAGGGTGTAGTCAGCGGCTTTTTGGTGGGCTGCCAGGCCAATGCGTGCGGCGAAGGCCTGTGGCACGGCGCTGCGGTGTCGCGCTACGTGGCGGATTTGCCTGGACGCAAGCCACAGCTTGAGGAGCATGCCCGCACTGACGGCCAAGGCAAACAGCAGGGTCAGAAGCAGGGAGGGGGAGGGGGTGTCAAGGGCTGCCATGTGCGGCGAGTTTAGGTCATCGGCGACAATGCGCCCCATGTCAGAAGCTAACACCCCTATCCCCGCCGCGCTCTCCAAATCAGACCAAAATCTGGTCTGGCTGGACTGTGAGATGACCGGCCTGGACCCTGAAAACGACCGATTGCTGGAAATTGCCGTGGTGGTCACTGGCCCCAATTTGGAGCCGCGCATTGAAGGCCCGGTGATTGTGATTCACCAGTCTGATGAGCAACTTGGCAAGATGGATGCTTGGAACCGTGGCACGCATGGCCGCAGTGGCCTGACCGACAAAGTCAAGGCGTCCCAGGTGACGGAGGCCCAGGCTGAGCAGGAGATTCTTGCGTTTTTGAGCAAATACGTGCCCAAGGGCGTGGCCCCGATGTGTGGCAACAGCATTGGGCAAGACCGCCGTTTTCTCGTTCGCTACATGCCCAAGCTGGAGCGATTTTTTCACTACCGCAATGTGGATGTGAGCACCCTCAAGGAACTGGCCAAGCGCTGGAAGCCCGAGGCCTACAGCAGCTTCAAGAAAGCGCAAAAGCACACGGCACTGGCGGATGTGCATGAATCGATCGAAGAGCTGGCCCACTACCGCACCCATTTGCTTTCGGTGTGATGGCAGGCCTGCCGGGCGAATGGCGAGGCCCTGCGATTCGCTTGGACTCCTGGGGCGATTGCAGGTAATTTGCCTTTCCCCTATTGCGGGAAAACCCTCAACCATGCAATAATCGATGGCTGCGCAGTTTTCTGACGCAGATTGTGCATCTCCCCTCACACACTGGGCTTGCAAGCCCGTTGCAAATTGCAACGCGAGCTTTGCGATCTTTGCCCACCCGCCTCGGGTATAGCCAAGGCAGGTTTCGTTTGATGGTTGATGTTTTTTAACCATTGACGGAACCACCGCTGGCGCCTGCCAGCGGCAGGCTTCGTGTGAGAAAAATATGACCGACACTTTGCAAGTGCAGGGCGAATTCGCGCCTGCTGAATCTTCTTTTGCCGCTGAAATTTCGGCTGTCGCTGCCGTGGCCGATGCGCCTGTGGATGCCGTCACTGCCGAGCCCAATGGCTTCGTCGAACTGGGCTTGGCGCCTGAGCTCGTGCAAGCCGTGGCTGACCTGGGCTACACCCAGCCCACCAGCGTGCAGCGCAAGGCCATCCCTCTGGCCATGGGCAGCGATGCCTCCAAGTTCATCGACCTGATGGTCTCCAGCCAGACCGGTAGCGGCAAGACAGCAGCTTTCCTGCTGCCTGTGCTGCACACGCTGATCAACCAGCAAGCCGCTGCAGAAGCCGAAGAGCGCGCTGCTTTCGAGCGCGCCGTGGCCGAAGCTGCTGAGCGCGGCGAGCCTGCTCCTAAGCGCGCCAAGCGCAAGGATCCCACCAGCTCGCGCAATTTCAAGGCTGCCACCCCTGGCGCCCTGATCCTGTGCCCCACGCGTGAACTGGCCCAGCAGGTGGCACACGATGCCATCGACTTGGTCAAGCACTGCCGTGGCCTGCGCGTGGCCAACGTGGTGGGCGGCATGCCCTACCAGCTGCAGATCGCCAAGCTGCAGAACGCCGACCTCGTGGTCGCCACCCCTGGCCGTCTGCTGGACCTGCAGCGCTCGATGCAAATCAAGCTCGACAAGGTGCAGTTTTTGGTGGTGGACGAGGCTGACCGCATGTTGGACCTGGGCTTCTCGGACGATCTGGCCGAGTTGAACCAGCTCACAGCCCAGCGCAAGCAGACCATGATGTTCAGCGCCACCTTCGCGCCGCGCATCCAGCAACTGGCCATGCGTGTGATGCACGACGGTGGTTCGTCGGTGCAAAAGGTGACCATTGATTCGCCGCAAGAGAAGCACACCAACATCAAGCAGATGCTGTACTGGGCTGACAACGCACAGCACAAGCGCAAGCTGCTGGATCACTGGCTGCGCGACACATCGATCAACCAGGCCATCGTTTTTGCGAGCACCCAGGTGGAATGTGACGGTTTGGCCAACGACCTGCAGCAAGACGGCTTCTCGGCCGTGGCCCTGCACGGTGCCCTGAGCCAAGGTTTGCGCAACCGCCGCCTGATGGCGCTGCGCAGTGGTCAAGTGCAGATCCTGGTGGCCACCGATGTGGCGGCGCGTGGTATCGATGTGCCTACCATCACCCACGTGTTCAACTTTGGCCTGCCCATGAAGGCTGAGGATTACACCCACCGCATTGGCCGTACGGGCCGTGCGGGGCGTGATGGTCTGGCTGTCACGTTTGCTGAGTTCCGTGACCGCCGCAAGATTTTTGACATTGAAGGCTACAGCCGTCAGCAATTCAAGTCGGAAGTGATTCCTGGCCTGGAGCCTGCGCAGCGCGCTCCTCAAGCACCCCGTGGCGACTTCGGTGGCCGTGGCCGTTCGGGTGGTTTTGAAGGCCGCGATAACCAGTCCCGTGACCGCCGTTTTGGTGGTCCAGCACGCGGCGGCAATGATCGTGGTGGAAACGACCGTGGTGGTTTCGGCGGCGGCTTTGGTGGCGGTTTTGCTGGTCGTGGTGCTCCCGCGCCCCGTGGTGGCGATGGTTATGCCCCTCGCGAAGACCGTGGCTTCGCTCCGCGCCGTGATGGTGAGGGCTATGGCCGCAAGCCTGGCTTTGGTGACAATGCCCCGCGTGGTGGTGGCTTTGCCCCCCGAGGCGACATGGGTGCCCCCCGTGGTGGTGACCGTGGTGACTTCGCTCCACGCAAGCCCGCTTTCGCCAAGCCTGCTGGTGGCAAGCCGTTTGCGCCCCACGATGCACGCAAGCGTCCTGCACGCCCTGCGCGTTGATTTTTTGTAGCCCAGGCATTGGTCCTGGGTTGCTTTGGGTCAAAGGCCGCCTCTCGCAAGAGAGGCGGCCTTTTTTCATGGCCCCACCATCCACAAGATGCACCAGCCTGTGCCCGCATGATGGGTCTGGACCCTCGCATAATGGGCGCAGAAAGGAATCCTTGTGCTGCCCACCGACTCTTCTGATGCTGCTTTCGAGCACATGTTCAATCTGGCGCCTGTCTCGCTGTGGTTGGAGGATTACAGCGCCTTGAAGGCGCTGTTTGAGCGCTGGCGTGCCCAGGGGGTGGAGGACTTGCAGGCCCACTTGCAGTCTGATCCATTGCTGCTCTCGCAGTGCAGCGCGTCTCTCAAGGTGCTGCGTGTGAACCAGCGCACGCTGGACTTGTTCTCCGCTGCCAGCCAGTCGGAGTTGCTGGGCCAGCTTGCCCTGGTGTTCCGGGGCGATATGCACACGGCCATGGTGCGCGAAATGGTCCAGCTGTGGGAGGGGCGGCTGGAGTTCACCAATGAGACTGTGAATTACGCCCTGGACGGTCGGCGGCTTGATGTGCGCATCAGCATCCGTGTCTTGCCGGGCCATGAGGCGGATTGGGGGCGGGTCTTGGTCTCCCTGGAGGACATCACGCAGCAGGTGCAGGGGGCTGCCCGTTTGCAGCGCAGCGAGCACTACGCCCGCGATTTGTTCGAATACTCACCCGTCTCTTTGTGGGTGGAGGACTTCAGCGCCATCAAGTTGTTGCTGGAGGGGGTGCGTGCGCAGGGTATTGTCGATTTCAAAACCTTCTTGAAGGTGCACCCGGAGTTCGTTTCGCGGTGCATGCAAGAAATCCGCGTGATCGATGTTAACCAGCAGACGCTGCAGATGTTTGGCGCTACCTCCAAAGAGCATTTGCTCAACAACATCGGCCGCGTTTTTCGGGGGGAGATGCAAGAGTCTTTTGCGGAGCAGTTGCAGGACCTGTGGGATGGCAAGACGGTGCAGCAGCGCGAGGTCACGAACTATTCCCTGTCGGGGGATGTGGTGCACATCCACATGCAGTTCTCGGTGCTGGGCAGCCACCTGGATGATTGGAGTCTGGTGTTGCTGTCGTTGGTGGACATTACCGCGCGCAAGAAGGCGGAGGCCTACCTGGAGTATCTGGGCAAGCACGATGTCCTCACTCAGCTGCGCAACCGTGCGTTTTATGCGGAAGAGCTCAACCGCCTGACCCGCAAAGGGCCATGGCCCTTTGCGGTGATCGCCATTGATTTGAATGGTCTCAAGGCCATCAACGATGAGCAGGGGCATGCCGCGGGCGATGCCATGCTGCGCCGTGCGGGCGAGGTACTGGCCAAAGCGGTGGATGCGCCCGCCTGTGCTGCCAGGGTGGGGGGAGATGAGTTTGCGGTGTTGCTGCCCGGCCTGGACGAGCGCGCGGCCCAGGTCGTGCGCGAGCGCATCCAGTCGTTGATTGAGCTGAACAACCAGTTTTACTCAGGCCAGCCTTTGGGCTTTGCCATAGGCATTGCCTGTTGCCAGTCGGGGGAGGGGGTTGAGGCTGCCTTGCACAAGGCCGACCAGGCCATGTACGAGGAAAAGAGGCGCTACTACCAGCAGATTGGTGCAGAGCGCAGGCGCTAGGATTTTTCTGCTGGGGTTGGTACGAGGGTTGGCGGATGGCTGGCTTGGGCTCCGATCTCAGGCCAGCGGTGGTGCAAATAAAGCCAAGCCACGAGCCCGATGCCCAGCATCGACAAGGATGCCAGTGCCAAGCCTTGCGTGGAATGCATGACCATCGGAGAAATCACCCCCGCGACAATGCCGTTGGCGGTGGAGCCGACGAAGGCCTGCAAGGACGACGCCATGCCTCTGCGTTCGGGCACCAGGTCCAGCACCAGCAGGGTGACCACAGGCACCATGAGGGCCCAGCCGAAGGCAAAAATGGCGATAGGGAGCAGTGCCCAGGCAGGGTGGGGTGGGATCAGAAAATTCAGCGCAACGTTCACGATGCCCACGCTGAACATGATGACGAACCCATGCCTGATCTGGCGCTTGGGGGCAATGCGCCCGGCCAGTCGTCCGCTCAGCCATGCGCCCCCCATGATGCCGGAGATGGTCAGCACAAAGAACCAGAAAAACTGCGTGGGCGCGAGTTGCAGGTGCTCTCCCAAAAAGGCGGGGGCAGAGAGCACGTACAAAAACATGCCGTTGAACGGAATGCCGCTGGCAAAGGCCAGCAGCACAAACTTGGGGCTGGCGCCCAATGTCCAATACCCGCGCATCAGGTGCTGAACATTGAACGGCTGACGGTGTTGGTGGGCCAGCGTTTCGGGCAGCAGCCTGAAGTTGGTGATCCACAGGGTGGCCCCCACCAGGGTCAGGAACCAGAAAATGCTTTGCCAACCCGTGTGTACAAACAGCCAGCCGCCCACAATAGGTGCGATGGCGGGTGCCACTCCAAAGTAGATGGTGACCTGGCTCATCACCTGCTGGGCTTGTGCGGGTGGGAACATGTCGCGGATGACGGCGCGAGACACCACGATGCCTGCCCCTGTAGACAGCCCTTGCACTGCGCGGAAAAAAACCAGCTGCCCAATGTTTTGCGACAAAGCGCATCCGGCGGACGCCAGGGTGAACAGCGCAATGCCCCATAGCACCACCGGCCTGCGCCCGAAGCTGTCTGCCAGCGCGCCATGGAACAGATTCATGAAGGCGAAGCCGAACAGATAGGCCGACAGCGTTTGCTGCATCTGGACGGGGGTGGCCCCCAGCGCTGTAGCAATGCCTGAAAACGCAGGAATGTAGGTGTCAATGGAGAAGGGTCCCAGCATGCCCAGAATGGCGAGGAGAACGGCCAGTGCCCATTTGGGGCCAGTCCAGAGCGTGTCGGCTTGTGGGTTCATTGCCAGGGTGGATGTTGGGGGCGCAGAAAGGGATTTTGCGTGCGCCAAAGCAAAAAGCCGAAACTACGATGTAGCTTCGGCTTTTTCTGCCTTGCGGCTTTGTTTGGTGGGTCCTGAGTGACTCGAACACTCGACCTACGGATTAAGAGTCCGCTGCTCTACCAACTGAGCTAAGAACCCAAACTTTTTATTTGTCTGCATCGCTGCAGAGACTCGTATTATGCACTACTTTTTAGGCACTTTGCAAATCAGGTCAAAAATTATTGCATCGCGTTGCGGCTGGCCAGCTCTACAAACAGTCCGCTGTGGTCCAGCTCGCCCAGGCCGTGCTCCACGCCGTCGGCGTAGAGGGCTTCAAACAACGCGGTGACGGGAGCGTCGAATCCAATCTCTTGCGCGGTGGCGAGCGCGTTGCGCATGTCCTTGAGTTGCACGGCCATGCGGCCCTTGGGAGCGAAGTCGCGCTCGACCATGCGCTGCCCATGCAACTGCAGGATGCGGCTGTCGGCAAAGCCGCCTTGGATGGCTTCACGCACCTTGGCCATGTCGGCGCCGCCTTTGGCGGCAAACAGCAGGGCCTCGGCCACGGCGCCAATGGTGATGCCCACGATCATCTGGTTGGCCAGCTTGGCCAATTGCCCGCTGCCGTGAGGGCCCACATGGGTTGCGCGGCCCAGTGCGGCAAACACAGGCTGTGCGCGCGCAAAGTCCTCTGGCCGCCCGCCTGCCATGATGGCCAGCGTGCCGTTTTCTGCACCTACGGTGCCTCCAGAGACTGGCGCGTCCACATGGGATAGCCCCATTTCATCGAGCCGGGCGGCATGGTCGCGGGCCTCGCGGGGCTGGATGGATGCCATGTCGATCAACAGCGCGCCAGGGCGCATGGCCTGTGCTGCGCCCCGCTCGAACAGCACTTGCTCGACCACGGTGCCGTTTTCCAGCAGGCTCACCACCCGGTCCGCGCCTTGCACGGCCTCTGCCGCCGTGGCGTGCACTGCAATGCCCAGGGCTGCCAGTGGCTCTGCCTTCGCGCGGGTGCGGTTCCAGGCGTGCACCTGGTGCCCTGCCTGGTGCAGGCGGCGGGCGATGGGGTCACCCATGTTGCCAATGCCCAAAACGGCGATGCGGAGCGAAGGAGGGGTCATAGTTTTGATCTCGCGCGGAGTTGTCTCTGCACGCATGATGTTCCGTTTTGGTGCGTTCAGCCTGTCACGTAGCTTGCAGCTTTGGGGCGTTGGCAAGATGATGGGAGCCTGTTTTGAAGGAGCCACACGCCATGTCCCTCCCGCTGCACGACCCCGCCTGGCTAGAGCGCATGTACAACAACCGCGCTTTGGTGCCTGACCACATGGATTACCTGCAGCGCTGGGCGCAGGATTCAGCCCAAGTGCGTGCCAACATGCCTTGTGTGCTGGACGTGGCCTATGGCGCAGAGCCTGGCGAGACGCTGGATGTTTTCCCGCCTGTGCGGTCCAGCCCCGCGGGGGCGCCCGTGCTGGTGTTCATCCATGGTGGCTACTGGCGCTCGCTCGACAAGTCTGAGCATTCCTTCATTGCACCGCCGTTTACCCAGGCGGGCTGCTGTGTGGTGGTGGTCAATTACGCCTTGTGCCCTGGCACGCCAGAGTTTCCCATCACCGTTCCCCACATCGGCAGACAGATCGAGGCAGCCCTGGCCTGGGTGTGGCGCAATATCGCCCAGCATGGCGGTGATCCGCGGCGGATCACCGTGGCGGGGCACTCCGCTGGCGGGCAACTGGCGGCCCTGTTGCTCACCAGTGTGTGGCCACTCATTGGCGATGGCTTGCCAGATAGCCTGGTGCGCAAGGTGCTATCCATCTCGGGGGTGCACGATCTGGAGCCCGTGATGTACGCCCCGTTTCTGCAGCAAACCTTGCACTTGACCGAGCAGCATGTGCTGCTGGCAAGCCCGGCGCGGCTGCAAGCCCCGGCGCAGGGCTTGCTTTACAGCGTGGCGGGTGGTGACGAGAGCGAAGAGTTTGCCCGCCAAGCCCGCTTGATCCAGGATGCCTGGGGCACGCACATCGTGCCGCGTTGCCAGATCCTGCCGGGGCTGCACCACTTCAGCATTGTGGACGCGCTGGCCAAGCCGGGGCACGACCTGCACCACATGGCGTTGAACCTGCTGCGCGCCTGAAACGCGGGCGACTGGTTAGACGTCTGTCCAGCCCCCCGTGCCCTCGGGGCTTACATCAGCAAATGCTCGCCCGCGTTGTCACCGCCCAGAATCACGTAGTTCACCTTGCGCACGTCCATGAGCTTGGTGCCACCCGAGTAGCTGATGGAGCTTTGCACGTCCTGCTCCATCTCAATCAGCGTGTCGGCCAGCTTGCCCTTGACGGGCTCCAGAATGCGCTTGCCCTCCACGTGCTTGTACTCGCCCTTGTTGAAGTCTGAGGCCGAGCCGTAGTACTCCTTGAACAGCGCGCCATCCACCTCCACTGTCTTGCCGGGCGATTCTTCATGGCCTGCGAACAGCGAGCCGATCATCACCATGCTGGCGCCAAAGCGGATGCTCTTGGCAATGTCGCCGTGGCTGCGGATGCCGCCATCGGCAATGATGGGCTTGGTGGCCACGCGGGCGCACCACTTGAGCGCGCTGAGCTGCCAGCCACCCGTGCCAAACCCCGTCTTGAGCTTGGTGATGCACACCTTGCCCGGGCCCACGCCCACCTTGGTCGCGTCCGCACCCCAGTTTTCCAGGTCGATGATGGCCTCGGGGGTCGCCACATTGCCTGCGATCACGAAGGACTTGGGCAGCTTTTCCTTGAGATAGCCAATCATGTTCTTCACGCTGTCGGCATGCCCGTGGGCAATGTCGATGGTGATGTACTCGGGCGTGATGCCTTGGGCCACCAACTGGTCCACCGTGTCGTAGTCGGGCTTCTTCACGCCCAGCGAGATGGACGCGTAGCAGCCCTTGGCGTGCATGTCTTTGACGAACTGCAGGTTGTCCAGGTCAAAGCGGTGCATCACGTAGAAGTAGCCGTTTTGCGCCATCCAGGTGCAGATGGTTTCGTCCACCACCGTCTTCATGTTGGCAGGCACGACCGGCAGGCGAAAGCGGCGCCCGCCCAGCTCCACGCTGGCGTCGCACTCCGAGCGGCTTTCCACACGGCACTTGCGGGGCAGCAGCAAAACGTTGTCGTAGTCGAAGATTTCCATGAGATTCCAAGCTCCATCAAAGGACGCGGCAAAAGGATTTTTGCCACGGTGGGCGCTTGGCTTGGGACCGGCTTTGTGGGTGTCAGCGTGAAAGCTGCCACCGAACCCTGGTTGCACAGGCACAAAAAAACCGGGCGTCAAGAAACTTGGGCCCGGTGCTTGATTCTAGGCGCCTATGGCGTGCTTGTCATAACGTCGGCCGTATTACCTGCATACAGACTGCGCTGCCGCCAGCACGCGGCCCTGGGCATCCTGCACCCAGCCCACCATGTGCAGCCGCTGTGGCTGCGCGCCGGGGGGAATGCGCATGGGGCGGTTGTCCATCCACCGGAAAAGCTCATTTTTTGATAGCTGCTCGCGCTTATTCCATGTGCCTGAGAGCATGTTTCTGACCAAATTGCGAGCCACCAACGTGCCCTCGCTGCCTGCGGGCACGGCTTCTGCCAGCACAAGGTGGTACTGCCAGCCCTGCGGGGGCGGTGTCACACCATCTGTGCGGACCAACGCAATGCCCGTGCCCAGATAGTCATTGATCGGCAGGCCATGGGCCACCCGCAAGCGCAGGGGGCGGGCAGGGGGCTCTACGGTAGACAGTGCCACATCGGTGCCCACAAGGGCTTGGCGGCCCAGGGCCTGCAGGCGCTGGGCGGCGTCGTTGGTCGCTGCCGCAGACAACGGCGCCTCATCCCCTTGCGCGCTGGGCACGATCCAGTCCAGCACCACGGTGGACGGTGCGGAGGGCGCTGGCGTGGCCGGGTCGGCCCAGCATGCCTCACAGTCAGCGCTGATGAAGCGCTCGAACAGTGCAGTAGGGCGCGCTGTGCCATCGCTGCTGCAGCTGGCCTGTGCCGCTGCGTGGGGGGCGTGGCATGCCAGGACCGCTGCGGCAAACGTGCTGGTAACAAAGGCAAGGGGCTTCATGTGGGCCATGGTGCGAGTGGCTTTCTACAATGGGCACATGTTCCCACAAGATATGTTCTCGGACGCGCCCGATAGCGGCGCGCCCGCTGCCCCGGCCGCTGCGGCTGGCGTCTCCCCCCTGTTGCACAACCTCAACCCCGAACAGCTCGCTGCCGTCACGCTGCCCGCAGGCCACGCGCTGATCCTGGCGGGCGCGGGATCAGGCAAGACGCGCGTGCTCACCACCCGCATCGCCTGGCTGCTGCAAAACGGGCACGCCACCCCTGGCGGCATCCTGGCCGTTACCTTCACCAACAAGGCGGCCAAGGAGATGGTGGCCCGCCTGTCGGCCATGCTGCCGGTCAACGTACGCGGCATGTGGATTGGCACCTTCCACGGCCTGTGCAACCGCCTGCTGCGCGCCCACCACAAGGCAGCGGGGCTGGCGCAGACCTTTCAGATCCTCGACACCCAAGACCAGCTCTCGGCCATCAAGCGCCTGTGCAAGCAGCACAACGTGGACGACGAGCGCTTCCCGCCCAAGCAGCTCGCGTACTTCATCGCCAACTGCAAGGAAGAAGGCCTGCGCCCCGCCAACGTGGAAGCCCACGACAGCGATGCGCGCAAGAAGGTTGAGATCTACCAGCTGTACGAAGAACAATGCCAGCGCGAAGGCGTGGTGGACTTTGGCGAGCTGATGCTGCGCTCTTACGAGCTGCTGCGCGACAACGACCCCATCCGCGAGCACTACCAGCGCCGGTTCCAGCACATCCTGGTCGACGAGTTTCAGGACACGAACAAGCTGCAGTACGCCTGGCTCAAGCAGCTGGCGGGCAACGAGGTGGGCGGGAGCTTTGAAGCGCGTGGCAGTGTGATTGCCGTGGGCGACGACGACCAGAGCATCTACGCCTTTCGCGGCGCGCGCGTGGGCAACATGACCGACTTTGTGCGCGAATTCGACGTGCAGCGCCAGATCAAGCTGGAGCAAAACTACCGCAGCTACAGCAACATTCTTGATTCGGCCAACGCTCTCATCAGCCATAACAGCCGCCGCCTGGGCAAGAACCTGCGCACCACGCAGGGCGCAGGCGAGCCCGTGCGCGTGTACGAGGCCAGCTCCGACCTGGCCGAGGCGCAGTGGATGGTTGATGAGATCAAGCAACTGGTGCGCAGCGACGGGTTTGATCGCAAGGAAATCGCCGTGCTCTACCGCAGCAATGCACAAAGCCGGGTGATCGAATCTGCGCTGTTCAATGCCAGCGTGCCCTACCGCGTGTACGGCGGTCTGCGGTTTTTTGAGCGCGCTGAAATCAAGCACGCACTGGCCTACCTGCGCCTTTTGGAGAACCCGCACGACGACACCAGCTTCACGCGCGTCGTTAACTTTCCGCCACGCGGCATTGGTGCGCGCAGCATCGAGGTGCTGCAAGACGCTGCCCGCAGCGCAGGCTGCTCGCTGCACGACGCCGTGAGCGCCGTGCCCGGCAAGGCCGGTACCAACTTCAAGGCTTTCGTCGCCATGGTCGACGTGCTGCGTGAGCAGACCGAAGGGCAGAACCTGCGCAGCATCATCGAACAGGTGCTCGAAACCACCGGCTTGGTCGAGCACTTTCGCACCGAAAAAGAAGGCGCCGACCGCATCGAGAACTTGCAGGAACTCGTCAACGCCGCCGAGAGCTTTGTCACCCAGGAAGGCTTTGGCCGCGACGCGGTGGCGCTGCCGCTGGACGAGCATGGCACACCGCTCACCCAAAGCGTGGTCAGCCAAGGCCTGGATCCCAATGCGCCGGTGCTCGACGAGCCTTTGAAGCCTGCCGTGCCCGGCATCGTGGACGCCGACACCGGCGAAACCCTCTCGCCCCTGGCCGCCTTCCTCACCCATGCTGCGCTCGAGGCCGGCGACAACCAGGCCCAGGCCGGGCAAGACGCCGTGCAGCTCATGACCGTGCACGCCAGCAAGGGCCTAGAGTTCGACGGCGTGTTCATCGGCGGCATGGAAGAGGGCCTGTTCCCGCACGACAACGCCTCCAGCGACCGCGACGGTCTGGAAGAGGAGCGCCGCCTCATGTACGTGGCCATCACCCGCGCGCGCAAGCGCCTGTACCTGAGCCACTCGCAAACGCGCATGCTGCACGGCCAGACGCGCTACAACGTCAAGAGCCGCTTCTTTGACGAACTGCCCGAAGAGTGCCTCAAGTGGATCACGCCCAAGCAGCAAGGTTTTGGCGCCTATGCTCCTAATTCAGGAGCTGGTAGCGCTTATGGATCAAGCGCTAGAGGCAATTTTGGCTTCAAGTCAGAAACCTTTGCCAGCCCCCCAGTGCCTCCGCAAAAAGCCGCGCCCTCGCACGGCCTGCGCGCAGGCATCGCCGTGTTCCACACCAAGTTTGGCGAAGGCAAGGTGCTGGCCATTGAAGGCACGGGCGACGACGCGCGTGCCCAGGTCAACTTCCCGCGCCACGGCACCAAGTGGCTGGCGCTGAGCGTGGCGAAGTTGACGGTGGTGGACTGACGCCCGCAGAAGGCACCCGACAGGCATGGCATCCCCGCCCGATCTGCAATGGCGCACGCAGTGGCGTGAATGCCTGCGGCCATGGAAACTGGCCACGCTGGCGTTGGGCATTGGCCTGCTGCTGCTGGGGGCAGAGCTGACGCCCGCGCCGGACTGGGACATTCCCATCAGCTTCATCATGGGCCTGCTGGCCTACGCCACCGCGCCCTGGAGCTTGCGGGTGCTGGTGCGGCGCCATTGGCGCGCCTTGCCGGTGGCGCTGTTTCTGGCTTGGTTGACCGTGGACGGCTGCTACGCCCTCTACTGGTCTTTGAAGGATCCCGCCGTTTTGGCGTTGATGCGGGATGTGAACTTTCCCGCATCGCTGTCGCTGTACGGCATGTGTGGGCTGGGGTGGCTGTACCAGGGCTCTTTGCGCCAAGCCTGGCAGGCAATCAGTCGCTCGGTTGGGTAGCTGCTGCCTGCAGACCGCCCCTGCCTCGTCGTCAAAACTCCAGGTTGTCAATCAACCGCGTGCTGCCCAGCCGCGCGGCGCCCAGGGCCACCAGGGTGCCTGCGCCGTCGTGGGCGGTGGCGGGTTGCAGGTCGGTGCGGCGGCGCACCGTGAGGTAGTCGGGCTGCCAGCCACGGGCACGCAGCACGTCCATGGCCTGCTGCTCCAGCGCGTGGGGCGGGGCGGTGATGTCGCTGTGCTGCAGGGCGGCCAGCCAGCGTTCGCTCAGGTGCTGCAGGGCCTGGGCCAGGGCCACAGCTTCTTGGCGCTCTTGCAGGCTCAGGTAGCCGTTGCGCGAGCTCAGGGCCAGGCCATCCGGCGCGCGGGCGGTGTCGCCTGCCACGATGGTGATGGGTAGCGCAAACTGCTGCACCATCTGGCGGATGACCATGAGCTGCTGGTAGTCCTTTTTGCCAAACACGGCCACGCCGCCGGTCTGGCCCAGCACGCAGGCAAACAGCTTCATCACCACGGTGGCCACGCCCGTGAAAAAGCCGGGGCGAAAGTGGCCTTCGAGCAGGTCGGCCAGTGCGGCGTCGGGGTGCACCTTGAAGGTTTGCGGCTGGGGGTACAGGTCGGCCTCGCGCGGGGCAAACAGCACGTCGCAGCCAGCGCCTTGCAGGGCGGCGCAGTCGGCCTCCCAGGTGCGGGGGTAGCTGTCAAAGTCTTCGTGCGGCAAGAACTGCAGGCGGTTCACAAAGATGCTGGCCACCGTCACGTCGCCCAGGGGCTTGGCCTGGCGCACCAGGCTGATGTGACCCTCGTGCAGGTTGCCCATGGTGGGCACAAAGGCGGGGCGGCGGTAGGGGGCCAGGGCCTGGCGCAGTTCGTCGATGGTGTGGGTGATGAGCATGGGGTGGGTCAGGTGCAATGGGTTGCTAGGGGTATGCCGCGGGCTGGGGTGTCGATCCACATCCGTTCGCCCTGAGCTTGTCGAAGGGCTTTTACCAGAGTGCGCCCTGGCTTCGACAGGCTCAGCCCGAACGGTTGGAGGTGGGCCTTGGCTTCGGCGCGCTCAGCTTGATCGGGTTGGGGTTGCGCAAGGGGCTCGGGGCTTACCAGGCGTGCAGCGCGTTGTCGGGGAAGCGGCCTTGCTTGACGGCCTGCACGTAGGCTTCCATGGCCCCGCGCACGCTGCCCGCGTCCTGCATGAAGTTGTGGACGAACTTGGGCATCTTGCCCAGGTTCATGCCCAGCATGTCGTGCAACACCAGCACCTGGCCAGCGGTGCCGTTGCCCGCGCCAATGCCGATGGTGTGGCAGTGGGGCAGCTCGGCCGTCAGCTCGGCGGCCAGGGCTATGGGCACCATCTCCAGCACCAGCATGGTGGCTCCGGCGTCTTGCAAATCGCGGGCGTCTTTGCGCAGGGTGCGGGCGGCCTCGTCGGTTTTGCCTTGCACGCGGTAGCCGCCCAGGGCGTGTACGGTCTGGGGCGTCAGGCCCAGGTGGGCGCACACGGGCACGCCGCGCTGCACCAAAAATTCCACCGTCGGTGCGGTCCACCCGCCGCCTTCGAGCTTGACCATGTGCGCGCCCGCCTGCATCAGCGTGCAGGCGCTGCGCAGGGCTTGTTCGCGGGACTCATGGTAGGTGCCGTAGGGCAGGTCGGCCACCAGCCAGGCGGTGCCCTGCACGCGCTGCAGGCCGCGTGCCACGCTGGCGGTGTGGTAGGCC
The DNA here is from genome assembly GCF_002754495.1 of Acidovorax sp. 62. Taxonomy (NCBI): domain Bacteria; kingdom Pseudomonadati; phylum Pseudomonadota; class Betaproteobacteria; order Burkholderiales; family Comamonadaceae; genus Acidovorax; species Acidovorax sp. 62. The sequence goes on from NZ_PEFJ01000001.1 coordinate 585,225, forward strand.
ATGGTGTCGAGCATCACGCCCACGGTGCTCGGCAGGCCCTGGCACACCATGCCCAGCGAGTCGCCCACCAGGATGCAGTCCACGCCCGCCGCATCGGCCACGGCGGCAAAGGTGGCGTCGTAGGCGGTGAGCATGGTGATCTTCTCGCCCGCTTCGCGCATCTGCGCCAGGCGCGGCAGGCTGACGGGGCGGCGCTGGGGCAGAGGCGATGCGGGCGGCAGGGTGCCGTAGGGGGTGGTGCTGGGTTGGCTCATACAAGCTCGCCCTCAAGGGGGCGTTGTCTCCAAAAAATTGCCGCGAGTCTATGCGATGCCGCTACCTTTGCCCGCCCGTTCCATCGCGCGGGCAGGGCCTTGTGACGGGCTGTCTGGTGCGTATCGGGCAGCGGGGCGTTGAAATGCAGCACCGGACAACTTGTCCAGTGCACAACGCAATGCACGGGCTATCATCCATCGCAATCGGCCGCCGCACTGGGGTCCTACAAAGCAAGACACACACGAGGGTGCGATGGAGTATTGGGATGGATTCGACACCAGCCACTGGAAAACCACTGACAAGGCCTGGATGGCCGAGCGCAAGCAGCAGTGGCTGGAGATTGAGCAGCTGCTGTACGTGCTGGACAAGAACAAGAAGGCCCGCAGCATCATCAAGCAGTACTTCCTCAAGGGCCAACTGCCCGAGTGGAAGAAGCTCCATGACTGGAGCCAAGGCTCCACGACGCGCCATCTGGATTTACTGCTCTTTCTGTACCTGCACCCCAGCCGTGACGACGCGGTGCTGCGCCCTTTGCGCGACCAGTTCATGGACAACCCCCATGCCCGTTGGGACGACCGGTTGATCGGGTTCAACACGTTGTGGCAGATCGGTCTGTCCGAGCCTGCGTCGGGCAGCCTGCGGATGTTTCGCATCGCCGATCTGGAAAAAGAACTGCCCCAAGTGGCCGCCAGCCTGCCGCCTGCGCCCGAGCCCTATGCGGACTGCCGGCGCATTGAGGTGCACACCGATGGCCAGAACGAACGCTTGTTCAATCTGATGTGGCTCGACATCGCACAGCAAACCGTGCGCCTGCCGGTGACGCGCGACACCTACTGCTACCGGGCACCCCGGTACACCCTGGATTACGAAGAGTTCCCGTTGAGGCGGCACCGCTTCACGCTGGACACGCTGTGGACCATGGGTCAGTGGCTGGTGTGGCCTGCCCCCCTGAACCGGGGCAGCAGCGACATGCTGTTCCAGTACGAGCGGCCGATGGACCTCTGGTACCACCACTGCGCGCAAGAGGATGTCCCGGAAGATCCTGTGTGGCGCGAGCTGGTGATGCTGGCGGTGTACCGCATCTTTCACTTCGATGTGGGCCAGGAAGGCCCCGACAGCCCGCGCGCCAACTTCGTGCACAGGGCGCAGGCGTTGCTCACGGAGCGCGAGTTCTCCGCTTCATTCCAAGCCCTGATCGCAGCAGCCCGCAGCGGCGAGGTCGTGGTGAGCGACGCATGGGGCCATGAAGCCAAGGTTCTGGCACCGGCCTTCTACACGAGCACACGCTGGACCGGCTGAGGCCAGGTGCCCATTTCCAACGCAACCAATCCAACCAACCCAAGACGAGAGAGTGAAACCATGCAAACCAGCGCATTTGTCAGTGAACCTGGAGCTTTCCGAATCCGTGCGGCCGACCATGCCGCCGCTTTGAAGAGCTTGCAGCGCGGGTGCCCCAAGCACATGGTGATTGCGGACTACCTGCAGAACCCCGAAGAGTTCGCCAGCACGCGCTATCTTGCGCGGGCGTTTGAGCTGCTGGGCACGCAATGCGATGTGGATGGCGGCGATCTGGTGCTGGTGCCTTTTGCAAGCAGCGAGAGCGCGGACCTCTCGGCCTACTACTGGGACTTCATTGAAACGTTGGCGCACGAAGAGAACCCAGGCTCCCTGTCCGAGGGGACCAAGTTGGCGATGATCGAAGCCGGTGAGGATGTGGACGACGAGCAGGACGCTCGCCACCACGCCAGCGAAGCGGCCGATGACTTCATCAGCGAGATGGGAGATCGCAAGATCACCTTGGCCGAACTCGATGCCGTAATCGCCAGCGAAGGCAGCGTGGACTTTTGCGACTACAACGGCGACACGCCGTTGCTTGCGGCGAGCACGAGTTACCGCTGGGCCATTTCGGCGCGTGCAGATGCGCAGATGGACGGCGACACCGATACCGACGGCGACGAGGGCGACGACGGCGACCCGGAAGAAGAAGCCTATGCGGCACAAGAGTGGGAAAGGAACGTGCACAACCTGCACACCGTGCTGCAACGCCGTCCGGACATGGGCGCGCGCAACAGGGATGGCTCGGACGCCCTGGGCCTGGCGGCAGAGTCCGGCAGCGTGGAGTTCGTCGATCTGCTCATGGCACACGGCGCAACGGTCAACGCGGGCGCGCTGCAGGGCGCAGTCCGCAGCCTTTCGCTGGACATGGTGCGCAAGCTCGCCCAGCACCACGCGCACCTCGCGGGGCCTGATCTGCTGGTTGGCGCTTGCTCTGCCTATAGCATCGTGCCCGGCAAGCTGGAGATGGTGCGCTATCTGGTGGAGGAACTGGGCTGCGACGTGAATGCCCGCGCGACAAAGGTCGCCAGCGCGTTCAAGGGGCCGGTGGGCCGCCTTGGCACGGCCTTGATGGCGGCCGCGCTGACAGACGACCTGGCGCTTGTCCAGTACCTGCTGTCCGCCGGGGCCGACCTGCACGCGGCAGACGCGTACGGCAACACGGCGCTGCATTACTGCAGCGGCCAGACGTGGGTGAACGAGCCGGGCGGGGGGACGCTTTGGTTCGCGCTGGATGACAACCCGAAGGTCATCGACCTGCTGCGCAGCCACGGTGCGGACGATGGCGCCCGCAATGTGGCCGGTAGAACGCCTGCCGATCTGTTCGCCAGCCGCAGCTCGCACGGCCCAGCGGACGAGGCGGACGAGGCGGACTGACGCCGTTGCCTTCTTAGAGCGGCTAACAAAACTCCCCTGGCGTCGTTGTCCCGCCTGGTCGTACCCCTTGTACTGCCTGCGGCGGAACGCCTAGCCAGGGCCGCTTCGCTGAGTTTTGTGGGTCGCTCTTAGCCCGGTCGGGCAATCGTGGCTGCACTGGGCTGTTGCCCATGGCCCATGACCCATGCTGCACCGCGCTTGGTATCGCGTCCTGCCAAGGGCGCTGCGAGATCGCAAGCAGGCTCCAAGGCGCCCGTCAAAAAGTGCTGCGAGCCTGCGCGATGCCGCTATGCTTGCCCACCATGAAAAATCGAGACGATGAAACCACTGCGGCCTTGGCCGCACTGGCACAGCAAGACGTAGCCCGCGCACTGGCCGAAGATGTAGGCGCTGGCGACCTCACCGCCGGCCTGATTGACCCCGCTCGCCGCGCCCGTGCGCGCATCCTGGCGCGCGAAGACGCCGTGATCTGCGGCGCCCCCTGGGCCGAAGCCGCCCTGCGCGCGCTGGACCCCACGGTGCAGATCACCTGGCATGTGGTCGAGGGCCAGCGCTGCATGCCCGACCAGGTGGTGCTGGAGCTGGAAGGCAACGCCCGTGCGCTGCTGAGCGCCGAGCGCACCGCGCTGAATTTTCTGCAACTGCTGTCGGCCGTGGCCACCAAAACGCGCACCTATGTGGATGGGGTGGCGGGCACCCGCGCCCACATCGTGGACACGCGCAAGACGATTCCCGGCCTGCGGCTGGCGCAAAAGTACGCCGTGCGCGTGGGCGGCGGCACCAACCACCGCATTGGCCTGCACGACGCCGTGCTCATCAAAGAGAACCACATTGCCGCCGCCGGTGGCGTGACGGCGGTGCTGAAAGCGGCGCAGGCGGTGGCCGCGCAGGCCAGCTTTATCGAGATTGAAGTGGAAACGCTGGAGCAACTGGCCGAAGCGCTGGACGCGGGCGCCAAGATGGTGCTGCTGGACAACATGCCGCTGCCCATGCTGCGCGAGGCGGTGCGCATCAATGCTGCGCACGCGGGCGGTGGTGCCATCCTTGAAATCTCCGGTGGCGTGACGCTGGCAGGCCTGCGCGAGCTGGCCGAGACGGGCGTGGACCGCATCTCGATTGGCACGCTGACCAAGGATGTGAAGGCCACCGATTTTTCGATGCGCCTACAGGACATTCAGTGAACACCCCCCTGAGCTGCTGCGCAGCTTCCCCCCTCTCCTGCGGGAGGGGGAACGACGCCAGCACGGCGGGGCGGCCCTTGTGCGGCGTCTGCTGGCCTCGTGCGTGCCCGTTTGAGGGGCGGCTACCACTCGGCAACGCAATGGAACCATGCCATGACCACAGTGATTGATATTGAATACGAGCAACCCGACGAAGCGGTTGCCGGTGCTGTCTGCTCCACCAAGCACGCCTGGGCGCGCGTGCCGCCCGAGCCATCGCAGGCCGAGCGTGCCGCGCTGAAAGACAAGATCCGCCGCCTGCTCAAGGAAAAGAACGCGGTCATGGTGTCGCACTACTACGTGCACCCGGACTTGCAGGACCTGGCTGAGGAAACCGGCGGCTTGGTCAGCGACTCGCTGGAGATGGCCCGCTTTGGCCGGGACCACGCCGCACAGACGCTGGTGGTGAGCGGTGTGCGCTTCATGGGCGAGACGGCCAAGATTTTGAGCCCGGAAAAGACCGTGCTCATGCCCGATCTGGACGCCACCTGCTCGCTCGATTTGGGTTGCCCCATCGACGAGTTCAGCGCGTTTTGCGATCGGCACCCCGACCGCACCGTGGTGGTGTACGCCAATACCAGCGCGGCCGTGAAGGCACGGGCCGACTGGCTGGTGACATCGAGCTGCGCGCTGGAGATCGTGAGCGCCCTCAAGGCCGCAGGCCAGAAGATTTTGTGGGCGCCAGACCGCCACCTGGGCGCCTACATCCAACGCGAAACGGGCGCGGACATGGTGTTCTGGAACGGTGCCTGCATCGTGCACGACGAGTTCAAGGCACTGGAGCTGGAGCTGCTCAAGCAGCAGCACCCACATGCCAAGGTGCTGGTGCACCCCGAAAGCCCCGCCGACGTGGTGGCCCTGGCCGATGCCGTGGGCTCCACCAGCGCGATCCTCAAGGCCGCGCGCGAGATGGAGGCCACCGAGTTCATCGTGGCCACCGACAACGGCATGATGCACAAGCTGCGCACGCTCAACCCCGGCAAAACCTTCTACGAAGCCCCCACCGCGGGCAACAGCGCCACCTGCAAGAGCTGCGCGCATTGCCCGTGGATGGCGATGAATGGCCTGGCCGATGTGGCCCGCGTGCTGGAGACGGGGGCCAACGCCGTGCACGTAGAGCCCGCGCTCATCCCCCGCGCACGCCAGCCGATTGACCGCATGCTGGCCTTCACCGCCGCGCTTAAAAATGGGCAGCCCACGGCGGGCCTGGTGCCGCACCTGGGCGTTGCTTAATATTTGCTATTAAAAATGTAGCTGCCAGCGCTTGTGAATCAAGCGCTGGCAGTGCTTTTTACTCAAAGAATTGGCTCATGCCGCCGCCGAAGGTGTTTGCGCCTCCATCCGGTAGCCCAGCCCGCGCACGGTGTGGATCAGCGCGGTGGCGTGGCCGTCGTCGATCTTGCTGCGAAGGCGGCGGATGTACACGTCCACCACGTTGGTCAGTGGGTCTTCGCTGTGGCCCCACACGCTGGCCAGGATGCGTTCGCGGCTGAACAGGCGGCCCGGGGCGCTCATCAGCAGCTCCAGCAGCGCCAGCTCGCGGGCCGTCAGCGTCAGGGCTTGGCTGGCACGCGTGGCCTTCATACTTTCGCGGTCCAGCACCAGGTCGTCTACTTGCAGGCGGCTGGCGCGGCCCGGCTGCAAGGGGCGGGCGCGGCGGGCCAGGGCTTCCAGGCGGGCCAGCAGTTCTTCAAATTCAAAGGGCTTGCACAGGTAGTCGTCCGCACCCATGCGCAGCCCGGCCACGCGGTCTTCCAGCGTGCTCAGCGCCGTCAGCATCAGGATGGGCAGCGCCACACCTGCGGCGCGCAGGGTTTGGCAAATCTCCATGCCGTTCATGCCGGGCAGCATCAAGTCCAGCACCAGCACGGTGGGCGCGTCGCTGGGCTGGGCAGTGCGGGCGGCCTCTTGCGCCAGCCCCAGCCCCTCCACGCCGTGGGCCGCGCGCTGCACGCTGTGCCCTTCGGCCCGCAGGCCGCGCATCAAAAAGTCTGCGATCCGGGGATCGTCTTCCACCAAAAGGATGTTCATGCCATGACTGGGGTGGGGCTCGCGTTCCGTGGGGTGTCTGTCTCGGCGCCATGCCACAGCGGCAGCCGCAGCACGGCGCAGGTGCCGCCATCGGTGCTGCTTTTGGTGCTTGGGGGCCAGGGGCTGTGCAGCTGCAGCGCGCCGCCATGGGCCTGTGCCAGGGCGCGGGCAATGGGCAGGCCCAGGCCGCTGCCGCTGGCACGGTGCTGGCGCGCTGCGCTGCCCCTGAAATGCCGCTCAAACACCTGGGGCTGCTCGGCCGCCGGGATGCCAATGCCCTCGTCACGCACCTGCAACTCGGCCCAGCCGTCTTTTGCCAGCAGACGCCAGGATGCGGTGCCCCCCGGGTGCGAGTAGCGGATGGCGTTGTCCAGCAACAGCAGCACCAACTGCGTCAGGCGCTGGGCATCGCCAAACACGGTGAGGGTGTCGGGCAGGGCGCCCTCTGCCTGCAGGCGCACGCCCTGCTCGGCCGCCAGGGCCGTGGCCAGCCCCAGGGCGTCCAGCACCGGCTGCTGCAACGCCACGGGCTCGCGGGCCACGCTGAAGGTCTCCATGTCGGTGCGGGCCATGGCCAGCAGGTCGTCAATCACTTTGCCTTGCTGGCGTGAGATGTCGACGATGCGGGCCAGGGCCTCGCGGTATTCGGTGGCGGGGCGCTTGCCGCCGCGCAGGGTCACTTCGGCCTCGCCACGGATCGCGGTGGTGGGCGTGCGCAGTTCGTGGCTGATGTCGGCCAGCAGCTGGCGCCGCCGCACGTCGGTGCGCTGCAGCGATTCGTTGGCCTGGTGCAGGTCGGCGGTGCGCTCACGCACGGTGGCTTCCAGCACCTGGCGCTGCTGCTGCTCGCGCTGGCGGTGGCGCTCCAGCTCGTCGGCCATGGCGTTCATGCTGCGCGCGGCATCGGCAAACTCGTTGCGGCCCGGCAGGTTGATGCGGTGGTGCAGCTGCCCTTGCTGCAGGGCCCGTGCGCCGTCTGCCAGCGCATACAGCGGGCGGCGCAAGGCGCGCCCAAAGTACAGCGTGGCCGCCAAGGCACCCAGCGCCAGGGCCAGGGCGGTGCCAATCCACAGCGCCCGCATGCGGGCCAAAGAGGCATCGGCAGCGGCGCGCTCTCGCTGCATGGCGGCCCGTTCGCGTGCAATGCTCTGCGCCACCAGTTCGCGCAGGTCGCGCCCTTCGGACTGCTCGAACACCGCCGTCAGCGCGTTCCACACGGCGCTGGCCTGCACCTCGGGCGTGAGGGGCTGCATCTCGCGCACCGCTGCGCCCAGCTGGGCCACGCTGTGGGTCAGCACGCGCAGGGCGTCCAGGCGGGCCGCGTGTTCTTCTGGCGCCTCCTCGGCAAGACCCATGGTTTCGGCATCGCGCGCCAGCGCCACCAGCGACTGCAGTTGCGCCTGCATGCGCTCGACCAGGGTGTCGCGCTCGGAAGGGGCGCCGCCCGCGCCAATCTGGTGCTGCGTGGCCCAGGCACGCAAGCGTTGCTTGGTGGAGGACAGCTCGACAAAGCGCTGCAGGGTGTCGCTGGCCACACGGCCCCGCACCACCTGCCGCTCGGCCTCGCGCACCGCCACCACTGCGGCCAGGCCTTGCAGCGTGACGGCGGCGGCCAGCAGGATGAGGACAAAGCTGAGTCGGCGGCGGAACATGGCGGCATTGTCGCTGCACAGTCAGCGCAGATGCCCCTGTTCATCTGGCGTTAATGTGGGGATCAGGCGCCGTTCATGTGGCGTCCATCGGTGCTTCATGCCAGCGTTTTCCAATGCAGAGCTGTGGTTGCACACCCTGTGCTTCCACCGCCAAACCACCCTCCACTTGTGAAGGAAATCCTGAAATGAAAGCACGCCACCTCGCACCCCTTGTTTCCCTCGTTCTCGCCGGGCTCAGCACCCTGGGCCATGCCACCGTGGTGAACCGGGCCATCACCGAATCCGAAGTCACCGCCGCGCAGGCGGCCTGGTGCCAGGCACTGGTGGAGATCAGCGCTGCCCACGACAAGGGCGGACAGCCCGCCGCCAAGGCCTTGGCTGAAAAAGTCATCGACGCCGCGTACGGCTACCAGCTGGGGGCCGTGCTGTTCAAGCCCACCCTGGCGGCCGCGCCGCAAACTTTCCGCACCACCCGTGCGGGCGCGCTGGCCTACTTTGTGGGGGGCGACAGCAACTTCCCCAAGGACACGGGCTTTGCCCTCAAGGGCTGGACGCGCTGCGAAGCCACGAATGCCGCTGTGTTTGTCGCGGGTGACTCTGCCTCCAGCATGGGCAACGTGGTGATGACCGGCAAGGACGGCAAGGTGACGACCGTGGACAAAACCTGGTCGTATGTGAAGGACGACGCGGGCAAGCTGCGCATCGTGGTCCACCACTCCTCCTTGCCCTACAGCGGCCAATGAGGGTGAGGGGATGAGGGCTTGATGGAGGGCGTGAAGCCCCTTGCCGGGCCGAGATGAAGGCAATGTCGCAAGGCGGGTGGTCAAGGGGTTGCGCAGCAGGGGTGGGCGCAATGTGGCTATCCTTGCCACCTTTGCCTTGGCGCAGGTAGCTGGCAACGTGGGGCCGCAAGGCCCGGCATGCTGGCTGGTTTGCTATGAAAATAATAGCTTCTTGCGCTTGATTGGATTGCCCTAGGGGCCTGTTTGACTCTTTATGTCCTGCATCGACTTCACCCAGCCCCTGCTGCCTGACGCGCCGCGCCTGCGCTGCCAGTTTGGCGTGCCACGCCAGGTGCTGCGCGCCGACGCGCCCACCCAGGTGCGTGCGGTGCTGGACGCTGTGCACGCCGCCGCACGGCAGGGATCATGGTGCGTGGGCTATGTGCGCTACGAAGCGGCTGCCGCGTTCGATGCCGCCTTGCAGACCCATGCGGCCGATGGCCCCCTGGCCTGGTTTGCCGTGTACGACCACGCCGAGCCCTGGGCTGCGGACGCGCCGCCCCCCGGCGTAACCGGCGATGCCCCCAGCGTGGATTGGCAGGCAGGCATGGCGCGCCAGGATTTTGATGCCGCCATTGCCCGCATCCAGCAGGCCATTGGCAATGGCGAGCTGTACCAGGTGAACTACACCGCGCCGCTGCAGGGCATGCTGCACGGGCATGCGGCAGACCTGTTTGCCGCCCTGCACCGCGCCCAGCCACAGGGCTACGCGGCCTGCATCGACGCGGGGCTTGAGCAGGTGCTGTCCGTGTCGCCTGAGCTGTTTTTTGACTGGCAGGAAGGGCTGGACAGCCCGGCAGGAGAGGGTCCCTTGCTGGCCCGCCCCATGAAGGGCACGGCCCCGCGCGGCGCCACCCCAGAGCAAGACGCAGCCCATGCCGAACACCTGCGCACCGCCCCCAAGGAGCGGGCCGAGAACGTCATGATCGTGGACCTGCTGCGCAACGACGTATCGCGTGTGGCCTTGCCCCACAGCGTGCGGGTGCCTGCGCTGTTTGCCACCCAGGCGTTGCCTACGGTGTGGCAGATGACCTCGGACGTGGTGGCCCGCACGCGCCCCGGCACCACGCTGGCCGATGTGTTTGCGGCCTTGTTTCCCTGTGGCTCCGTCACCGGTGCGCCCAAGGTGCGGGCCATGCAGATGATCCATGCGCTGGAGGCCGGGCCGCGTGGCGTGTATTGCGGCGCGGTGGGCGTGGTGCGGCCTGCGGGCCCGGCCACTGACCGCGCAGCGGGCCCAGGCCTTGTCCAGGGCTTGCACCCGGTGGCGGCCACCTTCAATGTGCCCATCCGCACCGTGGTGCTGCGCACGCAGGGGCCGGGCAGCGCACCGCAGGCGGTGTGTGGCATTGGCAGTGGCATCACCTCGGGGGCCGAGGCTGAGGCCGAGTGGAACGAGTGGCGCCATAAGCGCGCCTTTGTGGAAAGGGCGAGCATGCCGTTTGAGATTCTGGAAACCCTGGCGCTGGACGCTGGGCAATTGCGCCACGTGGGCGAGCACCTGGCCCGCATGGCCGGGGCGGCGCAGCATTTTGGCTTTGCCTGGGATGCTGCCCGTGTGCAGCAATGCCTGCAGGCCCTGGCCGCGCAGCACCCCGAGGGGCTGTGGCGCGTGCGCTTGCTGCTCAACGCCACGGGCCAGCCGCGTGCCGAGGCCTTCGCCACGCAGCCCACCGCCGTGCCCGTGCTGCTGCAACTGGCTGGGCAGCCGTTGGCCGAGGCGCACAGCGAGTTCACCCGCTTCAAAACCACGCGCCGCACCCACTACGACGCCTTCACACCCGACGCGGCCACGCAGCCTGGGGTGTTTGACACCCTGCTCTACAACGGAGCAGGCGAGATCACCGAATGCACACGCGGCAACATCGCCGCGCTGCTGCCCGACGGCCGCTGGGTGACCCCGCCCCTGGCCAGCGGCCTGCTGCCCGGCGTGGGCCGCGCCGTGGCCCTGCGTGAAGGCCGCGTGGTCGAGGCCGTGCTGCGCGTGAGCGACGTGCCCCAGGTGCGCGAATGGGCCTTTGTGAACAGCCTGCGGGGCTGGCTGGCGGCGCGGGTGGTGCCCTCGTCGGTGTAGCAAGTTGGCTTGTCAATGGCCGCCAAACAGTGCCATTGTGAACACTCTGTGTCTGGCACGCGTGCGCGCTCTGTCAGGGCTGTTGAGCGGCCGGTGCGCGAGCTTTTTGCTCTGCAAAAGTTCTTGGTTTTTGGTACGTAGTTTTGCACTCGCTCACAGCGCTGGGCAGGCGCATCATCACGTTCCGCAGGTGCTTGGGCATTTGCCTGCACCGCGCCCTGTCCAGAGTTTCACGTTGTGGTCACTCTCCTTTTTTCATGCTTTGGGCATTTGTCGGGCCGGTGGTGGGGAGAGGACTTGCTGTCTTTGTCTGTTCAAACAATGAAACACTCCAAATGGATTCGACAAGTGGCGTTGGCGTCGGTGGCCCTGTGTGCCACCATGGCCTACGCACACGATGAACACGCTCACTGGGCCTACAAGGGCCATGGCAGCCCCAACCACTGGGGCGAGCTGGACACCTCTTTTGAGACTTGCGCGCGCGGTGGTACGCAAAGCCCGATTGACATCCGCAACCCTGTCAAAGCCGACCTGCCTGCGCTGAGTTTTCAATACGCAGCAGGCGCCCCCGTGCTGGTCAACAACGGCCACACCGTGCAGGTGAATGTGCCTGCGGGCAGCACGCTGACGGTGGGGGACCAGGCTTTGGAATTGGTCCAGTTCCACTTTCACACGCCGAGCGAAGAGGCTGTTGCGGGCAAGCATGCGGCCATGGTCGCGCACTTTGTGCACAAGGACGCCGATGGCAAGTTGGGTGTGGTGGCGGTGCTGCTGCAGCCTGGCAAGGCCAACGCGGCTTGGGCGCCTGTCTTTGCGCACCTGCCCCGCCCCGGCGAGCAAGTGCAGGTCGAGGGCTTGTCGCTGGACCTGTCTGCGCTGCTGCCTGCCGCCAAGGGGTACTACAGCTTTGAAGGCTCGCTGACCACCCCGCCTTGCTCTGAAGGGGTGAAGTGGATGGTGTTGAAGGAACCTGTGAAGGTGAGTCCGCAGCAGATCAAGGCGTTCCGCCAGCTTTACAACGCCAATGCGCGGCCGCTGCAGCCCCTCAATGGGCGCGTGGTCAAAGAGAGTCTTTAAGCGGAGGCTTGCCCCGGCCGCAAGTGCTGGCGTGCCATGGCCAAAAACGCCATGGCCGCTGGGCTCAGCGGCTGTTTGGCCAGGCGGATGGCGACCACCGGAAACTCCAGCACCGGCCGCACGATGGGCACGGCGCGCAGATCGGGCGGCATGAGGCGCGCCACATAGCGCGGCAGCAGCGCCACCCCGGCGCCCGCCTGGATCATGCCAAAGGCCGTGGTCAGCATCGAGACATGGTGCACCACCTGCGGGTACACATTGGCCACAGCGCTCAGCTCGCGGCTGATGGCGCGCCACACCACGGCATCGGGGTTCACATGCACCAGGGGCAGGCCATCCAGGTCGCGCCCCTGCACGCTGGCGCGCTGGGCCAGGGGGTGGTCGTGCCGCAAAAACAGCGCCATGCGCTCGCTGAACAGGCGCTCGGTGGCCAGCTCTGAATGCGTCTGCCCGATGTCTGAGCCCAGCGCCAAGTCCGCCTCGCGTGAGAGCACTTGCGCCACCATCTGCGCAGCATTGCTGTCGTGCAGCGTGGCCACCAGTTGGGGGTGTGCCTTCGAAAAGCGCGCCAGCAGCGCGGGCAGCAGCGCCCCGGCCGTGAGGTGCCCCACGGCCACCACCACCCGGCCCTCCTGCAGCTGTGCCTGTGAGCGACAGGCGTGCACCGATTCGTCGATCATGCGTAGCGCGCGCTGGGCCGTGTCGGCCATCATCTGCCCGGCATCGGTGAGCCGAATGCGCCGCCCGCGCACCACCAGCGGCTGGCCCAGCTGCTGCTCCATGCGCTTGATGAGGTGGCTGACGGCGGGCTGCGTCAGCTGCAACGCGTCGGCCGCCAGCGTGAAGCTGCCCGTCTGCGCAATGGCGGCCAGGGCGCGGAACTGCTGCAAAGAGACTTCATCGGCAGGGGCGGCAGAGGGTTTCATGGCGTTATGTATGACATGACGTCATAGCGAAATAACTTTGATTATCTGTTTTGATGGATGGCCAGCGCCTACATTGGGGGCGTTGAAGGCGCCTTCTTTTCGTTGTTTCCGCTCCCCCCTCTTGCAAGGAATCGATCCATGATCCGTCGCCACCACTTTCTGCGCGGCTTGGCCGCCGCCCTGGCGCTGGGCGCCACCGTGCCTGCAGCGCTGGCCCAGGCCAGCAAACCCATCCGCCTGATCGTGCCCTTCCCGGCGGGCGGTGCCACCGACCTGTTTGCGCGCACCCTGTCACAGAAGATGGGCGAAAAGCTGGGCACCTCCATCGTGGTGGACAACAAGCCCGGTGCGGGCGGAAGCCTCGGGTCAGACCTGGCGGCCAAGGCTCCGGCCGATGGCCTCACGCTGCTGTTGGCCACCACCAGCACGCATTCGATTGGCCCCGCCATGGGCGGCAAGCTGCCCTACGACACCGTGCGCGACTTCACACCGATTGCCCATGTGGGCAACGCGCCCAGCATCATGCTGGTGCCCAACAGTTCGCCCGCCAAGACGGTCAAAGAGTGGATCGAGTACGCCAAAAAGAACCCCGGCAAGCTCAACTACGCCTCCAGCGGCAATGGCACCATCGTGCAGCTGACGGCCGAGCTCTTCAAGGCGCAGGCGGGCCTGTATGTGACGCACATCCCCTACAAGGGCACGGCGCTGGCGATTCCAGACCTGGTGAGCGGCCAGCTTGATGTGCTGTTTGATTCATTGCCCACTGGCATGCCCCACGTGCGCGATGGCCGCCTGCGTGCACTGGGCGTCACCACGCTCAAGCGCAGCCCGCTGGCGCCCGACTTGCCGCCCATTGCCGACACGCTGCCCGGCTACGAGTCGAACACCTGGTTCGGCCTGTACGGCCCCAAGGGCTTGGGTGCTGACATCGTGACCCGGGTGAACACCGCCGCCAACCAGGCGCTGAACGACCCCGAGGTGCGCAACAAGCTCACCACGCTGGGCATTGAGCCCGTGACGAGCACGCCCACCCAGTTCAGCAAGATGGTGGCGGACGACCTGGCCAAGTGGAAGAAGATCATCAGCGAACGCAAGATCGTCAACGAATAAGAACCCTGTTCAAGCACCTTATCCATTTCAAAAAATCGCCAGGAGACCGCATGCAGTTCAACTACCACAACCCTTACCTCTCCACCCGCATCCCGGTGTTTGCGCGCAATGTGGTGTCCACCTCGCACCCGCTGGCCGCGCAAGCCGGTTTGCGCATCCTGCAGCAGGGCGGCAATGCGGTGGACGCCGCTGTGGCCACCGCCGCCGTGATGACGCTGGTGGAGCCGGTGAGCAATGGCTTGGGCAGCGATGCGTTCTGCATTTTGTGGGATGGGCAGCAACTGCACGGCCTCAATGCCTCGGGCCGCGCGCCGCAGGCCTGGACGCCCGAATATTTCAAGGCCAAGTACGGCGCAGATGCCACCACGCCGCCCATGCGCGGCATCGATTCGGTGACCATCCCCGGCGCGGTGCGTGGCTGGGTGGCTTTGAGCCAGCGCTTTGGCAAGCTGCCGTTTGCCGACCTGATGGCGCCTGCGATTGAAGTGGCCGAGCGCGGCTACCTGGTGCCGCCCGTGGTGCAACAAAAGTGGGCGGCTGCCACCCCCGTGCTGCAGGGCATGGCGGGCTTTGCCGACACCTTCTTGCCCTGGGGCCGCGCGCCTGAGGTGGGGGAGCTGTTCCGCTTCCCCGCCGCAGCGCGTGCACTCAAGGCCATAGCCGCCACCAACGGCGATGCGTTGTATGAGGGCGAAATCGCCGAGGCCCTGGCGGCCTTTGCCAAAGAGCAGGGCGGTGCCCTGACGGTGAAAGACCTCGCCAGCTACCAGCCCGAGTGGGTCAAGCCCCTGGCCCGCGACTACCGGGGCTACACGCTGCACGAGATTCCGCCCAACGGCCAAGGCATTGCTGCGCTGATTGCGCTGGGCATTCTGGAGAAGTTCGACATGGCCAGCCTGCCGGTGGATTCGGTGGCCTCGCAGCATCTGCAGATCGAGGCCATGAAGCTCGCGTTTGCCGACGTGTACCGCTATGTGTCCGAGCCATCGACCATGGAGGTGACGCCCGAGCAGATGCTCGATGACGCCTACCTGGCATCGCGCGCCCGCATGATCGACCTGGGCCGTGCACAAGACTTCAAGGCGGGCAACCCGGTCAAGGGCGGCACCATCTACCTCACGGCGGCCGATGAGAACGGCATGATGGTCAGCTTCATCCAGAGCAACTACATGGGCTTTGGCTCGGGCTGCGTGGAGCCCACCTACGGCATCAGCCTGCAAAACCGGGGCCATGGCTTCAGCCTGGACGCTGCCAGCCCGAACGTGGTGGCGCCCGGCAAGCGGCCGTTCCACACCATCATCCCGGCCTTCCTGACCAAGGATGGCCAGCCCGTGATGAGCTACGGCGTGATGGGCGGCAACATGCAGCCGCAAGGCCACATGCAAACGCTGGTGCGCATGCTGGACTACCGCCAGAACCTGCAGGCCGCCTGCGATGCGCCGCGCTGGCGCTTCAACAAGGGCCTGAACATCAATGTGGAAGCGGCCATGAACGCGGCCACCGTGCAGGGCCTGCAAGACCTGGGGCACGAGATCGATGTGATCAACGACTCGTACCAGGACTTTGGCGCGGGCCAGTTCATCTGGCGTGCGGGCAACCCGGCTGTAGAAGGCTACGTGGCAGCGAGCGACCCGCGCCGCGACGGGTTGGCTGCGGGGTATTGAGGGGCAGGGCGGGCTCTTTTCCCGCTTCATCCGTTTCATCCGCTTCGCCCGCTGGACTGCTGGCGTGGGGCAGGGCAGCCCCCGCAGCGGCTTTTATTCGAGCCGTGCCTTGGCGTAGGTGGCGCGGTCCATGTCGCGCACCTCCACGCTCAGCTGCACCGACATGCCCGCAGGCCGGGGGGTAACGCGCTGCAGCACCTCCAGCACACGGCTGGCCAGCTCGGTCTTGGCCTCTGGGGGGCGTCCGGTCAGCAACCGCAACTCGGCATGCACAAAGCCGCGCGATTCTGGCGCGGTGCCCATCACAAAATCGGTCACATCCACAAAGCGGATCTTGAGATCGGCCTCGACTGGAATCTGCGGATGTGCGGTGAGTGACGCGGCCAGCTCTTTCAAGGCCTGGGCCTTGGGGTAGGTGCCGAGGTTGGCGGTGGTTTCGATAACCAGATGGGGCATGTGTGTCTCGCTTTCGGTATGGAACAGAATCTAGGATGCTGGGGCAAGAAGAGAGTCCGCGTGCTCGGCCAGGGCTTGCACCAGCCGGTCGATGTCAAACGGTGTGTGGGCCGCCGACAACGCGATGCGCAGCCGCGCAGTGCCCTCTGGCACGGTGGGCGGGCGAATGGCGGGCACCCACAGGCCGCGTGATCGCAGCGCCTCCATGGCGGCCAGGGCGGCTGCATTGCTGCCAATCACCAGCGGCTGGATGGGCGTGTGCGACGGCATGAGCTGCCACGGCGTGCGCGCCAGCAGCGGGGCCAGCCCCGCGCGCAGGCGGGCGATGAGCTGCTGCAGGTGCGTGTAGCGCCAGGTCTCGGTCTGCATCACCTGCACGCTGGCCTGCAGCGCCTTGGCCAGCAGGGCGGGGGCGGCGGTGGCAAAGATGTAGCTGCGGGTTTTTTGCAGCAGCCATTCCACCAGCACCTCACTGCCCGCCACAAACGCACCGGCCACGCCTGCGGCCTTGCCCAGGGTGGCCATGTACAGGATGCGGGGCGAGGCGTTCTCGCCCGTTAGCCCAAAGTGCGCCAGCGTGCCGCGCCCTTCCTGGCCGGGTGCCCCCAGCACACCAAAGCCATGGGCGTCGTCTATGAGCAGCAGCGCGTCGTAGCGCTCACACAGCGCCAGCAGGGCCGGAATGTCGGCCACATCACCGTCCATGCTGAAGACAGCATCGGTCACCACCAGCTTGCGCTGCGCGGGGCTGCTGGCCAGGGCAGCTTCCAGTGCGGTCAGGTCGGCATGTGGGTAGCGGTGGATGGTGGCCCGCGACAGGCGCGCGCCGTCGATCAGGCAGGCGTGGTTGAGTGCATCCGAGAACAAGGCATCGCCCGCACCCACCAGCGCGGGGATGATGCCCACGTTGGTGGCATAGCCCGCGTAAAAGTACAGCGCACGCGGCAGGCCCACAAAGCGGGCCAGGTCATGCTCGAGCAGCGCATTGGCCGTGCTGTGCCCGCTGACCAGGGGCGAGCCGCCCGAGCCCAAGCCGTAGGCGTGGGCGGCCTCGCACGCGGCAGTGGCCAGCGCGGGGTGGCTGGCCAGGCCCAGGTAATCGTTGCTGCAAAAGGCCAGCATGGGCTGGCCGTCGATTTGCAGCATGGCGCCGCCCGCCGGGGCCACGGTGCGGCGCACGCGCAGCAGGTGCCCGTCCTTCAGGTCCGCGATGCGGCCGGGCAGCTCGTCCAGCCAGGATGCCGTCGGTGAAGTGGCTGGGAGGGCAGGGGTGGTGGCAGAGGTGTTCATCGGGTCCAATCTGCGGGCAGTTGAAAGTGGGCTGCCAGGCTGTGGGCGGTGTGTTCGCCCCAGGGGATGTCGGCCAACGGCGGGGCGCCCAGGCGCTGCTGCAGCCAGGCAATGTTCTCCTCGGGCGCCAGCATGTCTGGGTCCACCCGGTTGGCCACCCAGCCTGCCAGCGTCAGCCCGCGTGCGGCAATGGCCTCGGCCGTCAGCAGGGCGTGGTTGAGGCAGCCCAGTCGCAGGCCTACGACAAGCACCATGGGCAGATTCAGCGCCACGGCCAGGTCGGCCCCGGTCTCGGTTGGCGACAGCGGCACATGAAAGCCACCGGCCCCTTCAACCACCACCGCATCGGCTTGCAGGGACAGTGCCTGGTAGGCCTGCGCGATGGCCGCGATGTCGATCTGCACCCCTGCGCGTGCGGCGGCAATGTGGGGTGACAGGGGATCGGGCAGCAGCACCGGTGTGTCCAGCTCAGGGGGCACGGCGATGGTGGACGCCGCCCGCAGGGCGATGCTGTCCTCGCTGGCCCAGCCCTCGCCCCAGGGCACCACGCCTGCAGCCACGGGCTTCATGCCCACCACGCGGCGGTGGTGCTGTGCCATGGCCTGCAGCAACGCGCAGGAGACATGGGTTTTGCCCACGCCCGTGTCGGTGCCCACCACAAAGCAGGCGGTCATGCGGGATCCTGTGCCAGGGTGGCGTGCAGGGCATGGAGCGCGCCTGTGGCCAGGCACTGCACGGCTTCGTCGTCCAGTACATAGGGCGGCATGGCATACAGGGTGTGGCCTGTGCCGTTGGAGATGGGCCGCAGCAACAGCCCCTGCGCCAGTGCGTGCTGGTGGTAGCGGCGGGCAAAGTCGGGCAGCGTGGTGTCCACGTCCCACGCCCAGATCATGCCCAGGCGCCGGGCGTGGCGCACACGGGGGTGGTGGGTGAGGGGCGCGCAGGCCGCGTCGATACGCTGTGCCAGGGCGGCGTTGGCGGTCAGCGTGTCCAGTTGCTCAAACAGCTCCAGCGTGGCCACCGCGGCGCGGCATGCCAACGGGTTGCCGGTGTACGAGTGCGAGTGCAAAAAGCCACGGGCCACGCTGTCGTCGTAGAACGCTGCGTACACCGCATCGGTGGTGAGCACGGCCGACAGCGGCAGCGTGCCGCCGGTGATGCCTTTGGACAGGCAAATGAAATCAGGCTGGATGCCCGCCTGCTGGTGGGCAAACATCGTGCCGGTGCGGCCAAAGCCCACCGCGATTTCGTCCACCACCAGGTGCACCTCGTAGCGGCTGCACAGGGCTCGGGCCAGGCGCAGGTACTCGGCATCGTGCATCGCCATGCCTGCGGCGCATTGCATCAGGGGCTCGACGATCAGGGCGGCGGTGTCGGCATGGTGCTCTTGCAGCCAGTGCTCCAGCGCGGCGGCGGCGCGGCGGGCCACGTCTGCGGCGGTCTCGCCCGGCTGGGCCTGGCGGGCGTCGGGGCTGGGCACGGTGGCGGCCAGGCGCACCAGCGGGGCGTAGGCCTCGCGAAACAGCGGGATGTCCGTGACGGCCAGGGCGCCCACGGTTTCACCGTGGTAGCCCCCTGCCAGGCCGATGAAGCGGCTCTTGCCGGGGCGGCCGCAGTTGCGCCAGTAGTGCGCACTCATCTTCAGCGCGATTTCGGTGGCCGATGCGCCGTCGCTACCGTAGAACGCATGGCCCAGGCCGGTGAGGGCGCCCAGGCGCTCGGACAGCTCCACCACCGGCGCATGCGTGAAGCCCGCCAGCATGACGTGGTCGAGCTTGTCGAGCTGATCGGTCAGCGCGGCCTTGATGTGCGGGTGGCTGTGCCCGAACAGGTTGACCCACCACGAGCTGATGCCGTCCAGGTAGCGTTGGCCGTCCTCGGCATGCAGCCAGGGCCCTTGGGCCCGGGCGATGGCAATGGGGGGCTGCGCCTCATGGCGCTTCATTTGCGTGCAGGGGTGCCACACGTGGGCCAGGCTGCGTTCGGCGAGGGAGGCAAGGGGCATGGTCATGGCGTGCAGGCTGGGTCAGGCGCTGGGTGCCTGGGGCAGGTCCAGCGTGCACGCGTCGCCCACGGCATCGCGCCACACGCGCACCTGGCTGGGGTGCAGGTCGGCCACGGCACGGGCGATGAAAAGGCACAGGTGCTCTAGCGTGGGCACGCCCAGGCCAGGCACTTCGTCCAGAAAGTGGTGGTCGAGCTGTTCGCGCACTTCGGCCAGGCGCGCGCGCAGATGGCCCAGGTCTTGCACCATGCCGGTGGCAGGGTCGAGTGGGCCGGTCAGGGCCACTTCGGCGTGGTAGGTGTGGCCGTGGATGCGGCGGCTGCCCTCGGCCTCGATCTCACGGCGCAGGGTGTGCGCGGCATCGAAGAAAAAGCGTTGGCGAATGGTCAGTTGCATGGCAAAAAAGGGGGCAGAGGCCGGTTCAACGGGAGCAGGAAGGTGGGAGTCCGCAATGGCGTCGGATCAACGAATCCCGGTCAGCTTGTGGGTTTGCAGGCTCAGGCGCCAGGCGGGGTGGCGCATGCAGGTGTCTATGCACAGGGCGGTGTTTTGGCGTTGCAGGGGCCCGTCCATGGGCTGCAGGTAGCGGTGGGCAAAGTCGGTGTCTTGCTCCAGCGTTGGCAGGTCGAACCCGGGTTGAGGCCACACCAGTTTCAGCTCTTGCCCGCTGCGCTGCACAAAGGGGGCGCCTGCCTTGGGGCTGATGCACAGCCAGTCGATGCCTTCGGGGGCCTTCACGGTGCCGTTGCTTTCGACGGCGATGCGGAACTGCTGCGCGTGCAGCGCGTCGATGAGTGCGGTATCGACCTGCAGCAGGGGCTCGCCACCGGTCAGTACCACCAAGCGGTGGCCTGCGCCCACGGGCCATTGCGCGGCGATGGTTTGCGCCAGCAGCGCAGCCGTCTCAAACTTGCCACCCAGCGTGCCGTCGGTGCCCACAAAGTCGGTGTCGCAGAACTGGCAGATGGCCTGCGCGCGGTCCTGCTCACGGCCCGTCCAGAGGTTGCAGCCCGCAAAGCGGCAGAACACTGCGGGCGCGCCCGCCTGGCCGCCTTCGCCTTGCAAGGTGTAAAAAATTTCTTTGACGCTGTAGGTCATCGGGCCACCGGAGGGACTAAGAGGGTGGGGGCAGCGGGGGCAGCCATGTCGGGGTAGTCGCGGCTGTAGTGCAGGCCTCGGCTTTCGCGGCGCAGCTGGGCGCTCTTCACGATCAGGTCGGCCACCTGCACCAGGTTGCGCAGCTCCAGCAAATCGCGCGTGATGTGGAAGTGCGCGTAGAACTCCTGGATCTCGCCCTGCAACATGGCAATGCGGTGGGCGGCGCGCTCCAGCCGCTTGTTGGTGCGCACGATGCCCACGTAGTCCCACATGAAGCGGCGCAGCTCGTCCCAGTTGTGGGAGATGACGACGGACTCATCCGCATCGGTCACGCGGCTGTCGTCCCAGGCGGGCACGGCAGGCAGCGTGGAGGTGGGGGCGGCGGCAATGGCCTGGGCGGCCGCACGCGCAAACACCATGCATTCGAGCAGCGAGTTGCTGGCCAGGCGGTTGGCGCCGTGCAGGCCGGTGCAGGCCACTTCGCCCACGGCGTACAGGCCGGGCAGGTCGGTGCGGCCCGCCAGGTCGGTCAGCACGCCGCCGCAGGTGAAGTGCGCGGTGGGTACCACGGGGATGGGCTCTTTGGTGATGTCGATGCCCAGCGACACGCAGTGCGCGAGGATGTTCGGAAAGTGCTCTTGCAGGAACTCCGGGCTCTGGTGCGAAATGTCGAGGTGCACGCAATCGAGCCCGTGTTTTTTCATCTCAAAGTCGATGGCTCGGGCCACCACGTCGCGCGGGGCCAGTTCGGCGCGCGGGTCGTGGTCGAGCATGAAGCGCGTACCGCCCGCCGATGGGGGCAGCAGCAGCTTGCCGCCTTCACCGCGCACGGCCTCGCTGATGAGGAAGGACTTTTCGTGCGGGTGGTACAGCCCTGTGGGGTGGAACTGGATGAACTCCATATTGGCCACGCGGCAGCCCGCGCGCCAGGCGGCGGCAATGCCATCGCCCGTGGCGGTGTCGGGGTTGGTGGTGTACAGGTACACCTTGCCCGCGCCGCCGGTGGCCAAAATAGTCTGCGGCGCGCGGAAGGTGACGACTTCGTCCGTGTCGCTGTCCAGCGCATACAGGCCCAGGCAGCGGTTGCTGGGCAAGCCCAGCTTGCGTGTGGTGATCAGGTCCACCAGCGTGTGCTGCTCAAACAGGGTGATGCCCGGTGTGCTGCGCACCACGTCGATCAGCGTGCGCTGCACGGCGGCGCCGGTGGCGTCGGTGACGTGGGCAATGCGGCGCGCGCTATGGCCGCCTTCGCGCGTGAGGTGCAGCTGGTCGCCTTCGAGCGTGAAGGGCACGCCCAGGCCGCGCAGCCAGGCGATGGATTCGGGCGCGTTCTCCACCACAAACCGTGTGGTGGCCAGGTCGCACAGGCCCGCACCGGCCACCAGCGTGTCTTCGATGTGCGCGGCAAAGCTGTCGTCATCGGCCAGCACGGCGGCAATACCGCCCTGGGCCCAGGCGCTGGAGCCGTCTTGCAGCGTGCGCTTGGTGATGACCGCCACGCGGTGTGTGGGTGCCAGGTGCAGGGCTGCCGAGAGACCGGCGAGGCCGCTGCCTACGATGAGAACGTCAAAGTCGTGGGATGCCATAGAAGGTGTCAGTTGCCGTTGAAACTGGCGCTGCGCCATGCCGGGGCCACCGTGGAGCTGGCTTTGCCAGACCACCGGTGGCATCCCCCTCCCGCGCTGCGAGAGAGGGGGAAGCGGCGTAGCCGCTCAGGGGGTGTCATACGGGGGTGTAAGCAAGGCGCACGTAAATGGGCGCAAACGCTTCGGCCTGCGTGATCTCGATCAGCGTCTCTTTGGCCAGCTCCAGCAGGGCGATGAACGTGACCACCAGCACGGTGCTGCCTTTTGCGGGCTCGAAGAGCTCTTCAAACTCCACAAAGCGGCGGCCTTGCAGGGTCTTGAGCACCATGCTCATGTATTCGCGCACGCTCAGTTCTTCGCGGGTGATCTTGTGGTGCTGCACGAGCTTGGCGCGTTTCAGAATGTCGCGCCAGGCGTCTTGCAGCTCCACCACGTGCACATCGGGAAAGCGCGGTTGCAGGCTTTGCTCGATGTAGACCTGGGCCTTGAGGAAGTCGCGGCCGTACTGCGGCAGCTGCCCCAGGCGGGCAGCGGCCATCTTCATTTGCTCGTATTCGAGCAGGCGGCGCACCAGCTCGGCGCGCGGGTCTTCGGGCTCCTCGCCCTCGGCCTGCTTCTTGGGCGGCAGCAGCATGCGCGACTTGATCTCGATGAGCATCGCCGCCATCAGCAAATACTCGGCTGCCAGCTCCAGGTTGCGGCTGCGGATCTCGTCCACGTACACCAAATACTGCTTGGTGACCCCCACCATGGGGATGTCGAGGATGTTGAAGTTCTGCTTGCGGATCAGGTACAGCAGCAAATCCAGCGGGCCTTCAAAGGCTTCGAGGAAGACTTCGAGCGCGTCGGGCGGGATGTACAGGTCGGTGGGCAGCGCAAACAGCGGCTCGCCATACAGGCGCGCCAGCGCCACCTGGTCGATCACATTGGGCATGCCGCTGGCCGCCGTGGCTGCCAGTGCATCTGCCACGTCGGCGGCGGGCTGGGGGCTGGCGCTGCTCATGATTTGCTATGAAATGTGTAGCTGCTAGCGCTTTTTGTACAAGCGCTAGGTGCCAATTTCGTTGCAACTGCCAGCCGCAAGACGTCAGTCCGCGTTGGTCTGGTAGACGTAGGGCTTTTGGGCAACCTGGCCTTGGCGGTAGTCGCCCCACAGGGTGCGGTCGACCTGCTTGTCCCACAGCAGGGCGCGGCCTGTCTGCTGTTGCTGGTCCAGCTCGGGCTTGGTGGCCTTGAGCTGGTTGATGAACTGGGTAGCGTCGGATTGGTAATCGGGGCGGCGGAAAATGGACATGGACTGTTAACCTCTTTTGCTGGATTTTACCGGGACGACGCCATGCCATTTTTTCGACGCGCCCAAAGCGCTGCCACCGCCGCAGTCTCCGCCGCATTGACCCCCGTCTTCGCGGCCCTGGTTTTGCTGGCCACCGGCGGCTGTGATCCGCAGCGCATCAGCGAGCTGCAACCGGGCCAATCGACCGAGGCCGATGTGCGCGACCGCTTTGGCGCGCCTGAAAACGTATGGAACGAGGCCGATGGGGGCCGCACGCTGGAGTACAACCGCCAGCCTGCAGGCCAGGTCAACTACATGATCACCCTGGGGCCCGATGGCAAGGTGGCCGCTGTGCGCCAGGTGCTGACCCCCGACAACTTTGCCCGGGTGCAGCCCGGCATGCCCATGGCCGAGGTGCGCCGCCTGCTGGGCAAGCCTGCCAAGACAGCGCACTACGCCCTCAAAAATGAAACGGCAGTGGACTGGCGCTTTGCCGATGGCAGCCCTTCGCCCAAAGTGTTCACCGTGGTGCACGGCCCGGACTTGCGCGTGGTCCGCACCCAGACCGGTGACGATCTGGATGCGCCTGAGTTCAAGGGCGGTGGCAAGTAGGGCCCGGTGCGCTGTTGGATTTTGAAAATAGAAGAAAATAGGCTCTAGCGCTTTAACCATAAGCGCTAGAAGCTATTTATTTGATAGCAATTGCGGCGCTGGGCGCTGCATGCCACTGGGCAAGCTGGCGTTTGGCGCGCTGCTTGCTTGTGTTCTCGTGCTCCCGTGACAGGGGCCAATGGCGTTGGGGCTCACAAGGTCCTGGCCCTCCATTTTCAAAATCAAGAGTTTTTTCCATGTCTCCTGCTGAATCCGGCATTCCGCCCGCCCCGGGCCCCGTGGTGTCTTTGCGCCACGGCACTTACGAAGATGCGCAAGCCCTGTTCTCGGGCACCCTGTTTGTGGCCATGGCGCTCATGCTGTTCAACCAGGCCGGGTTGCTCATCGGCAGCACGGCGGGCATTGCGTTTTTGCTGCACTACGTCACCGATATTTCGTTCGGCAAGCTGTTCTTTGTGGTGAACCTGCCGTTTTACTGGTTTGCCTGGACGCGCATGGGCCGCGAGTTCACGCTCAAGACCTTCCTTTGCGTGGCGCTGCTGTCGCTGTTGACCGAGCTGTTCCCGCATGTGATGCAGGTCAGCTACATCAATCCGCTGTTTGCCTCGCTGCTGGGCGGGCTGCTGCTGGGCACGGGCTGCCTGTTCCTGGCGCGGCACCGCTCCAGCCTGGGGGGCGCCACCATCGTGTCGCTGTACATGCAAAACCGCTACGGCGTGCGCGCAGGCAAGGTGCAGTTGGCGATTGACTGCGTGGTCCTGCTGCTGGCCCTGTTTGTGGTGCCGCTGGAGCGGGTGTTCTATTCGGTGCTGGCCGCCGTGGTGATGGGCGTGTTTTTGTGGATCAGCCACCGCCCGGGGCGGTACGTGGGCGGTTGACTCCACATTGACTTCAGTGTGACGGCGGCCCTGTGGTTTTGGGTTCGCCGTGCGTCAGTATCGGTGGTGTCCGCAGCTGCAGCGCGCAACGCTGGACAAGTTGTCCAGTCCCAAGCGCAGGCTGCTCACTAGAATTCCTCGACGTTGCAGATATGCACCGACCACCACGTCGCACCACATCGGGCTGGCCCGTTGCCTGCTGAACACCATCTCTGGCCCATGACCTCTGATTTCATTCAAATCTATCCTGCCGATGCGGCCCTGCGAACTCCAGAGCGCGAGCGTCTGTATGACGACATTCTTGCGAACGTTGAATTGGGCGAGTTCAAAAAGAAAACATTTGGCCCCGCGCTGAAGCGTCTGTGCTTTGAAGGCCAGATTGAAGCCCGCGATGAGCGCATCCGCGATCCGGGTGAACTCATCAGCCGCATCAATCCGCTGGGCACGTACGTCCATGCCTACCTCTGCCTTGCATCGCCGGTGGTCAGTGAGGGGGCGTTCGCAGCCATCCTCCAGCACTACAAGCAGGCATCGGTCACCGATATGGCCATCGAACTGGTGCGCTATTTCGACGGCCCTCGGGCTCATCAGCCTGGCCCGGACCTGCATGCGCGCATTCGTTGCCTGGTGCGCGCTTTGCCGCAAGTTATCTCCGCCACGGCGTTCCAGCATCTGTGTGGCAGCATGTTTTCCAAGTTTCTCTCCCTGGCCTGCTATCGCGGTACCACCGAGAACGCCTTGGTCGTCGACTGTTGGGAGGGCGTCGAGCACTTTGTCGGTCTTGGCAAGGACATGGAGAGCATCCACAACCTGGCCACAGATTTGTTCAGCGGTCAGGCGCAGGAGCCACTCGGGTACCAGGATCACCGCGTCATCGATTTCTGCGAGCGCTACTTTCGGCGCCAGTGGGGGGCGAACCTGCTGGCTTTGCTGGACACGGTCTACCACGCCATCCCACAAGACCAGCGCCTGAGGGTTGAGCACGGTGCGATCGTGTTCACGCACCCTTTGGCAGCGAGCGCAGTGGACACCAGTGAAACGGCGGCGGTAGCGCCTGTGCCTGTGCCCGTCCCTTTGGCTCAGCCAGGTGCTGGCCTGGTCGGCACCGGTTTCTTTTGCTTGGTGAGAAGCCCGACGGCGGCGCACTCTCGTGGCGTCGAGCGCTTTCTTGGCGCGCGGCCGCAGGCCAGTGCCGCGATATCGCTGGATGTGGCAAACGAGGGGCTCCAAGCTCTCGCACCTTTCGCCCAGCCCGAGACCCTGCAGCGTGTGGATGACTCCACCCTATTGCTGGCTTGGGAGGCGGATTTTGTCCCTGAGGCCGGGCGCGCCGAGGCGGCTGCCTGCATGGCCGCCGGCTGCCGTGTGCTCGTCCCCGTGCTGTGGCTGGAGTCCGGCGAAGTACTGCATCTCCATGGATTGGGGCCGGGAGAGCCATGGCGTTTTTCCAGGGCTTGCCGCAGTAGCGATGCTCAAGACGAAGCCACAGAGGTATTCGACATTCCGGAGCTTCTGGCGCTGCTGTTGGCGCGGGTGGGGCAAGAAGACTCAGCCTGAGCAGTGATATCCGCCGGGTACTTGCCGGTCTCTTTGGGCAAGAAAAAAGGCCCTCGCAGTGAGGGCCTTTTCGTCTGTGGCAATCGTAGCGATCAGCGCACGCGCATGCCGGGCGTGGCGCCGGGCCAGGGGTTGAGCACGTAGATGCCGGGGTTGGCTTTTTCGTCGCCATGGCTGGCGGCCAGCACCATGCCTTCGCTCACGCCAAACTTCATCTTGCGCGGGGCCAGGTTGGCCACCATCACGGTGTGCTTGCCCACCAAGTCTTCGGGCTTGTAGGCGCTGGCGATGCCGCTGAACACGTTGCGCGTGCGGCCTTCGCCCACGTCCAGTGTCAGGCGCAGCAGCTTGGTCGATCCCTCCACGGCTTCGCAGTTCACGATCAGCGCAATGCGCAGGTCGATCTTGGTGAAGTCGTCGATGGTGATGGTGGGGGCAAGTTCTTCGCCGCCGGGGTGGGCACTGGCTGCTACGGTTTCTGTAGCTGCTGGCGCTTGTTCTGCTTGCGCTGGGGCCTCAAACAAGGCCTCAAGCTGCTCAGGGGTCACGCGTTGCATCAGGTGTTGGTAGGGCTGGATGGCTTGCACATTGCCCGCCACATTCCATTGCTGCATGTCCACCCCCACAAACGACTGCACTGCCTGCGCCAGGCCGGGCAGCACGGGCGAGAGGTAGCGGGTGAGTGTGGCAAAGGTGTTGATCAGCACCGAGCAGACCTGGTGCAGTGCCTCGTTGTTGGCCGCGTCCTTGGCCAGGTCCCAGGGTTTGTTCTGGTCCACGTAGGCGTTGACCTTGTCGGCCAGTTGCATGATCTCGCGCGTGGCCTTGCTGTATTCGCGCGTTTCGTACATCTGTGCGATGGCATCGCCCGCACCGCGCACCTCGGCCAGCAGGGCGGCTCCGGTGGTTCCGAAATCGCTGGTCAGCTTGCCGTCAAAGCGCTTGGTCAAAAAGCCCGCCGCACGGCTGGCAATGTTCACGTACTTTCCGATCAAATCGCTGTTCACCCGCAGCATGAAGTCTTCGGCGTTGAAGTCGATGTCTTCGTTGCGTGCCGACAGCTTGGCGGCCAGGTAGTAGCGCAGCCACTCGGCGTTCATGCCCAGGCTCAGGTACTTGAGCGGGTCCAGGCCGGTGCCGCGGCTCTTGCTCATCTTCTCGCCGTTGTTCACCGTGAGGAAGCCGTGCACGAAGACGTTGTTGGGCGTCTTGCGGCCGCTGAAGTGCAGCATGGCGGGCCAGAACAGGGTGTGGAAGGTGACGATGTCCTTGCCGATGAAGTGGTACTGCTCCATGGCCGGGTCGGCCATGTAGGCGTCGTAGCTTTCGCCGCGCTTTTCCAGCAGGTTTTTCAGCGAGGCCAGATAGCCCACGGGGGCATCCAGCCACACGTAGAAGTACTTGCCCGGCGCATCGGGGATCTCGATGCCGAAGTAGGGCGCGTCGCGGCTGATGTCCCAGTCGCCCAGGCCTTCGCTGGTGGTGCCGTCGGGGTTGGTGCGGACGGTGAACCACTCCTTGATCTTGTTGGCCACCTCGGGCTGCAGCTTGCCGTCCTGCGTCCACTTTTCCAGGAACTCGACGCAGCGTGGGTCAGAGAGCTTGAAGAAGAAATGCTCGGAGTGCTTGAGCTCGGGCTTGGCGCCCGACAGGGCCGAGAAGGGGTTGATGAGGTCGGTGGGTGCATACACCGAGCCGCAGACCTCGCAGTTGTCGCCGTACTGGTCTTTGGCGTGGCACTTGGGGCACTCGCCCTTGATGTAGCGGTCGGGCAGGAACATGTTCTTCTCGGGGTCGAAGAACTGCTCGATGGTGCGCACTTCAATGAGCGAGCCATCCGCACGGTCGCGCAGGTCGCGGTAGATCTGGCGGGCCAGCTCGTGGTTTTCGGGCGCATCGGTGCTGTGCCAGTTGTCAAAGCTGATGTGAAAACCGTCCAGGTACTGCTTGCGGCCCGCGGCGATGTCGGCCACGAACTGCTGGGGTGTCTTGCCCGCTTTTTCAGCGGCAATCATGATGGGCGCGCCGTGGGTGTCGTCCGCACCCACGAAATTCACCGCGTTGCCCTGCATTCGCTGATACCGCACCCAGATGTCGGCCTGGATGTATTCCATGATGTGGCCGATGTGGAAGTTGCCGTTGGCGTACGGCAGGGCGGTGGTAACGAAGAGTTTGCGTGCGGGTGACGACATGGGGGAACACTTTCTCAGGCGGAACCAGCGATTTTAGGCGAGTGCCAGAGCGGCTGCCGCCGATGGGGGCGCGGGATGTGGGCCCGCGTTACTGGTGCAGTCGCGTCTTGATTTCGGCGCCGGTGTCGTTCCAGCCAAAAAACCGGCATACCTCGGCGCGCATGGCCAGGGTGTCGGCGCGGCCCAGGGCCATCAGCTCCTGGGTGTAGCCCGCTTCAAACAGCAGGTAACTGGCCAGCGCCGCGCCGCGCACATCGGCCATGTTGGAGGTGACGCCCAAGGCGCCCAGCATGGTGCGCACCGGCGTGGGCAAGTCGCCCACGTGGCGCGCTGCCACGGCGTCCAGCCGCTGCGAGGGGGCAATCACCAGCAGCTCGATGGGGCGCAGGGAGCTGTGGGTGCGTTTTTCCTCGGGGATGAGGGACAGCGTCTGGTTGATGCGCTGCACCCGCTCCACGTCCACTGACAGTGCGTCCAGAAAGATGTTGGACAGCGCGTGCCCCGCAATTTGCGCCAGCGTGGGGTAGTTGGTCGTGGGGTTGGCGGCGGTGTCGCCCTTGGGCTCATGCATGCGCCCGGCGCCGATGACTAGGATGCGCTCCGCCCCCAGATGGATGGCGGGCGCGATGGGCGCGGACTGGCGCATGGAGCCGTCGCCAAA
This sequence comes from Acidovorax sp. 62, assembly GCF_002754495.1. Classification (NCBI taxonomy): domain Bacteria; kingdom Pseudomonadati; phylum Pseudomonadota; class Betaproteobacteria; order Burkholderiales; family Comamonadaceae; genus Acidovorax; species Acidovorax sp. 62. The sequence goes on from NZ_PEFJ01000001.1 coordinate 614,336, forward strand.
GTATTCGACGTGGTCGTCCACCTCGATGCCCTTGGCCGGGAATATGAACGGAATGGCCGAGGAGGCGAGCAGGTGCTCGTGCGTGATGCGGTCACGCGCAGCTTTGCGCTGCGAGCGCACCCAGGGCTGCACCGCCTCGGCTGACTCAAAAAACGTGACGTGCTCGCCCGAGCTGTAGCTGGACGCCGTGACGGCCAGCGCCTTGAGGTGCCCCCTGCGGATGAGGCGCGGCAGGCGCACCAGGGGCACCATCTTGACCAGCAGCTTCTCGAGCGGTGCGTTGTCCAGCAGCGATTTGGGCCGCATGCGCCGCCAGCGGGCCAGGGCCCAGCCCAGAGAGACCAGCGTGAGCCAGCGCGCGCCGCTGCGCATCACGCTCAGTGAATCGGCGCCGTACACCTGGCTGGCGTGGAACTGCCGCCACACGCGGGCAATGCGGCGCACGGCGCGGTCAAAGTTGTCGGCCCCGCAGGCCAGCGCCGCTGCGTTGATGGCCCCGGCCGAGGTGCCGGTGATGATGGGAAACGGGTTGGGTTGCTGCCCCGCGCCGCAGGCCAGACGCAGGTCGGCGATGGCTTCGAGCACGCCCACCTGGTAGGCAGCGCGGGCGCCGCCGCCGGTCAGGAGCAGGCCGGTGGACGGGGTTTGGGGGGGCTCAGGCGGGTCGCGGTGGGGCATGTCGAAAACCGTGGGTGTGCAAGCGGGTCTGCCCGTGGGTTGTTAGAACCTGTTCAAGATCTTTTTGGGGTCGCACAAGTGCCTTGCGGGGATGGACTGCTAGGCGCGGTGGGCAGCCAATAGCTCGGCTATTGGCAAGCACCGCAACAACGCAGACCGCCCGGCAAGGCACTTGCCCTACGGGTTGGAGTGAAATCGGGCGATTGAACGCCCCGGCTGCGCAGTATGGGCATGAGCCCATGCTGCGCAGCCGGGGCATCCACTCATCCCGATTGCACTCCAATGCGATCCCCAAAAAAGATTTTGAACAGGTTCTTACAGCGGACAGGATGCCCAAAGTGTGCTGCGCGGGGCCCCGCTTTGGTTTGTGAAAACCCGTAGATGCCGTGGCGCTGCGGGCCCGTGTCTCAGCCGAGCAACAGCGCCGCCAGTGCGGGGCCTTGCACGAGGGTGATGCCGTGGTCGCGGGCAAACAGGGCGGCGCTTTCGCTCACGCTGCCTTGGCCCGCCACATAGAGGGCGCCCTGGGCGTTTTGGGCCTGCATGGCGTTGTATAGCTCGCGCAGGGGCTCGATGCCGTGCGTGGCGGCCTTCCAGCGCTTGGCGCTGACCAAAATGGTCTGTTCGCCCTTGGTCAGGCGCAGGTCCACCGGCCCTTTGGACGCCACATTCACGTCAAACCCCTGGCCCACCCAGGCGTGGGTGAGTGCCTGGGAGAGGGCGCTCCAGGGCATGGACTGGGTGCTGTCCAGCATTTGCTGCACCTTGGCTGCGCTGGGTGCGCGCAGCTGCCGCCAGGCCGCGATGCAGCCCACCACAAACAGCGGAAAACCGCTGAGCGCCCCGAGCACAAAGTATTCCGCAGGCAGCAAGGCCCGGGACACCAGCGCAAGGGCCGCCACCAGCACAAAGCTGATCCACCACGGCGAGCGCAGCAGCAGGGCAAACAGGGAGTTTTCGGACATCTTGAGTTTCACGGTGGCGTCTCGCTCTGGCGTTGGGGGCGGTAGGGTCAATGGGTGCGCATTGTCGTGCAGGTGCAGGGGTTGGCGGGCACGTTGGTGTGGTTGCAACGGTGTTTCGGCCACCGCAGAAGGTGGCTTGCCCCCAGTAAAAACCAGTGAAAGCCTCTTGGATAGACTACTGGCCCCCACAGGAGTTATTTGAATGGCAGTCACCGAACAGGGCCTTTTGGCCGCACTCTCCAGCGTGCTGGACCCCCACACGGGCAAGGATTTTGTGAGCACGCGCGCCCTGCGCAATGTGCAGATCACCGGTGGCGATGTGGCCTTTGACGTGGAACTGGGCTACCCCGCCAAGAGCCTGGTGCCCGAGCTGCGCCGCAGCCTGGTGGCCGCCGCCAAGGGCGTGGCGGGCGTGGACAACGTGTCGGTCAACATCACCACCAAGGTGATTGCCCATGCCGTGCAGCGCGGCGTGCAGCTGCTGCCCCAGGTCAAAAACATCATCGCCGTGGCCTCGGGCAAAGGCGGCGTGGGCAAAAGCACCACGGCTGCCAACCTGGCCCTGGCCCTGGCCGCCGAGGGCGCCAGCGTAGGCGTGCTGGACGCCGACATCTACGGCCCCAGCCAGCCCATGATGCTGGGCATCAACCGCCGCCCCGAGAGCGAAGACGGCAAGACCATGGAGCCGCTGGAGAACTACGGCGTGCAGGTCATGTCCATCGGCTTTTTGGTGGACCAGGACGAAGCCATGATCTGGCGCGGCCCCATGGCCACGCAGGCGCTGGAGCAGCTGCTGCGCCAGACCAACTGGAAAGACCTGGATTACCTCATCATCGACATGCCCCCCGGCACCGGCGACATCCAGCTCACCCTGAGCCAGCGCGTGCCCATGACCGGCGCCGTCATCGTGACCACGCCGCAGGACATCGCCCTGCTGGACGCCAAGAAGGGCATCAAGATGTTCGAGAAGGTGGGCGTGCCCATTCTGGGCATCGTCGAGAACATGGCCGCCCACGTGTGCAGCAACTGCGGCCATGTGGAGCACATCTTTGGCGCCGACGGCGGCAAGAAGATGGCGGCGGACTACGGCATGGACTACCTGGGCGCGCTGCCGCTGAACATGAGCATCCGCCTGCAGGCCGACAGCGGAAAGCCCACCGTGGTGGCCGACCCCGATGGCGAAGTCGCCCAGATCTACAAGAAGGTGGCCCGCGACGTGGCGGTGAAGATCGCCCAGCAGGCCAAGGACTTTTCCAACAAATTCCCGACCATCTCGATCAGCAAGAACACCTGAGTGTTTTGCTATTGAATCGATAGCTTCTTGCGCTGATTGGTAGAGCGCTAGCGGCCTAAAAGCCTTTAATTTTATGAGCGGATCGCCCTTGCAAGAGGTACCTGCGGTGCTGGTGGTGCCGACCCCGCAGCTTGGGTGGGCAAGCCGCGCGCCCTCTTTGTGCGCAGGCAAGGCGTAACTCCATGAACCTGCTCGCGTCCCTGCGCTACCTGGTGGCGCTGCACGAGCACCGGCACTTTGGCCGGGCGGCGCAGGCCTGCCACATCACACAGCCCGCGCTCTCCAACGCCCTGCGGTCGCTGGAGGAGGAGTTTGGCGTGGTCATCGTGCAACGGGGGCGCGCGTATGTGGGGCTCACGCATGAAGGCCAGGCGGTGCTCACCACCGCGCAGCGCATGCTGCGCGAGAGCGAGGTGCTGCGCCAGGAGCTGAGCAGCTTGCAAGACATGCCGCGTGGCTGCCTTCGCATGGCATCCACCCCCACGGCGGTGCCGGTGCTGTCGCGCTTTGCGGCGCTGCTGCAGGCCCGCCACCCGGGCATTGCCTCGGTCGTGCTGTCGATGAGTTCGCTGGAGCTGGAACAGGGGCTGGAAGACCTCTCCATCGACCTTGCGGCGGGCTACAGCGAGCGCATGCAGGCGCAGCGCGCCAACTTGCGGTCGTGGCCGCAGTGCACCGAGCGCTATTACCTGCTGCGCCGCGCCGCAGAGCCTGCCCCCGACCACCTGCGCATTGGACCGCCCATGGCATGGCGCGAGGCAGGGCAGTTGCCGCTGTGCCTGCTGACGGCTGAGATGCACAACCGCTTCATCATCGACCAGGCCCTGGGCGAGGCAGGGGCGCCCGTGGTGCCTGCCATTGAGACGAATTCGGTGCTGACCCTGGTGCTGAGCGTGGCGGCGGGCCAGGTGTGCAGCATCTTGCCCAGCGCCATGGTGGCCGCGGTGCGCAGCGAGCGTGGCCTGGAGGCGCTGCCCCTGGTGGAGCCCGATGTGCGCACCCCCATTGGCTTCATGACCCAGCGCGGCCCCCGCACTTCGCGGGCGCTGGAGGCCGCGCTGGCGCTGCTGGAGTCCCCCGAGTGGCAAGCGCAGTTGAGCGACCACTGTGGAGACCTGGCGCACTAGCCCATGCTTGGGCAGTGACTGAGGGCTTGGTTATGCACCGTGCTGCATACATTCGCTGCATGAATCAAGCGATGCTTTGATTTAATTTGACGCCCGGTTGCCGCTTTACTGAAACTCCGCTCCTGATTTTGATTTGCATCAAGAAACAACGCCGTGACGGCGCGAAAGGGAGAGGAAATACATGACAGCTTCCACTGCAAGCTTGCCTTTGGTTCAAGAGGATTCGGCCGCACCGGGTTTTCTGAGCAAGGAGCGCATCATTGCCGGCCCAGGCTTTAACCGCTGGCTGGTGCCACCGGCAGCCTTGGCCATCCACCTGTGCATTGGCATGGCCTACGGCTTTTCCGTGTTCTGGCTGCCGCTGTCCAAGGCGCTGCAAACGGCGGGTGCCGGTGCGGCCTGCGGCAAGGAGGTGGGCTTTTTCACCCAGTTGTTCACCACGCAGTGCGACTGGACCGTGGCCACGCTGGGCTGGATGTACACGCTGTTCTTTGTGTTCCTGGGCTGCTCTGCGGCCATCTGGGGCGGCTGGCTGGAGCGGGCGGGCCCCCGCAAGGCCGGGGTGGTGTCGGCCGTGTGCTGGTGCGGCGGCATGCTGCTGTCGGCCCTGGGCATCCACACCCACCAGTTCTGGATGATGATTTTGGGCTCGGGTGTCATCGGCGGCATTGGGCTGGGGCTGGGCTACATCTCGCCCGTGTCCACACTGATCAAGTGGTTCCCCGACCGCCGTGGCATGGCCACCGGCATGGCCATCATGGGCTTTGGTGGTGGCGCCATGATTGGCTCGCCCCTGGCGGTGGAGTTGATGAAGTTCTTCGCCACCCCCACCGATGCCGGTGTGATGCAGACCTTTGTGGTCATGGCGCTGGTGTACTTTGCGTTCATGATGGCCGGGGCCCTGGGCTACCGCGTGCCACCCAGTGGCTGGAAGCCCGCAGGCTGGACGCCGCCGGCCACGCTCACGGCCAACGCCATGATCACGCAGCGCCATGTGCACGTGAAGAAGGTATGGGGCATTCCCCAGTTCTGGCTGGTGTGGGTGGTGCTGTGCATGAACGTGTCGGCCGGCATTGGCGTGATCGGCATGGCCAGCCCCATGCTGCAGGAAGTGTTTGGCGGTGGCCTGGTGGGCATCGGCAAGAAGTTCTCCGAGCTGAGCAAGGAAGAGCTGTCCGCCATCGCGGCCGTGGCCGGTGGCTTCACGGCGCTGCTGTCGCTGTTCAACATCGGCGGCCGCTTCTTCTGGGCCAGTCTGTCAGACAAGCTGGGCCGCAAGCTCACTTACACCGTGTTCTTTGTGCTGGGTGGCCTGCTGTACTTCAGCATTCCTTCGTCGGCCGGTGCGGGCAGCAAGCTGCTGTTTGTGGGCGCGTTCTGCGTCATCTTGTCGATGTACGGTGGTGGTTTTGCCACCGTGCCTGCCTACCTGGCCGACCTGTTTGGCACGCAAATGGTGGGCGCCATCCATGGCCGCTTGCTCACTGCGTGGGCCACGGCGGGTATTTTGGGCCCGGTGGTGGTCAACTACATGCGTGAATACCAGTTGGGCCTGGGCATTCCGCGCGAGCAGGTCTATAACCAGACCATGTACATCCTGGTGGGCATGCTGGTGGTGGGCTTGATTGCCAACCTGCTGGTGCGCCCCGTGGCCGACAAGCACTTCATGACCGACGCCGAGCTGGCCCACGAGAAGAAACTGGCCCACGACAAGGCCGTGGCCGCAGAAGTGGGGGCGGGTGGCAACAGCACAGAGCGCACCAGCACCGCTGTGGTGGTGCTGGCCTGGCTGGCGGTGGGCTTGCCGCTGGCCTGGGGCACTTACAAGACGTTGTTGAGCGCCGCCAAGTTCTTTCAGTGAATGACCTTGCGCGAGCCGTGGGCGCTGGGTGCAGGCGCCCGCACTCGCGCTGGGGTGGCAGTACAAGCAGTGATGTGGGCGCACAGCAGGTTCCTCGTCTTGGGGGGGGCCTGCTGCAGCGCCTTTGGGTTTTCGTTCAGTCCGGGAGACGGCGATGAAACAAGAAAAAATTGAGTTTTACAAAGGCCCGGCCGGTGGCTGGGGTGCTTTGAACAGCGTGAAGAACACGCTGCTGCGCCAGGACATCCCCCTCAAGGGAGCGAAGACCTTGCTGTCGGCCAACCAGCCCGATGGGTTTGATTGCCCAGGTTGTGCCTGGCCCGATCGCAACCACGCATCGACCTTCGAGTTTTGTGAGAACGGCGCCAAGGCCGTGGCGGCCGAAGCCACGGAGCGCCGCGCAGGTGCGGAGTTTTTCGCCCAGCACACCGTGGCCGATCTGCAAACGCAAAGCGATTTTTGGCTGGAAGACCAGGGGCGGCTGACGCAGCCCATGGTGTACGACGCGCCCTCAGACCGCTACCAGCCCATTGCCTGGGACGACGCGTTTGCGCTCATCGCACGCCATCTCAACGCGCTGCCAGATCCGAACCAGGCGATTTTTTACACCTCGGGCCGGGCCAGCAACGAGGCTGCGTTTTTGTACCAGTTGTTCGTGCGCCAATACGGCACCAACAATTTCCCGGATTGCTCGAACATGTGCCACGAGCCCAGCGGCAGTGGCATGCGCCCGCAAATTGGCGTGGGCAAGGGCACCGTCACGCTGCACGACTTTGAGTGTGCCGACGCGATTTTCATTTTTGGCCAGAACCCTGGCACCAACCACCCCCGCATGCTGGCCGAGCTGCGCGACGCCCACAAGCGCGGCGCGCGCATCGTGAGCTTCAACCCCCTGCGCGAGCGTGGGTTGGAGCGCTTTGCCGACCCGCAAAACAAGATGGAGATGGCCACCCTGGGCTCGTCGCCCATCAGCACGCACTACTTCCAGTTGCGCGTGGGGGGCGATTTCGCGGCCGTCAAAGGCATGATGAAGCATGTGCTGGAGCAGGAAGACCAGCGCGGCGGGGTGTTGGACCACGCTTTCATTGCCGAACACACCACGGGCTTTGAGGCACTGGCTGCTGACTTGCGGGCCGAGTCGTGGGCGCTGCTGGAGCAGGAGTCGGGCCTGACCGAGGCACAGATCCGTGCGGCGGGTGACATCTACATCGGCGCCAAGAACGTGATCGCTTGCTGGGGTATGGGCATCACGCAGCACAAGTACTCCGTGGCCACCATCCAGGCCATCGTGGGCTGGCTGATGATGCGCGGCAATGTGGGGCGCGAGGGGGCGGGGCCTTGCCCGGTGCGCGGTCACAGCAATGTGCAGGGTGACCGCACCATGGGCATCTGGGAGAAGCCGCCTGCCGCCTTGCTGGACAAGCTGCGCGATGTGTTTGGCTTTGAGCCGCCGCGCAAACCCGGTGTGGACACGGTGGAGGCCATTGGCCAGATGCTGGCGGGGCAGGGCAAGGTGTTTTTTGCGCTGGGCGGCAACTTTGCCGCCGCCACGCCAGACACTTACGAAACCTGGAAAGCCCTGCAGCGCTGCGATCTCACCGTGCATGTCACCACCAAGCTCAACCGCAGCCATCTGGTGCACGGGCGCGAAGCACTGATCCTGCCGTGCCTGGGCCGTACCGAAATCGACATGCAGGCCAGTGGCGCGCAGGGCGTGACGGTGGAAGACTCGATGAGCATGGTGCACCTGTCCATGGGCATCAACCCCCCGGCGTCCGAGCAGCTGCTGTCCGAGCCCGCCATCGTGGCCCGACTGGCTGCGGCCACGCTGGAGGGGCGCAGCAACACGCCTTGGCTGTGGCTGGTGGAGGACTACCGCCGCATCCGCGATCTGATCGAGCAGGTGTTTCCCGATTTCAAAGACTTCAACACCCGTGTGGCGGCGCCGGGCGGATTCAGGCTGCGCAACACGGCCAGCGAGCGGGTCTGGACCACGGCGTCGGGCAAGGCCAGCTTCTACACGCACCCCGTGCCCCGCGATACACCGTCGCACCTGGCGCGCGAGCGGGTGCGCGACACGGTGGTGTTCACCTTGCTCACCACCCGCTCGCACGACCAGTACAACACCACCATTTACGGCATGGACGACCGCTACCGTGGGGTCTACGGCCAGCGCCGCGTGGTGTTCATCCATGCCGAGGACATTCGCGAGTTGGGCATGAAGGACGGCGACTGGGTGGACATCCAGACCCTGTGGAGCGATGGGCAAGAACGCCGTGCCGACCGCTTCAAGCTGGTGGCGTATGACATTCCTCGGGGCAATTTGGCCGCCTATTACCCTGAGACCAACCCATTGGTGCCCCTGACGGCAGTGGCCGATGTGGCCGGTACGCCCACGTCCAAGTCCATTCCGGTGGTGCTGGTGCGGCATGTGGCCACCACCGGGGCAGAGGCTGGTGCAGAGAGCGGTGCAACAGGCGCTGCGGCAGGGGCATTGGCTTGACACACATCCCTACCGATCCCTTGGCCTGCGAGATTTTGCAGATGCTGGCAGCCGAGCATGCCCCGGTGTCTTTGCCTCGCCTGGGCAAGCGGTTGGGGCAGAGCGGGAGCGTGCTCATGCGCCAGCTGGCTGTTATGGGCACAGCCTCCATTGCCGGGCAGGCGGGGCCTGGATGGGTGGACCTGCGCCAAGAGGACGGGCGCTGGGTGGCGCGAATCACCCCGCAAGGCCTGGAGGCGGTGGCCCTGGTGACTGACGCACCGGGCGCATCGCCCACGCAGGAGCTGGCATGAGTGCGCAGATGGAGTTTGGGGTGGACGCCGGGCTGGTGTGCAGTCCCCAAGATGCAGAGGCCGCATTGACCCTGCCCGTGGTGCATGAGCGCCCGGTGCGCGTGTTTGGCGAAGCGGGCTTGTCCGCAGACGGTGCACAGCGCCCGGACTGGCTGGCGGCAGAAGTGCCGGTGGCCATGGTGTTCAACGGGGTGTCGCACGCCGTGATGATGGCCACACCGGACCAGCTGGAAGCCTTTGCCTTGGGCTTTGCCTTGAGCGAGGGCATTTTGGACCGCCCGGAGGACTGTCGTGGCATGGAGCTGCATACCGTGGACAGCGGGACGGCCGTGTTGCCCCCCGGTGTTTCGGCGGTCGAGGTGCGCATGGACATCTCGGTGCGCTGCTTTGAGCGCCTGAAGCAGCGCCGCCGCAGCCTGTCGGGCCGCACGGGCTGCGGTGTGTGCGGTGTGGAAAGCCTGGCCGCGCTGGACATGACCCCGGAGCGTTTGCCCGCCAAGCCTTGGGTTCCGCAAGTGGATGTTGCCACGGTGCTGCGCGCCTTCGATGTGCTGCGGGCCCGGCAGTGGGTCAACGCCCAGGCGGGGTCCTTGCACGCCGCAGGTTGGGCTAATCTGGACGGGCAGTTGATGCTGGTGTGCGAAGACGTGGGGCGGCACAACGCGCTCGACAAACTCATCGGTGCCCTGGCCCGCGAGGGGCGCCTGTCGGAGCCCGGCTTCGTCGTGCTCACCAGCCGCGGCAGCCACGAGCTGGTGCGCAAATGCGCCCGCGTGGGCATCAGTGCCCTGGCCACCATCTCTGCACCGACTGCCACGGGGGTGCAATTGGCCGAGTTGGCCGGAGTTCGCTTGTGGGGGCTGTGCCGCTCACCGCGGGCCATTCTGTATGCGGCAGGGGCTTAGAACAGGTGCTTAGACAAGGCCGTTAGGCCATCTGCGACCATGGGGGCATTGGCCCGGCGTTACAGTTCGGCCATGCAAACACGCCCCGTTTTTCAAGTTGCGGTCATCATGCGCCGCGAGCAACTGGACAACCGCTGGCAGCCCTGGCGATGGGTGCTGGAAGACGTCGTCCCCCATGAGGCCGCGTTTGGCACAGCCCCGCGCCTGCTGCGGCAAACCGATGGGGCGGCGCAGTGGCTCTTTCCTTGCTTTTCCGTGGAGTTGTTCCGCGATGATGCCGAGGGCTACCACCTCAATGCGACGTCCCCCGCGCCTTGCTGGTTTGTGCTGTGGCGGCTGGATGAAGAGACGGCAGAGGGCGCAGACAGCGCGCAGCGTCTGGCGCGCCCGGTGGAAGTCAGCCTGAGCTACCACGACGCGGGGCGCTGGCTGGATGCGCAAGAGACCGCTGAGCAAGTGCCCGTGCCCCCGGAGGTGTTGGCCGCCTTGCAGGCCTTTGTGGCCGAGCACTACCAACCCGAGCCCAAGCGCCGCAAGCGGCCCGACAGTTTTCAGCCGCTGCAGGACCGGTTTGGCAATCCGGCATCGGTCAGCACTGAAAAGCAGCGTGGGGGTGGTGGCCGTGGCTGATGGCTTTTTGGGCCGCTGGTCGCGGCGCAAGCAGGACGTGCGCGAGGGCAAGCCGCTCCAAGAGCCTGAACCACCACGCCCTGCACCGCCCGTGCTGGCCCAGCAGGCCGTGGTTATGCCCCAAGCGGCGGACCTGCCTGCCAACGCCCCTGAGCCTGCCCCGCTGCCCACACTGCAGGACGCGCAGGCCCTGTCCATCGACTCCGACTTCAAGCCCTTTGTGGGCCGCGCTGTGGCGCCGGAAGTGCGCAACACCGCGATGAAAAAACTGTTTACCGATCCGCACTTCAATGTGATGGACGGGCTGGACACTTACATCGACGACTACACCCAACCTGACCCGCTGCCTGCGGCGATGCTGCGCCAGATGGCCAGCGCGCAATTCATGGGCCTGGTTGAACCCGAGCCTGAACACCCTCAGGCGCTGGCGCCGCAGCCTGCCGATGATGCAGCTGGTGCCTCGAAAGACCCCGCGCCCGCGCCGCAGACCGGGGTCGAACTGGCGGAATCGGCGCAAGACGTGGCACAGTCTGGGGTATGCACAGCCATTCCTAGCCCGCTTGGGGCGGCACCCATGGGCTCAGAACCAGAGCCTGGGGTGCCCGCACCAGCCAGCCACCCAGAACATGACCACGCTCATCTGCGATTGCAACCAGACGATGCCGTTGAACGCCCAGGCCTTGGGCGCAGCGCTTCGTGAAGACCTGACCCTCCACTCCACCCTCTGCCGCCGTGAGGCGGGCGCTTTCACCCAAGCCATCCGTTCGGGCGAAGACGTGGTGGTCGCCTGCACCCAGGAGCAGCGCCTGTTTGCCGAGCTGGGCCAGCAGACCGAAGGGGCGTTGTCGCCCATCCGCTTCGTCAATATCCGCGAAACCGGCGGCTGGAGCCGCGATGCGGCCAAGGCCGGCCCCAAGCTGGCGGCCTTGCTGGCCGCCGCCCATTTGCCAGAGCCTGCGCCCGTGCCTGTGGTCACTTACAAGAGTGCAGGGCGCCTGCTCATCATTGGCCCGCTGGATGCTGCCGAGCAGGTGGCTGCCTTGGTGTCCGATGTGTTGAATGTGACCCTGTTTGCGCAAGGGCCTGGCCCCGCCGGTGGTGCGCAAGAGCGGCGTTACCCTGTGCTGGGTGGCCGCATTGAAGCCCTCACGGGCTGGCTGGGCGCCTTTGAGCTGCGTTGGCGCGATGACAACCCCATCCAGTTGGACCTGTGTACCCGCTGCAACGCTTGCGTAGCGGCCTGCCCTGAGAACGCCATCGGGCTTGAATACCAGGTGGACCTGTCTGCCTGCCAGTCGCACCGCGACTGTGTGAAGGTCTGCCAGGTGGCGGGGGCCATCGATTTCCAGCGCGCTGCCTCGCCTGAGACGGCCCAGTTTGACCTGGTGCTGGACATGCGCCGCGCCGATGCTACGCCCACCTTTTTGCAGCATGCACTGCCGCAGGGCTACCTGCGCAGCGACGGGCGTGATGTGGCCACAGTGCTCAAGTTGCGCGAGCTGGTGGGCGAATTTGAAAAGCCCAAGTTCTTTGAATACAAGCAAAAGCTCTGCGCCCACAGCCGCAATGCCACCGTGGGTTGCAACGCCTGCGTGGACATTTGCTCGGCCGAGGCCATCAGTAGCGACAAGGCCCGCCAGCGCGTGGTCGTCAACCCCAACCTGTGCGTGGGCTGCGGTGCCTGCACCACCGTGTGCCCCACCGGGGCGATGACCTATGCCTACCCGCCTGCGGCGGAGCAGGGCCAGCGCTTCAAGACCTTGCTCTCCACCTACGCGGCGGCCGGCGGCAAGGATGCCGTGCTGCTGCTGCACAGCCAGGAGCGTGGACAAGCATTGGTGAACGAGCTGGGCCGCGCCGCGCAGCTCAAGGTGGCCCATGGCGTGCCCGCCCATGTGATTCCGGTGGCGCTGTGGCACACGGCCAGCACAGGGGTAGACCTGTGGCTGAGTGCTGTGGCATACGGTGCGTCGCAGATTGCGCTGCTGGTGACGGATGAAGAAGCCCCGCAGTATCTGGACGGGCTGCGCGCCCAGATGGATGTGGCGCAGCGCTTGCTCAATGGCCTGGGCTACACCGGCACCCACCTGCGCATGCTGGAGGCCAAGCACCCCACGGAGCTGGACGCCGCGCTGCAAACGCTAGGCCAGACCCGCCAGAAAACCCCTGCGGTGGCGGCACGCTTTGCCGTGGCGCAGGAAAAGCGCAGCACGCTGGAGATGGCGCTGGATCACCTGATCGAGCAGGCCCCGTTGGGCGCTGCTGCCTTGCCTGGCGCCATTGAGTTGCCCGCCCAGGGCTCGCCGTTGGGTGCCATCACTGTCAACAAAGACCGCTGCACCCTGTGCCTGAGCTGCGTGAGCGCCTGCCCGGCCAGCGCCCTGCAAGACAACCCCCAAATGCCGCAGCTGCGCTTTCTGGAAAAGAACTGCGTGCAATGCGGCCTGTGTGAGACCACTTGCCCAGAGAATGCCATCACCTTGCAGCCGCGCCTGCTGCTGGCGCCTGAGCGCGCGCAGTTGCAGGTGCTCAACGAGGCCAAGCCTTGGTCTTGTGTGCGCTGTAGCAAACCCTTTGGCACCGTCAAAGCCATTGAAGCCATGCTGGGCAAGCTGGCCGGGCATGCCATGTTCCAGGGGGAAGCGCTGGAACGCCTGAAGATGTGCAGCGACTGCCGCGTGATCGACCTGTATTCCGCCCAAAATGAATCGAAAGTGACCGACCTGTGAGCGCTACCGCCTCTTTGACCTTGCCCGGCAGCTCCGCGCTGGACGAAGAAACTGCCCGTGCCGAGCTGTACGGCGTGCTGGCGCAGCTGTACTACGCAGCCCCCACGCCAGAGCTGCTGGCCGCACTGCGCGTGGCCGTGACGCAAGCGCCCCTGGAAGGCGGCTTTTTGCAAGAGCCGTGGCAACAACTGGTGGGCGCGGCGCGGGCGCAGGACGATGCAGCCATTGCCGCCGAATACGAGCGCCTGTTTGGTGGCGTGGGCAAGCCCGAGGTGTTTGTGTATGCCTCGCATTACCTTGCAGGTTTTTTGAACGAAAAGCCCCTGGCCCGCCTGCGCAGCGATCTGGACCGCCTGGGCCTGGCGCGGGGCGACACCATGCCCGAGACCGAAGACCATGTGGCCTATCTGTGCGAGGTGATGCGTTACCTGATTGCGGGCGACGACATGGCTGTCTGCAACCTGACGCAGCAACAGGGCTTTTTTGCAACGCATGTGCAGCCCTGGTGGCCAGCCATGTGCGATGCCCTGGAGGCGCACCCTGCCGCCCAGTTCTATGGCGCGGTGGCCCGGCTCACACGGGCCTTCGTGGCGGTGGAGTCGCAGGGCTTTGACATGCTGACTTGACGCAGTGTCGGCGACCCCCGTGTCTTGACATGGGGCAAAGCTCAAGTGCCGCGCTGGGGTTAGGGCCTGCCTCGTTGCGAAGCGGCCTTGGCTCGCTTAGACTCCCTATGCAATTCGTTTCATAACTGCCAGCCCTCCTGGAGACAAGCATGCAGGACCGCCAGCCTTCTGACCGTGTGGCCAATGCCACCGCGGCTTCTTCCTCTTCTTCCCGCCGCAGCTTTTTTGCAGGTGCCGCCGCCGTCAGCGCGGGCGCTGCGGCTGTGGCCGTTCTGCCCCGCGTCACTCCGTCCGAGGTCGTGGCTGCAGAACCCGCCCGCGTTGCGCCTGAAAAGGGGGGTGGCTACCACCTCTCTGCGCACGTCAAGCAGTACTACAAAACCACCCAACTTTGATTTCGGGGCGCACCATGTTGCTCACTAAAAAGTCTGCACATGCACCCCAGGGTGCATCGGCATCGTCTCCTTTTGTTCACAGCCTGCGCCGGGGCCTGGCCCAGGCGCTGCCCACCATGGACCGCCGCTCGTTCCTGCACCGCTCTGGCTTGGGCGTGGGAGTGGGCATCGCTGCATCGCAGCTCACGCTGGTCAAAAAGTCCCAGGCGGCCGAAGGCGCCAAGGTGGGGCTGGGCGACAGCAAGATCGAAGTGCGCCGCACCGTGTGCTCGCACTGTTCGGTGGGCTGCGCGGTCGATGCGGTGGTGGAAAACGGCGTGTGGGTGCGCCAAGAGCCCGTGTTCGATTCGCCCATCAACCTGGGTGCGCACTGCGCCAAGGGTGCGGCGCTGCGTGAGCACGGCCACGGCGAATACCGCCTGCGCTACCCGATGAAGCTCGTCAATGGCAAGTACGAGCGCATCAGCTGGGACACCGCGCTGACCGAAATCACCGACAAGATGAAGGAGCTGCGCCAGGCCAGTGGGCCCGACAGCGTGTACTTCATCGGCTCGTCCAAGCACAACAACGAACAGGCCTATTTGCTGCGCAAGTTCGTGAGCTTCTGGGGCACCAACAACTGCGACCACCAGGCCCGCATCTGCCACTCCACCACCGTGGCGGGCGTTGCCAACACCTGGGGTTATGGCGCCATGACCAATTCGTACAACGACATGCAAAACAGCAAGGTCGCTTTGTACATTGGCTCCAACGCCGCCGAAGCCCACCCCGTGAGCATGCTGCACATGCTGCACGCCAAGGAAACCGGCTGCAAGATGATCGTGGTGGACCCCCGCTTTACCCGCACGGCTGCCAAGGCCGACGAGTACGTGCGCATCCGCTCGGGCACCGACATTCCTTTCCTGTTTGGCTTGCTGTACCACATCTTCAAGAATGGCTGGGAAGACAAGAAGTACCTCCACGACCGTGTCTATGGCATGGACAAGGTGCGCGAGGACGTGCTGGCCAAGTGGACCCCCGACAAGGTGGAAGAGGCCTGCGGCGTCAAGGAAGAGCAGGTCTTCAAGGTCGCCAAGATGCTGCACGAGAACGACCCCGGCACCGTCGTGTGGTGCATGGGCCAGACGCAGCACACCATTGGCAATGCCATCGTGCGCGCTTCGTGCATCTTGCAGCTGGCATTGGGCAACGTGGGCAAGTCGGGCGGCGGCACCAATATCTTCCGTGGCCACGACAACGTGCAAGGCGCCACCGATGTGGGCCCCAACCCTGATTCGCTGCCCGGCTACTACGGCTTGGCCGAAGGTGCCTGGAAGCACTTCGCTGCGACCTGGGGCGTGGACTTTGAGTGGATCAAAAAGCAGTACGCATCGCCTGCGATGATGACCAAGAACGGCATCACCGTCTCGCGCTGGATCGATGGTGTGCTGGAGAAGAACGAGCTGATCGATCAGGACAGCAACCTGCGCGGCGTGTTCTATTGGGGCCATGCGCCCAACTCGCAAACCCGTGGCCTCGAAATGAAGCGCGCCATGGACAAGCTGGACCTGCTGGTGGTGGTGGACCCTTACCCATCGGCTACAGCCGCGATGGCGGCCATGCCTGGCAAACCCGAAGACCTGAACCCCAACCGCGCGGTGTACCTGCTGCCTGCGGCCACGCAGTTTGAAACCAGCGGCTCGTGCACGGCCTCCAACCGCTCCATCCAGTGGCGTGAGAAAGTCATCGAGCCGCTGTGGGAGAGCCGCTCCGACCACATGATCATGTACCAGTTTGCGCAAAAACTGGGCTTCGACAAAGAGCTGGTCAAGAACTACAAGATGCAGAAGGTCAAGGGCATGGACGAGCCCATGGTCGAAGACATCCTGCGTGAAATCAACAAGAGCGTCTGGACCATTGGCTACACCGGCCAAAGCCCTGAGCGCCTGAAGGCCCACATGAAGAACATGCACGTGTTCGATGTGAAGACCCTCAAGGCCAAGGGCGGCAAAGACAAGGAAACCGGCTACGACTTCGCGGGTGACTACTTTGGTCTGCCATGGCCTTGCTTTGGTACGCCCGAGCTCAAGCACCCCGGTTCGCCCAACCTGTACGACACCTCCAAGCACGTCATGGACGGCGGCGGCAACTTCCGCGCCAACTTTGGTGTGGAGCGCAACGGCGAGAACCTGCTGGCAGAAGACGGCTCCCACTCGGTGGGCGCGGACATCACCACGGGCTACCCAGAGTTTGACCATGTGCTGCTGAAAAAGCTGGGCTGGTGGGACGACCTGACCGACGCGGAGAAGAAGGCCGCCGAGGGCAAGAACTGGAAGACCGATCCTTCGGGCGGCATCATCCGTGTGGCGATGAAGGTCCACGGCTGCCACCCGTTTGGCAACGCCAAGGCGCGTGCCGTGGTCTGGAATTTCCCGGACCCCATTCCGCAGCACCGCGAGCCGTTGTATGGCACACGCCCCGACATGGCGGCCAAG
Organism: Acidovorax sp. 62; assembly: GCF_002754495.1. Taxonomy (NCBI): domain Bacteria; kingdom Pseudomonadati; phylum Pseudomonadota; class Betaproteobacteria; order Burkholderiales; family Comamonadaceae; genus Acidovorax; species Acidovorax sp. 62. Next base: position 630,816 of record NZ_PEFJ01000001.1, read on the forward strand.
TACCCCACCCACGACGACAAGAAGGCCTTCTGGCGCCTGCCCACCTTGTACAAGACCGTGCAAGAGAAGAACGTGGCCGACAAGGTGTACGAGAAATTCCCGCTCATCCTGACGTCGGGCCGCCTGGTCGAGTACGAAGGCGGCGGCGAGGAAACCCGCTCCAACCCTTGGCTGGCCGAGCTGCAACAGGAAGCCTTCGTGGAAATCAACCCCAAGACGGCTGCCGATCGCGGCATTCGCAACGGGGGCCGCGTGTGGCTCAGCTCGCCCACTGGCGCGCGCCTGAATGTGCAGGCCCTGGTGACCGAGCGCGTCGCGCCCGACACGGTGTGGATGCCGTTCCACTTCTCGGGCCGCTGGCAAGGGGCCGACATGCTGGCTCACTACCCCAAGGGCGCAGCGCCCGTGGTGCGCGGCGAGGCGGTGAATACCGCCACCACCTATGGCTACGACAGCGTGACCATGATGCAGGAAACCAAGACCACGGTGTGCAACGTGGAGAGCGCGTGAGCGCCCGCCACTGAGCAGGAGACACAACAATGGCACGAATGAAATTCATCTGCGACGCTGAGCGTTGCATCGAGTGCAACGGCTGCGTGACCGCTTGCAAGAACGAACACGAAGTCCCGTGGGGCGTGAACCGCCGCCGCGTGGTCACCCTCAATGACGGGGTCCCTGGCGAGAAGTCCATCTCGGTGGCCTGCATGCATTGCAGCGATGCGCCTTGCATGGCCGTGTGCCCTGTGAACTGCTTCTACCGCACCGAAGAGGGCGTGGTGCTGCACGACAAGGACGTGTGCATTGGCTGCGGCTACTGCAGCTACGCCTGCCCGTTTGGCGCACCCCAGTTCCCGTCGCAAGGCACGTTTGGCGTGCGCGGCAAGATGGACAAGTGCACCTTCTGTGCGGGTGGGCCTGAAACCCACGGCAGCCAGGCCGAATTCGAAAAGTACGGACGCAACCGCCTGGCCGAAGGCAAGCTGCCTGCCTGCGCCGAAATGTGCTCGACCAAGGCGCTGCTCGCCGGTGATGGCGATGTGGTGGCGGACATCTTCCGCAACCGCGTGGTGCAACGCGGCAAGGGCGCCGAAGTGTGGGGCTGGGGCACGGCCTACGGCTCCAAGCAGGCGGGCCAACCCCCCGCAGGAGCCAAGTCATGAAGCGCATTGTCTCCACCCTCTCCATGGCCCTTGCCTTGTGCGCAGCCCTGTCGGCCTGCTCCGAAAAGCCGCAGACCGGCGGTGGCGTCAAGCACGACGCCGCACCCTACGCTGGCACCGGCAGCAACTTCACGCAGCCCGGCTGGACCACGGGGGACAAGACCAGTTGGGAGCAGCAGTTGCGCACACGCCAGCAGTACGGGCAAAACGAGTACTCCCGCAACCAGAAGCCCTGAGCGAGGTCTGCCATGAAACACAGTCTCTGTGCCTTGCTGCTGACCTTGGGGGCCTTCGCTGCGCACGCCCAGGCGCCTGCCGGGCCGACCGCCTCTGGCACCGTGGGCGAGGTGCCTGCTGCCGCTGCGGTGGCAGGCGTGCAAGGCCAAAACATTTTTGAAGTGAAGCCCGACGCCAGCGCCGAGCCCGGCTATGCCGAGCAAACCAACGGCGAGCGCATGAAGGTGCAGCCCGGCAACAATGCGCCCGTGTGGCGCCAGGTGGGGCAGGGCGTGACGGGCTACAGCAGCCTGCCCAAGACCCAGGCCCCCGAGGCGGGCAACCTGATCCAGCCCTTTGTGCAGTACCCCGGCTCGCGCTTTACCAACGCAGGCCAGGCCTGGCGTGAGGTGCGCAACCAATGGATCATTCCGTACGGTGCTGCGCTGTTCGCCATCGTGCTGCTGGCCCTGGGCATCTTCTACTTCGTCAAAGGCCCCATGGGCCACGACCATCCAGAAACCGGCAGCAAAGGCATCGAGCGTTTCACTCCGTTTGAACGTGCAGCCCACTGGGCCAATGCGTTTGCCTTCATCGCACTGGCCGCTTCCGGCATCGTCATGGCGTTTGGCAAGTTCTTCTTGCTGCCTGTGCTGGGCAGCACGCTGTTTGGCTGGCTGACCTACGCGCTCAAGAACGTGCACAACTTCATGGGCCCGCTGTTTGCGGTGTCGCTGGCGGTCATCGTGCTCACGTTCATCAAGGACAACATTGCCAACCGCGCCGACTTTGTGTGGCTGTCCAAGGGCGGCGGCATGCTGGGCGGTGACGGCCATGAAGTGCCCTCGCACCGCTTCAACGCGGGTGAGAAGGGGCTGTTCTGGTGGGGCATCACCATCCCGGGCATCTTTGTGGTGGCCACGGGTTTGGTGCTCGACAAGCTCATCCCCGGCTTTGGCGATGTGCGCGGCGACATGCAGATCGCCCACATGATCCACGCCACCCTGGCGATCTGGATGATGGCGCTGATTTGCGGCCACATCTACATGGGCACGGTGGGTATGAAGGGCGCCTACAAGGCCATGAAGACGGGCTATGTGAGCGACGCCTGGGCCAAGGAGCACCACGAGCTGTGGTACGACGATGTTCAGGCGGGCAAGATCCCACGGCAACGCAGCGCAGCCCCCCAGGCGGGCGCTGCAGCAACGCCATCTGCGGGCCAGCCCGCACAGGTATGAGGCAACGCACCATGACGCATTTTTTTCGACCCTCCCTGCTCGCAACCTTGGCATTGGGCCTGAGCGCACTGTGCTCTGCGGCCTCTGCCAAGCTGCCAGCCCCCAGCCATGAAGCTGCAGAAAAAGCCGCCGAAGCCGCCGCCAAGGCCGCCTGGGCAGGCAAGGTAGATAACTACAAGCTGTGCCAGTCGCAAGACCGCGTGGCCGCGCACTATCGCAAGACCAATAAGGACGCCAAACCCGCAGCGGCAGCGCCCGCCACCTGTGCCGACCCAGGGCCCTTTGCTTACACCCCGCCAGCGGCCAAGCCGCAAGAGGCGGCCGGTGCCCATTCGCCACCAGGCACGGCCAGCAGCCCGCCGAGCACGAACACGCCAGCGGCCTCGGCGCCCAAGTCTTAAGAGCGGCTAACAAAACTCTTCTGGCGTCGTTGCCGCGTCTTGTCGTACTACGCGTACTGCCTGCGACGCAGCGCCTAGCCAGAACCGCTTCGCTGAGTTTTGTGAGCCGCTCTAACTCTGAAGGGGGCTGATCCCCCTGACTTTCTCAAGCCGCAAGCGCACTTCGCTTGCGGCTTTTTTGCGTGTACCCTGCCGCCATGACCGCTGCCATGCCTCACCCCGTTCCCGCCTCCACCTTGGCCCTGCCGCGCCTGACCCAGGCGCAGGCGCCGCTGACGCATGCGGTGGACGTGATCAATGAACGGGGCGAGACCGAGGCGGTGCACATTCCTGCCGAGCGGCCCCTGACGGTGTATGTGGACCGGCGCGAACTGGTCACCCTGATGACGCTGGGCGCCCACCCTGAGTTGCTGGTGCTGGGTTATCTGCGCAACCAACGGTTGGTGGAGTCGGTGTTTGACATCGAGTCCATCACCGTGGATTGGGACGTGCATGCCGCCGCCGTGCGCACGCGCCACGGCATTGCCCGTATTGAAGAGCGCACCGCCAGCAAGGTGGTGACCACCGGCTGCGGCCAGGGCAGTGTGTTTGGTGGCTTGATGGACGAGGTGGACCGCATCGAACTGCCCGAAGCCCAGCTGACCCAAGCGCAGCTGTACGGCCTGGTCAACGCCATCCGCCTGAAAGAGACCACCTACAAGTCTGCGGGCTCGGTGCATGGCTGCGCGCTGTTTCGGGGCGATGAGATGCTGACCTTTGTAGAGGACGTGGGCCGCCACAACGCGATTGACACCATTGCGGGCTGGATGTGGATGAACCCCGAGCCGGCGCCTCTGGAAGGCACCGATGCCGCAGCAGCGCAGGAGGGGCAGGGCAGTGCAACCCCCTTCCAGCCCATGGCCGGGGCCGACAAAGTGTTCTACACCACCGGGCGGCTGACCAGCGAGATGGTCATCAAATCTGCCCAGATGGGGGTGCCTATCGTCGTCTCGCGCAGCGGCATGACGCAAATGGGCCACGCCGTTGCGCAGCAGCTGGGCCTGTGCGCCATTGGCCGTGCGACCAACCGGCGTTTTGTTTGCTACACAGGCGTACACCGGCTGGTGCTGCAGCCCGAGTTGGCCTGAGCGTGGCGCCGGCCTCTTGGTTGAATGCATGGTTGCTATTAAAAACATAGCTGCTAGCGCTTGTTGAATAAGCGCTAGGTGCCATTTTTATCTAATGGCATGATTGGGCCATGACCGTCGAGCCTCAATCCGCAGAAGTCCCCGCGCCTTCCTCTGTTCCTGCCGCTTCTAGCGCCCCAGTCGCGTTCGTTGCACCAGCGGCATCGTCAGAGGCCGTGGGCGATGCATCGCCATCCCATCCCCCCGTCGCGCCTACTGTGCCTACTGCACCCACGGCGCCCGGGCCTGCTGTGTCCACGCACCTGCCCTGGTACCGCTGGGTGCTAGAGAGCCTGCGCGCCGCTGTCTTCATGGCCCCGCGCACGGGGGCGGCAGCGCCGACCCCGGCGCAGTTGATCAGTGCCATGGTGGTGAGCTGGGGCTTGGTGGTGCTGGGCGAATGGTGGGCTGCCGTGGCCGTGGGGCCGGTGGAATTCAATGCCCAGGCTTGGCTGGGCCAGCACTGGTTGTCGCTGGCATTGCTGGGCGCGGCCTGGTGGGCCATGTGGCCAGTGCAGAAACAGGCGCCTGGACCGGCTGGGGCGCTGGCGGGTGGTGTGCCAGCCTGGCTGTTGTTGAGTAGCCTGGCCGTGCTGCCGTGGGTGATTCCTTTGCTCCTGATTCCTGCGAGCGACGAGGCCAGTGCCGGCATGCCTGCATGGCAAGACCGTTTGGACTGGACGCTGCCCGAGCTGCTGCTGGGGCTGTCGGCCATTGCCGTCATCTTGTGTTCGTATGCCGCCATGGTGCGGCTCACGGCGCGTTTCGTGCGGTCGCGCTGGCGCACAGCGGTGTTTGCGCTGTGCCTGGTGGCGGGCACGGCTGTGCAATTGGGTGTGGGGGTGGAGCCCACCTGGAAGCCCGTGGTGGATGTGCAGGCAGCGGCCGATGCCGCCGCTGCCGAAGGGGCAGACGCGCAACCCGCCGGCATGCCCCTGTCCCAAGCGGTGTTTGAGGGCCAGCAACTCATGCTGGAGGCCTATACCCAAGACCTGACCCCCGAGCGCCCCGGTGTGGTGGATGTGTACGGCCTGGTGTTCGCCCCCTATGCGGGCGAAGAAGTGTTCCGCCGTGAAAGCACCATGGTGAGCGATCTGCTGCAAGACCGCTTCGATGCCGAAGGGCGCGTGCTGCACCTGCTCAACCATGCCGAGACGGCCGACACCCACCTGTGGGCTACGCCAGAGAACCTGCGCAGCGCCGTGGACGCCCTGGCTGCCACCATGGACCGCGAGCAGGACGTGCTCGTGGTTTACATGACCTCGCACGGCGCGCGCAACCACCAACTGGCTGCCGCCCATCCGCCCTTGCAGGTGGACCCCATGACGCCCGAGCTGCTGCGCCACATGCTGGACGATGCGGGCATTCGCCACCGCGTGATCGCGATTTCGGCCTGCTACTCGGGCGGCTGGCTCGATACGCTGGCCACCCCGTCCACCCTCATCATGACGGCTGCGGATGCCACGCACACCTCCTACGGCTGCGGCATGCGCTCTGAGCTGACCTTCTTTGGCCGCGCCGTATTTAACGAGCAACTGCGCAGCACTTACTCCTTCACCGAAGCGTTCAACAAAGCCGTGCCCATCATCGCCCAGCGCGAGGTCGAGGCGGGCAAGGCCGATGGCTTCTCTAACCCGCAGATGCGCGTGGGGGCCGAGATTGACCCGGTGCTCAAGGCCCTGGCCCAGCGTCTGTCGGCAGAGGCTGCAACGCCTTCCTCTGCGCCACGGCCCGGTGGCAAAGGCCTGGTGGCGCAAACCCCTATGGCGCACCGCGCCGTGCAATTGCGCTAAGGTTTGCGCCCATGAATCTGTCTTTCTTGCGCCTGGGTTGGCGCACCTTGCTGCGCGACCTGCGCGCTGGCGAGCTGCGTTTGTTGATTGTGGCCGTCACGCTGGCGGTGGCCGCGCTCACCTCGGTGGGCTTTTTTGCCGACCGCCTGCAAGGCGGCCTACAGCGCGATGCCCTGCAGCTGCTGGGTGGCGATGCTGTGGTGGCCAGCGACAACCCCACGCCAGCGGCCTTTGTGGACAAAGCCCGTGCGTTGGGTCTGCAAACCGTGGGCACCATGGGCTTTCCCACCATGGGCCGCGCCAGCGATGCGCAAGGCGGTGCCAGCAAGCTGGTGGCCCTGAAAAGCGTAGAGACGGGCTACCCGCTGCGCGGCGCCCTCAAAGTGACCGACGCGCCGGGCGGGCCAGAGCAGACCACCCGCGACATTCCCGCCCCTGGCGACGTGTGGGTGGATGCACCGTTGCTGGACGCGCTGGGCCTGGCCATGGGCGACAAGCTGCTGCTGGGCGATGCCCAGTTGCGCATTGCCCGCATCATCGTCATCGAGCCCGATCGGGGCGCGGGCTTCATGAGCTTTGCACCGCGTGTCATGCTCAACGCGGCCGATGTGCCTGCCACCGGCCTGGTGCAGCCCGCCAGCCGCATCACTTACCGATTTGCCGTGGCGGGGGCACCCGCCGCCGTCAAGGCCTTTGCCGACTGGGCCAATGCCGAGGTCAAAAAGCCTGACGTGCGCGCCGTGCGGGTCGAGTCGCTGGAAAGCGGCCGTCCCGAAATGCGCCAGACGCTGGACCGCGCCCAGAAGTTTTTGAACCTGGTGGCCTTGCTGGCCGCGCTGCTCTCGGCCGTGGCCGTGGCGCTGGCGGCACGCGGCTTTGCCACCGACCACCTCGATGCCTCGGCCATGCTGCGCGTGCTGGGGCAAAGCCAGCGCACCATTGCGGGCGCGTACACCACCGAATTTGCGCTGATAGGCCTGTTTGCCAGCGCTTTGGGCGTGGCGCTGGGCTACCTGGTGCACAACGTGTTTGTGATGCTGCTGGCCGGGCTGGTGGAGTCGGCCTTGCCCGCGCCCAGCCTGTGGCCCGTGGCCTTTGGTTTGGGCATGGGGCTCACGCTGCTGTTTGCCTTTGGCCTGCCGCCCGTGCTGCAACTGGCCCAGGTGCCGCCGCTGCGCGTCATCCGCCGCGACGTAGGCGGCCTCAAGCCCGCATCGCTGGCCGTGCTGTGCGTGGGCGTGGCGGGCTTTGCGGCGTTGCTGCTGGCCGTGAGCAGCGACCTCAAGCTGGGCTTCATTGCTGTGGGCGGCTTTGCCGGGGCCGTGGCTTTGTTCGCGGGCCTGAGCTGGGTGGCCGTGAAGCTGCTGCGCAAAAGCGTGAACGAAGCCACGGCCCCGCGCTGGCTGGTGCTGGCCACGCGGCAAATCTCGGCCCGCCCGGCCTATGCCGTGGTGCAGGTCAGCAGCCTGGCCGTGGGCCTGTTGGCGCTGGTGCTGCTGGTGCTGCTGCGCACCGACCTCATCAGCAGCTGGCGCCAGGCCACCCCGCCCGATGCGCCCAACCGTTTCGTCATCAACGTGATGCCCGAGCAAGCTGACGATTTTCAGAAGACCCTGCAAACCAGCGGCGTGGCCAAGTACGACTGGTACCCCATGATCCGCGGCCGCCTGCTGGCCGTGAACGGCCAGCCCGTGGGGCCTGACACCTACACCGAAGACCGCGCCAAGCGCCTGGTGGACCGCGAGTTCAACCTCTCCACCGCCGTGCAGCAGCCCGCCCACAACCAGATCGTGGCAGGCCATTGGACCGACAACGAGGCTGGTGCCGTGAGCGTGGAAGAGGGCATTGCGCAAACCTTGGGCCTGAAGCTGGGCGACAGCCTGCTGTTTGACATTGGCGGTGTGCAGAACGAAGCCCGCATCACCAGCCTGCGCAAGGTGGACTGGGGCTCCATGCGTGCCAACTTCTTTGTGATGTACCCGGTGCAGCAGCTCGAAGGTGTGGCTGTCACCTACCTGGCGGCTTACCGCGCGCCCGAGGCCCAGGGCTTTGACAACGCGCTGGTGCGCCAATTCCCCAACATCACCAACGTGGACATGGCCAGCACCATCACCCAGGTGCAGCGTGTGCTCGACCAGGTCATCCGCGCGGTGGAGTTTTTGTTCGCCTTCACCCTGGCCGCTGGGCTGGTGGTGCTGTTTGCCGCCGTCACCGCCACACGCGAAGAGCGCGCCCGTGAGTTCGCCATCATGCGCGCCGTGGGCGCCCGCGCCAGCCTGCTGCGCCAGGTGCAGCGGGCCGAGCTGATGGGCGTGGGGCTGCTGGCGGGCTTTTTGGCCAGCGCCGTGGCCGTGGCCGTGGGCTGGGCCCTGGCCCGCTACGTGTTTGACTTTGCCTGGACGGCATCGCTGTGGGTGCCCCTGGCCGGGGCCTTGGCCGGTGCCGTGCTGGCCCTGTTGGCGGGCTGGTGGGGCCTGCGTGACGTGCTGCGCCGCCCCGTGGTCGATACACTGCGCCGCGCTGCGGAGTGACGGGACTGATCGCCCGCAGAGGCGCTGGCTGTTTTATGCAGCCAGCGCAAAGGGCGTGCGGATGTCCGACAGAAACTGCTGGGCCCGTGGGTGCTGGGGGCGGTTGAAAAAGTCGTCTGGGGTGGCACGCTCCAGCACCTGCCCTTGGTCGAGAAACAGCACCCGGTCGGCCACTTCGCGGGCAAACCCCATTTCATGCGTGACGACCACCATGGTCATGCCGTCGCGGGCCAGATCGCGCATCACCAGCAGCACCTCTCCCACCATCTCGGGGTCGAGCGCACTGGTGGGCTCGTCAAACAGAATCACCGGGGGCTCCATGGCCAGCGTGCGGGCTATGGCAACGCGTTGCTGCTGACCGCCAGACAGCTCGGTGGGGTACGCCTGGGCTTTGTGCGCCAAGCCGACCCGATCAAGCAAGGCCAGGGCGCGGCGCTCGGCTTCGGCCGGGGCGAGTTTGCCGAGCTGGGTGGGGGCGAGCGTGCAGTTTTGCAGCGCCGTGAGGTGCGGGAACAAATTGAACTGCTGGAACACAAAACCCACCCGTGAGCGAAACTGGTTCAGCGGGAGCCCAGGGCGGTAAATGTCTTCTCCCTGCACCAGAATGCGCCCGCCCTGAATGGGCTCCAGCCGATTGATGGTGCGTATCAGTGTGGACTTGCCAGAGCCCGATGGACCGCACACCACCACCACCTCGCCTGCGTGAATGGTCTCGTTCACATCGCGCAGCGCCTGGTAGCTGCCAAACCATTTTTGTACGTTGTCAAACCGGATCATGCGGTGGCTCCTGCCAGGGATGTGGGTGTGGGTAGGGCTTGGGTGGGCGGCTTGGCGCGCCGAGCCAGCCGCTGCTCCAGCCCATAGGCCAGGCGCGTCAGGCCAAAGCACAGGACGAAATAGGTGAGGGCCAGCACGGCATAAATTTGCGCGGGCAGCACGAACACCAGGGAGTTGATTTGTGTCGCAATCATGGCGACCTCATTGAGGCCAATGATGAAGCCCAGCGATGTCTCCTTGATCGTGGACACCAGCTGGTTCAGCAGCGAGGGCAGCATGTGGCGCAGCGCCTGTGGCAGCACCACCTTCCGCATCGCCTGCAGGTAGCTCAGCCCCAGTGCGCGGGCGCACTCCATTTGCCCGCGTGGCAGGCCTTGGATGCCCGCGCGCACGATTTCGGCCAGGTAGGCACCATTGAACAAGGCCAGTGCCAGCAGCATGGTGGTGAACTGGTCGGTTTTGTGGCCTGTCACGCTGGGCAAAAAGAAGTAGGCCCAGAACACCACCATGAGCAGTGGCGTGCTGCGCACCAGGAACACCAGCGCAGTGACAGGCCAGCGCAGCCAGCGCCAGGGGCTGACACGGCCCAGCCCCAGCAGAAGCCCCACCGGCAGCGCCGACACCAGGCCCAGGCTGGCCAGTATCAAGGTGAGTGCCAGCCCCCCCAGTGGCCCCTGTGGGTACTGGCCCACCAGAAAGTACAGCCAGTAGGTGTCCACCATTTCCAAAAAACTCATGTGCAATGCCTTGGAGAGGAGGGCTGCAGCGCCAGCCTCTGCGGTGCGCGGGGCGCCTGTTGGCTGAGGGTTTGTGCCATGCTGCCCCTGTCACGTCCGCACGGGGTAGCTGTGCTGGTACCAGGCTGCCAGCCCGGTGATCACCAGCGACAGCGCCACGTAGCTTGCCGTCGCAAAAACAAACGCCTCGAAGCTGCGGAAGGTGGCGCTTTCCACTTTGGCGGCCTGGTACATCAGCTCGGCGGCACCAATCACGGTGGCAATGCTGGTGTTCTTCCACAGGTTCAGCGTTTGGGAGATGAGCGGTGGCACCGTGACGCGCAGTGCCTGCGGCAAGATGACCAAGCGCATGGTGGCCAGAAACCCCAGACCCAGCGCCCGCCCCGCCTCGAACTGCACGGCAGGTATGCCGCGAATACCGCTGCGAATGTCTTCCGCCATGAACGCGGCCGTGTACAGGGTGAGCGCTGCCACGGCTGCGGTAGCCTCGTAGTTGTGTCCGTACAGCCATTCCTTGGCGGCTTCGGGCAGCAACTCGGGCGCGCCAAAGTACCAAAACAGCATGTGGGCCAAAAGGGGGACGTTGCGGATGGATTCCACATACACAGCCCCCAGCCAACGCAGCGCAGCCACGGGTGCCAGCCGCAGCAGCGCCACCACCACCACCACCGCCAGCGGCAGTGCCAGTACCAGCGTGGAGGCCAGCAGCGCCAGCGACAGGCGCAGCCCGGCCAGCAGCATGCCAAGGTAGGGGCCCGAGAGCAGCAGTGAAAAATCTAAAACAGGCATGGAACAAAGGCGGTCAGACCACACAGAAAAGCCCGCCGTAGCGAGCTGTCGGCCGCATGTCCGGTATTTAGCTGTCTACCTTGTCGCTCTCGATCTTGAACTCGCGCTTGGGGAACTTGAGCTTGCTGTCGGGGCCGTACCACTTGATGAAGAGCTTCTCGGCTTCGCCTGACTTTTCAAGCTCGCGCAGTGTTTCGTCCACCACGGTCTTGATGGCCACTTCCCCCTTCTTGATGCCAAAAGCCAGAGGTTCCACGCTCAGGTTTTGCGGCAGGATCACGTAGTCCTTGGCCTTGGGGCCCAGCTTGGCGTAGTCGGCCAGCAGGCTGGCTTCATCGTTCACGTAGGCCACGCCCTTGCCCTGCTGCAGGGCCTGAAACGCCTGCTGTGTGGATTCAAAGGTCACGACATCGGCGGTGGGGGCGGCTTTCAGCAGGTTAGGGCCTTGCGTGCCACCCTTCACGGTCAATGCTTTTTTGCCAGCGAGGTCTGCCACGCTCTTGATGCCGCTGCTGGTTTTGACCAGCACCTTTTGGCCGGTGACCAAGTGCGTTAAGCCAAAGTCCACCTGCGACTCACGCTCCTTGTTGTGCGTCAGCGAGGCGGCCAGAACGTCCACATGGCCTTGCTGCAGCTCAGGGATGCGCGCAGCCACTGCCACTTGTTTGAACACGGGTTTCACACCGATTTTCTGGGCCACAGCGCGTGCAAGGTCCACTTCGTAGCCAATGAATTCGCGGGTCTTGGCGTCAATGAAGCTGTTGGGCTCATCAATGCCCAGCACGCCGAACACGATCTCGCCGCGCTTCTTGATGTCGGCCAGTTGGTCTGCATGGGCGGCCGCTGCAAACAATGCCAGGGTGGCGGCGGTGATCACCGGGAAAATCGAGCGTCTGCGCATAAAGGTGGGTCCCTCAAGTGGTTTGGAACAATGGATGGCTGTCAGGGGGAACCAGGGAAGGCACAGCCCCCCAACCTGCAGCACAGGCCTTTGCCAACGCCTTCCCGGTTCCTTGGGTCATGAGCGTAGGTGGGCGGTGCTTGCCTGTGAAATAAGGAATGCAAATATCATTAGTCGCCGCATGCTGTGCGGCCTCACCTTTGCGCGCATCGCCACGCCGCAGTGCAACGCCCTGCGTATCCCCAGCGAAACACCGTTTTTTCTCAGGCACCTAGCCACGCTTTTTTCACGCATGACCGACAACGCTACCGACGCAGCCAACGACACCGCGGCTCCTGCAACCCCCTTTGAGTGGATCGGGGGCGAGGCCCGCGTACAGGCCTTGACCGACCGCTTCTACGACCTGATGGACTTGGAGCCTGCCTATACAGAGCTGCGTGCGGCCCACGGCCCAGAGCTGGACAGCGCCCGGCAAAAGCTGTTCTGGTTCTTGTGCGGCTGGCTCGGCGGCCCTTCGTACTACACCGACCAGTTCGGCCACCCGCGCCTGCGTGCGCGGCACATGCCGTTTGCCATCGGCATCAAAGAGCGTGACCAGTGGGTAGCCTGCATGGACCAGGCCATGGGCGAGACCGGCGTGCCAGACGATTTGCGCGCCCGTCTGCGCGAGAGCTTCATGGGCACGGCCGACTGGATGCGCAACAAGGGGGTATGAGTTGCCGCTAGCGGGTCAGGCCGGGACCGTTCGGGTCACAGCGGAATCAATAGGCTCGCAGTGAGACCTTGCCCTGGCTGGCTTTGCAGGCGCAGCTCGCCATGGTGCAAGCCGACGATCATGTCGGCCAAGGTGAGACCCAGACCAAAGCCTGGATGCTCTCCGGATTGATCGACGCGGTAGAACCGCTCTTTGGCTCTGGCAAGCTGGGGCTCGGTCATCCCTGCGCCCTCGTTGCTGACCCGCAGTTCCACCGCCGCCGCGCCGCTCTTGAGTTGACCTTTGAGCAGTTCCACCCGCACTTCGCTGTCAGGCGGGGAGAACAGGTAGGCGTTGGACAGCAGCTCGTGCACCGCGCGTTGCAGCTTGCGCCGGTCCACCGTTCCGTTGACGGCGGGCACCTGTGCACTCCACGTTGGCGGCATGCGGTGCACTGGTACTTTGAAGCTGGCACAGACTTGCTGTGCCCAGTCGAGCATTTCAGTGTCTACCCGCTTGAGGCATGCAGCGCCGTTGAGCTCCAGCTCGGCAACGCTCAATAGTTTGGTGATCAGCTCCTGGATTTGGCGAGAGTGCTGTGTGATCTGCGACAGCATGTCGTGCCGCAAGGCAGGTGCGGTGTCTGGCCTGGCAAGCAGTAGTTCGCTGTAGCCGAGGATGCTGGTCAGTGGGGTGCGAATCTCATGCGCTGCGCTGGCAATGAACTGGGACTTGGAGTGTTCCAGTTGCTCATCTTGGGTGACGTCTACCAGCAGCATCACTTTGCGGATAGGGCCGTGCTCGTAGTGGATGAATTCGATATCTACACTGCGGCTCAATCCATCCTCGGACTGGAGCTTGGCGCGGTGCAGTCGGCAAGACGGGTTGTGGTGGGCCAGTTCTTGAGAGATCCATTGCGAGAATGAAAAATCTCCCAGGCCCGTCATGCTCAAGCGGGCTTCCATGTGCTGCAGCACGGCGGACAGGGCTGGTCGTTGCTCTGCCCAGGAGCCGCCCAGCAGGCGTTCGCTGGCCTTGTTGGCCAACACCCATTGGTCTTGGGCATCGAATGCCATGTAGCCGACCGGTGTTTGGTCAATGATGGCGGTGAGCTGTTCCAAGTTCTGGCGGTAGTGCTGCATTGCGTCTTGCAACACCATCTGGCTTTGCTCCAGCTCAATCGTGCGTTCCAGCACTTCGTGCCGCAGTTGGTCCTGTTGCCCTGATGTGAGCAAAAACAACACCGACAGCACACTGGTGAGCAAGAGACAGACGGAGAAAACCAAGTGGGGCTGGCCCGATAAGCTGTGGGTCCAGAACGTGGCCAAGGGCTGTGCCTGGAGTTGGTACCTGTTGCCCATGAAGGCAAATTGGTACACGCTTGGGTTTGGCAGCTTGGGTGTGGCCAGTGGGGCCAGCCAACCGGACGTTGCGGTCTGCTCGGTGGTGTCCGCAGGCCAGTCGGATGACCAAAGCACCTGTGCGGCTTCGGGCGCTGAGAGGTCTGTAAACCGATACGCTTGCAGGGCGATCTCTGCTGCAGCGGCATCGTGTGTGGGGCGGAATTTCTGTGGTTGCACCACGGCCTGGATCAGCGATTCCATCTGAATGACCGCTGTGGCAAAGCCCTTGATGCCTTGCCAGCTCGTACCGTCTGGTTGCACGCCATGGTGCTGCAGCACGGGGTCAAGCGCTAGCAAAGCCCATGAGGCAGTGTTGTCTTGAACCAGGCGGATGCGCTGCGTCACGCTGGTGCGGCGGGTGCGCAGGGCGTCTTCAATGGCTTGGCGGCGTACTGCGTCTGAGTAGATGTCAAAGCCCAGGGCTGCCTGGTTCTGGGCTCTGGGCTCGATGGCTTGCACTGCAACGTGCACGTTGCGGTAGGCGGCTTGCACCAGTGCGCCTTCAGCATTTCGCTCGGTGATGGTGGCGGGCTGGCGCTCGGCCTGCTGTCCCAAATAGGTCTCAAAGCCCGCGCGCTCGTGGGCGTGAATGACGGGGTTCCAGGAGAGTGCGTACAGATTCTCAGCCAGCGCGAGCAGGGGTTTGGTGAGCCGGGCAAAGTCCGCACTCTCGACCCCTGGGCTGTTTGCAATGGCCGCTGCCAGGGCATGCAGCGCCTCCTCATGGCTTCGCAAGTCGTTTTGCAGCGCGTGGTGTATCCGCTCATTGGACTCGCTCAGCCTTTGCCGCACCAGCTCGACTTCTGCCGAGAGCACCAGTTGGCCAGCGGCCATGCTCACCGCCATGCCCGCTATCACGATGGCCGAAAGACCAAACTTGCGCGTGCGGTAGTGGGCGCCTGATAGGCTCCAAAAGATGAGTGCAGGGGATATGAGCACAATGGCCATCGCACCTGCCAACGCTTGGTCGCCGTAAGCCGCCCACATCGCGCTGCGCCAAGCAGAGGGCCCGGCCATCCATTGTTGGGCGGCGGACAGTGTGGGGTGCACCAGCGCGGACACAGCACCCAGGCCCACCAGCCGGAACACTTGCCCTGGTTCCCGAAGCATTGCAGGCCAAACCAGGCTGCGGTGCAGCAGGGCATGGCCCGCCCAGGCTTGAAGGGTGACAAAAGAGGCGTCGGTAATGCCGGATGGCCAAGGGCTTTCCCCCCCTAGCAGACCCCAGGACAGAAGCAACCCACCCCAGTGGCCCAGCCAGATGCCCGCCAGTGCTTTGCGTCCCAGCACCATGACGGCTGCCAGTGCAAAACCGACGGCTGGCAGCAAGCAATGGCCCGTGGGTGCCAAGCCCGCAGAAAGCACCAGGCCCAGGCCGTAGAAGACGCTGTAACCCGCGATCACCAAGACCAGCGAAGGCCGCCAGTCCAAAGATTTCCAGCGGCGGTATTGTTTGAGGAGCTCGGCATGCTCATCGGTGGCAGGAAGGTTTGCATTCATCAGCCTGCTCCATTCAGTTGCATTGCTGGTTGATTGCCCTCACCGTAAAGCAGGCTGGTTCCCAGCGGAAAATGCAAGGTAAAGCTAGACCCTTGGCCCAACTGGCTTTCGACGGTGATCTGCCCACCCATGCGCTCCGTCAGCTCCTTGGCAATGCACAGCCCCAGCCCCGTGCCCTCAATGTCTCCATCCGGGTCCACCCGAAAGAACTTGGTGAACAAGCGTTTGAGCGTGGTGGGGCTCATGCCTATGCCTTGATCGCGCACCGTAATCAGAGCCTCTTGCCCATCTTGAGAGAGGTCTGCCTTGACCGTGACAGGGCCGGAATCGGGTGAGGAGTATTTCAGTGCGTTGCTTAGCAAGTTGATCAGTACCTGCTCAAACTTAGATGCATGCACGTTGATTTGCAGCGTCTGAAGATGGCTGTCCAGCCGAATCTGGTCGGCCCGGCCGGAGGTGTCGAAAGAGCGTATGGCATCTTCCAGCGCGCTGTGGAGGCTGACGGGCGTTAACTGCAGCCCCCCAGTGCCTTGGGCTTCGATCCGAGAAAGGTCTAGCAGGTCGTTGAGTAGGTCGCTCAAGCGTTTGGCCTGCCGGTGGATGCGGTCCACCAGATCCCGGCGCACAGGCTCCGGGTAGTCGCGCGTCAGCATCAGCTCAGAAAAGCCCCGAATGCTGCCCATGGGGGCTCGCATCTCATGGGCCGCTGTTGCGAGGAAATGCGACTGCATCTTGTACAGCTGCACCTCTGCGGTGACGTCTCGGAACACCAGCAGCCCTGGTCCTCCGTCCTTGTGCTTTTCTCCGCTGCGTACTTCAATGACACGCTCTTGGGGTTTGACCAAGTGCAAGTGCGTGGTTTGCTGTTCGCTCAGCAGCTGGGCGATTTCGCCGTGGCCCGGCGACAGCAGTGTTTGCAGCGCTTGGTACAGCTGTGCGCGGTGCATGCCGTTGGTGGTGAGCCCTGTCAACTGACGGAATGCAAGATTGCTCAAGCTGACCTGGCCGCCTTCGTCGAAAGCCAGCATGCCATTGGGGTTGTCATGGTGCAGTGCCTGCAGCATTTCTGACTGAGCTCTGAGCATCAGAAGTTGCTGCCTCAGCTCTGTCGCATCGGTCTGGCGTCCAACGTAGTGCGTGATGAGGCCGGTCTGGGGGTCCCGCATGGGGCTGATGTTGAGCTGGTTCCAGAACATGGAGCCATTTTTGTGAAAATTCTTGAGAAGAACGTTGATTGAGCGGCCCTCGCGCAGCGCCTCACCCAAAAGCCTGGCTTCTGGCTGGTCTTTCTCAGACCCTTGAAGAAACGAGCACGACAAGCCCATGACTTCTTCCGGGCTGTAGCCCGTGATGCGGCAAAAACTCTGGTTGACATAAACAATGGGTTCACCCGGCAGGGTGTGGTCGGTGATCACCACGCCGTTGCTGGCTTGGTCAAAGGCCAGCTCGCGCACTCGGTGGAGTTGCCAGCCCCGCACGTACTCAGAAACATCTACCAAGTCGCCCTTCCACAAAGGCTCCTGCGATCGTGTGGGGCTGTCACTGCGGGCTTTGACCAAGCCAAGCTCCACCCAGCAAATGCCGCCGTCACGCCTCACCAGTGGCAGACGGGTTCTTCCCGCCGTGCCTTTGCCAAGCTGCGTGCTTTCTTTCAGCGTCTGCCACGTTTGCAATCCATTGGGGTGCACCATGTGTGCCACGGGCGTTCCCAGGCTCTCTTGGGGGGTATATCCGGTCAATTGCTGCCATGCGTGGCCCAGCTGTGTCCATTGCAACTCGGCATCCAGCGCAAACTCGACATGCAAATTGTCTTGGTTGCCAGGCCCCTGTGCCGCCAATGCGGGCCAGCGCACAGGGGCCGACGCGAAGGTGACCACGCTGCGCAAAACGCTGGCTCTTGTTGCGGTCGCTGCGGGGGCCTCCTGAGTGGCCACAGGGCTGACGCTGAGCAAGTAGCCTTGGCGTGCGGTGGCTGCCTCGCCCAACTCAATTTGCCACGCCAGTTGGCTTTGGTTTTCGATCGCATCCCGCAGCCTTTCCGTGCACAGAAGGGGGAGTCCAGCGTTGTGCCAGTCTTGCATGAACGGCCCTGAAAAGGGCACAGCGAGCAGTCGCGCAAAGCTTTCGTCAGCGACTTCGAGGCGATAGATGCCACTGGCTGGGTCCAGAGACAGCACACAGGTGGCGGGGGCAGAGTGGGTGTTCATGGCGTGTGCCTTGGAAGATCAAGCGGGGAGGTGCTATCCCAAAGAGCGTAGCGAGCGGGATTGCGGGCGGCCTTGGTGTGCGTGGAGCGTGGTGTCTTGGTCATTTCCACCGCTCCAGCAAATCACGCACTGCGTTTTGGTAGTCTGCTGCAGCCCGGCTGGCAGGCGAATGGGCGATCAAGGGCTTGCCTGCCGCAAAGGCTTCAACCATGCGAATGTCGTTCCGTATGCCAGGCAACAACCGCGTGGGGCCGAACTGTGTGGCCAGCCCCTGCATGACGTTGCGGTGCTGCACGATCCGACTGTCCAGCATGACTGGCAAAAAGCCCAACAGGCGCAGGTTGTCGTTGCTGCCTCGGCTGGCAATGCGGAACAAGACCCGGGCCAGCTGCCGCACGCCCTCACCCGCCAGAAAGTGGGGCACAAAGGGGACCAAGACCCGGTCTGATGCGCACAGGGCATTCATCAGCAAGCCATCCAGCGACGGGGGCGTGTCCAGAACCACCATGTCATATTGGGCCTGAATCCCCTCATCGCTCAGCGCACGGCGCAGTGTGTCTTCGCCGCCAATCCCCGAACCGTGGTCAAACAGAGGGTCGCCGGCAATCAGGTCAAGACCCGTCCATTGCGTCTTGAGCACCGCGTCGGCCAAGGCGTGGTGCCCTGCCATGAACCCGTGCAGCGTAGGGGAGTTGCGCTGCACTTTGATGCCCAGACCCGGCGCGCAATGGCTCTGGGTGTCCATGTCCACCAGCAGCACACGTTGCCCCTGTGCGGCCAGCTGCGCAGCGATGTTTACAGCGCTGCTGGTCTTGCCGCTGCCGCCTTTGCGGTTGCTGATTGCCAGGGTGCGGCCCATGGCGATCAGAACAGTTCAATCTTGGGCCGCTCTTCGACAGCGGCCTCTTCTACAGTGCCACCGGTCACAGACTGGTGGGTCGACAGCTGGCTGTGCATGACATAGCGCTGCACCTGCGCGTCCAGGCGGGTTCTCAGCGTGGTCATTTTTTCGGGGTTCCAGGCGGAGTCGGTCAGTTGATCGGCCATCTCCTGCAGGTGCTCGTCCAGCTCCAGCATGGCGCCTTGTACATGCTCTACGCGTTGGCGCATCACGTCATGGAACTGGATTTGCCCCAAGGCCTCTGTCAACAGGCCTGCCAGTGCCTGGTGCCCCTGGCTGACATCGTCAATCACCTCCTGCATGCGGTTGGTGTTGGATGCGGCGGCAAAGCGCGCTTGCATGCCTTTGATATCGGCCAACACCTTGCGCATGTTGCCGGTGGAGGAGTTGCGGTTGCCTGCTTCCACTGCGCTGGCCAGTTCCTGGTCAATGCCATCGGTGGCGGCATTGATCTTGGAGGCAATCTCTGTGGCTGCACCGGCCGTGAGGGTGGACAGCTGGCGGATCTCGGTGGCCACCACGGCAAACCCCTTGCCCGCAGCGCCAGCCCGCGCAGCCTCGATGGCTGCATTGATGGCCAGAAAGTTCGTTTGGCGCGCCACACGGGCAATCACGTCCACCAAAGGCGTCAGGGCCTTGACTTCCTGCAGGCGCTGGATGCGGGTCAGGTTGGCGCTGACATCCTCTTCCTGCTTGTCCACAAACATTTGCAGGATGGCTCCCAACTGTTGGTCGATTAGCAGCTTCTCCTTGATCACTTGCAGCAGCTCGTTTCCATTTTCTTGCGACGCGGCAATGCGCCGCAGTTGCTCGTTGGAGACGTTGTGCATTTGGTCCAGCAGCGTGATCAAGGAGACGACCCCTGTTTCTGTTTCCTTGAGGGAGCCTCCCAGTTGTTCACTGAGGATTGCCAGGTAGGGCGCGACGTCGCGAACCTCATGGACCGCTTGCGAAACAGGCATGCTGCGGTGCTTGCGGCGCCCCTTGGCGCTGAGCCCGGGGGCAAAAGCCAGTGCGCTAAGCAAGGCCGCCGCACAGGCTGGCAGGCCCGCAACCAGGACCATGGACAGCGTAGGCCACCAGTGGCCCGCAGCCGGGGCCTGCGGCAAAAGGTACACCTGAGCCATCCACCCGATCAGGATTGCCAGCGAGCAAATGCCGATGAATGAAGGTGCGGAGCGCACCACGATGAACACCAGCCGAGGCATTCTCCTGGCGGGTGAAAGCGTATGGGTGGACATGGAACATACCTCCACTCAAGCACCTGGAACGACTTGCTTGACGATCTTCACCAGGTCCGGGCCAGAGACGGGTTTGACGAGCCAACCTGTGGCCCCCAGCTTCTTGCTTTCTTCACGCTTCTTGGGATCGCTCTCGGTGGTGAGCGTCAGGATGGGCGTGAAGCGCAAACCAGGCAACGCCTTGGCCATGCGGATCAACTCCATGCCCCCCATGCGGGGCATGTTGATGTCGGTGATGATCAGGTCCGGCTTGAAGCCGGCCTTGAGTTTGTCCAGCGCCTGTACGCCATCGGATGCGGTCTCAACCTTGAAGCCATTGAGCTCCAGGCTGGACTTCAAGCTCAAGGTCATGGTGACGGAGTCATCAACGATCAGAATAGTTTTGGCCATGATTCACTTGCCTTTCTGCTGCTCATGGGAAATAAAAACGGATTCAATAAAGCCGCGCAACGGGAGGTCGTTGGGCCAGGCCAGTACCTTGGTTTGGGCGGCAAGGAGGACCTGTAAATTCGCGGGGTGCAGGTGTGAGCAGGCGGACAGGTCTGCGGCGAGCCCTGGCTTTTTCTGCAGCCAGGCCAGGATCGTCTCTGCGTCTTCCACGCCGACCACATCCTTGAAAACCACCTTGTTTTTTCGCAGTTCGATGGGCATCAGATCATCTCCTTGATGTTCAGAACCATCAGCACCGAGCCGTCGCCCATCAGGGCAGAGCCTGCATAGGCGCGCAGGCTGGCCAGCACGCCCACCATGGGTTTGAGGATGATGTCTGCGGTTTCCTGGAAATCGTCGACCAGCAGGCCGAAGACGTCGTCGCCTACGCGCACCACCAGCACCGCCAGCTCATCACGGTCGTTGGTCAAAGGCGGCATGGCCAGCCCCAGCAGCTGATTGAGTGACCTCAACGCCAGCACCTTGCCGCGCAGAACGGTCACCATGCCTTGCTTGATGCTGCGAACCGCTGTGTGCGGAACACGCACGGTTTCGATGACCGAGTCCATCGGAACCCCGAAGATTTGGCCTGCGGCCTCAATCGTCATCACGTTGGTGACAGCCATGGACAGGGGCAACGACAGGCGAATCTGGGTGCCCTGGCCCAGCACGCTGGACAGAGAAACCGTTCCGTTGACGCGTTCAATCGCCGTCCTCACCACGTCCATGCCGACGCCCCGGCCCGACAGGTCCGACACGGTCTCTGCGGTAGAGAAGCCCGGCAGAAAAATCAGCTGGATGGCTTCCTGGTCGCTGATGCGCTCCAGTGTGGCCTCATCAATCAAACCCTTTTCATAGGCTTTGCGCTTGATGACGGCAGAATCAATGCCCTTGCCGTCGTCGCTGATTTCAATCAGCACACGGTCTGCCTCCTGGCGGGCGCTGATGCGCAATGTGCCTGCTTCAGGTTTGCCCTGCGCTTTGCGTGTTTCGGGTAGCTCCAGCCCATGGTCCAGGCTGTTGCGCACCATGTGCACCAGAGGGTCGCCCAGGGATTCGATGATGTTTTTGTCTGCGGCAGTCTCTTGTCCTTCCAGCACCAGATGGACCTCTTTGCCCAAGCGGCGTGAGGTGTCTCGCACCAGGCGGGGAAAGCGCTGGAATACGAAAGACACGGGCATCATGCGCACTTGCATGATTGCGTCCTGCATCTCTTCCGAGATGCGGTTGATGACGGCGTACTGGGCCTTGATTTCCCTGGAAAGATCTCGCACACCATAGTGCGTCTCTGCCCGATTGGCCAAGTAGGGAATGGCATTCTTGGCCACCACCATCTCGCCAATGAGGTTCATCAATCGGTCAATTTTGGATTGCTCGACCTTGAGGCTTTTCGGGCTGTGCGGCTCATCGGCCTTGCGCACAAAGCGACCTTCGCTTGCATCGCCTTCAAGGGCGTTGCCATCCATGGTGTTGTCGGCTCCACCGTCCGTTGCCAGAGGCGTTGGCGCCGAGGGGATCTTCTGTGCCGTGTTGGCAGCAGAGGGTGCTGCGGCGTCGGCTTGCGTGTGGGCTGGTGATGCCAGCAAGGCATCCAGCCAACGTGCCAGTGGTGCAGCGCTGTTGGCTTGCAACGCGGCTTCGCCCGCCTGCGTCAAATGCGGCACCTGGGCCGAGCGCCCCGCGGCCTGCAGACAGGATTCGAGTACGGCCACCACGCCTTTGAGCCTGCCAGCCAGCCAGGGCACGTCGTCCGGCAGCGCCAGGATCTGGCGCTGGGTTTGCAATACAGACGCCAGGGTTTGCGGGTCTGGCTGTGGCTCCGTTGCGGCCTGTGTTTGCGCAGCGGCATTCACCGCTTTCGCTTCGGTAGGGTGGGGCTGTGCCAGTGCCAGCGCTGGGTCGATGGGGAGGTCCAGGGTGCGCAAGGAGACGACCAACGCCTTGATCGCATCCACGTCAGGTGTGCGCTGCTCCAGCATGCGCTGGAGCCACCTCAGTGCGCTGGCAAGCCACAGTGCAGGGTTGGACAACTCCAGCATGCTGTCCACGGCGCGGCGCAAGCTCGCGAGAAAGCCTTTTTCTAAGAACGCCAGGGCGTCACAGACAAAGTCCTCGTACACCGCACCACCATTGGTGTCGCCTTGCGGGATTACCAACGCCATGGCGGGTATTTCCGTCACAGTGATTTGGTCGGGTACATAGCGGAAATGGGCTTCCAGTTCCTCCCTTGCCACGCCCACCATCAGGTGAAAATCCAGCTGGCAGCGGTAGGCATCCAGTTCATTCAATGGGGGCCAGGCACCGCGCTCGGCGATACCGCCCCACAGCAGGCCGGGGCATATGCGGGCCTGGTGCAGGGGGTCGTCGCCCTGAAAAAAGCACTCTTCATCGGGGCGATAGTGGACCCAAAAAAGCGATTGACCCGTGTGTGCCAGCTGCCATGCCTGCATGCGTTGGGCTTCTGGCACCCGGCCCAGCAGATGGGGAGCTGGCATCTGGTTGGCAGGCGCAGGTGCGGGCGTTTGCGTGGGGATTGCGGGCGCTGCCAGTTCTGCTGCATTGCCGCTGTCAGGCGCTGAACTGTTTTGCGCGAGGAGTTCGCGCAGCGAGTCCGCCAGCTGCAGGGCCTGGTGGGCAACGGCTGCACCAGGGGGCTGGCCACTCTCTGCCTCATCGCACAGCATGCCGACAAAATCCATGGCGTTGAGCAGGCGGTCTGCCAGGGTCTGTGAATAGCCAACCCGCTGGTTGCGCACGGCGTCCATCAAATCTTCGCCTGCGTGCAGCACGCGTGTCATCTCAGGAAAATCAAACAGCCCGCTATTGCCTTTGAGCGTGTGCACCAGCCTGAAAAGCTGGGTCATCAGCTCCACATCGTCGGGGGCGCTTTCAAGCTCCATCAGCTTGGTGGCAATGCCCTCCAATGCGTCACGTGCTTCTGCAAAAAACTGTTCCAGCAGTTCGTTCATGGCCGCCCCCCTTTCAGGAAGAGATGAATGGGGGCCAGAAGCTGGTCGGGGCGCGTGGGCTTGATCAGGTAGAAATTGGCCCCCGAGGCAAATGCGCGCAGGCGATCTTGCTCGGTGGCTTCGGTCGACACCATGATCACAGGCACTTGCTCCAGGGGTTGCAGCCGCAGCTGGCACAGGAACCCGTAGCCATCGAGCTTGGGCATGTTCACGTCGACCAGGTACAGATCGAACGGAGTGAGCAGCGCTTTTTCCAGCGCTTCCAGTCCATTGACTGCCTCTTCGACGGCATAGCCCGCGCTCTCTAAGATGCCCCGGTGGTACATGCGCACGGTGGCTGCATCGTCAACAATCAAAATCCGTTTCATGGCCTCACTCCATGGCTTTCTGGTAAACGATGGCCTCCGGGAACTTGCGTACCCTGTAGAGGGAAGAAATGCGGCTCATGGACTCGGAGTGCCCCAGACAGATGAAGCCGCCGGGCTTCATGGCGTCATAGAACGTCTCTGCGGCCGCCTTGCGCGACACGTCATCAAAGTAAATGAGCAGGTTGCGACAGAAGACGACATCAAAGTCCCGGTAGCCCCGGGTGTCGGCCCTGTCTGACAGGTTCACCCGTGTGAACTCCACGCTGGAGCGAACGTCATCGATCAGCTGGTACCCCGCGCTGGTGTGGCGAAAGTACTTTTGCAGGTAAGACGCTGGCATTTGTGCGACCGCACGTGGCGAGTACAGCCCCGCCCGCGCAGCGGCCAGGATGTGCGTGTCAATGTCTGAGGCGACGATTTCAATGTCGTATTCGTTCAGCAGCGCCCAGCGCTCCAGCAGGCAGATGGCGATGGAATACGCTTCCTCTCCAGAGGAGGACGGCAGCACCCAGATGCGCAGCGGCGCCTTGTCCTTTTTGCGGGCTATCAGGTCTGGCAGCAGCGAATTGACGAGGCAACGGAACTGGTACTCCTCGCGAAAGAAGTAGGTCTCGTTGACCGTCATGAGGTTGGTCAGGGATTGCAGCTCTTCGCCGGAGGCTTGGAAGCGCAGCATGGTGAAGTAAGCGCGAAACGATGCGCTGTCGGTGGCTGCCATGCGATCGAGCAAGCGCTTGTCGACAAAGTACCGCTTGCTGGCTTCAAACTGAATGCCAGTCTTGCGGTAGAAGAACTCGCGGAACTTGTCGAAGTCTTCGTCGCTGAGGGTGGGCGAAGTCATGGTGACTCAACTTTCCTGAATCCGCTTGAGCGCCAGGTTGGCCGCAAACTGGATGTAGGGCTCGTGCGCGAAGCGCGCCTTGAGCTGGTTCAGGGGCTGCACTGCCGAGGACGAACCCACTTCGCCCAGCAAGTCCACCGCAGTGGCGCACACATTGATGTGGGCGTCATTGGCAATCACGTCGATCAGCCACGCCTCCACCGAGGGGTGTCTCAGTGACTCCAGGACGTTCACCGCAAAGATGCGCACATCGCTGTCTTCATCGGCCAGCAATTGGCGCATGAGGGGGGCAACCGCATCAGGCAACTGTTTGAGGGCTTCGACCGATTCATTGCGCAGCGCTGCGTCTTCGCTGCGCAGGCATTCGACCAGTGCGTCGACTGCGGTTGCGTCTCCAATCCTCACCAAGGTGGTCAAAATGACCTCTCTCACCGAGTCGTCTTGTTCGTGGGGCAAGCGTTGCGTCAGCAATTGGCTGCAGTTCGGGCAGTCGATGAGGTCTCTGGCAGCCCAACGTCTGGCAATGGCCCGCATGTCTTGCAACTGAGCGGCCAACACGGCGCAATCTCGCTCGGGTCGGATGGTGCGCTGTAGTTCTTCGCTGGGCTGTTGCGCGGCTGGCTCTGGTGATTTGATCAACCCCATGATGGCGTTCCTTTTTATGAGCGGGCGGCCCAGGCTTTGACCTGTGCAGCCACTTTGTCCAGGGGCAGTACCAACGACGCACCCCCGCGAGCAATCAGCTCGCCTGGCATGCCGAAGACCACCGCGGTGTCTTCGGACTCGGCCACGGTGCGGCCTCCGCGTTGTTTGATTTCGGTGAAAGCGTCTGCGCCGTCGTACCCCATGCCTGTGAGCATCACGCCCACCAGCCGATGCGCATCGATGTGTTCCAGCGCAGAGCGGGCCATCAGTTCTACCGAGGGGTGCCACAGGTATTCAGACGCCTCGGGCTTGGGCAGCACGGTGAGCGTGCCGCCTCGGCGGGTCACGATCATGTCGGCACCGCCCTTGGCGACGTAGATGCGCCCAGCCTCCATGGCCATGGGGCGCGAGGCTTCGACCACCTCCAGCGCACACACTGCGTTCAGGCGTGCGGCAAAGGGTGCGGTAAAGCTGGCAGGCATGTGCTGTGCCACCAGCACAGGCCACGGAAAATCTGCAGGCAGTGCGGGCAGGACTTCTTCCAGCGCCCGTGGCCCGCCGGTGGACACGCCCACCAGCAGCACGCCGTTTTTGCCTGGCGCAGGCTGCTCCGCCGCCTTGAAGCTGGCACGCACCGGGGTCTCGCGTGCCTTGAGGGGCTGTGCGCGATGGGCGCTGGACGCGATGGCCCCACTGGGCTTGCGCGTGGGCCGGGCGCGCACGGCGCCCCGCACCTTGGTCAGCAACTCGGCCTTGACGACATCCAGGGAGAGCGAAATCGTGCCCCCGGGTTTGGCCACATAGTCCACGGCCCCCAGGTTCAAGGCCTCAAACGTTGCCAAGGCCCCTTTTTCGGTCAGCGACGACACCATGATCACCGGGACTGGGCGCTCGGCCATGATCAGCGACAGCGCCGTGATGCCATCCATTTCCGGCATGTTGATGTCCAGCGTCACCACATCAGGCTGGAAGTCGCGGTTCTCCACCACGGCCTCCACACCATTGCGGGCCTGGCGCACCTCAAAATCGCCTTGGGTCTGGAACAGCATCGTGAGCTGACGCCGCATCAGGGCAGAGTCGTCAACAATCAGCAGTTTGATCATGGTGTGCCGCCTTTGCTTGCTCAGGCGCTGATCTCGGCCATGCCCGCCAGGTCCATGCTGGAGAGCAGGTGGTCCGGGGCAATGAGCTGCAACATGCGTTTTTGCTTGTCGATGTTGGCCATCCGGGCCAGCAGCGTGGCTTGCTCTGCAGAGACGCGTGGAGCGGGTTCAATGGCTTGGCGAGGAACCTTGAGCACCTCGGCCACGGCATCGACGATGAAGCCGGTGCGTGCGCCTTTGATGAGCAGCACCACAATGCGCTGGCCTTCGTTGCGAGCGACCGAGGCAAGCCCCAGGCGCCGACGCAGATCCACCACGGGCAAGACCGAGCCACGCAGGTTGATCACGCCTTCGACCGCATCCGGGGCTTTGGGAACGTGGGTCAGAGTCTCTGGAACCCGGACGATTTCCTGCACGCTGTCGATGGGCACGCCGAACTCCTCGGAACCCAAACGGAATACCACCACCTGTTCATCATCTCCGGCCCCCGCGTCACGGACGGTGGTGGTGCCTGTCTGCATGTCTTGGGCGTTCACGGCGGTCAATGCCTCCTGGATGGCGGAATGGCGGAAGAGGTTTTCTGTAGAGACGATGGAGACCAGTCTGTCTCCACCCGCGAGCCTGCAGATGTCGGTGATGTCCGCCATATCGCCACTGCGGGCCAGCATGCTGGGCATGCCTTCCACGTCGGCACGAGGGACTCTGAGCACTTCATTGACGTTGTCCACCACGATGCCCACCGATGTGCCCGCAATCGACACCACGACGATGCGGCTTTGCTCGTTGGCAGACGGATCCGGCATGGCAAACATGCGGCGCAGCCCGACCAGCGGCAGAAGGCGGTTGCGCAAAGTCATGATGCCGATGACATGGGACTGCGCGCGCGGTACTTTGATGATCAGATCGGGGACCTGAACGATTTCCTGGACATCCTCGATCGCGATGGCGTATTCCTGGCCCATCACGTCAAAGCTGACCAGGTGCAGTTCTTCCTCGCTGCTGCCCGTGGCATGGCCTTGGTCGTGGCTGCTTGGCTCCATGGCGCCCGCCAGTGCATGGCTTTGGCCCAGCTGACTGAGCTGAGCAAACTCCTGAGCGATCAGCTTTTCAAAGTTCAGCACCATGACCATGGCGTGGCCGCCCACGTCCTTGATCAGGCCCGAGAGCAGGTCGGCATTGACGGTGCTGCCAATGCCTTGAACCCCTTCGATCTTGGAGGCGTCCACACCCACCACGCTGGCCACGCGGTCCACCACAAAGCCCATGGGCTGGCCGATGTCGATCACCACAGCGCGGGATGCGTCGTCGCTTTCCCGATCGGCAAAGCCCAGGGCCCGCCTCAGGGAGACGATCGGCAGCACCTTGCCGCGCAGGTTGGCCAGGCCCTCCAGCGTGGGGGGGGCCAGCGGTACGCGCACGACCTCCGGTACGCGGATGATTTCCTGTACGGGCGCCATTTCGACGGCAAACACTTCGTCACCGGCGGTGAAGGTCACGTACTGGCAAGTGCCCGAGCCATCGGGTTCGCTGCTGGCCGTGGGGCCTGCAGTGGATTCAGACAGAGATTCTTGGGTCATGACATGCCCCTGGTTCAGGCGCTTTGCAGCTCGTCTGCGAGCGATGCCACTTCTTCAATGGCGGCGGCAAGCTCTTCCGCACCTTGGGACTGCTGGCGGGCCGCAGCGGCGGCTTCGTCGGAAGCCTTGGCCGCTTCTTGTGCGGCCGAAGAAATCTGCTCTACACCGCGTTTGACCTGCGTGACTGCAGCGCCGATCTCAGTGGCCGCCGCCAGGATTTCGGTGGTGCCGCGCTCCACTTCCATGATGTCTGTCTCGATCGTTTGCAGGTTGACGGTGGTGAGCTTGGCCTTTTCCACTTCAGCCGATGCCGTGAGCACAATCTCACCCAGGTCGCGGCCCACCACTTCAATTTGGTCTTGAATGGCCTTGACCAGGTCTTTGATGCGGTCTGCGTTCTCTGCAGAGTCCTGGGCCAGGTTGCGGATGTCGGTGGCAACCACCACAAAGCCTTTGCCAAACTCACCGGCACGGGCCGCTTCAATGGAGCCGTTCACCGCCAGCATGTTGGTCTGGATAGACACTGTGGTGATGGCGTCCACGATCTTGTCGATGCGGCGCGACACCAGCTCCAGCTCTTTGACCTGGCGGATGCTCAGGCGTGTGGCCTCTGCAGAAGAGGACACGTTGGCAATCAGGGAGTCCACCGTGGTTTTGTTCACTGCCAGCAGTTGGCGGATGGCCGCCACTTTTTCGCCGCCGGTTTTGCCGCGCTCCATGGCCATTTGCGCGCCCCGCTCGATCTGGCTGATGGCCGCTGCAGACTCTTCCGTGCCTGCGGACTGCACTTCAGCGCCTTTGCGGATCTGATCGATGGCCGTCATGATCTGCGCGCCAGAGCGGCTGATCTCTTGCACTGCAGACGACAGCTCTTCTGCTGCCGACGCCACTTCTTCGGCGCTCTTGGCCACATCGGTCGAGTTTTTCAAGTCCTCAGAGAGCTCCGAAAGGCTGGCTGCGGTTTGCTCGCTTTGCGCCAGGGCCAGGGCCTGTTCTGCCACGGTTTTGGCCGCTTCTTCGGCGGCTGCTGACTGCTCCTGTGCTGCTGCCGCAATGTCTTCCGCTCCCTTGAGCGCCTGGCGTGTGGCCACCGCAGATTGCTGGGCGCCCGTGGCAATTTCGTTGACGCCCTTGACGATCTCTACTGCGTCGTTGCGGATCTGGTCGAGCTGCTGGGTGATCACTTTGCCGTTTTGGACTTCGCTCTCCACCGTCTTGGCAGACTCGCCAATGCCATCGGCAATGACCTTCACCTCTTGCTGGATCTGGCCGACCAGGTCCTGAATCTGCTTGGCGCTTTTTTCCGAGGTTTCTGCCAGGGTGCGCACTTCGTCGGCCACCACGGCAAAGCCTTTGCCGTGCTGGCCTGCACGGGCCGCTTCAATGGCCGCGTTCAGGGCGAGCAAATTGGTTTGGTCTGCAATGCGTGCCACGGCCTTGACGATGTCGCCAATGTTGGCCGCCTGCTTTTCCAGCTCAGCCACCATTGCCACCGAGCCCGCTTGGCGTTCGGCAGACACCGCAACGTTGCTGACCAGGGCTGCCACTTCGGCGCTGGTGCGTGCCACCAGGCCTTGGCACGCTTCGGCTTTGTCGCGGCTGATATCCGCATTTTTGAGCTGCCGGGTGACGGAGCCTTCTACCTGCTTGAAGGCTGCCAAGGATTCCTGGGCGGCACTGGATGCTTCTTCTGCGCCTGTGGCAATCTGGTCTGCCGAACGTTTGAGCTCTTCGGCGGCCGACGCTGCTTCTGCGATACCAGAGGACATTTGCCCCGTTGCGGCGGCAATGCGCTCTGCCGCCTGTTGCTGCTTGGCCAGTGTGCGGGCACGCTTGCGTTGCTGTTCGGCCTCGCGGGTTGCGCTGGCCGAGCTGCGGGAGCTGGCGTTGGCACTATGTTCTGTGGTGGATACGCTGGAAACAGGCTTTTTGACGAGTGCCATGACAGGCTCCTTTCAGGTCGGTTGGGGGATGGTGGGGAACGTGGGGGAGGGGGCTCAGGCTGGGGCGCGTTGGCCCAGCAAATGCACGATCAGTTTGAGAAGTTCTACGGGGCCAAATGGCTTGTTCAGATAGGCCTTCGCCCCCGCCTCCATGCCCGCATCCATGTCACTGTCGCGGTCCAGTGCGGTGAGCATCACGACGGGAATGTTCTTGAGCGCAGGGTCTGCACGCATCGTGGTGCTGACGGCCAGACCGTCCAGGCCGGGCATCATCACGTCCAGCAGCACCAGGTCTGGCTTGTGGGTGCGCGCAAGGTGCAGGCCTTCTTCCCCGTCGCTGGCTTCCAAGACCTTGTAGCCATCAAACTCCAAAGTCATTCGCACCAGTCGGCGTATGTCCGCTTGGTCGTCAATGGTGAGCACAGTCTTTGCCACTGCCTTGTCCTTTTGATAAAAATGATACCTTTTGGCGAATTTTGTTGAACGGCATTCACTTTGCGTGGCCGATTTTTGATAAATCATACGATACAAATGCTTTTTTTGATTCTTTTTGTTTCAAAAAAACATTGAAATTGATTTTTCGGTCCGGTGTTCTTGCGCGTAAATGTCAAATTTATGTACCAAGGCTTGCATGGACCCTGGCCGCACTCCGAACACGCCCAGCGACAGCGCAGCCCTTGGGGCTGAAGGGGGGCGGTGGCCCATGTCTGCGCAGCGGGTTGTTACTGCACCCGGCTTTGTGCAGCGAGGGGCGGGCCGTGGTGTTGGCCTGTGGCAAGAAGGGCTGGCACTCTGGCAGGGCGATGTGCGTGCCCTGCACGTTGCCAGCGGCAGCGTGAGGTGCTGCCCAGCCTGGTGACTGAGATACAGCACTGCATTGTCGAATATTGCTATAAAAAATATAGCTGCTAGCGCTTGTGTATAAAGCGCTAGGGGCAATTCGGACTATGAAAAATGACGCTCCGGCCATTTCCATGGGGGGGATGGAGTTAGAGCCCGCCTACACCGAGCAGCACCGAGCTGCTCGGTTGCGCGGGCATCTCATGGCTGCGCCCCACGGTCTGGGCAACCAAGGCGTGCAGGGCGACGCCCATGGTGCGCAGCACCAAGCCAGCGCTGCGCCATACACCCATCACCCATAGGCCCATGCGGGTGTTTTAGGGCCCTTCTTTGCACAATGGCCCGGTCATTGTTGACAGAGACAAACCACCACCCATGAAGATATCGACCCGTTCCTCTGCCGCCGTTGCAGCCTTGGCCATGGCCGCTTTGCTGGCGCCGCACCTTGCCCACGCCAAGCGGCTGGGTGGTGGCAAATCCGTGCAGCCCACCCGCAGCGCACCGGCGCCAGCGGCCCCCGCAGCGACCAAGGCCACGAGCCCGGCCGCACCAGCGGCTGCCACCCCGGCCACGGCCGCCCCTGCCGCAACATCGGCTGCACCCGCTGCAGCCCCGGCAGCAGCGCCCAGCATGATGGGCACCATGGGGGCGGTCGCCGTAGGCGCCGTGGCAGGCAGCATGGCTGGCAATGCGCTGGCCAATGCCAACGCGCCATCCGACAAGGAAAAGAAAGCCAAGGAAGCTGAAGCAGCAGACAAAGAGGCGGCGGAGTTGCAGCGCAAAACCGACGAAGCCAAAGCCCGCGCCGAGGCGGCACGCAAAGTCAACAAACCCAAGGATGCAGAGGCTGCAGACAAGGAAGCGGCCGAACTGCAGCGCAAGGCCACCGAGGCCAAAGCCAAGGCAGACGCTGCCAGGGCTGCCACCAAGTAGGCCCGCAGGGCAGGGCGCTTCCTGTGCCGACCCCTATGCAGGGTTGGACGGCAGGTAAAAAAACGGGCCGCGAGGGCCCGTTTTGCTAGGGATGACCTGCATCACCCTCGCGAGGCGGTGGTAGCGCGGATCGGGATGGGACGCAAGGCGTCTTTTGGCAGCCAATAGCCCGGCTATTGGCAAGAAAAGCAACGCAGCGGACCGCCCGAGGCCGCGGTGCCACAGACCGCAGGGAGTTATGCAGGTCATCCCTAGGTGTTCTGGCTGAGGTTCAGTGTTGTCGGTGGGCGTGGATCAGGCGGCGGGCCATGATCTTGCGCTCGCTCGCAGCAGCCCCTGCGCAGTTTGGCTGAACCGGTCACCTGCGGGGCTGCATCCCTTCGGCGGATGGTCGCAGGCTATGAAGGGCAGGGGCGCGCGCCCAATCCAACCTTTTGCCGTTCGGCCGCGTCTCGGTAGGCCAGCAAAAAACCATCAGACGCCACCTGATCGGCCAACGCCCTCAGCATGCCTGCGGATTCAGGCCCCAGCACCTCTTCTACGCGGTGGTTCACGGCAGACCACGCCTGCAATGCCTGCTTGAGGCGCGCCTTCCCGTGCTCGGTGAGTGCCGCACGCTTGGTGCGTTTGTCTTGGGCATCAGGTTGCAGGGTGATGAGCCCATCGCGCACCAAAGGCCTCAGCGCATGGGTCAGTGCCGAAATCTGGATCGCGAGCCCGGCGGCCAGCTCCAGCAGCGTTGGGCCCAGCGCCGTTTGAACATCGGTCATCTGGTCGATCGTGCCCGCCAGGGTGACTTGGGTTGCTTTCAAGTCCACACACTCTGCCGCCTCGTCGTACAGATACGCTAGCCTGCGGGCCGCCCGCCGGATCGAGATGTTCGTGCACGGCAAATCCCCCAGCGCTTCTCTTTTGTAGGCGCAAGGGTTCACAGGGTCGATGTCCGTCGTCGACTGGTTTGTCATCGTGCAGATTGTCTATCAGCCCGATGCACTGTCCAAGCACACTTTGCTATTCACTTGAGTGCTCAATGGTTTTAATAAGGGCATATAGTTGTGTACTCAACCCAGTTGCATTGGCTACCCAGCGCACTTCGCGCACAGCCCTTTTTCCACCCTGACCGCGATCCATCCCATGCTATTTAACCCCCTGCAAGCCGGCGCCCTGACACTTCCCAACCGCATCCTGATGGCCCCCCTGACGCGCGCACGCGCAGATGCCGGCCACATGCCCAACGCCATGATGGCCGAGTACTACGCCCAGCGCGCCAGCGGGGGCCTGCTGATCACCGAATGCACCATGGTGGCGCCCAACACCTCCGCATTCATCGCCGAGCCAGGCATTTACTCCGACGAGCAGGTCGCCGCCTGGAAGCAAGTGACCTCGGCCGTGCACGCCAAGGGTGGCCGCATCTTCATGCAAATCTGGCACGCGGGCCGGGCTGCCCATCCCGCCATCAACGGGGGCGCGCCCACCGTGTCGTCCACTGCCACGCCGGTGGAAGGTGACATCCACACGCCCACGGGCAAGGTGCCTCACGTCGCAGCCCATGTGCTGACAGAAGCTGAAATTCCGGCCATCGTGGCCGCCTTTGTCCAGGGTGCCAAAAACGCGATTGCCGCAGGCTTCGATGGCGTGGAAGTGCACGGAGCCAACGGCTACCTGATCGACCAGTTTTTGCGCGATGGCGCGAACGACCGCACCGACGGCTACGGCGGCACCATGGAAAACCGCGCACGTTTCCTGTTTGAAGTGCTGACCGCCGTGACCGCCGCTATCGGCAGCGACCGCGTGGGCCTGCGCCTGTCGCCCCTGAACAGCTACAACAGCATGAAAGACAGCGACCCGCTGGCCCTGATTGGCTTCCTGGCCGAAAAGCTCAATGCCTACAAGCTGGCCTATCTGCATGTGATGCGCGCAGATTTTCTGCAGGCCCAGCACGGTGATGTGCTCTCGGTGGCGCGTGCCAAGTACCACGGGGTGCTGGTCGGCAACATGGGCTACACCGCAGAAGAAGCCGAGCAGGCCATCGCCAACGGCAAGCTGGATGCGGTAGCCTTTGGCACCAGCTTCTTGGCCAACCCTGATCTGCCAGAGCGTATCAAGGCAGGCGCGGCACTGAACGCGCCCAACCCCAACACGTTCTACTCTCCCGGCCCCGTGGGCTACACCGACTACCCCACGATGGCCGGCTGAGGCGGCCATCGCCACGCACCGCTGTATACCGCTCCCATCCGACTTGCTTGCGGCGTCGCAACGGCGCAAAGCGGCAGGGAGGTGGTCGGGGCGGCGAGGCGGTGCATGGCGAGTGTGCGGTCCGTGTTTGAACCGGTACTTGCAGGCCATGCGCCCCAGCAGTGGGCTGCGCGTTGTGCGTCAGCCCCGCCCGACGAAAGGCATCTTGGTGGCCATCACGGTGTGAAAGAGCACGTTGGCCTCCAGAGGCAGGCTGGCCATGTAGCGCACCGACTCACCCACGATGGCCACATCGATCAGCGGCTCCACCGCGATCTCGCCGTTGGCCTGTGGCACGCCTTTGCCCATGCGCGAGGCCAGCTCGGTCAAAGCGTTGCCAATATCGATCTGCCCCACGGCAATGTTGTACTTGCGGCCATCCAGGGCACCGGTTTTGGTCAATCCCATCACGGCATGCTTGGTCGCCGTGTAGGCGATGGAGTTGGGGCGCGGCGCGTGGGCAGATATAGAGCCGTTGTTGATGATGCGCCCACCTTGCGGCGTCTGCGCACGCATCACGCGAAACGCTTGCTGCATGCAGAAAAACATGCCGTTGAGGTTAACGTCCACCACCTCCCGCCATTGCTCGGCCGTCCAATCGGTGAAATCACCAGGCGGGTTGCCCCGGCCCGCATTGTTGAACAGCACATCGACGCGCCCAAACTGCGAAACCGCTTGGGCAAACAGCGCCTCCACCGCTGCCGCGTCGCCCACGTCGGTGGGCACACACAGAACGCGGTCTGCCGCACCGTGCAATGCGTCCGCCTGGGCTCGCACCTCCTCGAGCATGGCGGCGCGGCGCCCTGCCAGAACGGCGTGGTACCCGTCGCTGATCAGCGCCAGCGCCACAGCCTTGCCAACACCCGATCCCGCGCCGGTAATGACGGCCACCTTTTTTGTACTCGCTTGCACATCGATCTCCTGTTTCAGATGTTCATGTAGGCGGAGCGCACACGCACGCCATCGCCGGGCCGGGCAATGGGCCCGGGGGCTCACCTTCTAGCACGGTGGCCGGTTTTGCCGGTCGCTCGTTGAAATACCCCGCAGCAGCGATTGCTTATGACGCAGGGGTGGGGTGCATGCGGATTGCGCAAGGTGCCTGGGCAGACGTAGCAACAAGGCGGTGCGGTGTACTGCCAGCCTGGCAGCAGAAGTGAACATCCTGCCGAATCAAACTGGCATCCCGTGCCAGCGGGGCGAGGGGAGTCGCAGTGGTCACTCATGCGGTAGCAAAGACCGCCGAAGACAAAAAAAGCACCTCGTGCCGGGTGCTTTTTACATACTGGCGGAGACTGTGAGAGCTTGGATGCTAGAAGATTCGGGCGTTCTAGAGGGGTTTCATCTGTCTGTAGGCCAATCTGTAGGCCAAAAAATTCAGCGTGGAAATAGGCATGTGTTGTTTGTTTGATACCTCGCAATTCGTCGCCGAAGTGCCGCATCAGGCCAAGATCGTTCTGTTACTGCAGTTGAATGCGGGTGCTCAATGTTCAAACTAATAGGCTGAAGCCCTCTGCTTGAGCGGGCTTTTGGATGACTCTCACCAAAACTGCCACCAAGGCTTTTGAATTGCCTTCACTGGTCGGGCACTTGGAATTTGAGCACGGGTAGGAGTGCTCGCCGGGATTTTGCGGGCAAGGACCGTAAATGGATTGCTCTCCTCGTCGTCTCTAAACTGATCGTGCTTGAAACCTGTAATGCTCTGCGCCAACTCGGTTGGCACTTCAAAAATGTAGTCGCACGGTTGTGGGTCAGCTGCTAATTGCGCTAGCAAACGATCTCGAATAGCGCCAAATTGTTCAGGGAGCTCACCCTCGGTTTCAAGATGCTCTGCCCCTAGGTCGGAGTCATGCACTACAGCCCATTTCTTCACTCCGTTGCTGAAGTAACTTGCCATTGAAACCATTGCGGCTTCCTCTGCAACGCAAGTGACTACATCGGCCAGCACCGATAGCCGTTCTAGCGAAGAGTTTGAAAGCTCATGAGGCTGAGGATCATTGAAATGCACAAGATACCAGCCAGAAGAGAGCAGAACAGCGTCTACTTCAGACTCCGGAACTGGACCGCGATCTTCTGTTTCAATGAGTGCAAGTTCGGAACGAACCGCTTCCGGAGGCTTGCCGCGCACTGCCAACCAAGAGATATGAAAGCCCACAAAGTTCTCCTATTGCATTCAACCTAAATTGGACTGAAAACTGTCGGGATAAACTGAGCAGTGCGCAACCCCACGCGCAGGGTTATTCACACCGTGTTTTCCGCTTTTTTCGCCAACATCTAATCAGGAATCTACATGCTCGCCACGAGATATCAGAATGGAAATACAAGTAGGAACGAGTCCACTCTTCTCGGCCTGATCAATGATCCCGCGTGCTCTGCCGTTACGCTGTTTTGTTCACCGGGCACGCCTACCGCTGACTTTAGCCAAACAGACGGTTCCGAAAACAATCTGCCCTTACTCGCAGCATTGGCCAAGTACTCCATTCCCGGAATCGATGATGTTTACATCGTTTTTGACGGGATGTTTCTGACGGCGGCACGCCGTCCGCGGTATTTGGAAGTCCGCCAAATATTGGACACGTCCGAGAAGTCTGGGAAGGTTTCATTCGCAACCAAACCGGTCCCGTTCACTTCTGCACTTTCGCCCGCTGAGGCCGTGCAAACATTGCTGAACGCGCAGCCTACTGTCCAACTTCTCGGATCAACTCGTGCTCAGTACTTTGCTTTGCTATGCAGTATTCCCGAAGCACAATACCCCTAACATGTTGTTAGAGGCGACCTACACAGAATGCCGCGCAGGTCGCCTCAAATCAACGTAGAGGAGCACCGCTTGAATTTGATGTGGGCAAAGTGTTGTTGGCTGAGTTCATCCGTTCGGATGAACCACCGCGAACAGCAAGCATTGCGGTGAATTCCCAACATTTCCCGACAGCTAACGCCCGAGTCCGCCCTCCGGGTAGGCCTGACCAGCGTTTGCCTACATACGAATCGGCACCCTCGACAAAAGCGACACATCAAGCGGGCGGGCGCGGCGGGGTCTCGACGGCGCGCCGCGGGGTAAGCGTGCGGGGCACTGGGCGGTTGGGGTGGGGTGTTTGGCTGGGTGTGGGGCGTGGGACAACCGGCACCCCATCTGAAGCTATCGGAGTAGGGGGCTGCGGGGTCTTTGGCGCCTAACCGGACAGGTACACTGTCTAAGTCATCGTCACACACACTAACTGTGCTGATCTTTAACGAAGGCCAACGGCCTCTACTTGAGTTCTTGAGGAACCTGACCCCTCAGGTTCTATTGGCTACAACAGCGCTGTTGCTGTGGGCCAATCTGGATTTCAGTCGATTTGATTTTTCGAACTGGCTTCCAACCCTTGCGTTTTTTCTCTGCGCGGGGCTGTTCTGTTTGGCATTTCTGGCCAACACCAATCAGTTTCTCGATGCAATTCTTGAGAATCTGGGGCTGTATGCACGCTTCGCCAGGCGTCAACGTGCCGGTGGCATGAGTCCACGGCGTGCAACATTCGCGGCTTTTGGGGTCATGTTTCGGCATCGTCCGACCCTGCTTCTGGACTTTATTGGCACCGTAGTGATCGTGAACATGGGCCTGGTCGCGATTGCCTTCGCTGCCTTTAACGCTGCGCGGTCTGCTTGGCGCTGATGAGTCTCTCGTGAGAGAGGTTGCATGCGCCACGTATCGTTGCTGGCTGCCCGACTTCAGGAAGGTGTGTCCTGTAAGAGATACGGCTTGAACGCGCATACCGTACCACCGGCCCAGGTGTTGATTGCGTGCGCCATGCGCGCCTGCAGCGGCGCGATTTCATTGCGGGCAAACACCATGGCCGCCTTTTCCACATCCCCAAAGCCTCCCACGTTGTTGGGCAGCATGCCCATCAGCTGGGGCGGCACGCGGTGGGCGGCCAGCACATCGTCGCGGCTGGCGTTCTTGATGTTCAGGAAGTCGTCCTTGGCGGCCACCTCGCTGATGGGGATCAGCTGGATGCCTTCTTTCCTGCCGTTGGGCGCGTAGTAGAAAAGGTTCTTGAAGTTGCCGCCGCCCTTGGTCTTTGTCAACTGCTCGCGCATCTTGTCCACATCGCCCTGGGACTGTGCCGCATCGGTCACGTAGAGGATGAAGCCCGCGTGGCTACCGTTGTTGTAGTAGCGGCGGCGGAACAGCGTTGCCGACTCGTTCAGCATGGCTGACTGCAGGGCGCCCAGGTAGGGCGGCAGCCCGTAGATTTCCTGGTGAATGTCCTGCTCGCGCAGCTGGAAAACATCGTGGCGCGGGAATTCGTGTGGCGCCTGAATGTCTGTGATGAAAAAGAAGCGGCCAGCCTCGATGCCCCTGCGGGTGTACTTGCCCAGCGCGTGGCGCAGTTCCAGCAGATCGCCCAGCCGGTTGCGACGGCGCTCCAGGTAGGCATTGCCCAGCACCATGTAATCCAGCGCGAAGCCGCTGAAGGCTTCGGCGCTCAGTGCCTGCGATGGGATGAAGGTGCTGGACAGAACATTGATCTTGAAGCGCAGCGCGGATTCGTGGTGCGCGCCCACGCGCAGCAGGCGTGCCAGCGCGGCCAGGCTGACAGGCGGCTCGTACCAGTCGCCACACTGCAGGCATTCGGCGTACTCCAGTAGGGCTGAGCGCCCACCGATCACCGGCTCGGGCTCGCCCAGATCGAAGCTGAATGCCTGTGCCTGCGGCGGCGCTGTGGTTGGTGCTGTCGCTGGCGTTGCTGTCTGTTGTGCCCGTGCTGGCACGCGGCTGTGTCTTTTAGTCATGGTCAGTCAGAAATTTCGAGGAAGGATTGGCCCTGTGGTGTGGCCAGGTCGGTGCCTGTCTCCAAGGGCTCGTGGCTGATAGCGTTCATCGTTGCCCAGGCCAGATCAGAGTGGCCCGTCTGCTCGCTGCGTCCTGCTGCGTAGGTCACGTTCCGCCCGCTGGC
The DNA here is from genome assembly GCF_002754495.1 of Acidovorax sp. 62. Taxonomy (NCBI): domain Bacteria; kingdom Pseudomonadati; phylum Pseudomonadota; class Betaproteobacteria; order Burkholderiales; family Comamonadaceae; genus Acidovorax; species Acidovorax sp. 62. The sequence goes on from NZ_PEFJ01000001.1 coordinate 669,285, forward strand.
CGTCATCTCGCGTTTGATGGCCATGAAGCTGGCTGCCAGCTCCTTGTTGCCCGCGTCGAACTCAAGCCTGCCCGCATTGATGACCTGTTGCGCCTTCAGCACCAGCATCGTCTTGCTGTCCACGCTGTAGTTGATGCCGCGCACGGCGGGGTAGAACTTCTGCACCAGCTGATAGACGCCTTGCCCGATGCCGGTGGTGTCCACCGTCATGCCAGCCACGTTGTAGCGTTCGGTGATGGTCTTGATGGCCTTGGCCTGGGCTTCAAAGTCCATGCCCTTGAACTGCTCTGCGTGCAGCACGCGCAGCACGCCGCCCGGCTTCGTGGGAAGTGCAACCACCACCAGCCCGGCAGCGTCACCCGTGTGGCTCGGGTCATATCCCACCCACACCGGCAACCATCCGTAGGGCCTCTGGCTAAACGGCTTGAAGTCGCTCCACAGCTCCCAGCTGTCCACCATGCAGCCCTGCAGCATCGAAAGCGGGAACACCGAGAACGAATCATCGACAAACCCGCACATCAGCAGGTTGGCAAACTCCGCATCGGAATATTCCAGCTTGAGTTCTTCTAGGTCGAACAGGTCACAGCCGCCCGCGAGCGCATCCATGATCGTGACGATGTTGCGCCACACCCGGTCTTCACCAGTGAAGCCACCAGCCAGGCGAGCGTGGGTCAAGTCCACTTCAATCCTGGACTTCTTCTTGACCCGCAGGCCGGACCAGAACGCGTACGCCGCGTGCTGAATGCTGCTAGGCGTGCTGAAGTAGGTCTTGCGCCATTTCTTGTGCATGGCCATGCCACTGGCCACCTTGTTAAGGCGCTCAAAGTCCTGAGTCCAAAAGAACTCATCAAAGTAGAAATTGCCGTGATAGCCCTGAGCGGTGCGTGCGTTGCTGCCCAGGAAATACAGCGTGGCACCGTTGGCCAGCACGATGGGGTCGCCCTTCAACTCCACCCCCGTGACTTCATGCACGAACGCGCAGATGTACTGCTTGAAGATGTGGGCCTGGGCCTTGCTGGCAGACAGGAAAATCTGGTTGCGACCAGTCTCCAGCGCATCTATCAAAGCCTCGCGCGCAAAGTACCAGGTGGCGCCGATCTGGCGGCTTTTGAGAATGGCCCGCGTGCGTTGCTGGCTGCTTTGCCACCAGCCCAGCTGGTACTTGAACAGCGAATCAAGGAAAGCGCTTTTCAGCTGCTCCACCTGTTCCTCTGGCAGGTGGTTTTTGCCGCGTGCCTTCTTTGGCCCGGCGTTGCGCGCATCAATGGCCGGGTTCAGATCGGCTTCGCGCCCCGTGCGTTCGTACTTGCCGATGCGGGCCAGGCGTTCCAGCTGGCGGCCCAGCAGGTCAATTTCCTTGAAGTCGCCGCCCGTCTTTACGTCCTTCGCTATCAGCGTTGAAAGCCGCGCCTCCAGCGCGTACTCCACGCGCTGCGCCGCTGGTGCGTCCTGCCACTTTTCCGCCTTGCACCAGCCGTGCAAAGTGCCCCGGGGCACCCCCAGGTGCTCCGCGATGTGCGACAGCTTCCAGCCCATCCAGAACAATGCACGCGCTTCACGGCGCACACCTGCACCGCCGTCTACCGGGCTGGTTTCGCCGCCCGGCTGAACGTCTTTGAAGATGGCCTTGGCGCGGCTGGTGATGGCCTTCTGTGCAGCGCTTCCCGTGTTGTGCACGGCGCTGACCGGGCGCTTTGGCTTGGCTGTGGTGGCTGGTTTGGTGGCGGTTTCGCTTGTCATGGGCTGCCAGTGTCTGCCGCGCGCGCGCGGAACGCAGCAACGGCAATATGTGACTCGCGCAGCCACAGCGCGCACAAATTGCGGCAAGTGCAAGGCATGCAGAACATAGGCGGTAGATCAACTCACCGCACGAAAGCCGCACCATGCCAGCACCGTCCAAGTTCTACCGCGTAGCCGTCGAAGGCCCGACCATCGACGGGCGAAACATCCAGCGTGAATGGCTGAAGCAGGCCGCAGCCAACTATGACCCCGAGGTGTACGGTGCCCGCGTGTGGGTTGAGCACATGCGCAGCGCGCTTGCTGACAGCCCCTTTTCTGCGCAAGGCGACGTGATCGCGTTGAAGGCGGAAGAAATCAAGACCGGCAAGCTGGCCGGAAAGATGGCCTTGTTTGCCCAGCTGAAGCCGCTTGCAGGTCTGCTGAACCTCAACAAGAACGGCAAGAAGATGTTCACCAGCATCGAGCTGGTGCCCAATTTCGCGGAGTCGGGCGAAGCCTACGTGACGGGCTTGGCCGTGACCGACGAACCGGGCAGCCTTGGCACTGAAATGCTCAAGTTCTCCGCGAAGGGTGCAGACAACAAGCTCACCAGCGAGTTCATGGAAACGACTCTGGACATGGAGGCTGGCTCGGACACCGACCCAGACAGCGGCAGCCTCGCGGGCCAGATGGTCAAGGCATTCAGCAGCATGCTGGAAAGTTTGCGCGGCATCACCGCGCCCAGGCACACACCAGAAACCACCGAGGCTTTCGCTGCCAAAACGCTGGAAGTGCTGGGCGCGGCTGATGCCGCCATTCAACACCAGTCCAAAGAACTGGCCGCCGAAAAGGCCGCCCGCGAGAAGCTGGCGGGCGAGTTCTCTGCGCTGGCAAAGCAGTTCAACGAACTGACCGTGAAGCTCAGCGTGCAAGACGGCAGCACCACCGGGCGCCCAGAAGCCACCGGCACCGAAGGCGCCGTGCTGGCCGACTGCTGAGCCAGAACCACCACGCGCTCAACACACGACACCGCAGACCACAAACGAACCCAAGGGACAGACCATGAAGAACCAAACACGTAAGCACTTTTCCGCCTACCTCTCCCAGCTCGCAACGCTCAACGGCGTGGAGTCTGCCGCGCAAATGTTCACAGTCACGCCCACCGTGCAGCAGAAGCTGGAAAGCCGCATTCAGGAAAGTAGCGAGTTCCTGAAATCGATTGGCATCTACCCGGTGGACGAAATGCAGGGCCAGAAGATCGGCATCGGCACCGATGGCCCAGTGGCCAGCCGCACCGACACCACTGCAGGTGATCGCGTCACGCGCGACGCTGCCTCGCTGGGCGGCCAGGGCTACCAATGCGTGCAAACCAACTACGACACGCACGTGCGCTACGCCACCCTGGACATGTGGGCCAAGTTCCCCGACTTCCAGCTGCGCCTGTCGCGCGCCATCCAGCAGCAGTGTGCGCTGGACCGCATCATGACCGGCTTCAACGGCACCAGCGCGGCGGCCAATACCAACCGCGTCACGAATCCGCTGCTGCAGGATGTGAACAAGGGCTGGCTGCAATACCTGCGCGAAAACGCACCAGAGCGCGTCATGGACCACGGCGCCGCGGCGGGCAAGGTGGTAGTGGGCGCCACTGGCGACTACAAGACGCTGGACGGCCTCGTGTACGACGCCACCGAATCGCTGCTGGACGCCTGGCACGCCGAAGCGGGCGACCTCGTGGCCATCGTCGGCCGCGGCCTCATGCACGACAAGCTGTTCCCGCTTGTGGACGGCCAGACCGCCCCCACCGAAATGCTGGCCGCTGACATCGTGCGAAGCCAGCGCCGTCTGGGGGGCAAGCCGGGCATCACCGTGCCTTACATGAAGCCCAACGCCATCCTCATCACCAGCCTGAAAAACCTGTCCATCTACTACCAGGACGGCAGCCGCCGCCGTGCAGTCATCGACAACCCCAAGCGCGACCGCATCGAGACATTCGAGAGCAGCAACGATGCCTTTGTGGTGGAAGACCTGGGCAAAGCCTGCCTGATCGAAAACATCGAGCTGCAGGACTGACGCACAGCAGCTGGCCGCAAATAGCTGCTCTTAAAAAAGGGAGCCGCTATTTGCAAGCCTACCGCCACAGCACCGACAAGAAGCACGGGAAACACCAGCAATGCGACAGACACCAGCCCAGCGGCACCGCATGCACAGCCTTGCATCGCAACAGGCCGCGCAACGCGAAGCCGACAACGCCCACGGCCAGACCGTAGGCACCGCCTACGAACTGCAGCTGGCCCAACTGCACCAGCACCGCCTGCGCCTGAAAGACATGCACAGCGTGGAAAAGAAGATCGAGGCCAAGGGCGCGATGCTGCCCGAATACGACGCCTACGTGGACGGTGTTCTGCAGGCCCGGCCAGGCACGCAGGACGATGTACTGGCCACCGTGCTGGTGTGGCATATCGACGCAGGCAACTACGCCCGCGCGCTGGAGATTGCAGAGTACGCGCTGGCCAGCGGCATCAAGCCGCCAGACCAGTACAACCGCAATCTGCCCACCATCGTGCAGGACGAAGTGGCCGAAGCCATCCTGGCGGGCAAGCTGAGCGGCGCCGATGCGCTGCAGGTGGCAGCCAAGGCCATGGCGCTGACCGACCAGGCTGACACGCCCGACCAAGCCAAAAGCAAGCTGTACAAGGCCGCAGGCTGGGCGGTGCTGGGCAAGACCGGCAGCCACGATGTGGACATGGCTACCCGCACCCTCAAAGCGTGCAAGGAAGCACTGCCCCTGCTGCAGCGCGCCATGGAGCTGGACACCCGAGCCGGTGTGAAAAAAGACATTGAGCGGCTGGAGCGCCGCCTGGCCCCAAAGACCAAGTAAGCCAGGCGAAGTAACCCAGCCGCTGTAACCCGGGCGTACCCCGCACCCGTGGCGGCCCCAGGGCAGACAGGCGCACACCCGTGCACCCCTGCAATGCCCTGGGCCACCGCCACACCTCACACCATCCACCAAGCAAAGTGCACCATGTCGTTCATCGCCACAGCCAACCCGCCCGTCATTGGCGCAGAGCAGCCGGTACAAAACCACCCCTGGTTTCCGGCTGTCTCATTGCCCGACCTGCGCAAAGTCTGCCTGCTCGACGGCACGGTAACGCCCAACCGCCTGCGCCATGCGCTGCTCCATGCGCTGGACACGGTGAACGGCGAGCTGCGGGCCTTTCGCGTCCAGCACGAAGCCCAGGGGCACGCCAGCCTGGCCGCCGTGCCCTGCGAGCAGCTGGACGGCACCAGCGCCAACGTGGCGCGCTACCTGCGCGCCGTGTATGCCCACGTGCAGGCCGACATGGCCGAGGCCTACCGCGACATTGACACCACGCCCTCGGGCGACGGCAAGGCCGAGCGCGTGCGCGAGAAGATCGAAGCCAAGATCGAGGAACACCGCCGCACCATGCGCTGGGCCTTGTCTGATCTGCTGGCCATCCCCCGCACCACCGTGGAGCTGATCTGATGCCCAGCGTGATCGCCAACGACCACGAAACCGTGGACGCCCTGTGCATGCGCACCCTGGGCCAAACCGCTGGGGTTGTTGAGGCCACCCTGGCCATGAATCCCGGCCTGGCGGCCAAAGGCCCCCACCTGCCTGTTGGCACGGTGGTGGAGCTGCCCGCCATCACCGCCGCACAAAAGACCATCAAAACCATCCAGCTGTGGGACTGACCATGGACAAAGAAAGCATTGCAAAAGCCATCGCGGTGGAAAGCGCCAAGGCATCGCCACCCGTTGCCGTGGTGGCCCACCAAGTGGCCAACGGGTGGACGCTGAGCCACACCCTCACCGCCCTGACCATCCTCTACGTGGGCGCGCAGCTGGCCTACCTGCTGTGGAAGTGGCGCAACGAACGCGCCGAGCGCGCAGCCCGGGGGCTGTGATGACCACGACACGGCAAACAGTTGCGCGGGTGGCGGTGGCCTTTCTCACCATGTCGGCCACCGGCTACGCCACCTGGCAGGCGAGCGAGGGATTCACCGCAGGGCCAGTCATCCCCACCGCTGGCGACGTGCCCACCATTGGCCACGGCTCCACCCGCTACGAAGACGGCACGCCCGTCACGATGGCCGACCCGCCCATCACCCGCCAGCGGGCCGACCAGCTGGCGCGCAACCTGAACGATCAGGCCGAGCAGCGCTTTAAGGCCAGCCTGCCCGGTGTGCTGCTGTACCAGGGCGAGTTCGACCTGTACATGGACTGGGTGGGCCAGTTCGGCATAGGCAACTGGCACAAGCCGCAATCTCCCCGCACATCGCTACTGCGCGGCGACCACGTGGGCGCCTGCCAGGCTCTGCTGCATTGGCGCTACCAGGCCAAGCGCGATTGCCGCGAACCTGTCAATTGGGGGCGGAAAGGCTGCAAAGGCGTGTGGACACGCCAGCAGAAACGAAACCGCGACTGCATGGAGCTGCAACCGTGAAACACCTTCCATTGACCAGCGCCGCGCTGGTGCTCATCGCCTGCATGCCCCTGAAAGCGCAGGCCAGCGGCTTCTACCTGCCGCCCATTGCTGAGGCAATGTTGTGGCTGCTCATCAATCCCGAAGGCTGGGCGGTGCTGGGCGTGACCATCGTGCTGGTGCTCGTTTGCATCGTCGCGCTCATCCGGCGCAAGCGGGGCGGGCGGTGACCTTCGGCCAACTTAAAGCCTACGCCTGGCAGCTTGCAGCCATCGCCCTGGGCGTCCTGCTGGCGGTGCAATCCGTGCGGCTGGCCAATGCCCAGCGCGACCACGCCAGGGCGGTGGGCGTGTTCAACGCTGCCGCCGCAACTGCAGAGCGCAAGGCGCGCGAACAGTCCGAAACCTACCGAGCCAAAGAAAAGGAACTGCGCAATGCACACGACAAGATCGAGCGCGAGACACAGGCCACCCTTGCCGCTGCTACTGCTGGCGCTGATCGCGCTGTTGCTGCTGGCCAGCGGTTGCGCCGCGACCTTACCGACTACATCACCGCCCACCGTGAGCGGGCCCCAGCTGCCGCCGCTGCCAGCCAGTGCGCGCCAGACGCCCCCGCCCTTGATCTGCTTGCCGACCTGTTCCGACGCGCTGACCAGCGAGCGGGAGAGCTGGCGGCAATCGCTGACACCGCCCGTGCCCGTGGCACCGCCTGCGAGCGCGCCCACGATGCAGCCCGCGACACCTTGAACGAAGCCGCCCCCCATGCTCAAGCCCGGTAGCCTGCGCGCCCACCTCACGACGGCCGTGCCATCACTGGCCGCCAACCCGCACAACCTGATCGTGGTGGCCCGTGGTGGGCGCACACAGACCACAGGCACGGGCAGCTTGTCGTTTGAGTACGCGTACACGCTGCAGGTGATCGTGCTGGACTACGCCGGGCACGCTGACGCCATCGTGGTGCCGGTGCTTGCGTGGATTTCCCGTAACCAGCCCGAGCTGTTCGACAACCCCGAGCGCGCCAAGCAGGCGCTGCGCTTTGATGTGGAATACCTCACCGCCCAAAGCATCGACCTGGCGCTAGAGATCGACCTCACCGAGCGCGTGCTGGTGCGCCCCAGGCCCAACGCCGAGCCCGGCGCGCTGGAGCTGCACCACGTTCCCGAGCCACCGCACCCCGCGCACCTCGACAAGCCCGAGCACTGGTCCCTGTGGCTGCGGGGCGAGAAGCTGGCCGAGTGGGACCACGACCCCAGGTAAGCCATGGACGACGATCTGCAGCGGCTGGAAGATTGGGTTGCGCCCCTGCTGGCGCGGCTGAGTCCAGCCGAGCGCCGGGGCCTGGCCCGCGCCGTAGCGCGCGACCTGCGCGCCGCCAATGCCGAGACCATGCGAGCGCAGACCGCGCCCGATGGCAGCGCGTGGGAGCCCAGAAAGAACAAGCTGCGCGACGAACGCGGCCGCATCAGGCAAAAGGCCAAAGCCCAGGCTATGTTCGTGCGCCTGCGCGCTGCAAAGCACCTCAAGGCCCAGGCCACCCCATCCGAAGCCATGGTGGCGTTTGCAGGCCGGGCCGAGCGCATCGCCCGCGTGCACCAGTTCGGGCTGGAGGACCGCGTGAAGCCCGGCGGGCCGACCTACCGCTACCCCGTGCGCGAGCTGCTGGGCATCACCGACTCCCAGGTGGAGCGCGTGCGCGATCTGGTGTTGTCTCACATGGCTGGCAAAGGTCAGTAGGGCAGGGCGCAGGCAGTGTGCATAGCGCAGCCACAGCGATGGCTGCGTGCTTTTCCACGCGCGCGCGGGCACCATCAAATGCATGGATCGCCCCGTCAATCAGTCCGAATCGCCACTCGAAATCCTGCGCCGCTTAGAGAACCTTCTGCGCGCCGGAACGGTGGAGCAAGTGCGCCACGGCAAGCCCGCGCGCTGCCGCATTCGCACGGGTGACTTGCTCACCAACTGGGTGCCCTGGATGGCGGGCCGTGCCGGTAAAAAGCGCCGCCAGTGGTGGCCGCCTGAGATTGGCGAGCAGTGCCTGCTGCTGGCCCCTGGTGGCGACCTCATGAATGCCGTGGCCATGCCAGGCATCCCCAGCGACAAGGCCCCCCAGGGCAGCGAGAGCGAAACCGAGTGCCGCACCGACTGGAGCGAAACCGACCACATGAGCCATGACAGCAACGGCGGCCATCTGGTCATCGAGTGCGTGGGCTCCATCTCATTCAAAGTGGGCAACACGGTACTGACGCTCACCCCCGAGGGCGCCACGGTGGTGCCCGACCTGGTGGGTGGTGGCCACGTCAGTCTGGTGCAGCACGTCCACGGCGAAGTGCGCAGGGGCACCGACACGTCGGGGGCGCCTGTATGAACCGCAACACCGGCCGCGCCGTCACCGGGCTGGAGCACCTGCGCCAGTCCGTGGCCGACATCCTCACCACCCCCGTGGGTTCGCGCGTCATGCGCCGCGACTACGGCTCCCTGGTGCCCGAGCTGATCGACCAGCCCGACAACGAAACCACCCAGGTGCGGCTGTTCTCTGCCGTGGCCGGGGCGCTGATGCGCTGGGAACCGCGCCTGCGCCTGTCGCGCGTGGCCACTGCCCGTGATGCCGCCCAGCCCGGCGCCGTGGTGCTGACCATCGAGGGCGTGTACCTCAACGAATACAGCCGGGCCGAGCAGCTGGCGCTGTCTCTACAAATCGCGGGGCGCACAGCATGACAACGCAAGACCTGACCCAGCTGCCCGCCCCCAACGTGGTGGAGACCCTGGACTTTGAAACAATCCTGGCCAGCCACCGCGCGGACCTGATCGCGCGCTACCCTGTCGCGGCCAGTGTCATCGCGCTGGAGTCTGAACCCCTGGCCAAGCTGCTGGAGGCGCACGCCATGCGCGAGCTGGTCTACCGCCAACGGGTGAACGATGCGGCCCGAGCCTACCTGCTGGCCTACGCCACCGGCTCAGACCTCGACCACAAAGGCGCGTTCTATGGCGTGCCCCGCCTGCCTAGCGAAACCGATGAACGCTACCGCGTGCGCATTCAACTGCGCATCCGCGCGCTGGCAGGCAACGGCACCCGCGAGCATTACGAGCTGGTGGCCATGACGGCCGACCAGAACGTGTACGACGCCACCGCCGTGCAACCAGCGCCCGGCCGCGTGCAGGTACTGCTGTGGCTGCACGATCTGGCCCAGGCCGCCGCCACCCAGGCCACGGTGCTGGCAGCGCTCAATGCCGAGGATGCGCGCCCCCTGGGCGTGCCGGTGTCCGTGGCCCTGGCCCGGCCCCGCGCCATCCACATCACCGCCACCATCACCCGCGAGGCGGGCGCGCCGGTCAACCTGCTGACGCAGCTGCAGGCCGCGCTGCCCAAGGCCATGGCCACCTATGCCCGCCTGGGCCGGGGCGTGCCCCGTTCGTGGATTACCACGCAGCTGCATGTGGCTGGCGTGGCCGCCGTGCGCTACCCCAATGCCGACGCACCGGCAGAACTGACGACGCTGGCCGCCGACGAATACCCCACGCTAGGCACCCTGCAGCTGATCGATGGGGGCCTGGTGTGACCGCCACCACCCTGGCCCCGCGCCGCACCCTGCTGCCGCCCCAGTCCACAGAGCTGGAGCGCGCCCTCGACCAGACCTTCCCCCAGTGGGATGCCCTGGCCGCTGCCTTCACCGTGCCCAGCCTGGGCGAGCCCGAGCAGTTCGCGCCCTGGCTGGCCGCCGAGTACGAGCTGGCCCAGTTCGCGCCGTACTTCCCCACCACGGCCGAGCTGATCGAGCAGGGCCTGCAATGGCTGTTCACGCGCGGCACCGCCGCCAGCGTGGTGCGCGCCCTGGGCTGGGTGGGCTTTGCCGGGTCCAAGGTGGACGAAGACGGCGCCTACCTGCACATCAACCTGGGCCGCCCCGCCACCGCCGAAGAAATGGCCCGCGTGGCCCATGTGGTGCGCGCCAGCCTGCCTGCCCATGTGCACTTCTACCGGGTGTTCAACCCCCTGAACGATGTGCGCCGCATCGTGCTGGACCGTGCCCCGCCGCTTGACACCGGGATGCTGGACGGCGATTCCGGCGTGATGGGGCCGGATGGCGTGAAGCTGTCCTTCGGGGAGCGCAGCGGGGCCACCTTGCCCGCAGCGCCTGCCGGTGCGCTGCCCGCGATTTCCACGCAGCAGCGCGTGGGCCTGATCCGCTACGACGACATGCCCGTGCTTGACGCCTGGCGCCTGGATTCGCACGTCCTCATGGGCGTGTCGGGTGGCGTGATGGAGCTGTTTCGCAGCACCACCACGGCCCACACCCCAGGCGGCGGCGCCCTGGCCACGGCCGAGGCCCGCGCCAGCGTGGCCCCCTGGGTGGCGCCTGACCCCGTGGCGGCCGGGGCTGCTGCCCACATTTCCACCGCGCCCGAGCCCATCAGCCCACCGCGCCGCTGGGGCGGCCCGTGGGGTAGCCCGTGGCGCCAAGCCTTCCTACTCATTCAATCCGAGGAAACCTGAACCATGGCAGTTTTGCAGAACCAAGGCCGCACCGCGCTGGCCCGAGCCATCGCCAGCCAGTCGCTGTACCTGGCCTGGGGCCGGGGCCTGCCCGCGTGGGATGCCGCGCCCGAGCCCGAGCCCACCAACGCCACCGCGCTGGTGGACGAAATCGGCCGGCGCCTGGCTACGGCGGTGCAGTACGTGGTGCCCAACCCTGCGGGCGAGATCGAGCTGCCAGACGGTAGCCGCTATTCGCCCACCGCACAGCCCTCGAAGTGGCTGCATGTGCGCTGGACGTACGACTACGCCGACGCAGAGGGCGAGACCGTGCGCGAGCTGGGCATTTTTGTGGGGGGCACCACAGCGGCAGGCCTGCCCGCTGGCCAGCGCTACTTCACCGCCGCCCAGGTGGCCACGCCTGGCGACCTCTACACGCTGGAGCGCCTGCCCAAGTTCACCCGCAACGGCGCGGTGCGCCAGGTCCAAGAGTACGTGCTGCCCTTCTGATTGAAGCCATGAACACAACTGCCATTCGCAACCGTTTCGACAGCGCAAAGAATGTCGATTCCATCGCCTTCCGGCAAGACCGCGTGCTGCAGTCTGCCGAGCTGAACGAAGTGCAATCCCTCTTTGCCCATCGCCTGCGCGGCCTGGGCGATTCCTTGTTCAAAAACGGCGACGTGCTGCGCGGCGCCCGCATCATCGTCAACCCCACCACCGGCGAGACCGTGGCCGAGGACGGCGCCATCTGGCTGGCCGGTGCGCTGCGCGGCGTGCCCCCGGCATCCTTTGCCGTGCCTGTGGTGGGCGTGGTGCATGTGGGCGTGTACCTGCAGTCGCGCCTTGTCACCGAGCTGGAAGACCCCACGCTGCTGAACCCCGCCGCTGGCACGCCAAGCTACCAAGAACCTGGCGCCGCCCGTTACGTCATCGACCCGCTGTGGGGCACAGCTGGCGACGGCAAGGCCGGGGACTTCTACCCCGTGTGGGTGGTGGAGAACGGCTACGTGCGCGCCAAAGAAGCGCCGCCCAACATTGACGCGGTTTCTCGCGCCCTGCAGCAGTACGACATCGACAGCACCGGGGGCAGCTACGTTGTGCAAGGCCTGGAAGTGGCCATGGCCGCCGACCTGGCCAGCGGCGAGCAGGTGTACACCGTCACCGAGGGGCGCGCCCGCGTGCGTGGCGTGGGCATCGAGCTGCAGGCATCGCGCCGCCTGGTGTACGCCACCGGCCCCGACCTGCTGACAATTGACAGTGAACCCCACCTGTCCACCACCGAAGGGGCGCAGCGCATCAACATTGGCCGCCCCCCATGCAAGGGCGTGCCTCAGGTGCGCATCACGGCCCGCCGCACCGTCACGCTGGTGCATGGCGGCTATGGTGGCGCGTCTGATCCATTGCCCAGCGCCAGCGTGGTCCAGCTGGAGAAGGTCAAGCAAGGCGGCACCACCTACACCCAGGGCACCGACTTCAAGCTGACGGCGAGCCAGGTGGACTGGAGCCCGGCCGGTGCCGAGGTTGCGCCCGGCTCCAGCTATGACGTGACCTTCATCGAAATCGCCAACGTTGCGCCCACCGATGTGGACCCGCGCGGCTTCACCGTCACGGGCGCGGTGGTGGGTTCCACCACACTGGTGAGTTACGAGCAGCAGCTGCGCCGCATTGATCGCCTGTGCATGACCAGCGAGGGCGGGTTTGAATGGCTGCGCGGTACATCGAGCGCCTGGACGCCCACCGCCCCGGTGGTGCCCGACGACATGCTGCACCTGGCCAGCATCTACCAAAGCTGGGACGACACCCGCCGCGTGGTGCAAGACGCCGTGAAAACGGTCCCCATGCATGAGCTGGTGGGCGAGCGCAAGCGCGTGGACGCGGTGATGATGGACCTGGCCGAGCTGCGCCTGGCCTTGAACGCCCAGGGCATGGATTCCGGCGTCAAAAAAGGCATCTTTGCCGACCCGTTCCTGAGCGACAACCAGCGCGACGCAGGCCTGGCCCAAACGGCCGCCATCGTCAAAGGCGCCTTGCAACTGCCCCTCACGCCCACCGTGCACCAGCTGGGCAAGAACATCAGCGAGCGCCAGGCCCCCGCCCATGGCTACCGTGTGGTGCTGGCGCAGTCCATGCGCACGGGCTCCATGCTGGTCAACCCTTACCAAGCGTTTGACCCCATCCCGGCCGCCGTCACGCTCACGCCCAACGTGGACCGCTGGACCGAGACCAAGACCACCTGGGCCAGCGCCATCACCGAGCGGCTGTACACCGGCTCGGGCGCCATTCAGAACATCACGGGCGTGACCAACACCACCCGCACGCTGTCGGAAACCACCAGCGCGCTGGAATACCTGCGCCCCATCCCCGTGCGGTTTGACCTCAAGGGCTGGGGGCCGGGTGAGCCGCTGGGCGCCATCACGTTCGACGGCATCGCGGTGCCTGGCCAGGCGCTGCCAGGCGGCACCCTGCAAGGCACCCCCACGGGCGAGCTGTCGGGCACCTTCACCATCCCCGAGAACGTCACGGCGGGCACCAAAACCGTGCTGTTCACCGGCACCCTGGGCAGCACCGGCAGCCAGACCTTCATGGGCCAGGGCACGGCCGTACTGCGCACCCAGCAAAGCGTGCGCACCGAACAGTGGGTGCAATACGACCTGCCCGTGACGAATACGGGCAGCGGCGGCGCTGTGTTCGGGCCTGCCGGGGCTGGCAGCTCCACACCACAAAACAGCAGCCAGTGCAGCAAATGGCTGTACGAGGGCTACTACGACCCGCTGGCGCAAACCTTTGTACTGGACGTAGCCACGCAAACCGCTGGCATTGACCTGTGGTTCACCGCCAAGGGCGGCCCGGTGGTGGTGCAGATTCGTGAAACCAGCAACGGCGTGCCCACGTCCACCGTCGTGGTGGAGCAGCGCGTGCCGCTGGACGCCATCCAGCTGGGCCAGTTCACCCGCGTGACGTGGGTTCCGGCGATGCTGCAGGCCAAGCGGGAATACGCCGTGGTGGTGCTGTGCGACGACGCCACCACGGCGCTGGCCGTGGCCGAGCTGGGCAAGCAAGACCCTACCCAGGGCTATGTGACCAGCCAGCCCTACCAAGTGGGTGTGCTGCTGTCGTCGTCCAACGCCAGCACCTGGACCGCGCACCAAGACCGCGACCTGACGTTCCGCCTTTTGGCAGCGCAGTACACCGAAACCGAGCGGGTGATCGACCTGGGCACCGCTGATCTGGTGGACGCCACCGACCTGATGATCCTGGGCTTTGCCGAGCGGCCCTCCGCTGCTGCAAACCTCACGTTCGATCTGGAGTTCCCGCCCGCGCTCAACAGCGAGGTGGTGCGCCTCACGGATGGCCAGGTGATCTGGTTGGCCGCGCCGTTCACCGGCCAGGTCAAGGTGCGCGCCCGCATCACCGGCGACGCCACGGCCGCCGCCATCCTGGGGCCAGGCGTGCAGCTGATCGCCGCCAAGATCGAGCCCAGCGCCAACTACATCACCCGCACCGTGGCCGCCTCGGGCAACAACCGGGTGCTGGCGGTGTACGAGGGCGACATTCCCGGCGGTTCGTCCGTGCAAGTGCATGCCCAGGCCAACGCAGCGGGCGCCCCCTGGGTGCCCGTGCCCTACCTGAGCGCCAGCACCAACACCGCAGGCGTGCGCGAGATTACGCACGAGCTGACCGGCTTTGCCGCCGCCACCGGCTTGCGCGTGCGCCTCACGCTCACCGGCAGCACCACCGCGCGCCCCTACGTGGGCAACCTGCGGGTTGTCGTTTTGTAAGGGGGAGCCATGACATTGCTGGGACAACCCATTGACGAACGCACCGCCGCACTGGCGCTGCCACTGCCGCACATCGCCAACTACCAAGAAGACGACGTGCCGCGTATCCGGGCCGCGTTTGAGCTGATCGACACCGCCATGCAGCTGCTGGGGCTGGACATGGACAGCCGCGACGACGCCCTGGCCGCCCGCGCTGCGCTGCTGGAGTACGCCGCAGCCCGCCCCAGCGCCGTGGTGTATGGCTACGACGCCCAGGGGCGCGTGGCCACAGCCACCGCCACCGTGGGCGGGGTGGCCCGTGTCACCACTTACACCTACGACGCGCAGGGCCGCGTGGCCACCGTGGCCTACCCGGTGGCCGGTGGCCTGGTACGCACCGAAACATTCAACTACGACGCCCAGGGCCGCGCCAGCGGTGCCACGGCAGTGGAGAGCACCCCATGAACCTCGACCCAGTCATCCTGGCCGAACTGCAGCGCGGTGGACCACCACCGTGGGTATCTGGCCGCACCTACCTCAAGGGCTGGGAAGTGCGCAGCCTGGTCAATTTGCAGCGCTACGTGCGCAAGGTGGCAGGCGCAGGCGACACCGACCCAAGCGCCGACGCAGCCAACTGGGAGCCCTGGTCCAAGACCGTGGACACCACGCTGGCCGCCCTGGGCACCAGCGTTGCCAACGTCAAGGCGGTGGCCGATGCATTGGCGGTCACGCTGGCCAATGTCAAAGGCACCGCGGACACGATCAACGCCACGCCCAGGGGGATAAAGAGCATTCAGCGCGGGGTTACCACAGTGACTGGCGGCGCCACGTCCATCAACGTGACCATTGCAGCCGTGAACCTTGCCAAGTCTCGCCTGAGCCTGCTTTCTAGCTTCGCCTGGAATGCTGACAACGCCGTCTATTCAAAAGCCAGCCTTGCGTTTGTCAACGCCACCACGATCAAGGTGGAGGGCTTCTACTTTGTGAGCGGCATCGGGCCCTATGCGGAGTCTGTGTCCTGGGAACTGATCGAGGAATATTGAAATGCAAGCCCATTACTACGCCCAGGTGAGCGCTGCCTCTATCGTTTTTGCTGTCACGCAAGTAGCCGCAGAGATTGAGGCGCCCGACATGGTGCCCATCGAATCGTTAGATGCCTCATTGATCGGCCAACGCTGGAACCCTGCGGCTCAAGCTTTTGAGCCCGGCCCACCACCGGCAGAAACCACAGAGCGCAACGTTTCGCGCAAGGCTTTCCTGTCCCGTTTCACCGACGCCGAGGCCATCGACATTGATCTGGCATCCATCGGCGCCACACGGGAAGCCGCGACGGTGCGCCGCTACCTGTCCAAAGTGAACGCGGCCCAGCACATCGACCTGGCCGACGACGAAACCCGCACAGGCGTGCAAGCGCTGGAGGCGGCCGGGCTGCTGCAGCCTGGCCGGGCGCTGGCCATCCTCGACGCCCCCATCGAGCCCAAAGAGCTGCCCTGAGCCACCACCAACCCACCACCCATCACCCAACCACTGGAGCCATACATGTCCCTTGCCAGCTTTCACCACGGCGTGCGCGTCACCGAAATCAACGACGGCGTGCAAACCCTGCGCGTGCCTTCCACGTCCATCATCGGCCTGATCGCAACCGCCCCCGATGCCGACGAAGCAGCCTTCCCGCTGAACAAGGCGGTGCTGTTCACCAAGATCGACGCCGCCATCGGCAAGGCAGGCACCCAGGGCACGCTGGCCCGCGCACTGACCGCCATCAAAGACCAAGCCCGGCCTGTTGTTGTTGTCGTTCGCGTGAATGAAGGCATTGGCGCCGATGAACAGGCCAAAGAAGAAGACCAGTCTGCCAATGTGATCGGCACCACCGCGGGCAGCCACTACACCGGCATGCAGGCCTTGCTGGCAGCGCAGCAGCACCTGGGCGTGAAGCCGCGCATTCTGGGCGCCCCAGGCCTGGACACCGAAGCCGTCACCACGGCCCTGGTGGCGGTGGCGCAGAAGCTGCGCGCGTTCGTGTACGCAGGGGCCAAGGGTGACAACATCAGCCAGGCCGTGGCCTACCGCGACAAGTTCGGCGCCCGCGAGCTGATGCTGCTGTGGCCCAACTGGAAAGCGCTGGACGTGAACGGCGCGGGCGTGGTGGAAGTGCCCGCCGCCGCCTACGCCATGGGCCTGCGCGCGCGCATCGACACCGAGCAGGGCTGGCACAAGAGCCTGTCGAATGTGACCATCAACGGCGTGGTGGGCGCAAGCAAGGATGTGTTCTGGGACTTGCAGAGCCCAGACACTGACGCGGGCATCCTGAACGAAGCCCACGTCACCACGCTGATCCAGTCCACCGGCTACCGCTTCTGGGGCAACCGCACGGCAGAGAAGGACGGCCAGTTCTATTTTGAGACCGCCACCCGCACCGCCCAGGTGATCGCGGACACCATGGCCGAGGGCCACATGTGGGCCGCAGACAAGCCGCTGACGCCCGGCCTCATCAAAGACATCCTCGAAGGCATCAACGCCAAGTTCCGCGAGCTGAAAGCGCTGGGCCACATCCTCGACGGCAAGGCCTGGTACAGCGAAGACGTGAACGAAACCGCCACCTTGAAGATCGGCAAGCTGGTGCTGGACTACGACTACACGCCCGTGCCGCCCCTGGAGGATCTGGGATTCCGCCAGCGCATCACCGACCGCTACTTCGCTGACTTCGCCTTGCGCGTGGGCACCACCCAGTAAGCGCCACCCGCCCCACCCGTTAACTATTGGAGATCAACATGGGATTGCCCCGCAAACTGAAAAACTTTGCGCTGTTCAACAACGGCGTGGCCCACGTGGGCGAAGTGCCCGAAGTCAACCTGCCCAAGCTGTCGCGCAAGATGGAGGATTACCGATCCGGCGGCATGAGCGGCACCATCAAGCTGGACTTCGGCATGGAAGCCATGGAAATGGAATGGACCGCCGCTGGCTACATGAAGGAACTGTTCACCGCCTGGGGCACGCTGCGCCACGACGGTGTGTTGCTGCGCTTTGCGGGCGCGCTGCAGGCTGACGACTCCGAAAGCGTGGACACGCTGGAAGTGGTGGTGCGCGGCCGTCACGCTGAAATCGACCCCGGCAAGTCCAAGGCCGGGGACAACACAGAAATCAAGATCAAGAGCGCCATCAGCTACTACAAGCTGACGATGAACGGCACCACGCTGCTGGAGATCGACCCCGTGAACCTGATCGAGATGGTGGACGGCGTAGACCGATTGGCCGAAGTGCGCCAGGCCCTGGGCATCTGATCGCCCGGCAACACCAGCCATCCCACAGCGGCCCCAGCGGCCGCCCTCCCTCATTGCCTTTGAAGACCGAGACCTGAACCATGCAAACGAATCAACCCACCACCGCCATCACATCCACCGAAGCCGCTGCAGTGGCCGAAGCCGTGGCCCATCGCGACCCCAACACCGTGACGCTGGATACCCCCGTCAAGCGCGGCAACGGGTTCATCACCGAGGTGACCCTGCGCAAGCCCAACGCGGGCGAGCTGCGCGGCGTGTCCCTGGCCGAGCTGCTGCAGATGAAGGTGGACGCGCTGCAAACCGTGCTGCCCCGCATCACCAACCCCATCCTGCACAAGCAAGACATGGCCACGCTGGACCCCGCCGACCTGGTGAACATGGGGACGGTGGTGGTGGGTTTTTTGCTGACGAAGGAAACGAAGCGGGACTTTGTGACCGAGTAGAGGACGCCGTGGCCGACCTGGCCCTGGTCTTCCACTGGACGCCCGCCGATGTGGCCGAGATGACAGTCACCGAGCTGATGGAGTGGCGCGAACGTGCCCGCGAACGCTACGAGCAACGGGGCCAGGAATGAACAGCGGGGCGCCTGGTGCGCCCCGCCCTTTTGGGGGATATGCAACAATGAACCATGATCTTTACAGCCCTGTCGTACCTGCTGATCGGCGCACTGGCCATCATGGCCCTGGGCGCGCTGCTGCTGCCCGTGTACGTGTGGATGCTGGCGCGCGACAAAGCACAAGCGGCCGACCTGGCCAACGCCCGGCAGCTGCTGGGCGCAGACTTTCCCAGCTGAATAGCCGCGTAGCCATTGGCGCCCCAGTCCAAGGGGGCCGTCATGGCTGACAACCTGCGCCTGCGCGTGGTGCTGGACCTGGCCGAGCGCGTGCTGGCCCCCATGAAGCGCATCAGCTCCAGCAGCAGCGATGCCGCCCGCGCCCTCAAGGCCGCCAAAGACCGGCTCAAAGAACTGAACGCCCAGCAGGCCCAGGTGGGCGAGTTCCGCACCCTCAAAACCAACCTGCAGGAAACCGCCGCCAAGCTGACCGAGGCACAGACCAAGGTGGGCACCCTGGCCCGCGCGTTCGGCCAGGCGGGGCCACCCACCCGCGCCATGGAGCGCGCCCTGGCCAGCGCCAAGCGCGAGGCCGCCGCCCTGGGCGTGCAGCACACCCAGCAGCAAGAAAAGCTACAGCAGCTGCGCACCCGCCTGAGCGCTGCGGGCATCAGCACGCGCGAGCTGGGCACGCAATCGCAGCGGCTGCGGGGCGACATTGCCGCCACCAACGCGGCCATCACCGAACAAACGGCCAAGCTGCGCGCCAATGCCGAGCAGCAAAAGCAGCTGGCCAAGCTGCGCGACCAGCACGCCAAGAGCATGGTGCACACCGGCATGGCTGTGGCAGGCAGCGCGGCCCTTATGGCTGGAGGCAACAAGCTAGCGGGGCCACTGCGTTCGGTGGTGGGTGCATTCGTGCCCGCCGAAAACTCAGAGACCCAGCTGCGCGCGTCCATGATGACGAACACGGGCGCGGTGGGGCCTGAATACAAACAGATTCTGGACCTGGCCACGCGCTTGGGTGATCGCCTGCCAGGCACCACCGCCGACTTCATCGACATGATGACGATGTTGCGCCGCCAGGGCATGACATCGCAGGCCATCCTGGGCGGCCTGGGAGAGTCGGCCGCCTACCTGGGCATCCAGCTGCGCATGCCTGTCACGGCGGCCGCAGAGTTTGCGGCCAAGATGCAGGACGCAACCCAGACGGCAGAGCGCGACATGATGGGCCTGATGGACACCATCCAGCGCGCCTATTACCTGGGCGTGGACCCCACCAACATGCTGCAGGGCTTCAAGAACATGGGCGCCGTGATGCCCTACCTTGGAAAAAAGGGGCTGGAAGCGAGCCAACAGCTGGCGCCGCTGCTGGTCATGATGGATCAGGCAGGCATGGCTGGCGAGGCTTCAGGCAATGCCATTCGCAAGGTGGTGCAGCTGTCGCTGGATTCCGAGAAGCTGGCCAAGACCAACCGCATGCTGGCAGGCGAAGGCGTAGAGCTGAACTTTGCAACCAAGGGCGGCAAGTTCGCCGGGCTGGACAACCTGTTCGCGCAACTTGACAAACTCAAGGGCATTGACAGCGATGTGAAGCGCATCGCAGCGATGAAGAAGCTGTTCGGGGATGACTCGGAAACCCATCAGGTGTTGAACACCATGATGGAAAAGGGCATCGACGGCTACCGCGAAGTGGTGGCCAAGATGCAGGCCCAGGCCGACCTGCGCAAGCGTGTGGACGAGCAGTTAAAGACGGTAAGCGCCGCAGCAGAGGCCGCGCAGGGCAGCTTTACCAACATGCTCAAGGACATGGGCGCCACTATCGCGCCCGATCTGGTGCTGATCCTGAACAAGCTGGGCGAGCTGGCCAACGGCATCGGCGCATGGACGCGCGAGAACCAAGCGGTGGTGAAGTGGGGCCTGCGCCTGGTGGGCGTAGTATCTGTGCTGGCCGTGGGTGTGGGGGCGCTGGGCCTGTCCATTGCATCCGTGCTGGGGCCGCTGATGATTACGCGCTTTCTGATGGCCCGCCTGGCGCTGAGCATGGGCGCTGCCAGAACGGCAGCAGCTGCGGCAGGGCCTGCCCTGGGTGTTCTGGGGCGCATGGCCGCCTGGGTGGGCCGCGTGTTTGGCTTTGTGCCCGTAGTGCTGGGCTACGTGTGGCGGGCGCTGCTGGTGCTGGGGCGGGTGCTGATGCTCACCCCCTGGGGCCGCGCCTTGGGCCTGCTGGCCACTGCGGCCGTGATGATCTACCAGAACTGGGACGGCATCAAAGGCGGACTGATCGCTATCTGGGAGCAGCTGTCGGGCGCCACAGCCGCGTGGTGGAACAGCACCATCGCGGGCGCGGCGGCGCTGTGGCAAACGCTGGTGTCGCTCAAAGACCGGTTCTTTACCGCTGGCGGCGACCTGATGGACGGGCTTGTCAATGGCATCACCAGCCGGGTGCAGATGGTGCGCGATGCCATCGGCGGTGTGGCCGACGATGTGGGCGCCTGGTTCCGCGAGAAGCTGGGCATTGCCTCACCGTCCAAGGTGTTCATGCAGTACGGCGGCTGGATCAGCGAAGGCGCCGCCCTGGGCATTCAAGGCGGCCAGGGCGCGGTGCGCACTGCGGCGCTGGCCATGGCCACGGCGGCCACCAGCGCTGTGCCGATGGCGGCCGGTGCAGCAGCCCTGGGGCCAGATGGCCAGCCACCGCTGCAAGCCCAGGCCCTGCGCCTGGATACCCGCCCACCCCTCATGGCGCCAGCAATGGGGCCGCGTGCAGGCGGTGGCGGTGGGGGCAGCACCTACAACATCACGATCAACGCAGCGCCGGGCATGGACCCCAAGGAAGTGGCGCGGCTTGTTTCCGCAGAGATGGACCGCCGCGAGAACAAACAGAAGTCGCGCGTGCTGTCGTCCATGAGCGATATCGACTGAGAGGCACAACATGCAACAAATGATGGCTTTGGGGCAGTTCGTGTTCAGCCTGCCCACCCTGGCTTACAACGAATTCAAGCGCACCAGCAACTGGCGCCACCCCAGCAACTCGCGCGTGGGGGCACGCCCTGCGCGCCAGTCGCTCGGGCCTGGTGACGACACCATCACCCTGTCGGGGGTGCTGGCGCCCGAGTTCAAGGGCGACCCGCGCGCCATTGAGCAGCTGCGCGCGATGGGCGACAAGGGCAACGCCTACGCGCTGGTGTCGGGCCGGGGCGAAGTGTTCGGGGCCTGGGCCATTGAATCGGTGAACGAAACCGGCACCCTTCACATGGACAACGGTGCGCCCCGGCGCGTGGAGTTCGACCTGCAGCTGGTGCGCGTGGACGATGCCACGGCCGACGCCACAGGCGGCACGCCGGGCACGCCCGGTGTGCCTGCAACAGACGACGGCTGGGAGTGGTGGTTGTGAACACGTTCAAAGAACAGGCCTACGCAAAGCCCGACTACCAGCTGACGGTGAACGGCCGCAACATCACCCGCGCCATCAAGTCGCAGGCGCGGTTGATCTCCCTCACCCTCACCGAGTCGCGCGGGGACGAAGCCGACACACTGGACATTGAACTGGACGACAGCGACGGCGCGCTGGACATGCCCAAGAAAGGCGAAGAACTGGCCCTGCGCCTGGGCTGGGAAGGCCTGGGGCTTGTTGACAAAGGCACGTTTGAGGTGGACGAGGTGGAACACGACGGCGCGCCCGACCGCATCAGCATCCGGGCCAGGGCTGCAGAGATGCGCCGCGAGATGCGCACCCGAAGGGAAAAGAGCTGGCACGACACCACCATCGGCGCCATCGTGCAGGCCATTGCCAAGCAAAACAACCTCACCCCCCGCGTGGACCCAGACCTGGCCGCCATCAAGGTGGAACACATCGACCAAACCGGGGAAAGCGACCTGCACTTTCTGACGCGCCTGGCCAAGAAGCACGACGCCGTGGCCACGGTGAAGAAGGGGCACCTGGTGTTCTTGCCCATCAACGGCACCAAGAGCAGCAGCGGGCAAGAGCTGGGCGCCATCACCATCACCCGCGCAGCGGGCGACCGGCACCGGTACCACAGCGCAGACCGCAACGCCTACAGCGGCGTGCGCGCGTATTGGCACGACAAGAACGGGGCCGAGAAAAAGAGCGTGCTGGTCGGCACCGAGGAAAACGAGAAGCGCCTGAAAGACACCTACGGCAGCGAATCCGATGCCATGGCCGCCGCCCGTGCCGAACAAGGCCGGGTGGAGCGCGGCAAGGCCACCATGGAGCTGACGCTAGCCCTGGCCCAGCCCGAGCTGATGCCGCAAACGGGCGTGACGCTGGCCGGGTTCAAACGCGAGATTGACGCCACGCCCTGGCTGGTGGTGACGCTGACGCACAGCATGGGCGATCAAGGGTTCACCACCCGGCTGGAGCTGGAGACCAATTTGATGTCACGTCTTGACATGTAAACAAAAATGTGTACACTTCGATTTGCTGGTGATTGAAATTTACGAATCTCAAAAACCAGCAAATTTAGACTTTAGACCTATCAGTAATTAAGGAAAAACCATGGACTCAAGATTAACGCCGGCTGCGAGTGGGCAGTCTTTATCACAGGATTGGTATGAAAAATTCGGAATTTCGCCGCAAACTAGCGGCACTTGGCGCCCAATTTAAGGAGGGGAAAAAACACACCAAAATATATTTAAACGGCGCCCAAAGCATTCTTCCAAGGCACACAGATGATCTTGGCACGGGATTGGTTAAGGCAGTTTTGAAACAGCTAAAAATATAGGAGTTAATTCAATAATGTTCAAATACCCGGCAGATATTGCTCGGGATAGTTCAGGGTATATGGTCTCCTTTCCTGATGTTCCAGAAGCGATTACATCAGGAGGGACCAAGGAAGAAGCCGTTGCAATGGGGCGCGATGCGTTGACCACTGCATTGGAGTTCTATTTTGAAGATCGTCGCCGCGTCCCCTTGCCATCGTCTTTGAAACCGGGACAGACTGAGATAGAGTTACCCACAAGTGTCGCAGTCAAGGTGCTGCTACTGAATGAGATGGTCTTACAAAATATTCGCCCTGCTGAGCTTGCGCGAAAGATGAATGTACGTCCTCAAGAGGTTACGCGCATTTTGGATCTTCACCATGCCACCAAGATAGACACGGTAGCAACCGCACTTGCGGCAATGGGCCAAATGCTCGAACTTCGCTTAGAGCCTATTTGATAGCTAGAGAGCGTCGAAAACTGACGCTGTAAATCGGTTCTTTGGACCGTTTTGGGCCATGAGCGACTCATTGTGTTGTTTGATTAATGGCTTCATCAAGAAGGAATGGGGCTTATTGAGGCTTTTTGGTTGCTTGCCGCCAGCGCCATGGAGGAATTGGGTCGGCATTGCTCCACAAACCAATGTTGCCTGCTTGAGCAGTCGCCTGAATATTGAACAGTGCTGCATCGTGAGCGCTGTGGGCGTACCGCTCGTACACCCATGCCATACCAGATGACACCAAGGCGGTGGCGGCATCTGTGTTTCTGCAAGACACGTCGGCCACCACTCGGCCATATCTGTCGTTAGCGCGCGGGGTGATCGTGGCTTGCTGATCGAAGCACAAGGCAGCCAGCTTGCGTCGGCTCGCGTTGCCAAAGGGCTGGCGACTTTCGGGCGCGTCTATGGCAGCCAGCCTCACTGTGATTTGCTGGTAGTGCCCAGGCTCGCCGCATCGGGCTTTAAGGGTATCTCCGTCGGTGATGCTGACCACCAGGCAGAGCAATATGGATGCAGGCAATATTCAGTCCCCGGACCAGTTTGTTTGCTAAGCGGCTGCCTGAAGGTTTGACGCCCCACCTAGTGCAAACAAGGCGATGAGTGACGACAGGGGCAACATGCCCTGCAGCGACAGCGTGGGAAAGCTGGTCGGTGTCAGAGACGGTGACCCGCCATCTTCCAATTCCCAGTCATTTGAAATTCTGCAATGTGCCTATTTCAGAAACACCTTCTCCCGATGGAATTGGAGGTACGGCGCATGCCTTTCGGAGAACGGTGCGCATCCTGTAGCGCAGGCCTCGGCAAGTCCCAAGCGGGTCAAATCGTTGGGGTCTAGTCGCGGCGATACCAGCACCTGACCAGCTTCTGTGAAGCTGATGAACCCTTTGTCAAACAAGCGGTCCACATGAGGGGCGAGCAATAAGCCATTGGCGCCATCAAGCCGTTCAGCTGCCGTGCTGCAAGATCTCCACGGCTTGATATGGCTTGCTATGAGCAGTGCCGGTGTACGCACATGGGTCAGTCTGCACGACTGCTCCAGCCCAAACACGCGAGAGCGGAATAAGCCCTGACCGTTGCGAGCGAGGACAACCTGCTGTTTTGTGGTGGCATCCAGTCCCGGGTCTTGAAGGACTTGGGTTGCAATGGAGTCATCAATGCTTGCAAGTGCTTTGGTTGTGCTGGCTTGGAGCACTGACTGAGGGGCTTCTGCCAGTATTTGCCCGGTCAGCTTTTCGAAAAGGGCTGCACTGATTTCTGCCAAATAGGCTTTTTGGTTTCCATTGCCTGATTCCGGGTGGATCGGGGAGTATTTGGCTGGAAGCAATGGAGCCAGTTCTTCAATGATCTGCTTTGGGCTGATGGCCGCCGGCAGCTCTTCCCACGCCACAGGAAGGAGCCAACCACTGGCGCTCCAATAGTCGCCGACGGCCCCGAAGCTATCGGGCTTGGGAGCCGGGCTGGCGAAATCGGCTACGCGGCCAAGATGCCGGATGACGCCGCCTGAAAACGACAACACAGCATCACCTGGCGTGGCGATTCTCATGTTGTCGTAGAACTGGCTACGCGCGCCGCTGGCCTCACGTATGGGCGACCACAGGTAGCCGCCCCCCAGCTCTTGTTTCGACGTTTGTTTGTGATTGACCCACCAATAGCGCATGCCCTCGACTATGCCAGCAACAGGATCTGGTGGCCGGCAAAGATGCGGTGGGGGAGGGCACGCCTGGAAGTCCCAAACAAGCTTCGCAAGCGCCTGCGCTGTGTTGATGAGTTGTTAGCTCAGAGCCGTATGCGATGCTCGAGTGCCTGTTGGCCAAAGGCCACATTGCGCTGGCCAAGGTTGAGCTCTTTCCCTACAATGGCGTACTTCTGAAAAGTACTGGGAATAATTACATGGGTTTGCGCGTTGTGTCTCTCTTCTCGGGAGCAGGTGGAATGGACTTTGGCGCGCATGCGGCGGGGTTTCGTACGGTGCTTGCGCTTGATAACTTCAAGGCCTCCACAGAGACGTTCGCTAAGCATTTCGGTGAAGGCATCGTTCGGCACACGGGCATCTTTGAGTTCAATGCCTCCAAGCCGAACCCCTATCCAGCGGCGGATGTGGTCATGGGTGGGTATCCATGCCAGTCGTTCTCTATGGGTGGGTTGCGCAACCCTGACAAGGACGACCGCTCCAACCTCTTTCTGGGGTTTGCGGACGCGGTGAACAAGGTCAAGCCGAAGGTGTTCATTGCCGAGAACGTTTCGGGCCTCGCCAAGCTGCAAAACGGCGAGTGGTTCAAGAAGCAGATCGACGTTTATGAGAACCAACTGTCTGCCAAGTACCACGTGCACCACATGCTGCTCAACGCAGCGGACTATGGCGTGCCGCAGATGCGCAAGCGGGTCATCATCGTGGGCGTTCGGCACGATGTGAGCGACACTTTCGAGTTTCCCAATCAGACTCACGCAAAGCCCTCTCTCATCAAGAAGAGTGGCTTGCTGCCCTGGGCAAGCCACGGCGAGGCCATACGCCACCTGCCGCCGAACCCTGTGGGCGAGTACTACGAGCGCCCGCACGACCCTGAGGGTAACTTTGCCTGGTACTTCATGTCGCGCAACCGCCGGCACCGCTGGGATAGCCCTGCATTTACGGTGGTGGCGAATTTCCGCCACGTCACGCTGCACCCAGCTTCGCCAGTGATGGAGCTGGAGTGGAGCGATTTGGCGAACGGCTGGAAGCAGAAGTGGCGCTTCACAGACCAGTACGACCACCTGGAGTTTGCGCCGGAGTTTCCTCGCCTTGATCCGCCCCGCCGCTTGTCATGGCGCGAAGCGGCCGCTATTCAGACCTTTCCGGCGGACTTCGAGCCCGAAGGGGATTTGGCCGAAAAGTTTGAGCAAATCGGAAATGCAGTGCCTCCGTTCCTGATGGAACAGATCATGAAGAAAGTGCGGAAGCTGCTCTAACCCTCGAACATCTTCGACGACTTTGCACGCAGCGTTTCAACAGCTGGCTTTGGCAGTGTGAACAATCCGGTGCCGTGCAGCCGCGAAGCGAGCTTGGGAAAGTACTTGAATTGACTGCCAGATAGGCCGTACCACTCGTAGAGGGCCCCGCCGTCTTCGTCATATCCGACGAGAGAACGCTCGGTGCGAAATTCCCATCGCACCGGTGGCGGCAGATTGATGGGGAATGCCGAGACCATCCACTGGCGTTCGCCATCCTTCTTGCGAGGCGGCGTGTACAGCACGGAGATGAAGATCGATTCCTTCGTGATGAAAGTTCTCTTCACGTCGGCGTCTTGTTGGGTGACGTAGTTTGTCTCCGCCTGCTCGCGGTCTGCAATTTGCCGCTCCAGGATAAGCCGCCCAAAAGTTGCCGCATGCTGCGCATCGCCAAAATCTCTCTGGCTCAGCCCATGCGCAGCGCATAGCTTCCAATCTTTCGAGTTCGAGTTGGAAATCTCCAGGTGCGCACGCATAGCTTTGCCCGCGTCCAAGCTATCTGCATCCAGCTCCAACTGCTTCGACTTGATAGATGCGCCACGGACCGCAATGCCGCCGCTCTCGTTCGACTCGATGACAAAGTCATAGAACGATTTGTTCTCGGTCGTCCTGCCGTACAGCAGCTCTGCCAAGCAACGCTCGATCTGACGCGAGTCCGCACGGGAACTGCCGTCGGCCTCACGCTGCCCGCCTGAGCCATCCCGGTAAGTTGCCAAAAAGCGTCTCAGAGATAAAAGCTCCGAATCATTCGGTGCCCGAGTAAAAAATGCTCGCTCCATAAAATCGCACCCCTTTTCTAATTTTTATTGAATCACTTCAAGCGTTAATTGTCTGGATTTACGTATTGAGTGGCATCCGTTACATAAGGCATTGCCGGGAAATCCTTCAAAGAATTGAATTGTTTTGCTAGTCGCAGAATTCGAAGGCGATCAACGATAATTGCCTGACCAATATCAGATTTTTTTGCAAAATCCCCATCCGATCGACGCAAATCAAGAGGCATAAAATAGTATGTAGCCCATGGATGCATTACGGGGAGATGGCGAATGTGCTTTGCAGGATGGGCCTCGATTTGTTTGAATGTCCAATCTGATTTTGAGCATCCGCATTGGGCAAAAGAGATTGGCATGCCATCGCGTTCATCAGACATTGGATGCCATGCAATTAAATCAATACCACCATCCCCCGTGTCTCGCTCATCGAAATCTTCGACCTTGAAATTGGCTGTACATCGAAGATCATTTGCGATGGCAAGCATCTTTTCATACAACTTGCCTTGGTAGACTGCGCCAGCCCCGGCTCCAGCCCAAGTTGCTCGAACTTCAGCTCCAACGGGCTGAAGGCCTTTAAAAACTTCAAGCGAGGCCTCTTCAAACTGTCGGGCAATGCGATGCAGTATTTCTTTCGACACTAGTCGCAACGATGAGGCAATGAGAAGCCCCACATAGGCATGGTGCTCAGGCGTTGCATTGAATTTGAAACTCAAAGTATCCTGATCATCAGAGATTTCAAATGGATAAAATTCTCCAAACGCAACTCTTCTAGTGCTTGAGAAATTTATAACATCCCTCCAAAGCTGCTCATAGTCAATATTTCTTTTTGTTGATGTCAACAGCCTTCTTGCCAATCCACTTAAATCCCCTTTGCAATAACAACGATCCGGGTGCGTGAGTGCTAGTATTTCTATGTAATCGGACCAAAGAAAAATATCTTTGCCATCAGGAGGATTTTCTAGGGATGTAAACATCCTATTGGTCCTCCAATTTGTCACGAATGGAATTGCGCAACGTTTTGCCATGGTCGAAAATTTCATTCGCCAAGTCTTCGTGGGAGGAAGTCAGATGTTTAGCATCAGGCACCATGCGCCAAGCTATCTGTATTTTTGCCAATGCCTCCTGTAGCGACTTCTCTAGAGCTTCATTTGGACCATCGGTATAGAGGTATGCGGTGCTAATACTCCCGGTTTCCTCAAGCGCAGCTATCGCCTTTTCGCTGGTAACAATTGCGGCCAAGTCACTGATATTCCGCGACTCGCCGATAATCGTTCTTCCGTGTTGGTCCTTGGCGAAAAACCAGCTGAACAATTTCCCTAAATTGCCCATCTTCAGATCTGGCATCTCCACATCCTTTGGAGTGGCGAGACCAAGCCATTCGGGAATATTTTTATAACCCAATGCTGTTGTGATATACGAAAATTCAATATCCGCTGGATCTATTCGAAGGCCATGAAAATTATTGTTATCTTTGGATTTCTCATAGAGATTAAGAGCTGTAAGTAATTTTGCTACATAATCTGCCTTGCTTCCGATGTCTTTCGCAAGATTTTTGAATTGTTCTGCCTCGTCGATGTTTGGATAGAATTCATCCCGAAGTTCTTTAAGATATCTTGCCTTGGACAGCGCATCCCACTCTTGAATTCCGGTAATATGCCGATATCCAAGATATCGCAATACATCGCGCCTATTTTCGTACACAAGGCATGGGAGTTCCGTTGGTGCAGGCTCGATGGCCTCACCTTGAATAATGGCTACGGAACGCTGACGTTTTTTTGGGGGAACAATTTCTCCATTGAGCAGCTTGACTGCGGCCAGACGCCTATTCCCCTCCACGACTGTAAATGCCTCTCCCTTCTTTTTGGGTGAGATCACCAATAAAGGCTCACCTGCAAAATAGCCTTTTTGCCCAATAGAGAGCATTAGATCTTGCGCCCCCTCTTGATCAAGCATATCTTCGATGATATTTTCTACCATCGAATGCTGGGAGTTGAGTCTGTAGAATCTTGGATTCTCGGGATCAAATATCAATTCTGTCGTCTTGATATTTACAACACTTGCAGGGGCCGGAGCCTTGGATTTTGTAACCATAAATCTCTAGCGATGTATTTAGATAATATGCAATAAGAATCAAACCTGTAGGGGCATCAAAACCGTCGCCCATTCCATCCATAAACCACCCGCCCGCAAATCCGCACCTGCTGGCTACCGTCGAGCACATCGACCGTGCGCACGCTCGGGTTGTCACTGGTGATGACATGGGCGCCATCAATGCGGCGAGTCACGCGCTTGATGAATAGCTGGCCGTTGGCCTGGAGCACGTAAACCCCGTCGATGTCGGCGACCTTGCAGTCGGTGTCCACGATGGCGAAGTCGCCTGAATTGAGGGTGCCTTGCATGCTGTCGCCGTAGGCGTGGACCAGTTGCAGTGCCTCGGGCCGGGAGCGGGGCACGTTGAGCGCCAGCCAGTGGCGCGAGACTGGTATTTCACCCATCAGCACGTCCTCTGTGATGAGGTCATTGCCTTTGCCCATGCTGCCTGTGGCGCTGAACAGGGGGATGCGGATAGTGTCTGCGCCTCCTGCTGGGGCGGGTGCTGGCCCTGTCAGAGGGCTGGCAGTGCGGCGGCCGGTGATGATGAAGTTCACATCAAGGCCCAACTCCTCCACGTCCGCGAAGAACTCTGCCGTTGGGGTGGTACGTCCTGCTTCCCAGTTGCTGACCGTGCGCGCTGACCAATCACCCAACCGGAAATAATCTTCCTGCTTCAGGCCGAGGCGCTCGCGCTCTATCCTCAGGCGCTGCCCTATGCCTGTGCGAATCGCATCGTTGGAAATTTTTTTCTGTGTCATGCAGCAATTCGGCTTGCAACCGGAAAATATTTACCGTAAGATTCGGCGCACTAACAGGTAACGCCATCTTCCAAGATGGTACACGCGCCCCTCGGGGCGGGGAGCTATGGCAATGGCTATTCATCGTGAAGTGCGGCGGGCCGCCCGCAGGGTGCAAAGCGGCAAGGCCTTGATGGAGCTGCGCAAGCTGGACGTGGCCACACGCCTGCACCAGATTGCAGGCGCTGGGCCTTGCGCTGCCAGCGGCCAGCGCTATTGGCTGGCGCAGAACGTGGGCCGCAGTGGCGCGCCGCTGTGGGTGCATTTGAGTGTGGTGGCCGAGCAGCCGGGCCAGCTGGTGTTTTGCGGCAACCGCAAGCCGCTGGAGTTCTCGGAGCGCGAGGCCCTGGAGCTGGCGCCGCAGCTGGGGGCGTTTTTGGGCGAGGTGGAGTTTCAGCCCGTGGCGGGAGGGCTGCAGCATGGCTGACCCATACCGCTGGGGCGGCATGACCCCGCCAGCCGTTGCCCTGCTGAAAAAACGGCGGGTGCAGCAAGGCAACCGCATGCGCCACCAAGCCGCCAGCCGGGGCGATGCGCAAACTGGGTTGCAAAGCCCTTGCGCGGGCTGCGCGCAGGTGGTGGCGAAGGCTGTGTGTGCGGAGCAGGGGCGCCAGGAGCGCGCGCACCTTGCCATCAGCGCCCGGATTGGTGACGTTTGACTGAAACAGAAAGTTAACAAATGGCATACGACAACAAGGAACAGCGCCGCGTTTACCGGCACACCGTGCGCTTCAAAAAGGCTGACGATGTTTTGTTGGCCGTGCTGGCGGATCGCCTGGGCGTGCAGAAGGCGACGCTGATCCAGAACATGGCGTTGCTGGCCGCTGAAAAGGAGCTGCAGAAGCTGGGTCTGGGCGGCATGGCGCAGCAGGCCACGCAGGGCGCCTTGGGCGCGGCGGCGCGCTGCTGACGCCATGGAGGGCGTGCATGCAGACCACAGAAATCCAGGTGGAGGTCTCCGCCGAAATGGAGCACCACCTGGAGTGGCTGCGGCAGGCCTACAGGCTGCCCAGCACCACGGCGGTGCTTGAGCTGCTAATCAGCGCGCAGATAGACCGCAGTGTTTATGAGATGACGGGTATCAAGCCGGGCCCAAAGCTGGCGATCGACAACACCAAAGGATGACGAAGATGCAGACCGCAAAGCAACCCGCACACAGCTTTAAGGCCCTGGTGGCTGCCAACCGTGCGGCGGGCCGTCTGGCCGAGCCCGTAGCGCCTGTGCCCCGCAAGAAGATGGAGCAGACGGGCATGCGCCTGTGGCCCGAGGAGCTGACGCTGGCCCGTGAGCTGGCCGCCAAAGAGGACCGCAGCGCGGCCAGCTTTATGCGTCGCATTTACCTGCGCGGGCTGGAGGGCTACATGGCCGAGCAGGGTGCCGGGCGTGGCACCGATATGGCAGCGCAGTGAGGGGCTGCAAATAGCTGCTCAAAAGCTGCTCAAAAGCGACTCGATAGCCGCAACCAGATGACCACAGGGGAACGCATGTTGCACACCAATGCAGAGCACGATGCGCTGCTGGCGGCCAAGCCTGCGCGCCAGCAAAGGCTGCACCAGGGCATGAAGGTGCGCTATGAGGGCACGCGCATGGAGTGCCCGCACTGCGGCGCCCAGTGCGTGATACGGCATGGCAGCAAGGTGAGCATGACGATGCGCAAGCTGGTGTACAGCTGCACCAATGCGGAGTGCGGGGCGAACTACGAAGCCATGACGGAGTTCACCAAGATGCTGAGCGTGCCTGCGCGGCCGAACCCGAAGGTGAGTATTCCGCTGTCGCAGCATGTGCGGCGGGAGATGCTGCGTGTGCTGCTGGACAACTCGCTAGAGGCGGCGCACGTGCCTATCACCCCCATCGAGCCCACCACGGGCGACCTGTTTGCCGGGGACACCAACACGTCGTAGCTGGCGCCCTGAGCCGCTGATTAGCAGCGGCACCCATCACCCACCAATCCCTGATTTTTTGCAAGGCGGTAACGCCGGGCGGGGATTTCTTTTGCCCAAAAAACCTGAGAGGACGGTATGAGCCTGTACGCCATGACCTATCGCGCGGCCAATGGGCAGCGCATTACGCAGCACCTGTTGGCCGCTGACAGGCAGGCCGCCACGCGGCTGGCGTTTGACCTTGCGGAGCGTTTGACGGGTGGCCGCTGCGGCTTTGGTATTGCGCCCTTCACGGCACCCACTAAGTCGGCACCCCGTAAGGCGGCCACGCCTTGTGCGGGTGCGTTGGCGCTGAATGTGGCTGGGTGAGCATGTCGGACGTTTCGCCCTCTGGCCCTGTGCTGTCGCCCGTTGGGCAGGCGAACTACCAGCGCCTGTTTGGTGTGGGCAATGGTTCGCTGCGCGACGAGTTTGTGACGATTGCAAGCCAGAAGCGGTGGTCTGATGCCGAGTCGCGCGAGTGGGCGCGCATGCCTGAGGCGCACCGCATGGCGCTGATGCTGCTGGCTGGGGTGGATGGCGACCTTGGCGCGCTGGCGCAGCGCAGCTGGCGCGAGCTGCCCGAGCCTGAGCGGTTGGCATTGAAGGCTGAGGCCCGGTTTGCGCGCCAGGAGTTTGCGCAGCTGCACGCACTGACGGGGCGGTGGTGATGGCCAAGCGCAATCAGTTCCAAGACTGGGGTCTGGTGGAGCGCTGGCAGGCCAACACGCTGGCGGCCAGGCTGGTGGCCACCTTGCCCAGCCAGTGGGCTGAGGGTGTGGCCGAGCTGCGCCGACCAACACAGGACACCCCCGTGTGGATGCGCAACAGTGCGTGGCTGGAGCGGCTGCTGGCGTTTAAAGACCAGCATGGCGATGCGCTGCACTGGAGCATGAGCGACGCCGATATTTGCGAGCGTGCGCAAGCGGTGGCCGAGGGCATTGCACGCCTGATGGACCTGTGGCACGAACCGGCCACTGCGGCCGAGCCTGTGCTGCTGACCGAGCAGCGCAAGAAGACACTGACCGAGGCAGAGCACGCGGCCCTGGTGGCTGACCTGCGGCACAAGCCGCTGACGGAGGCGGAGCAGGTGGCGCTGGTGCGTGCATCTTGCAGGCTGCTGGATGTGGACCCGCCCGAGGCGGACACGCCCAAGGGGGTGATTGGCAAGGGGCAGGATGTGGCGTTTTGGCGCAAGCGCCTGCGCCAGAAGGTGGCGCGTGTGCGTGAGCTGGGCGCCATCAAGCTGGGCGTGGTGAACCACCAGCGCGGCGGTTACTGCAGCAACGCCGCGGTGGAGAACCGCCAGCAGCAGCTGGAGCGGGCTGCGGCCATGATGGACAACACCCTGGTGCGCAATGAGGCGGGGCAGGTGTACCGCCTGGGCGAGCTGGCAAGGCTGGGGGTGTCTGACCGCGATGTGCGCCGGGGCGAGCTGATGGTGCGCATTCGCGGTTGTGAGGAGTACGCAGACGCGGCGGGCCATGTGGGCCTGTTCTTTACGCTGACGCTGCCAAGCCGCTTCCACGCCATGCTGGCGCCGCCCAAGGGCACGCGCCTGCCGTCGCGCAAGAACCCACGGTATGACGGATCGAGCCCGCGCGAGGGGCAGGCCTGGCTGTGCAGGCGCTGGGCCGATGCGCGTGCCGCGCTGGACAAGGCGGGCATCCGCCTATATGGCTTTCGGGTGGCGGAGCCGCACCACGATGGGTGCCCGCACTGGCATTCGCTGTTCTGGTTTCAGTCGCGCGAAGAGGCGCAGTTGGCTGTGGGCATCATCAAGCAGCATTGGCTCAAGCCTGAGGACGATGAGTTCCCTGAGGTGAAGTGCAAGCAGACCCGTGCGCGCCTGCAGACGCGCCAGCCAGGGGCCCGCAAGAACCGGGTGAATGTGAAGTGGCTGGAGGCTGGTGGGGCTGCGGCCTATATCGCCAAGTATGTGGCGAAGAACGTGGGCGGGTCGTACCAGATCAACCATCTGGACGGCGAGGCCGATGGCCATGCGCAGGGCCAGCTGTTTGATGTGGATGCGGGCGAGGTGCCGGGTTATGTGCGGGTGGATGCCTGGGCCGCGACCTGGGGCATTCGCCAGTTTCAGCCCATTGGGCAGCCTAGCGTGGTGGCGTGGCGCGAGATGCGCCGGGTGAGCCACGATCAGGTGGAGCAGGCCCGCATAGAGGGCGACACCATCGCGTGGCGCATTTATGGCGCTGTGCACAAGGTCGGCAACATCAAGGCCGACTGGCGCCGGTTTATGGAGCTGATGGGCGGGCCCTGCCGCAAGCGCGGCGAGTGGGCCATGTCTGTGGCGCACCGCCAGACCGAGACCACCAACCGCTATGGCGAGACGGTGGAAAAGAAGGTGGCCGTGGGCCTGGAGCTGAGGTCTGGCCGGTGGCTGGTTTCGCGCCGACAGGCGTGGAACCGGGTGGCCGATGGCCGCCAGGAGCCCGGTGCCCGCGCCGCGAAGGCGGCGCCTTGGACTTGTTTCAATAACTGTAGAGCCCGCCTTACTGGCGAGCTGCGCAGAGCCTTTTTAGGCCGAGGCGACCACGAAAAAGAGGACTGGTGCACACCCGAGGTGGTGGCCCATTTCCGCGCGATGCGCTCCCAACGATCTGCGGAGGCATTGCGGTGCTGAAAAAACAAGCACCCCAACACACAACCGCCCCCGAGGCGCGCAGCCGCATGGCCGAAACAGGCCGCAACCACGCGCTGCTGCAGGCCCTGGCGCTGCTGGCCTGCCTGCTGGCCACCGTTTTCACCGTGCGCGTGACACGCGCCGACCTTTGCCCACCGGACCACCACCCAACGAAAGGAGTGCAACCCATGAACGCCAAGCGAACCGAGCCGCGCGTGCATTGCTACCAGCGCCCGCTGCATGGCGGCTATGTGCCCCACGCAGCAACCACGCCCGAGCACCTGCGCGCAGTTTTTGAAGCCGAGCGCCAGCGCCTGGCCGATGCCGCCAAGCCACGCCGCAAGCGCCGCACCCCGGCTGCGCCTGCCGTGAACCCCAGGCAGGCGCAGCTGCAGCTGGTGGCCTGACGCAGTGCCAACACGAACACCACCACAAACACCATCACCAAAAGGAGAAACGAGAACATGCAACCCATTTACAACGTGCAGCCCATGCACAGCTACCGCGCCACGCTGTACCCCCCAGGCGCCCATCTGTCTGATGTGGAGGATCTGGCCGACGCGAAGCTGCTGCCCACCATCCGGCTGAAAGCCGCGACCGCGGAGCAGGCCGAGGCCAATGCCCACATCACCACGGGCAAGAACGTGTTGCGCGTGGAGCGCGTGGAAGAGAGCAGGGGGGCTGAGCGATGAGCACGAAAAAGAACGCTGCGGCGCTGGCCCAGCCTGTTGCGCCATCGCGCTGGGCGCAGATCAGGGAAGCGGAGCGGGTGGGCTACGGCACTGCCCAGCCCGTGCGCATGAGCTGGCAGACCGGGGGCACTTACCTGTGCCCCGAGCTGCGCCACCGCAGCAGCACCAACCAGCCGCCCAGCATCGTGCTGGGCAAGCGTGTGGACCGATGAGGGGCGGGGCAATGCGAATCTATGTTGCGGGCCCCATGACGGGCTACCCCGAGCTGAACTTTCCGGCGTTCCACGCCGCAGCCGCAGCGCTGCGCGCGCAAGGCCACCACGTGGAGAACCCGGCAGAAATCAATGCCGACCCCAAGGCGCAGTGGCTGGACTGCATGCGCATGGACATTGCGCGGCTGGTGACGTGCGATGCCGTGTACCTGCTGCCGGGCTGGGAGAAGTCGCGCGGGGCCAAGGTGGAGCACGGGCTGGCGCTGGGCCTGGGCTTTCAGATCATCCACGCACAGGAGGGCTGACCCATGGGCCAGATCATTTTGAACAAGGCCCAGCTGCTGGAGGAGCTGGACATTGTGGAGAACACGCTGCGGGCGCTGATTGAGCAGCGCGGCTTTCCGCCACCCCGGAAGATGGGGGCGAAGCTGTTCTGGCTGGTGGATGAGGTGGTGGCGTGGCTGCAGGGGTGCCCGAGGGCTTGGGGGGCGAATGTTGGGCCGGAGCCGGATTAACATCGCAACACGCTGGCCGCTGTCGGCCATGTCCAGCCCTCAAGAATCAGGTGCTGGTCTCCTCACTTTCGAGAAAAAGAATGGAAGCAAGTTTTGGAATCCGCCTCAACGCCTGACTCCGGCGAAACAGCAGGACAATTGTGGGCGCGTCATGACTCGATGGAGGCTGAGGCTGCCTCTCTACTAGGACAGATGCTTTTCGCGTTCTCGCGCATCGATGTGAACCTGGGACTCTGCCTAGCTTGGATGGATGATGGCAAGAGATTGGAAGCTCTATCAAAGTCAATCGAAGGGCAGACCGTCCACGCCAAGCTCCAAGCGCTTTCGAAGCAAGTTGCGGAGAAGTTTCCTGCGGGTTCTAAACGTCGCGCGGCCTATGAGCGTTGGATTGAGCGTGTGCACGCTGCTCGTGAACAGCGCAATCAGATGGTCCACGGACGATGGGGCATAGAGGCTCGGCGTAACAAGGTCGTCAACGTCGTTGGACTGCCCACCGGAACGCAACAAAGTATTGAATACACGCTTGCGGAGTTGACCGCATTCAATGACGAGTTGGGCGCGTTGGCGCGGGAGCTATCCAGGCTGAGAGAGCACTGGCCTATATAAGTGACTCACTCACTTGCCACTTGCGGCGGATGGACCGTCTCGTTTGGGCCCAAAGCGGAATTTCAGTCTCTTACCCGCCCGAGGCCTGTTGAAACGCGATCAGATACCCATTGCAATCGGTGACGGCAAATTCTCTGCTTCCATAAGGCATGTCTTGTAGAGGCCATGCAACTGACGTTTTGTCTTTGATGACAGAAAAATATCGGTCTACATCCGCGACTGCGAGGTAAATCGTTCCTGAAAAGATGGGATTCGTGCTCCACAAATCTCGGTCCGTGAAAATAAGGCGGGCGTCATACTTTGAGACGGTGATCGTGCTGTCGGCAGTCGAGGCGGTGCTGAAACCGAGCACAGATTCGTAGAAATTTCTGGTCTGCTCGATGTCAAAGCATCGCAACAAAATAGACAAACTCATGTTCACTCCAAAAGTAGTGTCGGTTGTTGGCCGGTTGCAGCCGGATGACGGCTGCGTTCTTCCCTCTGCCGGGTTAATTCGCAGTCCTACTAACCTTAGCAGCTCCGGACTGGGCATGCATGATCGGCCCATTCCTGCATGATGGCAGCGCGTTTTTCAAGCATGTCACCACGCCGGTAAGCCGCCTCTGTCTTCGTGTCGATGGAGTGGGCTAGGCATAGCTCCACGGCATCGCGCGGGTGATGCGTCGTTTCACCAGCCCAGTCCCGAAAGCTTGAGCGGAACCCGTGGGGCACGGCTGTCAGCTCGTGGCGCCGCATCAAGGCGGTGAGCGCCATATCGGACAGGGGCCCTTTTCTGTTGGACGGGAAAACATGCTCTACGTGTTCCTCTCGCGTTTGCTCCATCAGCAATTGCACAGCCTGACGTGACAGAGGCACCCGGTGCTCTTTTTTCCCCTTCATCCTGGCTGCCGGAACGATCCAAAGCGCTGCATCCAGATCGACTTCGTTCCAGACCATGCCACGCACCTCACCGGAGCGCGCTGCGGTGAGGATCAGGAAGCACAGCGCCCGCGCGCTCTGGCCCGGTATTGCCGCAATTTGCTGATACACCGCAGGCAGGTTTGCAAAGGGCACGGCCTCGTGGTGCTTGACGGGTGCCACCTTGTCCGGGTCCGCCAGGATGTGCTCCAGCTGCCCGCGCCAGCGTGCCGGGTTGGGGCCGGTGCGGTGGCCGTGGGCGGTGGCCCAGTCCAGCACTTGTTCAATGCGCCCGCGCAGGCGTGAAGCGGTTTCAGTCTTTGTCTTCCAGATAGGCGACAGGGCACGCAGCACCAGCGCCTGATCAATATCGGAGACGGGCACCTTGCCGAAATGCGGTGATGCATAAGTGGCCAGCGTGTTGCGCCACTGCTGCACGTGCTTGAGGTTGCGCCAAGTGCTTTCATGCTCTGAAATGAAGGACTCGGCGGCCGCGTCAAATTCCAGTCGCTGGGCTGCGGCCAGCCGGGCGGCCTCCCGTTCATCCCGGCGTGACTTGATGGGGTCCGTGCCAGCATCTCGCAGCCCAATCGCAGCCCGGGCCGCCTCCCGCGCAGCCGCCAGCGTCACCCCAGGGTAGCTGCCCAGCCCCATGCGCCGACGCTGGCGCATGTGCACATACCGCAGCACCCAGGTGCGTGAACCGCCTTCAATCCGCAGATACAAGCCACTGACCCCGCCCACCGCGTGCGAGCCTTCCACCCGAAGCCTGGAAACCTCCAGCGCCGTCATTTCAAGAATTCGCTTCGGCATGGCTCAATTTCTGTAGGCCATCCCGTAGGCCATAAAGTGCTGAATTGAGCATGAAAACCAGTTGGACAACGTTTGCATAAATACTGTATAAAACATCAGTATTTATAGCGTAACACGTTGTTTTATATGGGTCAACGCCAGGGTGCAGACGAAAAAAAAGCACCCTGTGCAGGGTGCTTTTTTGCGATCTGGCGGAGACTGTGAGATTCGAACTCACGGACGGTTGCCCGTCGGCAGTTTTCAAGACTGCTGGTTTAAACCACTCACCCAAGTCTCCGGGTTTGGAAGCCGCGTATTCTAGCTGGTTGCGCGAGCGGTTTTGGTGAGCATGCCGCGCGTCTCGATGAACTGGATGACTTCGGCCAGGCCTTCCAGGGTTTTGAGGTTGGTCATGGCAAAGGGTTTGAGGCCCTGGGCGGTGGTGCGCATGCGGGTGGTGTCGGCGCGCATCACGTCTAGGTTGGCGCCCACGTGGGGGGCTAGGTCGGTCTTGTTGATGACGAACAGGTCGCTTTTGGTGATGCCGGGGCCGCCCTTGCGGGGGATTTTTTCGCCGGCGGCCACGTCGATGACGTAGATGGTGAGGTCGCTCAGTTCGGGGCTGAAGGTGGCGGCCAGGTTGTCGCCGCCGCTTTCGACGAACACGATGTCGGCGTTGGGGAACTCGCCCAGCATGCGGTCGATGGCTTCGAGGTTGATAGAGCAGTCTTCGCGGATGGCGGTGTGGGGGCAGCCGCCGGTCTCTACGCCCAGGATGCGCTCTGCGGGCAGGGCGCCGCTCACGGTGAGCAGGCGCTGGTCTTCCTTGGTGTAGATGTCGTTGGTGATGGCGATGAGGTCGTAGTCATCGCGCATGGCCTTGCACAGCATTTCCAGCAGCGTGGTCTTGCCGGAGCCTACGGGGCCGCCGATGCCCACGCGCAGGGGGGGCAGGTTTTTGGTGCGGTTCGGGATGTGGTGCAGTGCGGTGGTCATGGTGTCGGTGATGACGTAATTTGCTATTAAATGGATAGCTGCTTGCGCTTGCATTGCTTGCGCTAGGAGCGGAAAAGTCTTGAATATTGCACTTCATGCTGGGCGCTCAGGATGGCCAGCATGGGCGAAAAAGCCTGGCGCTCGCTGTCCATCAGTTGCGCCGCGTGATCGGCGGCAGGCGGAATCGCATCGGCCAGCCGGGCCAGGATGCGCTGGCCTGCGCTTTGGCCCAATTGCATGGACTTGAGTGCGGCCTGCACCATGTTCTCTGCCCAGCCAAAGGCGTAGGCCAGCAGCACTTCGCGCACCGGGGCTTGGGTGACGGAGGCGGCCAGCGCAAACGCCACGGGGTAGGTGGGGGGCAAGGCGGCCAAGTGGCGCACGGCGGGCATCAGGGCCTCATCGCCCTGGTGCTGGTTGCGCAGCCAGTCGGCCATGGAGCGGCCCATTTGCTCGGTTTGCAGGCGCAGCTCGCTGGTTTCGCGGGTGTGCAGCACCCAGTCGTTGAGTTCGCGCACATGCGCCCAGTCTGCGCGCCGCCAGGCGCCCACGGCCTTGGCGATGAGGGCCATGTCGCCGCGCGCCTGGGTGATGTGAAGCTGGTCCAGCAGCCAGTCGCCCACGGCGGCTTCGCTGGCCAGGCCCGCGTTTTCAATGGCGCTTTCCAGCCCTTCGGAATACGAGAACCCGCCCACAGGCAGCGCGGGGGAGGCGAGCCACATCAGCTGCAAAAAGCTGGCGGCGGGCAGGGGGGCGGGGCGGTCGATGCGCATGGCGGCGATGGGTCAGCCCAGTGGCTGCGCGTGCGGGGGCCTGTGGGGCATGCGGCACGCCTTGGCTTCGACAGGCTCAGCCCGAGCGGTGAGGGGTTTGCGTTGCAGGCGGCCCATCGCCATTTCAGTGGTCGTGGTTGCAGTGGGGGCCGTGCACATGCCCTTGGGCGACCACCGGGATGGACACGGTGCGCCCACGGGTGGGGGCTGCGGTGGTTGCTGCGGGAGGGCTTGCATGGCTGTGGTCGTGGCTATGCCCGTGGTCGTGCGAATGGGCATCGGGGTGGTCGTGGTCATGACCGTGCTCATGTCCGTGCCCATGCCCTCCATGGTGGTGCCCACCGCCATGGCCTGCAGCGTAAGCACCGCCTTCGGGCTCAAACGGCAGGCTTTGCTCGGTCACGATGAGGTGCATGGCGCGCAGCATGTCGGCCAGCACATGGTCGGGCTCGATCTTGAGGTGGTCGGGCTGCAGCTCGATGGGCACGTGGCGGTTGCCCAGGTGGTAGGCGGCGCGGGTCAGGTCAAACGGTGTGCCGTGGTGTTGGCAGTGGGTGATGACCAGCACCGGCTGCGGCGCTGCGATCACGCGGACCATGGAGCCGTCTTCGGCCACCAGCACATCGCCGCCGCGCACCAGGGTGCCACGGGGCAGAAAGATGCCCAGCTCGCGCCCGACCGAGTCGGTGGTGGCGAAGCGGCTTTTTTGGCGCACGTCCCAGTCGAGCTCGACGGTGGAGGCGCGCTTGAGCAGCACGGGGGCCAGGCCGTGGCCTTGGGAGAGGATTTTGGAAACCTGGATCATGGTGACGAAGTAAGTAGAAGCCAGCCCGCACGGTGGGGCAAAGCTACATTGTGGCGCTACAGCGCTCTTGTCATGAAGCGGCTGTGCGGGTCTGGGCGATAGCTGCCAAACGGTGCGCAGTCGGCAAAGCCATAGCGCAGGTACAGCTGCCAGGCCGGTTCAAAAAACGGCTGGCTGCCCGTCTCCAGGCTGATGCGCTGGTAGCCCAGGTCCACGGCCTGGCCCAGGATGTGTTCCAGCACGGCACGGCCTACGCCCTGGCCGCGCACGGTGGCGGCTGTGCGCATGGATTTAAGTTCGGCATGCCCGTCATCCAGGTGCTTGAGGGCCCCTGTGCCTACCAGCCGACCGGGGGCGGGCTGGGTGGCGTCGGGTAGCCAGGCGGTCCAGAAGCGGATCTCGGGCTGACGCAGCCGGGCCATGTCCAGCGCGTGCACGCTTTCCGGGGGCGATGTGGCGCGCATGTCCCGCAGGTGCTCTTCCATGAAGGCCTCGATGCGCGGGTCGCTCAGGTCGTCCAGGCGGATGTGCAGCGGCATGGGTCGGGCGGCCTGCGTTGCTCAGAACAAAAAGTAGCGCTGCGCCATGGGCAGCACGGTGGCGGGCTCGCAGGTGAGCAGCTGGCCATCGGCGCGCACGGTGTAGGTCTGCGCGTCCACCTCCATCTTGGGCGTGTAGCTGTTGTGCACCATGTGCTGCTTGCGCACGCCGCGAATGTTGCGCACCGCGCTCAAGGTCTTGCGCAGACCAAAGCGCTCGCCAATACCCGCATTGAGGCCCGCCTGCGACACGAAGGTGAGCGAGGTCTTGGCAATGGCCCCGCCGAACGCGCCGAACATGGGGCGGTAGTGCACGGGCTGAGGCGTGGGGATGGAGGCGTTTGGGTCGCCCATGGCGGCCATGGCGATGAGCCCGCCCTTCAAGATGAGCGCAGGCTTCACGCCAAAGAACGCAGGCTTCCAGATCACGAGGTCGGCCCATTTGCCCACTTCGAGCGACCCCACCTCATGGGCAATGCCGTGCGCAATGGCGGGGTTGATCGTGTACTTGGCCACGTAGCGCTTGATGCGGAAGTTGTCGTTGCGCTGCAGGATTTCGGCCAGCTCATCGCGGCCCGCAGTGGGGGCCAGCCAGCCGCGCTGCACCTTCATCTTGTGCGCGGTCTGCCAGGTGCGCAGGATGACCTCGCCCACGCGGCCCATGGCCTGGCTGTCGCTGCTCATCATGCTGATGGCGCCCAGGTCGTGCAGGATGTCTTCGGCAGCGATGGTTTCTTTGCGGATGCGGCTTTCGGCGAAGGCCAGGTCCTCGGCGATGCTCGCGTCCAGGTGGTGGCACACCATGAGCATGTCCACATGCTCGTCCAGCGTGTTCTGGGTGTAGGGCATGGTGGGGTTGGTGGACGATGGCAAGAAGTTGTCCTCGCCCACCACGCGCAGGATGTCGGGCGCATGGCCGCCGCCCGCGCCTTCGGTGTGGAAGGCGCAGATGCCGCGCCCGCCCACGGCGGCGATGGTGTTCTCCACAAAGCCCGATTCGTTGAGCGTGTCGCTGTGGATGGCGACCTGCGTGTCGGTGGCCTCGGCCACGTCCAGGCAGTTGCTGATGGCTGCCGGTGTGGTGCCCCAGTCTTCGTGCAGCTTGAGGCCAATGGCGCCCGCGCTGATCTGCTCGTGCAGCGCATCAGGCAGGCTGGCGTTGCCCTTGCCGAGGAAGCCCAGGTTCATGGGGAAGGCGTCGGCCGCTTGCAGCATGCGCTCCAGATTGAAGGGGCCCGACGTGCAGGTGGTGGCCAGCGTGCCCGTGGCGGGGCCGGTGCCGCCGCCCAGCATGGTGGTCACGCCGCTGGCCAGGGCCTCTTCGATCTGCTGCGGGCAGATGAAGTGGATGTGGCTGTCGATGCCGCCTGCGGTGACGATGTTGCCCTCGCAGCTGATGACCTCGGTGCCAGGGCCGATGACGATGTCCACGCCGGGCTGCACATCGGGGTTGCCTGCCTTGCCGATGGCGGCGATGCGGCCCGCGCGCAGGCCGATATCGGCCTTGAAGATGCCGGTGTGGTCAATGACGAGGGCGTTGGTCAGCACTGTATCCACCGCCCCTTGTGCATTGGTGCGCTGGCTTTGCGCCATGCCGTCGCGGATGGTTTTGCCGCCGCCAAACTTCACCTCTTCGCCGTAGCTGCCTGCGCGCAGTGTGTAGTCGGCCTCGACTTCGATAAGGAGTTCGGTGTCGGCCAGGCGCACGCGGTCGCCCACGGTGGGGCCGAACATTTCGGCGTAGGCGCGTCGTCCAATGGTTGCCATGGGGGTGTGCTCCGCGAGAACGGTTAACTATACTTTTGATAGCTTCTAGCGCTTATCTATCAAGCGCTAGAGGCTGTTTTTGCTTGAAATTGCTACAGCGCGCCGTGTGTCAGGCCTTGAAAGCCAAACACCTTACGCTCGCCCGCGTAGTCCACCAGCTCTACCGTGCGCTCCTGGCCGGGCTCAAAGCGCACGGCGGTGCCGGACGCAATGTTCAGCCGCATGCCGCGCGCGGCGGCGCGGTCAAAGCCCAGAGCGTTGTTGGTTTCTGCAAAGTGGTAGTGCGAGCCGACCTGGATGGGCCGGTCGGCCATGTTGCGCACCACCAGAGTGAGGGTGCGGCGGCCGGTGTTGAGCAGGTGCTCGCCGGGTTCGGTGATGAGTTCGCCAGGGATCATGGGGGCTCCAGATCAAATGAAGGCTTAGGCCATTTGCGCCAGCAGCGCGCCACCCATCAGGGCCACGGCCACGCCAGCGGCGCGGCTGATCCACACGGTACGCTGGCGCAGCGCCCAGCCTGTCGCCAGGCCTGCGCCATGCAGCAGCACGGTGGCGGCCAGCATGCCTGCCAGGGTTTGCCAGGCGCTGCTGCTGCCTGCCAACTCCACGCCATGGGCCACGCCATGGAACACAGCAAACACG
Source organism: Acidovorax sp. 62 (assembly GCF_002754495.1). Taxonomy (NCBI): domain Bacteria; kingdom Pseudomonadati; phylum Pseudomonadota; class Betaproteobacteria; order Burkholderiales; family Comamonadaceae; genus Acidovorax; species Acidovorax sp. 62. Next base: position 713,179 of record NZ_PEFJ01000001.1, read on the forward strand.
CCCGCGCCCAGCGCGGCCACGATGCCCGGCACGCGCAGGCGGGATACGACGAGCAGGCCCGTGGCCAGCAGCGACGCCGCAATCATCGGCTCCACCGCAGGCACGGCCACGCCTTGCAAGCCCAGCACGGCACCCGCCAGCAGCATGGCCGCAAAGCCCATGGGGCCCCACAGCAGTTCGCGACCAGCGCCGCGCGCGGCCAGCGCGCTCCACAGACCCACGGCCACCATGGCGGCCAGGTGGTCCAGGCCGAACAAGGGGTGCACAAAGCCGCTGATGAAACCGCTGTGGCTGTGGGCTTCCACCCCTGTATGGGCGCTAGCACTCATGGATAAAGCGCTGGCAGCTATCAGAAAGAGAGCGGATTTGGTGCGAGTGGAAAGCATGGGTGAATCTCCAAAAAAGAGGGCGGGCCGTGTCAGCGCTCTGGCTGCGGGCGGGTCGCTGTGGTGCGAGGCGCGCGGGATTGCGCCAGTGCCACCGTGGAACTGGCTTTGCCAGGCCACCGGTGGCGTCCCCCTTGAGGGGGAAGGCGCGAAGCGACGCAGGGGGTGTTCATAGGATCGGCTGGTGCACGGTGACCAGCTTGGTGCCATCGGGAAAGGTGGCCTCGACCTGGATGTCCGGGATCATCTCGGCGATGCCATCCATCACGTCGGCGCGGGTCAGCACGGTGCGGCCCTCGCTCATGAGTTGCGCCACGGTCTTGCCGTCGCGCGCGCCCTCCATCACGGCAGCACTGATCAGGGCCATGGCCTCGGGGTAGTTGAGCTTCAGGCCCCGGGCCTTGCGACGCTCGGCCAGCAGGGCGGCGGTGAAGATCAAGAGCTTGTCTTTTTCGCGAGGTGTCAGTTCCATGTCGTTTCACTCAATACTGGGGTCAATGGCTCGCCCGACCGCTGGTGCGGCCGAACGCGAGGTGTCAGTTCCATTTCGTTTTGCTCAGCCTATCTACAGTGGGTCTCATGCGAGTGGGCATGTCGCGCACGACGCAAGGCCATTTCATGGTGCACTAGCGCCGATGAATGTGGCAAGTATGTGGATAGTGGCCAGCAAGCCCCGTGCCCGCAATACGCCGTTTGGCCCACGCGGACGCGGTACGTCGCGGTGCGTGCTGCCGTGGCATGGAATCTGCACCCTGGCTCACCCATGTCCACGCCCCCCGCAACCCCTGCCGATCCTGGTCAGCCACCGCAGCAGGTCGTCAAGGTGCGCCGCGACTACAACAGCTGGGTGGCCACCGAGACCATGGAGGACTACGCGCTGCGCTACGCCCCGCAGCGCTTTCGCAAGTGGTCGGAATGGCGTGTGGCCAACACCGCGTTTGGGGCGGCTTCGTTCCTGATCCTGGAGGCCGTGGGCGCCACGCTGCTGGTGCAGTACGGTTTCATCAATGCCTTCTGGGCCATCGTGGCCACGGGGCTCATCATCTTTTTGGCGGGCTTGCCCATCAGCGTGTATGCGGCACGCTATGGGGTGGACATGGATTTGCTCACGCGCGGCGCGGGCTTTGGCTACATCGGCTCCACGCTCACCTCGCTCATCTACGCCAGCTTCACCTTCATCTTCTTTGCGCTCGAAGCGGCTGTGATGGCCTATGCGCTGGAGCTGGCGCTCGACATTCCGCCGCGCTGGGGCTACCTGATTTGTGCGTTGGTGGTGATCCCGCTGGTCACACATGGCGTGTCGGCCATCAGCCGCCTGCAGGTATGGACGCAGCCGCTGTGGCTGGTGATGCTGGTGGTGCCGTTTGGGGTGGTGTTGATGCGCGATCCTGGTGCGTTTTCAGGAGTTGTGCACTACGGTGGTGAATCTGCACTGGGAAATCGCTTTCAATTGCCCATGTTTGGTGCAGCTCTCACGGTGGGCATTGCACTCATCACCCAGATGGGGGAGCAGGCTGACTACCTGCGCTTCATGCCCGCCCCCACCGCGGGCAAGCGGGGCCGATGGTGGCTGGGCGTGCTGGTGGGCGGGCCGGGCTGGGTGGTGCTGGGCGTGCTCAAGATGCTGGGCGGGGCGCTGCTGGCCTATTTGGCGCTCACCCACATGGTGCCGGTGGAGCGCGCGGTCGACCCGAACCAGATGTACCTGGCGGCGTACGAGTATGTGTTTCCGAACTACGGCTGGGCGGTGGCGGCCACGGCGCTGTTTGTGGTGGTGTCGCAGCTCAAGATCAACGTGACCAATGCCTACGCGGGGTCGCTCGCGTGGTCCAACTTCTTCTCGCGCCTCACGCACAGCCACCCGGGGCGGGTGGTGTGGGTGGTGTTCAACACGCTGATTGCCTTCATGCTGATGGAGATGAACGTGTTCCGCGCCATGGGCGAGGTGCTGGGGCTGTACTCCAACATCGCCATCGCCTGGATGATGTCGGTGGTGGCCGACCTCGTCATCAACAAGCCGCTGGGCCTGTCGCCCAAGGGCATCGAGTTCAAGCGTGCGCACCTGTACGACATCAACCCGGTGGGCGTGGGGGCGATGGCGCTGGCATCTGTCGTCTCCATCAGCGCGCACCTGGGGCTGTTTGGCCCGCTGCCGCAGGCGTTCTCGGCGGTGATTGCCATGGCGGTGGCTTTTGTCACCGCGCCGCTCATTGCCTGGGCCACGGGCGGCAAGTACTACATTGCCCGCCAAAGCGAGCCGGTGGCCGTGCCCATGCACGGCCCGGTGTCCGGGGCAAGGGCCAGCGATACGGTGGCCGACCTGGGCAGCTACCAGCGCCTGGTGGTGCAGCGCTGCGTGGTGTGCGAGCGCGAATACGAAGCCCCCGACATGGCCCAGTGCCCCGCCTACCGGGGCGCGATCTGCTCGCTGTGCTGCACGCTGGATGCGCGCTGTGGCGACCTGTGCAAGCCCCACGCCAGCATGGCGGTGCAATGGTCTGCCGCGCTGCGCTGGGTGCTGCCGCGCGCGGTGTGGCGCTATCTGGACACGGGCCTGGGGCACTTTTTGCTGCTGATGCTGGTGATTGCCCCGCTGCTGGCCGCCGTGATGGGGCTGCTGTACCACCAGGAGCTCAACACCATCGCCCAGGCCATGACGGACACCGATGTGCTGGCCGCGCCCGAGGTGGCCTTGCGCTCAGGCTTGCTCAAGGCGTACCTCGCGCTGCTGGTCATCTCGGGCATCGTGGCCTGGTGGCTGGTGCTGGCGCACAAAAGCCGCCAGGTGGCGCAAGAGGAATCGAATCGCCAAACGGGCCTGCTGGTGCGCGAGATTGAACTGCACCGCCAGACCGACGAGGCCCTGCAAACCGCCCGCAGCGTGGCCGAGCAAGCGCGCCAGCAGGCCGAAGATGCACGGGCCCTGGCCGACCAGGCCAACCAGGCCAAGAGCCGCTACATCAGCGCCATCAGCCACGAGATCCGTACGCCGCTCAACTCCATCCTGGGCTATGCGCAGCTCATGGGCGAGGACCCCGCCGTGCCCGCGCACCGCAAACAGGCGGTGCACGTCATCCGGCGCGGCGGCGAGCATCTGCTCTCGCTTATCGAGGGCACGCTGGACATCGCCCGCATCGAGTCGGGCAAGCTCACGCTCGATGTCGCCCCCATGCGCTTTGCCGATGGCCTGCACGAAATGGCGGGCCTGTTCGAGCTGCAGGCCGCCGCCAAGGGGCTGGCGTTTCAGTTCGATGTGCAGGGCGTGATCCCCGAGGTGGTGCGGGCCGACGACAAGCGCCTGCGGCAAATCCTCATCAACCTGCTGGGCAACGCCATCAAGTTCACCGCGCGCGGCACTGTCACGCTGCGGGTGCGCTACGCCCGCGAGATGGCCCGCATCGACGTGCAAGACACCGGGCCGGGGCTGACGCCGCAAGAGATCGAGCGCATTTTTGAGCCCTTCACCCGAGGGGGCTCGGCGGCTGGGGCCAGCGCCACGGGGGCCCCCGGCGCCGGGCTGGGCCTGACCATTGCCAAGATGCTCACCGCGCTGATGGGCGGCGAGCTGACGGTGACCAGCCAGCCCGGCGTGGGCTCGGTCTTTCACGTCAAACTCTTTTTGCCCGAGGTGCATGCCGACGCCTTGGGCAAGGCCGGGGCGGCAGCCTTGCCGCGCCCCGCCAGGGCCCGCACCGGCTACGTGGGCGAGCGCCGCCGCATCCTGGTGGTGGACAACGAAGAGCCCGACCGCGAGCTGCTGCGCCAGTTGCTGGAGCCCTTGGGCTTTGAGCTGCGCCAGGCCGCCAGCGGCCACGATGCGCTGGACCTGCTGGCCACCGGCTACCGGCCCCACGCCATCTTCATGGACCTTGCCATGCCCGGCATTGACGGGTGGGAGACCATTCGCCGCATCCGCGCGCAGGGCTGGGCTGCAGAGGCTGCGGTGGTTGGCGAGGGCGGCACGGACAGGGAAGGCGCCTGCATCGCCGTGGTGTCGGCCAACGCGTTTGACAAGACGCTGGAGAACGACGCAGGCATCCGCCCTGAAGACTTCATCGTCAAGCCCGTGCGCCACACCGAGCTGCTGGACTGGCTGGAGCGCCGGCTGGAGCTGGTGTGGCTGGAGGCGCCTGCGGCTGCACCACAGCCCGCAACGTTGCCTGCCCCTGTCTCCGCCACCGCCCTGCAGTCCGTTGACGCCGCCCCGGTGGTGGCGCCTGCTGCGGCCCCGGGGGCGGCCATCGCCTGCCCCCCCGCTGCCTTGTTGGGCGACCTGGCCCAGTCGGTATCCTTGGGCTACTACCGGGGCATCTTGAATGCCCTGGCCGACATCGAGCGCCAGCACCCCGAGTACGCGCCCTTTGTGCTGCACATGCGGCAATTGGCGCAGCAATTCCAATTCGATGCCATGGGCCAGATCCTGGAGCACACCCCACCATGAATGCGCCTTCCCCCGCATCCACCGCCCCCGTGACCCCAACAGGCATGCTCGACCGCACCGACAGCGATGTGGTGCTGATCGTGGACGACGTGCCCGACAACCTGGCCGTGCTGCACGACGCACTCGACGAATCGGGCTACACCGTGCTGGTGGCCATGCATGGCGAAGCCGCGCTGCAGCGTGCCGCACAGGCGTTGCCCGACATCGTGCTGCTCGACGCCATGATGCCTGGCATGGACGGCTTTGAAGTTGCCCGCCGCCTCAAAGCATCGCCCGCCACAGCACACATCCCTATCATCTTCATGACCGGCCTGACCGAGACCGAGCACCTGGTGGCTGCGCTGGAGGCCGGGGGCATCGACTACGTCACCAAGCCCATCAAGCCCCGCGAGGTGATGGCCCGCATGCAGGTGCACCTGGGCGCCGCCCGCAAGGCCCGGCAAGACGCCCGCCAGGCCCGCGAGGCCCGCAACGCGCTCGACGCCTTTGGCTACGCCAGCATCACGGTGCGCGCTGCCGATGGGCGCATCGTGTGGCAAACCCCGCTGGCGCGGGAGCTGCTGCAAAGCTACTTTGGAGAAGTGGGACCCGATGGCGCACCGACCGCTTACGGCCAATGGGCGCCCGAGCCCGTGCAAGCCTGGCTGCGCCGCCATGTGCTGGCCGACAACGCCGCCGAGCTGCTGGCCGCATCGCTGGCCGAGCCACCGCGCCTGGCGGTAGAGCAGGGCGCCCGCCGCCTCACCTTTCGCCTGCACCAGCAGGCGGGCGACAGCGCGGGCGGCGGCGACTGGCTGATCGTGATGCGCGAGGTGTCCGATGCCAAGATCATCGAATCCATGAGCCTGTCCTTCAAGCTCACCGCGCGCGAGGCCGAGGTGCTGTACTGGGTGGTGAAGGGCAAGATCAATCGCGACATTGGCGACATCCTGGGGGCCAGCCCCGCCACCGTCAAAAAGCACCTGGAGCGCGTGTTTGCCAAGCTGGGCGTGGAGACGCGCACGGCGGCAGCGGCGATGGCGATGAACCGCATCCGGCAGCTGCATCCGCAGTTTGAGGGGTGAGTGGGAACGAGGCGGCCGAGGCCGCCTTGTGTGCCATTGGGATACCCCCTGGGCGCTATGGCTTGGTGCAGCGAGAAGGGGTCACGAAGACAAAGGGTGCTTGGCACAGTCCGTAGTGGTATTCGGCCGAAGGATTGATGGAGCTCCCCTGAGTCTGTTTCCAGATCACGGCCTTGTACGAGAGCTGTTCATCCACCTCCATCTCTTCAGTCCAGAACGTGCCCGATGAAGACGAACTGGCCTGTTTGCAAGCAAAAGTGCCCTCGGCCTTGATGCCTCGGCCAGCGGGTTGATAGCGCCCTGAGTATTCACAGGTTTCCAGATCACCGTTGTACCGACTCATGTAGAAGTTGCCGTTCTCCAGTTTGAAGTTCACGGTGGCGGGCATCAGACTGCCGAAGGTGGCCAAGGCATAGGAGATGGCATAGCGCCCCTCGCGGTTGAAGCGGGCCGTGTGGTCTTCGTATTGAAACCGCGTCATTCTTGCCGGTGCTTCGCCGGGAAATGTCACGCTGGCCGTCGTGGCGCTGTCAAAGGCAATGGCGATATTGCCGACCACTTTGCGCACCTGGCCATCCCTGGCAGGGGCACCCAGCGCTTTTCCTCCCTGGAACTCGACCAGTTCAGCGGTGAATGTGCCGTCGTCCTGCCGGGGGCCGCTGGCCTGCAGGAACATGGACGAGCCATCTTCTCGATAGCCAAAGTACGTCACGATCAGATTGCGCCCGCCCTGAGCATCAATTTGCAGGCCACGCCCTGGCTTGCCGGTGACCTCTCCATTGACGGCCCACATGCCCGAATCTGGCTGGAGAGCCTGTGCCGTGATCGGTGCGAGCAAGGCGGCGCTTGCGGCAAGGAGAACTGCAATCGAGTGACGGGCTTTGAACATAAAGTTGTGGTGTTTGAACGCGCCAAAAAAGGGCTGTGAGGGTTGGGAAAGCGGCGCTGTGCCTGTGTCTCTCTGCCATATCAAGCTGAAGGCTGATGCGCATGAGGCGTCTTGCAAAGCCACGGTTGAATTGTCAAATGATTGTTTCACAAGGAGGCTTGATTGGCTACCTGGACCGTACTCGCTCCAGTTACGCATCGTTCATCTTCGATCGCCTTGCGGTGCCTTTTCACCTCGCGTCTTCATGCTGCGGTGTCTTAGCGCGACCTGGTGGCCCTTAGTGGGAGCGTTTGCTGCCGCGCACAGGGGCGGGAGTGTCTCGCCGCGAGAAGATTGTCTGTCTTTCCTATCTGTGTCTAAGGCCCGTCTATGAAACGCAATCAGCTATCTTTTTTATAGTGAACGACGATATTTCGCAAGGACGGAACGCTCCCAGGGCATGTGCCTTTGCTCCGCACAGAAGGGAAAAGGAGGCAACATGGGTTTCTGCCTCCTCAGCCGAATTACATTGGGGCCCTTGCCTCGCTTGATCCACCCACCGCCGACCGCTGAAGGACCCCGCTGCATGCGCCAAGTCATTGCCAACCTGGAAGCTTCCAAAATCCGTGAAATCGCCAACGCTGGCATGGGGCGTAAAGACGTGCTGGCCTTCTGGTTTGGCGAGAGCGATGAAGTCACCCCCGGCGTGATCCGCCGCGCCGCCATCGAGTCGCTGGAAAGCGGCGAAACCTTCTATTCGCAGAACTGCGGCCTGCCCGAGCTGCGCGAATCGCTGGCGCAATACATGGGGGAGTCGCACCCCACGGCAGGCGTGGATGCCGGCCGCATCGTGGTCACCTCGGGCGGGGTCAGCGCGCTCATGCTGGCGGTGCAGGCGCTGGTGGATGCGGGCGATGAGGTCGTCATCGTCACGCCCGTGTGGCCCAACCTGGTGGCGCAGCCCACCATCATGGGGGCGCAGGTGCGCTGCGTGCCGCTGCGGCCGCAGGGCGGCGCGTGGGGGTTGGATCTGCCCGCGCTGCTGGGCGCCATCACGGCGCGCACCAAGCTGCTCATCGTCAACGCGCCCAACAACCCCACGGGCTGGACGCTGACGCGCGACGAGCAGCAGAAGATCCTGGCGCATTGCCGCAGCACCGGCACCTGGATCCTGGCCGATGAGGTCTACGAAAAGCTCTACTACGAGCCCACGCCCCACGGCTGCGCGCCCAGCTTTCTGGACGTGGCCGCGCCCGACGATCGCCTGCTGGTGGCGCACAGCTTTTCCAAAAGCTTTTTGATGACCGGCTGGCGCCTGGGCTGGCTGGTGCTGCCCGAGGCGCTGGTCGATGCCATGGGCAAGCTGATCGAGTTCAACACCTCGTGCGCCAGTGTGTTCACCCAGCGCGCGGCGCTGGCCGCGCTGGCCTACCGCAAAGAGATCACGCCCCGCGTGGTGGAGCATTTCAAAACCTGCCGCGACACCCTGGTGCCCCTGCTGGCCGCCGTGCCCGGCGTGCAGGTGGCTGCGGCACATGGCGGCATGTACGCGTTTTTCCGGCTCGAAGGGTTTGAGGATTCCATGACCGTGGCCAAGCGCCTGGTGGCCGAGGCTGGCCTGGGCCTGGCCCCGGGCGATGCCTTTGCCCCTGAGGCCCAGGGCTGGTTGCGCTGGTGCTTTGCCTCCAAAGACCCCTCGCGCCTGGTCGAGGGTGTGCGCCGCTTGCGGGCGTGGCTGGAGCTGCAGCGGGCGCTTTGAAGTCGCTGCCGTCGGGCCGCCTTTCCTGTTTGCCACATAAGCGGTGCGCGCACGCGCTTGAGCGCGCCGCCACCTCCAAGTCCCCGCATGGGACCGCTTTGCCATGGGGTGTTGTCTGTAACAGAAAGTGAATAAACTCACAGCCTCTTCGTGCTTCGTGTGACTTGATGCCTTCCCTCGATCTGCGTTCGCTGGCTGCCATGTCCGGCATCATGGCTGTGGTGCTGGGCTTGGTGCTGCTCGGGGTGCGCGCGAATTTTCCTGCGTCCATCCGGGGCCTGCGCTATTGGGGGCTAGCGCCGCTGCTGTGTGCGTCGTCCACCGTGCTGTTCGTGCTCAGCGGCGTGCTGCCCAACTGGTTGTTGGTGCTGGCAGGCAATGGGTTGCTGATGGTGGGGTTTGCCTTCTTTTTGTTTGGCAGCCAGCGCTTTTTTGGCCAGCCCGTGGCGTGGCGGCGGTGGGGCATGGTGGCCGCAGGCGCGCTGTCCCTCATGGCGGTGTTTTTGTGGGTGCAGCCCGACTACCGCTTGCGTGTGCTGGTGTTCACCAGCACCTTGGCGCTGGTGTGCGTGGTGCATGTGCGCCTGCTGTTGCGCCACGGCCAGGGGTTTTCCAGCCGTCTGGCGGCCGGGGTGCTGGCGGCCCAGGTGCTGGTGCTGGTGGGGCGCGGCGTGTCTTCTCTGTGGCTGGACAGCGCGGATTCAGACCGCTTTGCGCCCTCGTTGGCGCAGACGGCCTACCTGGGGGCTTTCAGCTTTTCGGTGTTGCTCGTCAGCGTGGGGGTGCTGCTGATGGCCAGCGAGCGGGTGCGCTCAGAGTTTGAGCACCTGGCCACGCACGACAGCTTGACCGGTGCGCTGGCGCGCCGTGCTTTGCTGGAGCTGGCCGCCATGGAGATGCAGCGCTGGCAGCGTTACCAGCAGCCGTTTGCGGTGTTCATGCTGGATGTGGACCACTTCAAGCAAATCAACGACACGCACGGCCACCTGGTGGGGGATGCTGTGCTGCGCGATTTGGTCACCCAGGTGCGTGCCGCTCTGCGCGGCGCAGACAGGCTGGGGCGCTATGGGGGCGAAGAGTTTCTGGTGCTGATGCCGGGCACCGATCTGGCCGCTGCCCAGGTGGTGGCCGAGCGGGTGGCCGCCACCGTGCGCAGCGCTGCGCCCCAGGCCCCAGCCCCCCACTGCACCGTCAGCATCGGGGTGGCTGCCGTGCAGGCGGGCGATGCCACGTTTGAGCTGCTGCTGGCCCGTGCCGATGCGGCCTTGTACCAGGCCAAATCCAGCGGGCGCGACCGGGTGGCGGTGGCCCCGGCAGATGTGGTGCTTTTTTAAGCCAAATGGGCCTGTAGCGCTTTGAAATAAAGCGCTGGCAGCTATAAAAAATATAGCTGCCAGTGTTTCTAGGGTGGTGTGTGCGATGCGCCGATGCCAGGGCGTTTGCGCCCCAGCCAGCGCCTTGCCACCCACGCCGCTGCGCCCGCCACCATGCCTGCCACGCACAGCCCGTGCAGGGTAGACAGCGACACCCAGGCGTACAGGCCATTGGCGTCAGACCATGGCGCCCAGGGCGTGATGTCGGCGTGCATCACGCTGTCCAGCACCACATGCGACCAGGTGCCTGCCAGGGCGCTGAGCAACACCGTACCTGGCCGCCACTGCTCGGCTTCGCTCAGCCATGCCACGCGGTGGTGCTGCACCTCCAGGTTCCAGCGCCGCAGCAAAGGGCGGCACAGCCAGGGCGCCAGCACGGCCGTGGCCAGCGCGATGGGCACCGCGCCCAGGTAGGTGTGCGTGGGGCCATGCAGCACGGCCGCGCCGCGCAGCATGCCCACCAGCGGCTCAATGTCCATCGCCACCTGGGCAATGCCGAAGGTGAGCACGCTGAAGTGGCGCCCGGCCACGGCCTTGAGGGCCAGGCCTGCGCCCATGTGAAAAGGGGTGAAGGGCATGGGGTTGCAGGGGTGAAGGGATGCCGTCAGACGGCGGTGGGCCACTGCAGCCCATGGGGCAGGGCGGTGGGGCCAAACACAAAATGCAGCACGCGCCTGCGGCCTGTGCCCGTGGATTTGGACGATGCGTGCACCAGCAGCGGGCGCATCAGCAGCGCAGTCCCTGCGGGTGCGGTGCACACTGCCTCGGTGCCTTGCTGGCGTAGGGTGGCCATGGCGGTGGGCGAGAGGTGGCCGTGGGTGTGCGTGCCGGGCAGCACGCGCAGCGGCCCGTCGCTGGGCCCGCAGTCATCCAGGTGCAGCCGCACGGCCACCATGTGCGCCAGCCACGCGGCGGGTGGCTGCACAAACCAGTGCCCCTCTTTGGCCGACCAGCCCTGCCAGCCGGGTGCGGCCACCTGCTGGGCCACGGGCACGCTCAGGTCCTGGTGCGGGGCCACCAGCCAGTTGCGGTGGGCGGTCTTTTCAAAATAGGTGCACTGCACGGCCCGCGCATCGGCGGGCAGGCAGGCGGCAATGTTGGGGTGGGCGCGCAGCTGTTGGGCCAGGGCGGCGCACCAGGGCTGCGCCAGCATGTTGCGCGTGCCGCCCGAAAGGGTGTGGGCGGTTGCCTCGTCTCGGCTTGCCATCGCGGCCAGTGCCTGGCATTGCGGGGCTGGCACGGCGTCTTCCACCAAGGCATACCCGTGGGCCCCAAACGCCTGGGCGGCAGCGCCGCAGCCCGGCGTGCCCAGGCCCTGCTTACTTGGGCTGCCCGCCATCCGAAATCCGCCGTGCATACACCGCCAGCACGATGCGCTCGGAATGCACCAGGTACTCGTTGAGCGCGGCAGACGCCTCTTGCAGCTTGCCTGCCTCGAACAGCTCCAGGATGTTCACGTTCATCTCCACATACGGCATGTGCAGAAACTCCGGGTCGTTGAGCAGGCCAAAGGCCAGCCGCAGCTCGGCCAGCAGGTGCGAGAAGACCACGTTCAGGCGCTCGCTGTCGGCCAGCTCCACGATGGCCATGTGGAACTCCATGTTGGCCGTGCCCACGCCCTGCCAGTCGCCTGTATCGCGGCAGCGCAGGGCCATTTCCACGGCGTCGCGCAGGTGCTTTTTGGCGGGGTGGCGGGGGTAGGCCTGGGCCAGTGCCTGGCACTCAATGAGCCGGCGCACGCGGTAGATGTCGATGATGGACGCGATGCTGGGGATGGCCACAAACACGCCCCGGTTGGGCTCGTGCTTGAGCAGCCCTTCTTTGGTCAGCAGGCGGAACACCTCGCGCAGGGTGTTGCGCGATATCTCCAGGCTCTCGCTCAGGGCCGCTTCGGACAGGCGCTGGCCCGGCGTGAACTCCCCGTGCACGATCTTCTGGCGGATCAGCTCCGCCATGCGGTCATTCAGTGTTTGGGGGTTGCTCAGTTCTGACTTCATGCCCGGATGGTAAGGGGAAAGAAGCCCCGCCCCCGCACACTTTGGGGGCGCCCTTGGGCGCATTCGCAGGGCCCCTGCGGCACCCGCCGGGCGGGCCGGTCAGAGGCGCGCGCAGCGGTTGCTGGCATCCCAAACCCCACAGTTTGTGCGGAAACCGAGGGTTTTTACTGAGGGTATGGGTGCTGCTTTGTTGGGCAGAATCGACGAATCGTAAAACAACTGAATATTTTTTGTTCAACAAAAATTATTCGATTGCCACTCAATGGTGCATGTTTTGTTCGTTGATATGGCATGCAAGTTGCATGGCGAGAGGCAGCTGGCTGCGTGCCGAGGACTTTGGGGTCTGCACGCAGCGGCAGAGGAAAAGCGCGCTCAGCGGTGCCTGTGCCCTGGTTCAGGGGGCAGGCACCGCTGAGCGGGGTGTTTGTGTGTCTGTGTGCTCAATGAAGGATCAACATGCTTAGTGACGTCAATCTGTGGCCGCTCATCGGAGTGGCCATCATCATCGTGGGCTTTGTCCTGCGGTTTAACCCCATGCTGGTCGTGATCGTCACGGCCGTGGGCACCGCCCTGGCAGCCGGGTTTCCCATCGACAAAATCCTCGCCACCATCGGCACGGGCTTTATCAAGACGCGCAACCTGCCGCTCATCATCTTGCTGCCCCTGGCGGTGATTGGCCTGCTCGAGCGCCACGGCCTGCGCCAGCATGCGCAAAACTGGATCAGTTCCATCAAGTCGGCCACCGCAGGCCGCCTGCTCATCGTGTACCTGGCTGCGCGCCAGCTCACCGCTGCCATTGGCCTGACCAGCCTGGGCGGCCACCCGCAAATGGTGCGCCCGCTGCTGGCGCCCATGGCCGAAGGTGCTACTGAAGCCCGCTACGGCACGCTGCCTGAGCGCATTCGCCACAAGCTGCGCGCCTTCTCGGCCGCGACAGACAACGTGGGCCTGTTCTTTGGCGAGGACATCTTCGTCGCCTTTGGCGCCATCGTGTTGATGACCACCTTCTTGCACGAAGCGGGCATTGATGTAGAGCCGCTGCACGTCGCGTTCTGGGGCATCCCCACCGCCATCTGCGCGTTTGCCATCCACGCATGGCGCCTGTACCGCCTGGACGGCGTGCTGGCCCGCGAGCTGAAGGCTGAAGGCATTGAGCCCTTGTCCGCTGCTGCGGCTTCTTCCAACAAAGCCGCCTGAGGAGCGCCGCCATGATTCTCTCCATCCAATACCTGTACTACCTGGTGGGCGCCGTGCTGGCCCTCACGTCCATTGCCACCTTCACCGATGGCAGCAACCCCAAGCGCGTGAGCAGCGGCTTGTTCTGGGGCCTGTATGCCCTGGTGTTCTTGGTGGGCGACCAGTTGCCCCCGCTGTGGGTGGGCGTGGGCGCCGTGGCCATGGCGCTGATTGCGGGCTTTGGCGGTGTGGCCGGTGGCCAGCACAAAAGCCCCAGCGTGGCCGAATACGCGGCCAGCGCCAAGCGCCTGGGCAACAAGCTGTTTGCCCCAGCCCTGGCGATTCCGCTGGTCACCATGATCGGTACCTTGTCGGCCAAGCACCTGTCGGTGGGCGGCGTGCCACTGCTGGACCCCAAGAACACCACGCTGGTGAGCTTGGGCGTGGGCTGCGTGCTGTCGCTGGCGCTGGTGTGCTGGCTGACGCGTGAAACCCCTGCACAAGGCATGCGCGAATCGCGCCGCCTGACCGACGCCCTGGGCTGGGCCCTGGTGCTGCCGCAAATGCTGGGCATGCTGGGCCTGGTGTTCTCGGACGCGGGTGTGGGCAAGGCCGTGGCCTACGTCACCACCACCTACATCAACATGGACCTGCGTTTTGTGGCCGTGGCCGTGTATGTAATTGGCATGGCGCTGTTCACCATCATCATGGGCAACGGCTTTGCCGCCTTCCCGGTGATGACGGGCGGCGTGGGCGTGCCGGTGCTGGTGGGCGTGTACCACGGTGACCCCGCAGTGATGGCGGCCATTGGCATGCTGTCGGGCTATTGCGGCACACTGCTGACGCCCATGGCGGCCAACTTCAACATCGTGCCTGCTGCGCTGCTGGAGCTGCCGGACAAGAACGCCGTCATCCGCGCCCAGGTGCCCACGGCCCTGGCACTGCTCACGGCCAACGTGTTTTTGCTGTACTTCCTGATGTTCCGCTAACCCTAGTTAATCCCCATTAACTCCAAGGAAACACCATGACGCAGAACGTGCTGCTCACCGGCTTTGAGCCGTTTGACAAAGACCCGCTCAACCCCTCGTGGGAAGTGGCCCGCGCGCTGGACAGCTGGCAACCAGCTGCACCGGCATCCGCCGGTGGTGTCTACACCGTGCGCGCTGTGCAGCTGCCCTGCGTCTTTGGCGATGCCATAGCCCGCCTGCAGCAGGCGGTTGCGCAGTGGCAGCCCACGCTGGTGATCTGTCTGGGCCTGGCCGGTGGGCGCACCGAGATCACCCCCGAGCGCGTGGCCATCAATGTGGACGACGCCCGCATCCCCGACAACGCTGGGCGCCAGCCGGTGGACACGGCAGTGCACACCGATGGCCCGGCCGCGTACTTCGCCACCTTGCCCATCAAGGCCATGGTGCGCGACATGCGCGCCCAGGGCGTGCCCGCTGCGGTGTCCAACACCGCAGGCACCTTTGTGTGCAACCACATCTTCTATGCGCTGATGCACCACTTGGCCACGGGGACAGGGGGCGTACGCGGTGGCTTTATCCATGTGCCCACCTTGCCTGAGCTGGCGGCATTGCACCCCGGCATGCCCAGCATGGCCTTGGCCACACAGGTACGCGGCTTGCAAGTGGCCATTGAAACCGCATTGGCCCACCAGACCGATGTGCGCGAAGTCGGTGGCGCGCTGCATTGACATTGGGTCCGCATTTTTTGACGAAGCTGGCCGCGCGCAAGGCACGCGGCAGCACCAGGAGAACACGATGACAACGATGGACCTCAACAGCGACCTGGGCGAAAGCCTGGGCGCCTGGACGATGGGCGATGACGCCGCCATGCTGGAGATTGTCAGCAGCGCCAATGTGGCCTGCGGCTTTCATGCGGGAGACCCTGTCGGCATATTGCAAACCCTGCGCGCCGCCGCAGCGCGCGGCGTGGTGGTGGGCGCCCACGTGGCCTACCCAGACCTCAAGGGCTTTGGCCGTCGCAGCATGGACATCTCCAGCGCTGAGCTGGTGGCCGATGTGATCTACCAGATTGGTGCCCTGCAAGGGCTGGCGGCGGCTGCGGGCACTGCGGTGCGCTACGTCAAGCCGCACGGCGCGCTCTACAACACCATTGCCCAAGATGCCCGCCAGGCCAAGGACGTGATCACCGCCCTTCGCACCATCAACCCGCAGTTAACCCTGGTGGCCCTGGCCGGATCGCCCCTGGTGCAGTGGGCCCGCGATGCGGGCCTGCGCGTGGTGTCCGAAGCCTTTGCCGACCGCGCCTACACCCCGCAGGGCGCGCTGGTGTCGCGCCGCGAAAAAGGCGCCGTGCTGCACGACCCCGAAGTGATTGCCCAGCGCATGGTGCGCCTGGTGCGCGAGAGCGTGGTCGAAGCCATTGACGGCAGCACTGTGCGCATCGAGGCCGACTCGATCTGCGTGCACGGCGACAGCCCCGACGCCGTGGGCATTGCGCGAGAGCTGCGCAAGCGCTTTGAGGCCGATGGCATCAAGATCGCTTCGTTCATGGCCCCTTCCATGGCCGCTGTCCAGGGGTAAGGCGGCATGCGTTTCTTGCCCGTCACCCTCAATTCGCTGCTCGTCGAGCTGGCCGACCTGGACGAAACCCTGGCGCTGCTGGCCTCGCTGCAGCACACCCCGCTGGCCGGTGTGGAAGAACTGGTCCCCGCTGCGCGGACCATCCTGGTGCGCTACCGCCCCTCGGCCACCAGCGCCGCCGTGTTGGTGCAGCACATTGCGCTGCGCGACCTGTCCCAGCGCGCCGAGCGCAGCGATACCTTGGTCGAAATCCCGGTGCACTACCACGGCGAAGACCTGGCCGAGGTGGCGCAGATCCTGGGCATCACTGCGGATGAAGTAGTGCAGCGCCACACGGGCAGCGAGTACACCGTGGCCTTCACCGGCTTTGCGCCCGGCTTTGCGTACCTGAGCGGCGGCCACCCCAGCCTGAACGTACCCCGCCGCAGCACGCCGCGCACCCGCCTGCCTGCGGGCTCTGTGGGGTTGGCAGGCACCTTCAGCGGCGTGTACCCGCAGGCCAGCCCGGGCGGGTGGCAAATCATTGGCACCACCCCCGTGGCCATGTGGGACATTGCCCGCGCACAGCCCGCCTTGCTGCAGCCTGGCTATCGCGTGCGGTTTGTCGATATTGCTACTAAATCAATAGCTGCTAGCGCTTATTCAGAGAGCGCTACAGGCCAAAAAGACCTTAAACCCTCTGGCCGCACGCAGCCCAGCCTTGCCGCAGGGCAGGCCGCGTTGCAGGTGCGTGCCACCGGGCTGCTCACCGTCTTTCAGGACCTGGGCCGCCACGGCCAGGCTGGGCAGGGCGTGTCGGCATCGGGTGCGATGGACCAGGCCGCCCTCAAGGCTGCCAACCGCCTGGTGGGCAACCCCAGCCACCTGGCTGCGCTGGAGACCGTGGGCGGAGGCCTGCAGCTGCGCAGCGTGGGCGAGAACGTGGTGGCCGTCACCGGTGCCGATGCCGTGCTGATGCTGACCACGGCCTCTGGGCAGCGCTGGCCCATGTCGCGCTACGCGCCTGTGGCCCTGGCCGATGGCGACACCCTGGCCGTGGGCCAACCCCTTGCCGGCGCGCGCTGCTATGTGGCCGTGCGCGGCGGCTTTGCTGAAGCCCCGGTGATGGGCAGCTGCGCCACCGACACCCTGGCCCATGTGGGCCCCGTCCCCGTGGCCGTGGGCGACTGGCTGGCCGTGCTGTCCGCCCCGGCTACCTGCGTGGTGGCCGCGCCAGAGCTGCCGCCTGCTGATTTGCCCACGCTGGAGCGTGACGTGGTGCTGGACGTGGTGATGGGCCCGCGCACCGACTGGTTCACGCCCGAGGCCATTGCCCGCTTTGCCGCCCAGCGCTGGCAGGTCACGCCCCAGTCCAACCGCGTGGGCCTGCGCCTGGCGGGCGAGGTGCCCCTGGACCGCGCCGTCACCGGCGAGCTGCCCAGCGAAGGCACGGCATTGGGCGCCTTGCAGGTGCCGCCCAGCGGCCAGCCCGTGCTGTTTTTGGCCGACCACCCGCTCACCGGCGGCTACCCGGTCATCGGCTGCGTGGCGCCGTACCACCTCGACCGCGCAGGGCAGATCCCTGTGGGCGCGTGGCTGCGGTTCAACCCGATCCAGCCGTTTGCAGAGCTTGCGCCTTGATTGTTCGTGCCGTTGGTTGCACTTTCAAAGAACACCGGAACATTGATATGAAAAAAGTCCTGATTGCTAATCGCGGAGAGATCGCCGTCCGCATCGCCCGCGCCTGTGCCGACTACGGCGTGCAGTCCGTCGCCGTGTACGCCAATGCCGACATCGATGCCCTGCACACCCGCATGGCCGATGAGGCCTATGGTCTGGACGGCGACCGCCCCGCAGACACCTACCTCAACGTCGAAAAGCTCCTGGCCATTGCCAAAAAGAGCGGTGCCGACGCCGTGCACCCCGGCTACGGATTCCTGTCGGAAAACGCCGCCTTTGCCCAGGCCGTGATCGATGCAGGCCTGGCCTGGATTGGCCCTCGCCCTGCCACCATTGCCCAACTGGGCGACAAGGTGTCTGCACGCAAGATTGCACTGCAAGTGGGTGCGCCGCTGGTGGTGGGCACGCCCGACCCGGTGAAGGACGCGAGCGAGGTACTGGCCTTTGCCGAGCAAAACGGCCTGCCCATCATCATCAAGGCAGCCTTTGGTGGCGGCGGGCGCGGCATGAAGATCGCATGGCGCATGGACGAAGTGGCCGAGCTGTATGAATCCGCCGTGCGCGAAGCCGTCACCGCCTTTGGCCGGGGCGAGTGCTTTGTGGAGCAGTTCCTCGACAAGCCCCGCCACATCGAGGCCCAGGTGCTGGCCGACACCCACGGCAATGTGGTGGTGCTGGGCACGCGCGACTGCTCGCTGCAGCGGCGCAACCAGAAGCTGGTGGAAGAGGCCCCTGCGCCATTTTTGAGCGACGCACAGCGTGAACGCATCCACACCGCCGCACGCGACATCTGCGCCGCTGCAGGCTATGTGAGCGCGGGCACGGTGGAATTTTTGCTGAGCCAAAGCGGCGCCATCTCGTTCCTGGAGGTCAACACCCGCCTGCAGGTGGAGCACCCCGTGACTGAGCAAACCACGGGCGTGGACCTGGTGGTGGAGCAACTGCGCGTGGCCGACGGCCTGCCGCTGTCCCTCACACAAACGCCTGTGCCGCTGGGCCACTCCATCGAGTTCCGCATCAATGCCGAAGACGTGGGCCGAGGCTTCTTGCCCACCCCCGGCCCGGTGCAGCGCTTTGACGCTCCCTCCGGCCCCGGCGTGCGGCTGGACACCGGTGTGCAGACGGGCTCCGTGGTGCCCGGCTCGTTCGATTCGCTCATGGCCAAGCTCATCGTCACCGGCGCCACCCGCGAGCAGGCCCTGGCCCGCGCCCGCCGTGCGCTGCGCGAGTTCCAGATCGAAGGCGTGGCTTCAGTGCTGCCCTTTCACCGTGCCGTCATCGACCACCCCGACTTTGTGGGGGCTGATGGCTTCAAGGTGCACACCCGCTGGATCGAGTCCGACTTTGCCACCCCGCTGGCCGCCGCCGTGCGCGCTGCGCCAGCAGCCGACACCAGCTTGCTGCGCACCGCCATCGAGATCGATGGCCGCCGCGTGCAGCTGGGCCTGCCTGCCGTGCTGCTGCAAGGCTTGGCGGCAGCAGGCGGGCAGGGCGCTGGTGCCGCCGCACCGGCAGAGGCGGCATTGGATGCCGCCGCCGTCACCTCGCCCATCGCCGGCAATCTGCACGCCTGGAAGGTGGCCGATGGCGACACGGTGCAAGAGGGCGATGTGATCGCCGTGATGGAAGCCATGAAGATGGAGATGCAGGTGACAGCGCACCGCGCGGGGCGTGTTACGTTGGCTGCACAGACTGGTACCGCACAGGCGCTGGGTGCAGTCATTGCCCGCATCGCCTGAAAGACCTGGGCTCGGGTCTGGCTCAGGTTTGAGGGCAGGCCACAAAGGCGGGCAGTTGCTCTGCCGCAGCAGAGTAGGCGGCCAGTGCAGGGTGCCTGGACTCTGGCACACACCCAGGTAACAGCAACTGCGTGAAGCTCCAGGCCACGGCGCAGGCGATGCGCCCGTGGGTGAGTGACTCTGACCCTGCTTGCATCGGCATGCGTTGCAGCTCGGCTTCCAGCAGCTCAAAGGCGGTATTGCGCTGGCGCTCGACGCGTTCCAGCCAGGGGGCGTGCTGCTTCTCGGCAGGGCGCAGTTGCTGCTCGTACACGGTTTGTACGGTTTTCTCGCAAGCGGCCAGTGCCAGCCCGGCGAGGCGCAGGTCGTGCAACTGGTCTGCGCTGGCGCAGGGTGTCAAGCTGCGCCCGGTGTTCCCAGACCGCAGAGCACACAGTTCGATCCACTGCAGGATGAGGGTCGAGTCCATGAGGACGACGCCCTCGTCCGTTACGAGGGTAGGGGCTTTGACGATGGGGTTGGTGTGAGCAAAGTCATCGAACTGGCGAAACACCGATACGGGCTGGTGTTCGAAAGTGATATCCAGTGCGTGCAGGGCCACGGCGACGCGGCGGACGTAAGGAGAGTCGAGCATTCCAATGAGCTGCATGGCAGGGGTGTAGTAGGACAAAACAGAGCCTCAGCGTAGACACGCTGCCCCGTGCTGTACAGGGTCAGTCATCGGAATGGAGGGGCCTAAACCGATGGGGCATTGGCCCAGCCCATGGCGGTATGTAAAACAATAGGAGCTGTCTCCCTTTGAACCGTCCTTTCCTTGCGCACACCATGACACTCGATAAAAAAGACTGGCTTATCCTTCAGGCCCTGCAGACCGATGCGCGCCAAAGCCTGGCAGCGCTGGGCAAGCGCATTGGCCTCTCTCAGCCCGCCATGAGTGAGCGCGTGCGCAAGCTGGAAGAGGCTGGCGTGATCGAGGGCTACAGCGCCCGCGTCAACTTGCGTGCGATTGGAGTCGGGTTGGTCGCCATCATCCGCGTGCAGACAGACCACCGTGGTATTGCGCCGTACGTTGCATTGTTTGAAAGCATGCCTGAGGTGCTCTCTGCCGACCGTGTCACTGGAGAGGATTGCTTCATTGTGCGTTGCGCGATTCCTGCGCCGTCTCACTTGGAGCGGGTGGTGGATGCGCTGGCCCAGTACGGGGCCGTCACCACGTCACTGGTACTCTCCAGTCCTGTGCACAAGCATGTGACAGTGGAGACTCTGGCGATGCCTGAGCGTTGATCGCAGCGTTGTATCCGTCTCCGCCTGCAACGTGCATCAAAGGGCCATCTTGGGCGCATGTGGGCTGCGTGCAGGCCTGCACCTCTTTGGGGCTTTTGCTATCAAAAGACCTGGGGCGGGCACCATTTGGGTGCCATCCTGGGTTTACATCAGTTCCGCATGGAAAATTGCACCAATTGGACTCCCAATTTCCTGATTTAGATCGCAATTCCGTTTAAAGCCGGGGTATCACCCTGTAACTATTCGGTTGACATTGGCCCGCTCTCGCATATCGTCCCATGTTTACAAATGTATCAAGGGACAAGAGATGGGGGCTATGAGCTACGGCTTGACGGATTTGAAGGACATTGCCAGCGGTGCCGCAATTTTGGCAAGCGGTGGCGGGGGCAGTTTCAGTGATGCTTGCGCCATCCTGGCGGAGCTGGCTGCTCAGCCGGGCCCGGTCAGCGTCACTGTGCAGGACTACGATGGCAGCACCAATGCCTGCGTGCTTGCCATCATGGGCTCGCCCGACGCTGCAGAGGGGCTGACGCTCTCGACCATCACCCAGTCGGTGCAAAACACTGTGAATGTGATGCAGGCGAGCCTGGGAGCGTCCCTCGGAGCTTTTGTGCCGGTGGAGATCGGCCCGATCAATTCGCTGGTGCCTTTGCTGGGAGCCATGCTCTACCCCGGCGCAGTGTGGGTGGTGGACGGCGATGGTGCTGGCCGCGCTGTGCCCCAGCTGCCCCAAACCACTTTTACCGGCAACCCCGCTCTTGCCCCTTGTCCAGCGGCCCTAGCCAGTGATGCTGCCACGCAGGCGGATGTGCAATCTGCCGTGCTCGGGGCTACGACGGCAGCGCAGGTAGAGTCTTTGGCGGGCGGTGTCGTCGGTGGTTTTGGTGGCTATTCGGGCATTGCCATGTGGCCGTCCGTGCAGGGCAACGGGTTTGCCCTGTCTGGCAGCTACATCCCCGGCACCCTGGGCCAGGCCCGTGCCTTGGGTGAATTTTTGCGCAACGCTGCTGTGCCGCCGCCCACCCAGGCGGTGGCCGATGCCATCCAGATGATCACCCAGCGTGCAAGCTGGCCGGTGGTGACCAATTTCTACATCACCAGCGTGACGCAAAGCACAACCGCTGCATCCCTGGATACGGGCATCGTGCGGCTGGACAACCACCCTGATCCCGCCCAGAGCACAGAGACGCACACCATCTACACGCTGAACGAGAGTCTCATCATGTACTCCTCGCTCTCGCAAAAGCCGGATGTGATTGCGCCGGATTCGATCTGCTACTACTCAGAGGGTACAGGGCAGGGCTTCTCCAACGCGAGCAGCGATCTGCAGCCTTACTACGATGCGGTGAAGGGCTGCAGCACCGGTGTGCCGGTGAGTGTGCTTGCCGTGCAGGCCGCGCCCCAGCTGTATGGAACGCCGGGTGTCGTAGCCTCGTTTGCAACGCTGTTGCGCAGCCTGGGCTACGCAGGGGCCATGCCGCAAATGTGACCGCATGGAGTTTGCCAAGCCGCCTGGCGGCCCCCTTCACCCGGACGCTGCCTCTCACCCAGAGGCCGCCTTCTCTGCCGAAAGCGCTGCTCCTGCTGATCCAGGTGCGTCCGCGTCGGCGCTACCCCATAACGATGAGGCTGAGCTCAACAAGGACCGGCTGGAGCTGGCCCTGGAGGCAGCCGGACTGGATTTGTGGGAGAACGATCTGGTAACAGGCGCAGTCACCCGCAAGGCCACCAAGACGTTTACCGAACTGGGCTTCACGCTCGAAGAGATGGTATCGGCGGTGCCCGATATCTACGATCTGTTCCACCCCGACGATGTGGAGGTGGTGCGCCAGGCGGTGCACGACCACCTCAGCGGGGTAACGCCACAGTACCGCTGCGAATTCCGCTTGCGCTCCAAGCAGGGCGAGTGGGTGTGGTTTGCCAACTATGGCCGCATCATGGACACGCACACCAGCACGCCTGGGCGGCGGTTGATTGGTGTGACCTTCAACATCCATGACCGCAAGCAGCGTGAGCAGGAAATTGCCCAGATCAATCAGCAACTGCGCGAGCAGAACGCGCTGCTGCAGCAGCTCAATGAGACACTGGAAGGTCTGGCTTCCAAAGACTCGTTGACGGGCCTTTGCAACCGGCGCACGCTGATGCAACTGGGGCAGGCCGAATGCCAGCGCGCCGAGCGCTTGGGCCACCCCTTGTCTGTTCTGGTGGTGGACATCGACTTCTTCAAATCCGTCAATGACGCCTGGGGGCACCTGGTGGGTGACCGCATGATTTGCGCTGTGGCCGAGGTTTTCCAAAAGCGCAAGCGCGCTGGAGGAGACATCGTGGCCCGGTTTGGCGGCGAAGAGTTCGTGATCGTGCTGCCCCACACGGATGGGCCAAGTGCCTTGCAGGCCGCAGAGTCATTTCGCAGTGAGGTGGCGGCCATGAGCGTGCCAGTCAACGAACAGGGTCATTGTCTGTCGGTCACGGTGAGTGTGGGCGTGGCGACCAGTCTGCCGGGAGAGCCCATGCATTTCGAGACCTTGGTCAATCGCGCTGACCATGCGCTCTACCAAGCCAAGGGCACCGGGCGCAATGCCGTATACAGCGCGGACGGCAACAACCTGTCCTTGTTTGCCGCTGAGTAGGCCGTTGTCAGCAGGGGAGGCCGCGTTCAGCAGTTTGTGCGCTCACCTATTGCGTTGATTCCATTGCTTCTGCGGCCGCCAATTCGGCCAGGCGGGCTTGTACGGTGGAGTGGTTGTGTGGCTGGATAACGCCCGGCTGTAGCAGCTCTTTCAGCAGTGCCACGCTGTTGCATCGCTGGATGGGCTCAAACCCGCCGAACCTCAGGTCAACGATGATTTTTCTGCTGACGGCCTCGCCCAGATGCCGGTTGGCCGATGCGGATGCGAGCAGCTCCCAGCGCGCTGAATGTGTCTCGGGGATGGCTTGCAGGTCTTTGACCAGCATCCGCTGGATCATGGGGTTGTTCGTGTGCTCGGCCACCAACATCGCCTGGGCAAAATTCTGTTTGTCTTGCACGCTGTATTTTTCATCGCTGTAAAAGCGGTGGCTGTGTTGTGCAACATGCGCAGCGATCTGCCGGTACGCCGCATCCACCGCCTCGGTGCTGAGCAAATCTTCGACAACGGCGTGCGGAGCTTCCTTGAAAATGCCCCTCAGCGCGTTGTTCGACGTCTCGGTGTCCGGGTCTTTGGCCAGCACCGTGAGTACGTCCAGATCGCAGTACCCCCGTTTTGCCACGGCCCTGCGCACTGCCTTGCTGCTGTCGGTGGACAGCAGGCGCAGCAGCGCTGCATCGGTGGTGGCGTCGGCCACCCGTTTGCGCTGGCCACTGTCCATTGCCAGAATCTCGTCGTGGCCGGCCTGGGCTGCCTTCCAGGGGTTGAATTCAGGCTTGGGGTTGGCTGGTTTGACGTAAGGCTTGGCGATGTGGGTGGCGATGGCCGCATCAATCGCTGCGTCGGTGGTTTGCAGCGCAGCAAAGCGCTGGGCCAGGTTCTTCTTCGCTGCGCGGCTGACCTCTTCATGCTTGTCGCGCAGCAGGCTCAACAACACGTCGCTGCTGGCATGGCGCGACATGGCGAGGTTCAGGCGCTCGGGCTTGCGCGGGCTATTGAGAAAGAAACGCGTGAGTTCCGCCGATGTGTTGGGGTGCATGGCAATGATCTTGCGCAGCCTTGCGTCGTCCATGGGCAAAACGGCTTCAAGTACGTCCGGCGGGCACCTGGGGTGTTTGGCCAGCAGGCGCACAGAGTCGGGAACCAGTTCCTTGGCGTAATGCGCCTTCCTGTTCAGCCAGACAAAGCGCAGCTGATCAGCGCTCAGTTGCTTGTTCAGCACCAGCGCCTTTTCCCAGGGAAAGAACCACGCACGGTTCAGGCCTGTGACCACTTTTTTCGATTGCAGCAGCGTAAAGATGAAGTCCAGCAGCACCAGGTCCTTGCTTTTTCGGACCGTGGTCTCCAGCTCCAGCAACGCGTTGGCAATGCGCAGCGGGCTGTGCGCCTGGGCTGCTCCCTCTCGGGCCGCTTCGCGGGTGAGCTTGCCTGCCAGCACGGCTTGCAAGAGTTGCAGGTCGCTGTCGATCAGCGCGTTGGCCGTGTGCATGAAGCGGCGGCGTTCACCGCTTTCACTGAAGTAACTGTCCATTCCTTGGAAAAGTGTCTCCAGGGCAGCAAGTTCTTCCAGGCTGGGTGGCGCGTCAGTGTTCGGCACAAAAATACTCCCGTGAAAAAAGCAGTGGCATCCATTGGCCCAGAGTGGCCAAGAAGAGGCTCGGAATGGCAATGCGACTGGGCATCAGGAATATACGTTCTGCAACGCCGGTGGCGGTGGACAAGTTGTCCAGCATCATGGGGCCGCGTTCCTGCTGGAATGGCAAGAGCGCCCAACGCATCCTGGTGCCCATCGGTGGGGTGCAAGTGCGCCGGTGCGGGTGGTGCTCAACGGCTGATACGCCGGCGCCAGCAGTACAGCATCAGCAGCATGGCAACGGCAGCGCAGCCTGACACGAAGGCGAGGGGCGCCTGCGTGGACAGCGTCAAGCCCCGGCGCGTTGTCACGGTGAACAGTCCATGCGTGGGTGCGCTGCTGCGCGGCAGCTGCTCCACGGTGCGACCCCAGGCATCGATGTGCTGGTGGTCGCCATCGGTGTTCACACGCACGATGTCCCGGCCCGTTTCTACCGCGCGCAAGCGCGCAAACTGGGCAAACTGGTAGGCGTAGTGTCCGGCCTGCGCATCTTCATCGTTGGTCTGCCAGATCACCAGTTGCGCACCTTGGCGCACGCGCTGTGCGAGTGTGGCGGGGAACAGAATTTCAAAGCACAGCAGTGGTGCGATGGTCGTGGGTTGTTGCGCATCGCCCCTCCGTCTTACCTGCGGCAGTTGCAGGGGATCTTCACGGCTGGCCGTGAACCAGTGCGCCCGCCCGTGCTGGGCCAGTGGGTGCAAGGCTGCGGCCAGCGAGGGAGCCACTTCGGTGGCAGGCAGTCCCTCCTGAAAGGGCACCAGGTGTTGCTTGGGCACGAACAGGGCAGGGTCCGACGCTGTTTGCGCAGGCGTTAACCAGACGCTGCCGGTGCGTGCCTCGTAGGGCGCCGCAATGGCTTGTGAGAAGGCCGTGTGCGCCAGTTCCGGGCCATAGATGCGGAACTGCGTGCCCACCAGAAGCAGCGGGGTTTGCCATTGCGCCACGCTCTGCTGCAAAGGGTTGCGCATGCTAGGGGTGTTGGGCATGCCGGGCACGTTGACGCCCTCAGGCCACACGAGCAGGTCGGGTGATTGGTGCACTGCGGCCTCGCTGGCGCGGAGCGCCCGTGGGATGCGGTCGGTGCCAGGTTCCGGCAGTCCAGAGCCGACCACGCCCACCCTAAGTATGTCGGATGGAGCTGCAGGCGCCCGCTCTGCCTGCGCCATGCGCCAATGCCCGTAGGCCCAGGGCGCGGCCAACGCCGATGCCGCCAACAGCCAACAAGGGAAGGCGTGGCACGAGCGCTGGGTGCCACGCCAGGCCCCATAAATCAGTGCATTGACCAGCAGCAGCCAACCTGTCAGCCCCCACATGCCCGTCACGTGGATGAACTGAACCTCCGGCACCAGGCGTGCCTGCGATGCGCCCAGCACCCACCAGGGTGCGTTGGTGACCAGCAGGGTGGTTTGTGCCCACTCCAGCACCACTCCCAGCGGCACCCAGGCCGCCAGGGCCCAGCCCAGTGGAAAAGCCCGGCGCAGCAACTCGTAGCTGGCGGGCAGCAGCCATACGCCAATGGCATTGACCAGCAGCACCCCCACCCACGGGCCCAGCAGCACCATGAGGGGCCCCACCTGCGTGGTTTGGTATGTGAGTGCGAATGCTGCGCAGCACCACCAGGGGTGCTGGCGCCGCTCCAGCGCTATCAGCAGTGGTACCAAACCGAACCAGGCCAAGGGCTCCAGGGGGACGTTCTGCCAGCGCGGAAAGGCCAGCGCGCACAGCAGGCCAGCGCCCGCAGCCAGTCCCCAGGCCGGAGGATGCCGCCGCTTGATTAGCGGCCCATGCACTGGTTAAAAAGTGCGCTGTGTTCGCTGCCCGATAGTCCGAACATGGACGCGTAGGTGTTGCAACACAAGCCGTTGTTGCTGCCGCAGGTCGAGCGCATGCAGTTCAGGCTGACGCTGAGTGCATTGGAGTAGCTGGGAAATTTCGATTGGCCAGCAGCCAGCCAGGCATTGATGTTGCGCATGGATTCAGTGGGGCGGCTGGTCTCAAAGCAGCCTTGCAATTGGGATTTGTAGGCGGGCTCAGAGGGGCTGGATGCCAGTGCAGCAGGGGCCCAAAGTGAGGCGCTCAGTGCCAGCAGGATGCACAGAATTCGGTTCAGCATGGTGGGTCTCGCGGTGATTGAAGGTCAGGGGTTGGCCACGGCCGTGGTGTACGTGTTGGCACCGGTATAGGTCAGGCGCAAGGCCGATGCGTCGCCCGCTGTGATGAGCACGCGGCCTGCGGCAACGTCGCTGAAACCGTCGGTGCTGGCAAACAGCAGTGGGCTCTCGGTGGTGAACTGAAATCGGGTCAGCGGTAGCTTGAGATCGCCCATGGTGCCTTCGGCCCGAACGGTGCCGTTCAGCTGCATGCCCGTCTTTAGGTCAATCGTGGCCTTGAAGCCCTCGCCAGCCAGCACATAGTCCCGGTTGTCGCCTTGGTAGCGCACCTGGTAGTTCATGTCTTTGAAGTGGTAGCCCTGCGCGTTGGAGCCAAACCAGAAGGCGCTGGCGATGGTTTCGCGGTTGGTCTCTGCGCCCTCTGTGGTGAGGTAGCGGGTGACGGTGTTTTCCTCCGTCCTGTACGCCAGGTCCATCGAGGCGTCTTCCACAAAGGTGTAACGCACGGTGCCGCTCAAGCTGGTGATAAGGCGCACGCCGGGCATCAATTCTTCACCATCGTCAAAGCGGCAGTCGCTGAATTCGATGATGTCTTGGCCGTCCAGTTCTCGATAGCGGTAGCTGCCACCCGCATCGCAAGCGGTCTCGGTCACGGTTTCCTTGGTGGCAAGGCCGCCTGATTTGAGCTGCTGGTGCTTTTGCACCAGCGCGTACGCCACAGCCTGGGCGCGCTTGCTTTTGGCTATGGGCAACTCGTCCACATTGATGGCGATGTCCAGGGCCATGTAAGGCGTTTGCACGGCGGTTTGTTCGGCCAGTGAGTAATCCTTGGTCGAGATTTGCGGGGCTGAGGAGGCTCCGCCGCCGCAGCCCGCAAGGGCCAGGGCGAGCGCGGTGGGCGTCAGCAGGTACGCAAAGCGGAGGGTGCTGGGCTTTTTCATCGTATGTCGGGTGTGTGGGTCTGATATGCCGCCGATGGAGTCCCTCCCCCGGTAGCGGCGCGCAATTTACGACAGGCTTTTGCGATCGTCCAGAGAAATTTGGCATTGCAGATACGGGAGATTTCGACCGCGTTTCAGGGGCAAGCAGGGGCTCGGTGTACGCCACCCGGCGTATTTCCCGAAAGCCAGGGGCTCTCCAGAATCCACTCCATCGCACCACACGGTCCACCGGCAACCCCGGCGGGCAGGGCGAAGCGGTTTGACCCCCTTACCTACCGGAGATCACATGCAACGTCGTTATTCCCTCAAAGCCCTCGCGGCCGTCGCTACGCTCGCTGGCCTGTCTGCACTCCCAGCCCATGCGGCAGACACCATCAAGGTGGGTGTGCTGCACAGCCTGTCGGGCACCATGGCCATTTCTGAAACGGTGTTGAAAGACACGGTGCTGATGGCGATTGATGAGATCAACGCCAAGGGCGGTGTGCTGGGCAAGAAGCTCGAGCCCGTGATCGTGGACCCGGCCTCCAACTGGCCGCTGTTCGCTGAAAAGACCAAGCAGCTGCTGGGCCAGGACAAGGTGTCGGTCATCTTCGGCTGCTGGACTTCGGTGAGCCGCAAGTCGGTGCTGCCCGTGGTCGAAGAAATGAACGGCCTGCTGTTCTACCCCGTGCAGTACGAGGGTGAAGAACTGTCCAAAAACGTGTTCTACACCGGCGCCGCGCCCAACCAGCAAGCCATCCCTGCGGTGGACTACCTGATGAGCAAGGACGGCGGCAGTGCCAAGCGCTGGGTGCTGCTGGGCACCGACTATGTGTACCCCCGCACCACCAACAAGATCCTGCGCGCCTACCTCAAGTCCAAGGGCGTGAAGGATTCCGACATCGACGAGAAGTACACCCCGTTTGGCCACTCTGATTACCAGACCATCGTGGCCGACATCAAGAAGTTCAGCCAGGGCGGCAAGACGGCAGTGGTGTCCACCATCAACGGTGACTCCAACGTGCCGTTCTACAAAGAGCTGGGCAATGCAGGCCTGAAGGCCAAGGACGTTCCTGTCGTCGCCTTCAGCGTGGGTGAAGAAGAACTGCGCGGCGTGGACACCAAGCCGCTGGTGGGCCACCTGGCCGCCTGGAACTACTTCCAGTCCATCAAGAACCCTGAAAACACCGCCTTCATCAAGAAGTGGAGCGACTACGCCAAGGCCAAGGGCATCGCTGGCCACAAGGACAAGCCGCTCACCAACGACCCGATGGAAGCCACCTACATCGGCGTGAACATGTGGGCCCAGGCCGTGACCAAGGCCAAGAGCACGGACACCGACAAGGTGATCGCAGCGATGGCCGGCCAGACCTTCAAGGCTCCCTCGGGCATCGTCAGCAAGATGGACGAGAAGAACCACCACCTGCACAAGAGCGTGTTCATCGGCGAGATCAAGGCTGACGGCCAGTTCAACGTGGTGTGGAAGACCCCTGGCCCTGTGAAGGCCAAGCCATGGAGCCCGTACATCGAAGGCAATGACAAGAAGGCTGACGAACCTGAGAAGAAGTAATCACCCCCCTGAGGCGCTAGCGCGCCTTCACCCCCTCTCTCACGCTGGCGCGTGGGAGGGGGGACGCCGCCAGCGCGGCGGGGCGGCCCTTGCGCGGCGGCTCTCGCCTTCGCATCGCGCCTGCGCGGCGGCCCACTGCGACTTCATAGAGCCTCCGTCATGCATTCCTCCATTTTTTCTCGTCTGATCGCTTGCGTTCTGCTGTGTGCAACTGCGCAGGCGTACGCACTCACCACCGAGCAGGCCCTGGCGATGGCCGCTGGCGAGACCGACGACCGCGTGGCTGCCGTGCAGCAAGCGGTGGTGGAGCCCAGCGAACGCACCGCCGCTTTCTTGCAGGCGCTGGCCGATGACGCGGTGAAGGTTGCCGCAGGCAAGGCCCTGATCGTGCGTGACGACAAAGGCATTGACCCGGTGAGCGGCGCCGAGGTGCCTGTGCCCGCCGATGCCGAAGACATCATCAACAACAACCGCATGCGCGGTGAGATCGATACGGCCCTGGCGGGCCTGGCGCTGTTTGGCAAGGATGAGGCCAAGCGCATGGCCGCTGCCAAGGCGCTGGCCAAAGAGCCGGATGCAGGTCGCCTGCCATTGCTCGACAAGGCGCTGGCGCAGGAGACCAACGACAAGATCAAGACCCAGCTGGAGCTGGCGCGCGCCGCCACGCTGCTGGGCAGCGACGACGCCGCGCAGCGCATCGCTGCGGCGCAGGCACTGTCGCTCAGCGCCACGCCCGAAACGCGGCTGCTGCTCAACGAGCGCGTCACGGTCGAAGAAGACGCCAAGGTCAAGGCCGCGCTGCAGGCCGCACTGCGCGCCATGGAAGGCCAGCTCGCCTGGGGTGAGCGCCTCGGCGCTGCGTTCTCTGGCATCAGCCTGGGCTCCATCCTGCTGCTCGTCGCCTTGGGCCTGGCCATCACCTACGGCCTGATGGGCGTGATCAACATGGCCCACGGCGAGCTGATGATGATCGGCGCCTATGCCACCTATGTGGTGCAGGGCATCTTCCAAAAGTATTTTCCGGGCGCGTTCGACTGGTACCTGGTCGCTGCGCTGCCGCTGGCGTTTGGCGCCTCGGCCGCCGTGGGTGCGGTGCTGGAGCGCGGCGTGCTGCGTTTTCTGTACGGCCGCCCGCTGGAGACGCTGCTGGCCACCTGGGGCATCAGCCTGGTGCTGATGCAACTGGTGCGCACGATTTTTGGCGCGCAGAACGTGGGGGTGGAAAACCCCTCGTGGATGAGTGGTGGCGTGCAGGTGCTCTCCAACCTCACGCTGCCCTACAACCGGCTTGTCATCATCGGCTTTGCGGTGGCCGTGCTGCTCGGCATGGGCTACCTGATTGCCCGCACACGCCTGGGACTGTTCGTGCGCGGCGTGACGCAGAACCGCCCCATTGCCTCGTGCATGGGCGTCAACACCGCACGCATCGACACCATGGCCTTTGCGCTGGGCTCGGGCATTGCGGGTTTGGCGGGCTGCGCGCTGAGCCAGGTGGGCAATGTGGGGCCGGACCTGGGCCAGAGCTACATCGTCGATGCCTTCATGGTGGTGGTGCTGGGCGGCGTGGGCCAGCTGGCCGGCACGGTGTATGCCGCGCTGGGCCTGGGCATCCTGAACAAGTTCCTCGAAGGCTGGGCGGGCGCGGTGCTGGCCAAGATTGCGGTGCTGGTGTTCATCATCATCTTCATCCAGAAGCGGCCCCAAGGGATCTTCGCGGTCAAAGGGCGTACGGCCGACTGAAGCACCAGAGACGACTGATCATGACTACGCCAACCTCTACCAACATCCAACTGCCCGCACCCGCGCCGCTACTCACACGCGGCGGCTGGTCTGCCTTTATCGTGGCGCTCATCGTGGTGTGCGCCGTGGCCCCCGTGCTCAACCTGTGGGTGCCTGCAGGCAGTCTGTTCCACCTGTCGGACTACGCAGTGGCGCTGCTCGGCAAGATCATGTGCTACGCCATCTGCGCTCTGGCCATGGACCTGATCTGGGGCTACACCGGCATTCTGAGCCTGGGACACGGCCTGTTCTTTGCGCTGGGCGGCTACGTGATGGGCATGTACCTCATGCGCCAGATTGGGCGCGACGGCAACTACAAGAGCGACCTGCCGGACTTCATGGTGTTCCTGGACTGGAAGGAACTGCCCTGGCACTGGGCGCTGTCTGACAGCTTCATCGCCACGCTGATCCTCATCGTGGCCGTGCCGGGCGTGATTGCGTTCGTGTTCGGTTACTTCGCCTTCCGCTCGCGCATCAAGGGTGTGTATTTTTCCATCATCACGCAGGCCATGACGTACGCGGCCATGCTGCTGTTCTTCCGCAACGAAACGGGCTTCGGCGGCAACAACGGGTTCACTGATTTCAAGCGCATTTTGGGCACGCCCATTGCCACGCAGAACATGCGCATGACCTTGTTTGTGCTGACGGGGTTGTCGCTGCTGGGCTTCTTCCTGCTGGCGCGCTGGCTGGTGCGCAGCAAGTTTGGCCGCGTGCTGCAGGCCGTGCGCGATGCCGAGAGCCGCGTCATGTTCTCGGGCTATTCGCCGCTGCCCTACAAGCTCACCATCTGGACCATCAGCGCCATGATGTGCGGCGTGGCGGGGGCGTTGTATGTGCCCCAGGTCGGCATCATCAACCCCGGCGAGATGAGCGCCGCCAACTCCATCGAGATCGCTGTGTGGGCGGCTGTGGGTGGCCGTGCCACGCTGATCGGACCCATCGTGGGCGCCTTCATAGTCAACGGAGCCAAGAGCTGGCTCACGGTGACGGCGCCGGAGTTCTGGCTGTACTTCCTGGGCGCGCTGTTCATTGCCGTCACGCTGTTTCTGCCCAATGGCGTGGTCGGTCTGGTCAAGAAAATCAAAGACAAGACAAGTAAGAAAGGAGTTGCGCAATGACGCCCGATTTGATGGAAGAGGGCGCAAGGCGCATCGAGGCCAGGCTTGCGCCTGCGCCCGTGGGCCAAACCGAGTCCGGCGGCCGTGCCGCAGGCTTTTCGCGCATTGCTACGCCGGGTGAAGTGGATGTGACCCACGGCCGTATCTTGTATCTCGAAGACGTGCATGTGAGCTTTGACGGCTTCAAGGCCATCAACGGCCTGAGCCTGGACATCGCCCCCGGTGAGCTGCGCTGCATCATCGGCCCCAATGGTGCGGGCAAGACCACGATGATGGACATCATCACGGGCAAGACGCGGCCACAAAAGGGCACGGTGTTCTTCGGCTCCACCATCGACCTGCTGCGCCACAACGAGCCCGAGATTGCCAGCTTGGGGATCGGCCGCAAGTTTCAAAAACCCACGGTGTTCGAGCAGCTCACGGTGTTTGAAAACCTGGAGCTGGCTTTGAAGACCCACAAGGGCGTGAAGTCCAGCATGTTCTTCAAGCTCGACTCCGCGCAGTCGGACCGGCTGGCCGACGTGCTGCGCACGATTCACCTGGCCGACAGCGTGACGCGGCAGTCGGGCAACCTGAGCCACGGGCAAAAGCAGTGGCTGGAGATTGGCATGCTGCTCATGCAGGACCCCAAGCTGCTGCTGCTGGACGAGCCGGTGGCGGGCATGACGGATGAAGAAACCGCCCGCACTGCGGAGCTGTTCCTCACGCTCAAGGGAAAACATTCGCTCATGGTGGTGGAGCACGACATGGGCTTCATCCGCACCATCTCAGAGAAGGTGACGGTGCTGTGCGATGGCTCGGTGCTGGCCGAGGGCACGCTCGATCAGGTGCAGGCGGATGAGCGGGTGATCGAGGTGTACCTGGGGCGCTGATTTCTTTTGCTATCAAAAACGTAGTTGATTGCGCTTGATGGATAAGCGCTAGATGCCAAAAACACCCGTAAAACCACCATGCTCACCGTCCAAAACATCAACCAGTACTACGGCGGCTCCCACATCCTGCGCGACGTGAGCCTCACCGCCACCCCCGGCAAAGTCACCGTCCTGCTCGGCCGCAACGGCGTGGGTAAGACGACCCTGCTCAAAAGCCTCATGGGCCTGGTGCCCATCAAAAGCGGCTCCATTGCCTTCGACGGCCAACCCATCGACAAGGCCACCCCCTACGACCGTGCCCGCGCAGGCATCGGCTTCGTCCCCCAGGGCCGCGAAATCTTCGGGCGTCTGACGGTGGAAGAAAACCTGCGCATGGGCCTGGCCTACAAAAGTGGCTCCACCCCCGTGCCCCCGCACCTGTATGAACTCTTCCCCGTGCTCAAGCAGATGCTCAAGCGCCGAGGCGGCGACCTGTCGGGTGGGCAACAGCAGCAACTGGCCATTGCCCGCGCACTGGCTCCCGGCCCGCGTTTGCTCATCTTGGATGAGCCCACCGAAGGCATCCAGCCCAGCATCATCAAAGACATTGGCCGGGTGATCCGCATGCTGGCGGACCAGGGGGAGATGGCGATCTTGCTGTGCGAGCAGTACTACGATTTTGCGCAGGAGCTGGCCGACGACTACCTAGTGATGGAGCGCGGCGAAGTCATTGCACGCGGTCCTGGCAGCGAGATGGAGGCCAAGGGCATCCGCAACCTCGTGGCCATTTGAAGCCGGCCCTCGCTTTTACAGTGGCCAACAAAACTCCCCTGGCTACGCAGCGCCTGGCCAGAACCGCTTCGCTGAGTGTTGTTGGCCGCTCTTATTGGTGGGCCAGCGTGGGCGGCGCGCCGCGCCAGCGGGCCATGCTGTCCATGATGAGCACGGTGCACACCATCCAGGTGCCGCCCAGCAGCCAGCCGGCCAGCACATCGCTGGCGTAGTGCACGTGCAGCACCACGCGGCTGAAACCGGTGGTGAAGACTAGCGCGCCTGCTGTACAGGCCGCAGGCAGGTGCCAGCGCCGGGGCAGCAGCCGCACCGCCAGATACGCCAGCATGGCGTAGGCCACAATCGATGCGCTGCTGTGCCCACTCGGAAAGCTGAAGCCATCGGCCTGGGCTGCGCCGTGCACATGCTCGGGCCGCACGCGGGCAAACACGTCCTTGAGGATCTTGGTCAACAGCCCGTTGCCGGCCATGGCCACGAACCAGCCCACGGCCAGCAGGCGGTGCTTGCTCCACCACAGCGCTGCTGTCACCGCCACGGTCAATGCCGCCAGCACCCAGCTGTCGCCCAGGTGGGTAACGGTGGCGAACCACCGCAGGTCCCCCATGCTGGCCTGGGTGCGCAGCTGGTGGGCAATGGCCTCGTCCACCCGCCCCCAGGTGCCTGTGGCCTGCCCGCTCTCGGCCAGGGCGGCCAGCACCGCGCCGCCTGCCAGCAGCGCGCAGGCGGCAGCAGCCATGGCCATCACCAGCAACGCGGTGGCGCTGGCGGGGTGCAGCCAGCGGCGCAGGGGCGATTGCTGGTGGCGAAGTGCCCGCAGGCCTTGCAGTGCCAGGCCGCCCAGCAGGGCGCACAGGGCCATGCCGCACAGCCACAGCGGTAGGGGGTGTTGGGCGATCCAGGGGGCCAGGGTGTCCAGGGTCATCAGGGGCTTCTTCTTTGGGTTGCGGCAAAGGTGAGTAGGGGCAGCGCTGCAGCGCTGGCAAGGGCCGTGTTTTTACACGAAGTGCCCGGCTGCGGCAGGCTATTCCCCGCCGCTGGCACGGTATGGGCGGGTGGGCGGTGCGCCTTTGTAGGTGCCTGCTGACATGCAGCAGCGCAGCGCGCTGGCTGCCAAGGGGCGAGGGGCTGGGCACCATCCATGGGTATGCGCCCGGCGGCGCTTGTCTCTCACCGAACCCTCCGCAGGCCCCACGCCTGCCCGCTGCCATGACCGATTTTCAAAGCCCCTTGCTGCTCCATGCCCAAAGCCCCGTTCACCTGGTGGTGCCTCTGCGCCCGGGGGCGGATCTGGACCTGGCGCGCTCGCAACTGAGTGGGGCCTTTGCCCAGTGCGACCACCCCGTGGTGTGGCACGTGCCGCGCGAGCGGGGCGACATCGTGCAACTGGCCGACCATGCCGCAGCCGCTGCGCGCGACAGCGCGGGGCTGCTGGTGGCCGCCGGGGGGGATGGCACCATCAACGCTGTGGCCGCTGCGGCCCTGCGCGCCGGGGTGCCTATGGGGGTGGTGCCCATGGGCACCTTCAATTACTTCAGCCGCGAGCAGGGCCTTGCGATGGATGCCGAGGCGGCCGTGCTGCAGCTGCTGCAGGCCCTGCACGCAGGCGAGCTGCGGCCGGTGCAGGTGGGCTTTGTGAACGACCGCGTGTTTCTGGTGAACGCCAGCGTGGGCTTGTACCCGCGCTTGCTGGCAGAGCGTGAGCAGGCCACGCGCCGGTTTGGCCGCTCGCGCTGGGTGGCCATGGGCGCGGCGGTGTGGAGCATGCTGCGGCCATCGTCAGGGCGGCGCTGGCGGGTGCTGGTGCGCACCCACCAGGGCGCGCAGGTGTACGAGCAAGAGCACCAGGTAACCACTTTGTTTGTGGGCAACAACCCGCTGCAGCTGGAGCAGGTGGGGCTGCCCCAGGCGCAGTCGGTGGCGCAGGGGGGGCAACTGGCGGTGGTGCTGCTCAAGCCCCAGGGCCGCTGGGCCATGGCGCGCACTGTGTGGCGGGCGGCACTGGGGCAGTTGGAGCAAGACTCCGCCGTGCTGAGCCTGGCCTGCGCTGAGCTGACCGTGAGCCCCAGCGGCTGGCGCAAGGGCCGGGTCAAAGTGGCGTTTGATGGCGAGCGTGAGCGCATGGATGCACCGCTGTGCTTCAAATTGCACCCACGGCCTTTGTGGCTGGTGGCGCCCACCAGGCTGGAGCGCACGCCCGCATCGCCGGTGGAGCCTTTGCCTGCCGCCACGGGCGTTGCGCCATCGCTGGTCACCGCTTAATGTGAAGCAACCCTCATGGTCCAAGGCGGCTCTGCCGCCGAAGCCATGAAACTCAGTGCACGCAATCGCTTTTGTCAGAGGAATCTTTGGCGATGGATTTACCCGCTATGCAGCCGCAGCGGCTGATGCATTTGTCCGACCTGCACTTTGGTGCGCACGACCCGCAGGTGTGCGCTGCCGTGCAGCGCCTGGCCCATGCGTTGCAGATCCGTGTGGTGGTGGTGTCGGGCGACCTGACCCAACGCGCCACCCGCACACAATTTGCGCAGGCACATGATTTCATCCAGGGGCTGGGCGTGCCCGAGCGTGTGGTGCTGGCAGGCAACCACGACTTGCCTCTGTTTGCCTGGTGGCTGCGCTGGGGGCGTGCCTACGACCGCTTTGCCGCACAGTTTGGTGCGCAGTTGGAGCCGCAGCGCCAGGTCGGTCCGTTTTGTGTGGTGGGGGTGAACACCACCCGGCCTTGGCGGCATGAGCGGGGCAGCCTGTCGGCGCGCCAGGTGGACCGGGTGGCTGCAGATTTGCTGGCTGCGCCCAATGACGCCTGGTGCATCGTGGCCAGCCACCACCCTCTGGTGGGCCGCTGCGCGCAGGACCGATCCCACCGCCCCCTGGGGGCCGATGCCGCGGTGGCGCGGTGGCGCGAGGCGGGGGCGGATATGCTGCTCTCGGGCCACGTGCACCAGCCAGGCCTTTCACAGCCCTTGCCCGGGCTGTGGTCCATGCAGGCGGGCACGGCGGTGTCGCACCGTTTGCGCTGGGGGCAGCCGAATAGTTTGGTGGTGCTGCAGGTGCAGTCCGTCGTGCCCGTCGTGGGCCTGGAGCACGTTGGGACCGCACCGCTTCAGCGCCATGCCCAGCGCTGGGACTTTGATGCGAAAGCAGGCGACTTTGTCTGCGTGGAGGCGAGACCGCTGGGGTGAGGGACCTGTTGCCAGGAGCGAACAGGCACGTAGAAACACGATATTGACCATCCTGCAAGTCGGGCCTATTCTGCGGCGATGGGCTGCGCCACCGTTTTGTGGCCAGCCATCGCTTGATTGCAAGTTTGCAGTGCCAACAGATGGGCTTTCAGTACAACCATGGACAAAGACACCACAGCCTCGACCCCCGGTCCATCTGCCTTTGACCCCGATGAGGTTCTCCAGCACCTCGATGGCCTGGTCTCCCGTGACAAAGGGAGCCCGCTCAGCGCTGCGGCCCGGGCGGAGATGTCGGCCACGCTGCGCTTGGCTGCGCAGACCAGCATGGCCCCCTATGCGTTTTCATTGGTCTCGCGCGACGTCACCGTCCTTTGGGCCAAGTTGCGTGGTGGGCCTGTGACGGACAGCCAAAACCCTGATGCAGCCGATCTGGAGCCTTTGAACCGCTGCCTGGCCAAGCTCATTGAAGTCATCACCCGGTACCAAGGCACCATCGACCAGCTCTCGGGCGACGCGATCAAGGTGTTTTTTGGCGCAGAAAACCCCCGAAGCGACGATGTGCAGCGGGCTGTGATGTGCGCGGTAGAGATGCAAATGGCGATGCGCGACCTGAACATGGAGCATATGCGCGACCGCGTACCGCAGGTGTTCATGGGCATTGGCTTGAGCACGGGCAAGGCGCTGGCCGGGCGCATCGGGTCGGATGCGTTCTCGCATTTCACCGTGATGGGGGATTTGGTCAACCTGGCTTTCAGGTTGCAGGCCTTCAGTTTGCGCGGGCAGGTGCTGATCAGCGAAGAAACCTATGAGCGCTGCTGGGGACTGGTGTCTGCCACGGCGCCCATGCAGGTGTTCGTCAAGGGCTATAGCCAGCCCATCAGCATGCGTGAGTTGGTGGCCATTCCCACCCGCAGGCTCAAGGTGCCTCGCCAGGAGTTCCGACGCAGCCACCGGGTGGAGGTGCGGATTCCCTGCACTTACCAGATCGTGCAGGACGGCGTTGTCCTGCCCCACGTGGCCCAAGCCGTGATCCGCGACATGGGCTACCACGGGGCCATGCTGGAGCTGGTCGAGCCGCTGGATTTGCAAGGCGAGGTGCGCCTGTCTTTCGACCTGACCTTGGTGCAGTACCAGGCCCGGGACCTCTATGCCCGGGTCGTGACCCTCAAAACCGACACACCCCATCCTATGGCGGGTGTCGAGTTCACCTCGACCAGCGCGGAGTTTGAGGCCCGTGCGCAGATGTTTGTGCAGATGATGGTGGCTGCCGGGTAAGCCCGGGGCGGCAGTGCCTCAGGTTGCAGATGCACGCGGCGCCGTGATGCGATCAGAGAGGCCCTAGCAGCCCAGCGCCTGTGCCAAGGCAACCAGATTGGCGCAATGCAGGTCGTTGCCGGGCTGCGGTGTCACGTCTTTGATGTGCTGGGCACCAAACTCCAGGGGCCGCTCGATGTAGACCGTGCGCAGGCCGCAAGCGCGCGCTGCGGCCAAGTCGTCATGGTGGGCCGCCACCAGCGCCACCTGCTGCGGGGCAAGGTCAAACACCTTGGCCACCCCCAGGTAGGTGGCAGGCGCGGGCTTGTAGGCTTTGAAGACCTCCGCACTCAACACGCAATCCCACGGCAGGCCAGCGCGCTTGGCCATGTTGGTCAGCAGGCCGATATTGCCGTTGGAGAGTGTGGTGATGGTGAACCGGGTCTTGAGCCGCTGCAGGCCTTCCACACTGTCGGCCCAGGCATCCAGGCGGTGCCACACCCGGTTGAGGTGGTGCCGTTCGGCTTCGGACAGGTGCGCCAGACCAAAGCGCGGAAGAATCTCTTCCAGGATGCCCCGGTGCAAGTCGTCGATCAGCGTCCAGCCTTGCTCACCCGCCATCACCCGGGCCATGGCCGGCTGGTAGCCAGCGCGCCAGGCCCGTGCAAAGGCATCGCCGTCCACGCTCGGGTGCCGTGTCTGCATCTCGCGCACGATGCTGCCGTGCCAGTCCACCACCGTGCCAAAGATGTCGAAAGCCAGCACCTGGACGGTGTCGGCCAGGGTGTCGGCTGTGCAGGGGGCTTTCGTCATTCGCAGTCCTTCCAAAAAGGGGCTGGGCTTTGGGGCTGCCATGGTGACATGGACGGACCGTGTTGCCCGGCCTGCCCGTCACCCATGCGACGCATTCCCCTGTCCCAGCAAGTCTGTGGATGGCGTGCTATGGTTACAAAAAACGGGTTTACCCCCGTAACTCTGTTTCTTTTCGCGCTCTTTCCCGCTCCCAACCCCGTCTGTTGCCCATGTTGCCCCGCTGTCTTTCGGGGCCACCTTCCTTTGCTGTTGCCCTTGCCATGACCGCGCCTTTGCCCTCAACGTCTCTCGCATCCACCCCGACCGATGACCGCACCCTGGTGCGTGCCGTGCTGGCCCTGGGGGTGGGGGGCTTCTCCATTGGCACGGGTGAGTTCGTCATCATGGGTCTGCTGCCTGAGGTGGCGCGCGACATCGGTGTCAGCATCCCGCAGGCGGGCCACGTGATCAGCGCTTACGCGCTGGGTGTGGTGGTGGGCGCACCAGTGCTGGCGGTGCTGTGTGCCCACTGGGGGCGGCGGGCGTTGCTGATGGCATTGATGGCGGTGTACGCCTTGGGCAACTTCGCATCGGCCCTGGCGCCCGGTTACGCATCGCTCAGCGCCATGCGCTTGTTCACCGGCCTGCCCCATGGCACCTATTTTGGCGTGGCCGCGTTGGTGGCCGCGGCCCTGGCGCCCCCAGGGCGCCGTGCGCGGGCCGTGGGCTGGGTCATGCTGGGGCTCACCACCGCCACGCTGGTGGGCGTGCCCATCGCTGCGGCGCTGGGTGAGGTGTTTGGCTGGCGCGCCGCGTTTGTCTTCGTTGGTTTGATTGCGTTGGCCGCCGTCGCCATGGTGCGCCTGTGGGTGCCCAACATGCCCGCATCGCACGGCGCCAGCCCGCTGCGCGAGTTGGGCGCGCTGGCGCGCAAGCAGGTGTGGTTCACGCTGGGCATTGGCGCCATTGGCTTTGGTGGCATGTTTGCGGTGTTCAGCTACATCAAGCCCACGCTGCTGGAAGTGGCAGGCATGCCACCGGCGTTGATGCCCTTCGTGCTCTCGCTGTTCGGCCTGGGCATGGTGGCGGGCAACATCGTCGGCTCGCGCATGGCCGACAAGGCGTTGATGCCCGCCATCGGCAAGGTGCTGCTGTGGTCCATCGTGGTCATGGCGCTCTTCGTGCCTGCCGCGCACCACCCCATCAGCGCGGCGCTGGCCACCTTCTTCCTGGGCACGGTGGTCGCTATTGGCCCTGCATTGCAGATCCGCCTGATGGATGTGGCTGGCGACGCGCAGACCTTGGCCGCTGCGCTCAACCACTCGGCCTTCAATGCGGCCAATGCGCTGGGTGCCTGGCTTGGCGGCGTGTCCATCGCGGCGGGCCTGGGCTGGACGTCCACCGGCTGGGTGGGCGTGGTGCTGGGCCTGGGCGGCGTCGGGATCTTTGCGTGGTCGCTGAGCAGCGAGCGGGCCACGAAGCGTCACTGATTCCTGCCGCCTGCTTGGTACACTGATTTTTCACAGTCATTCTGTCCCAACCCAGGTACCACATGGATCATCACGCTCTGTCCCGTTTGTTGTTGCGCATTGCAGGCGTGGTCGTAATCGTGGCGACCTTGACTGCCGTGCCCAAATCCATCGTGACCCTGGTGGTGGCTGCGGGCCAGGAGGCCAATGCTTCCCCTCTGATTACGGCGATCATCGCTTCCCTTGTTCCGCTGATGATAGGGATGGCCATGGTCTGGCTTCCCGGGACGGTGGCGAATCGCTTGGTTGACAGCACTTCCACTGGCAATAGCCAGGTCGACGCGGCGGCCAGTCTGCAGGCAGTTGCGTTGTCCGTTATTGGCTTCTATTTCTTCGCGTCTTCGCTGTTCGACGCCGTTTTCTGGGTGGCGCGCCTCAAGCTCTATTCAGCAGTGATGGAGACCAGCGAAGCGTTTGCAGGCGCGCCTGCAGTCATGCCCGATGACTTTGCCGGTATGGTGGCCACTGGCGTTCAGGCGCTTGCGGGAGTTCTTCTTTTACTTGGCAGCAAAGGTGTTGGTCGCCTGCTCGTCAAGGCACGTGGACACGCCTGATCAATGCCACCCATTCCCGTGAAGGCAGCGTGCGGTTGACGGGGCACCTGTGGGGGTTTGCGCTACAGGGCGTAGCGGACGTACTTGTGAAAGGCTCTGAAGCTGCGTTACAGTGAACACGGGCCAACCCCATTGTTGGCCACGTCGCTCGGACGGTTCCGGGCGCTTACGTGAAAGTTCACCAGCATGTCTGCTTCTCAAGGCAAACGCCGCTTTGCGCGCATCGATCGCCTCCCTCCTTACGTCTTCAACATCACGGCAGAGCTCAAACTCGCCGCTCGCCGCCGGGGCGAAGACATCATTGACATGAGCATGGGCAACCCCGATGGGGCCACGCCGCCGCACATCGTCGCCAAGCTCACTGAAGTGGCCCAGCGGCCCGACACCCACGGCTACAGCGCCAGCAAAGGCATACCC
Source organism: Acidovorax sp. 62 (assembly GCF_002754495.1). Taxonomy (NCBI): domain Bacteria; kingdom Pseudomonadati; phylum Pseudomonadota; class Betaproteobacteria; order Burkholderiales; family Comamonadaceae; genus Acidovorax; species Acidovorax sp. 62. Next base: position 754,603 of record NZ_PEFJ01000001.1, read on the forward strand.
CGCCTGCGCCGCGCCATCAGCCACTGGTACAAAGACCGCTACGCGGTGGACATCAACCCAGACACCGAGGCCATCGTCACCATCGGCTCCAAGGAGGGCTTGGCCCACCTGATGCTGGCCACGTTGGACCGGGGCGACACCGTGCTGGTGCCCGACCCGAGCTACCCCATCCACATCTACGGCGCGGTGATTGCCGGGGCCGACATCCGCAGCGTGCCTGTGGCACCGGATGTGGACTTTTTTGCCGAGTTGGAAAAGGCCATTCGCGGCAGCTACCCCAAGCCCAAGATGATGATCTTTGGCTTCCCGAGCAACCCCACCGCGCAGTGCGTGGAGCTGTCTTTCTTCGAGCGCGTGATCGCCCTGGCCAAGAAACACGACATCCTGGTGGTGCACGACCTGGCCTACGCGGACATCGTGTACGACGGCTACCGCGCCCCCAGCATCATGGAAGTGCCCGGAGCCAAGGACGTGGCGGTGGAGTTCTTCACCCTGTCCAAGAGCTACAACATGGCCGGCTGGCGCGTGGGCTTCATGGTCGGCAACCCTGACCTGGTGGCCGCGCTCGCCCGCATCAAGAGCTACCACGACTACGGCACCTTCACGCCACTGCAGGTGGCCGCCATCGCCGCGCTGGAGGGCGACCAGCAGTGCGTGAAAGAGATTGCCGCCCAGTACCAGCGCCGCCGTGACGTGCTCTACAAGGGCCTGACTGAATCGGGCTGGGCCGTGGACTGCCCCAAGGCCAGCATGTACATCTGGGCCCGCATCCCCGAGCCCTACCGTGCGCTGGGCTCGCTGGAGTTTGCGCGCCAACTGCTCGACAAGGCCAAGGTGTGCGTCTCGCCCGGCATCGGCTTTGGCGACCAGGGCGATGAATACGTGCGCTTCGCCCTCATCGAGAACGAGGCACGCATCCGCCAGGCCGTGCGTGGCATACGAGCCATGTTCAAAGCCGATGGACTGTTGAAGGTCCCCGCAGCGACTGCAGCCTGAAGCAGCCCTGTTCGGTGGGGCGGGCTATGCACTTGGTGTCCGCCTTCTCCCCCGCCTATGTACGGTTTCGGCGATGGCTTACGGCCCTCAGCCGAGGCCTTCGCTTAGACTGTTTTGCATGTTTCTGGACTACAACCCCGACGACCTCGACGTCACCATTTCTGAACTGCTGGTGGCCACCAGCGACTCTGCGGACCCGGACCTCCCGGCCGCAGTGCCGCAGGTGTTGCAGTTGCTGCGCACCCGCTTGGGCATGGATGTGGCGTTCGTCTCGCAGATCACCGACGGTCGCCGCATCATCAAGGCCGTGGACAGTGCCCCCGACTGCTCACTGCTGGAGCCGGGCATGTCTGACCCTGTGGAGGAAAGCTGGTGCCAGCGGGTGGTGGAAGGGCGATTGCCGGAGGTGATGCAGGATGCGAAGCCCTATGTGGCATCCGGCAAAGCCCCGGATCCCGGATTTCCCATCGGCACCCACTTGAGCACGCCAGTGCGCCTTGCCGGTGGCGCGGTGTATGGCACGTTGTGCTGCTTCAGCCGGGGTGTGCACGCCGGGGCGGACATTGACCGGCTGCGCTACACGGCCAGCTTGCTGGCCACCAAGTTGGCGCCTGCCTCGGCTGTGGCCAACCGTTGACGGCCTCAGGATAAAAAAAGGGGCGCCCGCAGACGCCCCAACCTTGGATCACTTGCAAGTCAGGCAGGCACCGCCCACCAGCGGTGCCGCCGCACTCAGAACGCGTGCCGCATGCCTACCGCAAAGCTGGTGCCACTGGCGTTGAGCAAGCCGCTGCCCACGGTGTTGGTGCGGGTGCTGTCGCGCATGACCATGGCGTACAGGTCAGTGCGCTTGGACAGCCAGTAGTCATAGCCCACGGTAAACACCTTGCGCTGCACATTGCCGCCCGCTGCGGTGGCGGGCACGGGGCCCACGGCGTCGCTGGTGCGGCGTGATGCGTAGCCAGCCAGGATGTTGCCTGCGCCCACAGGCACCGTGGCGCTCAGGTCCCACACTTTGTAGGACACATCCAGAGGGGTGGCTTCGGTGCCCTTGTTTTCAATGCGGCCCAGGTGCGCCCACAGCTTGACGGCCTTGAAGTCGTAAGACCCCGCCCATTGCCACGAGCGGGTGTTGTTGGGCGACGTGCCGTCGGCAAACGTCAGCGGGTTTTTCTTCACGCTTTGCCAGGCCAGCGAGGTGGCCAGGGGGCCGCTGGCATAAGCCACCCGCAGGGCCCGGTTGCCGCCGCCCTGGGCTTCTGATGCAGCGTAGGCCGCAGCGCCGGTAAAGCCTGCGATGTTGGGGCTGTCGTACACCACCGAGTTGGTCCAGGCCGTGCCGCCGGTGAGGGGGCTGCCCACAAAAGTCACCAGGTTCAGCGGGCCAAAGATGGTGCCGTCGCCAAAGGCGTTCGAGCCGATGCTGTTGGCGAACATCAGCGTGGTGACGTTGCCCAGGCGCAGGCGCCCCAGGTCCTTGTGGGCCAACGCCACCCAGGCCATGCGCGAGAAGAAGGGGTCTGCCGCCACATTGACGGGGGCGCCAATGGCATCGTTGCGGCCCACGGCGCCAGTGTCGTTGCGCACAAAAGACGACATCTCGAAGCTCGCCGACAAGCCGCCACCCAGGTCCTCATTGCCCCGCAGGCCCCAGCGGCTGGTGGACATGCTGCCGCTCTCCACTTTGCTCACGGCGGTGTTTTGCGCATTGATGCCAGCCGCTGAGCCGTTGAATCGACCCACCGAGGCGTCCACGATCCCGTAGAGGGTGACGCTGGAGGTGCCGGTGCTTTGGGCTTGCGCGGCCAACGAAGCCGTGGCCAAAGTGGCCATGCCAACAGCACGCGCCCACGATGCGCGGGAGCGCAGCGCCTGGCGTCGGGCTTGACGGGCGTCGGTGGTGTGACGGGGAAGGAATGAGGTTTGTCTCTGCATGGTGATGTTCTTTCTGAATGGACGCTGGGGATGGAGCCCATGCTGCGCGCCGTCTTGTGGGCGTTGCGCTGCAGGGGTGTGCGCACCAGCCGCCGCAGGGGGCGGGCAGTGGCGTGGGTGGGGCATTTCGCCCTGAGGGTGGTGCTTGCTGTGCATCAAGAAATAGTTATATTTACTAACTAAATTCTTGAATACACGTAGAAACCCGAGTCACCCCGTGAGAGGAGGGGGCAGGCGTTGTCGATCGCGGGCAGGGCTGCCGTCGGGCGAAGCAGGGTGCGGGGCGCTCATAGCGCGTTGCCTTGGCCCCTTGTTGGTGCACCATCTGAGGCCGTTCAGGGGCTGCATTCGGTGTACTGTTTTGCTATTTATTTGATAGCTGCTTGCGCTTTGTATGAAGGCGCTAGAGGCCTATTTGGGGCTGATGAATGTAGCCAACCGGCTACATCGCCCAGATGCGGGGTGGCACGGCATCAAGCTGCCACAGGGCTTTGCGCCAGGCGCTGCGCACTTGCTTGAGCAACTGCATGGCAGGCTCCACCTGGGGCGCCAGCACGCGCAACACCACCACCTGCGGGTTGGGGCTGGTGGCTCCCGCCGTGGCCTTGAGCGAGTGCGTATCCACCACAGCCCGGGCGGCATCCAGCGCGGCATCGCGCCGGGCTCTGTCCAGGGGCGTGCCCGTGACAAAGAACAAACTGCCCAGACAGCGCTGCCCGGCCAGGCCCAGGGGGCTGTGCAGCAGCTGGTGGTCTGCTGCGTTGATGGTGCCGCGCTCCAGCCACACACCGGGCACTTCGATGTGCTGTTCAAAATCGCCCGTTTCAAAGGGCTGGTTGGCGTGGGGCAGGCCCAGGGCGGTGACGTCCCAGCCCATGCATTCGGCGCCTGCCGCCAGTGACAGTGTCAGGTGGTTGCGGGCGTGGCAGGCGTTGTAGCAAAGCGCCTCCAGCGGCAGCCATTCCAGGCGCGCGTTCTCAGCCAGGGTGAGGTGGGTGCGCTGCAGCGCCAGCTCGCCAGCCGATCGGTAAAACCGCGTGGCCCCCGGTGTGGTGACCAGCCCGTGCGCCCCTGTGCCCACGGTGGCGGCAATCTCCAGCGTGTCACCGCCCACCAAACCGCCCGGCGGGTGCACCAGCACGTTGTGGCAGATGGCGTCGCCCTCGGGGTACAGGCTTTGCAGAATGCGCAGCGGCCCGTTGTGCTCAAACCGCGCTAGGGTGCGGGCGTTTTCGAGGGTGTAGTTCAGTTGCAGGCGCGCGTGCCAGGGCATGTTGGATGTCTGTTTACTATCAAAAATATAGCTGCTTGCGCTTGATAGACAAGCGCAGCAGCCCGTTTTTTCTAGTAAGCATATTCCATACCCTGCAAGCCTGCGGGTATTTCAGGCCTTACAGCCAGGGCTGGAGCCAGCCCAGCCCGTCGGACGTGGCATGGGCTGCCGTGCCGCGCGCGGGGCGGTATTCGCAGCCAATCCAGCCGTCGTAGCCCAGGCTGTCCAGCAGCTTGAACAGGTAGGTGTAGTCGATCTCGCCCACATCGGGTTCGTGGCGCTCGGGCACACCGGCAATCTGGAAGTGGCCGACGTTGCCTGTGGGCAGGTACTGGCGCACCTTCATGGCCAGGTCGCCTTCCACGATCTGGCAGTGGTACAGGTCCATCTGCACCTTCACGTTGGCGGCGCCGATGTCTGCGATCAGCGCATGGGCCTGGTCCTGGCGGCTGAGGAAGAAGCCGGGCATGTCGCGGCCGTTGATGGGCTCCAGCAGGATCTGTATGCCATGGGGTGCAGCCTGCGCGGCGGCGTAGCGCACGTTGGCGATGTAGGTGGAGCGCACGGTGGCTGCGTCCGCGCCCTGGGGCACCAGCCCTGCCATCAGGTGGATGCGGGGGCACTGCAGCGCCTGGGCGTATTCAACCGCCTTGGCAATGCCTTCGCGGAACTCGGCCTCGCGCCCGGGCAGGCAGGCCAGCCCGCGTTCGCCCGCGTCCCAGTTGCCGGGCGGGGCGTTGAACAGCACCTGCTGCAGGCCGTTGGCTTGCAGCCGTGTGGCCAGTTCTTGCGCCGGGTAGGCGTAGGGAAACAGGTACTCCACCGCCTGGAAGCCATCGCGTGCGGCGGCGGCAAAACGGTCGAGAAAGTCCACGTCGTTGTAGAGCATGGACAGATTGGCGGCGAAGCGGGGCATGAAAGTTTCCTGAGAAAAAAGCGGTCAGCGGCGCGGTGCGTGGGTGAGCACCTGCGCCAGCCGGTCTTGGTACAAGCGCGCCAGGCCCACCGTGCTGTGGCCGAGGGTGTCGGCGCTGGCTGGGATTACGTAGGCCTGTGCGTGCGGGATGCGGGCGATGGCTTTGTCCAGCACGCCCAGCTCGGGTGGGTTGCGCTCATCGTCTGCCGAGTTGATGGCCAGCACGCGCGCGGTGATGCGTTCCAGCCCGGGCTCGGGGTCGTAGTCGCGTGATGCCTCCCACTGGTAGATGTGGTCGTTGGCATCGCCACGGAATGGGGCTTTGAGGCGTTGCTCCACCAGTGCATCGGCCGCAGCGCGGTTGGGGGCCAGCTTTTGCAGGCCCTGGTTGCCTCCGTTGGTGCCGGTGCCAAAGAACACCGACGCAAACTGCAGGCTGCGGGGCTGGCGGGTGTAGTTGCCGCCCTGCCATTCGGGGTCGTTGCGGATGGCATCCACCAGCAGGCGGCGCATCATCCAGTTGCGGCCTGACATGGCGGCGGGCAGCGAGGCCATGGGCACGGCAATGTCCATGAAGTCGGGGTAGCGCTGGGCCCACACCCAGGTGTGCATGCCGCCCATGGAGTTGCCGACGATGGCGCGCACATGGCGCACGCCCAGGTGCTCGGTCAACAGGCGGTACTGGGCCTGCACCATGTCGTCGTAGTTGTAGGCCGGAAAGGCGGCGCGCAGGCCGTCAGACGGCTTGCTGGAGCGGCCGGTGCCGATGGCGTCCGGCAGGATGATGAAGTACTTGCGCGCATCCAGAGGCTGGCCGGGGCCAAACAGCGTGCCTGCAAAGCCGGGCGTGAGCATGCTTTCTGCCGATCCATTGGTGCCATGCAGCACCAGCACGGGCTCTCCAGTGGGCTCGCCCACGGTGGAGTAGGCCAACTTGAGTTCGGGCAGGGTCTGGCCGGTGTGGAAGCGGAAATCCTTGACGACCCACTCGCCGTGCTTGGGGGCGGGGTAGTCCGCAGCCGATGCACCGCCCGTGGCCAGCACGCCCAGCAGCATGGGAGCAAAGGCTTTGCGCCAGAAAGAAAGGGTCATGGTTTGTCTCCTTGTGTTTGTTCTTTCGTCCCCGCGCCATGTGCGCAGCCAGCCCGATACCAGTTACCAATTACCAATGGGCACCAAAGCTCTGGCGCAGCTCCTCGATCTGGGGTTCGGTCAGCGATGTGGGGCGAGGCTGGCACAGCATCCACAGGCGTGCGGTTTCTTCCAGCTCCTCCAGCACGGCCATGGCGGCGGCGGGCGTGTCGTGCCACACGTTGGGCCCCAGGCGCGCCAGCATCACGGCACGCACAGGGCTGCCCTGTGCGGCATAGCGGGTGATGGTCTGCGCCACCAGTGCTGCTGCGGCGGCATCGCCGGGGCGGTGGTAGGGGATGTGCGGCACGCGACCCACCTTCATCACAAAGTAGGGCGTGATGGGGGGCAGCAATTGCGCATCAGGCATCAGCTGGCCGCCTGCGGCGGTGTCGGCCTGCAGCGAGCAGGCCACCAGGTGCGTGCTGTGGGTGTGGATCACGCAGCGTGCGGGGGCTGCGGTCGATGCCGAGGCCTCGTAAATCTGCCGATGTAAGGCAATGGTCTTGCTGGCCCGGTCGCCTGCCACCTGCTGGCCTTGTGCGTCCAGGTGCGCCAGCCGCTCGGGCTGCAGCGTGCCCAGGCAGGCATCGGTGGGGGTGATGAGGTAGCCATCGGCCAGGCGCGCGCTGATGTTGCCGGCGGTGGCGTGCACATAGCCCCGCTCAAACAGGCTGCGGCCTACGCGGCAGATCTCGTCGCGGGCTTGGGGCTCATCCATGAAGGCGGGGGTAGAGGTCATGCCAACAATTGTGCAAAAGCCTTGGTGAAGAAGTCAGTGCTACCGAAATTGCCCGACTTCAGCGTGATGTGCAGCCCGTCCTTGGCGTCGGGGGCCACGGCATGGCACCATGGCACGCCGGGGTCAATCTGCGCGCCAATGCGCATTTGCGTGATGCCCAGGGCCTGCACGCAGGCACCGGAGGTTTCGCCGCCCGCCACGATGAGTTGGCGCACACCGCGCTGCACCAGGCCGCGTGCAATGGCGGCAATGGTGTCTTCCACCATGGCACCGGCCTTTTCAGAGCCCAGCTTGCCCTGAATGGCGCGCACGGCCGAGGGCTCGGCGGTGGAATACACCAGCACCGGGCCCTGGCCGATGTGGCCTTCGGCCCAGGCCAGCGCTTCGGCGGCCACGTCCACGCCTGCGGCAATACGCAGCGGGTCGATGGCCAGTGCTGGCTTGCCTGCCTTGATGAAATCCATCACTTGCTGGTTGGTGGCTACCGAGCAGCTGCCCGACACGATGGCCTGCAGCCCTTGCGCGGCGGGCAGGCGGGCGGCCTCGTTGCTGGGGGCCACGCCAAAGTTGCCCGGCAGGCCAATCGCCACGCCGGAGCCCGCTGTGACCAGCGGCATGCCCTTGAGCGCGGGGCCCAGGCGCAGCAGGTCGGCGTTCGACACCGCATCCACCACGGCCATGCGCACGCCCTCGGCCTTCAGTTGATCGATGCGTGCGCGGATAGCTGCCTCGCCCTGTGCGACCACGCTGTGGTCGATCAGGCCCACGCGGCTGGCCGTCTGCGCTTGCAGCACGCGCACCAGGTTGGGGTCGGTCATGGGCGTGAGCGGGTGGTTCTGCATGCCGCTCTCGTTCAGCAGCACATCGCCCACAAACAGGTAGCCCTTGAACACGGTGCGCTTGTTGTCGGGGAAGGCGGGCGTGGCGATGGTGAAGTCGGTGCCCAGCGCCTGCATCAGCGCATCGGTCACGGGGCCGATGTTGCCCTCTGCCGTGCTGTCAAAGGTGGAGCAGTACTTGAAATAGATTTGCTCGGCGCCCTGCGCCTTCAGCCACTGCAGCGCGGCCAGCGATTGGGCGATGGCCTCGTCTTTGGGAACGGTGCGCGACTTGAGCGCGACCACGATGGCATCGGCCTCCGCATCCAACGGGGCCGTGGGCACGCCCATGGCCTGCACCACGCGCATGCCTGCGCGCACCAGGTTGTTGGCCAGGTCGGTCGCGCCGGTGAAGTCGTCGGCAATGCAGCCCAGCAGTGCACGTGCGCGGGTCATGCCTTGTCCTTGCCTTTGGGGAGCGTGATGCCAGGGAAGATCTTGATCACGGCGCTGTCGTCTTCTTTGGCAAAGCCTGCGGTGGATGCTTGCATGAACATCTGGTGCGCCGTGGCGGCCAGCGGCAGAGGGAATTTGCTGGCGCGAGCGGTGTCCAGCACCAGGCCCAGGTCCTTCACAAAGATATCGACAGCCGACAGCGGCGTGTAGTCGCCCGCCAGCACATGGGCCATGCGGTTTTCAAACATCCAGCTGTTGCCCGCGCTGTTCGTGATCACTTCATACAAGGCGCTGGCTTCCACGCCCTCGCGCAGGCCCAGGGCCATCGCTTCGGCGGCCACGGCGATGTGCACACCGGCCAGCAGCTGGTTGATGATCTTGACCTTGCTGCCCGCGCCCGCCTTGTCACCCAGGCGGTACACCTTGCCGGCCATGCTGTCGAGCACGGCGCCCGCTGCGGCATAGGCCTCAGGCTTGGCCGAGGTCATCATCGTCATCTGGCCCGATGCGGCCTTGGCTGCGCCGCCGGAGATGGGGGCGTCCACATAGTGCAGGCCCAGCGCGTTCAGGCGCGCTTCCAGCGCCACCGACCAGTTGGGGTCCACCGTAGAGCACATCACAAAGGTGCTGCCGGGGCGCATGGCCGCTGCTGCGCCGCCTTGGCCATCGTCGCCGAACAGCACGCTCTCGGTCTGCGCCGCGTTGACCACCACCGACACCACCACATCACTCACCGCTGCCAGCGACGCGGTGGTGGCGTGGGCGGTGCCGCCGTCCGCCACAAAGGCATCGGCCACGCCGGGGCGCACGTCACACACGTGGATGGTGAAACCGTTGTTGCGCAGGGTCTTGGCAATGCCAGCGCCCATGGCGCCCAGGCCGATGATGCCGACGGTGGGTTGGGTCATAGTGGTGTCTTTCTAGAGCAAAGAGAAAAAATCAGGCAACGGCCACCCACAGCAGGGCAGTCAGGGCAAAGCCCGCCAGGCCCAGCACAGTGGTCAGTACGGTCCAGGTGCGCAGGCCATCGCCCACGCTCAGGCCCAGGTAGCGGGTCACGATCCAGAAGCCCGAATCGTTGACGTGCGAAAGCCCGAGGCTTCCAAAGCCGATGGCAACCGTGAGCAGCGCCACTTGCAAGGGGGAATACCCGCCACCTGCAATGGCGTCGGCCAGCAGGCCGCAGGTGGTGATGATGGCCACGGTGGCCGAACCCTGGGCAGCGCGCAGCGCCAGCGAGATGATGAAAGCCAGCAGGATGAGCGGCAGGTGCGTGGCCGTGAGGCTTTGCGACAGCGCCGTGCCAATGCCGCTGGCGGTGAGCACCTTGGCAAACACGCCGCCTGCGCCCGTCACCAAGATCACCGTGGCGGCAGGGGGCAGGGCGGATTCCATGATGGCGTTGGTCCGCCCACGGTTCCAGCCCTGGTTGCGGCCCAGCAGGAACATCGCCAGGCCCACGGCCACCATCAGCGCAAAGATGGGCGAGCCGATGAAGCCCAGCACGTTGCGCAGGTTGTCGCCCTTGGGCAGCAGCGTGGCGCCGGTGGTGCCCGCCATGATGAGGGCCAGGGGGATCACGATCAGCGCCATGATGGTGCCCACGCCAGGGGTTTTGCCCGCCTGGGTGGTCTTGCTGTCTTCGCTGTTGCCAAAGGCTGCAAACTGCTCGGCCGTGGTGGGCAACAAGGGGTAGCCCTTGCGGTTGAGCCAGCCCGACACATACTGCGACAGCGCCGCCAGCGGGATGCAGATGGCCAGGCCAATGATGGTGATCCAGCCAATGTCGCCCTTGACGATGGCAGCCCCGCCCACGATGCCGGGGTGCGGTGGCACCACCACGTGTGCGGCCAGCATGATGCCCGCTACGGGCAGGCCGAACTTGATGGGGTTGACGCCCGCTGCCTTGCAAAAGCCGTAGACGATGGGCACCAGGATGATGAAGCCCACGTCAAAAAACACCGGGATGGCCAGCACCAGCGCTGCGGTCGTGAGGGCCATGGGCACCCGTGTGGGGCCCAGAAGCTGCGTGAAGCGGTTTGCCAGGCTGGCCGCACCGCCCGAGACCTCGATCATGCGCCCCAGCATGGAGCCCAGCGCCACCAGGATGGCGACCGAACCCAGCGTGCCGCCCATGCCCGCAATCAGCGTGCTGATGATGTCGCCAATGGGCATCTGCGTGGCAAACGCCACCAGAAAGCTCACCAGCATCATCGCCACGAAGGCGTGGACTTGCCAGCGGATGATGAGCAACAGGAGCAGGGCAATGCTGCCGGCGCCGATGCCGAGAAGTGCGAGGGTGGACATGAACGAGATATCTCCTGGATGGCTGAGCGAGCACACGCGGCGCTGCTCAAGTTGGTGTGTTTATATGGTTATCATACAAATTTAGCGTGGCAGTTTGCTGCGGGTTAACCCTGAAGGTGCACTGATTTCGGTGGGTGCGGTGCGCCTACGTTGACGCAACGGCTTGTAGTTGCACGCGCTCGGCGTGGGGTCCTTCAGCCGCGCTGCGAGGGGGCTGTGTCCACCACCAGGGGTTGTGCCAGGCGTGCACCGTCCTGCGCCCAGAAGGTGGGGTCGGCTTGCTCAATGCGGCGCAGCGCGTTGCGCATGTGGTCGGTGGCGGCATGCCGGGCTGCGGCGGCGTCACCAGCTTCAATCGCGCGCACGATCTGCTCATGCTCCTGCGTCACGGCCTGGGCAAAGTCGCTGCGCCGGGCCTCATTGGCGCGGGTGACGCGTGTGGCCCCTTGAAGAAAGCGGGCCAGGTAGTCCAGCGTGCTAATGAGAAACGGGTTGCCCGCCGCCCGCGCAATCGCCCGGTGAAACTCCACATCCTCCTCGGCCCCGTCACGCCCGGCCTGCACGGCATCGCTGATGCGTTGCATGGCGGTGCGAATGGCCTGCACATCGGCATCGCTGCGGCGCTGGGCGGCCAGCTCGGCCACTTCGGATTCCAGGGCGCGGCGCACCTCCACGATTTGCATGACCGCCTCGCGCGATGCGGCATGGGGCAACTCAAAGTGCAGGGGCTCGATGCCCGGGGCCTGCACATACACGCCACTGCCCTGGCGTGAGTCCACCAGCCCCAGCGATTTGAGCCGCGAGATGGCCTCGCGCACCACGGTGCGGCTGACCTGGAACTGCTGCGCTAGCGCAGCCTCGGTGGGCAGCTTCTCAGACGCCTGGATGCGGCCCGCGCGGATTTCGGTCTCCAGCGTGCTGGCGACTTGGTCGGCCAGTTTGAGGCTGGGTTTGACGGCGGAGAAGGGGGACGACATGGGGAAGCGGGCGGGTGAGATGAGGCGAGAGGCGCTGCGGTGGCGTGCCGTGGACTGTACCGCAGGGGCGCGTGTTAGAGGCGTCTCTTGGGTGCCAGTTTGCTTACTTCGGCGCCGAGCAGGAGTCGTCCAGCCGGGCCATGCCTGCCAGCTTTTGCAGGCTGCTGCGTTTTTCGAGGCAGGCTTGGTACTGGGCTTCGGCTGCTTTTTGCTGGGCGGTGCGCGCAGCGTTGGCACGGTCGGTTTGCAGTTGGGCGATGCGTTCGCGGATTTGGGGCATCACGGCCAGGGCGGCCTTTTCACCTTCCAGGATGGCATTGGCGCGTTGGCTGAAATCGGCCGAGCCAATGTCCAGCACCTGGGGGCGGATGATGACGTCGGCGCGGGCCAGTTCGGCCTGGCCGAGCTTTTGGCCCATGATGGCGATGGACTGGCCCAGCGTGCCCAGCATGTCGCCGGGCGACTGGCCCCGGGCCTTGTTGGAGATGTCCACGGCGATCACGATATCGGCGCCCAGCTGGCGCGCTGCATCCACCGGCACGGGGCTTACGATGCCGCCGTCCACGAAGTGGTACTTGCCGATGGTGACGGGCTGGAACACGCCCGGCACGCTGCTTGATGCACGCACGGCCTGGCCCGTGTTGCCGCGTGCAAACACGGTGCGTTCGCCGTCTTCGAGCCGCGTGGCCACGGCCACGAAGGGCTTGGTCATTTGCTCCAGAGGTTTGCGGCGCACTTGTTCGTTCACATAGTCTTCCAGCTTCTGGCCTTGCAGCAGGCCGCCGGACGACCACTGCAGGTCGCGGATTTTGGCCTCGTCCAGTGCCACGGCTTTTTCCTGCATCTCAAAAGCGTTCATGCCGCTGGCATACAGCGCACCGACCACGCTGCCTGCGCTGGTGCCTGAGACCACAGCGGGCGCGAAGCCGTTGGCCTCCAGCATCTTGATCACGCCGATGTGTGCAAAGCCTTTGGCTGCGCCGCCACCCAAAGCGATGCCGACCTTGATGGGGGCCACTGTGGGCGCTGCCGTGGTGGCTGCGGCCTGTGCGGCCGCCACAGGCTGGGTGGGCTGTGTGCCGCCGCATGCAGCAAGGCCCGCGCAAAACAGCAGCGCCAGCGGGCGCAAGAAAACGTCCAACCGCATGTGCAGGATCCTGTTGTCATTCGAGGCGGGGAGTGTAGCGGCTGGGGTTTGGCCCAGGTGTTGGCAATGTCAAGCGCATGGGGGCGTGTGGCGGGCCATGGCGTGCGCGATGGGTGGGTTCGCGTTCGCGGGCAGACGCCAAAGTCTTTCTTGTTTGGCAGCCCTGGCGCCTGTGTCCCAGCTTCTGGTGCAGTGCGGCTGCCTACAATGCCGCTTCATTTTGACTTGCACCTGCCTGCGATCGCGCCGGTTCTGGGTGTTGTTTCTTCCGGTATCGAGGTGCCCCGATCATGACGTTGAAGTCCCCTTGGCTGGCGCTTGCGCTGGTCGCCGCCCATTCTTTGGCGTATGCCGGGGATCGGCTGGCTGTGGGCTGCCAGACAGTGGCGCTGGTACTTGATGACGGGCTGACACCCCATGCGCTGGACCGCCTGTGGGCCAGTGGCGACCCAGCCCCTGGCGCCCCCGCCGTTTTGCAGCTGCGGGGTTGCGACGGAGCCTTGCTGGACAGCATCACGCTGGAGGCCCCCCTGGCCCGGCTGGACCACACTTTGTTGCGCGGTGCGCGCGTTCCCACAGTGCTGGTGACGGTGGACTTGACGGCGCCTGCAGGCAGCTACAGCGGCTTGCTGACCCGGCCGATCCAGGTCATGGCCAAGCGGCTGGAGCCTGCACAGGCCCGCGCTGCAGGGGGGCAGTGGCAGCCCATCGTGCTGGCCCACACCGGCAAGGCCGCATGGAAGAGGGTGCGCGTGGGCGCTGCGGAGCAATTGCTGTCGGTCCGCAGCGAGCCGCAGGAGGGGCACTTCACGACCCGCTATCGCCGCTACATGCAAACAAAGCAGGGTTGGGCCGTGCGTGTGCGCACGCAGCCTGGGCTGTGGGAGTCGGACGGAGACTTTCCTTCGCGCCGGTCTTTTCCCTGAGCGGGGGCATGCGGGGAAGGGCCGACCGGACGGCCCCCCCGCGCCTGGCTCATTCGCCCTGGGAACCTCGGTGCGCCCACCCTGTGGTGCGCTTTTCGACCCAGCTGAACAGCTCGTACATGGCCATCGCCATGGCGCCCACCACCATCAGCCCGGCAAAGGCCAGGCCCATTTGCATGGACGAGCCCGCGCTGATGAGCAGGTAGCCAATGCCTTCGTTGGCGGCCGTCATCTCGCTCACCGTGGTGCCCACAAAGGCCAGGGTGATGGCGACTTTGAGCGAGCCATAGAAGTAGGGCAGCGAGCGGGGCAGGCCCACCTTGGTCAGCACATCCCAGCGCTTGGCGCCCAGCACGCGCAGCACGTCTTCGAGCTCGGGCTCCAGCGTGGCCAAGCCCGTGGCGATGTTGACCATGATGGGGAAGAAGCTGATGAGAAAGGCCGTGAGGATGGCGGGACCCACCCCAATGCCGAACCACACCACGAGGATGGGCACGAACGCCGCTTTGGGCAGGGCGTTGAAGGCGGTCATCAGCGGGTACACGGCGGCATAGGCCAGGCGCGAGCTGCCAATCACAAAGCCCAGCAGCACCCCCACGACGATGGCGAGACCAAACCCCGCCATGGTGACCCAGAAGGTGCGCCAGGCATGGCCTGCGATGACGCCGCCAAACTCCACCAGCTGCGTGCCAATGGCCCAGGGGCTGGGGAAGATGAACTCGGACACATTGAAGGCCGAGCAGATGATTTGCCACAGCAGGATGGTGGCCGCGAGCAGCAGCCAGGGGGACCAGCGTTCTACGGTTTTTTTGTGCATGGGGTCCGGCCTTATTGCTGGATGGGCGCGCCAGCTTTTCGCATGGCACCAATGTGGCCGCGCAGCTCGTGCACGATGTCGGTGAACTCTTTGGTGTAGGTCACTTCCAGGTCCCGGGGGCGGGGCAGGTCAATCTCACGCTTGACCACAAAGCGGCCGGGGCTCTTGCTCATCACGTACACCGTGTCGGCCAGAAAGGCACTTTCGCGCAGGTCGTGCGTGACCAGGATGACGTTGAACTTCTGCTCGGCCTGCAGGTCGCGCAGGATGCACCACAGCTCCTCGCGCGTGAAGGCATCCAGCGCACCGAAGGGCTCGTCCAGCAGCAGCATCTTGGGCTCGTGGATGAGGGCGCGGCAGATGCTGGCGCGCTGCTGCATGCCGCCCGACAGCTGCCAGGGGAACTTGTCCTCATACCCCGCCAGCCCCACCTTTTGCAGTAGCTTGCGGGCACGCTCTTCGTATTCCTTGCGCTTTTGCTTGAAGTGGCTGCGGTAGGGCTCCACGATCTCTAGCGGCAGCAGCACGTTGTTGACCGTGGTGCGCCAGGGCAGCAGCGACGGCGCCTGGAAGGCCATGCCTGAGACTTTCAGCGGCCCGGTCACGGGCTGGCCGTCGATGAGGATCTTGCCCATCGATGGCATCTTCAGCCCCGTGGCCAGCTTCATGAAGGTGGACTTGCCACAGCCCGACGGACCGACGATGGCAATGAACTCGCCCTGGCGGATTTGCAGGTCGATGGCTTCGACCGCAAAGTGGTTCTGCGCGCGCAGCTCGTCGTTGTAGGCGAGCCAGACATCGCGAAAATCCACGAAATAGGATTCGGCAGCCTGCATGGTTTTAAGTAAAAAATGCCTCTAGCGCTTATTGGGTAAGCGCTAGCAGCTATTGAATTGATAGTGGCTCAGGTGGGGCTTATTTCTTCGGAAGAATGTTCAGCTCGGCAGCGCTGGGCAAGAAGCTCCCGTTCCACACATCGTCTGCGTTCACGCGGGTCTTGGTGTTGAAAGCGTCGGACACCTGCGACGCCATCAGCGACAGGCGGCCCGGCTTGGCTTGGCCGAAGCCTTCGGCGCGTGCATCGGCGCTGTTGACCACGGTGTCGATGGCCAGTTGCAGGCGGCGCGTCTCCAGCGCCACGTTCACGATGCCATCGCGTGCGCGCACATGCTCGATGGCGGCAGCGGGGTTGGCGATGACTTCCTTGGCCCCTTTGGTGAAGGCCGACAGGAAGGCCTTGACGGCGGCCGGGTTCTCCTTGATGAGCTTGGGCGACGCAATGATCACGTTGCCGTACAGCTTCACGCCAAAGTCGGCATAAGGCAGCACGACCACGTCGGCAGTCTTCACGCCCCGGGCTTCCAGGTTCAGCAGCGAGGTGAAGGTGAAGCCGGTGATGGCGTCCACATCGCCGCGCACCAGCATGGTCTCGCGCAGCGGGGGGTCCATGGCCGTCCATTGCACGTTGCCGACCTTGTTGGCCTTTTGGAAGATGGGGAAGGCACGGCGGCCTGCGTCAAACACCGGGGCGCCCAGCTTTTTGCCAGCCAGATCTGCAGGCGTGTTGATGCCGCTTTTCTTGAGCGCCATCACCGAAGCGGGCGTGTTGTTGTAGACCATCATCACTGCCACGGGCTTGTTCTGCGCGTCGGGGTTATTGGCATGGAACTCCATCACAGCGGCCAGGTCCGCAAAGCCCATGTCGTAGGTGCCCGATGCCACGCGCTGCACTGCGCCGCCCGACCCGTTGCCTGCGTCCACCGTCACGTCCAGCCCTGCGGCCTTGAAGTAGCCCTTGGCGGCGGGCTGCAAAAACAGCGCAGCCGGGCCTTCAAAGCGCCAGTCCAGCTGGAACTTGATGGGCGTGCTTTGCGCATGCGCCGCAGGCAATGCACTGGCCAGCGCCAGTGCTGCTGCGGTGTGCATGAACGTTCTTTTTTTCATGGGATAGCTCCTGGCGGTTGCCAAATAAAAACGGAAGGAAAAGGCAGCAATGCCTTGGCTGTGCAAGCTATTCAGCAAAAACGATGCCCGCTTTCAAGCGCACTGTCGGGTTTTAGCAAGGGCGGCGCGGCACGGCAAATCATTCTTCACCGAAGTGGTGCGCTCGGGCATGGAGGGTTTCCCGAAATGGTGCGTGCACTGTTGCAACGGATTGGGACAAACACGCAGACGGGGGCGCGGCCGCAGTGGTACAACGAAGTCGCAGCATCCAAAAAACAGGGCATTGCCTCGCAGACCAAAGGCGCTGTTGGACAGGGTTCCCTGGGTATGGGTGCGCAGCCCGTTGCACCGCAGCACGAAGGCTTGCGTCTTCGGGTTTTTTAAAGACCCACGAGAGGGCTCACCTATGCCACACCTGACCGAGTTTTTTGACAACGTGCAACTGCCCACCATGCCCGACGTGGCGCGGGATCTGGTGGCAACGATGCAGGACGACGACATTCCGTTTGAGAAGGTGCGCAGTGCCATTGCGCGTGACCCGGCCTTGACGGCCAAGCTCATCCGCCTGGCCAATAGCGCCCGCTTTGGGCTGGCGCGGCAGGTTGCCACGCTGGACGATGCGCTGACCCTGGTGGGGCTGAACCAGGTGCGCACCCTGGCCTTGGCCGCCTGCATGAGTGGCATGTTCAAAGACACGCCGGGTGTGGAGGCTGATGCCTTCTGGAAGGAGAGCATGGCCACTGCAGGGTATGCGCAGTGGCTGGCGCGCACGCTGGGCTCGGATGTGCAGCAGTCCTGGCTGGCCGGGTTCTTGGTGCGCATTGGCGAGTTGATCATTGCGCAAAAGGCGCCCGAGCAAATGGCCGCCATTGAGCAACTGCCCCACCAGGCGGGCGGCCGCTGGGAGCGCGAAAAGCGCCTGCTAGGCTTTACCGAGGCGCAGGTGACGGCCGAGCTGGCCAAACGCTGGCGCTTCCCCGATTCGATCGTGCGGGCCCTGGAAACTGCCGAAGACCCCGTGGCCGCGACCCCGTTCTGCCGCCTGGGCGGCATCGTGCATGTGGCCATGCTGCTGGCCGAGATCGGGCTGGAAGAGCCCAAGTCCCCCGCCGACACGATTGCCAGCCTGCCTGAGGAGATCAAGCAGGCGCTGCAGCTGGACTCGGACTGGCTGGCGGAGCACCTGCCGCCGGTGGCGGACTTTGTGGATGTGGCCGTGCACTGACGCGACCGTGTTCAAGTCTGCGGTTCAATCCCTCCAAAAAAAAGAAAGGCCCCGAAGGGCCTTTCTTTTTGGGGAGCGCGAATCGATCAGGCCACGCGCGCTGCAGCGCTGGCCACTGCCAGGGCTGTCATATTGAACACGCGGCGCACGGTGGCCGCAGGCGTCAGGATGTAGGCCGTGGCGGCCGAGCCCATCAGGATCGGGCCCACCGTCACGCCACCGCTGGTGGTGGTCTTGAGCACGTTGTAGAGGATGTTGGCAGCGTCGATGTTCGGGCAGACCAGCAGGTTGGCCGAGCCGCTCAGGGTCGAATCGCCTTCGGCCATGTAGCTCTTGCGGATGCCGGGTTCCAGCGCGGCATCGCCGTGCAGTTCGCCATCGCACTCGATCTCGGGGTGGCGCGCCACGAAGATGTCGCGTGCTTCGCGCATCTTGCGGGCCGAGGGGCGCTTGGACGAGCCGTAGCTCGAGTGCGACAAAAACGCTACCTTGGCCGGAATGCCAAAGCGCTGCACTTCCTGCACCGACATCCAGGCGATGTCGGCCAGTTGCTCGGCCGTGGGGTTCTCGTTCACATAGGTGTCGGTGATGAACAGTGAGCCCTGGTTGGTCATCAGCGCATTCAGGGCGGCGTAGTCGTTGGCACCCGCCTGGCGGCCGATGATGCTGTGGATGCGCTCCAGGTGCGTTTCGTACAGGCCCACCAGGCCGCAGATCATGGCGTCGGCGTCGCCGAGCTTGACCATCAGCGAGGCGATGATGGTGTTGGAGCGGCGCACGGCGGCCTTGGCCACTTCGGGTGTGGCACCGTTGCGCTTCATCAGCGCGTGGTAGTGCTCCCAGTATTGGCGGAAACGTGGGTCGTCTTCAGGGTTGCACACCTCCACGTCCTTGCCAATCTGCATGCGCAGGCCGGCCTTTTCAATGCGGGCGGCAATCACGGCGGGGCGGCCGATCAGGATGGGGTGGGCAATCTTGTCGTCGATGGCCATCTGCGCGGCACGCAGTGCGCGCTCGTCTTCGCCATCGGCGTAGGCCACGCGCTTTTGGGCATCGGGCAGGGCCTTGGCGGCTGTGACCACGGGGCGCATGAGCATGCCGGTTTGGTAGACAAAGCGCGACAGGCTCTCCTTGTAAGCCTCCATGTCTTCGATGGGGCGCGTGGCCACACCGGATTCGGCTGCGGCCTTGGCCACGGCTGGCGCGATCTTGAGGATCAGGCGCGAGTCGAACGGCGTGGGGATCAGGTAGTCGGGGCCAAAGGTCAGCTCCTTGCCTGCGTAGGCGTTGGCCACTTCCTCGCTGATGTCGGCCTTGGCCAGGTCGGCAATCTGGCGCACGCAGGCCAGCTTCATGGCCTCGGTGATCTTGGTGGCACCGCAGTCCAGTGCGCCCCGGAAGATGTACGGGAAGCACAGAACGTTGTTGACCTGGTTGGGGTAGTCCGAGCGGCCGGTGGCAATGATGCAATCGGGGCGCACGGCCTTGGCCAGCTCGGGGCGGATTTCGGGCTCGGGGTTGGCCAGCGCCAGGATGATGGGCTTGGCCGCCATCGTCTTGACCATTTCGGCCGTCAGTACGCCGGGGGCCGAGCAGCCCAGGAACACGTCAGCGCCGTTCACGGCATCGGCCAGGGTGCGCGCGTCGGTCTTTTGCGCGTACTGCGCTTTGGATTCATCGTAGCCACCAGGGCGGCCTTCGTAGATCACGCCCTTGGAGTCGCACACGAAGATGTTCTCGCGCTTGACGCCCAGGCCCACCATCACGTTCAGGCAGGCAATGGCGGCGGCACCGGCGCCCGACACAGCCAGCTTCACGCTGCCAATGTCCTTGCCCACCAGCTCCAGCCCGTTGAGCAGTGCGGCGCTGCTGATGATGGCAGTGCCGTGCTGGTCGTCATGGAACACCGGGATGTTCATGCGCTTGGACAGCTCTTGCTCGATGTAGAAGCACTCGGGTGCCTTGATGTCTTCGAGGTTGATGCCGCCCAGCGTGGGCTCCAGGCTGGCGATGATCTCGATGAGTTTGTCTGGGTCGCGTTCGGCCAATTCGATGTCGAACACATCGACGCCCGCAAACTTCTTGAACAGGCAGCCTTTGCCTTCCATCACGGGCTTGCTGGCCAGCGGGCCAATGTCGCCCAGGCCCAGCACGGCCGTGCCGTTGGTGATGACGGCCACCAGGTTGCCGCGCGAGGTGTAGTCAAACGCCTTCGATGGGTCCGCCGCAATGTCGAGGCACGGATAGGCCACGCCGGGCGAGTAGGCCAACGACAGATCGCGCTGGTTGGACAGGGGCTTGGTGGGCGTGACGGAGATCTTGCCCCGGCTGGGGTTGCGGTGGTATTCGCGCGCTGCGTCGCGCAAGGCCTGTTCGGCGGCAGAAATGTTCTGTGTCATACGGATTTCAGAGAGTCCAGGACGGAGATTGGCGGCAAGCGTACCTGACGCTGTGCCAGCGGGCGGTATCGGTTTATGCGTATGCTGCATGGCGCCCCCTCATTGCGCGCAAGGCTCGCGCCGCAGGGGCCGCAGCGTTCTCATCAGTCGCCCCCGGCCAGACGGGGCCGCCGATGTGCGGCAAGGCTGGCAAGGTACCCCGCAACGCACAGGTAGGGCGGCGGGCAGTTGCCCTGCGGTTGGCTGCAGGGCAGGGCTGAGGACTGAGATTGGCCACAGGATAACCCGATTGTTGGGCAACCTGAATGAAGTCTGACTAACCCATTGGTATCAGATGCCGGGGTTTTCAAAGGCTTCGCGGGGGGCTTTTGGGGCTGTGCGGCATGCCAGCCAGGTGTGCTGGCCGGCATGTGTGCGGTGGGCATGTGTGCATGCCCACCGCACCGCTCAGCTAAGCAGATCGCTCAGCGCCCGTGCGATCACCTTGGTGGCACGGCGCAGGTCTTCGAGCTGAAGGCGCTCGTCAGCGCGTTTGGCGTGCGATTCGAGCACGGTGCGCGGCCCCGCGCCATAGATCACGCCAGGAATGCCGCGCTCTACGTACAGGCGCACATCGGTGTACAGCGGGGTGCCTACGGCGGGCACGGGCTCGCCCAGCACCGCCTGTGCGTGTTTCTGGATCGCATCGACCAACGGCTGGTTGCCCGCCAATGGCGTCATGGCGTTGGCCAGCAGCAGGCGTTTGATCTCGACGCTGAGACCGGCGCGCTCGGCCGTGGCCTGCGTGATGGTGTGGCGGATGGCGGCCTCCACTTCCACCGGGTTTTCCTCGGGGATCATGCGGCGGTCGAGTTTGAAGGTGACCTTGCCCGGCACCACGTTGGTGTTGGTGCCGCCTTCGATGCGGCCCACGTTCAGGTAGGGGTGCTTGATGCCCGCGACGTTGGACGTGACCTTCTTGTACTCGTCGTTTTGCGCGTACAGCGCGTTCAGGATGTGCACCGCGCCCTGCAGCGCATCCACGCCGGTGTGGGGCACGGCGGCGTGGGCCATCTTGCCGTGCACAGTCACTTCCATTTGCAGGCAGCCGTTGTGGGCGGTCACCACCTCGTAGCTGAAGCCAGCGGCAATCATCAGGTCGGGCTTTGTGAGGCCGTTCTTCAGCAACCAGCCAGGGCCCAGTTCACCGCCAAATTCTTCGTCGTAGGTGAAGTGCAGTTCCACAGCGCCCTTCGTGGGCTTGGCGACGGCTTCCAGCGCCCGCACGGCAAAGGTGAAGCTGGCAAAGTCGCTCTTGCTCACGGCGGTGGCGCGGCCATACATCTTGCCGTCTGCAATTTCTGCGCCGTAGGGGTCGTGGGTCCAGCCTTCGCCGGGTGGCACCACGTCACCATGGGCGTTCAGGGCAATGGTCTTGCCGCCATCGCCCGGCGCTCCGTAGGGGCGGCGCACGATCAGGTTGGTGATGGACTCCATGCCGTAGGCCTGCACATCGGCAGCGGGCACAGCGTGCTTCTCGGCCTCGTAGCCAAAGTCTTTGAGTAGCTCTGCCGTGCGTTCGGCATGGGGCGCGTTGTTGCCGGGCGGCGTGTCGGTGGGCACGCGCACCAGGGCCTGCAAAAAGTGCACTTCCTCGTCAAAGTGCTGGTCAATCCAGGCGTCCAGGGCGGCGTAGTTGTTGTTCGTAGTCATGGTTGTGGTTCCTCGGCAAGCTGGCGCAGCACCTGGGTGAAGGCGTCCACGGCCAGTTGCATGTCATTGTTGGTGGTGGATTCGAGCGGGTTGTGGCTGATGCCCGAGTTTTGGCCGCGCACGAACAGCATCGCCTGCGGCATGATGGAGTGCAGTTTCATGGCATCGTGCCCCGCGCCGCTGGGCATGCGGAACACCGGTACACCCAGGGCATCCACAGCACGCTCCCAGTGGTGCTGCAGCGCGGGTGCGCTGGGTGCGGCGGCGGCGCGCATGGATTCTTCCAGGGTGTAGCGCAGGCCGCGCCGCTGGGCAATGCGGGCGAGTTCGTCCAGCACATCGCGCACCAGTGCGTCTCGCTGCGCGTCGGTGGGGGCGCGCAGGTCCAGGCTGAATTGGCAGCGCCCCGGCACCACATTGATGGAGCCGCCGGGCACGTTGAGCAGACCGATGGTACCCACCGAGTCTCCGTCCCGCGCGGCGCGTTGTTCTATGAAAAGCGCCAGCTCGGCCACGGCGACGGCGGCATCGCGGCGGCGGTCCATGGGGGTGGTGCCTGCGTGGCTGGCGGTGCCAATCATCTCGGCCACAAAACGCACGCCGCCGTTGATGGAGGTGACCACGCCCAGGGGCAGGTCCAGTTCGTTGAGCACCGGGCCCTGTTCAATATGCACTTCGATAAAGCCCAGGTACTGCGCCGGATCGCGCTGCAGCTTGGCAATGTCGTCAATGCACAGGCCCGCGTGCTGCATGGCTTCGCGCATGGTCACGCCGTCGGCATCTTTTTGCTCCAGCCAGGCGGGGTTGAAGTGGCCGATGAGCGCGCCCGAGCCCAGGAAGGTGGCCTTGTAGCGCTGGCCTTCTTCTTCCGCAAATGCCACCACTTCGATGCCGAAGGGCAGGCGCTTGCCAGCGCGGTGCAGCTCACGTACGCAGGCCATGGGCACCAAGATGCCCAGGCGGCCGTCGTACTTTCCGCCGTTGCGCACGGTGTCGTAGTGCGATCCGGTCATGAGGTATTTGGCGGTGGGTTCTTTGCCGTGGTAGCGGCCCACCACGTTGCCGACGGCGTCGATATTCACTTCGTCAAAGCCGCACGATGCTTCCATCCATAAGCGGATTCGCTCAGCGCACTCGCGGTGAGCCTCGGTGAGGTAGGTGACGGTGAGCTGGCCTTTCTCGGCAAATCCGGGGTCGCTGTATCGGGCGAGTTCCTCATGGGCATCCCACGTTAGGTTTCCAAGCTCTGGAACGTAGTCAAACTTGTCGCCCAGGCGAATCTCGGCAATGCGGTGGATGTTGCGCAGTGCCTCGGCCAATTCAAACTCGGGGTGGTTGTCCAGCCGCCGGGCGAAAGTGTCGATGATCTCCTGCTTGGGCAGGCCCGTGCCGCGCGGCCCGCGCACCGCCAGGATGAACGGAAAGCCAAAGCGCTCGTTGTACGCCACGTTGAGCTGCTGGATGCGCTCAAACTCTTCAGGGGTGCACTGCGTCAGGCCCGCCTTGCTTTGCTCGTGGGTGGATTCAGCGGTGAGGCTCTTGGCCAACATGGCTTTGCCCGCCAGCTCGGGGTGGGCGCGGATCAGGCCGAGTTGCGCCTCGGTGCCCGCCGTGCGCACCACTTGGGCCAGCGCATGCTGCAGGTGTGCCATGCTGCGAAAGGGCCGTTGCGCCAGGGCTTGCTCGGCAATCCAGGGCGAGTGTTCGTATAGCCCGTCCAGCAGCGCCAGCGTTTCGGTGGGGCTCGCGGCGTTGAGTTGTTTCAGGGTCAGTGGCATGGTGGGTGCTTCAAAAAAGTGAGCTGCTCGCGCTTGATTGATAAGCGCTAGAGGCCAATTTGATTCATGGATGGGCTCACACGGCGGGCGCCGGGTGGTGCTGCGCCCAGTGGCGGGCAATGTCGATGCGCCTTGCCACCCACACCTTGTCGTGCTGCGCAATGTGGTCCAGAAACCGCTGCAGCGCCGTGATGCGGCCCGGGCGGCCCAGCAGGCGGCAGTGCATGCCGATGCTCATCATCTTGGGGGCGTTGTCACCGGCGGGGTCCCCCTCGGCGTACAGCGCGTCGAACGTGTCTTTCAGGTACTGAAAGAACGGGTCGGCATGCGAATAGCCCTGGGGCAGGGCAAAGCGCATGTCGTTGCAGTCCAGCGTGTAGGGCACGATGAGCTGACTCACCGCCGTGCCGTCGGTGCGCTGCACCTTCATCCAAAAGGGCAGGTCGTCGCCGTAGTAGTCGCTGTCGTAGGCAAAGCCGCCAAAGTCGGCCACCAGGCGGTGGGTGTTGGGGCTGTCGCGGCCGGTGTACCAGCCCAGCGCTCTTTCGCCGGTCATGCGCTCAATGATGTCCATCGCCTCCTGCATGTGGGCGCGCTCCACCGCTTCGGGGATGTGCTGGTAATGGATCCACTTGAGCCCGTGGCAGGCGATCTCGTGGCCCAGCTCCACAAAGGCAGCCGTCAGCTCGGGGTGGCGCTGCAGAGCCGTGGACACGCCAAACACCGTGAGCGGCAGGCCGCGCTTTTCAAATTCGCGCAGGATGCGCCACACACCCGCCCGCGAGCCGTACTCGTAGATGCCTTCCATGCTCATGTGCCGCTCGGGGTAGCTGGCGGGGTTGAACATTTCCGACAGAAACTGCTCGCTGCCCGCATCGCCATGCAGCGTGGCGTTCTCGCCGCCTTCTTCGTAGTTCAGCACAAACTGCACCGCAATGCGGGCGCCGCCAGGCCACTGGGCGTGGGGCGGGTTTTTGCCGTAGCCGATCAGGTCACGGGGGTAGGGGGCGGTGGCGTCGTAGATCATGGTGGGTGGGCTTGAAAGGGGCGGGTCAGGCTGCACGGCCAAGACAGGGCTCAAGACAGCGCCAGAGACAGGTCGTTGATGGGCGCTGGGCGGTCAAAGATCAGGCTTTCTTCCACATGCAGCAAATGTGCCTGCATGAGCTGCACGGCCCGCTCTTCGTCCTTGGCCCCCAGGGCCTTGACGATGTCGGCGTGCTCTTCGTGCGAGTGTTCGGCAGCGCTGGCGCTTTGGTACATCAGCGTGATGAGCGAGCAGCGCGAGATCAAATCGCCCAGCATCTGCGCCAGCACCTGGTTGCCCATCAGCTCGGCCATGCGCACATGGAAGTCGCCCAGCAGCTCGGTGCGCTCGGGCGCATCGCCTTGGGCCACGGCCTGCTTCTCGCGGGCCACGTGCTCGCGCAGGGCGCGCAGCTTGGTGGGTGTGACCTGGCGCATGAAGGCACGCACCATCTCGGCTTCGAGCATGCGGCGCACGGCAAACACCTGGCGCGCCTCGTCGGCCGAGGGGGCGGCCACAAAGGCGCCCCGCGCGGGCTCCAGCCGCACCAGGCGGTTTTGCGCCAGCTGAAACAGCGCCTGCCGCACCAGCGTGCGCGACACCCCAAA
The DNA here is from genome assembly GCF_002754495.1 of Acidovorax sp. 62. Classification (NCBI taxonomy): domain Bacteria; kingdom Pseudomonadati; phylum Pseudomonadota; class Betaproteobacteria; order Burkholderiales; family Comamonadaceae; genus Acidovorax; species Acidovorax sp. 62. The sequence goes on from NZ_PEFJ01000001.1 coordinate 779,717, forward strand.
GTGGTCGGCCAGCTTTTGTTCGGCCAGCTTGGTGCCCGGCTGCAGGCGGTGCTCGACGATGGCGCGGGTCAGGCGCGAAACGATGAGGCTGGTGGTCGAGTTGTCCATGCGCTGCATGATAGCCGCAAGCGGTGTTTTGTATACACTTTTGGTGGACTGTTTAAGGTGAAAAGGGCTCAATCCCCCGGCGTGCTGCTGGCAAACCGCCCCACCAAAAAGTCCACAAACGCCCGCACCCGCGCCGCCGCCTGGTGGCGCTGGGGGTAGATGGCGTAGATATCGGCCGGGGGCGTGTGGTGGTCTGCCAGCACCTGCACCAGGCGGCCGCTGCGCAGGTAGCGGGCCACGTCCCACTCGGCGCGCATCACGATGCCGTGGCCCTCCAGTGCCCAGTTCACGGCGATTTCGCCGTCGTTGGTGCTCAGGCCGCCACGCACCTTCACTACCTCCACCGCGCTGCTCTTGCGGGCGGGGCTCAGCCGCCACTGGCCGTAGGCGTCGTCGCCCTGGCGTATGCCAATGCAATCGTGGCGGGCCAGGTCGCTCGGTATTTTGGGGGTGCCGCGCTGCGCCAGGTAGGCGGGCGATGCGCACAGCAGGCGCCGGTTGGGGGCAATGCGCCGTGCAATCACGCGTGCGTCGGGCGGCTCGCCAAAGCGGATGCACACGTCAAACGCGTCCGATGCCAGCGGCGGTGGGTCTACCGACAACTGCAGTTGCACCTGCACCTGCGGGTGGCTGCGCACAAAGTCCGAGATCAGCGGCGCAATGTGGCTGCGCCCAAAGCCCAGCGTGGCATTCACCCGCAGCAGCCCCTGCGGGGTGGATTGCGTGCGCGAGACCAGCTGCTCCATGTCGGCAATGTCGGCCAGGATGCGCCGCGCGTGCGCCAGATAGGTCTCGCCCTCGGGCGTGAGGCTGACGCGCCGCGTGGTGCGGTTGAGCAGCTGCACGCCCAGCCGCGCCTCCATCTGCGCCAGGCGCTTGCTGACGGCGGGCGTGCTTACGTTCAACTCGCGCGCCGTGGCCGAAAAACTGCCGCAGCGCGCCAGCAGGCTGAAGAACGCCATCTCGGAAGGGGCAGAAAGCGGTGTGCTCATTGTTTCTTTCAAGTTAACAACAGGATAACTTGAAGGGTGTCTTTTTGAATCCGATGCTCGTTAGATTTGGCCCATGGCGGCTTTGTGAACCGGTTCTCAGGCCAAGACCCCATGGATGCCGAGAACACCCCGCCACCGCAGACCCCCCTTCAGATCAGGAGACCATGACATGACCCAAGCCACCCCCAAAACCCACCGCATCGCCTGCATCCCTGGCGACGGCATTGGCAAGGAAGTGATTCCCGCCGGGCAAGAAGTGCTGCAGGCCCTGGCCGCATCCCAGCCCGGCCTGGCGTTTGAGTTCACCAGCTATGGCTGGGGCGGCGACTGGTACCGCGCCCACGGCGAGATGATGCCCACCGATGGCCTGGCGCAACTGCGCGGCCAGGACGCCATCCTGTTCGGCTCGGCGGGCGACCCACACATCCCCGACCACATCACGCTGTGGGGCCTGCGGCTGAAGATTTGCCAGGGGTTCGATCAGTACGCCAACGTGCGGCCCACGCGCATCCTGCCGGGCATTGATGCCCCCCTCAAGCGCTGCGCGCCGCAAGACCTGGACTGGGTCATCGTGCGCGAAAACTCCGAGGGCGAATATGCCGGTGTGGGCGGTCGCGCCCACCAGGGCCACCCCATCGAGGTGGCTACCGACCTGAGCGTGATGACCCGCGCCGGGGTGGAACGCATCATGCGCTACGCCTTCCGCCTGGCCCAGTCGCGCCCCCGCAAGCTGCTCACCGTCATCACCAAGAGCAACGCCCAGCGCCACGCCATGGTGATGTGGGACGAGATTGCGCAGCAAATCAGCCAGGAGTTTCCCGATGTGAAGTGGGACAAGGAGCTGGTGGACGCGGCCACCGCCCGCATGGTCAACCGCCCGGCCACGCTCGACACCATCGTTGCAACCAACCTGCATGCCGACATCCTCTCTGACCTGGCCGCCGCGCTGGCGGGCAGCCTGGGCATTGCGCCCACCGGCAACATCGACCCCGAGCGCCGCTACCCCAGCATGTTCGAGCCCATCCACGGCTCGGCCTTCGACATCATGGGCAAAGGCCTGGCCAACCCCGTGGGCACGTTCTGGAGCTGCGTGATGCTGCTCGAACACCTGGGCGAGCACGCCGCCGCCCAGCGCCTGATGGCCGCCATCGAGCAAGTCACTGCCGACACGGCCCTGCACACCGGCGACCTGGGTGGCAAAGCCACCACCGCGCAGGTCACCCGCGCTGTGTGCGAGCGGCTGGCAGCCTGAGTCCGCAAAGCGCAAGTCCAGCGCAATTCCCCAGGCCACGCACGCAGCCCAGCAAGAGGCGCGGCGGCCGGGGGCTCAACCCACCGAACGACATTGGAGACAAGCCATGACGACGTTTCACTTCACCAAGCGCCACACCCTGCGCCACCTGGCCGGTGCGGCCCTGCTGTGCGCCCTGGCCAGCACGGCAGCCGCCCAGGCCTGGCCCGCCAAAACCATCAGCCTGATCGTGCCCTTTCCTGCAGGGGGCACTACCGACGTGCTGGCCCGCGCGCTGGGGCAAGAGCTGTCAAAAAGCCTGGGCCAGCCCGTCATCGTGGAGAACAAGCCCGGCGCTGGCTCCACGCTGGGCGCTGACTTTGTGGCCAAGGCCAAGCCCGATGGCTACACCCTGCTGATGGGCGCGGTGCACCACACCATTGCCACCAGCGTGTACCGCAAGCTGGCCTACGACTTTCAAAAAGACCTCGCCCCCATCACCACCGTGGCCATGGTGCCCAACGTGCTGGTGGTACAGGCCGATGCTGCTACGCCCATCCGCACCGTGCCCGAGCTGATCGCCCAGGCCAAGCGCGCTCCGGGCAAGCTCACCTTTGGCTCCAACGGCAACGGCACGGGCCAGCACCTGATTGGCGCGCAGTTTGAATCCATGGCCGGGGTGCAACTGCTGCATGTGCCCTACAAGGGCAGCGGCCCCATGACGACCGACCTGCTGGGCGGACAGATCACCATGTCGTTCGACACCATCACGCCCGTGCTGCAACACATCAAGGGTGGCAAACTGCGTGCGCTGGCGGTGACCACGGCCAAGCGTTCTGCCGCGTTGCCCGATGTGCCCACGCTGGACGAAGCCGGGCTCAAAGGCTTTGACCTGGGCACCTGGTTTGGCGTGCTGGCCCCCGCAGGCACCCCCAAAGACGTGGTCACGCGGCTGAACACCGAGATGGTCAAGATCATCCAGTCGGCCGACTTCCGCAAAAAGATGGACGACATTGGCGCCGACCCCATTGGCAACACGCCCGAGCAAATGGCCCGCCAGATCAAGGACGACACCGAGCGCTTTGCGCGCCTGGTGAAAGAGGCGAAGGTGGTGCTGGAGTAGGGCGGGGAATCGGTCTGTGGACGGCTTTCAATGGGGCATCCTGATGCTTCCAACACCCGATCGGACTGCGCTGGTCGAAGCCTCACACGCCGATTCGATACGCTCCGCGTGAACGGCTCAAGCAGGTTCGTGCCGGATCAATCACCCAGCCTGCACCACAATCCCAAGCCATGACCTTGCCTGACCCCCACCAGTACCCCACCGCCTTCTTGCGCCACCTGTACGACGTGGCCGTGCAGCGCGCCCAGCCCCTGCAGGGCCTCACAAAACATCTGCCCGTCCCGCCCAAAGGCCGCACCCTGGTGCTGGGCGCAGGCAAGGCCGGGGGCTCCATGGCGCAGGCGCTGGAGGCGCTGTGGCCTGCGGACGCGCCGCTCAGCGGCCTGGTCGTCACCCGCTACGACCACATCCCGCCCCGGCCGACCGGGTTGGCACAGCGCATTGAGGTGGTGGAAGCCGCGCACCCCGTGCCCGACGCCGCAGGCCTGCAGGCGGCCGAGCGCATGCTAGCGCTGACCCAGGGCCTCACGGCCGATGACCTGGTCATCTGCCTCATCTCTGGCGGCGGCTCGGCCCTGCTCACGCTGCCGGCCGACGGCCTCACGCTGGCCGAAAAGCAACGCATCAACAAGGAACTGCTGGCCAGCGGTGCCGCCATTGGCGAGATGAACTGCGTGCGCAAGCACCTCTCGCGTATCAAAGGCGGGCGGCTGGCCGCATCTTGCGCCCCGGCGCGTGTGGTCACCCTCACCATCAGCGATGTGCCGGGCGACGACCCCTCCATCATCGCCAGCGGCCCCACCGTGCCCGATGCCAGCACCTGCGCCGATGCGCTGGCCATCCTTGCCCGCTACCGCATCACCGTGCCCCCCGCCGTGCGCGCAGCGCTGGAGGCGGGCCTGCTCGAAACCCCCAAGCCCGGCGACGCCGTGTTTGCAGGCCACGCGGTGCACCTCATCGCCACCCCCCAGCAGTCGCTCGAAGCGGCAGCCCAAGCCGCCCGTGCCGCAGGCTGGGCCGCGCACATCCTGTCGGATGAAATCGAAGGCGAATCGCGCGAAGTGGGCAAGGTGCACGCCGCCCTGGCCCGCGCCGTGGCCCAGCGCGGCGCCCCCTTTGCGCGCCCCTGCGTGCTGCTGTCGGGTGGCGAAACCACCGTCACGGTGCGCCCCCGCCCCGAAGGCGCCCCCAAAGGCAGGGGCGGCCGTGCGGGTGAGTTCTGCATGGGCCTGGCCCAGGCCCTACAGGGCCAAAGCGGCGTGTGGGCCCTGGCGGCCGACACCGACGGCATCGACGGCGTGGAAGACAACGCAGGCGCCATCGTCACCCCCGACACCCTGGCCCGTGGCCGCGCCCAAGGCCTGCGCCTGGACGACCACCTGGACCGCAACGATGCCTATGGCTACTTCAGCGCACTGGGCGATTTGGTGGTGACCGGCCCCACGCACACCAATGTGAATGACTTCAGGGTGCTATTGGTTTTGTAGCTGCTCGCGCTTATCCATCAAACGCTAGAGGCCTGAAAGGCTTGGGGTTTGAAGGAGGAGGCCTCACACGGAAAGCGCCTGCTCCACGGCCGCCTTGGCTTCGTCCAGGCTGCCGAAAAACCGCATGGGCTGCGGCGTGGCCTTGGGTAAATGCGCTGGTGGCGGCCACAGCCGCTCTCCGGCCCAGGTGGCATTCCAGCCGCCAATGTCTTTGCCTTTGAGGGTACAGATGGCTTGCCCATCGACCATTGCGACCCAGCTGGTGGGTGGCTGTTGAGTCCAGCTGACGTGTGCCATAGCGCCTTTGCGTGGTGGATTGGACTCAGTGTAGGGAGTGTGGCGGACTCGCGGGCACTCTGGACAACCCTGAGGGGTGGGGTGCGTGCAACAGGTGAGGGACCGCGTTTTGCTGCGTTTGGAACCGGCCAGGCTTTTTCTTTCTGGAGTAAGCGCTGCATTTGGGCAGGTGCAATCGGTCGCAACACGCGCTTGGCCGACTGCTACAGGCTGGTTGCTGTCACTCAACACGCAGTCGTTGAACGACTGCTGTGATCGAGAGCAGACAGTGAAGAACATCATCAGGCCGTTCTTCTGAACCGCAAGAACTGACACAGCTAGCGTGGTCACTTGTGGACAACGTCATCTAGAAGGCGCATGGTTTCGCCCCGCCCACTCGATGGGAGACCATCATGGAATCCGTTGCAACTGTCGTTCATCGCGAGCCCTGGAATAAGGGAAAGATCGTTGGTCAGAAGGCGCCCTTCAAGCCCAAAGACATTTGTGCGCTGCGCGTGCGTCTTCAGATGGAGAACCGGGTGCGCGAGCTTGCGCTCTTCAACCTGGGAATAGACAGCAAGCTGCGCGGATGCGACTTGGTCGCCCTTAAGGTCCGCGATGTTTGCCATGGCGACCACTCGTGAAGCGCTTCAGCAATGGATCAAGACCGCTAGGCTGCAATCGGAAAACTATCTCTTTCCGAGCCGAATTCACAAGTCACCGCATCTCGGGACGCGTCAGTACGCCCGGATTCTTGAGCGCTGGGTGTTGCAGCTCGGTTTGGATCCAGCAGAGTATGGAACGCACTCCATGCGGCGCACCAAGGCTACGCTCATTTACCGCAGAACGAAGAACTTACGTGCGGTCCAGCTACTCCTTGGCCACCCAAAAATCGAGTCAACTGTCCGATACCTTGGCATTGAGGTCGACGATGCTCTTGAGCTATCTGAACAGACCGAGATTTGAGTTGAGAAAGCGAAAATGAATCGCCCAATGCCCTCATAGTGGCAGCAATGTATCGACCTTGGGTGAGGCAGTGCGCTCGATGGCAGCTGCTTTCTGCGCCAGCGAGAACTTGGGCTCCCTGCCTGCGTAGCCCATCGGCAAACCGAGACGTTGCTAGCACTCACGAAAACACACCCCGTCAAGGAATTCTTGGTTGAGTAACCCAACTGACGGGAGGTTGGCCTGACGCATTTGCCCAGCTTGATGGGGCGCTCAACGGGGCGGATTTTGTCTTCTTAGGAATATATGAATACCTGCTGGTAGTCCAATTTTTTCCGTATGCTAATTGTGAAGATTAAAAATTCTCAGCCTGTATCGCAAGTGCCAGCGATGAATTGTTGCTCGAAGCACGGAGAATGCTCCGCGGACAATGGCAAAAGCCACATTTTTCGACCGAAAGATCGCCATATTTTATTGTCGAGCGATTGAGTTTGAGCTATCTTTCTCTGCTGCGCCAAATAAAAAATGTAGACGATTTTTTATTGGCAAAATATAAAAAATAAGCTATTTATATTTTATAAATTGACGCTAGGGGAGATTTAAAAATGGTACAGAAAAAACCACATGCTGGTCTTCAGCCTGGCCTACATACATCAGCATTCCCGCGCTGGCACAGTCGGGTCTTCTCAATTCTGCTGGTGTTGGGTGCTTTGTTGAGTGCTCCTGCGCACGCATCACCAGCAGTCTCCGCGTCTATTGCGGCCACAGGGGTGGCGGAAGCCCATGCGGTGCAACCCGTTCTGGGTGCGGATGAAGTGCTGTTTGTTGAAGACAATGTCAGCGAATGGCAATTGCTGGCCTTCGGGGTGCGGCCGCACATTGAAGTGGTCCGCCTCAATAGCCAGGGCAATGGTCTGCGTGAAATGTCGGCCTATCTCCAGGGCCGCAGCGGCCTGAGCGCCATCCACCTCATTTCTCACGGAAGCATGGCCCAGTTGGATCTGGGCAGTTTTTCGTTGAACGCAGCCAACCTGTCCGCACAGGAAGGCATGCTCCAGCAGATCGGGCAAAGCCTGCGAGAAGGCGGCGAGCTGTTGCTATACGGATGTGAGGTTGCTAAAGGCGAAGATGGAAAACGCTTCGTACAGGAATTGTCTGCATTGACACGGGCCAATGTTGCCGCGTCTGACAACCTCACTGGCGCAAAGGCATTGGGTGGCGATTGGCTTCTGGAATCCACCACCGGTAAGACTCGTGCGGAATCGGTGCTGACAGCGGAAACCCGGGCGCTGTATAGCCATGTATTGCCGACTACGCTGACCACACCGACCACGATCACATTCACAGGTGCAGTACAAGGCAATACGACGAGCAGTTATGACTTTGATGGCATCACCTTCACGGTCAATGGCGCAGGCCAGGTGGACATCAACGGCGGGGCTGGCCCAGATGTAGCGTCGTTCCTGGCTACTACCCTCAGCGGCTTCACTGGCAACGGCATCATTGGCGACTACAACTGGACCGGTAGTACCGCGAACAGCGTCACCAGCTTTACATTGGCAGGCAATGCCCAAACCAAGTTCAAGCTGACGTCTATGGACATCGCAACGGGTAATGGTGGGCCCGCACAGATTTTCACGGTCACCGGGTACACCGGCGGTCCTGGCGGAACCCAGGTCGCCCAAATTACGGGTTTTGACATATCGGTGCTGACGACGCAAAACTACAGCCCTGGTGTGAATGCCATGACAGCCACACGCATCGGGCCCAGCGATGGCAGCGGATGGGGATTGCACCTTGACTTCACCGGCAGCAAGTGGCAATACATTGACACCATCGTTTTCAGTGCTAATGCCGCGCAAAACGATGTCTTGCTCGCGTTTGACAATATCGTTTTGGACAACCCCGTTGCACCGAGCCCTACCGCGACCACAGGCGCCGCCACCAGCATCACCACCACTGGCGCGACCCTGAACGGTACCGTCAACGACAACGGCGCATCCACCACCGTCACCTTCGAATACGGCCTGACCAACGCTTACGGCAACTCTGCAGCCGCCACCACCGGCGGCACCGTGGGCGCAGGTGCTGGTGTCACCGCTGCCTCCGTGGCCATCTCCAGCCTGAGTTGCAACACCACCTACCACTTCCGCGTCAACGGCGTCAGCAGCGCAGGCACCACCAACGGCAATGACGCTACGTTCACTACCAGCAAGTGCCCGCAGACCATCACCTTCAACAACCCCGGCACCCAGTCGTTCGGCACCACGCCCACGCTGCCTGCCACCGCCACATCGGGCCTGGCACCCACCTTCACGACCACCACCTCCGGTGTCTGCACCATCACCTCCGGCGGTGTATTGACCACCGTGACCACCGGTACCTGCACCATCAATGCCAACCAGGCCGGTGACGCAACCTACGCCGTGGCGCCCCAGGTCCAGCAATCCTTCACGATTGCTGCAGTCGCATCCGGCGCGCCCACCATCGGCACGGCGACAGCGGGTGATGCCCAGGCCTCGGTCACCTTCACCGCCCCGGCCTCCAACGGCGGGTCTGCCATTAATACCTACACGGCAACGGCTAACTCCGGGGGGGCGTTTGGCACCTGCGCAGGGCCTGCTGCCTGCACCATCACCGTCATGGGGCTTACCAACGGCACGGCCTACACGTTCACCGTGACCGCAACCAATGGTGCCGGCACCAGCACTGCATCGGCGGCATCCAACAGCGTCACCCCCAAAGGCGCACAGACCATCACCTTCAACAACCCCGGGGCGCAAAACTTCGGCACCTCGCCCACAGTGACGGCCACTGCCACATCGACCCTGGCACCCACCTTCACGACCGCCACTGCCGGTGTCTGCACGATCACGCCCGGCGGCACATTGACCTTCGTGACAGCCGGTAGCTGCACCATCAACGCAAATCAGGCGGGCAATGGCAGCTTTAATGCCGCTCCACAGGTCCAGCAAACCTTCACCGTCAACGCCATCGCCCCCGGGGCCCCGACGATCGGAACGGCTACAGCGGGTAGTACCCAGGCAACGGTCACCTTCACCGCGCCAGCGTCCAACGGTGGCGCACCCATTACCATCTATACGGCAACGGCAAATCCTGGCGGCGCGACCGGCACATGTGCTGGTCCTGCTGCCTGCACCATCACCGTGACAGGGCTCAACAATGGCGTGCCCTACACCTTCACCGTCACCGCGACCAACGGTACAAGCACTAGTTCGGCGTCTGCGGCATCGAATGCCGTCACACCCAAGGCGGTGCAGGCGATCACCTTCGGTAACCCCGGCACGCAGAACTTTGGCACGACCCCGACGCTAACCGCTACGGCAACATCTGGCTTGGCCGTGACCTTCACGTCAGCGACAACAGGCATCTGTACCATCAGCACCGGCGGTGCACTGACCTTCGTCACTAGCGGTACCTGCACCATCAATGCAGACCAGGCCGGTGATGGCAGTTACTTGGCGGCCCCGCAGGTTGCGCAAAACTTCACTGTCGCCGCAGTTGTGCCAGGTGCACCCTCGATCGGCACGGCTGTTGCCGGCGTTACCCAGGCAACGGTCACCTTCACTGCCCCCGCATTCACGGGTGGTTCCGGCATCACCAGCTACACCGTCACATCAAACCCGGCTGGCCTGACCAATATTGGCGCTGCAAGCCCCATCACTGTGACGGGTCTGACCAATGGGGTTTCCTATACGTTTACAGTCACTGCAACCAACACTGTGGGTACGGGCTCGGCTTCTGCGGCATCCAATGCGGTCACGCCCAAGGCGGCGCAAATCATTACATTTACCCAGCCACCCGCACAGAACTTTGGAACGACCCCGACGCTTACCGCGACTTCCAACTCCGGACTGACCCCGACGTTCACGTCTTCGACAACGGGCGTTTGCACCATCACCGCCGGTGGCTCGCTGATCTTTGTCACTGCCGGCACCTGCACGATCAATGCAGACGAGGTCGGTAATGGCAGTTATCTGGCTGCCCCACAGGTGTCGCGCAGCTTTGCAGTCAACGCAGTGATTTCGGGTGCACCCACCATCGGTGTGGCCACAGCGGGGAATGCCCTGGCCAGCGTGTCATTCACGGCCCCGGCCTTCAGTGGTGGCGCACCAATCACCAGTTTTACGGTGACATCCGCGCCTAGCGGTATCACAGCTACCGGCGCCTCTAGCCCCATCGTCGTACTTGGTCTGACCAACGGCACGTCGTACACCTTCACGGTGACCGCCAACAACTCCGCAGGCGCTAGCGCTGCATCGGCGGCATCTTCCGCCGTAACACCCCAGTTGCTTACTGTGTCGGGCTCGGTGCCTGGCATGGTCGGTACGGCTACGGCGACCCTGTCGGGAGGCGGCTCATCCTGCACGCTGAATCCCACCAGCGGTTTTGCGAGTTTGTCCAACCCGGCTCCTGCGGGCAAAACCATGCCTTATGGGGAATACGCATTCCAGTCCACCAGCTGCGTCGGGACGGTGACGATGGCGATTACATACCCTGAAGCCCTCCCGGCCGGCATTCAGTTCTGGAAGTACGGCCCTGCTACAGCGGCGGCGGGCGGGGTGGTGGCTGCGTCCAGTTGGTTCCAGTTCAGCGGCGCATCACTCAGCGGCGACCGCAAGACGGTGACCTACAGCATCACGGATAACGGCGTGGGTGACTCGGATGGAGCGGTCGGCAGCATCAGCGATCCGTTCGCCCCGTTGGTAGGGCCTGTGGCGAGCGACGCAGTGGGGATTCCTGTGGATGCACCGTGGGCGTTAGCGCTGCTGTCGGCGATGCTCGGACTGATGGTTTGGCACAAGCAGCGCCAGCGTGCCCGCGAGTAGCTGGCACGAAGATAGCTTGACGTCCTGATGGTGAGTGGCAACGTGTCCGGATCTACGGGCACGTTTTATCTAGGTGGAAAATGCCGGACACATCACCACCGCGAGTGTCAGCTGTGAGTGTTTTATGTTGGGGTGAGGTCTAACAGGGGCGCTTCATCATGTACCCGCAAAGCTGTGATCGGCGCGGACATGAACTTCGAAGGGCGTGCGTACAGTGTTCCCACCAACGACTGCTTGGCGTCAGAAACTAGCCGTGCACATGGGAAGCTCAACAGACAGCAATCGCTGCAATGCGGTCATTCACGGTAACTGACGCAAGGCCAGCTTTGGGTCCAGATCTGCCCCCCGCGTGCTCACGGAAACGCGAGTACCCATCACAAAAAAGGGCCGCACATCGTGCGGCCCTTTTGCTTATCCCAGCGCACCCACCTCCCAGCAGGCGCGCCTTCATCAGTCTTCAATACCCCAGCGTCTGCCCATCCGGATTGCGCGGATCAGAGTACCCATACAGCAGCCCGTTGCGGATCTGAATGGTCTGCGTGCGTCCCATCGATGCCTTCACGGCGATGTTGTGGCCGCGTTGCTTGAGCAGGGCCAGGGTGTCGGGCGAGAGGCCCTTTTCCACGCGCAGTTCGTCGGGCGTCCACTGGTGGTGGATGCGCGGCGTGGCGGCGGCTTCGGCGGGGTTGTTGGCAAAGTCGATGGTGTTCACCACGGTTTGCAGCACGGTGGTGATGATGCGGGCGCCGCCAGGGCTGCCGGTCACCAGCGTGGGCTTGCCGTCCTTGAGCACCAGGGTGGGCGTCATCGACGACAGGGGGCGCTTCTTGGCGGCCACGGCGTTGGCGTCGCCGCCGACCAGGCCGTAGGCGTTGGCCACACCGGGCTTGGCCGAGAAGTCGTCCATCTCGTTGTTCAGCAAGATGCCAGTGCCCTTGGCGACGATGCCGCTGCCAAAGTTGGTGTTCAGCGTGTAGGTCACGGCCACGGCGTTGCCCGCCTTGTCCACCACCGAGTAGTGGGTGGTCTGGTCGCTTTCATACGGTTGGGGCTGGCCGGGCTTGATTTCCTTGGCGGGGCGGGCGCGGTTGCCGTCGATGGTCTTGGCCAGCGATTCGGCGTAGCGCTTGGAGGTCAGGCCCTTGAGCGGGATCTTCACGAAGTCGGGGTCGCCCAGGTACTCGGAGCGGTCGGCATAGGCCAGCTTGCTGCTCTCGGCCATGTAGTGCAGCGTCTGGGCGCTGTTCTGGCCCCATTGGGCCAGGGGCCACTGCTCCAGCATGTTCAAAATTTGCACCAGGTGCGTGCCGCCCGAAGAGGGTGGAGGCATGGTCACCACTTCATAGCCACGGTAGGTGCCGCGCACGGGTTCGCGCTCGGCCACCTTGTATTCGCGCAGGTCTTGCAGCGTCACAGCGCCAGCGTGCGGCGCGGTTTCTGCGGCAATCTTCTGGGCGATGGCGCCTTCGTAGAAGGCCTTGGCACCTTGCTGCGCGATCAGACGCATGGATTGGCCCAGGTCTTTTTGCACCAGCAGGTCGCCGCGCTTGAGGGGCTCGCCGTTCTTCCAGAAGATCTCGGTGGTGGCGGGCCACTGGCCCATGTTCTTCTTTTCTTGCTGCAGGATTTTGGCCAGGGTTTCGCTGACGGGGAAGCCCTTTTCTGCCAGCGCAATCGATGGCGCAATCACCTTGTCGAGCGGCAGGGTGCCCCATTTCTTCAGCGCATGCTCCATGCCGGCCACCGTGCCGGGCACGCCCACGGCGTAGTGGGTGTAGAGCGACTTGCCGTTGATGACATTGCCCTTGTCGTCCAGGTACATGTTGCGGCTGGCCTTGAGGGGTGCGACTTCGCGGAAGTCCAGCGCCACGGATTTGCCGGTCTTGGCGTCGTGCACCATCATGAAGCCGCCGCCGCCGATGTTGCCCGCGTTGGGCAGTGCCACGGCCAGCGCAAAGCCAATGCCCACAGCGGCGTCGACTGCGTTACCACCGGCTTTCAGAATGTCCAGCCCGATGCGCGAGGCCAGCTCTTGCTCGGTCGCCACCATGCCGTTGTTGGCCACCACGGGGTGGAACACGTCCATGTCGAAGTCATAGGCGGCGCTGGCGGCTGCAGCGGCGGCCGTTTGCTGCACGGCGGGCGCAGCAGCAGGGGTTGCAGTGGCTTGCGGTGGGGTCGAGCCGCAGGCTGCAAGGCTGGCCAAGGCCAGCGCAAGGCTGGCGGACAGCAGGGTTTGCCGGATGTTCATTCAGTCATCTCCTGGTTGCTGAGGGTTGGGTGTGCCAGTGTAGGGCGGTTGGGGCCCTGTGCAATGTTGCTGGAGTCCCCGCCTCAATCAGTGCCCGGCAGCGCCGCGCGGATGGCGGCGAGCGACTGGCGCTGCTGGCCTTGCGCGCCCAGGTTGCTCTCGCTCAGCCAGGTCTGCAGCGCTGCGCACACGGCAGGCCATTCGGCATCGGTGATGGAAAACCAGGCCGTATCGCGGGTGCGGCCTTTGTAGACCAGGGCTTGGCGAAAGATGCCTTCAAACTGAAAACCCAGCCGCAGCGCGGCGCGGCGCGAGGGCTCGTTCAGGCTGTCGCACTTCCACTCGTAGCGGCGGTAGCCCAAGGTGTCGAAGGCGTAGGCCATGAGCAAAAACTGCGCTTCGGTGGACGCGGGGGTTTGCTGTAGCAGCGGCGAGAAAGTGACATGGCCCACCTCAATGCAGCCATGGGTGGGGTCGATGCGCATCAGCGACAGGGTGCCCACGGGCTTGCCGGTGGCGGTGTCGATCACCGCAAAGTGGCGTGGGTCGGTGCTTAGTGCGGCCGTCTCGGCGTGTCGGCGGTACTCGTCTTCGCTGGAAAAGGGGCCGATGGGCAGGTAGGTCCAGTTGCGGCCGTCGGGTGCGGTTTGGTAGGCGGTAAACAGGTCTGTGGCGTGGCGGGCCGCGTTCAGTGGCTCCAGATGGCAAAACCGGCCCTTCAGCGTGACGCCGGTGGGCGCAGGCCGAGGGCTCCAGTGGGGCATGGGCTCGCCGATGGGTTGGCCGTATTCGTTGGTGCGTTGGGTCATGGTGGCTGATGGCAAGTGATGTGAGGTAGATGGCCAAAGGATGCACGCAAGGTGGTGCGCCAGAGTGCCACTCTAAAATGTTGGTGGCTCTGAAAAAAGAGCCACGTCAGATTCATTTGATGGTGCCACGATGGCGCCATCGTTCGCTCCATCCGGGCCCCACATCCATGTCAGAACTTCATGTGTCACCTGTGGCCGATGTGCTGCTGCAAACCCCCCTGCTGCGCGGGCCGGGGGCCGAGCCCTTGCAGCGCCAGCTGCTGCAGCTGCTGCGCTCGGCGATATGGGCGGGACGCCTGCCTGCGGGGTGCCGCCTGCCGGGCTCGCGTGCGCTGGCGGTGGACTTGGCGGTGTCGCGCAACAGCGTGACGGCCGTGTACGAGCAATTGGGGGCTGAGGGCTACATCGAGCCGAGCCGCCAGGGCACGCGGGTGGCGGCGCTGGGGCGGGGCAACGCATCGGCCCAGGCAGGGCAGGCGGTGGGGGCTGGCCCTGCGGCGCCGTTATCCAGCGTGGCCGGGCAGGCCGTGGGGCAGATGGCCGAGCGGGTGGCAAGGGTGCGCCCTGGACCAGCCGCAACGATGACCCCTGCGACCGTGGGTTCTGCCTCTGACGGTGCGCAGGCGTTTCGCCCTGGCGTGCCAGCGCTGGCGCGGTTCCCGATGAGCGCCTGGAAGCGATCGGTAGACCGGGCCTACCAGCGCGGCGGGGTCAGCGCCCTGGGCTATGGCGACCCGGCGGGCGAGCCCGCTTTGCGTCAGGCTTTGTCGCACCACCTGGCGGTGGCGCGGGGTGTGCTGTGCACGCCCGAGCAAGTCGTCATCACCGAAGGCGCGCAAGAGGCCCTGGCCCTGTGCGTGCGGCTGGTGGCCAACCCTGGCGACACGGCCTGGCTGGAAGACCCCGGCTACCGGGGCGCGCAAACCGCATTTGCCTGTGGCGACATGAACCTGGTGCCCATGCCCGTGGATGGCGCCGGGCTGGCGGTGCCCGAGGGCGCCTGGGCCGCGCAGCCGCCCCGGCTGGTGTACACATCGCCTTCGCACCAGTACCCCACCGGGGCCGTGCTGTCGGCGGCGCGCCGCCTGGCGCTGATCCAGCAGGCACAGCGCCATGGCGCGTGGTTGATTGAGGACGACTACGACAGCGAGTTTCGCCACGCGGGCGAGCTGATTGGGGCCATGCAGGGCTTGCAGCCCGGTGCGCCCGTGCTGTATGTGGGCACGTTCAGCAAGACGCTGTTCCCGGCGCTGCGGCTAGGGTTTGTGGTGCTGCCCGCAGCGCTGGCGGCACAGGCCCACACGCTGCTGCACGAGACGCTGCGTGGTGGCCACCGTTTTGAGCAATTGGCGCTGGCCGACTTCATCGACACGGGCCAGTTCACCCGCCACCTGGGGCGCATGCGCCGCCTGTACCGCCGCCGCCAGCAGGCCCTGCGCGAGGCCCTGGCCCAGCACATGGCCGTGCCACACCAGGTGCTGGGGGGCGACAGTGGCATGCACCTGACGGTGCAACTGCCACCCGATTGCCCCGACACGGCCCTGGCCGAAGCCGCCCGCGCCTACGACATGGCGCCCGCGCCGCTGTCACGCTTTGCGCTGGTGCCACGGCCGGGCTGCAACGGGCTGGTGCTGGGCTATGGCAATACGTCTGAATCGCAGTACCCGGCGCTGGTGCAGCGCCTGTCGGCGCTGGCATTGCAGGCACTGCAGGGTTGATTGCCGCCGGTTGGGACGGGCATGAAACCTGCTGAACGTTGAACGCAGCGGGCCGGGCGATTTCGTGCAGCGCGTGTTTTTGATGAACACAAACTGCATACACTTTGGGAATCCATCACTGCTCGCACAGGGGGGCGGCGCGGACCCCGTGGTCCGCCGTCTGCCTGGGGCATTGCTGCCCAGAGCCGCTTTTGCTTTCTTTGTTTGACCCACTTGCCGGAGACACACCATGGGCCTTAGCACCCACGTTTTAGACACCATGCACGGCTGCCCCGCTGCGGGCATGGGGGTGCGCCTGTATGCCACCCAGGGCGAGCAGGCCACGCTGATCAAGGCGCTGGTGCTCAACCACGATGGGCGCACCGACGCGCCTTTGTTTGACAACGCCAGCCTGCGCACGGGCACTTACCGGCTGACGTTTGATGTGGCGGGGTACTTCAAGGCCCGGGGCGTTGCATTGCCCGAGCCGAATTTTCTGAACCAGGTGAGCCTGGACTTTGGCATTGCCCATGCCGACCAGCACTACCACGTGCCCCTGCTGGTAAGCCCCTGGAGCTATTCGACCTACCGGGGGTCTTGAGTCTTGGGGTGCTATCAGGTCTTTTTGCTACTTAATTGATAGCTTCTTGCGCTTATTGAATGCGCCTTAGCGGAGTTTTTTTCCATCAATCAACCCATGAAGGCGGCCGCAGAGCCCGCCTCCATGGCCACCCACGCGTTCAGCCAGACGCTCAGTGTTGGCCTTCGGTGAGGGTATCGAGTTGGAAATTGCCGCTCTTGTCCCACAGCCAGGTGTCGATGTAGGTCACCTTGCCCATGCGGCTGGGTGTGGGGTAGGGGGCGGCGGCGCGCACGGTGCGCTCAATCTCTGCCACCACCTCGGGCGCGTGGCGGGGGGCGCGGGCCCAGTGCAGACGGGCCACGCGGCCTTGGCGGTCAATGTCTACCTCCAGCACGCCAATGGCGTACAGCATGGCGGGCAGTTTGCCTTGGTAGATGCGCTGCTGGTTCTGGCTGTAGAGGTGGGCCGCGGCATCCTTGCGGTAGTCGCGCGCGGAGATGGCGGCAGACGCTTTGGGCGCCACCACCGTGGCAGTCAGGGGCGCCGCCGCAGAGTCGCGGGCGGGCATCTTGCTGTCTTGCACCGCAGGCGCTTCCGGCGGTGGTGACTTGCAGGCGGCCAGTGCGGCCATGGCGCTGGCCAGCAGCCAACGCAGCCAGCTGGGGCGGGCGCCCTGGGCACGTTGCGCACGCTGGGCGCTTGAGGGTGGGGTGGATGGCATGCTGGGCGTGGAGTCTGAAAACTCGAAACACAGGGGTTGCATGCGGTACTGCCGCGTGCAACCTTTGAAAGGTGAAAGGGCCGATGTGACGGATGTACGTTTGCTGGCGGAGGCGCTACAGGGTGGCGCAAGCGCGTGGCTGGTGAGGGTGGAGTCTACCGAAGGCTCGGCCCCAAGGGAACCCGGGGCCTGGATGGCGGTGCTGGCCGACCGCGTGATCGGCACCATCGGCGGCGGCCACCTGGAGCACCAGGCCATGGCCGATGCGCGCCGCCGCCTGGCGGGAGAGCCCGGCGAGCCGCAGATGCGCTACGCCCTGGGCCCGGCCCTGGGCCAGTGCTGCGGCGGGGTGGTGCACCTGCAGTTTGAGGCGCTGGGCCCGGCGGATGCCGCCGGCCTGCCTGAGCGGCTGCAAGGCCCGCGCACGCCCGTGGCCCTGTTTGGCGGCGGCCATGTGGGCCACGCCCTGGCGCGGGTGCTGGCGCCGCTGCCCTTTGCATTGACGTGGATTGACAGCCGCGACGGCATCTTCCCGCCCGCACCGCCCGAGGGCGTGGTCTGCGAGCATTCCGAGCCCGTGCACATGGCCGTGCCCACGCTGCCAGCGGGCTCGCGGGTGCTCATCATGAGCTTCAGCCACGCCGAAGACCTGGACGTGGTGGCCGCTTGCCTGCGCCGCCAGCGGCAGCAGCAGGATCTGCCCTTCATCGGCCTG
The DNA here is from genome assembly GCF_002754495.1 of Acidovorax sp. 62. Taxonomy (NCBI): domain Bacteria; kingdom Pseudomonadati; phylum Pseudomonadota; class Betaproteobacteria; order Burkholderiales; family Comamonadaceae; genus Acidovorax; species Acidovorax sp. 62. The sequence continues at coordinate 797,505 of NZ_PEFJ01000001.1, forward strand.
ATCGGCAGCAAGACCAAGTGGGCCACCTTCTCGCACCGGCTGGCCGAGCGCGGCTTCACCCCGGCCGAGCTGGCGCAGGTGACCAGCCCGATAGGCGTGCCCGGCATCCATGGCAAGCAGCCCGAAGTGATCGCCGTGGCGGTGGCCGCGCAATTGCTGCAGACCCTGACGCCGTAGCGGGCCACGCGGCTTACTTGACGGGGCCGAATCTGGAACAATTCGTGCATACACTTTTGGGTGTTATCGGTCGGTGATTTTCGGTCGCAGCGGTGCCCCGGCCCGCCGGTCTTTCTTGTGTGGAAAGGCCAGCCAGCCAAGGTGCGCGACCTTCGTTTTCTGCTCAGAGCGCCCGCAGTGGTGAGCAGGTTTGCGGCGCCCTGCGCTGCCAAGGTTGAGATATGGAAAGCTACGTTCTCGACTGGGCCAACCTGCTGTTGCGCTGGGTCCATGTCATTACCGCCATCGCCTGGATTGGCTCGTCGTTTTACTTCGTCTTTTTGGACAGCAGCCTCACGCCGCCCGAGGACGAAGACCTGAAAAAGCAGGGCGTGAGCGGCGAGCTGTGGGCCGTGCATGGCGGCGGGTTCTACCACCCGGTCAAGTTCGCCGTGTCGCCGCCCAAGCTGCCCGGGCACCTGCACTGGTTCTTTTGGGAAAGCTACAGCACCTGGCTCAGCGGCTTTGCGCTGTTCACGGTGTCTTACCTCTACAGCGCCAGCACCTACCTCATCGACAAGTCGCGCATGGACTGGGCGCCCGCCACGGCGATTGCGGTGGCGCTCGGGTTCTTCGTGGTGTTCTGGCTGCTGTACGACGCGATTTGCCGCATCTTTGGCCAGAAGAAGAACGACGACGCCATCGTGGGCGCGCTGGTGTTTGGGCTGGTGTGCATTGCCGCCTGGCTGGCCTGCCACTGGTTTGCAGGCCGCGCGGCCTTTTTGCTGGTGGGCGCGATGATCGCCACAGCCATGAGCGCTAACGTGTTCTTCTGGATCATCCCCGGCCAGCGCACGGTGGTGGCGCAGATCAAGGCCGGGCAGCCGGTCGACCCGATCCACGGCAAGCGCGGCAAGCAGCGCAGCGTGCACAACACCTATTTCACGCTGCCGGTGCTGTTTGCCATGCTCAGCAACCACTACAGCTTTACCTGGAACCACCCGCAAAACTGGCTGGTGCTCATCCTGATGATGTTTGCGGGCGCGGCCATTCGCCAGTTCTTCGTGATGCGCCACGGCTACAAGCTGGGCCGCAATGGCAACCCGTTGCCGTACGCGCTGGTGGGCGTGGCCGTCATCCTGGGCGCCATTGTGTGGATGCGCCCGGTGCCTGTGGCGCCGGTGCCCGCATCTGCACCTATTTCTGCTCCTGTTTCAGGAGCTGTCAGCGCAGGTGCAGCAAGCGCTACAGGCCAAAATGATGCCAAGGCTGACTTTGCAGCGGTGCAAGCCGTGCTGGAGCAGCGCTGCTACCTGTGCCACGGCGCGCAGGTGCAGATGAAGAATCTGCGGCTGGACTCGCCCGCTTTGGTCAAGCAAAACGCCCAAGCCATTTACCAGCAGGCGGTGGTGCAAAAGCTCATGCCCATGAACAACGCCACCCAGATCACCGACGCCGAGCGCGCGCTGATTGGCCGCTGGTTTGAGGCAGGGGCGCAGGTGCCCTGACGGGCGCCAACGGGGGGATGTCAGGCCGCCAGCGCGCTCAGGTCTGAGGGCGTGAGCCCGCTGTGCAGCACCACCCCGGCGGAGGTCTGCTTGGCCTCGTGCTTGGCCACGGCGGCCAGGTTGGCCACCTCTTCGGCATGCCGAAAGCGCCCCGGTGTGATGTGCACCGCGCCCATGGCCAGCGTGGTGCACGGGAAGAACCGGGGCACGCCGTGCCGGTCTTCAGCCTGGATGCCGCCCGCCCGCTGCGCGGCCTCGTCAAACAGGGCCAGTGCTTCGCGGGCAAAGTCCTGCACGATGTTCTTGCAGCGCTGGCGCCAGTTGCTGCTCTGAAAGATCAGCATGAAATCGTCTCCACCCACATGGCCCACAAAGTCGCGCCGCGCATCGCAGTGCGTGGTGGCCAGGCGCGCCACCAGCCGGATCATCTGGTCGCCGCGCCAGTAACCGTAGTGGTCGTTGAAGGGCTTGAAGTGGTTCAGGTCGGCGTAGCAGGCGACGAACTCGGTGCCGTTGTCCAGCAGCCGCTGCATGTGCAGGCTGATGGGGATGTTGCCCGGCAAGAACGTGAGCGGGTTGGCGTGGCGGGCGGCCTCGATGCGCGTTTCGGTCACCGCGCGCACCAGCTGGTCGCCCGTGCCCAGGCCCAGGTAGCGGCCGTTGTCGGTGACGATGTAGCCGTCGCTCAGGTAGCGCTGGTCTTGCGATGTGAGGATGCCCACCAGCTGCTCCACATCGCAGTCCAGCTCCACCACGCGGGGGGCGGTGTTGGCAAACGCCAGGCAGGGCTTGCGGCCATGCACCTCGCGAAAGTACAGCGTGGCGTAGTGGTTCATGAACTGCTGGCGGTTGATGAGGGCCACGGGCCGCGTGCCGTCCACCACCGCCAGCGCGTGCAGCTCGGTGCGCTCATGGAACATGGCGGCCACCGCATCGTTGCTGGTGGTGGGGGCCACGGGCGGGGCCTGCACCACCAGCAGGCTGCGCAAAATGCTGGGCCGCGCCATCTGCCCCAGGTGCGGCAGCACGGCCACGCGGCGGTCGTGCAGCACTTCCAGCGCCGGGCCGTCCACGGCATCGCGCGGGGCCAGCGCGGGGCGGCCCAGCAGCCAGCCTTGGCCAAAAGGAATGTCCAGGTCGCGCAGCGCCCGCAGGTCGTCGCGGGTTTCAATGCCTTCGGCAATCAGCGTGGTGCCAAACACATCGGCAATGCCTTTGATGGCCTGCAGCATCTGCAGGTTGTCCGGCCGGTCGCTGATCTCGCGGATGAAGTACTTGTCGATCTTCACGAAGTCCGGCTTCACCTCAGACCACAGCCGCAGGCTGGAGCGGCCATCGCCAAAGTCGTCGAGCGCCATGCGCGCGCCGCAGGCGTGCACCGCGTCAATCGCCTGGCGCAGCAGGGGCATGTCGGTCACGCGCTCGTGCTCGGTGATCTCCAGCACCAGCATGCGGGCGCTCAGGCCCAAGCTGCGCACCGCTTCGCCCAGCCGCTGGGCCCCGATCAGGCCCACGCCGTGCACCAGGGCGTCGGCGCTGATGTTCACAAACAGCCGCCCGGGCGCGGCCTGCTCGCTCCACTGCGCCAGGGCCGTGAAGGCGCAAAACAGCTCAAAGTCTTGGAGAATGCCCTCGCTGCTGGCCTGGGCCAGCAAGGCATCGGGTGTATGCAGGGGCGTGCCCTGCGGGCCACGGATCAGCGCTTCGTGTGCGTAGATGCTGCCCTCGCGCAGGTCTGCCAGGGGCTGATAGACGCAGTGCAGCCCGCCCTCGCGCATCAACCGGGCCAGCGCGCCCGTGCTATGGCGTGCAGCGGGCGACAGCTGCGCCACCATCGCCTCTCGTCGGCTGCACTGAATGTTTTGCATCGCGTGTGTTGGATCCCTGAGCAGGGGCTGACGATAGCGACGACTTGTGACAATGTGGTTACAAATGGCGAAAACAAGGGAGATGGCCGCAGCCCCTCTGCGCTCATATGCCCGCTGCTGCAGCGGATACTCCCAGTCCGTCCCCAGGGGCGGTGTCTTCTGACAAACCCCACCAGACCTCACACCACCACACCACCACACCACCACACCACCACACCACCACACCACCACACCACCACACCACCACACCACCACACCACCACACCACCACGCTGCCATGCGCCTTTCAAAACACCGACCCCTCCACGCCGCACAAAGGCCAGGCACTGCAGCCCGCTTGCGCGGCCAGCTTCTGGCGCTGGTGGCCCCGCTGGTTTTGGCGGGCTGTGCCTCGGTGGCGGCCCCCACCTCGATTGCGCCCTTCAGCACCGATGGGTGCAGCCTGTTTCCAGACCGATCACCCGCCATACCGGCGGATTGGTGCGACTGCTGCCTGGCCCATGACCTGGCCTATTGGCGCGGCGGGCTTGAGGAGGCGCGCCTGCAGGCAGACATGGCCTTGAAGACCTGTGTGGAGCAAAAGACCGGCAACCCGGGCCTGGCCCAGACCATGTTTCTGGGCGTGCGGGCGGGCGGCGGGCCGCAGGTGCGCACCCCGTTCCGCTGGGGCTATGGTTGGCCGTATGGGCGGGGCTACCGGGGCTTGACCCAGGCCGAGGCCGCCGATGTGAGCGCCCAGGAGGACGCATACCGCGCCACCAACCCCAGCTTGCAGTGCCAGGGTGGCGGGCAGGGCGCTGGGGGCGTTGCACCGGTGCGCTGTAGCCCCTGATTTGCTATTTATTTTATAGCTGCTAGCGCTTATGGATTGAGCGCTAGGCGCCAATTTTCCTTGTATTGTAGAGGTCTTCCCCTGCGCAAAGCCGCCCAAGAAAAAGGGGCCTGAAACAGGCCCCTTGGCAAACCGTGATGTGCCGGGCAAGCACCCGCAGCGCGGCGCTGCGGGCCTGCCCATCCACCTCATGCCGCGTTAGAAGCGGTGGCGAATGCCCACGCCAAAGCTGGTGCCAGAGGTTTGGTTGGTGATCTTGTCGCCCATGAACATGGCGTACACGTCGGTGCGCTTGGACAGGAAGTGGTCGTAGCCCACGGTGTAGGTCTTGCGGTCCACCTTGGTTTGCGAGAGGTCGGTCTTCACCCATTCGACCAGCACCTTGCCCGAGGGGCCCACGGGCACCGAGGCGCCCAGTTGCACGGTCTTGGCCTTGTTCAGGCTGTTGTCGGCCTTGGCCTGGCCATAGCTCACAAAGGGCTTCACCACGCCGAAGTCGTAGGCGCCCAGCAGCATCCAGTCCTTCTTGGTGGTGCCCAGGTAGGTGCCTGCGCCGGGGTTGCTGATCTGGTCGCGCTCATAGAAGCCGGTCAGCGTCAGCGGGCCGCCAAAGTAGAAGAAATTGGCGCCCACGTTCTTCTTGCCGTTGTTGCCAGCCTGCTCGCCAAACTGGTACTGCAAGTTGGCCTTGAAGCCGCCGATGTCGGGCGTGCTGTACACCAGCTGGTTGCTCCAGCCCGTGTCAGACGGGGTGGTGGAACCCCAGCCTGTGCCGTTGAACAGAGGCACGTTCATGTGCAGGATCAGGGGCGAGAAGGTGAACGAATCGCCCAGCGGGTTGCCCACCACGGAGGGCAGGAAGTTGGGGGCCATCCAGCGGCCCAGCATCACCGAGCCAAAGCCGCCCGACAGGCTGACGTTGGCATCGCGCGAGAAGAAGGTGTCGTTGGTGAAGCGGCCTTGGCTGCCTGCGTCCACCTTGATGAACGAGGTCAGCAAGAAGTTGGCCTTGAGCCCGCCGCCCAGGTCTTCTGTGCCCTTGAAACCAAACCACGAGGTGGTCAGGCCGCCGCTATCGACCACCGACTTGCGGCCCGCGTCGCCTGAGTTTTTGATGGAGCCGGCAAACGCATCGGCCAGACCGGACACTTCGACCGAGCTTTGCGCATGGGCGCCGCCAGCGCACAGCAGCACGCCGCCCACCGAAAGGGACAGTGCCAACAGGTTTTTTTTCATGGGTTCTCCTGGGGTTGGAAGGGTTGTAAACAAGGCAAAAACAAAGAATGCCGCTGCAGTGGCACCGCTGCGCATTCGGCTGCGGTGGCGCTGCCGTTTGCCGCCAAGTGGTGCACTTCGCCTGCATGCCAGAAGGCTGAGCAAGTTCTGTGCCCTGGCGGTTGCATGTTGTCACTTTTGGCCCAAGTGCCTGTGATGCACGCGGATGCAGGGCGCTGAATGCGCCGGATTGGCAACAGGCCGACGGCTGCCAAAGGGGCATGGCTGCGGGCTTTGAGCTAATCGGGGTAGGTTCAGCGCGGCTTTTGATCTTGCTCAAAGCCTGAAGCGCGTGGGGGCGGCACATTCAATCGCATGCTGCCATCCAACTTATTTTCCTTGCCCGTCCAGACGGAAGTATTTGCCGCCGGCGAAGTGCTGCGCAGGCGCCACGAGGTGTTGACCTCGGTGTTGCACCTGGAGAGCGGCAGGGTGCTGCGGGGCTTTTATGAAGAAGGCTATCTGCGGCACCAGTTGGGTGCGGTAGAAGGCCCCTTCTGGCTGGACGCCGCCTCGGCCCTGCTGGGCCTGCCGCTGCCGGTGGACATGGTGGCCGAGACCCGCGTGCAGGTGCGCCGCGTCCCGATTGCCGACTTTCGCAGCAGCCTGGCCGCCATGCCCGAGGGCGCGCGCGGCCTGCTGCTGGACATGGCCATGGGCTACCGCCAGCAGTCTGAGCTGGCCGTGAGCCGCCTGGCGCACGATGCTGAAACACGCTGCGCACAGTGGCTGCTCAACCACGCGCAGCAAGACCCCTCGGGCACCATGCGCGTCACGCTGCACCAGCGCAAGCGCCTGATTGCGGCGCAATTGGGCATCGCCCCCGAAACCTTCTCGCGCGTGCTGCGCCACCTGCGTGAGATGGGGCTCATCCACGGCACCGGCAATGTGCTGAACCTGCCGCAGCCACTGGCCTTGCAGACCATGGCGGGCAGCTGATCTTCAGCGGTTAGCCGTCCGTTCATTCGACGAATCGCCCGCAGGGGCTGAGCGCCGTTCGTGCCGTGGGTTGCGCGGACGGCGTTTTTGTTGGGGGCTACGTGTGAAGGCGATCTGGCGAGATCGTCGACGGGCTTTGAACAGGTTCTTAGGGTTTCTCCGTGTGATTTGATGAGGGTTCCACCCAACCCGGGGGGCAGGGGGGCTGCGTATATTTGCTGGAACCCACCACGGTTCATCCAGCCCCCATGCCAGCAATCTCCACTGCCCACGCCGCTGTAGCCCCCGGGGCGGGGTTGCGCCACTGCTTGGGTGCGCCATGACCGCGCCGCCGTCTGCCGTGCAGCCGCCCGAAGCGCCCAGCTGGCATCTGCCGGGGCCGCTGGTGCTGCGGATGATGGCGGTGGCGGTGTGCGCCGTGCTGTTGGCCGGTGTGGGCGCGGCATGGCATGTGTCGCAGGTGTCCAGCCAAGAGGCTGTGCGCCGGGTGGTGGCGCAGCAGACCGACGAGGTGGAGGTGATTGCCCGCCTGCTGGCCAGCAAGATCGAGCAAAGCCAGAAGGTGCTGCGCACCGTGGCGGCAGGCATTGCCCCGCGCATGCTGGAGCCCGCCAATGCCCCTGAAGCCCTGCCGTACCAGAGCCTGCCTGCGCTGGGTTTTTTTGACGCCGTGCAGATTGCAGGCAGCGATGGCGAGCTGCGGCTGAACCTGCGCGGTGGGCACGCAGTGCCACCGGCCTCGCTGGAGCCTGCCGAGCGCGATGTGCTGCGCCGCACGCTGGCGGATGGCAAACCCCAGGTGTCGGAGCTGATTGCCGGGGGCACGGGCGATGCGCGCATTGCCTTCACCATGCCGCTGCACCGCGAGGATGGTGCGGTGCTGGGGGCTTTGGCCGGGGCGCTCAAGCTGCAGTCACAAGGCTTGCTGCCCCCGTCGATGGCGCTGCCCGAGCGCGATGAATCGCGCCTGGTGGTCTTCTCGCGCGACGGCACCATCCTTGCGCATTCAGACCCCACCCGGGTGCTGGGCAATGTGCGCGATGAAGCGGGCCTGTCGGATGTCTATGCCCGGTGGCTGCAACAGGCGCAGCCGCTGGTGGGCCGTGGTGCGACACAGGTGTTGCCTGAGCACATTGTGAGCATGGCGGGCATGCCGCTGCCGCAGTGGATGGTGGCGCGGGTGAGCCACTCACGGGCGCTGCTGGCGCCCCTGGCCGGTGCCCAGCGCGATGCGTGGTGGGTGCTGGCGGGCGCCATCGGTGCAGGCGTGTTGGCCCTGCTGGGCTTGCTGGGCTGGATGGCCCAGCCACTGGCCCACCTGCGGCTGGCTGCCCAGCAGCTGCTGCGCCACGACACCAAGGCGCCCAGGCTGTGGCCCCAGGCGGGTGGCGAGGTGGGCGATGTGGTGCAGGTGCTGGAGCGTCTGGCCCGCCAGGGCAGCCACCATGCAGCGTTGCAAACCACGCTGGGTGGGCAGTTTCAGGCGATTCTGGACCACGCCTCGGTGGGCATTGTCATCACCCGCCACGGCATGCTGGAGGTGGTGGGGCGCCAGACCTGCTTGATGCTGGGCTACACCCCCAAAGAGCTGCAGGGCAAGCCCGCGCGCACCATTTACGCTTCGGCCGAAGACTACGCGCGCACCGGCGCCCGGGTGCAGGCCGAGTTTGCGGTGCACGGCGCGTTTGATGGCGACGTGTGTTTCATGCGCAAGGACGGCAGCCCGGTGTGGGCGCGTGTGCAGGGCCGTGGCGTGCGGGCCGATGCGATGGATGGCGGCACGGTGTGGATTCTGGAAGACATCACCGCCGTCCGCCAGGCGCAGCAGCAGCAGACCTGGGAGGCATCGCACGACGCACTGACCCAGCTCTATAACCGCACCGCCTTTGACCAGCGCCTGGGCGCCTTGCTGGCCGAGCGCAGCACCCGCGTGCGCGATGACGGTGCACCCGCCCAGGCTGGTGCACTGGCAGAGGGCGTGGTGCTGTTCATGGACCTGGACCACTTCACCGTGGTGAACGACCTGGCGGGGCACGATGCAGGCGACGATGCGCTGCGCCATGTGGCGCGGCTGCTGGAGTCGCAAGTGCGCCAGATGGGCTGGGCCGCCCGCGTGGGGGGCGATCAGTTTGCCGTGGTGTTGCCAGGCTGTGCGCTGGCACGGGGCCAGGCCGTGGCCGAGCAACTGCGACAGGCGGTGCAGGCCTGGGCGCCGTCCTACCAGGGCAGCAGTTTTACCTTGAGCATGAGCATCGGGTTGGTGGCGCTGGACGCTTCCATGCCCGATGTGGCCGCCGTGCTGTATGCCGCCGACATGGCCTGCTATGACGCCAAGCGCGCAGGCCGCAACCGAGTGGAAACCGGCCGCGCGCGCGAGATGCCCGCATCTGGGCGCATGGCGCTGGGCTCTGCTTGAGGGTTGCTCGGGCTTTCTAAACCGGGCTTCAGCCCAGCCGCCCCAAGGCCCGGAGCACGTTCTCTGCTGTGGCTGGCGCAGTCAGCACCACGGGTGTGCTGGCTGCTTTCTCGCCACGCCCCGCAGCCACCGCGTTGCGCAGCGCCTCGTACACGCTGATGGCCAGCATGAAGGGCGGCTCGCCCACGGCCTTGCTGCCGCCCACGTTGTCTTCGCGATTGGCCTCGGGCCACAAATCCACTTTGAAGTGGGCCGGGATGTCGCCCGTGGCCGGGATCTTGTAGGTGCTGGGCGCGTGGGTGGTGAGCAGGCCCTTGTCGTTCCACACCAGTTGCTCGGTGGTGAGCCAGCCCATGCCTTGCACAAAGCCGCCCTCGATTTGCCCCACGTCGATGGCTGGGTTGATGCTGTGGCCCACGTCATGGAGGATGTCTACTTTCAGCACGCGGCTCTCGCCCGTCAGGGTGTCTATCACCACCTCAGAGCAGGCCGCGCCGTAGCTGAAGTAGTAGAACGGCCGGCCGGTGAGGGTGGCCTTGTCGTAGTGGATTTTGGGCGTGCGATAGAAGCCGTCGCTCCACAGCTGGATGCGGTTGGCGTAGGCTTCTTTGACCACGGCTTCAAAACTGCGGGTGGCCTGGGGCGAGATGACCTGCCCCCCCGCGAAGCGGATAGCCCCGGCGCCACAGCCGTCAAGCCCGCACACGAACGATGCCAGGTTGTCGCGCACATGGCGCGCGGCGTATTGGGCCGCGCGGCCGTTCAGGTCGGTGCCGCTGCTGGCCGCCGTGGCGCTGGCGTTGGGCACCTTGCTGGTGTCGCTGGCCGTGACCAGCACGCGGTGCAGCGGCACACCCAACTCATCGGCCACGATCTGCGCCACTTTGGTGTGCAGGCCCTGGCCCATTTCGGTGCCGCCGTGGTTCACCTGCACGCTGCCATCGGTGTACACATGCACCAGCGCCCCCGCCTGGTTGAACAGCGTGGCCGTGAAGCTGATGCCGAACTTGACCGGCGTGATGGCGATGCCGCGCTTGAGCACTGGGCTTTGCGCGTTCCATACAGCAATGTCGGCCTGGCGCTGGCGGTAGCTGGCGGTCTGCTCCAGCTGCGGCAGCAGCGCATGCAGGATGTTGTCTTCCACCGCCATTTGGTAGTGGGTGACGTTGCGGCCCTCGCTGGCATCGCGCCCATACAGGTTGGCCAAACGCACATCCTGCGCGTCGCGGCCTAACGCCCGGGCGATATCGCCCAGGATGGCTTCGATGACGATGACGCCCTGCGGGCCGCCAAAGCCTCGGAACGCCGTGTGGCTCTGGGTGTTCGTCTTGCAGCGGTATGAAGCAATCTCCACATCGCTCAGGTAGTACGCGTTGTCGGCGTGGAACACGGCGCGGTCGGCCACGGGGCCGGACAGGTCGGCGCTGAAGCCGCAGTTGACGGCCATCTGCAGCTTGAGGCCCGTGATGCGGCCGGTGTCGTCAAAGCCCACGTCGTACTCGTAGGCAAACGGATGGCGCTTGCCGGTGACCATGAAGTCCTCGTCCCGGTCCAGCCGCAGCTTAACGGGGCGGCCCAGCTTGTTCGCGGCCACGGCGGCCCACACGGCCAGGTGGCCGGCTTGCGTCTCCTTGCCGCCAAAGCCACCGCCCAGGCGGCGGCACTCCACGCGCACGGCGTGGTTGTCAATGCCCAGCGCGTGCGCTACCCAGTGCTGCACCTCGCCCGGGTGCTGCGTGCTGGAGTAGATCCACCACTGCTTTTGCTCCAGCGGCAGGGCGTAGGCGATCTGGCCTTCCAGATAAAAGTGCTCTTGCCCGCCCGCTTCAAAGGCGCCGCTCAACCGGTGTGCGGCTTGTGCCAAGCCTGCGGTGGCATCGCCCCGGCGCACAAACACCGGCGGTAGCACGTAGCTTTCGGCCTGCAGCGCGTCTTGCACCGACAACACTGCGGGCAGGGGCGTGATGTCCAGCTTGACGGCGCGCACGGCGCGGCGCGCCTGCATCACCGAGTCGGCCACCACCAGCCCAATGACCTGGCCCATGTGCTGCACGGTGCTGTGGGCAAACACGGGCTCGTCGTGGGCAAAGGCGGCCAGCAGCTTGTCGCCGGGCACGTCCTGCGCCAGCACCACGCCACGCACGCCAGGCAGGGCCAGGGCCGCACTGGCATCCACGCCATTGAGCGTGCCGTGCGCCACGGTGGAGAGGATGGGCGCTGCATACAGCGTGCCCTTCACCTCGGGCAGGTCGTCGATGTAATGTGCGGCGCCAGCGACCTGGGCGCGTGCGCTTTCGTGGAAGTGCGATTGCCCCATGGCGGTGCGTGCAGGGGCGGGCAGGGCGGTGTCGGGCACGGTGTGGTCGGTGGAAGGTTTCACAGCATGCCCTCCAGGTGGGCCGCGTGCAGTTGCGCAATGCTGGCCGGGGCGCCGCCCTGGCTTTCCAGCCAAAAGCGCTGCAGCAGATTGCCCAGCACTGTGCGGCGGTAGTCGCCACTGGCGCGCATGTCGGAGATGGGGCTGAACTCGGCCTGCAGCACGCGCATGGCTTGCTGCACAGTGGCTTCGGTCCAGGGCTGGCCTTGCAGTGCGGCCTCGGTTTGCTGTGCGCGCACCGGGGTGGCGGCCACGCCGCCGGCGCCGATGCTGGCGCGCTGCACCGTGCCGCCTGCAATGTCGAGGTTCAACACCAGGCACACGGCGGAGATGTCGTCGTCAAAGCGCTTGGAAATTTTGTACGCCTTGAGCTGCTCTGTGGCCGATGGCTTCGGCACCACGATGCGCACCAGCAGCTCATCGGGCGCCATCACGTTCTGGCGGTAGCCGGTGTAAAGGGCTTCCAGGGGCAGCGCACGCTCGCCCCGCGCCTGGCTGGCCAGCACCACCTGGGCACGCAGCGCGATCAGCAGCGGCATGGAGTCGCCAATGGGCGAGCCGTTGGCCACATTGCCGCCGAGGGTGCCCGAGTTGCGCACGGGCAGGCCCGCAAAGCGGTGGGCAAACTCGGCCAGGCTGGGCCACTGGGCGGTGAGCTGGGCAAAAGCTTCGGTCAGTGTCACGGCGGCGCCGATGGCGATGTGCTCTGGCGTTTCGTCGATGCGGCGCAGCTCGGCGGCGCGCGTCACGTCCAGCACCTGGGGAAACTGGCGGTGTTGCTTGGTCACCCACAGGCCCACGTCGGTGGCGCCTGCCACCACCTGTGCCTGGGGGTGGGCAGCGCGGGCGGCCAGCAGTTCGGCTTGGGTGGTGGGGGTGATGTAAGCCAAATTGGCCTCTGGCGCTTGTGGGGTAAGCGCAAGCAGCTCTAATTTTTGTAGCAACTCGGTTTCATTCACGGCCATGGGAGGCAGCTGGGCCATCTGCTGCGCGGCGTCCAGAATGGGGCGGTAGCCCGTGCAGCGGCACAGGTTGCCTGACAGGTCTTGAGCAGCCTGGGTGCGCGAGATGCTGCGGCCCTGGCACACCTGGTTTTGGTACATGCCGAACAGGCTCATCACAAAGCCGGGGGTGCAGAAGCCGCATTGGGAGCCGTGGCACTGCACCATGGCTTCCTGCACCGGATGCAGTGCGCTGCTGTCCCTCGGCTGCGTTGAGGTGGCCACCGGCTGGATCAGCGGGTCTTCGGCCAGGTCCTCCGCCGTCCACAGTGCCATCCCGTCAATCGAATGGGCCAGGCGAATGCAGCTGTTGACGGCGCTGTAGCGCACCTTGCCGTGGCCATCGGCCTCGCCCAGCACCACGGTGCAGGCGCCGCAGTCGCCTTCGCCACAGCCTTCCTTGGTGCCGGTGCAGCCCAGGTCCTCGCGCAGCACCTCCAGCAAGGTGCGGTCGGGTGGTACATTGCCCAGCGCCACGGGCTGGCCTCGGCGCAAGAATTGCAAGGGTCGGGTCGTCATGAAAGATACCGCTTCAATTTCTATTTGTTCATCAGAGGGTAGGGCGCCGCGCCGCTGCCAGCATAAGCACAAGCTTATGACACCCATGCAAGCCCCGCTATGAGAGACCAAGCCCTTTTCGACAAGATAGACCTCCATCTGATAAGGGTCTTGCACACCGTGCTCACTGAACGCAGCGTATCGAGGGCCGCCGTCCGCCTGGGCATGCACCAGCCTGCGGTGTCGGCCGCGCTCAAGCGCCTGCGCGACCTGGCGGGCGATCCGCTGCTGGTGCGATCGGGCGCCAGCATGATGCCCACCGATGCTGCGCTGCGCATGGTGGAGCCCGCCGCGCTGATCCTGCGCTCGGCCGAGGCGCTGTTCTCCGACGCACGGGGGTTTGACCCCCGCACGGCCACCCGCACCTTTCGCGTGGCGGCCAGCGACTACCTGGACCCGCTCTTCTTGCCCCAGCTGGTGGCCCGCATCAAGGCACAGGCGCCGCTGTGCCCCATTGAAATTCTGCCCCTGTCGGCCGACGCGCACTACCACGCCCACCTGGCCCAGGGCGATGTGGACGTGGTGATCGGCAACTGGCCCCAGCCCCCGGAAGACTTGCACATGGGCCGCCTGTTTGGCGACGAGGTGGTGTGCCTGGTGAGCCAAGACCACCCGGCCGTGCGCCGGGGCTGGACCGAGGCTGACTGGCTGGCGGCCGAGCACATTGCCCCCACGCCCACCCACCCCGGTGCGCGTGGCGTGATCGATGCGCACCTGGACAGCCTGGGTCTTTCGCGCAACATCACCGCGCGGTGTGCGCATTTCAGCGCCATTCCACACATCGTGGCCTCCAGCCTGCTGGTGTTGACCACGGGGCGCCAGTTTTGCGAGCGGTTCACGGCGCAGCTGCCGGTGGCCATTCTGCCCAGCCCGGTATCGTTTCCGCGCCTGTTGTACTACCAGCTGTGGCATGCGCGCACCCACCATTCGGCAGCGGCCATGTGGCTGCGCGACAGCGTCAAGTCCGTCGCTGCATCGCTACGAAAAGAATAGCTGCTTGCGCATGCTGAATAAGCCGCAAGGCATGATTTGCCCCTATACGACCAAAGATAACAAGTTGTAATTCTGAGAGACAATCCCCGCATGAGTTCTCCCCCCATTCCTTCAGCGCCTGGTGCGGCGCCGCCACGGCTGCAGCTGGCGGGCATCACCAAGCGCTACCCGGCCGTGGTGGCCAACAGCGGCGTGTCGCTGACGGTGCAGCCCGGCGAGATCCACGCTGTGCTGGGTGAAAACGGCGCAGGCAAGTCCACGCTGATGAAAATCATCTACGGCTCGGTCAAGCCCGACGAAGGCAGCGTGCACTTCAATGGCCAGGCCGTGCAGGTGCGCAACCCGCAGGAGGCACGGGCCTTGGGCATTGCCATGGTGTTCCAGCACTTCAGCCTGTTCGACACCCTCACAGTGGCCGAAAACGTGTGGCTGGGGCTGGACAAGAGCCTGACGCTGACCGAGGTCACCAGCCGCATCACCGCCAAGGCCGCCGAATACGGCCTCGACATCGACCCCCTGCGCCCTGTGCACACCCTGAGCGTGGGCGAGATGCAGCGTGTGGAGATCATCCGCGCCTTGCTCACCAACCCCAAGGTGCTGATCCTGGACGAGCCGACCTCGGTGCTCACGCCCCAGGCGGTCGAAAAGCTCTTTGTGGTGCTGCGCAAGCTGGCGTCTGAGGGTTGCAGCATTCTCTACATCAGCCACAAGCTGCACGAGATTCGCGCGCTGTGCACCGCGTGCACCGTGCTGCGGGGCGGTAAGGTCACCGGGGTGTGCAACCCGGCCGAAGAGACCAACGCCTCCCTGTCGCGTCTGATGATTGGCGCCGAGCCGCCAGCGCTGGAGCACCGCGCGGTGCAGACCGGCGCCACGGTGCTGCGCGTGCAGGGCCTGTCGCTGCCGCGCGCTGACCAGTTTGGCGTGGACTTGATCGACCTGGAGTTTGAGGTCAAGGCGGGCGAGGTGGTGGGTATTGCGGGCGTGTCGGGCAATGGCCAAAAAGAGTTGCTGTACGCCTTGTCGGGCGAAGACCAGCGCGCCGAGCCCGCTAGCATCCAGGTGGCAGGCCAGAGCGCAGGCCGCATGGGCCCCAGCCAGCGCCGTGCCCTGGGCCTGCACTTTGTGCCTGAAGAGCGCTTGGGCCGGGGCGCCGTGCCCACCATGGGCCTGGCGCACAACCTGCTGCTCACGCGCACCAACTCGGTCGGCGGCAGTGGCTGGATCAAGGTGGGGGCGCTGCAAAAGCATGCCGAGGCGCTGATCCAGCGCTTCAACGTCAAGGCCGGTGGGCCCAACGCGCCCGCCAAGTCGCTGTCGGGCGGCAACCTGCAAAAGTTCATCGTGGGGCGTGAGATCGATGCCGCGCCGAAGCTGCTCATCGTCTCGCAACCCACCTGGGGCGTGGACGTGGGCGCGGCCGCGCAGATTCGCGGCTCGATTTTGGCGCTGCGTGACGCGGGCTGCGCAGTGCTGGTGGTGAGTGAGGAGCTGGACGAATTGTTTGAAATTTGCGATCGGCTGCATGTAGTGGCCAAGGGGCATTTGTCGCCCTCTGTGCCGCGTGCCGAAGCCACGGTGGAGCGCATTGGCGAGTGGATGAGCGGCCTGTGGCACGCCGATGTGCAGGCCCATCTGGCCCATGCTGCGCAGCAGGCCACCGCCGGGGAGGCTCAGCATGTTTAAGCTGGAACCGCGCCCCCAGGCTTCGCGCCTGTGGACCTACGGCTCGCCGCTGCTGGCGCTGGCCGTGACGGTGCTCATTGGTGTGGCCCTGTTCATGGCGCTGGGCAAAGACCCGGTGCGGGGCTTGCAAGTGTTCTTCTGGGAGCCGATCAAGTCGCAGTACGCCCTGGGCGAACTCATGGTCAAGGCCACGCCGCTGCTGCTGATTGCGCTGGGGCTGGCGGTGTGCTTTCGCTCCAACGTCTGGAACATTGGCGCCGAAGGGCAGTTTGTGATCGGCGCCGTGGTGGCGGGGGGCGTGGCGCTGCTGGCCGACAAGACCACCGGGCCGTGGATCGTGCCCGCCATCTTGCTGGCCGGGGTGCTGGGCGGCATGGCGTGGGCGGGGCTCACGGCGCTGCTGCGCGACAAGTTCAATGCGAACGAAATCCTGGTGAGCCTGATGCTCGTGTATGTGGCCACGCTGGTGCTGGGTTACCTGGTCTATGGCCCTTGGAAGGACCCCATGGGCTACAACTTTCCGCAGACCAAGACGTTTGAGAAGGTCACGCAGATCCCGCGGCTGATGCAGGGCTCGCGCGTGTCCATTGGCCTCCTGCTGGCGCTGGCCGGGGCGGGGGCGCTGTGGGTGTTTCTGTTCCGCACCCGGGCGGGCTTTGCCCAGCAGGTGGGTGGGTTGGCACCGGCAGCGGCGCGTTACGCGGGCTTTTCATCGCGCCGCGCGCTGTGGACGGCACTGCTGATTTCGGGCGGCGCAGCGGGCCTGGCGGGTGCGTTGGAAGTAGCCGGGCCGATTGGTCAGCTCACACCCTATGTGCCGGCAGGCTACGGCTTCGCCGCCATCATCGTGGCCTTTGTGGGGCGCTTGCACCCCGTGGGCATGATCCTCTCGGCCATTTTGATGAGCATGTTCTACATCGGCGGCGAGCTGGCGCAATCGCGCATGGGCCTGCCCAAATCGCTCACGGGCGTGTTCCAAGGGCTGCTGTTGTTCACGCTGCTGGCGTGTGACACGTTGATTGCCTACCGCATACGCTGGGTGGCCTCGAAGGGAGGCAAGTGATGGAATCGTACGCACTGCTTATCGGCGCCACGCTCAGCGCGGGCACCGTGCTGGCCATTGCGGCCCTGGGCCTGCTCATCAACGAAAAGGCGGGCATCGTCAACCTGGGGGCCGAGGGCATGATGCTTTGCGCCGCCATTGCGGGCTTTGCCACCGTGGTGCACACAGGCAACACCTGGCTGGGCTTTGCCGCAGGCATGGCCGCAGGCGCGTTGCTGGCTGCCATCTTTGGTGTGCTGGTGATCTGGCTCAACACCAACCAATACGCCACGGGGTTGGCGCTGAGCCTGTTTGGCGTGGGTTTCTCGGCATTTGCGGGCATCAGCTACGTGCAGGCCAAGCTGCCTGAGTCGCCCAAGTACGCTGTTCCGGTGCTCGGCGATATTCCGCTGGTGGGGCCTGCGCTGTTCCAGCAGCATCCGCTGGTGTACATCACCATGGTGCTGGTGGTGGCGCTGGTGTGGTTCCTGTATCGGTCGCGCGCCGGTTTGGTGCTGCGCTCGGTGGGCGAGTCGCCCGAATCTGCCCATGCCCTGGGCTACCCCGTGCGCCGCATCCGGCTGCTGGCCGTGGTGGCGGGCGGGGCGCTGTGTGGGTTGGCGGGGGCTTACATCTCCACCGTCTACACCCCGCTGTGGGTGGAGGGCATGGTGGCCGGGCGCGGCTGGATTGCGCTGGCGCTCACCACCTTTGCCACCTGGCGCCCGGCACGGGTGTTGCTTGGTGCTTACCTGTTTGGTGGGGTGACGATGCTGCAGTTTCATTTGCAGGCCACGGGCGTGCAGGTGGCCAGCCAGTTGCTGAGCATGTTGCCCTATCTCGCCACCATCGTGGTGCTGGCCCTGATCTCGCGCAACCCTGCATGGATTCGCGTCAACATGCCTGCGTCCCTCGGCAAGCCGTTTTACCCCGGCTCATAATGGTTGTTTTCCGTTTTTCCCCTCCGTTTTCACTGTTTTCTCTCAAGGAATCGACATGACCGATTTGCAAAAGCGTTCGTTGTTCAAAGTGGCGGCGCTGTCTGCCCTGGCTGCCGCTGCCGTCGTGGGCTGCGGCAAGACCGAGGCCCCAGCGCCCGCACCGGCCCCAGCACCTGCGCCGGCTGCCTCTGCTCCAGCACCCAAGCCTGAGCCACTGAAGATCGCTTTTGCCTACGTCGGCCCTGTGGGTGACGGCGGCTGGTCTTTTGCGCACGACAACGGCCGCAAAGCCATCGAAAAAGAGTTTGGCGACAAGGTTGTGACCAGCTTTGTGGAAAGCGTTCCTGAATCTGCGGACGCCGAGCGCGTGCTGCGTGATCTGGCTGGCCAAGGCAACAAGCTGATCTTTGGCACCACCTTCGGCTACATGGAGTCCATCCAGAAAATCGCTGGCGACCTCAAGGATGTGAAGTTTGAGCATGCCACCGGCTACAAGACGGCCGAGAACGTACGCACCTACGACAGCCGCACCTACGAAGGTGCCTACATGGCTGGCGTGATCGCTGGCGCCATGACCAAGTCCAACACGCTGGGTGTGGTGGGCTCGGTGCCAATCCCTGAGGTGATCCGCAACATCAACAGCTTCACGCTGGGTGCGCAATCGGTCAACCCCAAAGTCAAGACCAAGGTGGTGTGGGTGAACGAATGGTTCAGCCCGCCCAAGGAAACCGAAGCCGCCACCAGCCTGATCAACGGCGGCGCTGACGTGCTGTTCCAGAACACCGACTCCCCCGCTGTGCTCAAGACTGCGCAAGAAAAGGGCAAGCGCGCCTTTGGCTGGGACAGCGACATGACCGCCTACGGCCCCAAGGCCCACTTGGCATCGGCCGTCATCAACTGGGGCCCTTACTACGTGAAGGCCACGCGTGATGCGCTGGAAGGCAAGTGGAGCACCGGCCAAAGCTGGTGGGGTGTGAAGGAAGGCGCGATTGACATCGTCTCCATCGCTGAAGACGTGCCTGCCGAAACCAAGGCCAAGGTCGAAGAAGTGAAGAAGGGCCTGGCCGACGGCAGCTTCGTCATCTGGAAGGGCCCCATCGCTGGCCAGGACGGCAAGCCCGTGCTGGAAAAAGACGCCGTGGCCGACGACAAGTTCCTGGGCGGCATCAACTTCTACGTCAAGGGCGTGGAAGGCAAGATCCCTGGTGCCGACAAGAAATAAGCCACCGCTTTTTACTTCACCGGGCCGCCTTCGGGCGGCCTTTTTCATTCTGTCCTTGGTTTGAACGGTTTGCATCCGGGCACCAAAAGGGCATGATGTTTTCAACCCTACCCACGGAGCTTGCCGATGTTCAAAGTCCCTCCCATTTCCGCCGAGCGCTTGCCCGATCTGCTGCGCCAGATGCCCAAGGCCGAGCTGCACATTCACATCGAAGGCTCGCTGGAGCCTGAATTGATCTTTGCACTGGCCCAGCGCAATGGCGTCACGCTGCCGTATGCCGATGTGGAGAGCCTGCGCAAGGCCTACGCCTTTACCAATCTGCAGAGCTTCCTCGACATCTACTACGCAGGTGCCAGCGTGCTGCTGCACGAGCAGGACTTTTACGACATGGCCTGGGCCTACTTTGAGCGGGCTGCGGCCGACAACGTGGTGCACGCCGAGTTGTTCTTTGATCCGCAAACGCACACCGAGCGCGGCGTGCCGATGGTCACGGTGGTGCAGGGCCTGCACCGGGCCTGCGTGGACGCAGGCCAGAAGCTGGGCGTGAACGCCTCGCTGATCCTGTGCTTCTTGCGCCACCTTAGCGAAGAGTCTGCCTTTGAAACGCTGGAGCAAGCCCTGCCGTTTCGCGACCAATTCATCGGCGTGGGGCTGGACAGCAGCGAAGTGGGCCACCCGCCCGAGAAGTTTGCGCGCGTGTTTGCCCGCTGCAAGGAATTGGGCCTGCACCTGGTGGCCCATGCGGGCGAAGAGGGGCCGCCCGCTTACATCTGGAGCGCGCTCGATGTGCTCAAGGTCGAGCGCATTGACCATGGGGTGCAGGCGGTGCACGACGCGGCGCTGATGCAGCGCCTGGCGCAAGACCGCATCCCGCTCACGGTGTGCCCGTTGTCGAACCAGAAGCTGTGCGTCTTCCCCAACCTGGCCGACCACAACCTGGGCAAGCTGCTGGATGCGGGCCTGGCTGCGACGGTCAACTCCGACGACCCGGCCTACTTTGGCGGCTACATCAATGAGAACTTCACCCAGCTCTTCGCGGCCACGGGCCTCACGGCCAAGCATGCTTACCAGTTGGCTTTCAACAGCTTCGAGGCCAGCTTTGTGTCCAACCCCCAAAAGCGGGCCTGGGAGCACAAGCTCAAAGAGACCTTTGAGACGTTTGTCGAGCACGACTATTGAGGTGCCGGGGTCTGGTGCCCCGGGTTGGCGATGCGTTGCATGAAGACGCCGAGAGTCGCTGCCACGCTGCGTTGCAAGTCTTCGCGATAGCTACGGCTCTACGGCTTTCGCTGCGGTTGGCGCCTTGCCTGGCGGCGATTTCGACCTCTTTGTCATCAACGAACTTCCACCGCGGGACTCCAGGGCCGTAACCCGCGGCCCTGGCTGCGCCCCTTTGGTTGGGGTGTGGCGGATGGGTTTGACAATCCGTTCACCATTTGTGTTTTGTCAGGTGTGCGGGGTATCATGTTGCACTTTGTTGCGTTTGGCCCTGTGCGCCCGACGCTCGGACTGTGGCGCGACGACTCCCATGAGCGGTTTCGGACGGAGGTCGTGCTGCTTGCTGCCAGGCCCCCACACGCGGGTGCTGTTCGGCCAGTTCCGTAACCCACACCCTCATCACCTATGTTTCTCAATCAGCTATCCATTGCCAAGCGCCTGGCCTGCGTGCTCGGCCTCATTCTTTCGCTGTCGCTGCTGACCAGCCTGTTTGCCGTGTTCAAGCTGCGGCAAATGGGCGAGGTCACCGATGCCATGCTGGCGGTGAACCTGAAGACCGAGCGCGCTGCTGCAGACTGGCTGCGCAACACCACCGCAGGCGTGCAACGCGCAGCCGCCATTGCCAAGAGCAGCGACGCCAGCCTGATCGAGTACTTTGCCCCCGCCACGGCGGCGGCCATTTCTGAGACCAACGAGCTGCAGAAGTACGTCGAATCGCAGATGGTGACGCCTGAACAAAAGGCGCTGAACGACAAAATCTCGGACATGCGCAAGGCGTACCTGGCGGCGCGTGAAGAGGTGAGCAAGCTGAAAAAAGCAGGTGACACCGAGGGCGCTGCCAAGGCCTTTGCCGAGCGCTTTGAGCCCATGGCCCGCACCTATGTGGCAGGCGTGCAGGAAGTGGCCACAGGCCAGCGCGCCCAGCTGGACGCCGCCGCCAAGCGCAACGACGAGCTGCGTTCGCAAACCAGCATGCTGCTGGTGGTGTGTGGCCTGGTTTCGCTGCTGCTGGGGCTGGTGCTGTCGTGGTACCTGTCGCTCAGCATCACGCGCCCGCTCAAACGTGCCGAGGCCAGCGCCCAGGACATCGCCAACCTCGACCTGACCGGGCAACCTCAGGCGTCTTACTCCAACGATGAAACCGGGCACTTGCTGCGCGCCATTGACCAGATGCGCACGGTGCTGCAAACATCGCTGCAACAAGTGCGGGGTGTGGTGGACAACATCTCCACCGCCAGCCACCAGATCGCCTCGGGCAACCAGGACTTGAGCGCCCGCACCGAAAACGCCGCCAGCAGCCTGCAAGAAACGGCCAGCTCCATGGAAGAGCTGACCAGCACCGTGCAGCACAGCGCCGATGCGGCCACCCAGGCCAGCGTGCTGGCCAACTCGGCCGCGCAAGTGGCGCAACGTGGGGGCGATGTGGTGGCCCAGGTGGTCAGCACCATGGACCAGATCAACAACAGCTCCAAGAAGATCTCCGACATCATCGGCGTGATCGACAGCATTGCCTTCCAGACCAACATCCTGGCGCTGAATGCCGCCGTGGAAGCGGCCCGCGCTGGTGAGCAAGGCCGTGGCTTTGCCGTGGTGGCCAGCGAAGTGCGCAGCCTGGCCCAGCGCTCTGCCAATGCCGCCCGCGAGATCAAGGGCCTGATTGGCGCCAGCGTGGAGAGCGTGGATGCCGGTGCCCGCCTGGTGAGCGATGCGGGCTCGACCATGGACGAGATCGTGGCCAGCGTCAAACGCGTGACCGACATGATGGGCGAGATCAGCGCCGCCACCAAAGAGCAAAGCCATGGCATTGGCCAGGTCAACATTGCGGTGACGCAGCTGGACCAGATGACGCAACAGAACGCGGCGCTGGTGGAAGAGTCCACCGCTGCGGCCCAGAGCCTGAACGACCAGGCTTTGCGCCTGAGCGAAGTGGTTGGGCAGTTCCGCCTGGGCTACCAGGGGGATTCCACACTCAAGCGCCTGGCCTGAGCAAGCGGTAGAATCCGCACCTCTTGAAAACCGCTGCCCGGCGGTTTTCTTGTTTCTGAACTTCGGGCCATGTAGAGGAACACCATGTACAAAAACCTCGCCACCGCACTGCGTGCGGCTTGCGTGAGTGCGCTTTTCGGCGCCGTAACCCTTTCCCCCACTTTTGCGCAGACGGCCACGGCGGCAGCGCCCGCCAAGTCCGAGCCCATCAAGGCTGGATTTGTCTACGTCTCGCCCATCACCGAAGCTGGCTGGACGCGCCAGCACGAAGAGGGGCGCAAGGCCGTCGAGGCGGCTCTGGGCAGCCAGGTCAAGACCACGTTTGTGGAGAACGTGGCCGAGGGGGCCGATGCCGAGCGCGTGATTCGCGACCTGGCCGCCACGGGGCACCAGATCATCTTCACCCCCAGCTTTGGCTACATGGAGCCCACGCTCAAGGTGGCGCAGGACTTTCCCCATGTGAAGTTCGAGTCCATCACCGGCTACAAGCAGGCACCCAATGTGGCGACGGCCAATGCGCGCTACTACGAAGGCCGCTACCTGGCCGGCATGGCGGCGGGCCGCATGAGCAAGACCGGTGTGGCGGGCTATGTGGCGGGCTTCCCCATCCCCGAAGTGCTGCAGGGCATCAATGCCTTCACGCTGGGCATGCGTTCGGTCAACCCCCAGGCCAGCGTGAAGGTGGTGTGGCTCAACGTGTGGTTTGACCCGCCCAAGGAGCGTGATGCCGCCATGGCGCTGTTCAACCAGGACGTGGACGTGATCGCCTTCCACACGGGCTCTACCGCCGTGATGGCAGCCGCGCAAGAGCGCGGCAAGATGGCTGTGGCCTACCACTCCGACATGCGCAAGACTGGGCCCGATGCACAGATCATTGCCGTGACGCACCAGTGGGGCGCGTACTACACCGAGCGGGTGCGCGCCTTGCAAAACGGCCAGTGGAAGCCGGGCAACCTGTGGGGTGGCGTGCGTGAGGGCATGATCCGCGTGGGCGACTTTGGCTCCAAGGTGCCGCAGGCCGTGCAGCAAGAAGTGCTGGCCGCGCAGAAGGCCGTGGGCGCTGGCAAGCTGCACCCCTTCCGCGCAGGCAAGGTGGCGGTGCGCGACACCGAAGGCCGTGAGGTGATTGCGCCCGGGCAGACGTTGAGCGATGTCCAGATTCTGCAAATGAACTTTCTGGTCGAGGGCGTCAAAGGCTCGCTGCCGCGCTGACCCATCTGCTTCTATTGACTATCCGCTCACGGGTATAGGCCCAGTGCGCAGGCCCATTAAGCTCCAGCCATGCAAGTATTTCGATCTGCCCTGTTGCGCTTTGCCGAAGATGGCCAAGCCCTGTACGACGAAGACGGCCTGCTGGCCGTGGCCCCCGATGCCCAGGGCCGCCAGCGTGTGGTGGCCGCAGGCCCTTGGCAGGCGCTGGCCGCGCAGTGGACGGGGCAGGGCGCCGTCACGCACTGGCCGGGCCGCATTTTGGCGCCGGGCTTTGTGGATTTGCATGTGCACTTTCCGCAGACGGATGTGATTGGTTCGCCCGCTGATGGCCTGCTGCCCTGGCTGGAGAACTACACCTTTCCCCACGAATCGCGTTTTTGCGCGCCGGAGTATGCCGACGATGTGGCAGCGTTCTTTGTCGACGAGCTGCTGCGCAACGGCGTGACCACGGCCCTGGCGTTTGCCACATCGCACCCAGCATCCGTTAACGCTCTCTTTGGTGAGGCCCAGCGCCGCTGCCTGCGGCTGGTCACGGGCAAGGTGCTGCAAGACCGCCATTCGCCCGACGGCGTGCGTGACCAGACTGAGCAAAGCCTGCTCGACACCGAAGCCCTGATCCAGCGCTGGCATGGCGTGGACCGGCTGGGCTACGCCATTACCCCGCGCTTTGCGCCCACCAGCACGCCCGAGCAATTGCGCGGCGCGGGCGAACTGGCGGCCCGCTACGGCGACGTGTGGATCCAGTCGCATGTGGCCGAGAACCTGGATGAAATCCGCTGGGCGCGTGAGCTGTTCCCGCGTTCGCGCAGCTACCTGGCGGTGTACGACGACTTTGGCCTGATGCGCGAGCGGGCCGTGTATGCCCACTGCATCCACTTCGACGATGCCGACCGCGCCCTGATGCGCGAGCGCAAGACGGCCGCAGCCGTCAGCCCCACCAGCAATCTGTTTCTGGGCAGCGGCTTCTTTGACTACGCGGGCGCTGACCGCGCCGGGTTTCGCTACGGGCTGGCCAGCGATGTGGGCGGGGGCACCAGCTTCAGCCCGTTTCACACCATGCTGGCGGCCTACTACGTGGCGCGCGAAGGGCAGACCAAAACCGGCTTGAGCCTGAGCCCAGCGCAGCTGTGGTGGCAGCACACCGCTGGCGCGGCGCAGGCCATGGGGCTGGCCGGGGTGGTGGGCAACCTGCAGCCTGGCTGCGAGGCAGACTTTCTGGTGCTCAACCCCCAGGCTACGCCACTGTTGGCCCGCAAGACGCAGCAGGCACAGAGCCTGGATGAGCTATTGTTTGCGCTGATCGTACTGGGCGACGACCGGGTCATCGAGCAAACCGTGATTTCTCAAGCAAAATACGCCCCTAGCGCTTGATGTAAAAGCGCTACCAGCTACATATTTAATAGCATTTCGCCCGTTGCGCCGATCCGCAGCCGGGCGGGTGCTGCAGCGCAGGAGTCAACCGATGAGTATCAAGAGCGACAAGTGGATCCGCCGCATGGCCGAACAGCACGGCATGATCGAGCCCTTCGAGCCCGGCCAGATCCGTGAACGCGACGGCAACAAGATCATCAGCTACGGCACCAGCAGCTATGGGTACGACATCCGCTGCGCGCCAGAATTCAAGGTCTTCACCAACATCCACAGCACGGTGGTGGACCCCAAGAACTTCGACGAAAAGAGCTTTGTCGACTTCCACGGCGACAGCTGCATCATCCCGCCCAACAGCTTCGCGCTGGCCCGCACGGTCGAGTACTTCCGCATCCCGCGCAACGTGCTCACCATCTGCCTGGGCAAGAGCACCTATGCGCGCTGCGGCATCATCGTCAACGTCACACCGTTTGAGCCCGAGTGGGAGGGCTACGTGACGCTGGAATTCTCCAACACCACACCCCTGCCAGCGCGCATTTATGCGGGCGAGGGGTGCGCCCAGGTACTGTTCTTTGAGAGTGACAAGGACGACGTCTGCGAGGTCAGCTACAAGGACCGTGGCGGCAAGTACCAAGGCCAGGTGGGCGTGACACTGCCCAAGGCCTGAGGCCAGGTCTGAGTCCCTGCCAGGCCAGGCCTCAAGCGGGGCTGGCCGGCTCGGGCTACCCCTGCACCACCACGCGGTTGCGGCCCTGGCCTTTGGCTTCGTACAGGGCTTCGTCGCCCCGGCGCATCAGGCGCTGCGCCGTGTCATCGGCCCCGCGCAGGGTCGATACGCCCGCACTCACGGTGATGCGGCCTACCACCGGGTCGGTGAGGGCTGCCTGCGCATCCACCAGCGTCTGGGCAATGGCCCGGGCGCCGTCCAGATCGGTGTCGGGCAGCAGCGCTGCAAATTCTTCCCCTCCCAGCCGGGCGACCACGTCCGAATCCCGCAAGCGCTGGGCCAGCGTGTGGGCCAGGCGCTGCAGTACCTCATCGCCCACGTCGTGGCCGTGCGTGTCGTTGATGCGTTTGAAATGGTCCACATCCACCGTGATGAGCGACAAGGGACGGCCACTGCGGCGCGCCAGCGCCAGGGCGTAGTTCATCTGCGCATCAAAGCCCCGGCGGTTGAGCAGGCCGGTCAGTGGGTCGCTGCGGGCTTGCAGGCCCAGCTCGCGGTTGGCGTCTTCCAGTTGCTGGGTGCGCAGCTGCACCTGGGCTTCCATGGCCTCGTTGGCGGCCAGCAGCCGGTGGGTCATGCGGCGCAGGGCCCACGACAGGCGCCGCACCTCGCGGCTGCTTTGTGTGGCCGGGATTTCTGCCCCCGGCTTGCCCGCTTCCAGGTCCCGCGCGGCGCGGGCCAGTGCGTCCAGGTCTTCGCTCAGGCGGCGTGCGGCCAGCCAGGCCAAAAAGGCGGCGATCAGGGCGGCAACCAAGCCCCCCAGCAGCGCGCGCTGCACCGCTTGCTCCGCCTCTGCAAAAGCGATGTCGACCGGCATGCGCGCCACGATGTGCCAGCCCAGGTCGCTTTCGGCGTTGCGGGCATGCATGCGGGTGTGGGCGGTGAGGTATTTTTTGTCGTCCACCCACCGCAGCACCGGGGGCGTGCCGGGGTTCTGGGCATCTGCAGGCACTCTGGCAAAGGAGGGGTCGGGCAAGGTCTGGCCCAGCTTTTGCAGCAAGGCTTGCTGCTCTGCCGGGGCGTGAATGAGCTGGCCAGCTTTGTCAAAAATGAACACCTCCAGCTGCTGCGCATGGGCGGCCGCAGGCATCAGCGTCTGGATCATTTCGTTGATCCACTCCCAATACCCGTGCACGCCCAGCACACCCACCGTAGTGGGGCCGATGCGGATGGGGGCCGAGAAGTCCACGAAGCGGTAGGGATCGCCATTGCGGCTGGGGGGCAGCAGGCTTTCCAGCAGCTTGGCGGGGTGCACATCGCCCACATGGGCGTTTTGAATGCCCGCCTGGAACCAGGGCCGCTCACTCACGTTCTGGCCCACCAGCATGTTGCCCGATGCGGCCCGCACAATGCCCTGGGCGTCTGCCACGCCCAGCCACAGGCTTTGGGGGTGGATGGCCTGCTGGCGTGCCAGCATGTGGATGACCTCGGGGGCCTCCAGCCCGTTGCGCCAGAGCACTTCAGACGACGCAAGCACCTGCACCTCGCGCACACGGTCAAACAACCCATTGGCCAGCAATGCGGCAGTGTTGTCGGCCACGCCTTGCAGCGATGCCCCTGCATCGCGCTGGATGCGTTGCTTCAGCACTTCGCCAAACCCCACCGACAGCAGCACCGACAAGGCCACGACCAGGGTGCCAAACACCAAAGCGATCTGGGTGCGCAGGCTGTGCCCTGGGGTGGAAGACTCGGTCATGGTCGGTTGGTGGATTCGTAGAAGGTGGGTGCGCCCGCAAAAGCGGCGCAGTGCTCAAATCAGAACCCGGTTTCAGGGCCGGGTCGGCTGCATGGTGGTACTTTACACAGGGCTGGGGTCGGGGTCCAAAATAGACCCATCCCTTCGCAGGCCGAAGTGCATGTCTTGGCCCGCTTGATGCCTCACGCTGAGGCGGTGCCCCGCAAACAGGTTCTGAGAGCGGCCAACACAACCCCCTGGCGTCGTTGTCCCGTCTTGTCGTACCGCTCGTATTGCCTGCGACGGAACGCCTGGCCAGGGCCGCTTCGCTGGATTGTGTTAACCGCTCTAAGATAGCCCACAAACCCTGCTGTGTGGCGGGATGCAGGAGCGATATCGTGAAATGGGAAGGCAACCGGGAATCCGACAATGTGGAAGACCGCCGGGAGGATGGCGGGGGCGGTAGCAGCCCGATCTTTGGGGGGCGCAGCATTGGCATCGGCACCATCGTGATCGCGCTGCTGGGCGGCTGGATTCTGGGCGTCAATCCGCTCACCATCCTGGGGCTGCTCAGCGGCGGTACGCCCCCGGCCCATGTGCAGCAGGCCCCTGCCCACCGGCCTCCGGCCGACGACAAGCTGGCGCGGTTTGTATCCACCGTGCTGGCCGATACCGAGGACGTGTGGAAGACAGTCTTCAGCCAGGGAGGGGGGCGCTATCAAGAGCCGCGCCTGGTCTTGTTCCGTGGGAGCAGGCCCACCGGCTGCGGCACTGGCTTAGCGGCCATGGGCCCGTTTTACTGCCCCGCCGACCGCAAGGTCTACATTGACCTGGGCTTTTACGAAACGCTCAAGAACCGCCTGGGTGCGCCGGGCGATTTTGCGCAGGCTTATGTGATCGCCCACGAGGTGGGCCACCATGTTCAGAACTTGTTGGGCATCAGTGCCAAGGTCGATCAGATGCGCGGCCGTGTGAGCCAGAAGGAATACAACGCCCTGTCGGTGCGGCTGGAGCTGCAGGCCGATTGCTTTGCCGGGGTGTGGGCGCACCATGCACAGAACGCGCGGCAGATTCTGGAGCAGGGTGATGTGGAGGAGGCCATGAACGCTGCCGCCCGCATTGGCGACGATGCCCTGCAGCGTGCTGGCGGTGGGGCGGTGGTGCCCGACAGCTTCACCCACGGCACCAGCGCCCAGCGCCAGCGCTGGTTTCACACGGGGCTCAAGCAAGGCAGCGTGCAGTCGTGCGACACGTTTTCTGCCCGCAGCCTGTGAGCAAGCCCACGGGCAGGGTGGGGTTGGGGCTATGGCGTGCGGAATGCAGTGGTTTCGTGTTTTTGATGGAAATGCTGGGCAGACCCATTGAAATAAGCGCTGGCAGCTATTGATTTAATAGCGATTTCGGGTTTTCTCGGGGGGCAGGGGGTGGCGTGGCGGTTCGAATTGCGAAAAAAATGCCTTTGTCAGCCCACGGTGCGACAATAGCGGGCTAAATGACAAGTTCTTTTTCCAATTTATCGCTGGCCGAGCCGCTGGCGCGCGCCGTGGCCGAAATGGGCTACGAGTCCATGACGCCCATCCAGGCGCAGGCCATTCCGGTCGTGCTGACCGGGCAAGATGTGATGGGGGCCGCCCAGACTGGCACTGGCAAGACCGCAGCCTTCTCGCTGCCATTGCTGCAGCGCCTGCTCCAGCACGAAAACAGCTCTACATCGCCTGCCCGCCACCCCGTGCGTGCCCTGGTGCTGTTGCCCACGCGTGAGCTGGCCGACCAGGTGGCCCAGCAGATTGCGCTGTACGCCAAACACACCAAGCTGCGCAGCACGGTGGTGTTTGGCGGCATGGACATGAAGCCCCAGACGCTGGAGCTGAAAAAAGGCGTTGAGGTGCTGGTAGCCACGCCAGGCCGCCTGCTGGACCATATCGAAGCCAAGAACGCGGTGCTCAACCAAGTCGAGTACGTGGTGCTCGACGAGGCGGACCGCATGCTGGACATCGGTTTTCTGCCCGACCTGCAGCGCATCCTGAGCTACCTGCCCAAGCAGCGCACCACGCTCTTGTTCAGCGCCACGTTCTCACCCGAGATCAAGCGCCTGGCCAGCAGCTACCTGCAAAACCCCATCACCATCGAGGTGGCCCGCCCGAACGAGACGGCCTCCACCGTAGAGCAGCGCTTTTACAGCGCGGGCGACGATGACAAGCGCCGTGCCATCCACCAGGTGCTCAAGACCCGGGGCATCAAGCAGGCCTTCATTTTTGTGAACAGCAAGCTCGGTTGCGGCCGCTTGGCCCGCAGCCTGGAGCGCGAAGGCTTGAAGACCGCTGCACTGCACGGTGACAAGAGCCAAGACGAGCGCTTGAAGGCGCTGGAGGCCTTCAAAAAAGGCGAAGTGGATTTGTTGGTGTGTACCGACGTGGCCGCACGTGGGCTGGACATCAAGGATGTGCCCGCCGTGTTCAACTTCGACGTGCCCTTCAACGCAGAAGACTACGTGCACCGCATTGGCCGCACAGGCCGCGCGGGGGCCTCGGGGCTGGCGGTCACGCTGGTGTCGGGCAGCGATGCGCGCCTGGTGGGCGACATCGAGAAGCTGATCAAGAAGAAGATCGACCTGGAAGCGCTGGAGTACGACGAAGACCGGCCCAAGGAGCGCATCAATGACGGCCGGCGTGCCTGGCGCGATGGTGCTGACTCCAGCGATCCGCGCGATGCCGGTGCCGCCCACCGCCGCGAACCCCGAGAATCTCGCGAGCCCCGCGAAGGGCGTGAACACCGCGAACACCGTGGCTTTCGCCCAGCGGCTGTGTCGCGCGATCCGTTCTTTGCCAAGCCGTACGAGCCCTGCACCAC
This sequence comes from Acidovorax sp. 62, assembly GCF_002754495.1. Lineage (NCBI taxonomy): Bacteria > Pseudomonadati > Pseudomonadota > Betaproteobacteria > Burkholderiales > Comamonadaceae > Acidovorax > Acidovorax sp. 62. Next base: position 827,355 of record NZ_PEFJ01000001.1, read on the forward strand.
CGATGCCGCCCCCGCCTGGGAGGCTGCAGCCAAGGCGCCCGTGCGCAGCGGCGTCTCTGCCAACATCAAGCCCAAGCGCAAGGTGGCGGCATTGTTCAAGGCTTCGGCCCCTGTCCCCGAGCCTTCCAGCCAATCCTGAGTGGACAGGATCTACCCAGGTCTGTAGGTTTTTAGATCTTTTAGGCTGCTAGCGCTTGATTGATAAGCGCTGGTAGCTATAAAAATAATAGCTGTTTCGGCTGCCATCTCAAAGGCACCATAGGCCGTTTCAGTGCGCGTGGGTTTCTGCACTGCCGCGCTGGGGTGCCAGCGACTGGAGCAGTGCTGCGTCCACCGCCGCAAAACCGAGCACCCGCCCCCCGCGCTGCTGCGCAAATCGCTGTGCAGCCACCGTGTCGGCAAACGCTGGCAGGTTGCCCGCCCGCATGGGCCCCAGGGCCGACGAGCCCGCCACATACACCGCCTGTGGTGCGTCCACCCATGCCCCTGTGACCGTATCGGTCACGTAGCGGGCCACGATGGCCTCAAGGGTGCGGCCCCGCGTGTAGTGGGCCACATTGCCCAGGTACTGCATCAGGCTCAGCGGCGAGTCGAAAAAGTAGGCATCCCCGTCCGCAAAAATAACCTGCGCCGCCCAGGCGCGCGCGCGCGCCGGGTACATGCCGCACACCGGGCAGCGGGCGTCGGCGGGCACCTCACGTGCAGCGGCCAGGGCCTGGCCGGATGCTGGGTTGTACGGCGTGGGCGGGGCCACGATGCACACGTCGTCCCCCACGCCGGGCAGGTTGGCCGAAGGGATGCTGCCCTGCGCAGCCCGCGCCTGCCATTGCCAAACCGCTACACCGGCCGTGCCCAGCAGCAACGCGGCCAGCGCGGCGCGCCGGGTGGGCTTGCGTGCGCCGCCATGGACGGGGTGGGCGGGATGGGCAAGCGGAGGATGGGGCAGCAGGCGCATGGCGGCCTCACATCCGGGTGTCTTGTTGCGCCCCGCCGCTCAGGTCCACCATGGCGGGCTTGATCTCGGCAAAACGCAGCACCTTGCCACCGTATTCGGCGGCGAATTTCTGCGCGTCGGCCTCTTGCGCAAAGCTGCCGATGGTGGGGCCCATGGAGCCGTGGCGCTTGCCGCCCACCACGTAGAGGGCCGTCTTGCCATCGATCCAGTGGCCCTGCGGTGCATTCCAGTCGGCTTTGCCCATGTCCTGCACGTACACGGCCTGCACGGCGCGCACTTGTTCGCCGGCCAGCAGGGTGCTGAACAGCTCCACCGTGTCGCAGAAGAACGAGGGCTTGTCCTGCCCCGCAAAGCGCACCTGCGCCTTGGGGCCGGGGTAGTCGGCCAGCAGCATGCCGTCGAGTTCGCAACTGGTGGTGCGGTCGATCTCCACGGGTTTCAGGGACTGCGCGCTGTTGTCCGCCTGGCTGCAGCCGGTCAGGCCCGTGAGGCCGGTGAGCGTGCCCAGCGATGTGAGGGCCGCCCAGCCCAGCAGTTGGCGCCGTGTGGCGCACGCGCATTGGTATTGGTTGTGGGATTTTTTCGTCATGGCTTGAATCTCCAGCTCGCCAGGCCCAGGGGCACCACGATCCAGCCCGCCATCACCGCACCCATCAGCCATGGCTTGGCCAGGGCAGGGGGCACGATGCTGGTCAGGCCGTACAGGGTGCGCACGTCGTCCAGCGAGAACACGTTGAGGATGCGGAACACGTCGGCCGGGTTGAGCAGCAGCAGGTAGGCCATGGCCTCGCCGCCCACGCTGCCGCCCGTGGCCACCAGGGCGCCCAGCAGCAGCAGGTCAAACACCAGCACAAAAAAGAACCAGGCGGCAATCGCCAGGCCCGAGGCGCGTGTGCGCTCGTGCGTGAGCACCGACAGCAGCACGGCCAGGCTCAAAAAGGCCAGCCCCAGCAGCACCGAGCTGGCCATGAAGCCGCCATAGTGGAACAGCCCCGCCCAGCTGAACTGCCGATACAACAGCACCGCGACCAGGCCAAATCCTGCGAGGGTCGAAAGCGTGAGTGCCGCGGCCAGCCCCAGGTACTTGCCCAGCAGCAGCTCCAGCCGTGTGATGGGCAATGACAGCAGCAGATCGAGCGAGCCGCGCTCGCGTTCGCCCACGATGGCGTCAAAACCCAGCAGCAGCGCGATCAGCGGGATCAGGTAGATGACGAGGCTGACCAGGCTGGCGATGGTGAACTCGATGGAGCGAAAGCCCACCGTGCCCTGCTGAGCGCCGCCAAAGTAGGCGATGGCCAGCGAGAACACGGTGAACACCAGCGCCACGGCCAGCACCCAGCGGTTGCGCATGCGGTCGCGGAACTCCTTGCCCGCGATGGTGACGATTTGGGTGAATTCCATGGTCAGTCTCCGCGCAGCCCGAAGTACACGTCTTCGAGCGAAGGTTCGTGGATGTTCACATCCAGCAGCCGTGCGCCCAGCGGCGCCAGGGCGGCGAGCACGGCCATCTTGGCGCTGCGGGGGCATTCCACGCGCAGGCCGTCGGGGGTGGCTGTGGTCGTGATGCCGGGCAGCGCGGCCAGTGCCAGCACACCCGCCGCTTGGTCCGTGGCGGCCAGCGTGAGGGCGATGGCCAGCGGCATGTGTGTCTGCTCGCGCAGCGCTTGCACGCTGCCCAGGGCCTGCAGCTTGCCAGCGGCCAGGATGGCCAGGCGGTCCACACGCTCTTGCAGCTCGGCCAGGATGTGCGAGGTGATGACGATGGTCACGCCCCGGGCCTGCAGGCCGCGCAGCGTGGCGTAGAAGTCGCGGATGGCCTGGGGGTCCAGGCCGTTGGTGGGCTCGTCCAGCAGCAGCACCTGGGGTTCGCCCAGCAGCGCCTGTGCAAAGCCCAGGCGCTGGCGCATGCCCTTGGAGTATTCGCGCACGGGGCGCTTGCCCGCGTGGGCCAGGCCCACCTGTTCGAGCAGTACGGCGCATTGCGCCAGGGGCGCGCCCTTGAGGCGGGCAAAAAAGTGCAGCGTCTCCAGCCCGCTCAGGTTGTCGTACAGCACCACGTTCTCGGGCAGGTAGCCCAGGTGGCGCCGTGCGGTGCGAAAGTCGCGCCCCAGCACGCGGGTGCCGCCCACGCGGATCTCGCCCTCGGTGGCGGGTGTGAGTCCCAGGATCATCTTGAACAGCGTGCTCTTGCCCGCGCCGTTGTGGCCGATGAGGCCCAGGATTTCGCCGCGCTCCACGCGCAGGTCGATGCCGTCCACGGCGTGCAGTGCGCCGTAGTGCTTGTGCACGCCCCGCACCTCAATGGCGGGCTCGCGCAGGTTGGTCAGCTCAATGGGGGGTGGGTTGCGGGTCACGCCAGTGGCTCCGTTCGGGGTGGTTGGGTTGCATGCGGGGCGCGGGGTCGACCACCGTGGGCACGCGCAGCACCGGAAATTGCTGGCCCACCAGGCGCAGTGCCTGCACGGCAGGGCTGGCCAGCAGCAGCTTGATGGTGGGGTGGCGCCAGGTCAGGCGGTCCACCATGTCGTTGGCTTCGTAAGGCACATCGCCCACGCCGTTGCCGTCGCGGTCCCAGCCCAGGTAGTTGCTCCAGTGGTTGCCGCCGCCGGTGCCCCAGCGCTCGTCGCGGGCGCCCACGTAACGCACCTGTTCGCGGTTGCCGACGAAGTCGTTGTTGTCCACCTTGTTGCGGGTGGAGCCGGCCGACAGGTGCACGCCCACCGTGTTGCGCGCCACCAGGTTGCCGCGCAGGGTGACGTACTCCACGTCGTAGATGAAAAAGCCCCGGTTGTTCTCGGCCACCACGTTGTTCTCGATCACCGAGTCCTGCATGGTGCGCAGCATGATGCCGTGGTCGGTGTTGCCCCAGGCGCGGTTGTTGCGCACCACCTGGTCGCGCACTTCCATCAGCGCCAGGCCGCCCCGGTTGTAGTAGGTGTCGTTGTCCTCCCACAGGTTGTAGTAGGAGTTCATGTAGTGCGTGCCGTAGCGGCTGTGGTGCAGCTTGTTGCCCCGGAACACGGCATGGTGGGATACATCCACATACAGCGCGTCTCGCACAAAGCTGATGTGATTGCCCTCGATGCGTGCGCCCGTGGTGTTGTACAGCTGCACCCCGTTGCCACGCTGGGACGAGCCCACATCGCGCAGGCCGGTGATGGTGTTGTGCAGCACCTGCACGTCGTTGGCCTTCTCGATCCACAAGCCGAACAGGTTGTAGGTGAGGTCGTTGTGGCGCACCACGGCGCGGTGCGCGCCAGGGAAGATGTAGATGCCCGCGTTCTGGTCCTTGAGGCTGGTGCCCGAGTCGCGCACGATCAGGCCTTCGATCACCACGTCGGGGGCGGTGACGCGGATGGTGTCGCCCGCCTGGCCGCCGCTGAGCGTGGGGCGGTCGATGCCGCGCAGCGTCAGGGCCTTGTCGATGCGCAGGTTCACGCGGTAGGCGCCGCGCAGCACCTCCACCGTGTCGCCCGGTTTGGCGGCCGTGATGGTGGCCTGCAGGTCTTGTCCGGGGCGCACCCGCACGGTGGCAGCGTGGGCGGGCAGGGCCAGCAGGCACGCAGCCAGCGCCACGAATGCGGTGGCAGCAAGGGGGGGCTTCATCACGCCAATCCCACCACGGCCTTGATGGCCAGGAAGAGTGCTGCGCCGATCAGCAGGTTCTTGAAGCCCACGTAGCTCAGCATGTCCATCACGCCCGCCCGGCGGTACTGGCCCTGCCACCAGGGGCCGTCCTTCACATAGCGCTTGCCCGACAGGCGTATCAGCACCTCGTACACGCTCCAGCCAAACCACCAGCCGATGATGGCGCCCGATGACAGCGAGCCCATGGCGGTCAACACCCAGGCCACGCTGGCAGCGACGGCCATCGAGAAGCCCGCGATCTGCAAGCCACGGCCGGATGCCCAGCCTTCGCGGCTCCAGGGCCACAGGTGGTCCACCAGCTCCAGAACGACCCAGCGCAGGCCTTTGGCGTCGGCCTTGTGTGCGGGCAGTGCTGGCGTGGTGGGCATGCGTGGGTCTGGCCCCTGGGCGGCCTTGGCCGAAATCTGGTCTTGCACCGTGGCGGGGTGGATCGGGATGAAGTAGCCGTTGGCGCCGATGGGCGTGATCTCCAGGCCGTCCTTTTCGCGGCGCTTGCGTTCCTTGGCCAGGGGCGGGCAGCCCTTGGTGTCGGTGTAGAGCACCATGCAGTCCAGGCAATGCAGGCATTCGCGGTGGTCGATGCGGCCATCGGCGTCGATGGCCTGTGCACCGCAGCCCACGGCGCAAGCCTTGCAGCTGTTGCAGTCCTGCTTGCGCTTCAAACCAAACCAGCGGAACGTGCTGGGCATGGCCAGCGACGCGCCCAGCGGGCAGATGTATTTGCAATAGGGCCGCTCGATGAAGATCGACACGCCCAGGATGGCCGCCACAAACAGGCTGTAGGGCCAGGCGCGGTTCAGCACACCGACGAGGAAGGTGGTCTTGAACGGCTCCACCTCGGCCAGCTTCTCAGCCAGTCCCATCGAGAACATCGACACCACCAGCAACCCGAAGAACACCGCGTACTTGACCCACTTGAGCCGGTCGTGCCACTTCTGCGGCAGCTGGGTCTGAAAGCGCTTGAGGCCCACCGCGCGCGCGATCTTGTAGATGCCCTCCTGCAGCGAGCCAAACGGGCACATCCAGCCGCAGAACAACCCGCGCCCGAACAGGAACACCGTGACGATGATGAAGATCCAGAACAGGAAGATGAACGGGTCGGACAGGAACAGCGACCAGGTCCACTGGAACAGCAGCGAATGGAACCAGGTCAGCACCTGCGTGATGGAGGGCTGCGCCATGGCGCCAAAACCGATCCAGCCAATGCTGAGGGCCCAGAAGCTGTACTTGAAGGCGTTGACGGGCCACTTGTTCTTGTGGGTGGACAGGCGGGTGAGCTTTTCGCGCAGGGCGTAGACCACGCTCACGGCGACCAGCAGCACGGCGAACAGTGCGATCTCGACCGCGCGCGACTTCCACACGCGCACCCAGGGGGCGTCGGGCTCCTCAATGGTGGGGCGCCCGCCTTGCAGCATGGCGGCGGGCAGCCAGTAGGGCGTGTCAAAGCTGGTGAAGCTGCGTGTGCCCGTGGCCCGGTCCACGCGGTTGCCCAGAAAGCTCAGCTTCCAAGGATAGGCGGCCGAGAAGGCGGGTGAGCGGATGATGAAGATGACCGATTCGTTGTAGCTGGGTGCGCCTGCGGCCTCGATGCCGTACAGGTTGAGCGCGTCCAGGTCGCGGAAGGTGAACGAATCCGCCCCCTGGCGCACCTGCACGCGGTCGTAGATGCCGCCGCGCACGAAGCCCGATCCCTTGAACGATTCCTTGCCGCCGGTGCGGACGATGAAGAAGGCGTGTTCGCCCTCCTTGAGCTGCAGGCGCAGGTTGTTCCAGCCGTTCTCGCCCAGCACGCTCTTGCCAATGTCGGGGTGGTTCAGGTCGCCAAACCACAGCTCGATGAACGGGTCGGGGCCTTTGTCCAGGCCCACCTGTTCGGGCAGCACCCGCAGGCGCTGCACGGTGCCCTGCTGCACCAGTTCGGCCCAGCTCAGGCGTTTGCCGGTTTCGGCATAGCGGGCGGGTTCACGCACCGTGGGCGCGAGGATGCCCACCTGCCGCGCCACGGCCGAGCCCGAGGCCATCATGACCTGGTTCTGTGCGATGACGGTGACCGTGGCGCCCGAGATGGCGTCGAGGCCCAGCACGTTTTCATCGGGGCGCGACTGGCCCACCTCGATCTTGTCGGCCACCGACTTGCCCAGGTACTGGGCGTTGAATTTCAGCAGCGCGGATTCCGGAATGCCCAGCAGCAGGATCGGCTCGGAATGCTTGAGCACCTTCACGCCCACGAAGCGGCCCTGTGTGTCCATGCCGATCAGCGTGACGACGGGCTTGCCCGAGTAGGCGGGGGTGTCGGTGATGTCTGTGGACAACATGACGTAGCCCAGCAGCTTCTTCTGGGTACCGTTGTTGTCGTAGGCCTCCACATAGGGCGGCTGACCCTTGCGTTCAGAGAAATGGCTGGCGCCGGGAAACACGTCCTTGCACGGCACCAGCGCGCACATGTCGCGCGCGGTAGGCAGGTCCGCAGGCAGCTCAGCCTCGTAGGCGCCTGCCGCAGCATGCGCGCGCGGCGCCAGCCAAAGTGCTGCCAACAAGACCAGAAGAAGCGTGGCGAACTGCCGACGGAGGGAAATCATGGGACTATCTTTTTGATAGCTGCTAGCGCTTATTGATAAAGCGCTAGCGGCCAATTTCATTCAAATATTTATCTGCTCGGCTTTGCGGAGGTGCCATTGCTGAGAGTTGTGCAGGGCTTCGACAAGCTCAGCCTGAACGGGCTGGGGGAGGTCAAAACACTCCAGCTCTACAAGAAGCGCGGCCTGCGCAACTGGCGCGCTCCAGGCGAGGGCCACCGCGCAAGGGCCGCCCCGCCGCGCTGGTGGCGTCCCCCTTCCCGGAGCGCGAAGCGCGCAGAGAGAAGGGGGAAGGCGCTCAGCGCCTCAGGGGGATGCTCCGAATCACCCCTCCACGATCATCCGAGTGCGCATTTCCAAATGCAGCGCATGGCAGAAGTGCGTGCAGTAGCACCAGAACACACCGGGCTTGTCGGCCACGAAGCTCACCGACTTGGTCTCCAGCGGGTTCACGATGAAGTTCACGTTGTAGTTCGGGATCGCGAAGCCGTGGGTCAAGTCTTCGATCTTGTCCAGGTTGGTCAGGATCAGCGTGACCTCGTCACCCTTCTTGAGCTTGAACTCGCGCAGGCTGAAGGCCGGGGCTTGCGAGGTCATCTTCACGGTGACCTTCTTGCCATTGCGGAACACGCCGGACTCCTTGGGGTCCTTGACGGCCAGCGGGAACTCGTCGAGCGTGTAGACCTGCTTGGGACGCACCAGGTCGCGCTTGAAGATGATGAAGTCATGGGGCTCGCCACGCACAGGGTGGTCGGCCAGCAGCACCATCTTTTCGCCAGAGATGTCGATGAGCTGTTCGTTCTCGGGGTGCAGCGGGCCCACGGGCAGGAAGCGGTCCTTGGAGAACTTGCAACCCACCGCCAGGATCTTGCCGTCGGCGGCCTTGGTTTCGGACTGCGAGGCATTCAAGTGGCCGGGCTGGTATTGCACATCGAGGCGGTCCACCACGTACTTGGCGGTCTTGTCGCCTGCGTGGAACTTGATGGCGGCCTCCACGTTCCACTTCACGACCTGGCTGTCCAGGAACAGGGTGGTGTAAGCATTGCCACGGCCGTCAAACGCGGTGTGCAGCGGGCCCAGGCCCAGTTCCACTTCGGCCACGATGGCGGAGTCCAGCTTTTCAAGCTTGCCGTCAAAGTAGTCCAGCACCTTGGCCAGCTCGATCACGGTGCCGGTGGGCGAGAGCTTGCCAGCGCAGATGAAGTACTTGCCGTCGGGGCTGGCGTTCACGCCGTGCGGGTTCTTGGGCACCGACACATAGGCCGTGAGGGCAGTCTTGGGGTCCTTGTTGGCTTCGTGCGTGCCGTCCACCACAGGCACCTTGCTGGTGCCGATGGTCTTGAACTTGCCGGCCTTCACGGCGGCTTCGATGCGGCCCACGTTGAAGAACAGGCAGGCGTCGCGCTCGGCGGACATCATGTCCTCGTACTTCGCGCCCATCTCGGTGTTGTACTGGTTGGTGGCGGCCAGCTTGCCGTCGTACGACGTGGCCACCAGGTCGCAGTTGCCGTCGATCAGCACTTGCCAGCGCACTTCCATCGTTTCTGCATCCACGCAGCTGAACATGGAGCGGTATTTGCTGGAGTCTTCGGTGCCCGTGTTGGGCATGGGAATGGCGAACTCACCGCCGCAGAACACGCGCGTGGTGTAGTTGATGGCCGGGTCCACCGGGTCGGCCTTGTCCGGGAAGATGCCGTGAAAGCCCTGCACGTTGGGCAGCTTGGTGATCTTGTCGCACACGAAGTAATCGAGGCGGATGCGGGCCACGCGGCTGTTGATCTTGTCGTTGATCCAGGCGTAGCGGCCGTCATAGTTGCCGTCCTTGTACGAGGCGTGCGTGTGGTGGGTGTCGGCCACCGTGTATTCGAGGTGACCATCGGCCTTGGTGCCCATCACGGCCTTGGACTCGTTGGTGATGCCCCAGCCCACGAGCGCGTCAGGCACGAAGCAGGGAATGCGGGTGATTTCGCGGCCGGAGGGCAGACCCAGCACGCGCATGTCGCCCGTGTGGCCGCCGCTCCACAGACCGTAGTAGGTGTCCAGTTCGCCGGGCTTGAGGTGGGGGTTGGCACCACCGGCCGCGTGGCTGGCGGCGGGGGCGGCCGATGCCGGTGCTGCAGGGGTGGCAGCACTGGGCTTTTCGGTGCAGGCGGCCACACCTGCGGTCAGGCCCACGAGGGCGGCGGTGTTGATGAAGCTGCGTCGGCCCAGGCCGGCGTTGGCGGGTTGCAGGTCTTTTTTATCGCTCATGGTTTACCTCTTTAGGATGGCTCAGGAAAAAACAGGGGGAGCCCGCGCTGGCGGGCGATGGTGCGAAAGGGGAGGCTCCAGCGGCTGGCGGTGCCAGGTGGCATAGATCAGCGGTGCGGGCGGTGGCGGCACTGTTGCGGCCACCTGGGGCGGCGGTGCATCGGCAGGCAGGCACAGGGGGCAGTCCAGGCTGGCGGCGTCTGCCGGGGCCATGCCGTCGGGGGTCTGCACCACCCACTTGGCTGCGCCGGTGCCAGAGCACACCAGCTCCATCGCCCGGGGGTGCAGGGCCGGGGATGCGGCCGCCACCAGCAGTGCGAAGACGAAACAGGCCAATACCCACAGTCGCAGTGTTCGGTGTTGGCAGGTGAGTAACATGGCGGTGATAATAGATTCACCTAATATGAATCATATTGATCTGGGTCATCCTTTGGCGGGGCTCCCCCCTGTCCATCAGGGCCCTGCCAAATTACATTGCTTTCACTGTTGGAGCCGATGGCTGGCAAGGCGCTGTGTATGGCCTGTGTTGCCTTTGGCCTTGAATGTTTGACGGTTTGGACTTAACGAAGACAGGATGTTTGAGATGAAAAAAATTTCCATGGTGTGTGCGGCGGCGGCCTTGGCGTTGACCCTGGTCGGATGTGGTGACAAGAAGCCTGCGGAAGCCCCTGCGGCAGCGGCACCGGCCCCTGCGGTGGCAGCTGCGCCTGCGGCCCCCGCTGCGCCAGAAAACACGGTGGGCAAATCGGTGTACGGCAAAACCTGTGCGATGTGCCACGCCGCCGGTGTGGCCGGAGCCCCCAAGCCCGGGGACAAGGCCGACTGGGGCCCCCGCATTGCGCAGGGCAAAGACGTGTTGTACAAGCACGCCCGCGAAGGCTTTACCGGTGCCAAGGGCATGATGCCGGCCCGTGGCGGCGGCGCCAGCCTGACGGACGATGAAGTCAAGGCCGCTGTGGACTTCATGGCCGATCAATCCATCTGACGGAGGCGGCATGCGGCACAAAGCCTTCTCCTCTGCGGTGCCTGCCCTAGGGCGTCGGCGCTTGGTCATGGCGGTGCCGCTGCTGGGCGGCTTGGCCTGGGCTTGGTCAGGCCGTGCCGCTGCGCTGGAGGCCGCGCCAGGTGCCGTGCAAGGCGTTATCCTGCGCGACCGCCAGACACTGCTGGGCACGGCGGTGGACATCGTGGTGCAAGGCCCGGATAAGGCCCTGCTGCGGCAAGCGGTGGACCAGGCCTTTGCCCGCATGCAGGCGCTGCAGGCCTTGCTCAGCCGCTTTGAACCCCACAGTGCAGTGCGCCGCATCGGCGATGCTGCGGGCGTGCGCGCCGTGAAGGTGCCGCCGGTGGTGATGGGCGTGCTGCAAGAGGCCCAGCGCGTGTCTGCCGCGACCGGAGGCGCTTTTGATGCCACCGTGGGTGGTCTCAAGGCCTGGCATTTTGGGGCCGGTGAGCAGCGCATGCCCGATGCCCGCGAAGTGGCTCGCCAGTTGCAGTACGTCAATGCCGGGGCGCTGGTGCTGGATGCGCGCGCTGGCACGGCGTTTTTGCAGCGGCCCGGCATGGCGCTGGACTTGGGGGGCATTGCCAAGCTGCCGATTCTGGAAGCAGGCATGCAGGTGCTGCAGGCGCATGGCATAACCAACGCCATGGTCAACGGTGGTGGTGATGTGCTGGTGCAAGGCCAGTTGCAGGGCCGACCGTGGCGCGTGGGGCTGCGCGACCCGCGTGCACCGTCGCAGTTGCTAGGGGCTGTGGCGTTGCAAGGCCCCACCGTGGTGGCGTCGTCAGGCGACTACGAGCGCTGCTTCATGCATGCAGGGCAGCGCCAGCACCATGTGCTGGATCCCCACACGGGCTGGCCTACGCAAGGCGTGCACGGTGTGAGCCTGGTGGCCCGCTCGGTGGCCGAAGTCAACGGCCTGGGCACCGCCATGATGGTGCGGGGCCCCGAGGCTGGCCGGGCGCTGGCTGAGCAAACCCCGGGCCTGGCAGTGCTGATGGCGCGAAGCGATGGCAGCATTTGGCAGTCTGCGGCAATGCAGCGCAGGCTGGTGTCGGTGTAGTCACGGCCACTTTGCGCGGTTCAGCCATTCGCAGCGGACATGCGACAGGTCGCCGACAGCGTTTCAGCGCTGTGGTCTGAGTGATCTGGCTACAGCGCTGGCGGTTTGCTCAATTGCCCGGTGCCTGGGCTTGTTCGCAATGCACCTGGATCAACTCGCGCTGTGCCAGCGTGCTGCCGAACCGCACAGCGCTGAGGCAGCCGCCCCAGACGCAGCCTGTGTCCAGCCCCAGCAGGTGAGGGCGGTTCAACCAGCCCAGCGTGGACCAATGGCCAAAGGCCATCACCGTGTTTGCAGTGCGGCGGCCTGGGGCTTCGAACCATGGCACCAAGCCTGCCGGGGCGCTGGCTGCGCTTTCGGTGCTTTCAAAATCCATCACCCCCTCTGGCGAGCAAAAGCGCAGGCGCGTGAAGGCGTTGACGATCACCCGCAGCCGCTCGGTGCCTTCCAGGGCGCTGCTCCAGCGGTCAGGCAGGTTGCCGTACATCTGGTGCAAAAAATCAGGCAGGTCGGGGCCCTTCAATACAGCATGCACCTCATCGGCCAAAGCCAGTGCGTCTTGCGCCGTCCACTGCGGCAATACGCCTGCGTGCACCATCAGCAGCGTTTCGCCCGCATGTTCGTGCTGGCGTGCCAGGGGTTGGTGGCGCAGCCACTGCAGTAGTGCATCCCGGTCTGGGGCGTCCAGCACGTGGTGGAGCGTGTCGCGCTTGGAGGGCTTGCGCGCGCCATGGGCGGCCGCCAGCAGGTGCAGGTCGTGGTTTCCGAGCAGCGCGCGCAGCGCGTCGCCATGGGCGGCGCAGCGGCGCAGCACGGCCGCTGATTCGGGGCCGCGGTTGACCAGGTCGCCCAACAGGTAAACGGTGTCGCGGCTGGGTGAAAAACCAATGCTGTCCAAAAGCCTGCCCAATGCGCTGTCGCAGCCTTGAATGTCGCCGATGCAGTAAATAGCCATGTCGTTCCAAAAAGGGGTATCGCGCTGATTTTCCGCCAAGTCAGCTTCGTAGAGCGCTCTCCTGCCAATACCGCGCAGCCTGCACCGCAATGGTGAAATGGCGGTGTGGTGAGATACACGGATTTTCTGATGTGGGTGATGTCGGTATTGGCAGACCAGACCGTGGCCAGATTCTGAATGGGCCCATTCCATGCAAGAGGTGGCATGGCTATGCCCCGGGAGGGTTGGACGGGGCTGTGGGCACTGGGGGCTGAATCGCTGACCCTAAATACAGTCTTTTTGAAGGTGTTATTTGAATTCCTTGCGGAACTCCATCAATTTTCCGGGCTCAAGGGCACTGGGCGCTATTTTTTTCTTATAATCGCGAAACTGCCCTACTTACTTTTGATTACGCACCATGACCACTTACAAAGAACTGCTGAAGCAACGTGAAGCCCTGGAGCAACAAATCAGCGAAGCCCGCCGACGCGAACTGAGCGACGCTGTGAACCAGGTCCGTGCTTTGGTGGCTGAATTTGGTTTGACTTCGCAAGACGTATTCCCCACGGGCCGCGCACGCAGCGCCAGCGCAGGTACCAAGGTCGCTCCCAAGTACCGCAATCCCGCCACCGGTGAAACCTGGACAGGCCGTGGCAAGGCGCCCAAGTGGATTCAAAACGAAAACCGTGAGCAATTCATCATTTAATGACCGGCATTCACGGTCAATATAAAAAAAGCCCGCGTTAGCGGGCTTTTTTTATGGCTGCTCCATTGGCATGCAGGTTTCCAGGATTTTGTCACCAGCCATTGCAGCAGGGTTTTGGGCCCATCGGGGGGAAAAGTAGGCTGCGTTTTACCCCCGCATCGTTCCCGGCGGTTTTCCATGCAAACACTTTGGTGTCATTTTGACGTTTTGGAAACAATGGGGCTCCTGCGGTGTGCTTCATCACTATCACCCCCTTTCCTAATCAAAGTTAAAGATGCGGTTAGGGCTTTGGGTGGCATTGCGATGGGGCAGTTTGGGGCGTGGGCATATTGCGGCCAGAGAACTGCGCAATACAGGTACGGCGCGCTTTTCCTGCCGGGGGATGGGCGTTCAGGGTGAGAAGGGGTGGTGCTTGGCGGGCTTCTCTTGTGCCGCAAGGTTGTGCGTGTGCGGTTTAAGTCGTTAACCCGCTTGGGGTTATCCGTAGACGTGTCCTGGTTATGCCCGCCAACGAAGTTTCCGTGCCACGCACGATGGCCCCAGCGTTCTGTGTGTGAATCATCGTGCCCCGGGCCTTGTGGCCTTGGCGGCCTACCTCGCGGCGTCCCCTCGCCATAGCGGCTGCCGCTGGATGTCCCCACGATTGCATCCTAGCCTGAGGGTGCCAGAATGGAAGCAGCGCCCCCAGAACCAGTGGATGACCTTTCGTGCCCTCGAAAAGACCGTTAACGGGTTTTGACGCCCGCGCCTTTGCCGTCCGGTCGTGCCACCAGTGCCTTGGTGCTTGCGGCAAATGACCGGGCGGGAGGGGCCCACGCTCTTTGAACCGGTTTCTCCCCCGTTGTCTTCACAGGAGTTCGCCATGGCCTCATCGCCCAAGCCAGCCACAGCCTTGCCGTCTGCCCCCGCGCACCACGCGTTTTCCTACACCCTCCAGCGCTTTCAGACAGCGTCTGGCAAAGAGGGGCAGTTCTATTCCCTGCCCGCGCTGGCCAAGCAGTTCCCGCAGATCCGCCGCCTGCCCGTGTCGATCCGCATCGTGCTCGAATCGGTGCTGCGCAACTGCGATGGCCGCAAGGTCACGGCCGAGCATGTCAAGGAGCTGGCCCACTGGGCGCCCCAGGCCGAGCGCAAGGACGAGATCCCTTTCGTCGTCTCGCGCGTGGTGCTGCAGGACTTCACCGGTGTGCCTTTGCTGGCCGATCTGGCCGCCATGCGCAGCGTGGCCGCCAAGCTGGGCAAGAACCCCAAGAAGATCGAGCCCCTGGTGCCGGTGGACCTGGTGGTGGACCACTCGATCATGGTCGACCACTACGGCAAGAAGAATTCGCTCGATCTGAACATGAAGCTGGAGTTCCAGCGCAACCGCGAGCGCTACGAGTTCATGAAGTGGGGCATGCAGGCCTTTGACACCTTTGGCGTGGTGCCCCCGGGCTTCGGCATCGTGCACCAGGTCAACCTCGAATACCTGGCGCGCGGCGTGCACAAGCGCAAAGATGGCGTCTACTACCCCGACACCCTGGTTGGCACCGACAGCCACACCACCATGATCAACGGCATTGGCGTGGTGGGCTGGGGCGTGGGCGGCATCGAGGCCGAGGCCGCCATGCTGGGCCAGCCGGTGTACTTCCTCACCCCCGATGTGGTGGGCTTTGAGATGACTGGCCAGCTGCGCGAAGGCGTGACGGCCACCGACCTGGTGCTCACCGTGACCGAGCTGCTGCGCCAGCACAAGGTGGTGGGCAAGTTCGTCGAGTTTTTTGGTGAGGGCACCCGCACCCTGGCGTTGCCCGACCGGGCCACCATTGGCAACATGGCACCCGAGTACGGCGCCACCATGGGATTCTTCCCGGTCGATGAAAAAACGATTGACTACTTCCAGGGCACGGGCCGCACCAAGGCCGAGATCGAAGCCTTTGAGGCCTACTTCAAGGCCCAGGGCCTGTTCGGTGTGCCGCTGGCGGGCGAGGTGGACTATTCGCAGGTTGTCAAACTCGACCTCGGCAGCGTCACCCCCAGCCTGGCAGGCCCCAAGCGCCCGCAGGACCGCATCGAGCTGGGCCAGGTCAGCCGCCAGTTTGCGGATCTGTTCAGCAAGCCCAATGCACAAAATGGCTTTAACCGCCCGGCCGAGTTGCTGCACACCCGCCACCATATCCACCGGGGCCAGGACGTGGTGCAGGAGGCCGCGCCTAAGGACCAACCCGCGCCCGCAGGCGCGCCGCGTTCGGTGGCCGAGATGGAAGGCAACAAGCCCGCGTTGGCCACGGCCCACGCTGATGCCGCAGCCGCCATGCCCACCAAGGGGGCGGACCCCACCGTGGGCAATGGTGACGTGTTGATTGCTGCCATTACCAGTTGCACCAACACCAGCAACCCCAGCGTGCTGCTGGCTGCCGGTCTGCTGGCCAAGAAGGCAGTGGAAGCGGGGCTCAAGGTGCAGCCGCACATCAAGACTTCACTGGCCCCTGGCTCGCGCATCGTCACCGAATACCTCACGCAGACCGGCCTGCTGCCTTACCTGGAAAAGCTGGGCTTTGCGCTGGCGGGCTACGGCTGCACCACCTGCATCGGCAATGCGGGTGACCTCACGCCCGAGCTGAACGAGGCCATCACCAGTAACGACCTGGTCTGCGCGGCGGTGCTCTCGGGCAACCGCAATTTCGAGGCGCGCATTCACCCCAACCTCAAGGCCAATTTTTTGGCCAGCCCGCCGCTGGTGGTGGCCTATGCCATCGCGGGCACGGTGCTCAAGGACCTGATGACCGAGCCGGTGGGCCAGGGCAAGGGAGGCAAAGACATTTACCTGGGAGACATTTGGCCGACCAGCGACGAAATCCACGCGCTGCTGAAGTTCGCCATGAACGGGAAGACCTTCCGCGAGAACTACGCCAAGGTGGCGTCCGACCCCGGCAAGCTGTGGGAAAAGATCAAGGGCGTGGGTGGCAACGCCTACACCTGGCCCGCCAGCACCTACATTGCCGAGCCACCGTTCTTTGCCCAATTTGCTATTGAAAAAGGAGCTGCTGGCGCTTATGAATCAAGCGCTGGAGGCCAAAATAATGCCAAACTTCCCTCGGTGCTGGGCGCCCGCGTCATGGCGCTGTTTGGCGACTCCATCACCACCGACCACATTTCGCCCGCAGGCTCCATCAAGGAAAGCTCGCCCGCCGGCCAGTGGCTGCTGCAGCACGGTGTGCAAAAGGCGGACTTCAACAGCTACGGCGCGCGCCGGGGCAACCACGATGTGATGGTGCGCGGCACCTTTGCCAACGTGCGCATCAAGAACCTGATGATTCCACCCACGGCCGATGGCTCGCGCGAAGAGGGCGGCGTGACCGTGTTCCAGAACGAGGGGCCGCTGCAAGGCGAGAAGATGTTCATCTTCGACGCCGCCATGCAGTACATGGCGCAAAAGACCCCCACCGTGATCTTTGCGGGCGAGGAATACGGCACCGGCTCCAGCCGCGACTGGGCGGCCAAGGGCACGCAGCTGCTGGGCATCAAGGCCGTGGTGGCACGCAGCTTTGAGCGCATTCACCGCTCCAACCTGGTGGGCATGGGCGTGCTGCCACTGCAGTTCAAGGCCGGGCAGTCGTGGGAGACGCTGGGCCTCGTGGGCAGCGAAGTCATCGATGTGGTGCCAGACCCCGCGCTCACGCCGCAAAGCGATGCCAAGCTGGTGATCCACCGTGGCGATGGCACCCACCAGGAGGTGATGGTGACCTTGCGCATCGACACCCCCATTGAGGTGGATTACTACCAGGCGGGCGGCATCCTGCCTTTTGTGTTGCGACAACTGCTGCAGCCTTGAGGTGGGCCCGCCGGGGGGCAGGGGGTGCGCCAACGGCTTGGCGTTGGCGGCGTACCCGCGCCGCAACGGCGGGGAAGAGTGGATGGACAGGCGTTAACGCCTAGATACACTCAAAGCTGTGCAGAGCCTCTTTTGCGCAGGCTGCTGCGGTAGCGCCCCGACCCGTGTGGTGGAGGAGGTTCACCGATGGGGTCGGGAATGTGCGCAGCTGCTGCGTGTGCGGTTGGGGCTTTCAAGGTGGTGTGGTGTGCGGGCCTGCACGGGCGCCTTGCGGTGCGGGCTCCAAATTCCAAATGCTTGTTGTGGCTCACGTTTTCGAATCGGCCCCTGCCCTATGCGTTTTCTTTCTCGCCGCTCTCTTGCAGGCGCCTTTGCCTCAGATTCACCCGCTGTGACGGTGGTGCTGGTGGTGGCCGCCCTGGTGCTGTTGCTGCCGCCCCTGTCCGTGCTGCTGGGGGGCGAGGGGCATGCCCTGCACGGGGTTGAGCCCTTGATGGAGCTGGCCTCGGTGCTGCTGGGGCTGCTGGTGGTTTCGGTCTCCTTGAACGTGCTGGACCCGCGCGAGCAGGGCCGCTCTAACGTGCTGGTGGTGGGGTTTGGTCTGGCCGCGGTGTGCAATTTTCTGCATGGTGCCGTGGCCCACTCGCCCGAAGGGCATCTGGCAGCGGGCTCGGCCGATGTGTCGCTGTGGATGAGCACCTGGGCGCGCCTGGCAGAGTGGGCCGCGCTCACCTTGGTGGCGGCACGTTACTCCTTGCCGGGGCAGCCCCGTGCCTGGGCGGCGGCCGCGGGCCTGTGGGCGTTTGGCATGCTGTGGCTGGCTTCGGTGGGCGTGCCCACCTGGTTTGCGCACACAGGGCTGCGCAAGCCCCTGGGGCTGGTCCTGGTGGTGGCGTTGGGGGCCACGGCCGTGTGGCTTTACCGGGGCACAGCGGTGCAGGGGCGTGAGCGGTTCATGGCCTGGGCTGCGGGCGCTTTCATGTGTGGTGAGCTGGTGGTGGGCTTGGGGGGCGGCATGCAAGGCCAGCACTCCACTTGGGGCAACCCGCTGGCCCACGGCTTTCGGGTGCTGGCCTATGCGCTGCTGTTCCAGGGCGTTTTCATTGCGGGCATCCGTCGCCCTTATGTGCAGGTGCGCGAGGCGCAAGAGCGGCTGCGCGACAGTGAGTTGAGGCTGCAGCTGCTGGGGCGCAACCTGCCCCACAGCGTGCTCTACCAGATCGTGCGCGAGGCCGATGGCACCACCCGTTTTGTGCACATGGGGGATGCGATTGAGCGGCTCAATGGCGTGACGGCGGCGCAGGTGCTCAGCGACATGGAGGTGCTGCACCAACAGATCGTGCCCGAAGACCTGCAGGCGCTGGTGGCCGCGCGCCGCGAATCGTTTCACGCCATGGCATCGATGGAAGTGGTGGTGCGCATGCGTCGCCCGGACGGTGAGTTGCGCTGGATGCGGCTGAGCGCCTCGCCGCGTGCGCTGGAGGGCGGCCGGGTGATCTGGGACGGGGTGCAAAGCGACATCACCGCCGAGCGCCAGGCCGAGGTGGCGGCCCATGCGCACGAGGCGCAGATGGCCGACGTGCTGCGGCGGGTGCCCGGCGGCGTGGCGCGCATCGACCGCGACCTGCGTGTGCTCTACATGAACGCGCAGCAGGCCGACTGGCTGCAGCAGCCGGTGCAGGCCCTGGAGGGGCAGCGCCTGCCCGAGGTGATTTCGCCCTGGCTCATGGCGCGTTTGCGTGGGCCGATTGAGCAGGCGTTTACCGGGCAGACCGTGGTGTTTGAGCACCGGTCGGACTCCGAGAGGGGCACCCAATACTGGCGCACCACCATCGTGGCCGAATCGGCCGAGGGCCAGTCGCCCCCTGCGGTGGTGCTGTTTGCCTATGAATTGACGGACGTCAAGCGCATCGAGCTGGAGCTGGCTGAGCAAAAGACCCACCTGGCCAGCGTGGTCAACGCCATGCCCGACATGGTGTTCCTGAAAGACGTGGAGGGTGCGTACCTGGCCTGCAATCCAGTGTTTGAGCGGTTTGCGGGCCGCCCGGAGCGGGACCTCCTGGGCCTGACCGACCTGGATTTTGTGCCCGAGGCCGACGCCCAGAGGTTCCGGGCCATGGACCGCCGGGCCATTGCGGCCTGGCAGCCAGTGGTGTACGAGGAGACTTTGACCTTTGCCGAAGACGGCTACCAGGGCCAGTTTGAAACCATCAAAACCCCCATCCGCGATTCGCAAGGCCGCGTGACTGGTGTGCTGGGGGTGTGCCGCGACATCACAGACCGCAAGCGAGCAGAGCAAGAGATCGAAAGGCTGGCGTTCTACGACGCCCTGACAGGCCTGCCCAACCGGCGCCTGCTGCTGGACCGGCTGCAACGCTCCATCGCCGCAGGCCAGCGCACCAAAGCCCAAGGGGCGCTGCTGTTCATCGACCTCGATAACTTCAAAGACTTGAACGACACCCTGGGCCACGACATGGGCGACCAGCTTTTGTCGCAAGTGGCCGCCCGCCTGGTGGGCAGCGTGCGCGAAGCCGACACCGTCTCACGCTTTGGGGGCGACGAATTCGTCGTCATGCTGGAAAACCTCAGCGCCGACCTGCACGAAGCCGCCAGCCAGGCAGAAATCGTCGCCGACAAACTTCTGGCCAGCCTGAACGAACCCTTCGCGCTGGACGGAGGCCAACACTACAGCACCCCCAGCATCGGCATCACCCTGTACGGAGAACAACGCCTGACGGTCGATGAACTGCTCAAACGCGCAGACCTGGCCATGTACCAGGCCAAAGCCGCAGGACGCAACACCCAACGCTTCTTTGACCCCGACATGCAAGCGGCGGTGAACGCCCGCTCCAACCTGGAAGCCGACCTGCGCCAAGGCCTGGCACGGGGCGAACTCATGGTGCACTACCAACCCGTGGTGGACCACGACGGCAAACTCGTGGGGGCAGAAGCCCTGGCACGCTGGCGCCACCCCCAGCGCGGCATGATCAGCCCGGCAGACTTCATCCCCCTGGCAGAGCAAACCGGCCTGATCCTGCCACTGGGGCAAACCGTACTGCACACCGCCTGCAGCCAACTGGCCGCCTGGGCGCAAAACCCGGCCACAGCGCACCTGACCCTGTCGGTGAACGTCAGCGCCCGGCAATTCAGACAAGCAGGCTTCGTGGCCCAAGTGCTGGGCACCTTGAAAGACTGCCAGGCCGACCCGCACCGACTCAAACTCGAACTCACGGAAAGCCTGCTGCTGGGAGACATCGAAGACACGATAGAGCGCATGGAGCAACTCAAGAAAGAAGGGGTGGGCTTTGCGCTGGACGACTTTGGCACGGGGTACTCGAGCTTGAGCTACCTCAAGCGGCTGCCGCTGGACCAGGTGAAGATAGACCAGAGCTTTGTGCGGGACGTGCTGAGCGACCCGAACGACGCGGCGATTGTGAGGACGATCCTGGCGCTGGCCAAGAGCCTGGACCTGGAGGTGGTGGCCGAGGGGGTGGAGACGGCGGGGCAGCTGGGGTTCTTGAGGCTGCATGGGTGCGAGGGGTTCCAGGGGTATCTGTTTGGCAGGCCTGTGCCCGTGGACGTGTTTGAGCGCGACCATGACCTGAGCCACCCTGAGGGCGCACAGCCCACGCAACCCCCACCACCCGGGGCGCGTGCATGACCGCAGCGGTGCTCTGGATTGACGAGGATGTGGCACACGCGCAGGCAGCCCAGGCGCTGCTGGCCACCACGTTGCCCGATTGCCGGGTCGTGCATGGCACCTGTGCAGCCGATGCCGCGGGGGCGTTGGCCTCGCAGGCGTGGCGGGCTGTGGTGCTGTGCCTGCCGCCCACGGCCACCGATGTGGCCGGGCCGCTGGCGCTGTGCGCCGGGCACCCCGTGCTGCTGTGTGTGGCCCCGGCGCAAGAGGCGCTGGCTGCGCGGGGCTTTCGCTGTGGGTTGGGCGACTATGTGCTGCGCGCGCAGGTGCCTCTGGACGCGGATGGCGCGGCGGCCCATGCGCATCTGCCTGAGCTGCTGCAGCGGCTGGCCGCGCTGTTGCAGCAGCCCGTAGTGCCTCAGGGGCCAGAGCAGCCCCAGGCCCTGGGGCAATTGCAGCGGCAGCGGCTGGCGCTGCAGGCCACGCTGGGGCGCATGAGCCAAGGCATCTTCAAGACCGGGCCCGACGGCCGTGTGCACATCTACAACCAGCGCGTGCTGGAGTTGTTGGACCTTCCCGAATCGCTCATGACCACCCAGCCCACGCTGGCGCAGGTGACGCAGGTGCAGGCGCAGCGCGGTGATTTTGGCGAAGGCTATTCGCTGGTGGATGCGCGCGGGCAGGCGTACGTGGCCCAGGGGGCTGTCGCGGCATCGCCCGCCCTGTACTGGCGCGCCACCCGCGATGGCCGCACGCTGGAAGTGCGTACCACGGCGGTGGACGATGGCGGCCTGGTCCGCACCTTTGCCGATGTGAGCGACTATGTGCGCGTGGAGGCCGAGCTGCGCGAGAGCGAGGCGCGCTTTCGCTCGCTCAGCGATCTGTCGTCAGACTGGTATTGGGAGACCGATGCCCGAGGGTGCTTTGTGCAACTGGCGGGCGACTTGAGCATCAACGGCATCACCCAGGCAGACGTGCTGGGCCGCACCCGCTGGGAGCTGGGCGCGCTGAACATGAACGAGGCCGACTGGGCTACCCACCGTGCCGTGCTGGTATCCAAACAGCCCTTTCGCGACCTGGAACTGCAGCGCAGGCGCCCTGACGGCACCTTGCACTGGATCAGCGTGAGCGGCGTGCCCTTGCTGGACGGGCAGGGCGCTCTGCGGGGCTATCGCGGCGTGGGCCGCGACATCACCGAGCGCAAGGGCGTGGAAAGCCAGATTGAGCGCCTGGCGTTTTACGACGCCCTGACCGGCCTGCCCAACCGCAGGCTGCTGGTAGACCGGATGCAGCGTGCGCTCAAGACCGTGGCGCGGCGGCCTGTGCACGGCGCCTTGCTGTTCATTGACTTGGACAACTTCAAGGACCTGAACGACACCCAGGGCCATGACCAGGGCGACGAGCTGCTGGTGCAGGTGGCGCAGCGCCTGCAAGGCTGCGTGCGCGCCACCGACACCGTGGCGCGTTTTGGGGGCGACGAGTTTGTGGTGCTGGTGGAAGATTTGAGCACGGAGGCCGCTCAGGCCAGTGCCGAAGCGGCCTTGGTGGCCAGCTACATCATCACCACGCTGGGCAAGCCCTACTCCATGGGGCCTTTGGGCGACACAAGCTACCACAGCACGCCCAGCATTGGCATTGCGCTGTTTGGCCCGCACCAGCCCTGCTCGGTGGACGAGTTGCTCAAACATGCCGACCTGGCCATGTACCAGGCCAAGGCCGCTGGCCGCAACACCCAGCGTTTTTTCGACCCCGAGATGCAGGCCGCCGCCCGCGCCCGCTCAGCGCTGGAGGCCGATCTGCGCCGGGGCCTGCAGCAGCAGGAGATGCGGCTGTACTTTCAGCCGGTGGTGGACTGCAGCGGCCAACTGCAGGGGGCCGAGGCCCTGGTGCGCTGGTACCACCCACAGCGCGGTGTGGTGGCCCCGGCCGAGTTCATCGGCATGGCAGAGCAGACCGGGCTGATCCTGCCGCTGGGCCAGTGGGTGCTGGAGGCGGCCTGCCAGCAACTGGTGGCCTGGTCGCGCACACGGCTCACGCGGGCGCTGTTCCTGTCGGTCAACGTGAGCGTGCGGCAGTTTCGGCAGGCCGATTTTGTGGAGCAACTGCTGCAGGTGCTGCAGCAGACCGGCGCGAACCCCGAGCGCTTGAAGCTGGAGCTGACCGAGAGCCTGCTGCTGGCCGATGTGGAGGACGTGATCGCCCGCATGCAGCAGCTGCGCGAGCGGGGCGTGGGCTTCTCGCTAGACGACTTTGGCACGGGCTACTCGTCGCTGAGCTACCTCAAGCGCCTGCCGCTGGACCAGCTCAAGATCGACCAGGGCTTTGTGCGCGACGTGCTCACCGACCCCAACGACGCGGCCATCGTGCGCACGATCTTGGCGCTGGCCAACAGCCTGGATTTGGGCGTGGTGGCCGAAGGGGTGGAGACGCAGGGCCAGCTTGAATTCCTCAAACAGCACGGCTGCCCGGCGTTTCAAGGCTATCTGTTTGGCCGCCCCATGCCTGTGGCGGTGTTGGAGGCCGCGCTCGTGCCCGCGGGCGTCGAAGCGTAAAACTTGATCTGGGGCAGGGCTTCCGTAGGCCCCAGGCACCCCCGCAGGCCCGACAATGCGCGGATGAAAAAGCAGGTATTGATTGCCGGAGGCGGCATTGGCGGCATGGCTGCGGCGCTGGCCGCGTCGCGCGCAGGGTGGGACGTGCGCATGTACGAGCGCGTGGCGGCGTTCTCAGAGGTGGGCGCAGGCGTGCAACTGGGGCCCAACGTGGTGCGCTGCCTGCAGGCCTGGGGCCTGCAAAAGGCCTTGCAGCAAGTCGCGGCCTTCCCCGACAAACTGCAGGTGCGCAGCGCCCTCAGCGGGCAAGAGCTGGGCACGCTGGCGCTGGGCCGCACGGCGGTGCAGCGCTACGGAGCAGCCTACGCCACCATCCACCGCGCCGACCTGCATGCCCTGCTGCACGAGGGCGTGCAGCGCTACACCGATGCGCAACTGCACCAGGGCCTGGCCATCGAATCCTTTGTGGACGCCAGCACCACCGCCCAAAGCGTGCCAGGGGCCGAGACCGTGGTGACGGTGCGCACCAGCCAGGGCAAAGAGATCGAGGGTGACGCCCTCATTGGCGCCGACGGCCTGTGGAGCCGCACCCGCACCCAGCTGCTGGGCTACCAAAGCCCCCGGGTGACGGGGCACCTGGCCTACCGCGCCCTGGTGCCGCAAAGCGCGCTGCCACCCTCGTTGCGCACGCGCCAGGTCACCGCCTGGCTGGGCCCGCGCCTGCACATGGTGCAGTACCCCGTGCGCCGGGGCGAGCTGCAAAACCTGGTGGTCATCGTGCAAGGCCCCGCACCCGCCAACCTGGAAACCTGGGACCACGACGCCAACGCCCGCGACCTGGAAGATGCCCTGCACGGCACCAGCACCGCACTGCAGCACGCCGTGCACAGCGTAGAGGCCGCAGGCAGCGGCTGGCGCCTGTGGCCCCTGTGCGACCGGCCCCCTGTGCGCAACCCCGACGAGATGGCCCAGGGCCTGGTGGCACTGCTGGGCGACGCCGCCCACCCCATGCGCCCCTACTTGGCGCAGGGTGCAGGCATGGCGATTGAAGACGCCGCCCAGCTCGAGAGCGCCTTGTCCATGCACGACCTGGACGTGCCGCTGCGCCTGCGCCGCTACGCCGTCAACCGCTGGCAGCGCAACGCACGGGTGCAAGCCCGCTCCACGCGCAACGGGCGCATCTTTCACGCCACCGGCCTGGTGCGCTGGGGGCGCGACTGGTCGCTCAAACTGCTGGGCGAACGGGTGCTGGATGTGCCCTGGCTGTACCGGGGCGATGTGGGTGATGCCAGTCGTTGACAGCTTTTTGCTATTAAATATGTAGCTTCTAGCGCTTAATCAATAAGCGCTAGAGCCTATTTTTGAATGAATTTTTTCAAGCTCCGGGCGGGCGAGGCAACCCGCGAAAAGCCGCCGCCCCCACGGCCAGCATGCCCGCAATGGTGAACATCACCACCCCATAGGGGTCGGCCCCCTGGGCTTTGGCGGCCGAGGCGGCTGCGCCTGTGGCCCACTGCATCAGTGCCACCCCAAAAAATAACGCCATGGTGAAGACCGACATGGCGCGCCCTGTCATGGCCGCCGGGTAGGCCGACCGCACATCGGCGTACTGCAGCACCATGTAGCCCGACAGCAGCCCCACCGCAATCGGCCCGGCCACATCCAGCCACGCCAGCGGCCACCCGCCCATGGCGGCAAACAGCGCGGCCATCAGCACGGTGTAGCCCGTCAGCCAGCGCCTGCGGGCGCCGGGGCCCGGGTCCAGCCGACCAAAAAAGGCCGGGCTGAACAGCGACACCAACGACATCACCGTGGCCACATGGCCGCTGGCCACCAGGCTGAAGCCGTGCCGCTCGATCAGCAACGGCCCCAGCCACAGCCCGCGCAGCGACAGCATGGCCGCATAGGTCATCAGCGCCAGCAGCAAAATGCCCGCCGTGTGCGGCAGCAGAAAGAGTGCGCCAAAGCCGCGCACCGCCTGCAGCACCGATTCGCGCGGCAAGCTGTGTTGCGCCTGCGTTGCGGGCTCGCGCACCTTCCAGTAAATCAACCCCCAGGCCAGTGCCGCCAGCGCGGCAAGCACCCCAAACCCCATGCGCCAAGACGATTGCTGCACCAGCCACGCCAACGGTGTGCCGGTGAACAGCATGCCCAGCCCGCCCACCCCCATGGCCACGCCAGATACGGCTGCAAACTGCGACGGTGCAAAGTAGCGGGCGATGAACACCGTGCACACCAAAAACGCGGGTGCGCAGCCCACCCCGATCAACACCTGCCCCAGCAGCACCGCCCCATAGCTGGGGGCCAGTGCCGACAGCGCCGCGCCCGCAATCGCCAGCGGAAACGCCACCAGCAGCGTGCGCCGCACGCCGTACAGGTCAATGCCAATGCCCATGAAAAGCTGCATGGCCCCAAACGCAAAGGCAAACGCGCCGGCAAACACGCCCAGGGCCTGGGCCGACAGCGCAAACTCGGCCTGCAAGCCCGTGGCCATGATGGCGGTGATGGTGCGAAACGCCTGGCTCAGCGCAAAACCGCTCACCAGTGCCAGCAACATGGCCCAGGCCTGCCGGGGCTGCAGCGCCAAAGGACGGGTGAAGGGCGGCGCGCTGGGTGGGTTGGGTGGAGTAGCCATGGCAACAAGCGTAACGCTTGGTGTGGCCGGCACCTGTCTCTCGGGTGCCGCCGCGATGGCTTTGAACAGGTTCTTAGCGCCAGCGGGCCAGGCGTGCGGCAACCGCCCGCAGCCTTGCATCGCCCACTCTGCGCCTATTTGCGGTCCTTGGGGGCGCCACCCACGCCGCGCTGCGTGCACCAAAAAGCGTTGGAGCGGCATTTTTCCGCACCGATAATCGCCCCCGGGTTTGCGCGGTCAACGGGCAGCCCCGGCGCCCGTTAGAGGGAGGCGCCCTGGAGCTGTTTGCTTTGGCTCCCCATCCTCACAAAATCAATATCGCTGCCGCGATGATTCCAACACCTCAGGAGGTTTTCATGTTGCTTCGCAACCCCTTGTACGGCTTTTGGGCCGCTTTATTGTTGTTCTTTGGGTTGCTGGCCCCAGCGGCTGCCCAGCGCGGGGGCGACAGTGGCGCCTATCAGGTGCTGAGTGCCCGCTACGGCACGGCCGAGCGCAACGTGGACGTGACCGAGCGGCTGCGGCAACTGGCTGGGATGGACCAGCCCATTCGCGTCCACAACGACACGTTTGGTACCGACCCTGACCGGGGCCGCGTCAAGGTGCTGCGCATTTACGCCCGTGGCCCCAACGGCGCCACCCGCACCTTTGAATACCGCGAAGACAGCATTGTGGACGGCACCCAGTTCACGGGCTGGACGGGCGGCAACTGGGGCCAGGGCGGGCACAACGGCGGCTGGCATGGCAACCAGGGTGGTGGCCAGGGCAACGATGGCCGCGATGACGGCGAGTTCCGCATCCTGCAGGCTCTGTATGGCACCTCGGAGCACCACGTGGACGTGACCCGCCGCCTGCGCGACCTGGCACGCGACGACCGCGCCATTGCGCTGACCAACGACACCTTTGGCGTAGACCCCCACCGGGGCCGCAGCAAGACCCTGCGCATTTATGTGCGCACCCGTGGTGGCCAAGAGCGCATGTTCGAATACCCCGAAGGCAGCACCATCGATGGCGCCCGCTTCACGGGCTGGGGCGGTGGCAACTGGGGCAATGAAGGCTGGAACGGCGGCTGGCAGGGCGGTGGCAACCAGGGCGGATACCAAGGTGGCAACCAAGGCGGATATGGCAACAACCAGCCGCGCAACCAACTGGTCATCCTCAATGCCGTGTATGGCGCTGGCGGCCAGATGGTGAACCTGACCGAGCGCCTGCGCTCCATGGCCCAGGGCGACCGCCTGAGCACCCGTGTCGGCAACGAACTGGCGGGCTATGACCCGGCCCCCAATGTGCCCAAGGTGCTGTGGGTGACCTACACCATGGGCGGCCGCGAGCAGCGCGTGAGCGTGCGCGAGGGCGAGTACCTGAGCCTGCCCTGACAGGCCCGCCCCTGCGGGAGGGTATGACCGCAGGGGCATTGCGATGCTATGAAAAAAAGAGCTGCCAGCGCTTGATTTACAAGCGCTGGCAGCTCTTTTGGCTTGAAACGGTATCTGTCTCGGATGGCTCTCACTCCCTCTGCCCTTGCGGGAGAGGGCTGGGGAGAGAGAGCAAATCCTGAGGGTCTGCTGCCTACAGGTTGGTGCGCAGGTGCCAGATCTCAGGGAACAGCACCACGTCCAGCATCTTGCGCAGGTAGCTCACCCCGCCCGTGCCGCCGGTGCCGCGCTTGAAGCCGATCACCCGCTCCACCGTCGTCACATGGCGAAAGCGCCACAGGCGAAAGGCATCTTCCAGATCGGTCAGTTCCTCGCCCAACTGGTACAGGTCCCAGTGCTGCTCGGGGTTGCGGTACACGGTCAGCCAGGCTTGCTCCACCGCATCGCTTTCGGCGTAGGGCTGTGTCCAGTCGCGTTCGGTGTGGCTGGTGGGCACGGCAATGCCACGCCGCGCCATCAACCGCAGGGCCTCGTCGTACAGCGAGGGCGCTTCGTAGGCGGCCTGCACCTGGGCCAGAAGGTCAGCGCGGTGCTCGTGGGGCTTGAGCATGGCGCGGTTCTTGTTGCCCATCGAAAATTCAATGCTGCGGTACTGGTAGCTCTGGAATCCGCTGGACTGGCCCAGGTACGGGCGCATGGCGCTGTACTCGGGCGGCGTCATCGTGGCCAGCACGTCCCACGCGTGCACCAGCTGCTCCATGATTTTGCTCACACGCGCCAGCATCTTGAAGGCGGGCGGCAGCTCGTCGCGGGCAATGTGGCCGATGGCCGCACGCAGCTCGTGCAGCATGAGCTTCATCCACAGCTCGCTGGTCTGGTGCTGCACGATGAACAGCATCTCGTCGTGCGCGGGCGACAGCGGCTTTTGCGCGGTGAGGATCGCGTCCAGCTGCAGGTAGTCGCCATAGCTCATGCTTTGGCTGAAGTCGAGCTGGGCGCGCTCTTCGTGCACGATGGATTCGGGCAGGGCAGCGCTCGGTGCTTCGCTGGCGGGTGCAGGGGTTTGAGAGAAAGGGCACATGGTGTGGTCTCCTGGTTCGCGCTGGCTCAGGTCACCGCGTGGGTCTGGTTGAACTCGGGCTTTTGCCACTCGCCGCTTTCCAGCGTCAGGCGCAGGTGCTCCACCGCGTTCCATACGTCTTCAAAGCCGATGTACAGCGGCGTCAAACCAAAGCGCAGGATGTCTTTGTGCGGGCCTTTACCGCCGTCGCCTTTGCGGAAGTCGCCAATCACGCCACGCGCAATCAGCGCCTGCACGATGGCGTAGGCACCGCTGCCCTGGCCGTTCACGCCTGCGCCTTCGTCACGCGTCAGGCACACCTGCGAGCCGCGCTGGGCATGTTCGCGTGGGGTGGCCAAGCCCAGGCCGTGGCCTGCACAGCGCTCTTCCACCAACTGGATGAACAAATCGGTGAGCGCCAGCGACTTGGTGCGCAGCGCGGCCATGCCGCCCAGGCTTTGCGCAGCGGTGAACACATCCAGCCCGCACTGTAGGGCCGACAGGCTGATCATGGGCTGCGTGCCGCACAGGTAGCGGGTGATGCCGGGGGCGGGCTGGTAGTCGGGCGTGAACTGGAAGGGCGATGCATGGCCCCACCAGCCCGACAAGGGTTGCCAGAACCGGTTGGCATGGCGCGGGTGCACCCACACAAAGGCGGGCGCGCCAGGGCCACCGTTCAAATATTTGTAGCCACAGCCAATCGAAAAATCAGCGCCCGCACCGTTCAAGTCCACCGGCACGGCGCCCGCGCTGTGCGCCAGATCCCACACGCACAAGATGCCCTGGGCGTGCGCGGCGGCAGTGATGGCGGCCATGTTGTGCATGGCGCCGGTGCGGTAGTTCACGTGCGTCAGCATCAGCACGGCCACGTCGGCGGTGAGCGAGGCGGTAATCTCTTCAGGCTCCACCAGCACCAGCTCCAGCCCGCGCTCCTTGCACAGGCCTTCGGCAATGTAGAGGTCGGTGGGGAAGTTGCTGCGCTCGCTCACGATGCGCTTGCGCGCAGGGCTGTCTTCGCGGGCAATGTTCAGCGCTGCGCTCAGCACCTTGAACAGGTTGATCGAGGTGCTGTCGGTGCACACCACTTCATCCTGGCCTGCGCCAATCAGCGGGGCCAGTTGGTTGCCCAGGCGCTGGGGCAGGTCAAACCAGCTGGCGGTGTTCCAGGATTTGATCAGGTCGGTGCCCCATTCGCGCTGCACCACATCGGCAATGCGGGCGGGCGCGGCCTTGGGCAGCACGCCCAGCGAATTGCCGTCCAGGTAGATCACGCCCGGGGGCAGGGCAAAGTGGTCGCGCAAAGAGCGCAGGGGGTCTTGGGCGTCGCGGGTGCGGCAGTCTTGCAGGGTGAGGGTCATGGTCTTTAACTCGGGTTTTGCTTCTTTTTCGATAGCTGCTTGCGCTTGATTGATGAGCGCTAGAGGCCAAAATCGTTTGAAATCTCTATAGGGTGAAAGGCGATGCCTTCCCATACAGCGCGTGGCCTAGGCCAGGGGGCGTCCCCTGGAGGGATGACGCGACGCGGCAGGGGGGTCATGGCAATGACCGAAGCACAGCCCGCACGGGCGAGGCATCGGCGGTGGTCAGCTTCAATGGCAGGGCAATCAGCTCGTAGTCACCCTCGGGCACGTCGTCCAGCACCAGGTTCTCCAGCACGCGCAGGCCGCGTCGGCGGATGACCTGGTGGCTGTCGAGCGTCTTGCTGTCGGCGGTGTCGATGCTGGCGGTGTCGATGCCCACCAACTGCACACCCAGGTCGGCCAGCCGCTCGATGGTGGCGGGCGCATAGGCGGTTAGCTGGCCGTCCCACTGCGCAGGGGCTTGGGCGTAGGTGCGCACCAGCACGCGGGCGGGCAGCGTGGGGAGGGCAGGGTTGATGGCGTGGGCAATGTGCTGCCACTCAATCAGCGGACCGCAACCCATGGCATGGATCACACGGCACGGGCCCAGAAACGCATCCAGCGCCACGGCCCCGATGCTGGCGCCGCCTTCGTCGTAGTGCAGCGGCGCATCGGCATGCGCGCCCACATGGGGCGACAGTGTGATGGCGCTGACATTGACCGGGCAGCCCGGGCCCATGGTGGCGCACCACTGCTGGCTGTAAGGCGTATCGCCCGGAAACACCGGGCTGCCTGTGTGAACGGGGGGGGAAATGTCCCAAAGCTTTTGCATGGGACGTGACGGTAATGGCCTGGATTTTTTGTGGTGTCGGTTATTTCCAACAACCCCTGATTTTTGGCGCAGGGATTGCCCGTCTCGGTTGACCGGGGGCGGTGGGCGTGGTTACCCATGGCCCTGCTGCACGAGGCAAATCAAGCTTCGTTGCGGATTTCCTGGGGCGGGTCACTGGGCTGGAATTGAACGTGCACCTCCAGGCCCGGCTGGGAGGGGCGCGCCATGATCTGCCACTGGTGGGCACGGGCTATTTCCTGGCAGATGGACAGGCCCAGGCCCGCGCCTTCGTCGCGCCGCGTGGGGCCACGCCAAAAGCGCTCAAACAGTTTGCCCAAGTCTGCGGGGGCCACCCCTGGGCCTTGGTCTGTGACGCGAAAGCCCGCCGGGTCCGCCAGTACCGTGACGGTGCCCCCCGGTGGGCTGTGCTGGATGGCGTTTTCGAGCAGGTTCTTGAGCAAGGTGAACAGTGCTCCGCGGTCTGCCTGCCAGCACAGTGGGGCTTGGTGCCCTTGCGTGCCGGTGTTCGCGCTGTGGGTGATGTGCACCCCACTGCGTTCGGCAACGCGGGCCATGTAGTCGCAGACCTCGGCGAGGGCGGCTTGGGCTGACACCTCTTCCATGCGGTAGTTGCGGGGCTCACTGGCCTCGGCCAGCAGCAGCAGTTGCTGCACCTGGCGGGCCATCCGGTCCACGTCCTGAAGCAAGAAGGGGTTGCGCTGGGTGGGGGGCACCATTTCGATTTGCGCGCGGATGAGGGCCAGTGGGGTCTTCAGTTCATGGGCCGCATTGGCCAGGAATTCCTGCTGCGTGCGAAAGCCCGCTTGCAATCGGTCCAGTGCGCGGTTGAAGGCTTCGACCAGTGGTGTCAACTCGTCAGGCAGGTCGCGTGCTTGCAGGCGTGCGTCGAGTGTTTGAGGGGAGATGTTCTGGGCTTCGATGGACGCAGCGCGCAGCGGGTGCAGCATGCGTTGCAGCGTCAGGTGCGTGGCGATCAGAAAGACCGCCAGGAAGGTCAGGCAGGTGGCCAGAATGCCCTGCTGCAATGCCGGGGTGCCAAACGAGTGGCGCATTTTGAGAACCAATCGGTCGCTGGCGGCAAACTGGACATACCAGGTGGCGCCGCGATGTTCGATGGGTGTGGTGGCCGCATGCATTGGCACGCCCTCCCGCTGCAACTCAAACCGTTTGAGCTGCGGGTCAAACGCAGTGCCTGCCGGTGCCAGGGCCGTGGCTTCTTCGCCGGTGGGCGAGAAGACCACCTGGCCATCGGCGGTGGTGATGCGAACGAACACATCCTCTTTGAAGCTGGTGAATAGCCACTTGTCGATTTTTTCCTCATCGAACCCCATGGGCGTGCCGTCGGCGGCAAACTGAGTCCGTTTGGCCAGGCCTTGTGCAAAGTGCTCCGCGCCATATTGCAGCATGTAGCGGTTAAAGGGCTCTGCCAGGAAAAAGACCATCAACCCGACCAGCAGGGCGCTGGTCAGCATGCCAATGCTGTAGACCGCCAGCAGGCGGGTGCGCAGGCTACGAGGCCACTGAAGCTTCACGCAGGGCATAGCCTTGGGTGCGGAGGTTGACGATCTGCATGCACGAGCCCGCTGTGGCCAGTTTGCGGCGCAGCCTGTGCAGCGCCACGTCCAGCGCGTTGGGCGTGACGGCCTCTGTCAGGCCCCAAGCTGCTGTCTCCAGAGTGGACCGTTTGACGGTTTGCCCCGCTTTGCGGGCCAGGCACAGCATGATTTGCAGCTCGGTGGCGGGCAGAGGCACGGCGGTGCCTGCGCAAACCATGTGGCCGTGTTCTGGGCTGATCTGGACATCACCGTGGGCAGGCGCAAACTCTTGCACCTGGGCTGGGCGCCGCAGCAGTGCACGCACCCGGGCCACCAGCTCTTCCATTGGAAAGGGCTTGGTGAGGTAGTCGTCTGCGCCCGAGTCCAGGCCTTCGATGCGGTCATGCAGCGCATCGCGGGCTGTCAGCATCAAACAGGGCGTGGGGCGACCGGCCGCGCGCAGGCGCTTGACCAGGTGCAGGCCATCGCCGTCTGGCAAGCCTCTGTCGATGACCACCACGCCGTAGGTAATGTCTCGCAAAGCCAGCCAGGCTGGCTCCATGGCATGAAATACGTCGGTTTCAATGCCCGCATTGCCCAAGGCTTGGCGTACCAAATCGGCCAGCCTGCTGTGGTCTTCAATGAGTGCAATGCGGTTCATGGGGCCAATGTGCAAGCGTGTGCTGGGGACGCTCGGTCAGCGCCAGCAGGTGGTCTTTCATCTGGGCAATGCGTTGGGGGTTGGCGTGGCGCTGCAGGGCCTGCTGCATCCACAGGGTTTGTGCCGCCGCTCTGCAATGGAGCGAAAGCAGCGCATCGCAAGCATCATAGGCGCAGGCCTCGCCGATGAAATCGGCCCAGATGGCCTGGTAGCGCCCATGTGCCATCAATGCTGCGGCCGTAAGCTGCCCCCTCGGTCGGTGCAGTGCTTTGTCGCAAAGGCAGCGCAGGTAGGCCCTCAGGTGCCGAGCGGCGCCCGGTGGCTCGGTGTCCAGCGCCACCACCATGGCTTGGCGAAAGGCCAGCACGGTGCGCTCGAAGAGCGCGTCCAGCCGCGCACGGTGATGGGCCTGGGGGCTGTGCAGCCGCCTTGCTATGCCCGGATGGCTTTGCAGGGCATGCGCATGCACCCTTTGGAGAGCCTGGGGCGCGGGCGCTTCCAGCGTGCACACAAACGGGCCCAGGTGCCGCATCTCAGAAACGGTACAGGTAGCCGATGGTGGCCCGCGACAGGCTTGATCGGCCCACGATGGGACTGCGTTTGATTTCGTCAGGCAACTGGGTGCTGCTGATGTCCAGGAAGATGGTTTGCTTGGGCTGGATAGGGTAGTCCAGCCGCAAACCCAGTTCCAGCGCCGTGGCGGCCTTGCCGGTGTATTGGGGGCGGTTGGGCTGGGCTTCGCTCGCCTTCACGCCAAAGTAGTAGTCCACGTATTTTTTGTCGAGCCACTGGGCTTGCACCCGTGGGGTGATGCCCAGTGGGCCAACGCTGAAGCGCCGGTCCAGTTGCAGCATCGCCTTTTGCCCCTTGCTGTGGCCCGATGCGTCTGCGGTCCATTCTGCGGTGGCGCGCACGAAGGGGTGCATCCAGGTGGCTGTGCCCCCGGCCCAGAAACCGCCCTTGCGCTCGTCCATGCCCGCCAGGATGCGCGCATCGTCCGCCTTGTAGCCGATGCCCTCGTATTTGAGGCGGCCAGTCAGTGCAATGGAACTGCTGGCGCCCACGGGCCATTGGCCCAGCTTGAGATCGGCACCGGTGCCCGCCACGCGCAGCCAGGTGTTTTCGTAGTGCAGCAAAGGCAGCGCCCGCGTTTTGTTGTCGTCACCCAGGTAGGGGCTTTGAAACACCCCGACGCCAATGCCCAGACCCCATTGCGGCGCCGTTGATGTGGATTGCGTGGACGGTGCGACTTCGGATTGCGCAGCGGCATTGCCCGAAAGCGCAAGAGCGGCGAGGGCCGCCATGGCGAGATGGGAGCGCGCGGCGGCAGGGGATGTGGATGCGAGGGACTGGGGTTTGTGCACGGAGGGCGTCCTGGTTACGAAAGCATCCATCGTCCGCTGCCTGGACTTACTGGCGACTTACCGTGTGGCCCCTCCTTGGCGGCTGGCTTGGCGGCAGAGTTTGGCCCTCTCTGCCGTGTCAGGGCGGGCCGCAGCGGGTCATGTCGCCATGCTTGGTGACCAGTGGTGGGTCTCGGCCTGGCACGACTGGCACCACGCATACAGCGCGTCGTACATCACCATGCCGTGCCCCAGCATTTCGTGGTCATCGCGGAAGGTCTGGGACAGACCGAGCGACAGCGCGTACAGGCCCGCAGACGGTGGCGCCAAGTCCAGTCGGGAGGTGTCCGCACCCCGCACGATCACGGCCAGTTGCTGCAGTGCGGGCTCGGTGAGGCCGTATTTTTTGAGAAAGGCGTCGAAGCTGCAAAGCTCACCGTCGTGGGTCATTTCCACGCCGGGCACGTCGTAGGGGATCGCACCTGTGTCTTGGGCCACCCGAAGCACGGAGGCCGCAGGCACGTAGAGAAACTCAGGTGCCTTGTCGATGAACCGGGCAATCAGCCAGGGGCAGGCGATGCGGTCGATTTTCGGGCGTTCGCGGGTGACCCATTTCATTTGATGCCCCCTTGAGTTTCCAGAGGCAGGCCCGCGGCTTGCCAGGCCTCGATGCCACCCACGAGGTAGCGTGCATCCAGGCCGCGTGCACGCAAAGTAAGGACCGTTGAGCGCCCGATGTCCTTGCCGCGTAGGCAGTACAGCAGAACCGGCTTCGATGCATCGAGTTCCTGGCTCCACTCATGCACGCGCGACGGGTCGCGCCACGATGCCCCGGCAATGACCTGCGGGCTTTGCAGATAGTCCTCTTGGCGCCTCACGTCGAGCTTGCCTGGCACACCATCCAATGCACCGCCCGTGTCGATGCCAAACGCCAACGCATCCGCCTCGACAGCAGCGCCGTAGCGCTGGTACACCTTGTTCCACTGGATGTTGGCCATGAACGCATCCACATAGGCGCCCGCTTTGGCGCCAAAGTCCAGGTGGTAGGCGTGCTCGTACATATCCAGTGCCAGTACCGGAGTGGCGCCCGCCAGAAGGTGCGTGTGGTCTGCTGCCCAGTGGTTGATGAGGCGGCTTTCGCGGGAAGACCAGGACAGCAAGGCCCATCCCGATCCACCGCCCATGGCCTTGGCCAGCCCCGTGAACTGGCTGCGCCACGCGTCCACGGAGCCAAAGTCACGCGTGAGCGCGATGGAGAGGCCGCAAGATGGCAGCACACCATTGCCCCCCAGGTTGTCGAAGTACAGCTCGTGCAGGAACGCCGAGTTGGCCGCGATCAATTCCTCGCGCTTGAGGCCGTTGACGGTGAAGGCGGCAGCCGTGCTCCAGTCCAGCACTGCGAGTTCGCTGCGGATGGCGTTCAGGCGCTTGACGGCGCCAGCGTAGTTGTTCTCGTAGTGGCTGGTGATCAGTCGATTCGACAGCCCGGTGAGTTGGTCGGGGTCCAGTGTGAGTGGACGAGTGTTGTAGTTCACGGGGCGCTCCTTCTGGGGCAGGGTCAGACTCGGGAAATCAGTGGGTAGACGATCAGGCCCACCAGCGCGGCGGCCAGCACCACGACAGGCTCGGGCAGCTTCTTGAACCGCCACAGCACCGCCGTGGTGGCAAGAAACAGCGCAGCGGTGGGCAGGTCCACGATGGACCGCTGGCCCAGTACCACCACCGCCCCCGCAATAGCACCCACGGCAGCGGCAGTCACGCCATCCACAAACGCCACCACACCAGGGTGTTTGCCATGTTTTTTGAAGTACGGCGCCGGGATCACCGTGAGCAGATAACAGGGCAGAAAAGTCGCCGCTGCCGCGACGACGGCGCCCCCAAAGCCGCTGGTCAAAAAGCCGATGAACCCCGTGGTGATGACGACCGGGCCTGGGGTGATCATGGCCACGGCCACGGCGTCCACGAACTGGCGATCGGTCAGCCATGCGTACTCTTTGACCACCCCGCCGTAGAGGAACGGCACGATGGCCAAACCGCTGCCAAAGACGAATGCCCCCGCGTAGGTGAAGTACGCGGCAATCTGCCCGAGCTTTTGCCAGTCGAGGTGGTCCAGGCTGAGTGCCCCGGCCATGGGGGCTGCCCATGCCATGCTGTGCAGCCGCCCGCCAGCTCGCTTCAATGGGCCGCGCACGGCCCACACCAACAACCCCGCGCCGAGAAAGACCCAGATCACTTCGGACTGGGTGGCAATGGTCACGCCCGCGCTGACCAGGTAGATGGCCCCGAGCAGCCTGTCCTTGCCCACGCTCTTGGTCGTGAGCTTGTAGGCACTCAAGGCAATGATGCCGATGACGGAGGCGCCCACGCCATAGAAGACTGCCTGCATCCAGGAGATGCCGCCGTAGGCTTTGTAGGCAGCCCCCAGTGCCACCACCATCGCAAAAGACGGCAGCACAAACGCCACGCCGACCAGCGTGGCGCCCCACAGGCGGAAATGCACGTAGCCGAGGTAGATGGCCAACTGCGCAGCCAAGGGGCCGGGCATGAGCTGGGCCAGGGCCATGCCCTCCTTGTAGTCGGCATCCGAAATCCAGCCGCGTTGCTCCACCAGATCGCGGTACATGTAGCCGACCAGTGCCACGGGGCCACCAAAGCCCAGCGTGCCCAGGCGCAGCATGTACAGCACCAGTTGCCACAGCGTGTAGACAGGAGCACTTGCAGTGCAGGCATCCGGCGCTGCCGTTACCTTGAGATCGTTCATGTTCATTCCTGAGGTGGTGAGGTGCTACGGTTTGCGGTGGGTAGAGAAATGCGCATGGAGCGAGTCCAGCACCCCGCCCACATCGGCCAACAGGGCGTCGTCGTCCGGCCAGCGCTTGCGTGCACCGGCCAGCACGGCTTCGAAGCCACCCGCTTCGGGCGTGGTCGCGCCCCCCACGTCCAGGGCATGCACCATGGCCCCCAGGCGCTGCAGGCCGCGATCACCGTCCAGGCCAAAGCTCGCCAGCAGTACCTCAAACGTCACCCGCTCACCCACATGCGAAAACGTGGCGCCGTCGAAGTCAAAGCCCAGTGCATCCGCAGGGCAGTCTGTGATGGCGTTCAGCCACACAAAGCGCGCGCTGGGGTCGATGAAGCGCTGAATGAGCCAGGCGCTGGCCACGCGATCGACCCAGAGATGGCGGCGCGTCGCCCAGAGCCGCCCTTGGTATTGCATGCGGTCACGCCGTGCAATACGGCCCGCTGTGGCCTGAGGTTCGCCGGGTGACTGCAAGGCCGCCACGGCGTTGGTGAAGTCGCGCCACTGGGCTTCGGCCCGGATGGAGGCTTCGCCCGGAAAGAAGTCGATCTTGCGGATCGTCTCGTAGGTGCGCGCATGCCGGCGCTGCAAGCGCTGAAGCTCGGCACCCACCAGCGTGGGCAAAAGCTGGCGGGCTTGCGCCAACTCGTCCAGCCAGGGGGTGTAGTCGGGCGTCCGATCAAACAACGTTTGGTAGGCGGCTTGCTCGGCCATGTGGGTTGCGTGCACCTGCAGCAGCCAGGCCTGTCCCCCTTCTTGCAAAGCCTCGTCGGCCAGCGGTTGAAGCTGTGCAGCTTGCTCTGCCTGTGCGGGCAGCAAGTAGGCGCCGTCGCGCAATGCGGCGCAGCCCAGTGCCTTGACGGCACGCCAAATCCGCATGCGCACCGTAGCGCTTGCCGAGGGGAGGCTGACGACCAAGGCCAACCATGAGTGAGAAGGGCGATTCATGGCGCAAGCTTAGGTTTATGTCACAAGCCTTGCAATGAAGTAGTGATATCTACATTTTTGATGGACTTGTCCGGGTGCTCAGGCCAGCGAGGCCGCTCTGATTTGAATCAAGTGCCAGCGGAACTCATTTTGTAAAATGAGAACCAAACTCATTTGCGCAAAGATTGACCCCCATGAAAACAATGCACGAGGGTGCCGCCGCCGCCCTGCACCCCAGCACGCAGGCCACCACACCGACGGCGGCCTCGGCGTTCCCCTCTGCTGCTTTGGGCCTGGACGGGCTCAAAGTCCGCACCCCTGCGTTGGTGACCGGGCTGGTGCCTGCGCGCGATGGGCGTGAGCACAGCACCTTGCTGCGCTTGTTGGAGATCGGCTTTGTGCCCGGTGAGGCCGTGCAAGTGCTTGCCCGGGGGGCGTGGGGGGGCAATCCCCTTGCCGTGCGGGTGGGGCAGGCCACGTTTGCCCTGCGCCAGCAAGAGGCGGCCATGGTGCAAGTGCAGGTGTTGGCATGAGCGCGGCGGTGAACATGGGCGCAGGCGCAGCCACCCCGGCTGGTGAGTTGATGCGCGTGGCCCTGCTGGGCAACCCCAATTGCGGCAAGACGGCGCTGTTCAACCTGCTGACCGGTGCCCGCCAGAAGGTGGCCAACTACGCGGGGGTGACGGTGGAGCGCAAAGAGGGCGTGCTGCACACGACCAGCGGCCGCAAGGTGCGGGTGCTGGACTTGCCCGGCGCCTACAGCCTGCACGCGCACAGCCTGGACGAGGCCATCACCCGTGACATCGTGCGGGGCCGCCGCCCGGGCGAGGCCTTGCCCGACCTGCTGGTGTGCGTGACGGACGCCACCCACCTGCGGCTGAACCTGCGCCTGGTGCTGGAGGCGCGGGCCCTGGGCCTGCCCATGGTGCTGGTGCTGAACATGAGCGACATGGCCGAGCGCCAGGGTATTCAGATCGACCGCGAGGTGCTGTCGCGCGAGCTGGGCATGCCGGTGCTGGCCACTGTGGGCGTGCGCGGCGATGGCGCCAGCGAGCTGCTGGGCTGGCTCGATTCGCCCGCTGCACAGGCGCTGAAGGCGCCGCTGGTGCCCGCCCAGGAGGCGGTGGCGCTGGATGCTTCTGCGCTGGATGCGCAGACCCAGGTCATCCGCACCCACCAGCAGGTGCACCGGCTGATGGAGCTGGCGGTGCGCGCTCCGGCCACCAGCCTGCGGGCCGATGACCGCATTGATGCCGTGGTGCTGCATCCCGTGTGGGGCATGCTGCTGCTGTTGACCACGCTGTTCCTGATGTTCCAGGCCGTGTTCACCTGGGCCACGGTGCCTACCGATTGGATCAAGGCGGGGGTCGAGTGGACTTCGGGTCTCATCCAGGAGCACATGGCCGATGGGCCGCTGCGCAGCCTGCTGGTAGACGGCGTGGTGGCCGGGGCCGGGGGCGTGCTGGTGTTCTTGCCGCAAATCCTGACGCTGTTCCTGTTCATCCTGGCGCTCGAAGACTCGGGCTACCTGCCGCGTGCCGCCTTCTTGCTGGACCGTGTGATGGGCACCGTGGGGCTGTCGGGCCGTTCGTTCATCCCGCTGTTGTCGAGCTTTGCCTGCGCTGTGCCGGGCGTGATGGCCACGCGCTCCATCACCCACTGGCGCGATCGGCTGGTCACCATCATGATCGCGCCGCTCATGACCTGCTCGGCCCGGTTGCCGGTGTATGCATTGCTGATCGGCGCCTTCATCCCTGAGCGCACGGTGGCTGGCCTGTTCAACCTGCAGGGCGTGGTGTTGTTTGCGCTCTACGTGGGCGGTATCGCCAGCGCGATGGCGGTGGCCGGTGTGGCCAAGTTGGCACGTTCTGACCAGCGGCCCCCTCAGCTGCTGATGGAGCTGCCCGCCTACCGCTGGCCCAGCGTGCGCAGCCTGCTGCATGGGTTGTACGAGCGGGCGATGATTTTCATCAAGCGCGTGGGCGGCATCATCTTGGCCGTCACCGTATTGCTGTGGTTCCTGTCCACCTACCCTGCGCCACCCGAAGGCGCTACCGAAGCGGCCATCACCTACAGCTTTGCAGGCCAGCTGGGGCGCTTGCTGGAGGTGCTGGTGGCTCCCATCGGTTTCAACTGGCAGATCGCCATCGCCCTGGTGCCCGGCATGGCCGCACGCGAGGTGGCAGTGGGTGCGTTGGGCACGGTGTATGCGTTGTCGGTTACCGGTGAAGAGGTGGCCA
This sequence comes from Acidovorax sp. 62, assembly GCF_002754495.1. NCBI lineage: Bacteria > Pseudomonadati > Pseudomonadota > Betaproteobacteria > Burkholderiales > Comamonadaceae > Acidovorax > Acidovorax sp. 62. The sequence continues at coordinate 867,266 of NZ_PEFJ01000001.1, forward strand.
GCCAACTGGGCCCACTGATCGCGCAGAGCTGGTCTTTGGCTACGGCGCTGTCGTTGCTGGTGTGGTTTGTGTTTGCGCCGCAGTGCATCTCCACCATCGCCGCAGTGCGGCGCGAGACCAACAGCTGGCGCTACCCGCTGCTGATGGTGGTGTACCTCTTCAGCTTGGCCTATGCGGCCAGTTTTGTAACCTACCGAATCGCTTTGGCCCTGGGAGGTGGCGCGTGATGTGGCAACAATGGATCACCGGCTTGATCGTGGTGCTGGCCGCCGCCTACATGGTGTGGCGCTGGCTGCCCGCTGGGCTGCGCAAAAAGCTGGGCCGGGTGCACCCGGCCATGGCGCAAAGCGCTGGGTGTGGCAGTGGCGGCGGAGGTGGCTGCAGCAGTTGCGGGGGATGTTCGTCGTCTGCGGCACCCAGTGTGACGGTGCACCCTGCCGAGGGCCGCGAGCGGTTTTGACGGGCGCTGTGCATGGGGCGCAGCCATCTGCAGCCCTTGTGGCGGCGGTTTGGAGTCCGCGTTAAAGCGTGGCCTTTCCCAGCGTCAGCGTTGCAGCTACGCGTAAATTTGCCCTGCTTGCAACGCATCCAAAGCATTGCGCATGTTGGCGCGTGCCTGTGCCTCGTAGCGGTAGAAAAACCACTCGTTGTGGTAGATGCGCGGCCGGTCCAGAAAGCCCTGTAGCACCGCACTGCGTCCGGCCACGTAGCGTGGCCAGCGCACAAAGAAATATTCCTTGCGCACGTTGCGCTCAAACTGGCGGTACACCGCATCGCTTTGGCCCAGCACGGCCAGGTCAATGTCCACCACCCAAGTGGCGTCGCCCTGCAGCACGCCCGGGTTGTGGCATGTGGCCATGATGTGTTCGTGCACGGTGCGCACCAGGCTGGTTTGCAAGAGCTGGTCGCTGAGGAAGCGTGAGGCCCACTGTGCGCTGCGTGCCTCGTTGTGTGCGCTCCAGGGCCAATACACCGCGTCGTGAAACCACAGGGCCAGCGCCACGGCGTGGGGCTGCTCTAGCGCGCCGGGCAGTTCGTTTTGCACCGTCTGCCAGTGGTCCAGGCAGGCCTGCAGGTGCGATGCGTTGTGGTACGCCCGGGGCCAGCGCTGCCAGCTGTGCAGCAGGTGCTGGCCTTCTTTCATCCACGTATTGGCAGGGCAGCCCAGAGCAGTGCCCAGGGCCTCCCATTGCGCCAGCAGCGCGTCGGTGTCAGCAGTGCTGCGGTGGAACATCCCGCTTTGGCGTTACGCCATACGGCCGAGCAAAAGGTACTCCATGAGTGCTTTTTGCACGTGCATCCGGTTTTCTGCCTCATCCCACACCACCGATTGCGGGCCGTCGATCACATCGGCTTCCACTTCTTCGCCCCGGTGCGCGGGCAGGCAGTGCATGAAGAGGGCGTCGGGCTGGGCGGCGGCCATCATTTCGGCGTCCACGCACCAGTCGGCAAAGGCCTTTTTGCGGGCCTCGTTTTCAGCCTCGTAGCCCATGCTGGTCCACACATCGGTAGTGACCAGGTCAGCGCCCTTGCAGGCTTCGAGTGGGTTGCTATAGAAATGATAGCTGCTAGCGCTTACTCCTTGAGCGCCAGAGGCCAATTTTTCGTCAATCTCGTAGCCGCGAGGGGTGCTCACGTTGACCTTGAAGCCCAGCAGCGCAGCGGCCTGCAGCCAAGTGTTGGCCATGTTGTTGCCGTCGCCCACCCAGGCCACCGTCTTGCCCGCGATGGAGCCACGGTGTTCGATGTACGTGAAGATGTCGGCCAGGATCTGGCAGGGGTGGTATTCGTTGGTCAGCCCATTGATGACCGGCACGCGCGAGTGCGCGGCAAAGCGCTCCAGCTTGGTCTGCTCGTAGGTGCGGATCATCACCAGATCGGTCATGCGGCTGATGACCTTGGCGCTGTCTTCAATCGGCTCGGCGCGGCCCAGTTGGCTGTCGCCGGTGGTCAGGTGCACCACGCTGCCGCCCAGCTGGTACATGCCCGCCTCAAAGCTCACGCGGGTGCGGGTGCTGGCCTTTTCAAAAATCATGGCCAGCGTGCGGTCAACCAGCGGGTGGTGCTTCTCGTACGACTTGAACTTTTTCTTGATGATCGCCGCGCGCTCGAACAGGTAAGCGTATTCGTCAGCGGTGAGGTCGGTGAACTGCAGATAGTGTTTCATGGGCAAAAAAGGGCACGCCGTGGCGTGCCCTGCAAGGTTTATTCGGCCAGGATGGCTTTGACCAGAGGGGTGAGCTTGGCTACGATTTCGTCGGCCTCGGCCACGGTGAGGATCAGCGAGGGCACCAGGCGGATGACGCTGTCGGCCGTCACGCTGATCAGCAGGCCCGCTTCGGCTGCGCGGCCGGTGAGGGCGCCGCAGGGCTTGTTCAGCTCAATGCCCAGCATCAGGCCCTGGCCGCGGATTTCCTTCACGCCGCTCAGGCTGCCCAGTTCGCGCTCCAGCGCTGCCTTCAGGTGGGCACCCACGGTCGCTGCGTTTTGCAGCAGGCCGTCTTCTTCCATGATGCGGATGGTTTCGTTGCCCGCACGCATGGCCAGCTGGTTGCCGCCAAAGGTGGTGCCATGGTTGCCGGGCTGCAGCACGTTGGCGGCCTTGGGGCCCGCCACCACGGCGCCAATCGGCACGCCCGAGCCCAGGCCCTTGGCCAGGGGCATCACGTCAGGCACGATGCCCGCCCACTGGTGGGCAAACCACTTGCCGGTGCGGCCCATGCCGCACTGCACTTCGTCAATCATCATGAGCCAGCCGCGCTCGTCGCACAGGGCGCGCAGCTGCTGCAGGTATTCCACGCGGGTGGGGTTCACGCCGCCTTCGCCCTGAATGGTTTCAAAGAACACCGCGACCACATTGGGGTTGCCTTCGGTGGCCTTCTTGATGGCTTCGATGTCGTTGAGCGGTACGCGCACAAAACCTTCGACCAGCGGGCCAAAGCCGCTGTAGATCTTGGGGTTGCCCGTGGCCGACATAGTGGCGATCGAGCGGCCATGGAAGGCCTTTTCGTAGACCACGATCTCGGGCTTGGCAATGCCCTTGTCCACGCCGTACTTGCGCGCGATCTTGATGGCGGCCTCGTTGGCCTCCAGGCCCGAATTGCAGAAGAACACGTTGGTCATGCCCGAGCGCTCCACCAGCTTGGCTGCCAGCGCCTCTTGCAGGGGCGAGTGGTAGTAGTTGGAGGTGTGGATGAGCTTGGTGATCTGGTCTTGCAGCGCAGGCACCAGCTTGGGGTGGTTGTGGCCCAGCGTGTTCACGGCAATGCCGCCCAGCGCGTCCAGGTACTCCTTGCCGTTCACGTCCCAGACTCGGCTGCCCTGACCGCGAGCCAGCGCAATCGGTACGCGGCCATAGGTGTTCATTACGTGGGGCGAGGCTGCCTCAATGAAAGCGGTCATGCAGAGATCTCCAGACGGTGCAAAAAAGGGTTGGGCTTGTGGCCAGCGATAGGTCGGTAAGAGACCAGATACAGGGTCTTCAACCCGAAAAACGAAGCACGATTCTAGGGGGAGAGCCATGGCTGGCTGTTGACAATTGCGCATCACTGCAATGCGTTACCCGACGACCCACTGGGAATACCGGGTTAGCTCTTATATAAGAGTTAGAATGCGGGGCCGTAGCAACACTGCGGTGAGCTGCCACTTACCCAAGCGACCCCGATGGTTTCCCCCTCCACAAAAGAAGTCTTCATCCAGGGCATTACCCATGACGGGAAAACCTTCAGGCCCAGCGACTGGGCCGAGCGGTTGGCTGGCGTCATGAGCCAGTTTCGTCCCGGAGGCTCGCGGCCGGGCAGCCACCTGAGCTATTCGCCCTGGTGCATCCCGACCACGCTCAACGGCGTCAAGTGCGTGGTGGTGCACCGCGACCTGCGCGACCATGAGCCCATGGCCTGGGACTTTGTGCTCAACTTTGCCAGGGACAACAACCTGCAGGTGGCTGAAGCGTGCTTGCTTCCCGATGCCCCCACCCCGAAGGCCTGACAGGCCTTTTTTTACGCCCCCGTTTTCTTGCGCCTTGGCTTGAATTGCTTTGCCCGTTGCTTGGGTGTGGCGGGTTTGCGCCCAGGCGTGGTCACGCTGCGCAAGCCGGGCGCTGTGAGGCCGTGTGCTTGCGGCGTGGCGCTGGCTAGGTGTGCATTCAATTACAGGCACAAAAAAACCGCCCGAAGGCGGTTTTGATGTTTGCTGACAGCGCACCCGTTACAAACGGCGGGCAGCGGAGGCTACCCGTGCTGTTTGCCTGAAGTGGGTCAGGCGGCCAGTGCCAGGGCTTTCACCTTGGCTGCCAGGCGGCTCTTATCGCGAGCTGCCTTGTTCTTGTGGAAGATGCCCTTGTCGGCAACGGTATCGACCACGCTTTGTGCCTTGGCGAAAGCTTCAGCAGCCTTCACCTTGTCGCCAGCCAGAACAGCCTTTTCGACGTTTTTGACAGCGGTGCGGTATTTGGAACGCAGCGATGTGTTGGCTGCGTTGATCTTGACGTCCTGACGGACGCGCTTGCGGCCCGACGCCAGGCGTGGGTTCTTTTTCTTTGGTTTAGCGGATGCCATGATTTAAGTTCCTTGAGTCTGAGGATGATGCCAGCAAAGCCGATGATTATAGCCCACCCGAGCCACAGTGGGCCAGCCCAGGTTGCGCCGCTTGGCTGTAGGGGTGGCAAAGACCCAGCCTTGGGCTTTCACCATTGCCTCATCCGGTGGGGCGCCAGATAAGCGTTGGCCTGGTGGACGTAAGCGAGCGCAACAAGGGCGCCAGCCGCGTGGCCAGGGCTGCGCGCAGCGAATACACTCCCGGCGGTGTCACTGTTCAAAGCCGCCTCCACCGTATCCCTGCTGACCCTGGCCTCCCGCGTGACGGGCCTGGCGCGCGACCTGCTCATGGCGTCCCTGTTTGGCGCCAGCGCCCTCACGGACGCCTTCAACGTCGCCTTCCGCATTCCCAACCTGTTTCGCCGCTTGTTTGCCGAGGGCGCGTTTGCGCAGGCCTTTGTGCCCGTGCTGGCCACCACCAAGGCCAAAGAGGGCGAAGAAGCTACCCGCCGGCTGATGGCTGCCGTGGCCACCGTGCTGGCCTGGGTGCTGCTGCTGACCTGTGTGGTGGGTGTGCTGGGCGCGCCCGTGCTGGTGTGGGCGCTGGCCAGTGGTATGCGCCAAAGCCCTGAGGCCTTTGATGCCGCCGTGTTGATGACGCGCTGGATGTTCCCCTACATCGGCTTCATGTCCATGGTGGCGCTGGCTGCCGGTATCCTCAACACCTGGAAGCACTTTGCGGTGCCCGCCGCTTCGCCGGTGCTGCTCAACGTCTGCATGATTGCCGCCGCCTGGTTGGGGGCGCCGCAGTTGGAGGCGCGTGGCATTGAACCCATCTTTGCCATGGCCGGTGGGGTGATGCTGGGTGGCATTCTGCAACTGGGGGTGCAGATCCCGGTGCTGCTGCGCATGGGGCTCATGCCGCGCATTGGCGTGACGTGGGGCGCCATTCGGGCGGCCTGGGCCGAGCCGGGCGTGCGTCGCGTGCTGGCGCTGATGGCGCCCATCTTGCTGGGCGTGGGCGTGGCGCAGGTGTCATTGATGATCAACACCCAGATCGCCTCGTACCTGACTCCGGGCAGCGTCACCTGGCTGTTTTATGCCGACCGGTTGATGGAGTTCCCGACGGCGCTGCTGGGTGTGGCGCTGGGGGTGGTGCTGACACCGCAGCTCACGGCGGCCAAAGCGGCAGGCGATGCTGCCAAATACTCGGCCATGATGGACTGGGGGCTGCGCATTGTGGTGCTGCTGGCTGTGCCCTGCGCGGTGGCGTTGCTCACATTCTCCAAGCCACTGGTGGCCACCTTGTTCCATTACGGCAAGTTGGCCGATGGCGATGTGGGGCAGATTGCCGTGGCACTGGCGGGGTATGGCGCGGGCCTGCTGGGGCTGGTGGCCATCAAGGTGCTGGCGCCGGGCTACTACGCCAGCCAGGATGTGCGCACGCCGGTCAAGATCGCCATCGCGGTGCTGGTCATTACCCAAATTCTGAACGCCGTGCTGGTGCCGCTCATCGACCATGCCGGGCTGGCTCTGTCGATTGGCCTGGGCGCCTTGGTCAACGCCTTGTGGCTGTTGATCGGCTTGATCCGCAAGGGCAGCTACCAGCCGCAACCGGGCTGGGCGCGCTTTGCCTTGCAGGTGGTGGCCGCCAGCGCCTTGCTGGCCATTTTGCTGGCCTGGGGCTCGCACTATTTCGACTGGGTGGCCTTGCGTGCCCACAGTGCCCAGCGGGTGCTGTTGCTGGCGGGATTAATGGCGGCCGCGGCGGCTTTGTACTTTGGCGCGCTGTGGGCTGCAGGCCTCAAGCTGCGGCAAATGCTGCGGCGCTGATGGCCCCTGGCCGGTGGGGCTGCGAGGGCCAGGCCAGGACCGCCGAAATGCCGGGTGAATCCATGGGTTTTGCGCCTTGACGCTGCGGCCCGCTCGTTCTCAAAATCTGCCATGTCCCTGAGCTACACCGTCCCCTCGTCATTGGAATATTTCGCGTGCCTGGTGCAAAGCGATGAGCACTTCCCCCTGCTCGAAGCGGCCGCCAGCATTGCCCAGGATGAATACCCCGAGCTGGACGTGCAGCAACTGCTGGGCGATGTGGACCAGATGCAGGCCCGCATTGGCAGGCGCCTGGCGGTCGATGCACCCGCGCTGCAGCGGCTGCACATGCTCAACCAGTTCTTTTTTTCGGACCTGGGCTTTGCGGGCAACGTCAACAACTACTACGACCCCGAAAACAGCTACCTGAATGCGGTGCTGCGCACGCGTCGGGGCATTCCGATCAGCCTGGCGGTGCTGTGGATGGAGCTGGCACAAGGGTTGGGACTGCATGTGCGCGGGGTGGGGTTTCCGGGGCACTTCATGGTGAAGGTGCTGCTGCCCAAGGGGCAGGTGGTGATGGACCCCACCAACGGCCAATCGCTCAGCCGCGAAGACCTGTCAGAGCGGCTGGAGCCCTACAAGCGCCAAAGTGGGCTGGTGGACGACTACGACGTGCCGCTGGGCCTGTATTTGCAGGCCGCCACACCGCGCGACATCATTGCCCGCATGCTGCGCAACTTGAAGGAAGTGCACCGCGCCCAGCAAGACTGGCAGCGCCTGACGGCAGTGCTGGACCGCTTGATCGTGCTGTCCCCCCAGACCTGGGGTGAGCGGCGCGACCGGGGCCTGGCCCACGCCGAGCTGGGCCACGCCAAAGAAGCCGTGGTGGACCTGGAGGCCTACCTGGCCCACGCTGAAGACGGGCTGGATGTGGACATGGTGGCAGACCGGCTCAGCGCGCTGCGGCGCTCGCTGAGCTAAGCCCTCTGACCCCGGCGTCAAAAAACCGGGTGCTGCCTTAAAACGGTTGCCCGTCGCCCCCTGTGGATGGCGCATCAGACCCACGCAGTTGGGCCAGTTGCTGGCGCAGTGCTTCGTTCTCTGCGGTCAGCTCGGCCACGCGGGCGCGCAGGGTTTGCAGTTCATCTGCGGCGGGGGCATCACTGGGGGCTGCCGCCTCATCGGCGGCCTTTACAGGCGTCTCTTCGCGGGTCTTGCGCTTGGCTTCGCGCACGCGCTTGGCGGCTTGCTTCAGTTCGTCCTTGCCTGCCACGGCGGCTGCCACTTGTTCTTCGGCGGGCAGCGTGGCCACAGCGGCAGCGGCATTGAGCGAGATGGTGCCGGACTTGACGGCGGCCACCAGCTCGGGCGCTGCCTGCTTCTGGATTTTCTCGATCATCACCACCTGGCTGCTGCTCAGGCGTGCAGCGCGGGCAATGGCTTCGCGGCTGCTCAGGTCTTCGGCAGGGGCTACGCTGGTGGTGGCCACATCGGTAGACGGATCCGCCTCGGCTTGGGTTTCTTCAGCCGGGGCGCTGGCCACAAAGGTGGCCGCAGCGCGCGCACGGCGGTCGGCCACGATTTCGCGCTTGCGCAGTGCCAGCACACCGCGCTGAAAGTCCGACACGCTGCGGCGGCCCAGGTGCTGGTCAATCATCCACAGGTGCACGTCTTCCATCGACTGGAAGTGGGTGTTTTGCACCGTCTGAAAAGGCAGGCCGTGCTTTTGGCAAATGCCGTAGCGGTTGTGTCCGTCCACCAGCACATCGCCCCACAGCACCAGGGCGTCCCGGCAGCCCTCGGCCAAGATGCTGCGCTCCAGCGCATCGTGCTCGTCAGGGGTCAGGGGGTCGATATAGGCTTTGAGTTCTTCGTTGACAACGATGTTCATGGTGTGCGGGCGCGGGGCCGGGTCTACAGGGCAGGGGCGGCATTGTAGTTGCACGCTGCTGCCGTGCTTGGCAGCGCTTCAGTTGTCCCGCGTGCCCCTGAGTGCCAGCCAGCCTGCCACGGCGGTAAAGACCACCAGAATGCACACGATCACCCAAAAACCGTGCTCGCTGCCCGCCAGGGGAATGCCCCCCACGTTCATGCCCAGCAGCCCGGTGAGGATGTTGATGGGCAGCGCCAGCACCGTGACCACCGTCAGCACAAACAGGCTGCGGCTGTTGGCCTCTTGCACGCTGGCGGCCAGCTCTTCCTGCAGCAGCTTGATGCGCTCTTGCAGCCCCTGCATGTCGCGCAGCACCACCGAGAACTCTTCGGTCGAATCGCGCAGTTCCTGCACATCTTCAGCCCCCATCCAGTGCGGCGGATGGGCCAGCAGACGGAACAGGGCGGCGGGCTCGGGCGCCAGCAGGCGCTGCAGCCGCACCAGCAGCCTGCGCAGCACGCCCAGGCGGGCGCGTTTGTGGTTGAGCCGGCCTGCCAGCAACTCGTCCTCAATGCCGTCGATGCGCTGCGTCACGCCGCGTACGATGTCCACCAGCCCGGCCGCCTGGGTGCGCATCAGCTGCTCCAGCAGCGCCACGCTCGAGCGCGGGGTGTGTCCCTGGCGCACCGCCGTGCGCAGAGCATCCACCGATCGCAGCGGGTGCGCCCGCGCGGTGATGACCAGGTGGGGCAGCACGCAGATCCACAGCGTGGCAATGTCGGACGGCTCGAACGCGAAGTCAAAGTGCGCATCGTTGAGCACGCCCATCAAGGCGTCGTCATCGCGCTCGATGCGGGTGGAGTAGGAGCCGTCTTTGAGGGCTTCAAAAAAAGCGTCAGGCAGGTCGGCGTGCCGCTGCATCCAACGCACCGCTTGTGCGTGGGCCAGGTTGAAATGCAGCCACACAAAGGCGGCAGGCTGGGCGGGGGCGTGCGGCGCCGCGGTGTCTGGTGCTGCGCCTTGCAGTCGATGGGCGTCCAGCCACTGCACGGCCTCGGTGCTGTCCAGGGGGCGGGCGTGGTGGCCGCCGTCTTGCATCAGATAGCCACAGATCAGGCCTGCGGTATCGCCTCCGTAGCCGCCATGGGGTGCCGTGCTGGCAAGGGGTGCAGTCATGAAGAGGGGAGGGCGAAAACGAAGAGCGGAGGTGCTGATGCCAGCGTGCAATGTTGCGGCGGTTGTGTGACTTTTTCATGACTTTTCCGTGGCTGTCATCACTTTGTCACTAGGGCTGGGCAGCATCGGCGCCATCTTTTTTGCACTTCTGACCACCATGCTCCAGAACGCCCCGTTCGACGCCCAGGACCTGATGCAGCGCATCGCCAACGATCTGATCGACAGCTACGACGAAGAGTTGGAGCTGGAGATTGAGGACCGCAACGTGGACGAAGAGGGCGACCTGGTTGCCACCGACAAGCTGGAGCGCCAGCGTTACTTCAAAGAGCTGTTTCGCCTGCAGGGTGAGCTAGTCAAACTGCAAGACTGGGTGCAGCACAGCCGCCAGAAGGTGGTGATCTTGTTTGAAGGCCGCGACGCGGCGGGCAAAGGCGGCGTCATCAAGCGCATCACCCAGCGGCTGAACCCGCGCGTCGCCCGCGTTGCCGCACTGCCTGCGCCCAACGACCGTGAGCGCACGCAGTGGTACTTTCAGCGCTATGTGGCGCACCTGCCTGCGGCCGGTGAGATGGTGTTGTTCGACCGCAGCTGGTACAACCGCGCGGGCGTTGAGCGGGTGATGGGCTTTTGCTCTGACGACGAGTACGAAGAGTTTTTCCGCACCGTGCCTGACTTCGAAAGAATGCTCGTGCGCTCGGGCATCACGCTGGTCAAATACTGGTTCTCCATCACCGATGAGGAGCAGCACCTGCGCTTTCTGGGGCGCATCCATGACCCGCTCAAGCAGTGGAAGCTCAGCCCCATGGACCTGGAAAGCCGTGTGCGCTGGGAGGCCTACACCAAGGCCAAAGAAACGATGCTGGAGCGCACCCACATCCCCGAAGCGCCCTGGTGGGTGGTGCAGGCGGTAGACAAGAAAAAGGCCCGCCTCAACTGCATTGCCCACCTGCTGGGCCAGTTGCCATACCAGGAGGTGCCCCACGCCCCCGTGGTGCTGCCAGACCGGGTGCGCAACCCCGAATACCTGCGCCAGCCGGTGCCTGCCTCGATGTACGTGCCAGAGATGTACTGACGAGAGGGTGTGGGCGAAGGTGTGAGCCAGTCTGTAGGGTGGTTTTGCTCCTGTTTTGGTAGCTGCTAGCGCTTATTTATCGAGCGCTAGGGGCTGAAATGGCACCGATCCCACCTGGCTGGGCAAAGGTTCGCATCAGTGCCCGTGCACACTGCCGCCGGACTGCGATGGCGTGCCGCTGCGGCCAAACTGGTGCCAGGCCCGCCGCAATTGCGTGTCTGAGCTGAACCCTGCCAACTCTGCGGCCTGGGTGACGTTGCGACCCGACTGCAGGGCTGCTTCGGCGGTGGCCAGGCGGATGCGGCGCAGGTACTGCAGCGGCGCAATGCCCGCATGCTCTAGAAACAACCGGGTCAGGTGCCTGGGCGAGGTGTGGGCCACCTCGGCCATGGCGGGCACATTCCACGGCGACTGGGGCTGCTGGCCGATGGCGTCCTGCACGCGGTGCAGGGCGGGGTGCAAGTGGTTGCGGTGGTGCAGAAAGGGCGAGAACTCAGGGTCGTTGGGCCCACGGCGCAGGGCCACCACCATGGCCTGTGCCACCTGAGCGGCCAGCGCGGGGCTGCAGGTTTCGCTGATGCGGTGCAGCAGCAGGTCGACGCCTGTGGTCACCCCGGCGCTGCTGTGCACCGGGCCATCGGCCACAAACACGCGGTTGGCGGCCACGTCGCAGCGCGGGTCCACTTGCGCTAGCTCGCCCAGGTGCAGGTGGTGTGTGGTGGCACGGCGGCCGCTGAGCAAGCCCGCGTGCGCCGCCAGCACGGCACCAGCGCACACGGTCACTAGCTCCAGCTGCCCCGCCGCCAGCCGCAGGCCGCGCAGCCAGTGCAGCAAGGCGCGTGCCTCTGGGTTGTCCACGTCAATGCGCTGCCCCGCCAAGCCCACCAGCACCACCCAGGCGGGTTGCGCCAGGGTGGCGGGTAGCGGCGCCAAGCCGGTCAGCATGGCCCCCACCGAGGTCACAGACTGCGGCGTGGGGCTGACGAAGTGCTGCACAAACCGCGCAGGCTGCCCTTGTGCCACCAGCGCCTGGTTGGCAATGCGCAGTGCCTCGGCAGGGCCCGCCCAGTCGAGCACCAGGCTGCCTGGCAACAGGGCAAAGTAGACGTGGATGGGGTGTGTTTCTGGCATCGCTTATTTTGGCCCACCCGCCATGAAGCTGGCGCCGCCTGGCGGTGGGCGGCATGGTTTAAGGCGTAGGGTTCCAGGGCGTGTCCATTTGGCGGGCTGTGCGCTCGGCCAGGGCGGGGCTCAGCAAGCGGCTGACCAGGTGCAGGCTCATGTCGATGCCTGCGCTGATGCCCGCCGACGTGACCAGCCGCCCCTGATCGACCCAGCGCACCTGCTCTTGAACGGCGAGTTGTGGAAACTGCGCGCGCAGATCGCCAATGTCTTCCCAGTGGGTGGTGACGGGCCCCTCACGCAGCACACCGGCTGCCGCCAGAATGAACGCCCCGGTGCACACCGACGCGGTGATGCTGGCGCTCTGGGCGGCCTGTGCCACCCACTGGCGCGTGGCGGGGCATGCGGCGGCGGTGTCGACCACGCCGCCGGGCACGACCAGCACATCGGGCGCTACCGCGCTGACAAAGTCGGCATCTGGCAACACCCGCAGCCCGGCGCGGGCGCGTACGGCATCCAGGGTGCGGGCCACGCATTGCACGCTGAAGGCCGGGGCTGCACCGGGCTGCGCGCGTTGGTGCATGCGGGTGGCAGTGGTGAAGACTTCATACGGGCCGCCCAGGTCCAGGGCTTCCACATCGTCAAACACCAAGATGGAGATGTTCAGGGGGCGGCTCATGCGTGCACCCCGGTCAAGGCGGCAGACTGGGCCCGTGCAAGTGCTTCATCCACCGTGCACAGCGTGGCAAAGCGGCCTTGCAGCACGGTCGCGGTGCGGGTTTTGATGTCGGCGGCCGCCAGCGTCTGGCCGTCGGGCTGCACCATGTCCCAGGTGTGGGTGGCGTCCAGCACATAGTCCACGTTCCAGCCCAGGTCAGAGGCGTGGCGGGTGGTGGTTTCGCAGCATTGCTCGGTGCGGATGCCGCTGATGATGAGGTTCTGAACCCCATGGCGTGTCAGCCATACATCCAGGCCCGTACCCACCAGCGCGCTGTGGCGCGATTTGGTGAAGGTGGCTGCAGCATCAAAGTCCGCAAGGCCCTTCAGGGGGCTCACGTGGCCGGAAGTCTGCGAGAAGGGATTGGCGGCCGTCTCTGGCCCTTCGGAGTGAAACACCCGCACCACGGGAATGCCCTGGGCGATGCAGCCCTCGATCAAGGCATTTTGTGCAGCCAGGTAGGCGGGCAGGCCTGTTTCTGTGAAAAACGGGCGGTGCCGAAACGATTCCTGGACATCAATCACTATCAGACAAGTTTTCATGAAGCAGCCTTTTGCAAGTGGGTGGATATGCGCTTATTTTGAAAGCGCTACAGCCTGCCGTCAGTTCAGGGTTGGACGAGTTTCGATCAAATCAGGACATAGATGGAAAAATCTGTGCGCAGTCTTTTTTGGGCTTTTGTGGGACATGAGCGGGCTATGTAGGGGCCGCGCACCGGGCACGTGCCTTGCTGGCGTGGTTTGCAACCTGCCGTAAATCAAGGCTTGGGCCAATACCTGCTATGGTGGTCAGGGTTTTCCCTTATTTTCTGGAGCCATTGCCCCCATGCCTCACAAAAGCAGTCTGTTTTCGTTGGCGGCGCTCACCCGCGCTTACCGACGCAACCTGGCGGCGTTGGTGCGCGTGGCCAAGCCTGTGAAGGGCAAGAAACGCGCGCCTGTGCAGGGTGGCGCTGTGGCCCGCAAAGCGGCGCGGGCGGCGCCCAGGCGCACCACCCCACTGGCAGGTGCGTCTTCCGAGTGGTTGGCGGGGATTGCCCCCGGCCCGGCAGGGGCGCGGCGCTTCCATCTTTTTGTGCCTGCGGGGTTGGCACCAGCCCCGGGGGAGTCGTTTCCGTTGCTGGTCATGTTGCATGGCTGCGGGCAAACGGGGCGCGACCTGGCTGCCAGCTCGCGCATGAACCGCCTGGCGGCGCGCAAGCGTTTTTTGGTGCTGTACCCCGAGCAAGAGCGTGTGGCCAATGCCCATGGTTGCTGGAACTGGTACGACCGCCGCAGTGGCAAGGCCGATGCCGAGGCCGCCACCTTGCTGGCCGCTGTGGACCAGGTTGCGCGTCGCCATCCGGTCGATCTGGGGCGTGTAGCTGTGGCGGGCTTGTCTGCTGGCGGCAGCATGGCTGCGCTGCTGGCGGCGCGCTACCCATCGCGCTTTTGCGCGGTGGTCATGCACTCCGGGGTGGCCCCGGGCACGGCTGAATCCGCAGCTACCGCCGTGGCCGCCATGCGTGGCAGCCGCGATGCGCATTTGCCGATCGCACAGGCTCCGCTGCCTGCGGGCGGCTTGGGGGGCGTTGGCGATGGGGTTGCGGCAGATCGCCAGTCCCTGCCGCCGCTGCTCATCCTGCATGGCGATGCCGATGGCGTTGTCTCGGTGCGCAATGCCGCCGCCACGGCGGTGCTGTGGGCCAGTGCGGCGGGCGCACGGGCGACGGCATCGCGCACCCTGCGCCGGGGCCAGCGCTACCCCATGCAGGCCATGGAGTTCAAGGCCCGTGGCCAGGTGGTGGTGTCGGTGCGGGAGATCACGGGGCTGGGCCACGCCTGGAGCGGCGGGGCACCAGGATTGCCCCACAGCGACCCGGCGGGGCCTGATGCTTCGGCACTGGCCTGGGCTTTTGTCGCAAGGCAGTTTGGCCGCCTGGCTTAGCGCAGATTCTTGGGGGTTTAGGGCTAAATATGCCTCTAGCGCCCGTTGGATAAGCGCAAGGTGCTATCAATTTTGAATAGAGTGGGCGGGCGAATCAAACCAGCCGTGCAGCGACCAGCTCTTTCTTGAGGTAGGCGTAAAACAAGGGCGCCGCCACCAGCCCGGCCGGGCCAAAAATGGCCTCGGCCACAAACATCACACTCAGCAACTCCCACACGCCCATCTGGGTGCGCTGGCCCACCACCTTGGCGTTGATGACGTATTCGGCCTTGTGGATCAGGATCAGAAAGCCCAGGCAGGCGGCGGCGGCCATGGGCGATACCGACAGGCCTACGATGGTCATCACCACGTTGCACAGCAAATTGCCCACGATGGGCACCAGCCCCGCGATAAACGTGAGGGTTATGAGCACCGGGGTGTAGGGCAGGGCCATGCCCCAGAACGGCAGCACAAACAGCAGGAAGAGCGCGGTCAGCAGCGTGTTGAACGCCGCAATCCAGAACTGGGCGGCCACGATTTGCCGGAATGCCTCGCCAAACAGCGTGATGCGCTGGGCTAGCTGCTGGGCGAGGGGCCCCAGGGAGGCTTTGGAGGTGCGCACCGCCGCAAGGGAGCCGATGAGCAGGCCCACATAGGCAAACAGCACGCTGCCCAGCCACGCGCGCCCGGCCATGGCCAGTGCGCCCGCCTTGGCGCCCAGGTAGCTGGCGATGATGCGCTGGATTTCTGCCGCGCCTTCGGGCAGGTGGGCGGCCATGTCGGCCGGCAGCTTCAGGCGCAGTTCCAGCACCGTGCGGGCCATGTAGGTGAGCAGCTCTCGATATTGCTGCGGTGCATCGACCAGGTACCCGCGCGAGTGGGTGAGCCCGGCCGCCAGCAATGCCAGGGGCATGAGCATGACCACGGCGGCGGCCACCACCTGGGCGGCGCGGGGCGTGCCGCGCTGCGCCGCATTGGCGCCTTGCAGGCGGTGCAACCCGGCCGTGAGCCAGCCCGTGAGGGCGCGGGTGAGCAAGAAGCCCAGGCACACGCACAGCAGCCCGGGCAGCAGCCCGCGCCACATCACCAGCAGCAAGGCAGAGGCCATCAGCAGGTAGCTGGCCAACACAATGCCCGAGCGCGCAGCCCACAGGGGCTGCGACGGTGCGGTGTAGCTGGTGAGCGCTGCCGAGGGCGACTCAGGCGGGAGGGCTGGGGGCTGGTGCTGCGCCATGCGCGTGCTGCAGATCAGCCAACGACCACGGCGGCACCTTCGCCGCGCGGCGCAATGGCGCCGATGGTGTAGACCTGCTCGCCTGCAGCGCGCAGCGTGGCGGCTGTGGCCTCAGCGTTGGCGGCATCAACCACCACCACCATGCCAATGCCGTTGTTGAAGGTGCGGTTCATCTCGATGTCATCGATGCCTGCCGTCTTTTGCAGCCAGGCAAACAGCTCGGTCTGGGGCCAGCTGCCCTTGGTCAGGTGGGCTGCAGTGCCTTCGGGCAGCACGCGGGGAATGTTCTCCAGCAGGCCGCCGCCGGTGATGTGGGCCAGGGCCTTGATGGGGTGCTGGGCCAGCGCGGCCAGCACGTTCTTCACGTACAGGCGGGTGGGCTCCATGATGGCTTGCTTGAAGGGCTTGCCGTCCAGCGTGGCGGGCACGGTGCCAGCGGCTTCGGCTCGGTCAATGCACTTGCGCACCAGGCTGAAGCCGTTGGAATGCACGCCGTGGCTGGCCAGCCCCAGCACCACGTCGCCGGGCTGCACGGTTTGGCCGGTCAGGATTTTGGATTTTTCGACCGCGCCCACGGCAAAACCGGCCAGGTCGTATTCGCCAGCGGGGTACATGCCGGGCATTTCGGCGGTTTCGCCGCCAATCAGTGCGCAGCCAGACAGCTCGCAGCCCTTGGCAATGCCGCCCACCACGGCAGCGGCCGTGTCCACATCGAGCTTGCCGCAGGCAAAGTAGTCGAGGAAGAACAGGGGCTCGGCGCCTTGCACCAGCACGTCGTTCACGCTCATGGCCACCAGGTCGATGCCCACGGTGTCGTGCATGTTCCATTCAAACGCCAGCTTGAGCTTGGTGCCCACGCCGTCGGTGCCGCTGACCAGCACGGGTTCCTTGTAGCGCTTGGGCACTTCAAACAGGGCGCCAAAGCCGCCAATGCCTGCCAGCACGCCTTCGCGCATGGTTTTTTTGGCCAGGGGCTTGATGCGCTCGACAAGGGCGTCACCAGCGTCGATGTCAACGCCAGCGTCTTTGTAGGACAGGGGGGTAGGGGTAGCGGCAGAGTTGCTCATGGCAGGGTAAGCACGGACCAGCGTGCGCAGCAGACTAAAATTTGCCCAGATTTTACGGGCTGCGCGCTGACCACCCCGCCGCAACCCTTCCATACTGTCCTGTTTTCTCTCTGTTCTCTCTGGAGCCCATGCAGTTCTACGCTTTTTCTTCTCGCTCCAGCATGTCGCCCAGCAGGCTGCTGCCATGAAGCAGCTGGCGCTGGATATCGGCCTGGTCACCGGGCCGACGCTGTCGAGCTTCTATGCAGGCCCCAATGATGCTGCTTTGCAACACCTGCGCCTGTGGGCGGGTGAGGGCAGCAGCCAGAGCACGCGCTCACCGGTGCCCACCTATTTGTGGGGCGAGGCGGGTAGCGGCAAAACCCATTTGCTCAAGGCCGTGTGCGAAGCCTTGCACGAGCAGGGCGCCAGCGTGGGCTGGATGGACGCCACCGTGGCCAACCCGCCAGACTTTGACGAGCGCTGGGCGGCCGTGGTGATGGACGAAGTGCATCTTTACAACACTGCGCAGCAGGCCAGTGCCTTCAACTGGTTTGTGAATGCCATCAACCCGGCCACGGGCGGCCAGCGCTGGGTGCTTGCGGCTGGCGATTTGCCCCCGGCCGACCTGCCGCTGCGCGACGATCTGCGCAGCCGCATGGGCTGGGGCCATGTGTTTCAGCTGCAGTTGCTCGATGAAACCGCCCGCCGCGCGGTGCTGCGCCAGGAGGCCGACGCCCGGGGCGTGTTCCTGGGTGACGAGGTCATGGACTTCATGCTCAAGCGTTTCTCGCGGGATCTGGGCAGCCTGATGCAATTGCTGGACCAACTGGACGCCTTTGCGCTGCGCACCCAGCGCGCCATCACCATTCCGCTGCTCAAGGCCATGCTCGAATCGGAATGAACAATGAGGGACAACCCCCTGAGCGGCCAGCGCACGCCAGCAAAGCGCCGCCTCTGCGGCGGGGCGGCCCTTGCGCGGCGACCGCTGGGTTTGGGCAGCGACAGTTTTTGCAATCGCTCACGCAGCGCAACTTATTGAATGATTGAAATGCAAAGAAGCCGCCTTCGCTTGGCACTTTTCGACCTGGACCACACGCTGCTGCCGCTCGACTCGGACTACGAGTGGGGCGAGTTCACCATCCGCATCGGCTGGAACGACCCGGTGGAGTTTGCGCGTCGCAACGATGAGTTTTACGCCCACTACCAGGCTGGAACGCTCAACGTGCACGACTACGTGCGCTTTGCCACCGAAGCCGTGCGCCTTCGCGGTGCCGATGCGGCGGCCACGGCGCACCAGCAATTCATGCGCGAGGTGATTGGCCCGGCCATTCACCCCCAGGCGCTCGATTTGATCCGCCAGCACGAGGCCGCAGGCGACCAAGTGGTCATCGTCACGGCCACCAACGAGTTCGTGACCCGCCCCATCGCCCAGGCGCTGGGCGTGCAGGAGTTGCTGGCCGTGCAACTGGCCCGCGACGCCAACGGCTGGTACACGGGCGAAATTGACGGCATACCGACCATGCGCGAGGGCAAGGTGCTGCGCATGGAACAATGGTTGGCTGCGCGCCAGCTCACTTGGGCCGATGTGGACAGCACCTTCTACAGCGATTCGATGAACGACGTGCCGCTGCTGGAAAAAGTCAACCACCCCGTGGCCACCAACCCCGACCCGCGCCTGCGCGCCCTGGCGCAAGAGCGCGGCTGGCGCATACTGGACCTGTTTTCGGCAGACGCATCCGCTGCCGCTACAGGCGCCCCTGCTGCTGCCTGAAGGCTGCCCCACAGCGCCCATTCACCTGTTTACTGCATACCCATGATCAAGAAGTTCATCGACAAACTGCTGGGCAAATCGACGCCCGGCACCTCTGGCGGCAAGCCCCATTTTGGCAAGCGCGAAGAGGTGCCCGCGTCCGTGCACGGCATCAACCCCGAGCTGGTGGACCGGCGGGCGGCCGATGTGGTGCACACCCTCAAGGACGCGGGCTTTGAGGCCTACATCGTGGGCGGCGCGGTGCGGGACTTGCTGCTGGGCCTGCGCCCCAAGGACTTTGACGTGGCCACCAATGCCACGCCTGAGCAGGTCAAGGCGCTGTTTCGCCGCGCCTTCATCATTGGCAAGCGCTTTCGCATCGTGCACGTGGTGCATGGCCGGGGGCGCGAGCATGAGGTGATCGAGGTCTCTACCTTCCGCGCCTACCTTGATAACTCGGCTGCTGGCCAGGTCAGCGGCAACGAAAAGACCAGCAAGGCCCAACTGTCGGGCATGCAGCATGCGGTGGACGCCAGCGGCCGTGTGCTGCGCGACAACGTGTGGGGCCCGCAAGACGAAGACGCCACCCGCCGCGACTTCACCGTCAACGCCATGTACTACGACCCGGAAACCCAGGTGGTGGTGGACTACCACAAGGGCATTCAGGACGCCAAGAAGAAGACCCTGCGCATGATTGGCGACCCCGCCACGCGCTACCGCGAAGACCCGGTGCGCATCATCCGCGCGGTGCGCTTTGCCGCCAAGCTCAGCCAGTTGGGCTTCTCTATCGAAGCCAAGACTGCCGCGCCCCTGGTGCAGTCGCAAACCTTGCTGGCCGATGTGCCCCAAAGCCGCATGTTTGACGAAATGCTCAAGCTGCTGCAAACCGGCCACGCCATTGCCACCATCGAGCAGCTGCGCAAGCTGGGCATGGCCAAGGGCATCTACCCGCTGCTGGACGTGGCCGTGGAGCGTGCCGACAGCCCGTTTGTCAAAGCCGCGCTGGTGGACACCGACCGCCGCGTGAACGAAGGCAAGCCCGTGGCCCCCAGCTTTTTGCTGGCCTGTGTGCTGTGGGAAGACGTGCGCAAGGGCTGGGAAGACCGCATGGGGCGGCGTGAACATGCTTTGCCTGCGCTGCAAGACTCCATTGACGAGGTGTTTGAGCGGCGCATTGGCGACGTGTCTGGCCGTGGCAAGCTGGCCGCCGACATGCGCGAAATCTGGGTCATGCAACCTCGCTTTGAAAAGCGCGTGGGTAACACGCCGTTTGGCATGGTGATGCAGCCCCGCTTCCGCGCAGGCTTTGACTTCATGCGTTTGCGCGCCGACATTGGCGAGGTGGAAGAGGCACTGGCCGAGTGGTGGCAAGACTTCCAGACGGCAGACGATGAGCGCCGTGAAGACCTGCTGGACCAGGCCCGCGAAGAGCAAAAGGCCCGCCTCAAAGCCCAGCAGCAAGCACAACAGCCCGTGGTGCGCCGCGTGCCCAAAAAGCCCGCTGCTGGAGCCGCCGCCACGGCCGATGCCGCAGCAGCCGATCTGCCGGAGCCTGCTGAAGACGGGTCAGCCCCCAAAAAACGCCGCCGCCGTCGCCGCAAGCCGGGCGGCGCTGGCGGGGATGCTGCCCCAGCCACCAGCGAATGAGCGCGGCGGTGCCTGTGGATGTCTGGGTGGGCCTGGGCGCCAACCTGGGCGAGCGCGAGCAGGCGCTGCACGAGGCCTTGCAGGCCATGGCCCGTTGGCCAGACACGCGGCTGGTCAATGTTTCGGCCTTGTACGCCAGTGCACCGGTCGATGCGGGCGGCCCAGACTACTTGAACGCTGTGGCCTTGCTGCGCACCATGCTGCCTGCGCTGGAGGTGCTGCAGCGCCTGCAATCGATAGAGCAGGGCGCTGGCCGCGAGCGGCCCTACCGCAACGCTCCGCGCACGCTGGACTTGGACATCCTGCGCTATGGCAACGCCGAGCTGGACACCCCCACCCTCACCGTGCCGCACCCCCGCATGGCCGAGCGCGCCTTCGTGCTGCGGCCGCTGGCCGAAGTGTCGCCCACGCTGGTGAGCGAGGCTGCCTTGCAGGCCGTGGCAGACCAGCGCATTGAGCGACTGCCAAAAGCCTGGGCGGCTGAATTGCTATCAAAAAAGTAGCTTCTAGCGCTTAATGGGAAAGCGCTACAGCCTATTTTCATCTTAATCGACCTTGGCGCCCGAGAGCTTGACCACTTCCTGGTACCTGGCGCGCTCGCTGGCCATGAAGCTCTCAAACTGTTGCGGTGTGGTGGCCACAGGCTCGGCCAGCAGGGCGCCAAAACGGGTTTTGGTCTCAGGGGCCTGCAGCGCGGCCACGAAGGCCTTGTTGAGCTTGTCGATCACGGGCTTGGGTGTGCCCTTGGGGGCCACCAGGCCCCACCAGGTGTCGATGGAGAACCCCTTGAAGGTGTTGGCCATGGGGGGCACGCCGGGCAGTGCCGAAGAGGCCTCCAGGGACGTTACAGCCAGCGCCTTGAGCTTGCCTGAGCGGATGTTGGGTGCCGCGGCAGCCAGGTTGTCGATGTTGAAGTCCACCTCGCCTGCCAAAAGCGCCAGCTGTGCGGGGTTGGCCCCGCGATAGGGAATGTGCAGCGCAAAGATGTTGGCGCGCTGCTTGAACATTTCTCCGGCCAGATGGCCCGCGCTGCCGTTGCCGCCGCTGCCGTAGTTGAGCTTGGCGGGATTGGCCTTGGCGTAGGCGATGAGGTCTGCCAGGGTGTGGATCTTGAGTTGTTCCGCTTTGGCGGCGTTCATCACCAGCACATTGGGCACGCGCACCATCTGCGTGATGGCCGTGAAGTCTTTGCCCGCGTCAAAGGGCATGCGGGTGTAGAGCCAGGGGTTGACGGCGTGGGTGGCCGTGGCGGCAATGCCGATGGTCAGCCCGTCGGGTGCCGCTTTGGCAATGGCGTCTGCGCCGATGTTGCCGCCCGCACCCCCCTTGTTATCAATGATCACGGTGCCCAGCGAGTCGCGCACACGCTCTGCCAGTGCCCGTGCGGTCACGTCGATCGGGCCACCCGGTGCATAAGGCACGATCAGCCGAATGGGCTGCCCGGCGTCTTGCGACAAGGCCAGCGGGGTGGAAAAGGCGGCGGTGACTGCCGCACTGGCAATGAGGAGGTTTCTGCGGTTCATGGCGTGATTGTTGCAAAAAAGAAAACTGCCTGGGTGTCGAGAACCTTTTCATCGAGGGCCAAAGGCAGCCCTCCAGGCTGCGTGGAGCTGCCAGCGCAGTGCCGTCGTCACGCAGAAGGGCCGTGCTTGTCCGCTTCGGAGGTGAAAGAGTCTGCGTAAAACTCGTCAGCAGGCAGCCCCCGCTGGGCGCTGTACGCTGTGCGCGCCGATTCGACCACGATGGGCGCGCCGCAGGCGTACACCTGGTGGCCAGAGAGGTCGGCAAAATCATCCAGCACGGCCTGGTGCACAAAGCCTGTGCGGCCAGTCCACCCATCTTGCGGCTGGGCGTCAGACACCACGGGCACATAGCGCAGGTGCGGCATGTGCGCGGCTTGTTCCAACACCCACTGGTGCATGTACAGGTCTTCGGGGCGGCGGCCACCCCAGTACAGCGTGGTGGGGCGGGTGATGGCCTTGGCTTGCATGTGCTCGATCAACGCCTTGATGGGGGCAAAGCCTGTTCCCGAAGCCAGCAGCACGATGAGTTTGTCAGAGTCTTCGCGCAGGAAGAAACTGCCAAAGGGGCCCTCGATTCGCAGGATTTCCTTCTCTTTCATCGCGCCGAACACATGGTCGGTGAACTTGCCGCCCGGCAGGTGGCGGATGTGCAGCTCAATGCCTGCGGCAGCCTCTTGCGTGTGCGGTGCATTGGCCATGGAATAGGCCCTGCGGGCCCCGTCGCGCAGGATGAACTCCACGTATTGCCCTGCGTGGTAGCGGAAGGTGTCTGCCGCAGGCAGTTGCAAGCGAATCCGCATCACATCGTGGGACTGTTTCTCCAGCGAGGAGACACGCACCGGCATTTTCTTGATGGGGTAGGCGCTTTCATCGGTCACCTGGCGCGACTCCAGCACCACATCGGACAGCGGCCGTGCACAGCAGGTCAGCACAAACCCGGCAGCCTCTTCTTCCGCACTCAGTGCCTTGGCCTGGTGATCGGTGTGGGTGACGGAGCCGCTGGTCTTTTTGCACTTGCAGGAGCCACAGGCGCCGTCTTTGCAGCCGTAGGGCAGGCCTACGCCGCTGCGGATGGCTGCGGCCAGGATGGTTTCATCGCCTTGGCTTTGGAAGGTGCGCCCGCTGGGCGTTACAGAGATCTGGAATGCGGCGCCAGCAGCGTCGTCGGGTCGCGTCATGTTGTGGGTATCCTCGGGGGCTTATGCGAATGGCGCCAATTTTGCCCGCAGAAACTGAAGGTGTGCTGAGCCGCACGGCTTTGCATTGCGTTTGCTCAGTGCGCCGCAAGGGTTTGGCCTTGGCGCTGTGGGCTTCAGAGCCTGTGGGTTGCCTGTTTGACCATTGAACTTTTTCTGCTTGTTCACCCGAAAGAAATCATGAGTACCGTGGCTTTGTCCAGTGCCCTGGGCGCCTTGCCTGCCCGTTTTCGCCGTGAGCGATTGTTGATCGTGGGCTGTGGCGATGTTGGCAGCCGTGTGGCCCGCAACCTAGCACAGGGGGCAGGGGCCGGGCGCATGCGGGTTATGGCCCTGACCTCCAGCCCAGACCGCCGCGCCGCACTGCGCCAGTTGGGGGCAACCCCGGTGCTGGGCAATCTGGACGACGCAGCGAGCTTGCGGCGCTTGGCGGGCGTTGCCACGCGGGTGTTGCATCTGGCACCACCGCCTACAGAAGGCGGAGGGCGCGATGCCTGGTGGCGCGACCCCCGCACCCAGGCCCTGGGCCGCGTGCTGCGAATGCGCCGCTTGCCCGTATCGCTGGTGTACGCATCGACCAGCGGCGTGTACGGCGACTGCACCGGAGCGCTAGTGCGCGAGGAGCGTTTGCTGGCGCCCGCCACACCCCGTGCCCAGCGGCGGGTGGATGCCGAGGCGGCTGTGCGCCACCTGGGGCGTGCGGGCGTGCGTGCCAGCATTTTGCGCATTCCCGGCATTTATGCGCCAGACCGTGAGGGGGGCACGCCCCGGGCCCGGTTGCTCAAAGGCACACCCGTGCTGGAGGCTGCTGATGATGTCTTCACCAACCACATCCATGCCGATGACTTGGCCCGGGCCTGCATGGCGGCGCTGTGGCGAGGGCGCGCCCAGCGGGTGTACAACGTGAGCGACGGGCACCACCTGCGAATGGGTGACTATTTTGATTTGGCTGCGGACTTGTACGGGCTACCCCGCCCACCCCGCATTGCGCGCAGCGCGGCCAAAGAGCAATTGCCGCTGGTGCTGCTGAGCTTTATGAGTGAATCGCGCCGCCTGGACAACCGGCGCATGGTGCAGGAGCTGGGCTTGCGGCTGCAGTTTCCGGACGTTGCAACGGGGTTGTCAGCACGCCCTGCTGCTTGAGGTCACATCTTGGGGGGCTTGGACTGTGTGGGGCTGTCAGCAGGGGGCCTGCCCGCCTTTGGATTTGCACACGCCACCGTTGCCGGGGAACTGGCCAGGGCCTGACCGTGGGTAGCGCGCCCCGGTGTTGTCGATGCAGTAGAAGTTGCTGCAGGTCGTCAGGTAAGGCTGCTGGGGTGCCGGAGCCGGCGTGGGGTAGGCCGGGCGTCGCTGCGGAGTGACCATGACGCGGGGCTGAGCGGCCCGGGCGCGCTCCAGCTCCGCATAGCCTTGCGGCCCCAGGCAGTCCAGGTCCATTTGCCGTTGTGCCGCTTCAATGCGCATCTCCTGGTCGTAGTTGGAGCGAGACAGGCCGGTCGACACCAGCTCCAGATTCCTGCGCGATTTGGCGCATTCGGGTGAGCTGGCGTAGTCTTTGGGCAGGGGGGCTGCTGCGGCGGCCCGTGCGGCGCGCAGGCGCTCTTGTTCCACCTCGCGCTGGCTTTGCGCACTGGCTGCTGCGCTTTCGGCTTGCTGCCGCTGTTGTTTGAGTTCCAACGCCCGCTCGGCAGAGCGTCGCTCCTGCTCAATTTCCTCTGCTGTGCGTTTGGCTTCCACCTCGTGGGCAGCGGCACCCGTTGCGCACTTGCCGTCGGTGTAGGTGACTTGTCCGGTCTTGGCGTCGGTGCAGCGAATGACTTGGCTGAACGCAGGCAGGGCACTGCAGGCACAAAGTACCGCTGCGGCGGGCCATTTCCACAGGGGCTTCAGGCGGTAAGGCATGGCATTGTTCCGGGTTGGAGTGGGCGGCGCAGGCGGTCAGCGGTTTGCCGGGTCTGAAGGCCTGGAGCCTCGGCCGCGATTGTCCTCGGCAGACTGGCCTTGGCTTGGTGGCCGGGCATCGCGCCAGACCCTGTCCGGGCTTTGCGCGGGCGGTGGAGGTGGCGGCTGAACGCGTTCAGGAGGGCGTCCCCGCTGGGCTTCCCGGTCGTGGCGCTCTCTGTCTTCCCGATCCCTGCGGTCGCGATCGGCTCGGTCTCTGTCGCGGGCGTTGTCTCGATCACGGCCATTGTCTCTGTCGCGCCAACGGTCATTGGCCGCAGGCGGGTGGTTCCAGCCCCGGCGGTCATCGTCGTAGGGGCGTCCATAGTAAACAGGAGGGGGTGGTGCCACCGGGTAGGGGCGAATCAGTGGGGGCTGGTTGTAGATGTACACCGGTTGGGGTTGGTACACCGGGTAGTAGGGGGCCTCGTAATAGGGGTCTCCCGGCACGGTGGTGCAGGCGGCCAGCCCTGCGCACAGCGCAAAAGCACCTGCGAATCGGCTGATGGATGGTTTCATGGGTGGATCCCTTTGGGGCAGGCTGCGTGCCCCGTGTGCCTGAGTCTAGGCCGCGACTGGTGCGATGGCTTGCAGTGGCGGTGTATCACACCATGACGCCTGGGGCCCCGTTTTGGTTGACGGGGCTGCGGTTTTGAGCGCACTGAGCCTTCCGGCTGTGCGGTAGAGACAGTCAGCGCCATGCCGTAGGGGCGCTGTCGTGAGCGACGGCCTTGTCCGTGTCAGGGGGTGAAAGCACGCGCCCAAGCGGGTTGAATGCAGCTCACCAAACTCCCCTGGCGTTGTTGTCCCGTCTTGTCGTACTGCTTGTGCTGCCCTCGACGTGGCGCCCGGCCAGGGCCGCTTCGTTTTGCCAGCCAATCTTCACCCGGGTCCACAAGCTGCGAATGCTCGTGGTTGGGCGGCAGTGTCGATCCATCCCCGGCATTGCCGGGGATGGGAAACGTCATCAGCGGGGGAGAACGCGCCGAATGGTTTCGGCCAAGTCTTCGGCCACAAACTTGGCGACGTAGCCGTCCGCACCCACGCTGCGGACGTGGTCTTCGTTGGCCGAGCCAGACAGCGAGGAGTGAATCACCACGGGCAGGCCGCTGAAGCGAGCGTCTTGCTTGATGTTGCGGGTGAGGGTGAACCCGTCCATCTCGGGCATTTCCAGGTCGGTCAGCACCATGGCCACACGGTCTGTAACAGACTTGCCCTCGGCTTCTGCGGCCTTGGCGATGGCATTGAGCCGGTCCCAGGCTTCTTTGCCGGACTTGACCATCTCGTACGGTGCTTGGAGGACCTTCAGTTCCTGCTCGATGAGTGAGCGGGCCACGAAGGAGTCATCCGCTGCGAGGATGATGGTGCCAGGCTTGAGCTTGAGCTTGGCGCCCACTTTCTCTTCCGTGACTTCGTGGCCGTCGGAGGGCGAGACCATTTGCAAAATGGCTTCTACGTCCAGCACCTGGGCCAGGCGGGACTCATCGGTGTTGCCATCCAGGCGTGCAATGCTGGTGACCAGCTTGCCTGCGGCGCCGCTGGTTTCGGCCGACAGCACTTGCTTCCAGTCGAGGCGAACGATGTCCTCCACCGATTCGACCGCAAAGGCTTGCGTGGTGCGCGCGTATTCAGTCACCAACATGATGTTGAGCCCCGTTTGGGGCTTGCAGCCCACGATGGAGGGCAAGTCCAGCACCGGGATCACCTGGCCGCGCAGGTTGACCACTCCCAACGAATGGGCGGTGGTTCCGGCGATGGGCGTGATGCTGGGCATGGCCACGATCTCGCGGATCTTGAACACATTGATCCCGAACAGCTCTGATTTGCCCAGCGCACTGTCAATACCCAGTCGGAACAACAGCAGCTCGAACTTGTTCGTGCTGGTGAGGTTGGTCCGTTCGTCGATTTCTTGCTGAACTGCTTTCATGGTCGGTGTCCTTCGCGCTGATACGCACGTTTACAAATTCTAGAAGCAGTTCGGGGTGCGTTGGGGGGGAAATTTTCAGGCTTAACCCCAATAACCTGCGTTTGGCTGGTGCCGCCCCTCTATCTCGGGGGCTGCAAGGCCGTGGCAGCGCTCCTGAAAATGCTCGTCAATGCGTAAGGGCGTAGCGTTTACGCATCATTTTGCGCAGTTTCCGCTCTCGACCCCCTGCGCGTCAGGGGCAAAAGCCCGTGCGCGCAGACTGGTTCGATGCGCCCAACGCCGGTATCAGCGCTGGGCTATCACGCGGCGGGGGGCTCAGCCATCAATGAGCTGAGGGTCCCAGGCGAAAACCGTCTGGCGTTGGTCGCCCAGCTTTTCGATGCCGAGGGTGATGACATCGCCAGGTTTCAAAAACTGGGGTGCGGGTTTTTTGCCCATGCCCACACCCGGCGGGGTGCCTGTGGTGATGAGGTCTCCGGGCTCCAGGGTCATGAAGCGGCTGAGGTAGCTGACGAGCTGAGCCACCGTAAAAATCATGGTACGGGTGCTGCCCGTTTGCTGGCGCTCGCCATTCACGTCCAGCCACATCGCCAGGTTTTGCGGATCGCCAACTTCCTCTGCGCTGACCAACCAAGGGCCAATGGGGCCAAAGGTGTCGCAGCCCTTGCCCTTGTCCCAGGTGCCGCCGCGTTCGAGCTGGTACTCGCGCTCGGAAATATCGTTGATGGTGCAGTAGCCCACCACATGCTTCAACGCATCGGCTTCGCTCACATAGCGCGCACGGGTGCCGATGACGACGCCCAGCTCCACTTCCCAGTCGGTCTTGACGGAGCCCTGCGGCAGCACCACGGGGTGGTTGCAGCCCACGGCGCAATTCACGGTTTTGGTGAAAACGATGGGTTCTTGCGGGATGGGCATGTTGGCTTCCGCCGCGTGGTCTGCATAGTTCAGGCCAATGGCAATGAATTTGCGCATGCCTGTCCAGGGCACGGCCAGGCGACCAGGCTCCACCACCGGCAGGGTGGATGCGTCCAGACTGGCCAGCGCGGCCATGCCGGTAGGTGACAAGGTGCTGGGGCCGATGTCGGGCAGGACGGCGCTAAGGTCGCGTACCGTGCCGTCGGTGTGCAGCAGGGCGGGCTTCTCTTGCCCCTTGGGGCCGTGGCGCAGTAGTTTCATTCCATGTCTCCTTGTTAATTCAATTTCATTTAATTGGACCAACCGCCGTCGATGATCTGGGTGGTGCCTGTGGTGAAGGACGATTCGTCGCTGGCGAGGTACACGGCCAGCGCGGCAATTTCTTCGGCGCGCCCCAGGCGGCCCATGGGCTGGCGTTCGACAAATCCGGACTCTACCTGCGCCAAGCTTTGGCCTGTGGCGAGTGCCTGGGCATTGATGCGCTCTTGCAGCGAGGGTGACAGCACGGTGCCTGGGCAAATGGCGTTGCAGCGAATGCCTTTGGCCACAAAGTCGGCGGCCACGGACTTGGTCAGGCCGACGATGGCCGCCTTGGTGGTGCCGTAGACAAACCGGTTGGGTGCCCCTTTGATGCTGCCTGCGACCGACGCCACGTTGATGATGGAGCCGCCACCTTGGGCCAGCATGCCGGGCAGGAAGGCCTTGATGGTGCGAAATTGCGAGCGCACGTTCAGCTCGAACGCAAAAGCCCATTCGTCTTCGGTGCAGTCCAGCACGCTGCCTGCGTGCACAAACCCAGCACCGTTGAACAGCACCTGTATGGGGCCCGCAGACTGCGCCACCGCTGCGATGGCCAGTGGGTCGGTGACATCCAAGGTGTGCACTGTGCAGCCAATGTCGTCCTGGAGCGTGGCGAGCGCCTGGGCATTGATATCGGTGGCGATCACGCGTGCGCCCTGGGCTGCAAAAGCGACGGCGGTGGCGCGGCCTATGCCTTGGCCTGCAGCGGTGACAAAAGCGGTTTTGTTGGCAAGTCGAAGTGTGGTCATGGCGTGGTGGTGCGAGCGGTGGATAAGAGTCAAAGAACCTTGCCGGGGTTGAGCAGCGCCTTGGGGTCGATGGCGTTCTTGATGAGCCGCATCAGCGCGATCTCTTCGGGGGCGCGTGCGTGCCCCAGCCACTCGCGTTTGAGGGTGCCGATGCCATGCTCTGCAGAGACCGTGCCGCCGTACTCTCGCACCAGGCCATACACCAGGGCATTGACCTGGTCCTTGGGCTGTGGGTCGGCTGCGGGCTGGTACACGATGATGTGCAGGTTGCCGTCACCAATGTGGCCATAGAACAGCGATTGCACCCCCGGGAACTGCGCTTGCAGGGCTTGTCTGCAGCGGCTGGCGTATTCGTCCATGCGCGCCACGGGCAATCCCACATCAAAGGCCAGGTGGTGAGGCCACACAGGGTTCAGTTCGCCACTGGCGTCGCGGATGCGCCAGAACGCCTTGCCATCGGCCAGCGACTGTGCCAACGCAGCATTGGGCACCGCGCCTGTCTCCATCAGTCCCTCCAGCCAGCGCTCAAAGCGTGGCGCATCCTGAACCGGGTCGGTGCCCAGTGCTTCCACCAGCACATAGGCCCCGTAGTTGGTCTCGTCTCCTGGGAACGGGTTGCGCACCCCAGGCGCGTGGCGCATGGCAAATTGCCAGTAGTCAGGCCACATGACCTCAAAGGCCGATAGCAGTGGCCCCAGGTTCTGGCGGGCGGAGTTCAGCAGCGCCAGCACATCGGCATAGCTGCGCAGCGCGCAGACGGCCACCATGGTCGAGGCAGGCTGTGGAAACAGCTTGAGCACCACGCGGGTAATGATGCCCAGCGTGCCCTCGCTGCCGATGAACAAGTGTTTGAGGTCAAACCCCGCATTGTTCTTGATCATCTTGTTGAGGCTGGTCACTACGGTGCCGTCGGGCAGCACCACTTCAATACCCAGCACCATCTCGCGGGCCATGCCGTAGCGGATCACGCGGTTGCCACCGGCATTGGTGGCCAGGTTGCCGCCAATGGCACACGAGCCGCGTGCCCCCAGGTCCAGCGGGCAGAAAAATCCGGCAGCAGTGGCGGCCTGCTGAATGGCTTCCAGCGGCGTCCCTGCCAGCACCGTCATGGTGGCTGCAGCGGCATCCAGCTCCTCTATGCCGACGAGGCGCTCCAAGGACAAAGCCACCTGGCCAGGCGCTGCCCGGGCACCACCGCACAGCCCGGTCATTCCGCCCTGGGGCACCACAGGCATGCCGTGGGCGTGGCAGATGCGCAAAGCGGTTGCCACGCCCGCCGTGTCGGCAGGGCGCACCACCGCCAGCGGCGGGCTGGGCTGCAGGCCGCTGTAATCGTTGTGGTTGCGCTCGGGGATGTCCGCCCCCCAGAGCACGGCCGATGGACCCAAGGCCGCCAGCAATGTCTCTAGCGGCAGACGGGTCTCGGTCGCGTGGTGCAAGGTGTTCGATTCCATGAGGGGCTCCGAAGAGAGGCCGTGTGAGGTAGACGGTGGGTCGTGGCGTGCAAACGCCTAGCCGGTGAACCAGCGCATAGGCACCAGCACGATGGCGGGGAACAGCACCATCAGGAACATCACTGCGAACTGGGCTGCCATGAAGGGGATGACGCCCCGGGTGACTTCGTCCATCCGCATCTTTCCGACCCCAGCCACCACGTTCAGCACCGTTCCCACGGGGGGCGTGATCAGCCCGATGGCGTTGTTCATGATGAACAGCACGCCGAAGTACACGGGGTCGATGCCTGCGGCCTTGACCACGGGCATCAGCACTGGCGTCATGATCAGGATCGTGGGAGTCATGTCCATGGCGGTGCCCACGGCCATCACCAGCAGCATGATGGCAATCATCAGCAGCATTGGTGAGTCGATCAGTGGCTTGAGGATGTCAATCAGTTGCCGGGGGATGTCGGCCACCGTGATGAGCCAGGCGCTCACCATGGCTGCCGCCACCAGGAACATGATCACCGCCGTAGTCTTGGCAGCGCTCACAAAAACGGCCGTGAGCTCGCGCCAGTGCAGCTCTCGGTAGACCAGGGTGGCCACCAGCAGGGCGTACACCGCCGCCACGGCCGCTGCCTCGGTGGGGGTGAAAACGCCCATCTTCAGGCCCACGATCACGATCACGGGCAGAAACAGCGCCCAGGTGGATTCCTTGAGCGCTTGGAGTTTCTCTGCGGTGGATGCTTTGGGCGGCGGCGTAATGTTCTCGCGCTGCGATACCCAATACCAGGCCACGGCAATGGCCAGCCCCATCATCAAGCCGGGCACGATGCCCGCCAGAAACAGCTTGCTGATCGACACGTTGGCGGCCACGCCAAACACCACGAACCCGATGGACGGTGGAATGACGGGCGCAATGATGCCCGCTGAGGCAATCAGCCCCCCGGCGCGTGCCTTGTCGTGTCCGGCTTTTACCATCATGGGCAGCAGCAGGGCTGCCAGCGCCGCCGTGTCGGCCACGGCGGAGCCCGACAGTGCGGCCAGCATGCAGGCCGCCAAAATGGCCACAAACCCCAGCCCGCCGCGCTTGTGCCCCACCAGCGTCAGCGCTAGCTTGACAATGCGCTGGGACAAGCCGCCCACGTTCATGATCTCGCCCGCCAGCATGAAAAACGGCACCGCCAGCAGCGGAAACGAGTCTGCGCCGTTGATGACGTTCTGCGCCAGGATCTGCGCGTCAAACAGGTCCAGGTGCCACATCAGTGCCGCACCAGACACCAGCAGAGCGTAGGCGATGGGCACGCCAATGGCCATGGCCGCCAGCAGGGAGCCAAGGAAGATGAAAACAGTCATGGGTAGGTCTCCTGGGCGGATTACTTGTGGGGTGCGCCGGTGCGATCGAGGTGCAGGTCCTCGACCGAGGCCAGGTCTTCCGATTCGGTGACTTGCACCAGCTCGTCGTCTCCGATCTGGCCCGACAGAAGGCGCCAGAGGTCCATCAGCAGCAAGAGGCCGGACGCCACGGCAAACACCACGCCCGATGCATAGAAGATGGCCATGGAGGCACCCGTCACCGGCGCTTCCACATCCAGGTTGATGCGCGCCTGGGCCAGGGCCCCACTGAACAGCAGCCAGGTGCAAAACAGCATCAGCCCGTAGCTGGCCACCAGGCAGATGCGCTGGCCAATGGGCGGTAGCTTGGTGAGCAGCATGTCGGTGCCCAGGTGGCCATGCTCGCGCACCGCCACGATGGCCCCGAGGAACGTGATCCAAACAAACAGCCAGCGCGACAGCTCTTCGCTGACCGAAATGCCGGAGTTGAAGGCGTAACGCAGCACCACGTTGCCAAACACCAGCAGCACCATCACCGCAAGGGCCAGGGCGATCAGCAGGTTGATGCAGCGGCAGCACCGGTCAATGAAAGAGGTCAGCATGGGGATGTCTCCGTGATGGCGGGGCCATTCATTTTTGGGAAGGCGGCACGTTGGGCCGAGTCACAAACCGGCGTTGCGCAACAGGCCGCGCTGTGCCAGGTTGTTGATGAAGGCGCGCAGACCAAACTGCCAGGGCGCAGCCGTCTCGCTGTGCGTCACGCGGTTGTGCAGGCCGCCCAGCCATGCACTCTGGATGGTGACCACATCGCCCAGCTTGTGCGTGAAGCCGCTGCCGGGTAGGTCGCGGTCTTCAATGGGTGCAAACAGCGTGCCGAGGAACAGCATGAAACCGTCGGGGTACTGGTGTGCCGCCAGCGTCTGCGCCACCAGGTCGGCCGGGTCGCGGCTGATGCTGGCCATGGTGTTGATGCCACGCAGCTCAAAGCCGTCCACCCCGGCCACGCGCAAGTGCACGGTTTCATTGCGCACCTGGTCCAGGCCAAAGCCCGCATCGAATAAGCGGATGAATGGCCCCAATGCGCACGATGCGTTGTTGTCCTTGGCCTTGCCCAGCAGCAGTGCACTGCGGCCTTCAATGTCGCGCAGGTTCACATCGTTGCCCAGCGTGGCGCCCACGATGTCGCCGCGCCCATTCACCGCCAGCACCACCTCGGGCTCGGGGTTGTTCCAGGCCGAATCGGCGCGGATGCCGATGTCCTGGCCGCAGCCCACCGAGGCCAGCACGGGCGCCTTGGTGAACACCTCGGCGTCGGGGCCAATGCCCACCTCCAGGTACTGTGACCACAGGCCTTTTTCCTGCAGCAGTGCTTTCAGCGCCATGGCTTGGGGTGAGCCGGGGCGGATGTCGGCCAGGCTCTCTCCAATGAGCCCGATCACCTGGCTTCTGAGCCCCTGTGCGCGGCTGGCGTCGCCCCGGGCCTGTTCCTCAATCACCCGCTCAATCAGGCTCGCGGCAAAGGTGACGCCAGCGGCTTTGACCACCTGCAGGTCGCAGGGGGCCAGCAGCCAGGGCGCGCCAGCGTTGCGCTGGCCAGGCAGGCTGTTCTGAATGAGGTCCTCCACGCTACACAGCCACTGGCCCGGCGTGCCTTGCACCGCCTGTGCAGGCTGGGCTTGGTCCAGCAGGGTGCTCATGGTGGGGAAGTGTTCGGTCAGGTCGAACACACCTTCGGGCCGCAGGGCGACCACGGCGGGCCCGGGGATGGCTCCGGGGGCCCACACACGGCCCACCAAGGTGCCTTGCAGGCCGTCGGTGGGCAGCACTTGCGCAATGGAGGGACTCGGGTGGGCTGGTGTAGGGGCGTGTTTGTCCGCACCGGCCATGGTGGCCGCTGTTGTGGAGGTCATGGAATGTCCTTTACGGTGTCAAGTTGCAGCTTGCGCAGTGCGCGCCTTGGTTGGCGCGGCTGCGCTGTGCAGTGCCGGGCTCAGTGGTTGTGGCGTGGGGTGTTTTCAGAGATGCGCTGGAACTGCAGCGCGAAGTCCAGCGTCGCGCCATCCACCAGTTGGCCCGTCTTTTCTCGGTAGAGCGCTTCCCACGGAGACTGGCTTTTGGGGATGGGAGGCGCGGGCAGCTCGCGGCGGCGGCGTGCGACCTCTTCGGGCGCCACCAGCGCATCGCAGCGGCCCGTGTTCAGGTCGATGCGGATGGTGTCGCCGCTTTGCAGCCAGCTCAGGCCTCCGCCCACAGCACTCTCTGGCGACACGTTCAGGATGGACGGGCTGTCTGCCGTGCCCGATTGCCTACCATCGCCCAGGGTGGGCAGGGTGTTGATGCCGCGCTGGATCAGTGCATCGGGCGGTTGCATGTTGACCACCTCGGCCGATCCTGGCCAGCCAATGGGCCCCGCGCCGCGCATCACCAGGATGCAGCCTTCGTCGATGTTCAGTGTCGGGTCGTTGATGCGGGCGTGGTAGTCGTCTGCGCCTTCAAACACCACGGCGCGGGCTTCAAAAGTGCCCTCCTGCCCTGGGCGGCTCAGGTAGCGGGCGCGGAAGGCCTCGGAGATCACCGAGGTCTTCAAAATACCAAAGTCAAACAGGTTGCCGCTGAGCACCAGGAAGCCGGCCTTTTGCAGCAACGGCCGATCAAATGGGCGAATCACCTCGCGGTCGCGGGTTTCGCGGCCTTGCAGGTTGTTGCCCACCGTGCGGCCCGTCACGCTGGCGCAGTCGTTGTGCAGGCGCCCGGCTTGCTGCAGCTCCCACATCAATGCAGGCACCCCACCGGCGCGGAAAAAGCGCTCGCCCAGGAACTGGCCTGCGGGCTGCATGTTCAGCAGCAGGGGCAGGTCATAGGCGTGCTCGGTCCAGTCCTTGGCCTCCAGCACTACGCCTGCGTGGCGCGCCATGGCCATGATGTGCACCTGCGCGTTGCTCGAACCCCCGGCCACGCTCACCACCGACAGTGCATTGAGAAAGCTCTCGCGCGTCAGGATGCGCGAAGGGCGCAGGTCCTCATAGGCCATCTCAACGATGCGGCGCCCGGTCTCATAGGCCATCTGGCCCCGCTCTCGGTAAGGCGCCGGAATGGCCGCGCAGCCGGGCAGCGACAGGCCCAGGGCTTCGGCCACGGCGTTCATGGTCGATGCCGTGCCCATGGTGTTGCAGTGCCCGGCAGAGGGGGCGCTGCTGCAGGCGCGCTGCAAAAATTCCTCTTCGTCAATCTCCCCTGCGGCCAGCTGACGGCGGCTGCGCCAGATGACGGTGCCTGAGCCCACCAACTCGCCGTTGTGCCAGCCGTCCAGCATGGGGCCGCCGGAGAGCACGATGGCCGGAATGTCCACCGTGCTGGCCGCCATCACGCCCGCAGGGGTGGTCTTGTCGCAGCCTGTGGTCAGTACCACGGCATCAATGGGGTAGCCGTACAGCGTCTCCACCAGGCCCAGGTAGGCCAGGTTGCGGTCCAGCGCCGCCGTGGGACGACGGCAGTTCTCAAAGATGGGATGCACGGGGAATTCCATGGGAATGCCCCCTGCGTCGCGGATGCCCTCGCGCACGCGGCGCGCCAGATCGACGTGGATGCGGTTGCAGGGCGACAGGTCGCTGCCCGTTTGTGCAATGCCAATGATGGGCCGGCCTGAGCGCAGTTCTTCAGGCGTGAGCCCGTAGTTCATGAACCGCTCCAGGTACAGCGCGGTCATGTCCGAGCGCTCAGGGTCGGCAAACCAGTCGCGGGAGCGAAAGGGGCGGCGGGGTGTCTTTGGCATGTCGGTCCCTGTGGCGAAAACGGGTGCGGATGAACGAAAGCGATGGATGGCACCAGACGGGCGCACGGTGCACGGGCACGCACTTGGCGTGCCCCTGGCGCGCCTGCGGCTTACTTGGCGGCAGTGGCTGCAGTGCCGCGCACCTTGGCCAGTTCGCTCATCAGCTCGTTGGTGGTCTCTTCGCCAAACTCCCGGCCGTACTTGGCCAGCACCGGTTGCAGCTTGGCGCGCAGCTTGGCCTGTTCGGCCGCTGGCAGCTCGGTGATTTGCATGCCCACCTTCTTGAGGTCGCCCAGGGCGGTTTCACTCAAGGCGCGGATGGACTTGCGCTCAAACAACGTGGCTTCGCGGGCCGCTTCCTGCACGATTTTTTGCTCTTGGGCCGAGAGGCCGTCCCAGGTCTTCTTGGACATGAGCAGCACCCAGGCGCTGTACATGTGGCGCGAGAGCACCAGGTGCTTTTGCACTTCGTAGAACTTGCTGGTCAGGATGGTGGCGGGCGGGTTCTCTTGCCCGTCCACCGCAGCTTGTTCCATGGCGGTGTACAGCTCGGTGAAGGGCATGGGCGTGGCGTTGGTGCCCAGGGCGTTGAAGGTGTCCAGGAACAGGGGGCTTTGGATCACCCGCAGCTTCAGGCCCGCCAAGTCGTCCGCCTTGTTGACGGGGCGGCGCGAGTTGGTCACATGGCGAAAGCCGTTTTCCCAGTAGCCCAGGCCGACCAGGCCCTTTTCGGGCAGCTTGGCCAGCAGCTTCTGGCCAAAGGGGCCGTCCAGCACGGCGTCGGCTTCTTGCTCGTTGTTGAAGGTCAGGGGCAGGTTCAGCACGCCAAAGGGTTTGATCAGCGACATCAGCGTGGAGGAGTCCGGCACCGTCATCTCCAGCGTGCCGCCGCGCAAGGCCGATGTCATGCTCACGTCGTTGCCCAGCGAGCCGCTGGCAAACAGCTTGGCGTTCATCTTGCCGCCGCTCTTGGCGGCCAGTTTTTCGGCAAAGTGCTTGACGGCCAGTGCCTGGGGGTGGTCTTCGCTCAGGCCGATGCCTACCTTGAACACATGCTCTTTGATTTGCGCGGACACCGGGGCGGCCAAAGCGGCCAGCACGGTGGCGGCCAGGGCGAGGGATTTGAACTTCATGTTTGTCTCCGTTGGTATGGCTGTGTCGCGGCAGGTGTGCCGCCCACGCCCTGCGGTTCCTTTGTAGGCCCGTCAGTGACGCAGGCCGAAGGGTAGGTCTGGCCCCCGCATGGGTCTACTGAATTTTTTGCTACGATCCATTCCAAATGGTTATGGGTACAGACGTTTTTCCGGGTAAACCCTTGTCTTTGGCGCAGGCCTGTGCGCGGCTGCGGTTTCGGCATTTGCAGTTTCTGGACATCCTCGGGCGCACCCGCAATCTGCGTTTGACGGCCGAGCAGATGCACGTTACCCAGCCTGCGGCCACCAAGATCCTGATGGACATCGAGGAGATCCTGGAGGCGCGTTTGTTTGACCGCTTGTCGCGCGGCATGCGGCCCAACGAGCTGGGGCTTTTTACCCTGCGTTATGCCAGCGCTGTGCTCGACGGTCAGCGCCAGTTTGTGGACGAATTCAATGCCCTCAAGCAAGGCGGGCATGGCCACTTGTCGATTGGCGCCATCACCGGCTCTGCGGCCCATTTGCTGGTGGCGTCGGTGGCTGAAATCCAGCGCCTGCGGCCTTTGCTGGTGCTCAAAATTCTGGAGCAGAGCAGCGATCAGCTGGTGGTGTGGCTGGCCGAGCGAAAGATCGACCTGATGATCGGCCGCTTCACGGACGAGGCGCAGCGCAGCCAGTTCCATTACGAGCGCCTGTCTGCCGAGCCACTGCAGGTGGTGGCCGGGCTGCACCACCCTTTGCGCGGCACGGTGGACCTGGCCTTGACCGAGCTGGCCCACTGGCCCTGGATTCTGTACCCCGCCTCTACCGCTGTGCGCAAGGTGTCGGACGATATCTTTGGCAGCGCTGGCCTGGCACCCACCTCGGGCGTGGTCGAGACGCCTTCTTTTTTGTTTGCGCTGGAGCTGATGCACACCACCGACATGCTGTCGCTGCAGCCCGCCGCGCTGGTCGAAAAATACGTGAACAAAGGCCTGCTGGCCCGCATCCCGGTGGAGCTGCCAGACCGCATGCCCGACTATGGCCTGATCACCCGGCTGGGCGAGCCGCCGACACCGGCCGCGCAGGCCTTTATGGACGTTCTGCGCGAGGCGGCCAGTCGCCCAATGGACGGTTTTTGATCGCCCCGATCAATAACGAACAGTTATTGAAAAACAGGTCGATGGCTGCAGGCAAGGGCTGTGCTTGACGGTGCAATGGCCCTGTTCGGTGGCTCTGAATCGCAGCTTTCAGTGCAAGGTGCCCCGAGCCGTTATGCTCTGCGCCCCTCCTTCGCCTCCTTGGCCTTTTTCGCCCCGCCCATGCAAGACACCCACGACACGACCGACGCTGTTCAGGAACCACGCCTTTGGAGCGACGGCCGCTGGACGGCGCGTGTCATCAAAAACGAAGACGATGACGGCTGGGCCGTGGCGATGACGCTGCAAGGCGAGGCAGAGCCCGCCCTGGTGGGGCCCTGGACCATGGGGCGCGACAAGAAGAACCCCAAGCCCCTGGATGTGTCGGCCTTCAACACCCTGGTCAAAACCGCCAGCGAGGTGATTCGCCGCCACGAGCAGCAGTTGCATGCCCAGCTCAACAAGAGTGTGCACGTCACCGTGCAAGGCCAGCGCCTGCGCGTGGCCCTGGCCATCGTGCCGGACGAAGAGGGCGCCACGGCCACCCTGAGCGCGCATGACGAACTGGGCGAAGAGCTGGGGCGCGTGCGTGTGCCGCCCACCTTCAAGCTCACGGTTGCCAGTGCCGCTGCCTGGGCTGAGGGCGGCTTTGAGCGGCCCCGGTGAGTCGTGTGCAGCAGCGCTTGACCACGCAGCCCTGAAAAATCGCACTGCCAGAGTGAGCAACGTGGGCAAAGCGGTCGACGGCAACGGCATGGTTGGGTGGGCCTAGAATCGCCTGCGCCGGGCTTGGAGCCTTTTCACGCCCGGCAGCGTTCTCAGGGCGGGGTGAAATTCCCCACCGGCGGTATCTGTGGCCTGACAAGGTCGTAGGAGCCCGCGAGCGCCTGCAGGGCCGTTCCTCCTTCCGGAAGAACCACCCCGCAGGGTCAGCAGATCTGGTGCGATGCCAGAGCCGACGGTCACAGTCCGGATGAAAGAGATCGCGAAGCCATGGGCCTCCCGTTCAGTGGGGTGCCCGTGTGTGGCGCTGCGCGTGTGGCTGCGGTTGGCTTGCTGTGCCTTTTGGGGGCACGGCGGGTGGGCCGCGCAATGCGCGTGGGGCTGTGCGCGGGTGCCTTTTGCTGCACGGGGGTCTTTGTTCGCGCGCGCCCTGATTCTGGTAACCCTTTCTTCGCAACGAGATAAGTCCATGAATCAGTCCTTCCATTCCCATGCCGCAGCCGCCAACGCCGAGTTGGGCCGCACCAGCGCAGTGCCCCGCAACGAGCGCGTGGCCATCCTCTGCGCCAACTGGCATCGGGACATCGTTCACCAGGCCCGCGATGCTGCGGTGGCCGAGTTCGCTCGCAGTGGCTTGCCGCCCAGCCAGGTGGTGCACTACGAGGTGCCTGGCGCCTTCGAGATACCGCTGCTGGCCAAAAAGCTGGCGCGCAGCGGGCGCTACGACGCCATCGTGGCCTGCGCTTTGGTGGTGAACGGTGGCATCTACCGCCACGAGTTTGTGACCTCTGCCGTGATCGACGGGATGATGCGTGTGCAACTGGACACCGAAGTGCCCGTGTTGTCTGCCGTGCTCACCCCCCGCGACTTTCACGAGCACGAGGACCATCTGCGCTTTTACCGCGAGCACTTCGTGAAGAAGGGCGTTGAAGTGGCCCAGGCCTGCCTGGCCACGCTGGACAACCTGGGCGCCCTGGTGGAGACGGGCCGCGAGTAATTGGTTTGCTATTAAAAATATAGCTGCTAGCGCTTGTATATCAAGCGCTAGGCTGTGTTTTTATATAGACAGGGCGGCCCCGCTTCAAGCTCGCTGCAGGGCATGGCTGGCTATTGCAAACCGCCTTGATGTCTGTCAAATCGCCGCGAGCCCTGCGCGCAAGAATGGGGTTTTTGACGATTTTGTGACGTGCACCCAGGTGCGCTGCGACGCTTGCTGTATGGCCCTTGAAGTTCATGCAGTCTGCAGCGTAGCCCCCTGGGGCACCCAACCGGAGACCTTGCCATGACATCACGCCGTGCTCCCACCACCCCATCCGCTTCGGCCAGTCCTTCGATTTGTTCCAGCCCTTTGGGCAATGCAGAGGCTGCGGCGCCCTCCACACGCCGCCGCGCAAGCGCTGCGGCGGGGGCTGTGGTGAAGGCCTCACCCCGCGCCGTGCGCACGGTGGCCCGGGGGGATGTGCCACCCAGCCTGCAGCCCGCCACGCTGGCCCGGCATGTGGCGCAGCAAGCGGTGCAGGCTGCGCAGGGGCAGCAGACGGCAGCGGTGTTGTCCTTGCTCAGCAGCGATGACGCCACCCAATCCACCCAGCAGCGCATTGCCAGCCTGCGGGCGCTGCTGGAGGGTGCATCGCAAGACGACCTGGAGGCGTTGCACGAGGCCCTGCGCCAGCATGTGGGCCGTGAGGCCAGTGGCGACGGAGATGCCGATGGCGTCAACCCCGACGAGGAGCTGGCCCGCGACTGGCGCCGGGGGGCCTACCCTTACCGCAACCTGTTGCGCCGCTCCACCTACGAGCGCGAGAAGTTTCGGCTGCAGGTGGAGCTGCTCAAGCTGCAGGCCTGGGTGAAGGAGACCGGACAGCGCGTGGTGATCTTGTTTGAGGGGCGCGATGCGGCGGGCAAGGGCGGCACCATCAAGCGCTTCATGGAGCACCTCAACCCCCGTGGTGCGCGCGTGGTGGCGCTGCAAAAGCCCACCGAAACCGAGCGCGGCCAGTGGTACTTTCAGCGCTACGTGCAGCACCTGCCGACGCAGGGCGAGATCGTGATGTTTGACCGCAGCTGGTACAACCGCGCCGGGGTGGAGCGTGTGATGGGCTTTTGCTCGGATGCCGAGTACAGCGAGTTCATGCGCCAGGCGCCTGAGTTTGAGCGCCACCTGGTGCGCAGCGGCGTGCATGTGATCAAGTTCTGGTTCTCCGTCAGCCAAAAGGAGCAACGCCGCCGCTTCAAGGAGCGCGAGGCGCACCCGCTCAAGCAGTGGAAGCTCAGCCCCATCGACACCGCATCGCTGGACAAATGGGACGACTACACCCGCGCCAAAGAGGCCATGTTTTGCGACACCGACACGGCCGATGCCCCCTGGACGGTGATCAAAAGCGACTGCAAGAAGCGCGCGCGCCTGAACGCCATGCGCTACGTGCTGCACAAGCTGCCCTATGCCGCCAAAGACCTGGCACGCCTGGGCACGCTCGACCCCCTGATCGTGGGCCGTGCCCATGTGGTGTATGAGCGCGGGGAGCAGCCGGGCGCGATTTTGTGAGTGGCCTTTGTGACCTGTGCTAGCAGCGCGTGGTCAGCCTGCCGCCAATTGCAGGCTGCCTGCGGGGCCTGCCAGAGCGCGCGTGTCGGCATCGTGCGCTGACAGGCGGAACACCGCCACGGCCTCCACCAGTTGCTGCGCTTGCACCCTGAGGCTGTCGGCTGCGGCAGCGCTTTCCTCGACCAAGGCGGCGTTCTGCTGGGTGACCTGGTCCATCTGGGTGATGGCCTCGCCCACCTGGCTCACACCCTGGCTCTGCTCGCTGCTGGCGGCGCTGATCTCGGCCACGATGTCCGTCACGCGGCGGATGGAGGCCACCACTTCGGTCATGGTGGTGCCCGCTTGATCGACCAGCGCCGATCCTTGCTCCACCCGCTCCACGCTGGTGTGGATCAACCCCTTGATCTCTTTGGCGGCTTGGGCGCTGCGCTGGGCCAGGCTGCGCACCTCGCTGGCCACCACCGCAAAGCCCCGGCCTTGCTCGCCCGCGCGTGCGGCTTCCACGGCCGCGTTCAGGGCCAGGATGTTGGTCTGGAAGGCGATGCCGTCGATCACGCCAATGATGTCGGCAATCTTCTTGCTGCTGTCGTTGATGCCGCGCATGGTGCTGACCACCTCGGCCACCACGTTGCCGCCTTGCACTGCCACCGAGGATGCATTCACTGCCAGCTGGCTGGCCTGGCGCGCGTTGTCGGCGTTGGCCTGCACGGTGGAGTTGAGCTCCTCCATCGAGGCTGAGGTTTGCTCCAGCGCGCTGGCTTGCTGCTCGGTGCGCATGGAGAGGTCGTTGTTGCCCGTGGCAATCTCGGCGCTGGCACCGGCCACGCTGTGGGCGTTGGTGCGCACGCGCTGCACCACCTGGGCCAGGCTGCCTTGCATATCGTGCAGGGCGTTGAGCAATTGTGCGATCTCATCCTTGCCGCGCGACGGGTTGGCGGCCGTCAGGTCGCCCTTGGCCACGGCCTGTGACACCTGCACCGCCTGCCCAATGGGGCGCACCACCGAGCGGCTGAACGCCAGTGCCCCCACCACGCTGGCCGCGCACACCACCAGCATCACCAGCAGGCTGATGGTGTTGGCTTGGCTGGCCCGTTGGCCCGCCGCTTTGGCCACCTCCGCGCTGGCCTGGGCAATCAGGTCGCCCGCCTGGTCCAGCAGTTGCGAGGGCTCCCGGTCCATGCCCTGCACGGCTTTATCCCCTGCCTGGGCATCGTTGTCTGCGGCCTGAAAGGCCTCGTAGCCCTTGCGGTAGGCCGCGCCCATGCGTTCGTGCGCCTGACTGAAGGCCCGCACTTTGTCCAGCGCCGGGCCGCTGGGCAGGTCGCTTTGCAGCTGGCTGGCGGCCTGGGCCACGGCTTTTTCCTGCTTTTGAAAGGCTGCCCAGTAGCGGTCGCGTTGGGCGGCGTCCTTTCCGCGCAGCAGTACGTTCTTCCACTCTTGCACCTGCACTTTGAAGTCTTGCAGCATGGTGGCAGCCCGCCGCTCGTGCTCATAGTTGTGGGCCACCGTGGTTTCGTACACGTTCAGCGCCTGGTTGAGCTGCTGGATGCCGAACAGCGCAGCCATCATGAGCAGCAGCAGCGCGGCCATGAATGCGAGTGGGAGCTTGACACTGAGCTTCATGGGAACCTCCTGCAGTGGACACGGGGTCCGTTGGGGCAAAGGGAAGGCCGCAGCACGCCTCGCTGCCACGCGCACATAGTGGCGACATGGGTGGGGGCTGCCCCATTATCAGAATGCGCAGGCTTTTGTGAAGCGCTAAATGGGTCGCAGGGGCGGTGGCTTGCTGGCAAGGATGGTTGAAAGTTGCGGCACCAAAGAAAAAGCCCCGCACAGGGCGGGGCTCAGAGGGGCGAATGCCCAAGGCCTGAAGGTGCCCAGGTGGGCGCAGGTGTTCAGTCCATGGTCAGCTTTTGCTTGGCCACCACGTCTTTGTAGACGGCCAGTTCTTCGCGCATCTGTTTGGCAAAAGCTTCCGGGGTGTCGGCCATGATGATCGAGCCCGTCTCCTCAATGCGTTTGCGGATGGCGGGGTCTTGCACCACCTTGCGCACGGCCGCGTTCACCTTGTCCACGATGTCCTTGGGCAGCCCCTTGGGGCCCACGATGCCGTAGTAGGCCATGCGGTTGACCTGCTCCAGGCCCACCTCTTTGAAGGTGGGCACATCGGGCAAGGCGGCCACGCGCTGCGGCGCCGCCACCACCAGGGCGACCAGGCGCTTTTCCTTGATGAAGGGCAGGGCGGAGGGCAGGTTGTCAAAAATCAGTGGCACCTGGCCCGCCACCGCGTCGGTCAGCGCAGGGCCGGACCCCCGGTAGGGAACGTGCACCATGAAAGTCTGGGTGTCCAGCTTGAACATCTCCATCATCAGGTGGGTGATGCTGCCGTTGCCAGGCGA
Organism: Acidovorax sp. 62; assembly: GCF_002754495.1. Lineage (NCBI taxonomy): Bacteria > Pseudomonadati > Pseudomonadota > Betaproteobacteria > Burkholderiales > Comamonadaceae > Acidovorax > Acidovorax sp. 62. The sequence continues at coordinate 910,180 of NZ_PEFJ01000001.1, forward strand.
GGCGTAGGCGTATTTGCCGGGCTCTTTCTTGATGGTGGCCAGCATGCCTTTGTAGTCGTGAAACGGCAGCTTGGGGTTGGCGGCAATCACATTGGGAGTGGCCGCAATGTTCACTATGGGCGTGAAGTCGGTGGCCACGTTGTACGGAATCTTGGGGTTGATGGCCGGGTTGGTGGCGGTGGTGGACACCGTGGCCACGCCCAGGTTGTAGCCGTCGGGGGTGGCGCGGGCTGTTTCTGCTGCGCCGATGCTGCCGCCACCGCCGCCCTTGTTTTCCACCACCACAGGCTGGCCCAGTTCGCGGCCCAGGGGCTCAGCAATGGTGCGGGCCACCAGGTCGGTCGTACCCCCGGCGGCAAAGGGCACCAGCAGGCGAATTGGCTTGGTGGGCCAAGCGGTTTGGGCGTGTGCAGCTGTGCTGATAACAGCGGCGGTGCTGGCGAGTGCGAGGACGCCCAGGGACAGGGCGGTGCGACGGATCATGGTGTTGTCTCCTTGTTATATGTGGCGGGCAGCACAGGCTGGCGCGGGGAATCTCAGCAAAGGGCGCCTGTGCGCCCTGGGGGTTGTCAGAGTGGCCACATCACTTGGCGGGCGCTGTGGCAGCGCCGCTGGGTGGCGCAAGCCGCCCTGAGCGTTTGGCGTTGCCTCAAGCCGTCAAGCGGTGAAGCGGAACCGGTCAAATGGCTTTGGCGGCCCGCAGCGCTGCAATGCGCGCGTCATCCAACCCCAGTTCACGCAGCACCTCGTCGGTGTGCTGGCCCAGGGCCGGAGGCGCGTTGCGCAACACCGGCGGTGTGGCCGACAGGCGCAGCGGGCTGGCCACGCCGGTGATCTGTTGCACGCCATCGCCTGCCTCGCCATCCTTCCACCGTGGCAACGATACGGCCAGGCCGCGCGCCTGCACTTGCGCGTCGTCAAACGCTTGGGCAATGGTGTTGATGGGGCCGCAGGGCACGGCCTTGTCTTCCAGCAGGGCGATCCAGTCGGCGGTGGTGCGCGTGCGGGTCACGGCCTCCATGGCGGGGATCAGCGCGGTGCGGTTTTGCACGCGCAGCGTGTTGGTGGCATAGCGCGGGTCGCTGGCCCACTGGGGTTGCTCGGCGGCGGCGCAAAAGCGCTGGAACTGGCCGTCGTTGCCAATGGCCAGCAGCATGTTGCCGTCGGCGGTCGCAAAGTCCTGGTAGGGCGCGAGACTGGGGTGGCTGTTGCCCATGCGCCCGGGCGCCTTGCCCGTGGCGAGGAAGCCCGAGGCCTGGTTGGCCAGCACGGCCATGCCCACGTCGAGCAGGGCCATGTCGATGTGCTGGCCCTGGCCCGTGCCGCTGGTGGCGTTGTCGCGCACATGCAGCGCGGCCAGAATGGCGTTGCTGGCGTACAGACCGGTGAACAGGTCGATCACCGCCACGCCCACACGCATCGGGCCACCGCCGGGCTGGCTGTCGGCCTGGCCGGTGATGCTCATCAGGCCCGTCATGGCCTGCACCATCAGGTCGTAGCCTGCGCGCTCGGCATAAGGACCGTCTTGCCCGAAGCCGGTGACCGAGCAGTAGATGAGGCGCGGGTTGAGTGCGCGCAGGCTCTCGTGGTCCAGGCCGTATTGCTTGAGGCCGCCGACCTTGAAGTTCTCCACCACGATGTCCGCCTCTTGCGCCATCTGCCGGATCAGCGCCTGCCCGTCGGGCGATGCCATGTCGATGGTGACGGAGCGCTTGTTGCGGTTACAGGCGGTGTAGTAACTGGCCTGGTTGGTGTCGTTGCCCTCGGCGTCCTTCAAAAAGGGTGGGCCCCACTGGCGTGTGTCGTCGCCCACACCGGGGCGCTCCACCTTGACCACGTCCGCCCCCAGGTCGGCCAGGATCTGAGTGCACCACGGCCCGGCCAGCACGCGGGAGAGGTCGAGCACCTTGATGCCTGCGAGGGCGCCTGCGTTCGGGATGGGTGTGGTCATGGGGTTAGTGAACTATAAAATTGATAGCTGCTAGCGCTTGTATATAAAGCGTTAGAGGCCAAAAACGTGTGAAATTGGCATGAGGGCTGAGGTGGGCGTGTCTCCATGCCAGGGACGCCGAGCAAGGGCCGCCCCGCAGCGAGGGCGTCGTCCCCCTTCCCGGCGAAGCCGAGAGAAGGGGGAAGGCGCGTAGCGCCTCAGGGGGATGTCACGAAAACGCTGCAATCCCCGTCTGCGCACGCCCCAGGATCAGCGCATGCACATCGTGCGTGCCTTCATACGTGTTCACCACTTCCAGGTTCACCAGGTGGCGGGCCACACCAAACTCGTCGCTGATGCCGTTGCCGCCCATCATGTCGCGCGCCAGGCGGGCGATGTCCAGCGCCTTGCCGCAGCTGTTGCGCTTGATGATGGAGGTGCCTTCCACGCTGGCGGTGCCCGCGTCCTTCATGCGGCCGAACTGCAGGCAGGCCTGCAGGCCGATGGCGATTTCGGTCTGCATGTCGGCCAGCTTCTTCTGGATGAGCTGGTTGGCAGCCAGGGGGCGGCCGAACTGCTTGCGGTCCAGCGTGTACTGGCGGGCGGTGTGCCAGCAGAACTCGGCCGCACCCAGTGCGCCCCAGGCGATGCCGTAGCGCGCGCTGTTCAGGCAGGTAAAGGGGCCCTTCAGGCCCTGCACTTCAGGAAACGCGTTTTCTTCGGGCACGAACACATCGTCCATCACGATCTCGCCGGTGATGGAGGCGCGCAGGCCCACCTTGCCGTGGATGGCGGGGGCCGTCAGGCCCTTCCAGCCCTTTTCCAGCACAAAGCCGCGGATGGGGCCCACGGCACCGCCTTCGGACACTTCCTTGGCCCAGACGACGAACACGTCGGCCACGGGGCTGTTGGTGATCCACATCTTGCTGCCCTTGAGCTTGTAGCCGCCGTCCACCTTGTAGGCGCGTGTGGCCATGCTGCCGGGGTCGGAGCCGTGGTCGGGCTCGGTCAGGCCGAAGCAGCCGATCCACTCGCCGGTGGCGAGCTTGGGCAGGTACTTCTGCTTTTGCGCTTCGGTGCCGAACTCGTGGATGGGCACCATCACCAGTGACGACTGCACGCTGGCCATGGAGCGGTAGCCCGAATCCACGCGTTCCACCTCGCGGGCGATCAGGCCGTAGGCCACGTACGACAGGCCGGGGCCGCCGTACTCCTCGGGGATGGTGGGGCCCAGGAGGCCCACTTCGCCCATCTCGCGGAAGATGCTCACGTCCATCTTCTCGTGGCGGAAGGCGTCGAGCACGCGGGGTGCCAGCTTGTCCTGGCAATAGGCGGCGGCGGCGTCGCGGATGGCGCGCTCGTCGTCGGTCAGTTGCTGGCTCAGGAGGAACGGGTCATCCCATTGAAAAGCGGCGTTGGCCATGTGTGTCTCCAAGTCGAAAGAAGCGTGAAAAGAAACGGGTCTGGGGTGCATCGTAGGTTGTGGCGTGGCGCCCCGCAAGCGAGTTCTTTTCATCCAGACATGCGTTTATGGAATGTATGGAATACTTGCCACAGACTGCTTCAATGGCTGGTTTTCTTTCCACAAGTTCCTCTTCATCATGCGCCGCAACATTCCATCGACCCAGGCACTGGCCTGTTTTGAAGTCGCAGCCCGCCACGAGAGCTACACCCGCGCCGCGCAGGAGCTGTCGCTGACCCAGAGCGCCGTGTCCCGCCAGATCCAGGCGTTGGAGGAGTTCTTGGGCGTGCAGCTCTTTCGCCGCACACGCCACGGCGTGGTGCTTACGCCCGCCGGCGCACACTATGGTCGCCAGGTGGCGCGCTGGCTGCAGGGGCTGGAGCGCGACACGCTCGATGTGATGGCCCACCAGGGCGAGGGCGGCACGCTGTCGCTGGCGGCCGTGCCCACGTTCGCCACCCGCTGGCTGATACCGCGCCTGCCGCAGTTGGCGCAGGTGCACCCCGACATCGTGGTGCACATCGATACGCAGACGCGGCCGTTCTTGTTTGTAGACACCACGTTCGACGCTGCTCTGTATGCAGGAACGCCCGAGCAGGTTGCCAATTGGCCCGGTGTGCAGGCCCAGTTGCTGATGCACGAAGAGGTCTTGCCCGTGTGCAGCCCGCGCCTGCTGGAGTCCACAGCGCCCAGAGGCCGGGGCAGAGCCCACCAGCCCGTAGCCGCCGAAGCCCTCGCTGACTTGCCCTTGCTGCAGCAAAGCACACGCCCATACGCCTGGCGGCAGTGGTTTGATGCGATGGGAGTGGACGCCTCCCGCGCATTGGACGGCCCGCGCTACGAATTGTTCTCCATGCTGGCGGTGGCAGCCACCCATGGCATGGGCGTGGCGCTCATGCCGCCCATGTTGATCGAGGCCGAATTGGCCAGCGGCGATCTGGTGGTGGTTTGCCAAAAACCGTTGCGCGGCGAGCGCGGCTATTACCTGGTCAGTCCGAATGCGCCGGAGCAGTCGCCGGTGCTTCAGGCGTTTTCGCGGTGGCTATTCCATGTGGCGAAAGCCGCGTAGAGCGACGGTCGTATTCCATAGATTCGCAGCTGGTTATGTGTTTCAGCTGACCGCCAGGTGGCTTGAGAGCAAGGAATGAATCAGAGCACCACGCAGGCAGCATCAGCAGCCCTGCGACGCCCTTTTCAAATCTGCAATGGAGATATTTGCAAGTGCGTCCCGTGATAGCGTAGCAGGGTCGATGAACTGATTGCAGTCTCCATTGCGCCACGGGTGACTTATGGCTGACTCCATCCGCTCAAACGCTGTATTTGGAAACTGGTCGGTCCGGCAGTCAGCGCGTCATAACTGACCATTAGCCAACGCCCTTGCGAGTCGGGAAGTAAGCGAATGGGTGATTGGTTGGAGAGGGGGCCTGTAAAGACCCCTCCAGTACCGAAATCAGTATCAGCAGACCCATTGGCTTTCATGCGCACCCACACCGCACCTGCCTGGGGGTTACTGAAATTTTCCCCATACACGACACGACTGCCTAAGACCATCAGACTGTCGTCCGGCAGCGGTACAGCAGACTGGAGGTTTGTTCTCGCCGGTAGCCCGATTTTGCCAACGCCGTTATTCCCGAAGGACAATTGCAATGTGCCTGCAGTGCCGTAACGGGCGACACCCAGTTGGCAATTGTCATTGTTGGCATCGCAAACGGTACCAATGGACATGAAGCCGCCTTCAGATGTCGGTTGGAGCGACCGAAACCCCAAGTTGCCACCCAATTTAGTCCAAGTGTTTGAAGTCTGCTCACCGGCGTCTTGGGAATGCGTCGCAATGCAGACCCCTGGGTGTTCTGCAGGATTCGTGTAAGTGGTCCCGCCTCGCGTTCCCGCCGACACAATCCTGCCTGAGTTTTGAATGAGCAACGAAGTGCCGGAGGCCAAACATTCAGACGCTGAATTGGCTGTGGTAGTTTTTTGAGCTAACACGCCGTCTGCAGAGAACATATCTAAAACGCGGCCATATTCACTCAGTCCTGTCAGTTCATACCCGGTTGAACGCAGTAGAAAAATGCGTTGATCACTATGGACGGCAAGTGAAAGGGACTCGGGGTTGCGGCTTGCAGCAGTGGATGCCACGCCGCTCTCGCCAAACGTCTTATCGATCGCACCCTCCTGCGTAAGTGCTATCAATTGGCTGAAATACTTGGCGTTCGAACCAGCAGATGTGAGGCAGGGTGCGGTGAGTGAATGCTCTTGAACGGAACACGGCTGGGCCGCATTGACTGCGACTAGGATGCGCCCGTTTTTTTGCAATTTAATATCGCTTGGCGTGTCGCTGCCAAGTACGGAAATCTTTACTTCCCCGTTGGTCCCGAACGTGGTGTCTAGTGTCCCGCTCGCCGTTAAACGGATGACGAATACTTCACGGGCGGCGCGCCCTGTCCAACTGCCAGCTGGTAGAGGTGCTGTTTGTCGCGACCCCGTCAAAACCAACTTGCCATCGGTTTGCAGCACCAACGCAGATGGAAGTGGCCAATCGACTTGAGCTGTCCCTTCAGAGCCGTAAGTGGTATCCAATTTGAGCGGGTTACTTGTCGGCCCCGTTGGGATCGAACCACTTGACCCACTGCCTCCGCATGCTGTCAGTAAAGCGAGCAGGGTAGCGGCGGAAAAAGCGGTTCGTATTGTTTGAAGCGGTGGCGTGTGCGTTATACGCATGACAGATTCTCAAGGTTGTTAGAACGGAAAGAGCCATTTATTCCGCGATTCTCGCGTTGGCCACCTTCGCCTCTAGGGGCCTTTTGCACGAATCGAGCGGACAGTGTGCGTTGTGGATCGGGATCTGCTGCTAAGCGCAAATACTCGCAATAGCCGTCGCTATTGCGAGTATTTGCAACGCCGCAGATTGCTCGAGGCTGCAGGTGCAGACGAGACGGCGCGGAGATTTGCGCAGGGGCTCGCTGGGGGCTAGGCTTGAGGCCTTTAGGGTTTGCTGTGTCCCACTACGCGCTGAACCAGAACAGTGTTGTTGCTACCGGCTGTTTGTCTGTTTTCGCTGATTACCAGCCACCGTCCTTGTGCATCTGGCACAAAGTGCGTAGGTCGCGCGGCGGACAGAGGAGTGGTTAACAGCCCTTGGGTGCCAAATTCTTTCACCGGCTCGCCCTGGGGGCTCATGCGCATCCATACGCTGCCAAATGTGGGGTTTTTGCCGTTGGCGTCGTAAACAGCCCTGCTTGCGAGAACCATCACGCTGTCATCAGGTAGGACCCGTGTCGACGCAATGGTCGAGTTTTGGGGGATTGCCATGAATGCCAGACCTTGTTGTCCGTACGAAGTCTGACGTTCAGTATCAGCTCTGTAGCGAGCTATGCCAAGTTGGCAACTTTCATCGCCACAATTGGTGCCCACAGCGACAAATCCATCGTCTGAAGTTGGCTCTAATGAAGAGAGTGCGTAATTGCCACCGAAGCTTGTCCATGAGCCTGCGGTCTGCAGGCCTGAGTTAGGGTCGTGAGCCGCAATACATAAACCAGGGTGCTCACTCGGTTTGGCGTAAGTCACGAGGCTTCGCCCGCCCGCTGAAATAATGCGCCCGCCCTTTTGAAGCAACAGTGACGCACCATCGGCTTCGCATGGTGGTTGTGGGGAAATCTGTGGTGTGGAGGTATCCCGAACGCCATTGGCTGAAAAACGATCTAGGCTGCGGCCATAGATACTGAAACGTGAGTTCCCCGTGGATCTCAGTAAAAGCAGACTCTCGTCGTTTTTCACCACCAGCGAAAGACGCTGGGGATTTTGGCTCGAGTATGTCTCTTCCACTCCCGCTTGGCCAAAGGTGCGGTCTAGCAAACCTTCAGGTGTCAGTGCAACAAGGTTACTGCTCCTCAATGCGGAAGTCCCGGCTGCGGTTGTGCAGGGCGCGTAGAGGCTAAGAAAACCTACCACGCATGGTTCGCCTGCAAGCACCGCGACGATGATCCGACCATTTTTTTGCAGTTTGATATCCGCAGGCGAGTCGCTACCTTTGACGGTGAAGCTGACTTCTCCATTGTTTCCAAAGCTCGGATCGGGTGCGCCGTTGGCTGTGAGTCTGCGCACGATGACTTCCTGTGCCGGCGCGCCACCGTAGTTGACTGCTGGGAGTGAGCCTGTTTGCCGTGAACCTGCCAGTAGCAGTTTTCCATCAGGCTGTAGCACCGCTGCGGACGGTACGAGCCCATTGAGTTTTGCAGAGCCGTCGGTCCCGTAGCTAGTGTCTACCTTCAACGGATCTACGGGTAGCAGGGAAGGGCTGGAGTCCCCGCCACTGGAGCCGCCCCCGCAGCCGACCAATGTTGCCATCAGAATGGCAGACCAAGTAATGGTCAGGGTAGTCCGGCTTGAGAGACTGAAGGGCATCGTTGGAGTTCGCATGGGCGATTTGGAAAATGGTTCAGATTTTTCGATTGTGAACCATTGTTAAATTTCCGCCTGTAACAGCAGAAGAAAACTGTTGCTTTAGGGCGTGTTGAGAATCAACGGGAGTTAATAACCCCAGCTGCGAGATAGATCATCGCTGCGAAGCTGCTATCCGTCTTGTCGCTGCGCATTGCGATACGGTTGAACTCCTTGAGCTTGCAAAAGAAGTTCTCGATCAAGTGACGCCATTTGTAGACCTCCCGGTCAATCTCCAGTGGCGCTCTCCTTCGCGGCATCTGTGAGATCACCACCTGCGCCCCGCGCTTGTCCAACTCCTGGATCAGCCAGTTCACATCGAAGGCCTTGTCGGCGAGCAAGGCTTCAAAGCGCACATCAGCGATCAGCTCTTTGACTCCTTTGGTGTCATGGCGCTGCCCTGGCATCAAGACGAAATTCACCAGATTGCCCAACGCATCCGTCAGCGCCAGTATCTTCGTGCTCATGCCACCCCTCGAGTGGCCTATGGCCTGGCCCGAAGTCCCCCTTTTGCCCCCTGGCCGTGCCGATGCACTTTCACAATCGTGGCATCCACCATCGCGTATTCCATGTCCGGCTGCTCGCTCACTGCATCGAACAGGCGTTGGAACACATCGGCCTTAACCCAGTCTCTAAAGCGTTTGAACACCGTGTTCCACTTGCCGAACTCTGACGGCAGGTCTCGCCAGGGGCTACCTGTGCGGGCAATCCACAGCACTGCCTCAACGAAGCGGCGGTTGTCTGTGCCGCTGCGTCCAGGATCACTTGGCTTGCCAAGGCATTGATGCTCCATTTTGGCCCATTGCTCGTCTGTCAGTACCCATCGAATGCTCATGCGCCTATTGCATCACAGCCCTCCGAGCCGTTGTGCTTGATTCTCAACAGCCCCTAGCCCAAGCGACGTTGTGAAGTCAGCTGCGCACAAACTCCGGCCGATCATTCTGTTGCGGCTTCAGCGGCGCGGCATTCTTGCCTTCGGCCCGTTCTTTGCGCCACTGTTCCTTACGGGCAGTCCACTCGTTGAGGCGGGCATGTGCCACGGTGCTGTCTTTGGCCATCTGTTCTTCGTTGGCCACCTGCGCCGCCAGTTCCAGGCGGATGCCGTTGGGGTCGAAAAAGTAAATGCTTTTGAAGATGTGGTGGTCGGTCACGCCCAGCACTTCCACGCCGTGGGCTTGCAGGCGGGCCTTGGTGTTCTCCAGCTCTTGCACGGTGTTGACGCGAAAGGCGATGTGGTTCACCCACAGCGGCGTGTTCGGCGAGGGCTCGGGTTTCACATCGTCACCCAGGTCAAAAAACGCGATGAACGAGCCGTCCTGCAGGCGAAAGAAGAAGTGCGTGTAGGGGCAGTACTCGCCCGTGCTGGGCACGTAGTCGCTTTGGATGATGTGGTACAGCGGCAGGCCCAGGATGTCTTCGTAGAAGTGGCGGGTTTCCTCGGCATCACGGGCCTTGTAGGCGTAGTGGTGCAGTTGCTGGACGGCGGCCGGGGGGGGCAAGGTGGTGGTTGGCGCTGGGGTGCTGGGGGCGGTCATCTGGCGTCTCCTGAATGTGGATCAAATTCTACTATTCATAATTGATTTACTTAAAAATAATTTCAGAGAGGCGGTAGGCGTAAAAAAGCCACCGCTGCGGCATGCGCAGCGGTGGCTTCGGATGACTGCTGGGGCGTGAATTACTGCTTCACGGCTTCCACTTGCACGACCAGGCGCACGTTCTTGGCAAAGCCCCAATCCACGCCGTAGTTCATGCCCCACTGGGTGCGGTCGATGGTGGCCTCAAAGTCGCCGCCGCACACTTCGCGCTTGAGCATGGGGCTTTGGTAGCAGGCGAACTGGTTGGCCTTCAGCGTGATGGGCGCTGTCTTGCCCAGCAGGGTCAGCTGGCCAGTCACTTCGCTCACGTTGTCGCCTTTGAAGCTGAACTTGTCAGAGACGAACTTGATGGTGGGGTGGGCCACGGCGTTGAACAGGTCAGCGCTTTGCAGGTGCTTGTCGAATGCGGGGGTGCCTGAGTTGACCGAGGTAGCGTCGAAGCTGATCTCGACCTTGCCGCTCTTGCCAGCGCGGTCAAATTGCACGGAGCCTTCCTTCTTGTCGAAGCGGGCACGGTTCACAGCAGCACCAAAGTGGCTGATTTCAAACGTCACAAAGGTGTGGGTGGGATCGATCGCGTAGTCGGCGGATTCGGCCTGTGCAGCACCGGCAAACAAAGCGGCGACGGCGGCCAAGGCGAAGAGGGATTTGCGCATGAAAGGCTCCTGAAAAACCAGAGGTTGAAAGAAAAGATCGCAGGGAGAGAAAACGGAAGGGTCTGAAGGCGCTTACGCCTCAGAGCTTGGCCACGCCGGTCAGCGCCAGTTTGAACTTGACTTGAACGTCGTCGGCCACCATGGAGGTGTCTGCCCACTCGTTTTCGCCAATCTTGAATGCCAGACGTTTGATGGGCAGGGTGCCGGTGGCCGTGGTCACTGCACCGCTTTGGGTGAGCGTGACGGGGGCCACGACGTTGACCGCATTGCCCTTGATGGTGAGCTTGCCGGCCACTTCAAACTTGCCACCGCCCAGGGCCTTGATGCTGCTCGATTCAAAGGTGGCTTGCGGGAACTTAGGTACGTTGAACCACACGGCCTTGGGCAGCTCTGCATCGGTTTCCTTGGAGCCCAGGGTGGCGCTGCCGGTGTCCACGCTGAAGGTGATCTTGCTGGCAGCCAGCTTGGCGGGGTCGAAGGCGACCTGGGCGTCAAATTTCTTGAACTGGCCGTCCAGGGGCACACCCATTTGGCGGGCGGTGAATTGGACTTCGCTGTGGGCGGTGTCCAGTTTTTGCTGGGCCCAGGCGGCGGGTGTCAACAAGGCGGTGCCCAGGGTGATGGCGGACACGATGCTTGCAATCTTCATGAAAACTCCTTGGTGCGGAAAAGGTGCGCAGCGCAGTGGGGCTGCAGGGGTGTGGGGGCTCAGCGGGGGCCGGGCAGCATGCGCTGCAGCAGGCCGTCGCGGTCAATGATCTGGTGCTTGAGGGCGGCTGCGACATGCAGCAGGACGAGGCCCGCCATGGCAAACGCTGAGATCTCGTGCCAGGGCTTGATGGCCTCGGCCAGTTCCTTGCTCACGGGCACAAAGTCAGGCAGTTGCCACAGGCCCAGAAACACGATGGGAAACCCTGCGGCCGAGCTGTAGGCCCAGCCGATCAGCGGCACGGCAAAGAACAGCACATACAGCAGATGGTGGGTGGCATGGTGGGCCACTTTTTGCCAACCGGGCATGGCCTGCTCCATGGCGCGGGGCAGTGCGGGGGGGCGATGGGTGGCGCGCCACACGAGGCGCAGCAGCGACAGGGCCAGAATGGCCACCCCGGCCCATTTGTGCCAGTTGTAGAGCTTCAGGCGCTGGGGCGAGAAGGGCAAGCCGGTCATGTACAGGCCCAGGCCGAAGATGGCAATCAGAGCAATGCCAAGCACCCAGTGCAGCAGGATGGCAACGCCGGAATACCGGGCGGGGCGAGGACTCACAGGGTGAGGGGTGGAAGACATGGGCAGTTGGGTCGAAGGGGTTGTTGAACGGGGCCGCCCGTTGGGTGCTGCGGCCGGTGCACTGGGTGCAATGCCTGCAGTTTAGGAAGAGCGCCCCTGTGGCAGTTTCAGGTGGATTGATGCCTTGATTCAAAAAAACTGAATTGATAAGGCTTTTGCGCTCAAAGTTCCCCAATGTTTGAGGGGCACATGCGACTTGCTGTCGCCGTCTCGTCTTGACGCGGGTCACGGCGCCATGGGGGCAGAGACGTGCACAAAGAGCGGTTCCGGCTCTAGTGCTCTGGGTGTTGAGCATCACCGCTGCGCGTGCGGTGGGCTCTGGATGGGTTGGCTGGGAGGCCTGCGGTGGTTGCTGTTAGCCTCCAGCGCAGGGCTGTGCTCAGTGCTGCAGCGCGGCTGCTTTCCAGGCTTGGGCGGCGGCGTCTGCATCGCCACGCTGCTCTGCCAACTCGGCCAAGTGTCGCCATGCGCTGGCGCGCAGGGGGGCGTCATGCAGGTGGGAGCTGGCCTGGGTCAGCAATTGTTGGGCTTTGCCCCACAGCTGCCGCTTTAGGCAGGCCATGCCTGCGAGGTATTGCAGGCGGGCATCGCGCGGGTTGGATTGCTGGGCGGATTCGATGCGGGCCAGCCAGCCTGCATCGATGGTGTCCAGCCCGTCTTCCAGCGAGCGGATCAGCTTGAGTGCCAACCCCTCGGGCAAGCCCTCTGGCAAGTCCACCATCCGCTCCCACACGGGCAGCAGCCAGGCGCGCACCTGGCTGGCATCGCCACCCAGATGGGCCAGGCGCTGGGCGGCTTGCACGGCCAGCTCGGGCATGTTGCGCTCGGTGTTTTCCAGCGATGCCCAGATTTGCACCAGTTGCACCGGGTCGTGCGCCGACTGGATCAACTCTGTGGCCAGGCCGCGCACAATGCTTTGCGCCGCTCCGGCCGAGAAGGCGCGGTGCTTGCCCAGCAAGCGGGCTGTGTCGAGGGCCTCGCGGGTTTGGCGGGCCTGGCGCGTGGCCTTGAGCTTGATGCGCAGGGCCAGCGTGCGGCGGGCGGCGCCTTGGGGCAGGGCGGCCAGGCGCTCCAGAGTGACCTGGGGGTCGCGGTCGTCCAGGCTCCAGCGCGCCGCGCGGATCTGGGCGCCTTCACGCAGTTCTTGCTCTTGGCCGTTGCCGCGCACGGGGGCTTCTTCCAGGGCGTTTTGCAGATGGCTTTCGCGGGTAGCTCGGTCTTGCAGGGCGTGGGACGATTCGGCGGCAATCAGGTGCGCCAACGCACGCAGCTGCTTGCCGTGTGGAACGGGCTCACCCGCCGCCTGCAACGCGCTTTCTTGGGAGAGGGATGCCAGCGCCGACTTGCGAGAGCGCAGAAAACGCCCCGCCAGCATGTGCGTGAGGGCATCGAGCAACGCGTGGTGCATGGCGCGCTCTTTTTGCTGCACGCGCCAGCGGCGTGCCTGGTGCGGCAACTCCAGCAGCGCGGCCAGCGCCCGCAACGCGGCGTACACCGTGGTGAAACCGCCTACCAGCAGCAACACGACCAAGTTCAGCGACAGGTCGACGCGGTGAGGGGGCCAATACAGGGTGATGGTGCCCTGATTGTTTCCTGCAAACAGCGCGGCCGCTACGGCAACGCCAAACAGAGCCAAAAGCCAAAGAGCTGCACGCATATCAGTTTTCCAATGCTCCGCGAGCGTCCTGGACCTGCAAAAGCGACTCAGGGTGCGTCATCTCATCGCCCCGCTGCGGCCGTGGCCAGTGCAGAGAGGGTTTCGTCCAGCCGGGGCAGCTCGGCGGCCTTCATGTGCTGCTGGGCTTGCTGCAGCATGGTGGCTGCGTTTTGGGTGCGGCGGGATGCGGGGTCGAAGTACTTGTTCAGTGCGGCCGTGGCGGCCGTCAGGTCTGCGCGGGCAGAGTCAAACTGCCGTGCCAGCACGCCCAGCCGGGCGTTGAGCAACTTGAGTTTGAGGTTTTCGCGCAGGAAAAAAGTTTGCTCGGGTGCCAGCAAAATGGCCTCGGGCTGGTCGATGCGGCTGACGCGCACCAGCCCACGGGCTTCGTCGCGCACTACTTCCCAGCTGCGCTGCAGTGCGGCTTGCCACCACGGCATGGCAGGGTCTTCGGCGGTGCCTGTGCTGCTGGCTGGGGTGGCTGCTTTGCGGGTGGCGGGCGCCTGTGCCACGGCGTTGAGCACGGGCAGTTCATCCACCTGACGCACCAAGTCGTCCAGGCGGCCCAGCAGGCCTGCGGTGTCGGTCACGGTGGCGCGGGTCAGCCGGTCCAGGTCGCGCGCAATGGCCCTTTGCAGGGGGGCCAGTCGGGGCTGGGCTGCCCGGTCAATGCGTTGGTTGGCGGTTTTCAGTGTGGCGACCAGGGGCTCCAGGCCGCCGGTGAGCTGGGCCTGTTGCTGCGCCAGCCGAATGGCCGATTCAATGTCCACCACCAGGTTTTCGTCGCGTGAGCGCGACAGGCTTTGCATCAACTCTTCCAGTTGGCTGCGTTGCAGGGCAACTTCGCTCACCCGGGCTTCGGCCACCGAGAGGCGGGCAGCGGTCTCGCGCACCTGGTCTTCTGCCTGGCGGGCGATGGTGCGGGCCTCGATGGCCAACGTACCCGAGTCGGCCGATTGCCTGGCCAGTTGCTCTTGAATGCTGCTGAGCTTTTGCCACAGCAAGACGCTGCTGGTCAGTGCCGCAGCGGCCACGGCCCCCAGCAGCAGGTTGGCCAAGCCGATGCCCGCCGTGCCGCTGGGGCGTGTGGGGGCGGTAACAGGGGGCGCTGCCGGGCCTGGATGGGATGCGGCTGGAGCTGCGGGCGCAGGGGGCTGCGGCAGATCAGTGGGGGGCACAGAACTCATGCGCCCGATTCTATCGAGGCCACCACGTCCGCGAAGGCTGGGCGGCATTCCCGCACCTCGCCAAACCCGGCGTCGCGCGCAGCCTGGGCGATACGGGGGTGCGTGGCCAGTGCGCGCGCTGTACGCCAGTTTTGCTGGGGCAGGGCGGCCGTGAGATGGGCCACCGCCTCAGAGCTGCTGAGCAGCCAGAGGGATCCGTTGTGGGCGGCTTGCCGGGCCAGGTCCAGGTCTTGGGCTGACAGGTGGGGGGCTACGCGCTCATACGCCACCACAAAGTCCACCTGGGCGCCTGCGGCTTCGATCTGGCGAGCCAGCCAGTCGCGGCCCGAGCCCTGGTTTTCATGCACCCCGGCAGAGCGCCCGCGCACGATCAGGATGCGGTCGCCTGGCTGCACCTGGGGGTGGACTTGTTGCCACAGGGCTTCGGAGTCAAATTGCGGAGCATCGGGCGCAGGGCCGTCGACGCGCTCGGCGGGGAATCCTGCTTCCAGCAGCACCCTTGCAGTTCCCGGGCCGGGTGACCATGCTCTTGTTTTGATAGCTACTAGCGCTTGATTGGAAAGCGCTAGGGCCATATTTTGTTCAAAAAAGTACAGCGCCGCGTTGCCGCTGACGAACATGGCGGCGCGGTAGTCGCCCAAGCGCGCACGGGCCTGATGCAGCGCTTGCACAAGGACAGGGTCTGCGGCTGGGCCGACATGGATCAGGGGCAGGGCTGCAGCGGCAATGCCCCGTTGGGTGAACTGCTGTACCCAGTGCGCAGCCTCGCGCGCGGGGCGGGTGACGATGACCTGGGGGGCCGCGGCGGTCAAGGCTGTGGCCTGCGGGCTTCAGGCCGTTGCATGGGGCGTGGCGCCTTGGGCTCCACCGTCGCGCAGTCGCTGGGCAATGGCCAGGCCCAGGGCATCGGCTTCGGCCAGCGTGGTTACCCGGGCGGTGGCGCTGGCGCGCACCAGTGGGGCTTGGCCTTCGGTGTCGCCCCAGGCTGCATCCAGTTGCAGGGTGTCGCCTGTCAGGGTGCCATGTGCTGCCAAGGGCATGGAGCAGCTGCCGCCCATGGCGCGGCTCACTGCGCGCTCGGCGGTCACGGTCAGCCAGGTGGGCTGGTGGGCTAGGGGGGCCAGGGCGTTGATCAGGTCTTGCCGGTCACTGCGCACTTCAATGCCCAGGGCGCCCTGGCCGGCTGCGGGCAGCATGGCGGTGGGTTCGAACGTGGCGCGGATGCGCGCACCCAGTTCCAGCCGTTTGAGGCCTGCTGCTGCCAGCACAATGGCGTCGTACTGGCCTTCGTCCAGCTTGCGCAGGCGGGTGTCCAGGTTGCCACGCAGGGGTTCAATCTTCAGGTCGGGCCGCAGAGCCTGCAGCAGCACCTGGCGGCGCAGGCTGGAGGTGCCCACCACAGCGCCCTGGGGCAATTCGTCCAAGCTGGCGTAGCGGGGGGAGACAAAGGCATCGCGGGGGTCTTCGCGTTCCATCACGCAGGCCAGGGCAAAGCCTTCGGGCAGCTCCATGGGCACGTCCTTGAGCGAGTGCACGGCAATGTGTGCGCGGCCTTCTTCCAGCGCCACTTCCAGCTCTTTCACAAACAGGCCCTTGCCGCCCACCTTGCTGAGCGAGCGGTCGAGGATCTGGTCGCCCTTGGTGGTCATACCCAGCAGCTCAACTTGGTGGCCCCGCGCGCGCAAGAGGGCTTGCACATGCTCTGCCTGCCACAGCGCCAGGCGGCTTTCGCGGGTTGCGATGACGATGGTGGAGGGGGCTTTCGCCGCCGGGCCGCCCCAAGGCGAAAGGCTCCCCCCTTGGGGGGGCAGCGACCCGCGAAGCGGCGGAGCGTGGGGGGCGTCTTTTTGGGGGCTCAAGTTCGTAACCTGTTTGTAATCATTCAGCGGCGGGCGATGCTAGCATGCGCCCGCATCGGTGACCTTGATCTGGCGCGTGTCCCTTGTGGGGGTGGCGCTGGCGAGGCGCCTCTTTTCAATCTCCGGAGACCCTCGCGCATGAAACGATCCGACAAGGACCAGCCCCTGATTGACGATATTCGCCTGCTGGGGCGTATTTTGGGCGACGTGATCCGCGAGCAAGAGGGGGTCGATGCCTATGAGTTGGTCGAGCAGGTGCGCAAGCTCTCGGTGGCTTTTCGCCGCGATGCCGACCAGGAGGCCGACCGCGCGCTCAAGAAGCTGCTCAAGTCCTTGTCGGGCGACCAGACGGTGAGCGTGATCCGCGCCTTCACCTATTTCAGCCACCTGGCCAACCTGGCCGAAGACCGCCACCACATCCGCCGCCGTGCCGTGCACGAGCGCGCGGGCGACACGCAAGAGGGCAGCATCGAAGTGGCCCTGTCGCGCCTGCGCTGGGCGGGCATTGCCCCTAAGGCGATTGCGCAGACCCTGGCCAGTAGCTACGTGGCACCGGTGCTCACCGCCCACCCCACCGAGGTGCAGCGCAAGAGCATCCTCGACGCCGAGCGCGACATTGCGCAATTGCTCGCGACGCGGGACGACATCCAGGTGCGCGCCCAGCTCTATAACAGTGCCAAGGATGCGCTCACGCCGCGCGAACTGGCCGCCAACGAGGCCCTGCTGCGCGCCCGCGTGGCCCAGTTGTGGCAAACCCGCCTGCTGCGTTACAGCAAGTTGACCGTGGCCGACGAGATCGAGAACGCTCTCTCTTATTACGAAGCCACCTTCTTGCGCGAGATCCCCAAGATCTATGCCGACCTGGAAGCTGAACTGGGCCAGTACCCCGTGCACAGCTTTTTGCGCATGGGCCAGTGGATTGGGGGCGACCGCGACGGCAACCCCAACGTCACCGCGCAGACCCTGCAATACGCCTTGGGCCGCCAGGCCGAAGTGGCCCTGCGCCACTACCTGACCGAAGTGCACTACCTGGGGGGCGAGTTGTCGCTGTCGGCCCGCCTGGTGCAGGTGTCGGCCGAGATGGAGGCCCTGGCACTGCGCTCGCCCGATACCAACGAGCACCGTGTGGACGAGCCTTACCGCCGGGCGCTCACGGGTATCTATGCGCGGTTGGCGGCATCGCTCAAGGACTTGACCGGTGGCGAGGCCGCACGCCATGCCGTGGTGCCGCAAAACGCCTACGCCAGTGCGGAGGAGTTTTTGGCCGACCTGCGGGTGATTGAGGCGTCATTGAAGGCCCACCATGGCGAAGCCCTGGCTGCCGAGCGCCTGCACCCTCTGATCCGCGCCGTGCAGGTGTTTGGCTTCCACCTGGCCACGGTGGACCTGCGCCAAAGCTCCGACAAACACGAAGAAGTGGTGGCCGAGCTGCTGGCCAAGGCGCGCATCGAACCGAACTACGCCAGCCTGCAAGAGGCCGCCAAGCGCGCGTTGCTGATCAAGCTGCTCAACGACGCGCGCCCCCTGCGCGTGGTGGGTGCCGAATATTCCGCCCACGCCCAGGGCGAGCTGGCCATCTTTGAAACCGCCCGCGTGATGCGCGAGCGCTTCGGCCACGAGGCCATCCGCCACTACATCATCAGCCACACCGAAACGGTGAGCGACCTGCTCGAAGTGCTGCTGTTGCAAAAGGAAGTGGGCTTGATGAACGGCACACTCGATGCCGAGTCGAAGAACCACCTCATCGTGGTGCCCCTGTTCGAGACCATCGAAGACCTGCGCAACGCAGCGCCCATCATGCGCGAGTTCTACAGCCTGCCCGGCGTGGCCGCGCTGGTGCAGCGCAGTGGCGGCGAGCAGGACATCATGCTCGGCTACAGCGACAGCAACAAGGACGGCGGCATCTTCACCAGCAACTGGGAGCTGTACCGTGCTGAGATCGCGCTGGTGGAGCTGTTCGATGAGCTGGCCACCAGCCATGGCATCCAGCTGCGCATGTTCCATGGCCGTGGCGGCACTGTGGGCCGGGGCGGTGGCCCCAGCTACCAGGCCATCCTGGCCCAGCCCCCCGGCACCGTGCGCGGCCAGATCCGCCTGACCGAGCAGGGCGAGGTCATTGCCTCCAAATACGCCAACCCCGAGATCGGCCGCCGCAACCTCGAAACCCTGGTGGCCGCCACGCTCGAAGCCACGTTGCTGCAGCCCACCAAGCCTGCGACCAAGGCCTTTTTGGACGCCGCCGCGCAGCTCTCGCTGGCCAGCATGGGCAGCTACCGTGCGTTGGTGTACGAAACGCCTGGCTTTACCGATTACTTCTTCAACTCCACGCCCATCCGCGAGATCGCCGAACTCAACATCGGCTCGCGCCCCGCATCGCGCAAGGCCAGCCAGAAGATCGAGGACCTGCGCGCCATCCCCTGGGGCTTCAGCTGGGGGCAGTGCCGCCTCACGCTGCCCGGCTGGTTCGGCTTTGGCTCTGCGGTGGAAGCCTTCATCAACACCGAAGGCAAGGACCCCAAAGCCCAGTTGGCCCTGCTGCAGAAGATGTACCGCCAGTGGCCGTTTTTCCGCACCCTGCTGTCCAACATGGACATGGTGCTGGCCAAAAGCGACCTGGCCCTGGCTTCGCGCTACAGCGAGCTGGTGACGGATGCGCGCCTGCGCAAGAAGGTGTTCACCGCCATTGAGGCCGAATGGCAGCGCACGGCCGAGGCGCTGACCCGCATCACGGGCGACAAGCAGCGCCTGACGCACAACACGGCGCTGGCGCGCTCCATCAAGCACCGCTTCCCGTATATCGATCCGCTCCACCATCTGCAGGTCGAGCTGGTACGCCGCTGGCGTGCCGGGCAGGGCGATGAGCGGGTGCAGACCGGTATTCACATCTCCATCAACGGCATTGCCGCAGGGTTGCGGAATACGGGTTGAAGCTGTGTGTGCTCAGTTGCTGTGTGCAAGGCACAGCTTGCAGAACTAAGCGGGCCCAGGGCCCGCTTTTTTTGGCCAATGGACGCTGTGGTCCTTCACACCATGCGGTGGCATCTTCTGCCTTCATTCATGCGAATTCAGCAAGAGTAAGCGTGGATTCGCTGACTTCGGCTGGCATGCATCTGGAGTGTTGCAATCCCCCCACCCTTTGAGAAAGATTGTGTCTGACCGTACAGCATTGTTTGCAATTGGTGAATGCTTTTGCTTCGAAAAAGATAGCTGCCTATTATTGTTTTAAAGGCTTATGAAGCACATTCTTTTGTTTTATTGAATTGTAATTGTTTGTACTTTGTTTCAGTTAACAGTAGGTTGACTTTTGCGTTTTCCCTGTTGACTTTAGTTTGCAATTGATATTTTTGAGGCTCCCTAGAATCCGCGACTCACAAGAGAGTTGTTTGGACTTCAGAGGGGAACTCATGACACATTTGCAAGGGAGATGGGCGCGAATGCGCTCCGGGGCCAAGGCCTTGGCGCTGTGCGCGGTGTGGATGCCTGCGCTGGCGTTGGCGCAATCTGCGGACATTGTTGTCAACCATTCGGATTCGCCAGACCCGGGTCCAGCGGGTGGTGTTTTCACTTACACATTGCGTCTGGACAACAACGGCCCCAACCTTGCGCAGGGTGTGACGCTGGCCGACACACTTCCTTCGGGCGCCACCTTTGTCGATGTGAATACCACGAAGGGCAGCTGTGCCGCTCCCTCCGGTGGGGTTGTCAACTGCTCTATTGGTGACATTGCTTTTACAAGCTCTGAAACCGTCACGGTTCGGGTGCGCTTGCCGGTCGCTGGCGTGTACACCAACCGGGTAACGTCAGGTGCCACGACGGCGGATTCGAACAGCAGCAACAACACCAACAGCGTCCAGAATACGACGGCGCTGGCGGCTTCCAACCTTGCCGTGACTGCCGCTTCCTCCTCCGCCAATGTGGCCGCAGGTCAGGGTTACAGCTACACCGTCGGGGTGGCCAACCAAGGGCCGGACGACGTGCCTGCGGGTGGTGCCGTTACGGTGACATTTGCAGTGCCCACGGGCTCTTCCATTACCAGCACGCCAACCGGTTCCGGCTGGAGCTGCACGCCCTCTGGCGGCTATCCGCTCAGCTCGGGCTCTATCACCTGCACGCGCTCTGGCAGCCTGGCCAACGGCGCAGCATCGGCTAACCTGACCATCCAGGCCGTGGCCAATGTGGCGGGCGCGGTGACCGCATCGTTCAGTGCGGCAGCCTCCAAGGCGGATGCGTCTGCGATGCCCGACAGCGACATGGCAAACAACACTGCGACCGTCACTGTGACCTCTACGTCGGGATCGGACGTGTCGGTCGCTATCAGTGCATCGCCCACCAATGTGGCGCAGGGCAGCGACGTGACGTACACCATCACACCCCGCCATGAAGGGGGCGAGGCTCCGGGTGCATCGGGTACCGGCATCATCACGGTGACGGACACCCTGCCAGCCGGCTTGAACTATGTCTCTGCCACCGGCACTGGTTGGAGTTGCGGTGCTGCAGGGCAAGTTGTGACTTGCACACGCCCAGGCCCTTACACGGGCGGCAATTTCACCAATATGCCGGTGATTACGCTGGTGGCAACGGCCACGACCGTGGGGGCGTTCAGCAACACTGCGACTGTCTCGATTCCTGAGACAGACAGCAATCCGGCTAACAACTCCGCTAGCGCCAACATCACCTCGACCAACGACGCGGACCTGCGTTTGATCAAGACGGCCAGCCTGAGCCCGGTGGTGCCCAACCAAGGCTATACCTACTCGCTGGTGGCACAGAATCTGGGGCCTTTGGCCATCGCTGCGGGGCAGACCATTACCGTGACCGACACGCTGCCTGCAGGGGTGTCACTCACAGCGATGCCTTCGGGCTCAGGCTGGACCTGCTCGCCCAGCAGCGGTTTCCCTGTGGATGGCGCAGCAGTCAGCTGTACGCGCCCAGGGCCTCTGGCTGTGAATGCCAGCGCGCCGACCATTACCTTGAGCGCGACCCAACCCACGGCGGGTGCACGTTCCAACACGGCTTGCGTCGCACTGAGTGGCGCGGGCCCAGTGGACAACGCCGCTGGCAACAACTGCAGCACTGCTTCCGTTTCCTCCACCGCAACCGAGGCTGATCTGGAGGTCGTCTCTAAAACCGCAACTCCCACCACTGTGGCAGCGGGGAGCGATCTCACCTATGTGATCACTGTCCGCAACAACGGCCCGGCAACTTCGACCAATGTGCGCGTAACCGATACGTTGAGCAGCTTGGTGAGCACAGGAGGCTTGCAGTCGATTGTTGCTTCGCAAGGCTCTTGCTCGCCCACGGCGCCCCGCAACGGCAACTTGCAAAACCTGGTGTGTGATCTTGGGGACATGACCTCCGGCGCAATGGCCACGGTGACGGTGGTGGTTCGCCCCAGCATTGCAACCACCGGCAATCGCACCAACGCAGCGTCCGTGACGTCACTGGATGTGGGCGATCCGAACCGCAGCAACAACAGCAACTCGGTCACCAGCACCGTCACTGCCAAGGTAGACATTCGGGTGGCCAAGTCCGCCAGTCCTACCACTATCCCGGCCGGCGCGCCGCTGACTTATGTGGCCACCGTGACAAACGACGGCCCCTCGACCGCTCAAGCTGTCAACCTTGTGGACACGCTGCCGACCAACGCGACCTTCATCAGCGCAACGGCTTCTGGTTCTGGTTCCTGCACGACGCCGACCGTTGGGGCCGTGGGTGGAACGCTCAGTTGCACCTGGGGCAGCATTAACACGGGTTCTCAGCAAACTGTCACCTACAAAGTGCGTCCGCTGCTGTCTGCCGTCGGAGGCAATTTGGTGAACGCGGTTGCGGTAACCACCACAACCGCTGAAGACAACACCGCCAACAACTCGGCCACCACCACCACCCCGGTGACTCCCGCGCAGTTGGACGTGTTGATCAACAAGACCGACAGTTCAGACCCGGTGAACCTGGGTGACGAAACGACCTACACGGTCACCATCACCAACAGTGGCCCGTCCTATGCGACGAATCCCGTCGTGGTGGATACTTTCCCGGCGCCTGGCTCCACACCCACGGCCACCTTCAGCTACGAAGGCGCGCTCACGGTGAGCAACGGGGGCTCCTGCACCCAGCCCACAATTGGTGTGACGAGTGGCGTGCTGCGCTGCACGTTTGCGGGGCTGGATGCCGGGCAATCGGCAACGGTGACCTACAAGATGCGGGCCCAGACCTTGACCCAGCTGGGTGCCACCAGCGGCACGGCCTTCAATCGCGCCACGGTGTCTGTGGACGAAACCGAAACCCAGACACTCAACAATTCGGTGGATGAGTCGACCACGGCACGGCGCAATGCGGCGGCCCTGCCCACAGACCTTGGCATCACCAAGACAGGGCCGACCAGCCCTGTGAAGGCGGGTGATCTGGTGAACTACATCGTCACCGTGCGCAACAACGGCCCCCAGGTCAGCACCAGTGCCCAGATGCAGGACGTGCTGCCCGCAGGCTTGTCCTTTGTCTCGGCGCCAGGTTGCCTGGAGGCTTCGGGCACGGTCACCTGTCCTGTCGGCACGCTGGCCGTGGGCGCTTCGGTGGTGTTCAACATCAACGCGCGTTTGAACACGCCCTACACGGGGGCCAGCCCGCTGGTCAACACGGCGTTGGTCGATGCCGTGGGTGATACCGACCCCACCAACAACTCTGCTTCTGCCAGCACACCCATTGCGGTGCTCACACCAGCGAGCATTCCAACCTTGTCTGAGTGGGCGCTGATCTTGATGGCCGCCTTGTTGGGGTTGCTGGCCATGCGCCAGCTGCCGCAGCGACGCCAGTGAGTGAGGCGGTGCCGGTTGAGCCGGCGCACAGCCCACCTGATTCCATGCGCTAGCACCTTGCAGCCCACGTAGGTCTTTGGCCCACGTGGGCTGATTGTTTTGTGCTCGGCCTGGCCTGCGGCACTTGGCGGAGTTTGAGTGGCGCGTGAAGCCTTGGATTCAATGAGCATTGAATAGGGGCTATGGGGGCTTCAAGTGGGGGCTGATGGTGCCGCTTGGTGCTCGCTCGCTCGCCATTGACCTCTGAACTGTTGCAACCCCTGCAGCGTGCAGGGCCGTGAGAGCAGATAGCCCTGGGCCTGTGTCGCGCCCATGCTGCTGAGCATGGCCCACTGGGCCTGCGTCTCCACGCCCTCGGCCACTGTGCGCATGCCCAGTGCCGATGCCATTTGCACGATGCTCCTCACAATGGTCTGGCCGCTGGTTTGCTCAACGGCTTTTTGGACAAAGCTGCGATCGATCTTGAGGGTGTGAAAAGGGAACTGGCTCAGATAGCTCAGGGACGAGTAGCCTGTGCCAAAGTCGTCCAGTGCAATGCGTACACCCAGCGCTTGCAGTTCGTGCAGCTGCTGCAGTGCTCTGGGCGCATCCTCGATAAAGATGGATTCCGTGATTTCCAGTGCCAATCGCTGTGGGGGAAGGCCCGAGCGTTCAAGGACGGCCTGCACCTGGGAAACGAAGTCGGCCTCGCGCAGTTGCAGGGTGGACACATTGATGGAAATGTCCAGCCCTGCCAGGGCAGGCTCTCTTACGGCTGCCTCGCAGGCGTTGCGCAGCACCCAGTCGCCCAGTGCGTCAATGGCGCCTGACTGCTCTGCGATCGCGATGAATTCTGCAGGGCAGATGGGCCCCAGCGTCGGATGTTGCCAGCGCAGCAACGCCTCTACGCCGGCGATTTCGCCTGACTCGATATCGATCAGCGGCTGCCAATGCAGGCTCAGCTCCTGTCGTTGAATGGCCTCGCGCAGGTCGTTTTCCAGCCGGGCGTTGCGCTGGGTTCTCTCGCCCATTTGCAGTGTGTAGGCCGTGTACCTGCCGCGTCCCTGGTCTTTGGCTTCGTACAGCGCCGTGTCGGCTTGCACCAGCAGTGCATCGACATCGGTGGCGCCTGGCTCAAAAAGTGCGACGCCAACGCTGGCGCCAATGCGCAGGCGCCTTCCATCTACAGGCAGTGGCTGGTTCAGTGCATTCACCAAAGCGTGCGCTTGTTCTTGGACATAGGGCAAAAAGTCTGCTGCTTCAGGGCTGTGCCGCAGCAGCACAGCGAATTCGTCACCCCCGAGCCGAGCCACCAGATGCTCTGCCCCTGTGATGGATTGCAGGCGCTGGGCCACTTTCTGCAGCACCGCGTCGCCCACAGAATGTCCCAGGCTGTCATTGATGGATTTGAAATAGTCCAGATCAATCAGCAACAGGGCCCCATGCCGATGGGCGCGCATCTCCTGGGCGATGGCGTGGTGCATGAAGAAGCGATTGGCCAACTGGGTCAGCGAGTCGCTGTGGGCCAATCTCTCCAGTTGCTCTTGCGCCTGCACGATGGACGTCTTGTCCGCCGCCACACCCCGCCAGCCGTAGATATGGCCCCATTCGTCCTTGATGGGTTTGCCAGTGAAGGCCAAGTGAAATGGCTCTCCGTTCACATTCAGGGCGATGGGCAAACTGTGGAAAGGGGCCTGCTTGTGCAAGGCCTGGGCAAATGCTGTTGGATCCGACGTGCAGTGCTGCGCAATCCACTGGGGCAAGGCGATGTCTGTCGCATGCCCGTTTGGCAGTCGCAGCAAGCTGCTCAGCCGTGCGGATGTTTGGGCCAGTCTTCCATCGGCGCCGATTTCCCACAGCGCCTCGTTGGCGCTTTGCTCAAAGTCTTGGAACATCACGGCGAGCAATTGTTCTTGCCGAAGGGCCTCGCTGCGTGAGATGAGCAAAGCCGTGGCTTTGCGCCAGGTTGAGAGCGCACCCACCACGTTCATAGGAGCGTAAAACCCGAGCAGCACAGCAACACTCGCCATCATGGGGTCGGAGGAACTCCACAGGGCCCACCACGCCGCCGCTGAAAAGATGCAGGCGTAGGCCACGCTGGCCTTGGGCAGAGGGTTCAGAACAAAGGTGCCAGCGCTCAACATGCCCGTGAACAGCGTGGCAATGACCAGCTGTTGGCCTGGGGATGCAGTAGAGAACCAACAAATGGGCAGCAAAGACCACAAGCAGGCCAGCGCACTGGCCTGCAGCGTTGCACGCCTGACGGCGTGCACTGAAGCCGTGTGCAAAGGCTTGCCCTGGCGCTGCGCCCAGCGGTGAACTGCGGCCACAGCGACGGCCACCAGGGCCAGGAACCACAAGTACAGGCCGGGCCCATGCTGGCGGTGCAGTGCCCACAACACCAGCAACGCGCTGCCCACATTGGCGGCCATGGCATAGGGGGTGAGCCGCATCACGGCGCTGAGGTGCTCGGCCCGGATTTTCCCGGCCTGCGCATCCTCGTCCTGGTACATGCTGCTGATGCCCGCCCAAAGCTGTTTGTAATCTGCGAGCAATTTGAAAAGCATCGCCATTTGTATCATATTTGCCGAAATTTGTCTTCCGGAAAGCTGCGCTGAATGTGATACCGCAACGTGCGTCTGGCGTGTCTGGCGGCTTTCTCCCTCCTTATTCGGCCAATGGGCCTGGGGGCTTGGCGCTACGATTCCCTCAGGCCTGACTTGAACGATTGCTGCTTTATGAACTTCCTGTGCGCACACCACTGGAGCTGGCGCCCCTTGCTGGCACTTACCGCCACCTTGGCGCTGGCGGGTTGTTCCTCGCTGGATGTGCCACGGGCCGACAACTACCCTGCCAGCGACCAAAAGAAGGCGCGTGCGGTGCACCACTGGGATGTGCTGGCCGACGATGTGGCGGGGCGCATTGCCGACAAAATCCGCCAATGGCCGCCAGGGGAGTACCCCATCCATGTCTCCACCGTGAGCGATGCGTCCTTTAATCAGGGCTTTCGCAAGCTGCTGAGCACCCGCTTGCTGGACCGTGGCGTGGCGTTGTCTACCCAGCCTTCTGGCGTGCAACTGGTGGTAGAGACACAGGTGGTGCAGCACCCGGCACCCACCATGAACCTGAACCGTGCCCCGATGCCGGTGACCCGGCTGGCCCTGGGCATTGCCGTGGCGCGTGACCTGGTGCATGCGCCGCCCGCCGCAGCCTCGGTGGCGGGCAGCCTGGGCGCGATGGCGCTGCTGGCCGATGCCACCAGCTACCTCACCGAAGGGGGAGCCAGCGGAGGCCCGACACGCACCGAGGTGTTGATCACCACGTCGCTGGAGAACGCTGACCGCTACCTGGCCCGCACCGCCGACGTGTACTACATCGAAGACGCCGATGCTGTGCTGTACCAAGCCAAAGAGCCGACGCCGCCTGCGCAGCCCGTGCCCCTCAAGAGCTGGCGCGTGGTGGCGCCTACCAATACAAATACAGTTGTGCCTTTGACTCCGTATTGATCCCCCCGCAACCTTCCGAGCAAACCTTGAGCGCTAAGCCATGAATCGCCGACATTTCCTCAGCACGGCCCGGGTGGTCGCCACCGCACTCACCGTGGGGGGCTTGTCTGCATGCAGCAGCTTTTACTACGACGACAGGCCGGGGGCGGTGTGGTTTCCCACCAACCTGATCGAGGCCAACCACCGGGCGGTGGATGCCTTGCTGGCGCAGGCGCCGCTGGACGCGCAGCACCCCATCATGGTGGGCACCTTGGTCAATGTGGACCGGGTCACAGAGTCGTCGCGCCTGGGGCGCATTTTTTCAGAACAGATCGCGGGGCGCATGGTGCAGCGGGGACTGCGCGTGGTGGAGCTGAAGCTGCGCGACAGCGTGGCGCTGCAGCGTGAGCAGGGTGAGTTGCTGCTGTCGCGCGAGGTGCGAGAGGTCAGCCAAAGCCACGATGCGCAGGCCGTGGTGGTGGGCACCTATGCTGCGTCTGCCACCGCGCTGTACATCAGCCTGAAGCTGGTCACCCCGGCGGGCAATGCCGTGGTGGCGGCGCACGATTATTCGCTGCCCATGGAAGACAACGTGCGCGTGCTGCTGGCCAACGGAGCGTTGCGCTACTGACGGGGTGGATGGGTGGCCCGGTGCTGCTGGGGCTGATGCCATGCGAGCACCTGGAGCATCTCTTTGTACAACAGGGCAATCGCATCTAAATAGATGCAGCTATTTGCGGCGAAACTGCAGCGTGTGATCACCCAACCAACGCTCCCGTGACCCTGCTGCAGCACCTGCAAGTCATCCCCGACCCGCGCCTAGAGCGCACGCGTCGCCATGAACTCCAATCCATCCTGGCCATAGCGCTGTGCGCAACCATCGCAGGCGCAGACAACTGGGTGGAAGTAGCCGAGTTCGGCGAGTTGCTCCACGACTGGTTCATTCGTTTCGTTCCGCTGCCCTCAGGCATTGCCTCGCACGACACCTTCGCGCGAGTGTTTCGCCTGCTTGACGCCAAGCAACTGGAGCTGGCCTGCCAACAGTGGCTGGCCCAAGTGGCGGGCCGGGTATACGGCACAGTGGCGATTGACGGTAAAAGCGTGCGCGGCAGCAGCAAAGGGGACGCTCGCAGGCCACTGCACATGGTCAGCGCCTGGGCTGCAGACATGGGATTGCTACTGGGCCAGTGCAAGGTTGACGGCAAGAGCAACGAGATCACCGCCATCCCCGAGTTGCTCAGGCTGCTGCACCTCAAAGGCTGCATCGTCACCATCGATGCCATCGGCTGCCAAAAGAGCATCGCCCAGCAGCTTCACGAGCATGGTGCGGCTTATGTTCTGTCCCTCAAAGGCAACCAGCGGCACATGCACGCAGTGGTTCAAAAGCACTTTGAAGTGCAGGCGAGCCAAGAGCCGCCCGATGAGAACACCTACACCGAGCGCTCAAGCGGCCATGGGCGCCAGGAGCTGCGCAGCTACCGGCTCAGCCCCGTGCCCGAGGCATTGCAGCGAGCGGCAGTGCACTGGCCGGGGCTGGCCAGCGTGGTGCAAGTCACGCGCCAGCGCCAACAAACAGGAGGCGAGGCCAGCGAAGAAGTCAGCTACTACCTGAGCAGCTTGCCAGTGCACACGCCTGCACGGGTGCTGGCGCACAGTATCCGTTCGCACTGGGCGGTGGAGAACCAGTTGCACTGGAGTCTGGATGTGGCGATGCGCGAGGATGCGGCGCAGTCCTATAAAGACCAGGGACAGCACAACCAGACGCTGCTGCGGCGCATGGCGCTGCAGTTGCTCAAGAGTGACACGTCGGTGAAGGTGGGTGTGCAGGCAAAGCGCAAGCGCGCTGGCTGGGATGTGGGCTATCTGGCACATGTCCTGGGCATCAGGGTTTAGATGCGATTGCCCTGCTTTGTACAATAGTGCGCTATAAAAATAATAGCTGCTAACGATTGTAAATCAAGCGTTAGCAGCTATTTTTATTGGAAAGAATGCGTGCGTTTCAGTGCAGCATCAAGGCGCCAGCCGTCTTGCTCTTGCCTGCGCGAGCAGGGGGGTTGCACAGGCCGCAGGTGAAATGGCGGTTTTCATACAACTCGGTCACAAACTGGCCGCTGCACTGGCTGCACTTGGTGCGCGTGAGCATGCCTGCGTCCACAAACTTCACCAGGCGCCAGGCGCGGGTGAAAGACAGCAGGGGCTCGATCTCGGCGGTGGCCACTTGCTCGTTGTACAGGCGATAGGCCTTGGTCAGCAGTTCCACAGCGTCCAGGTCCACGCCCTTGGACAGGTATTCGTAGATGTTCAGGAACAGCGAGCTGTGGATGTTTTCTTGCCAGGTCAGAAACCAGTCGGTGGAGAAGGGCAACTGGCCCTTGGAGGGCGACTTGCCAGCGATTTCTTTGTACAGGCGGATCAGGCGCTCGTAAGACAGCGTGGTTTCCGACTCCAATACCTGCATGCGGGCACCCATCTGGATGAGCATGGCAGCGCGTTCGATCTGCTTGGATTCATTCAGTACGCTTTTGACGGTGGCGGCGGGTGCGGACATGGCGGGCTTTCGTGAGGGGCTGGGGGCAGAAGCGGCGGTAGTCAGTGCTCAGAGCACTTCCGACACGCGGCTGGCCATGAGGATGTTGGCGTGCAAGGTGTTGGTGGCTTCGTTGCCCACCTTCTTGGCCGTGTGGTTGGTCAGCAAGCTCCACACCAGGTTGTCGTCCACACGGAAGCTGCACAGCAGCGTGTTGCGTGAAGCCAGCTTGAGCACCTGGGCGGCAGACAGCGAGGCCAGAATGTCAGCGGCTTCTTCGTTCATGCCCAAGCGGAACACGGCTTCGGCCTTGTCCTGGCGAATCAGGTTCTGGGCCAGCATCAGGTAAGTGAGGTTGGCTTCGCGGATTTCGGCGAGGATTTGTTCGTTGGTCATGGCGGCTTCCTTTTTTCCAGTCCCGGGTCTTGCGTTGCATGCGGCTTGCATGTTTTGCGTGATCCGTTGAAATGGATTGTGAAACCGCCCCAATCAAAAATTAAGTCCGTTTTTGACTGTGCTGCGTGTCTGGTTTAGGGGTGGGCTTTGTAGGAATTTGCCTTACACGAACCTAAGGCCAGAAGGCCTTCTCCCCAGGTAAATGCGTGCTGCTAACAACTTGTTGCAACCATGTCCGGTGTGTTTATCCGCGTTCAACAGGGCGGGTGGAATCACTGCACCACTCGCTCCAGCTGCCCGCAAAAAGTGATGTTTTTCCGAGTCCGGCGACTTCCATGGCCAGCACATTGGGCACCGCGCTCACGCCGCTGCCGCACTGGTGCACCACAGAGCCTGGCGCGCGGCCTGCCAGCAGCGTTTCAAACTCCGCACGCAGCACGGCGGCAGGCTTGAAGCGGCCGTCAGGCCCCAGGTTGTCGCCAAAGGGCCGGTTCAGCGCACCCGGAATGTGGCCCGCCACCGGGTCCAGCGGTTCCACCTCGCCCCGGTAGCGCGGCGCACCCCGTGCGTCCACCACGGTCTGCCCAGGTTGCTGCAGGTTTTGTAGCACCTCAGTGGCTGTGACCAGGCGGCGCAGAGGCTCCTTTAGTACAAAGTGGCTTTGAAAATGGCTGGGCTCGTCGCCGCTGGCCACTGCGCCGCCTTCGGCTTGCCAGGCTTGCAGGCCGCCGTCGAGCACGGCCACGGCATCGTGGCCCGCCCACTTGAGCATCCACCACAGGCGCCCGCAGTAGTTGGCGCCGTTGCGGTCGTACACCACGGCCTGCATGCCATTGGCAAAGCCCACGCTCGACAGCCACGTCGCAAAGCGTTCGCGGCTGGGCAGGGGGTGGCGCCCGCCAGAGGCGGGCTGGTCTGCCTCTTGGGCCACCATGGTGCCGTGGGCGCCCGGGGTGCCGTGCTTGGCGCTCAGGTGCTTGTCCAGGTCGGCGTACACCGCGCCGGGGATGTGCGCCTGCGCAAACGCTTGCGCCCCGGCCGATGGCTGCATCAGCTCAAAGCTGCAGTCAAACACCATCAACGGCTGGCCGCTGGCCTGCAGGGCTTGCAATTCGGTGGGGGTGATGAGGGTGGTGTAGGTCATTGGCAAAGGCTCCATGGGTGGCACTTTAAAGCGGCAAATAAAACTCTTTTGGCGTCGTTGCTGCGTCTTGTCGTACTACTCGTACTGCCTGCGACGCAGCGCCTGGCCATCACCGCTTCGCTGAGTTTTGTTAGCCGCTCCTAATGTTCTTCCGCTGGGCTGTCGGGGGCGGCACGCGCACGCAGCACGGTCGCCACGATACCGCTGCCCACAATCAACACCATTCCCACCCATCCAATGGTTGGGATCTGGTCATTGAACAGCACCACGCTGTAGATGGCGGCAAACACAATGCCCGAATACTGCAGGTTGGCCACCACCAGCGTGCCGCGTGGGGTTTTGGCGGTGGCGTAGGCGCGCGTCATGCACAGCTGGCCACCTGCAGCCAGCACGCCAATGGGCAGCAGCCACAGGGCGGGCCAACCTGGCCAGGCCGAGGTGCCGGTGAACAGCAAAGCCAGCCCCCCGGCGGCGGCAGACCCCACGGCAAAGTAAAAGACCGTGCGCGACTCAGGCTCGCCCAGGCGCGACAACGCCATCACCTGCATGTAGGCGAAGGCGGCCGTCATGCCAGA
The DNA here is from genome assembly GCF_002754495.1 of Acidovorax sp. 62. Lineage (NCBI taxonomy): Bacteria > Pseudomonadati > Pseudomonadota > Betaproteobacteria > Burkholderiales > Comamonadaceae > Acidovorax > Acidovorax sp. 62. The sequence goes on from NZ_PEFJ01000001.1 coordinate 941,165, forward strand.
GATGAGGCCAATGAGCCCGGCGAACGCCTGGTTTTGGTCCAGGCTGGGGCGCAGCATGAGCACGACGCCAACGAACCCGGTGAGCACCGTGACCACCAGCGAGCCCTGAAAGGCGGGCCGTGGGGAGGTGGCTGAGGGGCGCCATGCAATCAGTGCGCCGCCCACCAGAAATGCGGCAATCCACACGCTGCTCATGTAGTTGAGCGTCATGGCCGTGGCCAGGGGCAATTTGCCGATGGAGTAGAACCACGCCCCCAAAGACACCACGCCCACCAGGCTGCGCCAGGCGTGCATGCCAGGGTATTGGGTGGCCAGGGACACCCGTTGCGAGCGGGCGAGCAGCCACAGGATGGCGATGCCGATGAAGCCCCGATAGCACACCAACTCTGCCGCGTTGAAGTGGGCCGATGCCATCTTCACGCACACCCCCATGCTGGCAAAAAGGAAAGCGGCCAACACCATCCAGAGGGCTTGCATCGAGGGTGAACCTGTTCAGAGGGTTGAAGTAAAAATAGCCGCCAAGGCTGGTTGATCCAGCGCTGGCAGCTATTCTAATGAGAGCAATTCACAGCCGTCCGTTCTATTGGCGCTGTTTTGCCATCGTATTCAGGGCTTTGTGCCGAAGGCGTTGTCTCAGCCCTTGGGGCCCGCATCGCCCATGGTCTGGCGGTACCACTCGTGAAAGTGCTGCATGCCGTCTTCCATGGGGCTCTGGTAGGGGCCGACCTCGTTGTCGCCGCGTTCCAGCAAGGCCTTGCGGCCCGCATCCATGCGCTCGCCGATCTCGTCGTCCTCGATGCAAGTCTCCATGTAGGCGGCCTTCTGCGCCTCGACGAATTCGCGCTCGAACGCTGCGATTTCTTCGGGGTAATAGAACTCCACCATGTTCAGTGTCTTGGTCGGGCTGATGGGGTGCAGCGTGGACACGGTGAGCACATGCGGGTACCACTCCACCATGATGTGCGGGTACAGCGTGAGCCAGATGGCGCCGTGCTTGGGCGGCTCGCCATTGCGGTAGGCCAGCAGGGCTTCGTGCCAGCGCTCATACACGGGGCTGCCGGCCTTGCCCAGGCGGTTGGCCACGCCCACGGTCTGCACCGAGTAGTTCTTGCCAAACTCCCAGCGCAGGTCGTCGCAGGTGACGAAGCTGCCCAAGCCGGGGTGGAAGGGGCCGACGTGGTAGTCCTCCAGATAGACCTCGATGAAGGTCTTCCAGTTGTAGTTGCACTCGTGCAGCTCCACATGGTCCAGCACATAGCCCTCAAAGCTCAGGTCGGCCTGCGGGCCCATTTGTGCCAGGTCTGCGGCCACGTCGTAGCCGTTGTCTTCAAACAGAAGACCGTTCCATTCGTGCAGCTTGTAGTTGTTGAGGTTCAGGCAGGGGTCGTGCGCAAAATGCGGCGCGCCCAGCAGCTCGCCCTTGGGGCTGTAGGTCCAGCGGTGCAGCGGGCACACGATGTTGCCGCCCGCGCTGCCTTTTTGCTGGGTGTTCAGCGACCCCTTGCCCTTGAGCATGACCGCCTGGCGGTGGCGGCACACGTTGGAGATGAGTTCAATCCCGCCCTGGGCGTTGCGCACCAGTGCGCGGCCCTCGCCCTCCTGGGGCAGTGCGTAATAGTCGCCCGCATTGGGCACAGACAATTGGTGCCCCAGATAGCGGGGCCCGCGCTGGAAGATGGTGTCCAGCTCGCGCTGGAGCAGCGCATCGTCAAAGTAGCTTGAAACTGGTAGTTGGCTCGCGGCCTGCTGCAGTTGAAGACTTAAATCAGACATGGGTGACCTGACCTAAAGACTCCCCACAGGGAGAAAGTGCGGGAGGTGCGCAGAATGCGCATCTGGGAAAAAAAGAAACCGGCTAGGGTGGGTAGCCGGCTTGACGGGAATGGGATTATAGGCGGTGGGGTTATTCCCGCAGCCCCCTTACGTGTATTGAGAATTGATCGAGGACAGGGTCTTGGCAGTTTTTGCGATGGCGTGGCGGGCCGTGATTTGCAATAAACGGCCCTGTAGTCTGTCTCGGTGTGGAGGCTGCGCCTAAAATCGCCCGTTTTCATCTGCGCGCACTGCCCACAAGCCCATGCCCAAGGCCACCCCCAAGACCGAACTGCCCCAAGAGCCCGCCAGCTACGAAGCTGCGCTGGAAGAGCTGGAGCAATTGGTCACCCGCATCGAATCGGGCCAGATGCCCCTGGACCAGATGCTGGCGGGCTACCAGCGCGGCGCTGTGCTGCTGGCGTTTTGCCGCAAGCGGCTTGATGCGGTGCAAGACCAGATCAAGGTGCTGGACGAAGGCAGCCTGCAAGCTTGGGGGCAAGAATGAGCGCCGCGTGGGACCTGGGAAGCTGGAGCCGCGAACACCTGGAGTGCGTGGAGCAGGCCCTGTCGCGCTGGGTGGGGCAGGGTGCCCCGGCCGGACTGGGCGATGCCATGCGCTACGCCGTGCTGGACGGCGGCAAACGCCTGCGTCCGCTGCTGGTGATGGCTGCGTACGAGGCCGCACTCAGTGCGCGCCAGAGCACTTGGGGCGCTGCCGAGCGCAGCGGTGCCGACGAAGCCGCCTTGCGCGCAGCCTGCGCGGTGGAGTTGATCCACGCTTACTCGCTGGTGCACGACGACATGCCCTGCATGGACAACGACGTGCTGCGCCGTGGCAAGCCCACGGTGCATGTGCAGTTTGGCGAGGCCCAGGCCCTGCTGGCGGGCGATGCGCTGCAGGCTTTTGCCTTTGAGCTGCTCACCCCTGACGATGAGCGCATTCCGGGTGCTGTGCAGGCCAGCCTGTGCCGCCAACTGGCGCATGCGGCTGGCTCTGCCGGCATGGCTGGTGGGCAGGCGATTGACTTGGCCAGCGTGGGGCTGGCGTTGACCGAAGACCAACTGCGCGAGATGCACCGCCTCAAGACCGGAGCTTTGCTGGAGGGCAGCGTCATGATGGGCGCCGCCTGCGCCTGCGTGCCGCCCCAGGCCAAAGCGGCCTTGCAAGCCTACGGTGCAGCCGTGGGGCTGGCGTTTCAGGTGGTCGACGATATCCTGGACGTGATTGCCGACTCGGCCACACTGGGCAAAACGGCAGGCAAGGACGCTGCCAGCGACAAGCCCACCTATGTGTCGCTGTTAGGGCTGGCTGCAGCGCAGGCCTACGCCAGCGAGCTGCTGGCCGCCGCCCATGCAGCGCTGGCAGACAGTGGTTTGCCCGATGTGCGTGCCCTGGCGGCTCTGGCCGACATGGTGGTGCGCCGATCGCACTGACCGGGCGACGCTGCGGCCCACCCTGCATGTCGCCTGGAATATGTATTCAATCAGCCCCTAGTGCTTATAAATAAAGCGCTAGCAGCTATCAAAATAATAGTAAATGGCCACGACCTCCTTCCCCCTGCTGCAAACCATCAACGACCCGGCGGATGTGCGCAAGCTGTCACGGGCAGACCTCAAGGTGCTGGCCACGGAATTGCGCGGCTTTGTGCTGGAGAGCGTGTCGCAAACCGGCGGGCACCTTAGCTCCAACCTGGGCACCGTAGAGCTCACCGTGGCCCTGCACCACGTTTTCAACACCCCCGAGGACCGGCTGGTGTGGGATGTGGGCCACCAGACCTATCCTCACAAAATCCTGACCGGGCGGCGCGACCGCATGGCCACCTTGCGCCAGCTGGGGGGTATCTCGGGTTTCCCTCAGCGGGCCGAAAGCCCCTACGACACCTTTGGCACTGCGCACTCCAGCACCAGCATTTCTGCCGCACTGGGCATGGCCATGGCGGCCAAGCGCAAGGGCGAAAGCCGCCGTGCGGTGGCCATCATTGGCGACGGAGCCATGACGGCGGGCATGGCCTTTGAAGCCCTGAACAACGGCGGCGTGACCGATGCCAACCTGCTTGTCATCCTCAACGACAACGATATGAGCATCAGCCCCCCCGTGGGCGCACTTAACCGGTACTTGGCGCAGCTGATGAGCGGCCAGTTCTACGCCGCCGCCAAGAACGTGGGCAAGACCGTGCTGCGCCCCGTGCCTCCGCTGCTGGAGCTGGCCAAGCGCTTTGAGCAGCAGGCCAAGGGCATGGTGGTGCCCGCTACGCTGTTCGAGAAGTTCGGCTTCAACTACATCGGCCCCATCGACGGGCACGACCTGGATTCGCTCATCCCCACGCTCGAGAACATCAAGGGCCTCAAAGGCCCGCAGTTCCTGCACGTGGTCACCAAAAAGGGCCAGGGCTACAAGCTGGCCGAGGCCGACCCTGTGGCCTACCACGGCCCTGGCAAGTTCGACCCCGCCGTGGGCTTGGTCAAAAGCACGTCCGCACCCAAGCAGACCTTCACCCAGGTGTTTGGCCAGTGGCTGTGCGACATGGCCGCGCAAGATGAGCGCCTGGTAGGCATCACCCCCGCCATGCGCGAAGGCTCGGGCATGGTCGAGTTTGAAAAACGCTTTCCCGATCGCTACTACGACGTGGGTATTGCCGAGCAGCACGCGGTGACCTTTGCCGCAGGCATGGCCTGCGAAGGCGTCAAGCCCGTGGTGGCCATCTACTCCACCTTCTTGCAGCGCGGCTACGACCAGCTCATCCACGACGTGGCGTTGCAAAACCTGCCTGTGGTGTTTGCGTTGGACCGCGCGGGCCTGGTGGGCGCCGACGGTGCCACGCATGCGGGGGCGTACGACATCCCGTTCGTGCGCTGCATTCCCAACATGAGCATGGCCTGCCCGGCCGACGAACGCGAATGCCGCCAGCTGCTCAGCAGCGCTTTTGAGCAAGACCACCCGGTGGCCGTGCGCTACCCCCGTGGCAGTGGCGCGGGTGTGGCCCCCCTGGCCACGCTGGAGGGGCTGCCCTTTGGCAAGGGCGAGGTACGCCGCGAGCGCTCGGGCCTGGCCGCAGGCAACCCACCGCGCATCGCCATTCTGGCGTTTGGCACCTTGCTGTACCCCGCGCTGGAAGCCGCCGAAGTGCTGGATGCCACCGTGGTCAACATGCGCTGGGCCAAGCCGGTGGATGTGGACTTGCTGCTGGACGTGGCCTCGCGCCACGATGCGCTCGTCACGCTGGAAGAGGGCTCCATCATGGGCGGTGCAGGCAGCGCCGTGACCGAGGCGCTCAATGCCGCTGGCATCACACTGCCCGTGCTGCAACTGGGCCTGCCCGACGTGTTCATCGAACACGGCGACCCGGCCAAGCTGCTGTCGTTGCAAGGCCTGGACGCTGCGGGGATTCGCGCCGCGATCGAAAAGCGGTTCTTCTGACGGGAGCCTTGCGACCCTGGGGCTGAGCGCCTTGTTCTACCCCCTGGGTCATCTGGAAAGGGGCCGTTCATCAGGCCTCTTTTTTTGTGCCTGGGATGCGCTTAGTGCGCCCTTTTCTGCAGCGCCCTGACAGCGCGGCGCCAGCTTGCTTGCAGAACCCTGAACGCCCCTCGCAGCAGGGGCTTTTTCGCGGGAAAACCCCCAAAGCCTGGGGTGGCCATATTCCTACAATGAATGCGGCTGAAACAAGTCCTCGGCACGGCTGCGTACCGCGCGTGCATGCTGGGTTTTGCAATCAAATATCGGAGAGAACCTCATGGATCGTCGTTCCATCATCAAGCGCGCAGGCATTGCCGGCGTGCTGGCCGCAGGTGCTGCGCCCGCTGTCCACGCGCAAGCGGCCGTTCGCTGGCGCCTGGCTTCCAGCTTCCCTAAGTCGCTGGACACCATCTTCGGTGGCGCAGACGTGTTTGCCAAGGCCGTCAAGGCCATGTCGGGCGGCAAGTTTGAAATCTCCGTGCATGCAGGTGGCGAACTGATGCCTCCCTTCGGCGTTGTGGACGGTGTGCAGCAAGGCACGGTGGAAATGTGCCACTCGGTGCCTTACTACTTCTACGGTAAGAACCCCGCCTTCGCGCTGGGCTCGGCGATTCCCTTTGGCTTCAATGCGCGCCAGATGGATGCGTGGATGTTGCACGGCGGTGGCCGCAAACTCATGAACGAGTTCTATGGCGGCTACAACATGGTCAGCTTTGCGGGCGGCAACACCGGCACGCAGATGGGTGGCTGGTTCCGTAAGGAAATCAAGACCCCCGCAGACTTCAAGGGCCTGAAGATGCGCCTGGGTGGCGGCCTGGTGGGCGAAGTGATGCAGAAGCTGGGTGCTGTGCCCCAAAGCATTCCTGGCGGCGAAATTTACCAGTCGCTCGAAAAGGGCACGATCGATGCAGCTGAGTGGATTGGTCCCTACGATGACCAGAAGCTGGGCTTTAACAAGGTGGCTCCCTTCTACTACTACCCAGGCTGGTGGGAAGGCGGTCCTGAGGTGGATTTCTTCATCAACAAGAAGGCCTTTGAAGGCGTGTCGTCTGAATTCCAGGCCATCATCGAAGCTGCATCTGCTGTGGCCCACAATGACATGCTGGCCAAGTACGACGCACTGAACCCCACTGCGCTCAAGCAACTGGTGGCTGCCAAGACCAAGGTGCTGCCTTTCTCGCAAGCGGTGATGGATGCTTCGTTCAAGGCCTCGATGGAAGTATTTGCCGAGAACGATGCCAAGAGCCCAGAGTGGAAGAAGATCTACGCGGCTATGCGCTCATTCCAGCGTGACCAGATCCTTTGGTTCCGCTTCGCCGAAGCCCGTTACGACACCTTCATGTCGTCGCAAAAGATCTGACGGTTGCTGGCGCTGCAGGGCTTTGAGCCCTGCATGCCGATGCCCCCGAACCCACTGGCACTCCGTGCCAGTGGGTTTTTTTATGTCCTGTTGTCCTGACCCAGGTAGGCGCAATGTCCTGTCAGTGCGCTGACTTGGGAAGGCCGTGAGTGGCGCTTGAGGGAGCGTCGGTGGATGGGGCAATGCAACAGTGCCTTCAGTAGAGGGCTCCCGCCCTGGCGTGGAGCGCATGGGCTGGTGGTGTTGAGCAATTTTTATCTGCAGGTGATGCCCCACAGGATGGCGGTGTTGCAGCCTGTGGGTGCTGTTGGGGCTGAGTGATGCGCCGTTGGATGCCATACGCAAAAAAGCCCCGGCAGACGCAGTGTCTGCCGGGGCCCGGGGGCTTGAATAGGCGCTGGTGTTTGGGTAGCGCCCTTTTTTTCGTTGTGCCTTACTTCTTCTCTTGTTCCAGAGAGTCTTGCAGGGCCTTCAGTGGGTCATCTGCTGGAGCGGATGCTGCGGGTTCGGCGCTGGTCGAGCCTTCCATGCCTGCCGTGGGGTCTGCGGCTTCGGGCATGGCGTCAGGCATGGTGGCTTCCATTTCCATGCGCACCTTGTCCAGGTCATAGACCTCTTCTTTGTCCAAACCGCTGGAGACGATGCCTGGGAAGGCGATGACCAACCCTACCATGGTCAGCTGAATGATCAGGAAGGGGATGGCACCCCAGTAGATCTGCGGCGTGGTCACCGGGGCGATCATCTTCTTGGTGACCTTGTCCATGTACTCTTTGGCAGGGGCCACGCTGCGCAGGTAGAACAGCGCAAACCCGAACGGTGGGTGCATGAACGAGGTTTGCATGTTGATGGCCAGCAGCACGCCAAACCAGATCAGGTCAATCCCCAGCTTGTGGGCTACGGGGGCCAGCAAGGGCACCACGATGAAGGACAGCTCAAAGAAGTCCAGGAAGAACGCCAGGAAGAACACCATGATGTTCACGACGATCAGGAAGCCCAATTGGCCACCTGGCAAGCCTGACAGCAAATGCTCCACCCACAGCGGGCCGTCCACACCCTGGAAGGTCAGACCAAAGATGGTGGCGCCCACCAGAATGAACACCACAAAGCACGACAGCTTGGTCGTGGTATGCACTGCCTGGGTCAGCAGGCTCATGCTCAAGCGGCCTCGCAGGATGGCCATGATGGTGGCGCCCAGTGCGCCCATGGCGCCGCCTTCGGTCGGCGTGGCCACACCCAGGAAGATGGTGCCCAGCACCAGAAAAATCAGCAGCAGCGGTGGAATCAGGACAAAGGTCACACGTTCTGCAACGCGCGACAGCAGGCCCAGGCGGGTGATCTTGTTGATGCTGGCGGCCACGAAGGCCAAAGCCACGCCAAAGCACATGGACACCACGATGGTCTCATCCAGTGCAACCTTTTCCACCACTTCGCCAGACCACCATGTGTGCAGGGCTGGCATGTTTTTGGCCACGTAGACAGAAGCGGCCGTGCAGACAGCGGTCAGAGCCAGCAACGAGGGCAGGCCGTTCTTGCCGTTGTCTTCACGCAGGGTGCGCGCTTCGGGAGGAAGGGCAGGCACCCACTGTGGCTTGAATACCGCGAGCAAGATCACATAGAGGGCGTAAAAACCCGTGAGCATCAGGCCGGGCACAAACGCGCCCTTGTACATGTCGCCCACGCTGCGGCCCAGTTGGTCGGCAATGATGATGAGCACCAACGATGGGGGAATGATCTGAGCCAGCGTACCGGAGGCGGCAATCACCCCCGCTGCCAGGCGGCGGTCGTAGCCGTATCTGAGCATGATGGGCAATGAGATCAAGCCCATCGAGATCACCGACGCCGCCACCACCCCGGTTGTGGCGGCCAGCAGTGCGCCCACAAAGATCACGGCCAGCGCCAGACCACCGCGGATGGGGCCAAACAGTTGGCCAATGGTGTCCAGCAAGTCTTCAGCCATGCCGCTTCGCTCCAGGATCAGCCCCATGAGCGTGAAGAACGGAATGGCCAGCAGCGTGTCGTTTTGCATGATGCCGAACATGCGCAGCGGCACAGCTTGCAGCAGGGCTTCGGGCAAGACGTTCAGCTCAATCCCGATGAAGGCGAAAAACAAGCCGCAGGCGCCCAGGCTGAAGGCCACAGGGAAGCCCACCAGCAAGAAACAGATGAGCCCCGCAAACATGATGGGGGCGAGGTTGTGTGCAATGAATTCCATGGTGTATGTCTCCGCTTGTGGGGCCGTTCAATGGGCCTCGGCCTTGTTCTTGCCGTTGCCCTTGGCGGCTTCGGCCAAGTTGCGGATGGATTCGGCCAGCTCTTCTTCTGCTGTCTTTTCTGCCTTCTTGGAGGTGGGGTCGTCGATCAGACCTTTGAGGAACGCCAAGCGCTTGATCAGCTCAGACACGCCTTGCAGCCACAGCAGGCTGAAGCCCATGGGGATCATCAGGTACACGGGCCAGCGGATCAGGCCGCCTGCGTTGCTGGACATCTCGCCCGAGGCCAGTGCGCGGGTGAAGAAGGGAATGCCATACCAAAGAGCCGCAAAGCACATGGGCGTGAGGAAGGCGATGTAGCCAAACACGTCGATCCAAATCTGGGTGCGCTTGGAGAAGCGGCTGGAGACCACGTCTACCTTGACGTGCTCGCCTTGCAAGAGGGTGTAGCCCGCAGCAAGCAGGAACGAGGCAGCAAACAAATACCACTGCACTTCCAGGAACGCGTTGGAGCTGACGTTGAACGCCTTGCGCACCACGGCGTTCACACCGCTGATGACTGTGGAGGCCAGGATCAGCCAGACCACGTATTTACCGACCTGGGTGTTAAGCCAGTCGATCCCCCTGGATAACTTCAATAGAGCCTGCATGGTGTCTCCAATAAAAAGGCTTTGCCGACATCGCGCTGGCCTTTCGTCCCGGTAGGGCGAAAGGGTGCACGAACTTTTACAACGGCGCGATTCTACGGAGCACTGTAAGCCGAGTCTGACAGCTGCGTGACGGTGTTATCCCTATGGCTGTATTGGTTCTTTAGCTACTAAAAGTGTAGCAATTAGGGTTTCTTCCTAGGCGTTGAAGTGCGTTTGGGACCCGCAAATTGCCACCACGGCAGCACGCTGCTCATCGCCAGAACCTCGCCGCTGCGCATGGGCGTGTAGCCGGGCAGCTGGGCCATGTGCAGTTGCCAGGCGGGCGACAGCAGCAATGCCCGCAGCGCCCGTGTGGCCGGTTGCTCCAGGCTCGATTTGAGGCAGGCCAGGTGGTAGCGCTCGTCCACCAGTGGAACAAAATCCAGCCCGCGTGCGCGGGCCGCCATCTCGATGCCCAGGCCTGCGTCTGCAGCCCCGGCCACCACCGCCTGTGCCACGGCGGTGTGCGAGGGCTCATCGTGGTCAAAGCCCGTGATGTGCTGCCCGGTCAGGCCCGCCAGGGCCAGTTGGTCTTCCAGCAGCACGCGGGTGCCACTGCCCAGGGGCCGATTCACAAAGCGCGCGCCGGTGCGGGCCACATCGGCCAACGACTGCAGGCCCAGCGGATTGCCCTTGGCCACGATCAGCCCTTGCGTGCGCTTGGCAAAGCCAATGATCTTGTGCAGGCCCGGTTGCAGCAGCGGCTTGTAGGTGCGGGCGGCCAGTGAGCTGGCTGCGGGTTGCTCCAATGTATGAAAACCCGCCAGCGTGCAGCGGCCCTCGTTCAGCGCCCGTATGGCGTCCACGCTGCCAGTGAAGCGGATGTCCAGATGCAGCGCCCCTGACTCGCCGGGCGTGGCCGCATGGGCACGCAGGGTGGCCAGCGCGTCGTCGTGGCTGGCGTACATGGTCAGCACATGGGCGCTGTCGTCAAAGGCCACGGCAAAGGCGCGCTCCAGGTCGGCGTGCAGGGCTGCGATTTGCGGTGCCAGGCGGGCCTGGGCCTGGCGCTCGGCCCACAGCAGCTTGGTACCGAACTCGCTGAGCTGGGCGGACTGGCCCTTGCCCCAGATGATCAGCTCGCCGCCCAGTTGCTCTTCCCACCGCTTGAGGGCGCCCCAGACATGGCGGTACGACATGCCCAGCGTGCGCGCTGCGGCAGAGATGGACCCCTGCTGCGCCACGGCCTCCAGCATTTCGGGCAGGGGGTTGCGGATCTGGGCGTCGCCCGCATCGCGGCTCAAGGTGTAGTGGAGTTGGATCCTATGCACAGGATTTCATATCGCTGGAGATTGGCTGGGTGCATACGATAGTCGAATCCATGTCCACCGTTACCGAAAGCGCGAACACAGCGCTGCAACTCACTTTCTCTGCCGACCCCGCTTTGTGGACCATCGTCGGCCGATCCCTGTCTGTCAGCGCCACCGCCTGCCTGTTGGCTTGTGGTGCGGGCTTGGTGCTGGGCGCCTGGCTGGGTGTGGCGCGCTTTGCCGGGCGCGGCGCGGTGCTGGCGGTGCTCAATACCTTGCTGGCCGTGCCCTCGGTGGTGGTGGGGCTGGTGGTGTATTTGCTGCTGTCGCGCAGCGGGCCACTGGGCAGCTGGGGCTGGTTGTTCAGCTTCAAGGCCATGGTGCTGGCCCAGGCGCTGCTGGTGCTGCCGGTGGCCACGGCGCTGACGCGGCAGGTGGTGGAGGATGCTGACCGTGTGCATGGCGAGCAACTGCGATCGCTGGGGGCAGGGTCGTTGCTGCGCAGCCTGCTGCTGGCCTGGGATGAACGCTACGCTTTGCTCACGGTGCTGTTGGCCTCGTTTGGCCGCGCCATTTCTGAAGTGGGCGCCGTGATGATCGTGGGCGGCAACATCGATGGCTTTACCCGCGTGATGACCACGGCCATTGCGCTGGAGACCAGCAAGGGTGACCTGCCCCTGGCACTGGCGCTGGGCTTGATCTTGCTGTCAGTGGTGCTGGCGCTGAACGTGGTGATTGCGCTGCTGCGGCGCTGGCGCGAGCGGGTGGACGGTGCCAGCACCGATCTGCCTGTAGGAGTGGCCGCATGATGGCCGACTTGCCCATGGACGCCATGGCATCCCCTGTGGCCGCGCCCCTCATGGATTTGCAGGGGGTGGACGTGCGCTTTGGCCGTGTGCATGCGCTGACGGGCGTGACGCTGCGCATTGCCCCGGGCGAGCGTGTGGCCCTGGTGGGCGCCAATGGCAGTGGCAAGAGTACGCTGCTGCGCGTGCTGCACGGCCTGGTGCCCGCCAGCGCCGGGCACTGCCACACGGCGCTCGCGCGCCAGCAGGCCATGCTGTTCCAGCGCCCGCACATGCTGCGCACCAGCGCGCAAAACAACGTGGCGCTGGCGCTGTGGCTGCGTGGCAGCCGCTGGGCCGATGCGCGCGCGCAAGCGCTGGCAGCGCTGCACCGCGTAGGGTTGCAGTCCATCGCCTTGCAAAACGCCCGCACCTTGTCGGGCGGCCAGCAGCAGCGTGTGGCCCTGGCCCGCGCCTGGGCCCTGCGCGCCGAGGTGTTGCTGCTGGATGAGCCCACCTCCAGCCTGGACCCGCATGCCAAGCGCGAGGTGGAAGCCTTGATGGCCGAGTTTGCCCTGAGCCATGACCTTGGCCACGAACCAGGCCACGCCATGCGCGCCAGCGCGCAGCCCGTGACCATGGTGTTCAGCAGCCACAACCTGGGGCAGGTTAAGCGCCTGGCCAGCCGGGTGGTGTACCTGGAGCATGGGCGCCTGGTGGCCGATCTGCCGGTGCATGACTTTTTCAATGGCCCCTTGCCAGAGGCCGCCCGTTTGTTTGTCAAAGGAGAGTCGGTATGAAGAATTTCAAGGTATTTGGTGCTCTGGCGCCCGTCCATAAAGCGCTGGCAGCTATTGTTTTGATAGCGTGTAGTGCTGCGTCGGCGCAGTCCATCACCATGGCCTCCACCACCTCGACCGAGCAATCGGGCCTGTTCTCGCACCTGCTGCCTGAGTTCAAAAAGGCCAGCGGCCTGGACGTAAAGGTGGTGGCCTTGGGCACCGGCCAGGCGCTGGACACCGCCCGCCGCGGGGATGCCGACGTGCTCTTTGTGCACGACCAGGCGGCTGAAGAAAAGTTCGTGGCCGATGGCTGGGCCGTCAAGCGCTACCCTGTCATGTACAACGACTTCATCCTGGTGGGCCCCAAGGCCGACCCCGTGGGCACCAAGGGCAAGGACATTGTTGAAGCGCTCAAGAAGCTGGCCACCTCCAACGGCGAATTTGTCTCGCGCGGTGACAAGAGCGGCACGCATGCGGCCGAGCTGCGCTACTGGAAGCTGGCGGGCGCTGAGGCCAGCAAGGGCAGCGGCTACAAGGAATGCGGCTGCGGCATGGGCCCGGCGCTGAACATTGCCGCCTCCAGCGGCGCCTACGTGTTGGCCGACCGGGGCACCTGGCTCAACTTCAAGAACCGTGCGGATCTGGCCGTGCTGGTCGAGGGCGATACCCGCCTGTTCAACCAATATGGCGTGATGGTGGTGAACCCCGCCAAGCACGCCCATGTCAAGGCGCAAGACGCGCAGAAGTTTGTGGACTGGGTGGTGTCACCCGCTGGGCAGAACGTGATTGCCGCCTACAAGATCGGTGGCGAGCAATTGTTCTTCCCCAACGCTGCCAAGTGATTTGCCATGCCCATATGCAAGTCCCTGCCCAGCAGCCGCACAGCCTCGGTAGGGTCTGCACACGTTGTGCTGGCTGCCTTGATGTTGGGAGTGGCAGGGTGCTCCGCACCAGCTTCCAAGGCACCGATGGCTGACGCGCTGCCCATTGCGGTCTACGCCGCAGGCAGCTTGCGCGAAGCGCTCACTGACATTGCGCGGAACCACGAAGCACGCACGGGCCAGCCCGTGCGGCTCACGTTCGGTGCATCTGGCTTGCTGCGCGAGCGCATCGAGCAGGGAGAGCCCGCCCAAGTGTTCGCTTCGGCGGACACCGAGCACCCGCAGCGCCTGGCCGCCCAAGGGGGCTGGCAGCCTGTCGTCGTCTTCACACGCAACGCCCTGTGTGCGCTGACAGGGCCCCACATCCATGCCACGCCAGACACCTTGCTGCCCACCCTGCTGCGCAGTGAGGTGCGGATGGGCACCTCCACCCCCAAGGCAGACCCCTCGGGCGACTATGCCTGGGCCTTGTTCCGCAAGGCCGATGCTGTGCAGCCAGGGGCCTACGCGGTGCTCGATGCCAAGGCGCTCAAGCTCACGGGGGCGGCCGATTCGCCCAAGCCACCGGCAGGGCGCGGCACCTACGCATGGGTGATGGAGCAGCGCCAGGCCGATGTGTTTTTGACCTACTGCACCAACGCTGTGTCGGCCCAGGCCGAGGTGCCTTCGCTGCGCGTGGTGCCCTTGCCGGCAACGCTGCAGGTGGGGGCCGCCTATGGCCTGGCAGTGCGCACAGATGCCCCGGTGCAGGCCCAAGCGTTTGCACAGTCGCTCACCGAGCCAGCGGCACAGGCCGTGCTGCAGCGGCTGGGTTTTGGGCGGCCTTGAAGGGGCCTGAATCGCCCTGCGTGGGGATGATTCAATCGCCTTGCCGCAGCTTGGCGTAGGCGGTTTGTACGGCACACGCTGCACCAGCCTGGTGGGGTGCAGCATGTGTCTTTTTCCTTCAAGGGACTGCAGCCGGGTTTGCGTTGCCCTGGGTGGCCACCGCAGCTTGGCGCAGGCGCTTATGCCTCATCGTCACGGTGGTGGCTGCTGCGCCAGATGGCCCGCACCAGCCACAGCCCGCACACCACTGCCCCAAAAAAGCCGAGAAAGCCAAAGGCGGGCAGGCCGAACAGGGTGGGGCCACCTTTGACCGTCATCACGATGGACGAGCCAATGATGAGCGCAGCGATCACCAGCGCCATCGCCAGGCGGTTGGCCGATCGGTCAATCTGATCGCCCACGCGTTTGAGGTGGGCCAGTTCAATGCCCACCTGCAAGTGCCCGCGCCGGGCGTTGCGCAGCAGGCGCGAGATGTCGTCGGGCAGCTGCTCCACGGTGGCCAGCGTGCGCCGCAGCGTTTGCCAGGTGCGTGTGGCAACGGCCTTGGGCTGGTAGCGGGCCTTGACCACTTGCTGCAGCAGGGGTAAGGCCTCGGACGCCATGTGAAAGCCCGGGTCGAGGTTGCGGCCCATGCCCTCCAGCGAGATAAAGGCCTTGATGAGCAGGGCCAGGTCCGAGGGCAGGCCCAGGTGGTGCTCGCGCAGGATGGCCGTCACGTCGGCCAGCATCTGGCCCAGGCTGAGCTGCGCCAGCGGCACGCCGTGGTACTGGTCGACAAAGGCTTCAATCTCGGTTTCCAACTGGCCCAGTTGCGTGCCCGGCCCATCGCCCGTCCAGTCCAGCAGCACATCGGCCACGGCCTGGGGCTGCTGCTCTACCAAGCCCAGCAGCAGCTGCAGCAGCTCATCGCGCCGCCGCTGCGACAAGCGCCCCACCATGCCAAAGTCGATGAAGGCGATCTGGTTGCCCGGCAGGTAAAACACATTGCCGGGGTGCGGGTCGGCGTGGAACACACCGTCTTGCACAATCATCTTGAGCACGGCCTGCGCACCCCGCTGGGCCAGCACGGTGCGATTGAACCCGGCCTCTGGCGTCAGCGCATCCAGCGCTCCCCCGGGCGTGCCTGCGATGAAGTCCTGCACGTTGACCCGCTCGCTGGTGTGGTGCCAGTACACGCGGGGCACGGTGATCCAGGGCAGGGTCTGCAGGTTGGCGGCAATGCGTTCGGCCTGGCGGCATTCGCCCGCCAGGTCCAGCTCGCGCCGCAGCGACCGGGCAAACTCGCGCACCAGTTGCTGCGGGTGGTAGGGCTTGAGGGCAGGCAGCTCGGCCTCGGCCAAGGCGGCCAGGCGCTGCAGCAGGCGCAGGTCTGCGGCAATGGTGTCGGCAATGCCGGGCCTGCGGATCTTGACGATGACCTCGGTGCCATCGTGCAGCCGTGCGCGGTGCACCTGGGCGATGGAGGCGGCGGCCAGGGGCACCGTGTCGAACCAGGCAAACACGGCTTCGGGCTCGCCGCCTAGGTCTTCGCGCAGTTGGGGGCGCAGCGCCTCAAAGGGCACGGCGGGCACCTGGCTGTGCAGCTTCTCCAGTTCGGTGATGAATTCGGGGCCAAACAGGTCGGCACGGCCTGCCAGAATTTGTCCGAACTTGACGAAGGTGGGGCCCAGTTCTTCCAGGGCCAGGCGCACCTGCACCGGGGGCTCGATGCGGGCCAGGTCTGCGGCGTGGGGCCGGTGCAGGGCTTGCCCCGCACGTTCGAGCTTGTCGGCCAGGCCCAGGCGGCGCACGGTGTCGCCAAAGCCGTGGCGCACCATCACCCCCAGAATTTCCTTGAGGCGCCCCAGGTCGCGCGCGGTGTCCAGAGTCTCGATGAGCATGCCGGGATGATAGTGCGCAGGTGGTGGCATGCCTTGTCCCGGCACAACCCGAGTGCGATGCCGCTGGATGGGGGCAGCCCAGGCCCTCACCCCCAACTCGGGGCACTAGGGGGTTGATGAGGGCTGGCCCGTCGCGGTCGTGCACGCCTGCTGGGTCTGCTGCCAGGCTGCAATGTCTTGTGCATGGATGGCCAGAAACTGTGCCAGCCGGGCAAAGCGCTGCTTCGTCTTGCGTGCAAACACCCAGTGCACCACGGGCTTTAGTCCACTGAATCCTTGAAATCAGCGGTGCGTGAGGGTCTGGCAAGGCCGCAATCTAGGCGCCGGGCGCAGCCGGGTTGGACACCCGGCGAGCACGGCAACGACGAGTGCGGCCTTGCCAGACCCTCACCCTGCGGGCCGGGGCTGCAGCGGGCAGCCCGGCTGCGTTGCATGCTTTGCCAAGGCGGCCAGCCTTGGCTGCAGCATGCGCCTTGCCGTGCATCCCGCTGCAACCCCGGCGCACCGTCGATTTCAAGGATTCAGTGGACTGGCACCCAGCGCAGCGGGGCTGGGCCTACCTCAAAGGTGTAGATGAGTTGTGAGCGGTCTGCACCATCGGCCTGGTGGCGCATGGAAGCCGCCCACTGTGTGAACGGAAACGAGCGCCCCACCATCTTGGCGGCGGCCAGCATGGGCCTGTCGTAACTGACGAACTGCGTGCGCATGGACAAGGCCCGCAGCGCGCCTGCCCCCGTGTTTTCAGAAATGGCACCCACGCTGGGGCAGGGGGCGCCATCTTGCACGTGGGTGCGGCTGACCAGCGGGTCCCACTGCGCACGCCAGTGTTGGTAGTGAAAGGCATCAAAAGCCAGATCGGCCCGCGCGGGCATGGGGAAGGTCAGTTTTTGGTGTGCCATGCGTTGTTCAATGTGGGCCAGCTTCGTCCACGGTATCGGTCTGCATGCCCCATTTGGCAAATTCAGGGGCGAAGGCGTCCAGCGGCAGCAGGCCGGTGCTGGTCCAGGCCCCGATCGGCAGCGGTTGTCCCTCGGCCAGCTGGCGCGCCAGCAAGATGGCGGCCATGCACGGAATCTCCGGCCCATGGTCGTGGTCTGCCGCAATGTGCCAGGCGCGTTGGCTGGGCTGGCCTTGCGCATTGCTCCCTGATACGCGCACCACCATGCCGCCCAGCGGGGTGCCCAGTGCGTCAAATAGCCCGCCACCACGGTGCATGAGCGCCGCCAGTTTTTCTGGCTGCTTTAGCCAACCCCATTGGCGTAGCCTGGCCAGCACACTGAAGGCGCTTTGCGCCAGGCCCACTTCCAGCGCCGCCCGGAAGCTGACCCGCCGTGCCACCCGGTAGTGTGCAGGGAACAGCTCCAGGTCAGGGATGTCGCACACCGCGCCACGGCGGGGCCGCAGGCGCAGAAAGTGCACGGGGGTAGGCTGCGCCCAGCCCAGGCGGTGCTGCCAGCGCCCGTCTTCCCACACCGCGATGGGCAGGCCGCAATAGCTGAGCACGGCGGCCAGTGTGGCCTCGCCCCGGGGTGCCCGCTGTGCGGGGGCGATGCAGATGTCGATGGTGTCGATGCTTTGCCAGCCTGCGCTCAGCGCATCCACCACGGCCGAAGACAGCGCGGGCACGGTGCTGGCGCCAGCCACTGCTGTGCGGCCAGCGCTGGCAAATGCGCTGTGCAGCGCCGCTGGAAAATCACACACAAACCGGCGTCCGTCGGCCAGGTCGATGTAATGGGCCCCAGCCTGCGCGGCGGCCAGTGCCACGCCATAGGCCTGTGCTTGAAAGGGCCCTGCCGTGTGGATGACCAGGCCTGCGCCCAGCGCCTTGAGCTTTGCTGCCAGGCCTGGGGCTTCGTGGTCCAGTGCCACACCTTCAGCGCCGCCGCCCAGTGTGTCTGCCAGTGCCTGGGCTTTGCCGGCATGGCGCCCGGCGATCTGCAGGTGGATTTGCGGATGGCCCGCCAGTGCCTTGCAGATGCGGGTACCAAAGTTGCCGTAGCCGCCCAGCACCAATACGTTCATCGCGGTCAATCGGGGGCTCCTGCTCAAGTCGGGACGGTTGGGTGATAGCCCGGCATTGTGACCGGATGGGCCTGCGGTTCAGGGCAACACAAGGGTCGTTCTGTTTGCCGTCTTTTCTAACTGCTAGGGATCCTCTGCACGAATCGAGCTGGCCAAGTGTGCGCTGCGGATCGGGATGGGATGCAAGGCGCAAAACGCAGCAATAGCCATCGCTATTGCGAGTATTTGCAACGCCACAGACTGCCCGAGACCGCAGATGCACACGGCGCGGTGATTCGTGCAGAGGGTCCCTAGGCAGCTCAGGAGGGCATGGGCGCCGGGGCCGCCAGGAACGGTGATGCCGCGACCGAGGGGCGCGGGGGCAGCACCGTGATCTCTGCGGGGCGATAGGCTTTGTGCCACTGGGGCACGGCCTCTGGTGGCATGGCTTTGCTGAAGAAGTAGCCCTGAACATTGCCAATGCCGCTCTCCAGCACCGACTGCAGCTCCTGCTCGGTCTCCACCCCTTCTACGACCACCTCCAGTTGCAGGTCCCGTGCCAGCCGCACCACATGGCGCAGCAGCGACTGGCGGCGAGGGTCTTGTGGTAGCTGGCGCACAAAAAGCCGGTCGCACTTGATGCCACTGATGGGCAGGTCGGCGAGCACACCGAGCGATGAATAGCCGGCCCCAAAGTCGTCCATGAACACGCCAACGCCCAGCGTCCGCAGGTCGTTGATGGCCTGCACCATGTGCGCACCGCAGGCAATGATGGCGTGCTCTGTCAGCTCCAGCTGCAGCATGCCCCAAGGTAGCCCGCGCCGTTGGAGCTTGGCGCCCAGCCATTGGGCAAAGCCGGGCTCCAGCAGCGTGACGGGTGCCACATTCACGCACACCGTGCTGCTGGGCATGCCCTGGGCCAGCCAGCCCTGGGCCGCGTCCAGCGCATTGGCCAGAACCAGCCGGTCCACCTGGCTGGTTTTGCTTTGCAGCTCGCACACCAGAAAGAAAGCGTCGGGGCTCAGGGGCCCCAGCAGCGGGTCATTCAGGCGCAGCAGCGCTTCGTAGTGAACCTGGGGGCCATACAGGTTGACGATGGGCTGAAAGTGCAGCGTGAGGCTGTTGCGGTTGAGCAGCCGGGGCAGGTGGTCGGCAATCAGCGACAGCTGGATGTCGTGCTCGGGCGGCTTCTGGTGGGCCAGGGTGACGCGCATGAGCGACAAACCCAGCCGCTGCAGATGCTGGCGAACCTGGTCGGAGCGGATGTTGCGCAATTGCTCCACGGCCAGCGCCAGTGTGAAGACGAGCAACACCGCCAGCAATGCCAGGCCATTCGTCTGGCCATTGGCGTTTGGCTTTTGCAAGGGGAAACAGTTGATCAGCAACCAGTGCAGTACGAGGATGGCCCCGCCGCTCAAGAACTTGTCGCGCCAGTTTTGCGGGGTGTAGCGGGGCGTCAGTGCGCTCATCTTGGCGGCGCGGTGCCGGATGGCGGTGTAGCAGGCCACCCCCATGGCGGTGGCAATCGCAACGGCAATGGCCAACGCATTGACCTCTGAAAAATCGGCTACGTAGCTGTTGGCCAGCAGAAAATGCCCCGCCAGCATGCCCAGGGCCAACACCAGCCCGGCAGGAATCAGACTGCGAGTGCTTGTGCTGGAGCTCAGCGTGGGGATGGTGAGCCGGGCGCTGAATACCATCACCAGCAAGCAGCCCAGTGCGGGGCCCAGCTCCAGTGCGTGGTGAGACAGTTCGGAGTACATGAACAGACCCACTACATCCAGCGCCCAGACAATGCAGCCAATGCACAGAGCTGCATGTGACGCGCTGATGCGCCTGCTGGAGGGATCGACCGAGAAGGCCGTGTGCTCTACCAGCCGCTGGCACACGTGCACGACCAGCGATGCAAAGCCCCAGTACAGCAGGCTTTGCATGGGCGGCGGAAAACCCACCACAAACGCCTGTGTTGCGCCTTGCCAGATTGAAGCTGCTTCCACCCTGTGTTCACCCTCGTTTGATGCGGCCATCATACGGTTGAGGTACAACGGGAATGCAATTGACACTCACTTGAGTATTTCTGGACAAAGCTCAAGATACATTTCGTTGACATTTTAAGGGGTCAACAAAAATACCCGCTCAAACGCTGGCCGCGCAGTCGGGCCGTGGCGTTGAAAACGTCGATCTTTGAAGGGGTGAACAGGGGTTGCCTTTGTGCGCGGTGTGCCGCGCACTTGGCCAATCCGAATCAGTTCACGATGGCGATGCCCTTGATTTGGGCGAACACGGGCAGCCCGGGCCGCAACTGCAGTGCCTGGGCCGAGCGCTGGGTGACGCGGGCCAGCAAGCGGGTGTCGCCAGCGAGCAGGGCCACCATCCACTGGCCTGGGCTGTCTTCGCGCATCTCCGCCACGGTGGCGGGCACGATGTTGAGAATGCTGCTGTCCTGCGGCGGGGTCAGGGCCAGGCTCACATCGCGGGCCTGTACGCGCAGCTTGACGGTTTGGCCAGGCGCACGGGGCTGGGGGCTGACCAGCAGCAGCTCACCCCCGGCAAACGCAACGCTGGTGACGTGGTCCTGCGGCGCGTGGTGCGCGACGGTGCCGGTGACCACTGTGGCTGCGGCGTCGCCTTGGGCCAGCGGCAGGTCCAGCCGGGCAATCAGATCGGCCGTGGGGCCACTGGCGCGCACGCGGCCCGCCTCCAGCAGCACCATGTGCTCGGCGAGCCGGGCAACCTCGTCCAGCGCATGGCTGACGTACACCACCGGAATGTCCAGCGCGCTGTGTAGCCGCTCCAGGTAGGGCAGCACCTCGGCCTTGCGCTGGGCGTCCAGCGCGGCCAGCGGCTCATCCATCAGCAGCAGGCGCGGGCTGGTGGCCAGGGCCCGTGCGATGGCCACGCGCTGGCGCTCGCCGCCCGACAGCGTGGCGGGCTTGCGCTCCATCAGGGCGCCAATGCCGAGCAGCTCCACCAATTGCTCCACCGCCACCCTGCGCTGCGCGGCCGGGGTGCGCTGAAGGCCGTAGCCAATGTTGCCGCGCACGTCCAGGTGCTCAAACAGCTGCGAGTCCTGAAACACATAGCCCAGCGCGCGCTGGTGCGCGGGGCGCCAAATGCGGGGCGCGCCTTGCACGCCATCGTTTTGCCACACCTCGCCATGCACCCGCACCCAGCCCAGGGGCGCATGCTCCAGCCCCGCCATGGCGCGCAGGCAGGTGGTTTTGCCGCAGCCCGAGGGGCCAAACAGTGCGGTGATGCCGCGCCCGGGCAGTTGCATGTCTACATCCAGCGCAAAGGCGCTGCGCTGCAGTTGCAGGCGCACTTCGATGGGCGGGGCGGGCGAAGTCGTGGGCGCGCTGTGGGGGTTTTGCATGATCAAAACGCTGCAGCGGCTTTGCGGCGGGTGAGGTTCAGGCCCAGCAGCACCACGAACGAAAACAGCACCATGCCCCCTGCCAGCCAATGGGCCTGGGTGTACTCGAGCGCCTCCACATGGTCATAGATTTGCACCGACACCACGCGCGTCACGCCGGGGATATTGCCCCCCAGCATCAGCACCACGCCAAACTCGCCCACGGTGTGCGCAAAGCTCAGGATGGCGGCAGTGATGAACCCGGGCCCTGCCAGCGGCAACGCCACGGTAAAAAAGCGGTCCAGCGGCCCGGCACCCAGCGTGGCGGCGGCCTCCAGGGGTTTCTTGCCGACAGACTCGAACGCGTGCTGCAGTGGCTGCACCGCAAAGGGCAGGGAATAGATGAGCGAGCCCACCACCAAGCCCCAAAACGTGAAGGGCAGGGTGCCCAGCCCCAGCCATTGGGTGAGCTGCCCCAGGGCTCCGTTGGGCCCCAGCGTCACCAGCAGGTAAAAGCCGATGACTGTGGGCGGCAACACCAGTGGCAAGGCCACCACCGCCGACACGGCGCCGCGCCAGCGCGAGGGCGTGTGCGCCAGCCACCAAGCCAGTGGTGTGCTCAGCACTAGCAGCAGCGCCATGGTGGTGCCCGCCAGCCGCAGCGTGAGGCCAATGGCGGCAAGGTCGGCGCTGGAAAAAGGCATGGAGCAGGGCGGTGGCTGGGGAGGGGGGTTAGAAACTATAGCCGTAGGCCTGGATGATGGCGCGGGCTTTGTCACCGCGCAGGTACTTCAGCAGCGCCGCTGCCGCCGCGCTGTCTTTGCCTGGCAGCAGCAGCGCGGCATCCTGGCGGATGGGGTCGTGCAGTTGTGCGGGCACCTGCCAGGCCGATCCCTGGGCGATCTTGCCGTCCACCATCACCTGAGACAAGGCCACAAAGCCCAGCTGCGCATTGCCGCTGGCGACAAACTGGTAGGTCTGGGCAATGTTCTCGCCCTGCACCCAGCGCGGTTGCAGTTTGGCAGTCAGCCCCAGTTTGTCCATGGCTTGCGTGGCGGCCAGGCCGTAGGGGGCCAGCTTGGGGTTGGCCAGCGCCAGGTGCTTGAAATCTCCGGTCTGCAGGACCTGGCCCTGGGCGTCCACATAGCCGGGCTGGGCACTCCACAGCACCAGCGTGCCGATGGCGTAGGTGAAGCGCATCTGGGCCACGGCTTTGCCATCCTTCTCCAGCTTGGCGGGGGTGGTGTCGTCGGCCGACAGCAGGATCTGGAACGGCGCACCGTTGGTGATCTGCGCATAAAACTTGCCCGTGGCACCGAACGACAGCTCGGCTTTGTGGCCGGTGTCGGCTTCAAAGGCGGCCGCAATCTTCTGCATGGGGGCAGTGAAGTTGGCCGCCACGGCAACCGAGACGGTGTCGGCGTGCGCGGCCTGCAGCACAGAGAAGGCGAACCCCGTCAGCAAAAGGTGGCGGGTCAGGGGCGCGACGCGATGGAGCATGGGGTGGCGGCGTAAAACGCTATTCATTAATGGAATAGCGAGAGTATAGGCACTGGCCTGCAATCACCTTCTGGGCGCATTGCTATGGGCTGGGTTTTGCAGGGTTTGGACGGGTGAGCCAGGCCACCACCCGGCGGGCCAGCGGCGCGGCCAGCATCACCGCTGGGAAGGCGAACAACCACCCGCTCAGCCAGGCGTTCATCCACAGGCCTGCAAAGCCCGGGTGCAGCGGCAGCGTGCGGTAGGTGGCAATGCCCGACACCAGCAGCGACATGGTGCCCGACAGGATCAGGCTGAACAGCACGGGGCCATAGCGGGCGGGGATCATGCGGCGACCTTATCTTTTGGCTGCAGGGTGGCCGCAGCCCCCAGGCGCTGCAGGGTTTGCGCGAAATGGTGGCCAAACATCCGGGCCGTTTTCACATCGCCCGGGGCAAACGCATCAGCGGGCGAGCCATGGCCTGCCTGCGCCATCAGGCCCGACCAGGAGCCCAGCCGGTTGGCGGCTTCGTCGTACGGCACGCCCGCATGCTGCTCAGGCAGGATGGGGTTGCCCACCCACACCATGCCGTGCTGCATGGCAAACACAAACATCGACAGCAGGGTGGACTGCTTGTCGCCCGCAGGCAGAGATGACACGGTGAAGCCCGCCGCGAGTCGGCTTTTGAGCTGCTGCGTTTTCCACAGGCCGCCAGTGGCGTCCATGAAGGTTTTGAACGGCCCGGACACCCCGCCCAGGTAGGTGGGCGAGCCGAGGATGAGGCCGTCGTAGCGCAGCAGTGCATTTGGATTGAGGGCCAGGTCTTCGGCCCGAAGCAGCTCGGCCTGGATGCCTGGAACGCTTTGGGCACCCTCGCAGACCTGCTGCGCAATGTGGGCGGTGTGGCCGTGGGCGCTGTGATAGGCGATGGCTATGTTTTGCATGGTGTGATTTCCTTGAAGGGCTTCTGGGGGTTGAGCGTGATAGCGGTCATCGTGAAACCAGTCCGATGGCCAGCGCGGACAGGTACAGGCCGAAGCCAAACACGGTGTGGTTGGCCAGGCTGCGCAGGCAGTTTTTGAGTGGAGTGGGTGTGCGCGATGCGGCAAAGCCAGAGCCCATGGCCGGTTGCATCACCAGCAGTGGCGCAGCCACGGTGACAACGCCCATGGCCAGTGCGGGCAGCAGGGTGGGGTGGTGCACCCAGTCCGCGCCCACCATGCCCAGCAGCACGGCGGCAAAGCCCACACCCACGGCGTAGTGCGTGAGCCAGCCCCAGGCCAGCTCGCCCCAGATGGGTGGCGCCTTGGCGATGGCGGTATGGGCGATGCGGCCTTGCAGCAAATGCCCGACCCAACGGCCGATGAACGCGAAGTTGAGCGTGGGCACGCCCAGGTGCCGCAGCAGCACCAGCCAGGTGTCCATGACGGCGGTGGCGCCCACGCCCATGAGCAGGGCGAGCGGAAAGTCTTGCCATTGAAAAGCCATAAAAACCCCTTGAACCATTGACGCAGGAACGGTATGAATTCACTATAGAAGTTCAAGTCAACTTGAAGTCAACAGATTTCTAAGAGGTTTTTTCATGGACATTTCGGAAGTTGCCAAACGCTCGGGCCTGCGGGCATCGACGCTGCGCTACTACGAGGAAAAGGGGTTGGTGAGTTCGGTGGGGCAGCCGGGTGAGCGCCGCCGGTTTGCCCCGGGGGTGCTGGAGCAGTTGGCATTGATTGCGCTGGGGCAGTCGGCGGGGTTCTCGCTGGACGAGATCCGCTCCATGTTCCTGCCCAGCGGCCAGCCCAGCATCGACCGGCAATTGCTCTCGGCCAAGGCCGATGAGATCGACGTGATGGTCAAACGCCTCAAGGCCATGAGCCATGGCCTGCGGCACGCAGCGGCCTGCCCGGCCGAGAGCCACGCGCAATGCCCGTCGTTCCAGCGGCTGCTCAAGGCCGCTGCGGCGGGCGCGCTGGAGCGCAAACAGAAGTCTTTGAAGCCCGTGACTGGGGCGCGGCGCAAGCCTTCATGAGTTGCGGGAGAGGCCTGCGCGCCATCACCGCTCAGGCATCATCGACCCATGCCTGCTTCTCTTTCTCTCTCTGACGCGCTGGGCCATGCGCTGTCTGACAAACGCATCGACATCCTGCGCCAGATTGGCCAGGGCGGCTCCATCTCGCAAGCTGCCCGAGCCGTGGGTGTGAGCTACAAGGCCGCGTGGCAGGCGGTGGACACCCTCACCAATCTGGCGGGCACCCCCCTGGTCAAGCGCGCGGTGGGTGGGGCAGGCGGCGGCGGTGCGGTGCTGACCGAGGCGGGCCAGCAGCTGCTGACCGCAGCCGATGCCATGGCCCAGGCGCGTGGCGCCGTGCTGGCGCGCTGGCAGGCCGACCCCCATGCAGGCCGTGCGGTGGCCCGCTTGGCGGTGCGCACCAGCATGCGCAACCAGTGGCCTTGCCTGGTGCAGGGCCTGCAAGTGCATGGGCAAATTGTGCTGGTGCACCTGGGCTTGGCCCTGGCTGCGGCGGGCGAGGGGGCCTGCGAGCCGCCCGAGAGTGACAGGAGCGACGGCGCTGATTTTCTGGCCGCGCGCATCACGCGCGAAAGCGCCGAGTTGCTAGGCCTGCAACCCGGCCTTGCGGTGCAGGCGCTGTGCAAGGCCACCGCCGTGCGGGTAGAGCGGGCGGCGCCGGGCGCCCCCGTGCCGCAGGCCCCCGCCAGCACCTACCGCCTGCCCGCCAAGGCGGTGCGGGTGGTGCGCGGTGCCTTGGGCGATGAGGTGGCCGCTGAGCTGATGCTGGGCACCCGTGCCACGGGCGTGCAGATGGTGGGCTTTGCGGCGCCGGGCAGTGGCTTGCGCGTGGGCAGCCGGGTGGTGCTGGTGGTGGAAGACACGGCCGTGGTACTGGCCCTGTCGGGCCTGTGAAACGCAGGCCATGTCATCAGGGCAATCGCATCTAAACCCTGATGCCCAGGACATGTGCCAGATAGCCCACATCCCAGCCAGCGCGCTTGCGCTTTGCCTGCACACCCACCTTCACCGACGTGTCACTCTTGAGCAACTGCAGCGCCATGCGCCGCAGCAGCGTCTGGTTGTGCTGTCCCTGGTCTTTATAGGACTGCGCCGCATCCTCGCGCATCGCCACATCCAGACTCCAGTGCAACTGGTTCTCCACCGCCCAGTGCGAACGGATACTGTGCGCCAGCACCCGTGCAGGCGTGTGCACTGGCAAGCTGCTCAGGTAGTAGCTGACTTCTTCGCTGGCCTCGCCTCCTGTTTGTTGGCGCTGGCGCGTGACTTGCACCACGCTGGCCAGCCCCGGCCAGTGCACTGCCGCTCGCTGCAATGCCTCGGGCACGGGGCTGAGCCGGTAGCTGCGCAGCTCCTGGCGCCCATGGCCGCTTGAGCGCTCGGTGTAGGTGTTCTCATCGGGCGGCTCTTGGCTCGCCTGCACTTCAAAGTGCTTTTGAACCACTGCGTGCATGTGCCGCTGGTTGCCTTTGAGGGACAGAACATAAGCCGCACCATGCTCGTGAAGCTGCTGGGCGATGCTCTTTTGGCAGCCGATGGCATCGATGGTGACGATGCAGCCTTTGAGGTGCAGCAGCCTGAGCAACTCGGGGATGGCGGTGATCTCGTTGCTCTTGCCGTCAACCTTGCACTGGCCCAGTAGCAATCCCATGTCTGCAGCCCAGGCGCTGACCATGTGCAGTGGCCTGCGAGCGTCCCCTTTGCTGCTGCCGCGCACGCTTTTACCGTCAATCGCCACTGTGCCGTATACCCGGCCCGCCACTTGGGCCAGCCACTGTTGGCAGGCCAGCTCCAGTTGCTTGGCGTCAAGCAGGCGAAACACTCGCGCGAAGGTGTCGTGCGAGGCAATGCCTGAGGGCAGCGGAACGAAACGAATGAACCAGTCGTGGAGCAACTCGCCGAACTCGGCTACTTCCACCCAGTTGTCTGCGCCTGCGATGGTTGCGCACAGCGCTATGGCCAGGATGGATTGGAGTTCATGGCGACGCGTGCGCTCTAGGCGCGGGTCGGGGATGACTTGCAGGTGCTGCAGCAGGGTCACGGGAGCGTTGGTTGGGTGATCACACGCTGCAGTTTCGCCGCAAATAGCTGCATCTATTTAGATGCGATTGCCCTGGCCATGTCATGGATTCGCTATATATTTGATAGCTTGTAGCGCTTGCTTCATAAGCGCTAGAGGCCAATTTCATCTGATTTTTGGCCTGCCTCAGGCTGCTCAGGCCTCATTTTTTTGAGCTGAGCCCGTCGAAGTTTTTGCGCCGGGGAGCCCTTCACTGCGGGCCCGGGGCGAGTGCGGGGCCTGCCTTCACCCGCCGCAACCAGCAAGCCGCGCCTCGTTACTTGCTGCCGCCCACACTGACCAACGGCGTGCCGCCATTGAGCAGCACCGTGTTGCCCGCCTTGCCTGCGATGGCGATGGCCGCATCGCGCTGCAACTCGGCCAGCTTGATCTCCTTGAGGGCCGGGGTGAGCGAGCGGCTGATGATCTCGTTGGCTTCGGCCTGGCCCTTGGCCTCCACCACCAGGCGCTCGGCTTCGGCCTTGGCCAGCTCCACCTCTTTGCGCTTGCGCTCGATGGCCTGGTCGGTCTCGGCACGTTGGCGTATGGCCGCTTCAATGGCGGGGTCCGTCAGCAGATTGCGCACGTTCACGGCCGTTACGGTGAAGGCGCCTTTGTCGTTGGCGTCCAGCTCTTTTTGCAGCCCGTCGCGCACCATTTCGGCCAGCTCGGTGCGCTTGGTGTGCATGGTGGTGGCGTCCAGCTGGGCGATGGCCTTGTAGATGGCCTCGCGGGCTTCGCGGGATACGCGGCTGTAGGCAATCACGTAGTCTGCAGTGCCTTCGCGCACCACTTGCCGGTGCTGCACCATGTCGCCCTGGTACTTGGTGAACAGGCCGGGCACGGCACTGGGGGTGGTCTTGTAATAGATGTCGATGTCCACGTCCTTCATGGTGAGGTTGTCGCGGCTTTTCGGGGTCAGGTTTTCCAGCGAGAAGCTGACCTCTTTGGCCGTGAACTCGTCCACCGTTTTGAACAGGGTGAAGTAAATGCCCGGGGGCAGCGCCTCAGGGCTGACCTTGCCCAGCGTGCGCTCTACGCCGACGTTGCCGGTGTCGATCTGGCTGCAGGCGCTCAGCCAGGCGGCTGCAACCAGCAGCAAAGGGGTGCGCAGGTGGCGGGTGATGGTTTTCATGGATGGCATGGTGGTCTTCACAGAATGGGGAGGGCGGGCAGGTAGTAAGCCAGTGCCAGCAGGGCCAGCAGCAGTGCAACGATGGCGGCAACGCGGCGTGCATGGGTGTGCAGCAGCCGCTGCGTGCGTTGGCGGGCAGAGGCGCCAGCCAGTTGCCATGCGCCATACAGCCCCAGGGCGATGGCCAGCAAAAGCAGCAGGTGCTTCATGGTTGGCCTGGGTGGGCGGTGTTGGTCTGCTGGCACCACGGCCAGTGGGTGCGGTCCTGAGGGTGTGGCATGGTTCTCCCTTTCCTGTTGTTGGTGTGTCTTTGGGTGCCAAAGATACCGCAGCCAAGGCGGTGCGGTGCCAGTGCCCCTTGGGCGCAAAAGGCATCCACTATGGCGTCACGCGCTGCGGGCGCACTGCGGGTTTGGGGGCAACCAGGGGCGATCCCGCAGGGCTGCAAAGAGGTGACCCGTGGCGGGGTGACCGGCCTTGGGTGTGCTATTTATTTAATAGCTGCTTGCGATTGTTGAATAAGCGCTGGAGGTCGTTTTTGTTTTGACCTTTGATGCCCCAGGGGGCTTTGCGCACCACGGCGGCAAGTGAGCGTTGCAGATCGGCAGGGGCGGCGAGGCTTGGCAGCAACGCAGGCTGCCCGAGGCTGCAGGCGCACGCTGCGCGGTGATGCGTGGTGATGTATGCAGAGGGCCCTAATGCCTGCCCAGCTTGCGGTACACCGTGGCGCGGCTGATGCCCAGGGCGCGTGCGGCCTGCGCCACGTTGCCACGGGCGTCTTGCACCGCTTGGTGGATCAGAGCGGCTTCCGTCGCGCGCAGCGGGGTGGGTGCGGTGGCGCTGGGGCGCTGCGCCAGGGCATGCAAGCGCAGCCCTGACCACAGCGGCAAATCCAGCGGCGCAGGGTGGTGGCGCGCTGCTGCGTCAAACAGCTGGGCCCAGGGCAGGGCCAGCACATCGGAGCAGTGCATGCGCGTGCCTGGCGGCTGCAAAGGCGTGGGAATCAGCTGGCGGGCGGTGCTGTTGCTGCCGAGCAGGTAGCCGTCCGCGTCCAGCAGCACCAGGCCGTCGTTGTCTCCCCCCAGCGGGCTGCCGGGCCAATTCAAGCGCAGGCGCAGGCTGTGGGGGCGCTGCAGCAGCAGGGCGTCTTCCATCGCTCGGGCAGACCGCGCCACCAGGTGCCGCAGTTCAGGCCGCTCGGGCACGTCCACCCCCGTCAAGTCCAGCATGCCCACGCAGTGCCCTTCCGGGTCAAAAAGCGGGGCACCTGCGCAGCTATAGGCTCCGTTGTCGTCGCAAAAGTGTTCGCCCCGGTGCAGCCAGACGGGCGCCAGCTCGTTCAATGCCGTGCCGATGGCGGTGGTGCCCACGGCGGCTTCGGACAGGTCCACCCCCACGCGGCCGATCAGCCGGGTGCGTGGGTCTTGCCGGTCTACGGCACCTTGCACATCGATCACCACGCCGCGTGCGTTGGTGAGCATGGCGAAGTAGCGCATGCCTGCGATGGCGCGGGTGAGTTGCTCCAGCACCGGGCGCGCTGCATGCACCAGCGCATGGCTCTCCTCGGCCAGGTGGCGCAGCGTGGGGCCGGTGATGGGCTCGAACACCACGCGCTGGCCGGGGCTGAGACCGGCCGCCAGGCAGCGTTGCCACGAGCGGGTGATCCACGGCTCCAGCGGCGCCTCGCCGCCCGCGCCCAGCAGCACGCTTTGCCGGGCCCTCTGGATCAGGGCCTGGCGGTGGGATGGCGGATCGGAAGCAGCAAGCATCGAAGTCCCCGGGGCAGGGCCTGCGGCGCGCCGGGAGGCGGGGGCGTGCGAGGCTGGGTGGCAAGGGCGTTCCATGCTGGGCGGGTGTGCAGTGCAGCATGTTTCATTTTGAGAATATCCCGTGCGGCGCTCGGCGTTTCTAGGGTTCTCCCTAGGGAGGCGGGGACAGGGGCGTTTCAAGATGCTGTGTGCGAATCCAGCCAACCCCCCTCCAGGAGACAGCCAGATGCAAGTGCAGTTCACCGTCAATGGCCGTGCGGCCAGCGTAGATGTGCCTCCCAACACCCTGCTGGTCCATGCGCTGCGAGAGCACCTGCTGCTGACCGGCACCCATGTGGGCTGCGACACCAGCCAGTGCGGCGCGTGCACCGTGCACGTCAACGGCCAGGCCGTCAAATCCTGCGCCATGCTGGCTGTGCAGGCCCAGGGGGCCGAGGTGACCACCATCGAAGGCATGGCCGCCCCCGACGGCACCATGCACCCCATGCAGGCAGCGTTCAAGGAATGCCACGGCCTGCAGTGCGGCTTCTGCACGCCGGGCATGGTGATGAGCGCGGTGGACCTGTGCAAGAACCACCCGAACGCCAGCGAAGGCGAGATCCGCGAGCTGCTCGAAGGCAACATCTGCCGCTGCACGGGTTACCAGAACATCGTGCGCGCAGTGCAGGTCGGCCAAAAGGCCATGGCTTCCGCTTAAACACAAAGGAGAAGAACCATGGGTGCATCCGACTTTTCCAAGCTGCCGCACATTGGCGAATCGCTCAAGCGCAAGGAGGACTACCGCTTCCTCACCGGCGCGGGCCAGTACACCGACGACGTGGTGCTGGCCGCTCAAAGCCATGCGGTGTTTGTGCGCTCGCCGCACGCCCATGCCGCCATCAACAGCATCAACACCAGCGCTGCCAAGGCCGCGCCCGGTGTGCTGGGTGTGTTTGTGGGCACCGATGTGGCCGCCGACAACATCAACGGCCTGCCCTGCGGTTGGCTCATCACCAGCACCAATGGCGAGCCCATGAAGGAGCCGCCCCACCCCATCCTGGCGCAGGGCAAGGTGCGCTACGTGGGTGACCATGTGGCCATGGTCGTGGCGCAGACGCTGCAGCAGGCGCGCGATGCGGCCGAGCTGGTGGAGGTGGACTACGACGTGCTGCCCGCCGTGGTCAATGTGGCCGATGCCGCTGCGGGCGCGGTGGCGGGTGCGGCGCTGCACGACATTGCGCCCGACAACCACTGCTTCAAATGGGCCATTGGCGACAAGGGCGCGGTGGACGCCGCGTTTGCGGGCGCCGCCCATGTCACCCAGCTGGACCTGATCAACAACCGGCTCATCCCCAACGCCATGGAGCCGCGTGCCGCCATCGGCAGCTACAGCCGTGCCAATGACGAGTACACGCTGTACGTGAGCAACCAGAACCCGCACGTCGAGCGCCTGCTCATGACGGCCTTTGTAATGGGCCTGCCCGAGCACAAGGTGCGTGTGATTGCGCCGGATGTGGGCGGCGGCTTCGGCTCCAAGATCTACCTGTATGCCGAGGACGTGTGCCTGACCTGGGCCGCCAAGAAGCTCAACCGCAACATCAAGTGGGTGGCGGACCGCAGCGAGTCCTTTCTGTCGGACGCGCATGGCCGCGACCACATCAGCCACGCCGAGATGGCCATGGACAAGGACGGCAAGTTCCTCGCCATGCGCGTGCACACCGACGCCAACCTGGGTGCCTACCTGAGCACCTTTGCCAGCGCTGTGCCCACCATCCTGTACGCCACGCTGCTGGCGGGGCAGTACACCACGCCGCAGGTCTATGTGGAGGTGGATTCGTGGTTCACCAACACCGCGCCGGTGGATGCCTACCGGGGCGCGGGCCGGCCCGAGGCCACCTACCTGCTGGAGCGCCTGGTCACCCGCTGCGCGTGGGAGCTGGGCCTAGGCCAGGACGAGATCCGCAAGCGCAACTTCATCACCAGCTTTCCGTACCAGACGCCGGTGGCGCTGCAGTACGACATTGGCGACTACCACGCGTGCATGACGCAGGCGCAGCAGCTGGCCGACGTGGCCGGGTTTGCGGCGCGCAAGGCGGCCAGCGAGGCCAAGGGCTTCAAGCGTGGCCTGGGCTATTCGTCGTACATCGAGGCCTGCGGCATTGCGCCGTCCAACATCGCAGGCGCCCTGGGCGCACGCGCCGGGCTGTTTGAATGCGGCGAGGTGCGCGTGCACCCCACGGGCAGCGTGACGGTGTTCACCGGCTCGCACAGCCACGGCCAGGGGCACGAAACCACGTTTGCGCAGGTGGTGGCAGCGCGCCTGGGCATCCCGGTGGAGAACGTGGACATCGTGCACGGCGACACGGGCCGCGTGCCCTTCGGCATGGGCACCTATGGGTCGCGGTCCATCAGCGTGGGCGGTGCGGCCATCATGAAGGCGCTGGACAAGATCGAGGCCAAAGCCAAGAAGATCGCCGCGCACTTGATGGAGGCCAGTGACGCCGACATCGACTTCAGTGGCGGCGAATTTACCGTGCGCGGCACCGACAAGAAGATCCCGTTCGGCCAGGTGGCGCTCACGGCCTACGTGCCGCACAACTACCCGCTGGACAAACTGGAGCCGGGCCTGAACGAAACGGCCTTCTACGACCCGACCAACTTCACCTTCCCTGCAGGCACCTACATCTGCGAAGTGGAAATCGACCCCGCAACCGGCAGCACACGCGTGGACAAGTTCACGGCCGTGGACGACTTCGGCACCATCATCAACCCCATGATCGTCGAAGGCCAGGTGCATGGCGGCCTGGTGCAGGGCATTGGCCAGGCGCTGCTGGAGAACTGCGTGTACGACCGCGAGACGGGCCAGCTGCTCACCGGCAGCTTCATGGACTACGCCATGCCGCGCGCCGACGACTTCCCCGAGTTCAAGCTCGGCCATGTGTGCACCCCCTGCACGCACAACCCCCTGGGCACCAAGGGCTGCGGTGAGGCTGGGGCCATCGGCTCGCCACCGGCGGTGATCAACGCCGTGCTCGACGCCCTGCGCCCGCTGGGCGTAAAGGACTTCGACATGCCCGCGTCACCGCACCGCGTCTGGGAAGCGATTCAACACGCCAAGGCATAAGGAGACCCACCATGTACGCATTCACCTTTGAGGCTCCTTCCTCCACCGCTGCGGCCGCGCAGCTCATCGCCCAGGGCGGCAAGCTGCTGGCGGGCGGGCAGAGCCTGTTGCCGTCCATGCGCCTGCGCCTGGCCAACCCCGAGAAGATCGTGGACCTGAACGGCGTGGCCGAGCTGGCGGGCATCCGCCGCGAGGGCAACGCGCTGGTCATCGGCGCCATGACGCGCCATGCCGACGTGGCATCCAGTGCGGATGTGAAATCCGCCATCCCTGCGCTGGCCGACCTGGCTGCCCACATTGGCGACCGCCAGGTGCGCGCACGCGGCACGCTGGGCGGCTCGGTGGCCAACAACGACCCTGCGGCCTGCTACCCCAGTGCCGTGCTCGGGCTGGGCGCTACGGTCATCACCAACCAGCGCGAGATCAAGGCCGACGACTTCTTTGTGGGCATGTACACCACAGCGCTGGAAGAGGGCGAGATCATCACCGCCATCCGTTTTCCGATTCCGAAACGCGCGGCGTACCTCAAGTTCAAGCAGGCGGCGTCGCGCTTCTCGCTGGTGGGCGTGTTTGTGGCGCAGACGGACAGCGGCGTGCGCGTGGCCATCACTGGCGCGGCCACCAGCGTGTTCCGCCACGCCGGGCTGGAGGCAGCGCTCAACCAGAGCTTCACCCCACAAGCCGCCGCTGCCGTACAGATCGACGCCAGCGACCTGAACAGCGACATCCACGCGAGTGCCGCCTACCGCGCCAACCTCATCAGCGTGCAAACCCAGCGGGCGGTGCAGAAGATGCTTGGTTGAGCAGGGCGCGTAACACCGTAGGTCGGGTTAGCCCGCAAGGGCGTAACCCGACAACGCAGCCGGGGGCGCGGCGACCCTAAGGCCTGCGGCGCGGGCCGCGCCAACCGTTCGGGCGGAGCTTGCAGGAGCCAGGGCGCCGCATTGGAAAGAGTGATTTATAGCCAAATTGGCCTCTAGCGCTTATCTATCAAGCGCAAGCAGCTATCAAAAGAGAAGCAATGAGTTCCCCAGCCTCTGTTGATGCCCTGGTGCAAGCCCTGCAAAGCGTGGGCTACTTTGCCGACCGGCGCCTGGCCACGGCGGTGTTCCTGGCGCTCAAACTCCAGCGCCCGCTGCTGCTCGAGGGCGAGCCCGGCGTGGGCAAGACCGCGCTGGCCAAAGCCCTCTCGGAAGTGCTTGCGCGCAGCCTGATTCGCCTGCAGTGCTACGACGGCCTGGAGCAGCGCGAGGCGCTGTACGAATGGAACTACGCGGCCCAACTGCTGCACATGCGCGCCGCCGAAGGCAAGGGCAGTGCCGACATGGCGCAGGTGGAGCGCGAGGTGTACCAGGACCGCTACCTGATCCGCCGCCCCTTGCTGCAAGCGCTGCAGGCACCTGCGCCGGGTGCGGTGCTGCTCATCGACGAGGTGGATCGTGCCGACGAGCCCTTCGAGGCCTTTTTGCTCGAATACCTGGGCGAGTACCAGGTCAGCATCCCCGAGATCGGCACGGTGCGCGCCACGGCCACACCGGTCACCATCCTCACCAGCAACCGCACGCGCGACCTGCACGACGCCGTCAAGCGCCGCTGCCTGTACCACTGGCTGGACTACCCCGAGCGAGAACGCGAGTTGGCCATCGTGCGTGCCCAGGTGCCGGGCGCTAGCGCAGCGCTGGCCCAGCAGGTGGCCGAGTTTGTGGGCCGCCTGCGCAGCCAGCCGTTTGCCAACGCTTTTCAGCGCGCGCCGGGCATTGCCGAAAGCGTGGAATGGGCCAAGGCACTGGTGGCGCTCGACACCATCGTGGTGGACCCGGAGGTGGTTTCCGACACGGCGGGCATCTTGTTCAAGCAGCGCGAGGATGTGGCGGCGCTCACGCGCGACATGGCGGCGCAGCTGCTGCAGCCCGCAGAAGCCTGAGGCGGTGTGAAGGCGCAGCCATGGCCCAAGGTGCAACCATCTCCCAGCTCGGCGATGCCCGCACGGGCAAGCTCGCCGACAACCTGAGCGGCTTTGGCCGCACCTTGCGCCGCGCCGGTGTGCGCGTGGATGCCGCCCGCATGGCGCTGGCCCAGCAGGCCGTGATGCTGGTGGGGCTGCAGCGCGAGGACTTTTGCGCCGCGCTGGAGGCCGTGCTCGTCAGCCGAGAGCAAGACCGGCTGGTTTTTCGCGAACTGTTCGATGCCTACTTTCGCAACCCCAACGTGGCCCAGAAGCTGCTGGCACAGATGCTGCCCAGCGCCGAGTCCAAGGCCGAGCCCGCCAAGCGCCGCCCGCGTGTGAGCGAGGCACTGGCCCCGGTGCGCGCCGCGCGCAACGCACCGCCGCCGCGCGAAGAAGACAAGGTGGACTTCGATGCCGCCATGACGGCCAGCGACCTGCAGCGCCTGCGGCAGGCCGATTTCAACCAGCTCTCGGCCAGCGAATACCTGCTGGTGGAGCGCCTGGCCCGCGAGGTGCCCTTGTCCCTGCCGCACTACGCGGCCCGCCGCACCCGGCCGGGTGCACGGGGCCACCGCCCGCACTGGCCGGGCGCTATGCACCTGGCGGCGTGCAGCGGTGGCGAGGTGCTGCGCGTGCCGTTGCTGCAGCGGCGCCAGCAACCCTTGCCGCTGCTGGTGCTGGTGGATGTGTCGGGCTCCATGGAGCGCTATGCGCGGCTGCTGCTGGCCTTTTTGCATGCCGCCACCGCGCCGCGCAACATGGGCGCAAGTGTTCGGCGCGATGTGTTCGCGTTTGGCACGGGGCTTACGGACCTCACGCCTGCGTTCCGCCTGGCCGACACGGACGCCATGCTGCAGGTGGCCAGCCATGCCATCAACGACTTTGCAGGTGGCACTCGCATGGGCGACAGCCTGGCGCAGTTGCGGAAGCAGCACGCCCGGCGCCTGGTGGGGCGGCGCACGCTGGTGCTGCTGATCAGCGACGGGCTGGACACGGGCGAGCCCGAGGTGCTGGCGCAGGAGCTGGGCTGGCTGCGCCGCCACGGTGGCCGCCTGCTGTGGCTCAACCCCCTGCTGCGCTTTGAGGGTTATGCCCCCACGGCGCGGGGTGCCAGCGAGCTGCATCGCCAGGCCCATGGCATGGTGGCGGTGCACAACCTGGGCCGTCTGCAGGACCTGGCGGCCAGTCTGGCCAGGGTGCTGCGGCTGTGACCGATTTCAGAAAAACCCGCCCAAAACCAAGAGGAAACCACCATGGAAATGCAAGCCAGCCGCACCCTTGCCGTCAGCCAGCAGCAGGCTTGGGATGCCCTCAATGACCCTGAGGTTCTCAAACTATGCATCCCCGGTTGCGACAAGGTAGAGGCCAGCGGCGAGAATCAGTACGCCGTGGCCATGGCGCTCAAGATTGGGCCCGTGTCTGCCAAGTTCGCCGGCAAGATCACCCTGGCAGACATCGTGCCGCCCGAGAGCTACACCATTGCCTTCGATGGCTCGGGTGGGGTGGCCGGATTTGGCAAAGGCCAAGCGCAAGTCAAGCTGGTGCCCTTGCCCGCAGATGCCGCTGGGCAGTCCAGCTGTGAGCTGCACTACACCGTGCATGCCACGGTGGGCGGCAAGATTGCCCAGCTGGGCCAGCGGCTGATCGATGGTGCCGCCAAGACCATGGCGGAAGATTTTTTCAAACGGTTCGACAACGAAATGCAACGCCGCTACCCCCGAGACGCCGCCGACACCCAGATCCAGGACACCCTGTTGCAAGACACGGTGATGCTGGAAACCCCCACCCAGCCCGATGCGCTGCAGGTGCTGCCTGCAGCGGCAGCTGCCAACACCCCCAGTGTTTTCCCCCCTTGGGTGTGGGTAGCCATTGGCGCGGGGGGAATGGCGGCACTTTTCTGGCTGGCCAAGTGAGCGATCGGCGTTGCCAAGTGCGTGGATGACGGAGGCCGTATGGAAAACCTGGATGTGATGGTGCTGCGCACTTTGCTGGGCTGGCGCGTGGCCGGGCAGCGCGCCATGCTGGCCACGGTGGTGCGCACTTGGGGTTCTTCCCCCAGGCCAGTGGGCTCCATCATGGCGCTGTGCGAGACCGGGGCGGTGGTGGGTTCCGTGTCTGGCGGGTGCATTGAGGACGACCTGATCGACCGCCACACCCGCGCCTATGCCCAGCCCGCCGCGGCCGACCGGGGCTTGCCCCACACCATCCCCAGCGGCCCGCCCACGTTCGTCAAATACGGCATCACCGCCGACGAAGCGCACCGCTTTGGCCTGCCCTGTGGGGGCACGCTGGAGCTGTTGCTGGAATACGACCCACAGCCCCAAAGCCTGGCCCAGCTGGTGGCGCAGCTGGAGCAGGGCCAGCTGGTGCAACGCACCGTGCAGCTGGCCGATGGGGCGGTGAGCCTGCAGCCTGCTGCTGCGCCCGCCGAGCTGACGGTGGACGCGCAGCAGCTCACCAACACCTTTGGCCCCGAGTACCGCATGCTGCTCATCGGCGCGGGGCAATTGGCAGAGTACCTGGCCACCATGGCGCTGTTCAATGGTTTTGCCGTCACGGTGTGCGACCCGCGTGAGGAATACCGGGGCAGCTGGAATGTGCCGGGCGCCAAGGTGGTGAACGACATGCCTGACGATGTGGTGACGGCCTTTAAGCCCGATCGGCGCAGTTGCGTGGTGGCCCTCACGCACGATCCCAAGTTGGACGACCTCGCCTTGCTGGAGGCCTTGGCCTCTGAGGCGTTTTACATCGGTGGCATTGGCTCCCGGCGCAACAACGAGGCGCGCCGCGCCCGCATGGTGGAGCACTTCGGGCAGACAGAGGCGTCACTGCAGCGCTTGCGTGGCCCTATCGGCGTGTACATCGGCAGCAAGACGCCACCCGAGATCGCTGTGAGCGTGATGGCGGAGATCCTGGCCGTCAAGAACGGGGTGGCCTTGCCCCGCGACATGGCCGTGGCCCAGGCCAAGAACGAGCGCGAGGTGCTGCACAACGATGCAGGCGCGCTGGTGTGCGGGGTGCGCTAAGAACCTGTTCAAAGTCAGCTGGACATCACCACGGGCCCGCCCTTGGCGATGCCACGCTGGTAGGCGGGGCGGGCCAGCATGCGTTGTTGGTAGGCCAGCAGGTGCGGGCGGGGCTTGCCCGGCTTGGCGCGAGAAAGCGCAGCCTCGACCGCAAAGCTCATCTGAAAGTCAGCCATGGTGAGGTGCTGGCCTGCAAACCAGGGGTGCTGTGCCAGATGGTCCTCCATGAAGTCGAGGGCCGTGTCCACATTCGGGTCCACCAGCTTTTGCTGCACGGTGCCGCACAGTGCCTTGGCGATGGGGCGCACAAAAAAGGGCATGGGCTGCTTGGGGATGCTCATGAACACCAGCTTCATCACAAGCCAGTTCATCAGCGAGCCTTCCGCATAGTGCATCCAGAAGCGGCATTGGCGGTACTCTGGCGTGCCCAGGGCCGGTTGCAGCGTCGGCATGGCTTGTGGGGCCTGCGCTGCGTAGGTCTCTACCAAATATTCAATGATGGCCCCGGACTCTGCCACCACGGTATCCCCGTCGGTGATCACCGGGGATTTGCCCAGGGGGTGGATTTTCTTGAGTTCCGGGGGCGCCAGCTTGGTGCGCGGATCGCGCTGGTACACCTTGAGTTCGTACGGAAG
This sequence comes from Acidovorax sp. 62, assembly GCF_002754495.1. NCBI lineage: Bacteria > Pseudomonadati > Pseudomonadota > Betaproteobacteria > Burkholderiales > Comamonadaceae > Acidovorax > Acidovorax sp. 62. The sequence goes on from NZ_PEFJ01000001.1 coordinate 979,636, forward strand.
CCCCAGCTCTTCCAGAAGCCACAGGATGCGCTGCGAGCGCGAAGTTTCGAGGTGGTGAACGGTGATCATGGTGGCGTATTGGAGCAGCTTTACTCGCTTTGTCCACACGCCCTTGATCCCGTGGGTGACAGCGAATAGGCGCTGCCTGGGCTGCGTTTCAGATGCTGGTGCCCAGGCGGGTGCGCAATTGGCCCCAGCCTGTGAGGCAGGCGGGTGCTGCATTGGCCGCTGCAGCGTCTTCCAGGGCGCGGGCGGTCAGGCTGTCTTCGGGGCGGCCCAAGGTCAGCAGCACGGTGGCCAGGCTGTGGGCCAGCCTGCGCAAGGCAGGCCAGTCTTGCGCTTGTGCAGCCGTGTCCCCTGTGTGCACATCGGCGGCAAATTGCTTGAGGCAGGCGGCTCGGTAGGTGGTGAACAGCTGGGCATCGCCCCCAAAGTGGGTGGTGATGGCCAGTTTTTCTGCTGGTGTGCAAGGCGCGCCGGCCCCCTCTGCATCGATGGGGTTTGGCGGTGGCGGTGGGGGAAAGGGCGCTGGAGCGGATGCTGGAGCCAAGGCGTCTGCAGCGGCTTGGGTTGCCAGCGCATCGCGCACGCAGTTTTCCAGCTCTTGCACCGCAATGGGTTTCGACAAAACGCGCCAGAGGTTCAAGTCCTCCAGCTGGTCTTTAACAACAGGCGTCAGGCCTGCGCTGAACACCGCCACCCGCGTATCGCGCCCCAGCAGGGGGTCTGCTGCCATGCGCTTTACCAGCGAAATGCCTGATTCGCCTGGCAGCATCAAATCGGTGATGACCAGCTTCACATCGCGTTGTTGCAGTAGCGCGACAGCGGCAGGCACGGTGGTGCAGGTCAGCAACTCAATGGGCAGCTGGTCCAGAGCCATCTCAACAAAGCGGGTAATGGAGGAGTCGTCCTCCACCAGCAAAACGCAGGGGGCAGCGGCGTGGCTCATGCGGCTTTGGCTGGCAGGGTTTGCGCCAAGGCTGCCGGCAGCTCTGCGACCAGTTGGGGCTTGTGGATGACGGTCACGCCTTGCAAGGCAAAGGCGTAAGGCTCCCGCTGCTGCTCGTCCAGCGAGGTCACCACGATCAGGCGGCTGCGTGCAAATTGAGGGTGCGAGCGCAGGGTGGTGATCAGGGTGGCGCCGTCAATGCCGGGCAACAGGATGTCCACGATCAGTACGTCGGGCTGAATCTGGCCGTACATGGCCAGCCCCGTGATGCCATCGTTGGCCGTGTGCAGCACGGCGCCAGGAAAGTGCTGGTTGACGAGCAGCGTCACCAGATTCTGGAAGTGGATGGAGTCCTCGATCAGCAGAATCTGGGCACTGCCACGTGCGCGGGTGGATGGCGCGCTTGAAGCGCTGCCATCCGCAGCGTGCGCCGCTGCTTGCGGCACTGCAGCGGTTTTGCCACTGGCGCCTGTTCGTGCATTGATCCACTGTTCAACCGAGGCCCGCGAAATGCGCCGGTGACCGCCTGGGGTCTTCCAGGCTTCCAGTTCATTGCGGTCCACCATCAGCTGCACCGAGCGCACCGCCAAGCCCAGCATGCTGGCGACTTCCAGGGTGGTGTAGTGATCCTGTACCAAAGAAGGTGGTGGAGTTTTTTCAGATTTCATGAGTTGCGCATTTTCCTCTTTTTTTTATCGCTTTAAAAGGATTTGCATTTGATACAAATGATTGATATGATTGCTTTACGTCGGGTTTAAGCCCTGGCGCCAACCGGCTTCGCTGTGGAGCAGATTGTTAAAACATTCGCAAGAGCATGCCATGAAAAAAATTCTGATCGTTGAAGACCATGCCGACATTCGCAAACTGTTGAAGATGACGCTGGAATTCGATGATTTCGAAATCCATGAAGCATCGACCGGTGATGCGGGTTTGGCCTTGAGCCGGGAGATCTGCCCCGACATCGTGCTGCTGGACATCATGATGCCCGGCAGCTTGAATGGGCTGGAAGTGTGCCGCCAAATCAAAGCCGACCACGCCACCCGCTTCACCAAAGTGATTTTGTTGACAGCACGCGTGCAGGCCGGTGATCGCGAGGCTGGCATGGCCGCCGGTGCCGACGACTACCTTATGAAGCCCTTCAGCACCTTGCAGGTGTTGGAAACCATCTACCGCATAGAGGCCGCAGCATGATTTGGATCACTGCCTGCGTGTTGAGTGCCACCACCGTGGTCTGGTTGCGCTCCCGGCTTCGCCGGGTCCCTGTCAATCGGGGTTGAGTGCCGGTTGTTCCTCACCATTTCTTCCCTCTTTTGAGAGCGATTGCCATGCGGTTTTTATCGTTGCTTCGTTGCACAGCGGTTGCTGGCAGCTTGCTGGCTGCTGTGGCTGCCCACGCGCAGACGGTGCTTGAGAGGGTGAGTGCCAGTGGCGTGGTGCGGGTGTGCATCTGGCCCGAGTACTACGGCGTGACCTACCGCCATGCGCGCACGCAGGAGTTGGGGGGCGTAGACATTGAGTTGTCTGCCCAGCTTGCGTCCGACCTGAAAGTGCGCGTGGAGTATGTGGATTCATCTTTTCCCGCACTGGTGGGGGACCTCACTGCAGACCGCTGCGACGTAGCCATGTTTGCGATTGGGGTGACTGAGCAGCGCGCCGAGAAGCTGCGCTTCACCCAACCGTACTTGCGCAGTGACATCTACGGCATCACCACCAAGAGCAACCAGGTCATAAGGCAGTGGGCTGATATCGACAAGCCCGGCGTGCTGGTGGCGGTGCAGGCGGGCACTTTCATGGAGCCCGTCATGGAGCAGCGCCTCAAGCATGCGCAACTGGTGCGGGTGAAGCTGCCAGCGACCCGCGAGCGCGAGCTGGTGGCTGGCCGGGTGGATGTGTTCATGACGGACTATCCGTACAGTCGACGTTTGCTGGACAACGCAGACTGGGCCCGCCTGATCACCTCGCCCGCCCCCTTTTCGGTGATTCCTTACGCCTACGCAGTCAAGCCTGGTGACGCCAAGTGGCTTGCCACGGTCGACGATTTTGTGGCCCGCATCAAACGCGATGGGCGGCTGGAGCGTGCGGCGGGTAACCATGGCCTGGGGCCGATCGTGGTGCGGTAAGCATGGCCCGCACACGCGCACCTGCCAGCACTTCTGCCACTGCACTGGGGCGTTGGTCGAAGGCCAGCACCTTGGTGCTGGTGGGCGGGGCCCTGGCAGCGCTCGGCGCCTTGCTGGCAGTGGTCTTGCTGGCGGTGAGTGACTTTCGCAGCACGATTGCCGCAGACCAAGCCCACGCAGCATTGCTGGCCCGGGTGCTGGAAGACCAAGCCACGCGCACGCTGGAGTCGGGGGAGATGGCGCTGGATGCGCTGTCGGCATCTCCTGTTTTGCGAGCCTCTGCACCAGACGCTGAGCGCATGCAGGCTGCGCTGAACCAAGCGCTGTTGGGTTTGCCTTTTTTGCGAGCGATTGCCGTGGTGGACGTGCATGGCAATGTGGTGGCCAGCACCAATGGCGGCGAAGCGGGCATGCGCATTAATATGGACCAGCTCGGACCGCGAGGCCCCGTGGGGCGCAGCAGCATTGGGCCGTTGATCATGGGCCGTGGGTTGGGTGCCATACGTGCCGCAGGGGCCGCGCAAGAGGTGCCCCAAGGCTTGGCCTTCCTTCCACTGCTGCAGTCTTTTGTGACCGAGGCTGGCCGGCCCCTGGTGCTGGTGGGCTTGGCCAATCCGGATGCGTTCTCCAACTTCCAGTACCTGACGCTGGAGACCGAAAGCTATGACTCCGTCATCACCACCTACCGGGGCGGCGTGCTGGCAGGGTCCCGGGAAGGCGCACGCCTGGTGGGCTCCAGCGTGGGCAGCATCCCAGTGTTTACTAATTTTCTGCCGGCGCGCGAGCATGCTTCTTACATCGGCAAGGGCGCCCTGGGCGAGCGGCAAATCCTGGCGTTTCGCACCTCTGGCACCAAGCCGCTGGTGGTGATTGTGGAAGAGTCGTACAGCCATGCCGCCTGGAGTTGGTTTTACAGTGCCAGCGCATTGTTGGGGGTGGGCGGCGTGCTGGTGCTGCTGGTGGTGGGGCTTACTTTTGCCATTTGGCGAACGGTGCGGCTGCGTGAGTCGGCCCGCCTGGCCGCAGACCGTGCGCAGCAGCGCATTGCCCAGAGCGAGCGCGAACTGAGCGTGCTGATGCGCAGCGTGCAAGAGCTCATCTTCCGCACCGACGTGCATGGGGTCATCACCTACGTCAATGCCCATTGGCTTGCTTTCAGTGGCAGCCCGGCCGAGCAGGCCATTGGCAAGCGCCTGCAAGACATCGTCGATCCCGCCAGCCGCAGTGCCGTCACGGCCGCCTTGGACCCGCTGGCCGCCGCTGGGGTGCGAAACTGCCAAGCCATGGTCCGCTTGGGTGACGGGCGTGAGTTGCAGTTCGACGTGGCCCTGGTGGCCTTGCAGGCGGAAGGGCGCTTTGTTGGCTTTGCCGGCAGCGCTGTGAATGTGACCGAGCGCTGGGCCGCGCAGCGCCGTTTGCAGGAGCAGATTGCCTTTCAGAACCTGCTGCTGGACACCAACCCATTGCCCATTGCGGTCACCCAGGCCGATGGGGTGGTGGTGCAGGTCAACCGTGCGTGGGAAGAGTACAAAGGCCTGGAGCGGGCCATGGTGGTGGGGCGCCGGTTGAGCGGCTTTTTACCCGCCAACGAAGCGCAGGAAGAGCAAGAGCACAACCGGCAATTGGTGGCTTGCGGCGGGCAGACCTTCTACGAGACCAAGGTGCTTCATGGCAATGGGACGCGGCGTGAAACGCGTGTCATCAAGGCTGTCATCCCCGATGTGCAGAGCAAGGCCTCGGGTGTGCTCACCATCTTTGTGGACGTGAGTGAATTCCGCCAAGCCGAGCGTGCCACCCAGGAGGCCCGGCAAGCTGCCGAGGAGGCATCGCGGGCCAAGTCCGAGTTCGTGGCCAACATGAGCCACGAACTGCGCACCCCCTTGCAGTCGATCCTGGGGTTTGCTGAACTGGGCGCCTTGCGTGGACGCGCGGAGCCGCGCCTGGCGGGTATGTTTGAAGACATTCACTCTGCCGGGCAGCGCATGCTGGCCCTGGTCAATGATTTGCTGGAGGTCTCCAAGCTCGAAAGCACGGTGGGCACATTCCATCTGGAACGCATCGACTTGCGGGGGCTGGTGCACCCGGTGGTGCAGGAGCTGGAGCCTTTGCTCACCCGCAACCAACAATCGATGCACGTGCAAATGTCCGACCTGCCCCTGGTTGCCAAGGTCGATCCTTTGCGGTTGCAGCAGGTCATTCGCAACGTGGTGGCCAATGCCATCAAGTTCTCGCCCCAAGGCTCAGCTATCAGGCTGCTGGGGCGCGTGGATTCGCAAGGGCAGGTGCACCTGGAAGTGCGTGACGAAGGCCCCGGGGTGCCCGAGGCAGAGCTGGAGACGATTTTTGAGGCCTTCGTTCAGTCCAGCAAAACCAAGGACGGCTCGGGCGGTACGGGCTTGGGTCTGGCCATTTGCCGCAAAATCATCGAAGCCATGGGGGGGCAGATATTTGCCCGCAATTTGTCACCCAAAGGCGCGTCATTCCACATCGTCCTGCCTGCTCGCGGGTTCTCCGAGACACAACCAGCTCCACTGTGACGGCGGTTGCGCATCGGCCATGAAAAAAGCCAACCGAACGGTTGGCTTTTTTTGTTCTGAGGCCCTCGACGGACCCCAGCAGGCTTTAGCCGCCCTTCTTGGAGCGCTTGCCAGGGTTCTTCTTGCTGCGGGTTGCAACACCGCGCTCCAGGCTCACGCGCTGGCCACGGCCTGGGGTGGCCAATGTGTAGCCGGGCACGGGCGTGGGGCGGGGAGTGCGCTTGCGGTCTGCTTCGGTAACGATCTTGTTGCCCATGGAAGGTCTCTGGAAAAATGGTGGAAAACAGATATTAGGCCATAGGTCGCGGGCCACCACCAAAAAAAGGTTGTCGCACGCGTGCTTCAGTGCCTTTGAGTAGCGCTATTTGAAGTCTTCGGTGAGTGGTTCGGATACACGCGCTGTGCTATGCAATCTGCAGCCGCGCAAGGACGCGCACCGCACCAGATGCCTGCGCTTGCAGCACCAGCCCTTCGCCCGACTGGGTGTTGGTCTGGGCCAAGTCTTGCAAAACGAACATGTGGGTCACCCAAACCTCGAACTGCCCAGTGCGCTGCGACGCCATTTGCAGCGCACCGCGCAGTTCGCGCAAGTGGTTGGCGCTGGTGGTTTCCACTGCCCCATGGGGGGAGCCCAATGCGTTCCAAACCTGGGGTGGACTGAAGGCCAGTGCAGCAGTGTCGATGCACCGGCACCAAGGGCTGGATTTGACTTGCGCTGGCTGCAACTGGCGCTGCGTAAACCAGTCACCCATGCGCCGGGCCTGCGATCGCCCCGCCTCGCTCAGGTTGCGCTGGGTGCCGCAGTCGTCCAGGCGAAACTGCGGTGGATCGAAGGTGCCAGGCGCAGTGGCGTGCCGAAATGCCATCACCACGCCGCCTGCCCGCAACAGGGCCTGCACATCGCCGTCGGCCCAAGCGGGGAGGACTTCCATGCCCAGGCCTGCCGCCAGCAGAGTGCGCCGGGTGGGCCGATGGAGCATGGGACTCAGGGGCATCACACGCCAGGCTCAAAGGCAAACCCATTGCCCGAAGCGGCCACCTTGCCAAAAGCCGGGAACGGGAAGTGGAATCCGCCCACCAGTGCCTTGCTCGCGGTCACCCGCGCAAAGACTTCGCGGCGTACCTTGCGGGCCGCTTCGGCATCCATGTCAAAGGTCACTGCCCAATCGGGGTTGCGGGCGAAGAGGGCAGGCACGTTGGTCAGGTCGGCCAGGTAAAAGAAGTTCTGGCCGGCAGATGCCACTTCAAACAACGTGTGCCCAGGGGTGTGACCGTAGGCCGCCACAGAACGGACACCCGGCAGCACCTCGCTGCCCGCAGCGAACTGCACCAGCATGTCCGGCGCCATGCCGTTGAATGTGCGGCGTGCATTTTCGAAAGCCCCTTTTTGCCCAGCGGGGGCCGCGGCCATGCGGGCGTCATCCATCCAGAACGCGTATTCAGCCGCAGGCACCATCACCTTGGCCTTTGGAAACGCCAGCTCACCTGCCTTGTTGCGCAGACCGTTGATGTGATCCCCATGGAAGTGGCTGATCAGCACGGTGTCGATGTCAGATGCGGGCACACCCGCTGCGCGCAGGTTCTCCAGCAACTTGCCTGCGGTAGGGCCACCAAAATCGCCCAGCCCGGTATCGATGAGCACCTTGTGCCCGCCTGTGATCACCACAAAGGGGGTGAAGGGCACATCGATGTAGTCGGTGGGCAGGCCCTGTGTCGCCAGCAGAGCGCGCACTTCGACCAATGGGGCATTTTTGACAAACTCTTCACCCAGCGGGCGCCGCGCAATGCCGTCGTTCACGGCAATGATTTCGGCATCGCCCACCTTGGTGCGGCGAAAACCCGGCGAGGGCAGTGCGGGGGTACCCAAGTTCGGCGCGTTTTGGGCCCACACAGGCACAAACGAGCCAGCGGCGTAGGCGCATGCGCCCAGGCCGGCACCCAGAAATTGGCGGCGTTTCAGCATCGATACTCTCCAGTCATTTAAAAACCGTTAAGTTTCGGACTGTAGCTTTGGGCCGCGGGGCCTGCTGCGCCGATGCTTTTCCCCTTGCCCTCAAGGGGGTTTGCGAGCGCTTTTACGTAAGGTCAAACGCGCTGCGCAGGGCCTGGCAAAACGACGGGCTGCCGCTGATGGACAGGGTGAGGGTGATGCGGGGCGCACCTGGGGCTCCGGCCCTGCGTTCAATGGCGCCTGTAGCGGCGTTGAATTGCAACGCCAACGGTGCGACGGTTTCCTCGCTGCCTTGCAGGTCGTAGTCCCAGTCGCCTCCGTCTTCCAAGGGAGCCGGGCCTTGCGGGAACTGCTGTTGGCACCACGTCAGCACCTGGGCCACCTCGGATTGCAATGCCGGCCATTGCTGGGGACTGACACTGGCCATCGCGTCGAAGGTGCCGACGCCTTCATAGTCTTCGCTGTAGTCAAAATCAAGGTAGCTGAGTGTCATGGTCGGTGGGGTGCAATGGTGGCTGGAACGGGCGCTTAGGGCAGGCATTGTGCGGCTTGTCGCGGTGGTGGCGGAGCACAATGCGCCACCCAACCCCCGGCTCTCGCCACCTTCATCTGCTTGTCACCATGCCATCCGCCAGCCCTTTGTTGTCCATCGACGATCTGCATTTCGGTTATCCCAGCGCCCCTGTTTTTTCAGGCTTCCAAGCCCGCATTGGGGCCGGTCTGGTGCTGGTGTGTGGGGACGAAAGCACGGGCAAGACCACCCTGCTGCGCTTGCTGGCGGGAGAGCTGACGCCCCAGCAAGGGCGCCTCACGCTGCATGGCATCAGTGCAGGGCAGTCTTCTGAGGCGTATCGCGCCCAGGTATTCCACGCCGACCCTCGCTCTGACACCCTCGAGCCATGGACCGCACAGGCCTGGCTGGACGCCCAGGCCCGGCGCTACCCTGGCTGGGATGCTGACGCCCTGGCGCTGCACATCCAGGGCTTTGCGCTGGCAGAGCATCTGGACAAAACCTTTTACGCCCTGTCCACCGGCACACGCCGCAAGGTCTGCATGGCCGCAGCCCTGGCCAGCCAGGCGCTGCTGACCTTGATCGACGAGCCTATTGCCGGGTTGGATAAGCCCTCGGTGGTCTATTTGGCCCAGGCCCTGGGCCGCAGTTGCCAGGGGGCCGAGCGTGCCGTGGTGGTGGCCCACTACGCGCCTTTGCCTGGGGTGCGGTGGACACAGGTGCTGGAGCTGCCCCCGCGCGAATGATCTGTGGGTTACGTCGCCGCCCACAATGTCCCCGCACTGCAGGGCCGGGGGCGCGGGTCTACACTCTGAGCCTGTTTACGATCCCGCAAAGACCGGTGTGCGGCCCCGGGGTGATCGTGGGCAGACTCTTCCTGGAGATTTACCGCATGGATGCCCTGCTTTTTGTTCCGGTGGCGATTGCCATCTCCCTCACGCCCGGCCCCAACAATTTTTGCGGCCTGAACAACGGCATTCGCGCCGGGGTGGGCGCTGCGTTGATTGCGACGCTGGGGCGTGTGGCCGCGTTTGCGATTTTTCTGACCGTGTCTGCGGTGGGCTTGGGCGCCATGCTGCTGGCGTCTGAAACCGCCTTCACGGTCGTGAAATGGGTGGGCGCTTGTTACCTGTTCTGGCTGGGTTGGCGCGCCTGGCGCAGCCGCGAATTTGGCGGCCTGCAAATGCTGGACAACGGTGAGGTGGCGCCAACCCAGGCCCCCGTCCAGCTCAAAGCCCTGATCTCCCAGGAGTTTTTGCTGGGCATCACCAACCCCAAGGCCATCGTGCTGTTTGCGGCCATCTTCCCGCAATTCATCGACCCGTCGCGGCCCGCAGCGTCCCAGTTTCTGGCGCTGGGCTCTATCTATTTGATGTCTGAATTTGTCTCGACGGCGGTGTATGCCACCGGCGGGCGCCAGATTCGCCGCTTCATCCGCACATCGCGTGGGGTGGTGCGTTTGAACAAGGCCACAGGCGGCTTCTTCATGGGGGCGGGCGGCCTGCTGCTGGCCTCTCAGCGCTGAAGCCTTCAGGCCCCGCGCGTGCATGCGGGCCATCGTAAAGCCTTGGTAAATCCAGCCCCCTGCCTGGGGGCAAATTGGAGTGCGTGGCTACCATACGGCTCCGGTTTTCACTTTGCTGCGCCTTCATGCCTGCCCAATCATTCCTTCGCCGTTTCCCTTCTGCTGCGCGCCAAACTGGTCGCGCCCTGTGGTGGTTTGTGTTGCTGGTCTTGGTCGCACTGGCCGGTGCAGGCGGCTGGTGGTGGAAGCAGCAGCAAGCCCCTGTGGCCCCTGCCGCTGGCACCCCTGCTGCCGGTGCGGCCCGGGCGCCGGGGCGGTTCAGCGGGGCAGGGGGCGCGCAGCCCGTGTCGGTGGGCGTGGTGCAGCGCCAGGATGTGCGCGTCATGGTCAGCGCCATTGGCACCCTGAGCGCCCGCGCCACCGCTGTGGTGCGCGCCAAGGCAAGTGGCGAGTTGCTGTCCATCAAGTTCAAGGAAGGCGACGAGGTCAAAGCCGGGCAACTGCTGGCCGAGATCGACCCCCGCAGCTACCAGGCCACGCTGACGCAGGTGCAAGGCAACTTGCAACGCGACCAGGCCCAGCTCAAGAACGCGCAGCTCGATTTGCAGCGCTACCAGGACCTGCTGGCCAAAGACTCGATTGCCAGCCAGCAGGTAGACACTCAAAAAGCCCTGGTGCGCCAACTGGAAGGCACCGTGGCCGCCGACCAGGCGCAGGTGGATGCGGCCAAGCTGCAGCTGAGCTACACCCGCATCACCGCACCCATCGGCGGGCGGCTGGGCCTGCGCCAGGCCGACCGGGGCAACGTGGTCGGCCCGTCAGACGCTACGGGCATCGTCACCATCAACCAGGTGCGTCCGATTGATGCGGTGTTTTCGGTGCCTGAGGCCCAACTGGTCGTCATCAACCAGCGACTGGCCAGCGGCGCCAGCCTGCCGGTGGAGCTGTGGGACCGCGACCAGAAGCAGCGCCTAGCGCGGGGTCGCCTGGGCGCGGTAGACAACGCCATCGACGCCACCACCGGCACCATCAAGGCCAAGGCGGCGTTCGACAACGAAGAGGGCCTGCTCTTCCCCAACCAGTTCGTCAACGTGAAGCTGCAGGTCAACCTGCTCAAAGACGTGCTTACGGTGCCCAGCACGGCGGTGCAAAACAACTACGTGTACCTGGTGCGCCCCGATGGCACCGTGACGCAGCGGCGCATCCGCGTGGGCGTGGCCGATGGCGACCGCGTGAGCGTGGAGGGCGAGCTGCAAGACGGTGAGCAGGTGGTGACCGATGGCATTGACCGCCTGCGCGAAGGCGCCAAGGTGGCTGTGATTGACGCCGCCGTGGCCACCCGTGCCGACGCCGCTGCGCAGGACGCGGGCGCCCGACGCGCCGCCCTGATGGCCAGCCTGACCCCGCAGGAGCGCGAGCAGGTTGCCAAGATGTCGCAGGAAGAGCGCCGGGCCTTCTTCCGCAACCGGCGTGCACAGGCACCCGCAGGCCCGCAAGGGGCGGCCAGCGGCGCTGCGGCGCCTGCACCGGCTGCCGGGGCATCCCGCGCCAGTGCTCCGGCCTCGGCGGCTACGGCCCCGGCCTCTGCGGCCTCGCGCTGACCGGCCGCGCGCCTTCCTCTACCGCGCTGCGCAGGCCCAGTTGTTGCCGCTGCCACCATCGCCCTTGTCGCCATGAACCTGTCCCGCCTCTTCATCCTGCGCCCCATCGCCACCTCGCTGTTGATGGTGGCGCTGCTCATCGCGGGCTTGCTGGCTTACCGGCTGCTGCCCATCTCGGCCCTGCCCGAGGTGGACTACCCCACCATCCAGGTCACCACGCTCTACCCCGGCGCCAGCCCCGATGTGATGACGTCCAACGTCACCGCACCGCTGGAGCGCCAGTTTGGCCAGATGCCGGGCCTGTCGCAAATGTCCTCCACCAGCTCGGGCGGGGCTTCGGTCATCACGCTGCGCTTTGCGCTCGATATGTCGATGGACGTGGCCGAGCAGCAGGTGCAGGCGGCCATCAACGCAGGCAGCAACCTGCTGCCAAACGACCTGCCCATGCCGCCGCTGTACAGCAAGGTCAACCCGGCCGACGCGCCCGTGCTCACGCTGGCCATCACCTCGCCCTCGCTGCCCGTCATTCGCTTGAACGACTTGGTGGAAAACCGCCTGGCGCCCAAGCTCTCGCAGGTCAACGGCGTGGGCTTGGTGGCCATTGCGGGAGGGCGCCGCCCGGCGGTGCGCATCCAGGCCAACCCGACCGCGCTGGCCAACCTGGGCCTCACGCTCGAAGACGTGCGCAGCGCCATCGCCGCGGCCAACGTCAAGCAGGCCAAGGGCGGCTTTGACGGCCCCGCGCGCGCCTCCACCATCGACGCCAACGACCAGCTGCAGTCGGCGCAGGAATACCGCGACCTGATCCTCGCCTTCAAAAACGGCAACCCCATCCGCCTGCGCGATGTGGCGCAAACCGTGGACGATGCCGAAAACACGCGCCTAGCCGCCTGGGCGGGCACGCCCGAGACGGGCTCCAAGTCCGGCGTCATCCTCAACATCCGCCGCCAGCCCGGCGCCAACGTGATCGACACGGTTGATCGCATCAAGGCCCTGCTGCCCCAGTTGCAAAGCACGCTGCCCGCGTCGCTGGACGTGCAGGTGCTCACCGACCGCACCACCACCATCCGCGCCTCGGTCAAAGACATGCAGGTCGAGCTGGCCCTGGCCATTGGCCTGGTGGTGGCGGTGATCTTTGTGTTCTTGCGCAGTGCCTCGGCCACGCTCATCCCCAGCTTTGCGGTGCCGCTGTCGCTGGTGGGCACGTTTGGTGTGATGTACCTGGCGGGCTTTTCCATCAACAACCTCACGCTGATGGCGCTGACGATTTCCACCGGCTTTGTGGTGGACGACGCCATCGTCATGATCGAAAACATTGCCCGCTATGTGGAAGAGGGCGAGCCACCGCTGCAGGCCGCACTCAAGGGCGCCAAGCAAATTGGCTTCACCATCATCTCGCTCACCATCTCGCTCATTGCGGTGCTGATTCCGCTGCTGTTCATGGGCGATGTGGTGGGGCGCTTGTTCCATGAATTCGCCATCACCATGGCAGTAGCCATTTTGCTGTCGGCCGTGGTGTCGCTCACGCTCACGCCCATGCTGTGCGCCCGCCTGCTGCGCCACACGCCCGAAGAAAGCCACGGCCGCCTGTACCAGGCCACCGGCCGGTTTTTTGACCGCACCATCGCCCTGTATGGCCGTGCGCTGCAGTGGGTGCTGAACCGCCGGGGCCTGACCTGGCTGGCCTTTGGCGCCACGCTGGTGCTGACGGTGGTGCTGTACCTGGTGGTGCCCAAAGGCTTTTTTCCGGTGCAAGACACCGGCACGCTGCAGGCCACTACCGAGGCTGACCAGTCCATCTCGTTCGCCGCCATGGCCGAGCGCCAGCAGCTACTGGCCGAGCGCATCCTGCAAGACCCGGCCGTCAAAAGCGTGTCGTCCTTCATTGGTGTGGATGGCGCCAACACCACGCTCAACACCGGCCGCCTGCTCATTGACCTCAAGCCCCACGCCCAGCGCGACCGCGCCCCCGTGGTGCTGCGGCGCCTGGCCGATGACACCCGCGATCTGGCAGGCATTCGCCTGTATGCCCAGCCGGTGCAAGACCTCACCATCGAAGACCGCGTGGCGCGCACGCAGTACCAGTTGCTGATCTCCTCGCCCGACATGGCCCAGCTGCAGACCAGCACCGCCGATCTGGTGCAGCGCATGCGCGCCCTGTCGCAACTGGCCGATGTGGCCAGCGACCTGCAAAACCAGGGCCTGCAGGCCTTTGTGCAGATCGACCGCGCCCAGGCCAGCCGCCTGGGCGTGACGGTGGCGGGCATCGACACCGCGCTGTACAACGCCTTTGGCCAGCGGCTCATCTCCACCATCTTCACCCAGTCCAACCAGTACCGCGTGGTGCTGGAGGTGGCACCCCAGTTCAAGCTGGGGCCAGAGGCGCTCAGCAGCATCTACGTCACATCAAGCGCTGGCAAGCCGGTGGCCTTGTCGTCTGTAGCCCGCATTGAAGAGCGCCCCATGCCTCTGGCGGTGAACCACGTGGGCCAGCTGCCTGCGGCCACCATCTCGTTCAACACCGCGCCGGGCGTGGCGCTGGGCGATGCGGTCAAAGCCATTCAGGCCGAGCAAGCAGCGGCGCGTGCGGAGGGCTTGCTGCCCCTGTCGGTGGACACCAACTTCCAGGGCGCGGCGCTGGCGTTTCAGGCGTCGTTGTCGAACACGCTGCTGCTCATCCTGGCGGCCGTGGTCACCATGTACATCGTGCTGGGGGTGTTGTACGAAAGCACCATCCATCCGGTCACCATCCTCTCTACCTTGCCATCGGCGGGCGTGGGGGCGTTGCTGGCGTTGTGGATGGCGGGGCTGGATGTGGACATCGTGGCGGTGATCGGCATCGTCCTGCTGATCGGGATCGTCAAGAAGAACGCGATCATGATGATCGACTTTGCGCTGGAGGCGCAGCGCGACCAGGGGCTGCCTGCGCGTGAGGCGATTTACCAGGCTTGTTTGTTGCGGTTTCGGCCGATTTTGATGACGACGTTGGCTGCTCTGTTGGGTGCCTTGCCGTTGATGTTGGGCACGGGTGTGGGCAGTGAGTTGCGGCATCCGCTGGGGGTGACGATGGTGGGGGGGCTGATCGTGAGCCAGTTGCTCACGCTGTTTACTACGCCGGTGATTTATTTGACGTTTGAGGGGTGGGCTGAGCGGTGGCGGGCGCGGCGGGGGGCTGTGTGATGGGCGCTCCTGTTTTTGTAGCTGGTGGCGCTTTATTGGTAGGTGCTGGAGGTCGTTTTTTCTTCATGCCTTTGCATTGGGCGGGAGCCGGGAAGTGCGCCCGGCGGCGCAGTAACTTTCTTTTGCTTCGCCAAAAGAAAGTCACCAAAGAAAAGGCGACCCCACTGTCTGCGTCCCCTGCGCTGCGCTGCGGGGCAACCTGCGGTGCTCACGAGCGGGGTGCGCTGCGGAACTCGCTGCGCGCCTACGGCGCTCCGCTCAGACAGCCGCAGCGAGTCAGTTCACGAAGCGCGTGTGTCCTGCGGCACACGCGCCACCCCGCCCGTTGCGCTCCTCAGCGCATACAGAGGGGATGGGGTGCGGACATCCATTCGGGCCATTGCTTCGCTCGGCCTCGTTTCACGGGCGCAGGCGCTTCGCGCTGCGCAGACCGGGTCGAGCGCAGCGACGACCCGTGTGGCTGTTTGGGTATTCGGCTGTTTGGCTACCCACCCCCTGTGGCTGCGCCTGCGTCGGGGCGGTTGCGGGGTGGCATGGGCGTCGAAGCGCCCATGCTTCGTGACCTGACTCGCTGCGGCTGTCTGAGCGGAGCTGCTACGCAGCGCAGTGAGTTCCGCAGCGCACCCCGCAACCGCCCCGACGCAGGTTTGCCCCGTAGCAAAGCGAAGGGGTCGCAGACTTGGGGTCGCCCTTTCTTTGGTGACTTTCTTTCGGCGACGCGAAAGAAAGTTACTGCGCCGCCGGGCGCACTCCCCGGCTCCCGCCCCATGCAAAGGCATGCAGCCAAATCAACCCATAAGCCCCGGCTTCGACAAGCTCAGCCCGAACGGGCGGCGGCATTGCATGCGGAAACTATCAATTTCATAGCTGCCTGCGCTTATTCCACAAGCGCTAGAGCCCAAAAATATCTTAAAACCCAGAGGCCCGCCCCATGAGCCTCTCCACCCCCTTCATCCACCGCCCCATCGCCACCATGCTCCTCACCCTGGGCCTGGCCCTGGTGGGCGCGGTGTCGTACTTCCTCCTGCCCGTCGCCCCACTGCCCCAGGTCGACTACCCCACGATCTCCGTCAGCGCCAGCCTGCCCGGCGCCAGCCCCGACACCGTGGCCGCCACCGTCGCCACCCCGCTAGAGCGGGCGCTGGGCTCCATCGCCGGGGTCAACGAAATCACCTCGCGCTCCATCCTGGGCAGCACCAGCATCACCCTGCAGTTTGATTTGAGCCGCGACGTGGACAGCGCCGCGCGCGACGTGCAGGCCGCCATCAACGCGGCCCGCACGCTGCTGCCCACGGGCATGCCCAGCAACCCGACCTACCGCAAGGTCAACCCGGCCGATTCGCCCATCATGATCCTGGCGCTCACGTCCGGCTCGCTCACACGCGGGCAGATGTACGACGCGGCTTCCACGGTGCTGGCGCAAAAGCTCTCGCAGGTCGAAGGCGTCGGGCAGGCCTCCGTCAGCGGCGGGGCACTGCCTGCGGTGCGCGTGTCGCTCGACCCGGTGCGGCTGGCGGCCAACGGCGTGTCGCTGGAGCAGGTGCGCAGCGCCATCAGCACCACCAACGCCAACCGTCCCCTGGGCGCGGTGGAGCGTGAAGACCACTACTGGCAGATTGCCGCCAACGACCAGGCCCGCGTGGCGGCCGACTATGCGCCGCTGGTGCTGCGCTGGAAGGACGGCAACGCCATTCGCCTGTCGGATGTGGCCGATGTGACCGACTCGGTGCAGGACGTGCGCAACTTTGGCGTAGCCAACGGCAAGCCTGCCATCTTGCTGCAGGTGTTCAAGCAGCCCGGCGCCAACATCCTCGAAGCCGTAGACCGCGTGCGCGCCATGCTGCCGCAGTTGAAGGCGTCCATTCCGGCGGCCATCGACATTGAGATCGTCTCGGACCGCACGCCCACGCTGCGTGCCTCGGTCAAAGAGGTGGAGCACGCGCTGCTCATCGCCGTGGCGCTGGTGATCCTAGTGGTGTTTCTGTTCTTGCGCAACGGGCGCGCCACGCTCATCCCTGCGGTGGCCGTGCCGGTGTCGCTGGCGGGCACGTTTGGGGTGATGTACTTGGCGGGCTACACGCTCGACAACCTCTCGCTCATGGCGCTGACCATTGCCACCGGCTTTGTGGTGGACGACGCCATCGTGGTGCTCGAAAACATCATGCGCCACATGGAGCGGGGCAAGTCGGCGCTGAAGGCCTCGCTCGATGGCGCGCGCGAGATCGGCTTCACCGTCGTGTCCATGAGCATCTCGCTCATCGCCGTGTTCGTGCCCATCCTGTTCATGGGCGGCATCGTGGGCCGCTTCTTTCGCGAATTCGCCATCGTCATGTCGGCGGCCATTCTGGTGTCGCTGCTGGTGTCGCTCACCACCACGCCCATGATGTGTGCGGCTTTGCTCAAGCACCCCAAGCCCACACCGGCCTCGCCACGCCAAGGTGCGTGGGCGCGTTTCTCGCGGTGGGTCGATGGCTTGCAGGTCCGTGGCCTGCGCGGCTACCGCAAAAGCCTGGCCTGGTGCCTGCGCCACCAGCCGGTGCTGCTGCTGGTGCTGGCGGGGGTGGTGGGGCTCAACGTCTACCTCTACACCGCCATCGACAAAGGCTTCATGCCCGAGCAGGACACGGGCCGCATCTCCGGCTTCATCCGGGCCGACCAGGCCACCTCGTACCAGGCCATGGAGCAGCGGCTGCAGCGCTTTTTGTCGATTGTGCAGGCTGACCCGGCGGTGGAATACGTCACTGGCTCCACCGGCGGCTGGCAGCGCAATGCGGCGCAGATGTTCATGACGCTCAAGCGCGGACCGGGGCAAGAGTCGTCTGACGCGGTGATTGCGCGGCTGCGCGAGCAGCTCAAGAACGAGCCCGGCGCTCGCCTGTTCATGTCGCCGCAGCGCGATATTCGCATTGGCGGGCGGCAAAGCAGCGCGTCGTTTGACTACACGCTGCAGGCCGACGACATTGCTGAGCTGCGCACCTGGGAGCCACGCATCCGCCAGGCCCTGTCGCAACTGCCCGAGCTGGAGGACGTGAACAGCGACGTGTCGGACTACGGCCTGCAAACCACGCTGGTGATCGACCGCGACGCCGCCACCCGTGCGGGGCTGACCATGGCGCAGATCGACGCCACCCTGAACGACGCCTTTGGCCAGCGGCAGGTGGGCGTCATCTACAACCCCCTCAACCAATACCGCGTGGTGATGGAGGCCGCGCCGCAATACCTTCAAAGCCCCGAGACACTGCGCGGCTTCTTCTTCGTGAACAGCGCAGGCCAGCAGGTGCCGCTCACCGCGTTTGCGCGCATCACCACCACCAACACGCCGCTGTCTGTGAACCACGAGCGCGGCACGCCTGCCAGCACCATCAGCTTCAGCCTGGCGCCGGGCGTGTCGCTGTCGCAGGCGGCCGATGTGGTGAACAACGCCGTGGCCGAGCTGGGCGTGCCCGTGGGCATTCGCGGCAGCTTCAGTGGCACGGCGGGGGCGTTCCAGTCGGCGCTGGCGGGGCAGCCGCTGCTCATTCTGGCGGCCATCATCACCATCTACCTGGTGCTCGGCATCTTGTATGAAAACCTGGTGCACCCCATCACCATCCTCTCCACGCTGCCCTCGGCCGGGGTGGGGGCACTGCTGGCGCTGATGTGGTTCAAGACCGAGTTCTCGCTCATCGCGCTCATCGGCGTCATCTTGCTGATCGGCATCGTCAAGAAGAACGCGATCATGATGATCGACTTTGCGCTGGTGCGGCAACGTGCAGGCAACGTCACGGCTGCGCAGTCCATCTACCGCGCCTGCAGCCTGCGCCTGCGCCCCATCCTCATGACCACCATGGCCGCCATTTTTGGCGCGCTGCCCCTGGCCATCAACCGCGCCGACGGGGCCGAGCTGCGCCAGCCGCTGGGCATTGCCGTGGTGGGCGGGCTGCTGGTGAGCCAGCTGCTCACGCTCTACACCACGCCGGTGGTCTACGTGGCGCTGGACCGCTTGCGCCAGCGCGTGCTGCGCACCGTGCGCCGCCTGCGGGGCGGCTTGCCCCAGGCCCCTACGGCGTTCAACGCGCCCACCACACCGACCTCGGCGACCCCGGCGCTTGAAGGAAACGATTGATGCCTGCCACCCCCATTCCATTCGGCACACCGTCCATGACACCACCCACCCGGTCGCCTTCTTCTGCAATGCCTGCCGCTCTGCGCTGCGTGCCCACGCTGCTGGCGGTATCTGCGCTGACCGTGCTGGCCGCCTGCAGCACCCAGCCGGGGTACGAGCGCCCCACGCAAACCGTGCCCGCCCACTACAAAGAAGCCCTGGCCGCCACCGCAGGCGGCATCTGGCAGCCCGCGCAAGCCGGGCAAGCAGGGCAGCAGGGCGCAGAAGTGCCCGCCGCGTGGTGGACGCTGTATGGCGATGCCACACTCAATACCTTGCAAGAGCAGGCCGCCAGCGGCAACCAGAACATTGCCTTGTCGCTGGCCCGCCTGCGCGCCGCCCAGGCCGCCGTGGCCAGCAGCCGCGCCAGCCAGGGCCCCACGCTGGGCACCAGCGCCAGCACATCGCGTGCGCGCAGCGGCAGCCAGGCGGCCGATGGCAGCAGCACCGCCCGCATCAGCACCAGCCATTCCATCGGCCTCAATGCCAGCTGGGAGCTGGACCTGTGGGGCCGCATCGCAGGCACCGTGGACGCCGCCCGCGCCAGCGCCCAGGCCAGTGGCGACGACCTGGCCGCCGCCCGCCTGTCGGTGCAGGCCAGCGTGGCGCAAACCTATTTTTCGTTGCGCGCCGCAGAGGCCAACGCACAGATCCTGCGCGAAACACTGCAGGCCTATGACCGCAGCTGGGAGCTGACACGCAACCGCCAACAAGCGGGCGTGGCCTCGGTGGCCGATGTGGCGCAGGCCGAGTCGCAATACAAATCCACCCAGGTGCAACTGCTCGAATCTGAAAGCAACCGCACCCAGCTAGAGCACGCCCTGGCCGCTTTGCTGGGCCAGGCCCCTGCCAGCTTCAGCCTGCCCGCCACGGGTACGCTGCCCCAGCCCCCCGTGGTACCCGCCCAGCTGCCTTCGCAACTGCTAGAGCGCCGCCCCGACATCGCCGCTGCCGAGCGCCGCGTGGCCGCCGCCAACGCGCAAATCGGTGTGGCCCAGGCCGCATTCTTCCCGGCGCTCACGCTGTCGGGCACGGCGGGGTACCGGGGCTCGGAGCTGTCCAACCTGTTCAACGCCCCCAACCTGTTCTGGTCGCTGGGGCCGCAGCTGGCGCTGTCGCTGTTCGATGGCGGTGCCCGCACCGCTGCGGTGGAATCTGCCCGCGCCGCCAATGAGCAAGCCGCCGCCACCTACCGCCAAACGGTGCTCACGGCCCTGCAAGAAGTGGAAGACAACCTGACCGCCGCCACCGCCCTGGCGCAAGAGCAGCAACTGCAAACCGAAGCCCTGGCTGCCGCCCAGCGTGCGCTGGATGTGGTGAGCAACCAGTACCGCGCAGGCACCGTGGGGTACCTCAATGTCATCACCGCCCAGGCCTCGGTGCTATCGGCGCAGCGCAGTTTGATTGACGTGCGCAGCCGCAGACTGGCGGCGGTGAATACGCTGCTGAAGAATGTGGCGGGGCGGTGGGAGGTGGAGGGTGTGTGATACGGGGAGGCCTGCGCTGTGGTGCTGCAGGCTGCTGAGTCCGCTGGGTGTGCGATGTCAGTCCCCAAGGCCGTTCACAACACCAAAAACGCCCCAGCCGCCACCGCCGTAGGCCCCAGCGCCCCCAGCAGCAGCCCGCCTGCCCCAATCGTCTGGTCGGCAAAGCCGTTTTTCAGCAGCGCGACCCCGGCTGGGTTGGGGGCGTTGGCGATGACGGTGAGGCCACCGCCTGCCACGGCGCCAGCCACCAGCGCGTATTGGGCGGCGGGTGAGATACCTTCGATGAGCGAGCCCAGGTAGGTGAGGGCGGCGTTGTCGGTGATGGCCGTGAGGCCCACAGCGCCCGCGAACAGGGCCAGAGGTTCCAGGCCTGAGACGATGGGCTGCAGCCACCATTGCTGCATGCCGCCCAGCACGACCAGTCCGGCCAGGAAGAAGCCCACCAGCAGTGCTTCTTTGAGGATGAGCGGGCTTTGGTGGCGTGCGTACGCCTGGGTGTAGCCCAGGAACATCAGGAACAGCCCCAGGAACACGACCGGGTGGTGCGCAAACAGCACCACGCCTGCCAGCAGGGCGATGTGCACGGCGGCGACGGACGCGGGCACGGGGCGTTGGTCTGCGGCCTCTTGCCCGGCCTGCAGGGCGGCGGCGGTGGGCAGGTGGCGGCGCAGCACCAGGGCGCACACGGTGGCGTTGACCAGCACGGCCACGGCGGCCTTCCAGCCAAAGGTGGTGAGCATGAAGGCGCTGTCCCAGCCCCAGGTGGCGGCCACCATCAGCACGGGTGGCGCGGCGTACGAGGTGAGCGTGCCGCCGATGGACACGTTGACGAACAGCACGCCCAGCGCCAGGTACTTGAGCCGCTCGGGCACGGCGGGGCGGAAGATTTGCGGGGCCAGCATGAGGGCAGCAATCGTCATCGCGGCGGGCTCGGTAATGAGCGAGCCGAGCAGCGGCACGGCGGCCAGGCCCAGCCAGGCGGTGACGAGCGGGGTGGGCAGTGGCGTGACGCGCGCCAGGGTGTCCACGGCCGCCATCACGGTGCGCAGCACGGGGCGCGATGCGGCGATGACCATGACGACGAAGACGAACAGGGGCTCGGTGTAGTTGCGCGATTCGGCGTACTGCAGGGCCTGCGGGCCGCCTGCGGCCAGCGCCATGGCCACGATGAGCACCATGGCCCAGAAGCCAAAGACCACCTCGACCTCACCGAGCAGGTGAAACAGCCCGGCATGGCGCGGGTAGCGGTGCGATAGCCGCTCGAAGCATTTGACGGAGAAGGTGTGCAGCAGCGCCAGGCCAAACAGGGCGGCGGCGATCCATTGGATGAGGGGGGTGTTCATACAGGCAAGCAGTCGTAGAAAAGCCGCGAGGCGGCCCGACCATCGCTGTACCTGTTGCGCCGATTTGCGCAGACACCCAACGCGTATTTTAACGGCTGGTCCCTGCGCAGCCGCGTAGGAGAAGGGCGCCCCTGGCGTACGGTCGCTGCTACATCGCCTTGAACAGGTGGGCGTAGAGGCGGCTCACGGCCAGGCGCTCGGGGCGCCCGCGCAGGTTCAGGTGCAGCTTGCCGGATTCGTCGCGAACCACTGTGGTGATGGCGCTGGCACGCACCAGGGTGCTGCGGTGCACTTGCCAGAATTCCTGCGGGTCGAGCTGGTCTGACAGCTCTTTGAGGGGGGTGCGGATGAGGTATTCGGCACCGGCTGTGAGCACGCGCACGTACTTGTCTGCCGCCTCAAAGTACAGCACGTCGCCCACGGGCACCATGTGGATCTGGCTGCCGTGGCTGGCCTGGATGACGGTGAGGCGCGGGGCCTGCTGCTGCGCTGCCAGTGGCGTGGGGGCGAGGGGGGCGCTGGTTGTGCTGGATGGTGCCCCGGGCCACAGGCCAGGCTGGGCCAGCAGGTGGCGCAACTGGTCTACGGTGCGTTGCAGGCTGGGCTCCAGCGCCTGTGTGTGCGCCTCAGTGTGTGCTGGGGTAAGGGTTGCAGTGCTTTGATTTGCTATTGAATTTGTAGCTGCTTGCGCTTTATGAATAAGCGCTAGACGCAGTTTTTGCACTGTTTTTTGCAGCCGGGCGCTTTGCACGGGCTTGAGCAGGTAGTCCACGGCCTGGGCCTCAAAGGCCTGCAAGGCGTACTGGTCGTAGGCGGTGACAAACACCAGCGCCGGAAAAGGCCGGTGGGCGGGCCAGGCGTCGGCCAGCGCCACGGCAGCGTCCAGCCCCGTCTGGCCGGGCATGCGGATGTCGAAGAACAGCACATCGGGCTGCAGCACCAGCGCTTGCTGCACGGCCGAGAGGCCGTCGCCCACGGTGGCTGCAATCTGCAGTTCGGGCCAGGCGGTGCGCAGCTCGTGCTGTAGCGCAGCGGCCAGCAGGGGCTCGTCTTCGGCGATGAGGGCACGCGGGGCTGCAGGTGTCATGGGTGCTGGATTTTTAAAGGAAAACGCACGCTAGCGCTAGTACCTCCAGCGCTGGCAGCTATCAAATCAAGAGTGCCTGCGCTGCCATGCAGGGTGGCCAGCCGCTCGCGCACCTGGGCCAGACCAAAGTGGGTGCTGGCGGCGGGGGCGGTGGTGCCGGGCGTGGGGCGGGCGTTATGGCCCAGGCCCACGCCGGTGTCGCTCACCTCCAGCACCAGATATTGCGTGGCTGGCGCTGACGGTGTGGAATGGGCGCCGGGCTGCACGCTGGCCCGCACGCTGATGTGCCCACCCGCGACCTGCGGCTCCAGCCCATGGCGGATCGCGTTTTCTACCAGCGGCTGCAGCAGCAGCGGGGGCACGGGCACCTGGCGCAGGGCCTCGGGCAAATCCAGCGCGTAGTGCAGGCGCGGGCCCATGCGCACGGCCATCAGCTCCAGGTAGTCGCGCAGGCGGTCAAACTCGTCGGCCAGGGGGTGATG
Source organism: Acidovorax sp. 62 (assembly GCF_002754495.1). Classification (NCBI taxonomy): domain Bacteria; kingdom Pseudomonadati; phylum Pseudomonadota; class Betaproteobacteria; order Burkholderiales; family Comamonadaceae; genus Acidovorax; species Acidovorax sp. 62. The sequence goes on from NZ_PEFJ01000001.1 coordinate 1,002,553, forward strand.
GGTGGCGCGCGATGCGGTCAAGGTGGCGCGCAGGTAGGCGATCAGGTGGTCCAGCATGGCCTGGGCGCGCGCGGGGTCTAGTGCAATCAGCACGCGCAGGTTGGCCAGGGTGTTGAAGAGCATGTGCGGCTCTAGCTGGGTTTCGAGCAGTTTCAGACGCGCCTCGGCGGCGTCGCGCTCTGTCAGCGCGATGCGTGCCTGCAGGGCGCGGGCCGTGCCCCGGCTGTAGAAGAAGAACGATGCTGCCACCGTGGCCAGCGTGGTGATGACCAACACTGTGGCCAGCGCACCGGGGGTGGCCTGCCAGCGTGCCCAGGTGGAGCACTGGCACCACAGATCGCCCAGCGCGGTGCCCGCGCCAAAGCCGGTGACCGTGCCTGCGGCCACCAGGGCAATGCCCCGCCAGCCCCGGGGCCACATGCCTGCCTCATGGCGTGCCAGCGTGATGCGACCGGCCTCGATGACGGCCCAGGACACCATGCCGATGGCCAGGGAGTACACAAGGTTCTGGTCCCATGGCCCCTTGCCGCCCAGCGTCAGCGCCAGTGCAATGCTGCAGCAAAAGGTGGCCACGATGAGGGCGTGGCGCACCACGCCCACAGCCAGCGCGGCCCCGCCTGTGGCAGCCTCTGGTGCCAGTGTGTGGGCGGGTTGCCGATGCGGTGTGGGGGGCGGGTTGGGCTGCGGCATGGGCATGGTGGGGTGATTCTAGGAGCCACGTTGGCCACTGTAGCCGGGCGCCGAAATGGGCCCAGCGTTGTCGCTCTCAGCGGGGGCGGTGCGTTGCCTGCAGGCGTTCTCGCTCGGTGTGCACCATGCGCTCGCGCAGGCTGCTGCCGCTGCCCAGCACAAACACCGCCAGGCCATGCGCCGCCAACCCGATGGCCCAGCCCATGGCCGGGAAGATGGCCCAGTGCTTGCCGTGGGCCGATGACAGCAGGGCCAGCACCACATTGACGAGCACGTAGAGGGTGGCGTGCAGGTACCAGCCGAGCTTGGCGCCCGCGCGCTTGCGGGCGAGGCGGCCCAGCGCGTCGGTTGGCTCAGCATGGTTGGCGGGGTGCGATGCGTGCAGTGGTTCTGAGGGATGCATGGTGGCTCCTTGATGGACGATGAAAGGTCAAAGAAAACGGAAGCGGAAACAGCGTGAGAGGGAATCGGGCGGTTTGGGGTTAGATCAGCCCCAGGCTGCCCCACAGCCATTGGCCCAGCAGGCGCTGCGGCAGCAGGGTGAACGACCCCGCCACCACGCAGCCGCCGATGTACACGCCCTGCATGGTGCGCCGGTGGCCGCTGAGGTTGCCTTGCAGCAGGTAGCGGAACGACAGCACGATCATCCCCAGTGCAAACGGCACCAGCAGGTGGATGGGGCCAAAGCCCGCCAGGCGCGGCCCCCGGCTGCCGCTGATGAACAGGGCCGACAGCGCGGTAAGCACCATGAGCGTGACCCAGGCATAGCCTGCAGCGCGGTGCAGGCGTGGGTGCTGTGCCCGGCTACGGCGGGCCCACAGGGCCACAGGGCCCAGGGCGGTGGCCAGCACGGCGGCGGTGAGGTGGATGGCAACGGCGGGAGGCAGGGTGGAGAGCGTGGTCATGGCTGGTGTCTCGCGGGTGTCGCTTCAGTGCGGTGGGCGTTGGTTGTTTGCTGTGGGCAGAGCGTCTTGGGATGGCGTGACTGTGCCGGGCGCATCGGGTAGGGGCCAGGGCTTTGCGACGAAGTGCGCAGGGGCGGCGCAAAGTGCGGTTGGGCGGCGCGAAATGCTGGCGGTGCCGTGCGAGGTGCGGCAACAGGCCCGGTTGGGTCAGACGATAATTTGCGCTTTAGCTGGCCCGTGGGGCCTGAAGGAATTGCGCGTGGATATCGTTTTGCTGGCCAAGGCCGCCGTCATGGGGGTGGTAGAGGGGTTGACCGAGTTTCTCCCCATCTCGTCCACCGGCCACCTGATTCTTGCGGGCTCGCTGCTCGGTTTTGACGACGCCAAGGCCAAGGTGTTTGACATCGCTATCCAGACCGGCGCCATCTTTGCCGTGATCCTGGTGTATTGGCAAAAAATCCGCGCCACGCTGGTGGCGTTACCCACCGAGCGGCAGGCGCAGCGGTTTGCGCTCAATGTGTTCATCGGCTTTTTACCTGCCGTGGTGCTGGGGCTGCTGTTTGGCAAGGCCATCAAGGCGCACTTGTTTACGCCTGTGGTGGTGGCCACCACATTCATCGTGGGCGGCTTCATCATCCTTTGGGCAGAGCGCCGTGCGCCCGTGGCCACGCGCATTGAGGCGGTGGACGACATGACCCCGCTGGACGCCCTGAAGGTGGGCCTGGTGCAGTGCCTGGCCATGGTGCCGGGCACCAGCCGCAGCGGCTCCACCATCATTGGCGGCATGCTGCTGGGGCTGTCGCGCAAGGCGGCGACGGACTTCTCGTTTTTTCTCGCAATCCCCACGCTGATTGGCGCGGGCGTGTACAGCCTGTACAAGGAGCGTGCACTGTTGTCGATGGCCGATGCGCCGATGTTCCTGACCGGGCTGGTGTTTTCGTTCATCAGCGCCTGGCTGTGTGTGCGCTGGTTGCTGCGCTACATCAGCACGCACAGCTTTGTGGCGTTTGCCTACTACCGCATTGTGTTTGGCGTGGTGGTGCTGGCCACCGCGTGGCTGGGGTGGGTGCAATGGGCCGAGTGAGCCATCACCTGCGCCCCCGCCTGAGGTCAGTGCTGGCCTGGGTGTGCTGCGGTGCGAGTGCGGCGGCGCTGGCTCAGGCGGCGGGCGCTGCCGCTGAGGTGCCCGGCGCGGCAAGTTCGGCAACTGTGACAACCACGGCCCCCCAAGAGGCCGCGCCCGCTCCTGCGTCTGCTGCTTCCAAGCCCACGTTGAACTATGTCCTGGGGGGCATCGTAGGCTCCAGCCCCGACTATGCGGGGGGCGCGGGCCGCTCTTACAGCCTGCGTCCGGCCTGGGCGCTGGAATACGGGCGGTTTCGCCTGAGCACCTCGCGTGGCAGCGCACTCATGGGGCACGGGCTGGCGGGGCGGTCTGATTCAGGCGCCAGTGCCACGCTGGCCCAAAGCGACCGCTTTGCCCTGAACGCATCGCTGCGCATTGACCAGGGGGACGATGGATCGGATTCGCCCATGCGCCGTGGCTTGCCCGAGGTGCGCTCCACCCTGCGTGCGCGCCTGAGCGCAGGCTATGCGCTCACCCCGCGCTGGTCGGTGGGAGCCGGGGTGTCGCAAGATATTTTGGGGCGCGATGGCGGCATGCTGCTGTCGACCAACCTGGGGTACAGCTTTCCCTATTCCGAGCAAACCCGCGTGTCGTTCGGCGTGGGGGCCAGCTTTGCCGACCGACAGTACCTGCGCAGCCACTTTGGGGTGCCAACCTCTGCGGCGGGCTCTACCAGCCCGCTGCCTGCGTTTGACCCCCACGCGGGTTTGTACAGCGTGGATGCGGGTGTGGACGTGATGGTGGCCCTGAGCCGCCACTGGGTCGCGCTTGGCGGCGTTCGGGTGTCGCAGCTGCAGGGGGATGCGCGGCGCAGCCCGCTCACGGTGCAGCCGGTGGGGTATTCGGCATCGGTGGGGCTGGCCTATCGCTGCTGCCGGTAAGAGCGGCTCACAAAACCCTTCTGGCGTTTTTACTGCGTCTTGTCGCACTGCTCGTACTGCCTGCGACGCAGCGCCTGGCCAGAACCGCTGCGCTGAGTTTTGTGAGCGGAGGCTCGCCCTCAAACCGACGACAGCGCCAAATCTCCGGTGTTACGCCGCACGCAGAACTTGCCACCTTGCTTGCCGCTGTACATGGCGGCGTCTGCCAGCTTGAGCAGCCCCGCGGCGTCCTGGCTGTCGTTGGGGGCAATGGCGTAGCCAATGGTCAGGCCGACCTGAACCTGGATGCTCCCCAGCGAAAACGGCGCGTGGAAGGCGTCCAGCAGCTTCAGGCCCAGGTCGTGCGCCTGCACCGGGTTTTGCAGCTGCCCAGTCATCACCACAAACTCATCGCCGCCCAGGCGGGCGATCACGTCGGTCTGGCGCAGGTGGCCTTGTAGCCGCTTGGTTACGGCCACCAGCAGTTCGTCGCCCACATCGTGGCCGTGCTGGTCGTTCACGGGTTTGAAGCCGTCCAGGTCCATCATGTAGACGGCCAGCAGGCTCTCTGGCCCCACGCGCGACAAGGCCGATGACAGGGCAATCTGCAGCCCGCGCCGGTTGGGCAAGCCCGTGAGGGGGTCGGTGTGGGCCAGCGAGTGCATGGCGTCCAGCTCTTGGCTGAAGTGCAGGGCCTTGGTATGCAATGCCTTGGTGCGCAGGCCCAGTACCCGCATGAACAGCAGCATGTCGATGGTGGCCGAGATCTGGAAGGAGTGCAGGCTCCAGAAGTTGACGGGGATGCCGCCATTGATCACACCGATGATGGCGGCCGAGCCCAGCCCGTAGATGAACCACGCCACCAGCAGCGTGGTGCCCACGCTGTCGCCACTGCGGGCGCGGCGCCAGGCGCCGGGGATGCTCATCATTGCGGGCAGTGGCCCCATCACGCTCACGATGATGGACAAGCCCTTGAGCGTGATGAAGTCCAGCGCATACACCACCGCCAATGCCACCGTGAAGACGGCGCCGCAGCGCATGGTGCGCAAAAAGCGGCTCTGTGGGTTGTGCCCCGCCAGTGCCTGGCTCATGAACAAGAAGCTGCCGGTGATGGCCATGAGCGATGCCAGTCCCACGGCGTGGCCGGTCAGCCACGGGCTGTGGCCCCACAGGTACTGTTGCCCCACCCCAAAAAAATGCAGCGAGTACAGCAGGCTGCCGGTGGTGAGCAAGGCGTATTGGATGAACAAGGGCTCGCGCAGGCTGAACCATTGGGCCAGGCTGTAAAAAATCAGGCACACCGCCAGGCCCGTCAGCACGCCTTGCAGCATTTGCTCATTCACGGTGCGGCTGAGCATGGCCGATGGTGTGTTGAGGGTGATGGGCAGGATCATGGCGCCGCGCGTTTGCACCCGCAGCAGCAACTCGTAGCTCTGGCCTGGTTGCAGGTGCAGGCTTTGCGCGGGGGTGCGGCCTTGCAGGGGGCGCTCGGCACGCGGGATGTCGGTGCCCAGCACGCTGCGCTGGAGCACCTGGCCGTCCTGCAGCAGCAACACGTCAATGCGGTTGAGGTCTGGGTGGTTGATGTCCAGAATCCAGCGCCCCTCCGACGCCGGATCAACCTGCATGGGAATCAGCAGCCACACCGCATCGCTGCGCACGCCCAGTGTGGCGCTCTTGTTGGGGCTGTTGAATTGGTCGCGCTGTTGCAGCACGGTCTCGGCGCTTTGGCCACCTGTCGGGTCTATCAGCAGCCTCACTGCTGGCCAGGCTTCAACGCTGCCTTGGGCATCGTGCAGCGCCAGGGGCTGGGCTGCATGGGCGGTGCCCATGCCCAGCCACCCCAGCCATACGACCAGCAGCCACGCGCTGGCAACGCACCACTGCCCCCAGGAGGCGGGAGGCATGCTGCGGCGCCATGCCATCGGCCGAGTGAGGAGCACAGAGGGGGCTTTCACGCGCACAGTATAGAAAGCGAGCGGCTTTGCGGGCTCTTGTGTCAGGCATTGGCCGGGGATACGGTCCTGCGGCCCAGCTTCCAGCGCCCAGGGGTGGTCAGGCGGTCTTCGAGCCGATTGAGCCAGCCCGGGGCGCGGGGGTCATCACTCCAGCGGGCCATGGCGTCGTCCATCTGGCCGAGCAGCTGGTCGGGCAGCTGCAGGGGGCGCGTCTGGCCCATGAGAACGCGGCTCATGAAGTGGTAGCCCAGCACCCGTGTCAGCGCCCGCACGATGGAGAACTCCGGCAATACCACGCGCACGGTGGCATCGATCACGCGGGCGGTCATCAGCACGCCCCAGAACACGGCGCGCGAGAGCCAGGGCACGGGCTGCTGCTGCAGTGCGAGGTCTTGCGCCGTCTGGGGGCCACACAGGTAGCGGGTCATCAGCGGAGGGAAGGGCTTGGCCAGCTTCCAGGGGATGGCGTGGGCCATGGTTTGCATCAGCGCCGTGCCCAGGGCAGGGCGGGGGTCTGGCGCCACCGGGCGTGCGCGGCCGCGCGTCTGCATTTGCTCCATCAGCGATTCGCCCTGGTGCATGTTGTGCACCATCAGGGCCGAGTCGATGCCCAGCACATGGCCCACCACGTTCCAGGCATGCAGGTAGGCCTCTTCATCGGCCGGGGGCAGGCCAATGCCCAGGCGGCGCATGCTGCGCAAGAACACGTAGCCAAAGGTCAGCAGGGTGTAGGCCAGCTCTTCCTGGTTGCAGGGGGCGCCTTGCTCCAGCAGGTTCCAGCCCCGGGCGTACAGCGCCTGGTGCATGGTGGGCGGGGTGGCAGCCGCCAGCGGCAGCGCGGGCAGCAGGCCGTCGCCGCGAATGCGGTGGCGGGCGTCCTGCGGGTTGCCCCGCAAAATCAGGTTGCGGATGGTGGCGTGGATCAGCCGCACCTTTAGCACCTGGGCAATGCCCGTGCCCCCAGGCTGCGTGAGCCCGCCGTGCAGCATGACCGGGAAAATCATCGCTGCCGTGGAGCGGATGCGGTGCTCGGTGTGCTGCTCCAGCTGGCCTGCGGTGTGCAGCACGCTGGAGAGGTCGGGGATCACATAGCACTCGGGCAGGCTGGCGCAGAACAGCAAGATGCACGACAGCGCGCCATGCTCCATGAACAGTTGCTCGGCCCGCTCGATCTTGCGGTGGTCTGCCCAGCTCGGCAGCACCTGGCCTGCGGCCACATAGTCTTGCAGTGCCTGGGCCAGGGCGGGGGCAATGCCTTCGCCTTCAGGGCGCCACTGGTGCAGCGCGGCGTTGCTGTTCCACTGCGCAAACAAGCGGTTGACGGTGCCAATGGCCTGCCACTGGCTGGCATCGGGGGCGGGCATGCCTGCGGGCCAGGGGCCCAGAATGCGGGCGATGGTGTCGTCGGCCAGTGGGTCGGTGTCCAACTGCATGGCGTTCAGCTCGGCCTCGTTGGCGGCGCGCAGGCGCGGGTTCATGCGGGGGCTCCTTGGTGGGCGGGTGTCCAGCGTTGCAGGCCTGCCAGTGCGCACAGCAGCGGGATGCCCATGGCAAAGGGGGCGATGGCGCGGGTTTCTGGCGGGTCGCCCAGCGCCATCTGGAACACCATGCCGGTGCCGTAGATGGCCAGGGGCACCAGCGCATCGCGGCGCTTGAACCCACTGGTGGGCACCAGCGGAACGTGCCGGGTGGCCAGGCGGAATGCGCTGATGATGCAGAAGCTCACGAACACCCAGCCAAAAAAGCCCTGCAGCGTCTCTCCAAACCAGTAGCCGGTGGTTTTTTCCATCTTCCAGGCGCCCACCACGCGGATCAGGTAGGGGTCTGCGCCCAGGTCAAACGCCGTGACCACCAGGGCGGCGATGAGGGACATCAGCGCTGCCTGGCCTAGGCTGGGGGCGCGGTAGACCGGGGTTTGCCAGACGATCAGGTTGGCGATGACGTAGCCCGCGTAGGTGAGCGAAAACCACATCAGCGGAATGACCACGGGCACATCGCCCAGTTGCAGGCCCAGCACCTCGGTGTAGTGGTAGCTGCCAAAAAACCAGCCGCGCGAGGCGCCCATTTGCTCGGCAAACCAGCCCAGGCACACCGCGATCAGTACAAAGCGCAGCGCCGCCTTGCCGCCCAGCAGGTGGATGGCGCTGGCCCAGCAACTGGCAAACATCAGCACCGAAGCCACCATGATGGCCACCGTGGTGCTGTTGTGGCTGCCCACGGCCGTGGCTACCAAAAAGCCGGCAAAGAGCAGGTAAACCAACGCAGAAAGACGCGCAGCGGAGATTGGCATGGCTGTGTATCACACTGTAACAATTGAGCAGTGTAGGGGAAAGCCAGCCAAAACCCCTCACGTTTTTTGTGCAACCGGGTCCGGGTATTTCACAAATCGGTAACGATGCGCGGTGTTACCCCGCCCGCCGACCGGGGCCGTGATCAGCGCTGCGGGTGTGCGGCGGTGCCCACGGCTTGCAGGTTCAGCACCGATGCCTCGATGGCAGCGGCCGTGGCCAGGGGCTGTTCCATGGGAAAGAGGTGGCTGCCGTCCAGCATCATGGTGCGGCCCTGGGTCACGCGCTGCGTCATGGCCATGCCCACCTGGCGCATTTCTTCCGAGTCGCGCCCGCCGATGAATGCGGCGGGGCACTGCAGCGGGTGGCTGCTCAGCAAGCGGCCCAGGTTGTGGGGCAGGGTGTTGTAGATGGCGGTCTCCACCGCCCGGTCAAACCCCAGCACGCGTTTGCCCGCGTGGTCTTGCAGGCCGTGCGCAATGTAGTCCTGCAGCACCTCGGGGTGCCATTGGGCAAAAGCCTTCTTTTTGCGAAAGTGCTCCAGCGCCTCTTCGTTACTGGCCCAGCTTTCACGGCGGCGGCTGCTCACCTTGCCGGGCGAGATGGAGCCCACCACCTGCGTGCTTTTGGCCACACCCAGTGCATTGGCGCGCCAGCCGCCAATCAGGGGCGAGTCGATCAGCACCACGCCGCGCACCAGAGTGGGGTGGCGGGCGGCGGCCATCACGCTCAAAAAGCCGCCCAGTGAATGCCCCACCAGGTACACCGGCCCCCCAATGCGCTGCACCTGCGCCTGGGCAAAGTCGGCCAGCTGCTGGACCAGGTGGGGCCAGTTGTTGCTGACCGGGTACTGCGGCTCGTGGCCAAAACGCTCCACGGCGCTCACGTCCATGTTCCGCTCGCGTAGGTGCTTGAACAGCAGCCGGTAGGTGCCGGCTGGAAAGCTGTTGGCGTGCGAGAAAACGATGGGCAGCGGAGGCTGGGTGGGTGTGCGTGGCATGGTGGGGCTGGGCTTAGCGCAGGGGGCTCAGAACCTGTTCAATGTCTTTTCGGGGTCGCACAAGTGTCTTGTAGGGATGGGATGCAAGGCGCGGTGCGCCGCCAATAGCCCGGCTATTGGCAAGCGCCGCAACGCCGCAGACCGCCCGGCAAGGCACTTGCCCTACGGGTTGGAATGAAATCGGGCGATTGAACGCCCCGGCCGCTTGCATGGGCACGAGCCCATGCGGCGCATCCGAGGCATCCACTCATCCCGATTGCACTCCAATGCGATCCCCGAAAAGACTTTGAACAGGTTCTCAGATCAGCTTGTCCTGCGGTGTGGTGATTTTGCGCAGCGGCTTGGCGCGCGTGGTGTTGGTCAGGATGGGCGCCTGGGTGCTGCCGCCGTTCCAGGCCGGGTCTTCAATGCTGTCGAACACCTCGCGCAGCTTTTGGCCCCAGCTGTTGTGCAGCATGCGGAAGTAGGGGTTGTTCTCGTCAATGCACACCACCTTGTCGGTGGCGAAGCGATCGGCCTCGTACACAACCAGGTCCAGCGGCAGGCCCACCGAGAGGTTGGATTTGAGCGTGCTGTCCATGGACACCAGCGCGCACTTGGCGGCCTCTTCCAGGGGCGTTTCGGGGGTCAGCACACGGTCGAGCACGGGCTTGCCGTACTTGGACTCGCCCACCTGGAAGTAAGGCGTCTCCGAGGTCGCTTCGATGAAGTTGCCCGCTGAGTAGACCTGGAACAGGCGCATGCCTTCGCCTTTGATCTGGCCGCCAAACACCATCGACACATTGAAATCCACGCCCGATCGCTTGAGGGCCGCGCCGTCACGGTCGTGCACATGGCGCACGGCCGCGCCCAGCACGCGGGCGGCGTCGAACATGCTCTTGGCGTTCCAGATGGTGACGGCCTCGCCGTCTTCGCGGTCTTTGACCTGGGTGGTTTGCAAGATCTCACGCACCGACTGGGAGATGCTCAGGTTGCCTGCCGACAGCAGCACCATGAAGCGGTCGCCCGTCTTCTCGTAGATCATCATCTTGCGAAACGAGCTGATCTGGTCCAGGCCTGCGTTGGTTCGGGAATCGGACAGGAACACCAGTCCGGCATTGAGTTTGATGGCGACGCAGTACGTCATGGATCGAATCAGGAAAAAGACAAAGCGTGAAGTGTAGTGCGCCGCCCAGCAAGTCAGCGGTCACCTGTTTGTCCATGCAGGGGCTGTGTGCGGGACCTCGCGTGCAGGCAGGCGGGCGCAAAGAGGCGTGCACTGCCTTTTGCATGGTCCCTTTTGCTATTGAAAATATAGCTTCTCACGCTTTTTGTTCAAGCGTTAGAGCCATATTTGACTGTGATTCAGGAGGACGAACCCGCCAACCGCTTGAGCTGGTACAGCGCATCCAGCGCTTCGCGCGGGCTGAGCGCATCGGGGTTGATGCCCGACAGGGCTGCCTCCACGGGGCTCGCGCCTGCGTTTTCCGGCTCGGGAGGGGCGGCAAACAGGTCGACCTGCACATCGTCCTCGCCCGCGCGCTCTTCCAGCGCGCTCAGGGTGTGGCGGGCGTGGTGCAGCACAGGCGAGGGCATGCCTGCCAGCTTGGCCACCTGGATACCGTAGCTGCGGTTGGCTGGCCCGGGCTGGATTTCGTGCAGGAAGACGATGTCGCTGCCCGCCTCGGCCGCGCTCACGTGCATGTTGACGGCGTGCCGCGCCTTGGTGGGCAGCTCGGTCAATTCAAAGTAGTGCGTGGCAAACAGCGTGAAGGCGCGGGTCTTGTCGTGCAGGTGCGTTGCAATGCCGCTGGCCAGGGCCAGTCCGTCAAAGGTGCTGGTGCCCCGGCCAATTTCGTCCATCAGCACCAGGCTGTGGGGCGTGGCGGCGTGCAATATCTGCGCGGCCTCGGTCATCTCCAGCATGAAGGTGGACTGCGCGTTGGCCAGGTCGTCCGCCGCGCCAATGCGGGTGTGGATGGCGTCGATGGGGCCGATGCGGCAACTCGTGGCGGGCACGTGGCTGCCCATGCAGGCCAGCAGCGTGATGAGTGCCACCTGCCGCATGTAGGTCGATTTACCGCCCATGTTGGGGCCGGTGATGATCTGCATGCGGGTGTTTGCGGTCAGCCGCGTGTGGTTGGCGATGAAGCTGGCGTTCGATGTCTCGGCCAGCCGCGCCTCCACCACCGGGTGGCGGCCGCCTTCGATGTCGATGCAGGGCTCGGGCGCAAACTGGGGCGCGCACCAGTTCAGCGTGAGCGAGCGCTCGGCCAGCGTGCACAGCACATCGAGCGTGGCCAGGGCCTGCGCCAATTGCGTGAGGGCGGGCACATGGGGCTGCAACTGGTCCAGGATCTGCTCGTACAGCCATTTCTCGCGGGCCAGCGCCCGCTCGTTGGCCGACAGCGCCTTGTCTTCAAACGCCTTGAGTTCGGGCGTGATGAAGCGCTCGGCATTCTTCAGCGTCTGGCGGCGGCGGTAGTCGTCGGGCACGCGGTCCAGGTAGCTGCCGGTCACTTCAATATAGAAGCCATGCACCTTGTTGAACTGCACGCGCAGGTTGGGGATGCCGGTGCGTGCCTTCTCGCGGGTTTCCAGCTCCAACAAAAAGCTGTCGCAGTTGGTCTGGATGGCGCGCAGCTCGTCCAGCTCGGTGTCGAAGCCGCCAGCGATCACGCCGCCATCGCGCACCAGGGCGGCGGGCTCCTCGGCAATGGCGCGGCGCAGCAAGTCGGTGCAGCCCTCTGGCGGCTGCAGGTGGCTGAAAATTTGAGCCAAATAGGCCTCTGGCGCTTGTGCATTAAGCGCTAGCAGCTCTGATTTTTGTAGCGTTTTGCCCAGGCCCACCAGTTCGCGGGGGCGCACTTGGCGCAGCGCAATGCGGGCGGTGATGCGTTCCACATCGCTCACGCCCTTGAGTTCGCTGCGCAGTTGCACCCACGGGCCCGATCCTCCACCCCCGCCCCCGGCGCCGCGCAGTGCGGTGGTGGCCGAGAGGCGGCGGCGGGCCTCGGTGCGCTCGCGCTGGGGCTCCAGCAGCCAGGTCTTGAGCAGGCGGCTGCCCATGCCTGTCATGCAGGTATCGAGCAGCGAGAACAGGGTGGGGGCGTCATCGCCGCGCAGTGTTTTGACCAGCTCCAGGTTGCGCCGCGTGGTGGCAGGCAGGTCGATGAGGTCGTCGCCCCGCTGCACCTGCACGGCGTGCACGTGCGTGAGCTGGCGGCCCTGGGTGTGTTCGGCGTACTGCAGCAGCCCGGCGGCGGCGGCATGGGCCTCGCCCAGTTCGTGCGCGCCCCAGGCCTGCAGGCTGGCCGCGCCCAGGTGCTCCAGCAGCTTGCGCTCGCCCAGGGCGCTGTCAAATTGCCAGTCGGGCCGCAGGCTCATGGGGCAGGTAAATACGCCACCCTGGCGCATCACCTGCAGTTGCTGCTCAAAGCGCTCGGTCACGCCCGCGCTGTAGATCACTTCGCTCGGGGCCACACGGCCCAGCCACTGGGCCAGCTCGTCCTGGGTGCATTCGGCCAGGTGCACGCGGCCTTGCGTCACGCTCAGCCACGCCAGGCCGCAGCGCGCACGCGGGCCCTGGTGCACGGCCAGCAGCATGGATTCGGTTTTGTCGGACAGCAGCTCCGTGTCCGTCAGCGTGCCGGGGGTGACCACGCGCACCACCTTGCGCTCCACCGGGCCCTTGGCGGCGCCCACTTCGCCCACCTGCTCGGCAATGGCGACGGATTCGCCCATCTTGATAAGGCGCGCCAGGTAGTTCTCAAGCGCGTGGAAGGGCACCCCCGCCATCACCACCGGCTGCCCGCCCGACTGGCCGCGCTGGGTCAGGGTGATGTCGAGCAGACGGGCCGCCTTCTCGGCGTCTTGCCAAAACACCTCGTAAAAATCGCCCATGCGGTAGAACAGCAGGGTGTCCGGGTACGCGGCTTTGAGGCCGAGGTACTGCTGCATCATGGGGGTGTGGTGTTCTAGCGTCTCGGGCATGCGTGCTAAAAGTGGCTAAAAGGGGCGGTTTGGCAGAGGGCTGCGGCAATGAGGCGTGGACTGTAGCAGGGTACAGAAGGGCGCGAGCTTGAGAAATCTCTGCCGCTTTGTTTCGATTTGCTGTTACCTTTTGACATACTGTCATCATTGCGGCGGCAATCGTCACCCATCGCCAGGTTCGGCCCTTCATTTTTCAGAGACTCCAGAGCGATCGTGATTTCTTCCGAACTGCTGACAGATCTTCTCTACCCCGAGGGCGACAGCCTGATGGGGCCCCAGGCGCATGGGCGGCTGCAAGCGCTGCTCGATGTGGTGCCTGTGGCGCTGCTGGAGTTTCGCCTGGAGGAAGACCACCTCTACCTGTGGGCGGCCAACGCCGCGGCCCGCCGCATGCCGGGCCTGGGCGCGGTGCGCGAGGAAGGCGTGGTGGCCGAGGTCGTTTTTGATTTGCTCGCCGGCACCTCGCTGGTGGACCAGCTGTGCGCCGTGGCGCGCCTGGGCGTGCCGCTGGACTGCCGCCAGGTGGTGCGCGAAGGCACGCGGGTGCAACTGGCGTGGGACTTGTCGGCCCGGCGCGTGGCCGACCACTGCATTGTGGTGAGCGTGCGCGACGCCTCCGAGGCCGAAAACCTGCGCGTGGCCCTGGCGGGCGCCGAGGCGGCCCTGGAGGATGCCCGCCGTGATCTGCACGAGCAGACCGAGGTCTTCAACACCATGGAAAGCCTGGCCCATGCAGGCCACTGGCGCCGCATCGAGGACCCGGGCGAGACGGTGCTGCTGTGGTCCCCCGGCCTGTGTGACATTGCCGGGTTTGAGCGCCAGGAGTGGCTCAGCACCGAGCGGGCGGTCAGCGGCATTCCTGCAGAAGACCGCCTGATTTACGACAAGGCCTGCCGACTGGGCGATGGCTCGGACATGGAATACCGCTGGCAGCGCCCCGATGGCGAGGTGCGCTGGATGCGTTCGCGCGTGCGGCATTCGCTGTCGCGCGATGGCATGTCGGTGCAGATGGGGGTGGTGCAGGACGTGACGGAAGAGCACCGTGCCGCCGAGCAACTGCGCGAGCAACTGCTCTTCATCCAGCGCATTGCCAGCCGCATTCCGGGGTTCATTTACCAATATCGTTTGCATACCGATGGCTCAACGGCCAGCGTGCAGTACATCAGCGATGCCGTGCGCCAGTTTCTGGGTGTCACCCCCAGCGATGTGGCGCGGGACCATGGCCTGCTGCTCAAGCATGTGGTGCCTGAGGATGCGCCACAGCTGCGCCGCTCGGCCCTGGTGTCGGTGCGCCGCATGGTGCCCTGGCAGTGCGAATACCGCGTCAACACGCCCGAGGGCGATGTGCGCTGGCACATGACCAGCGCCGTGCCTCACAAGGAGCCTGATGGCACGGTGCTGTCGCATGGCTTCACCATGGACATCACAGACCGCAAGCGAGCAGAGCAAGAGATCGAAAGGCTGGCGTTCTACGACGCCCTGACAGGCCTGCCCAACCGGCGCCTGCTGCTGGACCGGCTGCAACGCTCCATCGCCGCAGGCCAGCGCACCAAAGCCCAAGGGGCGCTGCTGTTCATCGACCTCGATAACTTCAAAGACTTGAACGACACCCTGGGCCACGACATGGGCGACCAGCTTTTGTCGCAAGTGGCCGCCCGCTTGGTGGGCAGCGTGCGCGAAGCCGACACCGTCTCACGCTTTGGGGGCGACGAATTCGTCGTCATGCTGGAAAACCTCAGCGCCGACCTGCACGAAGCCGCCAGCCAGGCAGAAATCGTCGCCGACAAACTCCTGGCCAGCCTGAACGAACCCTTCGCGCTGGACGGAGGCCAACACTACAGCACCCCCAGCATCGGCATCACCCTGTACGGAGAACAACGCCTGACGGTCGATGAACTGCTCAAACGCGCAGACCTGGCCATGTACCAGGCCAAAGCCGCAGGACGCAACACCCAACGCTTCTTTGACCCCGACATGCAAGCGGCGGTGAACGCCCGCTCCAACCTGGAAGCCGACCTGCGCCAAGGCCTGGCACGGGGCGAACTCATGGTGCACTACCAACCCGTGGTGGACCACGACGGCAAACTCGTGGGGGCAGAAGCCCTGGCACGCTGGCGCCACCCCCAGCGCGGCATGATCAGCCCGGCAGACTTCATCCCCCTGGCAGAGCAAACCGGCCTGATCCTGCCACTGGGGCAAACCGTACTGCACACCGCCTGCAGCCAACTGGCCGCCTGGGCGCAAAACCCGGCCACAGCGCACCTGACCCTGTCGGTGAACGTCAGCGCCCGGCAATTCAGACAAGCAGGCTTCGTGGCCCAAGTGCTGGGCACCTTGAAAGACTGCCAGGCCGACCCGCACCGACTCAAACTCGAACTCACGGAAAGCCTGCTGCTGGGAGACATCGAAGACACGATAGAGCGCATGGAGCAACTCAAGAAAGAAGGGGTGGGCTTTGCGCTGGACGACTTTGGCACGGGGTACTCGAGCTTGAGCTACCTCAAGCGGCTGCCGCTGGACCAGGTGAAGATAGACCAGAGCTTTGTGCGGGACGTGCTGAGCGACCCGAACGACGCGGCGATTGTGAGGACGATCCTGGCGCTGGCCAAGAGCCTGGACCTGGAGGTGGTGGCCGAGGGGGTGGAGACGGCGGGGCAGCTGGGGTTCTTGAGGCTGCATGGGTGCGAGGGGTTCCAGGGGTATCTGTTTGGCAGGCCTGTGCCTTTGGAAGAGATGGATGCGTTTTTGTACCCGCACCAGTAGCGCTGCGGCGGCGAGCGCGTGAGGCGGCACCACCACTTGGCGCAGGCGGGGTGCTACGGGCGCGCTGGCAGGGCCCATTCAGCGACGAAATATCTCAATCGATAGCGCGTGGGTGCGTTCAGTCTTTAGGGAGTGAGTGATGCGCGATAAGTCATTTGGGTCAGACCGTGGGGTGCGCAGCCGGGGTGCTGCGTTGCGCTGGGCATGAAGCGGGCAGGTGGCGGCGTGGGGGTGTTTGTGGACAAGGTTTTGGACCGCAATGCCCAGGGCTTCAGGGCGGTAGCTGTCGTGGCCGTGGCCGCATTGCTGGCGGCCTGGCTCACGGTGGAGCTGTTTGCCTACTGGCGAGGGGTGGACCGCAACGAAGACCGCCAGACCAAACTGCAGCAAGCGACCGATTTGCTCAACAACCAGGCCATGGGCTCCGGCATGTCGGGGGCTGTGTCGTTGCTGGGGCTGAGCGAGCCTTTGCTCAAGGACATGGCCCGGGGCGTGCTTGCTCCGGACTACCCGCAGGCGCTGGCCCGCCTGAGCGTGGCCCGTGAGCGGTTTCTGGTGCAAGGCGTGTACGTGATGTCGGCCGACGGCACCGTGGTGGCCCACGAGACCGCCGGGCCGCGCTCCACGGGCATTAATCTGGCTTACCGCCCCTACTTTCAGCAAGCCATACAGGGTGGGGTGAGTGTGTACCCCGCCATTGGCACCAACTCACAAGAGCGCGGCTTGTACTACGCCGCCCCGCTGTACGAGATGGATTCGCCGTCGGGCGCCATCATTGGCGTGGTGATGTTCAAGGTGGGTTTTGAGTCGTTTGACAACCTGCTGGCGCGCATTGGCATGCCCGCTTTGCTGCTGTCGCCGCAGGGGGTGGCGTTTTCGTCTACGCGACCCGAGTGGCTGTTTGCCGTGGCGCCACCCCTCACGCAGGCCCGCATCGACAGCATCCGCGCGTCGCGGCAGTTTGGGCGGCATTTTGACAAGGGCGTGGCCTCAGCACTCCCCTTCAGCCCCGAAGCCACGCAGGTCGTGCTCAACGGGGTGCCCCATGCCATCGGGCACCGCAGCATCGATCTGCACGACCCGGGTGGGCAGTGGCAACTGGTGCTGCTGGACGATGTGAGTGCTTTGATGCCCTGGTCGCAGCGCTTGCAGGTGGGGGCCGTGGCGTTTGTGCTGTTTGCGCTGCTGGGCTGGTTGCTGCTGGATTTGCTGCGCAGCCGCGCGCAAGTGGCGGCTGCGCTGGAGCGCTTCAGGGTGCTGGGGGCCGCGCTGGAGAGCAGTCCGGTGGCGGTGGTGATTACCGATGGCGATGGCCGCATTGAATGGGTCAACCCCCAGTACGAGCGCAACACCGGCTACACGCTGGAGGAGGTGCGAGGGGGCAAGCCGTCGATCGTGTCCAGCGGCCAGACGCCTGCGGCCACCTACCAGTCCATGTGGGCCACGTTGCTCTCGGGGCAGTCCTGGCAAGGCAATTTTGTCAACCAGCGCCGGGACGGCAGCATCTACCACGACGAGGCGACCCTGTCGCCCGTGTTCGATGCGCGGGGCAAGCGCATTGCGATCGTGGGCCTGCACGAAGAAGTGTCGGAGCGCATGCGCTCGCAGGCCGAGTTGCAGCGCCGCGAGCGCCTGCTCAATGAGCTGCTGGAGCAGCAAACCGCCATTTTTGACAATGCTCCGCCCATCGTGCTGATTTGCGATGGGCAGCTGCGCCAGTTCAACCCCGCGTTTGTGGCCCTCATGGGCGAAACCTCGTCGCAACTGCTGGGGCGCTATGCGGCGTTTTTGTTTGGTGGTGATGTGCCCTATGAGGCCTTCCGTACCAAGGGCATGCCGGGGCTGGAGCCCGATGAGGCGGTGCGTGAGACGGCCTTGTTGTACCGGCCCGATGGCAGCAGCTTCCATGCGCGGCTGTCAGGGCGGCGCCTGCAGATGGAGGGGTTTGCCAATGCCTCGCTGTGGGTGATCGAGGACGTGACCGAGGCACGGCAGGCCGAGGTGGCGCTGCGCGAAATCCATGAGCGGCTGGAGCTGGCGCAGGAGGCCGGCAAGATCGGTGTCTTTGACGTGGACTTGCTCAGCGGCCGCATTCTGTGGTCTTCCAAGCTGGCAGTGATGATGGGCTTTGCCCCCGACTCGCAGCCCCAGTCGCGCGACGATTGGCTGGCCTGCCTGCACCCGCAGGACCGTGACCGCGCCCGCGATTACTTCGATGCCAGCATCCAGGGCACGCAAGACTATTTGCGTGACTCCTGGCGCATCGTGCGGCCCGACGGCGAGGTGCGCTGGTTCCTGGAGGCCGCTCGCATCTTCCGCGATGAGCAGGGGCGCGCCGTGCGCGTGGTGGGCGTGAATGTCGATATCCACGACCAAAAGCAGTTGGAGGCCCAGGTGGCTGCGCAGCTGGACTTCCAGCAGGCGTTGATCGACGCCATCCCCGTGCCCCTGTTTTACAAAGGGGCCGATGGCCGCTACATCGGCTTCAACCGCGCCTATGAGCAGGCGTTTGGTGTGCAGCGCGCCGAATTCATCGGCAAAACCGTTTACGACTTGGGCTTCTTGCCCGATGAGTTGCGCTCGCAGTTTGACCAGGATGCTGCGCAGGCCTTGGACGGCGTGCGGGCGGTGCACAAAGAGGTGGACCTGCCTTATGCCGATGGCCAGATGCACCACACCCTTTTTTGGCTGCACGGCTTTTTGAGACCGGACGGGTCTGCGGGCGGTGCGATCGGGACGTTTGTCGACATCACCGAGCGCAAGCTGGCAGAGCAAAGCCTGCTGCGCGCCAAAGACCTGGCCGAGGAGTCGACGGCGCTCAAGTCCAATTTTCTGGCCAACATGAGCCATGAAATCCGCACCCCGATGAACGCCATCATCGGCATGTCGCACCTGGCACTCAAATCGGGCTTGAACCCGCGCCAGCATGACTATGTGAGCAAGATCCAGCAGGCCGGCCAACACCTGCTGGGGGTCATCAACGACATCCTGGATTTTTCAAAGATCGAGGCGGGCAAGCTGTCGGTGGAAAAGCAGCCCTTTGTGCTGGACCGACTGCTCGAGAGCGTGGCCGATGTGGTGGGCTACAAGGCGGGCGTCAAGGGCCTGGAGCTGGTGTGCGATGTGGCCAGCGATGTGCCGCCCAATCTGGTGGGGGATGCGTTGCGATTGGGGCAGATCCTCATCAATTACGCCAACAACGCCATCAAGTTCACCGACAAGGGGGAGATCAGCATTGTGGTGCGCCTGCTGGAGCAAAGTGCCCAGCGCGTCATGCTCAGATTTGAGGTGCGCGACACCGGCATCGGGCTGACGCCAGAGCAGATTGCTCGCCTGTTCCAGAGCTTTCAGCAGGCCGACACCTCCACCACGCGCCGCTACGGCGGCACGGGGCTGGGGCTGGCCATCTGCAAGAGCCTGGCGGAGCTGATGGGGGGCGAGGTGGGGGTGCGCAGCGAGTTTGGTCGGGGGTCTACCTTCTGGATCACGCTGCCGCTGGAGCGGGGTGCGCCTGCACGGGTGCTGCAGCCCCCGGCCGACCTGCGCGGGCGGCGCGTGCTGGTGGTGGACGACAACCACACTGCGGCCACCGTGCTGTCTGACATGTTGATGGCCATGGGCTTTGAAGTGGACCAGGTCTACTCGGGCCTGGAGGCCTTGCAGACGCTGCGCGAATCCATGGACAAGCAGCGCCCCTATGGCCTGCTGCTGCTGGACTGGCACATGCCGGGCATGGACGGCGTGGAGCTGGCCAGGCACATCCGCAGCCTGGGCATGCCCCAGGTGCCGCAGATGCTCATGGTCACGGCCTATGGCCGCGAGGATGTGATGCGCGCAGCACGCGCCGAGGGCATCGAGACGGTGCTGATCAAGCCCGTCAATGCTTCGCTGTTGTTTGACACCTTGATGCAGCCCCTGGACGGCGCAAGCCACCTGCGTGTGCCTGC
Organism: Acidovorax sp. 62; assembly: GCF_002754495.1. Lineage (NCBI taxonomy): Bacteria > Pseudomonadati > Pseudomonadota > Betaproteobacteria > Burkholderiales > Comamonadaceae > Acidovorax > Acidovorax sp. 62. The sequence goes on from NZ_PEFJ01000001.1 coordinate 1,022,062, forward strand.
CGTTGCCCCGGCGGTGGAGGTGTTGCCCCTGGCTGTGCGCGGTGCCCGCGTGCTGCTGGTGGAGGACAACGAACTCAACCAGATTGTTGCGGTGGAGTTGCTGCGCGACGCGGGCTTTGTGGTGGATGTGGCGGACAACGGCAAGATGGCCTTGGACCAACTGGAACAAGCCAGCTACGACGCCGTGTTGATGGACATGCAGATGCCCGTGATGGACGGGGAAACCGCCACCCGGCAACTGCGCCAGGACCCGCGTTACCGTGAGCTGCCCATCATCGCCATGACGGCCAACGCCATGGAGTCCGACCGGCAACGTTGCTTTGCTGCGGGTATGAACGACCATGTGGCCAAACCCATTGAGCCAGCCGCGCTGTGGGCCGCGCTGTCGCGCTGGATCCGTCCGCGCCCCGGTCTGGGGGCGCAGGCTGTGCCGGCGCCCGCGCTGTCGCAGCCCCTGGTGGTGCCTGCCGCGCCGGTGCCGCGCCTGGTGGGGTGGCCGCCGGTGGTGCTGGGGCTCAATACCACCCTGGGGTTGCAGCGCGCCCTGGGCAAGCCTGCGCTGTATGCCGACATGCTGACCCGCTTTGTGCAGGCGCAGTCTTCGGTGGTGTCCCAGATCGATGCGGCCATTGCGGGCGACGACCGTGCGCTGGCCGAACGGCTGGCGCACACGCTGCGCTCGGTGGCGGCCAACATCGGGGCGCAGGAAGCCTCAGAGCACGCGCATGCGCTGGAGCAGGCTCTGCGCAACCCGCTGGTCGACCGTTCGACCCCCCAATTGATTCCGCTGCTGGGTGCGCTGGCGGCGTCCATGGAGCCGTTGGTGGCAGGCTTGCAAGCATGGGTGCGGCAGTCTGAGTTGGCGCAGGTCTCGCCCGTGCCTGTGGCGCCAGTGCCTACCCCAGAGGTGGCCGTGGCATCGCCCGAAGACGCCTTGGCGCAGTTGCGTCAACTGCTGGAGCGTGATGACCCGGCGGCCACCGAGTTTTTGCAACACAATGCAACTATGCTTCAAGCCGTGCTGGGCGAAAGCTTTGCGGTGGTGCAGGCGCAGGTTCGCAACTTTGATTTCGAACTGGCCCTGGAGCAGATGCCCGAGCGGCGGGAGGGTGATCCCCAGGATCGCCCCATTGGTGGCCAGGATCTCTGAACGGTGTACTTCGCAGGAATGCCCATGGAACAAGCGCCCTTTGTCGTGAATTCGTCCACCCTGGTGGACAAGCACATCGCCACCGTGCTGGTGGTGGACGACACGCCCGAGAACCTCACGCTCATGGGGACCTTGCTGCGCGATCACTTCATGGTGAAGGTGGCCAACAACGGCGAGAAGGCCCTGAAGATCGCACTGTCGGGCACTCCACCCGATTTGGTGCTGCTGGACATCATGATGCCCGAGATCGATGGCTATGAAGTGTGCCGCCGCCTCAAGGCCAATGCGGCCACCCGAGACATCCCGGTGATTTTTCTGACCGCCCGCTCAGACCCTGACGATGAGCGCATGGGCCTGGCCCTGGGGGCTGTGGACTACATCACCAAGCCCATCAGCCCGCCCATTTTGCTGGCCCGCGTCAACACCCACCTGGCGCTGAAGGCCACGGCCGATTTTTTGCGCGACAAAAGCGCCTACCTGGAGCGCGAAGTGGCTTTGCGCACCCTGGAGGTGCAGGCCATCCAGGACGTGACCATCATGGCCATGACGTCGCTGGCGGAGACGCGCGACAACGAAACCGGCAACCACATCCGCCGCACCCAGCTGTATGTGAAAACGTTGGCCGAGCGTTTGCGCAACCATCCGCGCTTTGAGTCGGTGCTGACCGAGCGCATGATCGAGCTGCTCTACAAATCGGCGCCGCTGCACGACATTGGCAAGATCGGCATCCCGGACAGTATCTTGCTCAAGCCTGGCAAGCTCACGGTGGACGAGTTTGAGGTCATGAAGACCCACACCACGCTGGGGCGCAACGCGATCGAAGACGCCGAGCGGCGGCTGGGCATGCGGGTGGCGTTTTTGAGCGTGTCCAAGGAAATTGCCTACAGCCACCAGGAAAAGTGGGACGGCAGCGGCTACCCGCTGGGGCTGGCGGGCGAGGATATTCCGGTGTCGGCCCGGCTCATGGCGGTGGCCGATGTGTACGACGCGCTCATCAACAAGCGCGTGTACAAGGTGGCCTTCTCGCACGAGCAGGCCTGCAGCACCATCCTCAAGGGCAAGGGCACCCACTTTGACCCGGACATGGTGGATGCCTTTGTGGACATTGCGGAAGACTTCCGCAGCATCGCACTCAAGTACCCCGATCCTGAATGAACAACGGGCCCCTGAAGGGCCCGTCTGGTGCTGTCTTGTGATGCCTTGGGGCTGCTTGCTGCACGGAGTTAACCGCGCAGCAGCCTGGACTGGCGATCAGAAGGGTGCGTCGCCTGTGGCTGATGCATCGCTTGGCGCGGCTGTTTCGCTCGCTGGGGTTGCCGCGTCTACCGCCTCGTCCTCTGCAGCCTGGCGCACCGCTGCCTTGTCGCCTGCGCCTGCAAACTTGCTGTATTTGCCCAGGATGGGAACGAGCTGGCCGTAGATGCGTGGGTTGCCCGCCATGCATTCGCGCTGTTCCATGAAGTCGGCTTCGCCCGTGAAGTTGCCGATCAGGCCACCGGCTTCGGTCACCAGCAGCGAGCCCGCAGCCACGTCCCAGATCGACAGGCCGGTTTCAAAGAAACCATCGGTAAAGCCCGCAGCCACGTAAGCCAGGTCGAGCGCGGCAGCGCCGGGGCGGCGCAGGCCAGCCGTGCGTTGCATCACGTCGGCCATCATGTTCATGTAGCTCTTGAAGTTGTCGCCCGGGCGGAAGGGGAAGCCGGTGGAGATCAGGCAGTCCTTGAGCTGGGTGCGCTTGCTCACGCGGATGCGGCGCTCGTTCAGGTAGGCGCCACGGCCCTTGGTGGCGGTGAACAGGTCGTTGCGGGTGGGGTCGTACACCACGGCTTGCTCGACCTTGCCCTTGACGGTGAGCGCAATGCTCACGCAGTACACAGGAAAGCCATGGATGAAGTTGGTGGTGCCGTCCAGCGGGTCAATCACCCAGACGAAGTCCGAGTCTTTGGCGCCGTACTCTTTGCCCGACTCTTCGGCCAGGATGCCGTGGCCAGGGTAGGCCGTGAGCAGGGTTTCGATGATGATTTTCTCGGACGCATGATCCACTTCGGTCACAAAGTCGTTGATCTGCTTTTGCGAGATACGCACGGATTCCACGTCCAGGGCCGCGCGGTTGATGATGGCGCCGGCGGCGCGTGCAGCCTTGATGGCCACGTTGAGCATGGGGTGCAGATTTGACGACATAGATTGTGGTGGTGAGCAAGGCTTCGGACCGCGTTGCGCGATGCAAATGTCTTGCGGATCATGAGCGGTGATCGCAGCCGGGCGATGCGGGCAGCGACAATAAGCCTTCTATTTTAACTGCACCGCCGGATTTTTACCTAGCAGCCCGTTCATGAAGACCCGTTTTGTCCTGATCAACACCAGCCATGCTGGCAATGTGGGCGCCGCCGCCCGTGCCATGAAAGTCATGGGTTTTGACGACCTGGTGCTGGTGGCGCCGCGCTGGCCCAATGTGCTGCGCAAGGAAGAAACCATCCAGCGCGCCAGCGGTGCACTGGATGTGCTGGAGAAGGCGCGCATCGTGGCGACGCTGGACGAAGCCCTGGAGGGCATCAGCCACCTGTGCGCCACCGCCATGACCCCGCGCGACTTTGGCCCCCCTACGGTGGAGCCCCGTGCGCACTTTGAGATGCTATTGAAACAAGAGCGCCTTGCGCTGGATGCACAAGCCTTGCAGCCTGAAAATGTTTCAAGCGCAGTGGCCGGTGAGGCCGACGGCGGCAGCCCAGCCCCAGCGGGCGGGCACACCGGCGTGGCGTTCCTGTTTGGCTCTGAGCGCTTTGGCATGACCAACGAAGACGTGTACCGCTGCCACGCGGCGCTCTCCATTCCCACCAATCCGGGCTTTGGCTCGCTCAATCTGGGCGCAGCCATCCAGGTTATTGCCTACGACTGGCGCCAGGCGCTGGGCGGCTTTGCGGTGCAAGACGCGACCCCTGCCCGCGTGCAAGCCGACGCGGCCCAGGTGGCGGGCATGCTGGCCCACTGGGAGCAGGCACTGACGGGTATCGGCTTTCTGGACCCCGCTGCGCCCAAGAAGCTCATGCCCCGCCTGAACCAGCTTTTCAACCGCGCGCAACTCAGCCCCGAAGAAATCCACATCCTGCGTGGTGTCGCCAAAGCCATGCTCGAAGCCGCCCAGGCAAAGCGCTAGACTGCATTTCCATATTCCAAAAACAAGCCCAACATGTTTGCCCGCCTGCGCTCCGACATCCAGTGCATCCTTGACCGTGACCCTGCAGCGCGCAGTACCTGGGAGGTCATCACCTGTTACCCCGGCCTGCACGCCGTGTGGTTGCACCGGCCTGCGCACTGGTGCTGGGGGCACGGGCTCAAGTGGCTGGGGCGTTTCATCTCGCACTTTGCGCGCTGGTTCACGGGCATTGAGATTCACCCCGGCGCCAAGCTGGGCGAGCGCGTGTTCTTCGACCACGCCATGGGCGTGGTGGTGGGCGAGACGGCCGAGATTGGCGACGGCTGCACCATCTACCAGGGTGTGACGTTGGGTGGTACCTCGCTGTACAAAGGCGCCAAGCGCCATCCCACGCTGGGCAAAGACGTGGTGGTGAGCGCGGGGGCCAAGGTGCTGGGTGGCTTTGAGGTGGGCGATGGCGCCAAGATCGGCAGCAACGCCGTGGTCATCAAGCCCGTGCCTGCTGGCGCCACGGCGGTGGGGATTCCGGCGCGCATCATCCCGTCCAAAGAAGGCCAAAGCGCTGACGTGACCGAACCTCAGCAGCAGCGCAAGTTCACGGCCTACGGCATCACGCAGGAGGACGACCCGCTGTCGCAGGCCATGCGTGGGCTGATTGACAACGCGTCGTCACAAGAGCACCAGATCGCCTTGCTCTGGCAGGCGATTGAGAAGCTGTCGGCCATGCAGAAGACTCAAGACTGCGTGCCCTGCGATGCGGCCCTCAAAGAGCAGTTTGAGGCGGGCAAGCTCACCGAGCTGGTGGGCAAGTAAGAGCCCTGGCCTGGGGCCATGCGGGGCCAGGCCGTGCGCGTTGCATCGCATGGCATCGCCGCACAGAGCCGCTTTGACCGGGTTTGCGCGGCCTGCAAGCCGCCCTCAGTTTTTGATGTATGCCTTGATCGCCGCAGCGGTGACCGGGTCGGTCACGGGCACGCTCATCCCCAGTTGAAACCCGCCTCCAGAGCTGCTGAGGATGCTGTAGCGCACCACGGCACGCAGTTCCACAGGTTTGCGGCCGGTGGGGGGCACGGGCAGCGATACCTTCACCGTGCATTCGGTGCGCGCGGGCAGATTGATGGGGCACAACACGCTGAGGCCCCCCTCGCTGATGTCCATGGTGCGCACTGCCAGGGGCGGTCGGCCCGTCAGGATCAACTCGGCCTGCACCCGCAGGATGCGCCGCTCGTGGTTGCGGCGTTCGTCATTGGATGGGGTGGGCAGTGGGGAGGTCATACAGGGTCAAGAGGTCTTCTGGGCGCCAGGGCCCTGTGCATGGGGCATTGGCGCAGATCGTTTGCGGGGGGGCCGCATCAGGCGCGGCCGCAGCCGTTACGCGGTCCGCACGCGGATCGCGTTTTTGGGACGAAAGGCTTTGCAGACTTCGTCCCGCGTTTCCATGTAGGGGCCGCCAATCAGGTCAATGCAGTACGGTACGGCGGCAAAGATGCCCGGCACGATCTGCTGGCCGTCGGCGTCCTTCAGGCCTTCCAGTGTCTCGGCAATGGCCTTGGGCTGGCCGGGCAGGTTGATGATGAGGCTTTGGCTCCGCACCACCGCCACCTGGCGCGAGAGGATGGCCGTGGGCACAAATTTCAGGCTGATCTGGCGCATCTGTTCGCCAAAGCCCGGCATTTCCTTGTGGGCCACGGCCAGGGTGGCCTCAGTGGTCACATCGCGCAGCGCAGGGCCCGTGCCGCCGGTGGTCAGCACCAAGCTGCAGCCTGCATCCACCAGCTCGATCAGCGTGGCGCTGATGGTGTCCTGCTCGTCGGGGATAAGGCGGGCCTCGAAGTGGACGGGGTTGCGCAGTGCGCGCCCCAGCCAGTCTTGCAAGGCGGGCAGGCCCTTGTCTTCATACACGCCCGTGCTGGCACGGTCGCTGATGGAGACGATGCCGATTTTTACGGCGTCGTGGCCGGGGATCACTGCTTCACTCATCGCCGTCAGCCTCGGTGTCGGCCGCATCTTCGCGCTCCAGCCCGGTGCCGCCCAGGTGCTCGCGCACCAGTTGGAACAGCTCGCGGTAGGCGCGGCCCTTGCGCGGGGCAAGGCCTTGCGACACCGCGGCCTTGTCGGCGGGCGGTGCATCCTTGCGGGCCTGGCGGATCAGGGCGCGCAGCTGCTGCGTGTCGGTGGTGGGGTGTTCGTCCATCCACAGGGGCAGGGTGGCGTCGTCGACAATCAGGCGGTCGCGCCACTGCTCGGCCAAGTGCAGCTGCAGTTTTTCTGAGGCCGAGCCCTTGTGCTGTTCTTCCAGGGCGGTGCGCGCGGCCTGCACCACCTCGGGCTCCAGCTTGCGCATGAGCTTGCCCACGTACTGCATCTGGCGGCGCTTGCCTTCAAAGTTGGTGATGCGCTTGGCCTCGGCCAGGGCATCCACCAGCTTGTCGGGCAGGCCCACGGCATCAAACAGGTCCGAGCGCAGGCTCAGCAGTTCTTTGCCCAGGTCTTGCAGTTCGTCGCTTTCGCGTTTGAGATCGGTGCGGCTGGCATCGGGCGTGCCTTTGAGTTCGGCCTTGAGCTGGATGTCCATTTCGCTGCCTTCGGCAACGAATTGGCCTCGCACAAAGTAGCCTTTTTTGGGTTTGCGTGACATGGGTGGGGGCAAAGAGAGAGGTGGCAGCGAGTGCGCCACAGTGGCAAGTATCATAGCCGCCGCTATGAATAAACCTTCTACCCGCGCGAAAAGCGCCCCGGCCGTTGCCAAGGCTTCCGCCTCCTCCCACGCACCCGCCAGCGGTTTCAGCTACAGCCGCCCGTTTTTTGAAGAGCTGGTAGACCGGGCCCTGGCCCACGCCAAGAAGCTGGGCGCCACCGATGCGGGGGCCGAGGCATCTGAAGGCTGCGGCCTCTCGGTCAGCGTGCGCAAGGGCGAGCTGGAGAACGTGGAGCGCAACCGCGACAAGTCACTGGGCGTGACGGTCTACCTCGGCCACCGCCGTGGCAACGCCAGCACCTCCGATTTTTCGACCAAGGCGATCGAGCAGACCGTGCAGGCCGCTTATGACATCGCCCGCTTCACGGCCGAAGACCCTGTGGCCGGTTTGCCCGATGCGGCAGACATCGCCCCGCCCGATACCCACCGCGACCTGGATTTGTTCCACCCCTGGGCCATCACCAGCGAAGCCGCCGCCGAGATGGCCAAGGCCTGCGAGGCCGCTGCGCTCAAGACGCACCGCCGCATCACCAACAGCGAAGGCGCGGGCGTGTCGGCCCAGCAAAGCCATTTCTTCAGCGCCCACACACGCGGCTTTCGCGGTGGCTATGCCAGCTCGCGCCACAGCTTCTCGGTGGCACCCATCGCCTCGTTGCCCGGCAAGAATGCCGAGATGCAGCGCGATGCCTGGTACAGCTCCATGCGCAACGCGGCCGACCTGGCCTCGCCCGAGGCTGTGGGCCGCTACGCCGCGCAGCGCGCCTTAAGCCGCCTGGGCAGCCGCAAGATCCCCACCACCCAATGCCCTGTGCTGTTTGAATCGACCCTGGCCGCAGGCCTGTTGGGTGGGTTTGTGCAAGCTGTCAGCGGTGGCTCGCTGTACCGCAAGAGCAGTTTCTTGCTCGACTCGCTGGGCAAGATAGTCTTCCCCAAGCACATCGACATCCTGGAAGATCCGTTTGTGATGGGCGGCAAGGGCAGCTCGCCGTTTGACGAAGAGGGTGTGCGCGTGGCGCCGCGCAAGGTGGTCAAAGGCGGGCGGGTGGAGGGCTATTTCCTCTCCAGCTACTCGGCCCGCAAGCTGGGCATGAAGACCACGGGCAACGCCGGTGGCTCGCACAACCTGCTGATGACCTCGCGCCTCACGCAAGCCAGCGACAACCTTGACGCCATGCTGCAAAAGCTGGGCACGGGCCTGTTTGTGGTCGAGCTGATGGGCCAGGGCGTCAACTACGTGACGGGCGACTATTCACGCGGCGCGAGCGGCTTTTGGGTGGAGAACGGCAAGATCGCCTTCCCCGTGCACGAGATCACCATTGCAGGCAACCTCAAGGACATGCTCAAGGGCATTGAAGCCGTGGGCGCCGATGCCTACAACTATGGCGCCAAGACGGTGGGCTCCATCCTGGTCAACCGCATGAAGGTGGCTGGCAGCTGATACGGGCGTTCACGCTCCACGCAAAAAGGCTCCTGGGTTCCAGGAGCCTTTTTTGTTGTGTGGGCCACTTGTGGGGCCCGATGTGCCTTGTTTGTGGCTAATTGCTCATATTTTGATAGCTGCTTGCGCTTGTTGAATAAGCGCTAGAGGCCATTTTCTTCTAATGGATCGCCTGAGGGCTTGGCAATCCTTCAATACCCTGCGCTGGGCTTGGCCGGTGCTGCCGCAGCCGTGGCCCCAGCAAACTGCCCGCGCAGCTTGCGCGCTGCATTGGCAAACATCAGCACATCCACCCCCACGGCCACAAAGGTGCAGCCCAGGTCCAGGTAGCGCTGGGCCAGCACGGGGTCAGAGGTGAGGGTGCCGGCGGCCTTGCCGCTGGCGATGATGGTCTTCATGGCGCCCTCGATGGCGGCCTGCACCTCGGGGTGGCCAGGGTTGCCTCGGTGGCCCATCGATGCAGCCAGGTCGGCCGGGCCGATGAAGACGCCGTGCACGCCGTCCACCGCGCAAATGGCCTCCAGGTGGGTCAGGGCGGTCACGGTTTCGGCCTGCACGAGCAGGCAGACTTCGTCGTCGGCAATCGAGAGGTAGTCGCTGCGGCTGCTCCACATCGACGAGCGCCCCACCGCACTGCCCACGCCGCGAATGCCCAGCGGCGGGTACTGCGTGGCGGCCACAATGCCGCGCGCTTGCTCTGCCGTGTCCACCATGGGCACCAGCAGGGTTTTGACGCCAATGTCCAGCATTTGCTTGATGAGCGCGGTGTTGCCTTCCACCAGCCGCACGATGGGGTGCGAGGGGTGCGAGGCCACCGCCTGTAGAGCGCCCATGGTGCTGCGCAGGTCGTTGGGAGCGTGCTCGCCGTCAATCAGCAGCCAGTCGTAGCCCGTGGTGGCAGCGGCTTCGGCCAGGTACGGGTCGGCCATTGACAGCCACAGGCCAATTTGCGGGCGGCGCTCGGCCAGGGCGGTTTTGAAGGGGTTGTGGGCTGGCATGGTGTGTGGGATGAAAGGGGCTTGGAGCCTGTGCAGTCAGGGCCGGTGGCTCGGAAGGGTTTGGGTCTTTGCTCTTGGGATTGTCACGCTACCCGGTGCTGCGCGGGTGCGCCTGGGCCGGTGAGGTGGTCCACGATATTTTGTGCAGTGATGGTGGACACCCGCAGCGATGCGCCTTGGGTCACGCCGGCCACATGCGGCGTTAGCAAGGCGTTGGGCAATTGGGCCAGCGGGTGGCCAGCGGGCAGGGGCTCGGTGTCGAACGTGTCCAGGCCTGCGCCTTCGAGGTGGCCGGTTTGCAGGGCATTGATCAACGCGGCTTCGTTCACTACTGGGCCGCGCGCCGTGTTGATGAGGATGCTGCCCTTGGGCAGCAATGCAAGCTCTGCAGCGCCTATCAGGTTGCGTGTGCTCTCGGTCAGCGGGCAGTGCAGGCTCAGGATGTTCACCTTGGGCAGAAACTGGTGCAGGTCGGGCTCGGTCGCAAAACCATCGGCCTGGCCGTGGGGGCGCAGCACCAGCACGCGCGCACCCAGCGCAGCGGCCAGTTGCGCCGTGCCCTTGCCAATGGCACCGTAGCCAATGATGCCCACCGTGGCATCGCGAAAATCGCGCCCCTGCCAGGTGCTGGGGGCCCACTGGCCCGCGCGCACCATGCGGTCCAGCAGTGGCAGCTGGCGCGTCAGGGCCAGCATCAGCGCCACCGCATGCTCGGCCACGGCGCGGGCGTTGGCACCAGGGGCCACGGCCACGGCCACGCCGCGTGCGCGGGCGGCGTCCAGGTCAATGCCGTCCACCCCGGCGCCGTTCTTGGCCACCAGGCGCAGAGCAGGGGCTGCCTGCAGCACCCGCTCGCTCACGGGCTTGATGCCGCGCACCAGCAGCACCTGGGCGCCGGTCTCGGCCAGCCGGGCGATCAGGTGGTCTTCGGTGATGGGCTCTGCCATGAAGTGGATCTGACCGCCTGCGGCATGCACCAGCGCCTGGGCTTCAGGCGCCCAGTGCGCGGCGGTAACGAGGACGTGAAAGGGGTTTGGGCTCATGTGGTGGGTGTTGGGTTCATGCTGTCGATTCGGCCTCTTTGCGCTTGAAATATCCGTTCAGGCTGAGCCCTTCGACAAGCTCAGCGTGAACGGTTCAAATGAGTTCAAGCCCAAGCAACAGTTTCAGGTTTGTTGTATGGCCCAGTCGGGCTGCAGGCGCACGTGGCGGATGTGCTGGCGGAACACGGTGTAGGCCAGGTGCAGCGTGCCATCGGCATCCTGGCGCAGCGAGGGGTAGGAGTACTCGCGGTTGCGGCCTTGCTCGGAGTCGTTGCTCATGCACCAGCCGTCGCCCACTTCCAGGCTGCGCTGCCAGGGCCAGGTCAGGCCGTCGTCGGCCGACAGCGCCAGCGTCATGGGTGCGCGCGGTGCGCCCCAGAAGGCCTTGCGGGCAGCGGGTGCGGCCACGGTGGCACCCTGGGTGCCTTCGCCGGTGTCCTCCAGCTCGTCGTACAGCGACTCGCGCCGCTCGGAGGCATTGGCGGCGCTGCTGGCGTTGAAGATCATGGCCAGGCGCCCATCGGCCAGGCGCAGGGCCTGCACCGACGAGTTGTTGTTGGGCAGCACGGTGGGCTGGGGCGTTTGCCAGGTCAGGCCGCCGTCGTCGCTTTGGGTGCGGTAGATGTGGTCGGCCCAGCGGCTGCGAAAGAACGCCAGCAGGCTTTGGCCATTGGCCGCAGGCACGATGTTCATGTGCACGCAGCCCAGGCTGCCGGGCACGCTGATGCGCTGCCAGGTACGGCCTTGGTCGATGGAGCGCAGCACGCCGCTGTCGTCATGGCTGCCATCCCAGGGCTGGCCTGCTTCAGCGCGGCAATAAAACACGGGCAGCAGCCAGCTGCCATTGTGGTGCACATGGATGGGCTGGCGCACAAAAGTGCCTGCGGGGGCATCGGCCAGGGTCTCGGTGGCCGACCAGGTCTGGCCGTGGTCGGCAGAGCGGCGCACGCGCACCACGGCAGTGTTCTGGTGGCCCGAGAGCTGGGCGGTGTGCAGCAGCCACAGCGTGCCATCGGGCGCCGGGAAGAGGATGGGGTTTTGCTCAGACCGCTCTGTGTCGTGCGACAGCTGTACGGGCTCGGACCACTGCTGGGCCCCGGGCGCCAAGCGCGACATGAAGACCGAAATGTCCGAGCGCCCCTCCATCGAGCCGCCAAACCACACGCAGGCCAGGGCGCCATCGCCCAGCACCATCAAATTGGCAGCGTGGGCCTGAACGCGGGGAGAGGGCAGGTCGGCCACCTGGCGGGTGGCGTCATCGGGGTGCTGTTGCAGCAGGCCGTCGGGCATGGGGGTCTCCAAAGGGGCAAGGGGGTGTCTTGATGGCCTGCGTTGCCGCAGGCGGTCCCTCCCGGCATTGAAGGTCCGGGAGGGCGTGGTCGTCAGTCGGCCTTGATCTTGGCGGTCTTGATCAGGTTGCCCACGCGCTGGTATTCCGCGGGCAAGAAGGAGCGCAGCTCGTTGGCGTTGCCATTGCCCACCGACACACCCAGCTCGCCCAGCTTGCTGGCCACTTCAGGCAGCTTGAGGGTTTTCGCCAGCGCGGCAGAGAGCTTGGCGCTCACGTCGGCAGGGGTCTTGGCGGGCGCAAACAGGGCGTACCAGGCCGAGAACTCGAACTGTGGGTAGCCCAGTTCTGCCAGGGTGGGCACATCCGGCAGATCGGGCAGGCGCTTGGCACTGCCCACGGCCAGCGCACGCACCTTGCCACCGCGCAGCAGGGGCATGGAGTTGGTGGCGGTGTCAAAAATCACCGGCACGCGGCCACCGATCAAATCGATGATGTGTGCGTTGCCACCCTTGTAGGGGATGTGGGTCATGTTGACCTTGGCAATCGACAGGAACAGCTCGCCTGCCAAATGCAGGGGCGAGCCATTGCCCGACGAGCCATACATGATGGCTTGCGGGTCTTTGCGGGCGGCATCCACCACGTCTTTGAGCGTCTTGTAGGGCGAGTCGGTGGCGGTGATCACGATGATGGGCGCGCTGCCGATCATGCCGATGGGCTCGAAGTCCTTGAGCGGGTCGTAGTCGGCCTTGAGCAAGTTGGGGCTGGCCGCGTGGGTGGCCAGGCCGCCCACCAGCAGGGTGTAGCCGTCGGCCGGGGCGCGCGCCACAATGCCGGCGCCCAGCAGGGCCCCCGCGCCGGGCTTGTTGTCCACCACGGTTGCCGTGCCCAGGGCATCGCCCATCTTCTGCCCGATCAGGCGGCCCAGCATGTCGTTGGCACCCCCGGCAGGGTAGGGCACCACCATGGTGATGGGCTTGCTCGGGAAGGCCGCTGGTTGCGCGTGTGCCAGGGGCATGGCGCCCGCCAGTGCCATGCCTGCCAGTGCGGCCAGCAGGGGTCTGCGGGTGATGTGTTTGGCGTGTTGTTGAATGCTCATGGTCTTGTCTCCTTTGGTTGTGAATGGTTCTAGTGACCTTTTTGCCGTCTGCCCTGTGGGTTATCAGACGGATTGTTTTGGGGGCTGCGATGCCTCAGTCCAGCAGCCCCTGACAAACATACTTGGTGTGCAGGTAATCGTCGAGCCCATGGGTCGAGCCCTCTCGGCCATAGCCTGACTCCTTCACCCCCCCAAACGGCGCAGCCTCCGCCGCAATCGCCCCTTCGTTGATGCCGACAATGCCCGTCTCCAGGGCTTCGGCCACCCGCCAGATGCGCTTGACGTTCTGGCTGTAGAAGTACCCCGCCAGCCCAAACGGTGTGTCATTGGCCTGGGCCACCACCTCGGCCTCGTCGTCAAACACCGTGAGCGGCGCCACCGGCCCAAAGGTCTCCTCACACGCACAGGCCATGGTGGCATCGGCCCCGCTGAGCACCGTGGGTGCGTAGTAGTTGGGGCCCAGGTGCGCCAGGCGTTGGCCCCCGGTGAGCACCTTGGCGCCCTTGGCCACGGCGTCCTGCACATGCCGCTCGATCTTCTCCACCGCCCGGTCATTGATCATGGGGCCGATCTGCGAAGCCGGGTCGCTGGCCGGGCCGACCTTGAGGGCAGCCACCTTGGCCGCTAGCTTGGTGGCAAAGGTGTCAAACACGCTGCGGTGCACAAACACCCGGTTGGGGCACACACAGGTCTGGCCACCGTTTCTGAACTTGGCCGCCATCAGGCCGTCCACGGCCGCATCCAGATCGGCATCGTCAAACACGATGAAAGGTGCATTGCCCCCCAACTCCAGAGACAGCTTCTTGAGCGTGTCGGCACTGCGCCGTGCCAGGTGCTTGCCCACGGGAGTAGAGCCGGTAAAGGTGATCTTGCGCACCCGGCTGTCGTCCAGCCACACATCCACCACCGCAGGGGTGTTCTGGCGTGAGGCAGTGACGATGTTCAAAACACCCGCAGGCACACCTGCCTCATGGGCCAGCAGCACCAAAGCCAAAGACGTCAGCGGCGTGTCCTCCGCAGGCTTGCACACCACCGTGCACCCTGCTGCCAGGGCCGGGGCGATCTTGCGGGCGATCATGGCAGCGGGGAAGTTCCAGGGGGTGATGGCCGCCACCACGCCCACGGGCTCCTTCAAAGCAAACATGCGCCGACCGGGCACCGGGGCCGGAATGACCTCGCCATTCATGCGTGTGGCCTCTTCACCAAACCACTCGATGTAGCTGGCGGCATAGGCCACTTCACCCTTGCCTTCGGCCAGGGGCTTGCCCTGCTCCATTGAGATCAAGGCGCCCAGGTCATCCTGGTGGGCCAGCACCAAGTCGTTCCAGCGCTTGATGATGGCTGCGCGCTGCTTGGCGGGGACTTTGCGCCAAGTGGCGAAAGCAGCATGGGCGGCATCCAGGGCGGCCAGGGCTTCGGTAGCCCCCGAGTCAGGCACCGAGGTGATGACGGCGCCGGTGGCGGGGTTGGTGACGGGCAGGAGCGGGCCAGTGAAGGCAGTCCACTGGCCGGCGATGAAGTTGGCGCTGCGGATCAGGTCGGGGCGGGCCAGTGGCAGAGGCAGGGAAGGAGTGGCGGACATGGGGTTGAATGAAATGGGGCTCTGGCGCTTATCTAATAAGCGCTAGCAGCTATTGTTTTGATAGTGAATGGGCGTGGCGTTAGCTGACAATCCCCATGTGCCACGGCACAAATTCGTGATCACCCAAACCCAGCAATTCGCTCTTCGTTTCCTCGCCGCTGGCATGGCGCAGGATCTGGTCAAAGATGCGCTGGCCCAGCTCGGCCACGGTGCACTCGCCGTCAATCACCACGCCGCAGTTGATGTCCATGTCCTCCTCCAGCCGGGTGAACATGGGCGTGTTGCTGGCCAGCTTGATGGTGGGCGCGGGCTTGCTGCCAAACATGGAGCCACGGCCGGTGGTAAAGCAGATGAGCTGCGCACCGCTGGCAATCTGGCCGGTGGAGGCCACAGGGTCATAGCCCGGCGAGTCCATGAACACAAAGCCGTTTTCGGTGATGGGCTCGGCGTATTCGTACACGGCGCGCAGCGGGGTGGTACCGCCTTTCATCGCGCTGCCCAGCGATTTTTCAAAGATGTTGGCCAGACCACCGGCCTGGTTGCCGTGGCCCACCACGCCGTTGAACTGGGCGTTCTGGCCTGCGGTGTACTTCTCCCACCAGGCCAGGCGGTCCAGCAGCTTCTGGCCGACTTCGGGGCTGATGGCGCGGCGGGTGAGCATGAACTCCACGCCGTGGATTTCGGGCGTCTCGCTCAGGATGGCGGTGCCGCCGTGGCGCACCAGGATGTCCATGGCCGCGCCCAGGCCGGGGTTGGCGGTGATGCCCGAGAAGCCGTCCGAGCCGCCGCACTCCAGCCCAATCTTGAGGTGGCTGGCGCTCACGGTGGTGCGCCGTGCTTCGTTGGCGATGGGCAGCATTTCTTCAATGGCGCGGATGCCTGCCTCGATGGTCACGCGGGTGCCGCCCACGTCCTGCATCACCATGGTGCGCATGAGCTTGCCTTCTTTCAGCCCCTGCGAATCGACCAGCGAATCGACCTGGTTGCGCTCACACCCCAGGCCCACGATGAGCACGCCCGCCAGGTTGGGGTGGCGCGCGTAGCCCGCCAGGGTGCGGCGCAGCACATCAAAGTGCTCGCTGGGCGAGGACATGCCGCAGCCGCTGGTCTGGGCAAAGGCGGCCACGCCATCCACGTTGGGGTAGGCGGCCAGCCGCTCGGGTGTGAAATGCGCGGCAATGCGCTTGATGACGGTGGCCGAGCAGTTCACCGACGACAGGATGCCGATGAAGTTGCGTGTGCCCACGCCGCCGCCGGGCCGCACAAAGCCCTGGAAGGTGGCGCGTTCGGCCTCGGGCACATACTGAACGGGTTGCACATCGGCGCCGAAGGCGGGGTCACGGTAGTAGTCCACCAGCTGCAGGTTGTGGCTGTGCACGTAGTCGCCGGGCTCCAGGTCGCGCGTGGCCACGCCGATCACGGTGTCGTACTTTTTGACCTGCTCGCCTGCCGCAATGCGGCGCGCGGCAATCTTGTGCCCGGCGGGTACCTGGGCGCGGGTGCGCAGGCCCAGCTCCGGAATGTCCTGGCCCAGGGCCAGGGCGGTTTTGGCAACCAGCACGTTGTCGTTGGGGTGCAGGTGCAGCAGGGTGCTATCGGTGCGGGACATGGAGGCTTTCATCAATGGGGCCTGAACGTGGCAGCGCCCCGCGTTGGGCGCTGGGGCTTCGTGCGTCACCTTGCGCTCAACTCTTCATCAGCTCGCGCAGCTTCAGCTTGTCGATCAACACGGTCTCTTTTTGGTAGACGGTGTTGACGTATTTTTCGTAGTCGGGCCCGTCCAGATAGAGCAGCGGCGCATCGAGCTTGTCGATCACCGACTTGAACTCGGGGCTGGCCACCGCTTGCTTGAAGGCATCGCGCAGCTTGGCCACGATGGCGGGGTCCAGGCCCTTGGGGGCGCCAATGCCGTTGGGGGCGTCCACCACCACGTCGTAGCCCAGCTCGCGCAGGGTGGGAACGTCCTTGAAGCGGGCCGTGCGCAGCTCGCCCCAGGTGGCCAGCAGGCGCAGCTTGCCCGCTTCGACATGCGGCGCCCACGAGCTGGAGTCGGCCAGCGCATCCACATGGCCGCCCAGCACACCCTGCAGTGCCTCTGCGCCACCCTTGTAGGGCACGTGGTTGAGCTGGATGCCTGCCACGCTGGCGAACTCTTCCATGCCCACATGTGTGGCGCCGCCCACGCCCGCGTGGGCGTAGCTCACCTTGCCGGGGTTGGCTTTGGCGTAGGCCACGAAGTCCTTGAGTGTCTTGAAGGGCGAGTTGGCAGGCACCGCAATGCCGAAGGTCTGGCCCGAGGTGCGCGCGATGTAGGTGAAGTCTTTGCGGGGGTCTGCCTGCAATGTGCCCAGCTGCGAGAAGCGCGTGACCGAGATCGGGATTTGCCCGATGGTGTAGCCATCGCCCTTGGCCGAGGCCAGCGCCTTGGAGCCGATCATGCCGGAGGCACCCACCTTGTTCTCGACCGCAATGCTTTGGCCCAGGATGCGCCCGGCCACGGTGCACAGTGCGCGCATGGACTGGTCGGCCGTGCCGCCTGCAGGCCAAGGGCAGATGAAGGTGATGGGGCGCTCAGGCCAGGCTTGCGAGAAGAGGTTGCCCGATGTGGTGGCCAGTGCGCTGGCGCTCAAGGCGCCGAGCACGAAGCGACGCCGTGCAATGCGTGGGGTCTGCATGCTTGTCTCCGTGGGTTTTTATGTTGTTGGTACCCATTGTTGAGAAATGCTGCATAACAATCCAATGAAAATATAGACTGTCTTCATTGCATTTAGGTTATGAAGAAAACTGGGCAAAGAACTGCAAAAAGGGAGTCACGCCATGGCACAGATCGACCGCGTACTGCGCAGCAACCTCAAGCTGCGCCACCTGCAAATGCTGGTGGCGCTGGACCAGTTCCGGCACCTGGGCCGGGCGGCCGAATTCCTGTCGATCACGCAACCTGCGGTCTCCAAAACCCTGGCCGAGATCGAGTCCATGTTTGGCCTGCCGCTGTTTGAGCGATCGACCCGGGGCACCGAGCCCACGGCGGCGGGTGCCAGCGTGGTGCGCTTTGCCCGCTCGGTGCTGGCGGGGTTTGATCGCACGCGCGACGAGATTGCGGCCGAAGCCAGCGGCGCCATCGGCCGCACCAGCGTGGGCGCCATGGTGGCCGCCACGCCCGTGCTGCTGGCGCCAGCGGTAGAGCGGCTCAAGGCCCGCTCCAGCCGCACCACGGTGTTGATTGACGAGGGCGACCTGACCCGCTTGCTGCCCAAGCTGCGCCTGGGCGAGCTGGACCTGTTTGTGGGCCGCCTGGAGCCCGGCTACGCCTCGCCCGACCTGGAGACCGAGGCGCTGTACGACGACCCCATGGCCGCCGTGGTGCACCCCAGCCACTCCCTGGCGGGCAAACGCAAGGTGCAGTGGGCCGACATTGCCGCACAGCCTTGTGTGATGCCGCCGCCCTGGGCGTCCCTGCGGGTCAAGCTGGAGCAGCAGTTTTTTGCCCACGGCCTGCTGCCCCCGGTAGATGTGGTCGAGTCGGCGTCTTTTCTGTCGCAGATCACCTTCTTGCAGCGGCGCGGCGCTGTGGCCTTCATGGCGCGCAGCGTGGCGGCGCACTTTGCGCAGCAGGGCATGGTGGCGGTGCTCAAGCTGCCCGTGCCGGTGGATTTGCCGCCCGTGGGCCTGATCACGCTGCGCGGGCAGCGGGTGACGCCGGTGACCACGCAGTTGGTGGAGTGCTTGCGCGAGGTGGCGCGAGGCACTTAACCCGAAAACTCCGCCAGCAAGCCCAACACGCTTTGTACGGCGGGTGATGCCTGGTGGCGGTGCGCGATGGCCATGGGGCGCATGAGCTGGGGCCGCAGGTGGCGCACGTGCACGTCTGGCGCGTCTTGCTGGTCCTGCACTTCCTCCATGGGCAACAGCGCTGCACACTGGCTCGCGGCGGCCAGGCTTTTGAGCGCGCCGGGATAGCTCAATGCGAGGAACGGGCGAGGGTGGTGCCCCGCCTGGCCAAACCAGCTGGCAATGAGCCCGTGCATCTGCGTGGCCGGGGCAAACGATGCCCATCGGCGCGTGGCAAGCCAGTCGGGCGTGACGAACTCGGGGGCGTCCCATGCGGCGGGCAGCAGGGCCACCATGGGGTCGGTGCGCCAAGGCATCTGGCGCACCTCGGGCACGGGGGGCTGCGGGCTGGCAACGATGCCTATATCGAGCGAGCCCGCCTTGAGCCGCTGCATCGACTCGGCCGAACCCACGGCTTCGAGCCGGATTTCCACGCCCGGGCTGCGCTGGGCCAGGGCTTCGAGCATGCGCGGCAGCAGCCGGGTGCTGACCCCGGCCGACACGCCCACCCGCACCACGCCCTCGCGTCCGGATGCGCGGCGGCGCACCCGCTCCACCAGGTCGTCTGCGGCCTGCAGCAACTGGCGGCCTTCTTGCACCAGCACCTCCCCGGCGGGCGTTAACTCCGCCTGGCGGCGGCCACGCACCACCAGTTCTGCCTCCAGCCGCGACTCCAGCTCCTTGATGTGCAGGCTCACGGTGGGTGGTGCCAGGTGCAGCGCCTGGGCGGCCGCCGCAAAGGTGCCCAGGTCGGCAATGGCAATCAGGGTTTGCAGTTGGTCGAGGTTCAGGTTGCGCATGGGCGTGACGTCAGTATTTGTGAATTGAATTGTCAGCTAATTCAACTTTACAGATGTTTTGCTCAGCGTGAGCATGCTGCTCCATGAAGCCACTTCCTTTGACGTCTTCCGCCGATCCCGCCGAACAGGCCCCGCCGTCGGCACCCTCCTCAGGCCAAGCCCTGGCGCCGCGCAGGCATTGGCTTGCAGGCGCCACATGGCGGGATTGGCTGGCACGCGCTGCGGCCGCCTTGGCCCGGGCAGAGCAACGCGTTACTGCGCAATTTCGGGTGCCACCGGGTGGGGGGTGAGGGGGCCATGGCGGCCGCGACACCTGTGCGGCGGGCGTCGGCGGTGGGTTGGCCGCCCGTGGGCCTTGTCACATTGCAGGGGCAGTGGGCGATGCCGGTGGCGACGCGGCTGGTCGATTGTTTGTGGGCGATGTGCCGCCAAGAAAAAAGCGCTGCCGAGGCAGCGCTTTTTGCCGGGGGAGGAGGAGGGGCCGCAAGGCCACCTGCCCTGATCCTCAGAAGGCGGGGATGATCGCGCCCTTGTACTTGTCCTGGATGAACTTCTTCACTTCAGGCGTGTGCAGTGCTTTCACCAGCTTCTGGATGCTGGCATCGTTCGCACGGTCCTTGCGGGCGGCGATGAAGTTGGCGTAGTGCGAATCGCCGGACTCCAGGAACAGCGCGTCCTTCGAGGGGTTCAGCTTGGCTTCGATGGCGTAGTTGGTGTTGATGAGGGACAGGTCCACATCGTCCAGCGCACGGGGCAGCAAGGCGGCTTCGAGCTGGCGGAACTTCAGGTTTCTGGGGTTCTTGACGATGTCGATCGGCGTGGCTGTGATGTTCTTGGGATCCTTCAGCTCGATCAGGCCCTGGGACTGCAGCAGCAGCAATGCGCGGCCGGTGTTGGAGGGGTCGTTCGGGATGGCGATGAGGGCGCCCTCCTTGAGCTCGCTCACGGCCTTGATCCTCTTGGAGTAGGCGCCGAAGGGCTCGATGTGCACTTTGCCATTCGGCACGGCGACGATGCTGCTCTTGCGGTCTTTGTTGTAGCTGTCCAGGTAGGGCTGGTGCTGGAAGTAGTTGGCGTCAAGCTGCTTGTCTTCCACGGCCGCGTTCGGCTGGATGTAGTCGCTGAATTCACGCACCTGCAGGTCGATGCCTTCGGCCTTGAGCTGGGGCTTCACGAAGTTCAGGATCTCGGCGTGCGGCACGGAGGACGCGGCCACCTTCAGGACCACGTCAGCGGCCTGAGCGCTCAGCGCCAGGGTGGCGATGGCCAGTGCGGAAAGAGCTTTCTTCAGCATTGCAATGTGTCTTTCAAAGAGAGGAGATGACTTCCGGCGGTGGGGCCGGGCTGTTGCAAAGTTTAATTCCCTGGTTTGGTGCATCACAGGTTTTTATTTTCATATCGATATAACAAGTCAGCTTCTTATTTCGATAAGTGCTTTTGGTGATTTTAGGCAAAAATTGGCCTCAGCGCTTATTCCCAAGCGCTGGTAGCTATGAAATCAGGAGCGTTCGGTCGCGCGGCGGCACGCGACGGGCGGTGGCTTACCAGTACTGGGGGTAGCGCCCCGGGCGGGTCAGGTTGTTGTACAGCAGCGCAACCAGCACCAACACCACAGCGCCCGTGAGCGTGGGGAACCACAGAAAGTCCCATGTGGGTTGCGCCAAAAAGATGATGACGGGGTTGGACCCGGCCGGTGGGTGCACGGTGCGCGTCCACATCATGACCGCAATGGCGGTGCCCACGGCCAGTGCCATGGCCCACCAATGCGGCCCCGCCCATTGCAGAAACACCAGGCCGATGAGGGAGCTTAAAAAGTGCCCCACCACCACGTTGCGGGGCTGAGAGAAGGGCACGTCGGGAAAGCCAAACACCAGCACGCACGACGCACCGAACGAGCCCAGGATGAGCGACAGCGCCCATTGTTGGCCTGCCAGTGCCACCGTGGCGATGGCCAGGGCGCCCCCTAACCATGCCAGGGCGATGGCCCGCAGCGGTGGGCGGGCAGGCAAGGCGGCGCCCTGGCCGCGCAGTTTTTGGATCAGCATGTGGGGTTCCTTGTCATCACGGTATGTCCATCATGTAGACAGAGTTGTCTACATGATGGAATGCTAGCCGTTGTAGACAGATTTGTCTACCATGTGCTCCATGACACATCTGTTGATTGCTTTGCAAGGCAAAGACGCCGACCTGGCCGCGATGGGCGTGCGCGAGCGCATCCTGCACACTGCGCATGCGCTTTTCTATCGGGAGGGGATCCGCGCCACTGGCATTGACCGGATCATTGGCGAGGCCCATGTCACCAAGGTCACCTTCTACCGCCAGTTCCCTAGCAAGCACGATCTGGTGGCGGCCTACCTGGAGCATCGGCATGCCTTGTGGATGCAGTGGTTCAAGGGGGCTCTGGCGGATGCGCCAACGGACAGCGACTTTCCGTTGCAGTGCGTGCTGCAGGCGCTGCAAGCCTGGTTTGAGATGCCTGATTACCGGGGCTGCGCTTTTATCAATGGTGTGGCGGAGGCCGAGGGGCTGGGGCCCTGGGTCGTTGAGGCCTCGTTGCGCCACAAGCGGGATATGGCCGATGCGATTGCGGCCCGGCTGCCCTCTGGGCCCGCATACACCGCTTTGGCCGATGCGGTGGCCATGGCGGTGGACGGTGCCATCGTCCGCGTGCAGATGACCAAGGAGCCCGCGCCAGCGCTGGCGGTGCTGCAGGGCATTTTGCGAGCGCTGTGGGGGGCTGCTTCTGCGCAGCAGGCGCATTAGTTGGCGCCTGCTGGGCTGTTGTTTGCACAAGGCCAGCGGCAATCGCTGGCCTTAGCCGGAGCTGCCGGGTGGGCTGGCTGCGGCGGGTTTGGCTTTAACCCTTGGCAATCAAAGCGGCAATGGCCTCACCCACCTGCGTGGTGTTGGCCGTGCCCCCCAGGTCCGGCGTGCGTGGCCCTCCCTTGAGCGTCTCTTCAATCGCACCCACGATCGCATCGTGCGCCTGGCGCCCCGCACCCTGGCCCTGCGTGAGGAAGTCCAGCATCAGCGCCCCCGACCAGATCATCGCAATCGGGTTGGCAATGTTCTTGCCGTAGATGTCAGGCGCGGAGCCGTGCACGGGCTCGAACAGGCTGGGGAAGTTGCGCTCGGGGTTGAGGTTGGCCGAAGGGGCCAGGCCGATGGTGCCGGTGGTGGCCGGGCCTAGGTCACTGAGGATGTCACCGAACAGGTTGGTGGCGGCCACCACATCAAAGCGCCCGGGCTGCAGCACAAAGCGGGCGGTCAGGATGTCGATGTGTTGCTTGTCCAGCGTGATCTCGGGGTAGTCCTTGGCGACGTCGTCCGCCCTCTTATCCCACCAGGGCATGCTGATGGCGATGCCGTTGCTCTTGGTGGCCAGGGTGACGTGCTTTTTGGGGCGGCTTTGGGCCAGGTCGAAGGCGAACTTCAAGAGGCGGTTGGCGCCGTGGCGGGAGTAGACCGATTCCTGGATGACGATTTCGCGGTCGGTGCCTTCGTACATGATGCCGCCAAGCGATGTGTACTCGCCCTCGGTGTTCTCGCGCACCACGTAGTAGTCGATGTCTCCGGGCTTGCGGCCTGCCAGGGGGCAAGGTACGCCTTCAAACAAACGCACGGGGCGCAGGTTGATGTACTGGTCGAACTCGCGGCGGAACTTGAGCAGAGACCCCCACAGCGAGACATGGTCGGGCACGGTGGCGGGCCAGCCGACGGCGCCAAAGAAGATGGCGTCCATGCCTGACAGTTTTGCCTTCCAGTCGTCGGGCATCATTTTTCCGTGGGCGGCGTAGTAATCGCAGCTGGCCCACTCGAAGGTGTGCAGTTGCAGCTCAAAGCCGAAGCGGGCGGCGGCGGCCTGGATGGCGCGCAGGCCTTCGGGCATCACTTCTTTGCCGATGCCGTCTCCGGGCAATACGGCGATTTGGTAGGTCTTGGACATAGGTCTCCTTGGGCAATCAAGTTGGGCAGTGGCTGCATTTTTGGCGAGAATCCCAGCAAATACAATCAGCGCTCTGTGGTCTGATTGTTTACACATCGTGCATAAAAACCCTTCGCCCGACGACCTGCGGGTGTTCACCGTGGTGGTGCGCAAAGCCAGCTTTGCCGAGGCGGCGCAAGAGCTGGGCGCTTCGCCCGCTTTTGTCAGCAAGCGCATCCGCCTGCTGGAGGAAGACCTGGCCGTGAAACTGCTGCACCGCACCACCCGCCGCGTGAGCGTGACGGAGGAGGGCGAGCGCGTTTTCCATTGGGCGCAGCGCATTCTGGACGATATGGACCAGCTGCTGCAGGAGGTGGCCGTGACCCGCGCCGAGCCGCGTGGCCTGCTGCGGGTGAGCTGCAGCTTTGGCTTTGGCCGCAGCGTGGTGGCGCCGGTGCTGTCGCAACTGGTCGAGCGCCACCCCAGCCTGCAGGTACGCCTGGAGGTGTTTGACCGGCTGGTGGACGTGGCGGGTGAGGGGTTTGACCTGGACGTGCGCGTGGGTGACGAGATCGCCCCGCACCTGATTGCCCGCCGCCTGGCCGACAACCACCGCGTGCTGTGCGCTGCCCCGGCTTACCTGGCGCGGCGGGGCACACCCCGCACGCTGGCCGAGCTGCCCAGCCACGACTGCCTGGTGATCAAGGAGCGCGACCATCCGTTTGGCGTGTGGCGCTTGCGCCATGCGGGGCAAGAGCAGGCGGTGAAGGTGCGCGGCCCTTTGTCGGCCAACAACGGCGAGATGGTGGTGCAGTGGGCGGTGGACGGGCGCGGGATTGCGCTGCGCTCGCTGTGGGATGTGGGCCCGCTGCTGCAGCGCGGCCAGCTGGTGCAGGTGCTGCCGGATTGGCAACAGGAGGCCAACATCTGGGCCGTGTACCCCACGCGGCTGGAACGCTCGGCCAAGGTGCGGGTGTGTGTGGAGTTTTTGCAGGAGCAGTTTCGCCGCAGGCCTTGGGATGCCGGGCCGCAGGCGGGGGAGGGCGGCGCATGAGCCCCGTGTGGTCTGGCTGGCTGCCGCCCGAAAGCCTCGCCGTGTTGGCTGCAGCCACTTGGGCCACGGCCAGTTTGTTCTCTGCAGCCGCGTCGGCACGCATGGGGGCGTTTGCCTTTACCCGCTGGCGCATGGTGTTTGCGGCCGTGCTGCTGTGGGGCATGGCGCTGGCCACGGGCAGCTGGCGCAGTCTGGCGGGGGGCGGTTTGGGTGCGGGGCCGGGGGTGGCCGGCGAATGGGCTGGGGGTGCCGTGGCCTGGGATGCTGTGGGCCTGCTGGTGCTGTCGGGCGTGATCGGTATCTTTGTGGGCGACACGGCGCTGTTCGCTTGCATGAACCGGCTGGGGCCGCGCCGCTCGGGCTTGCTGTTTGCCACGCATTCGCTGTTCACGGTGGTGTTGGCGGCGCTGTTCCTGGACGAATCGCTCAAGGGCTGGGCCTTGCCGGGCGGCGTGCTCCTGGTGGGCGGTGTGATGGGCGCCATTGCGTTTGGCAAGCGCGGTGGCGTGGCACACCAGCTCGAATCCACCCAGGGCCAACTGGCGGTGGGTGTGGCGCTGGGGGTGTTGTCGGCCCTGGGGCAATCGGTGGGCACCTTGGTGCTTAAGCCCGCCATGGCGGCGGGGCTCGACCCGGTGGCCGCATCGGCCGTGCGCATGACGGCTGGCTTTGCGTGCCATGCCCTGTTGTGGTGCGCAGGCTTGCCCATGGCGCGGGTGCAGTCGCCCCTGCAGTGGCGCGACCTGGCCTATACCTTTGCCAGTGCCACCCTGGCCATGGCCGTGGGCATGACGCTGATCCTCAAGGCCCTGCAGCACGGCAGCGCCGGGCTGGTGGGCATGCTGTCGTCGGTGTCGCCCGTGCTGCTGTTGCCCCTGCTGTGGTGGCGCACCGGGCAGCGCCCGGCCTGGGGCGCTTGGGTGGGGGCTGCCATGGCGGTGCTGGGGTGTGCGTTGCTCTTGGGGTGAGGTGGTTTGAGGTAGGTCGCACCGCCCGTGCTTCTATGAACGGGTTCTGTAGGCCAGGAGCGCTGCGTTCACATATAAAAATAGCTGCTAGCGCTTGATTAACAAGCGCGAGCAGCTATTAATTTAGTAGCAAATGTGCGGGTGCTTGAGGGCGATCAGCCTGCCAGCGCAGCCTTCACAGCGGCAGACACCTGGCCCATGTCGGCCTTGCCTGCCAGGCGGGTCTTGACCACGCCCATCACTTTGCCCATGTCGCCCGGGCCTGCGGCGCCCAGCTCGGCCACGATGGCTTTGACGGCGGCCAGGGTCTCTTCGGCCGACATGCGCTCGGGCAAATAGGCCTGCAACACCACCATTTCAGACTTTTCCTTGTCGGCCAAGTCCTGGCGGTTGGCGCCTTCAAAGGCGGCAATGCTGTCCTTGCGCTGCTTGATGAGCTTGTCCACGATGGCGACGATGGCCGCATCGTCCAGCTCCACACGCTCGTCCACTTCCTTTTGCTTCATGGCTGCTTGCAGCAGGCGAATGGTGCCCAGGCGCTCACTGTCCTTGGCGCGCATGGCGGTTTTCATGTCTTCGGTGATTTGGGCTTTCAGGCTCATGGCGGCATTCCTTTGCAGTCAGGGGGATAGCAGAAGAGGGTTTGTCAAAAGGCTTTATGGCGAGGCGCAATGCCGCAGACAGTAGCTAAGGCTACGGCAAGGCAGTGCAACGACGCCAGAAAGCCTTTTGACAAACCCGAAAAACAAAAAACCCGCGCTTGGCGTCCCTAGCGCGGGTTGTGTGTCGGCCCAGGGCCGGCAACGATCAGTACAGCTTCTTAGGCAGCTGCATGCTGCGAACGCGCTTGTAGTGGCGCTTCACGGCGGCTGCCTTCTTGCGCTTGCGTTCTGCTGTGGGCTTTTCGTAGAACTCGCGGGCACGCAGGTCGGTCAGCAGGCCCAGCTTTTCAATGGTGCGCTTGAAGCGACGCAGTGCAACGTCAAAGGGTTCGTTTTCTTTTACGCGGATCGTAGTCATTAGCTAATGTTTTCCAAAAGTGTGCCGGCAGAGGGTTTCCAGGAGATCGGGCCTGAAGACCGTGCGTGGCGGGTTCCCCGTCTGTAACTAGTATTTGGCCGACGGGGTGATGCCAGCAAAGCCGAGGATTATAGCCTTTTATTTTTCGCGTGGTGGCTGTGTTGCATGTCTCTGGGCTTGAGGGATCTGCCAAGGCGTTGCAAAGGGGCTGTGGCTTGGTTTTTGCTTTGAATTTGCAAAGTATTTACAAATGGCTACATCTTCTGTGAAGGCCCGCAAACATGCCCATCACGCACCGCTTGTCGGCTTGGCTAGGGCGCCTGAGTGTGGGGCGCAAGCTGATGCTGATCTACCTGCTCGATCTCACGGCCGTCATCTATGTCTCCAGCATCCTGATCCACGAGAAGAACGAGGCGATTGACTTCACCCGCAAGGAGACCGTGGGCACGGCCTATGCCTCGGTGGTGCGCGATGGGTTGATGGGGCAGTTTTTGCAGGCCCCTGGGGTGGCGCCGTCGGTGCTGGCCGTGCAGGAGCGTTTGTCTGCCATGCGCGACGCCCACGACGACAAGCTGCACACCGCCCCCGCCAGCCAGCGCTTCAGCGATGCGTTGGGCCGTTTTGCGGCCTTGCAGGAGGGGGCCCAGGCTGGGTTGAAGGCAGCGCCCCAGGCCAGCCTGGCTGCACTGGCGGCAGCCCGTGGGCAGCTGCTGCGCGATGGGCGCGAGCTGCTGACCACCGTGGCCAACCAGTCCAACCTGATCCTGGACCCGGCGCTGGACAGCTACTACGTGATGTCGCTGGTGGTGTTGCGCTTCCCCGAGTTGCTGCAGGCGGTGCACGACACCATGGTGTTCTTGCAGGCCAGCCCGCCCGCGCGCGGCCCCCAGTGGTCGTCGGAGCTGCTGACGCTGGCCGGGCGGCTGGATGCCGTCATGCTGGGCATTGAGTCGGACTACAACCAGGCCTTTATTGCGGGCACGCCCGAGATGCACAAGGCGCTGGGTGGCCAGCGCGAGGCGCTGAAAGCGTCGCTGATGGAGCTGCAGAGCCTGCTGCAGGCTATGGCGGCGGGGGAGTCGCGCCGCAGCGTGGCCGATGTGGCGCAGCAGCAGGCAAAGGTGCTGCAGGCACTGACTTGGGCGTGGGACTCCGGCATCACCGACCTGGACCGTCTGCTGGCCCAGCGGGTCGATGGGTTGTTTGCCCGCATGTGGCTTCACCTGGGCACCGCGCTGGTACTGCTGGGTTGCATTTTGAGCCTGGTGACCTTGGTGGCCCGCCAGATCGCCAAGCCCCTGCAGCACCTGGCCAAGGTGGCCGATGAGGTGCGCCACAGCGGTGACCACAGCCTGCGCGCGCGCTGGAGCAGCCGCGATGAAATCGGCCGCCTGGTCACCGCCTTCAACGACATGCTGGCCCAGCTGGACCGCGAGCGCCTGCTGCAGCAAGAGCTGGCCGCCAGCGCCCGTGCCGCGCAGGCGCAGCGCGAGCTGGTAGAGGCTTTCCCGATTGCGCTGATGGTCACCTCCATTCCTGAGCACGAAGTGCTGCATGCCAACGCACCCGCCAGCCCGTGGCTCAACGGCCGGGGGCGGGACCCCTGGGTGGCGGGCCTGGAGCCTGGGGTGCGCGCGCGGTTCTTCCAGCGCTTGGCCGATCTGGGCTCGGTGGATGAGTTTGAGGTGCGCTGGAAGGGCGGCGCAGAGCCCTCATGGGCCGTGCTGTCAGCCCGCCGCCTGCACTACCAGGGGCGTGATGCGGTGCTGACCTCGTTCACGCCCATCAACGTGCTCAAGGTGATGGAGCAGCGCCTGGAGCTGTGGGCCAAGGTGTTTGAGGCCTCGTCCGAGGGCATCATCATCATGGACGCCCAGCACCAGGTGCTCAGCGTGAACAAGGCGTTTTGCCGCAGCACCCACTACGACTTCTACGAGCTGATTGGCGAGAGCCTGGGCATGCTGCTGGAGGAAGGCACGGGCGAGCCCTTGGAAGTGCAGATGGCGAACACCATGCGCGACAAGGAGTCATGGCAGGGCGAGGTGCGTTTTCGCCGCCGCTCGGGCGAGACCTACCCGGCCTGGCTCATGGTGTCGGCCGTGCGCGAGGGCAAGGACGGGCTGGTGTCCAACCACATCGGCATCGCCATTGACATCACCGACCGCAAGCTCAATGAAGAGCGCATCCAGTTTCTGGCGCACCACGATGTGCTGACCGAGCTGCCCAACCGTTCGCTGTGCGTGCAGCACCTGCAGCGGGCACTGGTGCAGGCCAAAGAGTCGGGCACCCAGGTGGCCGTGCTGTTCATCGATCTGGACCGCTTCAAGACCATCAACGACACGCTGGGCCACCACATTGGCGACGGGTTGCTGCGTTCGGTGGCGGCGCGGCTGGTGCAGGCGGTGCGCGCGCTGGACACCGTGAGCCGTCTGGGAGGTGATGAGTTTGTGGTGGTGATGCGCGACGTGGCGGGCCGTGACGACGTGCAGCAACTGGTCGAGCGCCGCCTGATTCCGCTCATCCGCCAAAGCCACCCGGTGGAAGGGCATGAGCTGAACGTATCGTGCAGCGTGGGCATTGCGGTATACCCCGAAGACGGTGCCGACCTGGACGAGCTCATGCGCCGCGCCGATGCCGCCATGTACGAGGCCAAGACCACCGGCCGGGACATGGCCATGTTCTATTCGGTCGAGACCGACCAGCGCGCCCAGGCCCGCCAGTCGATGGAGCAGCACCTGCGCCGCGCGCTGGAGCGGGACGAGTTGCACGTGCACTACCAGCCCCGCGTCAGCGCCCGTGGCGGGCGCTTGCAGGGGGTGGAGGCTTTGCTGCGCTGGCGCCACCCGGTGCTGGGCTCCGTACCGCCCATGGACTTCATTCCGATTGCCGAAGAGACCGGCATGATCCGCGCCATTGGCGCCTGGGTGCTGGAGCAGGCGTGCCTGCAGTGGGTGCAATGGCAGGCCTTGCCCGCTGTCGATGGCCTGGCGCACCCGCTGTGTGGCGTGGCCGTGTCAGTCAACCTGTCGGCCACCCAGCTGGCCGATCCCCATCTCGTGCCCGACATAGCGGCGCTGTTGCAGCGCACGGGCGTGCCCGCCCACCGGCTGGAGCTGGAGATCACCGAATCCCAGCTCATGGACAACGCCGACGCCGCCGCGCAGCAGCTCGCCGCTCTCAAGGCGTTGGGGGTGCAATTGGCGATTGACGACTTTGGCACCGGCTATTCCAGCCTGGGCTACCTCAAGCGTTTCGAGATCGACCGGCTCAAGGTCGATAAGTCGTTTGTGCACGACATGCTCACCAACCCGGCCGACATGGCCATCACCCGGGCAGTGATTGCGCTGGGGCATACCCTGGGGCTCAAGATCGTGGCCGAAGGCGTCAAAGACCTGGTCACGGCGCAGGTGCTCAGTGCGCTCGATTGCGAAGAGCTGCAGGGCTACTACTTCAGCCGCCCTCTGCCACCGCAGCAGCTGGAGGTGTGGGCGTTGCAGAACCCGACGTTCCTGTCCTCGGCACCCCCACCGCCGCAACTGGCAGCCAGTGCCTCCCAGGTCACTACGCCGGGGTGATCGCAACACCGTGGCGGCGCAGCGGACCCTGGAGCGGCAGGGCCATCCGGGCTGGTGGATTTTTACGCGGCCTCGGTGGGTTGCGCCCCTGGCAGCGCCTGCGCGCAGGCCATGCCGCTGGCCCAGGCCCACTGAAAGTTGTAGCCGCCCAGCCAGCCGGTGATGTCCACCACCTCGCCAATGAAGTACAGCCCCGGCTGGGCCTTGCACTCCATGGTCTGCTGCGACAGCGCTTGGGTGTCCACGCCGCCCAGTGTCACCTCGGCCTTTTTGTAGCCCTCGGTGCCCGTGGGTGTCAGCTCCCAGCGGGCCAGTTGCTCGGCCAGCTTGGCCAGGGCTTTGTCTGATGCTTCGGCCACGGGGCGTTGCCAGTCGGCCTTGCGCTGCGCCCACGCGTCGGCCAGGCGGCTGGGCACCAGCGTGGCCAGCTCATTGGCAATCAGCTTGCGCGAGCGGGCCTTGGCCTGCTGCAGTGCCTCGGGCAAATCCACCGTGGGGGCCAGGTTCACAGCCAGCGGCGTGCCCTCGCGCCAGTAGCTGGAAATTTGCAGCACCGCCGGGCCCGACAGACCGCGGTGGGTGAACAGCAAATCCTCATCAAACGCCATGCGCTCTTTCTTGCTGCCCGTGCTGATTTGCACTGGCAGCGCCAGCCCTGACAGTTGGGCGTAGGGCGCCCAATCCGCGCCATCGAAAGTCAGTGGCACCAGCCCGGGGCGCCGCTCCACCAGCGGAATGTTGAACTGTTGCGCCAGCCGGTAGCCCAGGTCCGTCGCACCGATTTTGGGAATCGACAGGCCCCCCGTTGCCACCACCACGCTGCGCGTGTGCACCGGGCCTTGGTTGGTATCAATTTGATAGCTGCCAGCGCTTGATCCATCTGCGCTAGGCGGCAAAAAGGCTATGTTCTTGACACTGCAAGGTTGCCACCGCGTGACCTGGCCCGCCTCGCACTCGGCCAGCAGCATCTGGATGATGTCTTCGGCCGAGCGGTCGGCAAACAACTGGCCCTTGTGCTTTTCATGGAAGGGGATGCCGTGCTTTTGCACCAGCGCGATGAAATCGGTCGGGGTGTAGCGCGACAGCGCCGAGCGGCAAAACTGCGGGTTCTGCCCCACAAAATGCTTGTGCGGCGCCCGCACATCCAGATCGCGGTTGGTGAAGTTGCAGCGCCCCCCGCCCGAGATGCGGATCTTCTCGGCCACCTTGTCGCTGTGGTCGATGAGCAAGACCTTCAGGCCCCGCTGGCCCGCCTGGCCCGCGCAAAACAAGCCAGCGGCGCCAGCGCCGATGATGACGGCGTCAAAAAAAGGAATCGTCTGCACGGGGTGTGAATGCTGTTGGCAAAAAGGGCTGATTGTGCCGACTTTGCCTGCACCGTAGCCCACCGCCCGTGGAACACGCGCTGATCATGCCAGCTACCGCCGCGCAAGGGCCGCCCCGCCGCGCTGGTGGTGTCCCCCTTCCCGAATGGCGCGGCCATTCGAGAGAAGGGGGAAGCGGCGCAGCCGCTCAGGGGGATGCCTAGAACTTCGCTCGCAGCGTCACGCTCACGTTGCGTGGGTCGCCGTAGTTGGGGTAGTCCAGGTTGGCCCAGTATTTCTTGCTCGACAGGTTGTTGATGGCGAGTGTGGCGCTGAGCTTGGGGTTGAACTTCCAGGTGGCGCGCAGATTGACCAGGGCCATGGGCGATTCGGTGACGGTGACTGTGCCCAGGGTCGGGTGGGGGATGTTGTAGCCCACGATCTTGCTTTGCCACTGCACATCGCCGCCCACAGAGAGGGGCGCGAGTGCGCCGGTGAACTGGTAGTCAGAGCCCAGTTGCAGCTGGTATTCGGGCAGGTTGGCGTAGATGAGGTCGGTGGCGGCGCGGGTGACCATGGTGCGGGTGAAGCCCGCCTTCGCGCGCCATTGGCGGTTGATCAAGCCAGACACTTCGATCTCAAAACCGTGCGAACGCGTGCCGTTGACGGTTTTGTAGGCGCTGGTGCCATCGGGCAAGCTGGCTTCGGGCACGCTGCTGTCGCGCACGCCGTAGTTGTTTTGCTTGGTCTGGAACAGCGCGAGGTTGGCCTGCACACGCCGCTCCAGCAGTTCGGCCTTCAGGCCTGCTTCGGTGTTGGAGCCCACCACCGCGCTCAGTGGTTGGTTGTTCACGTCCTTGTAGTTTTGCGGGTTGAAGATGCGGCTGTGGCTGGCGTAGGCCGACAGCGTGGGCGTCAGCTCGTAGACCACCCCCAAGAATGGCGTGATCTTGCGGTTTTCGTCCTGGATGGCCGAGGTGGCGGTGTAGGCGCCGCTGGTGTTGTAAGCGTCGGTCTGCCGGTGCCAGTCGGTGATTCGGGCGCCGGTCAGCAGCGAGAGCGGGTCGCTCAGGCGCCAGCGGGCCGATGCGTACAGGCCCGTCTGGCGCGTGATCTGTTCAGTGAAGGCGCCGGTGGCGCGGTAGGTCGGCGCGGGTGCGCTGCCGTCCCAGGTGTAGAGGTTGGGAATGGTGTAGGTCCAGCCCGTCAGGCTGCTGTAGCTGTCGGTGTGGGCCTCTACGCGCGATGCGCTCATGCCCACCACCAGGTCGTGCTTGCGCCCGCCCAGCTGCACCTTGCCCGACAGGTAGGCGTCCAGGGTGTCCTGGGTCTCTGTGCCGCCGCTGACGGCGGCGCGCAGTGTCAGGCCTGCGCCTGTGCTGCGGTTGAGGTAGCCCGAGCCGTAGGTGGCCAGCCGAAACGAATCGCCCTCGGTGTGGTTCAGGCTGACTTTGGCACTCCAGTCCTCGTTGATCTGGTGGTCCACGTTGGCGTAGAGCGTGGACGAGGTGCGCTCCCAGCGCGTCCATGATGGTGAGAAGCTGGTGGACACCGGCAGGTTGGCCAAGCCGCCGTCTGCAGCAAAGCGTGGGATGGTGCCCCAGATGGGCGCCTCGGGCACATTGCGCTGGCGCTGAAAGCCCACGGTGGCTACGGTGGCGTTGCCCAGGTCGGCCTCGATGGCGGCCAGCAAGGCGGTTTTGTCTTCCTGGTAGCGGTCGCGAAAGCTCTCCTTGGTTTGCGGCGCCACCACCAGGCGGCTGCGCACGCTGCCGTCGCTGGTCAACGGGGTGTTCAAGTCCAGCTCGCCGCGCCACAGGTTCCATGACCCCGCCGTCAGCGCGACCGAGGCAGCAAACTCCCGCTGCGGGCGTTTGCGGATCATGTCCACCGTGGCCGAGGGCACGCCAATCGCCGTGAGGATGCCGTTGGCACCGCGCACCACGTCGATGCGCTCGTACAGCGCAGTGTCGTACTCCTGGTTGGTGCCGCCGCTGTACGTGGGCAGGCCATCGACCTTGAAGTCGGTGATCTGAAAGCCCCGCGCGTAGTAGAGCGGGCGCTGTGTGTCGTAAAAGCTCACCGCAATGCCCGTCACGTTGCGCAGCACCGCGTCGATGCTGGTGAGCGATTGGCGCTCCATCTGCGCACGGTCCACCGTGTTGGTGGATTGCGGGTTCTCGCGCGGTGTCA
Organism: Acidovorax sp. 62; assembly: GCF_002754495.1. Taxonomy (NCBI): domain Bacteria; kingdom Pseudomonadati; phylum Pseudomonadota; class Betaproteobacteria; order Burkholderiales; family Comamonadaceae; genus Acidovorax; species Acidovorax sp. 62. The sequence continues at coordinate 1,055,179 of NZ_PEFJ01000001.1, forward strand.
GCGGCAGGCGGGTGGAGGCGCTTTCGCGTGCGCCAGAGATGGTGATGTGATCCAGCGACTTGGGCTCTACCACGGCGTCGGCGGTGGAGGCCGCCTCGGTTTGCGTGGTGGCTTGCTCCGCGGGCGGGCTTTGTGCCCACGCTGGGCTCAGGGTGAGCAGCGCCGCGGCCAGCGCAATGGGGTGAAGGTGAGAGAGGGCAGCACGGGGGCTGCCAGCAAGGCACAAAGAGCGCATGCGGGATCCTGAAGAAGGTCAGACAACTGGCTGGCTGCGCTGCTCCTTCAGGGGGCACGGCTTGCTAACGAAGGCGTGTATTGTAAATTTATTGAGAATGGTTCGCGTTTGATTGTTTCAAGGCGTTGTGGTTTGGCGACGTGCCAACCCAAGCCCAGGGCTCACCCCTTCCAAGTAAACGGAAACTTCAGCTGCTTGAAGAACCCGTTGGGCACGTAGTCGCCCAGCACGCCATAGTGCTCTGGCCAGAGCTTTGTGCTTTTCACGGCGGTGCCGAACAGGTAGTCCAAAAAGGCGAAGTGCGCGGCGTAGTTTTTATCGAGCGCTTCCTGGTCCTGGCTGTGGTGCCAGTGGTGGAAGTTGGGCGTGACCAGTACGTAGCGCAGTGGGCCCAGGCGCACGCTCACGTTGGCGTGGTTGAAAACGGCCTGGAAGCCCACGATGACGATGTACGCGTCGATCACTTCCTTGCTGAAGCCCAGCACATAGATGGGCGCCAGCACCATCGAGCGGGTGATGATCAGCTCCAGGATGTGTTGGCGCGACCCGGCCATCCAGTCCATGCTTTTGACGCTGTGGTGCACTGCGTGCAGGCGCCACAGCAGTGGCACCTCGTGGTAGGCGCGGTGCGTCCAGTACTGCACCAGGTCGGCCACCAGGATGATGCCAAACAGCGCCACCCAAAAATTCAGGCCCTGCACCCAGCCGCGCACACCGTCACTGGCGGCCCAGCCAAAGAACTTGTGCACGATGAGGTTGGTGGCCAGCAGCACAAAGCCCACCACCATGTGGTTCACGATGAAGTGGTGAAAGTCGGTCTGCCACTCGGCGCGAAAGATGGGTTGGTCCTTGCGGTGGGCAAACAGCTTTTCGATGAAGATGAAGATGAGCGAGCTGCCCAGCAGGTCGAGGATGAACCAGTCCAGCCCGATGTAGGGCGTGTGGTCGGGGAAGTTCGGGTTCACCTCTACTTGGTGACCGCCCAGCAATGCGGCCAGGGCCACCATAGCGAAAGAGAAGGTGGCCAGCCAGCGGGCGCGGTTGAACAGGATGTTGACCAGCGAGATGCCCCCGGCAATGGCCATGGCGGCCAGCATGATGGTGCGAATCACGTTCACGTCGTAGCTCTTGCGCAGCTCGGGTGTGGTGAGGTACTGCGGAAAGTGAAACGCCAGCACACCCAGCAGGCAAAGGATGGCGAGTGTCAGCGCGATAACGCCTGACACCAGGCCCTTGCCCGTGCGCAGGGCGCCGTGGCTTTCGGTGAATTCGTTGAGTTTTTCTAGTTGAATCATGGGTTTTCCTCCGTGCGCCGGTGGGACCGCGCTGCGCGAGTGTAGCGAAGCTGCCACGGCGGCGGCTGGTTGTGTGATGTAGCGCAAAGCAAGGCCCTCAGACGCCTGCGCGGTTTCTAAAATCGCAGCATGAACATCCCTTCACACCAACTCAGCATGACCGTGCTCATGTCGCCCGACATGGCCAATTTTTCAGGCAACGTGCACGGCGGCGCCATTCTCAAGTTGCTCGACCAGGTGGCGTATTCCTGCGCCAGCCGCTATTCGGGCTGCTACACCGTGACGCTGAGCGTGGACCAGGTGATGTTTTTGCAGCCCATCCATGTGGGCGAGTTGGTGACCTTTTTGGCCAGCGTGAACTACACCGGCAGCTCTTCGATGGAAGTGGGCGTGAAGGTGGTGGCCGAAGAGATTCGATCGCAGGTGGTGCGGCACGTGAACAGCTGCTTCTTCACCATGGTGGCGGTGGACGAAAACCGCAAGTCTGTGCCCGTGCCGCCGCTGTCTCCCTCCACCCCCGATGAGCGCCGCCGCTGGGATGCGGCGGTGATGCGCAAGACGCTGCGCAAGGAGTTGGCCGAGCGCTTTGCCCAGGTGCGCCAGACTGCGGGGCAGTGAGGCACGCCCTGGGCATCGCAAGCTCTGCTCCCATGGCTAGGCCCGGATGTTGTCCGGGCCTTTTTGATGGGGCATGGGCAGAAGGTTCTGCAGCCGCGATCAGCGTGCCGCGCAGAAGCCAAACTCGGCTGCCGCGCCAGGGGCCAGGGTCTTGTTCCAGTCCACCCCGGATGCGTTCAAGCTGCTGCCAGACTGGGTCCACACTGCGTTCCAGAGGTTGTTGACCTGGCCGCTGATGGGCAGCGTGATGGCCCAAGTGCCGCTGGCGCTGCCCAGGTTGCTGACCTTGACACGCTGGCAGTAGCCAGCGCCCCAGTCGCTGTCCACAGTCTGCAGCACAGCAAAGTTAGGGCTGGGCGTAGGGGTCGGCGTTGGCGTTGGCGTTGGCGTTGGCGTTGGATCAGGTGTCGGGTTAGGGGCGGGCGTAGGCGTTGTGCCATCGCCCCACAGCTTTTGCAGCAACTGCACTTTGTCGGTGCGCACTGTGCTCCAGTCGTCGTTCAAGATGCCGCCGGTGTCGCCGCTGTTGGGGTTCCACGACCAGTAAAAGCCGCTGCGAATGCCTTTGCCCACCAGGTAGTCCACCAGGGCGTTTTGCCACTGCACATCGCGGGCATCGCCACGGCCGTATTTGCCGCCAAACTCACCCAGCATGACGGCGTAGCCCGACTGAACGAAGCGGCCAAAGTGCTGGTCCCAAATGGCGGGCATGTTGGCCGGGAAATTGGCCGCATTGAAGTACGACTGCACGTACACATCGGGCCCGTACACGTGCGGTGCCAGCAGCAAGCGGTTGGCCGGGATGTTCAGCGGCGTGCATTCCAGCGGCTCCAGGCTGCCGCCCCAGAAGTGCCCGCCGCTGCTGGAGCAGCTGGGGTTCTCGCCAATGCCTTCCACGGCAATCAGCCACTTGGGTGCCACCTGGAGCACGGCGGCTGCGGCGCGCTCTGCCGCGCGGTTCCAGTCGGTAGCGGCATTGCCAGTGCCCCAGGTGGCGCTGCCGTGGGGCTCGTTCTTGATGTCCAAGCCAATCACGCCGGGCACGTTCACGTAGCGCTGGGCCACAAAGGTCAGGTCGGTAATCCACTGCTGCTCGCTGTAGCTAGAGGTGTACCAAAGCTCACTGATGCTTTGGCAGTCGGGCGTGTGGTGGTCCAGCAGCACGTACATGCCGCGGTTGCTCAGCTCGTTGATGACCTTGTCCATCACTTGCAGCGCGCTCAGGCCTTGCAGGTCGGCGTTGCGGCTGTAGTCGATGCTATTGGGCGCGTTGCCGCGCAGGGTGGTGGGACAAAACGGCAGGCGCACGGCGTTAAAGCCCTGGCCCTGCATCTGGGTGATCATGTCTTTCCAGTTGCGGGCCCACAGACCGTGCACCACGTTGTTGTTGGTCTCAAAGCCAAACCAGTTCACACCGCGCAGTTGCACGGGCTGGCCTGCGTCATTGAGCACTTTGCCAGCGCTGATTTCGTAGCTCCAGGCGAGGCTGCTGGTCAGCAGGCACCCGGCCAGGGCGAGTTGTTTCCAAAGCGTGTGGGCTTTCATGCAGAGGCTTCTTTCCAAAGGATGGGATGGACATGCTTTGGGTGCCACGCGCAGGGCAGCGACCAGTGGGTGGCATGGGCTGTGGTGGCGCGCCAAAGCGGGGGAGTGGATTGCAAACTAATTGCAAACGCTTCTCAAATGCTATGCGCAGCCCAGCCGCCACGCGCTGCAAGGCGCGTTGGGCTTGTAAGGCTCTGTTAAATGTGTGGTTTATGCCCCCACGCGGGCGGTGCAGCGGCGGCTGCCATCGCAGCCGCTGCGGCTGTCAGCCCGCGCTGCGGGCCAGAGGGGCGGCGTCGGCAGCCTCTTGCGTGGCCAGGGCCACGCCCCGCACGACATCGCCCACCACGATCACCGAGGGGCTGCCCAGTTCCTCTTGGACGAGGGTGGTGTGCAGCGTGCCCAGTGTGGCTATCGCGTGCCGCTGCTGGGGCAGGCTGGCGTGCTGAATGATGGCCACGGGCGTGCTGGCGGGAAGGCCGCCGCTCAGCAGCTCTTGCTCGATGGCGGCGGCGCCGCTCACGCCCATGTAGATGACCAGGGTGAGCTTGGCGTCGCGGGCGGTGCGGGCCAGTGCGGCCCAGTCGGTGCCGGTGTCGCCTGGCTTGGCATGGCCGGTGACAAACACCACGCCGTGCGCATGCTCGCGGTGTGTGAGCGGGGCACCCAGCGAGGTGAGCCCAGCCAACCCCGCGGTGATGCCGTTGATGACGGTGACGGGTACACCGGCTGCGCGCAGGTGCTCCACCTCTTCGCCGCCGCGCCCAAAGATGAACGGATCGCCCCCTTTGAGGCGCACCACGTTCTCGCCCTCGTTCACGGCCATCAGCATCAGCTTTTCGATGAACGCCTGGGGCGTGCTCTTGCAGCCGCCGCGCTTGCCCACGTACACGATGCGGGCGCTGGGCGAGGCGTGGGCCACGATGGCGTCGCTCACCAAGTCGTCCACCAGCAGCACCGTGGCGGCCTGGATGGCCTTGAGGGCTTTGATCGTCAGCAGCTCAGGGTCGCCGGGCCCTGCGCCCACCAGGGTGCATTGCCCACCGGTGCCCAGATGGGGGCGTGCCGTGCCTGAAGGATGGGGGTGTGTAGGGCGGCTCATGGCAGTGTCTCTTTCGTGGTTTGCTCAGCCAGACGCAAGATGTGTTCCACCTGCCGCGCCAGCGCGGGCGGCACAGGCAGGGCGCCCGCGAGCACCTGGCGGGTGTACTCGGCGGTGGTGGCTACGTCGATCTCGGTGGGCAGCCCGGGCACCTCGGTGGCGGTGCCGGGTTGCTGCTCTTCCAGCAGCTGGTGCTTGCCGGCGACAAAGGCGTCATAACGGGGCGTGCGGCGCGGATCGGTGGCCACTTCGCCCTCCAGTCCGCGCGAGAGCAGTGCGCTCATCCCCATGCCGGTGAATGTGGCGTGCAGCATGTCCAGGTACTCGGGGTGGGTGTAGGCCGTGACCACCACCGCAGGGCCCGCGCAGGGGTTCATCAGCTTGACGGCACTGTGCCCGGGGTTGCGCAGGCCCACCACCTGGCGCACGGCCAGCAGGCGCGCCAGGCCGGGGTGCAGCCGCTCGGTGTGGATGTGTGCCACTTCTCCATTTGCTATCGTTTTAGGAGCTGTTAGCGCTTTGATATCCAGCGCTTCAAGCACATCGGATGCCAAAATGCGGCGCGCCTCGGTGCGCATGCCGTGCAGCAACACGGGCAGCCCCTCGCGCGCCAGCAGCAGGGCCAGCAGTGGGGTCAGCACCGGCAGCTTGCGGGCGCCGTTGTAGCTGGGCAGCACGATGGTGGGGCGGCTGGTGGCGGGCAACTTGGCCAGCCGCTGGTGCGTGGCATCCAGAAAGCCGCACATCTCTTCGGGCGTTTCGCCCTTGATGCGCATGGCCAGGCAGAAGGCGCCAATCTCCAGGTCGGTCACGCTGCCGTCCAGCACTTGGCCAAACAGGTCGGCCGCTTGCTCGCGTGTGAGCGGCTTGGAGCCGCGCGGGCCGCGACCGATTTCCTTGATGTACTGACTGATAGCCATGGTTTTGTGTGGCGGGACTTGTGAAATAGGGCTCCAGCGTCGTTATTTCGGCTTGCCGTACAGGCGTACTGTCTGCGCCGAAAATGCCTAGCTGGAGCCCTATTGCACAAGTCCTGGTGCGGTGGTTGTGGCAGTGAGGTGGGTGGGGCGCTATTTTGGCGCAACCCAGACAACTTTTGGTTATATGACGGCCTGCGCTGCGGGCTTGGGCGCTAGCGGCCCGGTGCTGCGCACCATGCGCTTGAGTTCGGGCAGGCACGAGCCGCAGTTGGTGCCGCAGCGCAGCTTGCCTTGCAGCTGGGCCAGGCGGTCGTCGTCGGTGCCGTGGCAGTGCGCCAGCTCGGCGGTGATGGCGGCGTCCGTCACGTTAAAGCAGGTGCACACCGATTTGCCGCGCGACTGCACGGCCACGGGGGCCTTGGCGCCGGGCACCAGCAGCAGGCGGCCATAGGTCTGCGCGGGCAGTTCTTCTTGCAGCAGGGTCTTGAGCCAGCCCTCGGCGCTGGTGTCGCCCGCCAGCACGATGCCTTCGAGCGTGGTGGTGTCACCGTGGCGTGCCAGCCGCGCGGCACGGCGCTGGCCGCGTTTTTTGTCGGCATAGCGCAGCGTGTCGGTGGTGGCCAGGCCCATCAGGGCTTCGATGCGTTCCACCGTGGCGTCCGGCGGGGCTTCGTGCGCGGCGGCGCGCAGCAGCACGCCCACGCGCTCGCGCCCGGGTTCGCCCAGCGGCGTGTTGTTGCTGAAGGGCACACAACTGGCAAACGGAAACTGCGCCATCAGTGCGGACAGCGCTTCCCGTGCGGCCTGGGCGCTGTCGGCGGGCAGCCAGGCCATGGCCAGCAGCGTCCAGGGCAGCTCGGCCTTGAGCACCTTCACGGCCGCGTGCTTGAGCTCGGGCTGCTTGGACGTGGGGCAATAGGCCGAGGTGGTGAGCGCATTCACGCCTGCCAAGCGCTCGCCGGTGGACGAGCAGCCGCTCAAAAATTCGCTGCCCCAGTGCATGGCCATGAAGGCCTGCGACAGGCCCACGGTGGTGTCGGCCTGCGCGGGTACCACGATGGTGCCGCGCTTGCTCGTTACGTAGACCAGGTCGCCGTTCTTCAGGCCACGCCGCTCCATGTCCTGCGGGTGCAGCTGCACGCTGGGCTCGGCCACATGGCCAAACAGGCGGCCCAGCGTGCCGGTGCGGGTCATGCCGTGCCACTGGTCGCGCAGGCGGCCCGTGGTCAGGCTGAAGGGGTAGCGCGATTCGCGCTGCTCCGCCGTGGGCTGCCAGGCATGCGCGGCAAAACGGGCGCGGCCGTCGGCGGTGGGGAAGATGCCGTCCTCGTACAGGCGGGCCTTGCCCGTGGTGGAGCCCTCGGGCAATGGCCACTGTTGGGGGCCAGCAGATTCGAGCAGCTCCCACGACAGGCCGGTGATGTCCAGGTCGCGCCCGCGCGTGCTTTCGCGGTGCTCGTTCCAAACGGTTTCAGAGCCTTGGTCCGCATGCTCGGTGGTGTAGGGGAACAGTGTGGGTTGGCCGGGGCGCAGGCGTGCCTCCAGCTGGTGCGCAAACTGCACCGCAATGGCCCAGTCGTGGCGCGCCAGGCCGGGTGCAGGCACGGCAGAGCGCACGCGCGAGATGCGGCGTTCGCTGTTGGTCACGGTGCCGGTTTTTTCGCCCCAGGTGGTGGCAGGCAGCAGCAGGTCGGCGTACCGCGCGGTCTCGGCCGTTGCGAAGGCCTCTTGCACCACCACAAATTCGGCGCGCTGCAGGGCGCGGCGCACGGTGGCCTGGTCGGGCATGCTCTGCGCGGGGTTGGTGCAGGCAATCCACAGGGCCTTGATCTCGCCGTCGGCGGCGGCCTGGAACATCTCCACCGCCGTCTTACCGGGCTGGCTGGGCACATCGGCCACGCCCCACAGCGCGGCCACCTCGGCGCGGTGCTGGGGGTTGGCCAGGTCGCGGTGGGCACTGAGCAGATTGGCCAGGCCACCCACCTCGCGCCCGCCCATGGCATTGGGCTGGCCGGTCAGGCTGAAGGGGCCTGCGCCGGGCTTGCCGATCTGCGCGGTAGCCAGGTGCAGGTTGATGAGGGCGGCGTTCTTGGCCGTGCCGCTGCTGCTCTGGTTCAGGCCCTGGCAGTACAGGCTCAGGGTCGCTTTCGAGGTGGAAAACCACTGGGCGGCGGTGGTCAGGTCGGCCACCGAAATGCCACACACCTGGGCCACGCGGTCCGGCGTGGCTTCGCGCACCAGGGCCTTGAGTTCGTCAAAGCCCGTGGTGTGTGCGCCGATGTAGGCGGCGTCGATCCAGCCTTCCCACAGCATGATGTGCAGCATGCCGTTGAACAGCATCACATCGCTGCCGGGCTGGATGGGCAGGAACAGGTCGGCCATGCCCGCCGTGTCGGTGCGGCGCGGGTCGGCCACGATGACCTTCATGCCTGGGTTGGCGGCGCGCGCGTCTTCAATGCGGCGGAACAGGATGGGGTGCGCCCAGGCTGCGTTGCTGCCCACGATGAACAGGCACTGCGCGTGTTTCACGTCGTCGTAGCAGGCGGGCGGCGCGTCGGCGCCCAGCGTCTGCTTGTAGCCGGCCACGGCGCTGCTCATGCACAGGCGCGAGTTGGTGTCGATGTTGTTGGTGCCGATCAGGCCCTTGGCGAGCTTGTTGAAGACGTAGTAGTCCTCGGTCAGCAACTGGCCGCTGACGTAAAAGCCCACGGCGTCGGGGCCGTGCTGCTGGATGGTGTGGGCAAACTTGTCCGTGGCCAAGCCCAGGGCAGCATCCCACGACAACGGCTGAGGGGCATCGCTGCGTTGCGCGCGGTGCAAGGGCTGCAGCAGCCGGGTCTGCAGCGTGATGGGGCTGCTGGCCGTGAGGTGCAGGGTCGAGCCCTTGGTGCACAGGCGGCCAAAGTTGGCGGGGTGGTTCGGGTCGCCCCGCACGCCGGTGATCTGTGCACCGTCGCTTTCAATGATCACGCCGCAGCCTACGCCGCAGTAGGGGCAGGTAGATTTGGTTTCTTGCATGGCGTGTGGCTTTGAATGTTTTACGGCGCTAGCGCTTTATTTATAAACGCTAGCAGCTATTATTTTTATAGCTATGGAGCCCGTTGGGGCTGGTGCAGGGGTCTGGGGGCTGGGCTTGTTGGCAAGGGGGGTGCACAAGGCACCCTGCGCCTACGCACCCACCGTGCGGCGTGCAGGCCCGGCGATGGGCCGCGTCAAATCCGTGGCCACGGTGGCCAGCTCTGCAGCGTCCAGGTACACGGCACCGTCCTCCACCTTCACGGTGAACTTGGGGGTGCAGCCCTCATCGGGGGCCGATGCCTGGCCGTCGCACAGGCCGATGGTCCAGTTGTGCATGGGGCAGGCCACATGGGTGCCAAACACAATGCCTTGCGACAAGGGGCCGCCCTTGTGCGGGCAGCGGTCGAGCAGGGCGAAGACGCCGCCCGCGTCGTTGCGGAACACCGCCACATCCAGGCCCTGGGGGCGGGCAACGCGGCGCGAGCCCAGCACGGGGATGTCTTCGATGCGGCAGATCAGTGTCCATTCAGTCATGGTGGCGATTCCTTGTGGTTGTTGGGGGGCTCTGGGCTCTGTGTCAGGCGGCCAGGGCGGCATACATGCCGGTGACGCGGTCCATGCTGGCCAGCAGGTTCTCGCTGGTCACAAACACCTCGGACACCTGGCGAAACGTGTTGGCGCCTGTTTGCATGCGCTGCAGCGCGGCGTCAAAAAACACCCATTGCCCGTCGGCCAGTTGCAGTTCCTGGCGAATGCGGTCGGTGGCTTGCGGCGCGGTGCGCAGCAATTCGTTGGCGCTCAAAAACTCTTTGCGCGCCTTGTCGATTTCGGTGGTGCTGGTGGCAGCGTCTACCTGCAGCATCGCGGCCAGGCAGAACTTGGCCATGCGCTGGCTCAGCATGCGCTGGCGCCCGGCCACGTTGACCAGATGGCCCACGGGCTTGCCCGAGGCCGCTTCGTATTGCACGGTGCCCTGGTGGGCCAGGGCCAGCACCTTGGCGTCGGCCTGCAGCAGGCTGCTGGCCGCGTCTTTGGAGGGCTGGGCTGTGGTCAGCACGGTTTTGTAGGCGCTCCAGGCGGCTTCCAGCTCGGTGTAGGTGGTGCGAATGTCTGCTTGTGGGGCGTAGGCCTTGAGTTCTGCCAGCTGCCGCTCAAACAGCTTGATGGACTGGGCCAGCGCCTGGCGCGCCGGGTTGGCATCGGCCTGGTGGGCCAGCATGAGCCAGGCCTTGGCCATGCGCTGGCTCAGCATGCGCTGGCGGCCCGCCTTGTTGATGGCGTCGTTCACATCCTGCACCTGGGCCCACGCCGCCACCGGGGCGCCCACAGCGCCTGCCAGCAGGGCGCCAGCGCTGGCGTTCAGAATCCATCGGCGTTGCAGCATGGGTGGGCTCCTTGGTGGTGAGGGGGCGGGCAGGGGGCAGCAGGCAGCGAGGTCAGGCGCCCAGGGGCACAAACTGGCGCGTGTCCACGGCGGCTTTGTCAAACTCGAACCAGGGGTCGGGCTCGCCGTCCAGCGCAAACTGCAGTTGCTCCCACAGCGCCTTGCGGCCTTCGTGGTCTTCGAGGATGCGCTTTTTCACATAGTCCAGGCCCACACGGTTCACGTAGTGCACGGTGCGCTCCAGGTACCAGCCTTCCTGGCGGTACAGCTCGCAGAACGCGCCGGTGTACTCCAGCACTTCCTCGGCGGTTTTCAGCTTGGTGAAGAAGTGCGCCACCTCGGTCTTGATGCCGCCGTTGCCCGCCACGTACATCTCCCAGCCGCTGTCCACGCCGATGATGCCCACGTCCTTGATGCCTGCCTCGGCGCAGTTGCGTGGGCAGCCACTCACCGCAAACTTGACCTTGTGCGGGGCGTACATGCGCCACATGGCGCGCTCCAGGTCCTTGCCCATCTGCGTGCTGTCCTGGGTGCCCATGCGGCACCACTCGCTGCCCACGCAGGTCTTCACGGTGCGCAGCGCCTTGGCATACGCATGGCCACTGGGCATGCCGATGTCCTTCCACACATTGACCAGGTCTTCTTTCTTCACGCCCAGCAAATCGATGCGCTGGCCCCCCGTGACCTTGATGGTGGGGATGTTGTATTTGTCAGCCGCATCGGCAATGCGGCGCAGCTCGTCGGCCGTGGTTTCGCCGCCCCACATGCGGGGGATCACGCTGTAGGTGCCGTCTTTCTGGATGTTGGCGTGGCTGCGCTCGTTGATGGCGCGGCTTTGCGGGTCGTCCTTGGCGTCCTTGGGCCAGGTGCTGATCAGGTAGTAGTTGACGGCGGGGCGGCAGGTGGCGCAGCCGTTGGGCGTCTTCCACTCCATGAACTTGAAGACTTCGCCAATGCTGAGCAGTTTGTTGGCACGGATCGCCTCGCGCACGGCCTGGTGCCCATGGTCGGTGCAGCCGCACATGGCCTTGGTCTTGGGGGTTGCGCTGTAGTCACCGCCTGCGGTGAACATGATGATCTGCTCGACCAGGCCGGTGCACGATCCGCACGATGCGCTGGCCTTGGTGTGCTTGCGCACTTCATCCAGCGTGAACAGGCCCTTGTCCTTGATGGCCTTGCAGATGGCGCCCTTGGTCACGCCGTTGCAGCCGCAGACCTCGTCGGTGTCGGCCATGGCGGCGGCCTTGTTGTGACCCTGGTGGCCCACGTCGCCGATATTGCTTTCGCCAAACATCAGCTTGTCGCGGATGTCGCTCACGCTGCGGCCGTCGCGCAGCAGCTTGAAGTACCAGCTGCCGTCCACCGTGTCGCCATACAGGCAGGCGCCCACCAGCTTGTCGTCCTTGATGACCAGCTTTTTGTACACGCCGCCAAAGGGGTCGCTCATCACGATCTCTTCGGTGTTCTCGCCGCCCTGGAAGTCGCCCGCGCTGAACAGATCGATGCCCGTGACTTTGAGCTTGGTGGAGGTGAGCGAACCCTGGTAGCGGCCGATGCCGAACTCGGCCAAATGGTTGGCCAGCACCTTGCCTTGTTCAAACAGCGGGGCCACCAGACCGTAGGCAATGCCCCGGTGCGCGGCACATTCGCCCACGGCGTAGATGCGGGCGTCGGTGGTGGTTTGCAGCGTGTCGCTCACCACAATGCCGCGGTTCACGTACAGGCGCATTTTTTCGGCCAGCGCGGTGTTGGGGCGAATGCCCACAGCCATCACCACCAGGTCGGCGGGCACCTCGGTGCCGTCTTTGAACTTGACGCTGGCCACGCGGCCTTCGGCGTTGCCCACCAGCTCTTGGGTCTGTGCTTTCATCAAGAACTGCATGCCGCGCTCTTGCAGCGACTTTTGCAGCATCTTGCCGGCCACGTCGTCCAGTTGGCGCTCCATCAGCCAGTCGCCCACATGTACCACGCTCACTTGCATGCCGCGCTTCATGAGGCCGTTGGCGGCCTCCAGGCCCAGCAGGCCGCCGCCGATCACCACCGCGTGCTTGTAGGTGGCGGCGGCGTCGATCATGGCCTGGGTGTCGGCAATGTCGCGGTAGGCCAGCACGCCTTGCAGGTCTTTGCCGGGGATGGGCAAGATGAAGGGGTTGGAGCCTGTGGCGATGATGAGGCGGTCGTATTCGGCGGTGATCACATCGCCGTCCTTGCTGGTGGCGCTCACCACGCGGCGCACGCGGTCCACATCATTGACCGTGAAGCCGGTGTGCAGCGTGATGTGGTTGTCGTCGTACCACTGCCAGTCGTTCAGAATGATCTCGTCCAGCGTCTGCTCGCCTGCCAGCACGGGCGACAACAGAATGCGGTTGTAGTTCGGGTGTGGCTCGGCGCCAAACACCGTGATGTCATACAGATCGGGGGCAATCTTGAGCAGCTCTTCCAGCGTGCGCACACCGGCCATGCCATTTCCCACCATCACCAGTTTGGGCTTTTTCATCGTGACTCCGTCGGTTCCATCGCCAGGGGCGAATCGAAAAGCAAAAAAGGCGTCCACACGATGCTGCTTCGGACCTCGAAACCGCATGTGGGGACGCCTTCGTCCGTGCAACCCTTCTGTGCGCCGTTGCACCGGTGAATTGCGCGACCCGCTTGGGCCGTTGCTGGTGTTAAGCAATGCGTGTGCCAGCTTGTGTGCACCGCTGTGGGGCATGCCTGGTGCAGGCGCTGCGGGCCGGTGGGGGCGATCCGGTTGGCAGGCCGCCTCCAGCCGGGGCGCGCTCGAGGCGGCTCCCGGTTTGCCGCCTTGTTCGCCGCCGCGTGCACCACGTTGGGCACGAAACCTGCGTGCCCGTGGTGCATGAGCTTTGAACTGGACTTTGGCCAGGTGTCCCTGCAGGGGCGCAAGGACATCAATGAAGACTTTGCCGCCCTGGTCGAGGGCCGTGGGCATGAGCGCGCGCGCGGCGCCATTGCTGCCATTGCCGATGGCGTGAGCACCGGCGGCCATGGGCGTGAGGCCGCGCAGACCAGCGTCAATGCGCTGGTGACGGACTACTTCGCCACGCCCCCCACCTGGGACACCACCGTGGCGCTGGACCGCATTCTGGCCGCCCACAACAGCTGGCTGGCCGCGATGAACCGGCGCCGCCAGCCCGCAGTGGGCCTCACCACGATCACCGCGCTGGTGCTGCGGGGCCAGTCCTACACCCTGGCGCATGTGGGTGACACGCGGGCGTATTTGCTGCGCGACGGGCGCTTGCAGCGGCTGACGGCCGACCACGTCATCGCCCAGCGCGACATGGCGCACCAGCTCACGCGCGCCATGGGGCTGGACGACCATGTGGTGGTGGACTACAGCCAGGGCGAGGTGCAAAGCGGCGATCTGTTTGCGCTGCTGTCAGACGGGGTGCATGGCTTTGTGCCCGAGCGCCAGTTGCAGGCCCTGCTGCAGGCCGCCCAGCCTGCCCAGGTGTTGAGCGAGCAGCTGGTGGATGCGGCGCTGCGCAGCGGCAGCACCGACAACCTCACCGCCATGGTGATTCAGGTCAAGGGCGTGCTGGAGAGCACGCTGCAAGACGAATCGCGCCGCGCCCTGGCCCTGCCGGTGCTGCCGCTTTTGAAGGTGGGCGACACGGTGGATGGCCTGACCGTGCGCGCCGTGGTGGCCGACAACGGTGTGCACCGCGTGTACCAGGTCGAGACTTCTGCGCAAGGACATGGGGCAGGGCGCCTGTACGCCCTCAAGACCCTGCTGCCCCAGCGTGCCCACGATGTGCAAGAGCGCGCCACGCTGGCCCACGAGGCCTGGGTGGCCCGGCGCATGCAAACGGGCGCGGCCGGTGCGCACCTGGCCCGGCTGGTGGACTGGCCCTTGCGCCCGGCACCTGGCGCTGCGGCGCGCGATGCCAGCGGCTTTTACCTGCTGTATGAATGGCACGCAGGCCGCACGCTGGGCGACTGGTTGCACCACCGGGCCCACGGCCAGCCGCTGAGCGTGGCGCAGGCGGTGGGCGCCATCACGCAGGCGGCCCAGTTGCTGGGCTGGCTGCACCGCCAGGGCGTGGTGCACCGCGACATCAAGCCCGACAACTTGCACCTGGGCGACGACGGCGTGCTGCGCGTGCTGGACCTGGGCGTGGCCTTGAGCGGCCGCGAGCCCGAGGCCACACGCCGCCTGCACGCGGGCACGCCCAGCTACATGAACCCCGAGCAGTGGGCGGGCTACGAGCGCAGCAGCGACACACAGGGCCAACTGCCCGATGCCGGCAGTGATTTGTTTGCGCTGGGGGTGACGCTGTACCAATTGCTCAGCCATGGCCGCCTGCCCTACGGCGAGGTGGTGGCCCACCAACTGGGCCGTTACCACCGCGACCCGCAGGCCCCCAGCCGCCACAACCCGCAGGTGCCCATCTGGCTCGACCACATCGCCCTCAAGGCCGTGGCGCGCCAGCGCACCCAACGCTTTGAAACCGCCGAGGAAATGCTGCTGGCGCTGGAGCGCGGCGCCTCACGGCCCATGCCCCTGGGCGGTGCGCAGTCCTTGCTGCAACGCGACGCGACTGCGGTGTGGAGGATTGCGTTGGCGGTGAGCGTTCTGGTGAATTTGTTGTTGGTTTACTGGCTTCTGTTTTTGCCGCGTTGAGGTTGCTATTGAAAATATAGCTGCTAGCGCTTATAGATAAAGCGCTAGCAGCATATTTCATGCAATTTGTGTAGTCGGCTTTTGGTGAAGCCTGCCATGCGCTGCGCGCACGGCCGCCCTTTTATTCAGCAGGCCTCTTTGAGCTTGAGATATCCGTTCGGGTTGAGCTTGTCGAAACCTTGCGCGGCGCTTCGACAAGCTCAGCGTGAACGGTTCAAGTAGGTTCAGGCCGGATCAATAACGAAAGGGCGCAAGCGCTATCGAGCTTACGTGCCTCACGCAATTCATGCGCTGCGCGCGCGTCCACCTTTCTAGCGAAAGTGCGGGCAACGCTACGCGTTGGCTGGCTCTGCCAGCTCAGGCACTGCGTGCCCGCCCGCCTTTTTGCTGGAAATGTGGCGAGCGCTTGCGCGCTCACCGGCTTGCACCGGTCATGCGCTGCGCGCACGTCCACCTTTCTCTGCCCATGTTCTGGTCCAGCGGATCTGCATCACCCGCAGCAGCACCAGCATGGCCGCTGCGCACACCGCGATGGACACAAAGCCCCACAGGTAGCTGCCGCTGTATTGCTTGGAAAAGCCCATGGCGTTTGGGATCAGGCCGCCGCCCAGTGCCCCGATTTCGCCAATCATGGAGCCCGCCACTGCGGTGGACAAAGGCCAGCGCAAGGGCACCAGTTGGAACAAGGCCCCATTGCCTGCGCCCAGCGCGGCAAAGCACACCAGAAACAGCAGCACCGTGACGGGCAAAGACTCCTGCGCAAACCCGCACAGCACCAGACTGACGGCGGTGATGCACAGCACGCCCGTGAGGGTGTTCACGCCGCCCCAGTGGTCTGACAGCCAGCCGCCAAACACCCGCAGCGCTGCGCCCAAAAAGGCGGCCAACATGGTCAACTGTCCGGCCTGCACTTTGCTCACGCCAAACTGCCCATTGAAGTAGCTGGGCAAGAAGGTGGTGAGTCCAATGAAGCCCCCAAACGTCACGGCATAAATCAGGCTGAAAGCCCAGCCGTCTTTTTCAAACAGGCAGGCCACGTGCTCGCGCAGGCTGGCGTGGGCGTCCAGGTCTGGGGGCTCCTGGGCGTACACCGCCATCACGATGGCCGGAACGGCCACGCTGATCGCCGCAAACCCGTACACCGTTTGCCAGCCAAACTTTTGGGCGAGGGCGGGCGCCAGCAGCGCCGCCACGGCCGTGCCCACATTGCCTGCACCCACAATGCCCATGGCCAGGCCCTTGTAGCGCGGTGGAAACGAGCCCGAACCCAGCGACAGCGCCACCCCAAAACTGGCCCCTGCCACCCCTAGCAGCACGCCCATGGCCAGCAGGTCGTTGTAGGTGCGCACAAAGAAGTAGCCAAAAGCCATGGCCACGGCAATGCCCGCCATCTCGACCAGCGTGGCGCGCTTGCGGCCGATGTACTGCGCCAGGATGCCCAGCGGGAACCGCATCAGCGCGCCTGCAAAGATAGGCAGCGACAGCATCAGCCCCATTTGGGGGGGGGTGAGCTGGAAGTCGTCCCGGATGAACGGGGCCATGGCCCCGTTGATGACCCACACGGCGCACGAAAAGCCGAAGTAAAGAAACGAGGACCACAGCGTGGGGGCGTGGCCCGACTTGAGGAATTCGCGGAACTGGAGCATGGAGCGCGCCTGTGCAAAGGTGTCACGGGCCAGCGGCCTGCCTGCGCAGCCAGTGTGTTGCCCGTGTCAAAAACAAAAAAGGCGCCTGCGCGGTCTCTGGGCTATCCACTTCCAGCCCTTGCACCGCGAAGACGCCTGCGTCTTGTTCACCCAATCCGCCTTTGCACCGGGTCAACCTGCAGCCTTCGTTGGCTGCAACACACCACAAGCAAGCCGCATGCCAAAAATTGAAGCGTTATGGCCACTTTTTATTGGTGGTTTGCACTAGTTTGGTGTAATTTCAGGTCGTATGACGAATTTTGATTGATTTAAATATTTAATTTGATATAGGTGATTTTGGGTATGGCGCGAAGTGTGTTTTTTATGCGTTGGCATGTCCAAATAGTTATGTAAGAAACAATTCTTTTCATTTATTCTGGTTGTGCGGCGGTGCTCTTGGTTCGGGGCGGTAGCAGCCTCTTGAGCAGAGAGTTCACTGGCATGTTGACGTGAAGTGGCTTTTCAGGAGTTATCTATGCGAATGAACCTGCCCGTTGTCTCTCAGGAGTACCCTTTCCCCAAAGGCGAAACACTGGTCTCTACGACCGATCTGAAGGGGCGCATCCTCTACTGCAACCCCATGTTTGTGGAGGTCAGTGGCTACGAGAAGCAAGAGTTGCTGGGCCAGCCCCACAACATGATCCGCCACCCTGAAATGCCGGAAGAGGCCTTTCGCGACATGTGGGACACCATCGCCAAAGGCATCCCCTGGTCGGCCGCCGTGAAGAACCGCCGCAAAAACGGCACTTACTACTGGGTGATGGCCAATGTCACGCCCCTCATGCAAGGGGACCAGCCCGTGGGCTACATGTCGGTGCGCACCGAAGCCACCCGCGAGCAGATCCAGCAGGCCGAGCAGCTGTACAAAACCATGCGGGCCGAGAAAGAGGCCGGGGCCTTGGTGCACAAGCTGCGTGCCGGGCGACTGATCAAAGACAACCTTTGGGGGCGCACCACCGAGCTGCTGCGCTTGGGTGCGCTGGGCAAGATGCTGCTGAGCATGTGCGCTGTGGTGCTTGCCGCCTGGCTGGCTGCATCGGCAGGGGGGCACAGCCTGTCGCTGGTGTCTGGCTTGGCCTGGCTGGGTGTTCTGGCCTTGGCCGTGGGTGCGGCCGCCTATTTGCACAATGTGACGATTGCCCCCCTGAACCAGATGCTGCTGTGGGCCAACCGCATGGCGGCGGGGGACTTGACCCAGAAGATTCAAGTGTCGCGCGATGACACGGCCGGGCACCTGCAAAAAGCCTTGTCCCAACTGAATGTGAACCTGCTCTCCATCGTGCGCGATGCACGCCAGGAGGCCGAGCGCATGCAGTTGTCCACCCAGGAAATCGCGCAAGGCAACCAGGACCTGTCAGCGCGTACCGAATCCCAGGCGAGCAACCTGGAGCAGACGGCGGCTTCGATGGAGGAGATCACCGGCACCGTGCGGCAAACGGCAGAGTCTGCCCGCCGTGGTACCGAGTTGGCCACCCAGGCCACTTCGGTGGCTGAGCACAGCAGCGAAGTCGTCAACAGCGTGGCAGCTACGATGAAGCAGATCCAATCCGCCTCCGGGCGTATCAGCGAGATCACGCAGTTGATCGACAGCATTGCCTTCCAGACCAACATCCTTGCGCTAAACGCTGCGGTGGAGGCCGCCCGTGCGGGTGAGCAGGGCAGAGGCTTTGCGGTGGTGGCCTCGGAGGTGCGCAGCCTGTCGCACCGCACCCTGTCAGCGGCCAAAGAGATTCGGCAATTGATTGACGACTCGGCTAACAAGGTGCAAGAAGGCAACGTGAAGACGGACATGGCGCAAAAAACCATGTCTGAGTCACTGGACCTAGTGCGCCGGGTGAATGCACTGATGGGCGAAATCCACGGAGCCTCCAGCGAGCAGCTCAGTGGCATCTCGCAAGTGAACTCTGCCGTAGCGCAGTTAGACACCATCACCCAGCAAAACGCAGCACTGGTCGAAGAAAATGCCGCATCTGCCATGCAGTTGAGCACCCAAGCCAAGTCTGTCTCAGAGACGGTGCAGGTGTTCCGCATCGATGCATCGTCTAGCGCACACAGCGTGGATGCTGTGGCGCTGCGCAAGTCCATGAAGGCAGATTCAGGCCAGAGGGCGTTGGCTGCGGCTTAAGGCCTGTGGGCCGCCCGTGTCTGTGCTGGCGGCCTTTGCGCAGGGTTCAGCACACAATGCCCGCATGCGAGCCATGAAGCAACTCAATCACCTAGGTTCTGCCGTCTTGCTGGCAGTGGTCGTCATGCTGGCCGCCATTCTCTTGCTGCACAGTGGGGGGCTGGTGGTTGACTGGAAGCCCAAAACCACGCCGTATCGTTTGGTCAGCAACCCCTTCATTGGATGGAGTCTGGTGCTGGTTCTGGGGGCGTGGCTGTGGTGGATACGCAAAGGGCCACCACTGGCGCAATGCGCGGCGGCCCTGTTGCTCGTCGGCTTTGTTTGGGGCCTTGCCGCTGTCACTGCGCTGTTTTGGGATGCGTTTTTGTCTCCCGTTCTGGTGTTCGCGGTGTTGCCTGTGCAGCTCGCAGCGATCAGCACACTCCGGTCGTTGTTGGAGGGGCGTGGCTCTGGTGCGCCGCTATAGGATTTCACTTCCCCGCTCAATTGGCGTGTGTCTGTGAAGCTGCCTTCGCGCTCAGACAATTCAAACTCCAGATTCAGTGAGTTGTTACCAGACCGTTGCCCCTTGCATCAAGGTCTGCGGAATTTGTGTGCCCACTTTGCCGCCTGTGGCGCATCGCAGAGGCCTCAGCGTCTCGTTGCGATAAAAGCCAATGCTCGGTTATTTCTTTCCCTGAACGCAGCAGCATCATCTGTCTGAGAACCGGGGCCGGTTGTGGCTGGTTCCGGTGTGGTCGCGCCGACAGTCGACTTTGGGTATCGATCCGTCGGCGCTGTGTATTTATCCCCGTGCTTGGCGTTGTTGCCAGCGGACACCCAGCAACCCCAGCACGATCGACAGCGACACCAAAGCCCATGGGGCATCTACCGGGATAGAGGAGGGATCGCTCATGACGGGAATTACCACTGGCGCAAATGGGTCGCGAATGCTGCCTACCGCTGCGTTGGAGTCACCCACACCGTTATCCGTAATGCTGTACGTCACCGTTTTGCGGTCACCGCTGAGGGTGGCACCGCTGAGCTGGAACCATGTGGACGCAGCTACCGCACCGCCCACTGCTGCTGTAGCAGGACCGTACTTCCAAAATTGCACCCCGGCTGGCAGGGCTTGTGGGTAGATGATCGTCATCGTCACAGTCCCTGCGCAGCTTGTGGACTCGAAAGCGTACTCTCCGTAGGGCATGGGCTTGTCTGCGGTAGCTGGATGGCTCACAGCGCCAAATCCGCTGGTGGGATTCAGCGTGCAGGACGAGCCGCCCCCCGAAAGTGTCGCTGTGGCAGCACCCGTCATTCCCGACACAGGGTTCGACACAGTGAGCAGGCGTGGGGTTACGGCAACGGATGCCGTGGATGCTGCACCGGTACCCGCCAGATTGGTCGCAGTGACTGTGAACGTGTATGCCGTGCCATTTGTCAGGCCAGTGACGATCAATGGGCTGGCCGCACCGCTGACCGTCGCACCACCGGGGCTTGCAGTGACCGTGTAGCCCGTGATCGTGCTGCCGCCATTGAATGCTGGCGCGGTAAAGGCGACAGACACTTGCCCGTTTCCGGCTGTACCCACGGTACCGGTTGGCGCGCCCGGCACAGTGGGATTCACGGCAAATGTTCTGCTGATCGTCGTTGCTACCCCATAAGTGCCGTCTCCGGCCTGATCCGCATTAATCGTGCAAGTGCCAGTTGTGACGAACGTCAACGCACCGCCAGAAGTAATAGTACAGACACCGGTTGTTGTGGAGGTGAATGTTGGTATCAGACCGGAAGAAGCCGTGGCGGACAAGGTTGGTGTTGTACCAAAAGCCTGATCACCGGGAGGATTAAAGGTAATGGTTTGCGTTGCCTTAGGCGTGACTGCCGTGGATGCGGTAGATGCCGCGCCGGTACCTGCCAGATTGGTTGCCGTGACTGTGAAAGTGTATGGCGTTCCGTTTGTCAGGCCGGTGACGACCAATGGGCTGGTCGCACCGCTGACAGACGCACCGCCGGGGCTTGCAGTCACCGTGTAGCCTGTGATGGCGCTGCCGCCGTTGTAAGCTGGCGCGGTAAAGGCCACGGATACTTGTCCACCTCCTGCTGTACCAACGGCGGCGGTTGGGGCCCCTGGAACAGTCGCATTAACCGCAAATGTTCTCCCGACGGTAGTCGCGGCCAGATATGTGCCATTTCCTGCCTGATCGGCGTTAATTGTGCAAGAGCCTGCAGTGACAAACGTCAACGCACCACCAGAAGTAACCGTACAGACCCCGGTTGTTGTTGAGGAGAAAGTCACAGCTAAGGTGGAACTGGCGGTTGCAGTCAAGGTCGGTGTCGTGCCAAAAGTCTGTGCACCGGGAGGGTTAAAGGTAATGGTTTGCGCAGCTTTAGGCGTGACTGCAGAGGACGCCATAGACGCCGAACCGGAGCCAGCCGAGTTTCTGGCGGTCACCGTAAAGGTATAAGCAGTTCCGTTTGTCAGAC
This sequence comes from Acidovorax sp. 62, assembly GCF_002754495.1. NCBI lineage: Bacteria > Pseudomonadati > Pseudomonadota > Betaproteobacteria > Burkholderiales > Comamonadaceae > Acidovorax > Acidovorax sp. 62. The sequence continues at coordinate 1,076,208 of NZ_PEFJ01000001.1, forward strand.
CAGTGACGTTCAGCGGACTGGCTGCACCGGTAGCCGTGGCTCCGCCGGGGCTGGCTGTGACCGTATAGTCAAGAATAGCACTGCCGCCATTGGAAGCTGGTGCGGTGAAGGCGACGGAGACCTGAGTGTCCCCTGGTGTACCGACCGCTGCCGTTGGTGCTCCCGGCACGATAGCGTTGACAGTAAAAGTTTGCGGAACTGTTGTTGCCGCTGAAAAGGCAGCATTACCCGCCTGATCGGCATTAATCGTACAAGAGCCTGCCGTGACAAACGTCAACGCACCACCGGAAGTGATCGTACAGACGCCGGTTGTCGTTGATGTGAATGTCGGTGTCAGACCAGAAGAAGCCGTAGCTGTCAAGGTCGGTGTCGTGCCAAAAGTCTGTGCGCCGAGAGGGTTAAAGGTAATGGTTTGCGGTGCCTTAGGCGTGACTGCAGAGGACGCCGTGGATGCCGAACCGGGGCCAGCCGAGTTTCTGGCGGTCACAGTAAAAGTATAAGCAGTTCCGTTTAACAGACCAGTGACGTTCAGCGGACTGGCTGCACCGGTAGCCGTGGCTCCGCCGGGGCTGGCTGTGACCGTATAGTCAAGAATAGCACTGCCGCCATTGGAAGCTGGTGCGGTGAAGGCGACGGAGACCTGAGTGTCCCCTGGTGTACCGACCGCTGCCGTTGGTGCTCCCGGCACGATAGCGTTGACAGTAAACGTTTGCGGAACCGTTGCTGCTGCCGAGTAGGTTGCATTGCCTGCCTGATCGGCGTTAATTGTGCAAGAGCCTGCAGTGACAAACGTCAACGCACCACCGGAAGTGATCGTACAGACGCCGGTTGTCGTTGATGTGAATGTCGGTGTCAGACCAGAAGAAGCCGTAGCTGTCAAGGTCGGTGTCGTGCCAAAAGTCTGTGCGCCGAGAGGGTTAAAGGTAATGGTTTGCGTTGCCTTAGGCGTGACCGCTGAGGAAGCGGTGGACGCAGCGCTGGACCCATTGGCATTTCTTGCCGTGACCGTAAAAGTATATGCCGTTCCGTTTGTCAGCCCCGTCACTGTCAGCGGACTGCCCGCGCCGGTAGCAGTAAAGCCGCCGGGACTTGATGTAACGGTATAGTCAAGAATGGCACTACCACCATCGGAGGCGGGAGCCGCAAAGGCAACAGACGCTTGCCCACTTCCTGGAGTAGCGGTAACACCTGTTGGTGATCCGGGTACGGGCGCAGTCACTGTGACGTTGACCGTATAAGGAGAACCGTTGAAATCGTAGAAAGTAAATGAATCTGCTCCAGAGTACCCGTTTGGCGGCGTGTAATAGAACGCATCAATATTTGTTGGTCCTGTGGAACCGCCGATCGACATGATGTAAACGTTGTTGGTTCCATGTGCACTCGACGATGGGAAAGTTTTGTTACCGGCGCTGTTCTGGTTGCCTATTGCATCGACGTAAATGCCCAGACTGCTGCCAGTTCCGTCCGTTTTTCCGCCAGGATCACAGTTCGCATAATCTGTCGCTGAGAACGTATATTTGTATTCACTGCCACTTTTCGTGACCTGTCCACCAACAGTCGTTGAAAAGCTGAGATTGCAAGCAGCAGATGCTTGTCCGTAGGTTAGTAATGAAAAAATGATTAATATTAATCTCCCAAGGAATTTTAATATTTGTTTTTTAAATGCGGCTGGGGCAATTATTTTTTGTGATTGGTGGAAATTTCTGTCGACTTGTTTTTGATGGATTTTTGGCGTCTTCATGCTATTCCTATGAAAAGTATTTTTTGATGTTTTGGTTGGAGTCGATATTTTTAGAAATTTGATTTTGTACTGGCGGTAATTTTATTAATGAATTTTATTGAATTTTTCTACTCAAGCGGCTTCGATTGAAGATTTCGATAGCTTGCGAATGAATTTAAATTTGGTGTTTTTCATGTTCAGCATTGTCCATATTTTTTTGTTTGTCTAGTTATTTTTGCGCTGTCCAATGTCCGTTTGGATCGGCGCCTGGTCTCACCAGAGAACAATGGCATGGTCGCGATAGACCAGTGTGCGAAGCCTGGCCCGCAGGGCTGAAGAGTCAGGCACTGCAAAGCAGTGGTGTGCTGGCTGGTGTGATGTGTGTGGTTTGGCTGATTGGAATAGCGGTATCCGCATTCAAGTGAGCTGCAGTGCAAGTCTTTCAAACTGCTGGTACGAAGAGGTGCAGGTTCTGCGCCGTGCATTCCCTTGATCCGGAGACTGGTCGTGCTTAATTACGGCCCGCATCACTGAGAGTGAGCTGGCCCTGCCGATGTGCTCTGCTGTAGGCGGTGCGGGAGGCTCGGCCAGACGGCGCAATGAGGCGGGGGATTGCTTTGCAGCGCAACAGGGAGGATGGAATGCAATGGATGCGCTGCACGGAATTGCACCCCTGCAAGCGGCCCAGAAGTCAGAGCGCTAGGCTCACCGGCCCGATTTCGGTCCAACCCTTCTGTTCGTTTTCTTTGCCGGGCGGGATGCATGGCGCCAACAACCAAGTGCGCGAGGGATGCGCTTGGTCGATTTAGCGACTTCGGTAGGTCCGGAGCGGTGAGGCGTCGCGAGGCGGTGATGACTTGGTCAGAATGCCCCTCACCGCTTGGTCTGCGCAGTCAACTGCGCTAGGTGATTAGGTGCTCTCCCGCACCGTCAATTCAAACCCCAGGTTCACCGAGTTGCTCTCAGGCAATTGCCCTTGCATCAGGGCCAGCAGCATCCGTGCTCCGGCTTCGCCCATGGCGGCGCGGGGGGTGCGCACCGTGGTCAGTGGCGGCAGCATCTGGTCACTGCCTGCCAGGTCGTTGAAGCCTGCAATGGCCACGGTGCCCGGCACGGCGATGCCCAGGCGTTGGGCGGCCAGCAGGCCACCTTGGGCCAAGTCGTCGTTGCAAAAGAAGATGGCGTCCACCTGCGGGCGGGTGCGCACGATATCTTCGAGCAAAGTGGCGCCCAGGCGGATGGAGGAGGGCTCGGGGCTGAGCACTTCCAGCTTGGCGTCGTACAGGCCCGCATGGCGCAGGCACCGCCGATAGCCCTCGGCGCGTTGCAGTGTGCGGGGGTCCAACTGGGCGGCCGCAAAGGCGATGTGGCGGTAGCCGCGCTGCAGCAGGTGCTCTGCCATGGCATAGCCTGCGTCTTGCTGCGAAAAGCCCGCGCAGTAGACGCCTGGGGCAGCCGTCACCTCCATCAGGTGCACGCACGGCACGCCGCTGGCGGCAATCATCTGGCGGGCGTTTTCGGTGCGGTCAAAGCCTGTCACCAGCAGGCCTGCCGGGCGATGGGCCAGGTAGGTGCGCAGCAGTTGCTCTTCTTCCAGCGGGTCGTAGTGGGTCACGCCAATCAAGGCCTGGTAGCCCAGGGGAAAGAGCACGCGGTGCACGGCATCCAGCACATCCACAAACAAAGCGTTGGAAAGCAGCGGCACCAGCACGGGCACCTGCACGCTGCGCTGCGATGCCAGCGCGCGCGCTGCGGGGTCGGGCACATAGCCCAGTTGCTGCACGGCGACCTTCACGCGGTCGACCAAGTCTTGCGCGACGCCGCGTTCGCCCCGCAAAGCGCGCGATGCGGTGATGGGGCTCACGCCAGCGGCTTTGGCCACGTCGCTCAGGGTGATGCGGCCACTGGAGCGGCGTTTGCTGTCGGGTTTGGTCAAGGGTTTTCCCTCGTTGGGGTTTGAGGATGTGGATTTAGGATAGCGCTGTCCTTGCTCTGGAACAAGGCGGAATTCCCTATTTTGTGGCAATTTCGGCAAGGTTCCAGTTTCACAGCACACCAATAGGCGGTGTGCTTTTTTAGAATTTGATTGGATAGCGCTACCAATATGTCTGTGAACAGTTCTTCGGTGTTTTTGGTGGTCATGGGGGTGGCGGGTTGCGGCAAGTCCAGCCTGGGTCAGTCCCTGGCGGCTGCGCTGCAACTGCCGCTGATTGAGGGGGATGACCACCACAGCGCCGCCAGCCGCACCAAGATGAGCCAGGGCGTGCCTTTGACCGATGCCGACCGCGAGGGCTGGCTGACGGAATTGGGCCAGTTGCTGCAGGACCGGCCTCAAGGGGCAGTGTTGACCTGCTCTGCGCTCAAAAAAGCCTACCGCGACCGGCTGCGTGCCGCTTGCCCCTCGCTGCGCTTTGCGTTCTTGCAGATCGACCGGGCTGAGTCGGAAGCCCGCGTCAAAGCCCGCGCACAAACCCATTTTTTCTCGGCAGCGCTGGTAGACAGCCAGTTCGCCACGCTTGAATCCCCCACGGGCGAGCCCGGTGTGCTGACGCTGGATGCCACCCTGCCTTTGTCCACCCTGGAGCAGCAGGCCTGCGCTTGGCTCACCACCCTGGAGGCCGCATGAGCGCCGCATCTCCTTCCACCCCCACGGCCGCGTCCACCCCTCCACAGGGTGAGGGCGGCACGGCCAGCAGCCGTTTCACCCGCATCGCCAGTGTGCTGATGGCCTTGTGTCTGGGCACCATGGCCGTGGCCGTTTTCTCCAACGTGGTGCTGCGCTACGGCTTTGGCAGTGGCGTGCCTGCCAGCGAAGAGCTGTCGCGCCTGCTGTTTGTCTGGATGGTGTTCATCGGCGCTGCGGCGGCCTACCCCGCAGGTGAGCACATGGCCTTTACCAGCCTGGCGGGTCTGCTGGTCCGCAAGCCGCTGGCGTTTGCTTTGCTCACGGCCGTGATTCGGCTGCTGGTGATTGCCGCGTGCGTGATGCTGGGCTGGGGCGCCTGGCAGCAGGTGGTGGTGGGCATGGGCAGCCATTCGGTGGTGCTGGGGTACTCGTCGGCCCTGCTGCCGTTGCCTGCCTTGTTGTGTGCGCTGGCCATTGGCGTGATGGCTTTGGTGGAACTGGTGCAGCGCAAGCCGCTGGACCTGGGCCATGGTGCGGAGGTGGAGTGATGTTTGGAATGACGCCTGAAGCAATGGCCTTCGTGGTCTTTTCGGTGGGCATGCTGGTGTTGATGGGTACGGGCATGAACATGGGGCTGGCGCTGGTGCTCACGGGCGCTGGCATGGCATGGGTGCTCGATTTTTGGGACACCCAGTTGCTGGCGCAAAACCTGGTGGCGGGGGTGGACAGCTTTCCGCTGCTGGCGGTGCCGTTCTTCATTCTGGCGGGTGAGTTGATGAACTCTGGCGGCATCAGCCGCCGCATCATCGACATGGCCCAGGCCTGGGTGGGGCATATCCGTGGCGGCCTGGGCTATGTGGCCATCGGTGCTGCGGTGCTCATGGCCAGCATGAGTGGATCGGCCCTGGCCGACACGGCCGCGTTGGCCACCATCTTGCTGCCCATGATGCGCCAGCAGGGCTACCCCATGAACACCTCGGCAGGGCTGATCGCCTCGGGCGGCATCATCGCGCCCATCATCCCGCCGTCCATGCCGTTTGTGATTTATGGCGTGACGACCAACACCTCGATTTCGGCGCTGTTTGTCTCGGGCATCGTGCCGGGGTTGATGATGGGTGCCGGTTTGATATTCGCCTGGCGCTGGGTGCTGCGCGACTTGGACTTGCCCAAGGGCGAGCCACTGCCGGTGAAAGACCGCCTGCGCGCCACGGCCCGTGCGTTCTGGGCCATGCTCATGCCGCTCATCATCATCGGGGGCATGAAGTCGGGCGTTTTTACGCCCACCGAGGCTGCCGTGGTGGCCGCGTTCTATGCGCTGGTGGTGGCGCTGTTCATCCACCGCGAAATGCGCGTGCCCGAAATCTACGGTGTGCTGGTGCGGGCGGCCAAAACCACCTCCATCGTCATGTTCCTGTGCGCTGGCGCGCAAGTGGCCAGCTACATGATCACGCTGGCCGACCTGCCCAATGTGCTCACCAGCTGGCTTGGACCGTTGGTGGAAAGCCCGCGCCTGTTGATGGCCGTGATGATGATCGTGCTGGTGCTGATTGGCACGGCACTGGACCTCACGCCCACCATCCTGATCTTTGCTCCGGTGATGTTGCCCATCGCCGTGAAGGCGGGGATCGACCCGGTGTATTTCGGCCTGATGTTCGTGCTCAACGGCGCCATTGGCCTCATCACACCGCCTGTGGGCACCGTGCTCAACGTGGTGGCTGGCGTGGGGCGCATTTCGATGCACAGCGTCATCAAGGGCGTGAACCCTTTTCTGCTCACTTATGTGCTCATCCTGGCGCTGCTGGTCGTGTTCCCGCAGATCGTGACTGCGCCCGTCGTCTGGCTGAGATGACGTAGGCCCTGAGTCGTTTGATTTTCCCTCTGTCTTTTCCTCCCTCACCACAATGGAGACAACCATGAAAACCTTCCGTCGCACCCTTTTGGCCGCCTTGTCGGTGGCTGCGCTGGCCTGCTCGTTACAGGCCGCTGCGCAAGACTTCAAGCCGCGCATCATCCGCTTTGGTTACGGGCTTAACGAAGTCTCCAACCAGGGCCGCGCCACCAAGCTGTTTGCCGAAGAGGTCGAGAAAGCCTCGGGCGGCAAGATGCGGGTGCGCGCCATTGGCGCGGCTGCGCTGGGCTCTGATTTGCAAATGCAGCAGGCGCTGATTGGCGGCGCGCAAGAGATGATGGTGGGATCGACCGCCACGCTGGTGGGCATCACCAAAGAAATGGCCATCTGGGACACCCCCTTTCTGTTCAACAACACCAAGGAAGCCGATGTGGTGCTGGACGGCCCGGTGGGCCAGAAGGTGATGGACAAGCTGCAGGAAAAAGGCCTGGTGGGCCTGGTGTATTGGGAGAACGGCTTTCGCAACCTCACCAACAGCAAACGTCCCGTGGCAAAGCTGGAGGACATGAACGGCATCAAGCTGCGCGTGATGCAGAACAACGTCTTCCTCGACAGCTTCAAGACCCTGGGCGCCAACGCCGTACCGCTGCCATTCTCTGAATTGTTCACCGCGCTGGAAACCAACACCGTGGATGGCCAGGAGAACCCCTTCAACACCATCTTGTCGAGCAAGTTCTATGAGGTGCAGAAGTACCTCACCGTCACCAACCACGTCTACAGCCCCTGGATCGTGCTGGTGAGCAAGAAGTACTGGGATGGCTTGTCGAAGGTCGAGCAAAAGGTGCTGCTGGACGCTGCCAAGAAGAGCCGCGACTTTGAACGCCAGGATACCCGTGCCGAAGCCGACAAGGCGCTGGCGGACTTGAAGGGCAAGGGCATGCAGGTCAACGACCTGCCCGCAGCAGAAGCCAACCGCATGCGCGAAAAACTGGGCGCTGTGAACGCCAGCATTGCCGCCAACGTGGGCGAAGGCCTGTGGAAGGAAGTGCAGGGCGCTGTGGCGCAAGCACGCGCCGCCAAGTAAGTACAGAGACCGGGGTAGGGCGCTACCCTGAAGGCGCAGCCAAACCCTCCATGCAGAAGCCAGCAGCCCTTGGGCCGCTGGCTTTTGTGCTTTTCAAGGCCCGCCCTGGCGCCTGTAGAGCGCCGGACTGGAGCACACGCTCGTTGCTGGGCCTGGTAACCAGACGTCTCATCAAGGCATCTACGGTTGCATTCAACGCACAGATGGGCTGAAATGTTCTGAAGCCTGCTCAATTCTTTTTGGGTAGAGCCCTGAAGGGGCTTGAACAGGTCGGTTCATCCATCGTGCTTTGCGCTCTACCGGGAGGTTGCCATGACCGTTGTTGCCGAAATCCTGAAATCCAAACCCGACACCACCGTGTACACCGTACGCCCCGCTGATTCGGTGCTGGACGCCTTGCGCCTGATGGCCGAAAAGGGCATTGGAGCCCTGCTGGTGACACAGGACGATGACCGCATCGTGGGCATCTTCACCGAGCGTGACTACGCCCGCAAGATCGCGCTGCTGGGCCGCACATCGGCCGCCACCCAGGTGCGCGATGTGATGACGCCCGACGTGCTGTTTGTGCGACCGCACCAGACCAGCGAGCAGTGCATGCAGATCATGAGCAACAACCGCCTGCGCCACCTGCCGGTGGTGGAGGCCGACCAGCTCGTGGGCATGATCTCCATCGGTGATCTGGTCAAGGACATCATCTCCGAGCAGAAATTCATCATCGAGCAGCTGGAGCAGTACATCACCGGCCACCGTTGATGCCAGCCCCGGCGCGCAGCGCACGGGGGCCACCCGCTGCAACGTCAAGGCCGCAAGCGGAAATGCGCCATCGCGCTGCTGACCTGATCGGCCTGCGAGCGCAGCCCCTGTGATGCAGCGGCGGTTTCCTCCACCAGGGCCGCGTTTTGCTGGGTCATGCGGTCCATGTGCTCCACCGCCTCCAGCACCTGCGAGATGCCTGACGCCTGCTCGGTGCTGGCGCTGCTGATCTCGGCCATGATGCCGCTGACCCGGGCAATCGCCTGCACGATGCCTTGCATGGCCTGGCCCGCGCTGTCGGCCTGGCGAGAGCCCTCGTCCATGCGCTGCACCGAATCGGTGATGAGTGCCTTGATCTCATGGGCGGCCTGGGCTGAGCGCTGGGCCAGGCTGCGCACCTCGCTTGCCACCACCGCAAACCCGCGCCCTTGCTCGCCTGCGCGGGCGGCTTCCACCGCCGCATTCAGCGCCAGGATGTTGGTCTGGAACGCAATGGAGTCGATCACCCCGGTGATGTCTGCGATCTTGCGTGAGCTTTCGTGGATGCCCTGCATGAACGCCACCACCTTTTGCACCTGCGCGCCCCCGTGCTCGGCCTCTTCGCTGGCCTGGCGGGCCAGGGCATGGGCCTGGCTGGCGCTTTGGCTGTTGGCGCTCACCGTCTGGTTCAGGGTTTCCATCGAGGCGGCGGTTTGCTCCAGCGCGCTGGCCTGTTGCTCGGTGCGCGCGCTCAGGTCCTGCGTGCCTGCGGCAATCTCGACCGATGCCGTGTGCACCGTGGCGATGGACTGCTGAATGCCTTGCACTGTGTCCGCCAGGGCGCGGGTGGATTGGTTCAGGGCGCGGGCGATGTCGCCAAACTCGTCGCGGGTGTTCAGGTGCAGCGGCTGGCCCAGGTCGCCCACGGCCAGGGCCCGGGCTGCGCCCAGGGTTTGCTGCACGGCGGCTTGCGCCTGGCGCACCGTGGCCAGGCTCACCCACAGGGTCGCCACCAGGGCGGCCAGCAGCGCGGCGCTGAACCACCACATAAAGCGCTGTGCCTGCGCCACGCGCTCTTCCAGCATGGTGTCCAGGGTTTCATAGCCTTTGGCGATGAGGGCGAACTGGGTGTCGATGGCCTCGGTCAGGCTGGCGAAGTAGGCCTGGGGCGGGTGGCTCAGCTCGGTGGGTTGCAGCAGTTGGTCCTGAATGGACTGCAGTGCGCGGCTGGCGTCGTCCGCCGCTTTTTTCTGCGCGCTGGCCAGCGTGCGTTGTACGGCTGCATCGGCTTCGCCAGCGCGGCTGAGCAGTGCTTGCGCCTTGTCGTTCTGTAGGCGCGCCGCAGTGACGGCTGCCAACAAGGCGGCCCGCTCGGCGTTGCCCAGATCGCGGCGGGTGAGTGCGCCGGCGCCCACCGCCCGCGCCTGGCCGAGTGACTCCGTCAGCGCGGGCAATTGGTCGAGCGTGCCCGACATCAGGTAGTAACTGGATGCCTCGGGGTCCAGGGTCAGTGTGGATGTGTCCAGCACCTGGTTGAGAAGCACCAGTTGCCGCGCGACAAGGGCGGTGTGGTTGCGAAAGCTGTCTGCCGCCTTGGCGCCGGGGGCCGCGACCTGGGCGGCGAGCGCCTGCCAATCATTTTCAATCTGCGCTGTCAGGGGCGACAGCTTGGTGTCGTTGGCGCTGGCGGCCAGTGCCTGGGTGGCTTGCAGTGCCTGTTTCAGGCGGTCTTGCACCTCGGCCTGCTTTTTCTCGCGCTGCGCGATGAATTGGGTGTTGCCCGAGAGCGCTCCGTTGGACAGCCCTCGGTGCTGCTGGGTCAGCTGGATGAGTCGCAGCACCTGCTCTGCGGGCTTCAGCCCCGCTTGTTCCGCCCGTGCAGTGCGCAGGGTTTCATAGCGAGCTTGCAGCACCAAAGCCGATGCGGTAACGGCCAGCAGCATGCAGGCTGTGCAGACCAGTGCAAATTTTTGCCAGAGTTTCAAGCGTGTAATCAGTGCATTCATCCTCGTGGTTCCCGTGTTGATTTGGCGACCCTCACGTTGCAGAGTCCGCAATTCAGTTTAGGCGCGCCCCAGGGGGATGGGGCGAGGTGCACGCTCAGGCAGCGGTTTTTTCCACGTGGGTTTGACGTGTGTACAAAAAGTCGATCACCGCCTTGCGGTACTGCACGTAGTGCGGGTCTTCGGCCAGCTCCACGCGCTTGCGCGGGCGGGGCAAGTCCACGTGCAGCACCTCGCCAATGGTTGCGGCGGGGCCATTGGTCATCATCACGATCTTGTCGGACAGCAGCACGGCCTCGTCCACGTCGTGCGTCACCATGACCACGGTGCTTTGGGTGCGGGCCACAATCTCCAGCAACTCGTCTTGCAGCTTGGCTCGGGTCAGGGCGTCCAGCGCGCCAAAGGGCTCGTCCATCAGCAGCACCTGGGGTTCCATGGAGAGCGCCCGGGCAATGCCCACGCGCTGCTTCATGCCGCCCGATATTTCGCCGGGGCGCTTTTGGCCTGCGTGCGTCAGGCCCACCAGGGCCAGCGCGGCGTCGGTGCGGGCCTGGAGCTGGGCCTTGTTTTCCTTGCCACCAAACACGCGTTCCACGGCTAGGTAGATGTTGTCAAAGCAGGTGAGCCAGGGCAGCAGCGAATGGTTCTGGAACACCACCGCGCGCTCAGGGCCGGGGCCCTTGATCTCTTTGTTGGCGCAGATCAGCACCCCGTTGGTGGGGGTGGTGAGGCCTGCAATCAGGTTCAGCAGTGTGGACTTGCCGCAGCCCGAGTGCCCGATGAGCGCCACGAACTCGCCTTTCGCGATAGTCAGGTCGATGCCCTTCAGCGCCGGGAAAAGCCCCTTGGCGGTTTTGAACGTTTGCTCCACGCCTTGGATTTCGATGAACTTGGTGGTGAGAGAGGTATGCATGGGGAGCTCCTGGTTTTTCCGAGGACCACCGTGGAGCCGGCTTTGCCGGGCCACGGGGGGTGATGCGCCGATGGCGCGGCTCTCAGGGGTGGGTCAAGTTTTGACCTCTTCAAACGTGAAGGCGGTGGCCAGCTTGATGAGTGCGTACTCCAGCACCAGCCCGACGATGCCGATCACGAAGATGGCGATGATGATGTTCTTGACGTTCAGGTTGTTCCACTCGTCCCACACCCAAAAGCCGATGCCTACGCCGCCCGTGAGCATCTCGGCCGCCACGATCACCAGCCATGCGGTGCCCACGGCCAGGCGGATGCCGGTCAGCATGTAGGGCAGCACGGCAGGGAACAGGATCTTGGTGGCGATCTTCCACTCCGACAGTTGCAGCACGCGGGCCACGTTCATGTAGTCTTGCGGCACGCGCTGCACGCCCACCGCAGTGTTGATGACCATGGGCCAGATGGAGCAGATGAAGATGGTCCAGATGGCGGCCGGGTTGGCGCCCTTGAACACCAGCAGGCCAATGGGCAGCCAAGCCAGGGGCGACACGGGGCGCAGCAGGCTGATGAGCGGGTTGAACATGCGCGACAGGAAGTTGAAGCGCCCGATGACAAACCCGGCCGGAATGCCCACCAGCGCCGCCAGCCCAAAGCCCACGGCCACGCGCTGCAGGCTCATCAGCACGTTCCAGCCCACACCCTGGTCGTTGGGGCCATTGCGGTAGAAGGGGTTGCTGAACACCTCCACCGCCTGGCCCCAGGTCTCCAGCGGGCCGGGGATGCTCTTGCCCGTGGAGACGGACACCATCGACCAGACCGCCAGCAGCAGCGCAACGCCGCAGGCGGGTGGAAGCACCGCCATCCAGAAGTTGCGCGACCACGCCGCCATGTCGCGGCCAGTGGCCTTGGTGGGGGCCGAGGCCATGGGCTTAGAGGTGTTTGGGGCTGTAGCGCTCATGGATAAAGCGCTAGGCGCTATGGAGTTTGTAGCGGGCTTGTCCGCGTGGGGCGCGGCGTCCAGCGGGGTGTGAAAAACAGCACTGACCATGGCGATCTCCTGGTTTCAACGTGGGGGAGGGCGGGGCGTGGGTGTTGCGATCAAGGGAGTGGGTTTCAGGCCTTGATCTTGAAGCCGTCGGCGTACTTCTTGGGGTCCTTGCCGTCCCACACCACGCCGTCGATCAGCTTGTGGCTGCGTGTGTCGCTCTTGGGCAGGGGGGTCTTGGACGCAGTGGCGGCCTGCTTGTACAGATCGATGCGGTTGATGGCCTTGGCCACGCCCGCGTAGTCAGGGTGGTCCTTGAGCAGGCCCCAGCGCTTGTGCTGCGTCAGGAACCACATGCCGTCGGACAGGTAGGGGAAGTTCACCGCGCCGTCGTTGTAGAACTTCATGTGGTTCGGGTCGTCCCAGCTCTTGCCCATGCCGTCCTGGTAGCGGCCCAGGATGCGCTGGTTGATCGCGTCCACACTGGTGTTCACATAGGCCTTGCCCGCAATGGTTTCGGCCATCTTGTTCTTATTGGCCAGGCCTTCGTCGATCCAGCGGCTGGCTTCCAGGATGGCGGCCGTCACGGCGCGGGCGGTGTTGGGGTACTTTTGCGCAAACTCTGCCGTGGTGCCCAGCACCTTCTCGGGGTGGTCTTGCCAGATGGCTTGTGTGGTGCTGGCCGTGACCCCGATGCCGTCCATGATGGCGCGCTGGTTCCAGGGCTCGCCTACGCAGAAGCCGTCCATGTTGCCCACGCGCATGTTGGCCACCATTTGCGGTGGGGGCACGGTGATGACCTTGGCGTCCTTCATCGGGTCAATGCCATGCGCGGCCAGCCAGTAATACAGCCACATGGCGTGCGTGCCGGTGGGGAAGGTCTGGGCAAAGGTGTATTCGCGCTTTTCGCTGGCCATCAGCTTGGCCAGCCCGGCGCCGTTCACGGCGCCCTTGTCCGCCAGCTTTTTAGACAGCGTGATGGCCTGGCCGTTGTGGTTCAGGTTCATCAGCACGGCCATGTCTTTCTTGGGGCCGCTCACACCCAGGTGCACGCCATACACCAGGCCATACAGCACGTGGGCAAAGTCCAGCTCGCCGTTCACGAGCTTGTCGCGCACACCGGCCCAGCTGGCTTCCTTGGTGGGGATGATGGTGACGCCGTACTTCTTGTCGATGCCCAGCACTGAGGCCATCACCACGCTGGCGCAGTCGGTCAGCGGGATGAAGCCGATCTTGACCTCTTTCTTCTCAGGCGCATCCGACCCCTGGGCGTGGACAAGCGCACGCAGTGCGGGGCTGACACCCACGGCGCCCACGGTGGCCGCTTGCAGCACGGTGCGGCGGTGGAGGCTGGTTTTCAACAAATCGGTCATGGCACATCCCTCAAGGGCAAGTCGGTGAAGAAAACAAAAAAGGCGTCCTCACGCCTTGCACGGCTGCCGTAGCAGCACGTTGCAAGGGTGGGGACGCCTTTGTCCTGGGTGGAGCCTGGGGCTCCTTGGCTGCATTCACCCGCCGTTGGGTGTTTGCTGCCAGTACAAGACCTTCATTGGTCTATGCAGGAGCTAATGCAAGCGGTGTGCCAGCTTTGAAAAGAATGCGTTTGCTATTTATTTGATAGCTTCTGGCGCTTGCAGATAAAGCGCTACAGCATGTTTTGGCTTGAAGGGGTATGCCTGTTGTGCACCTGTGGCGTGGCGCAGGCCTGCACGCGATTTGTGCGTTGCACCATCGCTGCTCCTTCGCAGAGCCGTGGCTGCTCCATGGGCGTGCTGCTGCGGTGCGGTGCTGCCCCATTGCGGGGTGGTGTGACGTGGTGCGGTGCGAAGGGCGGGGCGGTGCTCGCCGTCAGCCGAGCAGGTCCATCACATCCAACATGCGCTGGGCCACATCCACGAGCTTCAGGCCCTTGTCCATGGCCGTCTTGCGCAGTTTGTCGTAGGCGGCCTGTTCGCTCAGGCCCTGGCGCTGCATGAGCAGGCCCTTGGCGCGGTCGATGGTCTTGCGGTCCTTGAGCTCGGTCTTGGCATCGGCCAGCTCCGCCCGCAAGGCCTGTTCGTGCTGAAAGCGCGCCATCGCCACATCCAGGATGGGGCGTATGCGCTGCGGCGCCAGCCCCGCCACGATGTAGGCCGAAACGCCTGCGGCCACCGCGTCCTTGACGTGCGAGGTGTCCTCATCGTTTGTGAACATGACGATAGGCCGGCGGGCATCGCGCGTGGCCATCACCACATGCTCCAGCGCATCGCGGGCTTCGCTCTCGGCGTCCACGATGATCAGGTCGGGCTGCAACTGGGCCAGCCGGTCGCTCAGGAAGACGTCGGCGGGCAGCGTGGCAATGAGGTTGAAGTTGTTCTCCAGCAGGCCAATGCGCAGCGCGCGGGAGCGCTCTGCCTGCAGCAGAGCGTGCTCGTCATCCGGGTCGGTCACGGCCAGGTCGGGGGCGACCACCACGATACGTAATGCCTCATTCATACCGCTACTTTAAGCAAGATTTACGCCATTTTTTGGTGCACTGCAGCGGTGCAGTGGCCAAAGGGGTGCGCTGCCGTGGCTTACAGGGCCTGAAACTTGCTAATAAATGTAACCCTGGCAGGGCATACCCGATGGTGCGGGGCCCGGCTGCTCTTCTATACCTCCGGTCACTTGATCATTCATCTCATATTCAGGAGCCCACTGCATGAAGAATCACATTGCGCGTCGCCGTTTCCCGGTGGCCTTGGCCCTGCTGCCCACCCTGGTCGCAGCCGCTATGCTGGCCGGGTGCAGCAAGGTGCCAGACACCCTCAAGATAGGCGTAGCCCAGCCCTTGACCGGCCCGCTGGGGGCGCTGGGGCAAGACTTGCTCAACGGCGTGAACTTGGCCGTGCAAGAGCTGAACAAGGACGGCTTCATGGTGGACGGAAAGCGCGTCAAGCTGGAAGTGGTGGCGGTGGACGACAAGGCCGACGCGGCCACGGGCAAGCAGGTGGCCCAGCAGCTGGTGGATGCCGGGGTGGTGGCGGTCATCGGCCACCTTAACTCGGGCGTGAGCATCGAGACGGCACCCATCTACGCGGGCAAAAGCATTCCGCAGATCGCCATCTCCACCAACCCCAAGTTCACGCAGCTGGGTTTTGACACCTCCTTTCGCATGGTGGCCAACGACACCTTGCAGGCGCGCGCCATTGGCTCGTTTGCGGCCACCCAGCTGGGCGCCTCGCGCTATGCCGCGCTGGACGACGGTACGCCCTACGGCAAGGGCCTGGCAGACGGCGCTGCCGCCCAGCTCAAGGCCGAGAACAAGGAAGTCGTGGTGCGCAAGTCGTTTGACGACAAGACCGTGGCGTTTGAGGCGCTGGCGGGCGAGCTGAAGGCCGCCCGGGTGGAGGTGATTGTCTCCACCCTCAACGACTTCCAGGCCCTGGCATTGCTCAAAGAGCTGCAAAAGGTGGGCCACACCAAGGTGCAGCTGCTGGGCGGCGACACCATCAAGACCACCGACATGCTCAAGGGCGCAGGCCTGGTCGAAGGGCTCTACGCCACCTCTCCCGTGTTGGAGGCCAAGGAGTTCACCACGGGCAAGCCGTTCCTCGAAAAGTACCTGGCTGCCTACAAAAAGCCACCGGCATACGGCGGCCACTACAGCTACGACAGCACTTATGTGCTGACCGCCGCCATCCAGAAGGCCAAGTCGGCCGACCCCAAAGAGATCACCAAAGCCATGCACGCCATCAACGGCTACGCCCCTGTCATCGGCACCATGAGCTGGGATGACAAGGGCGAGCAGCGCTACGGCGCCGTGGGCGTGTACGAGCTGCGCGGCGGCAACTGGGAATTGCGCATGCGCTCAGACCGTTGGTAAGAGCACGGTGACAGCGGCCCGCAAACCTGCTGGCACCATGGCCGTGGGCAGGCTCTTACACTCGGGGCATGAGTTTGCTGATCCTGGGTATTGAATCTTCTTGCGACGAAACCGGCGTGGCGCTGGTGCGTTCATCGGGCACGGGCGTGCCTGCGTTGTTGTCCCACGCGCTGCACAGCCAGATCGAAATGCACCAGGCCTATGGCGGCGTGGTGCCCGAGTTGGCCAGCCGCGACCACATCCGCCGCGTGCTGCCGCTGGCCACCCAGGTGCTGCACGATGCCGGGCACGCCCTGGCCGATGTGGACGTGGTGGCCTACACCCAGGGCCCCGGCTTGGCTGGGGCTTTGTTGGTGGGGGCGGGCGTGGCGTGTGCCCTGGGTGCCTCGCTGGGCAAGCCGGTGCTGGGCGTGCACCACCTGGAGGGGCACTTGCTCTCGCCCTTTTTGAGTGCCGACCCGCCCGAGTTTCCGTTTGTGGCGCTGCTGGTGTCGGGCGGCCACACGCAGCTCATGCGGGTGGACGGGGTGGGGCGCTACGAAATCCTGGGCGAAACCATTGACGACGCGGCGGGCGAGGCGTTTGATAAGTCTGCCAAGCTCATGGGCCTGGGCTACCCCGGCGGGCCTGCCTTGTCGCGCCTGGCGCAGCAGGGCGATGCAGCGGCCTTCAAGCTGCCCCGGCCGCTGCTGCACAGCGGCGATCTGGACTTTTCGTTTGCCGGGCTCAAAACGGCGGTGCTGACCCAGGCTAAAAAGCTGGGCGACGACCTGGAAGCCCGCAAGGCCGACCTGGCTGCCAGCACCGAGGCGGCCATCGTCGATGTGCTGGTGCGAAAGACCCTCACCGCCCTCAAGCAAACGGGCCTCAAGCGCGTGGTGGTGGCGGGTGGCGTGGGCGCCAACCGCCTGCTGCGCGAGCAGCTCAACGCGGCCTGCGAGAAAAACCGCGTGCGCGTGCACTACCCCGAGCTGCACCTGTGCACCGACAACGGCGCCATGATCGCCATGGCCGCCGCCATGCGCCTGCAGGCCGGGCAACAGCAGGCCAACACCGCCTACGCCTTTGACGTGAAGCCGCGCTGGCCGCTGGATGCGATCACCGCCCCTTCGGCTTGATCTGCATCGTTGGCAGTGGTTTGCTATTGAAAATATAGCTGCTTGCGCTTATTTATCAAGCGCTAGAGCCCAAAAATACCCAATGTCAGAACGGGTAGTGGCGTGGGGCTGTCTGCACCGTGATCCAGCGCAGCTCAGTGAAGGCATCAATCCCCGCCTTGCCACCGAAGCGGCCGTAGCCTGAGGCCTTCACGCCGCCAAAGGGCATCTGCGCCTCGTCGTGCACCGTGGGGCCGTTGACGTGGCAAATGCCTGACTCGATGCGCCCGGCCACCTGCCAGGCACGGGCCACATCGCGCCCAAACACGGCGGCTGAGAGGCCGAACTCGTTGTCGTTGGCACAGGCCACGGCTGCTTCCACGCCGTTCACCCGCACGATGGCCTTCACGGGCGCAAAGGACTCCTCGCGATAGATGTGCATGGCGGGGGTCACATGGTCCAGCAGCGTGGCGGGCATCAGCGTGCTGCTTGCCTTGCCGCCACACACCAGCGTGGCGCCTTTGGTCAGTGCGTCGTCGATGAGGGCATTGCAGCGGGTGACGGTGGCTTGGTCTACCACCGAGCCCAGCACCACCGGGCCTTTGCGTGGATCGCCCAGCGGCAGGCTGGTGGCGCGTGCGGCCAGCTTGGCCACAAACTCGTCGGCCACCTTCTCGTCCACCACGATGCGCTCGGTAGACATGCAAATCTGCCCTGAGTTGGCAAAGGCGCCAAAGGTGGCTGCGGCCACGGCGGCGTCCACATCGGCATCGTCCAGCACCACAAACGGGGCCTTGCCACCCAGCTCCAGCACCGCCTGCTTGAGGTATTTGGCGCAGGTCTGCGCAATGATGCGGCCCACCTTGGTCGAGCCGGTGAAGTTCACGCGCCGCAGGGCAGGGTGGGCCACCATGGCCTCCACCACAGCGCCCGCATCGGCGGGAGCGTTGGTCACAAAGTTGACCACGCCGGGCGGCAGCCCGGCCTCCTGCAGCGCCTCGATGATCAGGCCGTGCGTGGCGGGGCACAGCTCTGAGCCCTTGAGCACCACGGTGTTGCCGCAGGCCAGTGGCGTGGCGATGGCGCGCACGCCCAGAATCACCGGCGCATTCCACGGCGCAATGCCCAGCACCACGCCCGCTGGCTGGCGCACTGCCATGGCCACCGAGCCCGGCACGTTCGATGGAATCACCTCACCGTTGATCTGCGTAGTGATGGCGGCGGCTTCGAGCAGCATGTCGGCCGCCAGGTGCACGTTAAAGCCTGCCCAAATGCCGGATGCGCCGGTCTCTGCAGCCATGGCTTGGGCAAAGGCGTCGGCCTTGCCCTCCAGCGCGTGGGCGGCTTTCATCAGCAGGGTGCGGCGCGCGCCTGGCCCCAGGGCCGCCCAGGCTGGGAAGGCCTGCGCCGCAGCCTCTACCGCCGCCACGGCATCGGCCACGGTGGCGGCAGGCGCCGTGGTGGCCACGGAGTGGTCCAGCGGGTTGCGGCGCTCAAACGTGGCACCGTTGGACGCAGCGCGGGGCTGCCCGCCAATCAGCATGGAAATGGGGCTCATAGGGTGTCTCCTGTGGGGGTAAAACCGTGGCGATGGACCGATCAACGGCCCATGCCACGCACCCTGTGGATGCTAGCCAGCACACGTTGCATTCGCTTGACCCACAGTGCACAGCGGTGTTGACCGAGAGCGCACACCGCCTAGGGATAACCCCTGGCAACCCACCTGCGCTGCGCAGGGGCTTGGCCCGCCACCCATAATGGCCCGCACCCCAGGACCCTATCCCCCTATGGCCGAAGCGACCCGCCTCACCACCGACAACTTGCCGCCGCAGCAGGCCGCGCTGGCCTGGCGCGACTGGATGGCCACGCTGTTTGACGGGCTGGAGTCTGATCTGTACGGCGACACCGGTTTTGACGGCCATCTGCATACCGCCTGGGCGGGGGATGTGGTGCTGACGCAGCTGGAGGCCAACCGCCATCGCGTCATTCGCCGCCCACGCACAGCCCGTGCAGGCGCGCAGCACTACCTCAAAATCGTCGCCCCCTGGCAGGGCCAGGCCCTGGTGCAACAGCACGGGCGGCAGGCGGTGGTGCAGCCCGGTGGCTGGGCCATCTACGACACCATGGGTAGCTACGAAGTGGCTAACCCCCAGCGCAGCCGCCACCTCATCGTGAGGGTGCCCACCAGCCAACTGGCCGAGCGCGGCCTGCACCTGCCCACGCTGATGGGCCGTGTGGTGGGTGGCCACGCGGGCATCTCGCGCGTGGCGCTGGACACCATGCGCAGCACCTACAACGAGCTGCCCAGCATGACCCCCGAGTCTGCACGTGGTGCCGGGCGGCTGATTGGCGAGCTGGTCTGCCTGTCGCTGCAGGAGCTGGCCGGGCAGGGCCCTGGCGTCGTGCTGCACGAAGCCTTCAAAGACCGCATCCGCGCCTACATCGCACAGCACCTGAGAGACCCAGCGCTGACCATCGAGCGCGTGGCCCTGGGGCTGAACTGCAGCAAGCGCCACCTGCACAACGCCTTTGCCGACGCCGGCGAAACCCTGGCCGAACACATCCTGCGCCGCCGCTTGCAGGCCTGCATGGATGAGATGCGCAATCCCGACTGCCGCCACCGCACCATCAGCGAGATTGCCTTCTCGTGGGGCTTTAGCAGCGGGGCGTATTTCAGCCGGGTGTTCCGGGCGCAGGTGGGGGTGTCGCCTACGGAGTACCGGGTGGGGTGCGTCGGCTAGTCGCGGCTTGGGATGGAGCTGGCATGGGTCGGTTGCCAAACCAAATGATTCTTCGGTATTTGGCTTGTGCGCAGCATGCCCCGCGCGGTGCTGCAGGGCAGAGGGTTGAGTGTCCCCATTTCTTTACCAAAGGTTGACACAAGCGCCTTCAGGGCGACAACGGAAACCGGGACAATGGATGTTGTTGAGAATGATTGTCAAATACATCCATGAAGCTTTTCCGTTCCCACCCACCCGCCTCACCAGGCCGCAACCCGCGCAGTGCCTCCTTTGCTTTGCCCGCATTGGCATTGGCCCTGGTGCTGGCGGGTTGCAGCAGCCTGCAACCGCACAGCGCTGATGTACCAGCGGTGCCCGTGCCTGCCGGGTGGTCTGCCGCCAGTGCAGGGGCTGCGGCCACGCCGCTGGCGCAGTGGTGGGGGCGGCTGGGTGACCCGGAGCTGACGGCGCTCATCACCGAAGCGCTGGCCGCCAACACCTCGGTGCGCAGTGCACAGGCGGCATTGCAGCAGTCGCGGGCGTTGGTGGATGTGCAGACGGCGGGCACCTTGCCGCAGATTGGTGCCTCGGCCTCGGCGCAGCGCAGCCGCGCTTCCGGCAGCACGGGCAACAGCTACAGCGCCGGGTTTGACGCGAGCTGGGAGCCCGATGTGTTTGGCCGCCTGCGTGCCGGGGTGGCGGCCACCGAGGCCGATGCCCGCGCCGCAGAGGCCAGCCTGGCCGATGTGCAGGTGTCGCTGGCCGCCGAGGTGGCGGTGAACTACATCGAGCTGCGCGGCCTGCAGCAGCGCCTGCAGATTGCGCGCAGCAACCTGGCCAGCCAGCAAGAAACGCTGCAGATTGCCCAGTGGCGCCTGCAGGCGGGGCTGACCACCTCACTGGTGACCGAGCAGGCCCGTGCTGCGGCTGAGCAGACCGCCGCCCAGGTGCCCGCGCTGCAAAGCAGCCTGGCGCAGTCGCGCCACAGCCTGGCGGTGTTGACCGGGCAAGCGCCTGCTGCACTGGATGCACGCTTGGCGGTCACTGCGCCGGTGCCCACGGCGCCGAATGACTTGGCGCTGGACATCCCCGCGCAAACGCTGCGCCAGCGCCCCGATGTGCGGGCCGCAGAGCACCGCGTGGCGGCGGCGGTGGCGCGGGTGGCCCAGGCCGATGCGGCGCGGTACCCTGACTTTTCGCTCAGCGGTTCCTTGGGCCTGCGGGCACTGACTTTGGGCACGCTGACGGGAGGCAACTCGGTCGCCAGCGCGCTGGCGGCCAGCCTGTCTGCCTCGCTGTTCGATGGCGGCGCGGCCAAAGCCCAGGTGCGGTCGCAGCAAGCGGCGTTGGAGCAGGTGCGTGTGGGCTATGAAGCTGCCGTGCTCACGGCGCTCAAAGATGTAGAGGACGCCCTGGTGGCCTTGCAGGGCGATAACGAACGCCTGGCGCGCCTGCAGGCCGCCGCCGATGCCGCCGCCAACGCCGCGCTGATGGCACAACAACGCTACAGCAGCGGCCTGATCGACTTTGCCACCGTGCTGGAGACCCAGCGCACGCAGCTGTCTGCGCAAGACAGTGTGGCAACCACCGTGGCCAGCGTGGCGGCCGACCATGTGCGCCTGTACAAGGCCCTGGGCGGCGGCTGGCAGTAGCTGTGGCGGGGCCCGCACTGGCCCTGCCTTGCGTGGCGTGCCGGTGTTACAGCACCCCAAGCGCTTGCCAGTGCATGGCCCCCTGGCCCACGTCCTTCCCCTTTTGATGACCCGATTTTTCCCATTCCATGAACCATCCTGACGCTTCTGTGAATTCCTCTTCCCCTCAGCCTGCCGCACCCCAGACCACGGCGGCAAATGGCCTGAACGACTTGCTGGGCAGTGCGCCACGGCGCCGCTGGTGGCAGCGCACCACGGTGTGGCTGGGCGTGGTGGGCCTGCTGGTGGCGGCAGGTGGTGTGTATGCCTGGCAAGCCAGCAAGGCCGCCGGCGCAGCCCCCAGCTTCGTGACCGAAGAGGTGCGGCGCGGCAATCTCACGCTCAACGTGGCTGCCAATGGCACGCTGAACCCCACCAGAACGGTCACCATCGGCAGTGAGCTGTCGGGCACGGTGCGCAGCGTGCTGGTGGACGTGAACGACAAGGTCAAAAAAGGCCAGGTGCTGGTGGAGCTGGACACTGCCAAGCTCGAAGCGCAGGTGCTGCGCTCGCGGGCGTCTCTTGCCTCTGCGCAGGCCAAGCTGGCCCAAGCCCAGGCCACGACCAAGGAATCCGAGGCCGGCTTTGCACGCCTGCAAGAGGTGGCGCGCCTGTCCGGTGGCAAGGTGCCATCGGCCACCGAGCTGGACGCCGGGCGCGCCACGCTGGACCGCGCTAAAGCCGACGAGCTCAGCGCCCGCGCTTCGGTCGATGACGCCAAAGCGGCGCTGTCTACCGACGAAACCAGTCTGTCCAAGGCCTCCATCCGCTCGCCTATCAACGGGGTGGTGCTCACCCGCAGCGTAGAGCCCGGCAACGCCGTGGCCGCATCGCTGCAAGCCGTGACGCTGTTCACCGTGGTGGAAGACCTGACGCGCCTGCGGCTGGATGTGAGCGTGGACGAGGCCGATGTGGGTTCGCTCACCGTGGGGCAAAAGGCCAGCTTCACCGTCAGCGCCTACCCCTCGCGCCGCTACCCGGCCGAGGTGACCCGCGTGTCCTTTGGCTCCACCAAGACGGACAACGTGGTGACCTACATCACCTGGCTGGACGTGGACAACAGCGATCTGAGCCTGCGCCCAGGCATGACGGCGGCCGCCACCATCACCTCGACCGAACGCAACGACGTGCTGCTGGTGCCCAACACCGCGCTGCGCTTTACCCCGGCCCAGGCGGGGGCTGAGTCTGCAGGCAAGCCTGCCAGCAGCAACCGGGGCATCGTCTCGCAGCTCATGCCAGGGCCGCCCCGCAACGCGCCCTCGGGCCGCAAGCCTGCCGGTGGCAATAGTGGCAATGGGCAGCGCGAAGGCGCTGGCCAGACGCGCCAGATCTGGCTGCTCAAGGATGGCACGCCGCAGCCTATGACGGTGAAGGCGGGCATCAGCGACGGGCGCATGACCGAAGTGAGCGCCGAAGGCCTGGAGCCCGGCGCCAAGGTCATCACCGACCAACGCACTGGCAAGGCCGCGCCATGAGTGCAACCCGGGCTGACCAAGGGGGCGCTGACGCGGGGCCTCCCATCATCGAGCTGCGCGGCGTGACCAAGGTGTATGGCGAAGGGGCGCTGGCGTTTCAGGCCCTTAAGGGCGTGGACTTGTCGATTGCGCAGGGCGACTTCGTGGCCATCATGGGCCCCAGCGGGTCGGGCAAATCCACGGCCATGAACACGCTGGGTTGCCTGGACCGTCCCACCACGGGTGAGTACCTGTTCAAGGGCGTGCACGTCGAGTCCTTGTCGCGCGATGAGCGAGCGATGCTGCGCCGCCGCTACTTTGGTTTTGTGTTCCAGGGCTTCAACCTGCTGGCGCGCACCTCGGCGCAAGAGAACGTGGAGCTGCCCCTGCTGTACCGGGGCGAGCCAGCGGGCGTGCGCAAGGCGGCCGCTGCGCGGGCGCTGGATGCCGTGGGCCTCAAGGGCTGGGAGCACCACACACCGGCCGAACTCTCCGGCGGTCAGCAGCAGCGCGTGGCCATTGCCCGCGCCATCGTCACCGAGCCCGTGGTGCTGCTGGCCGACGAGCCCACCGGCAACCTCGACACCCAGCGCAGCCACGAAATCATGGAACTGCTGTGGCGCCTGAATGCCGACCTGGGCATTACGGTGCTGATGGTGACGCACGAGCCCGACATGGCCGAATACGCCCGCCGCATCGTGCGGTTTGTTGATGGCGTGGTGGACACCGACACCGTCAACCCGGCCCCGGCAGGGCTGCGCGCCCACGCCGTGGCAGCGCCCGCAGCGCAAGGAGCGGTGTGATGCTGTTCAGTACGATTCTTTTGGCGCTGCGCTCCATTCGGCGCAACCTCATGCGCTCGTTCCTCACCATCTTGGGCATCGTCATTGGCGTGAGCGCGGTCATCACCATGGTGACCTTGGGCAACGGCGCCACCATGGCGGTGCAGACGCAGATTTCAAGCCTGGGCACCAACTTGCTGCAGGTGCGCCCCGGCCAGCGCATGGGGCCGGGCGGTGGCACTGGCGCGCCTTCGTTCAAAGACACCGATGCCGATGTGATTGCGCAGCAAATCGGCGGCATTTTGGCCGTGGCGCCTGAGGCGCGCGCCAGCGCCACTGTGGTGGCCGGTGGGCGCAACTGGACCAGCAGCGTGATTGGCAGCACCAACGCGTGGCTGGAGACCGGTAACTGGACCTTGCAAGCCGGAGGCCGCGCGTTCTCTGAGCCCGAGCTGCGTGCGGGCGCGGCGGTGTGCGTGGTGGGCGAGACCATCCGCCGCGAGCTGTTTGGTGGCCGCGACCCGGTGGGTGAGCAGCTGCGCGTCAAGGCCTTCTCTTGCGAGGTGGTGGGCGTGTTGACCTCCAAAGGGCAGGGGGCGTTTGGCAACGACCAGGACGACATGGTGCTCATCCCCATCAAGACCCTGCAGCGGCGCGTGACGGGCAACACCCGCGTGAACACGCTGCTGGTGTCGATGCAGGATGGCAGCGACCCTACCCGCGTCAAAAGCGCGCTGACGCAGCTGCTGCGCGAGCTGCGCAAACTGTCGGACACCGATGAGGACAACTTCAACGTGCTCGACACCAAGCAACTGGCCGACACTTTGTCGGGCACCACCAAGGTGATGACCATGCTGCTGGGCGCCGTGGCCGCGGTGAGCTTGCTGGTGGGCGGCATCGGCATCATGAACATCATGCTGGTGAGCGTGACCGAGCGCACCCGCGAGATCGGCCTGCGCCTGGCCATTGGCGCGCTGGAGCGCGAGGTGCTGTTGCAGTTCTTGATCGAGGCCGTGGTGCTGGCCGCATTGGGCGGGCTGGTGGGCATTGTGCTGGCCACAGCCGCATCGCTGGGGTTGGCGCAGGTGATGGGCGTGCCCTACCTGTTCAACCCTGGGGTCAACCTGCTGTCGTTTGTGTTCTCAGCGGGCATTGGCGTGGTGTTTGGCTACTTTCCGGCCCGCCGCGCGGCGCACATGGACCCGATTGACGCGTTGCGCCACGAGTGAGTGGCACACCCACCGCCCATCGCGGCGGTGATGTGCCCAGCGCAAAGGCACAAAAAGGCCCCTTTCGGAATCTCCGAAAGGGGCCTTTTTTTGGGGCGGGCTTTGATGGCCTGGGCGTACAGCGTGCTGCACCCCAGAGATGCTTTAGTGAATGGTCAGCGAAGTGGCTTTGCTCACGGGCTCCACGCGCACAAGTGTCAGGGTGAGCACGCCATTTTCAAGCTTGGCCGTGCTGGCAGCGGCGTCAATATCCTGGGCCAGTTCCCAGGCGCGTTGCACCTGGCGGGGGGCGCCTTCGGCGCTTTGCAGCTTCACCACATTGCCTTCGATGGTGATGTTCAGCTGCTCGCGTGAGAGGCCCGGCACATCCAGCTGCAGCGTAGTGCTTTTCTCGTCCTGCGTCACGGTGCAGCCTGCTGTGGTGGGCTGGGCCGCAGCGGTGGCGCCCAGGCTGCCCATGAGAAAACGTTGCAAGGCCAGGTCGGCGGCGCGTGGGGTGGGGTTGAAGGCGGCGCGGCGGATCACGGGGGCGAAGATCATGGGGTACTCCTATACACTGCGCGGCTCTCGGGGTGGTCGCCGCATGCACAGGAGGTGTGTACGCATCCACGGGATTTCAAGGGAAAAATGAGCATGAATAAATTGCAAACTGCGGGCTTGAAATGGGGCCGCGCAGCACTATTTCAGGCCGCTTGCACGGTGGCGGGTGCAGCGGTTCTGGGCCTTGCGCCCGTGGCACCGGGCTGGGCCCAAAGTGCAGCGTCCACGGCCGCAGTGCCCGCAGGCAAGCCGATCAAGGTGGCTTTGATTGAAAGCCTGTCGGGCGCTTTTGCGAACACCGGCGAAGCCGTGTTTCGCAACGTCTACTGGGCCATGGAGCGCGTGAACGCGCGTGGTGGCGTTACGCTGCCTGCCGCCGCTGGCGGCAAGCGCCCGCTGGTGCTGGAGCGCTACGACAGCAAGGGCCAAAACGAAGAGGCACTGTCGGCCCTGCGCGCTGCCATTGACGATGGCGCGCAGGTCATCTTGCAAGGCAATTCGTCGGCCACGGCGGCGGTGCTGATCGAGGCCATCAACAAGCACAACGAGCGCGAGCCCAGCAAGCGCGTGCTGTTCCTCAATTACTCGGCGGTGGACCCGATCCTCACCAACGAAAAATGCAGCTTCTGGCACTTCCGCTTTGACGCGCATGCCGACATGCGCATGGCCGCGTTGATGGAGGTGATGCGCGAGGACAAAGCACTCAAGAGCGTGTACCTCATTGGCCAGGACTACAGCTTTGGCCAGGCCGTGCTGCGCGAGGCCAAAAAGCAATTGGCAGCCCAGCGCCCCGATGTGACGGTGGTGGGTGACGAACTGCACCCCGTGGGCCGTGTCAAAGATTTCGCACCCTACGCCGTCAAGATCAAAACCAGCGGTGCACAGGCCGTGGTGACGGGCAACTGGGGCAACGACCTCACGCTGCTGGTCAAGGCCGCACGCGAGGTGGGCTTTGAAGGCAGCTTCTACACCTTCTATGGCAACGCCTTGGGTGCGCCTGCAGCCATGGGCGATGCGGGCATTGGCAAAGTAGTGGCCGTGGCCGACTGGCTGCCTAACGTGCCCGGTGCGCAGAGCGAGGCCTTCTACCAGTCGTTCCGTGATCGCTTCCCCAAGCCGCAGGATGACTACGTGCACATGCGCATGCAATTGATGGTCGAGGCGCTGGCCCAATCCATCGAGCGCGCAGGCACCACCGACGTGGTGGCTGTGGCTCGGCAAATGGAAAAGGCCAACGTGCAGCTTGCTGGGCAGGGCGGCGCCATGCGCGCGGCCGACCACCAGTTCCAACAGGCCCTGGCCGTGGGCGTGATGGACAAGAAGGGCGCGCCCGGCGTGAAGTTTGACGTGGAAGGCTCGGGCTATGGTTTCCGCGTGGTGCGGCAGATCCCTGCCGCCAAAGCCGAGCAGCCGCACAGTTGCCAGATGCAGAGGTTTTGAGGCAGCGGTTCTGAGGCTGTCTGTGCAGGGGGCACCGCGCAACGCCCCCTGCATATCGATATGAAAAGTTAGCGCAACCGGTGGGGGCCTGCGGGCCACAGAATTTGCTGCATCGATCACTCATGCGCGAATCGCCTCCACCGTGCCCTACGCCCTTTCTCTGCTCGACAAAAGCCCCGTGCCCGAGGGCGCTACCGCCGCCGAGGCCCTGCAGCGCACCGTAGCGCTGGCGCAGCGCGCCGAGCAACTGGGCTACCAGCGCTTCTGGGTGGCAGAGCACCACGGCAACCCGGGCCTTGCAGGCTCTGCCCCCGAGGTGCTTGCGGCCCACATCCTGGCGCGCACTTCGCGCATTCGGGTGGGTTCGGGCGGCGTCATGCTGCAGCACTACAGCCCCTTCAAGGTGGCTGAGCAGTTCAAGTTGCTGGCCGCCCTGGCCCCAGGCCGTGTGGACCTGGGCGTGGGCAAGGCGCCCGGCGGGCTGCCGTTGTCTACCCGTGCGCTGCAGGCCGTGCACGACAAGACTGCCAAGCCCGACTTTGCCGCCCGCTTTGCCGAGCTGGACGCCTTCCTGCACAACGCGCTGCCCGCGGCCCACCCGTTGGCTGGGGCCGTCGCCCAGCCCCAGCCCCCCAGCTTGCCAGAGCGCTATCTGCTGGGCGGCAGCCCAGACAGCGCGGCACTCGCGGCCCGCCACGGCTGGAACTTCACGTACGCCGGGCACTTCAATGGCGACCCGGCCAACATCGAGCGGTCGCTGAAGGTGTACCGCGAGGCCGCAGGCCGTGCCCCGTCGCTGGCGCTGTATGCGCTGGTGGCGCCAACGCAAGCACAAGCTGAACGCCTGGTGGGCGCGCTGCGTGTGTTCAAGCTGCACCTGCCCACGGGCCAGACCTTCAACCTGCCCAGCGAGCAGGCTGCTGCCGAATTTGCGCGCCAGGCGGGTGTGAGCGAGTACCGCCTTGAAGAAACCCGCCCGCATGTGATTGCAGGCTCGCAAAGCCATGTGCGCGAGCAACTCGATGCGTTGGCAGAGCGCTACGGCATCGAAGAGTTTGTGGTCGATACCCCGGTGACGGGCTTTGCCGACCGGCTCGCATCGGTCGAACTGCTGGCCGGAGCCTTTGACGCCGTGGCGGCCTGAGCGCCCGCTGCTTTCCATCCTTCCCATTTGTTGTCGGAGTTTGTTCCCATGAGCCCAAAATCCCCCATCCGCTTTGGTGTGATGCTGCACGGCGCCGGTGGCCACATGAATGCGTGGAAGCACCCCGCAGGCCCTGCAGACGCCAGCGTGAACCTGGACTTCTACATCCGCACGGCGCAAAAGGCCGACGCCAACGGCATTGCCTTTGCGTTTGTGGCCGATGGTCTGTTCATCAACGCAAAGTCGATTCCGCATTTCCTCAACCGCTTCGAGCCCATTTCCATCCTGTCGGCGCTGGCCACGGTCACCTCCAAGATCGGTTTGGCAGGCACCATCTCCACGTCGTACAGCGACCCGTTCACGGTGGCGCGGCAGTTTGCCTCGCTGGACCTCATCAGCAGTGGCCGTGCGGGCTGGAACGTGGTGACCACACCGCTGGAAGGCACCGCGCAGAACTACAGCCGCACCCACCCGGACCACGCGCTGCGCTACGAGATCGCCGATGAGTACCTGCAGGTGACGCAGGGGCTGTGGGACAGCTGGGATGAAGACGCCATCGTGCGCAACCGTGAAACGGGCCAGTTCTTCGATCCTGCCAAGCTGCACACGCTCAACCACAAGGGGCGCTTTTTTGAGGTGGCCGGGCCGCTGAACATCGGTCGCTCGGCGCAGGGACAACCTGTGATCTTCCAGGCGGGCTCGTCCGACGCCGGTATCGGCCTGGCGGGCAAGTTTGCCGACGCGGTGTTCACCCACTCGCCGTCGATCGAGGAGACCCGGGCGTTTTTACGCAAGGTCAAGGCCAGTGCGGTGGCGCACGGGCGCCAAGCCGACGAGGTAAAGATTTTTCCGGGCATCGGCCCCATCGTGGCGGCCACGCAAGAAGAGGCCGAGGCTAAATACCAGACCATTCGCGAGCTGCTCACCATCGACGAAGCCCTGGCCTACCTGGGCCGGTTTTTCGATCACCACGACTTCACGCAGTACGCGCTGGACGCGCCGTTTCCTGAGCTGGGCGACATTGGCAAGAACAGCTTTCGCTCTACCACCGACCGCATCAAGGCCGATGCCCAAGCGCGCGGGCTCACGCTGCGCCAGGTGGCACTGGAAGTGGCCACCCCGCGCTCGCAGTTTGTGGGCACGGGCGAGCGCGTGGCCGAGGAGATCATCCGCTGGGTGGACGAGGGGGCGGCCGATGGTTTCATTCTGGGCTTTCCGGTGCTGTCGCAAGGGCTCGATGATTTTGTGCAGTTCGTCATCCCGGCGCTGGATGCATGCGGCCGCTATGAGCGCACTCTGCCGGGCCAGACGCTGCGCGACCACCTGGGTTTGCCCCGCAAGGCGAGTCGCTATGCGCCCGACAGCCAGGCCGAGTTGCCCGTGCCCAAGGCCGCGTGATGGGTGCCGCATTGCCTGTGCAGGTGACTTCGGGCAGCGATCGCGCCGAGCAGGTGCGCCGCAGTGTGGCGTCGTCCATTGGTGAGTTCAAGGCGCTGCGGCGTGACCTGCACCAGCACCCCGAGCTGTCGTTCCAGGAGTTCCGCACCGCAGCCATCGTGGCCGAGCGACTGGCGCAGTGGGGCTATGAGGTCACCACCGGCATCGCAGGCACGGGCGTGGTGGGCACGCTGCGCAGGGGCCGGGGCGAGCGCCGCTTGGGCATTCGGGCCGACATGGATGCGCTGCCTATCCAGGAGACGACAAGCCTGCCCTATGCCAGCGAGAACCCCGGTGTGATGCACGCCTGTGGGCACGATGGGCACACCACGGTGCTGCTGGCAGCCGCCCGCTACCTGGCGCAAGAGGGGCTGTGGGATGGCACGTTGCACCTGATTTTTCAGCCCGCCGAAGAGGGCGGTGGCGGCGCCCGGCAAATGATTGCCGAAGGGCTTTTTGAGCGCTTCCCGTGCGATGCGGTGTTTGGCCTGCACAACTGGCCGTGCGTGGAGGCTGGGCACTTTGGCTGCGTGAGCGGCCCGGCCATGGCCTCGGTGGACCAGGCCCTCATCACCGTGCGCGGCAAGGGCGGGCATGGGGCTGCGCCGCAAGACACGGTGGACCCCGTGGTGGCCAGCGCGCACATCATCACTGCGCTGCAGTCGGTGGTGTCGCGCAATGTGGACCCGCTGGACATGGGGGTGGTCACCGTGGGTTCCATCCATGGCGGCCATGCGGCCAACGTGATTCCCGAGAGCGTCGAACTCAAGATCACGGCCCGCGCCTTCAAGCCCGAGGTGCGGGCGCTGCTGCAGCGCCGCGTGCCCGAGGTGGCGCGTGCGCAGGCTGAGAGCTTTGGTGCCACGGCCGAGGTGGACTACCGCCTGGGTTACCCCGCCGTGATCAACCACGACAAGGAAACCGCCTTTGCCCGGCAGGTGGCGCTGGACACCTTTGGCGTGACGGCCGTGGATGCGGGCTTTCGGCCGCGCACGGCCAGCGAGGACTTCGCCTTCATGCTGCTCAAGCGCCCCGGCAGCTATGTGTTTGTGGGCAATGGCGATGGGGCCTCGCTGCACAGCCCGTACTACGACTTCAACGACGCCATCCTGGCGCCCTCGGCCAGCTATTGGGTGCGGCTGGCGGAGCAGTTTCTGGTCACTGGCCCCACCGAATCTCAGGAGTCCATCGCATGAGCGACCTGTTTGTCTACACCACCCCGCTGGACCCCCTGGCCCAGCCCTTGGTGCAGGAGCTGACCCACGAATACGACAGCCGCTACGGCGAGTTCTACCAGCAGGACGGCAGCCCTCGGGAGATGGAGAAGTACCCGCCGCAGCTGTTTGCGCCCGCGCAGGGCGGAAATTTTGTATTGCTGCTGCGGCAAGGGCAGGCGGTGGCGGGTGGCGCCTTCAAGCGCTATGACGACGACACGGCAGAACTCAAGCGCATGTGGACCCACTCGCAGTGGCGCCGCCAGGGGCTGGCCTGCAAGGTGATGGCGGAGCTGGAAGCGCAGGTGCAGCGCCAGGGTTACCGCCGCATCTACCTGACCACGGGGTTTCGCCAGCCCGAGGCGGTGGGCTTGTACCAGGGCCTGGGCTACTCGGCATTGTTTGATGTGGCGGCCCCGGCGGGTACCTACCGGTCGCTGCCGTTTGAAAAGCGCCTGTCGCCTGAGGTGCCTTCCCTGGCCGATGCACCGCATTTTCTGGCGTCCCGCGCTCAGCACTTGTTTGTGCAGCCGACGGGGCTGCTGGGCAGCGTGCATGGGCCTGCGCCTGCAGCGCCAGCAGCCCACGCCCGGGCAGCCTGAGCCTGGGTTGCAGAGAACCCCTATTTTTGTTTTACGAAGGACTGGCCCATGTCAACGACGACCACCCTGGATGACGCTGGTCACCTGCGCCCGCTGGGCTCCACGCCGTCTGCCCCGTTGTCCAGCGGCGCGGCCCGCGCCCCTGCGCCCGCTGCGCTGGAGGCCCCCGTGCACCACCCAGCCCCCAGCAAGGGCGACTACTCGCACTACAAAGTGGTACCGGCGCGGCACCGCGCACGCGCTGTGGGCACGCTGTTTGCCGCCGCTGTCATAGCGCTGGTGTTGTATTCGGTGTTCACCAACCCGCGCTGGGGCTGGGGCGTGTTTGGCGAGTGGTTTTTTGCAGAACCCGTGTTGGTGGGCTTGGGGCGCACGCTGCTGCTCACAGCATTGGGGGCGGTGTTGGGCTTCACGCTGGGCACGGCGCTGGCATTGGCACGGGTGTCGCGCTCGCCGTTGCTGGCGGGGCTGTCGTGGGTGTTCATCTGGATTTTTCGCTCCATCCCCATCATCGTGTTGCTGCTCATCATCAACAACCTGGGCTATCTGTACGAGACGCTCGGTGTGGGGGTGCCTTTCACCGATTGGACGTTTTTCTCCTACCCCACCACGCAGCTCATCAGCCCGTTTGCTGCGGCGCTGATCGGCCTCACGCTGAACCAGGCTGCATTTGCGTCAGAGATCGTGCGCGGGGGCATCCTGGCGGTGGACCAGGGGCAGCTGGAGGCCGCTGCCGCCTTGGGCCTGCCACGGCGCCGCCAGGCGTTTCGCATCGTGTTGCCGCAGGCCATGCGCTCGATCTTGCCGGCGGGGTTCAACGACATCATTGGCCTGGCCAAGGGCACGTCCAACGTGTACATCCTGGCGCTGCCTGAGCTGTTCTACACCATCCAGATTATTTACCGCCGCAACCTGGAGGTGATCCCGCTGCTCATGGTGGCCACGGTGTGGTACCTGGTGATCCTCACGGTGCTGTCGCTGGCGCAGCACTACATCGAGCGGCATTTCTCCAAGGGGGCGTTGCGCAACCCGCCGCCTTCGCTGTTCAGTGCCATCGCCCAGCGCCTGTGGCCTGCGCGGCCTGCTCGGGGTGTGCTAGCCCCTGCGCAGGCCGTCGTGCAGCAGCCACCCGCACAGCCCACGGCCGTGCCGGTGGTGCCCCGCTGGACGGGGAACCACAGCCAGGGTGGGGAGGTCACGATCCACGGGGTGACCAAGCGCTATGGCGACCTGCAGGTGCTGCATGGCGTGACGCTCACGGTGCAGCCGGGCAGCGTCACGGTGATCCTGGGGCAGTCTGGCTCGGGCAAGTCCACCTTGCTGCGCACCATCAACCACCTCGAACGCGTGGACGGCGGCTTCATCGCCATCGACGGTGAACTGATCGGCTACCGCCAGGATGCCGACACGCTGTACGAACTGGGCGAGAAGGACATCTTGCGCCGCCGCGTGGACGTGGGCATGGTGTTTCAGAACTTCAACCTGTTCCCGCACTTGACGGTGCTGGAGAACATCATCGAAGCCCCCATCCATGTGCGTGGTGTGCCGCGCACCGAGGCCGAGGCCCTGGCGCTGGAGCTACTGGACCGCGTGGGCCTGGCCGACAAGGCGCACAGCTATCCACGCCAGCTCTCGGGTGGGCAGCAGCAGCGCGTGGCGATTGCACGGGCCCTGGCGCTCAAGCCCAAGGTGCTGCTGTTTGATGAGCCCACATCGGCACTCGATCCTGAGCTGGTGGGCGAAGTGCTGGATGTGATCAAAGAGCTGGCGCGCAGCGGCACCACCCTGGTCATCGTGACACATGAAATCGGCTTTGCCCGCGAGGTGGCTGACACCGTGGTGTTCATGGAGCGGGGGCGCATTTTGGAAACAGGCTCGCCTGCCAAGGTGTTCAACCAGCCTGACCACCCGCGCACCGCAGAGTTTTTGGCCAAGGTGCTCTGACGCGGGTCTGCCCCTATTCATCGCAAGTCCACCAACACACCCTCACGGGGCTCGGCCGCCCTGTGGCTTTCATTGATCGCTTTGATTTCAAACCAAGGAATTTCTTCATGCCCACGTTTCGCCAAACCCTCTCGTCTGTGCTGCTGGCCCTGGTCGCCACTGCGGCACTGATGCCGCTGCACGCCACCGCCCAGGCCGTGGACTTGAGCCCGGAGCAGCCCGGCCGCCCCCGCTCGCAAAAGGTGGACGATGCGCTCAAGCTGCTGCCCCCGGGCTTCAAGTTTGCCAAGGACGGTGTGCTGACGGTGGGCACCACCACGGGCCGCCTGCCGTTTGGCGCCTATGCCACCGACAACAAAACCCCGGTGGGCAATGCCCCCGACATTGCGCAACTGGTAGCTGACAGCCTGGGCCGCAAGCTGGAGCTGGTATCGGTGGCCTGGGCCGACTGGCCGCTGGGCTTGCAGTCTGGCAAGTTCGACGTGGTGATCTCCAACGTCACAGTGACGGAAGAGCGCAAGGAGAAGTTCGACTTCTCTACCTACCGCAATGACCAGTTGGGCATTTACGTGGCTGCCAACTCCAAGATCCAGTCCATCAAGGAGCCCAAGGACGTGGCGGGCCTCAAGGTGGTGGTGGGGGCGAGTACGAACCAGGAGCAGATCCTGTTGCGCTGGAACCAGCAGAACGTGGCAGCGGGCCTCAAGCCGGTGGACATTCTGTATTTTGACGATGACGTGGTGCTGTACCTGGCCCTGGCCTCAGGACGCGCTGATGCGTACCTGGCGCCCAACGGCATTGCGGCCCACAACGCGCGCGATGGCAAGACGCGTCTGGTGGGCGCATTCTCGGGCGGCTGGCCCCAGGCGGCAGAGATTGCAGTGGCCTCGCGCAAGGGCTCGGGCATAGCCGATGCGGTCACCGCGGCACTCAATGCGCAAATCAAAAACGGCAACTACGCCAAGGCGCTGGAGCGCTGGAATTTGCAGTCTGAAGCGATCACCGCATCGCGCACCAACCCACCCGGCTTGCCCAAGAAGTGAGGCAACGGTCCGCGATCCATGCAGGTCGCGAGCCCGATCCGACACATCTTTCGTTGATAGGAACACCATGGCATTGAACCTTGTGCGTCGCACGGTGCTGGCGGCGGGTGCCGCGCTGGCATTTTTCTCTGTGGCCAGTGCGGCGATGGCTGCGGCGGCGTTTGACTTCAGCCCCGAACAAAAGGGCCGCCTGCGTGCGGACAAGAACGCGGCGGCCATCCAGGCCATCCCCAAGGGCTTCAAGTTTGTAAAGGAAGGCGTGTTCACGGTGGCGATTGCGCCGTTTGCGCCGCCCATTTCCACCTACGCCAGCGACGCCAAGACCTTGGTGGGGTTTGACCCCGACTACGCACAACTGGTGGCCGATGCGCTGGGCCTGAAGCTGGAGCTGCTGCCCATTGCCTGGGCCGACTGGCCGCTAGGGCTGAGCTCTGGCAAATACGATGCTGTGATCTCGAACGTGGGGGTGACGGAGCAGCGCAAGGAGAAGTTCGATTTCTCCACCTACCGCCTGGGCCTGCACGGGTTTTATGTGCGCACCGACAGCAAGATCGCGGCGATCCAGGAGCCCAAGGATGTGGCTGGGCTGAAGGTGGTGACCGGCTCGGGCACGAACCAGGAGCGCATCCTGCTCGAATGGAACAAGAAGAACCTGGCCGCAGGGCTCAAGCCCGTAGAGCTGCTGTACTTTGACGACGATGCCGCACGCCTGCTGGCGGTGGTGTCGGGCCGTGCAGACGCCAACTTCAACCCCAATGCGCCGCAGGCCTACCATGCGGCCAAAGAAGGCAAAACCAAGCTGGTTGGCACCGTGAATGCGGGCTGGCCGCTCAAATCGGATGTCGCCATCACCACCCGCAAGGGCTCGGGCCTGGCCGATGCGTTGACCCTGGCGACCAATGGACTGATCCAGAGCGGCCAGTACACGCAGGCGCTGCAGCGCTGGGCTTTGCTGGAGGAGGCCTTGCCAAAGTCCGAGACCAATCCCCCCGGCTTGCCGAAGTTCTGACCATGGCCATTGCCCACCTTGCATTCCTTACCCCCGGCAGCTATGCCGAAGCCAGCCCGCTGCAGGGCCTGAACGAAGCCCTGGACCTGTTCGCGCTGGGCGAGGCGCTGGGTTACCAAAGCGCCTGGGTGCGCCAACGGCACCTGGAGCGTGGGGTGTCGTCCGCCACCACCTTCTTGGCGGCGGCCAGCCAGCGCACCCAGCGCATTGCACTGGGCACGGCGGTGATCCAGATGGGCTACGAGAATCCGTTTCGCCTGGCCGAAGACCTGGCCACGGTGGATGTGCTGGCACAGGGGCGGCTACAGGTCGGGCTGAGCGCTGGCGCCCCGCCGTATGGCGACTTGCTGGGCGAGCGGCTGTGGGATGGGGATGCGTCGGCCGTGGACTTCTCGCACGCCCGCGTGCAGCGGCTGCGCGAGAACCTGCGCGGTGACCTGATTGGCGACGAGGACACGTTTGTGGAGTCGCCCGCGGGCCGCCAGCGCCCACGGGTGCAGCCACACGCGCCTGGGCTGGCGCAGCGGCTGTGGTACGGCGGTGGCTCGTTGCGTTCTGCCCGCTGGGCGGGCGAAAACGGGTATCACCTGCTGATTGGCAACCTGAACCGGGGTGAGCAGACGGATGATTTTTTTGAAGCGCAGCGCAGCCAACTGGCCCTGTACCACGCGCACTGGGCCGGGGCTTGCGCCCCGCGCGTGGCGCTGGGCCGCGTGATCGTGCCGCTGGACGGTGCGGACGCCAGCACCCGTGCCCGCTACCGCGCCTGGGCTGCATCGCGGCATGGGCGCACGCTGGCCCCGCAGGGCGAGCGCCGCACGCTGTTCGCCCGCGACCTGGTGGGCACGGCCGATGAAATCCTGGAGCACTTGCGCCGCGACCCCATCGTGCCCTTGGTGCAAGAGCTGCGGCTGGAATTGCCGTATGACTTCAGTGCGGCGGAATACACCCAGATATTGAGCGACACCGCCCGCCTGATTGCTCCGGAGCTGGGCTGGGTGCCTGCCAGCGCGGTGGGCGACTACCGCGCAGCGCGGGCCGCGGCCACTTCGCGTCCCAGCTCAATCACCGCCATCGCGTAGTAGCTCGACCAGTTGTAGCGCGTGACTGCGTAGAAGTTCTCGGTGCCCACCACGTAGGTGGGCGTATCGCCGCCGTTTTGCAGCTCGATCAGGGCCATGGGGCCTGTGTGCTGTGCGCCCGCTGCGTCAAGCACCGCGCCCTTGGCCTGCAGGCTGGCCGCGCTGAAGGTGGGCAGGATGTCGGGCGCAAGCAGTTCGTCGAGCTTGAGCGTGGCGGGGTCGAACTGCACGGCAAAGTGCGTGGGCATGCCCGTGGTCCAGCCGTGGCCCTTGAAGTAGTTGGCCACCGAGCCAATCGCATCCGTGGGGCTCTTGAACAGGTCGATGCGGCTGTCGCCGTCAAAGTCCACCGCAAACCGCGCCCAGCTTGACGGCATGAACTGCCCCAGCCCCATGGCGCCTGCGTAGCTGCCCTTGACCTCAAACGGGTCGATGTTGGTGCGGTTGGCCAGGCTCAGCCATTGCTCCAGCTCACGGCGAAAGAACTCGGTGCGCTCTTTGGCGCGCGGGTGCGCGGCGGGGAAGTCGAAGGCCAAGGTGGCCAGCGCGTCCATCACGCGGAAGTTGCCCATCTGCTGGCCGTAGATGGTCTCGACCCCGATGATGCCGACGATGATCTCGGCGGGCACGCCATATTCCTGCTCGGCGCGGGCCAGGGCTTCGCGGTGCTCTTGCCAAAAGCGCACCCCTGCGCGGATGCGGATGGGGTCGATGAAGCGGCTGCGGTACACGCGCCAGTTTTTGGCCGTGCCAGAGGCGGGCGGCAGCATGAGCTTGGGCACGCCCCCCAGATAGCGCGCCTGGCCTACGGCTTGGCGCACCCATTCACGGTCCAGCCCCCGGCGCGCGGCCAGGTCGTCGGCAAACTGCATGGCGTCTTCGCGCTGGGCGTACGGGGTGCTGCCCTGCACCGTGTTGTTGCGTGTGGCCGCTGGTTGTGAATGTTTTTGGGGCTTGGCGCTTGCAGGTATTGCGCTGGCAGCTATTAAAGATGTAGCAAGCAGAACGGTCTTGAACATGAAGCGGGTCTGAAAGAGCGGGGCCGATTCGGTGTCGGCCCGCAAGGGGGTAAGGGTGCGTTGGCGGGGTGGGGTCCAGGTTTGGGGCCTGGACCTTGTCAAGGACCTTTGCGGGCTGCAGGCCAGGGCAGGGCGTTGAATTCGCGCCGCAGGGCACTGAGCTGCGCAGCCGGGTGGGCTGCATAGCGTACCTGCTCCAGGCGCAGCAGCCAGTCGGCAATGGGTTGAATGGGCTGCGCAGGCGTTGATTGAAGAGCGTGCCCCGGGTTGGTGGCGCTTTGGCTCCAGTGCGCCAGCACCTTCTGCGCCATGGTGCGTGGCGGCAGGTGATCGGGCAGCGGCAGCCCGGCGCTGGCCAGGCGCTTGCGGGTGCGGGCCAGCAGGCGCAGCCACGGGTCGTGCTGGCTGCGCTCCCACCAGCTCCACCCTGCGGCGCCCAGCGCGGCCACGCCCAGCAGGCCGCCCAAAATCGTCGTCAGGTCTTGCCAGCTGGGCGATTCAAAGCCCAGCTTTTTAAGCAGGTCCATCTGGCGGTTTTGGGTGTAGTTCAGCACCCATTGGTTCCAGCGGTTGTTGACGGCCTCCCACGCTGCGCGCAGCTGCTGCAGGGTGCCCACGCCGATCATGGTGCCCATGGCCGATGCAAAGGCACCCCGGGGCGCAGCCAGGCGCTCAAAGGCCCCCACGCGGCCGGGGGCCACGGCGCCGGTCGGGTCCACCCGCACCCAGCCGCGCTCGGGCATCCACACCTCGGCCCAGGCGTGGGCATCGCTTTGGCGCACGGTCCAGTAGCCGTCCACCGGGTTGATGGCGCCGCCTTGGTAGCCCGTGACGATGCGCGCGGGCACGTCCATGGCCCGCATCAGCACCACAAAGGCCGATGCAATGTGCTCGCAAAAGCCTTCCTTGCGGTCAAACCAGAACTCGTCGGCGGTGTGTTCGCCATACACGCCGGGCTCCAGCGTGTAGCTGTAGCCACCAGTGCGCAGCCGGTTCAGCGCCGCGCTGACCAGGGCGGCCGTGTCGCCGTTGGCCAGGGCCGGGTCGGCGCGCATCTGGGCTGCCAGTGCCAGCGTGCGGGGGTTAAAACCTGGGGGCAAGGTTACGAACTCGCGCAACTGCCGCACTGGGGTGCTGGGGCCATGGCGGAATTCGGGGTAACTTTCCGCCCGGTAGCGCACCACGTCCATGATGGGGCGCGCTGCCATCCACTGCAAATCCTGCGTCATGTAGGTGGGGTTGCCGGGCAGCTCGGGGGCCTGGGGGGTGGCTTCCAGCACCATCAGCCAGGGGCGTCTCTGGGGCTCCAGCGTCACTTCGTAGCGCAGCGCAGGGCCTTGCACCTGCAAGTTGGCAGGCAGGCCCGCACGCGCGGCCCAGGCGCTGTCTTCGCGAAAAGGCTCGGCCCGCCACTCGCGCCCGTCAAATCCCGCGAGCACGGGGCCACGAAA
Organism: Acidovorax sp. 62; assembly: GCF_002754495.1. NCBI lineage: Bacteria > Pseudomonadati > Pseudomonadota > Betaproteobacteria > Burkholderiales > Comamonadaceae > Acidovorax > Acidovorax sp. 62. The sequence goes on from NZ_PEFJ01000001.1 coordinate 1,114,858, forward strand.
GTACATGGTCGAGGGCGGGGGCAGCTCTTGTGTCGGGCTGTCGAAGCGCAGGCGAAACGCCACGGCTTCGTTCAGTGCCAGCTCAGCGATGCTGCCCACCTTCATCGATCCCGACAGGCCACTGCCGCCCACGGTTTGCTCGCTGGGCACCCCCCACAGCGGCGCCATGCGGGGGAAGAGCATGAACAGCGCTGCCATGATGGGCGCGCCCAGCAGCGCCATGGTGAACGCGGTGCGAAACGATTGCCGCAGCGGGGGGCGCCCGACGGGCATGTGGGCATTGACCAGCGCGGTGAGCATGCCCAGCAGCCCCACCAGCATGGCGGCGGCGGTCAGCAGCGATTGCGAGCTGAAGAAGCTGCTGACCATGGTGAAGAAGCCCAGGAAGAAGATGACCAGGGCATCGCGGCGGGCGCGCAGCTCCAGAGTCTTGAGGGCTAGCAGGGTCACCACCAGCGTGACCCCGGCCTCGCGCCCGACGAAGGTGCCGTACGAGAAGATGGTGGCGCCAAACGCCACAGGCGCGATCAGGCCCGAGGTGATCCAGCGGCTGGGCAGCGGCCTGCTGTACCAGGCCAGCCAGCTGCGCCACAGCAGGATGCAGGCCACCAGCAGGCTGGTCCAAACAGGCAGCCACTGCGCTTGGGGCGCAATGACCCAGGCGATCACGGCCAGCAGGAACAGGGTGTCCCGCGCTTCGCGGGGCAGGTGGGCCAGGGTTTGGCGCAGTGTGGCGCGGGGCGCCGTGGTGGGCAGTGCGCTCATGGGCAGGCCGTCCCGCACGGGGGGGCTAGCAGCGCCGTCCCCCATGGGTGATGTTTTTTGCTATTGAAAGGATAGCTGCTTGCGCTGGATGGCATTTTTATGGGTGTATTCAAGCGGTGGGGCTGGCGGCGCGTGTCAGCACAGCGCCAAGGCTTCCAGGCACTGCATGCGGTGCGCTGCGCCGCTGCCTGGGGCAATCTCACGCCCTGGCACGCGCAGGCCGTAGTCCAGGCCCAGGCGGTCGGCTTGCAGCACCCAGGCGGTGACACGGGAGATGCGCGCCTCAGGGTCGGGCAGGTTGGCTCTGTTCACGTCCAGCCACAGCTCCTGGCGCTGGCTTTGCTGGGCGTCGCGGCTGACCAGGTCATCGGTGCCGCTGCCCAGTGATTTGGCCGCTTTCTTCCACACCACGAGTTTGAGCGGGTCGCCCCGCCGGTAGGCGCGCACGCCGTCAAATTCGCCAATGCCCTGGCTGTTGGCGCTGCCCTTGCCTACGGCGCGGGGCTCGCCGGGGGGCAGGGGCGCGGCGGGTACCTCGGGGGCGGGGTACACCAGGATTTGAGAGGCTGGGCGCCAATAGGTCCAGACGCGGAAAGTGCCCATGGGAAAGCGCGTTTCGGCCGTCAACGTAGGCACCGGGTGCAGGCCGCGCCGCTGGGGCTGGAACGCCACCTGCACCGTGGCCTGGCCCTGGGCGGGTACATCGGTCCAGGCCCAGTGGTGCTCGGCGTGGGCTTCGGGCTCGTGCACGGCCACGCCAATGCCATAGCGCGGCGTGGTGCGGGGGCTGGACAGTTGCACCTCCAGCGCAGCGCTGGTGCCCATAAACTGGGGCTGGGGCGGCTTGAGGTGCAAAGTGATGCCGCGCAGCGTGGCGTGGCAGATGTGCATGCCGATGGCGGCACTGCCCGCCAGCATGAAGGTGAACAGGTAGCCCAGGTTGAGCTGGAAGTTGATGGACGCCACCAGCAGCACCAGCAGGGTGACGGCCAGCATCCACCCCGGCCCGGTGGGCACGATATAGACGTTGCGCTGGGTCAGGGTGAGGGTGTCATCGCGCTTGAGGCGCCCCTCCCACCAGGAACGAAAGCGCCGACGCAGCGGCGCCAGGGGCGAGAAGCCCCCGACAGCGCCTGTCAACGGCTTTGGGGCAGCGGGGCGGGTTGCTGTGCCAGCCATCACGCCAGGGGGGTGGCATCGACCATGGCACGCACTTGCTCTACTGCGCCGCGCCCGGCATCGCCCACGGGCACCAGGCGGTGGGCAATGGTTTGGGGCAGCACGGCCTGCACGTCGTCAGGGGCGACATAGTCGCGCCCGCTGATCAGTGCCTGCGCCTTGGCCGCGCGCACGAGGGCAATCCCCGCACGGGGCGACAGGCCTTGCAAAAACCATTGGCCCGAGCGCGTGGCGGCCACCAGGTCTTGCACGTAGTTCAGCAGGGCATCGGACGCATGCACGGCCAGCACCTGGCGTTGCAGCTCGGCCAGCTCGGGGGCGTCCAGCAGGGCGGGCAGTGTGTCCACCATGTCGCGGCGGTCTGATCCGGCCAGCAGCAGGCGCTCTGAGGCGCGGTCGGGGTAGCCAATGGAGATGCGCATCAAAAACCGGTCCAGCTGCGATTCAGGCAGCGCGAAGGTGCCAAGCTGGTCGAGTGGGTTCTGTGTGGCAATCACGAAAAAGGGGTGGGGCAGAGGCCGGGTGGCGCCTTCGACCGAGACCTGCTTTTCTTCCATGGCTTCGAGCAAGGCACTTTGCGTTTTGGGGCTGGCACGGTTGATTTCGTCGGCCAGCAGCACCTGGGCAAACACCGGGCCGGGGTGAAAGACAAAGCCTTCCTTGCCGCGCTCGTACACCGACACGCCCGTCAGGTCGCTGGGCATCAGGTCGGCAGTGAACTGCACCCGCGAAAACTGCAGACCGAAAGTGCGCGACAGCGCGTGGGCCAAGGTGGTCTTGCCAACGCCGGGCACGTCCTCAATCAGCAGGTGGCCCCCGGCCAGCAGGCAGGCCACGCAGTCTTGAACCTGGGCCTTTTTGCCTACGATCACCGTGTTAAGCTGGTCTAAAAGCGATTTGATTTTGTGCTGTGCATCCATGGCGCAACGTTATCCGAAAAACTCTGAAAAATCTGAGACACGGGGACAAGACTGTGAGCAAGACGGGCTATTTCACGCACAGGGACTGTTGGAAACACGAAATGGGCCCGGGCCACCCCGAATGCCCCGAGCGCCTCGATGCCATTGAAGACCGCTTGCTGGTCACCGGCGTGGGCGATGCGCTGGAGCGGTTTGAAGCCCCCGAGGCCGCATTGGCCGACATTGAACTGGCGCACGACCGCATGCATGTGGCGGCACTGCGGGGCCTGTCGGATCGCCTGAATGAAGAGCTGATGGCGGGCGGGCCCAACTACTCGCAGTTGGACACGGACACTTCCATCAATGCCCACACCTGGAAAGCCGCCTTGCGCGCCGCAGGCGCTGCGCTGGCCGCCACCGATGCGGTGATGGCGGGTGAGCTGGAAAATGCCTTTTGCGCCGTGCGCCCCCCGGGCCACCATGCCACCCGCAGCAAGGCCATGGGGTTTTGCTTCTTCAACAACGTGGCGGTGGCCGCCAAATATGCATTGCAGCGCTACAACCTGCAGCGCGTGGCGGTAGTGGACTTTGACGTGCACCACGGCAACGGCACAGAGGACATCCTGGCGGGCGATTCGCGGGCGCTCATGGTCAGCATCTTCCAGCACCCGTTCTATCCATACAGCGGCGATGTGGACCCGGCCCCCAACATGGTGAACGTGCCGGTGGCGGCCTACACGCGGGGCATGGATGTCCGGGAGATCATCGAGATGATGTGGATCCCGAGGCTGGAGGCCTTCAAGCCCGAGATGATTTTTGTGAGCGCGGGCTTTGATGCCCACCGCGAGGACGACATGGGCCAACTGGGCCTGACCGAGCAGGACTACACCTGGATCACCCAGCGTGTGAAAGACATTGCCCGGCGCTACTCCAAGGGCCGCATCGTGTCGTGCCTGGAGGGCGGCTACGTGATGGGGCCGCTGGCCCGCAGTGTGGAGGCGCACTTGCGCGTGCTGGCGGATCTGTGACGTGTATTTTTGTTGGATGTGAAAGGTAGTTGAACGGATGACGGTTTTGGACACGGCGCAAATGTCGCTGCAAGCGCCGCAATCGCCTCTGGCGGTGGCGCGCGATGAGCGGGGGGTGATCACCCTGACCTTGAACGATCCGGGGCGCTTCAATGCCCTGGGCTCGGAGATGCTGGTGGCGTTGCAGCAGGCGCTGGACGCTGTGGCCCAGGACCCGTCCGCGCGGGCCGTGGTGCTGGCGGCGCAAGGCAAGGCGTTTTGTGCGGGGCACAACCTCAAGGACATGGCCGCCCACCCCGATCAGGCGTGGTACCAAAAGCTGTTTGCGCAGTGCAGCCGCATGATGCTCACCATCCACAAGCTGCCTGTGCCCGTCATTGCGCGGGTGCAAGGCATGGCCACCGCTGCGGGCTGCCAACTGGTGGCGCAGTGTGATCTGGCGGTGGCGGCGGAAGACGCCAGCTTTGCCACCAGCGGCATCCACTACGGCCTGTTTTGTGCCACGCCCAGCGTGCCGCTGGTGCGCAATGTGCCCGCCAAGCGCGCCATGGAGATGCTGCTCACCGGAGACTTCATCGACGCCCGCACCGCCCAGGCGCAGGGTTTGCTCAATCGCGTGGTGCCAGCCCATGCGCTGGATGCCGAGGTGGAAGCACTGCTCCAGTCCATTCTGGAGAAGCCCCGCGCTGCCATTGCCATGGGCAAGGCGCTGGTGTACCAACAGCGCGAGCTGGGCATCGAGGCTGCCTACCAGTTGGCCGGGCAGACCATGGCGCTCAACATGATGGACCCAGCCGCCCAGGAAGGTGCGCGGGCCTTTGCTGAGAAACGCACACCGGAGTGGAAGCGCTGATGGCAGGCTCTGTAGATACCCCCATGCTGGACGATGTGGGGCAGTGGCTGCGTGCCTTTGCAGCGCCCACGGTGTTGATTGAGCTGGCCAGCCTGCTGGTGTGTTTGGGGCTGGCCTGGGGCATGGTGGCCTTGCTGCGCCGTGGGCTCAAGCAAGAGGGGCATCGCTCCATTCTGTTTGGTCGCAAGGTGGTGGATGGGGCGCTGTTCCCCATCGTGCTGCTGGCATTGGGCTATGTGGCGCGCACCGCGCTGCTCAACTGGGTGCCGCTGGCCGTGTTCAAGGTGGCGATTCCGGTGCTGGTGTCGCTGGTCGTGATCCGCATCGGGGCCAAAGTGCTGCAGGTAGCGTTTCCGCAGTCCCAGTGGGTTAAACCGATCGAGCGCACCATCTCCTGGCTGGCGTGGCTGGCCATGGTGCTGTGGGTCACGGGCCTGTTGCCGCTGGTGCTGGGCGAGATGGAGCAGATCCACTGGAAGGTGGGCAGCGTGAACCTGAGCCTGCGCACCATGGTGGAGGGGGCCTTGACGGCGGCGGCGGTGCTGCTGCTCACGCTGTGGGTGTCGGCTGCGATTGAGTCGCGCTTGTTGCGCTCAGCCACGGGGGCTGAGTTGTCGCTGCGCAAGGCCGTCAGCAACGCGCTGCGGGCTGTGATGATTTTCTTTGGCCTCATTGTGGCCATGTCGGCGGTGGGGATTGATCTCACGGCCTTGTCGGTGTTGGGGGGGGCTGTGGGCGTGGGCATTGGCCTGGGGCTGCAAAAGCTGGCCTCCAACTACGTCAGCGGCTTTGTCATCCTGACCGAGCGCAGCATGCGCATTGGCGACAACGTGCGTGTAGACAACTTTGAAGGCCGCATCACCAACATCAATGCGCGCTACACCGTGGTGCGGTCTGCGGCAGGGCGCGAGTCCATCGTGCCCAACGAGATGCTGATCACCCAGCGGGTGGAAAACCTGTCGCTGGCCGATCCGCGCGTGTGGCTGTCCACTGTGGTGAGTGTGGCCTACGACAGCGATGTGGATCTGGTGATCCAGCTGTTGACCGAATCGGCCCTGGCCAGCAACCGCGTGCTGCGCGATCCCGCACCGTCTGCGTCTTTGTCTGCTTTTGGCGCCGATGGCCTGGAGTTCACGGTGGGGTTCTGGATTGCCGATCCGGAAAACGGCACCCTGGGCCTGCGCTCAGACATTAACCGGGCCATTTTGGCGGCGCTGCGCGCGCACCATATCGACATTCCGTTCCCCCAGCGCGTCATGCACGTGCAGGTGGAGGGCAGCTTGCCTGGGGCCGGGCCCACGGTGGCTGCCTTGGTGGGGGCCGATGCGGCATCCCCACCGCAAAGCCAGGGGCAGTGACCCTGCGTGCCGCAGGTGACAGCAAACTCTTTGTGCGCCAGTGAATTGCTGGCCTATAATTCACAAAAAGCACGGTCGTTCGTTTTTTGAAGATTTGCAGCCAGCAGCGCATCCTTTTGTTGGGTTCGCTGCAGTGCGGCATAGAATCATCTGGTTTACGTAAACGTCAATTCAACCAACTCTCTAGGAGCCGCAGCAATGAAGGTCTTGGTCCCTGTCAAGCGCGTGGTGGACTACAACGTGAAGGTCCGAGTGAAGTCGGACAACACGGGTGTGGACATCGCCAACGTGAAGATGAGCATGAACCCCTTTGACGAAATCGCCGTTGAAGAGGCAGTGCGCCTGAAAGAAAAAGGCCTGGTGACCGAAGTCATCGCAGTCTCCTGCGGCGTAGCCCAATGCCAGGAAACCCTGCGCACGGCCATGGCGATTGGCGCCGACCGCGCCATCCTGGTCGAGACCGATGTCGAACTGCAACCCCTGGCCGTGGCCAAGCTGCTCAAGGCCCTGGTGGACAAAGAGCAACCCTCGCTCATCATCCTGGGCAAACAAGCCATCGACGACGACGCCAACCAGACCGGCCAGATGCTCGCAGCCCTGGCCGACCTGCCGCAAGCCACCAACGCCAGCAAGGTGGACCTGGCTGCCGACAAGGTCAATGTGACCCGCGAAATCGACGGCGGCCTGGAAACCCTGGCCCTGACGCTGCCCGCCGTCATCACCACCGACCTGCGCCTGAACGAACCCCGCTACGTCACCTTGCCCAACATCATGAAGGCCAAGAAGAAACAGCTGGATGTCGTCAAGCCCGAAGACCTCGGCGTGGACGTGGCGCCTCGCCTCAAGACCCTCAAAGTGACCGAGCCTGCCAAGCGCGGCGCAGGCGTGAAGGTGGCCGACGTGGCGGCCCTCGTTGAAAAACTCAAGAACGAAGCGAAGGTGATCTAAATGTCGGTACTCGTTATTGCTGAACACGACAACGCCAGCATCAAAGGCGCCACCCTGAACACCGTGACAGCTGCAGCCGCTTGCGGTGGCGACGTGCACGTCCTCGTTGCCGGCCACAACGCCGGTGCAGCCGCCCAAGCAGCAGCCCAGATCGCTGGTGTGAGCAAGGTGATCCATGCCGACGCAGCAAGCCTGGCCCACGGCTTGGCCGAGAACGTGGCAGCCCAGGTACTGGCGATCGCCAGCAACTACAGCCACATCCTGTTCCCCGCCACCGCAGGTGGCAAGAACGTGGCCCCCCGCGTGGCCGCCAAGCTCGACGTGGCCCAGATCAGCGACATCACCAAGGTGGTAAGCCAAGACACCTTCGAGCGCCCCATCTACGCAGGCAACGCCATCGCCACCGTGCAAAGCGCAGACAGCGTCAAAGTCATCACCGTGCGCACCACCGGCTTTGATGCCGCAGCTGCCACGGGTGGCAGCGCCGCCGTCGAAACCGCCGCTGCGACCGCCGATGCCGGCAAGAGCAGCTACGTGGGCAGCGAGATCGCCAAGAACGACCGCCCCGAACTCACCGCCGCCAAGATCATCGTCTCCGGTGGCCGTGCGCTGGGCAGTGCTGAGAAATTCAACGAAGTCATCACCCCGCTGGCCGACAAGCTGGGTGCCGCCATTGGTGCCAGCCGCGCAGCGGTGGATGCAGGCTACGCCCCCAACGATCTGCAAGTGGGCCAGACCGGCAAGATCGTGGCGCCGCAGTTGTACATCGCTGCGGGTATCTCGGGTGCGATCCAGCACTTGGCGGGCATGAAGGACTCCAAGGTGATCGTGGCGATCAACAAGGACCCAGAAGCTCCGATCTTCAGCGTGGCCGACTACGGCCTGGAAGCCGACCTGTTCACGGCAGTGCCTGAATTGGTCAAGGCGCTGTAAAGCCCTGTGGCTTGCACAAAGGCATCGTTCGCGATGCCTTTTTTTTGACGAAATTTTGCTTTTCCGGAGACAACAATGAGCTACACCGCCCCCGTCAAGGACATGCTGTTCGCCATCGAGCACTTGGCCAACATCGAACAGATCGCCCAAATCCCTGGCTTTGAAGACGCAGGTCTGGACACCGCCGCCGCCGTGCTGGAAGAGTGCGCCAAGTTCAACGAGGGCGTGCTGGCTCCGCTCAACTGGGAAGGCGACAGGAATCCATCGAGCTTTCAATCCGGTGTGGTCACCACCACGCCCGGTTTCAAGGAAGCCTTTCGCCAGTACGCCGAAGGCGGCTGGCAAGGCCTGCAGCACCCCGCCGACTTTGGCGGCCAGGGCTTGCCCAAGACCATTGGCGCAGCCTGCATCGAGATGACCAACAGCGCCAACATGAGTTTTGCGCTGTGCCCGCTGCTGACCGATGGCGCCATCGAGGCGCTGCTCACGGCGGGCAGCGATGAACTCAAGGCCACGTACCTCGAAAAGCTGGTGACGGGCGAGTGGACCGGCACCATGAACCTGACCGAACCCCAGGCGGGCTCGGACCTGGCACTGGTGCGCACGCGCGCTGAACCCCAGCCGGACGGCAGCTACAAAGTCTTCGGCACCAAGATCTTCATCACCTATGGTGAGCACGACATGGCCGAGAACATCGTGCACCTGGTGCTGGCCCGCGTGCAGGGCGCGCCCGAGGGCGTCAAGGGCATCAGCTTGTTTGTGGTGCCCAAGTTCATGGTCAACCAGGACGGCAGCCTGGGCGCGCGCAACGACGCGCACTGCGTGAGCATCGAGCACAAGCTGGGCATCAAGGCGTCGCCCACGGCCGTGCTGCAGTTTGGCGACCATGGTGGTGCTGTGGGCTATTTGGTTGGTGAGGAGAACCGTGGCCTCGAATACATGTTCATCATGATGAACGCGGCCCGCTACGCCGTGGGCATGCAGGGCATTGCGATCTCCGAGCGCGCTTATCAAAAGGCTGTGCAGTACGCGAAAGACCGCGTGCAGAGCCGCCCTGTGGACGGCAGCATCAACGCCAGCGCCGCCATCATTCACCACCCCGACGTCAAGCGCATGCTCATGACCATGCGCGCCACCGTCGAGGGCTGCCGCGCCATGGCCACCGTGGCGGCTGCCGCGTTCGACGCCGCCCACCACCACCCTGATGCGGACACGCGCAAGCAGAACCAGGCGTTCTATGAATTCATGGTGCCGCTGGTCAAGGGCTACAGCACCGAAACCAGCCTGGAAGTGACCAGCCTGGGCGTGCAGGTGCATGGTGGCATGGGCTTCATTGAAGAAACTGGCGCGGCGCAGTACTACCGCGACGCCAAGATCCTGACCATCTACGAAGGCACCACGGCCATCCAGGCCAACGACCTCGTGGGCCGCAAGACGGCGCGTGATGGTGGCCAGGTGGCCAAGGGCATTGCCGCGCAGATCGAGAAGACCGAGGCTGCGTTGCTGGCCAGTGGCACACCCGCAGCCCTGGCCGTGGCCAAGCGCCTGACGGCTGCACGCAAGGCGCTGCTCGACGTGATCGACTTCGTGGCGGGCGGCACCAAGGCCCAGCCCAACGCCGTCTTCGCGGGCAGCGTGCCCTACCTGATGCTGGCGGGCAATGTGGTGGCGGGCTGGCAACTGGCGCGCAGCCTGCTGGTGGCCCAAGACCTGTTGCAAAAGGGACAGGACGAAGCCTTCATGCGCGCAAAAATCACCACGGCCCAGTTCTACGCTGACCACATTCTGGTGAAGGCCCCCGGCCTGCGCGACAGCATTGTGGAAGGCGCTGCCAGCGTGACCGAGCTGGCATTGGAGGCGTTCTAACGCGTCCTGAAAGGGCAGCCCGCCCGTTGAGGAATGAAAAAGAGTGAGACGAGGCCTGTGCAGGGTGCAGGCCTTTACTATAAAAAATAATAGCTGCTAGCGCTTGTTGAATAAGCGCTAGAGGGCTATTTCAATCAAAACCTGTTTCTGGAAGTTGTTGCCATGTCCAAACTGCCCGCCGCGTTGCAAAACCTGTCGTTGCCCGTCATCGGATCGCCGCTGTTCATCATCAGCAACCCCAAGCTCGTCATTGAGCAGTGCAAGGCCGGTGTGGTCGGCTCCATGCCGTCACTCAATGCGCGCCCCGCCGAACTGCTCGATGAGTGGCTGGCCGAAATCACCGAGACGCTGGCCGCCTACAACAAGGCCAACCCCGACAAGCCCGCCGCGCCCTTTGCCATCAACCAGATCGTGCACAAGAGCAACGACCGCCTGGAGCACGACATGCAGGTGTGCGCCAAGTACAAGGTGCCGATCATCATCACCAGCCTGGGTGCGCGTGAGGATGTGAACCAGGCGGTGCACGCCTGGGGCGGCATCGTGCTGCACGACATCATCAACAACAAGTTCGCGCACAAGGCGATCGAGAAGGGCGCTGACGGCCTGATCGCCGTGGCGGCCGGTGCCGGTGGACACGCAGGCACCAAGAGCCCGTTCGCGCTGGTCCAGGAAATTCGCCAGTGGTTTGACGGCCCCTTGGCGCTCAGCGGCTCCATCGCCAGCGGTGGCGCGGTGTTGGCCGCCCAGGCCATGGGGGCCGACTTTGGCTACATCGGCTCGGCCTTCATTGCCACGCACGAGGCCCGCGCGGTGGATGCCTACAAGCAAGCCATTGTGGAGAGCAACTCCGACGACATCGTCTACAGCAACCTGTTCACGGGCGTGCACGGCAACTACCTGGCGCCCTCGATCCGCGCCGCAGGGCTGGACCCCGAAAACCTGCCCGAGTCCGACCCCAGCAAGATGAACTTTGGCGGTGGCGCCCAAAAGGCCTGGAAGGACATCTGGGGCTGCGGCCAGGGCATTGGCGCCATCAACGCCGTGACCAGCACGGCCGAGCTGGTGGCCAAGCTGCGCCGAGAGTACGAAGAAGCGCGGACGCGCTTGAAGCTCTGATCGGCGCATGCAGTGCATACCGCTGGGCTTGGTCACTCAGTGGTATGTTTGCTATCGAATGTATAGCTGCCAGCGCTTATTCAATAAGCGCCAAGGCCTGATTTGATTCAATATTGGGGTGCCGGGCTGTGGCGTTGGGCGGCACGCATCACAGCCCGTACGTCAGCTCCCGCGCCTTGCCCCAGAACACGCGGTACATGAAGATGGTGTAGATCACGATCACCGGCAGCGTGATCGCCACGCCAATGCCGATCACCGCCAAGGATTCCGTCGCGCTGGCGGCTTCCCATACCGTGAGGCGGTCGATGACGATGTAGGGGTAGATGCTGTACGACAGCCCGAAGAAGGCCAGCACAAAAATCACCACCGTGGCCACAAACACCACCCAGCCATAGCCCGCTGCCACCACCCGCGGTGCGGCCAGCACATGCCGAATGGCGAAGAAGGCGGCCACGCACGCCAGCGGAATCGGCAGCAGTGCAAAAAAGCCGGGCAGGGCAAACCACTTGTGGAACACCGTGTGGCTCACCACCGGTGTGGCCAGCGAGATGCCCACCAGCGCAAAACCCATGGGCCACAGCACGCCCTGGCCCCAGCGCAAGGCCTTGCGTTGCAGTTCGCCCTCGGTCTTCATCACCAGCCAGCCCACGCCCAGCATGGCGTAGGCGGCGGGCAGCGTCAGCGCAATGCCCACGGCAAACAGGCGGCTCCACAGGTCGGTGTGAAAGCCGGTGACGTACGCCCCCAGCATCCAGCCCTGGGCCAGGGTGGTGACCAGGGAGCCCAGCGCAAACAGGTGGTTCCAGGCGGCCTTGTGTGCATCGCGTGCCTTCACGCGAAAGTCAAACGCCACCCCGCGCACGATCAGGCCGATCAGCATCACCGCCACGGGCAGGTACAGCGCCGACAACACCAGGCCGTGCGCCATCGGAAAGCACACCAGCAGCACGCCCACACCCAGCACCAGCCAGGTCTCGTTGGCGTCCCAGAAGGGGCCGATGCTGGAGACCATCACATCCTTCTCGGCGTGCGTGGCCAGCGGCAGCAGCATGCCCACACCCAGGTCGTAGCCGTCCAAAATCACGTAGGCCAACAAGGCCAGGCCCATCACAGCCATGAAGATCAGGGGCAGGGCGGTGGCCCAGTTCAGTAGTTCCATCATGGGGGGCTCCTGCCGTTCAAACGGCTTGGGGTGTGGCGGGCGCCACGGCGGGGGCGGGCAGGGTGGCGTGTTCGGCCATGTGCTTGATGACGCCCACGTAGGCGGCCAGCAACAGCGCATACACCGTGAGGTAGGCCGCCAGCGTGCCAGCCACCATGCCACTGGGGTGGGGGGCCACGGCCTCGGCGGTTTTGAGCAGGCCGTAGACCAGGTAGGGCTGGCGCCCGATTTCCGTCACGTACCAGCCCGCCAGCGTGGCCACCCAGCCCGAGAACGTCATGCCCACCAGCGCCCACAGCACCTTGCGGGGCAGCATGCCAGCACTGTGCGCGCGGCGGCGCCACAAGGCCCACGCGGCAGCCCAGGCCACGGCCAGCATCAGCAGGCCCACGCCCACCATCACCCGAAAGCCCCAGAACACAGGCGCCACGGGCGGGTGCGCGCCTGCAAACTCGTTCAGTCCCTTCAGCTCGGCATCGGGGTCATGCGCCAGGACCAAGCTCGCGCCCTTGGGGATCTGCAGGGCGTAGTCGGTGCGGCCTTCTTTCTCGTTGGGCAGGCCAAACAGGGTCAGCGGCGCGCCTTTTTCGGTGTGCCAGATGCCTTCGATGGCGGCGATCTTGGCGGGTTGGTGCTCCAGCGTGTTCAGGCCGTGCAGGTCGCCCATGAAGATTTGCAGTGGCATCGCCACGGACACCGCCACCACGGCCGTGCGCAAGGCTTGGCGGGTGCCAGGTGCGGCCGTGCCTTTGAGCAACTGCCAGGCGCTGACCCCCGCAATCAAGAAGCCTGCCGTGAGGCACGAGGCCAGCAGCTTGTGCCCCAGCCGGTAGGGGAAGGACGGGTTGAACACAATCTCCAGCCAGTCCACCGCATGGAATTTGCCGTCGATGATCTCGTAACCCACAGGGGTCTGCATCCACGAGTTCAGGCTCAAAATCCAGAACGCCGACAGCGTGGTGCCGAAGGCCACCAGCAGTGTGGCTGCCAGGTGCACGCGGTCAGACACACGGCCCCGGCCAAACAGCATGATGCCCAGGAACGAGGCTTCCAGAAAAAATGCCGTCAACACCTCGTAGCCCAGCAGCGGCCCGGCGATGTTGCCCGCACGCTCCATGAAGCCAGGCCAGTTGGTGCCGAACTGAAAACTCATGGTGATGCCCGAGACCACGCCCATGGCGAAGGTCAGCGCAAACACCTTGGTCCAGAAGTAATAGGCCTGCCCCCAACCAACGGCTGCTGGCGTGCCCCGCGTGGCCGCGTGGCGCAGCCGGAAGAACACCAGAAACCAGCACAGGGCAATGGTGATGGTGGGAAAGAGGATGTGAAAGCTGATGTTGGCCGCGAACTGGATGCGCGACAGCGTGAAGGTATCGAGCGCGTCCATGGCCTCAGCCCCCCTTGGCGTTGTCGCCCGCGCGGCCCTTGCCAGTCAGGCGGTCTTTGAACTCCAGCACCCGGGTCACCGCCGTGCCCATGCCCATCAGCTGCAGGGCGGTTTCGGGGGCCAGGCGCTGCACATCGTCAAACCAGGTCATCAGGCGGTCGATCAGCTCGTGCATCTCGCGCATGCGCTCCTGGGCATAGCGTTCTTCGTCCGAGGTGGGCTCTTCCAGCAGCGCCATGCGCAGCATGGACAGCGTGGGCTCGATCTCGCGGCGGCGGCGTTCCTCGGCCAGCACGCGGAAGATTTCCCACACATCCTTGGGGGCCTCAAAGTATTCGCGCCGGTCCCCGGGCTGGTGGCTGAGCTTGACGAGCCGCCACGACTGCAGCTCTTTGAGGCCCATGCTTACGTTGGAGCGCGAGAACTCCAGGGTCTCTGCAATCTCGTCGGCATTGACTGGGCGCGGCGACAGGAAGATCAGCGCATACATCTGGCCCACGGTGCGGTTGATGCCCCAGCGGCTGCCCATCTCGCCGAAATGGGACACGAATTGGCGATTCAGAGGAGGGAGGTTTTTGACGTAGGTCATAGGAAGCGCATTGTGCTCCAAATTTATTGAATTTTCAGTAAATACTGAAAATTCAATAAATTGCCTGTTCCGCGAATTCAGGTGGTGCTTGCTCAGAGGCAGTTTGCCTTCCGGCGCTGGGGTGAGGACGGCCTTGCGTACACCGGTTTGGGCCGGGGCTGGCACGCTTTACATGGAAAGAGGACAATAGAGGGTTTTACATTTGCGCCTGCGAACCATTTCGCCAGCGCGCGTTGGTGAATCCCGTTCTCTGCATGTCTCAACACACCTCACGCCTGCCGCTGCTGGACACCGTCAAGGGTCTGGCCTGCGCAGCCATCGTTGCGCACCATCTGGCCTTTTATGGCCCCATGTCTGACATAGCCCAGCCCCTGGCACCTGACCTGATGGCCTGGCTGTACGACTACGCGCGCATGGCGGTGCAAGTGTTCTTGGTGCTGGGCGGCTACCTGGCTGCCTCCAGCCTGGCGCCAGAGGGTGTGGCCCGCTTCGGCCAGGTGGGCCAGCAATTGAGCAAGCGTTTTGTGCGCCTGGTGGTGCCGTATGTGGTGGCGTTGTTGGTGACTGTGCTGATCAGCGCGCTGGTGCGCCCCTGGATGGAGCACCCCTCGGTGCCCGGCGACCCGAGCCTGGCCCAGTTGGTCACCCATGCGTTGCTGCTGCACAGCCTGGTAGACCATGAATCCCTGTCGGCCGGGGTCTGGTACGTGGCGATCGATTTCCAGCTGTTCGCGCTCAGCCTTCTCATGTTTGCTGCAGTGCGTGCATTGCCATCGCCACTGGCCAAGCAGCGTGCCGCCTTGCTGGGCCAGGCCTTGGTGGTGGTGGGCGTTGCGGCCTCGCTGTGGGGCTTTAACCGCGACGCGCAGTGGGATGTGTGGGCGGTTTACTTCTTTGGTGCCTATGGCCTGGGCATGATGGCCTTTTGGGCCAGCCGTGCACCGCAGGCCACGGGCTGGGTGCTGGCGATGGCCGTGCTGGGCGGCGTGGGCTTGGCGTTGGAATTCAGGGCGCGCATCGCGCTGGCGCTGGCAACGGCCTTGCTCATGGTGTGGGCCATGCGCACCCCTGCGGTGCGGCAGTGGCGTGGGGTCTCGCCGCTGGTGCGCCTTGGGCAAATGTCCTACTCCGTGTTCCTCATCCACTTTGCCGTGTGCCTGCTCGTCAATGCCGTGGTCAGCAGCCTGTGGCCCGCATCGCCGTGGGTCAATGCCCTGGGCATGCTGCTGGCGTTTTCGCTGGCCATGGTGGCAGGGCAATGGCTGTACCGCACCGTGGAGCAGCGCACCCCTACATTGCCCACCATGCTGCGCTGGCAGGCGAGCCTGGTGGCCGCAGGGGTGCTGGTGCAGTTGGGCAGCAACTGGGGTTGATACCTGGCGGTGCGCCCGCGTGTTGACGCAGGGGCGCAGCCCACAGGCTTGCCAGCTTTGCCGCGAAGCCCTGCGGGTCCGGTTTCGGTGTTCAGCGATGCAGCTCGCCCGCGCTTTCGGGCTGGTACACGATGCGTTTGACCTGCACCGTCATGGCCTTTCCGCCAGGGCCGGGCCAGGCCAGTTCATCCCCCACTGACAAGCCCAGCAAGGCGCTGCCCACGGGGGCGAGGATAGAGAGCTTGTCTGCGCTGCCATCGAGGTCACGCGGGTACACCAGGGTCAGGCAAAACGACTTGCCTGTCTCCACAATGCTGAACTCCACGGTGGAATTCATGGTGACCACGTTGGGTGGAATCTCTTCGGGCGCCACCACGTCCGCCCGATCCAGCTCTGCCTGCAGGTCTGCCTTGCCCGGGAACACACTGGAAGGCATGGCGGCCAGCAGGGCTTCAATGCGGTCGAGGTCGAGAGAGGACAGAACGATCTGGGGCTTGCGTGCCATGGCAGTACCTTAGAACCTGTTCAAAATCTTTTTGGAGATTGCATTGGAGTGCAATCGGGATGAGTGGATGCTTCGGGTGTGCCGCATGGGCTTGTGCCCATGCAAGCAGCCGAGGCGTTCAATCGCCCGATTTCACTCCAACCCTTCGGGCAAGTGGCTGGCCGGGCGGTCTGCGGCGTTGCATCGCTTGCCAATAGCACGGGCTATTGGCTGCGCGCTGCGCCTAGCACCCCATCCCGGTCAGACACTTGTGCAACTCCAAAAAGACTTTGAACAGGTTCTTATATGTTTGGTTGAAAGCGCGGGACTGTAGCCCACAGGGCAATCTCGCACTGGCCCGCAGGGCCATACCGCCATGCCGCTGCTATACCGTTGTTGCACGCGAAGCGGTGAAGGGGACGCAGCGCCATTGCAGCGCTGCGTCCATGCTTCGCGGGGCCTATCGCACCTGGCTGCTGTAGTTCACCGGCACCCACACCCAGCCGCTGCCGGCCTGGCGCAGCCGGCCCATGCCCGGAAAGCTGAAGTGGCTCACCGCCACCAGGCTGCCATCTTGGGCCAGTGCTTCAAACAGCCGTGCACGGCTGGCGGTGGCCTGGGGCTCGTCGGTGTCAAAGGCAATGGTCACTTCCGGGGACTGCAACTGCACCGAGGCCACGTGGATCAGATCGCCCACCAGCACTAGGCGCTGCCCCTGGCTTTCCACGGCGTAGGCCGTGTGTCCTTCGGTGTGACCGTGGGCGGACAGGGCTCGAATGCCTGGCACCACCTCGCTGTCAGGGGCAAACGCGGCGAACCGGCCAGCCTTGACGTAGGGCTGCAGCGATGCCACCGCCCCTGCAAAAAAGCCCTTGGCCTCGGCAGGGGCCGCGTTGGCTTTTGCGGGGTCCAGCCAGAAGTCGGCATCGGCTTTTTCGGCATGCACGGTGGCGTTGGGGAACATGCGTCGGCCTTTGGCTGCCAAGCCACCCACGTGGTCGGGGTGCATATGGGTGATGAGGATGTCATCCACCTGCTCGGGCCGGTACCCTGCCGCGCGAATCTGCGCCGCCAGCTTGCCCAGCGTGGGGCCAAACAAGGTGCCCGCGCCAGCATCCACCAGCACCAGGCGCTTGCCGGTGTTCAGCAGCCAGGCGTTGACCGAGGTCTCCAGCGGCGCGTGCTGAAAGTGCTGTGCCAAGCCCTCTGCGACGCGCCCTGCGGGGGCGTGCAGCAGTTGGTCTACGGGCAATTCCACGGTGCCATCGCTCAGCGCGGTCACCTCTATTTGGCCCACCATCATGCGGTACCAGCCGGGGGCCTGCACCTTGTGCTGTGGGGCTGCGGCCAGGGCCACCTGTGGCAGTGTGGCGGTGGCGATGAAGGCGCCGCCCAGGGCCAGTGCGGTGGCCAAGGTGGTGGCGCGGGCCAAGCGCAGGGGCATGCGCTTGGGGGTCGCCCAGGTGGGCAGAGAGCGCAAAACGGACAAAGCAGTGGTGGTGGATTTCGACGTCATCGGGTGCTTTCTGGCGGCATGGGCCGCAGTGAAATGGATGGATGGGCGGATGGGTTGAGAGACGAGGTGCTATTGTTCTTCTTTGCGTTTTTTGGAACAATGGGTTTGTTTGCAAACCTACGTTGCGAATTTTGCAAAGAACGGCTGCGTGCACATCCCATCAAATGCCCCGTGGTTTGCTGAAAACCTCTGGGCCCTGACTTCGCCACCGGCGCAACCACCCATGCTCGATTTTTTGGAAACCTTTCTCGCTGTGGCCGCCGCCGGTTCCTTCTCATTGGTGGCCCGCAGGCAAAACGTGGCGGTGTCCTCCATCACCCGCAAGATTGATGCGCTGGAGTCAGAGATGGGCTCGCGGCTGTTTCACCGCAGCTCGCGGCGGCTGGTGCTGACCGATGCGGGCGAGCAATTTGTTCCCCGTGCCCGCAATGTGATTGCCGAGCTGGCCGAGGCCAAAGAGGCCATCCTGGCGCAGGACGCCGGGCCGCGCGGCTTGCTGTCGGTGACGGCGCCCACGGTGTTTGGCAGGCAGCATGTGCTCAGTGCTGTGGCCAGCTTTTTGCACCGCTACCCCGACATTGAGGTGGACCTGCACCTGACCGACCAGATCGTGGACCTGACGGAACAGCGCATGGACGTGGCGGTGCGCATTGGCCTGCTGCCCGACAGTGACCTGTACGCCACGCAACTGGCGCAGGTGCGGCTGGTCACCTGCGCCAGCCCTGCCTACCTGGCCCACGCGGGCCGACCTGCCAGCGTGGCGGATTTGCTCAGCCACCAGTGCATCACTGGCGCAACCCCTGCGGCGCAAGGCATTGCCTGGCGTTACCCCGGCGTCAACCGCAACCAGCCGTTGCCGGTGCAGGGGCGGTTCCGGTCCGACGACAAAGACGCCATGCTGCAAGCAGCCCTCAAAGGCCTGGGGGTGCTGCACATCGCCACCTGGGTGGCGTGCAACCACCTGCGATCGGGGGAGCTGGTGGCACTGTTCCCGCAACAGGAGCGCACCGCACCGGCGCTGCCAGACATGCCATGCATCCACGCGGTGCGCTTGCCCGGCCGCAGCCATGCCACCAAGGCGCGGCTTTTCATGGATCACCTGCGCGCCGAGATCGGTGCCGAGCCGTGGTGGGACCGTTTGCTGCACGAGCCTGCTGTCAGCGGGGCTGCCGCCTGACACGGCTGGGCCATGGGTCTACCCATGGTTTTCAAATAACTGTATATTTATACAGTTATGAAAAGTCCTCCAGCACCTTCTGAATCTGCCGACTTCGCAGCGCCGGAGGAGATCCGCATCCCTGTGCAAGCCATTCGGGGGCGGGGCGCTGCATCGGCCCCGCCACACCGGTTTGCGCGCGATGTGCGTGAGGCCGTGGACGATGGCTGGGGCAACGTGGCAAGCCCGCAGGTGCAGGGGTTGCAGGCCCATGCGGGGGGCGAGGAGGGCGGGATGGCATCGACCTCTGCGTGGGGCGACGAGGGCGAAGGCGGCGCACCAGCCCTGGCCACCCGCGTGCACCTGGAGACAGCCCGCAGCGCTTTGTGCGCCAACGATTCGCCCGACATCTTTTTTGAACTCTCGGTGAATCCCTACCGGGGCTGCGAGCATGGGTGTGTCTACTGTTACGCCCGGCCCACGCACAGCTACCTCAACTTCTCTCCGGGGCTCGACTTTGAAACGCAGATCGTGGCCAAGCACAACATTGCGCAGGTACTGCGCCACGAGCTGGCCCAGCCCCGCTATGTGCCGCGTTTGCTCAATATCGGCTCGGCCACCGATTGCTACCAGCCCGTGGAGCGCGAGCTGCGCCTGACCCGCAGCGTGATCGAAGTGATGCGCGATGCGTGCCACCCGTTCTCGCTCATCACCAAATCGAGCGGGGTGGAGCGCGACCTGGACCTGCTCGCCCCCCTGGCCGCGCAGCGCCTGGCAGCGGTGTACGTCACCATCACCACGCTCGATGGCGACCTGGCCCGCCGCATGGAACCCCGCGCTGCGGCGCCCCACCGGCGGCTGCGCACCATCCGCACCCTGGCCGAGGCGGGGGTGCCTGTGGGCGTGAGCGTGGCGCCGCAAATTCCGTTCATCACCGAAGACATGGAGCAGGTGCTCGAAGCCGCCCGCGATGCCGGTGCCACCAGCGCTTTCTACACCGTGCTGCGCTTGCCGTGGGAGCTGGATGCGCTGTTTCGCGAATGGCTGCAGGTGCATTACCCGCAGCGTGCGGCCCGTGTCATGGCCCGTGTGCAAGACCTGCACAACCTGACGGATGCGCAGCGCAGCGCGGGCAAAACCTACGAAGCCGACTTTGCCACCCGCATGAAGGGCAGTGGCCTGTGGGCCGACCTGGTGCGCCAGCGCTTTGCCACGACCTGCCGCCGCCTGGGCTTGAACCGTGAGCGCGAGGGGTTGGACTTGGGCCAGTTCAGGCCTGGGTTGCTGCGAGGACAAGGCAGCTTGTTTTGACGCACTGGGTGCTGACGTGGTGGCACTGCGCAACGCACCATGCCAGTGATTGCACGCGCGCTTTGGTGAGCTTTGGCCTCACCTTGGTGCCTTTCTCACAATCTGCGCAGCAGGCCCCTGAAAACGCAATTCGCTGCTGCGCCAGCCCCTTGGTTCAGTGCCATGGCAAGGGCGCGCTCTCCTAAGCTTGGCATCTGATTTAGCCCCCGCTGCAGCCAGCCTGCAGCGCCCCCAATGCTGACTTGAGGAAACCCCCATGGCCCTGCGTGATTTCAAAGTGCTGACGTTTGATGTGGTTGGAACCCTGATCGACTTTGAGGGCGGCATGCTCGCCTACCTGCGCCAGGCCGTGCCTGGCAGCGATGTGACCGATGAGCAGTTTCTGGCCGCTTACCGCGCTGCCCGCAAAAGCCCCGACACCGACTGGTACCCCAACGACCTAGTGCGCTGCTGGCACGTGGTCGCCCCCCAACTGGGCCTGCCCGACAGCGATGCACTGGCCCAGGGCTTTCGCGACTCGGTCGCGCAGTGGCCCGCCTTCCCCGATTCCATCGAAGCGCTGGCCCGGCTGCGCAAGCACTTCAAGCTGGTCACCATGACCAATGCCCAGACCTGGGCGCTGCAGCACTTCCAGAAGACGCTGGGTTCGCCCTTTGACCTGCTGCTGGCTTGCGACGACGCCCTGTGCGAAAAGCCCGATGCCCGTTACTTTGCCTATGCCCGTGGCCGCTTTGAAGGCGCCTGGGGCTACAAGCAAGCCGACAACCTGCACGTGGCGCAAAGCCAGTACCACGACATTGGCATCTCCAAGAAGCTGGGTATCACCACCTGCTGGATCGAGCGCCGCCACGGCCTGGCCAGCTCCGGCGGCACCATCGAGTCCGAGCACACCGTGCCCGACTACCACTTCCACACCCTGGCCCAGTTGGCCGACGCGGTGGACGCAGGCCGATGAGCCAGGTGTTGAGTGCGGCCACCCTGGCCGCCGTGACCGCGCCTGTGCAAGACCTGCTGCCCGATTTGGTCGCGCTGCGGCAAGACCTGCATGCCCACCCCGAGCTGGCTTACGAGGAGCGCCGCACCGCAGGCATCGTGGCGCAATCCCTGCGCCTGCTGGGTTTGCAGGTGACCGAGGGCGTGGGCGGCACCGGCGTGGTGGGCACCCTGCAATGCGGCGGCGACAGCAGCGGTGTTGCAGGGCAGGGCCCCAGCGTGGGTTTGCGGGCCGACATGGATGCGCTGCCCATGGTGGAGCTGGGCCTGCGCAGCTATGCCAGCCGCCACGCGGGCAAGCACCACGGCTGCGGGCACGACGGGCACACCAGCATGCTCATTGGCACCGCCCGCCAGCTGGTGCGCACCCACCAGGCGCTGGGTTTGCGCGGCACGGTGCACTTCATCTTTCAGCCCGCAGAGGAAGGACAGGCCGGTGCGGCCCGCATGATCGAAGACGGGCTGTTTGAGCGCTTTGCGTGCGACAGCGTCTACGCCCTGCACAACTGGCCAGACCTGCCCCTGGGGCATGCGCAAACGCGCCCCGGCCCCATCATGGCGGCGGCCGACCGGTTTGACATCACCGTGCGCGGCAAGGGCAGCCACGCGGCCCAGCCCCAGCACACCCCCGATGCCATCCTGGCCGCCAGCCAGCTGGTGGCGCAGCTCAATACCATCGTCTCCCGGCGCATCGACCCGAGTGAATCGGCCGTGCTGTCGGTCACCCGCATCGAAGGCGGCCACAGCCACAACGTGCTGCCGGCCGAGGTGCAGATCACTGGCACCGTGCGCAGCTTTGATGCCACGGCGCAAGACCGCATCGAAGCCGCCCTGCGTGCCACCTGCCAAGGCATGGCCCTGGCCAGCGGTACCCAGGTGCTGGTGAACTACCAGCGCTACTACCCAGCCACCTTGAACACCGCAGCGCAGGCGGCCCTGGCTTTGGATGCAGCCCAGGCCGTGGGCCTGCAAGCCCAGGTGGCGCCCCGCGCCGCGTTCACGTCCGAAGACTTTGCCTTCATGCTGCAGCGCAAGCCCGGTGCTTACTTGTGGCTGGGCCAGGGCCGTGCAGACCCAGGCCCCGAAGGCGAACGGGCCTTGCACCACCCGTGCTACGACTTCAATGACGACGCGCTGCCTTTGGGCGTGCGCTGGTTTTGCGAAATCGCCGCCCGCGCGCTGGCTGCGCCTGGGCCCCGCTAAGGACGCATCACATCCTTGCTACGGGGGCGCCACGCCCCCGCTTCCTCTCCCCATTTCAGCACTGTCCCATGCGCATCACTGTCCTCAAAAACACCGCCACCCTGACGGACCTGCAGCCCCAGGGTGGCCCGGCACGCCCTGTCACCCAGCCACCTTGCGCCTTCAGTGGCATCGATGTGGATTTGGCTGGCGCAGCCCCGCACCAGACCGGCATCTGGGAATGCACCCCTGGCAAGTTCGAGCGCGTGCTGCCCAACGCCGAGGTCATGCACATCCTCACGGGCGCCTGCATCTTCACCCCCACCGAGGGCGAGCCGCTGCACATCCAGGCGGGCGATACGCTGTTCTTCCCGGCCCACACCACGGGGGTGTGGCACATCACCGAAACCCTGCGCAAGGTCTTTTTTATCGTGGCGCAGTGAGGGCGGTGGCCGCCTGCGCCTTCGGTGGGCGCCGCTGTGGAAATCTATCGGTCTTGAAATCGGGTTTGAAATGAAATAAGCCGCCAGGGCTTATTAAATAAGCGCTGGCAGCTATATTTTTGGTAGCGTTGTGCGAATGCCCGATGGGGCGGGGCACACTGCTTTGCTGGGGGCTCAGCCTTGTGCACGGTCGCGCATGCCGTCCACCGCCAAGCCCGGCGCGTGAGGGCGCAGGGCCTGCTGCGGTCAATGCCCCCCAGCGATGGCAAGCCGTGGTTCGTAGAGTCCCATCAAGCCGCCCGCATGGCTGTCCAGCTTGAAGGCGCGAACGGCCTCAATCAGTTGCTTGGACTGTGTCTCCAGGCTTTGCGCAGCGGCGGCGCTCTCTTCCACCAGTGCCGCGTTTTGCTGAGTGGTCTGGTCAAGTTGGTCGACTGCTTTGCCGATTTGCGACACACCCGTGCTTTGCTCGCTGCTGGCCGCGCTGATTTCGCCAACCACCTCCGACACGCGTTGGATCGCGCCCACCACCGCCGCCATGGTCTGGCCTGCCTGGTCCACCAGACTGGTCCCCGTGGCCACTTTTTCCACGCTTTCATGGATCAGTGATTTGATCTCCTTGGCCGCGCTGGCACTGCGCTGCGCCAAGTTGCGAACCTCAGAGGCCACCACGGCAAAACCCCGCCCTTGTTCGCCAGCACGCGCCGCCTCTACGGCCGCATTCAGCGCCAGGATGTTGGTCTGGAAGGCAATGCCATCGATCACACCAATGATGTCGGAGATCTTGCGCGAGCTTTCGTTGATGCCTTTCATCGTTTCGACCACCTTGGTCACGGCCTCGCCCCCTTGGGTTGCTACCTTCGAGGCATCCAGTGCAAGGTGGTCTGCCATCTTGGAGTTCTCGGCATTGTTGCGAATGGTGGCCGTGAACTGCTCCATGGTGGCTGCGGTTTGTTGCAAGGCGCTGGCTTGTTCTTCCGTGCGCTGGCTCAGGTCTGAATTGCCTATTGAAATTTCGGTGGCGCCGGTGGAAATGGAGTCAGACGCCCCACGCACCTTGACCACGATGTTGGACAGGTTCTTTTGCATCGTGCCCAAAGACTCCAGCACGCTGCCAGGGGAGGCGGTGTCGGCGCCAGGGATGTTGGTCAAATCACCTTCAGCCACTTTGTGTGCTGCATCGCTCAGGACGCTGGGCTCGGCGCCCAGTGCGCGCATCACGCTGCGAGTGATTGCCATGCCGCACACAAAGGCCAGCACCATGGCGACCAGGGCAAACCCGATCAACACATTGCGATGGGATTCGAAGTCTGTCTCTGACTCCGCAATCATCTGCTTGGTGGTGGCGTCCACCATGGCCTGGTAGCGATGGACGTCAGCGACCAGGGTTGCAAGCAAAGGGCGGCATTCGTCGTTGATCTTGGTGATCGCCTCGTCCCGCTGGTCACGCAACGCCAGGTCCACGATGCGCAAGGCCACGGGGCCATAGACTTTTTCTGTTTTTTCGATGGCCTCGAACTGCGCTTTCTCGTTGGACGGCACATTCGGTTTGCCCAACGCCGCCCTGAGCTGGTCCAGCCGCGACTGCACGTCTTCATGGGCCTTCGTTACCGCCAGTTTCTCCACATCGCGCTCGGCGGGCTTGGTCGCCAGCACCAGGTTGCGCGCAGCGATTGCCCGGCGGTCTACCGCAGTTTGAACCCCCCGCACCAACTCGGCGCGAGCACTGATGCCCGTGACAAAGTCGTGGAACTCCTGCTTCTCGTCGCTCAAGTCTTTGAGGGACAGACCCGATACGAACACGATCAGCAGCACCATCAGGCCGAAGGCAAGGCCCAGTTTTGCCTTCATGGTCATGGATTGGAGGTTCATCTCACACCTGATTAAATTGATACAAACGATATTTTTTGGTGCTCTGTATCTTTGTGTCAAATTTTTTTGTCGTTTTCAGGTTGAAGTTTTCAATTTTTTAAGATTTTCTTCAGGTTGGTGAAAATGGTTTGGTGGAGATTTGCGCTGGATGGCAGGCATGCGGGGGCAGATATCTTTTGGCCTTTCGACGGCGCTCGGCCGCGCACCAAGCTCGGCGTGTGGCTCGTTATCCCCTGCGTTGTGGCTTCCGTTTGGCGGTCAGCGCGGCTGTGGCGAGTTCTTTCGGGGACAGCACATAGTCCGGGCATTCAAGCAGCCGGGCGATGGCCAGGTCGATGAATGCCCGCACGCGCTTGGGCTGCGCCGTGCGGTTGCCGTAGTAGATGTGCATGCCAAGGTGCGCACTCAGGTGGGGAAGCAGCACGGGCACCAACCGACCAGCGCGGATGTGCTGGGCCGCATAGAAGTTCGCAAGCTGTCCGATGACCTGGCCGCTCAGCACGGCCAGCAGCTCTAATTCGGAATCGTTGGAGGCAAACGCCGGTGACATCTGCCGGTGCTCCACCTTCCCGTCGACGCTCAGATACCACGGCGAAACCCTTCCCGTCGTTGGGTGGCGATACACGCTGCACCGGTGGGCAACCAGCTCATCCAGCGAGCCAGGGACCCCATGCGCCGCAAGGTAGCTGGGCGCTGCACAGACGATCATCTGGATGGGAAACAGGGAGCGCCCAATGACGCCCTCGTTGGGAGACACACCAATTCTGAAACCCACGTCCACGCGGTCCTGCACCCAGTTGCCAATGCCATCATCGAGCTGGATTTCAGGCTGGATGCCCGGATAGGCCGTGCAGAACTCGTCCAGCAGCGGCATCAACAGGGGCGCAAATGAAGACTTGGGGCCGACGATGCGCAAAGGCCCTGCAATGCTCTCCTGGCCTTGCCGGGCCGATGCGAGCGCCCTGTCCAGTGCTGCCAATGCGGGCTGCGTGTTTTCAAGCAGGTTCTTGCCTTCTTCCGTCAGGGCCAGGTTGCGTGTGGTGCGGTGCAGCAGCCGCACCCCAAGGTGCTGCTCCAGTTGTGCAATCGTCTGGCTGGCGGCCTGCGGCGTCACACCCTGGGCAAGGGCCGCCTGCCGAATGCTCCCCAGCTCTACCGCTTTGGCAAAGGTGGAGATGGCTTTGAATTCATTGATGGGCATGGCGCGTAGGAAAGTGGGTATTTTTGGGGAGGATGGCCCGTATCAGTATCAACTTTTCATTGCGACTGGTGCAAGCTTTGTGTAGCTAGTAGCTTGCTGGTGATTTGCCTAAAGTGCGGGCCAAGGGCGATGGCCTGCGCCGCTAAAGCGCTGCAGCAGCGGCCTCTTTGAGCAGGTTCTTCGCCGCCGTGCCGCGTCGCCCGGATCTCCATCACCGTCAGGACAACCTGGACACAAACCATGCCCATGAAACACAAGGCTTTGGCGACCACCTTGGTCGCCGCGATGGTCGGCATTGCGGGGGCGGATGCCGCTGCCGCCGACTACAAGAAGAACCCATTCACTTTGGTTTACGAGGGCGCGATTGCCCGCAATGAGCCCGGCAAGGTGCAGATCCACCCCGTGCGCTACCAGCTCAATGGCCTGGACATTGCCGCCAACGTCTACACACCCGCGAACTACGACCCCACCAAGGCTTACCCCGCCTTGGTGGTTGCGCACCCCAATGGCGGTGTGAAAGAGCAGGTGGCCGGGCTGTATGCGCAGCGCATGGCAGAGCAGGGCTACATCACCATCGCCGCAGATGCCGCCTACCAAGGCGCCAGCGGCGGGATGCCGCGCAGCGTGGACAAACCGTCCAACCGCATCGAGGACATCCACGGCATGGCGGACTTCATCGGTCGCTACGCTGGCGTGGACGCGGCGCGCCTGGGCTTGCTGGGTTTGTGCGGTGGCGGTGGCTACTCACTGGCAGCGGCGCAGACCGACAAGCGATTCAAGTCGCTGGCGACGGTGAGCATGTTCAACAGCGGTCGGGTCCGCCGCAACGGCTATGTGGATTCGCAGCTCCACACGATCGGGGCGCGGCTGCAACAGGCCTCTGCGGCGCGGGCCCAAGAGGCCGCAGGAGGCGAGGTCTTGTACTCCGGCGATGCGAATCTGACGGACGAGCAGATCGCCCAGCTGCCGTTTGATCTTTACCGCCAAGGCTATGCGTATTACTGGAAGACGCACGCCCATCCCAACTCCACCTTCAAATACACCACCAGCAGCCTGATCGACCTGGTGCGCTTCGATGCCACGGACCACATCGAGCTGATCGAGCAGCCCCTGCTGATGATTGCCGGCAGCAAGGCCGACAGCCTGTACATGAGCCAGGACGCCATCGTCAAGGCCAAGGGCACCCGGGACAAAGAGCTGTTCACCATCGAGGGGGCCACCCACATCGAGACGTACTGGGTTCCCCGGTATGTGGACGCCGCCATTGGCAAGCTGGCCGCGTTCTACGCCCGCACACTTTAGGAGGATGGCCATGAACGAGAGCCAAACGCGCCACATGCTCCACCAGCGCGAACTGGGCCGGTCTGGTCTGCAGGTCTCGGCACTGGGCCTGGGCTGCATGGGGTTGAGCCACGGTTATGGCCCAGCCACGGACCGCAGTGAGGCCATCGCACTCATTCGTGCAGCGGTGGAGCGGGGGGTGACCTTCTTTGACACCGCTGAGGTCTATGGCCCATTCCTTAACGAGGACCTGCTCGGCGAGGCCTTGGCCCCCGTGCGCGACGAGGTCGTCATCGCGACCAAGTTCGGTTTCACCTTTGGCGACGACGGCAAGCAGCAAATCCTCAACAGCCGGCCGCAGCACATCCGCGAGGCGGTCGAGGGCTCGCTCCAACGCCTGCGCACCGATGTGATTGATCTGCTGTACCAGCACCGAGTGGACCCCGAGGTGCCCATTGAGGATGTGGCGGGCACCGTGAAGGACCTGATCGCAGAGGGCAAGGTGCTGCATTTCGGCCTGTCCGAGGCGGGGGCGCAGACCATCCGGCGGGCCCATGCCGTGCAGCCTGTGGCCGCATTGCAAAGCGAATACTCCCTGTGGTGGCGCGAACCTGAAGAGGCCATCCTGCCGACCCTGGAGGAGTTGGGCATCGGCTTTGTGCCGTTCAGCCCTTTGGGCAAGGGCTTTCTCACGGGAGCCATCGACCACAGCACGCACTTCGGCCAGGACGACTTCCGCAGCGTGGTTCCGCGCTTCAGCGCCCAGGCTCGGCAGGCAAACCAAGCGCTGGTAGATGCCTTGGGCACCATCGCAAAGACCAAGGGGGCGACGCCCGCCCAGGTGGCCCTGGCGTGGTTGCTGGCGCAAAAGCCGTGGATCGTTCCGATTCCTGGCACCACCAAGCTGCACCGCCTGGACGAAAACCTGGGTGCGGTTGATATGGCATTGAGCACTGCAGAGCGGGCCTCGATTGACCAAGTGTTGAACCAGGTGCCCATCCAGGGGGACCGCTACCCCGCTGCGCTGCAGGCGCGCGTGGGGCGCTGAGGCGCTTTGGTTCATCCCACACAAGCCATCCCGCGCGACCTTGGAACAAGGTCGTCGCACACGGTCGTCGCACGCGGCCATCCCACCCCCAACAAGGAACTTCACAATGAAACCATTCACGGTCGCTGCGCTCGCACTTTCGATGCTGGACGTTGCTGGTGCAGCAGAGTCCGAATTGCTCATCTCCCGCGCCGCATCGCGTCAGGTGCAGGTGGCGTCGGCGCAGAACTTCACCGGCAGCGTCAAAGTCGAGATGCTTCTCACGCCCACCGATGCCTCGCATCGCACGTCCGCTGGCAGCGTGACCTTTGCGCCGGGCGCACGCACCGCGTGGCACACCCATCCACTGGGGCAGACGCTGATCGTTACCTCGGGGGTGGGGCGGGTGCAGCGCCAGGATGGCCCGGTGCAGGAAATCCGAGTGGGTGATGTGGTGCACATTCCCGCGCACACGCGCCACTGGCATGGCGCAGCACCGGACAGCGCCATGGCGCACGTCGCCATTCAGGAGGCACTGGATGGCAAGACCGCAGACTGGTTTGAACAGGTCAGCGAAGCGGTCTATCAAGCTCCGCCCGCAGTGGCCGCGGCACCCCAAGCCGGTGCCGCTCAGCCATCGCGTGCCCAGCAACTGCTGGGGGACATAGCGCCCAAACTGGCCCAGTTGACCGATGACGTGCTCTTTGGAGACGTCTGGGCCCGGCCAGGCCTTTCGCCGCGAGACCGGAGCCTGGTCACCGTCAGCGCGCTCATTGCGATGAATCGCCCCGACCAGCTTCGCTCGCACATGGCCTTGGCGCGTCGCAACGGGGTGACCGAAGCTGAACTGGTCGAAGCCGTGACGCAGTTGGCGTTTTATGCCGGATGGCCCAACGCGGTGACAGCGGTGGGCGTGGCGCGGGACGCTTTCAAAAGCGATCCCCAATGATGGGAATGCGTTGTGCCTGCACGAAACCAATCTCCAGACCTGGCGTCACGATGCCCCGCGTTGGCAGCGGCTTTGATCAGGGTCTCAGCCCCAAGCTGCGATAGCGATGTGCTTTGGCTGCGGGCCAGGCGGCATACCGATAGAGCGATTGGCCCATTGAAACGTGAACTAGCAGAGGAATGAGCATGAACGAAACGAGTCAGCCTGGACGGCGCGGTTTTTTGTGGACAACTGGCTGTTTGGCCGCATTGCCGATAGCGGCGGGGACCAGTCAACCGGTGGCCGCCCACCCCTCCAACCCGATCTCAGCAGCAACGCCTGGACGGCGAAAGCTGGGCACACTCGATGTGTCCAGCATCGGCCTGGGCGTTCAGAACATGAGCCGTACGTACCAAACGACCCTCCCCAGCCGCCCGGAGATGCACAGGATCATCCAGGCGGCGTTCGAGCAGGGCGTTACCTTTTTTGATGCCGCAGAGGCCTATGGGCCGCACGAGGTGGAGCGCATCCTGGGCGAGGGCGTCCGGGCGTTTCGGGACAAGATCACCATCGCCACCAAGTTTGGCTGGAATATCGACTTACAGACCGGCCAGAGAATGCCAGGGCTCAATAGCCGACCAGAGCACATCAAGCGTGTCGTTGAGGGCATGCTGCAACGGTTGCGCACAGACCGCATTGATCTTCTCTACCAGCACCGTGTTGACCCCCAGGTGCCGATTGAGGAGGTGGCTGGGGCTGTGAAGGATCTGATGGCCCAGGGCAAAGTCCTGCACTGGGGGCTTTGCGAGATGGGGCAGGGCACGCTACGCCGCGCCCACGCAGAGCAGGCCGTGACGGCAGTCCAAAATGAATACTCGCTGCTTTGGCGCGGGCCAGAGCAATGGCTTCTTCCTCTGTGTGAGGAGCTTGGTATCGGCTTTGTGCCTTGGAGTCCGCTGGGTGTGGGTTTTCTCACAGGGGCCATCGATTCACAAACGCGATTCAGTGATGGCGATATTCGGAGGATCGAAAGCCGTTTCGCTCCTGAACACCTGCCTGGCAACCTGACGCTGGTAGACCTGGTCAAAGCCTGGGCGGCTCGAAAGAATGCCACACCCGCCCAGAT
This sequence comes from Acidovorax sp. 62, assembly GCF_002754495.1. NCBI lineage: Bacteria > Pseudomonadati > Pseudomonadota > Betaproteobacteria > Burkholderiales > Comamonadaceae > Acidovorax > Acidovorax sp. 62. The sequence goes on from NZ_PEFJ01000001.1 coordinate 1,144,834, forward strand.
TGCACTGGCTTGGCTGGGTGCTCGCAAGCCCTGGGTGGTGCCCATACCAGGCACCACCCAGATGGCGCACATGGTGGAAAACGTCGCCGCGGCCCAGGTGCAGTTCTCTGCAGCCGAACTCGCGCAGTTCGATGCCGCAGCATCTTCGATTGAAATTCGTGGCGCACGGTTGCCAGATGCGGTATTGGCTTTTTCTGATGTTGAGGCGCCGCCAAGGCGTTAGCGCGCCAGATGGTACGCGTGGAGACTACGTTGGCGGTTTCTTGGTGCGTGACGCACTTCGCTGCGCTGATTTGCACAGCCGCTGGGGTGCGTGTCCGCAAAGCCCACCGCATGCTGTTCTGCATCGCGGGGGCATGGACGGCACTCTAGAGAAATTATGTCTAGTTAGCGACTTGCCTCAGACGCTTTTTCTTCCCCACCCGTTCGGGCTGAGCCTGTCGAAGCCTTGCACGCACGCGGCAAGCCCTGGCTTCGACGGGCTCAGCCCGAACGGATGCAGGGGTATCTGAGGCAAGTAGCTAATCAGGAAAATATGCTGCTATCGCCTATGGATAAAGCGCTAGATGCTACGGAAGTAATAGCGTTTTGGCTGCGCGCCATACCACCTGTGCTATCCACCCCAGAGCCTCTGCACCGCCTGGGTATACGCTGGTATGCCCACCACGATGTTGAGCGGAAATGTCACCCCCAGTGAGAGGCTGACATACAGCGAAGGGTCGGCCTCCGGGATCGCATAGCGCACCACGGCAGGCACGGCGATGTACGACGCACTGGCCGCCAACACCATCAGCAGCACCGCATCGCCCGCCGGCACCGCGGCCAGCCATGCCAGTCCCAGGGCCAAGGTAGCGTGGGTGATGGGCGCCAGCACCGCGTAGGCCAGCAGCCAGGGCGACTGCTTGCGCACCGCAGGCAAGTTGCGTGCGGTAGACAGTCCCATGTCCAGCAAGAATAGGCACAGCATGCCCTTGAACAAATCGCCCGAAAACGGTTGCATGGCCGCCTTGCCCGCATCGCCCGTCACCAGGCCAATCACCATGGCACCGAGCAGCAGCAGTTGCGTGCCGTCGGTGAACGACTCGTGCAGGATCTTGCCGACAGACAGGTTGTGGGGCCCCTTGTTGCCCAGATGAGCGCCACCGCTGCCCATGCCCGCAACGCCCAGGGTGGCCGCGCCGCTGGCGGTCATGTCCACCACTTGCGTGGTGGCCACTGCCTGCTGTTGCCGCAGCGCATTGGCCAGCAGCACCGCCAGGATGATGGCGGGTGATTCCATCAACGCCATCGCGGCGGCCATGTAGCCGCCGTAGGCGATGTGTTGTGCCTCCAGGTACTGCGTGGCGGTCACAAAAGTCACCGCGCTCACCGATCCATATGTCGCCGCCACGGCTGCGGCGTTAAAGCCCGACAACACGCGCCGCAGCAGTGCATAGCCCACCAGGGGCACAACCACCGCGAGCAGCACGGCCAGCCCCAGGCTGCTGGCCACGCTGGGTGTAAAGCCCGATGCCGCCAGCGCAAAGCCGCCTTTCAAACCCAGTGCCATGAGCAGGTAAATCGACAGAAATTTGGAAATGGCTGCGGGCATTTCCAGGTTGGATCGCACCAGGCCCGCAAACACCCCCAGGGCAAAGAACAAGATCGCGGGGTCCAGCAGGCTTTGCATTTTTCTTCTCCGAAACGATGGCAGAAACCCGATGCTAGGGATGTCGCGATGCAAAGTAAAATCGATTTAAATGCAGTTATGTATAGATAAAAATCTATGAACATCACTTTTCGCCAACTGCGACTTTTCCTGGCACTGGCTGAGACCGGCAGCGTCAGTGCTGCCGCCAAGGTCATGCATGTCACGCAGCCCACGGCGTCCATGCAGCTGCGCGAGGTGACGCAGGCCGTGGGCCTGCCCTTGTACGAGGTGGTGTCGCGCCGCGTGCACCTCACAGAGGCGGGGCAAGCCCTGGCGCGTACGGCGCGCGCCATTGCGGGCGAGTGGGATGCGTTTGAGCAGCGCGTTTCAGGCGCCAAGGGGCTAACCAGTGGGCGCCTGAAGGTGGCCGTGGTCAGCACCGCCAAGTACTTTGTGCCGCGCTTGCTGGGCAGCTTTTGCAAGCTGCATCCGCACATCGACATCTCGCTCGAAGTGCTCAACCGCGACCATGTCATCACCCGCCTGCGTGCCAACCAGGACGACCTCTACGTGATGTCGATGCCGCCCAGCGACTTGCCACTGGAAGACCATATCCTCATGCCCAACCCGCTGGTCCTCATCGCCCCCGCAGGCCATCGGCTGGCCGCCAAAAAGCGCGTCCACATTGATCAATTGCAGGCCGAGCGCTTCATCTTGCGGGAGAAAGGCTCGGGCACGCGCATGGCCACCGATGCGCACTTGCGCCAGCTTGGCTTTGCGCCCAGCGCCGTGCTGGAGCTGGGCAGCAACGAAGCCATCAAAGAATCGGTGGAGGGCCAACTGGGCGTTTCCATCGTCTCGCGCCACGCCCTCGGGGCCCATCACGAGGGCCTGGCGGTGCTCAATGTGCAGGGCTTTCCCATCCAGTCGCAATGGCATCTGGTCTGGCCCAAGGGCAAGCAGTTGTCGCCGATTGCACAGGTGTTCAAGGGCCACTTGATGGAGGAGGCGGCGGGGTGGATGGAGGGCCGCTGAATGTGTGGGCCTGAGCTGGGGGCTGTCTCCGGTCGTGCGCTGCTTCGACTCCATTTGGATCGCAGTTGCTGCGTTCGCCATCTGCACTTACGCGGGTGTCCAGATCACAGAAATATATGAATGATTTTGGCTGCTGGCGCTTATTCTTTAAGCGCTAGCAGCTATTCTTTTGATAGTAATTTAGGCACATCAGCCACCGTGGCCAGGATGCCCCCGAGCCCGAAGTCAAAACGTGTGCAGCACCCCGGCCGTGATGCCCGTGGCGCGGTCGGGGTTGGCCGCCCCTTGGTAGCCCGCACGCCACTGGGTGCGGTCCAGTTCGGCATACAGCTTGGTGCGGCGCGACAGCTTGTACTCGGCAAACACCATGGCCCGGGTGTAGCCGTCGGCTTGCAGGCCGGTGCGCTGGCGGTTCATTCGGTACACAGCGGCGGTGAGGTCCACTGCATCGGTCACCGACCAGGTGGCGCCAGCGGAATGCACACGCTGCACCGTGCGGGCGGTGGCAGAGGTGTCGCCCTGGTGGCGTGCGGTGTTGACGGCCAGGCGCACGCTGCCCCACTGGTACGCCGCGCCCAGCGTGCTGGCCTGCAGCGGCAGCTCGCTGGCCGTTTTAAAACGCTGGTGCGCCCCGGAGACGACCCAGCCTGCTGCGGTGTAGGAGAGGCCTGCACCGACGGAGGACTGGGCCGAAGCGCGGCCGGTGTTTTCGCCAAAGCTGTACATCGCCCGGGCGGTGAGTGGGCCGAAGCGGCCGGTGTACTTGATTGCGTTGTCCAGTCGGTAGGAGCCGCTGGAGGAGCCTGCCGCACCGTACTCCACGCCCAGGCCATGGCTGCTCAAGGCAGCCGTGGCGATGTTGGGGTTGAACGAGGCGAAGCGCATGCCCACCGGGTCCACCGGGCTGATGGCGTCGGCCAGCAGGTTGGTTTGGCGCCCAGCGGTGACTTGCCCCCAGCCGCCGCCCAGCCCCACGGTGGACGCGCGGTCGAAGAACTTGTTGGCATTGGCGGGGCTGCCGGTGTCCAGGTTCAGCCCGGTCTCCAAATTGAAGAGCGCATGCAGGCCGCCTCCCAGGTCTTCTCGGCCGCGCAGGCCAAAGCGGCTGGTGTTGTTGACACCGCTGGCCACGCTGCTGACCGATGCGCTGCTGGGCGTGTTGGCTGCCGTCATGCCCGTGCTGTGGCGCACGCCGACATCGGCAATGCCGTAGAGGGTGAGGCTGCTCTGGGCGAGCGCGACAACAGGTGTGGCGAGTGCGGGTGTGGCCAGGGCGGCGGCCAGGGCCAGGTGCTTGGGGGTCATAGGTCTCATTGTTTTTGAATGTGGCTGCGGTCTGGGCGCAGCGCCGCACCAGGCTTTGCTGGTGCGCTGTGGCTGATCGGTTGGGCAATGGGGGGCGCCCACAGCGCGCCGGGTGATGCAGGTGCGCAGGACGTTGGCGCTGGGGATTGGGGGCAGGGCGCTTGGCGTAGGGCGCTAGGCACAATGGGGCCGCGCCCCAAGGTCAGCGGGCTGCCGCTGGCTCCATGCCGGTGCTGCGCACGATGGCGGCTGCTGCGGGGGCGGCCAGGAAGCGGATCAGGTGCCGGGCCGCCTCGGGGTTTTGCGCGCCCACGGCCACCCCGGCCGAGAAGAACACCCGCTGCTGGACTTCATCGGGCAAGGCACCCACGTAGTCCAGCTCCTTGAACGGCAGCAACTCGCTGACCTGCTGGAATCCGATCTCTGCATCGCCGCGCGCCACCACGGTGCCCACGCGCTCGCTGTAAATCTTGGTGGCCTTGTCCTTGATCTGCTCGGCCACGCCCAGGCGCTGGAACAGCTCGGTCGAGAGGTAGATGCCGCTGGCGCTGGCCGAGTAGGCGATGGACTTGGCGTTCAGCAGGGTTTGCTTGAGGGCTTCCACCGTGCTGATGTCGGGCTTGGGCGTGCCCTTGCGCACACTCATGCCAATCATCGACCGGGCCAGGTCCACACGGCTGCCGGGCTGCACCTTGCCCTGGGTAATGAGCGCTTCCAGCCCCGAGTCGGCCAGGATGACGATGTCGAACGCCTCGCCCCGGGCAAAGCGGCTGGGGATGGAATCGGGGGCGGTGCCCATGGAGGCGCCCCGCGCCGTGACCACCTTGTGGCCGGTGGCCTGCTCGTACAGCGGAATGAGCTGGTCGTAAGCGGCTGAGAAGCCGCCCGAGGTGATGACGCGGATCTCTGCTGCTTGCGCGCTGGACGGTGTGGCCGCGCCCAGGGCCAGGCCCAGGCTCAAAGCAGCGCCCAGCAGGGCTCCGATGACCCGACGGCGGGGCTGGGTGTGGGCGGTGGTGGTTGGAAGGGTTTGCATGGTTTGTCTCCGGGTCGTTGTTGTTGTCTGCGGGTTGGAATGGGCGGCGGGTAGCCGCCGCTGGGGAATCAGTCGGCGGTGATCTTGCGCTCGCGGATGATGCGGCTCCACTTGGTGTTCTCTGCCGCGATGAATTGGCCCAGCTCTTCGCGGGTGCCTGGGGCGGCCGTCTGGCCGTGCTTGAGCAGGTTCTCGCGCACCTCGGGGCTGTTGAGCACTTTCACCAGCTCGGTATTCCAGCGGTCCAGCAAAGGCTTGGGCGTCTTGGCGGAGGCCACGAACGCGTACCAGTTGGTGGCGTTGAAGCCTGGGAAGGTCTCTGCCACGGTGGGCACGTTGGGCAGGTAGGCTGGGCGGGTCAGGCCTGTGGTGGCCAGCGGGATGAGCTTGCCCGATTCAATGTGGGGCAAAGCCGTGGGGGGCGCCGCGTAGAACGATGCCAGACGGCCACCCAGCACGTCCTGCAGTGCGGGGGCGCCGCCCTTGTAGGGCACATGCACGGTATCGATCTTGGCCACGTCATTGAGCAGCTCGCCCGCCAGGTGGGCGGCGGAGCCGGGGCCGGTGGAGGCAAAGTCCAGCTTGCCGGGCTCGCGCCGGGCCTTGGCCACAAACTCGCCCAGGGTCTTGATGCCGGTGCTGGCGGGCACCACCAGCACGTTGGGGAAGGTCACGCCCATGGTGATGGGCGCCAGGTCCTTGAGCGGGTCGTAGCGAACGCTCATGAAATGGGGGGCAATGCTCAGGGGGCCGATGGAGCCAAACAGCAGCACCGTGCCATCTGCCGGGCCTGCTGCCACCTGGGCGTGGGCCAGGTTGCCCCCGGCGCCGGGCTTGTTGTCCACGATCACACTTTGGCCGATGTTTTCGCCCAGCTTCTTGGCGATCACGCGGGCAGCGATGTCTGCCGAGCCACCTGCCGCAAAGCCCACCACCAAGGTGATGGGCTTCTTGGGCGGGAAGTCTTGGGCTTGCGCGCCCGTGTGGGCCAGTGGGAGGCAGGCCGCAAGGGCGGCTGCCGCGATCAGGGGGCGTCGTTGCATGGTCAATTCCAGAAGGGGCCGAAACACGGTCGGCCGTGCGAAAGGCGCCAGTCTAGGTAGCGCGCAATAATCTGTGAATTGCAATTTATGAAGCGACTATTGCATGCAGCGCATTAAATTCGACCTGGGAGAACTGCAGGCCTTTGTGGTGACGGCAGAAAAAGAGAGCTTTCGGTTGGCGGCCGAGGCCCTGTGCCTGTCTGCCCCTGCCCTGAGCCGGCGTGTGGAGCGGCTGGAACTGGCCCTGGGGGTGCGTTTGCTGGAGCGCACCACCCGCAGTGTGGCGCTGACGGCCGTGGGGCAAGAGTTCTTGCTGGAAGCGCGTGCGGCCCTGGTGGGGCTGGACGAGGCGGTGCAGCGCGTGAGCGATCAGGTGCAACTGCGCCGGGGGCGCGTGGCGGTGGCTTGCATTCCCTCGGTGGCCACCCATGTATTGCCCCGCGTGCTGCGCGCCTTTGCGGTAGCCCAGCCCGAAGTGCAGGTGCATGTCATCGACGAAAGCGCCAGCCAGGTGCTGGACGCGGTGCTGCGGGGGGAGGCAGATTTTGGGCTGAGCTTTACTGGCAGCCAAGAGTCGGCGCTGCGCTTTGAAGCGCTGACCCGCGAACGCTATGTGCTCGCCATGCCACGCAACCACCGCTGGGCTGGGCGCGAAGATGTGGCCTGGTCAGAGCTGGCAGGGCAACGCCTGGTGTCGGTATCGCGTGACAGTGCCAACCGGCTGCTGCTAGACCAGGCCACCGCCGACTTGCCCGAGCAACCTGTGGCCTGGTACGAGTGCAACCATGTTGCCGGGGCCCTGGCGTTGGTGGAGGCGGGGTTGGGCCTGGCCGTGCTGCCGCAGCTGGCGTTGTCGTCCGATTCGCCACGGGTCTGCGGCGTGCCCATGACGGCACCTGACCTGTGGCGCACCTTGGGGCTGCTGCAGCGGCGCGACCGTGTGCTGGCCCCGGCGGCTGAAGCGCTGCGGCAGCGGCTGCTTCAACTGCGTGCGGTGGATTGAGGGATGGGCACAGGGCGCCATGGGGAGGCAGGCCTGGCGTGCATCGGTTGACCCTGCGTTAACGCATTCTTTACAAAATAGCCAGCGAATTTCCTGCCGAAATGCCTTTTGGTAGCCTCCGCGATACGCCGGTGTAACGGAGTGCAATGGCATGAGAATTTTGCGGCGCCTCGCATAGGCTACGCCCCTCTTTACACACAGAGGGCTTTCCGTGAATCTTCCAGAAACCAAAAATCCATCCAACATCTCTGGTCTCTTCATGTTCTCCAAAACCACCACTGCAGCGCTCTGCGCTGCCGCACTGTGCGTGCTGTCGGCATGCGGTGGTGGAGGCGGGGGCGGCGATACCAGCCCGACCACACCGGTCACGCCTGGCAATCCAGCCACCCCAGGGGACACCACCCCCGTGACCCCGACCCCAGTGGCGGATACCGGCTGTAGCGAAGACGGCCATGTGATGACGGTGGCCGGCAACACCGCCCAGATCGACGCCAACGTGTACCACACGGACGGCACCACGGTCATTGCCACCCAGCAGCGCAAGTTCGCAACGTCCAATGGCGCGAGCTTTCGCGGCAGGACGGGTCTCTTCCTGGTGAACCAGGTCAACACCACCACCTACAGCAATGTGGCCATCAACGGATCGTTTGGCGGCGCCGTCATGACGACGACCGAGAACAATTATTCGAGCGTGGTTGGCGATGTGCGGCAGACCTATGGATTGACCGTGTCGAATCTGTTCCAGGGCGCCACCACCACAGCCAGCAGCTATTTCACGCCGTATGCGTACACCGGCGGCCCGGTGAGCCCGGCTCTGAATACGCCTTATGTGGCCAGCTTCTCCACCACCACAGAAGTCGGCGGCGCCGCACAGCCTGCGCTGGCACAGACCAGCACTACCACCTACTCGGTCGAGTCGGTGACGGTGTTGGCTGGCACCTTCCCTGCGTGCAAGATCAAGGTCGAAGTCACGGGTGGTGCGACCACCGGCAACGTCAGCTACGCGTGGCTGGTGGCCTCGGGCCGATACAAGGGCTTGTTCTTGCGCTCGGCCAATGCCAACGGCGTGAAGACCTCAGAAGCCACGCGTCTGCTGCTGAACGGCCAGTAAGCCGATCAGCCCCCGGCATTGACCGGGCTTGCAGTGGCGCCTTGTGGTGGCTGCTGTGCCCTCAATCCAAAGCAAAAAGCCCCGCATGCACAGGCATGCGGGGCTTTTTTATGGGGGCTCTGGTCTGTCACATCATCCTGCCGTACTCAGGCGGCTTTGGCGGCCTCTGCCCTTTGCGCCCCAGGTCGGCCAATGAAGTAGGGCTCCAGCGGAATGTCGGTGCGTCCCGTTGCCATCAGCTCTGCCATGGTCTCGCCCACACCGGGGCTGATGGCAAAGCCCTCGCCATTGAAGCCAAACGCGTAATGCAGCCCCGGCACCTTGGCGCTGGGACCCATGATGGGCTGCCAGTCTGGGGTGTAGCCTTCAATGCCGCTCCACACACGGATCAGTTGCACATGCTCAAAAGCAGGCACAAAGCGGCGCAGTTCGCGCAGCTGGCGCAGGATGTTGTCAGGCTTGGAGTAGGCGCGAACGTGGTCTGCATAGGCCGGGCCTTTAAGGCCGCCCCCAAACACAATGTTGCCGCGCGATATCTGGCGGAAGTACAGCCCCTCGTGCTCGATGGGCGAGGACAGCCCGATGGACGGCCCGATGGCGTAGGGCAGGGGTTCTGTCACGCCCATCTGGGGGCCGCGCGGGTCCAGGGATACGCCTTCGCCAAACTGCTCGGCCATGCGGTTGGACCAGGCACCACAGGCCACCAGCATCTGCGGCGCACGGTAGCGGCGGCCGTCAGCCGTGTGGGCGGTGAACCCGTGGCCATCGTGCTCCACCTTCAGCACTTCGGCGTGCTCCACGATGTTCGCGCCTGCGCGGCGCGCAGCGCGGGCAAACGCAGGGCCCGCCAGGCGGGGGTTGGCGTGTCCATCTTCGGGTGAGTACGAGCCTGCCACCACCCCCGGTGCAAAAATGCCCCAGCGCTTGCGCAGTTGCTCGGCCGTCTGCATCTCCAGCCGCAGCCCGTAGGGCTTCACGTCGTGCGTGTGCTTTTCGATGATGGCGGCCTGCTTTTCGGTGTAGCACACGCGCAGGTGGCCGTAGGGCACAAACTCCGCGTCTTCGCCCAGCAGGTCCTTGATACGGCCCCACACCGCACGTGCGCGGTTGGCCAGGGGCAGCTGGTGCAGCTCGCGGCCCTGGCGGCGCACGTTGCCAAAGTTGGTTCCACTGGCCTGGCGGCCCACCAGCTCGCGCTCCAGCAGCGTGACGGACTTGCCATGCTGGCGCAGAAAGAACGCGGTGGTGGTGCCCATGAGGCCACCGCCCAGCACCAGCACGTCGCTTTCCTGTGTGGTGGATGGGGTCGTGTGAGGGTGTGCACTGCTCATGGCTGCACCTCGCGGGTGTTCATCATCAGGGGTTTGACGGGGGCTTGCGAGCGCAAGCGGCCCACTTGCTCCACAGGAATGTGGCAGGTGTGCGCGATGACCTCGGCGGCTGCATGGCCGCAAAAGCGCCCCTGGCAGCGGCCCATGCCCACGCGGCTGAAGGCCTTGGCGCGGTTGACTTCCTGGCTGTCCAGCTCGGTCGCGCAGCGGCGCAGCTCGCCCGCCGTCACGGCTTCGCAGCGGCAGACGATGGCGTCATCGGGCAACGCGGCGGCTTGCGCATGCGGCCAGGGAAAGGCATGCACCAGCCCTTGGCGGAAACGGTCCATGGTGGCCAGCGTGCCGCGCAGGCCAGGGGCCTGGTCGCGGTAGGCCGCTTGTCCTGTCGCGTGGCCTGCGTCACTCAGGGCGGCCAGTGCAGCCAGGCGGCCCGCCGCCTCGGCCCCATCGGCGCCCAGGATGCGCGTGCCGTCGCCCGCCAGGTAGACGCCCCTGGTGGTGCTGCGGCCATCTTCGTCGATGCGGGGCAGCCACTGGCGGCTCAGGGGCTCGAACGCAAATTCGCACTGGGCCAGATCGGCCAGTTGGGTTTCGGACCGCAGGTGCCAGCCCAGGCCCACAGCGTCGCATTCAAAGCGCTGCATGGCACCCTGCGCGGTGCGCACCGCCACGGCCCGTACGCCCAGGGCATCGTCACCGTCAATCTGCACCGGAGTGATCCCTTGCAGCACCGGCACGCCTGCAGCCCGCAGCCCGCGTATCAGCCCCAGACCACGCAAAGCCAGCGTGGGGCGGGCGAGCAGACCGGTGATGGCCTTCCAGGGTTTGCTTGCGGGCGCGGTGTCCAGCACGGCGACCACTTTGGCCCCGGCTTGCACGTACTGCGATGCCACCAGGTAAAGCAACGGCCCACTGCCCATGAAAACCACTTGCGAGCCAATGGCACAGGCCTGAGCCTTGAGGGCGATTTGCGAGGCGCCCAGGCTGTAGCAGCCCGCGCGGTGCCAGCCGGGCACAGGCATGAGCCGGTCGGTGGCGCCAGCGCACAGGATGAGTGCGTCATACGCCAGCGTAGCGGGCTCACCCTGGCTCACCACATGCAGCTCGCCTGCCGTGTGGTTCCAGGCCAGGGTGTCAGGCCGGTAATCGATGTGGGGGCGCAGGGCTTCAAAGCTGCTGTGCAGGGCCTGGGCTTTGGCCGCTTCGGTGCCGTAGAGCTTGCTGTAGGGGCGCTTGAACCCTTCAGGCTGGCGGCGGTAAATCTGGCCACCGTCGCGGCGGCTTTCGTCTACCACCGTGGGGCGCAGGCCTGCCTCGACCACCGCTTGCGCGGCGCGTACGCCGGCGGGGCCGGTGCCTACGATGACGATGCGGGGGGCTGTCATGCGGTGCCCTCGCTTGCCGATGTTGCCCGCACGGGCAGGGGTTGCCCATGGCGTTGCAGCGATTCGGCCAGGTCTTGCGTCACCGGCCAGTGCTGGGCCGGGGGCTGTGTCAGTACCGCCATGTTGGCGGCCACGGGGGTGGAGCAGGCTCGCAACCGTTCGCCCTGCGGTGTCCACACCCAGCAGTCCTGGCACGCACCCATCAGGCAAAAGCCCGCACGGGGGCCATCGCCAAATTCGCTGTCGCGGGCGCGGCGGCCGTTGCACATCAGGGCCACCAGCAAGGTGTCGCCCTCCAGTGCAGTGCAGGGCTTTGCATCGATGGTGAGAGGGACGGCGGGCCGGTTGGCCTCGGCCAGCCGCACAAAGCGCGGCGGTGGGGTGTATTCCATTTCTAAATCATCCGTGTCGTTGTTGCTTCGCCTTGCCGTGCTGCAGCACTGTCTGCGGCTTCGCGCCTAGACACAAATGATTTGGAAGTGGAATAGGCGGGTGCAGGCATGGGATATGGGCAAGTTAGCGCTGGTGCGGAAACAGGCGCTCGATAGGACAGTGCGTCTTGATGAAGGGTGACTTGATGACGATGTAGCTGAAGTACTTGGCAATGCCCAGGTTGCGCTCCAGCAGGTCTTCGATCACTTCCTGGTAGTGGTTGACGCCACGGGTCAGGAAGCGCAGCAGGTAGTCATACCCGCCGCTCACCAAGTGGCATTCCAGCACCTCGTCCACCTCGCGCAGCGCGGCCTCAAAGCGGGCAAAGTCTTCGCGGCGGTGGTCAGACAGGGTGACTTCGGTGAACACCGTGAGCGTGTCGCCCAGCTTTTCGAGCCGCAGGTGGGCACCGTAGCCTGCGATGTAGCCTGCCTGCTCCAGCCGCTTGACGCGGATGAGGCAGGGACTGGGCGACAGGCCTACTGCGTCGGCCAAATCCACATTGGTCATCCGGCCGTTCTTTTGCAACTGGCCCAGAATGCGCAGGTCCAGGCGGTCGATCTTGAAGGCTTCGTTCATCATGGTGTGCAGGGGCTTGAAGAAAAGAGTGCATCCATTCTGCGGCTGCGAAGGGGGCTGTAGCGATGTGGTTTACACGTGTTCTTTCGGTACGCTTCAGTCTTTCAAGGCGGCCCGCACATCGGGTGCGGCCAGCACATCGTCCAGGGTCTTCTTCAGGCGTTCAAACATCAGGCCGAAGTCCGACTCGGTGAACGTGAGCGCGGGCGCAAAGCCCAGGATGTTGTCGCCAAACGCACGGAACACGATGCCATTGCGGTAGGCCGTGGCGGCCATGCGGGTGGGCAGGTCCAGCGCGGCATCAAACCCCGTCTTGGTGGTTTTGCTGCTGACCAGCTCCAGTGCGCCCAGCAGGCCACGGTGGCGCGAATCGCCCACCAGCGGGTGGGCCAGCAAGTCGTCCAGCCCCTGGCCAAACGCGCGGGCCACGCGCTGGCCGTTGGCCAGAACGCCACCTTCCTCATACAGGCGCAGCACTTCCAGTGCCACGGCCGCGCTCACCGGGTGGGCCGAGTAGGTGGCGCCATGGCCAATGGGTGCACCCTTGGGTGCGCCATCGGCAATGGCTGCGTACACCTTGTCGCTCATCAGCGTTGCGCCCATGGGCACATAACCAGAGGTCAGGCCCTTGGCCACCGTCATCAGATCGGGTTCCACGCCTTCGGCATCGCAGGCAAACATGGGCCCCGTGCGGCCAAAGCCGGTGATGACCTCGTCCACCACAAACAAGATGTCGAGCGCACGCGCGGCCTCGCGCATGGCCTTGAGCCAGCCCTTGGGCGGCACGATGACGCCGCCTGAGCCCTGGATGGGCTCGCAAAAGAACGCGGCAACGTTCTCGGCACCCAACTCGGCCACCTTGGCCTTCAGGGCTGCGACGGACGCATCGATGATGGCTTGCCCATCGGCCGGATTGGCGGCGCGGTAAGGGTTGGGCGAGGGGATGTAGTGCTGCGTGGGCAAGGGCAGGTCAAACCCACGGTGGAACACTGGCAGCGCCGTGAGGCCTGCGCCGGTAGACGACGAGCCGTGGTAGCCGCGCTCCAGCGCGATGAAATGCTTCTTGCCCGGCTTGCCCAAGGCGTTGTAGTACTGCACGATGAAGCGCACGGCCGCATCCACCGATTCAGAGCCGCCCAGCGTGAGGTACACGTGCTGCAGCGACGCAGGCGAGATCTGCACCAGCTTGTCGGCCAGGCGAATGGCGGGCTCGCTGCTGAAGTGGAAATACCCTGTGGCATAGGGCAGCTTGCGCATCTGGTCGGCAGCGGCCTGCACTACGCTCTCTTGCCCGTAGCCCACGTTCACGCACCACAGGCCTGCGAATGCGTCCAGCAGTTGCTGGCCTTTGCCATCGGTCAGCCAAATGCCTTGTGCGGCGGTGAGGATGTTGGGGCCGCGCTCTTCGTGCGTGCGCCAGGGCGCTACCGGGTGGATCAGGTGGGCACGGTCCAGCGCGTCCAGCGCAGCGAGTTGGGGCAGGGCTTCAGAGTGGGTCATGGCATTGAAGGGTGGTGGGCAAGAGGCTTGCAAAGGTCTGAAATCAAGGGGCGCCGGGTGTTGCCAACGCGGCTTCATGAAGACAAAGGTTAGGCCGATTGCCCCTCAACTTGGTGCTGCAATGGGGGGCTTTGGCACAGCAGCCTGCGGTTGTTGCGGGCTCTACAGCAGATCGTTTGGTACGCCCAGGTGTGGTGCGCAGGCGCGTTGCATCGCCCCGAAATGCAGCAGCAGTGCACAAGGTTGAACGCCGATGGCTGCATGCCGTGGCCGCCTTCAGTAGCCGCGTGCGCGGTCCACCAGCCCTGTCATAGGCTGGCCTGCGTGAAAGCGGTGCAGGTTGTCGATCACCACCGCCGCTGCACTCAGGGGCTGGGTCATGCTCGCAATGTGGGGGGTGATTTGCACCTGGGGGTGGCGCCACAGCGGGTGCGCGGTGGGCAGGGGTTCGGGGTCGGTCACGTCCAGCACGGCTTCGCTGAGCTGCCCCGTGGCCAGGGCGGCCAGCAGGTCGGCGGTGACAAGCTGCGGTCCACGGCCCACATGCACCAGCGCAGCCCCTACAGGCAGACGGCTGAACAGGTCGGCGTTCAGAAAGCCGCGCGTGGCATCGGTCAGCGGCAGCAGGCACACCAGTACGTCGAGTTTTTCGAGAAACGCAGGCAATTCGTCGCTACCGGCGTAGCAGCAAATACCATCCATCTGGTGTTGTGACCGGCTCCAGCCTGCGCAGGCAAAGCCCAGGCCTTGCAGTGCCTGCAGCACGGCTTGCCCGAGCGAGCCCAGGCCCAGCACGCCGATGCGGCGCTGGCTGGCAGGGCGCACGGGCAGGGCCTTCCATTCGCCGCGCTGTTGTTGGCGGCGGTACTGGGGCATGTCGCGGTGCAGGTCCAGCACGGCGCGGGTCACGTACTCGACCATGCCTTGCACGATGCCGGGCTCCACCATGCGCACCACGGGCAGTGCGGGCGGCAGGGCGGCAAAGTTGAACTGATCGACGCCCGCACCCGAAGAGAACAACACCTGGAGGTTGGGAAAGCACTCCGAAATGTTCTCTGGCGGCTCCCACGCGGCCAGAAAGCGCACCTTGGCCGGATCGCCCATGTCGGGCCAGATGCGAAAGTCGATCTCGGGCGCCTGGGCACGGAAGACCTCGGCCCACTGCCGGCCTCGCACCGGGTCAGATTTGTAGACAAAGGTGGCGGCGGGCAGGGGGGCTTGGAGGCTCATGCGATGGTGTGCGGTAGCAAAGACGAAAAGGAGAAATCAGCCCACGGCCTGGGTGACGATGGCGAACAGCTTGGGTGCGTCTGTCGGGTGCTGCAAAGGCGTGCCACGCACCATGGTGGTGGGGGCGTCTACCCGCAGCAAGCCAATGCTTTCCAGCCATTCGGCCAAGCCCGAATCAAAGTCGATGTCAATGCGGGTGAAGTGACCCGCATTCATGCCCGCCAGGTGGGCAATGAGTGCCTTGGCGCTCTCGGCATCGGGGGCCACCACCGGGCCAATGGCGTGCCCTCGGCCAAAGCGGCGCAGCATGGCAAAGCCTTGTTGGGTGCCGTCATGGTCCAGCACCACGCAGGCATCGGCCTGGGCCAGCAGGTCTTCTATCAAGGCATGCCGGGGCATGCCACGCGCATCCGTGTCCAGTTGCTGCAAGGCGGCGGCTTCGTTCTGGCCTGCAGGGCGCAGGCGCCAGCCTGCGGGCAGGGCAATCAGCGGGGTGGGCTGCGCCACGCCCTGGTGTTGGCGCACTTCGCCCGTGCGCACAAAGCCCAGCCGTTCATACAAGCCCCGGCCTTCAGCCGTGGCGTGCAGCAGCACCGTGCAGTCGTCCAGGCCACCCAGCAGCGCGGTCATCAGCCGGTGGCCAATGCGGCGTCCCTGGCATGCAGGGGTGACGATCACGAGGCCAATGGTGGCGTGCGCGGGGCCCCAGCGCCAGCGCTGCGCGGTGGCCAGGATCTGGCCATCGCGCTCGGCGACCAGCCCCTCGGAGTGGGCAAACACCTGCTCCCAGTCGGTGGGGCGGTGGGGCCAGCGCAGCTCCGCTGACAGGGCATGGGCGCTGGGCAGATCGGCCTCGGTCATGGGGCGCAGCAGCACGCCGTCGTCGGCTGGAGCGGCGTTTTCCAGTGCCGAAAAAGGGGACTTCAAGTGCATGTACGGCAACCTCTTGTCAGTGAAATTGCTGCCTATCTTGGCCGACAACGCGCCAGCACACCAGCGCGAATAAGGGTTTGCCAGCAACTTGCAAGCTTCGTCTGTCCGGCCTGTGGCTTTTGCAATTCGCTGCGGCAGCAGGGTCGCTTACGGCGACAAATGCTGGGGCTTACTGCCTAGCATCAATGACGGATTCGGCCAGGGCTGAGGGGTGCGTTGCTGCAGCTCTTTTTGCCCCTGGCCTTGTGGTTGCTTTCCCTGCTATTTCGCTTTCTTTGCCTTCTCATTTTGGGTGCCCGTATGTCGTTATTTGATCCCCGCTCCATCGCTGTCAGTAGCGGCCACTTCATTGGTGGCCGCCTGGTGCAAGACACCCCACGCCTTGGTGTGCTGCGCCCCTCTGACGGGCAAATGCATGCCGATTTGCCACTGGCTGATGCCAGCACTGTGGATGCTGCGGTGCAAAACGCTTGGCAGGCCTGGCGCAGCAGCGACTGGGCGCGCCGAGCGCCGCGTGACCGTGCCCGCGTGTTGCGCCGCTGGGCTGATCTGATCGACGCCGATGTGGCCCTTTTGGCGCCGTTGGAGGCGGTGTGCTCTACCCGCCCGGTGCGTGACGCCACGGCTTGGGATGTGCCTTTTACGGCGGAGGGGTTGCGCTTTTTTGCCGAGTACGCCGACAAGCTGGGCGGCGACGTGGCTGCCACGCGGCACGACCACCTGGGGATGGTGGTGGCCGAGCCCTATGGCGTGGTGGGTGCCATCACGCCTTGGAATTTTCCGCTGGTGATGATGTCCTGGAAGGTGGGCGCCGCGCTGGCCGCAGGCAATGCGGTGGTGCTCAAGCCTTCAGAGATGACGCCATTTTCTGCTGTGCGTCTGGCTGAGTTGGCGGTGCAGGCCGGTGTGCCTGCAGGCTTGTTCAACGTGGTGCAGGGCGACGGGCGCACCACGGGCGATGCACTCACGCGCCACCCGCTCATTGCCAAAATGACGTTCACTGGCTCTACGCGCACAGGCGCGTCCATCATGGCCAGCTGCGCGCTGCAAGGCCCCAAGCCTGTGACGCTGGAGCTGGGTGGCAAGAGCCCGCAACTGGTGTTTGACGATGCCCCGGACCTGGACCGCCTGGCGGGGATCATTGCCGGGGCCATCACTGGCAATGCCGGGCAGGTGTGCGTGGCGGGC
Source organism: Acidovorax sp. 62 (assembly GCF_002754495.1). Lineage (NCBI taxonomy): Bacteria > Pseudomonadati > Pseudomonadota > Betaproteobacteria > Burkholderiales > Comamonadaceae > Acidovorax > Acidovorax sp. 62. The sequence goes on from NZ_PEFJ01000001.1 coordinate 1,161,575, forward strand.
TCGCGCCTGATCGTGCAGCGCGGCATTGCAGAGGCCTTGGTGGATCGCATTGCGGCCAGGTTTGCCGCATTGCGCCCCGGGGCTACCTGGGATGCCGATGCCACGTTGCCCCCCATCATCTCTGCGCCCCAGGCAGCGCGCATCCTGGACATTGTGGAGCGCGCACGCGATGCAGGCGCGCAAGTGCGCTGCGGTGGTGGTCTGTTTGATGGTGGGCCGGGCGGTGCGTACTTCCAGCCCACATTGATGGAGGGCGTGACGGCCTCCAACCCTGCGGTGCAAGAGGAAATCTTTGGCCCGGTGCTCACGGTGCAGACCTTCGACACCGAAGAAGAGGGCCTAGCCCTGGCCGCGCATGAGCACTATGGCCTGGCCGCAGGCGTGCACACCGCAGACATCGGCCGGGCCCTTCGTGCCATGCGGGGCATCTCTGCGGGCACGGTTTGGATCAACCGCTACGGGCGCAGCGCCGACTTCGTCATCCCTACTGGCGGCTACCACCAGTCGGGCATTGGCAAGGACCTGGGGCGCCAGGCGGTCGAGGCCAATTTGCGCTTCAAAAGCGTGCTCATCGACTTTGCTGCAGCGCACTAATGGTGCGGGTCTGCACGCATGCAGTGCACACCGCACGGCATGCCGCAGCCCCCCACTCAAAGCGCAACTTTCTGGCGTGGACAGGGCCCATTTCCCAACATGTTCTGCGCCCTTGCATGCTCCAATGAAATTGTAATAACTCTGTCGCAAACGGTAATTAAGGGATGCGACCCGCTGCGGTCGGTGACCGTTCAAACTGGAATCGAGACCATGACTTTTCGCCCCAAGTACGTGACTTTTGACTGCTACGGAACGCTCACCCGCTTTCGCATGGGTGAGATGACACGTGAGTTGTTTGCAGACCGCATTCCTGCGCAGCACATGGAGCAGTTCATTGCCGACTTCACGGCCTATCGGTTTGACGAAGTGCTGGGCGACTGGCAGCCCTATGAGGTGGTGCTGAAGAACGCCGTGCGCCGCCTGTGCAAGAAGTGGAAGATCCAGTACTTCGACGCGGACGGCCAAAAGTACTACGACGCCGTGCCCACCTGGGACCCTCACGCAGATGTGCCTGCAGGCCTGGCCAAGGTGGCCAAGGAGATCCCGCTGGTGATTCTGTCCAACGCCGCTGACGACCAGATCCAGAAGAACGTGGCCATGCTGGGTGCCCCATTCCACCGGGTGTACACCGCACAGCAAGCCCAGGCCTACAAGCCGCGCCTCAAGGCCTTTGAGTACATGCTCGACTCGCTGGGTTGCAACCCGGAAGATGTGCTGCACGTGTCCTCCAGCCTGCGCTACGACCTCATGTCGGCCGACGACATCGGCATCAAGAACAAGGTGTTTGTGAACCGTGGCCACGGCCCTGGTAACCCGGCCTACGGATACACCGAGATCCAGGACATTGGCGGTCTGCCCGGTGTGGTGGGCCTCTGACGCCCGCAATGGCCCAGCCCCCTTCTTTGTATCGCTGACCTGCCCACACCATGAAGCTCGACTCGTACTGGAATGATGCCTTGCCCCTGTGGCCAGCAGGCGCTACGGGAGGCGCACGCAGCCTGCCTGACAAGGTCGATGTGGCCATTGTGGGCGGTGGCTTTACCGGCCTGTCTGCCGCACTGGCCCTGGCCCGCAAGGGCGCCCGTGTGGTGGTGCTGGAGGCTGGTCCCACCGTAGCGCCCGAGGCATCGGGCCGCAATGGCGGGCATGTCAACAATGGCCTGGCGGTGGACTACGCCGATGTCGCTGCCAAGGTGGGGGTGGAGAAGGCCCGCGCCTGGTACCACGCTTACGACGATGCGGTGAACACCGTGGCGCGCCTGGTGCAGCAGGAGTCCATCGATTGCGACTTTCTGCGCCACGGCAAGCTCAAGCTGGCCACGCGCCCCTACCAGATGGACGCACTGCAACGCAGTGTGGAACGCCTGGTGGCGGACGGTGTGGACACTGATGTGGAAGTGCTGAGCGCTGAACGTGTGCGCGCCGAGGTGCAAAGCGAGCGTTTTCACGGCGGCCTGCTGTACAAGCGCAGCGCGCAGATGCACATGGGCCGTTTTGCCCACGGGCTGGCCCAGGCGGCCGAGCGCCAAGGCGCCACCATTTGCACCAACACCTGTGTCAACCGACTGGAGCGCGTGCAAGGGCAGGTGCACCGCTTGCACACGGCGCAAGGCGTGGTCACGGCCCAGCAGGTGCTGCTGGCCACGGGTGCGTCGCGCCATGGCAGCTACGGCAGCTTTGGTTGGCTGCGCCGGCGCATCGTGCCCATTGGCAGTTTCATCGTGGTCACAGAGCCTTTGGGGGCGGAGCGTGCCCAGGCCTTGCTGCGCGAGCGCCGCACCTACACCACCATTGCCAACATCCACCATTACTTCCGCCTCACGGCAGACCACCGGCTGGTGTTTGGCGGGCGTGCGCGTTTTGCCATCTCCAGCCCGCAGTCAGACGCCGCCAGCGGCGAGATCCTGCGCGCAGGCTTGGCCGAGACCTTCCCGCAACTGGGCCCCGTGCGGCTCGATTATTGCTGGGGTGGTCTGGTGGACATGACCCAGGACCGCTTGCCGCAAGCGGGTGAGCGCGATGGCCTGTTTTATTCGATGGGCTACAGCGGCCATGGCACGCAGATGTCGGTGCACATGGGCGAGCGCATGGCCGAAGTGATGGCAGGCAATGTGGCGGCCAACCCCTGGCAGGGGCGCCACTGGCCCGCCATTCCGGGCCACTTTGGCCCCCCTTGGTTTTTGCCTGCTGTGGGCCTGTACTTCAGGCTCAAAGACCGTCTGGCGTGATGCCGCGTTTGCTGACAACCGTATTTGCCCCGCGTGATTTTTCAATAACCACAACCCTGACCCCCACCCCTTTTCAACCAGGAGAGCGACCATGAGCGATAGCCACAAACAGTTCGAGAACCTTGTCGGTCCCAGCGAGAGCATGCGAGTGATGGAATCGCTCAAACGCGGTGCGTCCCGCCGCGATGTGCTCACCATGCTCATGGCCTGCGGTATGCAGGCGGGCGCGGCGGGTGGCCTGGCAAGTTTGGCCACCTCGGCCCATGCGCAGACGCCCAAGCGCGGCGGGCGCATTCGCGTGGCCGGAGCCACGGCAGCCGCCACCGACACGCTGGACCCTGCCAAGCAGTCCAACCAGACCGATTACTCGCGCGGCAGCATGATCTACAACGGGTTGACTTCGCTGGACGGATCGCTCACTCCCCAGCCAGCGTTGGCTGAATCGTTCACCACGCAAGATGCCAAGACCTGGGTGTTCACCCTGCGCAAGGGCGTGGTTTTTCACGACGGCAAAGCCTTGTCACCGGCCGACGTGGTGTTCTCTATCCTGCGGCACAAAGACCCTGCCACGGCCTCCAAGGCCAAGGTGCTGGCCGACCAGATCGAGACGGTGCGTGCCAGCGGCCCCAATGATGTCACCATGGTGCTGTCCGCCCCCAATGCCGACCTGCCCGTGATCCTGGGTACCTTCCACTTTTGCATCGTCAAGGACGGCACCACCGACTTCAATGCAGGCATTGGCACGGGTCCTTACAAACTCAAGGAGTTCAAGCCCGGCGTGCGTTCATTGATGGTGCGCAATGAAGCCTACTGGAAGCCCGGCAAACCTTACCTGGACGAGATTGAGTTCGTCGGCATCGGGGATGAGACTGCCCGTGTGAATGCGCTGCTGTCTGGTGGCATGGACCTGGTCGCCTCAGTCAACCCCCGCTCGGTGGCCCGCGTCAAGAGCACGCCCGGCTACGCCATCTTCACTACGCAGTCGGGCCAGTACTCTGACCTCATCATGCGCAAGGACATGGGCCCCGGCATGAGCCCCGATTTCGCCCAGGCCATGAAGTACCTGTTCGACCGCGAACAGATGAAAAAGACCATTGCGCTGGATTACGCCGTGCTGGGCAATGACCAGCCCATCGACCCGACCAACCGCTTCCACTTCAAGGACCTGCCACAACGCAGCTTTGACCTGGACAAGGCCAAGTTCCACCTGCAAAAGTCCGGCGTCACGGGCAAGATTCCCATGGTGGTCTCGCCAGCGGCCATGTATTCGGTGGAGATCGCACTGCTGCTGCAGCAAGCAGGCCAGCGCATCGGGCTCGACATTGACGTCAAGCGCATGCCTGCCGACGGCTACTGGTCCAACCACTGGCTCAACAGCCCCGTGGGCTTTGGCAACGTCAACCCGCGCCCCAGCGCCGACACCATCCTCACGCAGTTCTTCAAGTCCGATGCGGCCTGGAACGAATCGCGCTGGAAGAGTGCACAGTTCGACCAGTTGCTGCTGGCATCGCGTGCCGAGACCGATTTGCCCAAGCGCAAGCAGATGTACGCCGACATGCAGACCATGATCCACAACGAGGCAGGCATCGGTATCCCGCTGTTCCTGGCCAGCATCGACGGGCATTCGACCAAGCTCAAGGGTTTGTCGCCCATTCCGCTGGGCGGCCTGATGGGCTACTCGTTCGCCGAGCACGTCTGGCTGGACGCCTGACGCGCGGGCCCCGGCACACTGCAATGGAAGGCTTTGCATGAACCGCGTGATTCTCTCGCTGCTGGCCAAGCGCCTGCTCATTGCGCTGCTGTCGCTGCTGGCGGTGTCGGTGATCGTTTTTTCGATCACCGCTGTGCTGCCCGGCGATGCTGCGCAGGAACAGCTGGGCCAAGATGCGACCCCTGAAGCCTTGGCTGCCTTGCGCACCCAGATGGGGCTGAATGTGCCCGCCCCTGAGCGCTACCTGAAGTGGCTGGGGGGCGTGGTACGCGGTGACCTGGGGCAGTCCGTAACCACGCAGATGCCGGTGGCCGAACTGGTCGGCAGCCGCCTGCCCAACTCATTGCTGTTGGCCGCAGTGACGGCGCTGTTCTCCGTGCCCATCGCCCTGGTGTTTGGCATTGCCTCGGCGGTGTGGCGCGGTTCGTGGCTGGACCGCATCGCGTCGAGCCTGTCGGTGGCCGTGGTCTCGGTGCCCGAGTTTCTGGTGGCCACGCTGGCGGTGCTGGTGTTTGCGGTGCAGCTGCGCTGGCTGCCTGCGCTGTCTTACGTGAGCGACATTGAATCGCTGGGCCAGATGCTGCGTGCGTTTGCCATGCCGGTGCTCAGCCTGTGCTGCGTGATCGTTGCGCAGATGATGCGCATGACCCGTGCCGCAGTGATCGACCAGCTGGAGGCCCCCTACATCGAGATGGTGCGGCTCAAGGGCGCATCGCCCATGCGCATGGTGCTGGCCCACGCACTGCCCAACGCGGTGGGGCCGATTGCCAATGCCGTGGCGCTGTCGCTGTCGTACCTGTTGGGCGGGGTGATCGTGATCGAGACCATCTTCAACTACCCCGGCATTGCCAAGCTGATGGTGGATGGCGTCACCCAACGCGATATGCCGCTGGTGCAAACCTGCGCCATGATTTTCTGCACGGGCTACCTGCTGCTGGTCACGCTGGCCGATGTGTGTGGCATTGTGGCCAACCCCCGTTTGCGCCACCGCTGATGAGCCCAGGAGCGAACCATGCGCACACAGAAACACCGGCACATGCCGCGCAATACAGTTGAAACAACGGGGACCTTTTGATGGACACACTTCCTTCTTTGCCCACCCAGGCTGCCCCCGCTTCACGCCGCAGCGGGGTGGGGCGTTGGCTGGCAGGCTTTGGCTTTTCCGGGTTGGTCGGGCTGGCCATTCTGGTGTTCTGGCTCGCCACGGCGCTGGTGGGGCCCGCGCTGCTGCCCAGGTCGCTGGTGGACTTGCAGGCGTCTGTGGTCTATGCCCCCATCGACGCAACCCATTGGCTGGGCACTGACTACCTGGGGCGCGACATGCTGGTGCGCGTGGTGCAGGGTGCCCGCTACACCGTGGGCCTGGCGCTGGTGGCCACGATGTTGGCCAGTGGCACGGGCACAGTGCTGGCGCTGCTGGCCGCGTCCAGCGGGCCGGTGCTGGATGCGGTGCTCAGCCGCATGCTCGACACCCTGACCTCCATCCCCAGCAAGATGTTTGCGCTCGTGCTGGTGGCGGGCTTTGGGTCTTCGGTGGGCATGCTGGTGTTTACGGCCGCGCTTATCTACGTGCCTGGGGCCTTTCGCATCGCCCGCTCGCTGGCCGTCAACATCAATGCGCTGGACTACGTGACGGTGGCCCGCACACGCGGTGAGGGCAAGCTCTACATCATGCTGCGCGAGATACTGCCCAACATCATTGGCCCCATGCTGGCCGACCTGGGGCTGCGCTTTGTGTACGTGGTGCTGCTGCTGGCCAGCCTGAGCTTTCTGGGCCTGGGCATCCAGCCCCCCGAGGCTGACTGGGGCTCTCTGGTACGCGAGAACATCGGCTCGCTGTCTGACGCAGGCGCTTCGGTGATTGCCCCCGCGCTGGCCATTGCCAGCCTGACGATTGCCGTCAATCTGGTGATCGACAACCTGCCGGGCCGTGCAGCCCGCGAACGCTAAGGAGCTAAGAATGGGTGCTTCCGTCATTGTCGAAGGCCTGCACATCACCGCAGGCGACCAGACCCTGGTCGATCATTTGAGCTTTGCCATCCAGCCCGGCGAGGTGCTGGCACTGATTGGCGAGTCGGGCTCGGGCAAGACCACCACGGCCCTGGCCTTGATGGGCTATGCGCGGCGCGGCTGCGCTATCTCCGGGGGCAGCGTGCGCATTGGCGATACCGATGTGCTGAAGCTCTCGCCCGCAGGGCAGCGGGCCATGCGCGGGCGCACCGTGTCGTACATCGCGCAGAGTGCAGCGGCGTCGTTCAACCCCTCGCGCACCATCATGGACCAGGTGGTGGAGCCTGCTGGCATCCACGGCACGCTGACGCGGCAAGAGGCCGAGCGCAAGGCCGTGGAACTGTTCCGCGAGCTGGCCTTGCCCAACCCCGACACCATTGGCCAGCGCTACCCGCACCAGGTATCGGGTGGGCAATTGCAGCGGCTGATGGCGGCCATGGCGCTCATCACCGACCCCGATGTGGTGATCCTGGACGAACCCACCACTGCGCTGGACGTGACCACGCAGATCGAGGTGCTGCGTGCCTTTCGGCGCGTGGTGCGCGAGCGGCAGGCCACGGCGGTGTATGTGAGCCACGACCTGGCCGTGGTGGCGCAGATGGCCGACCACATTCTGGTGCTGCGCGGCGGCAAGACACAGGAGGTGAACACCACCGCCCGCATCCTGGCCGAGCCCGCGCACGACTACACCAAGAGCCTGCTGGCCGCTGCCCGCCCCGCGCCGCGTGCCACAGAGCATTGCAAAGGGCAGGGCGAGCTGCTGCTCGATGTGCGCGAGCTGTCTGCGGGCTACGGCGCTGTGGACGCCAAGGGCCAGCCCGCCACGCTCATTTTGGAAGACATCAACTTCAAGCTGTACCGGGGCCAAGCCATTGGGGTGATTGGCGAATCGGGCTCGGGCAAGACCACGCTGGCGCGGGCGATTGCGGGGCTGATCGCGCCATGCAAGGGCTCCATGCTTTTCAACAACCGCGAGCTCAAACCTGACCTGGGGCAGCGCAGCAAGGAAGAGCTGCGGCAGATCCAGATCGTGTTCCAGATGGCCGACACGGCGCTGAACCCCTCACAGACCATCGAGCGCATCCTGGCGCGCCCACTGCAGTTCTACAAAGGCCTGCAAGGGCCCGCTTTGCAGCGCCGTATCCATGATCTGCTGGACCTGGTGCGCTTGCCACACAGCGTGGCCCAGCGACTGCCGGGCGGGCTCTCGGGCGGGCAAAAGCAGCGGGTGAACCTGGCGCGGGCCCTGGCGGCCGAGCCCGATTTGATCCTGTGCGACGAAGTCACATCGGCCCTGGACACGGTGGTGGGCGCTGCCGTACTGGATTTGATGGCCGACCTGCGCCGCGAGCTGGGCGTGTCCTACCTCTTCATCAGCCACGATCTGCACACGGTGCGTGCGGTGTGCGATGAAATCATCGTCATGCAGCATGGCCGCAAGCTCGACCAGGTGGCGCGTGCCGACTTTGACAAGGGCCCGCACCACCCGTACTACGAGCTGCTGGCTGCCTCGGTGCCCGAGCTGCGCCAGGGCTGGCTGGAAGAGCGTGACCCGCAGCGCCTGGCTGCCGCGCCTGCGCTGGCAATGGCTGCCTGATCCGTTCACAGGTCTTCAAAGAGGAGCACTCCATGATTCCCGCATTCCGCATCGCCGTACTGCCCGGAGACGGCATCGGCAAAGAAGTGATGCCCGAAGGCCTGCGCGCTGTTCAGGCCGCCGCCGCCCGCTTTGGCTTTGAGCTGCAACTGCACACCTTCGAGTGGGCCAGCTGCGACTACTACGCCCAGCACGGCAAAATGATGCCCGACGACTGGAAGGCACAACTGTCAGGCATGGACGCCATCTTCTTTGGCGCCGTCGGCTGGCCTGCCACCGTGCCCGATCATGTCTCGCTGTGGGGGTCTCTGCTCAAGTTCCGCCGCGAGTTCGACCAGTACATCAACCTGCGCCCCGTGCGTTTGTTTGAAGGCGTACCCTGTCCCCTGGCAGGCCGCAAGCCTGGCGACATCGACTACTACGTGGTGCGTGAGAACACCGAGGGCGAATACACATCGCTCGGCGGCATCATGTACGAAGGCACCGACCGCGAAATCGTCATCCAGGAATCGGTCTACTCCCGCCACGGCGCCAACCGCCTCTTGAAGTTCGCCTTCGACCTGGCCCAAAGCCGCCCCAAAAAGCACGTCACCCTGGCCACCAAGAGCAACGGCATCGCCATCAGCATGCCCTGGTGGGACAAGCGCGCCGACGACGTCGCCAAGGACTACCCCGAGATCACGCTGGACAAGCAACACATCGACATCCTGACCGCCCGCTTTGTGCTGCAGCCCGGGCGCTTTGATGTGGTGGCCGCCACCAACCTATTTGGCGACATCCTCTCTGACCTGGGCCCGGCCACCACCGGCACCATCGGTCTGGCCCCTTCGGCCAACCTGAACCCCGAGCGCAACTTCCCCAGCCTGTTCGAGCCCGTGCACGGCTCGGCCCCGGACATCTACGGCAAGAACATTGCCAACCCGATTGCGATGATCTGGTCGGGGGCGCTGATGCTGGACTTCCTCACGCAAGGCCAGGGTGCGGGGCGCCAGGCGCACGATGCGATCGTGGGTGCGATTGAAGAGACGCTCAAGGGTGGGCCGCGCACGCCGGACCTGGGGGGCACGGCCAACACCACGCAGGTGGGTGAGGCCATTGCAGCTTTGATTGCCCAAGGTTGATAGATTTTTACTCCTAAAACAATAGCTGCTAGCGCTTACTGGATAAGCGCCAGAGCCCCATTCCATTCAAACCCATGTCCGCCACTCCTTCCCCGTCTCTGCCCCTCACGCGCCCCGACCTGATCCGCAGCGCCAACTTCATCGCTGGCCAATGGACTGCCTTCACTGGCCCCCGCCTGGAGGTCACCAATCCCGCCACCGGCGCCGTCATCACCTCGGTCCCTGACTCGGGGGCTGCCGAAGCCCTGGCCGCCCTGAATGCCGCCCATGCTGCCTTTCCCACCTGGCGCAAAGTCCCCGCCAAGCAGCGCGCGGCCATCATCAAGCGCTGGAACGACTTGGTGCTGGCCCACCAGGATGATCTGGGTGCCCTGATCTCAATGGAGCAAGGCAAGCCCCTGGCCGAAGGCAAGGGCGAGGTGGCCTATGCCGCCAGCTACATCGAGTGGTTTGGTGAAGAGGCCACACGCATGAATGGCGAGGTCATTCCGGCCCCGGTGCCCGGTCGGCGCATGTTTGCTTTGAAGGAGCCCGTGGGCGTGGTGGCGGCCATCACCCCCTGGAACTTCCCCGCTGCCATGATCGCCCGCAAGATCGCCCCGGCCCTGGCAGCAGGGTGCACGGTGGTGTGCAAGCCTGCGGAGGACACGCCGCTGACGTCTTTGGCTTTGGTGCTGCTGGCCCATGAGGCAGGTGTGCCTGCGGGTGTTTTGAACATCGTCACTGCCTCACGCCAGAACACCCCTGCGGTGGTGGATGTGTGGCTGGACGACAGCCGGGTGCGCAAGATCACCTTTACCGGCTCTACTCCCGTGGGCAAGCACCTGGCACGGCGCAGTGCCGACACGCTCAAGAAGCTGTCTCTGGAGTTGGGGGGCAATGCACCTTTCATCGTGTTTGACGATGCCGATCTGGATGCGGCCGTGGACGGCCTGATGGCGGCCAAGTTCAGAAACGGTGGCCAGACCTGTGTGTGCCCCAACCGGGTGTTTGTGCACCGCAGCGTGTTTGACACCTTTGCCACCAAGCTAGCGGCCAAGGTGGCTGCCCTCAAGGTCGGCCCGGCCAGCGACCCGGCTTCGCAGATCGGCCCCATGATCAATGACCGGGCGGTGGAGAAGATCGAGCGGCATGTGCAGGACGCCGTGGCCAAGGGCGCCAAGGTGCTCACCGGGGGCCAACGCCTGGCGCACCTGGGCCCCAACTACTACGCACCCACGGTGCTCAGCGGGGCCGATGCCACCATGGCCTGTGCGTGTGAGGAGACCTTTGGGCCGGTGGCGCCGCTCACGGTGTTTGACGACGAGGCCGAGGTGGTGGCCCAGGCCAATGACACACCGTTTGGGCTGGCGGGGTACTTCTACAGCCAGAACGTCAAGCGCATCTGGCGGGTGGCCGAAGCCCTGGAGACGGGCATCGTCGGCATCAACGAAGGGGCGATTGCAGCAGAGGCTGCGCCGTTTGGGGGGGTGAAGGAGTCCGGCTACGGCCGCGAGGGCTCGACCCATGGGCTCGACGATTACCTGCACACCAAGTATGTTTGCCAGGGGCTGCTGGACTGAGACAAAGAGGCTGAAAAAAGGGGCCTCGCTGGCCCTTTTTTTGTGGCTGCTGCGATCAAGTGATGAGCCAGCTTTGGCTAGTTTGCATAGCTGATCTTGACTTCGCCGACCCAGGACTCCTGCTTGAAAACTTTTGCGGAACCGGAGCCCTCAATCAAGAGGCTCGAATCCGATATCCAACGCATTTGCAGTGGGGCTGATCCCTCAATCACAAGAGCATTGCCTCCTTCATCGGGCAATTGCGCTGCCATAGGCAATACAGAAACCTGTGTGTTGAAGCCCGTTGTCGCTCCGCAGTTTCTGTGAAATTCCACGGCCTTGGTCCTGCCAGATGGGGATGCGGTGTTCCCTGCGATCTCGTTTTCGCAGGCCGATTCACAGCCAGCGACCAACATCGCCAATGCGGCGCTCAAGAATATGACTTGGAAGACCCGCATGTGTACGAGCTACTGAATTGTGTTGGTTGCGAAATGCGCTTGAGTTTGGTGGCTGAGCGCCACCTTGGCGAGCGCATCGTCACTAGGAAGAGACTCCCACCATCATAGAACTGGCGCTGGGATACGCGGCTTTGCCGATACGGATTTGGGGCCTAGGTGTGATGCAGCGGGTTTCATATCGCCCAACCATGGTGGTTGGCGATGTAATGGGTGCAAGCCGTCCTGGTAGGCCGCGTGTTATGAGTGCGCTTTTTCGAGCAGCCTGCTTGCTAGCTCCGATGCGATCCCACGCTCTTGTTTGATGCCCCTGCCAGCGCCGCGTTCTTCTTGCAGCCCGCAAACATGTCCAGCTCAGGCTTGTACGCGCCGGTTTGCACGTCCATCAGCCCCAGCACCGAGTGGAAGTAGTTGTCGTGCGTGATGCGTTGCTCTGCCAGTTCTTTTTGCAGGCAAGGCGTGGTGGTGCCGTTGCGGGACTGCATGGCGGGCGAGAGCCAGGTGATCCAGGGGACGTGCTTTTGCACGTCTGGGGCGATGGAGTAGGGCAGGCCGTGCAGGTAGATGTTGTTTTCGCCCAGCGATTCACCGTGGTCTGCTACATAAATCATAGCTGGTTGCGCTTTATTTTCATGCCCTGCAAGCCAATTCAATACAGAATTCAGAAAGTGGTCGGTCTCCACGATGCTGTTGTCGTAGGCATTGATGACGGCTTGCTGTCCGCACTCTTGCAGCGCGGTGGAGTTGCATTCGGGCTGGAAGGGCTTGCGCTCGGGGGCTGAGCGTTTGGAGTATGCGGGGCCGTGGCTGCCCATCTGGTGCAGCACCACCACCGTACCGCGCTGGCGTTGGTCGGCGGGCAAGTTGGCCAGGCGCTGGTCCAGGTCTTTGAGCATGATGCTGTCCAGGCAGTCGCTGCCGGTGGGGCATAGCTCGGGGTCTTTTTGGGCCGATGTGTCGGCGTTGGGGATGCGGTCGCAGGTGCCTTTGCAGCCCGATTGGTTGTCTACCCACAGCACCGCCAGGCCTGCGTGTTGCAGCACATCCATCAGGCCTTCAAAGTTGGCGCTGCGCGATTCGTAGCCGCTGCGCCCCAGGTGCGAAAACATGCAAGGCACCGAAGCCGCCGTGCTGGTGCCGCACGACCATGCGTTGGGGGCGTTGACCAAGTCGTTGCGTGCCGAGAGGTGGGGGGTCGTGGGGCGGGCGTAGCCGTTGATGGCGAAGTTGCCCGCGCGCCCGGTTTCGCCCAGCACCAGCACCAGCAGCGGTGGCTTGTCTTGTTGGGCATAGCTGGCGCCCAGGCGGGCATCGCGGCCCAGGGGCAGGATGGTGCGGGTGTCCATGCGCAGCGGGCGGGTGGCAATGTTGCCAAGCGCGTACACGCTATTGAGCGGGTTCATCAGGTAGCGCAACTGGGTGTGGTTGCGCATGGTGGAGGCAAAGTCCTGGAACACCACCAGCACGCTGCACACCGCCACCAGCACGGCGGCCAGCAGCAGGACTGCGTTGTGCAGCACCTGGCGCAAAGGGGGCATGGCGCGCACGGGTTGGCGGGCCAGCCACACCAGCGGTGGCAGGGCCAAGGCGCCTACGGTCAGTGGCAGGCGCCAGTTCAGCAGGTCGCCCGCTTCCTTGACATCGGTTTGCAGCACGTTGGTGAGCATGCTGGCGTCAATGGCAATACCGTAGGCCAGCATGAAATAGGCGCCAAAGGCGGCCATCAGCACCAGCAGGGCCGCTACGGGCTTGAGTGTCCAGCGCCAGGCCAGCAGGCTGAGCAGCGCAGCATTGCCCGCCGTGACCAGCACCATGAAAGCCAGCATGAAAGCCCAGGAGCGCAAGCTGCCGTGCCCAGGCAGGTTCGCCAATTCGCGCCACAGGGGCACGTTGCACACCGCCGACATCCACACGCTGATCCACAGCACGACCCAACCTGGGTGCAATGCCTGTTGTGAAGCCTCTTGGGGGGAGCGCAGAAAACTAAAACGAGGGGCGTAGGGCAGCAGCCGTTGCAGGATCAGGGGCATGCTGACCATTGTTTTGAACCTCACTTAAAGCAACATTAAGGTGCTTGACTGGCTGCGGCGGCACGGGTAAGCCGAGCCAGAAATGGATGCTGCATTCACTGCTTCGTGCTTTAGAGCAAAGAACCCGGAGCCCTGGCATAGCGAGCAGAGGGCTGGCTGGGGTACGCGCCCCGAAAGCTCAGTAAGGATTTGTATCTGAATGTCTTGAGAATGTAAAGATTCTTGAAGCTATCGCTTTCCCCAGTTCTGCAATGGCTGGCCCTGGCTCGTGCCGCAATCAGTCGGCCGGGGGCACTCGAATGTCCAGGGTCAGGTTAAGTCCCTCGGTTTTCTCGTACTTGCGGATGCGGCTGATCATGTCGGCGGTCAGCACATGGCCTGCGGACAGCAGCAGCACGCCTTCTTTGGACAGCAGGTCTTTGCCCAGTGCCATGCCTGGCTGCAGGTGTTCTGGGGTGACGGGCTCTAGGCGCACCACCTTGGGTTTTTCCACCTGGGTGATGTGCAGGAAGACATCGATCACCTCGGGGTCGAACTGGGTGCCGCGCCCGTGTTGCAGCAGGGTGCGAGCTTCGGCTTCGGTCAGGGCCGCACCTGTGAGGTGCCTGTGGATAAGGTCGTCAAAGGTGTCGACCACCCCCAGGATGCGCGAGCCCAAGGGTATTTGCTCGCCCTGAAGTTGCTCTGGGTAGCCGGTGCCGTCAAAGCGCTCGTGGTGGGTGCGGATCAGGTCCGCGACACTCTGGTGGTCGTCCAGTGCCATGAAAGACTGTGCGCCCAGCGTCGGGTGGCGTTGGTAGCTGGCGAGGTCGGCGGCGGCCAGTTTGCCCACGGGTTTGCTCAAAATCGTGTCGGGCAGGGCCATGAAGCCCACATCGTGCAGCAGCCCCGCCACAAAGATGTCCTGCACCTCCTCCTCTGGCAACCCCATGGCGGTGGCTACTTTGCGTGCCCAGTGGGCGCAGCGCTTGCCGTGCCCTGCCAGCACGCCACTGCGAAGCTCCATGAGGTTGGAAAAGATCTTGATGCTGGTGAGGTAGTTGCGCCGCAGCTGGTCGTTGGCCTGGCGCAGCTCTGCCGTGCGTTCTTGCACTCGCGATTCCAGTCCCGTGTTCAGGGCTTTGAGCGCTTCGTTCTGGTGGGCTGTCAGGACTTGCAAGCGGTCACGCTCGCGGGCGAGCTGCTGGTGCTCTGCAGCCTGGCGCACGGTCAGGCGCAGCTCGGTTTCGTCCCAGGGCTTGTGGATATAGCGGTAGATGTGGCCTTCATTGATGGCGGCGACGGTGGCATTCATGTCGGCATAGCCTGTGAGCAGGATGCGCGCGGTGCCGGGCCAGCGGGAGCGTACCTGTGCCAGCAGCGCTGCGCCATCCATGCCAGGCATGCGCATGTCGCTCACCACCACATCCACGGCCTCTTGCGCCAGCATGGCCAGGGCCTCTGCGCCACTGCCCGCCTGTAGCACTTTGCAGTCCTCGGCACGCAGCACGCGCTTGAGGGCAGACAGGATGCTGGGCTCATCGTCCACGCACAGCACGGTCCAGGCGGGGGGGGGCTGCGGCCCAGCGGTCGAGCCAGCAGCAGATGCCTGACCTTGCTGGAGGGCATTGGGGGCCGGCGTGGGGGCTGGCGCATCGATGGATGCGTTGGCTGTTTCAATGGGGGCGGGGGTGAGGAATTCCATGGCAGACGGGTGGGTCAGGGTGGTGGCGTGCAGCGGTCTGCTTGACTGTCAGTGGGCTGGGGCGGTTGTCTGGTCTTGGGGCGGTTCGTGCTTGATCGGAATGGTGACGCGAAAGCGGGTGCCTACGCCCAGTTCGCTGCTGACTTCCATGCGTCCCCCATGTTTTTGCACGACGCCGTAGGACAGCGACAGCCCCAGCCCCGTGCCTTTGCCCACAGGTTTGGTGGTGAAGAACGGATCGAAGATGCGTTGCAGGTTTTCTGCCGCGATGCCTGTGCCGTTGTCAGCCACATCCACCCACACGTTCGGGCCTTCCGCCCCGGTGCTGATGGTGATGGTGCCGCGCTCCGCTGTGATGGCATGGGCCGCGTTGACCAAGAGGTTCATGAACACTTGATTGAGCTCGGATGGCAGGCATTGCACCTCTGGCAGCGGACCGTAGTGCTTGACTACATCGGCTTTGTATTTGATCTCGTTGTTGACGATGTTGAGGGTGGAGTCGATGCCGGCATGCAGGTCCACGCTTTCCCACTCTTGGCGCGCGTCAACCCGTGAGAAGTCCTTGAGGTCTTGCACGATCTTGCGCACCCTCTGGATTCCATCGCGTGACTCGTGCATCAGGTTGGGGATGTCTTCCTTGAGGTAGTCAATGTCCAGCTCTGCTTTGATGTTGCGAATGCGTGCCAGCGCTGCGGCATCGCTGATGCTGCCCTCGGCTTGCTCGTAGGTGTCCAGTATCTGAAACAGGTCTTGCAGGTATTGCTCTAGCGTGCCGAAGTTGGAGAAGATGAAGCCTATAGGGTTGTTGATCTCGTGGGCCACCCCGGCAGCGAGCTGGCCGATGGAGGCGAGTTTTTCCGACTGCATGAGCTTGCTCTGCGCTTCTGACAGTTTGGTGTTGAGTTCCTTGAGATCGTTGTTGGCCTGGATTAATTCGCCAACGATGACGCGGATCTGTTCGTCCGACATGTCTGCCAGTGTCTTGACGTGGGGCAGTGTCAGGAGTCCAGTTGGGGTCATACCACCTCCTTTGTTGGGCGCAATACGGCCAACAGATCATTGAATTCGTTCTCAATGTGCCCCAGCAATGCGGGCAGTTCATCCTCTTGCAAACTTATGCGGTTCCAGGCCATGGCGTGGATGCCGGGTACTGCTTCGGTGTTCGCCTTTGCTAGATCGAGGGCATGGGTGATGGCATCGGCCACATGCACTACGTCGATCAAGGAAACCCCACCCGCCGGAGGCGGCTTGTGATGGCACGCAATGGCCTCGATCACATCGCTGCTAAAGCGCCAGTGGCGGCACACCCACTCGCCCAGCTCTGTGTGGTCGATGCCCAGCAGGGTGCGCTCCGCTTCGCAGTGGGGCATGTCGTTTTGCTCTGCCCATGCAATGGCTTGGGCTGCCTCAAGGGGGTAGTGGCTGTCTACCACGAGCCGGCCCACGTCGTGCAGTAATCCCGCCGTGAAAGCGGCGGGCTCATCCAGCCCCGCACGCTGCGCTAACTGGCGCGCGGCAGCTGCGCAGCCAATGGAGTGGCGCCAGAAAGAGTCCATGTGCAGTGATTGGCCGTGGAGCTTTTCAAACTGCAGGGTGAGTGCTGCCGCAATCACCAGACTGGCCAGCTGGCGCATGCCCAGAATGTTGATGGCGTCGCGCACCGAGTCAATGCGGCCTGACAGGCCATAGAACGGAGAATTGGCCAGTTGCAGCACTTTGACGGACAGGGCTTGATCCAAGCGCAAGGTGTTGGTGACGACATCCAGCGGGGTATCTGCTTGGCGCACCAGCAGCATCAGCTCTTGCACCACCGTAGGCAATGAGGGCAGCGAACGGATATCGCGCGCCAACGCTTCACGGTCCAGTGCGAGTGGGGTGAGGGAACTGGGCAGGGGTAGTGTCATGGCAGCGCAACCCCCCGGTAGTCAAACAGCGCTTTCTTCAGTACATGGGTGTGCACCGTGGTGCTGCGCCTGAAAAGGTAGTGCAGGCGCTCTGCAGCCGCGCTTTGCACAGGATCGCTGGGCAAGGGCTCTGTAGCCGATGCACCTGTTGCTGACAACGCTGGGCTTGGCGTGCCGGGGGCTTGGGCTGGCAGGGTGCCGGACACAGGCGTTGGCCGTTGGCTTGATGGGGATGAGGTGTCCATGGCGTGTTCTCTGAGGCGGTGTGTGTTGGGTGGTGTCTGTGCGGTTGGGGTGCTTTCTCTGGGGTGGCTCTAGCGTGTCATTCAGAGGCATGCCTCGGCTACCCTGAAGGCCCCTTGGTGGGGGCTGGCCGTGAGGGCGGAGGTGCCGTGTGGCTTGTGTGCCGTTGTGTGAGCACGACCATGAGGCCGCGCGCTGGGGTCTTGCCCAGGGCTCTCAATTGCATGCTCCAGTGAGGACCTTGCCAGTGCAGGGGCGGGCTGTCGGGATCGGCGGACACCGCCATCGCCTGACCGGGCCACTGGCCCTGTGTTTCGTCGGAGATCGGTGGTAGCTCTTGCTGCAGCACGGTGCTGGCGGGCTCGCCCAACACGGCGGTGCTTCCACCCAAGGTGCGCTGGGCCTCCTGGTTGGCCAGCACAATGGTGCCATCAGGGTCTATGCCCAACAGGGGAACAGGTAGCAAGTCCACCATGTCGCGCACGGCGTTGGCACGGGCTGTTTCCTGGTCAATTTGCTGCTGCTGGCTACTGAGCACCAGCTCCAGCCTTTCGTTAGCGGCAGTCAGCGCTTCGCTGGCGGTGACCACCGCGGAGGCCAGGCGCTTGTTTTCGTCGGCCAACTCTTTGTGGGCAAAGGCTTCTTTCACGTGCACGGTCAGGCGCTCGTCGTCCCAGGGTTTGGTCAGGAAGCGGTAGATGGCGCCTTCGTTCACCGCGTCGGTGATGGATTGCAGCTCGGTGTAGCCCGAGAGCACCATGCGCACGGTGTCGGGGTACAGCTCTTTGGCGCGGCGCAGAAACTCCACCCCCGTCATGCCGGGCATGCGCTGGTCTGACAGCACCACGTCCACTTCGTATTCGGCCATGCGCTGCAGGCCTTCTGCGCCGCTGCTGGCCGTGACGATGCGATAGCCCTCGCGCCGGAACAGCCGCCGCAGGGCTGAGACGATGTTGGGTTCATCGTCTACCAACAGCAGGGTGCGCTCGCGCCGTCGGGCAAGCAAGTTGGCAGGCAGCCTGACGCGGCTGGCCAGCAGTTGGGCCAGGGTGTGGGCGTCCACCGGATCAGACAGTACGGGCCCCTGCATGCGGTCGCAGCCATTGGCGATCAAGAGTGTGAGTTGCCCGGCAGTTTCCACGCCATCGGCCAGCACCTTCATTTGCAGGCTGTGGGCCATGTTGATGATGGCGCGGGTGAGTGAGACGTCGCCCGTGGCTGCCGTCACGTCGGACACGCAAGAGCGGTGCACCTTGATCACGTCCACGGGCAGGCTGCGCAACAGCCCCAGGTTGGTGGCGCCAGCGCCGAAGTCGCTCAAGGAGATTTCAAGCCCAAGGTCTCGCAACTGCGTGAGGGTGCGCACCAGGGTGTGGGATGCATTGAACAAGGCCTGTTCACTGATTTCTATGCCCAACGATTGGGGCATGAGGCCGTGGCTGGAGATGCAGCGGCGCAGCTTGTCCAGCACATCGGGCTGCTGCAGCTCCAGCAGCGAAATGCGCAGCGCCATGCGGGGCGGGCGCACGCCTGCTTGCTCCCAGGCGCGCAGCTGGCGGCAGGCAGCGTCGCGCTTCCAGTCGCCCAGCATCACGATCAGGCCCGTTTGCATGGCCACGGGAACGAATTCGGAGGCGGGCACTTGACCCAGCTCCTGGCTGTGCCACTCCACACTGAGTTGCACGCCTGCGATGTCGCCCGTGGACAGGTCTGCCTGCAGCTGGAACGAAAGGCGCAGCTCGGCCCGCTCTGCAGCATGGCGCAGGCCCGATTCAATGGCCAGTTTGCGCAGTGCCGATGTGCGCGTTTCAGGGGTGAATACAGCAACCTGCTCGCCGCTGGTTTCAATGCCCATGCGTGCGGTTTGGGCGGCTTCCAGCAGCTCGCCTGCGGTTTGTGCGTCGGCGGGGAAGCGCGCCACACCCACGCGGGCGCCAGGCACGATTTCGGCGGCGCCAAGCCGCTCGGCCTTGGCCAAAGCCTGTACCACAGCGCGTGCGTGGCGGTGACCTTGGCTGTCCAGTGCACTGCTTTCGGGGCTGAGCAAGATGGCGAACTCGCCGCCATCCATCCGGGCGACGGTGTCACCCAGCTCGGCCAAGGCACACAGGCGCGCGGCCACAGCCATGGCCATGGCATCGCCCGCGCCGTATCCCATGGCTTGTTTGAGCTGGTCCACCTGGTCGACCTGAATGGACAGCAGCAGGAACGGCTGCGGATTCCACTTGGCGCTGTGCACCGCTGCGTCAATGCGGTCCAGCAACTGGGTGCGATTGGCCAGGCCGGTCACTTCATCGTGGTTGGCCAATTCCTGAATGCGCTGTTCGGCCTCGCGTTGTGCAGTGATGTCTTGCACGATGAGATAGCCATGGCGGCGCCCGGAAGGATCGGTCTCGACCATGCCGCGCTGCAATACCTCCAGCCGCGATCCATCACTGCGCACCAGCCGGTGCTGAAACTCAAACGGCTCATCGGGCAAGGCACCCCGCCAGATGGATGCGGCATAGCCGCGCTCCTTTGCGGGCAGCCAGCGCAGAAGGCGCCAAGTGGGCCGCGCTTCAGGATGAAAGGGCAGGCCCAGCAAAGCGTACAAGCCCTTGGAGAGCACCGCCTTGCCATCGTCCAGGTCCAGCTCCGCCGAGCCACTGCGCCCCATGGTCTCTGTCTGCTCCAGCATGCGGGCGCGCCAGTGCGAGGAAAAAGCGATTTGTGCGCGCTGCGGATCGTCGACCAAGGTGATGAGTTCTGCCCCCGGCCCGAAGACGGGCAGAGCGCGTGCATAAGCGCGGCCATTGAACACCTCTGCGGCCTGGTTGGTGCAACTCACGTGCCGCTGGCCCCGTCCAATGCCCTGGAGCTGCGGCCACAGCTCTTGCCACTGCTGCTGCAGCCATGCGGCAGGGCGGTCTGCATCGGTGGCGTTGGCACCCAGCAGTTCGGCAAACCGGGCATTGATGAGCTGCGGCACGCCGTGTACCAGCAAGCACAGGCCCATGGGTGTGGCGTCAAAGATTTGGCGCTTGAGATCGTCCACCGCCATGCCGGCGCCGGCTGCAGGCCCGCAAGGTGCCTGCGGGCCATCCGTGGGCAGGGATGGGATCGGTGTCATGCGTTCCTTTCGGTGCGGTGCGACCCTTGGCCGGTGCCTTGGGTGCCACGCACTGGTGCGTTGCATGCCCTCATTATGGAGATTGCCATTTTTTTATCAAGCAAATTTATCAAATAAATCATTTGAATGATAAAAATGTTTTTATGCATTGCCTTTGCATGCCACGGGGTAGGCCCGTCGCAGGGCGTATGCGGCGGGCTGTCACTGCGCCGTCACACGAAAAATCTACAAATGCGGCGCAGCTCTGCCATCCCTGGCAGCGCAGTTACAACCGAGAACAGCACGATGGCAAAAGACTTTTCCCTGATGGAAGACAGCAACACGTCTTCCAACCCCAGCATCCATGACGTGTCCGACCCCGCACGGCGTACCCTGTTGCGTGGTGGCCTGGGGGCCTTGGCTGGCAGCTTTTTGGCACCCTTGGGGGCCGTCGGTGGTGTTGCTGCGCTGGCAGGCTGCGCTACGGCGGGCGGTGCAGCGGGCCCGGCCCTGGGCTTTAAGAGCGTGGCCATTTCCACCGCAGACACGGTGACGGTGCCCGAGGGCTACACCGTGCAGGTGATTGCGCCCTGGGGCGACCCGGTGGGCATGTCGGGCGAGACGACGGCCTTCAAGGACGACGGCAGCAACACCACTGCGCACCAGGAAACCCAGTTTGGCATGCACCACGATGGCATGCACTACTTTGCGCAAGAGGGCTCGAAGACAGGGCTGCTGGTGATGAACCACGAGTATGTGGACCATGGCCTGCTGTTCCCCGACGGCACGGCGAACTGGAGCCTGGAGAAAGTGCGCAAGTCGCAAGCGGCCCATGGCGTGTCGGTGTGCGAGGTGCAGGAAACCAATGGCAAGTGGGAAGTGGTCAAGCCATCGCCCTGGGCGCGCCGCATCACGGCCAACACGCCCATGCAGCTCAGCGGCCCTGCCGCTGGCCATGCCCTGCTGAAGACCGCTGCCGACCCGCAAGGCACCAAGGTGCTGGGTACCTTCAACAACTGCGCTAGCGGCATCACGCCCTGGGGCACTTACCTGACGTCGGAAGAGAACTTCATCAACTACTTCAGCGGTGGCGACACGCTGAGCGCCCACGAAAAGCGCTGGGGCCTGAAGAAGGGCGGCGCGGGCTACCGCTGGCACGAGTTTGATGCGCGCTTTGACGCCACCAAGAACCCCAACGAACCCAACCGCTTTGGCTGGATTGTGGAGATCGACCCCAACAACCCCAGCTCTACTCCCATCAAGCGCACCGCCATGGGCCGGGCCGCGCATGAGGGTGCCACCGTGGCTGTGACGCGCGACAACCGCGCGGTGGTGTACATGGGCGAGGACTCGCGCTTTGAGTACATCTACAAGTTTGTGAGCCGCGACACCATCAAGCCCGGTGGCGCTGCCGCCAATGCCACGCTGCTGGACCACGGCACGCTGTACGTGGCCCAGTTCAATGCCGATGGCAAGGGCCGCTGGATTGCGCTGACCTACGGCCAGGGCCCACTGACGGCAGCCAATGGCTTTGCCGACCAGGGCGAGGTGCTGATCAAGGCCCGCCAGGCCAGCGACCTGCTGGGCGCCACCAAGATGGACCGCCCCGAGTGGATTGCCGTGGACAAGCAAGGCTGGGTCTACACCACGCTGACCAACAACAGCAACCGTGGCGCCGCCAACCAGCCGGGTGTGGATGCCGCCAACCCCCGCGTCAACAACACGCAAGGCAACATCATCCGCTGGAAGGAAGATGGCGACTTCAGCGGCCAGACCTTTGCCTGGAACCATTTCGTCATGGCGGGCGACCCATCGCTGGCGCGCGCAGAGGCCAAGGGCAACATCAAGGGCGATATGTTCTCGTGCCCCGATGGCCTGTGGGTGGACGGTCGTGGCGTGCTCTGGATCCAGTGCGACATGTCCACCTCGGCCATGGGCAAGGGCGACTTGAAGAACTTTGGCAACAACATGATGCTGGCCGCCGATGTGCACACGGGCGAAGTGCGGCGCTTTCTGGTCGGCCCCTCGGGTTGCGAAATCACGGGCCTCACGGCCACGCCGGATGGGCGCACCATGTTCCTCAACATCCAGCATCCTGGTGAGCCTGCCGACGAGATCAGCGACCCCAAGAACCCCCGTGCCGTGTCGAACTGGCCGGAGAAGAAGGCCAATGGCCGCCCACGCTCTGCCACGGTGGTGGTGCGCAAGGCCGATGGCGGTGTGATCGGCACCTGAGCCTGCGCCACTGGTTGATTGCGCAAGAAAAAAGGGCTGCCCTGTAGGGGGCAGCCCTTTTTCATAACAAGGTCTTGCGGCGATGTCGATCAGGCAGCAATGCCCAAACCCCGCGCGTGGTGCAGCAGGTGGTCGTCCATGAAGGTCTGGATGAAGTAGTAGCCGTGGTCGTAGCCCGCGTGGCGGCGCAGCGTGAGCGGCTGGCCGATGTGCGCGCAGGCGGCTTCAAACAGGTGGGGGTGGAGTTGCTCGGCCAGAAACTTGTCGGCCAGCCCCTGGTCGATGAGGATGCCGCCGGCATAGGGCGCCATGGGCTGGTTTTCCATCAGCACGGTGGCGTCGTGTTCGCCCCAGCTGGTGCGGTCTGCACCCAGGTAGCCCGTGAAGGCCTTCTCGCCCCAGGGGCAGCGGGTGGGCGCGCAGATGGGGGCGAAGGCGGACAGTGACTGGAAGCGGCCCGGATGGCGCAAGGCCAGCGTGAGTGCACCGTGCCCCCCCATCGAGTGGCCGAAGATGCCCAGGCGCTGGGCGTCGATGGGCAAGGCCGCTGTGCACAGGGGCAGCAGCTCGTCCATCAGGTAGCTCTCCATGCGCCAGTGGGTGGCCCAGGGGGTGGCCGTGGCGTCCAGGTAAAAGCCCGCACCCACGCCAAAGTCCCAGCTCTCGGCCTCGCCCGGCACATTGGCCCCGCGCGGGCTGGTGTCCGGGGCGATCAAGGCCAGGCCCAGCTCTGCGGCGCGGCGTTGGGCACCTGCCTTGATGATGAAAGTTTCTTCGGTGCAGGTCAGCCCGGCCAGGTACAGCACGGCGGGCACGGGGCCTTGGCTGGCCTGGGGGGGCAGGTACACCGCGAATTTCATCGGCAGGCCGATGGTGCTGGACGCATGCTGGTAAAAGCGCTGCTCTCCGCCAAAACTGGCGTGGCTGCTGAGCAGTTCGATGGATGTGGACATGAGTGCGCTCACAAAGTGATAGCTGGTCGCGCTTGTTTTAAGAGGGTTTTGAGATGTTTTGTTTCTCAAGTGCCGCCAAACCAGCGCAAGGCGCTTCTGTTTTGATAGTGGATGTCAGGCCGCGTACTTGACCACGGACCGGATCGACTTGCCTTCGTGCATCAGGTCGAAGGCTTCGTTGATGTCCTTGAGACCCATGGTGTGGGTCACAAAGGGCTCGAGCTGGATCTTGCCTGCCATGGCGTCTTCGACCATGCCGGGCAGCTCGCTGCGGCCCTTGACGCCACCAAACGCGGTGCCCAGCCACTTGCGGCCAGTGACGAGCTGGAAGGGGCGGGTGCTGATCTCTTGGCCCGCACCTGCCACGCCGATGATCACGCTCTGGCCCCAGCCACGGTGTGCGCATTCCAGCGCGGCGCGCATCACGTTCACGTTGCCAATGCACTCAAAGCTGTGGTCCACGCCCCAGGTCGTCATCTCGACGATGACTTGCTGGATCGGCTTGTCGAAGTCTTTCGGGTTCACGCAGTCGGTGGCACCGAAGGTGCATGCCAGGTCGAACTTGGAGGGGTTGGTGTCCACGGCGATGATGCGGCCCGCCTTGGCCAGCTTGGCGCCTTGAATGACTGCCAGACCAATGCCGCCCAGGCCGAACACGGCCACGGTGTCGCCCTCTTGCACCTTGGCAGTGTTCTTCACGGCGCCCAGGCCGGTGGTCACGCCGCAGCCCAGCAGGCAGACCTGCTCAGGGTTGGCCTTGGGGTTGACCTTGGCGAGCGACACCTCGGCCACCACGGTGTATTCGCTGAAGGTGCTGCAGCCCATGTAGTGGTAGATGGGCTGGCCGTTGTAGCTGAAGCGCGTGGTGCCGTCGGGCATCACGCCCTTGCCCTGTGTGGCGCGCACGGCCACGCACAGGTTGGTCTTGCCGCTCTTGCAGAACAGGCATTCGCCGCATTCGGCGGTGTACAGCGGGATCACATGGTCGCCCGGCTTCACGCTGGTCACGCCTTCGCCCACTTCCACCACGATGCCTGCGCCTTCATGGCCCAGCACCACGGGGAACAGGCCCTCGGGGTCGTCACCGCTCAGGGTGAAGGCGTCGGTGTGGCACACACCGGTGTCGGTGATCTTGATGAGCACCTCGCCCTTTTTAGGGGGGGCCACATCGATTTCGACGATCTGCAGGGGTTCTCCGGCTTTGAAGGCTACGGCGGCGCGGGATTTCATGGGGTGGCTCCTTGGCTAAAGGTGGGGTGGAAATAAAAAGGGCGTTGATCGGGGGGCTGGGCCTGCCTACTGCGGTGCTTCACCCCTGGCGTGGGTCAATGTCGTGACGCGGAGTGAGGGGCTCCCCGCACCCGAGGCGATGCACAGGGGTCATTTCAAATACGAACGCAGCAGGGCGAGGGTTTCGTCCACCGCTGGCTGGGAGGGGGCGGGCTTTTCAGACAGCACCTCGCGCACATGCCCGTCGAGCAGGTCGGCCATCAGGCCGTGCACCGCACCGCGCATGGCGGCCAGTTGCTGCAAGATGGGCGCGCAATCGCTGCCCGCCTCCACGGCGCGCTCCAGCGCCTCGGCCTGGCCTTTGATGCGGCGCAGGCGGGTGATGGCGCGCTGCTTGTCTTCTGCAGAGTGGGGCATGTGGGGCGGGGCTGTAAAGCCCTGCTGACGTTGTACTGGAGGGTAGTATAAAACGCTAGCGCAATGCTGGTAAGCGCTAGGGGTTTAAAAAATAGGCTACTAGGGGGGAGTATTGCCTATCATGCGACTCGGATGCACGCTATGCGCAGGTCGCATGCGCTGTCCGTCCACAAAGCAAAAAAGCCCACAGGCTGGGCCTGTGGGCTTTGTGTGCTGCCTGCGGGCGGGGCCGCGCAGGGATGAGTCGATCAGCGCTTGCCGATAGGCTGCACGTCGCGGCGCTCGGAGCCGGTGAACAGCTGGCGTGGGCGGCCGATCTTGTACTCGGGGTCGCCAATCATTTCGTTCAGTTGGGCAATCCAGCCCACGGTGCGGGCCAGCGCGAAGATGGCGGTGAACAGCGAGACGGGGATGCCGATGGCGCGTTGCACGATGCCCGAGTAGAAGTCCACGTTGGGGTACAGCTTGCGCGAGACGAAGTAATCGTCTTCCAGGGCGATCTTTTCGAGTTGCTTGGCCAGCTTGAACAGGGGGTCGTTTTCCAGGCCCAGTTCCTGCAGCACTTCGTTGCAGGTTTCTTGCATCAGCTTGGCGCGGGGGTCGTAGTTTTTGTAGACGCGGTGGCCAAAACCCATCAGCTTCACGCCGGAGTTCTTGTCCTTGACCTTCTCCATGAACTCACCGACCTTGGCCACGCCACCGTTGCGCTGGATGTCTTCCAGCATGTTAAGGCAGGCTTCGTTGGCGCCACCGTGGGCAGGGCCCCACAGGCAGGCCACGCCCGCAGCGATGGCGGCGAAGGGGTTGGTGCCCGACGAGCCGCACAGGCGCACGGTGGAGGTCGATGCGTTTTGCTCGTGGTCAGCGTGCAGGATGAAGATACGGTCCAGTGCGCGTTCGAGCACGGGGTTGACCTTGTACTCTTCGCAAGGCGTGGCAAACATCATGCGCATGAAGTTGCCAGCGTAGCTCAGGTCGTTGCGAGGGTAGATGTAAGGCTGGCCGACGCTGTACTTGTACGCCATGGACACCAGCGTGGGCATCTTGGCGATCAGGCGGATCGCGGCGATTTCGCGGTGCTCTGGGTTGTTGATGTCGGTGCTGTCGTGGTAGAAGGCCGACAGGCCGCCCACCAGACCGGTCAATACAGCCATGGGGTGCGCATCACGGCGGAAACCACGCAGGAAAAACTGCATTTGCTCGTTGACCATGGTGTGGTTGGTCACGCGGCTGGTGAAGTCCTTCTTCTGGGCTTCGTTGGGCAGGTTTCCATACAACAGCAGGTGGCAAGTTTCCAGAAAGTCGCAGTTCACGGCCAGCTGCTCAATGGGGTAGCCGCGGTACAGCAGCTCGCCCTTGTCGCCGTCGATGTACGTGATGGCGGATTGCGTGGCGGCTGTGGACAGGAAGCCCGGGTCATACGTGAACATGCCCGTTTGCGCATACAGCTTACGGATGTCGATGACGTCCGGACCGATGTTGCCCTGATAGACCGGCAGGTCCACGCTGGGGCTGCCGTTACTGAACGACAGGGTGGCTTTGTTGTCAGCTAGCTTCATTGTTACTTTCCTTAGGTTTGCCGATGTCAATCCGGTCTAGGGGCGCCCTGCGTTTGTCAGGCCCGCAGGGCAGGGGTGCCGCCGCTGGAGCGCAGCATGCTGAGTACTTCGTTCACTTCTGCGCTAGCCAGTGTCTCGTCTGGTTCGCGTCGGCAGAGCACCAGGTCCAGCAGATCGTTGTCCGCCAGCTCCATGAGCGCCGTCAGCCCTTGCGCGTGCCGCTGTGTCAGCTCGGGCTCAAAGCGTTTGAAGAACTGCTGAATGAACAGATCGTTCTCCAGCAAACCGCGCCGGCAGCGCCAGTGCAGCTTGCTCAGTTCGCGTTCGCTCAGCCGCTCGGAGGCAGCGGTGGGCGCAGTGATGACGGTGTCGCTCATGGTGTGTGCTCTGAAAAGATCAGACAGCGCGGCGCACCATCAGTTCCTTGATCTTGCCAATCGCCTTGGTGGGGTTCAGTCCCTTGGGGCAAACGTCCACGCAATTCATGATGGTGTGGCAACGGAACAGACGGTAGGGGTCTTCCAGGTTGTCCAGGCGCTGGCCCGTGGCTTCGTCGCGGCTGTCGGCAATGAAGCGGTAGGCTTGCAGCAGGCCTGCTGGGCCCACGAACTTGTCGGGGTTCCACCAGAAGCTGGGGCAGCTGGTGGAGCAGCTAGCGCACAGAATGCACTCGTACAGGCCATTGAGCTCTTCGCGCTCTTCAGGGCTTTGCAGGCGCTCGCGGTCGGGTGCCGTCAGGCTGTCGTTGATCAGGTAGGGCTTGATCGAGTTGTACTGCTTGAAGAACTGCGTCATGTCCACGATCAGGTCGCGGATCACTGGGAGGCCGGGCAGGGGCTTCAGAACAATCGTGCCCTTGAGGGTGTTCATGTTCGTGAGGCAAGCCAAGCCGTTCTTGCCGTTGATGTTCATGGCGTCGGAGCCGCAAACACCTTCGCGGCAGGAGCGGCGGAACGACATCGTGGGGTCTTGCTCCTTGAGCTTGACCAGGGCATCCAGCAGCATGCGTTCGTGGCCGTCGAGTTCGATCTCGATGGTTTGCATGTAGGGCTTGGCGTCCTTGTCCGGATCGTAGCGATAGATTTGGAATGTGCGCTTCATGATTCTGCTCTCGTGGGGCTACTGTTTAGAACGTCCGGACCTTGGGTGGAATGCTGTCCACTGTCAGGGGCTTGAGGTTGACCGGCTTGTAATCCAGACGGTTGCCTTCGCTGTACCACAGGGTGTGCTTCATCCACTCCTTGTCGTTACGGCCCAGAGGGAACTCTGCGTGGTCCGCAGGGTGCTCATAGTCGTACACGGTGTGGGCGCCACGGCATTCCTTGCGGGCTGCGGCAGACACCATGGTGGCCTGGGCCACTTCGATCAGGTTGTCCACTTCGAGGGCTTCGATGCGGGCCGTATTGAACACCTTGGACTTGTCTTGCAGCGTGACGCTGGACACGCGGGCGCGCAGTTCGGCGATTTTTTGAACGCCTTCGTCCATGCTGGCCTGGGTGCGGAACACGCCAGCGTGCTGTTGCATCGTGGCGCGGATGTCGCCTGCCAGGGCTTGCGAGTAGGTGCCGCCCTTGGAGTCTTCGAGCTGGTTCAGGCGCTGCAGCGTGCGGTCGGCCGCATTGGCTGGCAGGGTCTTGTGCTCTTTGTTCTTGTTGTTGAACTCGACGATGTGGCGGCCTGCGGCCTTGCCAAACACCAGCAGGTCCAACAGCGAGTTGGTGCCCAGACGGTTGGCGCCGTGCACGCTCACGCAAGCGCATTCACCCACCGCGTACAGGCCGTTGATCACGGAGTTGTTGATGCCGTCCTTTTGTTCCACGACCTGGCCATGGATGTTGGTGGGCACGCCACCCATCTGGTAGTGGATGGTGGGAACCACGGGGATGGGTTCCTTGGTGATGTCCACGTTGGCGAAGTTGACGCCGATTTCGTACACCGAAGGCAGGCGCTTGTGGATGGTTTCTGCACCCAGGTGATCCAGCTTGAGCAGGATGTAGTCCTTGTTGGGGCCACAGCCACGGCCTTCCTTGATTTCCTGGTCCATGCAGCGCGACACGAAGTCGCGGGGGGCCAAGTCCTTCAGGGTGGGGGCGTAGCGCTCCATGAAGCGTTCACCGTTGCTGTTGAGCAAGATGGCGCCTTCGCCGCGGCAGCCTTCGGTCAGCAGCACGCCAGCGCCGGCCACGCCGGTGGGGTGGAACTGCCAGAACTCCATGTCTTGCAGGGCGATGCCTGCGCGTGCCGCCATACCCAGGCCGTCACCGGTGTTGATGAAGGCGTTGGTGGAGGCGCCGAAGATGCGACCCGCACCGCCGGTGGCCAGCAGCACCGTCTTGGCTTGCAGAATGTGCAGATCGCCGGTTTCCATTTCCAGGGCAGTCACGCCGACCACGTCGCCGGACTCGTCGCGGATCAGGTCCAGGGCCATCCATTCCACGAAGAAGTTGGTCTTGGCCTTGACGTTTTGCTGGTACAGCGTGTGCAGCATGGCGTGGCCAGTGCGGTCGGCTGCAGCGCAGGCGCGTTGCACAGGCTTTTCGCCGTAGTTGGCGGTATGGCCGCCGAAGGGGCGCTGGTAGATGGTGCCGTCGGGGTTGCGGTCGAACGGCATGCCGAAGTGTTCCAGCTCGTATACCACCTTGGGGGCTTCGCGGCACATGAACTCGATGGCATCCTGGTCGCCCAGCCAGTCAGAGCCCTTGATGGTGTCGTAGAAGTGATAGTGCCAGTTGTCTTCGCTCATGTTGCCCAGCGAGGCAGACACGCCGCCTTGGGCTGCCACGGTGTGCGAGCGGGTGGGGAAGACCTTGGACAGCGAGGCCACGTTCAGGCCTGCGCGAGACAGTTCCAGTGCGGCGCGCATGCCCGAGCCGCCTGCGCCGACGATGACTACGTCAAACTTGCGCGTGGTGATGTTGGCTTTTGTATAGCTCATTTTGTACCTTCAATCGCGGGAATCAGAGACGCCACAGAACCTGGATGCCCCAGCCAGCGCAGCTGACGAGCCAGACAATGGTGAAAACTTGCAGGGCCAGGCGCAGGCCCACGGGCTGGATGTAGTCCATGAAAATGTCGCGGACACCCACCCACACGTGCCATGCCATGGCCACGATCACGGAGAAGGTCAGAACCTTCATCCATTGGGCGGAAAAAATGCCAGCCCACAGGTCGTAGCCAATCGGGCCCTTGGAGGCCACGAGTTGAACCAGAACCACAATGGTGAACAAAGCCATGAGGGCGGCGGTGACGCGCTGGCTCAGCCAGTCGCGCAGGCCGTAGTGGGCACCGACGACGGTGCGCTTGGAGCCGTAATTGACGGACATATCAGTTTCCTCTTTGGGGGTGGGGCGGTGCTGCCAGGTGCTGCACTTGCCTTATTGTTTGAATCAGTACAGACCGAACAGCTTGGCGCCAAGCACCAAAGCCAAACCAATGCTCACGGCCAAGGTGAAGACGGCGGATGACTTGCCGAATTCCTTGGTGACTGCTGCGTGGTTCACATCCATCAGCAAATGGCGCAGGCCTGCGATGAAGTGGTGCAGATAGGCCCAGATCAATGCCAAGGCCACCAGCTTGACGAACCAGCCGGGAACAAAATACAAACCGACATTGAAAGCCGCCTTGAATTTGGCGAAAGAGATTTCAGATGACAGAGACGTGTCAAACATCCAGAGGATGAAAGGCAGTAAAAGGAACATGATCACCCCGCTGGCGCGGTGCAGTATGGAAACCCATGCTGCTGGCGCCATGCGGTAGGTTGTCAGGTCCTTGAAGGCATTGATGTTGCGGAATTCAGGCCGTTTTTTGGCTAGTTCGGTCATGTCTGGTGCTTTCGTGGATGTAACTGCTCTGTAATTGGAAGATGCAAACAACACAAAATTCTATTGCAATGCAACAACCGGGGATTTGTGTTGGGTTGAATTTTTGACCTTTGCGCTCAGGTGCCAGCCTGCTGTCAGCTCAGTTCGTTACGGTAATGGTGCGTGTCTGTGAGGTACAAACCGCGGCGTAACTCCATCGGAACATCGTTGTAGGTGTAAGCGATGCGCTCTACGCTGAGCAAGGGGGTGCCGGTGGTTACTCGCAGCAAAGCGGCTTGGTCTGCGTCGGGCAAAACGGCCCGAATTTTCTCTTCGGCGCGCACCATGCGCACGCCAAAATCAATTTCAAACATGGCGTAAGTAGGGCCTTGGTAGTTCGCCATCTGCTCGCCCGTCAGGCCCTTGAAGGCATGGCCTGGCAGCCAGATGTCTTCCAAAATGGTAGGAACCCCGGCAAACGACAAAATGCGCTTGGCCTGTATCACGGCGTCGCCACTGCGCAGCGCCAAGGTCCGCGCAATTTCGGCAGAGGCGCGCACCCTGCGGCAGTCGATGATGTTGCGCTGGGCAGGGCCCTCTACGCTGGCATCGCCGGTGTCGGGCAGTAGCTTCAGAAATCGGTACTGCACATGCTGCTCGGCATGCGTTGCCACAAAAGTGCCTTTGCCCTGGCGGCGCATGACCAGATTTTCAGCGGCCAGCTCATCAATGGCCTTGCGGACGGTGCCTTGGCTTACGCGAAAGCGCGCCGCCAGTTCCATCTCGCTGGGGATGGCTTCGCCGGGCTTCCACTCGCCTTGCTGCAGGCTTTGCAGGATGAGCCCTTTGATTTGCTGGTACAGCGGGCTGAACGCAGGCGTGGACAGTCCGGTGGCGCTTTGCGGCGTGGCGGGATTGTCGGCGGCGAACGGGAGCGAAGACATGGCGCTGGTCGTGGGTGCTGTGGGGCAGGATGGCAATTTGAAGCTGCGCAATCATATCTTATATAAGACATAAGACAAATTGACCGAGGCCATGAAACAGGGGTAAACTCCAAGGCTGTTTGCGGGGCACGGGCTGCTGGTAACAGGCGCTGGTGCTTGCGTTGCACCTTTACCTGTTTTTGTCACTTCCTGGAGTTTTCACCATGAGCAAGAAGCCCGTCCGTGTTGCCGTTACAGGCGCCGCTGGTCAAATCGGTTACGCACTGCTGTTCCGCATCGCCTCTGGCGAAATGCTCGGCAAGGACCAGCCCGTCATCCTGCAACTGCTGGAAGTGCCGGCCGAAGGCCCCCAAAAGGCGCTCAAGGGCGTGATGATGGAACTGGACGATTGCGCATTCCCTCTGCTGGTGGGCATGACCGCCCACAGCGACCCCATGACTGCATTCAAGGATGCTGACTACGCTTTGCTGGTTGGCTCGCGCCCACGCGGCCCTGGCATGGAACGTGCCGAACTGCTGGCCGTCAACGGTGCCATCTTCACCGCACAAGGCAAGGCCCTGAATGCCGTGGCTTCGCGCAACGTGAAGGTGCTCGTGGTGGGGAACCCCGCCAACACCAACGCATACATCGCCATGAAGTCGGCCCCTGATCTGCCACGCAAGAACTTCACGGCCATGCTGCGCCTGGACCACAACCGCGCTGCCAGCCAGATCGCTGCCAAGACCGGCAAGGCTGTGGCTGACATCGAAAAGCTGACCGTCTGGGGCAACCACTCGCCCACGATGTATGCCGACTACCGTTTTGCCACCATCAACGGCGAAAGCGTTGCCAAGACCATCAACGACCAAGAGTGGAACGCCAACACCTTCTTGCCTACCGTGGGCAAGCGTGGTGCCGCCATCATTGAAGCCCGCGGCCTGTCTTCGGCTGCTTCGGCTGCCAATGCGGCCATCGACCACATGCGCGACTGGGCCCTGGGCACCAATGGCAAGTGGGTCACCATGGGTATTCCTTCGGACGGCCAATACGGCATTCCCAAGGACACGATGTTCGGCTTCCCTGTGACTTGCGAAAACGGTGAGTACAAGGTCGTTGAAGGTCTGGAAATTGATGCCTTCTCGCAAGAGCGCATCAACATCACGCTGGCTGAGCTGCAAGGCGAGCAAGACGGCGTCAAGCACCTGCTGTAAATCTGCCTGTGGTACCCGTGCCTGCCCCTTCTGAGTCCTCGGGTCTTGCGACCTCCGCTGCCCCAGCGGGCGGGGCAGGGCGGGCACAGGTGCATCCTCGCACCCTGCTGTTGGGTGCGCAGGCGCAAACGGGCTTATTGCCCGTTTGCGACCACTACAGCGGGGTTGAAGCGCGTATGCGCAAAAGCCTGCAGATGCAGGCCGAACTGACCCAAGAATTTGGCACCTGCGTGGTGGACGTCACCCTCGATTGCGAGGATGGCGCGCCGGTAGGGCTTGAGGCTGAGCATGCCCGCCTGGTGGGTGGGTTGGCTGCGCAAGCCCCTGCGGGCGCCCGTGTTGCGGCCCGGGTGCATGCAGCCAGTCACCCCGCTTTTGCCAATGATGTGGCCACCATTGTGGATTTGGCGGGTGATCGCCTGTGCCATGTGATGTTGCCCAAGGTCGAGTCCATTGACGATGTGTTGGCGGTGGACCGGGCGCTGGAGCGCGCAGGCGCCGCAGGCCTTCCTTTGCACGCACTGATCGAATCCCCCTTGGCCGTAAAGCATGCTTTTGACATTGCGGCCCACCCTCGGGTACAGAGCCTCAGCTTTGGCTTGATGGACTTTGTATCGGCCCACGGTGGCGCGATCCCTGCCCATGCCATGACATCACGGGGGCAGTTTGCCCATCCGCTGGTGGTGCGCGCCAAGCTTGAAATTGCCGCTGCTTGCCATGCCTATGGCAAAGTCCCTTCGCATTGCGTAGTGACCGAGTTCACCGACCCCGCCGCCATGCAGGCTGCCGCCACACAGGCATCGCAGGAGCTGGGCTACACCCGCATGTGGAGCATTCACCCGTCGCAGATTCGGCCCATCTTGCGTGCTTTCGCGCCCGCCATGGATGAGGTGCAGACGGCATCGCAGATTTTGTTGGCGGCTGAAACCGCGCAGTGGGCACCCATCAGCCATGGCGGGGTGTTGCATGACCGGGCCAGCTACCGTTTTTACTGGCAATTGCTGGAGCGCGCGCACCGCACAGGTGTGTCGCTGCCTCCCGCCGTCAGTCACTGGTTTGATGCTTGCGCATTGAACTCTTCTTTATAGCCTGACATTCCACAGGACCCACGACGCCATGAAAACTCTGATCGCTTCTGCAGTCATGCTGCTTGCTCCCGCATGGGTGATGGCGCAGGCCACTACGGCGGCCCAGCCCGCTTCCAAGACCGCATCCGCCAAGCAGGATGCGCCGGCAAAGGCCAAGCCAGCCCCTGCCGCCAAGGCCAGTGGCAATGCCAGTGCGCCCGCCAACAAGACCACGGTCGCCAAGGCACAGCAAACCAGCAGCCGCACCCAGCTCAAGAGCGCTGCCAACCAGGTAGCGACCGGCATCATTGCCGCAGAGGCCGCCCTGTCACCTGAAGAACTGGCCATTGCCGAGCGCGTGCATGTGGGCCGTATCCCCTGCGAATTGGGTGCTGTGGTCAATATCTCTGCAGACGCCGCCACGCCGGGTTATTTCCACGTGGAAGGCAAAGGCTTCAAGTACCGCATGACGCCAGTGGCTACCAGCACGGGGGCCGTGCGTCTGGAAGACCAGAAGGCCGGTGCTGTGTGGCTGCAGATTGCCAACAAGTCCATGCTGATGAACCAGAAGCTGGGCCAGCGCATGGCTGACGAATGCATGAGCCCTGAGCAGGTCGTGGTGGCCGAAGCCATCAAGAAGACTCCGCCACCCAGCGTGTTCGACGCGCCCAAGGGCAGCAAGTAAATCATCCGGGCAGTGCCTCTTGCCGTCTGGTTTGCCAGCACAAGACACTGCCTTAAAAACGTCGGTGCCGATTGCCTGAAAGGGCAGGCGCGCCATCGCCCCACTTTAGAAAACAACCGGAGAAAACCATGTTGAAAGCCTACCGTGACCACGTAGCCGAGCGCGCCGCCCTGGGCATTCCCCCGCTGCCCCTGGAAGCCAAGCAGGTTGCTGAACTGATCGAGCTGATCAAAAACCCACCTGCCGGTGAAGATGCCTTTTTGCTCGATTTGCTGACCCACCGCGTACCGCCCGGCGTGGACGATGCTGCCAAAGTCAAGGCCAGCTTTTTGGCCGCTGTGGCTCATGGTGACATCAAGGTAGGCCTGATCTCCAAGGCCAAGGCCACTGAGTTGCTGGGCACCATGGTCGGCGGCTACAACGTGCACCCGCTGATTGAATTGCTGGACGACGCCGAAGTGGCGGGTGTGGCCGCAGAGGGCCTGAAGAAGACCCTGCTGATGTTCGACTTCTTCAACGATGTCGCGACCAAGGCCAAGGCTGGCAATGCCAAGGCGCAGGAAGTCATCAAGAGCTGGGCCGATGCCGAGTGGTTCACCACCCGCCCTGAAGTCGAAAAGAAGATCACCGTCACCGTGTTCAAGGTACCCGGTGAAACCAACACCGACGACCTGTCGCCCGCCCCAGACGCCTGGAGCCGCCCCGACATCCCGCTGCATTACCTGGCCATGCTCAAGAACACCCGCGAAGGCGCGGCGTTCAAGCCTGAAGAAGATGGCAAGCGCGGTCCGATGCAGTTCATCGAAGACCTCAAGAAGAAGGGCCACCTCGTGGCCTATGTGGGCGACGTGGTGGGCACGGGCTCCAGCCGCAAGTCGGCTACCAACAGCGTGATCTGGGCCACGGGCCAAGACATTCCGTTTGTGCCCAACAAGCGCTTTGGTGGCGTGACGCTGGGTGGCAAGATCGCCCCCATCTTCTTCAACACGCAAGAAGACTCTGGCTCCTTGCCCATCGAAGTGGATGTGTCCAAGCTCGAAATGGGCGACGTGGTCGACATCCTTCCCTACGACGGCAAGATCGTGAAGAACGGCGAGACCGTGGTGGAGTTCAAGCTCAAGAGTGACGTGCTGTTTGACGAAGTGCGCGCTGGCGGCCGTATCAACCTGATCATCGGGCGTTCGCTGACCGCCAAGGCCCGCGAATTCCTGGGCCTGCCCGTTTCCGCACTGTTCCGCCTGCCAACCGCGCCTGTGGCCACAACCGCAGGCTTCACGCTGGCGCAGAAGATGGTGGGCCGTGCCGTGGGCTTGCCAGAAGGCCAAGGCGTGCGCCCCGGCACGTACTGCGAACCCAAGATGACCACCGTGGGCTCGCAAGACACCACCGGCCCCATGACCCGCGACGAGCTGAAGGACTTGGCCTGCCTGGGCTTCTCGGCCGATCTGGTCATGCAATCGTTCTGCCACACCGCGGCTTACCCCAAGCCTGTGGATGTGAAGACCCACCGCGAACTGCCTGCGTTCATCAGCAACCGTGGCGGCGTGGCCCTACGCCCTGGTGATGGCGTGATCCACAGCTGGCTCAACCGCCTGCTGTTGCCTGACACGGTCGGCACTGGTGGCGACTCGCACACCCGCTTCCCCATCGGCATTTCGTTCCCCGCTGGCTCCGGTCTGGTGGCGTTTGGTGCTGCAACGGGCGTGATGCCTCTGGACATGCCCGAATCGGTGCTGGTGCGTTTCAAGGGCGAAATGCAGCCTGGCGTGACGCTGCGCGACCTCGTGCACGCCATTCCTCTGTATGCCATCAAGGCGGGTCTGCTCACGGTGGCCAAGGCTGGCAAGAAGAACGTCTTCTCCGGCCGCATCCTTGAAATCGAAGGCCTGCCAGACCTGAAGGTTGAGCAAGCGTTTGAACTGTCTGACGCTTCTGCAGAGCGTTCTGCTGCCGGTTGCACCATCAAGCTCAACCCAGCGCCCGTCAAGGAATACCTCACCAGCAACGTCGTGCTGATGAAGAACATGATTGCCGACGGCTACGCCGATGCACGCACACTGCAGCGCCGTATCGAAAAGGTGGAAGCCTGGTTGGCCAACCCCAACCTGCTCGAAGCCGACAAGGATGCCGAATACGCGGCCGTCATCGAGATCGATCTGGCCGACATCAAGGAACCCATCCTGTGCTGCCCGAACGACCCTGATGATGCCAAGACCCTGTCGGATGTGGCTGGCACCAAGATCGACGAAGCCTTCATCGGTTCTTGCATGACCAACATCGGCCACTTCCGCGCTGCAGCCAAGCTGCTCGGCGGCAGCCGTGACATCCCCGTCAAGCTGTGGGTGGCACCACCGACCAAGATGGACGAAAGCGAGCTGATCAAGGAAGGCCACTACGCCAACTTTGGCGCCGCCGGTGCCCGTACCGAAATGCCAGGCTGCTCGCTGTGCATGGGCAACCAGGCCCAGGTGCGCGAAGGTGCCACGGTGGTGTCTACCTCCACCCGTAACTTCCCCAACCGCCTGGGCAAGAACACCAACGTGTTCCTGGCCTCGGCTGAGCTGGCCGCCATCGCGTCCAAGCTGGGCAAGATCCCCACGGTGGCCGAGTACCACGACGCCATGGGCATCGTGAACAAGGATGGTGCTTCGATCTACAAGTACCTGAACTTCGACCAGATCGAAGAGTACGCAGAAACCGCCAAGGGCGTGACCGCCTGATCCTTGCGTTCTTTGCGCAACACAAGCGGCCCTTCGGGGCCGCTTTTTTTTGCCCTGCCTTGGTTGTCATGCAGCTGTCATGAATTCGTCACTATGCTGGAGCCCAAAACAAGACATCCATAACAACAACAAAAAGGAGGCAAGCATGGACAACACAATGGGACGAGGGGTTTTGCTGGTTTTCTGCGCCATCTTTGCAGTGGCGTTTGGTGCCGGGGGGTACTGGGCAGGGCTGCGGCCTTTGGCTGAGACCGCGTCGGCGGCATGGGCTGTGCGCCAATGGCAGCCCGTGCCAGCCCAGGTGCTGGATGTGCAACTGAAGCAGCACGCGGGTAGCGAAGGCGGCACCACCTACCAGGTGCTGGCCCGGTACCGCTACACGGTGGCTGGGCAAGCTTACGAAGGGCAACGCGTGGGGTTGGACCTGCGCCCAGGCGCAGACAACGTGGGCGACTGGCAGGCGCAGTGGCACCGCACCCTGCGCCAGGCGCAGGAGCGGGGTGAACCCGTCACCGCCTGGGTCAATCCACAGGCTCCGGCCCAGGCACTGCTGGACCGAAGCATCCGCTGGCGGCTGCAAATTTTTCGACTTCCGTTTGCCCTGGTGTTCACCGGCGTCGGTGTGACGGCCGCATGGATGTTCCTGCGCATCTTGTTGCGCCCCAAGGAAGATGCGCAGGACCTTGAGCCGCGCCATTCCTTGGCCAAGGGGCAGGGGGCGTTGTGGTTCTTCGCGGTGTTTTGGTGTGGCATTGCTTTCCCCATGGCTGCTCTGTTCTGGTCGGATGGCAAGGCGCCGTGGTGGGGCAAGGGCTTCATGGGCATCTTTGTGGTGATCGGCGTGGGGCTGGTGGTGGCTGCTTGGCAGCACAGCCGCAAGGCCTGGCGCTACCAAGGCATGGGCATGACGGCCTTGCCATCACGGCCCACGGCGGGGCGGCCGGTCGAAATCACGCTGGTGTTGCCTGTGCGGGCCGTCCAGCAGGCGGGGGCCGAAAGCCTGCGCATGCAACTGGCGCAATACCGTGTGGACGAGTCCAGCTCGGGATCGCCCGAGCGCCGGGTGGAGGTGCTGGAGGCCACGGCGCGGCGCCAGCCGACGGGCGAGGGCGGCATGCGCCTGGTCGCGCGTTTTGAGCTGCCTGAGGATGCCCCCACCCATGGTGCGCGGCGCGGTGGTGAGCGGGTGGACTGGCGGCTGGAGCTG
The DNA here is from genome assembly GCF_002754495.1 of Acidovorax sp. 62. NCBI lineage: Bacteria > Pseudomonadati > Pseudomonadota > Betaproteobacteria > Burkholderiales > Comamonadaceae > Acidovorax > Acidovorax sp. 62. The sequence continues at coordinate 1,199,788 of NZ_PEFJ01000001.1, forward strand.
GTACGCGCTGAGGGCACGTTGGAACTGGCATATGACCTGCCGGTAGAGGCCGCAGCACCTTCGTGGTCTGAGCCCGCATCCGCGCCAGACCGCTTTGACCGGCGGGCACAGTGGACGCAAGAAGTCCCCATCGGGCCACCAGCCTTTGGGCAAGATGTCGCCCCTCCGGCCTTGGGTTCATTGGGCATGCTGGAGCCCGATGCGCTCCCGCGCTTTCTTCCCCCGGACATGCGTTTGACGGAGACAGCGGATGCCTGGTCGCTCGCGTTCGAGCAGACTGCGTGGCGCTGGTCTGCGGCTGTGGCGCTGGCTTTGCTGGCGCTGGAGTGGTGGGTGAACGACCGCATCCAGCCTGGCGCCCTGGTGCTGCCGAGCGGCTTTTGGGGCTGGTTGGCTTGGTTGGTTTTGCCTGCCTGGGCGTTGCATGCCGCCACCCGGCGGTGGACGCTGCGGGTGCAAGACGATGGCCTGGTGGTGCATCGCGGCTCTTGGGTGTGGTCTCGCGTTGCGTCGTTGCCGGGCGAATCCAGCCAGGCGCTGGTGCACAAGCTGCAGTTCACGGCTGGGACTCAGGCCTACCATGCGGTGTTGGGCAAGGATGCGTCAGGGCATCTGCAAAAGCTGACCCCGGGGCTGAACGGCACCGCCGCAGCGCAAGCCGTGGGCCAGGCGGTGGCCAGTGCCTGGCTGGACCGGCGGGGGCGCTTCACGCCGGGGGCGCAGCGGCCCCAGGTGGCTGCACATTCACGCCCAGCCTGGGGTGGCTGGGTTTGGCTCTTGGCCTTTGGGATGCTCGTGTGGTGGGCTTATGGCGGGCGCTCGGTGGTGGGCGCGGGGCGGCATGCTGTGTCGCAAGGCCCCGCCACGGTGGCGTCCTCGCGCATTTGGGCGCCTGCGGATGCCCGCTTGATGGATGCCCAGAATGCGGGCGATGCCAGCGCGCTGGTGCAGGCATTGCGCGATGGCGCCAACCCCAATTTGCTCGCGGACACGGGTTCCTCCGTGTTGATGCTGGCCGCCCATCGTGGGCAACTGGCACATGTCGAGGCGCTGCTGCAGGCCGGGGCCCAGCCCGATCTGCGGCAGATGGCCAAAGACAGTGAGCGCGGCGACACCGCCCTGCTGCGGGCTTTTTATGGTGGCCATCTGGCGGTGGCGCAACGCCTGGTGCAGGCGGGGGCCAGCCTGCAGGCACGCAACCGCTGGGACTGGGGCCCCGTGCACATGGCCGCGCAAAGCGGCTGCGTGCCTTGCCTCGATTGGCTGAAAGAACAAGGGCAATCCTTGACCGAACCAGCCCCCGCCAGCCGGGGCGAGACACCGGCCATGCTGGCGGCCGCCAAAGGCCACATCCCCGTGCTGCAATGGCTGGATCAGCAGCGTGTAGACCTGTGGGGCCGCGACCCGCATGGCAAGAATGTGCTGGATTGGGCGCGGTTTCGGCAGCAGCAGGAGACGGAGCAGTGGTTGTTGAAACGCCAGCCTGCGGGAACGTGAGCGTTGTTTCTTTCCGTGCCTCGTAGGCTTGCGGTTTGCTATTGAATTTATAGCTTGTTGCGCTTTGTCTGTAAGCGTTAGAGGCGATTTTTCATATGAATCTCAAACTTCGAGCGTGCTCTTTGCCGCCAGAGCGTGCAGGGTCTGCGCCGTGGCCTCGTCTCCAGGAAAAAACGTCTCCAGCGCCAGCTCTTGCAAGGTGATATCGGTGGGCGAGCCAAACACCGTGGTGGTGCTGATCAGGTTCAGCACGCCCCAGGGGGACTGGATGAGAAAAGGCATCAACACCCCCAGATGCTCTCCCGCCAAGTGGTGGGCTTGCTCGTCTGGCTGGCCGGGGTAACTTTGCAACTCGGTGAGCAGGGTTTGCAGTGAGGCGTCAAAGGTGTTGTGCAGTTGCTGCTGTAGGCGTGCAAACAGGTGCTCGCGCCATTGGTTCAGATTGACGATGCGCGGTGCCAACCCCTGGGGGTGCAGGCTCACCCGCAGCAGGTTGACGGGGGCTTGCAGCAGGGAAGGGTCCACCCCTTCGAGCAAGGGTTGCACCATGCGGTTGGCCAGCACCATGTTCCAGTGCCGGTCAAACGCCACGGCGGGCCAGGGGGCGTGGCGGTCGAGCAGGTGTTGCACGGCCTGGCGAGCGGCATGCATCGACGGGTCGTCGAGCGGCTGCTGGCGGTACATGGGGGCATAGCCCGCTGCGACCAGCCAAGCGTTGCGATCACGCAGGGGGACGGCCAAGCGCTCGCACAGGCGCAGCACCAGCTCGCGGCTGGGGCTGGCCTTGCCGGTCTCTACGCAGCTCAGATGGCGTGGCGAAAGGGCTGCGTCATCGGCCAGCTCCTGCTGGCTCAGGCGCCTTCGCAGGCGCCACTGGCGCAGGTGGTCGCCCACGGCCATCCGCCGGGTCGCGGCGAATGGGGCGGCGTTGGAAGGGTGTGTGTCGGATGCCATGGCCGTGATTGTGAGCAGGTTCGCTCCGCCATACCACCCCAAATGCCTGCGGTCTCATGACCTCCCAGGTCATCGACGCCATGACCGATGCTGCGGAACATGGGGCTCCTACTACTTGGTTCACAGGAGTCTCTTATGTTCACGATTCGTTCTTCTACCCTGCGCCGCGTGTTGTGGTTGGATGCCGCCTCTGGCTTGGGTATGTGCCTGAGCCATGGGCTGGGCAGTGCGCTCATCGCTCCGTGGATGGGTATCCCGGCCTACGTGTTGCAACTGGCTGCGCTGATCGTGCTTTCGGCTGCTTCGCTGGCGGCCTGGTTGGCATCGCGCCCGCAGTTGCCATCCACGGGTGTGCGCTTTCTGGCGCTTGGCAACTTTGCCTGGGTGGCTGCCAGTGCCTGGCTCGTCTGGGGTTCTGGCATGGCCCTGACCCCACTGGGGCAGGGTTGGGTCGTGTTGCAGGGGCTGGTGGTATTGGTGCTCGCCGAGTTGGAGTGTGCGGGTTCTAGCGTGTCCACGCCTCGCGCTGCGGTGTGATCTGTGTACAGGGGGGCTCTGGAATGGCTGAGGCCCCGCTTTCCACCCGGTCACGTGGTGACCGGGTGGGCGCGGTTGGAGAGTACAGGCTGTTTCTCAGTCCTGTGGCCGGAACCCGATTTCCAGCGACGAGGGGACGCGCCCATCTATGTCGCGCGGCAGTGTTTCGGTCTTGTCCAGCGCACGCAGCACGGCGTCATCCCAGGCCTTGTTGCCGCTGGACTGGATCAGCTTCTTGCCGACGATGGTGCCATCGGGGGCCGCACGCACTTCCACCACCGCGCGCGGGTTGCCCGAAATGGCATCGGGGTACACGATGTTGGGCTTGACCTTGGCCGCGACCTTGCCACCGTAGCTGCCCGATGGGCCTGAGGACACCTTGTCGCTACCCTTCGCGTTCTCACCGCCGGTGGCACCGGCCAGGCCTTGCATGCGGCGCAAGTTGGCTTCGCGCTGGGCCGCCATCTCTTTGGCCTGGGCGTCGGCGCGGCGCTTCGCATCGGCTTCTGATTTGCGCTTGGCATCCGACTCCGCCTCGGCCTTGCGTTTGGCGTCCGCTTCTTCCGCCTTGCGTTTTTCGTCGGCCTGCTTTTTCAGCTCGGCACGCTTTTGCTCGGCCTGCTTTTCTTTCAGCTCGCGCTCCTTGCGCTCTTGCTCCAGGCGTTCCTTCTTTTCCGTTTCCAGCTTTTCGCGGCGGTCGCGTTCACGTTTGTCGCGCTCTTGCTGCTCTGCGCGCTCGCGCTTTTCCTGCTCCAGCCGCTTCTTCTCGCGTTCGATGGCGATGTCTGCCTCGCGCGTGTCAGGCTTGTCCTGCGCGCGGGGCGGTGGGGGCGGCGGTGGAGGAGGGGGCGCAGGCACCGGCCTTGGAGGGGGCTCTGGCGGCGATGGTGGCTCGGGGGGCTGCGGCGGTGTGTTGTCTGCCGGGGCAGCCTGCTGCGGAACGGCGGACCACAACTCGGCTTCCACCGCCGGTTGGTCTACCGTGGTCTTCCAGTTCACGCCCAAGGTCAGGGCGCCCATCAGTGCGGCGTGCACCAGCACGGCCATGGCCACTGCGCGCAGGCGCCCTGGTGGCCGGGGGGGCGAAAACTGATCGCGGTCGTCTTGAGCGTGCATGGAGGATGGGGGCAGCAATGGGTTCAACCGCCTTGCTTGACGGACAGGCCAACACGTTGAACCCCCGCCTTTTGCAGGGCATCCATGGCCTTGACCACCGCTTCGTACTGAACGCCCTTGTCGGCGCTGATGATCACGGCGGTGTCCTTGCTCTGGTCTTTTTGCCAGCGCAGGGCCGCGTCGCCCACTTCGCGCTGGGTCACGGTGCGGGTGGCCTCGGGGGTTTTGAGCTGCAGCGATCCGTCCTTGTTCACGATGACCTGCGCCACCACCTTGGGCACGTTCTTGCCCTTGCCCACGCTGGGCACATCGATCATGCCGGGGGTGAGCATGGGGGCTGTCACCATGAAGATGATGAGCAGCACCAGCATCACGTCGATGAACGGCACCATGTTGATTTCATTGATGGTGCGACGGCCTTTGCCGCGAGACGCCATGGCGGGCATGCGGGCTCCTTAATGGCCAGAGGCCGATTGCGAAGGCTGTGCGCCCAGGTTGCGCTGCAGGATGTTGGAGAACTCTTCAATGAAGGTCTCCAGGTGCGTGGACACGCGGTCAATGTCGCGCGCAAAGCGGTTGTAGGCAATCACGGCAGGAATGGCAGAAAACAACCCGATGGCCGTGGCTACCAGCGCTTCGGCAATGCCGGGGGCCACGGTGGCCAGGGTGACCTGCTCCATGCCCGCAAAGCCTGTGAAGGCGTGCATGATGCCCCACACGGTGCCAAACAGGCCCACATACGGCGACACAGAGCCGACCGACGCCAGGAAGGACAGGCTGGATTCGACCACATCCATCTCGCGCTGCATGCTGGCGCGCATGGCGCGGCGGGCGCCGTCCAGCAGGGTGCCTGCGTCGGTGATGCGGCGCTCGCGCAGTTTTTGGTATTCGCGCATGCCGCTGGCAAAAATACGCTCCATGGGGCCTGCGTTCTTGGCGTTTTGCGCGGCGCTGGCGAACAAATCGTTCAGGCTGGTGCCCGACCAGAAGTCGCGCTCAAAGTCTTCGTTCAGCGACTTCACGCGCTTGAGCGCAATCAGCTTGCGAAAGATGGCGGCCCAGCTGGCGATCGACACGGTCAGCAGCAGCAACATCACCAGCTGCACCACCCAGCTGGCCTGCAGCACCAGGTTCAAGATGGACATGTTTTGATGGTTCATGAAAGTTGTTCCAGAAGGGTGCTCGGTATTCTTGCGGGGCGCATCGTTGCGGCGTCCACCCAGCCTATGCGGATGGTGCCTTCGCTCAGTAACGTGGGCTTGGCTTCGGTCATGTGCTCTGGTTTCAGGAGCGCTTGCTGCAATATTGTCAGCGATGCACGCCCCTTGTCTTGCAGGCTGGCGGTAACAATGAGTTCATCGTCCAGCCGCGCGGGCCGCAAGTAACGCAGCTGCGCGTCGGTTACGACAAACATGCCGCCGGTTTGTTCCCGCAATGTGTGCTGACCAATGCCCAAAGAACGCAGCCACTCGGTGCGGGCGCGTTCAAAAAACTTGAGATAGTTGGCATAGAACACGATGCCTCCGGCATCGGTGTCTTCCCAATAGATGCGGATCGGAAACTCAAAGGCCATGTGTGTGGATCCCACCCGCCTTAGGTCAGCAAGGTGCGCAGGCGCGCCACCGACTCTTGCAGCTGCGCCATGGAGTTGGCCGTGGAAAAGCGCACAAAGCGCTCGGGTTCGTGGCTGCCAAAGTCGCGCCCTGGGGTGATGGCAACGTGTGCGCGGCGCATCACCTCAAACGCGAAATCCCAGCTCCCAGTCACGCCCAGGCGCTGCGCCGCATCGGTGCAGTCGGCCCACGCATAGAAGGCGCCGTCGGGCATCACCGGCACTTGCAAGCCCAGTGATTGCAGCGCAGGGATGAAGTAGTCGCGCCGGGCCTTGAACTCGGCGCGGCGGCGCTCGTACTCGGCAATGCTCTCGGCCTCAAAGCAGGCCAGCGCCGCCATTTGCGAGACGGTGCTGGCGCAGATGAACAGGTTTTGCGCCAGCCGCTCCACCACGGGCACCATGGCCTCGGGCACCACCATCCAGCCCAGGCGCCAGCCGGTCATGTTGAAGTATTTGCTGAAGCTGTTGATGCTGATGATGTTCTCGCCGATGGCGAGGGCCGTGTGGCCAAACTCTTCTTCATACGACAGGCCCAGGTAGATCTCATCGATCATCGTGATGCCGCCATGGCCCTGCACCACCTCGTGGATGCGCCGCAACTCGCCCGGCGCAATCGAGGTGCCGGTGGGGTTGGAGGGCGATGCCAGCAGGACACCACGGGTTTTTTCGGTCCAGGCCGCGCGCACCTTGTCGCTGCTGAGCTGGTAGCGCTCTGCCGCCGTGGTGGGCAGCAGCACGGCCTTGCCCTCTGCCGCGCTCACAAAGTGGCGGTTGCAGGGGTAGCTGGGATCGGGCATGAGGATCTCGTCCCCTTTCTCGATCAGTGCCAGGCAGGCCAGGTGCAGCGCTGCCGATGCCCCGGCCGTCACCACGATGCGGCGGGCTGGCACCTGCACCCCAAAGCGGCTTTGGTACCAGCCGCTGATGCGCTCGCGCAGGGCGTCCAGGCCCAGGGCGTTGGTGTATTGCGTGGCGCCATCGCGCACGGCCTTGGCGGCTGCCTCTTGCACCAGGGGCGGGGCGGTGAAGTCGGGCTCGCCAATGTTCAGGAAGATCATGGGCTCGCGCGTGCCGGCCACTTCGCGGGCCAGGGCCTGTGCGGCCTTGGCCACTTCCATCACGTAAAACGGTTCGATCTGCTCTGCGCGGGAGGAAAACTTCATGGGGAGAGGTCCTGCGGCCCGCGCGGACGCGGGTGGGGCTCAAAAAAAGGGCGGGGCGGCGGGCTGTCGCCAGCCCAGTGCAGCGTGTGTGGCCACGCCTGCTTGGGCGTCGCCCGTTGTGTGAGGGGTCCTGCGTCGCAGCAAGCTTCGCAGGAGGGGCTCACTGGCCTTCGGCCTCGGGGGCTGCGGCGCTGTCCGCCGCGGGCTTGCCGGGGGCTTTCTCGGCCGATTTGTCCGAGGCCACTTCGGCAGCGCGCAGGCGCGGGGCCAGGCCGTTGAGCACGGCGTTCACATACTTGTGGCCGTCGGTGCCGCCAAACTCCTTGGCCAGCTCGATGCACTCATTGAGCACCACGCGCCATGGCACGTCCATGCAATGCTGAAACTCATACACGCCAATCCACATGGAAGCGCGCTCGATGGGCGAGATCTCGCCCAGCTTGCGGTCCAGCAATGGGGTGATCAGCGCATCCAGGTCTTCGGCCGTGTTGATGCAACCATGCAGCACGGCGTTGTAGTGGGCGGCATCGGCCTTGTGAAAGCCTGCCAAGTCGCGCGTGAACGAGTCGATCGCTGCCGCATCGTTGCGGCCCACAATGTGCTGGTACAGCGCTTGCAGGGCAAATTCGCGGGCGCGGCTGCGGTTGGACTTGGACGCTGCCTTGCGCGTGCCGTTGGCCTTGAGCCCGGTGCGCGATTGCTTGGGGGGGCGGGTATTGGACGAGGGGGTGTTTTCAGTCATGACAGGTCGTCCAGCAGGTTGGCCATCTCTACCGCAACGCGGGCGGCATCGGTGCCTTTTTCGGATTGGCGGGCGATGGCTTGCTCCAAGTTTTCGGTGGTGATGATGGCGTTGGCAATCGGGATTTGGTAGTCCAGCGACAGGCGGGTCACGCCCGCGCCAGATTCGTTGGCCACCAGTTCAAAGTGGTAGGTCTCGCCACGGATGATGCAGCCCAGGGCAATCAGCGCGTCAAAGTTGTCGCTCTCGGCCATGGCTTGCAGTGCCACGGGCACTTCCAGGGCGCCGGGCACTTGCACATGGGTGATGTTTTTCTCGGGCACGCCCAGGGCCTTGAGCTCGGCCAGGCAGGCGGCTGCCAGGGTGTTGGTGATGCTCTCGTTGAAGCGGGCCTGCACGATGCCGATGTGCAGCTTCTTGCCGTCCAGGCGGTCCGAGGTTCCTTTTTCTGCGCCAAACATGTTTATTCCTTGGGGATGAAGCCTGTGATTTCGAGTCCGTAACCGGTCATGCTGGGCATGCGGCGGGGCTGGCCCATGAGGGCCATTTTGTGCACGCCGCAGTCGCGCAGGATCTGCGCGCCGACACCGTAGGTGCGCAGGTCCATGCGGCCGCGCTCAGGCGCCTGAGAGGCACGGGCCGTGCCCTCAAACTGCGCCAGCAGTTGCGCGGCGGTTTCGCCGCAGTTCAGCAGCACGGCCACGCCTTTGCCTTGCTTGGCCAGGTATTGCAGGCTGGTGTCCAGGCCCCATGAGTGCATGGAGCGGTTGACTTCCAGTGCGTCAAACACCGACAGGGGCTCGTGCACACGCACGGGCACCACGTCGTCGGCCGTCCACTCACCCATCACCAGTGCCAGGTGCACGGCTTGGCTGGGTTTGTCGCGGAAGGCATGGGCGGTGAAGGTGCCGTAGGCCGTGTTCAGTGCGCGGCTGCCCACCTTCTCGACCAGGGACTCGTTGCGGCTGCGGTATTCGATCAGGTCGGCGATGGTGCCGATCTTGAGGCCGTGTTCTGCGGCAAACAGCTGCAGGTCAGGCAGGCGGGCCATGGTGCCGTCGTCTTTCATGATCTCGCAGATGACCGAGGCGGGGCTGCAGCCTGCCATGGCGGCCAGATCGCAGCCTGCTTCGGTGTGCCCAGCGCGCATCAGTACGCCGCCATCCACCGCCTGCAGCGGGAAGATGTGGCCGGGCTGCACCAGGTCGGTGGGCTGGCTCTTGCGGTCTACTGCCACTTGCACGGTGCGTGCGCGGTCGGCCGCCGAGATGCCTGTGGTGACGCCTTCGGCCGCTTCAATCGACACCGTGAACGCGGTGCTGTAGACGGTGCCGTTGCGAGCGGCCATTGGGGGCAGCTTCAGGAATTCGCAGCGCTCGCGGGTGAGCGTCAGGCAGATCAGGCCACGGCCAAAGCGGGCCATGAAGTTGATGGCTTCGGGCGTGACGTGGTCGGCCGCCAGCACCAGGTCGCCTTCGTTTTCACGGTCTTCTTCGTCCACCAAGATGACGATGCGCCCGGCGCGCATGTCGGCCACGATGTCTTCCACCGGCGAGATGGGCACTGGGGTCAGGGGGGTGTTCATGGGAGAGGGCTTTCGTTAGGGCCGCAGCAGGGTTGTGCAGCGCAAACCGCATGCCCCTCACTGGCCGGGGCGTTGAACGCCCCCAAAACCACCCAAAGAACATGCGATGCGGCGCTGCCGCACGGGGGGAGGCCAAGCGTGCAGCCTCCCGCAAAGCTGGCTATTTTAGTTCAGCCAACGGGCGCGGGCCGTGTGTTGCGTCAATGGCCTGCATATCCATATTCAGAATGTGCCGTTGCCCGGGGCGGCTCGCTGCCGTTCTGTGTCAGCGGGCGGTTTTGCAGCGATCAGATCGCAGAGCCTTGCAAAACGACGTCTGACTCGGGGTAGGCCACGCAGGGCAGCACGCAGCCTTCGGCCTTTTCTTCAGGCGAGAGGCCGGGCCATTCGATCTCGTAGCGCACTTGCCCTTGCACCAGTTGCCCGATGCAGGTGCGGCAGGTGCCGTTGCGGCATGAGCTGGGCCAGTCAATGCCGCCTTGCTCCATGGATTGCAGCAGGGGTTGCTGGGGCCAGGCATCGCACTGCATGCCGTCGGGCTCAATGTGGGCCGTGAAAAAGGGGGCGGCTTGGTTCATGTGAGGGAGGTTGTGGGAGGAAGGGCGGGCGCAGTGTAGCCAAAGGGGTGTTGTGCTTGAAGCGGTGGGGAATCACTGCGCGCGTTGCCACACCAGCAGCAAATTGTTGGCGGGCAGTGCGTGGCGCTGGGCCAGTTGCAGGCCTGCCGCCTGGGCCTCTGCCGCCACGTCTTCCACGGCGCGAATGCCCCAGCGCGGGTCTTGCGCGCGCAGGCTGGCGTCAAAGGCGAGGTTGCCCTCGGCCGTGGGCACGCCCTGTTCCAGGTACGGGCCGTAGGTGACGAGCACGCCCTGCGCGCCCAGGTGGCGGGCCGCGCCGCGCATGAGCCCGCCGCAGCACTCCCACGGAGCGATGTGCAGCATGTTGGCGCAATAGATCAGGTCAAACGGGGTGGTGAAGGCGGGGCCCTCGCTGGGCCATGGGCTCTGGGTCACATCCAGGCGCAGCGGCGCCTGCACATGGGTCGCACCCTGCTGCGCGCACCAGCCGGTGACGGAGGGGAACAGCGTGTCTTGCCAGTCAGTGGGCTGCCAGCGCCAGCCCGGCAGGGCGGCGCCGAAGCAGGCGGCATGCTGGCCGGTGCCACAGGCTATCTCCAGTGCAGAGCCGGTGGGGGCCAGCAGCGCGCGAAGCACCGCGAGGATGGGCGCCTGATTGCGCTCTGCGGCAGGGCTGTGGGCCAGTGGGGGTTGGTTCATGTTTTCATCAATAAAAATAGCCTCTAGCGCTGATTGGATAAGCGCTGGCAGCTATTGAAAGTGTAGCTAAATTGATGCTCGCTCCCGAGCAGAATGCTGCTTAAAAATTGGGCGTTATGTGCGAGTGCCTTGTAAATCAATCACTTACGCTGCCCATACAGCACTTGTCCAAGGTTATCCACAAGATTGTCCAGTGGCCTGCGGGATAAGTGGCACAAAAGCCGAGGGCTGCCGAGGTCTTGTGTTTTGCCTTTTATTTCAGCAGTGCGTTGAATGTTTATATAAATCAATGGGTTATGTGCTTCATACAGAACTTGTCAAAACTTATGCACAGGATTGTCCAGTGCCTTGCGGGATAAGTGCCGGTTTGTGAATAGATTCTGCTTAAAAATGAGGCGTCGGGTAGTCCTCCTTTGCAAATCAAGCACTTAGCAGTCCTATACAGGACTTCTCCACAGTTATCCACATGATTGTCCAGTGATGTCAGGGATAACCCTGAGGCTTACGCGTGGGCCTGTCTTGGTTGTCCCCCATGCAACCGGCGCGCCACCAGCCTTGGCTTACAGTGCTGCGCGCAGACGCAATTCAGCCCCTGGGCATTCCAGGGTGCGGCCACCAACCCATACAGGAGATCCATCGCATGACAGACATTGACTTCAAGGGCCGCGTGGCCATCGTGACCGGGGCTGGGGGCGGGCTGGGGCGCCAGCATGCGCTGGCCTTGGCGGCACGCGGTGCCAAGGTGCTGGTCAATGACCTGGGCGGGGCGGTGGACGGCAGTGGTGGCACGGTGGGCGCGGCCCAGAAGGTGGTGGATGAAATCCGCGCCGCAGGGGGTGAGGCACTGGCCAATGGCGCTTCGGTGACCGACTTTGCCGCCGTGCAGGCCATGGTGCAGCAGGCGGTGGACGCCTGGGGCCGTGTGGATGTGCTGGTGAACAACGCGGGCATCTTGCGCGACAAATCGTTCGGCAAGATGGAGATGGACGACTTCAAGCTGGTGGTGGATGTGCACCTCATGGGCGCCGCCCACTGCTGCAAGGCCGTGTGGCCCCACATGGTGGCGCAGCAATACGGGCGCATCGTCATGACGACCTCGTCCACCGGCCTGTACGGCAACTTTGGACAGGCCAACTACGGCGCGGCCAAGCTGGCCCAGGTGGGCCTGATGCAGACCCTGGCCATTGAAGGCGCCAAACACAACATCCATGTGAACGCGCTTGCCCCCACGGCGGCCACGCGCATGACCGAGGGGCTCATGCCCCAAGAGGTGCTGGATGCCCTCAAGCCCGAAGCCGTGGTGCCCGCCATGCTGGTGCTGGCACACGAATCCGCTCCCACGCGCACCATCCTGTGTGCGGGCGCAGGCACCTTCGAGGCGGCCCACATCACCCTGACTCAAGGCGTGCACCTGGGCGTGGGCAGCGACATCCCTGAGCAGCTGGCCGCGCGTCTGGCCGAGGTGGTGGACCGCACGGGCGAGCAAGTGCCGCAAAGCGGCGCGGCGCAGGGCACCAACGAAGTCGGCAAAGCCCTGGCGCGCCGCTGAGCGCGGGCCCCTGCAAAGGCCGACGGCGCCCGCTGCGCGGTAAAGCACAGCTGGCGCTATCGTGCGCCCCGCCGGGTTTTCAGCCGTTTGGGCTGAAGGACTTGCGCCCGGTCTGGGCGTGAGGCGCTGCGCCGTGCTAAGTTCCGGGCCAACGAGAAGATGGACCGGTATAACGATATGAGCAAATTGCAGGACAGACTGAGCGCATTCACCCCCGACGCCCTGCGCGGCATCCGCCGTGGGGTCGAGAAGGAGGGGCTGCGCGTGCAGCCCACGGGCGGGCTGGCACTCACCCCGCACCCCAAGGCCCTGGGGTCGGCACTCACGCACCCTCTCATCACCACCGATTACAGCGAATCGCAGCTGGAGCTGATCACCGGCGCGCACCGGGGCGTGCAGCAATGCCTGGATGAGCTGACCGAAGTGCACCAGTTTGTGCACCACACCTTGAAGGACAGCGGCGGCGAGCTGCTGTGGGCCTCCAGCATGCCCTGCGGTTTGCCCACCGATGAGACGATTCCGTTGGCCCGCTACGGTGGCTCTAACGTGGGGCGCGCCAAAAGCGTCTACCGCATGGGCCTGGGCCACCGCTATGGCCGCCGCATGCAGACCATTTCGGGCATTCACTACAACTGGTCGTTGCCAGGGGTGAGCAGCGAGCAGTATTTCTCGCTCATCCGCAACTTCCGCCGCCATGCCTTTGTGCTGCTGTATCTGTTTGGCGCATCGCCCGCGCTGTGCCCTTGCTTCGTGCAGGGGCGTGAGCACCGTTTGCAGCGCCTGAGCGACAGCGCCCTGTTCCTGCCGCACGCCACATCGCTGCGCATGGGGCGCCTGGGCTACCAAAGCGACGCGCAGGCCACGCTGGCCGTGAGCTACAACGGCCTGCAAGGCTATGCCAATTCGCTGCACGAAGCGTTGACCAAGCCTTACCCCGCGTATGAGACGGTGGGCGTGCGCAACCCGGGCGGTGACTACAACCAGCTGGGCACCAGCCTGCTGCAGATCGAAAACGAGTTCTACGGCACCATCCGCCCCAAGCGCACTGTGCGCACGGGCGAGCGCCCGCTGCACGCGCTGCGCGAGCGCGGTGTGGAATATGTCGAAGTGCGCCTGATGGACCTGGACCCGTTTGTGCCCGTGGGCATCACCGCGCCCACCATGCGGCTGCTGGACGTGTTCTTGCTGCACTGCCTGCTGTCGGACAGCCCGCCCGACACCCCTGCAGAAATCGCTGAGCTGCAGCGCAACCAGCACCTGACGGCCGAGCGCGGCCGCGAGCCCGGCCTGCAACTGCAGCGCAATAGCCAGAACGTGGCGCTGACCACCTGGGGCGACGAAGTGCTGGCCGCTTGCAAGCCCTTGGCCGCCGCGCTGGACGCCACCCACGGCACTACCGACTACAGCGCCGCGCTGCGCGACGCCCGTGCACTCATGCAGGCGCCAGAGCGCACCCCATCGGCCCGTGTGCTGGACACCATGGCCCAGCAGCACGCCAGCAGCTTCGAGGGGTTTGCCTTCCGCCAATCCGAGCACGCCCGCGACGCCTTGCTGGCCCTGCCTTGGAGCGCAGAGCAGCAGGCGCGTTACCTGGCCATGAGCGACGAATCCATCGCTGCCCAAAAAGCCATCGAAGCGGCCGACACCCTGCCGTTTGAAACCTGGCGCGAGCAGTACATGGCCGTGGAAGGCTTGGGCTGAGTCTGGATGTAGGGCGTTTTGCTATCGAATAAATAGCTGATAGCGCTTGCCAGTCAGGCGCTAGAGCCATTTTTTGCTTGAATCGGCTAGCCGTTCAGCGCCTGCAAAGCGTCCTGCCGCCAGTATTCGGCAGCGCTGAGGAACCCCTCCCACACACAGCCATTGCAGCCCCGGCCGCAACAGGTGGTGGGCTCTGACGGCGGCGGGCGCAGGGGCACGCCCTGGACCAGCGCCTGCGACTGCAGCACCGCAAACATCGCCAGGGCGCTGGGCCCGTCGGTGGCCTGGGCGGTGGTGCCAGCACCGGGACCGCTGGCAGGCAACGTGCTCATTGCCGATGGGCGCCGGCACGTACACGGCGCACCACGTATTGCACGATGAACGCCGCGCCCAGCACCAGCGCAAACCAGCCTACCGCAGCCACCTGGCCCATCAACTCGCGCACGCTGCCAGAGCGGGCAACGTAGGGCGCCAGCACAATCACCAGCCCGATCAGTGCGCAGGTGACGCCTTTGAACAGCATCTCCTTGTCGGCTTTGCTGGGGGGCGTTGGGGTGGAGGCAGAGGGCGGGCGTGGTGACATGTCGAACCTGAAGTGGGCGTGGGTGTGAGCGGGACGGGAATGAACGGTTTTCGCCTGGAACATGCCAGTGAATGGCCGGTGAACCCGGACCGCGATTATCCTTGCCCCCTTCTTCCAGGAGCCCGTTCAGTACCCTGAGCCGGCTTTTAGCCCCGAAAACACCAGAAAGTACCCCCGCATGGCCATCCAGTGGTTCCCCGGTCACATGCACCTGACCAAAAAAGCCATCACCGAACGCATCAAGGACATTGACGTGGTGATTGAGGTGCTGGATGCGCGCCTGCCGGGCTCCAGCGCCAACCCGTTGCTGGCCGAAATCACCGACCACAAGCCCAAGCTCAAGGTGCTCAACAAGCAGGACGTGGCCGACCCCGAACGCACCGCGCTGTGGCTGGACTGGTACAACGCCCAGAGCGAAACGCGCGCGGTGCCGCTTGATGCCTCTGACCCCGCGCCCGCGCGCAAGCTCATTGACGCCTGCCACCTGCTGTCGCCCAACCGGGGCGGCATGGCCAAGCCCATGCGCGTGCTGATCTGCGGCGTGCCCAACGTGGGCAAATCCACGCTGATCAACACCCTGAGCAACAAACGCCAGGCCAAGACGGGCGACGAAGCGGGCATTACCAAGCTGGAGCAGCGCATCACGGTGGCCGACGATTTTTACCTGTGGGACACCCCCGGCATGCTGTGGCCCCGCATCATCGTGCCCGAGAGCGGCTACAACCTGGCCGCCAGCGGCGCTGTGGGCCGCAACGCCTACGACGAGGAGCTGGTGGCGCTGGAGCTGCTGCGCCGCCTGCAGCAGCACTACGCGCCCTTGCTGGAGGCGCGCTACAAGCTCGGTCTGCCCGCGGGCGCTGTGGGCGAGATGCACGACGAAGAACTGCTCGAAGCCATCGGCCGCAAGCGGGGGGCCATGCTGGGTGGCGGCCGGGTCAACCTGCAAAAGACGGCCGAGATCGTGATGACGGACTTCCGCACCGCCACGCTGGGCCGCATTACCCTGGAAACCCCTGCAGAGTTTGAAGTCTGGCTGGCCGCCGGGCAGGCGCAAGACGCTGAACGCGCTGCCAAGAAGGAAGCCCGCACCAAAGCCCGGGGCAAGGGCACCGGCCGGCGCGACCCTCAATCGGGCGACGCTGCGACCGAGTAAGCCGCCCCTGCGTGGGCGGGCCAGCGGGTTGCTGCCGCGTTGCATCTCCACGTCACATCAGTGGATTCCCGGCTGCGGCCCTGGGGGGCGGCGTTAGGATGGAACGATTGTCCAAACCACGCACCATGGCAGACGTTTCACTCCTGAGCGCATCCGATCAGAGCGATCCCACCATCCGCAAACTGGTGCAGGTGACCGGGTGGGCGGTCACCCTGATTGGCTGTTTGGTCGCCTTGCTGCTGCTGCGAGACGATCCGGTGCAGTGGGGCAGGGTGGTCTTGAACCTGTGCGCCGGGCTTGTGGGGGTGGCGGCGCTGGCCCTGGTGCACCTGCGGCGCTGGCTGCTTGCCGCCCATGTGCTGGTGTGGGGCGTGTGGGTGTTTGTGTCGCTGGTGGCGGCGGGCAATGGGGGCGTCAAAGGCCCCAATTTGCTGAACTACCCCGTGCTCATCGTGCTGTCCGGCTGGCTGCTGGGTGGGCGGGCCACAATGTGCTTGCTGGCGTTGACGGGCGGGCTGTTTGGCTTCTTCCTCTGGGCCGACGCCCGGGGCGCACTGCCCGTCACACCGGCCAACAACCACTATGCCTATGCCGCCTATCTGGCGGGCATTGTGGGGCTCACGGCCACGGCCACGCTGCTGTCGCGGCGCAGCTACCTGGGCCGTGTGGGCGAGGCCCAGGACATGGCGGCCGACTTGGCCGCGCGAGACACCGAGCTGCGCAAACTGCTGCGCGTGGTAGAGCAAAGCCCCGAGAGCACCGTCATCACCGACCTGCAAGGGCGCATCGAATTTGTGAACGACGCCTTTGTGGCCCGCACCGGCTATGCGCGCAGTGAGGTGATCGGCCAGTTGTCCTCGGCCTTCTCGGGCAACGGGCTGGCCCCGGCGCAGCTTGCAGGCCTGCAAGAGACCCTGGCCCGTGGCGAGAGCTGGGCGGGCGAGCAGGCCAACGTGCGCAAGGACGGGGTCACCATCTGGGAGAGCGTGGTGGTGGCGCCCATTCGGCAGCCCGATGGGCGCATCAGCCACCACGTAGAGCTCAAGCAGGACATGAGCGAGCGCAAGCGCGCGGCCGAAGAAATCCACCGCCTGGCCCACTTCGACCCGCTCACCAGCCTGCCCAACCGCTCCATGCTGATCGAGCGGCTGACCGGCCTGCAGGCGCGCCACCAGCGCGCCCCGGATGCCTTGAATGCCCTGCTGTTGCTGGACCTGGACCGCTTCACCACCTTCAATGACGCGCGCGGCAGCGAGATGGGCGACCGGCTGCTGTGTGCGGTGGCGCTGCGCCTGTCGGAACGCCTGGGCGGGCAGGACCTGCTGGTGCGCGTGGCGGCGGACGAGTTTGGCATCGTGCTGCATGGCCTGAGCGCCGATGCCGCCGCCGCAGGCCGCCGCGCCCTGGTGTTTGCCGAGCAGGTGGCGCAGGCCCTGGCCCAGCCATTGCCCCTGGGGCTGCAGGCGGGCGACGCGGCCGAAGAGGCACAGCTGCAGGCCAGCATTGGCATCACCCTGTACCCACAGGGGGTGGATGACCTGCCACTGAACGCCATGGGGCGGGCAGGCACGGCGCTGCACCGCGCCAAGCACGGGGGTGGTGCCCGCGCGGCGTTTTTTGAGCAAGGCATGGGCGAGGTGGCGGCCCAGCGTTTTCACCTGGAGCGCGATTTGCGCCACGCCATCGGCGCGCAGGAGCTGCGGCTGTACGTGCAGCCGCAGGTGGATGGGCGTGGCGAGTTCACCGGGGGGGAGGCGCTGGTGCGCTGGCAGCACCCGCGCGATGGCTTGGTGCCGCCCGGCGTGTTCATCCCGGTGGCGGAAGAGTCGGATTTGATTGTGGGCCTGGGCGACTGGGTGCTGGCGCAGGCCTGCGCGGTGCTGGCCATGCCTGCCTTCAGCCAGCGGCGCTTGCGCATGTCGGTCAACCTCAGTGCGCGGCAGTTTCGCCAAGCCAGTTTTGTGCCCAACCTGCGTGCCTTGCTGGCCACCACGGGGGCCGACCCGACGCTGCTCACGCTGGAAGTGACCGAGGGTCTGGTGATCGAAGACTTTGACGACGCGGTGGCCAAGATGCGCGAGCTGGTGGCCATGGGCCTGGAGTTTGCGCTGGACGACTTTGGCACGGGCTACTCGTCACTGGCTTACCTCAAGCGACTGCCTATCCGGGAGCTGAAGATTGACCGCTCGTTCGTGACCGAGGCGCCCACCAATGCCGACGACGGTGCGCTGGTCGAAGCCATTTTGTCGGTGGCCAGCCACTTTGGCCTGCGCGTGGTGGCCGAAGGCGTAGAGACCCGCGAGCAGGTGCGATTTCTGGAGCAGCGCCAGCCTGACATGGTGTACCAGGGCTACCTGTTCGGGCGCCCCGAGCCCGTGGCGCAGTGGGTGGAGCGGCTCGCCCTGTGATGCAGGGGGGCGAGCGAGGCCTGAAGCAAAAATAGCTTCCAGCGCTTATTAAATAAGCGCTGGAAGCTATGTTTTTAGTAGCTATTTTCCGTTGCCTGGTGGCTGCTGACCGTTGGCTGAGGCTGGCTGCCTCTGCCGCCTTGTCTGGCGGCCACTCGCTGGGGGCTACTTGTTTTTGTCTTTGCCCTTGGGGAGCACCGTGGTGGTCGGTGGCATGGGGCGGTCGGAACCGCTGGATTCTTTGGGAAGGGAAGTGTCCTTTTTGGGTTTCTTCGCCATCTTGTTGCTGCGCTGTTCGCCTTTGGCCATGGGGCCTCCTGTAAAGGTCTCGGGATGGGACCGCCCCGGCATGGTAAGCCACAAATGCAGGCGCCCAGATGTGTTTTGCTCTTCCTTTGGGGTGCCGATGCAGGGCTGTTACCAGTGCAGTGGCGCGGCGTGGTCTTCCCAGAAAATCCAGCGGCCCACTTCGGCGTAGTCCGAGTTGCCGATGGCATAGGGGTCCGGGCCGGTTTCTACCCGCTGCAGCAGCACCAGATACCCGCTGTGGCTGGTGGCGATCAGGGTGCTGCCGTCCGGCGCCAGGTCGATGGCGGCCACCGCGCCGCCGATGTGGTGGTGCCACACGGGCTGCCCGGTGTCGTCCAGCCCGTGCAGCGTGCCGTTCGCATCGCCCAGCACCACCAGCCCGGCCACTGCGGCCGATGCCTCGATTCGCCACTGCGTCTGGATGGCTTGCAGGGCCAGATCGCCCCTTCCGGGCTGCATTCGCGTACCCAGGCTGTGGACTGGGGCCGTGCCGGTACTGCCTGCGTACAGGTGGCATGCGCTGGCCAGTAGCGTGGCCGATCCATGCGGGAAGGTGGTGTGCGTGAAGGTGGCGTGGCAAGGGTAGGCAGACAGGGGGGCGTAGCGCGCAAGCACCCTTGCCTCGGCCTGAATGGAGGTCTGGGTCTGAATCACGATATGCGCGCTGTCCTGGTCGCCCACGGCGATGTGTTGCTCGTCGGCAGACAAGGCCATGTGCACCATGTGCAGGCGCAGCATATGGCCGTCGGGGCAGGTCTGTTGATTCTTGGCCCAGGTGTAGGGGCCGTCTTCGTCCCATTGCAGGGGGTGCAGGCGCTGCACTGCATCTGGCGTGAGCAGGTATACGCCGGTGCTGTTGCGCAGCAGCACGCGCTGGCCGTTGTTGAAGGGGATGAGTTCGTCGCACGCCTGGCCCGTCGCACCAGCCGCCAAGCCCAGCGCAGGCGGTGTGCCCTCGTTGCCCTGGGGCAATGCAAAGCGGGCGATCACCGGGCCGTCCCACCCCGCGTGGGTGGTGATGTGGGTGCCGTCGCAGCGGGCAAAGCACTGGTGGTTGGGCGAGCGGCCTGCGCCATGCAGGCCGGGCAGGGGCTCGGCCTGCAGGCCCTGCAGCAACCACCACTGGGGTTGGCCAGACTGCACTGTGCGCACCACCACGCGGCTGCCGTTGGGCCCGCTGCCCAGCAGCAGCGCGGGCCCGGTGGCCTGGCCTGCGCGGTAGGCGTGCGCGGCAAACGCATCGGGCGCAAAGGCAAAGCGCTGGCGAAAGCGGGCAGACAGCTCCCCGTCTGCGTGCCGGTGCACCGCACGCGCCAGCTGCAGCACGGCATCGGCCAGCGGGGTGCGGGGGTCTTCGGGCAGGGCGGGGGCGTCATCCGCCACGTGAAAGGGTGACGGGAGGCTGGCCTGCCCGGCCACAGGGGCATCGCCCCTGGGCAAGGTGCCGTCCACCGGGCTTTGTGGGGCCTGCAGGTGCGCGCGCACGGTGCGCACATAGTCTTGCCCACGGCTTTGCCACAGGCCCGAGCATTCCATGCCTTTGGGGCCAAACACGGCGGTGTCGGGCAGGTTGAGCGGCAGTGGGGGCGTGGCCAGCAGCGGGAGTGCGGGCGCAGTGGTGGCGGGGCCAGCGGCTTGCAGCGCGGCCGAGCGGCTTTCAATGTGCGCCTGGGCCTGGCGGACCAGGCGCAGCAGCCGTGCCAGATGGTCTGCCGCGCAGGGGGGCAAGGGGCTGCGGTTTTCGCTTTGGCGCTGGGTGTACTGCACCAGAACCTGCGGTGGGCCTTCGCGTGCTTCGTCCAGGTCCAGCTGGTAAGCGGCGTGGGCATCGTCGGGCGGGTCGCCGGGGCCGTCTTCGCCGTTTTGCCAGCTCAGCTTGAAGGCGCGGCCCCAGGGCTCGCCTTTGTGCAGGCAAGGCTGGCGCGCCCCGATCCAGAGCTGCCCGGCCCAAAAGCCGTTTTTCTCAGCGTCCCACCAGTCGTTGTAGTGCTCAGTGAACAGGGGACCAGAGGTCAATGCCTCCAGCCGCGCCGGGGTGATCTCGGCCTGCAGCTGCGCCCACAGCGGGTAGCGTGCGCGGGCCTGGGCCGTGCCTTTGCGCACATAGTCCAGCACGCCGCGCCAGGCCTGTTGGCAGGCTTGCCAGGCCTGTGCGTTTTCAGGTGCTTCGGCAGCATCGGGTGGCAGCAAGGCTTGCCAGTCGCCGGGCTCGCCTTGGTGGTAAGGGCGGTACAGCAGGGTGAGCGGGCCTGCAGACGCCGCCTTGGTCAATGCCGTGGAAGGCACGTTGGGTGGAGCGCTGGGCGATGGTGGATGTTGCCTCCCCCATTTCAGCACCCCTTGCAGCGTGGCCAGTGCGCTGCCCAGCCAGCCTTGGTTGCGCTCGGGTCGGTCCACCGCCAGGTAAAAGTCCCACTGCTTCCACACCGTGATGAACACGCTGTCGTCGCGCGCATCGCCGTCGGCGTCCACATGCTGGCGGCACAGCGAAAAGTCGGTTTGCCCAAACCAGCCCGCTGCCGTGTGCTCTTTGTGCGCGATGAGGGGCGAGCGCACGGCGGCCAGGATGTTGGCGGCGCTGATGGTCTCGTCGGCGAACAAGCCAGGGGTGGGCAGTGGCGGCAGCAGTGCATGCACCAGCGCTGCGGGCTGGGTGAGGGGTTGTTGTGCCTTGGCGGCGCTCAGTACGGCGGCAGGGTCCAGCAGCTGGGCCAGGCTGCCGGTGCCCGTGTCGTCGGCGGCCAGGCAGTGTGGTGGCAGAAGCAGGCCCAGCGTTTCATGGTCTGCTGTTTCATGGTGCGCGTGCATGGGCTGTTCATGCTGGAGGCCCGGAGGGTCTTGCAGCGCAAATTCCAGATGGGGCGGCTTGTTCCAGTGCGGCGCGCTGCCCCGGGTGAACAGGCCCACCTGGGCGGTGCATTGCCCCAGCACCGTCAGCCCGCCTGGCGCGCCATCGCTCCACAGCAGCGTCTGCACGGCCAGGTCGCCCTGCACATGCAGATGCACGTCTTGCAGCACAGCGCTGGTCATGCGCGCATCGCCCATGACCAGCGCGTGCACGGGCAGCGGTGTGTGGGCAGGGGGGATACCCGCCATGGCCGTGGTCAAGGCGCCTTGCAGGTGCAAATGCCCGTTCACCCACAGCAAGGCCCCCTCGGGGTGCGGCGGGGTGGCGGGCAAGGCCGCTGCAGGGATGGGCGCTTGCCACTCGCCAGGGGGGCTGGTGCTGGGCTGGGCGCACAGCTCCAGCGCGGCCAGGTCCAGGTCGCCGTCCACCCACCACACGGGCAAGTCGGCCCAAGATGCCGCATCCCGCTGCAGTGCGGCAGCCAGCCAGCAGGTGGCAGGCAGGCGGTGGGCCAGTGCTGCCAGGTGGGTGAGGTGCACGGGGGGAAAGGGCATGGTGTGGAGCAAAGCGGGCTGGGCTGTGGGCTGGCGCGATGGTAGCCGTCCCGGGGGGGCGCGTCAGGCCGGGCCCGTGGCTGCGGCTTGGCGCACAGGTGGCAACCATTCCCACGGCCATTGGGTTTGCAAGTGCTGCCAGTCTGCCGTTGGCGTGGTGGCTGGCCCGCCAGGCTGGGGCGTGTCTTGCGCCATGGCAGGCAGTGCCAGCCCGCTGTGCAATTGCAGCCATTCGCCCGTTACCGGGTGCGGCAAGCTCAGCTGCCACGCGTGCAGCCACAGCCGCTGCTGGCCCAGGCGCTCGGCCCACCAGCGGTTGAGGGGGCCTTTGCCGTGCGTGGCGTCGCCAATGATGGGGTGTGCCAGGTGCTTGAGGTGGCGGCGGATTTGGTGGCGGCGGCCGGTGGTGGGCACGGCCTCGACCAGCGCGGCGCGGGTGGTGGCAAAGCGCGGGTCGCTGGCTTGCGGCAGGGTCAGCTGGGCCAGGGTGCGAAAGCGGGTGTGGGCGTCCTGCACGGGGGCGTCGGGCGGGGCGTCGTCGGGGCGCAGGGGGTGG
The DNA here is from genome assembly GCF_002754495.1 of Acidovorax sp. 62. Classification (NCBI taxonomy): domain Bacteria; kingdom Pseudomonadati; phylum Pseudomonadota; class Betaproteobacteria; order Burkholderiales; family Comamonadaceae; genus Acidovorax; species Acidovorax sp. 62. The sequence continues at coordinate 1,221,935 of NZ_PEFJ01000001.1, forward strand.
TCTACCTCGGCCTCGGCGGGGGGCCAGCCGCGCACCATGGCCAGGTAGCGCTTGTGGGTGGCGTGCTGCTCAAACGCCTGCGACAGCGCCCGCGCCGCATCGCTGTGCAGCGCCATCACCAGCACGCCGCAAGTGCCTTTGTCCAGCCGGTGCACGGGGTACACATGCTGCCCCAGTTGGTCGCGCAGGGTCTGCATCACAAAGCGCGTCTCGCCTGCATCCAGCCCCGTGCGGTGCACCAGCCAGCCCGCAGGTTTGTAGACGGCCACCAGGTGCTCGTCTTGCCAGAGGATGTGCAATGGTGTGTGCATGGGCGTTGAAAAGGCGACGAGCGTTGCGGGCAAGTTATCAGGGAAGGCGCGGATTGTGCCGCACGCGGCGCTCACTACACTGACCCGATCGCGTTGCAGAAAGGATGCCCAGGGATGTCTGCCGGAGATTGGAAAGACATGTATGCCGCCGCTGTGGCGGGCGATCTGGCATTGGTGCGCCACCACATCAGTGCGGGCGTGAACCCCAACTACCAGCACCCCGAGATTTTGTGTACGCCACTGGTGGCGAGCCTCATCCATGGGCATCGCGAGATCGCGCACTACTTGCTGGCGCATGGCGCTGACCCCCAATTGCGCTCAGATTTTGACGACATGACCCCACTGGAAGCGGCACGCCGCTACCAGCGCAGCGAGTTCGTTGCGCTGCTGCAAGCGCGCGGCGCGAAGGAAGATCGCAAGCCCTTTTGGTGGCGCTGGCTGCCCGTGTAAGGCCTGGCTGCCTGGCATGCCCTGGCTTGCTGGCCTTGCCGCGCATAGTTTGCCTAAGGCGAAAACCAGGCAACGTGCAGGCGACAATCGCAGGGTCATGACGAAAAAAACCATTCTTCCCCTGCAACTGCTGGTTGCCCCCAGCCAAGACGACCCTTCTCCGCTGGTGCTCTACCATGGCCGCCGCTGCCCTGACGGCTTTGGCGCCGCGCTGGCCGCGTGGCTCTACTACGGCGACCGGGCCGAATATGTGGGGCTGGACCACGGCGACGTGCAGACCGTGGCCGACCTGCCTGCGCTGGCGGGGCGTGCGGTGTACATCCTCGACTTCTCTTTCTCCGCCGAGATCCTCACCGCCATCGACGCGCAGGCGGCCAAGCTGGTGATGCTGGACCACCACAAGAGCGCCGCAGAAAAGCTCACCGGCTTTGCCTGCCGCTGTGGTGTGGTGCATTTCGACATGAGCAAGTCGGGCGCCCGCCTGGCCTGGGAGTTCTTTCACCCCGAGCAGCCCGTGCCCGCGCTGCTGCAGTACGTGGAAGACCGCGACATCTGGAAGTGGGAGTTTCCGCAAAGCGCGGCCTTCCTCTCGGCACTCGATATGGAGGGCCAGGACTTCGCCCGCTGGAAGGAGATCGCCCATTTCACGCCCGAGCAGCTGGACGCCTTCATGGCCCGTGGCGGCGCCATGGACGAGAAGTACCGCAAGATGGCCCACGACATTGCCGAGGGCGCGCAGCCCCTGGTCTTCAACGGCATCACCGGGCTGATGGTGAATGCGCCGGGCATGTTCCATAGCCTGGTGGGCGACATTCTCTCGGCCAAGACGGGCACGTTTGCGCTGATGTGGAGCGCCAGCGACAAGGGCGTCAAGGCCGGCCTGCGTGCGCAGCGCAACTTTGACTGCATCGCCCTGGCCGAGAGCATGGGCGGCGGCGGCCACGCGCAGGCGTGCGGCTTTCGGATGGGGGTGGCGCGGTTGCCTGAGTTGCTGTCGGGCACCTTCAACGCTTGAGGGGCGTGTTTTTTCAATAAAACAGGCTCTAGGGAAACTCTGCACGAATCGGGTGTGGTTGTTCCACGGCGCAGAGCGAAGTTAAAAGCACTCACGTTGAGTAACTTCGGCCTGAGCAGTGCGCCCTCAGACGCTGCGCGGGGGCCATTGGCCCTTGATCTTTGGGCATCACGCCCCCTGCACACGCACCTGTCCCTGGCTGATCAGCAGTTTGTGCCTTGCCATCCACAGATTTGACAGCGCAAACAGCGTGACGATCTGCGCCGTGTTCTTCTTGAGCCCACGGTAGCGCACCTTCACGTACCCAAACTGCTGCTTGAGCACCCTGAAAGGGTGCTCTACCTTGGCGCGGATGCTGGCCTTGGTGCGTTCAAGTTGGTCGATCAGCGCCTCAAGAGGCTTGTCTTTGTCCAAAGCCCGACGCAGTCCTGGTCGCAGGGCCACATGCCAGCGGACACTCTTGTTAGCATCGGGCCGCTTGTCTACACCTTGATAGCCTGCATCACCAAAGGCATCCGTTTCTTGCCCGTGCAGCAGGCTGTTGGCCTCAATCACGTCGTTCACATTGCCACTGGTGCCGCGCACGCTGTGCACCAGCCCAGAGTCAGCATCCACCCCGATGTGCGCCTTCATGCCAAAGTACCACTCGTTGCCCTTCTTGCTTTGATGCATCTCGGGGTCTCGTGCTTTGCCTTCGTTCTTGGTGGACGTCGGCGCCGCAATCAGCGTTGCATCCACTACGGTGCCTGCCTTGAGTTGCAGCCCTTTGGCTTGCAGCAGTGCATTGATCGTAGCGAGTATCTGATCGGCCAGCTTGTGGCGCTCTAGCAGATGCCGAAAACGCAGGATGCTCGATTCACTGGGGATGTGTTCGTCCCAGTGAGACAGGCCGGCAAAGTCACGAAAGGCTGGCACATCGTGCAGCGCCTCTTCCATGGCTGGATCGCTGAGCTTGAACCACTGCTGCATGAAATGGATACGCAGCAGGGTCTGCACTGCAAAGGGCTGCTGGCCCCGGCGTCCGATCTCTGGGGCATAAGGCTCAATGAGCGAGACCAACTCGACCCAGGGCACCACCAACTCCATCGCATCAAGAAACTCACGCTTGCGGGTGCGCTTGGTGGTATTGCTCAGGCCCAGGCTGCTTTGCTTCATGAGCGTATTGTCCTCGCCTGCACACTGGCTCAAGCACATCTCAGAGGGATTCGTGCAGAGCATCCCTAGCGCTTTCATTACAAGCGCTAGCAGCTATTGAAAATATAGCAATCGGTGTCGCGCACCGTTGGGCGTGCAACCCCACGCCGCCTCAAACCAGCTGCAAATCCGTCCCCTTCATTCCCGGAAACACCCGCGCCACCGCCGCCGCGTTGAGCCCGTACAGGCGCGCAAACAGCCCGCCCAGAACGCTGCGGTAGTCGTTGAGCACGGGGTAGTCGCGGTTTTGGAACAAGGTGGTGGCCGTGAGGGCCTGCTGCTCGCCCGCGATACGCCCGCCCTGCAAGGCGCCGCCCAGCACCCAGAACACCGTGCCGTGGCCGTGGTCGGTGCCCCGGTTGCCGTTTTCGCGGAAGGTGCGGCCAAACTCGCTGACGACCACCACCACGGTGGACTTCCAGGCCGCCCCCATTTCGTCGGCAAAGCCTGCCAGGCCCTGGCCCAGCTCTTCCAGCCGGTTGGCCAGCGCCCCGGTGGCGGCCCCCTGCGCCACATGGGTGTCCCAGCCGCCCACGTCCACAAAGCCGATCTGGTAGCGCGCCTGCATCAGCCGTGCCATGCGCCGGGCCGTGCCCTCAAAGCCCTTGGTGCTCAGCGCGTTGCGGCTGGCGGCCTCCATCTCGCCTTGCATGGTGCGGGCCACTTCGTTGCGCGTGGCAAAGCCCTCGGCCACGGGTGTTGCCAGTGCCGTGCCTTGGTACATGGATGCGATGAGCTGGGCCTGCCGTGCATCCACGCCGCCCCGGCCAGCGCCTGCACTGAGCAAGGTGTTGGGCACATCGACCGCGCCGCGCAGCACCAGGGGCAGGGTGCTGGTGAAGGCCATGGGCTGCAGCAGCGCCGAGCGGGCACCGGCGCGTGGGTTCAGCTCGGCCACCAGCCGGTTCAGAAAGCCGGAGCGGTAGTCGCGCCGCCCACCCACGGGCTGGCCCAGTTCCATGCTGTCTTGCGTGTCGAAGTGGCTGCGCGAGAGATCGTCGGTGCCCGCAAAGGGCACAAACGCCAGCTGGCCCTGCTGGTACAGCGGCAGCATCGAGCCCGCCAGCGCAGGGTGCAGGCCCCAGTCGTGCGTGAGGGGCAGGGCACTGCCCTGCTGCCCTGGGCGGGCAATGGCGATGTTGGGCCGCGACTCGTAATAAAAGCTGCTGCCCGTGGGCACCAGCAGGCTGGCGCAGTCGTACCCACCACGCAAGAACACGAGCAGAAAGCGCACATCTTGTGCCTGTGGTGCGGCCAGCACGCCCGCGCTGCCAACGGCCAGCGTGCTGGCGCCCAGGGCTTGTAGAAGGTGCCTGCGAAGCATGGAACAGTCCTTTCAATAGCCGGGCGTATGGCTTCGATGGCGGCACATGGATTTGCACGCTCTGGCCCGGGGCGCTAAACGACTCAGGGGGATGTGCGCCATGGCGTCCTCACCCGTACATGAACTCAGGCGACGCGAGGAACAGCAGGTTCCATTCGCGCGGGGATGTGACTTGCTCCAGTGCCTGGCGCGTGGCGGCCGATCGGCTGGGCAGCATGGCCTGCACGTAGGCGCTTTGCGCCAAGGGTGGGGGCGTGCGGGCAGCAGCCGCAGGTGCAGACGCAGCCGCAGGTGCGCGCGACGGGGCCATGCCCATGTCCGGTGGTGCCGGGGCCGCCACGGCGGTGCCAGCACCTACGGCGCCCCCAGCCCCAATGGCCCGGGCGATGTCAAAACGGCTGGCCATTTGCCCTGACCCGGACCACGCGGCAGCGTCCAGCGGATAACCGTCGGGCATGACGCGGCCATACAGGGGCTCGGCCAGGCGCTGCAGCCAGCCCAGTGCGGGCTCCACGCTGGGCAGCACCGCGTCGCCGTGCGCCAGGCGCAGGCTGGCCAGCACGTAGTGCACCGGGTCGCGAAACCGCTGGCCCAGCGATGCGCGAAATTCTGCGGTGGCAAAGAGTGCTTGCAGCACGGCGGCAATGTCGCCATCGGTGCGCTCAAACGCGCGGGCCAGGGTCTGCAGCAGCGCGGGTGTGGGCTTGTCACCCACCATGAACAGCGCGATCTTGCGGGTGATGAAGCGTGCCGTGGCCGGGGCGCGTGCCAGCCGGTCCAGCGCCTCGTCCACCTCGGCCAGGCCCTCGGCTTTGAGGGGTTGGCCCAGCAGCGTCTTGGGGTCCCAGTCGTGGCGCTGGGGGTTGAACTCGAACAGGCCTTCGCGCACGTAGTAGCGGCGCAGTGCAGGCTTCATGCGCGGTGGCTCGTCGCCCAGCGGGCGCAGCGAGATGCCCACGCCGGTGAGCACGCGCGCCAGCTCTTGCACATCTTGCTGGCTGTAGCCGCCGTCCACGCCCAGGGTGTGCAGCTCCATCAGCTCACGGGCGTAGTTCTCGTTGATGCGGCCTGCGGCATTCTGGGCATTGTCCAGGTAGTGCAGCATGGCCGGGTGGCGCACGGTGGCGCCCAGCAGGTCGCGAAAGCGCCCCAGCGCATGCGGGCGCACGGCGCGCTCTTCGTAGTCGCCCACCAGGGCGCGCAGGTTGCCCTTGCCCGCGAAGACGTTGAAGTGGTTCATCCAGAACCAGGTCATCTTCTCGCGCAAGGGGGTGGGGGAGTACAGGGCGCGCAGCATGTGGCGGCTCGCGGCTTCTCGTTGCAGGGCGCGCATGTCCTGCTGCCAGGCATTCAAAGCCGCCTTGCGCTCGTCTTCGGTCGGTAGGGCTTTGGCCTTGCGTTGGCGGGCTTCCATATCGAGCGCCAGGGCTTCGATAGGCGTGCGCGAGATCACCATGGCGTCGATCTGCGCCTGGGCGGCAGCAGGCAGTGCCGCAGTGGTGCCCGCGCGCAGCTGCTGGGCCAGGTAGGCGCCGATGCCTCTGGCGCCCTGTGCGCCCAGGGCGTGCGCGCCCCGCGCCGTGCAACCCCAGGTGACACGGTCCAGCAGGCGCGCGGTGGTGCGCTCGTCGGCCACTCCCCAGGTGTCAGGGCCTGTGGCGCCGGCAGGCAGTGGCGCAGCGTGTGCACTGCGGGCGGGGCGTGGCGCGGTTGACGTGCACGATGCGCCCGAAGCTGCCAAACCCAGCAGGCTCACCAGCAAGCTGCGGCGGGCGATGGCGGTGGGGGGCGCGGAAGAAGGGGTCATGGGGCCTCACACAGGACATCTATGAACAGGTTCCAAGGGCTCTCAGCGCCTATGCTGCCGCACCTTGCCCGTGGCATGCAAGCCCGTGCCCACAGGCTTTACCTGCGCGACATGAAGGCAGCTGCAGCGGTTGCACTTTGATGCAGATGGGAGGGCTCTGGGCCCTGCTTGGGACCTGCGTTGTGGGACCCGTTGTGCGCCGCCTTCTGGCGACGGTTCTTTGTACCGCCTACGGTGCGTTGCCAGCCGCGCCAGCCGTGCTACTGGCGCCAGTCGCCTCGGCCGCTTCTTCAAAGCGATCCACCGTGCGCAGTTGCTTGAAGCCCAGCGTCCACCCGCCCACCACGCCCAGAGTGCACAAGCCGCCCAGCACAGCAGCGGGCACCACGCCCAGCCATGCGGCGCTGGTGCCTGCACGGAACTCGCCCAGCTCGTTGGACGAGCCGATGAACAGCATGTTGACCGCATTCACACGGCCGCGCATGTGGTCGGGGGTGGAGAACTGCACCAGCGCACCCCGGATGTAGACGCTGACCATGTCGGCCGCCCCCGCCACCAGCAGCGCGGCAAACGACAGCCAGAACCAGGTCGACACCGCAAACAGCAAGTTGGCCAGACCGAACACCGCCACGGCCACAAACATGGTGCGGCCCACCTTGCGGTTGAAGGGGCGCATGCTCAGGTACAGCCCCGCGCCCACCTCGCCCACCGCCACGGCGCTGCGCAGCGCGCCCAGGCCCGCCGGGCCCACGTGCAGCACCTCGCTGGCATAAATGGGCAGCAGGGCCACCACGCCGCCCAGCAGCACAGCAAACAGGTCCAGCGAGATGGTGCCCAGGATGATGGGGCGCGAGCGAATGAACTGGATGCCCGCGCCGAAGCGCTGCCACATGGTGCCCAGCGCGGGGCCCACGGGGCTGGCGTGGGCCGTGGCCACGCGCATCAGCAGCGCAGTGCCGATGGCGAAGCAGGCAAAGCACAGGGCAAAGGTCAGTTCACCACCGCCCAGGGCATACAGCACGCCCCCCAACAGCGGGCCGCCAATGCTGGCAGAGCGCATGAGCATGCTGTTGGCCGCGATGGCCTGGGCCAGCTGCTCGCGCGGCACCACCTGGGGCAGCAGGCTCTGCAGCGCGGGCCCCGAAAACGCCCGCGAGCAGCCAAACAGCACCAACACGGCGTACACGCCCGCCACGCCACTGGCGCCGTGGCCCGACAGCCACCACAGCCCGGCGCTGCACAAGGCCCCCACCGCCCAGCTGATGGCCAGGATGTTCTTGCGCGAGAAGCGGTCGATCAAATCGCCCGCAGGCAGCAACAGGCACAGCATGGGCAGGAACTGCGCCAGCCCCACGTAGGCCAGTGCCAGCGGGTTGCGCGTCAGGTCATACACCTGCCAGGCCACCACCACGGCTTGCACCTGGGTGGCAAACACCGCCATGAGGCGGGCGCTGATGAAGGAGAGAAAACCGGGGTGGCGGTAGATGCTGGCTGGTGCAGCCACAGGCGGGAGGGAGGTGGAAGACGTCACGTGAAGGGGCAGCACAAGCCGCGCATGAGATTGATTCGCATGCTAACGCTTTGTGGCGCAGCTTGCTGGGCGGGCCCTTGTGACAGAAATTGAGAAAACTGCCATCGCAGTGGGCTCGATTCGTCGGTATTTTCCGGGCTGAAGGGGAATATGAAGAAATGGCCTACTGCAAAGGCGTTTCAATCCTTACTAACCCATTGAGGCACCTTGCCTTGAATACCAGTTCTAGTTGCCCGCGCCAGCAAGTCAACCCGAATAGTTCTTTGTCTCTGTTTTCTGTGAGGCAGAATTCGGCCAAAAGCTGCCCTCCGAACCCGGACCAGAACCATGAAGAAGTTCAGACACCATTCGTACTTTGCTAAGCCGCGCCAAGAGCAGCAGTACCTGTTCCCGCATGTCTGCTTCTCGTGTTGTAAGTCCTTCAAAAAGCCAATGCGAGCGCTCCCTCGACTCTGCCCGCAGTGTCAAGGACCCATGGTGATGCTCAATCGCAAGTTCTCCGCACCCAAAATGACCGACGTTGACCAGTGGCGCAAGGTCGAGTATCTGGTCAGCCAGGGGTTCCGCTTTCAATCCATCCGAGAGCAGCCCAGCGGACTACTCGTGCAGTACCCTGCGACCTTGGCCGATGCGAAATTGTTCGTCAAGCGACACGCCGCCCAGGTCCGATAGCGGCCAAAACCGGCCCGTCACCGGCACCGCTCCGTTTGGCGAAAAGCGGTCACCCATCAAGGTCTGTCAAGGAACTGCCCCGCGTACTTTTGGAACTGTCTCTGAATGCACCTCGTAAAAATTGACCGAGAACGGCCGGACTTTAGAGTCTTCATTGATTTGTTATTCGGTCCTGGATGGAATGTCGATACGGAAGGAAACTCTCATCCAGTCAACAGCCGTACTTGGACTTCGCTCTACATCGCCGACCGAACAAACAATGAGCCTTCGGTCACGATTGAGGCGAGCGAAAACGACCTTGAACTCTTTGAGGTGGAGTCGGCATCCGCCCGACTTGAGGAACTAGCGGCCCTGTACCTCTTTTTGTGCAGCGGCTCCACCATATCCACGGCAGAGGGCGCGCTCGATAACTCCCGATGTATGGCACTGCAGGCACGTTACTCTGCCGAGCTTCAACGAGCGGCCTTGGCTCGATGGCACCAGTCATCCAATAGCAACCCGTATCCGAACTAGCAGCCTCCCGGCTCGACCTTGCTCGACCAACTTTCCCATTTGAGTTGCTCAATCAATAGGCTACAGTCGGCCATAACCATACTTTCGCCATGACGCCAGAAAATTACCCTGTTGTTGGCCGGTTCAAGAACGAGACGGCCAGCCTTCTGACGCTGTATCTTGAGATGGTTCCTGAGCAGGTAATACTTGAACCTGGCGATGAGGTTGAGCTTCTCGCGCGACCCGCTGACGACCTGCTGCCTCTCGATGTTGTGCGCGTGGACGATGGTCTTCACATACACGCAAACAAAGAGTGGGACCCGGATTGGCACGTCAGATTCCGGGGCCAAGTTATCAAAGCCGACCATCCGACCCGGCTTCTTGATTACCGCTGATGCTAAGTGTTTGCGATGCAGGCCTCACCACCGTACCGCGCCGGCCGAAATCGGCCACAAGCAGCCAGTGGTGGAAGGCGAAAACGGACACACAACGAGTTAGCTGAGCGGTGCGCTGCTTTTGCGCGTCCGCCTTGAACGTAATGTTAGGCCGACGACGGTACGAAGAACCACCGGATTGAGAACAAGAAATATGAACCAGTGCGTTGGAAACGCCCACCACGTGAGGAGCGTAGCGTAGCCTGCGCCGATAAAACCAGCCTGAACATGGGACGACGGTTTGTGCCATACCCGAAACAGCGTTTCGAGGGGTAGCGAAGCGGCTAGAACAACAACGAGAAGGAAGGGCGAGAAATAAAACGCGATTGCAGGATGCATGTTCGGTTCGTATTGCATGACGTCGTAATACTCAACGCGAAGGCCAATGAGCACCAGCAATCCAACGAATGCACCAACCGCAAGAGCAGGGAAAGACTTCCAGTATCCGAACGATTCGGTATGCATTAGTGGCCTAACGAATGAAAGGGACTTCCCCGTCCCGAGTGAACCGCACAGTTGCGCAATACGGCATCCAGGTGCCACGATGGGAAGTTCGATCTCTCATCAACTCACTCGTTTGTTGGAAGGGGAAGTCCATGACTGACATTGTCACTATCGGAATCGATCTGGCAAAGAATGTATCCCGCAAACCTTGCGGGACAAACTGGACCGCGCGGGATATTCTGGACATTGATTCCTCCTGAACGCGGCTTGCAGCTTGGGGTTGCAGGTCATGCGCTGTTCAAAAGTACAAGTGTAAAAATTCCGCGAAACCCGGTAAGTCTCACGTTGCCAAAATATAGCTTGCCAGCTGACAGGGACCGGACATTCCAACAGCACGTTTTGGACTGTGAGCCAGCGGGCCGTGAATCAGCGGCAGCTTCCGGGTGGCGCGGTTCAACGGCGGCTTCGGGCCCAAAGGCGCCGGTCCACGTGTCGATACCTCCCCTAGAACAGACATTTGAAGTCATACGCGAGAGAGGAGGGACTGTTGCCACAAAGCCATATGTTTGTCCTAATAAAAATCAGGAACCATGTAGATCTATTAGGTCATTGCATCAGGTAGTGAGGATGCAATTTTCTTTGCTTCTGGACCATTCCCCCATGTAATCACTTCAGCAATGCGCACTTTGAAAGATTCAGTAAAAGTCATCAAACCCAATTTTGAGCCGAAGCGGCGGAGCTCTTTAACTCTGGGCAACATTTCTTCCCAGCAGACTACAATCGGCTGTAGATATTGGAGAACGACTGGATTGGCGAGGAGGCCTTTGAGCAAGAACTGATTATCAAACTCGTGCTTCTCCGATTTAGTCGTTGACCAATACAACGTGGCCGAAAAAGCAGCTTTACCGCAAAGCAATACGAGTTCTCTGCGATCAAGGCCATGATCTACAACTTTCCCTATCAAGTCTAAGCTCTCGAAGATCTGAGGCACGATGATTTCCAATCGAACCAATGGATTTGGATGAGAGCCTTCGATGACCGCTGTCGGCAGTATTGGTTGATTGCCATTGAAGCGGAAGAAAATTAGAGAAAGACCACACACCATCAGGTATAGCAAGCCGGATAAAACTTCGGTTCGATTCTGGTCATCGACGGAATCTGAGTCTTTGACGTGTCGAATGAGATCGCTGACAAAGAGGTGCGTCGCTTCGAAGTCGGCTGCCAGTTCTGTAACATGAGAGACAAGCGCCTCTCTCCCAAAAAGACGTTTGTAGTTTGCAGCTTCAAAATCGTGAACGTCGGTAGCCGGCACTGAGTCGCTATGTCCCTCCGCGAACTCGGCGCGGATAACCCCATGCTCTTGCATGAGGTGGCCGATCTCGTGAAAATAAACCCATGTGATAGCCGCGAAGAATATGTTCTTGACTAGATCCTCATCTCGGAAGCCTTGGGGGAGCTTTACCCTATCGCCGAAAAAGTCATAGAGCTTATCAACGCCGGAATCTTTGGGAATACTTCGCAAGAACTTGCATAGATCCTCAGCATCGCGCCACACTTGGATTGCTAACCCATCGCAAATGGTTACTCGATGTTTCGGCGGTTCTCCCGCTTTACTTAACGAGGACGCGAAGGCGCCGAATCTTCTCTCCCCTCGCCAAGTAATCGTCAGCTCCCCTCCTAGTTTGGTGTATATGCTCTCATTGAGATCACGAGTGATATCTGCTAGGACTTGACTAGCTAATGCATTGATCTTGGCATCTTCCAACATGCACCTCCATATTGTGCAATTCACCCACTGGGGCAGGTCAAGGCAGTATTTTCTGCGACAAGAAGTACGCTCAAGACCTCCAAATTATGAATCGGCTGTCGTTCAGTCAGCTAGTGGATGTAATGCAGAGAGGGTGGAAAGCATCGGCTACACATCGGGCGGTCAGAAACGCGCCAAGGACCATGCAGAAAGCAGTCGCTCACGACCGACGGCTTATGGCCGGTTTCAGCCACTCGCAACCTTTGACCACTGGCGTGCGATCACGTCCTGCCGCTCCTACCGCCGCTCGTGACGCTTGAGTTCCGCCGCGCCATCGTCATGTCGGGTACCTGCACAGAAAAGTTGGTGCGACGCGTCCCTCACATTTCCCAGAAGTTTTCGCCCCAGCGTCCGATAACCCTCACAGAGCCGATCAAAGAGGGAGGTTCCACCGCTGCTGGCGCAGTGGAGCATGCGTCGTTGCGGGCCCCTGGCTGGAGCCCGCGCTGCCTGTCTGGAGACAAACCAAGAGAACTGCCATGGGGCTGAGCGTCAATACCAATGTGATGTCGCAGAGCGCGCAGCGCAGTCTGGGCCGTGTGCAGGGCGAGTTGGCCTTGTCCATACAGCGCCTGTCGTCGGGCCTGCGCATCAACAGCGCCAAGGACGATGCCGCCGGGCTGGCCATATCCGAGCGCTTCACCAGCCAGATCCGGGGGCTGAACCAGGCTGCGCGCAATTCCAACGATGCTCTGTCCCTTTTGCAAACGGCCGAGGGTGCGCTGTCTGGCGTCAGCGGCAATCTGCAGCGCATTCGCGAGCTGGCCGTGCAAGCGGCCAACGGCACCTACAGCGCCTCAGACAAGCAGGCCATACAGGCCGAAGTGGCGCAGCTGGCGGCAGAGATTGACCGGTCTGCCCTGGCCACCCAGTTCAACGGCATGGCGGTGTTTGACTCCAGCCGGGCCAGTGCGGTGGGGGACGAGAACCAGCTGGCTGTGTTTGATGGCATGACCAGCGTGGGCAGCTGGCTGGAGAGCAGCGAGCAGTTGATCTCCCGCCTGTATGGCATCCAGGCCGATGGGGCGGCGCTGGACATTCGCTACACCGGCTTTACTGACAACGCCGGGGGTGTGGCGGCCTACGTGCAGGCCACGGGCTTTGATGCCCAAGGCCGGGGCACCAATCTTGTCTTGCAGGTGGACATGGCCGACTTTGTGCCGCCCAACCTGCCCAACGGCGGCTCGGCCCCGTACTACAACGACCGCATCATTGCCCACGAAATGGTGCACGCCGTGATGGCGCGCGCCACCAACTGGCAGGACTTGACGGGCAACCACCTGTGGTTTGTGGAGGGCACGGCCGAGTTCATTCAAGGGGCGGAGGAGCGCGTCAAAGCCGACGTGGCCAGCTCCAGTGCCGCCGCTGTGGCGGCGGCCATCAATGGGCCGTCCAACACCAGCGCTTTTTACTCGGCCAGCTACTCGGCAGCGCGCTACATGCACAGCCGCATCAAGGCGGCGGGGGGCGAGGGCATCAAGGAGGTGCTCACCTACCTGAACAGCAACCCCGGCTCCACCCTGGACCAGGCGCTGGCCAACGTGTCCAGCGGGCAGTTTGCCAGCGCGGCCGATTTCAAAACCCAGTTTGCAGCGGCGGGTGCTGCGTTCATCGGCGCGTTTGACTTGAACAACGCAGACACCGGCGCCATCGGGGGGCTGGATGTGGATGGCGGGGATGTGAAGACCGCCACCAGTACGGTGCCCAACAGCGGCAGTAAATCGGGCACCAACGTGTTGGACGGCTTCACGGAGTCGTTCGAGGCGATTGCCACCTCGGGCGGCTCTACGACCAGCAAAGTGTTCCAGGTGGGGGCCAATGCCAACCAGACTTTGGAAACCCGGGTCGGCGCGGTCAACCTCAGTGCGCTGGGCTTGCGCAGCACGCTGGATGTGATGCTCTCGCCAGCCCAGGCCATCGTGGCGGTGGACCGGGCGCTGGACTACGTCAACGGCCAGCGCGCAGTGATCGGAGCCCAGTCTTCGCGACTGGAGACCACCCTGTCCACGCTGCAGAACACCAGCCAGAACCTGTCGGCCAGCCGCGCGCGCATTGTGGATGCTGACTTTGCGGTCGAGGCTGCAGCCCTGGCGCGCCAGCAGATCCTGCAGCAGGCGGGCTCGGCCATGGTGGCGCAGGCCAACCAGTTGCCCCAGGGCGTGCTGGCGTTGCTGCGCTGAGGGCCGCCGGGCAGGCCTGCAGATCTGAGTTAACGCGGGTGCTGCCGATGCCGGTACGTCCACGGCGCCTGGGGCCGCTTTTGCGACCACAGCCCCACATGCTGGGCCTGGGCGCGCTGTTGCAGCGGCTGCAGTTGCGGGTGTTGCTTGGCATACGGCGTGTACACCCAGGCCAGGCCCGCGCGCACCTGCGCGGCGGCAATGTCCTGGCCGCTGCAGCGCACATTGGCCACGGTGCGGCCGTAGTCGTCTTTTTGCAGGGGCTGCAGCATGGCTTGCTGCTTGAAGCACAGGCGCGCCAGGTTTTGCTTGGAGCGCAGGCCAAAGGCCTGCTTGCTCTCGGGCGCGTCGATGGCGGCAATGCGTACTTTCAGGGGGCGGTAGGCCCCGGCTTGGCCGCAGCGGGCGGTGAGGGTGTCGCCATCGCTGATGGCAATGACGAGGCAAAGCAGGGTCGTTACAGGCACAAAAATCCAAGTCTGTGGTGCCGTGCGGCAGCGGCGGCCCACATGCCAGCGCCTGCACCACCTGTTCAATTCAAAGGGCAAAGGGGCGCCACTATACGGGCTTCTTTCGTGGGGCCGCCCGTGCGCGTGAGGCCATTGTTAACGCTGCTTGCCGTTGTGTTTCTGGATGTTTCTTTGCGGCGTTTTTCGGGGTAAACGGCCCACTTCGCCACTAAGATGCCACCGCTTGCCTGGGCCCCTGACGGGCCTTGGGCGGGCTTTTTTGCGCAGGCACAAGGCGCCCCGCTGGCGAATGGGTATACCCGCGACAGCAGGAGTGACACCAGAAGCGATGGCTCGATCCATCCCGATGGATGCGTTCAGCGCCCCGGGCTGCCTCCAACCAATCACAGGAAACCGATCCGACTATGTTCAATTACCTCCAATGGGGTCGCCGTTGCTCGGCCGGGGCTTTGTGGGCCCTGGCGGTTTGGGGTGTGGGGGCAGGCGCCCAGACCACGCCGCCCAAGGCCGCAGCCGCTGCAGCGGGGGCCGCCGCTGGTGTGCCGGTGGTGTCGCAACTGTGGCATGTGGACTATGACGTGGCGGCCGATGGCAAGTCTTCGGTGTCTTACGCCACGCAGCACCAGGTGGCCCACGCCAGCGCGCTGGAGCGCATGAAGTCGTTCTCCTTCTCTTACAGCGCAGGCATCCAGTCCGCGCAGATTTTGGAGGCCTACACCCTCAAGGCCGATGGCCGCCGCATACCGGTGCCACCCACCAACTACCAGACCGTGGTGAGCGATGGCCGCGATGGCGCCAAGCCCCTGTTCTCTGACCGCACCCGCATCTCCGTGGTGTTCCCGGACCTCGCCGTGGGCGACTCGGTGGGCATGCGCTACCGCATTGATGACAAAGAGCCCATCTTTGCGGGCGCTTTTTCTGTCATGCAAGGCTTCTCGCCATACGGCGTGCACGAGGACAGCCGCATCACCATCCGCGCGCCCAAGGGCCTTAACCTGCGCTTTGAAGCCCACGGCCTGCAAGAGCAGCCCCCGGTGCAAGAGGGCGACGCCACCGTGCGCCAATGGCGCTACCAGAACACCACCCCCAAGGCCTGGGACGAGGCCGACGCCGGCATCTGGCGGCTGGACGAATCGCCCGTGCTGCTGGCGAGCACGTTTGCCGACTACGAGAGCATTGCCCGCGCCTATGGCGAGCGCGCCCTGCCCAAGGCACGGCCCACACCGCGCATTGAGGCGCTGGCCCAGTCCATCGTGGGCACGCAGACCGACCCGCGCGAGCGCGCCCGGCTGCTGTACGAGTGGGTGTCCACGCAAATCACCTACGGCGGCAACTGCATTGGCGTGGGGGCCGTGGTGCCGCGCGATGTGGACGTGGTGCTCGACAACAAAATGGGCGATTGCAAAGACCACGCCACGCTGCTGCAGGCCTTGCTGACAGCGGTGGGCGTGCGCAGCGAGCAGGTGCTGATCAATGCGGGCGAGCTGTACGACCTGCCCGCCACGCCGGTGGTGTCCACCGTCAACCACGTCATCAACTACCTGCCCGATTTCAAGATGTACCTGGACGCCACCGCCAAGCAGGTGCCCTTTGGCTACCTGCCCGGCAGTGCCTACGCCAAGCCGGTGATCCATGTGGGCGCAGACAAGGCGCTGGCCAGCATCCCGCCCGGCAGTGCCGACCTGACGGAGCAGCGTGCGCATACCAGCATCCAGATCGCCGCCGATGGCAGCGCCAGGGGCAGTCTGAAGGCCTCCTTCAAAGGCTTGGCTGCGGCCCAGATGCGCAGCTACATGGCCGATTTGCAGGGCGACGGCGAGCGCGACTTTGTGCGCAACATGCTGGCGAGCGGGGGCTTCAAGGGCCAGGGCGTGCTGGACCGGGGCGACCTGGCCCCAGCCAAGGAGCTGTCGGACAGCTACAGCTTTTCGATCACCTTCGAGATCGCCAAGTACCTGCAGGCAGGCAAGCGCGGCGCCTTTGTACTGGCACCGGTGCTGAACCTGCCCATGGGCATTGCGCGCCTGGCCGAAGCCGAAGAAAAGCACCTGCCGCGCCGCCGCACGGGCTGCTACGGCTACCACAGCTACGAAACCTATGACGTGGAACTGGGCGCGGGCGTGGCCTTCAACCGTGTGCCGCCCAACCTGCAAACCCGCAACCAGGCACTGAACTACAGCGCCACCTACCAGCGCACCGCCAATGGCTACCAGGTCAGCCGTGAGGTGCACGACACCACGCCGCAGGGCCTGTGCACGCCAGAGTACGCCGCGCAGTGGAACAACGAGGTCAAGCCCATCGCGCAAAACCTGCAAAGCCAGATTTTTTACCAGCGTGGCGAGCCCGCCAAAGAGCAGGCCAGAGGCCAGGCCAAGGGCCCCCAAAAGGGCCAGGCCAGGGGCGCCGCCAAGGGGCCAGCCAAAGCCCCGGGCAAGGTGCAACCCAAAAAGCGATGAAATGGGTTGAGGGTATTGAGAGTTTTTGGCCGCTAAGGCTTATGGATAAAGCGCTGGCAGCTATTGAAGTGATAGCGTTGATAGGCTGCCAGCCTGTGGCGCAGCCACGGCGGTGTGAACGGGCCGTGCGCAAAGAAGGGGAACTCCCGCCTCCCCTGGGGGCTCTGCCCTGGTGGGTTTCTTTGCTGTACGGCTGGGGGCTTTGGGGTGCGACAGCCCTAGGCTTCATGGGGCCGCCCCAAAAACAGGCTACCCTTTCACACCGGTGGGCCACGCAAGCCATCGGCAGGGCGCAGCACACGGCACATGCCCAGTTTGGAGAAAACGGTTTTGAAGCATCTTTTACGCGCACACGTTGGTGGCGCCTTGTCGGCTTTGGCGGGGCGACTGACGCCCTGGGCCGCCCTTGGTGTGGCGGCCCTGTTGGCAGGTTGCGCTGCCACCGGCCCTGCGCCCAAGTTCTATGGCCCGCAGGAGAAGTTTGGCTCGGTCGCCACCTATTCACGCCTGTTTGATGCCACGCCTGCGCAGACTTGCGAAGCCTCGCGCCGCGCCTTGCTCAGCCAGGGTTACCTCATCAACACCACCACGGCCGAGATGGTGGAGGGCAAAAAGAGCTTCCAGCCCAGTGCCGAGACCCATTTGCAAATGGTCATTCGGGTGGTGTGCGTGCCCGACTCTCCCAGCGGCAAGGTCAGCCTGGGCTTTGTGACGGCCCTGCAAGACAGCTACACCCTGCGCAAAACCAATAACTCGGCCAGCCTGGGGGTGGGGGCGCTGGGGTCGGTGTCCTTGCCCATTGCGGCCAGCAGCGACTCGCTGGTCAAGGTGGGCAGCGAGACCATTGCGGCTGACAGCTTCTACGACAGCTTTTTTGACCTGATCAAGCGCTACCTGGTGGCCGATGATGTGCCCGCCGAGGTCTCGGCAGGCAGTTAAAACGGATATTCGCCCCCTCCCCAGGGGCTCAACCCTGAACCCAGGCCAGGCGCGTTCACCGCCCTGGCCTTTACTTTTGGTGCCGATTGCGGGACGATTTGGTTTTCTGCACTGCAACAGGAGACAGCCATGGATTCCGTTCAGCCCCGCATCGACCCTGTGAGCCGCTACGGCGCGGTGAACCCCACCGACGGGGTGCAGCCTGCGGGCCGTGCCACGGTGGGCAACCGCAACGCATCGCAGGCGGCAGACACCACCGCCACCCCGGCCAGCACAACCACTGTGACCCTGAGCCGCCGAGCGCAAGAGCTGTCGGCCCAGCAGACCCGGGAAGAGTCCCGTGAAAACGTTCAGCAAGCCAGTGATGCTGCGCAGGCCCGCCAGGACGCTGATGACGCGGTGGCAGCCAGCGCGGTGGCCTCGCAGGGCAATGCCAGCGGCGCCAACAATGCCGACCGTGCCAGCGGCACCAACCCGCGCGATGCCCAAGTGCGCCGCGCCTACCAAGCCAGCGAGGGCGCGGCCTCTGTGGCCTGACCCATCCTGCCCCAGCCCCCACCGCACGCCACCCGCGCGTTAGGAGTTCACCATGGTCACCGCCGTCAGCAGCGCCGCAGCCGCGCCCAGCAACTCGTATGCCGTGCAGACCGCCCGGCGCGAAGCCCTGCAGGCTGAGCAAACGGCGCAAACCCTGCAAACCCAGGCCGAGGCCGCCCAGCGCAGCGCTGACCAAGAGCAGGCCCGGGCCGATGATTTGAGTGGCCAGTCGGCCGATGCGAGCCAGCGGTCGGTCAGTGCACGGCGCAATCTGGCGGCGGCCAACGACCCAGCCTCTCGCACGGCCAGCCAGTCCCAGACCCAGGCCGTGGCGCCTGCGGCACCTCCTGAAAATACCCGCTTGCTCAGTGCTTCCGGCCGCGTGGCCGGTGGCGTCAGTGCCGGGATGTTTGTGAACGTGTACGCCTGAGCGGGTTGCTACGGTCTTGCTGTGATGGATCCGGCACGGACCTTCTTAAGGCGTTCACGCTGAGCCCTTCGACGGGCTCAGGACAGGCTTGCCGAAGCGCTGCGCAGGGTTTCGACAAGCTCAACCCGAACGGATATTTCAAGTTCAAAGAAGCTCGCTCGATAGCACTGCAACACGCCCAAGGTCTTGTGGGGCCGTGGTCACTTTCGCCCCGGGGCCGTGCCTCTCACTCCATTCGCTGCACCGCCACCTGTTTCCATGCCCCCGGCGCCAGCCCTTCCAGCGTGTAGGGGCCCACGGCGGCGCGCACCAGCCGCAGGGTGGGGTGGCCCACGGCGGCGGTCATGCGCCGCACCTGGCGGTTGCGGCCTTCGCGTATCACCAGCTCCAGCCATGCGGTCGGAATTGACTTGCGCTCGCGGATGGGCGGCACCCGGGGCGCCAGGGCGGGGGCAGGGTCCAGCAAGCGGGCCTGGGCGGGCAGGGTGGGGCCGTCGTTGAGTTGTACGCCTTGGCGCAGTGCGGCCAGGGCAGCCTCGTCGGGCACCCCTTCCACCTGCACCCAATAGGTCTTGGCCATCTTGAAGCGCGGGTCGGCAATGTGGGCTTGCAGCTTGCCATCGTTGGTCAGCAGCAAAAGCCCTTCGCTGTCGGCGTCCAGCCGCCCGGCCACGTACACGCCGGGCAGGTCGATGTAGTCCTTGAGGCCCTGCCACTGCCCCTCGGGGGTGAACTGGCTGAGCACGCCGTAGGGCTTGTTAAAGCAGATGAGCTGTACCGCCTCGGGGGCGATGCGCTCGGTCACGGGCCTGCGCGCGGGCGCTTGGGACGGGCGCGTGGCTTTGGCCGGGCCTGTGCGCGGGGCGGCTGCAGGGCGCGAGAGTGTGGGGCGGCGTGGGGGCTGCGTCGTCATGCCGTTGCAAACGTGGGGCGTGCGGTGAGGGGCGTTTATTCCGAGCGAGGGGTGGCGCGGCAGGGTTGTAGCCCTCAGTCCTCGCCCTTGCCCACCACGGCCCGCACGCCTGCGGCGCCCACATCAACGGTCGTGCCCACCACAGTGGCACCCACCTTCACGGTGGTGCTGACCACTGTCACGGCGGCATCGGCCACGGCCACTACAGCGCAGCCGCTGCCCAGCAGGGGCGCGGCACATGCCGCGGCCCACAGCGCTGCACGGGGCCAGGGCCTGGCGGCGGGGGATACGGCTTGTGGTGTGCCTTTGGGGGCAGGGCGGGTGCTGGGCATGGTGGTGGCGGGTGAAGGGGGCGGAGCGGCAGGGGGCGAAACGTTGAAGGGCGTGAAGGACGTGAAGGACGCACAAAGCTGGCCCGAGGGCCGCTGCTGCATTGTCATTCAATGAACAGGGCCGGGTCCACCATGGTGCGGTTGAGCATCACGCCCCAGTGCAGGTGGGGGCCGGTGACGCGGCCCGTGGCGCCTACCTTGCAAAAGGCTTCGCCCGTCTGGACGGTGTCGCCCACGCGGACTTGAATGCTGCTCAGGTGGCAGTACATGGTGAGCAGGCCATGGCCATGGTCCATCCACACGGTGCCGCCGTTGAAGAAGTAGTCGCCCGTGTCAATGACGGTGCCAGGCAGCGGGGCCACGATGGGGGTGCCCGTGGCGGCTGCAATGTCCATGCCGCTGTGCGGGTTGCGCGACTGCCCGTTGAACACCCGCCGCAGTCCGAACGAGCTGGAGCGACGCCCCGGCACGGGCTGCTGCATGCGCAGCGATGGCAAAGCACCGCCTGCGGGCTCACTCCAGGTGGCCATCACGCGGGCCTGGTGGTCGCGCTCGCGTTCGTAGCGGGCCTGGTCTTCGGGCGCCAAATCCACCGTGCGGGGCGATACCTTGAGTTGCTGCTCGGCGTAGCGCTTGGGCGCCACGGTGTAGGGCAGTTGCCGGGCCTGCGCCAGCTGGGTGTCTGCTCCGCTGGCCAGCAGCGTGGCGTGGGCGCTGCCCACGGCGGCGGCCAATGGGATGCCCAGCACCGCTGTCCACTCGATGGCATCGCCCACCACCAGCACCGGCACGTCGGCATCACCCTGGCGCACCTGCACCCGGGGGCGCTGTGGTGCAGGCCCCAGCGACAGGCGTGCCACGCCGCCCGGCACCTGCAGCGCGTGCGGCCACACC
The DNA here is from genome assembly GCF_002754495.1 of Acidovorax sp. 62. Lineage (NCBI taxonomy): Bacteria > Pseudomonadati > Pseudomonadota > Betaproteobacteria > Burkholderiales > Comamonadaceae > Acidovorax > Acidovorax sp. 62. Next base: position 1,242,567 of record NZ_PEFJ01000001.1, read on the forward strand.
ACGGGCGCGGCGGGCTGCGGCTTGGCCGCCCAGCTGGCGCCCGGCAAAGACAAAAGACCCAGGGTGGTGAGCAGGGTGCGGCGGTGGGGGTAGTGCATGGAGTGCGAAGCGGTGAGGGTGCGGGAGAGCAGAGGTGGCTTCAAAGAAAAATAGCCGCCAGGGCGCATTTTATAAGCGCTGGCAGCTATCAATTTTGATGTGGTGGGAAGGCGCAGGCGCGGTGCACCGCATGGCATGCGGCACACCACCAGCCCCATCACAAGGACATCAGTGGGTGACGAACTCGTAGGTCACCGATTCGCTGTCCACCATGTCCAGCACGTCGTTGAGCACGTCGTCATCGTCAGTGCTGCTCCAGGTTTCTTCGGGGTTGGTGGCAAACAGGGGCTCGATGGCGACGTCCATGAAGGTGCCGTTGGGCAGCTTGAGCACAGGGGTGCCTTCCGAGGTGCCCACCAGCTCCCAGTCGTCGGGCACGGACATTTCAAGCTGGATGGTGACGTTGAGTTTTTTCATGGTGCATTCCTGAGGGTAAGGCGGCGAGGGTAACCGAATTTTGAATAAAAAGTGCCGCTAGCGCTCAAGGAATAAGCGCTGGCAGCTATAAAAAAAGGAGCTAATTAACCCAGGCTGCTTTGGGTGGGCGGGCTGCCTTGCCTTCGGTGCAGGCCGCTCTAGCCCGCAATGTTGGCCTCTACCAGCTGCGCCAGCAACTGCAGCGACTCTTGCCAGCCCAGGTAGCAGGCCTCGGTCGGGATCATGGCCGGGATGCCTTCTTGCACCGCCACCAGCTCGGTGCCCACCGATACGGCCTTGAAGGTGATGGTGGTGCGCATTTCACCCGGCAGGTGGGTGTCGTCAAAGCGGTCGGTGTGGACGATGCGCTCGCCCGGCACCAGCTCCAGGTAGCGTCCGCCAAACGCATGGGTGTGGCCCGAGGCCAGGTTGGTGAACTGCATGCGGTACACGCCGCCCACGCGGGCATCCATCTCCAGCACCCGGCCCGTAAAGCCATGGGGCGGCAGCCACTTGGCCATGGCGTCGGGGTCCAGAAAGGCGCGGTACACCCGCTCTGGCGGGGCGCGCAACACGCGGTGCAGGGTGACGGTGCCGGTGGATGCGGGGGCGTTGCTCTGGGTCATGTCGGGCCTTGGGTGGGGGGAGTGGTGGGGCGCCCATCATCCCCCAGCCCTGTGGCGCTGTAAACGCCTGCGCTTGCGGCTTTACAGGGTGTTTCCGATGGGCTGGGTTGGCCGCACAGCCATCGGGTCAATGCACTCAGGCCAGTGCCTGCACACGCACCGCGTAGCTCGTGCTGCCCTGGGCCCATTGCACCAGGCGGTCGATGTTGGGGTGCTTGCCAGGGTGGGCGTGGGCATCGGCGGTGTGCTCGGCATACCACTCCAGGCCCAGGCTGGCAGCGGCGGGCGTGATGTGGCCGCCGTACAGCGCGGCCAGTGCGGCATACAGCGCCAGCGAACCGGCCTGGCCGGGCTTGTTCTCCAGGGTGGCAAGCACAGCGCCGTCAGCGCCCAGCACTTGCAAGGAGGTGAGGTGGGCGGCAGAGGGCAGTTGCTTGAGGCGGTCAGCGAAGTTCATGGGTTCAGTTCCAGACGAAGAAAGGGCTGGCACATTGCTGCGCCAGCCCGGGTGATCCATTGGACTGCCTTTTCAGGGGCAGGCCAAAGCGCAGGGGCGTGAAGTTAACCCAATTTCGCGCCCTGCGCCGCATCCCTCACGGATGCCCGCTCACTTCTCCAAATCACTTCTTCAAGTCGAAGCGGTCCAGGTTCATCACCTTGGTCCAGGCGGCCACAAAGTCGCGCACAAACTTGGGCTGTGCATCGGCCTGGGCATACACCTCGGCCAAGGCGCGCAGTTGCGAGTTGGAGCCAAACACCAGGTCCACGCGGGTGCCGGTCCACTTCACGGCGCCGGTTTTGCGGTCGCGGGCTTCAAACACATCGTTGGCGGACGATGTGGGGGCCCAGGCGGCGCCCATGTCCAGCAGGTTCACAAAGAAGTCGTTGGTGAGCTGCCCGGCGCGCTGGGTGAACACGCCATGCTGTGCACCCCCCACGTTAGCGCCCAGCACCCGCAGGCCACCCACCAGCACCGTCAACTCGGGCGCGCTCAGGGTCAGCAGCTGCGCCTTGTCGATCAGCAAGGCCTCGGCGGGCACGCTGTAGGCCTTCTTCTGGTAGTTGCGGAAGCCATCGGCCACGGGCTCCAGCACGGCGAACGATTCCACATCGGTCTGCGCCTGGCTGGCATCGGTGCGGCCGGGGGTGAAGGGTACTTCCACCGCCTGGCCTGCGGCCTTGGCCGCAGCTTCCACACCGGCATTGCCTGCCAACACGATCAGGTCGGCCAGCGATACCTTTTTGCCGCCGCTTTGCGCCGAGTTGAACGCGGCCTGAACGCCTTCAAGCACCACCAGCACCTTGGCCAGCTGCTCGGGCTGGTTGGCTTCCCAGTCCTTTTGCGGGGCCAGGCGGATGCGTGCGCCGTTGGCACCGCCGCGCTTGTCCGATCCACGGAAGGTCGATGCCGAAGCCCAGGCGGTGGACACCAGCTCCGCCACCGACAGGCCCGACGCCAGCACCTTGGCCTTGAGTGCGGCCGCGTCCGTTGCGTCGATCAGTGCATGGTCTACGGCAGGCACGGGGTCTTGCCAGATGAGGTTTTCTGCTGGCACTTCAGGGCCCTTGTACAGGGCCTTGGGGCCCATGTCGCGGTGGGTCAGCTTGAACCAGGCGCGGGCAAACGCGTCGGCAAACTCGGCCGGGTTCTGGTGGAAGCGGCGGGCAATTTTTTCGTAGGCCGGGTCCATGCGCAGCGAAAGGTCGGCGGTGGTCATCATGGGCGCGTGCTTTTGGCTGGGGTCGTGCGCGTCGGGGATCAGGTGCTCTGGCTTCACATCCTTGGCCACCCACTGGTGCGCGCCTGCGGGGCTCTTGGTCAGCTCCCACTCGTAGCCGAACAGCATGTCGAAGTAGCCGTTGTCCCAGGTGGTGGGGTTGGGCTTCCAGGCGCCTTCAATGCCGCTGGTGGTGGTGTGCACACCCTTGCCGCTGCCCAATGTGTTGATCCAGCCCAGGCCTTGCACTTCAATGGCGGCGGCTTCGGGCTCGGCGCCCACCAGGGTCGGGTCACCCGCGCCGTGGGCCTTGCCGAAGGTGTGGCCGCCAGCCACCAGGGCCACGGTCTCTTCGTCGTTCATGGCCATGCGGGCAAAGGTTTCGCGCACATCGCGGCCGCTGGCCACGGGGTCGGGCTTGCCGTCCGGGCCTTCGGGGTTCACGTAGATCAGGCCCATTTGCACGGCGGCCAGCGGGTTCTCCAGGTCGCGCTCGCCGCTGTAGCGGCTGTTCGGCTTGTCGCTGGTGGCCAGCCACTGGGCTTCGGCACCCCAGTAGATGTCTTCTTCGGGTTGCCAGATGTCGGCACGGCCCCCGGCAAAGCCAAAGGTCTTGAAGCCCATGGATTCGAGCGCCACGTTGCCCGCCAAAATCATCAGGTCGGCCCATGAGATGGCGTTGCCGTACTTTTGCTTGATGGGCCACAGCAGGCGGCGGGCTTTGTCCAGGTTGCCGTTGTCGGGCCAGCTGTTGAGCGGGGCAAAGCGCTGGTTGCCCGTGCCCGCACCGCCACGGCCGTCGCCAGTGCGGTAGGTGCCTGCGCTGTGCCAGGCCATGCGGATGAACAGGCCGCCGTAGTGGCCCCAGTCGGCAGGCCACCAGTCTTGAGAATCGGTCATCAGTGCTGTCAGGTCGGCCTTGAGTGCTGCGTAGTCCAGTTTTTCAAAAGCAGCGGCGTAGTCAAAGTCTTCGCCCAGCGGGTTGGAGGCTGGAGCATGCTGGTGCAGGATGCCCAGGTTCAGCTGGTTGGGCCACCAGTCGCGGTTGGACTGGCGGGCCACGGCGGTCTTGGCGCCTGCCTGTGCGCCTGCGGCACTGTGGAAAGGGCATTTCGATTCGTTGCTGCTCATGGGGCTCTCCTTGGTAGTTGGCTTAAACAAGTGAACGAAGGATATTTCAATCAACTATCCATATCCATTGATTAAAACTAATCGCAGGCATGCACTGGCGCTATGCAATGGGGCGGCTGGCAAAGAGGCCTCCGTGGTAACCCCGCATTGGCATTCATCGTGCTTTGGCTTACGGTGCTTTCGCTATCGCGTTTTCCCTTCACCCTCGTCCTCTTCGGAGCCTTTTTGAAATGACCCCCCAAAAAATCCTCGCCATCGCCGCTGCCGCCGTCATCACCTGCCTGTCCTTCACCCAGGCGGCGCAAGCAGGCCCCCGGCTCGACAAGATCATGGAGGCCAAGACCATCCGCGTGGGCACGCCGGGCGACTACCGGCCCTTCGCCATCAAGACCGATGCGGGCTTTTCGGGCCACGACATTGATGTGATCGAAACCATGGCCAAAGAGCTGGGCGTGAAGATCGAATACGTGCAGACCTCCTGGCCCAACCTGGTCAAAGACCTGCAGGCCGACAAGTTCGACGTGGCCGTGGGCGGCATCACCCGCAACGTCACCCGCATGCGCCTGTTTGACATGCTGCCCGGCTACGCCCCGTTTGGCAAAGTGGCCTTGGTGCGCAGTGCTGACAAGGCCAAGTACACCAGCGTGGACGCCCTGAACCAGCCCACCGTGCGCGTCATCAAGAACCCCGGCGGTACCAACGAAACCTTTGTGCTGGCCAACCTCAAGGCCGCGCAGGTCAGCACGCACGACAAGAACGCCGAGATCCCTGCGCTGATCGCCGAGGGCAAGGGCGATGTGATGATCACCGAAACCTACGAAGCCCTGCACTACGCCAAGGCCGACCCGCGCCTTTACGCCGCGTTTGTGGACGCACCGCTGACGCCCAAGAACTACCTGGGCTTCATGGTGCCCACCGACGACGCCGACTACACCCGCGTGATGGGCTTTGTGTGGGGCTTGATCGAAAGCCGTGGCGCCATTCAGCAGGCCGCCACCAAGTGGCTGAAGTAACTTGCCCAGCGGGTGAGCTGCCGGCTTGATGGATCCCCGCCATACCCCTGCAAAATAAAGGCCCCGGCCACACGCCGCACACCCCTTCCGGCGTTGCCGCCGGGGCTTTTTTCATGACCGTACCCAGCACTGCGCCCACTACTGCACCCGCCTCGGCATTCCCTCCCGCTTCGTATCCCATTGGCACCCCCGGCCAGCCCTGGGGCGCTGCCGAGCTGGCCCAGTGGCGCGCGCGCCAGGTGCGCCAGCGCAGCTATGCCGACGACGTGCTGGCCGCCGTGGATGCGCTGCGCACCCGCTTTGATGTGACGAGCTATGGCGAAGTGGCCTACGGCGACGAACGCTATGCGCTGCAGGCCATTCGCCCCCGCGCCTGGGTGGCGGGCCTGCCCACCGTGCTGGTCACCGGCGGTGTGCATGGCTACGAAACCAGTGGCGTGATGGGCGCGCTGCGGTTTGTGGACCAGCACGGCGAGCGCTACGCAGGCCGGGTGAACTGGCTGGTGGCCCCCTGCATCAGCCCCTGGGGGTGGGAGCGCATCCAGCGCTGGAACCACGACGTCATCGACCCCAACCGCAGCTTTCGCCCCGGCAGCACGGTGCAAGAGTCTGCCGCGCTCATGGCGCTGGTGGCGCAAGTGGCCTCGCTCTGCGGCCCGTTTGCAGCGCACATGGACCTGCACGAAACCACGGATACCGACGAATCCGAATACCGCCCCGCAGTGGCCGCGCGCGACGGCAAGGCGTTTGAGCCCGGCAGCATCCCCGACGGGTTTTATCTGGTGGACGACACCGAGAACCCCCAGCCCGCCTTCCAACAGGCCGTGCTGCAGGCGGTGGCCCGCGTCACCCACATTGCACCGCCTGACGAGCGCAACGAAATCATCGGCTCGCCCATGACGGAGCCCGGCGTCATTCGCTACGAGCTGGCCGCCTGGGGCCTGTGCGCCAGCGTGACAGGCGCGCGCTACACCACCACCACCGAGGTCTACCCCGACAGTCCCCGCACCACGCCCGAGGCTTGCACCGCCGCGCAAGTGGCGGCGGTGTGTGCGGCGCTGGATTTTGTGCTGGCCAGTGGCCGCTGACCTGCGCATGGACGACGTTGCAAAGCACAAGCGCCAAGTGAGGGAAGCGCTGGCGCAGCGCGGCCTGGGCGCGTGGATGTCCTCCGTCGGCTCAGGGCCCTGGGCTGTCTGTTGGGAATGACACCCGTAAGCTGCCGTTGATTCAAAACAGATGGGTTGGTGCTAGAGAGCACGCAGTAGGTGAACGCGGTTGGGCTTACTGTCACGCTATAGTTCGCCGACTTAATGCTTGCCGGGTTTCATGAGAAATTTATACCTGATTATTTCCACAGCAACCAGGTTCGCAAGCCAACAGGCAAGCGGGTTGCGAGTCTTTGTCTCAAAAGATGTATCGTCACGCCCCGGATGTATCAACCGTGTTTTGCCGTCTACATTGAGTTGGGCGTCATTGAGATGAGTGAGATCGAACGCATTCTCCTTAACGGCAAGTCTGCGCGAGACGATGAAGTTAAGCCCGTACCCCCGAATGAATTGCGCGCGCTCGAAGAATTGCTGCGCTTCACTCTTCCGCCTAGTTACTGTGAGTTTGTAGCCTTAGGTGGCTTGGGTGAACTTCGGATCAACCATCGTGTGCTGAATCCGCAAGAAGTAATCGAGAGCATCCGCTATGTCGATGGCAGTCAGTATGTTCCGTTCGCCGACAATGGGTGCGGCGATCTTTACTGCTGGCCTCGCTCTGGTGAAGAGGAACCGATGGTCGTCTTCGCTGATCACGAAACGGATGAGTATTCCCAGGACGCCAAATCGTTTGCTGAATGGCTAGCCAAAAACCGGTTCTAACACGCCGATGACGCCCAACCCCTCCGTCAACCGGACCGCCTGCAAGCTGCGCTTGCAGGTTCGCTCCGGCCTTCGGCCTCCGCCGGCCGGTTACGTCGAACGTTGAGGTCAGCCAAAAATCAGGCTAAATAGGCTTCTGGCGCTTATGGATAAAGCGCTAGAAGCTATTGAAAACATAGCAATCTGCACCGCAGTCAAGCCTTCCATGCCCCCTGGTGCGATGCCGATGCCTCATCCACCAGCGCAGGCCCAATGCACTCGATGGCGTGGCCTGAGGTGTTGAACACATCGTGGCACGACAGCTCGGCATCGCGCTGGTCCAGCCGCTCGCCACGGAACACGCGCAGCCGCTCGGCGTCAATGCCGTACACCACGCGGCCAATGGCCGACCAGAAGATGGCACCTGCGCACATCACGCACGGCTCGCCCGACGAGTAGAGCGTGGCCTGGGTCAGCGCCTCGCGGCTGTGGCGCGGGCTGGCCAGGCGGATGGCCGAGGTCTCGGCGTGCGCCGTGCAGTCGCCCGTCTCGCCATTGGCGTTCCAGGCCTCGGCCAGCACCGTGTCGTCGGGCGCCACAATCACCGCGCCAAAGGGCCGGTTGCCGCGTGCGCGGGCCTGGTCGGCCAGCGCAATGGCGTGGCGCAGGTAGCGGCCATCGCGCTCGTGCAGCGGCACCTCTGCGGGCAGCGGGGGCTGTGCAGGCACTGCCGTCATGCCGCCACCTTGCGGTCTGCCGCAGTGGGCAAAAAGGCGGGGTTGAACACGCGCTCTGCCGCAGGCTTGCGCGCCAGGCCATACACGGCGGCCACCTCGTCCACTTGCTGGGCCAGCACGCTGGCCTGCACACCGCCCAGGCCCACGCTTTGCACCTCGGGCGCAGCCAGGTACTGGCGGGTGATGGCCCAGCGCTCGCGCTCCACATCCATGTTCAAGATGGGCTCACGCGCCTTGATGGCTGCCAGTGCGGCATCGGGGTTTTGCAGTGTCTCGCGCAGGGCGCGGTTGCTGGCGCGCAAAAAGGCTTTGGCCAGCTCGGGCTTGTCTTGCAGCAGCTTGCCCGCCAGCACGGCGTTGCCATACAGCTGCAAGCCCGCCTTGCCATATTCCAGAACCGCCAAATCCTTGGGCGGCATGCGCGCAAACAGCGACACGGCCGAGTCGTGGAAGTACGTGGCCGCGTCCACATCGCCGCGCACCATCACGTTGTCGCGCGCGCTGAAATCGGTGGTCACCCATTCAAACAGGTCGGGCGTGGTCTTGAGGCTGCGCGCCACCATGGGCCAACTGCGGCGGGTGGATTCCACCGCAGCCGCCGCCACGCGCTTGCCTTTGAGCGAGGCAAAGTCGCTGGTCACGCCACGGTCCTTGCGGCCAATGATGACGAAGGGCGCGCGGTTGTAGTACTGATAGATGGCCTGCACCGGCGTGTCGGGGTTTTGCGCGTGGAACTCGGTCAGCGAGCTGATGTCGCCCAGCCCCAGGTCATACGCCCCGCTGGCCACACGGGTGATGGAGGCCACCGACCCCGCCCCCACGTCAATGCTCACGTCCAGGCCTTCGTCCTTGTAGTAGCCCTTGGCCTGCGCCAGAAAGAAGGGCGATGTCTGGCTCGTCACCCGAAAGTCGAGCGTGAACTTGAGCGGCGTGAGCGGCCCCTGGGCATGCACCCACGGTGCCGCAAGGCTGATGGAAGAAGCGACAGAGGTCGAGAGAAACAGGCGTCTTTGCATGGCGGTGCCCCATTGAACAAGTGCTGCAGACCACCGACCGCACTCGCTGTGGGCGGGGCAGGGCGCGCGCCCCTGCACAAGGCAAACGGGCACCCGCACCAGCCTCCGGCACATGCCAGGCAGGTCGGCACGAAACTGAGCAATTTCCGGGCAACACAGGCGCGGGGCCTGTGTGCTGAACGCTTCTACTCAAGGGCATGCCAATGCATGAAGCGTGCCCGGCGCGCGACATGGTGGTGATGTTGCGGTGGTGATTCAGGTCGCTCTTGCTGCAGCGCAAAGGGTGCACGCTGCTTTTGTGGTGGCGGCTGCGCGGCCTGCTGGGCGCTTGCGTTGGCCTGAGCACACGGCGCTGCACCAGCTTGCGCACGCCGTTGTGGTGCAGCGCATCACCGAAGCGGGGCAGAGTATGGTGCTGCGCACCCTTGCATGGCACTTATGCGTTGTCTTTGCGGTGTCTTTGAGTGCTGTGAGTCGCTGGGAAGCCACCGCACTGCTGGCCCCTGAATTGCTTGGGTGAGGCCAAGAGTAGAAGCGTTCAGCGCTGCAGCGTCCGCCCACCAGGGTGCGGAGGCGGTAGGCGGGTCATTGCTCTTGAAGAGGGAAGCGGCCTGGCTCCGGCAGGGCCGTTGCCCCTGTCCACTTCAAGGGCGCCCAGGCGCATGCATGGGCCAGTGAACGTGTCTGCTGTGCGCCGCACAGAGATGGCAACGCTGGCCTGTGCAGGCCCAGCCCTTGTTGATTTTGTACTTTGGTACTTTGACAAGGAACACTGCCATGACCACCGCTATCGCTACCGCTGCTACCCAGCCACACAGCCTCTCCAACACGCCGTATTCCCCCTCCGTCGCGCCCGACGTGCTGGGCGAGCTGGCCAAAGAAGCCCGTATGGGCGACATGGGCCAGGAGACCCACGCGCGCGAAGTGCGCTGCATTGACCTGAGCGACTTTGAACATCGCAAGCGCGAGATTGCCGACGAGTTGTGGAGCGCGGCGGTAGACATTGGCTTCTTCCAGGTCAGCCACCACGGCATTGCGCTGCAAGACATTCGTGATGCCTTTGCGCGGGCCGAGGCTTTGTTTTCGCTGCCAGCCGAAACCAAAGCCCAGTGGCCCCTGTCCCGCAACGCGGGGTGGGAGCACAAGAGCCAGATCCGCCCCTCCACCCGCACGCCCGACCAAAAAGAGTCCTACCAAATCACCCGCCCCCGCATGCAGGGCCTGTGGCCCACCGATGCCGAGCTGCCCGGCTTTCAACAAGCCAGCCTGGCCTTTGAGCGCCAATGCTGGGGGGTCGCCATGCGACTGCTGTCGTGCTTTGCGTACAAGCTGGGGTTTGATGAAGGCTTCTTCACCCGCGCCCACAACCCCGAGGTGCCCAGCTACCAAAGCACGCTGCGCATGCTGCATTACTTTGCGATGGACCCGGCCCTCAAAGATGAACTGGGCCTGTGGCGCGCGGGCGCACACACCGACTTTGACTGCCTCACGCTGCTGTTCCAGCGCCCAGGGCAGGGCGGCCTGCAGGTGCTGCCCGGCAAAGAGATGGAAGGCCGCCAGTGGACGCCGGTGGAGCCCGCTGAAGGCGTCATCACCTGCAACATCGGCGACATGCTGACCCGCTGGAGCGACGACGCGCTGCCCAGCAACTTCCACCGCGTGCGCAACCCCCTGCCGCACGAATACCAGGGCGCCCGCTACAGCCTGGCCTTCTTCGCACAGGCCAACGAAGACGCCGTGATCGAAGGCCCCGGCAAAAAGTACCCACCCATCACCGGGGCGGAGTACCTGCGCCAGCGCATCAGCGCCAATTTTTCCAATCGGTATTGAGGCGGGCGGCAACGTCGGCTGCGACGTTATTGAGTCGGCATCTTTGAACTTGAAAAATCCGTTCGGGCTGAGCCTGTCGAAGCCCTGCGCAGCGCTTCGACAGGCTTGTATGGTTTAGCTCCCATCAACCAACCAGTAAGAAAGGGCGAGGAGCCGGGATGCAGGGACATCGACAGGCATCGGCAGTTGCTTCAGATCCAACTGACCGACCTACTGAGTCATTACCCCATCCCTGCGCCGAGCGTCGATAAGGAACCTGACGAGGGCAAGCTGCGCTTGGCAGCACCGATCGTCAATTCTTGCAAGCTCACGCCGACAGCAGGACACATCCCGGCGCTCGTATTTTGAGCGATGAACCCTCAACAAGCTACTGAGTTTGTCGGCGTGGATGTCGCCAGCGCCCATCTGGACGTGGCCGTGCAGGGCCAAGCCAGCGTGCGCAGGTTTGCCAATACACCCCAGGGCATTGCCCTGCTGCTGCGCACGTTGCGCCCTGCAAGCGTACTGGCGCTGGAGTCCACCGGCCGCTACCACGTGCCGCTTGCGCTGGCAGCGCACGCCGCAGGCCTGCATGTCTATGTCCTCAATCCCCTGGATGCACGCCGCTACGCCCAGTCCGTTGGCCAGCGCGGTAAGACCGATCGGATGGATGCGCTCGTGCTGGCACGCTATATTTGCCGTGAACACGCGCAACTGCGCCAATGGCAGCCACCCACCGCTTGCCAAGCCGCATTGCGCGAACTCCTCGCACACCGGGCAACTCTGGTGCGTCAGCGCAGTGCACTGGCTCAAGCCGGCTGCCACAGCAAGACGCTTGCACGCCTGGACGAGCCGGTGCTGGCAGCTCTGCAGCAAGCCATCGAACATATCGACGAGCAACTCGCCAGCACCGTTCAGGCCGATCCCGCAAGCCAAGAAACGTTCAAATGCATCACGTCTGTGCCCGGCCTAGGCCTGATCTGTGGGTCGCTGCTGGTAATGCTGTTTGGGCGTTTGCAAACACGCAGTGCGGATGCTGTGATCGCATTCACCGGGCTTGACCCGCGCCCCAATGACTCCGGCAAGAAGACGGGGCAAAGGCGCTTGTCCAAGAGGGGCTGGCCGGAGACAAGGCGTTTGATGTACGCAGCGGCCATGTCGGCGGCGCGCACAAAGACCTGGAACGGGTTTTACTGTGCTCAGCGTGACAAAGGCTTGAGCACGACCGCTGCACTTGTCGTGCTTGCCCGTAAGCTCTTGCGTGTGGCTTTCTCACTGTTCAAGCAGCAAGCTCTGTTCGATCCCGCGCTGGTCGCTGGCAGAGCTTGACGGGAACCATAGAACCTCAGCCCGAACGGTTCAAGTTGATTCAAGCCGACTCAATAGCTGCAACGAGGCGCGGTCCAGGCCCCGCGCCGCATCACCCCCCGGCGGTGTAGCGCACCACCCGGTTGCGCCCGTCGCGCTTGGCGCGGTACAGCGCGGCGTCGGCGTTTTGCACCAGCGCGTCGGCATCCTGCCCATCGTCAGGCATGCAGGCCATGCCCACCGATATGGTGATGGGCGGATGCACGTTGCCACCGTCAGCCACCGGGGGCATTTTCATCACCGCATCGCACAAGGCCTGGGCGCGCTCCAGCGCCACCTGCGGCGTGGTGTTGGGCAGCACCACAGTGAACTCCTCGCCGCCATAGCGCGCTACCAGGTCGCTCGCGCGCACCGTGTCGGTCAGGGTCTGCGCCACGCCGCGCAGCACCCGGTCGCCCAGCTCGTGGCCAAACTTATCGTTGAACTGCTTGAAGTGGTCCACGTCAATCATCAGCACCGCCAGCGGAGCATCGGGCTGCTCGGGGCCGCGCCGCTCGGCCCGCAAAATCTCGCGCGCCAGGGACTCGTCCAGAAAGCGGCGGTTGTACAGCCCCGTCAGTGCATCGCGAATGGACTGCTGGCGCAGCGACTCGCGCAGGCGCAGGTTGCCCAGCGACAGGGACACCTGCTCCAGCGCCGTCTGCCGCAATTGCGCCACCAGCGCATCGGGCAAGTCCACCCCTTGGCTTTGCGGGTCTAGCACCAGCATGCCGTTCAGGTCGCCGTGCGATGCCACCGGAAAGCACAGCGTGCCCGGTGGCGAGGGCACCTCGCACGCTTGCAAATGGCGGCAGGTGCTGGCGCTGCCTGCACCGGGCTGCGCGAAGGGCTGCCCCTTGCGAAGCGACCAGCACTCGTGCGGTTCGAAGAACTCTACAAAAGGCCGCTCACCCCAGGCCACGCAGCGGCGCAACTGGTTGCGCGAGGCCGCCATCAGGTACATCGCCCCAGACGTTGACCGCAGCAGCGCGGGCAGGCGCTCGGCCAGCAGGCCCTGGGCCTCTTCCATGTCTTCGCAGGTCTGCAAAAAGCGCCCCAACTCAGACAGCCGCTGCATGTGCGCGTTGTGCTCGTTGGTGCGCGCAGCCTGTGCCAGCAGCTCGGTGTTGCGGTTCATCAGGTCGCATTCGTTGGCGGCCGTTTTGCGCGCAAACGCCATGCTGCGTGCCAGCACAAACACTAGCAGCCCAACGCTGGTGAGCAGCGCCAGCCCCAGGGTGAGGTAGGTGTGGGTAATGGCCTGTGCATGCTCGGCCCGCAGGGTGCGAATGTGCTCCTCTTGTCCCGCAGAAAACTGCTGCGCCTTGGCACGGATGTCGTCCATCAGGTCGCGACCATGGCCGCTGCGCACAATGGCCGCCGCCTGGGCGCCTTGGCCGCTGGTGTGCAGGGCCACGGTCTCGGCCAGCTCTGCCAGCTTCTGGTCCACCTGCTGCATCAATGCCTCTAGCTGCAGGGTGTCTTGCGCATCGGGGCTCATGCGCTCTAGCTGGCGCCGCGTCTGTTTGATCTCAGACACCGCCACGTGGTACGGCGCCAGATACTCCGAGCTGCCCGCAATCAGATAGCCCCGCTGGCTGGTCTCCGCGTCTAGCATCTGCCGGATAAGCATGTCCTTGACGTGCACCGCGCGGTGGGCCTCGTCCAGCGCGCGTTGCGCACGCACCAGCTCCAGCAGGCTCTGCGCCGCAAGCCAGCCCGCCACCAAAATCGCCGCAAATACAGCGGCCAGCACTGTGCGTTGCACTCGGGACATTCCCGGTGTTGTTGGCATATTGTTTGAAGTCTCCGTGGGGGCGCGTGGCAAAAGTGCCGTCAGCTCGCCCCATTCTAAAAAGGCAGCGCCACCCCACAAGGCCACGCGCCCAAACCGCAGGGCCACCCAAGGTCTTTGGCCCCGCACTGGTGCAGGGGCCGCGAAACGGCCCGTACGTTTACATAAAAAACACCTGTAGCGCGCTCTGGATAAGCGCTATCAGCTATGAATATAGTAGCTAACTGTTGTTGCAGGCAAAGGGCAAATTTAAGCCCGCCCTCGGCGCACTTGTGTGGCTGCAAACCCTCATCCAGGGGGCCGCATCGCGCAACGTCAGGCCTGCCACACCCCAAACCCGGCCGATCGCAGGTCAATGCCTATCTCAATCTCCCGGTCCACCGCCTCTTCGTAGCGCATGGGGTTAAAGCCCTCGTACAAATCCGGCAGCAGCCACAGGCCATAGAGCATCACAAACCGGTTGGCCTGAATGCCCGCCTTGTGCTTGTCAAACCGCACATCCGGGTCCAGCCCCGTCATACCTACGTACACGCAAGGCTTGCCTTCGATGTAGCCGGGGTTGCAGCGGCGAAAGCGCGGTTCCAGCAGCACGTCTTTCGATAGTTCGATGACGTAGACGTGGTGGTGCGGGCGGCGGGGCATGGTGCGATTGAACGAAAAAAGTGGCCCTGCCGCAAGCGGATCAAGCGCTGGCAGCTACGGAAGTCATAGCGGCTTCAAGCGCAGCCTCTCTGGCTACGAGCCCTTAAGCCGCAGGCCCGTGGCAGCGCATGGCATGCACCCGCTTGCGTCCGCTGCTGACTGGTTTAGCCCGCGTGCCCCAGCGCCCCCAACAGCCGCGCGCTCACCTCGGCCGCATCCGGCGCGGCAAATGCCATGTTGTGCTGGTCCGTCAGCGGACCATGGCCGGGCTCCATGCGGCCTGCCGCGTCGTAGCCCATGGCCTTGAACTTCCACACCCCGCCTATCTTTTTGAGCGAACCCACATGCGCCCCCGTGGCCGTGTATACCGCCACCACCTCGGCGTTGACGGGCAGCAACTGCAGCGGCCCTGCCAGCGGGCCGGGCGGCACGGGGCCATAGGTGGGGGTGAATGGCGGCAACGGGGACGGCGTGGGTGGCGTAGAGAGCATGGCGGTGTTTGTATCGCAAATTGCGCAGCACCTGTCGCACTTGCAGTGCCGAGCGGATTGGGAGCCGCGCAGGCTTATCGCTGGCTATAGGTATGCCGGTATGCCCGCCGCCACGGTAGCTAGTCGGCACACCGGGGGCGGCATTGGCCCCATGCGGCACAGGTCAAATCAGCTTGTAGCGCATGCAATGCAAGCGCAGGCAGCTATGAAAAATGTAGCGGTAGAGTGGTGGATGGTGCAGCGAAGCCCCCATGACGGACCCATGGCCTGGCTTGAAAGCCCGCCTAAACCCCTGATGGGGTCCACAAAAGCGCACCCCCACTCAGCAAACCCATTCCAAACAGCGTCCAGTCGTTGATGATGTGCGCGCCCGTAGAAACCCAGAGGTTCTTGGTCATGATCCACGGCAGCGTCAGCACCAGCCTGGCGGTGCCGATGATGGCCAGGCACTGGACCACATTCCACCCATACGTAGGCAGATGCATTAGGCCAAACAGGGCCGCAGACAGGAGCCACGCTGCCACCACAGCGGTTTTGCGGCGGGCCCCCAAACGCTGGGTGAACAGCGCCATCAGCGCCAAAAAGGGCAGGATGGTGATCAGCTCCTCCCCCAGAAGCTGCGGAGCCATGTTGGCAAAGATGATGACGCGCTCCCACGGGCCGCTGGCCTGCAACATCGTCGCGCCAGGGTTGGTCGCCTGGGGCATCACCGATGTCAGCATCAACCCCACGGCCACCGTCACCACAATGTTGAGCAGCGCAAAGAAAAACATCCATAGCACATCGCGCGCAGACACCCTGGCAAACAAACTTTGCCAATGCCCCGGAGCCACCCAGCGCAGGCAAGCCAAGGGAATCAGCGCAAGCAGTACCGACGGAATCAGCCTGCCCGCAGGGGGCCAAGGCCAAGCAATTGGCAAAGTCACCACCAGCAACCCGGCAGCCGCCGCAGCCATCAGCAGCAGCCACTGCAGCCCAGAGATGCGGGCAGGCTGGTTGTTGAAGAAAGGAAACTCGCGCCCCGGCCGCTCAATCCAGCCAAAACGCTCCATCGCCACCGATGCTTGCCCGGTCGGTTTGTGCATTGCCACCCCCTCGTGAAAGCCAGCGAGCGCGCCCTCTGGCGGTTGAATACCCAAATTATGAGAGATATCTGGCTGCAGCGCATATAGATAAAGCGCAGGCAGCTATCAAAAGCATAGCGATTAGGCTGATGAGGGGCCGTTTAGAACGAAGACCCAGGCTCGTTCAAAAACGCCAGTTCTTCAGGCGTAGAGCTGCGGCCCAGGATGGCATTGCGGTGCGGGTAACGGCCAAAGCGGTCAATGATGGCCTTGTGGCGGCGCTCAAAGTCGAGATTGTTTTCCATGCCCGGCTGCGCAAACAGCTTGAGGGCTTGCTCGTGGATCACCGCCGATTCGCTGTGCATGTACGGCATGTAGGCAAACACGCGTTGCGCTGTGGGCAGGCTGCGGTCTTGCCCGCTGGCCACCAGCTCTTGCGCCAGGGCAAGGGCCAGCGCGTCTTGGGCAAAGGCGCGGACGGTGTCGCGGTGCACGTTGCGCGAGAACTGGTCCAGCACCAGGATTTCTGCCAGCCGACCCTCGGGCGTGGCGCGCCAGGGGAACAGTTCACAGCGGGCTGCGGCCTCTAGCGTGGGGGCGAAGCGGGTGCGGATGTTTTCGTCTAACGCTGCGTCTTTGGCGAAGTGCTGCTGAGGGGTTAGCTCGGTGAACCAGAAGTGGATGATGGACTGCGGCGCCATATTCAGACCAGATGGAAGTCTTGCGGCCACAAGAAGTACGGGCCGAACCGCGATTTGGCAACAAACTCCACGCCCGCCTTTTCGCCCTTGGGCGTGATGGTGTGTTTGTCGCCATCGGCAGCCAGATAGCCCAGCTCCGTTGCGCGATCCAAGAACTGTGCCGTTTTCAACCCTAGCTTTTGCCCAACCTTGGAGGACGTGAGCTTGTCTGTCGGCGCATCGGTCGCACTTTTATCGTCGTCTTTGCCACTTGCATCGCTGTCGCTGGTAATTCGTTCCAACGATATGCGCACCTCATCGCTGATGCGAATGATGCGCTGCGCCTCTTCGTAGGCGTCTTTGTAGAGCGGCCCGTCCTCGCTGCGCTGAATCAGGATGCCCATCTCGTTGTTATTCACCTGGCTGAATTCGTACAGATTCAGGCTGGTGATGATGCACATCTCTTCATTCATGTAGCACTTGGCATGCAAGTTCTTGCAGAAGCTGGTGCGTATGTAGGTCAGGCCGCGCAGCCATTCAATCTCTTGCGGCTGCAACTCGCTTTTGCCATAGACGATCCGGACGTCGATTTTTAGACGGTTTTTATCGGCCAGAAGTTCCTTCATCCGATCGTTGAGCTTAAGGAAAGGGCTGATCAGTATCAAGCGGTCTGATGCGCCTTTGATAAGTTCTTCAAGGTGGTAATTGGTGCCTGTTGTCGAAAGAAACTTAGCCATATATGTTATCTCCCATGAAGCGGAATGCGTATGGCCTATTGATTGCAGTCAGTATCGATAAAATTAAGAGAAGAATATTTTTTTAAATATTGGTGGATCCCGTTGATCAAATTATTCTTTATGCGCTTTTGAAACAGAGAAGGTTTTGGCGGGCTGTGCCTTCCATTCTTCCACGGCTGTATCGAAATAGTACTTTGTGACTTGAATTGCCACATTTTCCTTCATTAATTGAATCGCAATCCGATTGAATTGAAGAGGCTGGGAGCCGCGTTCAGGAACCACGACCGAACTACTTCCGCAACCAATAACAACTAGTGAATTCTCACCGTCACTCACCATCTCTTCGTGGCCTTGGTGTCGATGGCCATGCAGAGCCATGATGAACTTTGCTTTGTACAGCCGTTGTTTAACAGCAGGCGCATCGGTTAACAGAGCTTCTGCCCTGATCGTTGCTTCACCGGAATGCACAGGCACGAGATGGTGATGAAAAACTGCGATTCTTATAAATTGATTTAAAGGATCGAGTCGCGAGACTTCTTGCAGGGCATTGTCAAGTTGTGTTGTCCCGATATATCCTCGATCATCACCCTTCTTGATAAGGACGGCGGAGTTGAATGCCGCAACAATTACTCGAGCTCCATTGCTCTCAAACTGCCGAACTTCATACAGTCGCTCCGGGCTAATCGGAACGTCAATCCGGCTATGTGTAATCAATGCATTTCGAAAATTAATATAGGGTTGAAATGCCATCCCTGCGTCTGGATCTCCTTCTTGCAGGGCCCAGTTTACATCGTGATTTCCAGGTATTAATACAATATCTGGATTGCTGCCGTTTTCTGTGGCTGAGTTCAAGATGCCCGAAATTGCTGTCTTGGCAAGATTGAATTCCGTAGAGGTTCCCCTTTGAGTCAGATCGCCGCTGAATACGATGAGATTGGGTCTGAAATGCTCGCGTTCAATCGTTTGGCCTACGAATTTGTCCAATGACGGCTTATCTTCGTGCGGGATCGAATCTTGCGCGGAGGGCAATTTTGAAAAATAGTGCGCCTCGCCAAAATGCAAATCTGAAAAATGAAGAAGTTCAAATTCTTGCCCTGCTGCGCGTTTGAGAGTCGGGCTTGGGTCATCGCTTTTTTCGTGCGATAAGCGACGAGGGGTTGCCGAAACGTAGGCTTGGAAAAGTGAGTCTCGAAATGAGTAAACCTGCTCTTTGACTTTTCTCAAAGAACTGCCGAAGCTGTCTTTTTGCAGGTCTGCAACATAATAAGAAACGTTGGTTACTCCCTGTCCTTCGGCAATAGGGTAGGCCTGCGATGTATGAGCATTGGGACTGCAAGTGGCCGCAAATGCTCTAAGAACTATTTCTCGTTGATTAGAGTTTCCGATTGCCTTTAGGTATTGGTCCTCCAATACTGAATCAGTTCTTCGGAGTGCGATTTCGGATAGCGCGAAATTTAAATCTGTCAGTGAAATAACCTTCTTTTTTGATCGAAAGGCATTTAATAGTGATTCGCGGCCAATTAAATGAAGTAGGTATGGCTGGCCGGCAACTATGCGGATTAACTCTGTTTTTGCTTCGTCACTGTAGAGAATTTCGTGCTTAATTAGTCCTTCGGCTGTTGCCACAACTCTAAGCAGCTCATTTGGGGCCATTGGGCTGACAGGCAGTTTTCCAGTGGTTAGTTGCCGCTCAATTGATAGATGGTCGCGGACCAGCTCTCTTTCAGTAGTGGCAATCCCAGTAACAGCAAAGACGACCCCGTCAGGCGCTGCTTTGAGTAGGGATGAGAAGCCTTCATGTGTTTGAATTAGTTCGAATTCATCAATGAAAATAATTAACCCATCTTGAGATGATCCTGCAATCGCTTTGGCCCTTCGCCAAAAATCAGCAACTAACTTTGCATCAAGTTGGGCTCCTTGAGCATATTTTTGAACTTCTCCAAACTTTGAAAATAAAGAGTCAAATTTTCCAAAGCCTGTGTCATCGATCATTAATCGATATAGCAGTTGGTTTATGTTGTTGACTGATTCGTCGCGAGTTAAAAAGCATGTTGCAAAAGAGAACTGCATATCCTTTAGAGGAGAGTTAATTTCCTCGAGCAGCTCTGGGTTGCCTTTTGCGATTATTTCAAGTTGTCTGGCTAATGAGGATTTTCCAATGCCACGGGGTCCGTAAATAAAAACATGATTTTTGGCGGCGATTAATTCTGCGCCTGCCTCTAGCTCTTGACGTCTGCCTGCAAACCTCTTGGGGTCAGAAATCTCTTTTGCTGGCTGAAATGCAGTCAATATCCTCTTGTGATCAATGCTCACCGTTGACTCCCTTTGGATTTCGTGCCTGGTTGTTGACGTTGCAGATATCAAGATGCTTTAGCCTATTTGTTTTTCAGTCAGTTTCTATAAATTTCACGAATGCCCAAAGTTTTATTTCCCCCAACTATCCTTCAACCCCACCGCCAAGTTAAACACCGGCTTGCCCGCCGCGTGATTCACCCGGTCCGCCACAAAGTACCCGTGCCGCTCAAACTGAAACTTGTCGTCCGGCTTGGCATTGGCCAATGACGGCTCCACGATGGCGGTTACCACCTTCAGGCTGTTCGGGTTCAGGCTTTCGATGAAGTCTTTGCCGCCCGCGTCGGGGTGGGCGTCCAGGAACAGGCGGTCGTACATGCGCACTTCGGCGTTCACGCCGTCGGCCACGCCCACCCAGGTGATGGCGGCTTTCACCTTCACGGTGTCAGCGCCGGGGGTGCCGCTCTTGGTGTCGGGCACCACGGTGGCCAGCACTTCGGTGATGACGCCGTTAGCGTCTTTGGTGCAGCCGGTGCACTCAATCACATAGCCGCCCTTCAGGCGCACCTTGTTGCCGGGGAAGAGGCGCTTGTAGCCCTTGGGCGGCACTTCTTCAAAGTCTTCACGTTCAATCCAGACTTCTTTGCCGATGGTGAAGTGGCGCACGGGGCTTTCCACGCCTTCGGGTGGGTGGGGCAGGGCGGGCAGGGTGCAGGGCTCCAGGTGGCCGGCGCCCATCACTTCGTCCCAGTTGGTCAGCACCAGCTTGACGGGGTTGAGCACGGCCATGCCACGGTGGGCCTTCAGCTCCAGGTCTTCGCGCAGGCAGCCTTCCAGGGTGCTGTAGTCGATCCAGCTGTCGGACTTTGTCACGCCAATGCGGTCGGCAAAGGTCTGGATGGCGGCGGGCGTGTAGCCACGGCGGCGCAGGCCGACGATGGTGGGCATGCGGGGGTCGTCCCAGCCGCTGACCTTGTGGTCGTACACCAGCTGGGCCAGCTTGCGCTTGCTGGTGATGACGTAGGTGAGGTTCAGGCGCGCAAATTCGTATTGCTTGGGCGGGGGCGATGCCAGCAGGCCGCCCACAACGCGACCATCGGGAAGTGTTACCACTTCCGTCAAACGCTCCAGCAGCCAGTCGTAGAAGGGGCGTTGGTCTTCAAACTCCAGCGTGCACAGGCTGTGGGTGATTTGCTCTAGCGCATCTTCAATCGGGTGCGCAAAGGTGTACATGGGGTAAATGCACCATGTGTCGCCCGTGTTGTGGTGCGTGGCGCGGCGAATGCGGTAGATGGCCGGGTCGCGCATGTTGATGTTGGGGCTGGCCATGTCGATCTTGGCGCGCAGCACCATCGATCCGTCTTCGTGCTGGCCGTCGCGCATTTCGCGGAACTTGGCCAAGTTCTCGGCCGGGGTGCGGCTGCGGAAGGGGCTGTCTACGCCGGGCTTGCCAAAGTCGCCCCGGTTCACGCGCATTTCTTCGGGGGTTTGTTCGTCCACGTAGGCGTGGCCCGCTTCGATCAGGCTCTCGGCGGCGCGGTACATGAAGTCGAAGTAGTCGCTGGCCTGGTAGGGGGCTACGCTGTAGTCGCCCTGGCTGCCGTTCCAGTCAAAACCGAGCCATTTGACGGCGTCGATGATGCTGTTGACGTATTCGGTGTCTTCTTTTTCGGGGTTGGTGTCGTCAAAGCGCAGGTGGCACACGCCGCCGTAGTCGCGCGCCAGGCCAAAATTGATGCAGATGCTTTTGGCGTGGCCGACGTGCAGGTAGCCGTTGGGCTCGGGCGGAAAGCGGGTGCGGATTTTGGCCGGGTCGGGCTCGCCTGCGGTGTGGTGGGCGGCGTCGCCGGGGGTGCCAGCCCAGCGGCGGCTGGCGTAGGTGCCTTTGTCCAGATCGGCTTCAATGATCTGGCGCAGGAAGTTGCTGGGCTTGACGGATTCAGGGGCTGCGGCGGTGCCTGCAGGTAGGGTGTTGGCGGGGGTGGGGGTGCTCATTCGCCCATTTTAGGCGGCGGTTACAGGTTGGCGGGCCTGCGGGCGAACTTGGGCTTTGTGTGACGTATTTCTCTGGGCGCTAGTCAGTGTGTACTTCCAGAAACAATATTGCGGTGTTTTCATGACATCCTTTTGGTCACTTGGTGCGTTATGCACTGCAGAGGCCAACCCCACCCGTGGGCCGCCTCCCTTCAAAAAGGAGATTTCCATGACGAAAACCCGTTCTATCCAAGCCATGGCCGCTGCGGCTGGTGTGGCACTGGCGCTGCTGGCTGGCGCAGGCTCTGCCCAGGCGCGCGATGTCAATTGGTCGATTGGCGTGAATTCGCCCGGTGTGTCGGTGGGGGTGAGCAATGGTTATGGCTACGGCTACCCTGCTTATGTGGCCCCTGCCCCTGTGTATGTGGCCCCACGCCCCATTTACTACGCCCCCCCACCTCCACCCCCAGCGGTGTACTACGCGCCACCCGCACCGGTGTATTACGCACCGCCCCCCGGTTATTACTACCGTGAAGGGCACCGCCACCACCGGCACCACGGATACCGTGACTGGCGCTGATTGAGCGCTGGCGGTGGGCAGGCCCTGGCGGGCCGTGCCGCCACTTTCTGGTTCCCCTCGGCGCTTGTTTGCCCTGTTTCAGGGCTTCAGGCGCCTTCTCAACGCCCTGTGCATCGCGTATGCCAGGGCGTTTTTTTGCGCCTGCCTATGATGTGCCCCTTTGAACAGGTTCTTAAACAGGTGGTGGCGGAACACGGGGTGGGTATGAACAGAGTGGGGTGCGAATGATGCTGGCGGTGGCGCCTTTGCTGTGCGTGGATGAGCAGGAGGTGGAGTTTTCTGCCATGCGCGCCCAGGGGGCGGGTGGGCAGAACGTGAACAAGGTGTCGAGCGCGGTGCACCTGCGCTTTGATGTGCCCGCCTCTTCACTTCCTGAGCCGGTGAAAGAGCGCCTGCTGGCCCTGCGTGATACGCGCATCACCCAAGAGGGCGTGGTGGTGATCAAGGCGCAGCAGTTTCGCAGCCAGGAACAAAACCGTGCCGATGCGCTGGCGCGGCTGAATGCGCTGGTGCAGTCTGTGGCCGTGGCGCCCCGCACACGCCGCGCCACCAAGCCCACCTATGGCTCCCAGCAGCGCCGCCTGGCGGGCAAAAGCCAGCGGGGTGAGACCAAGGCGCTGCGGGGCAGGGTGCGGGGCGGGGATTGAGGCTGTGGCACTGCATGCAGTGTGCTGTTGCGCCTGCACTGCAGGATTGGCCCTGAA
Source organism: Acidovorax sp. 62 (assembly GCF_002754495.1). Taxonomy (NCBI): domain Bacteria; kingdom Pseudomonadati; phylum Pseudomonadota; class Betaproteobacteria; order Burkholderiales; family Comamonadaceae; genus Acidovorax; species Acidovorax sp. 62. Next base: position 1,265,286 of record NZ_PEFJ01000001.1, read on the forward strand.
ACTAGAACAATCCGTTGTGGGCGGGCTACTTTTTCGCTCGGGTGATCTCTTTTACAGTGGCTATTAGTTACCAAAGGTTCACCATGTCTACGTTGCCCTCCGCGCTGTCTGCCCCTCAAGCCATTTCTGCCAACGCCCCTGCCTTGGCTTTACCTGCGCTGTTTGTCTCGCACGGTGCACCGCTGTTTGCGGTGGATGCGGGCGAGACCGGGCCAGCATTGGGGCGCTGGGGGCAGGATTTGAAGGCGCAGTTTCCGGGCCTGCGAGGCGTGGTCATCATGTCGCCGCACTGGATGGCGCGCTCGCCCCTGGTCATGGCGGGCCCGCAGCCTGCCACTTGGCATGACTTTGGCGGGTTTCCGCCCGCGCTGTACCAGTTGCAATACCCTGCACCGGGCTCGCCAGCGCTGGCGGCCGAGGTGGTGGCGCTGCTCGGCGCAGCGGGCATGCCTGCGCAGGGCGATGCCTCCCGCCCGTTTGACCACGGTGCCTGGGTGCCGCTGATGCACCTGTTTCCGCAGGCCGATGTGCCGGTGGTGCAGGTGGCCTTGCCCGCAGCGGCTGGCCCGGCAGAGGTGTATGCCATGGGCGCTGCGTTGCGCAGCCTGCGCAGCCAGGGCGTGCTGGTGATGGGCTCGGGCAGCATGACGCACAACCTGTCGGAGTTTTTTGGTGGGGCCCGCGAGCCCGCGCCTTACGTGGTCGAGTTCAGCCGCTGGATTGAAGACGCCGTGGTGCGCGGCGACATGAAGGCGCTGCTCAACTACCGCAGTCAGGCACCCCACGCTGCGCGCGCCCACCCCACGGAAGACCACTTTTTGCCGCTGTTTTTTGCCCTGGGGGCGGCGGGCGACGATTTGCGCGCAAACTACCTGAGCCGCGAGGTGATGTACAGCATGCTGGCCATGGATGCGTTTGCCTTGCACCCAATTCACTGAGAGCGGCTCACAAAACTCCCCTGGCGTCGTTGTCTCGCCTTGTCGTACCGCTTGTACGGCCTGCGGCGAGACGCCTAGCCAGGGCCGCTTCGCTGAGTTTTGTTAGCTGCTCCAAGTGGTGCGTTTTTGCTGCACACACTTTTTTTGATCGATCCAAAATTGCCTCTGGCGCCTGAACATGCTTGATTTGCCGCTCACCTTTTTGCAGCGCCCCGCTGCCGCCTCCACTCCCCACCCCTGGCTGCTGGTGCTGATGCACGGCGTGGGCAGTAACGAGCAAGATTTGTTTGGCTTGGCGTCGCACATTCCAGACCATTTCCATGTGGTGAGCTTGCGCGCACCGTTTCGCATGGGGCCGGGTTCGTTTGCCTGGTTTGATTTTTCGATTGAGCCCAATGGCGAGCGCACCATCAACGAAGCCCAAGAATCGCAAAGCCGGGCCCTGGTGGCACAGGCTGTGGCCGCTGCGTCTGCCCAGCTCCACGTTGCCCCTGAGCGGGTGGTGGTGGGCGGCTTCAGCCAGGGCGGCATCATGGCGCTGTCGCTGCTGTTGACCCAGCCCGGCCTGTTGCATGCCGCCATGGTGTGGCACAGCCGCCTGCTGGCGCAGGTGGTGCCCCTGACGGCCCCGGCCGAGGCGCTGCACGGCCGCCAACTGTGGCTGAGCCACGGCACGCACGATAACGTCATCCCCATCGCCCATGCCCATGCTATTGCGCACCACATGGCGCAACTGCCGGTGTCGGTCACGTTCAAAGAGTTTCCGGGCGCGCACGAGATTCGCCCCGCAGAGCTGGCTGCCACGGTGGCCTGGCTGCAGGGACTGGGCAGCACGCCATCGGCCGTGCTGTAAAGCGGCGCATTCACCATGCCCCTTGCTGGTGGGCATGGGCCTGCCTGTGATTGGGCAACACGCTGTTACACCCCTGGGCAGGCTGTGCCCACCAACGTGTGTTCAGGCCGCTACATTGTTCGGATGCAAAAGGGCGCGTTGATGCTGCTCTTTTGAACCGATGAGGAATGCACATGCCTGACAAAGAAGACACCCGATTTCGTCCACCTCCGCGGCAAGCATCGCCCATGGTGCTGGCGGTGGGGGCTGGCGCCTTGGTATTGGCTGCGCTCGCGGGCGCCTGGGTGTGGTTCAAACCCGCACCGGCAGATGCCGTGCAGGCCGCAGCCCCTGCGCAAAGCTCTGCGCCTGCGGCGCCCAGTACAGCGCCGATCCCCGCAGGGGTGCAAAACCCCGTGGGCGTGCTGGGCCCGCCCGACACGGCCTTGCCCCCGCTGGCCGAATCGGACGTGATGGTGACAGAGTTGCTGTCTGAAGTGCTGGGTGCAGGCCAGGTGTCGTCGCTCTTGCAGACAGAATCGTTTGCGCGCCGCGTGGTGGCCACGGTAGACAGCCTTACCCAGGCCCACGCCCCCGTGCGTGTGTGGCCGGTGCACCCCACGCCCCAGCGCTTTTTGGTGGATGGCGAAGGGGCCGAGCTGGTCGCCGCCAAGCCCAATGCCGCACGCTATGCGGCCATGCTGGTGTTTGCCGAGTCAGTGCCCATGGACAACGCGGTGGCACTGTATGCGCGGCTGTACCCGCTGTTTCAGCAGGCGTATGAAGAGCTGGGCTACCCCAATCGCTACTTCAACGACCGGCTGGTGGCTGTGCTGGACCACCTGATCAAAGCCCCCGAGCCGCAGGGCCCGCTGCAGCTCAAGCTGACCAAGGTGCAAACCGAGCTGCCTGACCCGCGGCCCTGGCTGCGCTACGAGTTTGCCGACCCGGCGCTGGAGGCGCTGTCGAGCGGCCAGAAAATCATGGTGCGCATGGGCCCCGCCAACGAGGCCCGTGCCAAGGCCGTGCTGCGCGAGCTGCGCCGCCGCGTGGCGACGAGTGAGGTGGCTCGCAAGCCGGCCAAGTCAGCCCCCTGACTGCGGGGTGATGGGGCAGGGCGTGCCCCGCCCCAGGCTTGGCTCAGGCCTGTTTCAAGCTGCCACGGCGCGTGGCCCGCGCTGCCAGGTCAGCACCGTGCCCAGCACCATGGCCCCCAGGGCAAATGCAGGGCCGCCCAAGGCGCCCAGGTGGTCCACCATCAGGCCACCAAAGATGGCACCGCTGGCAATCGCAATCTGAAACGCCGCCACCAGCAACCCGCCCGCGCCCTCGGCCTGGTCTGGGGCGGCGCGCACCATCCAGGTCTGAAACCCCACCGGAAACGCGCCAAACGCAAAGCCCCACAGCGTGATGGCCACCGCCGTGATGGCCGCTGAATGGCCCGCAATGAGCAAGGTGGCCGCCAGCACGGCAATCACGGCGCCACCGGCCACGATGGCTTGGCGCTCGCTGCGCCCGGCAATCCAGCCGCCCACAAAGTTGCCGAAGAACCCGCCTACGCCATAGCCCAACAGCACGGCCGTGATGCTGGTCACCGACAGGTGCGTGACTTGCTCCATCAGAGGGCGGATGTAGGTAAAGCCCGCGAAGTGACCGGAGATGACCAGCAGCACTGCCAGCAGGGCCATGCGCACGGGTGGGCGGCGCAGCAGCTCGCCCAGCACCCGCAGGTTGGGGTTGTCACGCGGCGGCAAGGCGGGCAGGGCCAGCAACTGCACGGCCAGGGTGATCAGGCTGATGCCCCCGGCTGCAATGAAGGCGCTGCGCCAGCCCCACAGGTCGCCCATCCAGGCACCAATGGGTGCCGCACACACAGTGGCAACCGACACCCCGGTCAGGATGAAGGACATGGCCCGCGCAAACAGCGATGCAGGCACCAGCCGCATCGCCAGCGCTGCCGACATGGACCAAAAGCCGCCCAACGCCACCCCCAGCAGCACGCGTGCCACCAGCAGCATGGGCAGGCTGCTGGCCAGGGCAGACAGCGCGTTGGACAGCACCAGCAGCAGCGTGAAGGCGATCATCACGGCGCGCCGGTCCAGCTGGCGGGTGAGCAGCGGCAGCGAGGGCGCCGCCACGGCCGCCACCAGGGCCGTGACGGTGACAGCTTGGCCTGCTGCGCCGTCGCTCACCCCCAGGTCGGCGGCCATGGCCGTGAGCAGGCTGGCGGGCAGAAACTCTGCCGTCACCAGGCCAAACACCCCCAGTGCCATGGAGGCAACTGCCGCCCAGCGCGCCTGGATGGGCTCGTGGCTGGCGGGTTGCAGCGTGGTGTTTTCAGGGGCAGGGTGGGCGCCTGCCGCTGGGGCGCCTGTGGTGGCATCCAGGCAAACGGAGCAAGAAGATGGGGAAGACACAGGTAAAGGCCTTGGGATGAACGGACAGGCATCGTAGGGATAAGATGCAGGCGTTTCCATGCCATAAAAGCCTGAATGCTTGACTTTTTATCCAGCCCTGCCGAGGGGGCAACCCTGCCGCCTGCGGCCGTGGGCCCAGAGCCACCAGACCTGCTGACCCAGATCCTGCTGGGCCTGCGCCTGGACGGCGTGGAGTATGGCCGCTGTGTGATGCATGCGCCCTGGGCGGTGGCGTTCCCGGCGTTGCCGTCAGCGCGGTTCCACTTTGTGGGCAGCGGTGGCGCGTGGCTGCGCACCCGCAGCGCCGACTGGCAGCGGCTGCACCCTGGCGATGCGGTGCTGCTGCCCCATGGCAGCTTTCATGTGCTGGCCAGCGCACCCGATGTGACGCCGGTGGACATTGACTTGCTGGCACGCAGGCCGGTGTCTGAAAACATCTACCTGCTGGATGGACGAGACCCTGTGCACAGCGGCCATTTCGCAGGACAGGCGGGTGTACCGCAGGCACCCGGCCAAAGCCCGGACGTGGTGTTTTGTGGGGCCCTGCGCTTTAACCTGGACCCTTTGCACCCGCTCAGGGCCATGATGCCCGAGGTGATGCTGGCCGGTGACCTGGCCCGCCGCGATACCACCGTGCCCGTGCTGCTGGATGCCATGGAGCGCGAGGTGGCCCAGGACCGCATGGGCGCTTGCGCCATCCTGGCGCGCTTGGCCGATGCCCTGGCCGCCAGCATCATCCGTGCGTGGGTGGAGTGCAGCTGCAACAACCCCACGGGCTGGATTGCCGCCGTGCGCTGCCCGCGCATCGGCAAGGTAATTGCCGCCATCCACGCAGACCCGGAGCGCGACTGGAACGTGCCGCTGCTGGCCGACCTGATGGGCGCCTCGCGTTCACGCTTTGCCGAATCGTTCACGCGCACCATGGGCGAGAGCCCGGCGCGCTATGTGGCCAAGGTGAAGATGTCGCAGGCCCGCAGCTGGATTGCCCGCGATGGCATGCGCGTGGCCGTGGCGGCCCACAGGCTGGGGTATGAGTCTGAAGCATCCTTCAGCCGCGCCTACAAGCGTGTGATTGGGCAACCGCCCAGCACGGCCAGGGCGCAGTGAGCTTGGTGCAGGTTCTTGCTGCGAACCTAGCTTGCTTTGGGTAGTGGCAGCGCCGTTTTGTAGCGCACCTGCTTGAGCGCAAAGCTGGAGCGGATCTTCTCCACCCCCGGGATGGGTGAGAGCTGCTCCAGGATAAAGCGCTCCAGCGCCGCCATGTCGGCCAGGGCGACGCGGATCAGGTAGTCGCTGTCGCCGGTCATCAGGTAGCACTCCATCACCTCATCGTGCTCGGCAATGCGGCGCTCAAAGTCGGCGAGGGCCTCCTTGCTTTGGGTTTTGAGGCTGATGCTGATGAACACATTCAAGCCCAGCCCCAGCGCGGCGCTGCTGGCCAGTGCCACATAACGGCTGATGACGCCTGCAGCCTCCAGCGCCTTGACCCGCGCCAGGCATGGCGAGGGCGACAGGTGCACGCGCCGCGCCAGCTCCACGTTGGACAGGGATCCGTCGGCCTGCAGCTCGGCCAGAATACGCAAATCGATGGCGTCCAGTTTCATGTGCTGCAGTTTATGGTTTTTGCGGCACGCTGTGCTGGCACGTTCTGAATATAGAGCGATATCGGCAACTTATTTGGCGATGCCCTCACTACAGTGAACGGCATGAACGCCCCTACACCCCACACCCTGCTGCAAGCCGCTGATCCCGCCGCCCTCGATTGCACCCTGGGTGCGCCGGACGCGGATCCCCAAGAAACTGCCGAATGGCGCGACGCCTTTGTGGCCTTGGTGGCCACCGAGGGGCCAGAGCGGGCGCGCCACATTCTGGCCGAGCTGGTGCACCTGGCGCGCACCCAGCAGATTGGCTGGCAGCCCCAGCTCAACACGCCCTACGTGAACACCGTGGCGGCGCAGAACCAGCCTGCGTTTGCGGGGGATCTGGCGGTGGAAGAGCGGCTGGCATCCATCATGCGCTGGAACGCGCTGGCCATGGTGGTGCGGGCCAACCAGGCCTATGGTGAACTGGGCGGGCACATTGCCAGCTATGCCAGCGCGGCCGATTTGTTTGAGAGCGGCTTCAACCACTTCTTCCGCGCCCGCGAGGGCCTGGGCGAAGGGCAGCACCGGGGCGACTTGGTGTTCTTTCAGCCGCACAGCGCGCCGGGCGTGTACGCGCGGGCGTTTCTGGAAGGGCGCTTGTCTGAACAAGACCTGATGCACTACCGCCAGGAAATCACCGCGCCCGCCGCTGGGGCGCAGGGCCTGTGCAGCTATCCGCACCCTTGGCTGATGCCGGACTTCTGGCAGTTCCCCACCGGCTCGATGGGCATCGGGCCCATCAGCAGCATCTACCACGCGCGCTTCATGCGCTACCTCACGCACCGCAATTTGCTCAACTGCGAGGGGCGCAAGGTGTGGGGCGTGTTTGGCGACGGCGAGATGGACGAGCCCGAGAGCATGAGCGCGCTGACCCTGGCCGCGCGCGAGGGGCTCGACAACCTGGTCTGGGTGGTCAACTGCAACCTGCAGCGGCTGGACGGCCCGGTGCGCGGCAATGGCCGCATCATCGACGAGCTCGAGCGCCTGTTTGCCGGTGCGGGCTGGAACGTGGTCAAACTGGTGTGGGGCAGCGACTGGGACGGCCTGTTTGCCCGCGACCTGACGGGCGCGCTGGTGCGCACGCTGCAAGGCACGGTGGACGGGCAAATGCAGACCTTTGCCGCCAAGGACGGGCGCTTTAACCGCGACAACTTCTTCGGCCAAAGCCCCGAGCTGGCCGCGCTGGCCCAGGGCATGACGGACGAGCAGATTGACCGCCTCAAGCGCGGCGGGCACGACCTGGTGAAGATCCACGCGGCCTATGCCGCCGCCAGCGCCCACAAGGGCCAGCCCACCGTCATCCTGGCCCACACCAAGAAGGGCTACGGCATGGGCACAGCCGGGCAGGGCAAGATGACCACGCACAGCCAGAAGAAGTTCGACGATACGGATCTCATCGAATTCCGCAATCGCTTCAACCTGCCGCTCACCGACGCGCAGGCCACGGGCCTGGCCTTCTACAAGCCTGCTGAAGACAGCCCCGAGATGCAGTACCTGCGCCGCCACCGCCAGCAACTGGGCGGCTACCTGCCCCGGCGCGAGACGGTGTGCAATGCGCTGCCCGTGCCGCCCCTGGCCAGCTACGCGCAGTTTGCGCTGCAGGCCGATGGCAAGGAGATGAGCACCACCATGGCCTTTGTGCGCATGCTGGGCACGCTGCTGAAGGACGCCCAGCTCGGCCCGCGCATCGTGCCCATCGTGGCCGACGAGGCGCGCACCTTTGGCATGGCCAACCTGTTCAAGCAGGTGGGCATCTACAGCAGCGTGGGCCAGCGCTATGCGCCCGAAGACATCGGCTCGGTGCTGAGCTACCGCGAGGCGCTGGATGGGCAGATTCTGGAAGAGGGCATCAGCGAGGCGGGCGCGATTGCGAGCTGGACAGCCGCTGCCACCAGCTACAGCGTGCACGGCCTGGCCATGCTGCCGTTCTACATCTACTACTCGATGTTCGGCTTCCAGCGCGTGGGCGACGCCATCTGGGCCGCTGCGGACCAGCGCGCACGGGGCTTTTTGTTGGGCGCGACCTCGGGCCGCACCACGCTGGGCGGTGAGGGGCTGCAGCACCAGGACGGCACCAGCCACCTGGTGGCCGCCACCATCCCCAACTGCAAGGCCTACGACCCGGCCTATGCGGGCGAGATGGCCGTGATCATCGACGCCGGCATGCGCGAGATGGTGACCGAGCAGCGCGACGTTTTCTACTACGTCACGCTGATGAACGAGAACTACGCCCAGCCCGACCTGCCCGCCAATGCGGCCGAGGGGGTGCTGCGCGGTTGCTATTTTTTTAAGAGCTTTCAGCGCTTGCAGGACGGGCGTGAGCAGCCAATTACATCTAAATCAATCACCCTGATGGGCTCTGGCGCCATCCTGACCGAGGTGCTCAAGGCTGCAGAGCTGCTGGCCGCTGAAGGCGTGGAGGTGACGGTGCTGAGCGTGACCAGCTGGAGCGAGCTGGCCCGCGACGGCATTGCCTGCGAGCAGCGCGCCATGGACGGCGGTGCAGCCCCCGAGACCCCGTGGCTGGCGCAGCAACTGGCCGGCACCCAGGGCCCGGTGATTGCCGCCACCGACTACGTGCGCGCCGTGCCTGAGACCGTGCGCGCCTTCGTGCCCGAAGGCCGCCGCTACATCACCCTGGGCACGGATGGCTTTGGCCGCAGCGACACGCGTGCGGCGCTGCGCCAGTTCTTTGGTGTGGATGCGCAGGCCGTGGCCAAGGCGGCGCGCTTTGCGCTGGGTTTGTAGTCAAAATGGCTTCTGGCGTTTGAAATATAAGCGCTGGCAGCTATTGAAAATATAGCAATCTGGGCTTCGCAAGAAGGTGTGCTGGCCACCGTGGGCCCGCAGTCTTGCGGCGGGTGGGCCTCAGCCCGCCATCGCTTCGCGCCGGAAGAACGCATCCAGCACCGGCACCAGGCTGGCAAACTCTTGCGCAAACCGGGTGCGGTTCACAAAGTACGCCTCGCAGGCCACGGCAAAAAACTCGGACTGCGAGGTGGCTCCGTAAGCATCCAGCCAGGGCCGTTCGGCGCCAAAGCGCTCGGCCAGGATGACGCGTTCGCGGAACTCCTGGTAGGCGGGCTCCCACGCATTCCACCAGGCTTCATACGCCCCACGGCCTGTGCGGGCGCCCATGAAGCCTGCGGGCAGGGGCGGGCAGCCGTTGGCGGTGCCCGTGCGCATGTCCAGCTTGTGCACAAACTCGTGCACCACCACGTTGTGCCCGCGCGCGGTGTTCTCGTGGGCGTTGGCAATGTGCTGCCAGCTCAGCATCACGGGGCCGCGCTCCATGGCCTCGCCCAGCAGCACCTGGGTGTGTTCGTGCACCACACCGGCCTCGTCCACCGTCTGGCGGCGCGCCACGGCCTCGCCGGGGTGCACCACGATGGTCACGAAATCGTCGTACCAGCCCAGCGCCTTGGCGGCATCGCCCAGGTGCAGCAGTGGCAGGCAGGCCTGCGCCGCAATGTCGATGGCCATGGCATCGGTCACCGCAAGACCGTGTGCGCCGTGGAACTGTTTTTGGTCCAGAAACAGCGCGCTCAGTGCGCGCAGCTTGCTTTGCTCGTGCAGCGACAGCGCGGCCAAAAACGGGTAGCGCTGCAGCGTCTGCAGCCACAGGTCTGCCGAGATGTCGGGCACGGGCGCTACGGTGGCGCGCACATGGCGCCAAAGCCGGTTGAGGATGGGGGGCATGGCAGTGATCGGGCGGGGACGCGATCACGGCCCCTGAGTCAGGATGGCTGGTACATGGGGGCCAGGGCCACCCGTTCCAAGCCCGCTGCGGACAAACGCAGTGTTTCCAGCCGCGGGGGTAATGCGGCGGCGTCCCAGTCGCTCAGCACCACGCGCTGCAGGCCCGGGGCAAGGGTGTGGTCGGCAGGCCGGTGGGTGTGGCCGTGGATGAGGGTGTGGGCGCCTGCCGCCTGCAGCCAGGCGATGGCGCTCGCGTGGTCCACATCGGCATAGATGGCGCCGGACTGCTTGCGCGCCTCGCTCTCTTGCCGAATGCCGCGTGCCTGCGCGCGCCGCACGGCCAGGGGCTGGGACAAAAACTGTTGCTGCCAGGCGCTGCTGCGCGCCTGTACGCGAAAGCGCTGGTAGTCCGTGTCGTCAATGCACAGCAGGTCGCCATGGCTGAGCAGGTAGCGCTGGCCTGCAAAGGTCAGCACGGTGGGGTCTTGCAGGCCGGTGATGCCGCAGTGCTGCAAAAAGGCATTGCCCGCCAGAAAGTCGCGGTTGCCGTGCATGAAGTACAGCGCGCTGCGTTGTGCCGCGGCTTGCAGCTGGTCGCAGACCTGGGCCTCGAAGCTGCCAGGGTCTTGGAGGGCATCGTCGCCCACCCAGACTTCAAAAATGTCGCCGAGCAGAAAGATGGCATCGGCGGGAGTGGCCTGCAGGTAGTGCAGGCATGCGGCCACGGTGGCGGGCTCGCTGGCCTGCAGGTGCAGGTCCGAAATGAAATCGACCGTGCGCCAGTGCGCAGGAGCAGCAAGCTCCGCGAACGGGGGCACGGTCGGGGTCACGTGGTGACAGCGCGGCCTGCTTACAGGGCCACAGCCTTTTCGATGATCACGTCTTCCTTTGGCACGTCGTCATGGAAGCCCTTGCGGCCCGTCTTCACGGCCTTGATCTTGTCCACCACGTCGGTGCCCGAGACCACCTTGCCGAACACGGCGTAGCCCCAGCCTTGGGGGGTGGGGGAGGTGTGGTTCAGGAAGCCGTTGTCGGCCACGTTGATGAAGAACTGTGCGGTGGCCGAGTGGGGGTCGCTGGTGCGGGCCATGGCCACGGTGTAGTTCGCGTTCTTCAGGCCGTTCTTGGCTTCGTTCTCGATGGGGGCATCGGAGTTCTTCTGGTTCATGCCGGGCTCAAAGCCGCCGCCTTGCACCATGAAGCCGGGGATCACACGGTGAAAAATCGTGTTGTTGTAGTGGCCCTTGTTCACATAGGCCAGGAAGTTCTCGGTGGACTTGGGCGCGTTAGCAGCGTCGAGTTCGAGGGTGATGACGCCGTAGCCGGTGATGTGCAGTTCGACTTGTGGGTTGCTCATGGCAGTGCTTCTTTCAGAAAAAAGGTCTGGGGTAGGAATGCGAAATCACTTCACCACGGTGGCCGAAGTGATGGTGATGGGGGTGTTGGGCACGTTTTGGTGGCCGCCCTTGTTGCCGGTGGCCACGGCCTTGATCTTGTCGACCACGGCAGTGCCCTCCACCACCTTGCCGAACACGGCATAGCCATGGCCGTCGGGGTTGGGGGCATTGAGCATGGCGTTGTCCTTCACGTTGATGAAGAACTGCGAGGTGGCCGAGTTGGGGTTGCTCGTGCGCGCCATGGCGATTGTGTAGGTGTCGTTCTTGAGGCCGTTGCTGGCTTCCAGAGGGATCGGTGGCTTGGTGGGCTTTTGCACCATGTCGGCGGTGAAGCCGCCGCCCTGGATCATGAAGCCGTCGATCACGCGGTGGAACACCGTGCCGTCGTAGTGCTTGTCGTTCACGTAGGCGAGGAAGTTCTCAACCGACTTGGGGGCCTTGGCAGGGTCGAGCTGCACCACGATGTCGCCCATGGAGGTGGCGAGCTTGACCTTGGGGGCGGTCTGCGCGTGGGCGGGTGCTACTGAAACCATGGCTGCCAGCGCAATTCCTGCAAGCGTTAGCATCGATTTTCTTTTGGAAATCATCCAATCACTCCTTCAAAAAAGATTTGCCACTGCTGGCCGCGCCGCGTCCAGTACTGGCGTTTGATGGGGCCGGTGCGTGCGCCCTCGGCCACTTCGCCGAACGTTACCACCATGGTGTCGGCCGAGTCGGTCCAGCGCAGGTAGGCCTTGTCCTTGAGGTGGACGGTGCGGCCCTTGAGTGCCTGGGCCTCGGCTTGCAGCACGGCGGCCCATTCGCCCAGGGGCTTTTTCTTGTAGCTCTGAAAGTCGGGGGCGTAAAAGCCCAGCAGGCGGCTCATGTCGCCGTTGGACTTGGCAGTGCGCCAGGCGTTGAGCACTGTCTCAAACGACTGGCGCTCGGCCTGCATGCTCTGGGCTTGCACCCACTGCAGCTTCTGCGCGATGACCACGGGGGTGGAGCGTGGCTCCACCGTGCGCAGGATGCGCTCCAGATCGGGGTTGGCCAGGGCCACGCAACCATCGGTGGCCAGGGGCGCGCGCGAGAACTGGTCGGGCGGCGTGCCGTGCAGCCAGATGCCGCTGCCGGTCTTGCCCCGGCTCTGGTCCAGCGGGTTGGGGTAGTTGATGGGCAGGGCGCCCGCGCCGTAAAAGTCCTTGAGCGTGGCGGGGTCCAGGCGGCTGGTGATGAAGTACACGCCCAGGGGGGTGCGTTGGTCGCCTTCGGTGGCTTTTTCAATGCCCGACTTGCCCACCGAGGCGTAGTAGTCGGCCACCAGCTTCAGGCCCTTGTCCGTGTTCTCAAACAGGTACAGCCGCGAGCGCGAGGCGTCGATGGCAATGGCGTGCTTGTAGCGCGGGGCCAGCTCAACAAACTGCGCCGGGATGTGGGTGGAGGCCGGACGGGCGCGCTGGGCCTGCACGCGCTGGCGCGATTCGGTGCGCAGCTCATCGAGCGTGGCGGTCACTTCGGGCGGGTAGGGCAGGGCTGGCTCTGGTACATCGCCCAGCTGCTTGATGGGGCGCACGCGCGCGGCCAGCAAGTCGCCCACGGCCAGTTGTGCGAGTTGGAAATTGGGGTATTCGCGTGCCAGGCTTTCGGCCTGGGCCAGTGCCTCGCGGCCGCGCCCCTCGCTGGCCAGTTGGTATACCTTGAGCAGGCGCGTTTCGGCCTGACCGTCTTGCAGCGCCTTGGGGGCCACAGGGGTTGGGGCGGCGGGGCGCTTGCTTTTTGCGGCTGGCTGCGATGCTTGCGCATGCACCGGGGGGGCCGCTGCAGACTGCGCCGCCAAGGCGAACAGGGTCACGGCCGTGGCCGCGTGGCGAATCCAGAAGGGGGCTTGCACGCTGCAGTAAGGGGCTGGCACGCTGTGGCGCTGTATCAAGGGGCTGTCAGAAAAAACCGAAGAGCCAACGGCTTGCGCTGTCGGCCCTGTCAAAGGTGAGAGGTCTGGGTTGGAGTCAGGCGGCCAGTGGCATCAACCGCCTGTGGCTTCGCGCACGATGAGCCAGCGGCCGTTGGTCTCCACCAGGTCCAGCGTCTTGCGGCTGGTCACGTTGAGCGAGTCGGCGCTGTAGGCCTGGCGAAAGCGGGCCGTGGCCTTGCTGCCGTTCATCGACACGTTCAGGTCAGACACCTGCACGGTGATCTTGGACTTGCCCACGATGCGGGCTTCGCGTTCTTTTTCCCAGGCGGCGCGGGTTTGCTTGCCGGGTGGGTTGAATTCCTTGCCGTAGGCCGACAGGTAGCCCTTCATGTCCTTGGCAGCCCAGGCGGCGGCCCAGGCTTGCACGGCGGCAGAGACTTCCTTGGTGTCTTTGGCGGCCTCTTTCTTGGCCGTGTCGGCGGCGGGCGCTGCCGCAGGGGCCGCTGCAGGTGCGGGGCTGGCGGCAGGGGCCGCCGCTGCGGGCGCAGGGGCCGCAGTGGGGGCTACTGCTGGGGCTGGCGCCGGTGTTGCCGCAGGTGCGGGGGCGGGGCGCTGCGTGGCAATCACGGCAGGGGCTGGTGCGGTTGCGGCGGGTTTGGCGCCCTTGGCCGCGTCGGCGGAGAACAGTTCACGGATCAGCGCCAGCTTGGGCTTGAGCGATGTGGCGTTGGCCGCGTCCAGCTGCAGCGCCTTGTTGTAGGCCTGGCTGGCCAGCTTGGCATAGATGTCGCCCAGGTTTTCGTGCGCCGTGGCGTAGCTGGGGTTGGTGCGGATGGCCATTTCCAGCGCGGTGCGGGCCTTGTCCAACTGGTTCTGGTTGGCGTACAGCACGGCCAGGTTGTTGTAGGGCTCGGGCAGCTCTGGGTATTCCTCGGTGAGCTTGGTGAACGTGGCCACCGCGTCAGCGGGCTTGCCGGAGTCGGCTTGCGCCACGCCTTTGAGGAAGCGCAATTGCGGGTCGCGGGGGGTGGCGGACAATCGCTGGTCTGCCTTGGCAAGTGCTTCTGCGGCCTTGCCCGCCTTGAGCAACTGGGTGATGTCGGCGTAGTCGTTGGCCTGGGCTGCGCCGGTGCCGACAAGCGCCGTCAGTGCCAACAGGCGCAGGAGTCGGGGAAGGGTGCGGCGGACTTGCTTCATGGGGGTTCTGGAGGGGTTGAACGGCGTGAAACCCGGGCCGGGCTTATACTTCGGCGGATTGTAGCTGAGGGGGGTTGTCATGACGGTGCGCTGTTGCCGCTGGTGATTTCATAGGGTGTCCGGTGCCGGGCACCATCCCCCGCGTGGGGCTGTGCCTCCGCGCTGCAGGGCGATCCGCATCGCCCATCCTCCCCATTCCCGACACTGATACCCCATGAGTTTGCGCATCTACAACACGCTTTCGCGTGCATTGGAAGACTTTTCCCCGCTCGAACCTGGCCACGTCCGCATGTATGTGTGCGGCATGACCATTTACGACCTGTGCCACATCGGCCACGCCCGCATGATGATGGCCTTTGATGTGGTGCAGCGCTGGCTCAAAAGCAGCGGCTTGCGCGTGACCTACGTGCGCAACATCACCGACATTGACGACAAGATCATCAAGCGTGCGCTGGAGCGCGGCATCACCATCCGCCAGCTCACCGACGAGATGATTGCGGCCATGCACCAGGACATTGGCCTTTTGGGCATCGAGCCTCCAACGGTCGAGCCTCGGGCCACTGAATATGTGCCGCAGATGCTCTCGCTCATCAGCCAGCTCGAAGGCAAGGGCTTGGCTTACCGCGCTGGCAATGGTGACGTGAACTATTCCGTGCGCAAGTTTGACGGCTACGGCAAGTTGTCGGGCAAGTCGCTCGATGAGCTGCGTGCGGGCGAGCGCGTGGCCGTGCAAGACGGCAAGGAAGACCCGCTGGACTTCGTGCTGTGGAAATCCGCCAAGGCCGATGAGCCGGAAGACGCCAAGTGGGCCAGCGAGTTTGGCGCGGGCCGTCCTGGCTGGCACATCGAGTGCTCGGCCATGAGCTGCGCCACGCTGGGCGAAACCTTTGACATCCACGGTGGCGGGGCCGACCTGCAGTTCCCTCACCACGAAAACGAAATCGCCCAGAGCGAAGGCGCCACGGGCAAGCCGCTGGCCCATTTCTGGGTGCACAACGGCTTTGTGCGCGTGGACAACGAGAAGATGTCCAAGAGCCTGGGCAACTTCTTCACCATCCGCGATGTGCTCAAGCAGTACGACGCCGAGACGGTGCGCTTCTTCATCGTGCGTGCCCATTACCGCAGCGCCCTCAACTACAGCGATGCCCACCTGGACGATGCACGCCAGGCGCTCAAGCGCCTGTACACCGCGCTGAGCCTGGTGGAGCCCGCTGCCGTGGCGGTGGACTGGAGCAATCCCTACGCTGCACGCTTCAAGGCCGCCATGGACGAAGACTTTGGCACGCCCGAGGCGGTGGCCGTGCTGTTTGACTTGGCTGGCGAGGTCAACAAGACCCGTTCTGCCGAGCTGGCGGGCCTGCTCAAGGGCTTGGGCCAGTGCCTGGGCCTGCTGCAAGGCGACCCCAAGGCCTTCTTGCAGGCCGGTGCCGGTCTGGACGAGTCTGCCATCCAGGCCCAAATTGCCGCCCGCGCTGCGGCGAAGGCCGCCAAGAACTTTGCCGAGGCAGACCGCATCCGCCAGGCGCTGCTGGCGCAAGGCATCGTGCTCAAGGATTCAGCCGCTGGGACGACCTGGGAAGCTGCGCAGTGAACGTTTGTGTGAATAAAACCGCCATCAAGGCAGACTGGATGAGCGGTGGCAGCTACTAAAAAAATAGCATCAATCGATGCCCCTGAGGCTTCGCCCGTGCTGACGACGCCAGCTTACTGGGCCGAGGCGTGCAAGCACCTGGTCAAAAAAGACCGGGTGATGAAGCGCCTGATCCCCCAATTTGGCGATGCAGCGCTGCAAACCCGCCGCGATGCCTTCACCACGCTGGCGCGCAGCATCGTGGGGCAGCAGGCTTCGGTCAAGGCCGCACAGGCCGTGTGGGAACGGTTTGCCGCACTGTCGCGCCAACTGAGCCCGGCCAATGTGCTCAAGCTCAAGGTGGACGACATGCGTGCGGCAGGCCTGTCGGCCCGCAAGATCGACTACCTCGTGGATTTGGCGCTGCACTTTGACAATGGCAAGCTGCACGTCAAGGACTGGGAGTCCATGGACGACGAGGCGATCATTGCCGAGCTGGTGGACATCCGTGGCATAGGCCGCTGGACGGCCGAGATGTTCCTGATCTTCTATCTGCAGCGCCCCAATGTGCTGCCGCTGGACGACCCAGGCTTGATCACGGGCATCAGCCAGAATTACTTTTCTGGCGAATTGGTCAGCCGCAGTGACGCCCGTGAAGTGGCCGAGGCCTGGAAGCCTTGGTGCAGTGTGGCAACTTGGTATATTTGGCGGTCGCTGGACCCCGCACCCGTCGCCGATTGATGGTGGACAACTGACCGTTGCCCGGCATCGGTTACATTGCGTGCCATTTGTGGCCGCCCCGCAGTGCGCGACCTAAGGAGAAAAACGTTGGCGAAAAAAACCTTTCTGGATTTCGAGCAGCCGATTGCCGAACTCGAGTCCAAAATCGAAGAACTGCGCTACGTGCAGACCGAAAGCGCTGTCGATATTTCTGAAGAAATCGACCAGCTGAGCAAGAAGAGCCAGCAGCTCACCAAGGACATCTACAGTGAGCTGAGTCCCTGGCAGATCACCAAGATTGCGCGCCACCCCGAGCGTCCCTACACGCTGGACTACGTGCGCGATATCTTCACGGACTTTGTCGAGCTGCATGGCGATCGCCATTACTCGGACGATCTCTCCATCGTGGGCGGCCTGGCCCGTTTCAACGGCCACGCCTGCATGGTGATGGGCCATCAAAAAGGCCGCGACACCAAAGAGCGCGCCATGCGCAACTTTGGCATGAGCAAGCCCGAGGGCTACCGCAAGGCGCTGCGCCTGATGAAGACGGCCGAGAAATTCAAGCTGCCCGTGTTCACCTTTGTGGACACGCCCGGCGCCTACCCGGGCATTGATGCCGAAGAGCGCGGCCAGTCCGAGGCCATTGGCCGCAACATCTTCGAGATGGCGCAGCTGGAAGTGCCCATCATCACCACCATCATTGGCGAAGGTGGCTCGGGCGGCGCTCTGGCCATCAGCGTGGCTGATCAGGTCGTCATGCTGCAGTACGCCATCTACTCCGTCATTAGCCCCGAAGGCTGCGCTTCCATCCTCTGGAAGACCAGCGACAAGGCGCAGGAAGCGGCTGATGCCCTGGGCATCACCGCCCACCGCCTCAAGGCCTTGGGTTTGGTGGACAAAATCGTGAGCGAGCCCGTGGGCGGCGCGCACCGTGACCACAAGCAAATGGCGGCCTTCCTGAAGCGCGCGCTGGGCGATGCCTTCCGCCAAGTGGCAGACCTCAAGACCAAGGATTTGCTCGACCGCCGCTACGAGCGTCTGCAAAGCTACGGCCGCTTCAGCGATACCAAGGCCGACAGCCGCTGAGCGCACGCACATGACTGCGATGGGCTGTTTTCATCGCCCCCATGCCAAGGCCCCGCAAGGGGCCTTTGTATTTGTGTCGGCCTTTGTGGCTGTGTGGGTCAGTCCCTTGCTGGGCATGTCGGGAAGGGCGGGTTTAGCATGACGCTGTCTGTCGATGCGGCAATGGCCGCTTTCAACCCGGAGTTGCCCTTGGCTGTTGGACTGAGTGGCGGTGCGGACTCCACGGCATTGCTGGTGGCGGCGGCCCAGAAGTGGCCGGGCCAAGTGCGGGCAATCCACGTCAACCACGGCTTGCAGGCTGCGGCTGCGGTGTTTGAAGCGCATTGCGTGCAGTTGTGCAGCGCACTGCAGGTGCCCCTGGTGGTGCAGCGGGTGGATGCCCGCCACGCCAGCGGGCAGAGCCCTGAAGACGCTGCGCGCCAGGCGCGTTACCAGGCCTTTGACGCTGCATTGGCCGAAGATTCAGCGCTGGGTGCTATTAAATCGGTAGCACTGGCGCAGCATGCCGATGACCAAGTGGAAACGATGCTGCTGGCGCTCTCCCGAGGCGCAGGCGTCGCGGGCCTGGCCGCCATGCCCGCCCAGTGGCAGCGCGCAGGTCGGCCGTGGTACCGGCCCTGGCTGCAGGTGCCGGGCAGCGCAGTGCGCGACTGGCTGCGCCAGAGTGGGCAGACCTGGGTGGAAGACCCCAGCAACAGCGACGAGCGCTTTACCCGCAATCTGATCCGCGCACGCCTTTTGCCTGCGCTGGAGGCTGCCTTCCCCGCATTCCGCGACACCTTTGGCCGCGCCGCATCCCACGCCGCTCAGGCCGATGCATTGCTGCAAGAAGTCGCCCAGCAAGACTTGCTACTGATTGGCGCACCGCCACAGATCAAGGCCTTGCAAGCGCTGAGCCGGGCCCGGCAAGCCAATGTGCTTCGCCAATGGCTGCGTGTGCACCACCACACCACACCCTCAGCCGCCCAATTGGCCGAGCTGCTGGACCAAGTGGCCGCCTGCACCACCCGAGGGCATCGATTGCGGCTCAAGGTAGGGCGGGGCTTTGTTGTCCGTCAGGGGCCGATTCTGGATTGGTGTTGCACCTAGGCTTTGTAGGAGCGCCCGCAGGGGCGTGTGCTCATGGCCTGTGAGTGCGGGGTCAACGGCTGCAGAGGCTCTCGCTTTGGAAACTGCATCGCCAAAAACGATCAATGAAACACAGTCCGAGCAGATCGGATACGGGCTGCGCAACGCATTCGATCCAACGTCCGTCCGTTTGCCTGACGTTCGAGTTTCGCTGAGAGGCGCTAAAAATGAGGCATAATAGCTGGATTGGAAACGTGACCGAGTGGCCGAAGGTGCTCCCCTGCTAAGGGAGTATGGGGTGTAGAGCCTCATCGAGGGTTCGAATCCCTCCGTTTCCGCCAATCAGAAGGAAAAGCTGCAAGCATGGCCTCAAAACCATCTGCAGCTTTTTTTTCGTCCGCGTTCTCTGACGCGGCCAAGTCCTCGGCCATAGCAGCCACAAAAGCGTGAGTCGGGTCTTCACCCAGGATCACGCGCATATTTCCCCGCACCCTCCAGTTCGCGCTCCGTGTGCCTTGCTTCATCTGCGTGATGTGGCTTTTGTGCAGTCCTAGCAGTTCTGCCAGCTTTGCCTGGCTTCCTGCCGCTGCCGATGCTTCGTCTATCAGCGCTGCCAAGTTTTCAAGAGTTGCCATTTTGTAAACCTTTGGTGTACTATCCGGTTGCCAATTTGTGAACGTTTGCTTATTGGCAATTATCCATTGAGCCACCCGGTCAGCGCGCAGTGTTCAACAGCCCGACCTACCGCCAGAAGCAGGGCGGCTCCATGGATCACCTCTGGAGCCGCCATGTCAAACACCTATCCCCGCCACGGGGAACCCACTTGCCCGACCCCTGCCACTCAACAGCCCGGTGAAAGCTTGGCGGCTCCAGCCGACGCTGGGCAGGGGGCGGGCACCTTGCCTACAGCAGCAGACCCTGTTTATGGGCGTGCTGGCACTCCTTTCCTTGATGAGCTTGCCCAGCCTCTGGGCTTTTGGACTGTTGCTTGTTACGGCGAGTGCCTTGGCTACTACCACCCCTCGCGATCTGTCCGTGAGGCTCGCCGCGCATGAACCGCCGCCAGCTCGTCCAATCCGGCGCCGGGATGCTGTCCATGTACAGCGCCCCACGCAGCACCGCCCCCTATTGCTTCAACTGCAATTGCCCCATCGGTGACGACGCATGCAAGTGCACGGTGTTCACCGTTCACTGCCTGCCAGGCATGTTGGCCAACGGCCAGACCACGCGCACCTATACCAACCCCAAGGCCTTTAACGACTACGTCGCCGCCATTCGCGTGCTCGGCCTGGTCGTGTCCTTTGACTCCCCCCTGGTTGCTCGCGTGAGCAAACCAGCCGCCGCCCAATGACTACAGCCCAAGCCCTCCACGACTCCCCCCCATCCGCAGGGGCGGGGGTCTTGTCTTGGCGCCTGCGCCCGGTTTTTTCAGGCGCCGCAGCGCCTGCAACCCGTGCTGTAACACGGGTTGAAAGTTCTGTTTCCCGTGGCCTCGAAGGCACCACTGATGCGGCCCCTCTTGCCGCAAAGATCGACTGGTTGAACGCCACCTTCGACAAGCCCACGATGAGCCTCGCAGGCCTCATCAAGTTCATCAACGAACTGGTGAGCTGCACCATCACCACAGTGCTCGACGGCGGCCTATTCGGCTTCACAGAGCGCCACCGCCTGCAGGCGCGCCTAGACGATGGCGCGAAGGTCGAAATCGGCTCCATCGCCCTCGGCGGCGAATCACAGAAGGGCCGCTGGCTGCTCCAGCTCAACGGCAAAGGCTGCGGCATGGTCAACGACTGGCCCAGCCTCCAGGAGCTGCTGGAAGGCCTCGGCGCCACGCTCTCACGCGTAGACCTGGCAGTCGACTTCCTCAATGGCGAATACACCGTAGACGACGCACTCACGCTCTACGAAACCGGCGCATTTATCAACCGTGGGCGAAACCCTGAACTGGACACACAGGGCGCTTGGCACGAATCAGGCACGAAAGGACGCACCGTGTACGTTGGAAAACTCAAGAACGGAAAGACGCTTTGCGTCTATGAAAAAGGGCGCCAGCTCAACATGCCCGACAGCGACTGGACGCGCTACGAAGTGCGCCTCGGCAACCGCGACCGCGAAATCCCGCTGGACGTGCTCACCAACCCCGACAAGTACTTCACCGGGGCTTATCCAGCGCTCGCGCACATGCTGCAAGCAGCAGCCGAAGAAATCCCCACAGCACGCGAAGAAGCACGCGGCAGCCTGGCCCACGGCCTGTACCACGCACAGCGCTGCTACGGCAAATATTTCCACGCCGCCCAGGCGCAAACAGGCGTCAGCAGCGCCGACCTGGTCGAAGAAATCAGAGTCATTGGACTACCGAAAAAGGTAGAGCCCGCCGGAGCATCGTCCGGCCTCGCATGGCCCGAGTTGCAGGCCGAAATCAAGAGGAAAAAGCAATGAACGCAGCAGTATCCCCAGCCAAGATCGGCCCCATGCAAGTGCTCATCAAGGGCCGTATCGACGCCGTGCGCCGCCACGACAAGACCACCTACACGCGGATCATCACCCCCGCACCAGACCCTTACAGCCGCCCCCAAACCGTAGAGGTTCGCAGCAAGCAGCGCCTGGGCCAGCAAGGCGAAGAAGTGGCCCAGCTCGCCACCCTGGGCGGCTACGCCCGCAAGCCCTTCCGCAGCACCGACAAAGAGACCGGCGAAACCACGATGGTTACCCCCATCGACATGACCCTCGACGCTATCGAGTGACCAGGTGCCAGCCCTGCGCGCAGGGCTGTTGTATGGCTACTTGTATTTATTTCGAGGCTTCGGTCCCAGGCGGCGCTTCTGCTGCTGCTTCTGTGTCTGGCTATCGCGTGCTGCCTTGGTCGGTTGGTGATGCCACCTTGACGGCTGGTTCTTACCAATGCCCCACAGGTACACACCTGCTTATGACCACTGCCGAAGTTAACGCGATGCCAAAAACCGGCGTTCCTGATGCCGATTTGATGCGCGAAACCTTCTTTATGTCTTTCGGCCTGGTCATCGGCATCTGGTGTGCAGGCAAGTGCGTTGGCGCAGTGCTGCGGCTCATTAAGGGCGAAGAAAGCGAATTTTCTTGAACTGATCGGGGGTTTCAGATGTTGATGGATGCATTCACTACGTTGATTACAGGAGTGCTGCAACAGCACACCGCTTTGGTGATTCTGGCCGTTATGGCCGTGGCCTCCGTCATTGCCGGTTTACTTGTTTTTCAGCGTGGCGTCTCCGCCGTTTTGGACTTCATTTCCGGTGTGGACTCTTCGCGCCCTCGCGTGGGTTACCAGTACGAAGAGTACGACCAGGACGGTAAGGCCACCTACCGCACCTGGACCAAAAAAGACCAGTACTACTACGACAAATCGCGTAGTCGTCGGTAAAGCATTTGCGGCACCTGTCGCAAATTTCCCGCCCGCAAGGGCTTTCAACCTGGAGTTAGAAAAATGAAATTTCTCAAGCAAAGCGCCGTCCTGGCCGCTGTCTTCGGCCTGCTGTCTATGCTGGCTGGTCCTGCATCTGCAGCAAGTGCCTACGACCCGCTGACGTCCTCCGTCACCTTCGTGGAAGCTATCGCCGCCATGATGGCTGTGGCCGCTGTTGTCGCGGGTCTGTACGTGACCATGCGCGGTGTTCGCACTGTGCTTGGCTTCATCCGCCGCTGATCCACTCCCTCCCAAAACGACCCGAGCACCGAAGGCGCGCAGGGTTGATTTTGGGAGGGTTTTTTTTTGGACCTTCGCAATATGTACGACCTCTACATCATCAGCGCATGGGCCACTGGCCTGTGTGCCGCTGGCGCATTGATCAAGGGCTTGGAGTGGTGAAAGCCCTTGCTCTGTTGCTTGTGCTGGTTTGTTCTGCCTGGTCAGTTTTGGCACAGCAAACCATGCCCGAGCTGGACTCACAGCGCAAATACATGCCTTTTGGCGAAGCTGCAGAAAAGATCATCGCCGCCGCCGTCGCCAGGGCCAAGCCCGCACGAACCGAGAACATCGACCAGGCCGAGAGCTTCCGCCGCATCGTTCAATATGCCAAGCAGTCAGCCGTCAAAGCCAATGCCGATATTGGCGGCAATGCGTTTTCTTACATGTCCTTCGTGCCCCATTTGGCGGCGCAAAAAATCTACGGCGAAACCGTCTCCTACACCTTCGCCAGCGGCTTGCTCATGGTCGCCGTTGAGCGCGAAGCACGCGGCTTCACCTACCGCATGAAGCCCGCGTACAGCACCCCGTTCTATATCGGCCCACGCGGGGCGCCAGCTCGTATTTACGAGCCTGACAAGCAGTTTGCTTTCAAGAACCTACCTGCTCTTAAAAACGGGGTTGTTTCTTACACGAACCTCTGTACCAGCTCCACCGCCTCTTGCTCGGTACTCAGTAACTACACGCCAGGCACATACCGCTGGTTCTATCGAGATTCCGGCCAGCCCTGGATGGTCGCTTGCAATCAGGTCTCGGACTGTGTTCAAGCGGCTGTGTCCATGTTCTTTTACAACGCTACGTATAAGTACCGGCGCAGCGGTTACGACGACTTCGGCCAGTACTGGGGCAACTACAAGGTTTCCCCCTCCGGCACGTGCAACGACACCAGCGAATATGCATACCTGTCCTTTGGGATGATTACCGGCCTGACTTGCATCTATTCGCAGCAGTACGAATACACCACTTCCACGCTGTGGCACATGTTCACAGTGGCCGGGGACTTTGAAAGCTCTTTCCTCCGCTACATCTCGCTGAACCCCATCCCCATCACCTGCCCAGGCGCCACCAAATACCCGCAGTTCCTGGCCTGCGATCCACGCTTTGCAGACGATGTGCTTAGCCTCGATAGCCTGGTGCGCCTGGTTGACCGCATGTACTGGTGGGGCACCCAGCGCGACGGTTACCGGGGCGTCAAATACACCATCGTCAGCAAAGCCGACGCCCTGGCCGTGCTCGGCAACACGCTGGTGAAGGTATCCAGCCTGGCCGATCCGCTGGACCCTCCTGCGTCCACTGCACCAGCCGCGCCACCATCAAACCCAGGCAGCGGAACCGGTGGCAATGGCCTGGACCTCGGCCCTAATCCCGGCGTTCCAGCGCCAAGCCTTGAAGACATCAACGGCAGCACCGTGCTTGCCTCCCTCTGGAACCTTTTCCCGTCGCTCTCTGCCTGGTCACCTGGCAGCTACGCCATCAAGTGCCCCGAGTTCACCCCCTCGGTCTTCGGCTCCACGCTCCATGTCGATCAGCATTGCGCGCTGCTCGAAGGCCAGCGGGTAGCCCTTGGGGTGCTCTCCCTGTTTGCCTGGGCCTCTGCGGCCCTTCTCGTCGTTCTGAGGGCCTAAATGCTGCTCCTGCTCGCCTACCTCTGCCGCCGCTACTTCCGCCGCGTTTACCGTGGCTTCGTCGCCCACCTGGTGGCCTTCGCGCTCATCTGGAATCCGGTCATGCAGGCCCGTGCCGTTCCCGTGGCTGTTATCTTGATACCCGCCGCCACGATGATGGCCCGCGCTTTTGTCATCGCCGCTACTCGGGTTGGTGCACAGCTCACAGCAACCAATGTTGCAGCCGGTACCGGCCTGGCCTTGGTTGCCCTTGCTGGTGAGAACTGGACGGCAGTCGAGGGCTACACGATCAACGCAGCGGCCAACTTTCACGCGAACGTCACTGCAGGCGTCGCCACCCTGGCAAGCATGGCTAGCTCCGTTAACGTGAACACCATCGGTACCGACCTGGCTACGTTCTCGCTCTCGGCCACCTCCGGCAGTGTCTTTGCGAGTTACGGCAACACGCCCACCAAGCAATCGCTGCCCGCAGATCCGGGGGATACCTCGTTTCCCACCTCGCCCCGGTGGGATGGCCAGCCGGGTTACCTCCCCATCGCCGGGAGTAGCTTTTCGACGGTCTTCAACGCTTCGGGCTTTCGTACCTACCTCTGTCCGGTACTGAACGGCGGTACCGGCCCTGATGCATTGATAAACGCTTGCCGCAGCCTGCCGGAAATGCCTTCCAGCACTTTCAATTACGGCACGCAATATCAAAGTATTGGGGTGGGGTGCAACGACCCCAAGGAGTGCGCAAAAGCCTATGTCGCCGCCCGCCTGGTGGCCCTCTCCATGGTTACCACCAATCAGCCCGACGTGCAGGGCCGGGCCTTCTATGAAAGCATCATTTCCAACGTGTCCGTGGACTACGGCGGCTGCTACGACGCGCGATTTGCAGGCAGCTCGATTTTCAATAACTACCGCTGCCCCACTACCCTGAGATACCAGCAGCAGAGCTTTGACGGTGCCGGGTCTTACCTGTCTGCGCAGCCTGTCACAGAGAATTTCAACATCGATGTGGTCCTGAACCGCCCGACGTTCAGCCAAGCTCAGACGCTCAACGACTTTATCGAGCGGTATCCGCTCGCAGGCTCCCATCCGGTCACAGCGGCCAGCCTGGCGCAGATCGCTAACGCCATGTTCTCCGCAGCAGCCAACCGCGCAGGCTATCAAGGCATCAACTACTTCCCTATCACCGCCGCCGATTTCACCGCCGCCGCACAACCTGGTGAGGTGGTCCCCCTGTCGTCATTCATCACGCCTGTGAGCGCCGCGCCAGGCACCGGTACAGGCACTGGTACCGGCACAGGTACAGGAACCGGCACAGGCACAGGCAGCACCGTTGACTTAGGCCCTAATCCCGCCATTGCGCAGCCCACCTTAGAGGGCATCCCTACGGCCGCGCAGATCATGGCGCCCATCTTTGATTTGTTCCCCTCTCTGCGTAACTTTCAGGTGCCCGGACATACCTCGCAATGCCCGTCCTTTGTGGTTCCGTTCTTCGGCCAGGACCACGGAACAACCAAGCATTGCGAGCTGCTGGAAAGCCAACGCGGGCCGCTTGGCGCTGCCGCTCTGGTGGGCTGGTCCATCGCTGCGCTCATCATCGTTTTAGGGGCCTGACATGTACGGCATCTTGTTCTCGGCATTCAATGCCACCCTGTCGTTTTTGGTGCGCTCGGTCATCGCCAAGTTCTTCGTGTTCTTCGCGCTGTTCTTCGTTACCACCGAGTTTTTGTCTGTGTTGGTGGACCGCCTGCCCAACGGCCAGGCCATGTCCGGTGCCCTCGCTGGCATCCCGCCTGGCATGTGGTACTTCCTGGACCTGGTGCACTTCGACGTGGGCTTGCCCGCCATCATCAGCGCCTGGGTGCTTCGCTTCATGATCCGCCGCATTCCCGTGATTGGTTGACCCATGCCCATCAACGCATACACGGGCCTTATGGGCTCCGGCAAAACTTATGAGGTCGTTGGCTTCGTCATCCTCCCGGCCCTGCTTCGCGGGCGTCGTGTGGTCACCAACGTGGAAGGCCTGGACTACGAAAAGATCAGAGCCTATGTGCACGAGAAGCACCCAGACGCCGAGCTGGGTGAGTTGCTCCTGGTCACCAATGAACAGATCAGCTCCGATGATTTTTTCCCCTGCCGTGATGGCGATGAAAACGCTACGGTGAAGGGCGGCGACATGGTGTGCATCGACGAGGCCTGGCGCTTCTTCGGCACGTCCACCAAGATCAAGACCAGCACCCAAGTTTTCTTGCGTGAGCACCGCCATTACACGGACCCCGTAACCAAAGTGAGTTGCGACCTGGCGCTCATGCTGCAGTCCATTGGCGACCTGCACCGTACCGTGAAATCGGTGGTCGAGCTGTCATTTCGCACGCACAAGCTCAAGACCGTAGGACTGAACAAGCGCTATCGCCTCGACATGTTCGAGGGCACCAATCAAAAGATCAGCGCACGCGCTAACACCTGGCAGAAGGCCTACGACCCGGCTATCTTCGGCCTGTACAGCAGCTACGCCGCAGGGTCGGGCAAAGAGCTGGCGATCGATGGCCGCCAGAACATCCTCAAAGACCCCCGCAACTGGGCCATGGTCGCGGGTGTTTTTGTTCTCTTCGGGCTGGGTGGCTGGGGTATCAATCACCTTTATTCGAGGTACAGCCCAAAGAAGCCCGCACCCACTGAAGAGGCAACAGCCACGCCAGCAAACGGCCCTGCAGGCGCCGCAAAGACCACACCTGCACCCTCGGCACCACCGGCACCGCCCAAGCTCGTACAGAGCCAGGATTGGCGCCTCGCTGGCCGTATCGTTACAGCACGCGGCGAACGTGCCGTATTGACCGGCCAGGCTGGCCGCGTGCGCGTTGAAGACCCGGCCCTATTTGTCGGCTATGGATGGGATAGCCGCGCCATGGTCGAAGGCGAACAAATCAGCGCCTGGTCAGGTCCCGCAGCGGGCGCAGGTGGATCATCAGCAAATGAAAACAAAGCCTTCACGGTGGGCAAATGAAAAAGCGTGTTGCATCCCTTGTCTTTGGTCTGGCTGTTGCCTTTGGCGCAGCCGCCCAGACCACGCCACCAGGCGCACCCATTCCCCCGGAAAAGCTCCCTGTGGTCATCGACCTGCAGGCCGTCAGCCTGGCCCAGGTCGTGCACCTGGTCTACAAAGAAATCTCGCCCGCCAGCTATGTGCTCTCGCCTGACCTGGTAGCCGATCAGCGCCCCGTTTCACTGCGCTGGACTGGCCTACCTGGTCAGCTTCCCGGCTTCATGGATAGCTGGCTCGAAACCCTCGGCTACGCCACCAAAGACAAGGCTGGAACCCTCTTCATGTCGCGCCAGGCCGAAGCCATCGCGGAAGACAAAAAGGAGGAAGAAAAAGAGACCATGATCTATTGGCCCCGCTACCAAAGCGCCGCAGCTCTGCGCGAGCTGGCCGGGGGCGTCGTCGCTCCCGATGGCTTCACCTCGCACCGTGGCGTGTCCACCGCTTCCGCTCCCCAGCCCAGGGAACAGGGCCTAGCTTCCTCGGGCCGCAGCTCGTCGCGCACCTCCCAGCAACAACCCACCCAGGCCGCGCCAGGCTCCGCGCTCTCCGTGATGGACAAGGACGACCGAATGCTGGTTTTTCGTGGTACCCAAAAGGACCGACAGACCCTCACGGCGTTCCTGGAGCAAGTGGATCGCGCCGCCGAAGTTGTGAGCGTGCAGGGCGCCATCTACGAGGTCAGCACCAGCAAAAGCGAAGGCAGCGCCTTCCACCTGGCGGCTAACATCCTGCGCGGCAAATTTGGTGTCACTGCCAACCTCGGCACCCGCCCCGGTGGCGAGTTCCTGGGAGTCAAGCTCGGCGGCCTAGAGGCCGTCATGGGTGCCCTGAACACCGATGGCCGCTTTAAAGTGTTGAGCGCTCCGCGCCTGGCTGTTCGTTCCGGTGGCTCTGCCCGCCTGGTCGTAGGCCAGGAAGTGCCCACCGCTGGAGCTGTCACCACTAACGCCCAGGGCGGCACGCTGCAAAGCGTGGACTACCGGCAAAGTGGCATCATCTTTGACCTGGCCCCCCAGGTCTTTCGCGACGCCGTACGCCTTACTCTCTCCCAGCAGGTGAGCAGCTTTGTGCGCACTGATACCGGCGTCAACAACAGCCCAACGCTCTTAAAGCGCGAAGCAAAAACAGACCTGGACGTTTTTGGAGATGAGGTTGTTGTAATTGGTGGCCTGGTGGACACTAAGCACGATGCCAGCTCGTCCGGTCTGCCGTTCCTGCCTGGCTGGATGTCTTCCACCAGCTCGAATACCTCGGCCTCTGAGCTGTTGGTGCTCCTGCAGGTCATTCGCCAGCCGCAGCCCTGAATTCATTAAAAGGAGGTTCCCGTGTACGCTTCGCTTTTGTCTGTCGTGACTGATCTTTTTTATGTCGCCGGTCTCGCGGTCATTGCCGTTGCCGTGGCGGTTGCCGGGCTCCTTTTGGGGGGCGGCTCCATCCGGCACGTTCTCCGCTCTATTCGTGTTTTTCTGAGCTAGAGCGTCAACCCAGCCTTTTGATGGACAAACGGGGCATCCTTACAGGACGCCCCATGGCGGCGCGTCACAATGCTTCATGCCTTTTAACGTTTTAGCCTGCCTTCTGCTGTCCGGCTTTACCGCTGCCGTGTACGTTTTTCACTATTCCCGCGGTGGAGCGCGTGGCATAAGCGGCTTTTTCCTCGCCTTTGTCTCTGGCGCTTGTTTTGCTTCTTTCGTGTACCTCGCTCAGTTTGCCGAGATGTTCCGAATCCTGGGCGTTGAGCGCTGATTCGCCTCCTTCCTGATAGACAAATGGGGACCCGGACCGGAGACCTTGTGTCGCAGGTTTGGGGCGGGGGTATGGGGCCGCAGGGCACCATGTAAGGCCGTCGTGCAACCCGTACCCCATGCGAAAGACCCTTGCACACTGCTCTGACACCTGACTTAAAACTTACAGAACATAGGGCCGCCATTTCGACCGTTTCACAATTGGGAAGCAGTCTAAATTTCTTCCCATAAGGAGGGAAAAATGGCATTTATTGGGTATGCGCGAGTGTCAACACAAGACCAGGACACTGCGCTACAGCTTGATGCGTTGGCTAAGGCTGGGTGTACTGACATTTATCAGGAGAAGGCAAGTGGTGCCTCAAGGCGTGGGCGTCAAGAGCTGGCCAGGTGCTTGGCCAGCCTGGCTAAGGGCGACGTCCTGGTCGTCTACAAGATTGACCGCATAGCCCGAAGCCTTTTCGACCTGCTGGCCATCCTTCGCCAGCTCGAAACAGTCGGCGCAACGATCAAGAGCGTCACAGAGCCGCTGGACACCACCAACAGCATGGGCGTGTTTGTCGTTCAGATTCTGGGAGCGGTCGCCCAGCTCGAACGGTCAATGATTCGGGAGAGATCTATTGCAGGCCAGATAGCTGCAAGGGCGCGGGGGAGGTTGCCGGGAAGGGTTCGCGCATTGCCTTCCGATGATGAAGCGGCGCTTGTAGCGGAATACGCTGCAGGCGGCATAACGCAAGCGGGTTTAGCTACAAAATACGGAGTAAGCACGTCGGTTGTGAAGCGTGCGATCCAGCGGGTTAAACAGCTTGGCAAAGGTCGATAACATCCGTTTCCGCCAAGATAAAGCCCAAGTGATTCGTCACTTGGGCTTTTTTCTTTGCGCCTCCATTCTCCAGCATGGCCGCTCGTTGCTGTATCCGGGTTTGCGCTGGTTGGGGCAAACCGTTGTTGTGCGGCAAGGTGTGTGAGTGATTTGCGCGGCTTGGCTGATGCAATTGCGGTGCTCGGGCAGATAATCAGCGCACCAAGCTTTGGGGAGACTCTCCATGACGTCATCGACGACTGCAAGCCGTAGCGCATTTGGCACTGCCAACCCCCATGCGCTGGCCACGATTTTGGAAGCTGGCGAAACCCGCCGCATCATCTCGGCCACCGATATCTACGACATTTCCGGCGTGAAGCTGTGGGCGGGCAACCAGCCGGTGTCTGCTTCGTTGCAGCGCAGGTTGTTGGACCGCGAATTGCGCCAGCCACTGGAGACCAGCCTGATTGCCGAGGACGGCGTGTCGGTGGCGGGCTTGGTGCAGGCGGTGCAGGATGTGCTGCAGAGTGCGTCGCCGCTGGTGCCTGTGTTGCAGCCCCACGCCCCGCGTTTGCTGGCCTTGGTTGGTGGGCTCACGCTGCACCCTGTGGCCCAGTTGCTGCTGACGGCGGCCCAAACGGCACGGCCTGCGCACTACGCGCATGCCGTGGCGGCCATGGCGCTCAACGGGGCGTTGATGGCGGCGGATGGAGGGGACGACGCGGCCGTGCGTTTGGCCTTGCTCAGTGGCTTGTTGCACGATGTGGGCGAGATGTACATCGATCCGCTGCATGGCGAGGCCGAAGCGGACCGCGATTTGGACTTTGCCAGCTACCAGCAATTGGTCGTGCACCCCCATGTGGGCTATTTGTTGGTGGCGCAACTCACCAATTACCCGGCAGAGGTGGCGCGGGCGATTGCCGAACACCATGAGCGCCTGGACCAGTCCGGCTATCCCAACGCACTGGGGGGCGGGAAGATGTCTCCGCAAGGGCGTTTGCTGGCAGTGACCGAGGCCACGCTCAATGCGCTGCGCAGTCCGTACAGCCACTTGCTGCATGCCAGTGTGGCGCTGCGTGCGGTGCCTGGCGAGTTTGATTTGCATTGGGTGGGCAAGATCACCCAAGCGGCGGGCGCTCAGCCGCCGCAGTCTGCCGTGCTACAGGCCAGCGAGATTGAACAACGGCTGGCGGCGTTGGGTGATGTGCTGGCGGGCGCAGAGCAGCGGGTGCTGGCGCTGGCCCAAGTGGCCCAGTTGCCTGCCATGCAGACCGCGCTGGCTTTGGCGCAGTTCTTGTTGGGCCGCTTGCGCACGGGCTGGAACGAGAGTGGCTTGTGGAACCCGGCAGCCCTGCTCAGCGCGGACGCTGCCGAGGTGGAGGCGCTGGAGGACGAGTTGTACTTCCGCCTGCGCGGTGTGCAGCGTGCGACCTTGCTGCGCGCAGGCCAGTTGCCCGAGCCCGAGGCCGGGCAGTTGCTGGCGCTGTGTGACTCCCTGGCGATGGGGGCGTGACCCGGACCCGCGTGTGAGTGGCGGACAAGCCTTGAGGCAGCGCCTGCACGCAGCAAGGGCAACTGGGCGCTGAAACAAAACGCAATAAACCGAAACTGCCCAGAGACGACGGTTGCCAGCGCGGGCGGCACCATGGCGTTCATGTTCAACGCTGTGTTGTGAGGAGTCCTGTCATGAAGTCCTGGATCAAGAAATCCCTGTTCACTGTGTTTGGCGCCAGCATTGCCTTGGGTGGGCTCACGGCCTGCTCTAGCGCAAGGCCTTGGCACCACGATGCCAGCCCCGAGCAGATGGCCCAGATGCAGGGCAAGATGGTCGAGCGCATCGGCAGCAAGCTGGATTTGAATGCCGAGCAAAAGCAAAAGCTGCAGACACTGACCGATGTGCTGCTGGCCCAGCGCAAGGCCATGGCCGGTGCGGCAGGTGACCCCCGTGCGCAGGTGCAGGCTCTGGTAGCGGGCGAGCGGTTTGACCGATTGGCTGCGCAGTCCTTGCTCGACGAAAAGACCCGTGCCGTGCAGGCCGGTGGCCCCACCGTGATTGCTGCGCTGGGCGATTTTTATGACAGCTTGCAACCCGCCCAGCAGCAGAAAGTGCGCGACATGATGCAGCGCCGCCGTGGCTGGATGGCATCGCACGGCTGACAGTTTGAACAGCTTCTCAGGAGCGCACCATGCACCTTGCAATGCAACCGGTTCACCAGTTGGCCAAAGGCCTGCGCGCCCATGGCTCCCAGTTGCTCGCTGGGCTGGAGGAGCCACACGATGAATTGATGTCCCTGGTGTGGGGGCCCCGGTTTGATCGGGGCCATGCCATGGGCCTGGTGGCTCGCAGGCCCGATGTGGCGGCCAGCCTGCTGCCCGCTTTGCTGGACGCGGCCGACCACTTTGATCAACTCCATGGCACTGCGCAAGCCCGGCTGCGCCGTATGATTTTGCGGCACCGTGCGCTGGCAGGCGTTGCGGACATTGCCGCAGTGTGAAAATTCGGTATGCACCGCATTTTGCTCATTGACGATGATGAACAGCTGGGCCCCCCGCTGACCACTTACTTCCAGCGGTTTGAGATGGCGCTGACCCATGCCCTGCGCCCCAGTGACGGGCTGGCCCGGTTGGGGCAAGGCGGCTTTGATGCGGCCATCCTGGACGTCATGCTGCCGGAGATGGATGGCTTTGAGCTGTGCCGCACCATCCGCAAGCAAAGCGATTTGCCCATCGTCATGCTCACAGCGCGGGGTGATGTGATGGACCGTGTGGTGGGCCTAGAACTGGGCGCGGACGACTACCTGCCCAAACCCTTTGAGCCGCGCGAGCTGGTGGCACGCATGCAAACCGTGCTGCGCAGGCGGCGTGGCAACGGTGTGGGCGAGGCGGGGGATGTGATCCGGTTTGACGGCTTGAGCATCGATGCGGCCCGCCGCAGCGTGGTGCGCCAAGGCCAGACCTTGGAGTTGACGGGCACCGAGTTCGATTTGCTACACCTGCTGGCGCGCGAGCCAGGCCGCGTCTTCAGCCGCGACGACATTCTGAACCAGCTGCGCGGGCACGACGCCGAGCTGTACACCCGCGCCGTGGACATCGTGGTGAGCCGCTTGCGCAAAAAGCTGGAGCCGCTGGACTGCATCAAAACCCTGCGCAATGCGGGCTACTCGCTGGCCCTGCGCAGGGTGGTTGCATGAGCGACCAGCGAACTGCGCGGACCAGGCCCCCCCGTTGGCGCAGAGGGCGGTATGCGGCGGACCACCCCGGCGGTGAAGAAAGCGCCTGCGGCCCCGCACCCTTTTGCCCCTGGCACCGCCGCGCACGCGATGCCGTAGGGTATTCGCTGCGATTGCGGCTGGTGCTGGTGTTTTTGCTGCTGGCCTTGGCCATGGCCATCACCTTCATGGGAGGCGTTCAAAAAGCCATTGCCATCGGCTGGCGCGAGGCTGCTCGCCCGTTGCTCATGGACTATGTGGACCGGCTGGTGGAGGAGGTGGGCACCCCGCCCAGCATTGAGCGCGCCCAGGCCATCGTGGGGCGCTTGCCCATCCACATGCACATCGAGGGGCCGGTGGTGAAATGGGACTCGCACCCCGACCAGCCCCGGCCCGAATGGATGCGCAGGCAAGGCGCGACCGACAAGCGCTGGCTGTCCGAGGCCGATGGACACAAGCTGCTGCAACGCGTGACGGCCGACGGCCACACCATCGTGTTCGGCCTGAACGCCATGACCTGGGACCAAAAGCCCCGCATCGCCTGGCTGACGCTGACGGTGCTGCTGCTGCTGACGGCGCTGGCCTATGCCTACGTGCGCTACCTGCTGCGCCCGCTGGACGACATTCGCCGGGGCGCACAGCGCTTTGGCGCGGGCGATTTTGCGCAGCCGATTCCACTGCGCAGCACCCGCCGCCCCGATGAGCTGGGGCAACTGGCCGCCACCATCAACACCATGGGAGAAGACATCCACCAGATGCTGGAGGCCAAGCGTGCACTGCTGCTGGCCATGAGCCATGAACTGCGCAGCCCCCTGACCCGGGCGCGCCTGAACACCGAGCTGCTGCCTGAAAGCGCAGACACCCAGGCGCAGCGCGACGCCTTGCTGCGCGACCTGGGCGAAATGGCCCGATTGATCTCTGACCTGCTGGAAAGCGAACGCCTGGCTGGCCGCCACGCGGCGTTGCACCGTGAGCCGACCGACCTGGCCGCACTGGCCCGCGAGGTGGTGGAGGAACTGAGCGTGCGCCACGCCGCTGCCGCCCACATCCGGGTGGTGATGGACTGCGGTGGTCTGGCTGGCAAGCCCACCGAGGGGCGCGCGCCCCAGCACCCGGCCCCGCTGATGGCGCTGGACCGCTCGCGCGTGCGTCTGCTGCTGCGCAATCTGCTGGACAACAGCCTGCGCCACAGCGACCCTGCCGCGCCGCCGCCCGAGTTGCATTGCACGCTGGACGCGTCTGGCGGCGTGCTGCTGCGGGTGCGCGATTTTGGCCCCGGCGTGGCAGACGAGCACCTGGGCCGCCTGGCAGAGCCCTTCTTTCGGCCCGACACGGCGCGCCAGCGCGCCACCGGGGGCGTGGGCTTGGGCTTGTACCTGTGCCGCTTGGTGGCCCAGGCCCACGGCGGTTGGTTGCACATTGCCAATGCCAAGCCGGGCCTGGAGGTGCAGGTGGCGCTGCCACGGGTGGGGTAGGGCGCTTGTATGTGCCTCCTGGTCAGGGATGCAGCGTGGTGCGCCCTGGGCATGCACCTGCACGGTGCGCCATGTCTGGGCTGGGTGGCAGTGCTGTGCCCTCAGTTTTTCAATCAAAATGCCATGTGGCGCAATCAGAATAAGCGCTGGCAGCTATTAAAAACGTAGCGTTTTTTCGTTGGTGATCCCATGGCAGCCTGCGCGCGTTGGGCTGGCCCTGTTCTTGCTGAATGTGTTCACCCTGGATGGCAGGGCATTGTCGGTACTTACCCTGTATAGACAGGTATGGCTGCAATGCCATCATGGCACCCTGGTGCTGCGGCAACGCCGGGCGGGGTAGGCGATGGACTTTTATTCAGACAGGAGCAGATGATGACTCGATTGGTTGTGAAGATGGCAACGCTGGCTGCGGCCGCTGCTTGTGTCCTGACTGCGGCCCTGCCCGCACAGGCGCAAGACACCAAAATCGTGCTGGGCATGTCCGGTTGGACGGGCTTTGCACCGCTCACCCTGGCCGACAAGGCCGGCATCTTCAAGAAGAACGGCCTGGATGTGGAGATCAAGATGATCCCGCAGAAGGACCGCCACCTGGCCCTGGCGTCCAAGTCCATCCAGTGCGCGGCCACCACGGTTGAGACGCATGTGGCGTGGAACGCCAACGGCGTGCCCATCGTGCAGATCTTCCAGATGGACAAGTCCTACGGCGCCGACGGCATTGCGGTGCGCGGCGACATCAAGAACTTTGCGGACTTGAAGGGCAAGACCATCGGCGTGGACGCGCCCGGCACCGCCCCGTACTTTGGCCTGGCCTGGATGCTCAGCAAGAACGGTATGAGCCTCAAGGACGTGAAGACCACCACACTGTCGCCCCAGGCCGCCGCGCAGGCCTTCGTGGCAGGGCAGAACGATGCTGCCATGACGTACGAGCCCTATCTCTCCACCGTGCGTGACAACCCTGCCGCGGGCAAGATTTTGGCCACCACGCTGGACTACCCCATGGTGATGGACACCGTGGGCTGCGACCCCACCTGGCTCAAGGCCAACGGCAAGGCCGCACAGGCATTGGCCAACTCGTACTTCCAGGCGCTGGACATGATCAAGGCCGACCCGACCAAGTCCAACGAGATCATGGGCGCGGCGGTCAAGCAGACGGGCGAGCAGTTCGCCAAGTCGTCGTCGTTCCTGCGCTGGCAGGACAAGGCCGCCAACCAGAAGTTCTTTGCGGGCGAGCTGACCGCCTTCATGAAGGACGCCACGGCCATCTTGTTGGAGGCGGGCATCATCCGCAAGGCGCCTGAGGATCTGGCCGTCACGTTCGACGCGAGCTTCATCAAATAAGAGCAGGAAGAAGAGCGCGCCATGTCTGCTGTGCAACCCCTGTCTGTGACCACGCCAAAGGCCCCCGCGCGCCGACGCTCACTGGCCCCTCTGGAGCCCGTGAGCGCCCGTGCCCGCTGGCTGCTGGGCTTCGGTTTTTTTGTGTTGTTCGTGCTGGTGTGGGCGTTCTTCACGCTGGGCGGCTTCGTGTCGCCCACGTTCCTGGCCAGCCCTGTCACCATGGCCAAGGAGGGCTGGCTGCTGTTCAGCGAATACGGCTTTCACAAGGACATCGGCATGACGGTGTGGCGCGTGTTCGGCGGCTTCATCCTGGCCGCCGTTATCGCCGTGCCGCTGGGTATAGCGATGGGTGCCTACAAGGGCATTGAGGCCTTCTTTGAGCCCTTCGTCTCGTTCTGCCGCTACCTGCCCGCGTCAGCCTTCATTCCGCTGCTCATTCTGTGGGCGGGCATTGGCGAGGCACAGAAGATCCTCGTCATCTTCATCGGCTCGGTCTTTCAGATCACGCTGATGGTGGCTGTGACGGTGGGCGGTGCACGGCGCGATCTGGTGGAGGCTGCGTACACGCTGGGCGCGGGCCACAAGGGCATCGTCACGCGCGTGCTCATCCCCGGAGCCGCGCCCGAGATCGCCGAGACCCTGCGCCTGGTGCTGGGCTGGGCCTGGACCTATGTGATCGTGGCCGAGCTGATCGGCTCGTCGAGCGGCATCGGCCACATGATCACCGACAGCCAGTCGCTGCTCAACACCGGCCAGATCATCTTCGGCATCATCATCATCGGCCTCATCGGGCTGGTGTCCGACTTCGCCTTCAAGGCGCTCAACCACCGTCTGTTTGCCTGGAGTTTTGTGCGATGAGCCGCGTATCCATTCAAGCCGTTTCGCGCGTCTTCGAGACCGCCAAGGGCCAGCGCACCCAGGCGCTGCAACCGGTGGACTTTGAAGTGCGCGACAACGACTTCGTGACCATCCTCGGCCCCTCGGGCTGCGGCAAGTCCACGCTGCTGCGCATCGTCGCGGGGCTGGACCACGCCACCAGCGGCCGTGTGCTGCTCGATGGCGCACCGGTCGAAGGCCCCGGGCCCGAGCGCGGCATGGTGTTCCAGAGCTACACGTTGTTCCCCTGGCTCACCATCGAGCAGAACATCCGCTTTGGCCTGCGCGAACGCGGTATGCCCGAGGCGCAGCAGAAAGAGCGCGCCGCGTACTTCATCGCCAAGGTGGGGCTGCGCGGTTTCGAGCAGCACTTTCCCAAGCAGCTGTCGGGTGGCATGCAGCAGCGCACCGCCATTGCGCGCGCGCTGGCCAACGACCCCAAGATTTTGCTGATGGATGAACCCTTCGGCGCGCTCGACAACCAGACCCGCGTGCTCATGCAAGAGCTGCTGCTAGGCATCTGGGAGGCCGAGCGCAAGACCGTGCTGTTTGTCACCCACGACATCGACGAAGCCATCTTCATGGCCAACCGCGTGGCCGTGTTCAGCGCCCGGCCCGGTCGCATCAAGACCGAGCTGGCGGTGGACTTGCCGCACCCGCGCCATTACACGATCAAGACCAGCCCCGAGTTCATGGACCTCAAGGCCCGGTTGACCGAGGAGATTCGCGCAGAATCCATGGCTGCCGATTTGTACTGACCCCTGACCTGCCCATGCCTGCCCGTTCTCCTCGCCGCCCCGCAGTTTCTGCCAAAGCCCGCTCTACCACTGCGCCTGCTGCGCGGGCCCCGGTTGCATCGCCTGCCCGTGCGCCTGCCACGTCTTCGCGGGCGGACAAGCCCCGGGCTGCGGCGCCTGCGCCCGCAGCCACCCAGGCCATGGCGTTGTACGAGCAGGTCAAAGATTTCATCGCCCGCAAGATCCAGGAGGGCGCCTGGCGCGCGGGGGACCGGCTGCCGTCCGAGAGCGAGCTGGTCACCCAGTTCGGCATCTCGCGCATGACGGTAAACCGCGCTTTGCGCGAACTGGTAGAGCAGGGCCGTATCGTGCGCGTGGCCGGGGTGGGCAGCTTTGTGGCCGAAGACAAGCCCCAGTCCACACTGCTGCAGATTGCCAACCTGGCCAGCGAGGTTCGCCAGCGCGGGCATGACTACCGCTGCGATGTGCTCGCCGTGGAGCGGGTGTCTGCATCACTCGAAGTGGCGGCCGCGCTGGATTTGCGCACCGGCGAGTCGGTGTTCCATTCGCTGTGCGTGCACCGTGAAGACGGTCTGCCAGTGCAACTGGAAGACCGCCACGTCAACCCCCGCCAGGTGCCGCAATTTGCGGTGCAAGACTTTACGCAACTGCAGCCGTCGGAATACCTGGTGCGCAACGTGCCCTTTGACCAGGTCGAACATGTGGTTGATGCCGTCATGCCCACCGCAGAGCAGGCTGCGCTGCTGGAGATGCCTGCGACCGAGCCCTGCCTGCTGCTCACGCGGCGCACCTGGTCGCGTGGCGTGCCCATCACCGTAGTGCGCTGCCTGCACCCGGCGTCGCGCTACCGGCTGGGCAGTCGCTTTCGGGCCGATGGGAACCCGGCGGCTGGCTGAACCAGCACTGCTGCCACCACCACAGGTTTCACCCCTTTTCAAATGCCATTTTTTCGCTGATACTAACCTGTATATACAGGATGAGACTTATGACCACTTCCACACCTTTGGCCTCCCATTCCCCCGCCGCCATCACTCTGGTGCCGGGCTCCGTCACCCTGGCCGCGCTGCGCCGCATCCATGCAGGCGGCGTGGCCTTGCAGCTGGACGGGGGCGCCCTCGCAGGGATGCAGGCTGCCCAGGCCGTGGTGCAGCGCATCGTGGACGAGGACCAGGTGGTCTACGGCATCAACACCGGCTTTGGCAAGCTGGCCAGCACCAAAATCGCCCATGACCGCCTGGCCGAGCTGCAGCGCAATCTCGTGCTGTCGCACAGCGTGGGCACGGGCGATGCGCTGCCCGACGGCGTGGTGCGGCTCATCCTGGCCACCAAGGCGGTGAGTCTGGCGCGCGGCCACTCGGGCATTCGCCCTGCCATCGTGGATGCACTGCTGGCCTTGGCCAATGCGAATGTGCTGCCGGTGATTCCCGCCAAGGGCTCGGTGGGGGCGTCAGGCGACCTGGCGCCGCTGGCGCACCTGTCGTGTGTGTTGATTGGCGAAGGGCAGGCCAAGGTGAACGGCCAGGTCGTGTCGGGGGCAGAAGCCATGCGCTCCATCGGTTTGCAGCCCTTTGTGCTGGGCCCCAAGGAAGGGTTGGCTTTGCTCAACGGCACCCAGGTGTCTACCGCACTGGCACTGGCCGGGCTGTTTGGGGCTGA
Organism: Acidovorax sp. 62; assembly: GCF_002754495.1. Lineage (NCBI taxonomy): Bacteria > Pseudomonadati > Pseudomonadota > Betaproteobacteria > Burkholderiales > Comamonadaceae > Acidovorax > Acidovorax sp. 62. The sequence continues at coordinate 1,303,971 of NZ_PEFJ01000001.1, forward strand.
GAACGTGCTGGCCGCAGGCCTGGTGGCGGGCTGTCTGTCGCTCGAAGCCATCAAGGGCTCGGTCAAGCCGTTCGATGCCCGCATCCACGAGGCACGGGGCCAACTGGGCCAGATCGCCGTGGCCGCCGCTGTGCGCGGGCTGCTGGAGGGCAGCGAAATCGACCCATCGCACCCCAATTGCGGCCGGGTGCAAGACCCGTATTCCATCCGCTGCGTGCCGCAGGTGATGGGCGCTTGCCTCGATAACCTGCAGCATGCTGCACGCGTGCTGCGCATCGAGGCCAATGCCGCATCGGACAACCCGCTGGTGTTCACGGACACGGGTGAAGTCATCTCTGGCGGCAACTTCCACGCCGAGCCTGTGGCCTTTGCGGCCGACATCATTGCGCTGGCCGTGGCCGAGATCGGCGCCATCTCCGAGCGCCGCATGGCCCTGCTGCTCGATACGGGCCTGTCGGGCCTGCCAGCCTTCCTGATCCGCGACAGTGGCGTGAACTCCGGCTTCATGATTGCCCAGGTCACCGCTGCCGCACTGGCCGCTGAGAACCAGTGCCTGGCCAACCCCAGCAGCGTGACCAGCCTGCCCACCTCCGCCAACCAGGAGGACCATGTCTCCATGGCCACCTACGGCGCCCGCCGCCTGGCCGACATGGTGAACAACGCCGCGGTGGTGGTGGGCGTGGAGGCTATGGCTGCTGCGCAGGGCATGGAGTTCGATAGATCGCTGAAATCCTCGCCCCTGATCGAAGCGCAATTCGCCGCTATCCGCCAGCGCGTGTCCTTTTTGGAGCAAGACCGCTACCTGGCCCCGGACATCGACGCCATGCGCGAGTGGGCTCTGCAGGCCGATTGGCCCGCACCGCTGCGCGCCTGCCAGCCCAGCCACGCTTGATTGACTCGCCCGTTTCACGCCACTGAACCAGACACCCCAGGAGCCCACCATGAACGCCAACGACGCCATCATCGCAGCCGCCTCCCACGCCGACCCCCGCCACGACGCCAGCCGCGTGATCCGCGCGCCGCGCGGCAGCCAGCTCACTTGCAAGAGCTGGCTCACCGAAGCGGCCTACCGCATGATCCAGAACAACCTGGACGCCGAAGTGGCCGAGCGCCCGCAAGACCTGGTGGTGTACGGCGGCATTGGCCGTGCCGCGCGCAACTGGGAGTGTTATGACCAGATCCTCGCCTCGCTCAAGGACCTGAACGACGACGAGACCCTGCTCATCCAGTCCGGCAAGCCCGTGGGCGTGTTCAAGACCCACGCCAACGCACCGCGCGTGCTGCTGGCCAACTCCAACCTGGTCCCTAAGTGGGCCAACTGGGAGCACTTCAGCGAGTTGGATCAAAAAGGCTTGTTCATGTACGGCCAGATGACGGCGGGCAGCTGGATCTACATCGGCACGCAAGGCATCGTGCAAGGCACGTACGAGACCTTCGCCGAGGCCGGCCGCAAGCACTATGGCGGCTCGCTCGAAGGCAAGTGGATATTGACCGCAGGCCTGGGTGGCATGGGCGGCGCGCAGCCGCTGGCCGCCACCTTTGCGGGCGCAGTGTCGCTCAACATCGAATGCCAGCAAAGCAGCATCGACTTCCGCCTGCGCACGCGCTACGTGGACAAGCAGGCGCGTGACATCGACCATGCGTTCGAGCTGATCCAGCAGCACACGGCTGCCAAAGAAGCCGTGTCGATTGCCCTGCTGGGCAACGCCGCAGAAATCCTGCCCGAGCTGGTGCGCCGTGCCAAGGCCGGTGGCCTCAAGCCCGATCTGGTCACCGACCAGACCTCGGCCCACGACCTCGTCAACGGCTACCTGCCCAGCGGTTGGACGGTGGCGCAGTGGCGCGCCGCGCAGCAGGACGTGACGCAGCACGAGGTGCTGAAAAAGGCCGCCGCCAAATCTTGCGCCGTGCATGTGCAGGCCATGCTCGACTTCCAATCGATGGGCATCCCCACGGTGGACTACGGCAACAACATCCGCCAAGTGGCGTTTGACGAAGGCGTGAAGAACGCCTTCGACTTCCCCGGCTTTGTGCCCGCGTACATCCGTCCGCTGTTTTGCGAAGGCAAGGGTCCGTTCCGCTGGGTGGCCCTGTCGGGCGACCCGGAGGACATCCGCAAGACCGACGCCAAGATCAAGGAGCTGTTCCCCGAGAACAAACACGTGCACCGCTGGCTCGACATGGCGGGCGAGCGCATCGCGTTCCAGGGCCTGCCCGCACGCATCTGCTGGCTGGGCCTGGGCGAGCGCCACATCGCGGGCCTGGCCTTCAACGAGATGGTCAAGAGCGGTGAGCTGAAGGCCCCCATCGTCATCGGCCGCGACCACCTGGACACCGGCAGCGTGGCCAGCCCCAACCGCGAGACCGAAGGCATGCGCGACGGCACCGACGCCGTGAGCGACTGGCCGCTGCTCAACGCGCTGCTCAACACCTCCGGCGGCGCCACCTGGGTCAGCCTGCACCACGGCGGCGGCGTGGGCATGGGCTACTCGCAGCACTCGGGCATGGTCATCGTGGCCGATGGCACCGACGCAGCGGCTGCACGGCTGGCCAATGTGTTGGTCAACGACTGCGGCAGCGGCGTGATGCGCCATGCCGACGCGGGCTACGAGCTGGCTGTGGAAACGGCGAAGAAGCAGGGCCTGAAGCTGCCCATGGTCCCAGGTGCTTCAGGAGCACGCTGATGCCCGCCGCCGCTGTTGTGGAGGCCACGCCGCAGCCTGCGCCTGCTGAATCTGGTGCGGCTGCAGTCCAGGGCGAGGCCGTGCACTGGTTTGATCTGCGCACGGTGCCTGCCACCCCGTGGAAGAACGGCGGCGGCAGCACCCGCGAGCTGGTGTGCTGGCCGCCTGGCGCGGGCACCGATGCCTTTGGCTGGCGCGTGAGCGTGGCCCGCATTGCGGCCGCTGGGCCGTTTTCGGCCTTCACGGGGGTAGACCGGCAGATCATGCTGCTCGACGGCGATGGCGTGACGCTGCATGGCGAGCAAGCCGAGCTGTGCCACACGCTGCAGCAGCGCTGGCAGCCCTGGAACTTTGCGGGAGAGCAGCCGCTGGACAGCCGCTTGATCGGCGGGCCATCGACTGATTTCAACCTGATGCTGCGCCGGGGCCAGTGGCAAGGCCGCATGCAGGTGTTGCACGACACGGGCACGGTGGGCGCCATGGGTGCGGGGCTGTGCATGGTGCTGCAGGGCCAGTGGGCGGTGTTGGGTGGCGATGCGGCGCGCGTGCTGCAGCCTGGCCAGGGCCTGTGGTGGCCCGAGGCCATGGGCGCACGGGTGCTGCAGCCCTTGCAGCCGCTGTCGCCCGAGGTGGCCAACCCCCATCCGTTTGCGCCCGATGCGCGGCCTACGCTGGTGTGGGTCGATGTGGTGCCTTTGAATATGTAGTCAAATGGGCCTCTAGCGCTTGCCTAGTAAGCGCTGGCAGCTATCAATAATGTAGTAAAGGGCTGAGCGCCATGCGTGATTGCATTCCTTCCCCATCCGGCCCTGGCCCCAGCGCCGATGGCATCTGGCACGGCCTGCTGCCGGTGCAGGCCCTGGTGCAGCCCGATGTGCCTGTGCCGCCCGGCGCACGCGCCAGCATCGTGGTGCAGCAGGGGCAGATCCAGTGGGTGGGGCCCGATGCGGCAGTGCCCGCCGTTTGGCAGCACTTGCCGCGCAGGCAAGGCGCGGGTGCCTTGGTCACGCCGGGCTTGGTCGATTGCCACACCCATCTGGTGTATGGCGGCCAACGCGCCAACGAGTTCGCCATGCGCCTGGCAGGCGCCACCTACGAAGAGGTCGCCAGGGCGGGCGGCGGCATTGTGTCGTCCGTCAAGGCCACGCGCGAGGCCACGGAAGACGAACTCTTTGCCCAGGCCGTCCCACGCCTGAAGGCCCTGCTGGCTGAGGGCGTGTGCGCTATCGAGATCAAATCCGGCTACGGCCTGGCACTGGAACATGAGCGCAAGCAACTGCGCGTGGCGCGCCGTTTGGGCGAGGCCTTTGGCGTGACGGTGCGCACCACCTTTCTGGGTGCACACGCCTTGCCGCCCGAATACGCTGGGCGTAGCCAGGACTACATCGATGTGGTTTGCCAAGAGATGCTGCCTGCGCTGGCTGCTGAAGGCCTGGTGGATGCGGTGGATGTGTTCTGCGAACGCATTGCCTTCACGCTGGCCGAGACCGAGCAGGTCTTCCAGGCCGCTCAAAAGCTGGGCATCCCCGTCAAGCTGCATGCCGAGCAACTGTCGGACATGGGCGGCGCGGCGCTGGCGGCACGTTATGGCGCGCTGTCTTGCGATCACATCGAGCACTTGTCGCAAGCAGGCATCGCCGCCATGCAAGCCGCTGGCACCGTGGCCGTGCTGCTGCCCGGCGCTTACTACACGCTGCGCGATACCCACCTGCCGCCCATCCAGGCACTGCGCGATGCGGGGGTGCCCATGGCCGTATCGACCGACCACAACCCTGGTACGTCGCCAGCCCTCAGCCTGCTGCTCATGGCCAACATGGCCTGCACGCTGTTTCGGCTGACGGTGCCTGAGGCGTTGGCAGGCATCACCACACACGCAGCCAAGGCGCTGGGTTTGCAGGCAACGCATGGCCTGATCGCCTCCGGGCGGTCGGCCAATTTTGTGCTGTGGCCGCTGGCCGACGCGGCCGAGCTGACCTACTGGTTTGGCCACCAGCCCGCCTGCACCATCGTGCGGCAAGGGTGCATTCACGGAGCCCAGGCATGAACCAGATCTTTGCTGCCGACGCGCTGCTGCCCACCGGCTGGGCGCGCGACGTGCTCATCGCGTGGGACGGGGCAGGGCGCATCACCGCCGTCACGCCCAAGATGCAGCGCCCTGAAGGGGCTGCCTTGGCACCGGGCCCGGTGATCCCTGGCATGCCCAACCTGCACTCGCACGCCTTCCAGCGCGCCTTTGCGGGGCTGACCGAATACCGGGGCCAGGCGCAAGACAGCTTCTGGAGCTGGCGCAACCTCATGTACCGCTTTGCCCAGCGCATCACGCCACAGGCGCTGGAGGCCATTGCCACCTGGCTGTACATCGAGATGCTGGAGGCGGGCTACACCTCGGTGTGCGAATTCCATTACGTGCACCACGACACCGACGGCCGCCCTTACGCGGACGACGCCACGCTGTCGCTGGCCCTGCTGCGCGCCGCGCACACGGCGGGCATCGCCATCACGCTGCTGCCCGTGCTGTACCAGAGCAGCGGCTTTGGCGCCAAGCCGCCCCGGGCGGACCAGGCCCGGTTCATTCGCAGCACCGACAACATGCTCTCATTATTGGAGCGCCTGGCGCCCGCTGCACAAGCGCAAGGGGCTGTTTTGGGCCTGGCCCCGCATTCGCTGCGCGCCGTGCCGCCAGACAGCCTGACAGCTGCCGTGCAGGGCCTCACGGCGCTGAACCCCAAGGCGCCCATTCACATCCACATTGCCGAGCAGACGCAGGAGGTGGAGGACTGCATCGCCTGGAGCGGCCAGCGCCCCGTGCAGTGGCTGCTGGAGCACGCGCCGGTGGACGAGCGCTGGTGCTTGGTGCACGCCACGCACATGACGCCCGCCGAGTACGCTGGCGCCGCCGTAACGGGCGCCGTGGCAGGCATCTGCCCGACGACGGAGGCCAACCTGGGCGATGGCATTTTCGACATGCCCCTGTGGCTGCAGCACGGCGGGCGTTGGGGCGTGGGCTCGGACAGCCACGCCTGCGTGAACGCGGCCGAAGAACTGCTGATGCTGGAATATGGCCAGCGCCTGTCGCGCCGTCAGCGCAACGTGTTGGCCCACAGTAGCCAGCCGGAGGTGGCCACCGCCATGACCTTGCAGGCGGTTCAGGGCGGGGCGCAGGCATCGGGCTGCTGGGGGCCCGGTGTAGCAGCGGGCATTGCTGTGGGGCAGTCGGCCGACTGGGTCGTGCTTGATGCCCAGCATGTGGCCCTGCGCGGCCTGCCCGCGCCCGCCATGCTGTCGGCCCATGTGTTTGCCAGCCACCGCACTTCGGCCATTGACAGTGTGTGGGTGGGCGGAGCACGCCGCGTGGCCCAGGGCCGCCATGCGCTGCATGACCGAGCCGCCAGCGCTTTTGCCTCCGCACGCGCCAGCACCATTGCACCCGACTGACCCTGAACCTTTCTGATCCGATCTCCATGACCTCTATCGCCCCCCCACCGTTCGTTTTCCACCAGGGCACGCAGCCCTTACTGGTGTCCATGCCGCACGCGGGCACCTATGTGCCGCCTGCGCTGGCGGCCCGCTTCACGCCCGAGGCCCGCCAGGTGCCAGACACCGACTGGCACATGGAGCGCCTGTATGCCTTCGCCAAAGACATGGGTGCGTCCATCCTCGTGGCCACGCATTCGCGCTACGTGGTGGACCTGAACCGTCCGCCCGATGGCGCGAGCCTCTACCCAGGCCAAAGCGTCACGAGCCTGTGCCCGGTCGATACGTTTGACGACACCCCCATCTATGCCGCAGGCGATGTGCCGCAAGAGGCAGAGATCGCTGCCCGCCGCGATACCGTCTGGACGCCCTACCATGCGCAATTGCGCGCCGAGCTGGACCGCATCCGCGCCCAGCATGGCGTGGCCGTGCTGTGGGATGCGCACTCCATTCGCTCGGTGTTGCCGCGCTTTTTTGAGGGCAAGTTGCCCGACCTGAACCTGGGCACGGCCCATGGTGAAAGCTGCGACCCGGCGCTGGCACAAGAGCTGCTGCAGATTGCCGAGGCCGCCCCGGGCTACACCGCCGTGCTCAATGGTCGCTTCAAAGGAGGGCACATCACCCGCCACTACGGCCAGCCAGGGCAGGGCGTGCATGCCGTGCAACTGGAGATGACGCAGTGCAGCTACATGCAGGAATGCCTGCCGTTTGACTACCTGCCAGAGCGTGCTGTGCAGGTGCAGCCGCATCTGCAGCGCATGCTGGCTGCCGCCTTGGATTTTGTGCGGTGAGGTGTCGGGGCTTTGAACAGGTTCTTAGGGGTTGTGCCAGGCGGGCTTCATTGCGCGGCACTTTGAACCGGTTCTGCGCCGCAGCGGGCGACTGGGAAGACCGGGGTGCTTGATCTTGGGCAAGTTTCGCCCCTGGATTCGGGCTTTTACTGGGTGGGTGGTGCTACGATGCTCCCACACAGCCCTCTGCACTGGAGGGCGGGGTGGTTACACCACCCATGCGGAAGGAGCCGCACACCATGCGCGATGCGGCTTATTACTACATGCCTTTGTTCAGGCCGGGTGCGCCTGTCATGCTCGGGTCGCGCCACGAGACCGTGAGCCACGTGGTGGTGCGGCGTTACGCGATGATGGTCTATCTGGAGGGCCATGAAAACCCGGTGCACCCCGAATCTCTCAAGCTGGAACCCACGGCTTTTCAGCTCACCCGCAGGCCAGACAAGTACTGACGCGGGGATGCAAGGCCGTGAACAGGCGCTATTGCGCCTAGTTTGCTTTGTGGCGTGATCCGTGTCGGGTTACCCGCGTTGTGCCATGGTTTCGCCCAGCCGGATGGGACGTGCAGGCGCCCATTGTGGGTTGAACTGCATGGCCCCTTTGGGGAACAGCATCACCACGGTGGAGCCCAGCAAAAAGCGCCCCATCTCCTGCCCTTGCTGCAGGCTCACCTGGCCAGGGGCATAGTCCCACTGGCGCAATTGGCCCGTGCGAGGCGGGTTCACCAAGCCATGCCACACGGTGGCCATGCTGCCCACAATGGTGGCGCCCACCAGCACCATCACAAACGGCCCCAGATCGGACTCAAAAAAGCACACCACGCGCTCGTTGCGCGCAAACAGCCCAGGCACGCCCCGGGCCGTCGTGGGGTTGACCGAGAAGAGGTCACCAGGGGCGTGCACCATGTGCGTGAGCTGGCCAGCACAGGGCATGTGAATGCGGTGGTAGTCGCGTGGGCTGAGGTAAAGCGTGGCGAAGTGGCCATCGTCAAACACCGCTGCGCGGGCCGCATCGCCCCCCACCAACGCGGTGGTGGAGTACGAATGCCCCTTGGCCTGGAAGACCTGATCGCGCTCGATACGGCCAAATTGGCTGATGGCCCCGTCCACGGGGCAAATCCAGGTGGCACTGGCTTGCGGCCTGGCACCCGGTTTCAGCGCGCGGGTGAAGAAATCGTTGAACGTGGCGTAGGCGGCCGGGTCCGGGTTCTCTGCCTCGGACATGTTCACGTTGTAGCGTGCGATGAAGCGCTCAATGGCCATCGTCGTCCAGCGGCCCGCCCGGGCCCGGGCCAAGCGCCCAGCGGTGGAGGTCAAGGCTTGCTTGGGCAAGAGGTATTGGGGCAGAACGGCGAGGCGATCGGACAAGAGCACTTCCTTCACAGCAGGTGGTGCGGCGCATTCTAGGGCCTGTTCACCGGGCGGTGCGCTAAATGGCATTCATTTGCATTTGATTGAAATGATGTAAATGCTATTGACGCAATTGAAACAACTAATTACATTTGAATCATTCAAGGCACACCCGTTCGAAAGACGGGGTCGCAAAGCCACCGGTCTAAACCCAGCGATGGGCACGATAGCGGGGTTGCCAATACAGCAAGTGCGCTCGAAATGGAGCCTGTGCCGTGTTGTATCGCTTGCTTTGCGGCGGGCTGCGGTGCCTTGTATCCACACTGTCCTTTGAGGGGTGATACATGCGCTCAGTTTTGATTTCGAGTGACCGCCGGTCTTCCATGCGCAAAACGCAATGGGCTGTTTCTGGCGTTTTGTTGGCTGCACTGGGTGCCTGCGGTGGCGGCAGCGAAGACCAGGCCTCGCAAGCCCTGGCCCAAGCCGAAGTGGCCACAGCCACGACCACCCTGGCGCTGCAGGCCGATGAACTGTCCAGCGATGCTGGTGCACTCATCGCCCAGCCCACGTTCCACGTCGCCCCTGTGGTGTTGACGCCGCCGGATGACGCGGACGTCCTTAACGCCAATGCGTCTGCTACGCAAACCCCCAAATCGCAAGCGGTGCCCTCGGGCCTTGCGGCGCTCTCGACCAAACGCCTGACGCTGGACACGCTGGAGGCTGTTCGTACCAAAGGGATGCAGGCCGCACCTTCGTCTGCCGACGGTGAGCAGGCCGCGCCGTTGGCGGGCTCTGCGGTCACCACCTACACGGTGGCCCAGGTGCGTGCGGCCTATGGTTTCCCGGCATTGCCTGCGGTAGGAACCCAGCCCACAGCCGCCCAGGCTGCGCAACTGGGGGCGGGGCAAACCATCTACATCGTGGCTGCCAAGCACAACCCCAATGCGGCAGCCGAGTTGGCCGCTTTCAATCAAAAATTTGGCCTGCCCACCTGCACCACCCGAACCTTGGCCGCCAGCACGGCATTGCCACTGCCTGCAGCCTCCAAGACGGGTTGTGAGCTGGTGGTGGCCTACAGCAGCGCCACGGGCACGCTCTCCGCCACGGCGCCAGCCTACGATTCGGGTTGGGCCACGGAAATTGCGCTGGATGTGCAGTGGTCGCACGCCATTGCCCCCTTGGCTCGCATCGTTCTGGTCGAGGCGCCCGATGCGTCCGTGAACAACCTGACGGCTGCGATCCGCCTGGCCAATGCGATGGGGCCAGGGGTGGTGTCGATGAGCTTCGGTGCGGCGGAGGGCGCCTGGACTTCGACCTTGGACTCTGCGTTCTCTACCGCCAATATGACGTACCTGGCCGCCACGGGGGATTGGGGTGCGGGTGTGATGTGGCCTTCCGCATCGGCCAACGTTCTGGGTGTGGGCGGTACCACGCTGACCTACAGCGGCACAGGCTCTCGGTCTGAAGCGAGCTGGTCGGGCACCGGCGGTGGGATCAGCGCCTATGTGGCCACGCCCACCTACCAAAAATCGGGTTTGCCAGGCGTGGGCTCGGCGGTGCGCCGCACCGTGGCCGATGTGGCCATGAACGCGGACCCTGCCACGGGTCACTACTTGGCGGTGTTGTCTCCTGGCAGCTCGACCGTGCAGTGGCTGAGCGCTGGCGGCACCAGCCTCTCCTCGCCCATGTGGGCTGGGCTGGTGGCTGTGGCCAATGCCGCGCGAGTGCAGGCAGCCAAGCCGGTGCTGGGTGCTGCGCACACCACTTTGTACGGACAAGTCGGCGCGGTGCCGGGCAACTATGCCAGTGGCTTTGCAGACATCACGCTGGGGTCGCATGGCACTTGCGGTACTTGCTCGGCTCGGGTGGGCTATGACCAGCTGACCGGCCTGGGTACACCCAATGCCACCAACCTCGTCAACTTGCTGTCCGGTGCGTCAGCCCCGGCCGTGCCGCCCTCGGTGACATCCGCCACCATCAATGGCCAGGCGAATACAGCGCTGTCGTTCACCGTGTCGGTCACCGCACCGAACCCCGTGACCTATGCCCTGACAGGCGCGCCCTCCGGCATGGCCATCGGTTCTACCGGTGTGGTGACCTGGGCCGCGCCAGTGGCTGGCTCCTATGTTGTTACCGTCACAGCCCGTGACACCAAGACCGGGCTGAGCGGGCAGGGCGTGTACACCGTGGTGGTTGCCGCGCCTCCCAGTGCGCCTGTGGTCGCCGGTGGTACGGTGGCAGGCAAGGTCGGCGTCGCCCTGTCCTTCAATGCGACAGTGCCTTCGTCCAATCCCATGGCTTACACCCTGGCTGGGGCGCCTTCTGGCATGGCAATCAACGCCACTACGGGCGTTGTGACGTGGGGCTCGCCTGTGCTGGGTAACTACTCCGTGGTCGTAACGGCCAAGGACACCAAGACCGGGCTGTCCGGCAAGGGAACCTACACCGTGCAAATCACCTCTGGCGGCTTGACCATTACGGCACCCGCCATGGTTGGGGTGGTGGGCAAGCCGTTGACAGGCACCATCGCCATTTCGGCACCCGCAGGCACCTCGTTCTCTGTGTCCATCTCGGGTGTTCCTTGGGGCATGGGTTTCTCGATCAGCGGCACCACCATCACGGCCCTGTGGGCCGCACCTGTGGCTGGCAGCTACCAGCTCACGGTGGTGGCCAAGGATTCCGCAGGCCGCACCACGCAGGCCTTGGTGCCGATCACGGTCAGCGCCAAATGAGTTGATTAGGGCAAGCCCGGGAGGGCTGGAACTGGCGCGGCACAGTGGCGTTGAACACGCTCTGTGCCGCTTTGCTTTGGTGCAGTTTGTTCGGTGTGGGCGACAGGGCCGGGCGCATGCGGCAACGTCCATAGGCAAGATACCCACATCGCGCTACAATTGACAGGCTCATGCACAGCGCCTCGCCTGTTCATTGAAGCCGTCTCATCCAGGCCTCTTTTCTTTCTGATCTGCGCCCCGGGTGCAGCGACTCCCCCGCCCGCAAAGCACCGTGCCCAGAGATCCTTGAAGATCTGTCTTCAGGGGCCGCGTTGGCAGATGCCCGCATGTGCAGCGCGCAAACCACAGAATTTTGTTTTTAAGATCACGAGATAGAAAAACATGGCCAAAGAAGAACTCATTGAAATGCAAGGCTCCGTCACCGAAGTCCTGCCTGACTCGCGCTTTCGCGTCACCCTGGACAACGGTCACCAACTGATCGCCTACACCGGCGGAAAGATGCGCAAGCACCACATCCGCATTCTGGCGGGTGACAAGGTGTCGTTGGAAATGTCGCCCTACGACCTGAGCAAGGGCCGTATCACTTTCCGCCATCTGGCTGGACGTGGCCCAGGCCCTTCTGGTGGCAATCGTTAAAATTTTCAATGGGCTGGGGAAATCGGCCCATTTTTCAAAGTTATAATTTTTAGCTCTTTAGATTGTTGCCTTGGTGGCAATCTGGCTGACCTCTCGTAGGCATAGCAGGTTTTTAAAGTTTTTAAAAATTTGCTTGTTTGGTCAGAAGCCCGGAAAAACCGGGTTAGAATACGAGCTGTCGGAGCGTAGCGCAGCCTGGTAGCGCATCTGCTTTGGGAGCAGAGGGTCGCGAGTTCGAATCCCGCCGCTCCGACCATTGTTTTAAGGGTCTGCAACAATCGTTGCAGACCCTTTTTGCATTCTGGCGGGCTTTGCGGTGTGTATCTGCTTTGCCTCATGGGGCTGCGGCTTTTGGGCTCGCTGATCTGGCACTATCGTGTGTTCTGCTTCTGCGCCTCTTCCCGTGCTGTCATGCCCTTGAGTTCTGCCGATTCACCCCCTCCCACACCGCGTTATGCGTTGGTCGATGCCCTTCGAGGCTGTGCCATGGTGTGGATGACGCTGTTTCACTTCTGCTTCGACTTGGCGCACTTTGGTTTGTGGGCGCAGAACTTTCGCATCGACCCGGTGTGGACGACGCAGCGCACAGCCATCGTGAGTTTGTTTTTGTTTTGCGCTGGGCTTTCGCAGTCCATTGCCGTGCAGCAGGGGCAGAGTTGGTCCCGGTTTGGGTGGCGTTGGCTGCAGATTGCGGGGGGCGCTGCGCTGGTGAGTCTGGCCTCGTACGCCATGTTTCCCCAAAGCTTCATTTACTTTGGCGTGTTGCACGGCATGGCGGTCATGCTGTGCGTTGTGCGCTGGAGCGCCGGCTGGGGTCGTTGGCTGTGGTGGACGGGCGGCGCGGCGCTGTGCTTGCCGCCTCTGGCTGCCTATGTGTTTACCCACGGTGCTGAGGCCTTAGCTCCCTGGTTCAATGCCCCTGCGTTGAATTGGCTGGGCTGGGTGAGCCGCAAGCCCTTCACGCAAGACTATGTGCCCGTGTTTCCGTGGCTGGGTGTCGTGTGGTGGGGTATGGCTGTGGGCCAGTGGTTGCTGGTCAACAGGCCTCACTGGTTGCAACGGCCCTTGCCTGGTCTTTTAAAAGGCCCCGCAGTGCTGGGGCGTTGGAGCCTCAGCTACTACCTGCTACACCAGCCAGTGCTGATGGGTGGTTTGATGGCTTTCCTGTGGCTGGCCAAACGCTGAGGTGAATGCGGCTATGCAGTGGGCGCGATGAGCGCAGCGAGGTCGCTCAAGAGTTGATTGCAGTACATCGCGTTGGTCTGCAGGTGGCGACCTGCGGTGGGGCACAGGCATAAAAAAACGCGGCCTGGGCCGCGTTTGATGCTGAAGCGCCAAAACAGAGCGCTTTCGGGTGTTTACTCGACCTTGGCCTTGGCGCGCAGGTCTTCCTGGAACTTCACCAGCTTTTGTTGTTGCAATTGCTGGGCCACTTGAGGCTTCACTTCTTCCAGCTTGGGGAGTTCGGCTTGGCGAACATCCACCAGGCGGATCACGTGCCAGCCGAATTGGCTCTTCACGGGAGCGTCTGTGGTCTTGCCCTTTTCGAGCTTCAGCAGCGCTTCAGTGAATTCGTTCACGTAGCTGGAAGGGTTGGCCCAGTCCAGATCGCCGCCCTTGGCTGCAGAGCCGGGGTCCTTGGATTGCTTCTTGGCCAGGTCTTCAAACTTGGCACCCTTCTTCAGGGCGGCAATGATGGCCTTGGCGTCGGCTTCTTTTTCCACCAGGATGTGGCTGGCCTTGTATTCCTTGCCGCTGTTGGCTGCCACGAACTTGTCGTACTCGGCCTGGATTTCAGCGTCGGTCACAGGGTTGGTCTTTTGGTAATCGGCGAACAGTTCGCGGATCAGGATGGTCTGGCGGGCCAGTTCCATCTGGGCCTTGAAGTCTCCGGAGCCGTCCAGGCCGCGCTTTTGTGCTTCTTGCAAGAAGATTTCGCGAGCGATCACTTCTTCCTTGATTTGGCCTTCCACTTCAGGCGTCACAGGACGGCCTGAACGCTCCACTTGCTGGCGCAGCACTTCTGCACGCTCTTTGGGCACGGCCTTGCCGTTGACGATGGCAATGTTCTGGGCGGAAACGGGCAGGGCCATCGTGCCCAGCACGGCAGCGGCCACGAGGCCGGACAGGAGCTGTTTCTTCATGCGAGATCCAAAAAATGAGAAGGTGTTTGCTGGCTGAAAACCGGCAAGTGAGGAAACTGGGGCCGGCTCAGAGAATTTCAATGGCGAGTGCGTGAACGCCCCGGTCAATAAATTCTTGCAGCGCATCATACACAAGGCGGTGCTGTGCCACCCGTGACTTGCCTGTAAACAAAGGTGACGCTATGCGCACCCGAAAGTGGGTGCCAAAGTCGGTGCCGTTGGAGCCCGAATGCCCTGCGTGGGCGGCACTTTCGTCCAGCACCTCCAGGGCGGTGGTGCTCAGTTGTTGCGCCAACTGGTGGTGCATTTGGTCTGCAAGGGTCATGGTTTGCAAAAGGGTGGGGCGGCGGACAAACTAGGGTTACTGCGTGGGCTCATCACCCTTGATGTGGGGGGCGATGTAAAGGCCCTGACCCACCAAGAAGACCAGGGGGAAGGCGTAGCCCCAGAGCTTGAAGTCCACCCAGAACTCGGTGCTGAAGTTCATCACCACGTAGGCGTTCACCGCCGACATGAAGGCGCAGTACACGATCCAGGCCTGGTTCAATCGCATCCATACCGCATCGGGCAGGCTCAACTGGCCGCCCAGCAGCATGTGCAAGATATTCTTCTTCATCACCCACACGGCAACGGCCAGCGCCACGGCCATCGCGCCGTACAGCACCGTTGGCTTCCATTTGATGAAGCGGTCGTCCTGCAGCACCAGCGTGAGCGTGCCGAACACCACGATCAGCACCAGCGTGATCTTGTGCATGGTCTGCAGTTTGCGGTCGATGGCGTAGATCAGGCCCATCTGCGCCACGGTGGCGGCCATCAGCACCCCGGTGGCCACATAAATGTTGAAGAACTTGTAGGCGCCGAAGAACAGCAGGATGGGGAAGAAATCAATCAATATTTTCATAAGGCGAGGCCAGCGTGCTGGCGCGGCGGTTCAAGCGGCAGTTCAGCGGTTGAGCGGTTCAAGGGGCGTCGGGTTCAAAGTCGAGTGACGCAGAGTTCATGCAATAGCGCAGCCCGGTGGGTGCGGGGCCGTCCTCAAAGACATGGCCCAGGTGGGCCCCGCATTGTGCACACACTGTCTCGGTGCGCACCATGCCGTGGCTGCGGTCCACGATTTCGTGGATGGTTCCAGGGATAGCTTCAGAGAAGCTGGGCCAGCCGCACCCGGCGTCGAACTTGGTGAGCGACTCAAACAGTTTGGCCCCGCAGCAAATGCAGTGGTAGCTGCCGTCGGCCCAGTGGGCTTCGTATTTGCCGGTGAAAGGGCGCTCGGTGGCCGCGTGGCGGGTGACTTGCAGGGCGACGGGTTCAGCACCTTTGTCGCGCAGGATCTCTTGCCATTCGGTGTCGGTCTTCTGGATGGGAAAGGTCATGATGAGCAACTGATGGAAATGGAAGAAGCCCAGTCGGGCGGGAAGTCGGCATAGGCCTCGTGGCCCGGGTGTTCTTCAAAGGGCCGCTCCAGCAGGCGCTGCAACGTGGCCAGTTCTGAAAAGTCCCCCGCCTTGGCGGCGCGGATGGCTTGTTCGCCCAGGTGGTTGCGCAGCACGTACTTGGGGTTGGATTTGAGCATCAAATCACCCGCTAGCGCTTGATTATCAAGCGCTAGAAGCTCTGAATATGATAGCAACCAGGCATCCCACGCGGGCCGGTCGGCAAACAGGTCGCGCACGGGTTCGTACTGGCCATTCGCCACTGCGTGCGACAAGCGCCGCCAAAAGATGGTGTAGTCCACCGCATTGCGTGCCAGCAGTTGCAGCAGGTTTTCCACCAGGGCTTCATCCTCCGCACGGGTTTGCGTCAGCCCCAGCTTTTTGCGCATTTGCCCCATGAAGGCGCTGGGGAACACCGTCTTGTACGACTCCAGCGCGGCCAGCGCCGTGTCTTGCTCTTCGATGAGCGGCAGCAGCGCCTGGGCCAGGCAAAACAGGTTCCAGTACGCGATGTTGGGCTGGCGGTTGTAGGCGTAGCGGCCGTGGTGGTCACTGTGGTTGCAGATGTGGCCCGGCACGAAGGCATCGAGAAACTGAAACGGCCCATAGTCCAGCGTCAGGCCCAGGATGCTCATGTTGTCGGTGTTCATCACCCCGTGGCAAAAGCCCACGGCCTGCCACTGCGCCATCAAGTGGGCCGTGCGCTCGCTCACGCTGTGCAGCAGTGCGGCATAGGCATTGCCACCCCATGGGCCCGTGGCTTCCGTACTTCGGCATTCGGGGTGGTAGCGGTCGATGACGTAGTCGGCCAGGGCGCGCAGCTGTGGCTCTAGGTCGTTGGCCGCAAAGTGCTCGAAGTGGCCAAAGCGCACAAAGCTGGGAGCCACCCGGGTGACAACGGCGGCGGTTTCGATTTCCTCGCGCCGTACCGATGCAGGCGAGCCGGTGATGCACAGTGCGCGGGACGTGGGGATGCCCAGGCCGTGCATGGCCTCGCTGCACAAAAATTCGCGGATGCTGGAGCGCAGCACGGCCCGCCCGTCGCCCATGCGGGAATAGGGCGTGCGGCCTGCGCCTTTGAGCTGTATTTCATACCCGGCAGCGGTTTCGCCCAGCAAGATGGCCCTGCCGTCACCCAGTTGCCCGGCCCACACACCAAACTGGTGCCCGCTGTAAACGCTGGCCAATGGTTGCGAGCCTGCAAGCAATTGGTTGCCGGTGAAGGCCTGCAGCGCTTCATCACTCTGCGCCCATTGGGCAGGCAGCCCCAGCAGTTGCGCCACATCGGCGCTGGTGCCCACCCAGTGGGGGCTGGGCAAGGGGGTGGGGCGCAGCTCGGTCAAAAAGTCGCTGCCCAGGGCGCTAAAGCCACTTTGCCAGCGCAAGTTCAAAGGCTGCGCAAGGGGGTTTAGGGTGGGCTGGTTCATGGCGCCATTGTCTCGCAGCACGCTAATTCCTTCAGCTTCCGGGGCCTTGCTGGTGCCGTGGACTTTGCGTGCTCCATGAGGGATTTCACGAGCCCTTTGCGACACCGACAGCCTGCCCGGCGCAGTACGATGACCGTTTCGTTCACAACAACATCCAAGGAGTCAACATGCTGGGCCTGATGCAGAGCCAACCGCTGCTCATTTCGTCATTGATCGAGTTTGCAGAGCGCCACCACGGTGACGCGGAAATCGTCTCCCGCCGGGTCGAAGGCGATATCCACCGCTACACCTACCGTGATTTGGCGGCACGCTCGCGCCGCCTGGCCAATGCGCTGGATGCCATGAAGCTGCAGTTCAGCGACCGGGTGGCCACCCTGGCCTGGAACGGCTACCGCCACATGGAGATGTACTTTGGCGTGAGCGGCTCGGGTCGCGTGCTGCACACCATCAACCCCCGCCTGCACCCCGACCAGATCGCCTGGATCGTGAACCACGCCGAGGACCAGGTGCTGTGCTTTGATATGAGCTTTTTGCCCCTGGTGCAGGCCGTGCACGCGCGCTGCCCCACCGTCAAGCAATGGGTGGCACTGTGCGATGCCGACAAGCTGCCCGCCGACACCGGCGTGCCCGGCCTGGTGAGTTACGAGGCCTGGATCGGCCAGCACAGCACCGACTACGCTTGGCCCGAGTTCGACGAAAACTCGGCATCGAGCATGTGCTACACCAGTGGCACCACGGGCAACCCCAAGGCAGCGCTGTACAGCCACCGCTCCACCACGCTGCATGCCTATGCGGCCGCGCTGCCCGATGTGATGTGCATGTCGGCCCGTGATTCGGTGTTGCCCGTGGTGCCGATGTTCCACGTCAATGCGTGGGGCATCCCCTATTCAGCGGCGCTCACGGGTTGCAAGCTGGTGTTCCCCGGTCCTGCACTCGACGGCAAATCGGTGTACGAGCTGATCGAAGCCGAGCAAGTGACCTACGCTGCTGGTGTGCCCACCGTGTGGCAGATGCTGTTGGGCCACATGAAGCCCGAAGGGCTCAGGTTCTCCTCGCTCAAGCGCACGGTGATTGGGGGCTCGGCCTGCCCGCCTGCCATGATCACGGCCTTCCAGGAGGTGTATGGCGTCACGGTGCTGCATGCCTGGGGCATGACCGAGATGAGCCCGCTGGGCACCTTGTGCACCTTGAAGAACAAGCACCTCTCGCTGCCCAAGGATGAGCAGATGAAGATCGTGCAAAAGCAGGGCCGCGCGATCTACGGCGTGGACATGAAGATCGTGGGCGGCGATGGCGAAGAGCTGCCCTGGGACGGCAAAACCTATGGCGACCTGCTGGTCAAAGGCCCGTGGATCGTGGGCAGCTACTTCAAAGGCGAGGGCGGCAACCCACTCGTCAAAGATGCGCAGGGCCGGGGCTGGTTCCCCACGGGAGATGTGGCCACCATCGATGCCGATGGTTTCATGCAGATCACTGACCGCAGCAAGGACGTGATCAAGTCGGGTGGCGAATGGATCAGCTCCATCGACATTGAAAACATCGCCATGGCGCACCCTTCCATCCAGATGGCGGCGTGTGTGGGCATGCCCCACCCCAAGTGGGACGAGCGCCCCATCGTGGCCGTGGTCAAGCGCCCGGGCACCGAAGTCAGCCGTGAAGAGTTGCTGGCGTTCTATGAAGGCAAGACCGCCAAGTGGCAGATCCCGGACGACGTGGTGTTTGTCGATGCCATCCCGATTGGGGCCACCGGCAAGATGCTCAAGACCAAACTGCGCGAGCAACTCAAGGACTACAAGCTGCCGGGCCTTTGAGTTTTTGAGGGGAGCCGCACGCTGCGTCTTCGCTGCCAGTCGCGTGCGCGATAGCTGCTAGGGGCAATCCCTGAGCGTTCAGGGATTGCAACGCGGTACTCTGCGTCGTGTCGATTTACAAGGAGACAAGACCATGAGATTTGCTATCAAGGCTGTAGCGGCTTCCGTCCTTCTGGTGAGCGCTGGCGCGGTTTTTGCCCAAAAGGGTGAGACGGTCAAAATCGCTTGGCTCGACCCCCTCTCGGGCTTGATGGCAGCGGTGGGAACCAACCAGCTCAAGAGCTTCCAGTTCCTGGCCGAAGAGTTCAACAAAAAGAACCCTGCTGGCGTCAAATTTGAAATTATTGGAATCGACAACAAACTCAGCCCCCAGGAAACCACCAGCGCCTTGCGCTCGGCCATGGATCAGGGCGCACGCTATGTCGTGCAAGGCAACGGCTCGGGCCCAGCCCTGGCCATCATGGACGCGCTGGAAAAGCACAACGCCCGCAACCCCGGCAAGGAAGTGCTGTTCCTGAACTACGCGGCCGTGGATCCTGACCTCACCAACAGCAAGTGCAGCTACTGGCACTTCCGCCTGGATGCCGATACCTCCATGAAGATGGAGGCGCTGACCACCTACATGAAAGACCTGCCCGAGGTCAAAAAGGTCTACCTGATCAACCAGAACTATTCGCATGGCCAGCAGGTGTCGAAGTTCGCCAAAGAGATGATGGCGCGCAAGCGCCCCGATGTGCAGTTTGTGGGGGACGACTTGCATCCTCTGGCGCAGGTGCGTGACTTTGCGCCCTACATTGCCAAGATCAAACAGTCGGGTGCCGACAGTGTCATCACCGGCAACTGGGGCTCAGACTTGGCGTTGCTCATCAAGGCCGCCAACGATGCAGGCCTGAACAACGTCAACTTCTACACCTACTATGGCTCGGTCACCGGCAGCCCCACCGCCATGGGATCGGCTGCGGCAGGCCGCGTGTACATGGTGGCCTATGCCCACATGAACCTGCCGGGCGAGCTCAACAAGATCGTGGTGGACTACAAGAAGAAGTTCAACGACGACATGTACACCGGCTCGGTCTACCATGCCTTCACCATGCTGTCGGAAGGCTTCGTCAAAGCCAAGTCCACCGATCCGGTGAAGGTGGCTGCGGTGTTTGAGGGAATGAAGTTCAAGAGCTTCAACGGTGAGGTCGAGATGCGCAAGACCGACCACCAGTTGCAGCAAGGCCTGTTCATCTCCAAGTGGGAAAAGGCCAATGACAAATTCCCGATCGACTCGGAAAACACCGGCTACACCTTTGTGCCGGTGAAGTACTACGAGCCCTACGTGGCCAGCACGCCCACTTCGTGCCAGATGAAGCGCCCTTGAGTTTGGCGGCTTAGCTTCGAGGCCCGACATACTCGGGCCTTTTTTTTACCCAGCAATGAAAAATTCCCATGAATCTTGAGTTTTTCGTGATCTCTTTGCTCAACGGCGTCAGCTACGGGCTGTTGCTGTTCATGCTGAGTTCAGGCCTCACGCTGATCTTCAGCATGATGGGAGTGCTCAACTTTGCGCACACCAGCTTCTACATGCTGGGGGCCTATTTCGCGTTCACCATCTCCAGCGTGGTGGGCTTTTGGCCTGCGCTGGTGCTGGCACCCCTGGTGGTGTTTGCGCTGGGCGCGGCTTTTGAGCGCTACTGCCTGCGCCGGGTGCACAAGTTCGGCCATGTGCCAGAGCTGCTGGTGACGTTCGGGCTGTCGTACCTGATCCTGGAGCTGGTGCAGCTGGTGTGGGGCCGCTCCACCGTGCCCTACGGCCTGCCAGAGCAACTGCAAGGGCCGCTGTTCACGCTGTATGGCACGCAGTTCCCCAAGTCCCGCTCGTTTGTGATGCTGGTGGCCTTGCTGATGCTGGTGTCGGTGTGGTTGCTGCTCACCCGCACGCGCATTGGCCTGGTGATTCAGGCGGCGCTGAAGTACCCCGAAATGGTGGAGGCGCTGGGCCACAACGTGCCGCGCGTGTTCATGCTGGTGTTTGGCGGAGGCGCTGCGCTGGCCGGGCTGGCGGGCGTGATTGGTGGCAACACCTACGTGACTGAGCCCGCCATGGCGGCCTCGGTGGGCTCCATCATTTTTGTGGTGGTGGTGGTGGGGGGCATGGGATCGCTGGCCGGGGCGTTTTTGGCGTCGCTGCTCATTG
The DNA here is from genome assembly GCF_002754495.1 of Acidovorax sp. 62. NCBI lineage: Bacteria > Pseudomonadati > Pseudomonadota > Betaproteobacteria > Burkholderiales > Comamonadaceae > Acidovorax > Acidovorax sp. 62. Next base: position 1,324,631 of record NZ_PEFJ01000001.1, read on the forward strand.
GCCTGGTGCAGACCTTTGCTGTGGCGCTCGACTATTCGTTGATCCACGCCTTCAAGCTGGTGGGCGTTGCGGTGACCGAGCAAACTTTTGGCTACCCGGTGCTCAAGCTCACTATTTCGCAGGTGGCGCCCATCCTGCCGTACCTGTTTTTGGTGCTGATTTTGATCTTCCGTCCCAAGGGCCTGCTGGGCACCCGCGAGGACTGACCCCATGAATAACTCCAAACCCACAACGGCCGCTGCTGGCCCCGTGTCCTACTACCGCTTCAAGCCCTTGAACGTGGGGCGCTTCGTGATCTGGGCCCTGTTTGCCGTGGCACTCATCGTTGCGCCCATGCTGTTTCGCAGCAGCCTGGCGCTGACCATGCTCTCGCAGATCGGCTACCTCATCATCATCTGCCTGTCCTACAACATGCTGCTGGGGCAGGGCGGCATGCTCAGCTTTGGGCATGCGGTGTACACGGGGCTGGGCTCGTTCATCGCCATCCATGCGATGAACATGGCCACCAAAGGCTCGGGGGGTATTCCGCTGGTGTTGATCCCCGTGGTCGGGGGCTTGGCGGGGGCGTTCTTTGCCACCTTGCTTGGCTTTGTCACCACCAAAAAATCGGGCACCACCTTTGCCATGATCACCTTGGGTGTGGGCGAGCTGGTGGCGTCCATGGCGCTGATGTTCCCGGAGTTCTTCGGAGGCGAGGGCGGTATCACCACCGACCGGGTGTACGGCCAGTCGTTCTTTGGCGTCAGCTTCGGGCCGGCCATTCAGGTGTACTACCTCATCGCCGCATACTGCTTTGTGTGCACGGCAGCCATGTTTGCCTTCACCGGCACGCCGCTGGGGCGCATCCTGAACGCTGTGCGCGACAACCCCGAGCGTGTCGAATTCATCGGCTACAACACGCAGCGCGTGCGCTATTTCGCTTTCATCATTGCGGGCTTCTTTGCTGGCATTGGCGGCGGTTTGGCCACCATCAACTTTGAAATCATCACAGGCGCCGACAGCCTGAGCGTGATCCGCTCGGGCGGCTACTTGCTGTTCACCTTCCTGGGTGGGGCCACATTCTTCTTCGGCCCCATCATCGGTGCGGTGCTGCTGGTGCTGGCCTCGGTGCTGTTGTCCGAGCTGTCCAAGGCTTGGCTCTTGTACCTGGGGTTGGTGTTCCTGTTCATGGTGATGTACGCCCCCGGCGGCATTGCCAGCCTGATCATGATGAACCTGCGCCTGGCCAAGTACGGCAAGCTGCGCCCGCTGTGGTCGTCCTACCTGGGCCTGGCGGGCACGGGCCTGGTGGCGGTGATGGGCGCGGCCTGCATGGTGGAGATGACCTACCACCTGCAGCTCAATGCGGCCCTGGGGTCAGAGATGAACTTTCTGGGCGCCACCATCAATGCCAAGGGCCTGACCAGCTGGTTTGGCGCGGGCTTTGTGATGCTCACAGGTGGCGGGCTGTTTGAGCTGTGCCGTCGGCAGTTTGCCAAGCAGTGGGGCTCCATTCAGGAAGAGATTGAACATGAAATCAAGCGCGGGGAGGCTTTGTGACCATGGCGGCTGACAACGCAACCTACGCGCTGGAACTGCGCGACCTGCGCAAGAGTTTTGGCAAGACCGAAATCATCCGGGGCGCCAACCTGGCGGTAGCGCCGGGCGAGCGGGTGGCCATCATCGGCCCCAACGGCGCTGGCAAGTCCACGCTGTTCAACCTCATCAGCGGGCGCTTTGCGCCCACCAGTGGCGACGTGATCTTGAACGGCCAGCGCATCAACGGCCTGGCCCCGTATGAGATCAACCGCAAGGGCCTGTCGCGTAGTTTCCAGATCACCAACATCTTCCCCAAGCTGTCGGTGTTTGAAAACCTGCGCTGCGGGGTGCTGTGGAGCATGGGCTACAAGTACACCTTCTTGCGCTTTCTCTCCAATCTTGATGACGCCAACGAGCGCGCCAAAGAGTTGATGGAGATGATCAAGCTCGACAAGAAACGCGACACGCTGGCGATGAACCTGACCTACGCCGAGCAGCGTGCGCTGGAGATCGGCATCACCATCGCAGGCGGTGCCAACGTGATCTTGCTCGACGAGCCCACCGCAGGCATGAGCAAGAGCGAAACCACGCGCTTCATTCGCCTCATCAAGGAAGTGACCGTGGGCCGCACCCTGCTGACGGTAGAGCACGACATGGGCGTGGTGTTTGGCCTGGCCGACAAGATTGCTGTGGTGGTCTATGGCGAGGTGATTGCGTTTGATACCCCCGAGAAGGTGCGGGCCAACCAGCGCGTGCAAGAGGCCTACCTCGGCTCGGCCGTGGCAGACGCACAGGGAGCGGGACACTGACTTATGCTGAAAATCGACAACCTTCACGCCTACTACGGCAAAAGCCATGTGCTGCATGGTGTCAGCTTTGAGGTGCAACCCGGCGAAATCGTGGCGCTGCTGGGGCGCAACGGCTCGGGCCGTTCCACCACCGCCAAGGCCATCATGGGCCTGGTGGACTGGGAAGGCACGCTGCAATGGAAAGGCCAGGACCTTAACGGCAAAAAGGCCTACGAGATTGCCCACCTGGGCCTGGGCTATGTGCCCGAGAGCCGCGACGTGTTCCCCAACCTCACGGTGCACCAGAACCTGCTGCTGGGGCAAAAAGGCAGTGGCAAAGGCAGCCGCTGGTCGTTTGACGACATGTATGAAATGTTCCCCCGCCTCAAAGAGCGCCAGCACACCGAGGCGGGCGTGATGTCTGGCGGCGAACAGCAAATGCTGACGCTGTGCCGCACCCTCATGGGCGACCCCGACCTCATCATCATCGACGAGCCCACCGAAGGCCTGGCGCCCAAGATCGTGGAGCTGGTGGGACAGTACCTGCAGACGCTGAAGGCCAGGGGCATCTCGGTGCTGCTCATTGAGCAAAAGCTCACCATCGCCATGACCATCTCTGACCGCGCGCTGGTCATGGGCCATGGCTCCATCGTGTTCCAGGGCACGCCCGACAGCCTGCGGGCGGACAATTACATCCGCAAGGAGTGGCTGGAGGTTTGATTACCCCATCGGTTTGTCAGTGCGAGTGACTTCAAGCCTCGGCATCGCTGCTGGGGCTTTTTTTTGCCCTGCGCGCCTTTGTCTTGATCTGTGTCGGGAACTTGTTTTTTGGGCGCTGTGAAGTCATGGCAATGACCGCGCGCAGGCGTATAAATCCTCTATCGCCAGCGTTTGGCTCTTTGCCAACGGGCGACCTGGGCACCCGCAGGCCGCGCAGCCACAGGGCATGGCCACCCGCCTGATTGCCTTGAAGCCCCTCGGCGCTTCGCGGATGTCCAACCTACCCAAGGGACGTCAGAAGCACATGAAAAAGCACACCAAAAACCCATCTCACGCCAATCCCCAAACCGCCCAGCTGTGGATCGTGGGGGGCGGCATCGCAGGCATGTCTGTGGCCGCCTTTGCCATTCGTGATGGCAAGGTGCCCGCCAGCCACATCCACATTCTGGAAGAAACGGGCATGCCCGGCGGCTCGCTCGATGGCGGCGCCGCACCCAATGCACCCGCGCCCCAGACCTGGGTGACGCGCGGTGGCCGCATGCTGACCGACGAAACCTACCTGTGCCTGTGGGACTTGTTTGAGGGCATACCCTCGCTTGAAGACCCCACCGTGTCGGTGCGCGAAGAGTGCCGCCAGTTCAATGCGCGCGTACACACCCATGCCCAGGCCCGCTTGATCGATGCCCAGCATGTGATTGCCGATGCCCAGAAGCTGGGCCTGTCGACGGGGCACCGCGTGCAGATGCTGCGCCTGTTGGCCCTGACCGAGGCCCACATCGGCAGCCGCCGCATCGATGAGTTTTTTGACGAAGCGTTTTTCCAGACCCATTTTTGGCGCATGTGGCGCACCACCTTTGCCTTCCAGAAGTGGCACAGCGCCATTGAGCTGCGCCGCTACTTCCTGCGATTTGTGCAAGAGTTCTCGCGCATCCACACCCTGGCGGGCGTCAAGCGCACCAAGTACAACCAGTACGACTCGATGGTCGTGCCGCTGCAGCGCTGGCTGATGGAGCAGGGCGTGGACGTGCGCTTTGGCCACCGGGTGACCGACGCCACTTTTGCCACCCAGAGCGACGGCACACGCCGAGCCACGGCGCTTCAGGTGCAAATGGTGCAGGGCGGTGTCGGTGGTGTGGCCACAGACACCACGCTGGACCTGGGTGCAGACGACCTCGCCTTCTTCACACTGGGCTCCATCACCTCGGACGCCCGCTACGGCGGCAACGACGACGTGCCGGCCCTGGTGCGTGGCCGCGAGGACCATGGCTGGGCGCTGTGGGAAAAGATCGCGCAGAAAGCCCCTGACTTTGGCCGCCCCACGGCGTTCTGTGGCAATGTGGACGAGCACAAGTGGGAGTCGTTCACCCTCACCATGCGCGACGACCGGCTGCTGCAGCGCATCACCGAATACTCGGGCAACAAGCCTGGCACGGGCGCCCTGATGACCTGGTACGAGTCGGGCTGGCACCTGTCGGTGGTGGTGCCGCACCAGCCGCATTTTTATGGCCAGGCCGATGGCACTTACACCCTGTGGGGCTATGGCTTTCAAGTGGACAACGAGGGCGACTACGTGCGCAAGCCCATGTCGCAGGCCACGGGGCGTGAAATCCTCACCGAACTGATTCACCAGATGGGCTTTGGCGACCTGCTGGAGCATGTGCTGGCCACCACCGATGTGACCACGGTGATGATGCCCTATGCCTCGGCCCTGTTTGCCTGCCGCGCACCGGGCGACCGGCCCCTGGTGCTGCCCGAGGGCTCGCAGAACTTTGCCTTCCTGGGCCAGTTTGTTGAGATGGAGGACGACGTGGTGTTCACGGTGGAATATTCGGTGCGCTGCGCGATGGTGGCCACCTACCATCTGCTGGGCATTGAGCGGGAGATCCCCGCCATCTACAACGGCATGCTGGACCCCAAGGTGGGGTTGCATGCGTTGGAGGCGGCCTTCCGCTGAGACGACGCCCCCGAATGCACTGCACAAGCCCCTTGCGAGGGGCTTTTTGCATGGGCGCGCGGGTTCCATTTCCGCTGTCACCCTCAATCTTGTCCCGGGCGGGACAAACAGATACCCCCTGTCACTGGCAAAGTCACAGAGAGCCTCTACAATAAAATCGCACGACCGTTCTTTTTCATTCTTCCAAGGGACAACAGCATGACCGCTGAATACAAAGTCCACGGCTCTGTTGCCGTGATCACCCTGTCAAACCCTCCCGTCAACGGGCTCGGTCTGGCCACCCGCCAAGGCATTGTGGACGGGCTTGCGCGCGCCAATGCCGATGCGGCCGTGAAGTCCATCGTCATCACGGGCGCTGGCGGCGCCTTCTCAGGCGGTGCGGACATCAAGGAGTTCGGCACCGACAAATCGCTGCAAGAACCCAATCTGCTGTCGGTGATCCTGGCGGTTGAAAATTCGGACAAGCCCGTCGTGGCGGCCATGCACACCGTGGCCATGGGCGGCGGCCTGGAGCTGGCCTTGGGCTGCCACTACCGCATTGCGGCGCCTGGCTGCTCCATTGCGTTGCCTGAAGTGAAGCTGGGCCTGATCCCAGGTGCGGGCGGCACACAGCGCTTGCCCCGCGTGATCGGCGTGGAAGCTGCGCTCAACCTGATCGTGAGTGGCGAGCCCGTCAAGAGCGAAATGATCGCCGGTGTGCCCGGCCAAAAGCTGTTCGACAAACTGGCTGCCTCGCCAGAATCCCTGGCCGAAGAAGCCCTGGCATTTGCCCAAAGCGTGCAAGACGCCCGCCCCCTGCCGCTGGTGCGCAACTTCCCTTGCAAGCACCCCGAAGGCGATGCGTACTTCCAGTTCGCACGCAACATGGTCAAGGGCATGGCCAAAAACTACCCAGCGCCCGCCAAGTGCGTGGACGCTGTGGAAGCCGCCACCAAGAAGAAGTTTGCCGAAGGCATGCTGGTCGAGCGCGAGATCTTCATCAACCTGATGTGGACCCCCGAGTGCCGTGCACTGCGCCACCTCTTCGTTGCCGAGCGCGCTGCCTCGAAGATTCCGGATGTGCCATCGGACACCCCCAAGCGCGCAATCTCCGCCGTGGCCGTGATTGGTGCGGGCACCATGGGCGGCGGCATCGCCATGAACTTCCTGAACGCAGGCCTGCCCGTCAAGATTCTGGAGACCAAGCAGGAAGCCCTGGACCGTGGCATCGCCACGATCCAAAAGAACTACGAAGCCCAGGTCAAGAAGGGCAAGCTCAAGCAAGACAAGTACGAGCAACGCATGGCGCTGCTCAGCACCACGCTGAGCTACGACGACCTCAAGGACGCAGACCTGGTCATCGAAGCCGTGTTTGAAGAAATCGGTGTGAAGGAAGCCGTCTTCAAGCAGCTCGACGCGGTGATGAAGCCCGGCGCGATCCTGGCCTCCAACACCTCCACGCTGGACGTGGACAAGATCGCATCGTTCACCCAGCGTCCGCAGGACGTGGTGGGCATGCACTTCTTCAGCCCTGCCAACGTGATGAAGTTGCTGGAAGTGGTGCGCGGCAAGCAGACGGCCAAGGACGTGCTGGCCACCGTGATGGCGATCGCCAAGAAGATCAAGAAGACCGCTGTGGTTTCGGGCGTGTGCGACGGCTTCATCGGCAACCGCATGATCGAGCGCTACAGCCAGCAAGCTGGCTTTTTGCTGGACGAAGGCTGCACGCCCCAGCAGGTGGACAAGGCCGTCGAGAGGTTTGGCTTTGCCATGGGCCCCTTCCGCATGGGCGACCTGGCGGGCAACGACATTGGCTGGGCCATTCGCAAGCGCCGCTACACCGAAAAGCCCGACATGAAGTACAGCAAGACGGCAGACCTGCTGTGCGAGAAGGGCCGCTTTGGCCAGAAGACGGGCGCGGGCTGGTACGACTACGTGCCCGGCAAGCGCGACGCCATCCCCAACGCCGAGGTGGTGCAGATGATTGAAGACCACCGCAAGGCGCAAGGCATCACGCCGCGCAAGATTTCGGACGACGAAATCGTGCAGCGCCTGGTGTTCGCCCTGGTCAACGAAGGTGCGCACATCCTGGAAGACGGCATTGCCAGCAAGTCCGGCGACATCGACATGGTGTACCTCACCGGCTATGGCTTCCCCATCTACCGTGGCGGCCCCATGCACTACGCCAGCGAGGTGGGCCTGTTCAACGTGGTGCAAGCCATGAACCGCTTTGCCAAGAACCCGCTGGACGATGCCGCGTTCTGGACGCCTGCTCCGCTGCTGGCCAAGCTGGCCGCCGAAGGCAAGGCCTTCCAGTAAGCCGCACGCGCACCCTTCCAAAGAATCAAAGGAATTCACATGACATCCGCAGTGATTGTTTCCACCGCCCGCACCCCGCTTGCCAAAAGCTGGAAGGGTTCCTTCAACATGACGCACGGCGCCACCTTGGGCGGCCACGCCGTGCAGCACGCCGTGCAGCGCGCCGGCATTGACGGCGCCGATGTGGACGACGTCATCATGGGCTGTGCCACACCCGAAGGCGCCACCGGCAGCAACATCGCACGCCAGATTGCGCTCAAAGCGGGCCTGCCCATCACGGCCTCCGGCGTCACCGTCAACCGCTTTTGCTCGTCAGGTTTGCAGACCATCGCCATGGCCGCCCAGCGCATCATCGCGGGCGAGGCCGATGTGTTCGTGGCCGGTGGTGTGGAGAGCATCTCTTGCGTGCAGCAAGAGATGAACCTGCACATGATCCAGGACCTGGCCTTGGCCAAGCAAAAGCCCGAGATCTACTGGAGCATGCTGCAGACCGCCGAACAAGTGGCCAAGCGCTACAACATCGGTCGCGAAGCCATGGACGAATATGGTGCGGGTAGCCAGCAAAAGGCCTGTGCTGCGCAGGCTAACGGCCTGTTTGATGCAGAAATCGCGCCCATCACCGTCACCGCAGGCATTGCCGACAAGACGCTGGGCCTGATCACCAAGCAAGTCACCGTGAGCCGCGACGAAGGCACGCGCGAAGGCACGACGGTGGAGGCCATCAGTGGCCTGCGCTCTGCGCTGCCAGGCGGCCTGATTTCCGCCGGCAATGCCAGCCAGTTCAGTGACGGTGCCGGTGCCTGCGTGCTGACCAGCGAAGACTATGCGAGCAAGAAGGGCCTCAAGCCCCTGGGCCGTTTCCTCGGTTTTGCGGTGGCCGGATGCGAGCCCGACGAAATGGGCATTGGCCCTGTGTTCGCCGTGCCCAAGGTGCTCAAGAAGCTGGGCCTCAAGGTGGAGGACATCGACCTGTGGGAGCTGAACGAAGCCTTTGCCGTGCAGGTGCTGTACTGCCGTGACAAACTGGGCATTCCGGCGGACCGCCTGAACGTGAACGGCGGCGCCATCGCCCTGGGCCACCCCTACGGTGTGTCGGGCCAGCGCCTCACGGGCCACGCCCTCATTGAAGGCAAGCGCCGTGGCGCCAAGCGCGTGTGCGTGACCATGTGCATTGGTGGCGGCATGGGCGCTGCGGGCATCTTCGAAGTGTTCTGACCCCATGGTCGTAGAGACCCCGTGCACGGTCTGCTGTTTGCAGTGGCGCCGTGACGGGGTTTTTTATGGATTTGTTTGCTCCTGTTTTTATAGCTGCTTGCGCTTTATGGATAAGCGCTAGAGGCCATTTTTAATGTAAATGCCATGAGCCTGCGCCCCACCGTTGACTTCCTGCTGTACCAGTGGCTCGATGCCGAGAAGCTGCAAGCGCGCGAGCGTTTTTCAGACCACTCCCGCGAAACCTTCGACGCGGTGCTGGACACCTCCGAGCGCATCGCCCGCGAGAAGTACGCGCCGTTCAACCGGCTGGTCGATCTGGAAGAGCCGCGCACCGAGACCGAGCCCGATGGCACGCTGCGTGTGCTGCTGCCGCAGGCCACGCACGAGGCGCGCCGCGCCTACGCCGAGTCTGGCCTGCTGAGCGCCGCGCAGGACTACGACATTGGCGGCATGCAACTGCCCTACACGGTGGACGCTGCGGCCAACAGCTTCTTTGCCGTGGCGTCGATCAGCATTGGCTCCAACCTGCTCACAGCAGGCAATGCCAACCTGCTGATGGTGCACGGCACCGATCTGCAAAGGCAGGTGTTTGCGCTCAATGAATTCAATGGCCGCTGGGCGGGCACCATGTGCCTGTCGGAGCCGCAGGCAGGCTCGTCGCTGTCGGACGTGGCCACGCGTGCCGTGCCGGATGGGGCAGACTTTGAGGCCGACCCGCTGGGCCCGCGCTACCGCCTCAAGGGCAACAAGATGTGGATCAGCTCGGGCGACCATGAGCTGACGGAAAACATCGTGCACCTGGTGCTGGCCAAGATTCCGGGGCCAGACGGCAAGCTGGTGCCGGGTGTCAAAGGCATCTCGCTGTTCATCGTGCCCAAGAAGCTGGTGGACACCGAGGGCAAGCTCACTGGCGAGCGCAACGACGTGGCGCTGGCAGGCCTGAACCACAAGCTGGGCTGGCGCGGCACCACCAACACGCTGCTGAACTTTGGCGAAGGCAAGTACCCCGTGCGCGGTGCTGCAGGAGCGGTGGGTTACCTGGTGGGCAAGCCGGGCGATGGCCTCAAGTGCATGTTCCACATGATGAATGAGGCCCGCATTGGCATTGGCATGGCGGCGTCCATGCTGGGCCTGGCGGGCTACTACGCCAGCCTGGACTATGCCAAGAACCGGCCCCAAGGCCGCCCCATCCAGTCAAGCAGCGCCAGCGCTGCGGGCAAGGGCGGCAAGGACGCCAGCGCCCCCCAGGTGCGCTTGATTGAGCACGCAGACATCAAACGCATGCTGCTGGCGCAAAAGGCCTATGGCGAGGGCGCCCTGGCGCTGAACCTTTACTGCGCGCTGCTGGTGGACGAGCAACACACGGGCACGCCCGAGTCGGCCGACGAGGCCCGCCTGCTGCTGGAGGTGCTCACCCCCATCGCCAAGAGCTGGCCCAGCGAATGGTGCCTGGAGGCCAACAGCCTGGCCATTCAGATCCACGGTGGCTACGGCTACACGCGCGACTTCCCGGTGGAGCAGTACTGGCGCGACAACCGCCTGAACATGATCCACGAAGGCACGCACGGCATACAGGCCATGGACCTGTTGGGCCGCAAGGTGCTGATGGAAGGCGGGCGTGGCCTGCAGCTGGTGGCGGGGCGCATCAACGCCACCATCGAGCGCGCCATCCAGGTGCCTGCACTGGCGGTGCATGCCAACGCCCTGGGGGCCGCGCTGGCCCAGGTGGGCGCCGCCACCAAGGCGGCCTGGGCCACGGGCGAGCCTAACGATGCGCTGGCCAATGCCGTGCCCTACATGCAGGCCTTTGGGCACACCGTGCTGGCCTGGGTGTGGCTGGACTTGGCTCTGGCCACGCTGGCGCACGACGCCGCCCTGGCGCAGCCCGCCAGCGTGGGCCGCATGGGCGCCATGCAGTTTTTCTTCCGCTACGAGCTGCCCAAGATCGGGGCCTGGCTGCAGGTGGTGAGCACGCGCGATGCCACCTGCGCGCAGATGCCGGAAGACGCGTTCTGATGGGTGGATAGCCGCGCTGCGGGGCCGCCCCGCACGCCGCAGGATCGCGCAGGCGACATGGCTGCGCGGCCCGCTTCACCACAATGTGCGGCAACCGCCAAAAAGGTGGCACCGCCATCGGCGCCCATTCCCTGTTTGCCGTGCCTGTTTGCCCGATTCGTTTGCATACCCAAGGAGACACACCATGACCCATCGCACCATCCAGCAACTTTTTGACCTCAAGGGCAAGACCGCCCTGGTCACCGGCGGCTCGCGCGGCCTGGGCCTGCAACTGGCCCACGCGCTGGGCGAAGCGGGCGCCAAGGTGCTGCTCAGCTCGCGCAAGGCGTCGGACCTGGAAGAGGCCGCCTCCGAGCTCAAAGCCGCGGGCATTGATGCGCAATGGATTGCCGCCGACTGCGCCAACGAGGCCGACATCCGCAGCCTGGCCGACGAAGCCATCCGCCGCCTGGGCGGCCATGTGGACATCCTCGTGAACAACGCGGGGGCGGCTTGGGGCTCGCCCGCTGAAGACCACCCCGTGGACGCCTGGGACAAGGTGATGAACCTGAACGTGCGCGGCTATTTCATCCTGAGCCAGCACATTGCCAAGCACAGCATGATCGCCCGAAAACAAGGCAGCATCATCAACGTGGCGTCCATTGCGGGCCTGGGCGGCAACCCCAGCGGTATGAACACCATTGCCTACAACACCTCCAAGGGCGCGGTCATCAACTTCACCCGCGCGCTGGCGGCCGAATGGGGCAAGTACAACATCCGCGTCAATGCCATCTGCCCCGGCTTCTTCCCCAGCAAGATGACGGTGGGCACGCTCAAAGCCTTGGGCGAAGAAGCCCTGAAGGCAGGCGCCCCCCTGGGCCGCCTGGGTGATGATGAAGACCTCAAGGGCCTGTGCGTGCTGTATGCGTCGGACGCCGCCAAGCACATCACCGGCCAGTGGCTGGCGGTGGACGGCGGCGTGAGCGTAGTGACGGGCGGCTAGAGATAAAGTACAACCCCCTGAGGCGCTTTGCGCTTTCCCCCTTCTCTCGGCTGCGCCGGGAAGGGGGACACCGCCAGCTCGGCGGGGCGGTGCGGCCGGCGTAGGCCCTTGCGCGGCGGTCGCAGGCCTGGGCCGCGCCGGTTTTATCCGCTTCACCCTTGAGGAAATACTTTGCTGAAATTCGGCGTTGAAATCCCCTTTGTCAGCCACCTTGGCTTTACGTTGCACCGCATGGAAGGCGGCGAGTCTGAGCTGCACTACGAGGCCAAGCCCGAGCACCTGAACTCGTTTGACGTGACGCACGGCGGCGCCTCGATGACGCTGCTGGACGTGACCATGGCCACGGCCGCGCGCAGCGAGACACCGGAGATGGGCGTGGTCACCATCGAGATGAAGACCAGCTTCATGCAGCCCGCACGGGGCCCGCTGGTGGCCAAGGGGCGGTTGATCCACCGCACCGCCACCATGGCCTTCACCGAGGGCACCGTGTACGACGGGCAAGGCCGGGTGTGCAGCCATGCCACGGGTACCTTCAAGTACGTCAAGCGCCTGCCGGTGGATGGGCGCAGCGTCAACGGCCTCAAGGTCATCTCTACGGATTGACGTTTTGAGTCAAATAGGCTTCTGGCGCAATCAATATAAGCGCTAGCAGCTATCTTTTTAATAGTGTTTGAGGAGTGTTTCCATGCCACGCAACCAGCAGATCGTTTTGGACAACCGCCCCCAGGGCGAGGCCGTTGCCAGCAACTTCAAGCTTGTCGCCACCGACACCCCCGCGCTGCAGCCCGGCCATGTGCTGGTGCGCCACCACTACCTGAGCCTGGACCCCTACATGCGCGGGCGCATGAACGAGAGCAAGAGCTACGCCGCATCGCAGGCGCTGGGCGAAGTGATGATTGGCGGCACGGTGGGTGAGGTGGTGGAGAGCCAGAACCCCAAGTACGCCGTGGGAGACAAGGTGGTGGGCATGGGCGGCTGGCAAGAGTACAGCGTGGTCAATGCCGAGCAACCCGGCGCGCTGCGCAAGGTCGATACGACCCATGTGCCGCTGTCGCACTACTTGGGCGCAGTGGGCATGCCTGGCGTGACGGCCTGGTACGGCCTGGTCAAGATCATCGCGCCCAAGGAGGGCGACACCGTGGTGGTGAGCGCCGCCACCGGCGCCGTGGGCAGCGCCTTTGCCGCGCTGGCCAAGGCCCGTGGCTGCCGCGTGGTGGGCATTGCCGGGGGCGTGGACAAATGCCAGTACGCGGTGAGCGAGCTGGGCTTTGACGCCTGCATTGACTACAAGGTGCATGGCGACGTGAAAGCCATGTCCAAGGCGCTGAAAGAAGCCTGTCCCAATGGCATCGATGGCTACTTTGAAAACGTGGGCGGCTGGATCATGGACGCCGTGATGCTGCGCATGAACGCCTTCAGCCGCATCGCCTTGTGCGGCATGATCGCGGGCTACGACGGCGCACCGCTGCCCATGGCCAACCCCGCGCTCATGCTGATTAACCGCATGAAGGTCGAAGGCTTTATCGTGAGCGAACACATGGAAGTGTGGCCCGAGGCGTTGAAGGAACTGGGCACGCTGGTGGGCACCGGCAAACTGCGCCCGCGTGAGACGGTTGCCCAGGGCATTGCCGCCGCGCCCGAGGCGTTCTTGGGTCTGCTCAAAGGCAAGAACTTTGGCAAGCAACTGGTCAAGCTGGTATGAGGCACCCCCTGAGCCGCTTTGCGTCTTCCCCCTCCAGGGGGACGCCGCCCCTGCGGCGGGGCGGCCCTTGCACGGCGGCACTGGCCTGGGCCGCGCCAGTTGCGCAGTGCGTGCCCCATGAAGAGCACGGGGGAGCGCCGCAATGAAGTTGAGCTGGACCTGGGCCCGCTTTGACGACCTGGGCGTGCACGCGCTGCACGATGCGCTGGCCCTGCGCTGCAAGGTGTTCATCCTGGAGCAGGGCCCCTATCAGGACCCTGATGGGGCCGACAAGCAGTCGTGGCACCTGCTGGGCTACGACGCCGCCGGTGCGCTGCGGGCTTGCCTGCGTGTGGCAGACCCGGGCGTGAACTACGCCGAGCCCTCGATTGGCCGCGTGGTGACTGCGAAGGAAGCCCGTGGCAATGGAACAGGCCGTGCGCTGGTGGCCGAGGGGCTGGCCCGTTGCCAGCAGGTGTGGCCGGGCAGGGCGGTGCGCATCAGCGCACAGGCGCACCTGCAGCGCTTTTACGGCAGCCTGGGTTTTGTTGCCGTGTCGGATGAGTACCTGGAAGATGACATCCCGCACATTGAGATGCTGTACAGCCCGCCTGCGGTGCACGCAGACATCTAAGCCCCGCATTCGCGGGCACTGCGGTGGTTTTGTTGCGTTTGTTGCCAAGGAGCGTTCACCATGTCTGCCCTGATCCTTCACCACTACCCCACCTCGCCCTTCGCGCAGAAGATCCGTTCGGTGCTGGGCTTCAAGCAACTGGCCTGGAAGTCCGTCATCATCCCCAGCGTCAGCCCCAAGCCGGATCTGGTGGCGCTGACGGGCGGGTATCGCAAAACGCCGGTGCTGCAGGTGGGGGCCGACATTTACTGCGACACCGCCCTGATCTGTGACGTGCTGGAGCACACCCAGCCCGAGCCCGTGCTGTACCCGCCGCACCTCAAGGGCGTGGCGCGTGTGTTTGCGCAGTGGGCCGATACCACGCTGTTCTGGGCGTCTATGGCTTACAACCTGCAGCCCAAGGGCGCGGCCATGCTGTTTGCCAACCTGCCTCCAGCGGCTGCCCAGGCCTTTACCGAAGACCGCAAGGCGATGGGTGCGGGCATGCAGCGCCAGCGCCCGCAGGACGCCACCGCCGCCTACCGCTCGTACCTGCGCCGCATCGCCCACATGGCCGAGGAGCACGACTTTTTGTTTGGCGCCGAGCCCTGCGTTGCCGACTTTGCCGCCTACCACCCGCTGTGGTTCACGCGCCGCGTGGTGCCGCTGATGGACGACATCTTCAACGCCACACCCGCCGTGCTCGAATGGATGGACCGCATCGAAGCCCTTGGCCAGGGCCGCATGGAGAAGTTCAGTGCGGCGGATGCGATCACTGTGGCCGCCGGGGCCGAGCCCTTGCCGCTGCTGGACGATGTGTTTCAGGACGAGCACGGCATTGCCCTGGGCTCCCAGGTGCACATCGCTGCCGAGAGCTTTGGCCTGGAAGTGACCGAGGGCGAGCTGATCGCGGCCACGCGCACCCGCTACACCCTGCGCCGTACTGACCCGCGTGCAGGGGTGGTGCATGTGCACTTTCCGCGCATTGGTTATGTTTTAAGAGCATCCCCCTGAGCGGCTGCGCCGCTTCCCCCCTTCTCTCGAATTGCTGGTGCAATTCGGGAAGGGGGACGACGCCCTCGCTGCGGGGCGGCGCGGCCGGCCAGGCCCTTGCTCGGCGTCTCTGGCCCAGGCCCCGCCAGTTTCGACCGACGCTGTAGATACCAACGATTTCAAGGAGACAAAACATGATCGACAACTTTGCAGGCAAGACCGCCGTCCTCACCGGCGCAGGCTCGGGCTTTGGGCTGGAATGCGCCCGCATTGGCGCCCGCCTGGGCATGAACCTGGTGCTGGTCGATGTGCAGCAAGACGCGCTGGACGCTGCCGCGGCCGAGATGCAGGCCGCAGGCGCCCAGGTGCTGGCCCGCAAGGTCGATGTGTCCAACGCCGCCCAGATGGAGCAACTGGCCGCAGACGTGCTGCAGCGCTTTGGCGCCCCGCATCTGGTCTTCAACAACGCGGGCGTGGGCGCGGGCGGCTTGGTGTGGGAGAACTCCGTCAAGGACTGGGAGTGGGTGCTGGGCGTGAACCTGTGGGGCGTGGTGCATGGCGTGCGCCTGTTCACGCCCATGATGCTGGCCGCTGCGCAGGCCGACCCAGCCTGGCGTGGCCACATCGTCAACACCGCCAGCATGGCGGGCTTGCTCGACGCCCCCAACATGGGCATTTACAACGTGAGCAAGCACGCCGTGGTGGCGCTGTCAGAGACGCTGTACCAGGATTTGTCGCTGGTCACCGACCAGGTCAGCGCCAGCGTGCTGTGCCCGTTTTTTGTGCCCACGGGCATCAACCAGAGTCACCGCAACCGCCCCGGCGAGCTGGCGGCCGACAAGCCCACCCAGAGCCAGCTCATCGGCCAGGCCATGAGCGACAAGGCCGTGGGCAGTGGCAAGGTGACGGCGGCCGAGGTGGCGCAAAAGGTGTTTGACGCCGCAGCCCAGGGCCAGTTCTACATCTACAGCCACCCCAAGGCCCTGGCCTCGGTGCAGACGCGCATGGAAGACATCGTGCTGGGCCGCAACCCCACCGACCCCTTTGCGGGCAAGCCCGAGGTGGGCGCCCAGCTGCGCGCAGCCTTGCGCAGCGGCGGTTGATCCAGTGGTTAGGTGTTTTGTGCATTCAATGTGCCGCTAGCGCTTGATGTAAAAGCGCTGGAAGCTATAAATGTAATAGCAATGCGATGGGGTGCAATGCGGTGAATCCTGCCCTGGGTTACGCCTTGTTTGACACTGCTTTAGGCCGCTGCGCGCTGGCCTGGGGCGCAGCGGGCTTGCGTGCCGTGCAACTGCCCGAGGTGGACGATGCCGCCACCGTGGCCCGGCTGCTGCGCGCCAGCTGCCCGTGCGATGCGGCGGCGCCCACGGCAGAAGCGGCTGCGGCCATCCAAGGCATCCAGGCGCTGCTGCAAGGCCAGCCGCTGGATTTGTGCGAGGTGCGGCTGGACATGGCGCACCTGTCGGAGTTTCACCAGCGCGTGTACGCCCTCACGCGGGCCATTGCACCGGGGCAGGTGCGCACCTATGGCGACATGGCACAGGCGCTGGGCGGCAAAGGTTTGGCACGCGCCGTGGGGCAAGCCCTGGGCCTGAATCCCTTTGCGCCCGTGGTGCCTTGCCACCGGGTGCTGGCTGCGGGGTTCCATGCCGGGGGCTTTTCCGCCAACGGTGGGGCCCAGACCAAGCTGCGCATGCTGCAGATTGAAGGCGCGCACTGGGGCGAAACGCAGTCGTTGCCAGGGTTTTGAGGGGCCCGGTTGGGGTGTTGCAAAACACCGTCAACGCACCGATGCCGGGCGCCTGGCTGCGCCATACTGGTGGTCCATTTGACGGAGAGACACCATGAGCCAAGACCCGAACATCACCCTGGCGCGCGGCCTGTACAACGCGTGCACCCTGGCCACCGCGCAAATCCGCGAGGCGCAGAGCCTGGCCAAGGAAGTCTTTCCGGGAGTCGAGGCTTCGCGGGCCGAGGTGCTGGGCATCGCACAAATCATTGCCACCAACTACGCAGCCCAGTTGGGCAACAAGTCTTGAGCGGCATTGCCTCAGGCCTGGGCTGATCCACGCGAAACCGCACACGCCCACCCACGCAAAAAAACAGCCCGCACGAAGCGGGCTGCAAAGTTTTACCCCCTACCAAAAAGCACATGGGTTGTGGCCAGCTGCTGCGTGAGCAGCGCAGTGGCTTGCCGCCGTCCATGTGTTTCCAATGTAAGCCGCAGCCCCGGCATCGCCAAGGAACAAGATGGGCTATGCATAGACGGTTTGTGCATACCTGCATGGGCATGCCAAAGCGTGGTCTGGGCAGAGGGCTTTGGCGTTGATGGAGGCACCAACAAAAAAGCCTGATGGCGCGGGGCACATCAGGCTTCATCGGAATTTTGGGGAATCTGTTGGAGCGGGTGAAGGGAATCGAACCCTCGTATGAAGCTTGGGAAGCTGCCGTTCTACCATTGAACTACACCCGCACAGCACTCCATTATAGGCATGTCTGCGGCGCCTACCGATCAGGCGCCTCAGGCGCTGCGCGCCAGCCTTATTTCTGGATGTCGCCCAAGCACAGGTACTTGATCTCCACGTAGTCGTCCATGCCGTAGTGCGAGCCCTCGCGCCCCAGGCCGGATTGTTTGACGCCGCCAAACGGCACATGCTCGGTCGCCAGGATGCCCACGTTGATGCCGACCATGCCGTACTCCAGCGCTTCGCCCACACGGAAGATGCGGCCCACATCGCGGCTGTAGAAGTAGCTGGCCAGTCCAAACTCGGTGGCGTTGGCGGCGTCGATGGCTTCTTGCTCGGTCTTGAATTTGAAGACAGGGGCGAAGGGGCCAAAGGTTTCTTCGCGCGCGCACAGCATGTCGGCCGTGGCGTTGGCCACCACGGTGGGCTCAAAGAACTGGCCCGAGCCCATTTGGGTCAAGCGCTTGCCACCGGCCACCACCTGGCCGCCCTTGACCAATGCGTCGTCCACATGGCGCTGCACCTTTTCAAGCGCTGCTTCTTCGATCAGCGGGCCCTGGTTCACGCCGTCTTCAAAGCCGTTGCCTACCTTGGCGGTCTTCACCTTGGCGGCAAACTTGGCGACAAACTGGTCGTACACGCCTTCTTGCACGTAGAAGCGGTTGGTGCACACGCAGGTCTGGCCTGCGTTGCGGTACTTGCTGGCAAAGGCGCCTTCCACGGCGCTGTCGATGTCTGCATCATCAAACACGATGAAGGGCGCATTGCCGCCCAGCTCCAGCGACATTTTCTTGACGGTGGGGGCCGACTGCGCCATCAGGATGCGGCCCACTTCGGTTGAGCCTGTGAAGCTGATGTGGCGCACCACGTCGCTGGCGCAGAGTACCTTGCCGATGGCAATCGAGTTGGCACTGTCGGCGCTCAGGATGTTGAGCACCCCCGCCGGGATGCCTGCACGAATCGCCAGCTCGGCCGCCGCCAGGGCCGTAAGCGGCGTCAGCTCGGCCGGCTTGATGACCACGGGGCAGCCTGCGGCCAGTGCGGGCGCGACTTTGCGGGTGATCATGGCCAGCGGAAAGTTCCACGGCGTGATGGCCGCGCACACACCAATGGGCTGCTTGAGGACCAGCAGGCGCCGGTTGTTGTCAAACTGCGGCAGCGTCTCGCCGTTGACGCGCTTGGCTTCTTCGGCAAACCACTCCACAAAGCTGGCGCCGTAGGCCACTTCACCCTTGGCTTCGGCAAACGGTTTGCCTTGCTCGGCGGTCATGATGCGCGCCAGGTCGTCCTGGTGGGCCATGAGCAGGTCAAACCATTTGCGCAAGATGGCGCTGCGCTCCTTGGCGGTCTTGGTCTTCCAGGGGCCCCAGGCCGCGTTGGCGGCGGCAATGGCGGCCTCGGCGTCTTGCGGGCCCAGGTTGGCCACATCGGCCAGCTTCAGGCCGGTGGCGGGGTCGTTCACATCAAAGCGGCTGCTGCCTGCTAGCCACTGGCCGTTGACCAAGGCGTCGGTCTTGAACAGGCTGGGGTCGTTGAGCAGCGAAAGGGGGGAGGTCTTCATGTCCATGGGATACGTCCGGGTGAAGAAAAAATGGGTGGGGGTTGGGGAAAAAGGCTAGCGCGCGTTGCCGCCGAGCCCGTCAAGCGACTCAGGGGACCATCATCCACGTCGTCCGCGCAGCCACTCCAGCGCCAGCAGCAGGCCGGTGGTGAACAGGATCAAGAGCGTGGCCACTGCCGCAATGGTGGGCGAGATGTTTTCGCGGATGCCATTGAACATCTGCCGCGGCAGGGTGGATTGGTCGGCACCAGCCAGGAACAGGGTCACCACCACTTCGTCGAACGAGGTGGCAAACGCGAACAGCGCCCCAGAGATCACGCCCGGTGCAATCACCGGCAGCGTGATGCGAAAGAAGGTGTTGAACGGCGTCTCGCCCAGGCTCAGGGAGGCGCGCACCAGGTTGTGGTTGAAGCCCGCCAGCGTGGCCAGCACGGTGGTCAGCACAAAAGGGGCCCCCAGGGCGGCGTGCACCACGATGAGACCAAAGTAGCTGTCGGCCAGGCCCAGCGGTGCAAAGTACAGGTAGGTGGCTACGCCCACCACGATGATGGGTACCACCATCGGTGCAATCAGGATGCCCATGATCAGGCCCTTGAAGCGGAAGTCCGACCGCGATAGACCCACGGCCGCCAGCGTGCCCAGCACTGTGGCAATCAGCGTAGCGGCTGGGGCCACGATAAAGCTGTTGCGCGTGGCGCGGGCCCATTCGGGCGATTCGAACAGATGCTGGTACCACTTGAGCGACCAGCCGTGGATGGGGTAGGCCAGGAACGAACTCTCGGAGAACGACAGCGGCACCATCACCAGGATAGGGGCCAGCAGATAGGCCAGCACTGCCACACACAGCGCGCGCACGGCCCACCAGCCGAGCTTGTCGAGCCAGGTAGCGTAGAGGGGAAATTGGGGGAGGCGAAACATGGTCAGGGCCTTTATTCAGCGCGGGTATTGCTCAGGTCTCGTTCAGCCTAGGCTGAGCTCGGCCTTGCCGATGCGGCGGTACACGCCATACAGCAGCAGCGTGGCGGTGAGCAGCAGCGCGCCCAGTGCGCAGGCCATGCCCCAGTTGATTTCCACATTGGTGTAGCGGGCGATGTAGTAGCTCAGCATCTGGTCGTCGGCACCGCCCAGCAGGGCCGGGGTGACGTAGTAGCCAATCGACAAAATGAACACCAGCAGCGCACCCGCCCCCACGCCGGGGTAGGTTTGCGGCACATACACGCGAAAGAATGCGGCGATGGGCGAGCTGCCCAGCGAAACGGCCGCACGCAGGTAGGTGGGCGGCACGCTTTTCATCACGCTGTACAGCGGCAAAATCATGAAGGGCAGCAGGATGTGCACCATGGCAATCACCACGCCCGTGCGGTTGAACAGCAGTGCCAGGGGCTCGTTGATGACGCCCAGGCCCATCAGCCCCCGGTTGACCAGACCTTCAGACTGCAGCAGCACGATCCAGGCGGCCACCCGCACAAGGATGGACGTCCAGAACGGCACCAGCACCAGAATCATCAGCACATTGGCCGAGCGCGCAGGCAGCGTGGCCAGCCACCAGGCCAGCGGGTAGGCCAGTAGCAGGCAAATCACGGTGACCACCAGGCTGATGTGGAAGGTGCGCAGCAAGATGCCGCCAAAGGCACGTTGCTCTTCGGGCATGCGCTCGACTTGGCCTTGCGCGTCGCGCTGCAGGTCGACAGAGGCGAGCAGGTAGTCGGGCGTCCAGCGGGCGCCGTTTTTGGCAATGGCTTGCCACAGTGGGGCTTCGGCCCAGCGGGCGTCTTTTTCAATCAACTGGGCACGGATGGCGTCGGGGTTGCCCTCCATCGGCAAAGCACGGTAGGCCCCCATGATGAGCGAGCGTGCGCCGGGCAGATCGGTGTTGAGCCTGCGGGCCAGGGCCCCGGCGTCCGAGCTGTCGGGCAGGTGGCCCAGGTCTGCTATCAGTGCGGCATAGGCATTGGCTGCGGGGGCTTCCTTGCGGTCCCAGCCGTCCAGGGCGCGCACGGTGGCGGGCAGGGCGTTGGCTACCTCGGGGTTTTCCACGGCGCGTTGCAGCAGTGCCACGATGGGCACCAGCAGCGTGAGCAGCAGGAACACCAACAGCGGCAGTGTCAGCGCAAAGGCGCGCCATTTGCGCCGAGCTTCTGCACGGGCCAAGGCCTGGCGCAAGGCGCCCGGGGCTTCACCAGAAGGTGCACTGAGGGGAGGGGAGGCCAGGGTGGCTTGCATGGTGTCTTGCTCTCTGCGTTCCGATAACAGGGCCTGCGCCTGCTGCGCTGGTTCAACGGCCCGTGGTGGCCGAAGACTTCCGCTCAGCAGGCGCAGGCTGGGTGCCTTACTGCGTGGCCCAGGCGGCAAAGCGCTTTTCCAGCGCCTCGCCTTGGTCCGCCCAGAAGCCCACGCTGAACTGCAGGGCTTCTCTGGCGTTGGCGGTCGATGTGGGCAGGTCGTCCAGCACCTTCTTGTCCAGCGTGGCCAGGGCCTTGGTGTTGGCTGGGCCGTAGGCGATGTTCTGTGCGTAGGCGCCCTGTTGTGGGGTCTGCAGCGTGAAGGCGATGAACTTCACTGCGGCATCCTTGTTGGGCGTGCCCTTGGGGATGGCCCAGTAGTCCAGGTCATAGATGCCGCCGGGCCAGTAGATCTTGAGGTTGCGGCCTTCGCGGTTGGCTGCATCGATGCGGCCGTTGAACACGGTGGTCAGCGCCACATCGCCTGCGACCAGGAACTGGGGCGCCTGGGCACCGGCCTCCCACCACTGGATGTTGGGCTTGAGTTCCGTCAGCTTCTTGAAGGCGCGGTCGGCACCTTCCTTGGTGGCCAGCACCTTGTACACGTCGGCGGGCTTCACTCCATCGGCCAGCAGGGCAAATTCGAGGTTGTAGCGGGCGCCCTTGCGCATGCCGCGCTTGCCTGGGATCTTCTTGGTGTCCCAAAAGTCAGCCCAGCTGGTGGGCGGGGTCTTGAGCTTGTCGCCGTTGTAGGCCATCACGGTGGACCACACGAAGATGCCCACGGCACATTCGTTCACCGCAGCGGGCAGCAGGTCGGCCTTGGGCACGATCTTGCTGTAGTCCAGCTTTTCATACAGGCCTTCATCGCAGCCGCGTGCGGCGTCGGGCGATTCGACTTCCACCACGTCCCAGGTCACCTTCTTGGTTTCGACCATGGCCTTGACCTTGGCTTGCTCGCCGTTGTATTCCACGGCCACGATCTTGTTGCCCTGCTTTTCATAGGGCTCGTAAAACGCCTTTTTCTGTGCGTTGGCGTTGGCGCCACCAAAGTTCACGACGGTGATCTGCTGCTGCGCCAGGCTGGGCAGGGCGAAGCAGGCGGCCAGTGCGGCACAGGCAATCAGGCTCTTTTTCATGGTGCGTTTTCCTTGAGATAGAAGGAGGTGGACAGGGAACGGGAGACGGGGAAAAACCATGCGCTCGTCAGAGTGCATAGATGCGGGTGGAGACCGGGGGGAACTCCAGCTGCACCTGCTCGCCGGGCTGGGGATGCGGGTTGGCATCGGCACGGGTCAGGGGCAGCTTGACGGTGGCTTGGGCCTGCCCGGGGCCGATGTCGCACATCAGCCGCAGGTGGTCGCCGTAGTAGATGGCGCGTGCCACGGTGGCGGGCACGGTGTTGGGGCCCTTGCTGGCGCCGGGTGGGTGCAGCACGATGCGCTCGGGGCGGATGCTGGCTTCCACCGCTGCGCCTTGCAGGGCCTGGTTCACGTTCACCCCTTGCAGCCACTGGCCGCTGGGCAGCTGCAGCCCGGCTTGTTCGCCTTGGCTTTGCAGCGTGCCGGTGAGCACGGTGCTGTCGCCCACAAAGCCGGCCACAAAGCGGTTGCTGGGGGTCTCGTACAGGCTTTCTACATCGGCCAGTTGCTGGATGATGCCCTCGTTGAATACGGCCACGCGGTCGCTCATGGTCAGGGCTTCACCCTGGTCGTGCGTCACGTACACAAAGGTCACGCCCAACTGGCGGTGCAGCTCTTTGAGCTCAATCTGCATGTGCTCGCGCAGTTGCTTGTCGAGCGCACCCAGGGGCTCGTCCATCAGCACCAGCTGGGGATTGAAGACCAGGGCGCGGGCCAGGGCCACGCGCTGCTGCTGGCCGCCCGACAGGCGGGTGGGCAGCCGGTCGGCCATGCCCGACAGGCGCACCATGTCCAGTGCCTTCTTCACGCGCTCGGCCTGCTCTGCCTTGGGCACCTTGCGCACCGTCAGCGGGTAGGCCACGTTCTCGCCCACCGTCAGGTGGGGGAACAGTGCGTAGTTCTGGAACACCATGCCAAAGTTGCGCTTGTGCGGCGGCGTGCCGGTGATCTGTTTGCCGCCGAGCAGGATGTCGCCCGAGGTGGGCGATTCAAACCCCGCCAGCATCATCAGCGTGGTGGTCTTGCCAGAGCCCGAAGGCCCCAGCAGGCTCAGGAACTCGCCGCGCTGGATGTCCAGGTTCAGCGCGCGCACCACCAGCTGTTCGCCGTCGTAGGTCTTTTGCACGCCGCTGAAGCGGACGAGGGGTTCTGCGTGGGTCATGGTGAGGGGGATGCGTTCAAACGGGGGATGGGTCAGCCCACAGCGGCAAAGCTGTCGGCCAGGATGGCCAGGCCTTCGGCGAGCAGTTCGTCAGAGGCCGTCAGAGGCACGAGGATACGGATCACGTTGCCGTAGGTGCCGCACGACAGCAGGATGAGGCCACGCTTGGCGGCTTCGGTCACGACCTTCTTGGTCAGGGCTGCGTCGGGGCGGTGCGGGTCTCCGTTTTCAAACAGTTCAATGGCCACCATGGCGCCCAGGCCGCGCACGTCGCCAATGGCAGGCACCTTGGCGGCCATGTCCTTGAGGCTGCGCACCAGCAGGGCGCCCATGTCCTGGCTGCGGGCCAGCAGGTGTTCCTTTTCAAAGGCTTCGATCACCGCCAGGGCTGCAGCGCAGGCCACGGGGCTGCCGGCGTAGGTGCCGCCCAGGCCGCCAGCTGCAGGTGCGTCGATCACGTCGGCGCGGCCCACCACGCCCGAGAGCGGGAAGCCGCCTGCCAGCGATTTGGCGGTGGTGATCAGGTCCGGGGCCACAGGCCATTGCTCACAAGCAAACCACGTGCCCGTGCGGCCTGCGCCGGTTTGCACTTCGTCAGCAATCAGCAAGATCCCGTAACGGTCTGCAAGCGCCTTGAGGCCGGTGATGAACTCGGGGGGGGCCACATAGAAGCCGCCTTCGCCCTGCACGGGCTCGACGATGAAGGCCGCCACGCGTTCGGGCTCGATGTCGTTCTTGAAGATCAGCTCCACCGATTGCAGCGCCTGCTCCACGCTCACGCCGTGCAGCGCGTTGGGGAACAGTGCGTGGTACACCTCGCCCGGGAAGGGGCCAAAGCCCAGCTTGTAGGGCGCGACCTTGCCGGTCAGGCCCAGCGTGAAGTTGGTGCGGCCGTGGTAGCCGCCTGTGAAGGCGATGACGCCGGGGCGGCCGGTGTGCGAGCGGGCGATCTTGATGGCGTTTTCCACGGCCTCGGCGCCCGTGGTGAGCAGCAGGCTCTTCTTGGCAAACGCGCCGGGGGCCAGTGTGTTTAGGCGCTCGCACACTTCCACATAGGGCTCATAGGCCACTACCTGGAAGCAGGTGTGGGTGTACAGCTCCAACTGGGCTTTCACCGCGTCGATCACGCCAGCGTGCAGGTGGCCGGTGTTGAGCACGGCAATCCCACCTGCAAAGTCGATGAAGCGGCGACCCTCCACGTCCCACAGCTCGGCGTTGCGGGCCTTGTGCACAAAGATCTCGTGGGCCTGGCCCACGCCCCTGGCCACAGCGGCATGGCGGCGGGCGAGGAGGGCGGCGTTGGTGAAGTGGCGGTCTTGTTGCATGGTGTCAGCGGCTTGGTGAAAAGTGGGTGATGAGGGAATGGGGTGAATTCTGAAAGCCGCGCCACCCACCGTCCATGTACACCGCAGCGCAAATTGGCGCGGACTGTGCAGGTCTAAAATGCTGTACAGGCAATCCCTGATTTGGTGTGCGCCAACACGGTGCACAATTCGCCCCCTTTTTTCGTCGGCTCTTCTCTTTGATCGCTTGATGCTCACTCTCAGCCCAGACCTCCAGACACCTCTGGTCAGCCAGATCGTCGATGGGCTGCGTGGCCTTATCGTGGGTCAGGTGCTCAAGCCGGGCAGCAAACTTCCCTCCATCCGCGCGTTTGCGGCGTCGCACGGCGTCAGTGTGTTCACGGTGGTGGAGGCTTACGACCGGCTGGTGGCCCAGGGCTGGCTGGTGTCGCGGGCCAATGCGGGGTTTTTCGTCAAGCGGCGTGGGGACGAGGGCGCTGCACCGGCAGGGGGCGGGCTGGAGCGCCCGGTGCCCCGTTTTGATGCGCGCTGGTACCTCAAGCAAATTTTTGAAAACCGCAACCTGCCGCTCAAACCCGGCTGCGGCTGGCTGCCACACGACTGGTTGTTCGGCGACGCGGTACGCCGCAGCATGCGCCAGCTTTCCTCCGACGGGCCTGAGCTGGACGGCTACGGGCTGCCCCACGGCCACATGGCCCTGCGCATGGTGGTGGCCGAATCGCTGGCAGAGCACCACCTGTCGGTGGACGCAGACCAGGTGATGCTGACCCAGGGCTCCAGCCAGGCGCTGGACCTGGTGGCGCGCAAACTGGTCAAGCCTGGTGATGTGGTGCTGGTGGACGACCCCGGTTACCCCAATCTGACCTTCATGCTGCGCTTTGCCGGCGCGCACACGCTGGGCGTGCCGCGCACGGCTTCGGGCTACGACCTGGTGGCGCTGGAGGCCTTGCTGGCCGAGCACAAGCCCAAGGCTTTCTTCACCCAGCCGCGCCTGCAAAGCCCCACCTGCTCGGTGGCCTCGATGGCGCACCTGCACCGCCTGTTGCAGTTGGCAGAGCAGCACGACTTTATGCTGGTGGAGAACGACATCTACGCCGACATGGACCCGACCTCGCGCCCCTCGCTGGCCAGCCTGGACCAGCTCAACCGTGTGGTGTACGTGGGCAGCTATTCCAAGACCATTTCGCCCAACCTGCGCACGGGCTTTTTGTTGGCCCGGCGCGATTTGCTGGACGAGCTGGTGCAGCTGAAGATGGTGTCGGGCCTGACTTCGTCAGAAATCACCGAGCGCCTGACCTTTGGTGTGGTGACCGATGGGCGCTGGCGCAAGCACCTGAAGTCGCTGCGCGAGCGGCTGGCCGAGGCGCACCAGCAAGTGGGCCGCAAGCTCGACGGGCTGGGCTTTGAGCTGTTTCATGAACCCGAAGCGGGCATGTACCTGTGGGCACGCCACCCCGATTTGCCCGACAGTGCCGAGCTGTCGAAGGAGGCCACGGGCGCGGGCATCATGCTCGGGCCGGGCCAGCTCTTTCTGACCGAATCGCGCCCCACGGGCTGGTTGCGCTTTAACGTGGCCTTTAGCCTGGACGAGCGGCTGTGGAGCTTTCTGGACCAGAGCATGGTGCGCGCGCGCCAGGCTGCGCAGTAGGCTGGCGCAGCGGGCGCTGGGTGGTCCACATGGCCCTGCGCCTGGGCCATGTCCTTCCTCTTTTGACTGCTCAGCGCGTCAAGGGGTTGCAGTAAGTTGCCCCATGAGCGGGAACAGCCCCAGCAGCAGGCACGCCCCCATGAGCGCCAGGCTCACCACCGTGGCCCATTTGAGGCTGAAGCGTTGGTGGTCGCCAAAGTCCACACCCGCCAGTGACACCAGCAGGTAGGTCGATGGCACCAGTGGGCTTAGCAAGTGCACGGGCTGGCCGATCAGCGAAGCGCGGGCCATCTCCACGGGGCTGATGCCGTAGGCCTGTGCGGCTTCGTTCAAGATGGGGAGCACGCCAAAGTAGAACGCATCGTTGGACATGAAGAACGTGAGCGGCATGCTCAAGAGCGCCGTGATGGTGGGCATATACGGCCCCATGCTCTTGGGAATGGCCGCCAGCAGCCCGCGCGACATGGCCTCGACCATGCCGGTGCCTGACAGGATGCCGGTGAAGATGCCCGCTGCAAAAATCAGCGCCACCACGGCCAGTGCGTTGGTCGCGTATTCGCTCACCACCTTGCGCTGGTCGGCCACGTCGGGGTAGTTGATGACGATGGCCACGGCAAAGCCCATCATGAACAGCACGGGCAAGGGCAGCAGGCCCATGACCAGCGTCACCATCAGCGCGGTGGTCAGGCCCAGGTTCACCCACAGCAGGCGGGGGCGGCGCATGTCTGCGTTCTCCGGGCCTGTGATAGTGGGCAGGTGCTCGCCGGTGGCTTCTTCATCGGCCTCCATGGCGGCGCGGGTGTCGCTTTGCAGCGGCAGGCTCACAGTACCCAGCCGCTGGCGCTCGCGCAGGCCCAGGTAAACGGAGACAGCCAGCAGCGCCACGATGGCCAGCCCCATGGCCGGAACCATGGGCACGAAGACATCAGCCGGGTCCACATGCAGTGCGCTGGCGGCGCGGGCGGTGGGGCCGCCCCAGGGCGTGAGGTTCATGATGCCGCTGGCCACCACGGCCACGCAGGTGAGGCTCAGCGGGTTCATCTTGAGCCGCTTGTACAGCGGCAGCATCGAGGCCACGGTGATCATGTAGGTGGTCGAGCCATCGCCGTCCAGCGAGATCAGCAGTGCCAGCACCGCTGTGCCCACCACGATCTTGAGCGGATCGCCCTTGACCAGCTTGAGGATGACGCCCACCACCGGGTCGAACAGGCCCGCGTGGATCATCACGCCGAAGTACAGGATGGCGAACATCAGCATCACGCCCGTGGGGGCGATCTTGCGGATGCCGTCGAGCATCATGGCCCCCATGGTGGGGGCAAAGCCGCCGATGATGGCAAACACGATGGGGATGCTGATCAAGGCCACCAGGGGCGAAAGCCGCCGGGTCATGATCAGAATCATGAAGGTCAGCACCATGCCGAATCCAAGCAAGGTCAGCAGCATGGCAGGGGTCTCCGTGTGGGTGTCATGGGGTTCCGTTCAAAACGAGAAGAGGGCTGTGGCTGGTTTCCCGCCCTTTTTTGGTGCTGTGGCCGGGCATGCATGCACGGGGCATGAACGGTGCTCGCCACAGGGGGTGAACCTTAGATTTCCACTCTGTCGTGCGCCTGTCGTGGTGCAGGGGTTTCGTGTATTTACTAATAGGGTAAACCCTTGCACCGCATCGGTGCGTGGAACAATACGGGGCTTTGGCCCGGTGGTTTGTCGACTGTCGGTCGCTGGTTTTTTGTTGATGGCAACCGCATCTGCGTGCGGGAGAAGGTTTGAAATGCGCATCCTGCTGGTAGAAGACGACCCCGATCTGGCCGAGGCCGTGGTGCGCCGTTTGCGGCGCCAGGGCCATGCGGTGGACTGGCAGGGCGATGGGCGCAAGGCCTATGAGGTGCTGGGCTACACGCCGTTTGATCTGGTGCTGCTGGACATCGGCCTGCCGGGCATGGACGGGCTGAGCCTGCTGGCCCAGCTGCGCAGGCAGGGCAACAAGACCCCGGTGCTGATGCTCACCGCGCGCTCGGACATCGAAGACCGGGTGAATGCGCTGGACGAGGGGGCGGACGACTACCTGGACAAGCCCTTCGATTTCAGGGAGCTGGACGCCCGCTGCCGCGCCTTGCTGCGCCGCCCGCAAGGCCAGGTGGCCGGGCGCTGGGAGGTGGGCGGCCTGGTCATTGACAGCGCAGCGCGCCGGGTGAGCCTGCTGGGGGCCGAGCTGGAGCTGCCGCACCGCGAATACAGCCTGCTCGAAATCCTGGTGGGGCGCCTGGGCCGCGTGGTCAGCAAGGACGACATCGCCAGCCGCCTGTTCAACTTTGACGAAGACGTGGGGCTGAACGCCATCGAGGTGTACGTGGGCCGCCTGCGCAAAAAGCTGGTCGCCAGCGGCCTGCGCATTGCCACCGTGCGCAGCGTGGGCTACCGGGCCGATGTGGTGCCCCAAGAGGCTGTGGCCGATGCAGCGGCCCCTTCCGTTGCTGCCGATGCAGCGGACCTTCCCGTTGCGGCCGATGCCGTGGCTCATAACGCTGCGGCCGATGCCGCAGTGGCGCCTCAACAGCCCCCGCATGGTGCCTGAGGCTTTGCAACCCGCTGCCGTGCGCACGCTGCCTGCCGTGCGTCACACCCTGCTGCGCGCCATTTGCGCGCTGTTTGTGGTGGCCACGGTGGTGTTGTTTGGCGCGGCGCGCAGCTATGGCCAGCGGGCGGCCGATGGGTCTTACGACCATTTGCTCAAGGCATCCGCCTTGTCGATGGCCGACAGCGTGGCGTTTGCCCAGGGGCAGTGGCAGGTGGATTTGCCCTATGCCGCCCTTGACTTGTTGGCCATGGCCCCGGAAGACCGGGCCTTCTATCGCATTGCCGGGCCCGATGGCAGCACCCTGACGGGCTATCCCGATTTGCCCGCGCCCCCGGCAGGCTTGCCCCGCGAGGCAGGCCCTGCGCAAGCCCAGTTTTTTGACCAGACCTACCGGGGCGAATCGGTGCGATTTGCCGTGGTGCCCCGTTACATCGCCGGTGGTGCGGGCTCTGGCCTGGTGTGGGTGCAGGTGGGCCAAACGCGCCTGGCGCGCGATGCGCTGGCGGCAGACATCGCCTGGCGCGCCACGGCGGCCATCGTGGCGCTGATGGCGGGCGTGTTTTGCCTGCTGTGGCTGGGCGTGCGGCGGGCGCTGCGCCCCCTGGCGCTGCTGGAGCAAGAGCTGCTGGCGCGCCCCGCATCGGCCCTGCACCCCATGGCCAGCCCCGTGCCGCAAGAGCTGGCCCAGACGGTGCGCGCCCTCAACGGCTTCATGCAGCGCCTGGCGGTCAACCTGGACGCTTTGCGCACCTTCATTGCCGAGGCCGCGCACCAGATGCGCACGCCGCTGGCCGCGCTCATCGCCCAGGCGCAAGAAGGCCTGGACGACGATGACCCCGCCGCCCAGCGCCAAAGCCTGCAAGCGGTGGAGCGCAATGCGCTGCGCCTGCGGCGCTTGCTCAACCAGTTGCTCTCAGACGCCAGCGTGACCCACCAGGGCCACCTGCAGCGGTTTGAGGCCGTGGACCTGCTGGTGCTGCTGCAAGAGGCCCTGCACGACGTGGTGCCGCGTGCCGAACCCCGGCCTGTGGTGCGGCTGTGGTGGCGCTCCAGCGCGTCGCAGGAGAAAGTTTTGCTATCAAATAATGAGCTGCCAGCGCTTATGGATAGAGCGCTAGATGCCGAAATGATCATGGAAATGTCTCTGGCAAGCCACCCCGCAGCTGTGCTGCAGGGCGATGCACTCATGCTGCGCGAGGCCTTCAAGAACGTGGTGGACAACGCCCTCAAGCACGGCCAGCCCGAGCGCGGCCCGGTGGATGTGACTGTGCAGGGCCAGACCGACCCCGCCAGCGGCCAGCCCCAGTGGTGCGTGGTGGTGGAGGACTGCGGCCCCGGCGTGCCCGAGGCTGAGCAGGCCCGCCTGTTTGAGCGTTTTGCCCGGGGCGCGGGGGCTGCTCCCGGTGGTGCCGGGCTGGGGCTCGCGATTGTGCAGCGGGTGGTGCAAGGCCATGGTGGGCGCCTGGAGGTAGGCCATCGCGCCGAGGGCGGCTGGCGTGTGGCCATGGCCTTGCCGGTGGATTTGGCGACGGGCAAGGCTCCGGGCTTGGCGCCAGAGCCTGCGGCGATGGATGCGAGGGGGGCGGAATGACCTTGAAAGACTTGCCGCCGATGGCCCAGGTGCGTGCATGGCCCACATTGACCACATCGCCCACCCGCCGCCAGGCTTTGCGGGCCGCTGCCGCTGCCGTGCTGGCCGCGGCCTGGGGGCCGGGCAGGGCGCAGACTGCCGGGCCATCCACCAGCCCTCCGGCCGTCATGACCCGCTTTGCCGCCACGGCCCGCGAGGCATCGGTGCTGCGCATCGACAGCTCCACCGACACGGCCTTGTTTGCCCCCGCCATCCGCGATTTTCAGCGCCTGTACCCCAGCGTCACGGTGCAATACACCGACCGGCAAAGCCTGGACATCCATGCCCGCGCCCTGGCACTGGCTGGGGCCAGGGGAGCGGCCCCGG
This sequence comes from Acidovorax sp. 62, assembly GCF_002754495.1. NCBI lineage: Bacteria > Pseudomonadati > Pseudomonadota > Betaproteobacteria > Burkholderiales > Comamonadaceae > Acidovorax > Acidovorax sp. 62. The sequence goes on from NZ_PEFJ01000001.1 coordinate 1,355,448, forward strand.
CGGTGGACGTGGCCGAGGCGCCCGACCTGCTCATCAGCAGCAGCCCCGACCTGCAGACCCAGCTGGCCAACGACGGGTATGCCTTGTCCCACCAGTCGCCCCAAACCCGCGAGTTGCCCGAGGGCGCCCACTGGCGGCGTGAAGCATTTACGCTGGGGGCCGACGCCGTGGTCATGGCCTACAACCCGCGCCTGTTGAACCCCACACTGGCCCCGCGCACCCGGGGGCAGTTGCTGGCTTTGCTGCGCCAAAGCGGTAGCCCGCTGCAGGGGCGCATCGGCACCTACGATGCCCTGCGCAGCGGCCTGGGCTACCTGCTGGCCACGCAAGACTCGCGCTTTGACAGCACGGCCAGCGTGTTGCTGGCGGCCATTGGGGCATCCAAAGCGCGGCTGGGCGACCACATCGAGCCGCTGCTGGACCGGCTGGAGCAGGGCGAGCTGGCGCTGGTCTACAACGTGCCTGCGTCCTATGCCCTGGCGCGCATGGCAGGCGGGTCCAGCCTGCGGGTGATCGTGCCCGAGGACTACACCTTGCTCACCACCCGCGTGGCGCTCATTCCCGCTTCAGCCCGGCACCCCGAGCTGGCCCGCCCGTTTCTGGACTACCTGCTGTCACCCCAGGGGCAGGCCGTGCTGGCACGCGACACGCGGCTGTTGCCCGTGCGCCAGGCCGTGGCCGCAGCGCGCGATGGCCGTGCCCTGGCCTTGCCGGGCCAGCCCGGCCCCTTGCCTGCGGCGGAAGGGGCTGCGCCCAGTGGCAGCGCCTGGCGGCTCTTGTCCCCCGGACTGGGTTTGCTGGTCTATCTGGACCCCCTCAAGCGGCAGCGGTTTTTGCAGGCCTGGGCGACCAGTCTGGGGGTGCCTGGCGCAGGCCATGGGGCAGGCGAACGGTGAGATAATCGAGGGTTTCGACCCCTCTTCCAACCTAGACGCAACCGCTCCCGGCATGCCGAGGCAGCGTAGAAAGACCCGGATGAAAGTATCTGAAATCCGCGCCAAGTTTCTCGACTTCTTCGCCGAGCGCGGCCACACCGTGGTGGCATCGTCGTCGCTGGTGCCTGGCAACGACCCCACGCTGATGTTCACCAACTCCGGCATGGTGCAGTTCAAGGACGTGTTTTTGGGCTCCGACAAGCGCCCGTACAACCGCGCTGTGTCGGTGCAAGCCTGCCTGCGTGCGGGTGGCAAGCACAACGATCTGGAAAACGTGGGCTACACGGCCCGCCACCACACCTTCTTTGAGATGCTGGGCAACTGGTCGTTTGGCGACTACTTCAAGCGCGAATCGCTGAAGTGGGCCTGGGAGCTGCTGACCGAGGTCTACAAGCTGCCGCCCGAGCGCCTGCTGGCCACGGTCTACCTCGAAGACGACGAGGCCTACGACATCTGGACCAAGGAAATCGGCCTGCCGCCCGAGCGCGTGATCCGCATTGGCGACAACAAGGGCGGCCGCTACAAGTCCGACAACTTCTGGATGATGGCCGACACCGGCCCTTGCGGCCCTTGCTCCGAAATCTTCTACGACCACGGCGACCACATCCCTGGCGGCCCTCCGGGCAGCCCTGACGAAGACGGCGACCGCTTCATCGAGATCTGGAACAACGTGTTCATGCAGTTCGACATGAAGGAAGACGGCTCGGTCACGCCGCTGCCCGCACCCTGCGTGGACACTGGCATGGGCCTGGAGCGCCTGGCTGCCATCTTGCAGCACGTGCACAGCAACTACGAAATCGACATCTTCGATCAGCTCATCAAGGCCGCTGGCCGTGAGACCGGTGTGACCGACCTGGACAACAAGAGCCTGCGCGTGATTGCCGACCACATCCGCGCCACCGCGTTCCTGGTGAGCGACGGGGTGATCCCCAGCAACGAAGGCCGCGGCTACGTGCAGCGCCGCATCGTGCGCCGCGCTATCCGCCACGGCTACAAGCTGGGCAAGAAGACGCCGTTCTTCCACAAGCTGGTGGCCGACCTGGCCCGCCTGATGGGCGATGCCTACCCAGCGCTGCGTGAGCAAGAGCAGCGCATCACCGATGTGCTCAAAACCGAAGAAGAGCGCTTCTTTGAAACGCTGGCCAACGGCATGGAAATCCTGGACGCTGCGCTGGACGGTGGTGCCAAGGTGCTGCCCGGCGAAGTGGCCTTCAAGCTGCACGACACTTACGGCTTCCCGCTCGATTTGACCAATGACGTGTGCCGCGAGCGCGACGTGGAAGTGGACGAAGCGGGTTTCAAGACCGCCATGGAAAAGCAAAAGGCCCAGGCCCGCGCTGCCGGCAAGTTCAAGATGGACAAGGCGCTGGAGTACACCGGCGATGCCAACCGCTTCACGGGCTATGAGCACCTGGCCGAGACGGCCAAGATCGTGGCCATCTACGTGGACGGCACCAGCACGGCTGCGCTGAAGGCGGGTCAGAACGGTGTGGTGGTGCTCGACGCGACGCCTTTCTACGCCGAAAGCGGTGGCCAGGTGGGCGATGAGGGCGTTATCACTAGCGGCTCGGCCCGCTTTGCGGTGGGCGACACGCTCAAGATCAAGGCCGACGTGTTCGGCCACCATGGCACGCTGGAAGAGGGCACGCTGAATGTGGGCGACACGGTGCAGGCCCAGGTCAACACCGCAGTGCGCGCCGCCACCATGCGCAACCACTCGGTCACCCACATCATGCACAAGGCCCTGCGCGAAGTGCTGGGCAGCCACGTGCAGCAAAAGGGCAGCTTGGTGAACGCCGACCGCACCCGTTTTGACTTTGCACACAACGCCGCCGTGAGCGATGCAGAGATCCGCGAGATCGAGCGCCGTGTGAACGAAGAAATCCTGGCCAACACGGCCACCGATGCCCGCGTGATGGACATCGAGTCGGCCCAGAAGACCGGCGCCATGATGCTGTTTGGCGAGAAGTACGGCGAGACAGTGCGCGTGCTCGACATCGGCACCAGCCGTGAGCTGTGCGGCGGCACACACGTGCAGCGCACGGGCGATATTGGCCTGTTCAAGGTGGTGGCCGAAGGTGGTGTGGCCGCAGGCGTGCGCCGCATCGAAGCCGTGACCGGTGCCAATGCGCTGGCCTACCTGCAAACCCTGGAAGACACGGTGAATCAAGCCGCTGGCGCCCTCAAGTCGCCCGTGGCCGAGCTGAACGCCCGCATTGCCCAGGCGCTGGAAAACGCCCGCACCCTGGAAAAGGAAGTCGCAGCCCTCAAGGGCAAGCTGGCTTCTGCCCAGGGCGATGAGCTGCTGACCCAGGCGGTGGACATCAAGGGCCTGAAGGTATTGGCGGCCGTGCTGCCAGGCGCAGACGCCAAGACCTTGCGCGACACCATGGACAAGCTCAAGGACAAGCTCAAGACCGCCGCCATCGTGCTGGCCGCCGTGGACGGCGACAAGGTGCAACTGGCTGCAGGTGTGACCGCCGACAGCATTGGCAAAGTGAAGGCCGGTGAGCTGGTGAACTTTGTGGCCCAACAAGTGGGTGGCAAGGGCGGCGGCAAGCCTGACATGGCCATGGCAGGCGGTACAGACGCCAGCAAGGTGCCTGCTGCCTTGGCATCGGTGCAGGGCTGGGTGGCTGAGCGCGTCTAAGCGTTCTGCGCTCGCCCAAGGGCTTCTTCAAGGGCTCTCCAAAGCCGCATCCGGTGCCACCGGGTGCGGCTTTTTTCTTTGATCTACCTCGTCGGCAGTGCGTCTTCTGCGACGCAACCTCGCAGCGGCGTGGCGCTGCAGTTAAGCTCTTGCGCTCTATGACCCAAGTCACCTTCCCCCCGCCGTTCACCCGCCCTTCACAGGTTTCAGAACAATTGCGCAGCGCCGGTTATGCGGTGCTGGCCCCGGCCGATGTGGCGGCGTGGGTGGGGTGCGATATGCACGAGCTGCTGGCACTCAACCCCGACTGGCAGGGCCTGCCCCCAGACGACTTTTTGAAAGACGGTGGGCGCTATCGCCGCCGCCGCCACGCCTGTTTTGTGGTAGACCACGGTGCGGTGCAGCAAGCGCCCCATCGCCCGCACTGGCAGCCGGTGGAATACAACGCGCTGCATGGCGGCATGCAGCGGCTGTTTGCCCCCATGCTGCCCCCCACCGTGGCTGCACCGGTGTGGAACAAGCTGCTGCAGGCCCTGGCTGGCGTATCGGACACCGTGTTTGCCGCCGAGCCCGCCGCCGAGCCCTGGTTTCTGGAAGCGCACCAGTTTCGCATCGACACCACCGACGGCATTGGCCGCCCCACGCCCGAGGGCGCGCACCGCGACGGCGTGGACCTGGTGGCGGTTTTTCTGGTGGACCGGCATGCCGTCAAAGGCGGTGAGACCCGCGTGTTTGAGGCTACGGGCCCGAGCGGTGTGCGCTTTACATTGACCCAGCCCTGGTCGCTGATGTTGCTGGACGATGCCCGCATGATCCACGAGAGCACGCCCATCCAGCCCCTGGCCGATGGTGCCTACCGCGACACCTTGGTCATCACCTGCCGCCGTGGCAACTTCCAGGGCGCGGATGTGGTGGACGCACCGCAATGAATGGATGTGGTGTGCACAGCTATTCGCTGCGAAATTTGATGCGAATCAAGATGCAGGGTATGGTGCCAGTTCACACTGTGGCTTGTATTCGGGCCACCGCCTGATTTCTATCACCCTAGGAGCAATACCATGTTCAAGCACATTCTGGTTCCCATCGACGGCTCGGCTACTTCCCTGCTGGCTGTGTCCAAGGCCACGGCTTTGGCCAAGACCTTTGGCAGCGTGGTGACGGCGTTGTATGTGGTGGACCCCTATCCCTTCACCGGCGTGGGGGCTGATTTTGCTTACGGGCAAGCGCAGTACCTGAGCGCTGCCACGGCCGAGGCCAACACCGCACTGGACGCCGCCCGCAAGGCCATGACCGAAGCGGGCGTGAACGTGACCACCGTGGTGGGCGAGGGCCATGCCGTGCACGAAGGCATCGTGCGTGCGCTGGAAAGCACCGGCGCCGACCTGATCGTGATGGGCTCGCATGGCCGCCGTGGGCTGGAAAAGCTGGTGCTGGGCAGCGTGACCCAGCGCGTGCTGGGCCTGGTGCATGTGCCTGTGCTGGTAGTGCGCGACTGACCCGTCAATCCGCCCCTTGCCGCGCATGCTCAACATGCGCTGAAAAACAAAATGGCTCCTGAGTGGAGCCATTTTTCATTTCATATCTTGCGCATCCCACAGATCGTAGAGCACGCACTCTCCCAACCAGTGCACCCGTGGAACTGGCTCTGCCAGGCCACCGGGTGCGTCCCCCTTCAGGGGGAAGGCTTAAGGATCCTCTGCACGAATCACCGCGCCGTGTGCATCTGCGGCATCGGGCGGTCTGCGTCGTTGCAAATGCTCGCAATAGCTGCGGCTATTGCTGCGCTTTGCGCCTAGCAACCCATCCCGATCCGCAGCGCACACTTTCCGCTCGATTCGTGCAAAGGGTCCTTAGCACCTCAGGGGGTTACTCAATCTTTGCGCCAGAGGCCTCCACGATGCCCTTCCACTTGGTGTAGTCGTTCTTGAGCAAGGTGCTCAGCTGGGCAGGGCTCATGGCCTGGGCCTCAGCGCCCTGGGCCTGGATGGCGGCCTTCATGTCAGGCGTGGCCAGCAGCTTGTTGATTTCGGTATTGAGCGTGGTGACTACGGCGGCTGGGGTGCCTGCGGGTGCAAACACGCCGTACCACGTGCTCACATCAAAGTCCTTGAAGCCAGACTCGGCCACTGTGGGCACGTCGGGCAGCGAAGAGCTGCGCTTGGCCGACGTTACGGCCAGGGGGCGCAGCTTGCCCGATTTGATCTGGCCCATGGCCGAGGGCAGGGATGACACCAGCAGGTCCACATTGCCCGCCAGGGCATCCATCAGCGCGGGGTTGGAGCCCTTGTAGGGGATGTGGCTCAGCTTGATGCCTGCTGCCTTTTCAAACAGATCGCCCGCCAGGTGGATGGAGGTGCCGTTGCCGGGCGATCCGTAAGTCACTGTGCCTGGCGAGGCCTTTGCGGCGGCCACCACATCGGCCAGCGTCTTGAATTTGGAGTTGGCATTGGTCACGATGATGACCGGGGTGTAGGCCACATGGGCCACAGCCGTCAGGTCTTTGGTGGGGTCCCATGGCAGGTTTTTGTACAGCCAGGGGCCGATCACCAGGTTGTCCTTCTGGCCCATGACCAGGTCGTAGCCGGTGGGGGCGGCCTTCACGGCTTCGGTGATGCCGATGGTGCCGCCTGCGCCCGCCTTGTTGTCCGCCACCACCGTCCACTTGGCCTGCTCGGTGAGCTTGGTGGCCACCAGGCGCGAGAGGATGTCGGTGCCCCCGCCGGGTGGGAAGGGCACGATCAGGCGCACGGGCTTGCTGGGGTATGCGCCCGCCGGGGCCGAGGCGGCTGTCTGGGCCTGCGCGGTGCTGCCCAGGGCCAGGGCCAAGGCGGTGAAGGAAATCAGTGCGCGAATCATGTGAGGGCGTCTCCGTCGGTTCAATGGTCGGTGTTCAATGGTCAGCGATCAGCGCTGATACAGGTGCGCGTTACAGGCGCTCAAAAATGGCGGCAATGCCCTGGCCGCCACCAATGCACATGGTCACCAGTGCGTAGCGGCCCTGGATGCGTTGCAGCTCATGGATGGCCTTGACGGTGATGAGTGCACCGGTGGCGCCGATGGGGTGGCCCAGCGAAATGCCCGAGCCATTGGGGTTGACCTTGGCCGGGTCCAGGCCCAGGTCCTTGGTCACGGCGCAGGCCTGGGCCGCGAAGGCTTCGTTGGCTTCGATCACGTCCAGGTCGTTGACGGTGAGGCCCGCTTTTTTCAGCGCCAGTTGCGTGGCAGGCACGGGGCCGATGCCCATGTACTTGGGGTCCACCCCCGCATGGGCGTAGGCCACCAGGCGGGCCAGGGGCTTGGCACCGCGCGCCTTGGCGGCACCGGCTTCCATCAGCACCACGGCGGCGGCGGCGTCGTTGATGCCCGATGCGTTGCCTGCGGTCACCGAGCCGTTTTCCTTGATGAAGACTGGCTTGAGCTTGGCCATGTCTTCCAGCGTGGCGCCGGGGCGGAAGTGCTCGTCGGTGGCGTACTGCACGTCGCCCTTCTTGCTCTTCAAGGTGACGGGGACGATCTGGTCCTTGAACACGCCAGCCTGCGTGGCGCGCTCGGCGCGGTTGTGGCTTTCTACGGCCAGCTTGTCCTGGTCTTCGCGGGTGATGCCCCACTTGGCGGCAATGTTCTCCGCCGTCACACCCATGTGGATGTTGTGGAAGGGGTCGTGCAGCGCGCCGATCATCATGTCCACCATCTTGGTGTCGCCCATGCGGGCGCCCCAGCGCATGTTCAGGCTGGCAAAGGGCACGCGGCTCATGTTCTCGGCACCGGCACCAATCGCTATGTCGGCGTCGCCCAGCAAGATGGACTGGCTGGCGTTGACGATGGCCTGCAGGCCCGAGCCGCACAGGCGGTTGACGTTGTAGGCGGGCGTGCCTTCGCCGCAGCCGCCTTGGATGGCGGCCACGCGCGAGAGGTACATGTCCTTGGGCTCGGTGTTGACCACGTGGCCAAACACCACATGGCCCACGTCCTTGCCTTCCACGTTGGCGCGGGCCAGGGATTCACGCACCACCAGGGCACCCAGCTCGGTGGGGGCCACATCTTTGAGGCTGCCGCCAAACGTACCAATGGCGGTGCGCACTGCGCTCACGACGACGACTTCACGGCTCATGATCAAGTCCTTTCAAATGAAATGGGCCGCTAGCGCTTTATCTATAAGCGCTAGCAGCTATAAAAAATGGAGCAAAAGATCGGGCTGGCTCAGCCCTCGCGCACATCGGCCACGGGTTGGGTGCCAAAGTCTGCGCGGTCCAGCCAGGCGAGCACGCGGGTGGCGGCATCGGCGGGCGAGGTCAGCAGCCCACCACTCTTGAGGTGGGCAAAGTTGGGTGCATCAGGGAAGTCTGCGGTGGGTGCGCCGCGCAGTTGCACCTGCATGTCGGTGTCGATCACACCAGGAGCCAGCGAGCATACCTTGGCGCCATGGGGCTTGGCCGCTTCGTCCAGTGCCAGGCAGCGGGTGAAATGGTCCATGCCCGCCTTGGCCGCGCAGTAGGCCGCCTGCGAGGCCATGGCCCTGCGGCCCAGCCCAGACGAAATATTGAGCACCTTGCGCGGCACGGCCCAGTCTGCGGTGGCGTGCAGGAAAGCCGCCGTGAGCTGCATGGGCGCCTCCAGCCCCACGCGCAGGGCATTGGCCAGGTCGGCGGGGTCGCTGTCAGACAAGGGTGCGATGCGGGGGATGACGCCTGCGTTGTTGATCAACGTGGCGCTGGTAAAGGCGTCGGGCGCCTGCTTCTTCAGCCAGGTCCGCAAATGCTCGGCAGCGGCCTGGCCGCGCGACAGGTCTTGTTGCCACTGTTCCAGCGCCACGTCAGAGGCCATGGCAGCGGCCGTCAGGTCTGGGTTGCTGTGGCGCGCGATGCAGACCACGGTGTGGTGTGGTTTGAGCAATTGCTGCGCCATGGCCAAGCCCATGCCGCGCGATGCGCCGGTGAGGATAAAAAGCTGTGTTGGAGGCATGCGAGCATCCTACCGTCATGTGCCGCATTTGCCGCATGGGGATTGCCCCCGCATGATGGCGCGCAAAGCGTTTCGCCCCTTGCCTTGGCTGCCTTTACTTCGTGCCCGCCGCCTCGGTCGGGCTGGGTAGCTTGTCTTGGCTTTGCGCTGGTTCATGGTCTGGCTCCAGCGTGTGCAGCAGCAAAGACAGGCGGTGCTCCAGGGCCGCAAGATCGGCCGCCTTCAGCGTTGCCAGCAGGCGGTGTTCGTTGGCAACGTGGGCCTCCACTGCCCGGTCGATCAAGTCCAGCCCCGCACTGGTGAGCTGCACCAGCGAGCTGCGCGCATCGCTGGGGTTGGGCAAACGTGCGACCAAGCCTCGGCCCTCCAGCCGCTGCATGCGGTGCGTCATGGTGCCTGAGGTGACCATGAGCGTGGAAAACAACGTGGTGGGCGCCAGGGTGTAGGGCGCACCCGAGCGGCGCAGGGCTGCCAGCATGTCGAACTCCCAGGCGCTCAGATCGAACTGGGCAAAGACCTCTTCCACCTTGCGCATCAGCAAGGCGGTGCAGCGGTTGAGGCGGCCAATGATGCCCATGGGACTCACGTCCAGGTCGGGCCTTTCTCGCTGCCACTGGGCCAGGATGTCATCGACCGCATCGGTGGGGCGGGCAGGGCGGGTGGGGGGCATGGTGATTGAATATTGTCTTGATTTCAAGATTTTATGGTATCGTTTTATCTTGAGATCAAGGTAATTAATGCCTTTGTCCATTTGCTTTTGAAACATCGACCCATGCACTCTCGGCCTTCCACCCTTACGCCCTCGCAAGCACCGTCGTCCCATGGGGTGGGGGCGGCTTCTGTACAGGCTTCGGCCACCGTGCGTGCCCCTGCTCACCCAGCAGCCGGCCCGCTGGATGTGCTGTTGACGGCACTGGCGCCACTCATCTGGGGATCGACCTACATCGTCACCACCGAGCTGTTGCCGCCTGACCGGCCCTTCACCGCGGCCGTGCTGCGTGCACTCCCTGCAGGCCTGTTGCTGGTGCTGTGGTGCCGGCGCCGGCCCGCAGCGCACAGTTGGCTGCGCTTGCTGGTGCTGGCGGCGCTGAACATCGGGTTCTTTCAAGCCATGTTGTTTGTGGCGGCCTACCGTTTGCCGGGTGGCGTGGCGGCCGTGGTGGGTGCGGTGCAGCCGCTGCTGGTGATGGGCTTTGCCTGGGGCGTAGACAAGCTGCGCCCCGCACGCACGGTGCTGCTGGCGGGCGCTGTGGGGGTGGTTGGCATGGCCCTTCTGCTGGTGGCCCCCGGCACGGTGTGGGACCCGCTGGGCGTGGCCGCCGCGCTGGCTGGCACGCTGAGCATGGCAGCAGGCACCTTTTGGTCACGCAAGTGGCAAACGCAATTGCCCGTGCTGGCCTTTACCGGCTGGCAACTGCTGCTGGGCGGGGCCATGCTGCTGCCCGTGGCTTGGTGGGCTGACCCGCCTTTGCCCGTGCTCACCGGCATGAACGTGCTGGGCTACGCCTACCTTTGCATTGCTGGTGCGCTGGTGGCCTATGCGCTGTGGTTTCGGGGCATTGCCCGCTTGCCCTCGGTGGCGGTGGCATCGCTGGGCCTGCTCAGCCCCGTGGCGGCCGTGGTGCTGGGCTGGGCCTTGCTGGGGCAAGCATTGGCCGGTTGGTCGCTGGTGGGGATGTGCACCGTGCTGGTCTGTATTGGCGTGGTGCAGTGGTCTGTATCGCGGCCCAAGCGATAGAGAACCTCTGCACGAATCACCGCACCGTGTGCCTCTGCGGTCTCTGGCTGCTGCACATTCCCCAACCTATTCAAAGTTGCCCGGCGCGGTGCCAACGGTAGTGTTGGTGCCACGCCCCTGAGCTGTTGGCTGGCTGGGGCCTCTTGGGGACAGGCCGTCAGCTCGCCGCAATCGCGCGTGGCCTGACCGAGGGGGCTGGCCGAAGCTGAGCTGTCGCCAGCGCGGGCGCGCTGGCGTGGTGGGGTGTGCGCGATGCCATGGCGGCGCTGCTCTGCTCCAGCCGGAACACCGCCACCGCATCCACCAGCTCTTGTGCCTGGGTTTTCATGCTGCTGGCGGCGGCGGCCATCTCTTCCACCAGGGCCGCGTTTTGCTGCGTGGCCTGGTCCATTTGCATTACGGCCTCGCCCACCTGTCCCACGCCGTCACTTTGCTCGGCACTGGCCGCGCTGATTTCACGAACAATGTCCGTCACGCGCCGGATTGAGGTGACCACCTCGGTCATCGTCAGGCCCGCCTTGTCGACCAGCGCCGTGCCTTGCTCCACGCGGGTCACGCTGGCAGAGATGAGTTGCTTGATCTCTTTGGCGGCTTCGGCCGAGCGGCCGGCCAGGCCGCGCACCTCGCTGGCCACCACGGCAAAGCCCCGGCCTTGTTCGCCCGCGCGCGCCGCTTCCACGGCGGCGTTCAGCGCCAGGATGTTGGTCTGAAAGGCGATGCCATCGATCACGCTGATGATGTCTGCGATTTTTCGCGAGCTGTCGTTGATGCCTTTCATGGTCTCAACCACCTGCGCCACCACTTCACCCCCTTGCACGGCCACGGTGTTGGCGTTTGTGGCCAGCTTGTTGGCGGCCTGCGCGCTGTCTGAGTTTTGGCGCACGGTAGAGCCCAGCTCTTCCATGGAGGCAGCGGTTTCCTCCAGTGCACTGGCCTGGCGTTCTGTACGGGCGGACAGGTCGTGGTTGCCCTGTGAGATTTCGGCACTGGCGGTGGAGACGCTCTCGGCGCTCTGGCGCACGTTGGACACAATCTCTGCGAGCTTGTTGCGCATGATGGCCAGCTCGGTCAGCAACTGGCCGGGTTCGTCCTTGGCCCCTTGCGGAATGGGGGTGGCCAGGTCGCCCGCAGCGATGGCGGTGGTGGCATTCACAGCCTGCTGCACCGGCAAGGTGATGGAGTGGGTGGTCCAGTACGCCAGGAACAAGCCCACCACAATCGCCAGCACAGTGCTGCTGCCCACCCACAACATGCTGTTTTGCGCTTGGCCGGTGGTTTCTTTCAGCGTTGCATTCACGCCTTCGTCCAGGGTCTGGGTGAGCTGCTGCAGCACGCCGGAGTATTGGTTGAACACCGGTGCGAGGTTGGTATCGGTTTGTGCTGCCACGTCCTGCCCGGCTTCCTTGGCTTTCACCAGCTCGGTGCGTTTGACCCGGTAAGCATCGCGCGCTGCAATGGCCTGGTCGTACAGGTCCTTCTCTTTGCCGGGCAGCAGGTAGTTGCGCACCTCGTCCATCCGCTTGCTCTGCACCTCCACCACGCCCGACATGTCTTTCTTGAGCTTGGCGGTGTACTGCGCGTCGTTGGCCTTGAGCAAGGCCTCGGTGCGCAGCCAGTTCATCTGGATGTCGGTCTGCCACTGCTGGACCAGGTCCTGGCGTTTGAGCTCTGAGGTTGCGATGTGTTCATTGCTCTTTTGCAATGCCGAGATGTTGGCGATGCCCATCGCTGCAATGCCGATGGTGATGAGCAGCAGCAGCCCAAAGGCTACTCCGAGGCGAATGCCCAGTTTCAGGTCTTTGATGCGCATGGTGTCTCCAGGGGGTACTCAGAAAGCAGAAGGGGCGGGCAGGTGGGTGGTGCGTCAGGCTGCGGGTTCCAGGCTGGTCTGGTCGGGGCTGTGGGCCAGCAGGCGTTGGTGCACCCGCTCCAGATACTCGGCCCGGACACGGCGGGCGGCATAGTCGCTGGGGGCGTTGAGCCGCAACTGCTCCCACGCCAGATGGCGCAGCCGTGCCGATTGCGCGCGGCATTGTTCGAGGACGGCGGCGTCAGGCAGCGGGGCTTGGGCAGGTGTCATGGGTTCGTAGCCGTAGTGCTGCATGTGTTCGCGCGCCAGGGTTTCGATGGTTTCGATCTCGTGCAGCGTCAGCTGCGACTTGAACTTGTCCTTGTTGGCCGCAATGGGGGCGAAACAGTTGGACTCCCACAGGGCCGACATGCTGGACAGCTCCCGGGCCTCTTGCGATGCGCCAATGTCCAGCATGGCGGGCAGGAATTCGAGGCCGATGAATTGGCAGACCCGCCGCAGGGTGCTCTCCTGGTCGCTCAGAAAGTCTTCGTAGCGGATGGTGAGCACGCGGTCTGGGTGGCTGGCGGCCAATGCGCGCCCGGCGCTGTGGGCCTTGACCCAGGCCTGTGCATTGAGCGTGGTGTCGAAGTCATGGATGATGGCGCGGTTCATGGACGCCACCTGCGCCCTGGGGTCGCGCACCACGTTCAAAAAGCGCATCTGCGGGTACAGCGCCATCAACTCGGACGCGTAGTGGATGCTGTCCAGGGACTTGTCCATGACCACGCTCGCGCCATGCTGCTCACCGCTGCGCAGCAGCAGCTCCCACACGATGCGGTGCACGCTGCGTGGCGCGTGGCGCAGTGCCTCAAAAATCTCGTCGGCGTCGAAGTGAACGCCGGGCCACTTCACCATGATGGCGGCTTGCAGGCCCACCACGTCTTTCACCAGCTGTCGGTAGGCGCCGTCATCGGCCAGGTCGCCATACAGCGGCACCAGGGGCATGAAGTCCACGATGTGCAGTGGGTAGGGCGAGTGGAACGCGGGGCTCACGTTCAGCCGCAGGCGCAGTGCATGGCTGCCGCAGCGCCGCAGCGGCACCATCAGCAGCGGAAGTGGCCTGGGGGATGTGGCATCCGTGGGGTGGCTCATGCGGCGTGCTCCTGTAGGTGTTGAAAAAGGTCTTGGATGAAGTGCTCCACATCGCCGGGAGGCAGCCGGTCAATGCCCCCCGCCGCGTGGCGCCCGCCGCCTGCGGGGTAGCGGCTGCAAAACAGATCGGCGCGGCGGGTGCTGGCCGAGCCCATGCGCAGGTTCACCAGAAAATGTCCGTCCGAGCGGGGCGTGAGCACGGCCACCGACTGCCCGCCATGGCCCGCCACCAGCTGGTTGGCCAACGACCCGCACAGGCGCCGGGCCCAGGGCTTGTCGGGCAGCACGTACACGCAGGCACGGGGGTGGCTGGCGTAGGGCTGCAGGTCGTGCACGGCACGCTGGTCGTCGGCATGGCCTTCCAGCAGGCGCCGGTATTCATAGGCTTTGGCGATGAAGTCCAGCGGGCTCTCGAAGCGGTGCAGCGAGCGGTACAGCTGCGTGGGGTGAAAGTGTAGGTCTTCCGTGCTCTCGCCATAGGCGTTGTAGTTCAGCAGGTAGCCCAGCTGCGCCAGTGCGCCCCGTGTGCCTGCGGTGCAGCCGTGCGTGCGGGCCATCTGGTCGGCCACGGCTTCCAGGTTGTCGCCATAGGCCGCCACGATGGCCCACTGGTGCATGGCACCCTTCAAATGCCGGTCTACCAGCATGCTGGTGCAGACCTGGGCAGACGTATCGATGTGGCTTTGCAGCCGTGGGTGGCGCACCAGTGTTTGCGCGGCGTGGTGGTCAAAATAGGTCACGCTGCCGCCGGCCTCCAGCACCTGGACTGCGCTGTGGGCATTGCGATCCCACGAAATATCCAGCGCTGTCACTTCCAGGGGGCACCCCTGGGGCAGCAGGTCAAACAGCGCAATGTCGCGCTTGGTGCCAGACAGGAGCACCGCGTCACGCGGCTGCAGCGTGCGCAACTGGTGCAGCGCGCACAGGCCATCGGCATCCCCGTTGAACAGGTCGTACGCCGTGGGCGCGGCCTGTGCTTGGGGCGGCGGCGTCGCGCCCTCGGGGCTGGTGTGGTCGGGTGTGGTCATGGCACGGGCATGAAGCCACGTTGGATGAGCAAGTTCAGCACCTGCTGGGTGGCGGATTCCAGGCTGATGCCTGCGGTGTTGAGCGTGAGGTCGGGGGCTGCGGGCGCCTCATAAGGCGCTGAGACCCCTGTGAAATGGGGAATGACACCTGCGCGGGCTTTGTCGTACAGGCCTTTGGGGTCGCGCTCCTCACACACCTCCAGGGGCGTGCTGACGTGCACCTCCATGAACCGCTCTGCACCCACGATGGCGCGGGCCATGGCGCGGTCCTCCTGCTGGGGCGATATGAGTGCGGTGAATACCATCAGGCCAGCTTCGTTCATCAGGGCTGCCACTTCGGCCACGCGGCGGATGTTCTCGGTGCGCTCGCGGGCGCTGAAGCCCAGGTCTTTGTTCAGGCGGTGCCGCAGGTTGTCGCCATCGAGCACAAAGCTGGCGTAACCGCTGTGGTGCAGGCGCTCTTCCAACGCATAGGCCAGGGTTGATTTGCCTGCACCGCTGAGCCCGGTGAACCACACCGTGACCGGGCGCTGCTGCAGCAAGTGCTGGCGCAGGTGCTCTGTGATGTGCCCAGCGTGCGGCACGATCATCCGCACTGGCGCAGCGCAGGCGGGCGCTGCGTCCGCAGCCGTGTCTATGGCCGAGCGTAGGGTGTGGGGCAGGGCATTCATGGGGGCGATGGGTGATGGGCTATTTGGGCTATTGGCATTGGATGGAGCAGGCAAACAAAGGCTGCTGATTGACGACCATGGGCGGGCCCAGCCGGTGTGACTGAAAGCCCGTGCGGCGCAGCAGGCGCTCCACCCCGAGGGGCGACACCGTCACCATGCGCTGCGCGCCCTGGGCCATGGCGCAGCGGCTGGCGGCATGCAGCAGGCCGGTGGTGATGGGGGAGGAGAACTGGTCCAGGGCCGAGCCGGTGGTGCCCCCAAAGTCCACCGCCGCAAAGCGGGACAGCTCCCACACGGTGGGCGATTGGGGTGGGTCTGCGCCGTTGAGCAGTACCGGAAACACTTCAGACAGCAGGTAGGGGCGCGTGGTGGGCAGCAGGCGTGCCGTGCCGATCACGTCGCCCGCTGCGTTCTGGGCAATCACATACAGGGTGTCGTCGCGGTCAAACTGGTCCCACTCCAGCGCATCGCGGCATTGCAGCTGCCAGCCCAGTGTTTCTACAAACACGCGGTGCCGGTAGCGGGCCAGGCGGGTCATGAGCGGAGGGCGCAGTTCTGCAGAACAACCCGAAGTGATGCGCATGTCAATTCCCTCTCAGATGTTTGAGTCATTAGAGAATTGCGCAAAGAGATTTGTAACTACCAACTTTGGTAGGTAGTGCTGGGCGGCCTGGGCTGCAAAAATCCACTCGCCAAAATGCGTTGCAAGCGCCAGAATGTTCTAAACGTAACAATTTGATAACGTTTTGCCCCGGCTGGTCATTGGTTTGCATGGCCCCGGCGTGCTGTGGTTTTGGCCCGTGGGTGGAGTCCCTATGACAAGCTGGCAAGAGGATTTGTTGGATGTGCTCGACCAGGCGCAGTCGGAGCATGAGGTGTTCCGCAGGATCGAGTCTGCTGCGCGGTCGTTGGGCTTTGACTACTGCGCCTACGGGCTGCGTGTGCCATTGCCCTTGTCCAACCCTCGCACCATCCTGCTCAACAACTACCCCGTTGAATGGCAGGAGCGCTATGCGCGGCAAGGCTATGTGCAGATCGACCCCACGGTGCAGCACGGCTGCCGCAAGAACACACCGCTGGTGTGGACTGATGAGGTGTTTGCACAGGCGCAGGATTTTTGGGAGGATGCGCGCTCGTTTGGTTTGCGCTTTGGGTGGGCCAAGGCCTGCATTGATGGGGGCGGGGTGCGGGGGATGCTGACTCTGGCCCGCTCTGGCGAGGCTTTGACTGCGCAAGAGGTGGACCACAACGAGATGAAGATGCGGTGGCTGGCGCACATGGCGCATGTGGTGCTGTCGCGGATTTTCACCACACGGCAAGCTGAGCAGATGCAGCCCAACTTGACCGCCAGAGAAATCGAGGTGCTCAAATGGACTGCCGATGGCAAGACGTCTGCCGATATTTCTTCGCTGCTGGATGTGTCGGAAAACACGGTCAACTTTCACGTGAAAAACGCGGTGTTCAAGCTGCAGACCACCAACAAGACGGCGGCCACCGTGCGCGCGGCCATGCTGGGTTTGCTGGGCTGATGGCCCTTGCTCGAAACCCGCGCAGCCCACGCGCCTTGCGTGGTGCAGGCGGCGTGCAGCGACCTCATTCACCACAGGCAGCGGGCCATGCAGCTGTCGTCTGACGGTCTGCTGCGCTTGTCGATTGACGAGCTGCTGTCTTTGCCTATCGCACACTTGGTGTCTGGGGTGGACACCGAATTGGCGGGCGCCTGCCCCGTTGCGCTGCGAGAGTGCGGCCGCGAGACCGTGATCAGCGGCTACACCGAGTGGGTCAGCACCTCGTCCCCTGCCGTCTCGATCGGCTGGGACTGGCAGCTGCAGTTGTCGCAGGCGCAACAGACGTTCCAGTGGGCCCGATTGGGGCAGCCGCGCACCAATGTCATGCTGGTTTATGCCGCAGGGGGCGACACGGGGTGGATCAAAAATCTGGAGTTGCTGGCCACGGTGGTGGATGCTCTGCCTTGGCAGGACCATTTGGTGCGGGCGGTGGGGCTATCGCCTGGGCTTGGGGTGGTGGATGCACCTGTGGGTCATTGCGCCGTGCCGTAAGGGGCTCTGTGATTGCGCTGTCGCTTGCTCTACGTCCCTTGGTTGCAGAGCACCAGCGGGGGACAGGGTCTCTGGGCTGATGCTTGACCCCGCCTGCTTGTCAATTTGCTATTGAAATAATAGCTGCTAGCGCTTGTATTTAAAGCGGTAGGGGCATAAAACGCTAAAACTCTTCTGCCACCACCACGTGGCACCAGGTAGCGTGCACCGGGTGGGCAAAGCCCAGTTCGCGTGCATGCAGCAGCAGGCGCTGGCCGGGGTGGTGCGGCGGTGGTGCATACAGCGTGTCGCCCACAATGGGGTGGCCCAGGGCGCTCAGGTGCACGCGCAGCTGGTGGGTGCGCCCGGTCAGGGGCTCCAGCTCCACGCGGGTGGTGTGCTGTGCGCTGTCGTAGCCCACGGCCCGCCAGTGGGTCTGGCTGGGTTTGCCGGTGGTGGCGTCCACCACACGCAGGGGGCGGCGCTCCCAGTCTGCGGCAATGGGCAGGTCAATCAGTTGCCAGGGGCCTTCGGGTGGGCACTGGGGCTGGCCTAGGGCACCGTGCACCACGGCCACGTAGCGCTTTTGCACTTGCCGCGTGGCAAACGCCTCGCTCAACTGGCGTTGCACCGCCAGGCTGCGGGCCATCAGCACCAGCCCGGATGTGGCTTGGTCCAGCCGGTGCACGATGAGGGCGCCGGGCCAGCGCACGTGCGCTCGGGCGCTCAGGCAGTCCTGCTTGTCCTCGCCACGGCCGGGCACGCACAGCAGGCCTGCGGGCTTGTGCAGCACCAGCAGGTGCTCGTCTTCGTACACCGCCTGCACCCCGGCAGGGACTGCCTGTGCTGGGGGGGCTGGGGGTATGGCAAAGGGCGCCGCAGTGGCGGGTTGCGCGGTGGCCCGTGCACCACCGTGCTCTTCAGCGAAGGGTCGCATTGTCGCCATGCACCAGCTGGTGCACGGTGGCACACAGCTCTTCCACATCATTGGGCTTGTGGATGAGGGCGCGTGCACCTTCAGCCAATGCCGCCTGTTCAATCTCTGCCGTCACATAGCCCGAGGCCAGGGCCACGGGCAGGTCAGGCCGAATCAGCCTGGCTTCGCGCACCAGGTCCACGCCGCAAAAGCCCGGCATGTTGTAGTCGGTCACCAGCAGGTCATAGTCCTGCGGCTGGGCCCGCAGCGCTGCCGTGGCTTCGTGGGGGTCTGTAAACCCGCTGACGCGGTAGCCCCGCCTGCGCAGCAGCCGCTGCACCAGAAACACCAGGGCCTCGTCGTCGTCCACGTACATGACGTGGTGGGCCCGGGGAGCCTGTGCGTTGGCAGGGGTTGTGGCTGGTGTCTCCGTGGCGGGCTCGGGGGCCGGGTTTGGCGCCTCTGGGCCGGGCAGGGCGGCGGCAGGTGGTGCTGCCTCTGCCGCCTGCTCAGGCCGGGCCACCGGAAAGTACAGCGTGAAGCGGCTGCCTTCGCCTGGCGTGCTTTGCACATCCACCGCGCCTTCGTGCGTGCGCATTACGCCGTGCACCACGGCCAGGCCCAGGCCCGTGCCCTGGCCTACGGGCTTGGTGGTGAAGAAGGGCTCAAAAATGCGCTGCAGCGTGGCGGCATCCATGCCGGGGCCGGTGTCGCGCACGCTCAGGGCCACATAGTCGGCGGTGGCCAAGCCTAGGCGCTCGCTCAGGCGCTGGTCTGGTTGGATGGCCACCGCTTCGACGTGGATGCTGCCTCTGGCGCTGCCCATCGATTGGATGGCGTTCGTGCACAGGTTCAGCAGGGCTTGCTCCACCTGCGTGGCATCTGCCAGCACCGGTGGCAGGCCGGTGGGCAGGTGCATGTGCAGCTCAATGGCCGGGGGCAGGGTCACGCGCAACAGGCGCTCGGTGTCGTGTGCCACTTCCGCCAGTGCCACGGCGGTGCGCCGGGGGGGCTCGTTGCGGCTGAAGGTCAGAATCTGGCGCACCAGGTCGCGCGCCCGTCGCCCGGCTTTTTCAATCTCCAGCAGGCTCTCCAGCGCGGAAGAACCTGGGCCGCAGTCGGCTTTGGCCAACTCCACGTTCCCCAAAATCGCGCTCAGGATGTTGTTGAAGTCGTGCGCGATACCGCCCGCCATGGTGCCCACCGCCTGCATCTTGTGGGATTCGCGCAGCTGCGCCTCCAGCTCGTTGCGGTGCGCCTCGGTCTTTTTGCGGCCCGTCAGGTCGCGCGCAAACACGGTGGTGGTCTCGCCCTCGGCATGGCGCTCAAACGACACGCTCACCTCCACCGCCAGTTCTTTGGCGCTGGCCGTGCAGGCCGTCATCTCGCCCAGCATGGCCTGGGTGGTGAGCTGGGCAAATGCCATGGCCTGCCCCGCTGCTGGCAAAAATCGCTCCAGCGGGCTGCCCAGTGCGTCTTGTGCGCTGCACTGGAACAGGGCCGCCGCTGTGGGGTTGAAGACGGTAATCAGCCCGTGCTGGTCTACGCAAATGATGGCGTCCAGCGCCGAGTTGATCACGGCCTCCAGCCGCTTTTCGCTGGCGTGGAGCTGTTCATTGCGTTGCTGCACGGCCAATGCGCTTTGCTGCAGCGCATGGCGCTCTGCCAGCAGCGGGCCTTGGTCAATCACGGCGCACAAAAACTGCAGCTGCACAGTACCGTCGTCCTGTGCCGCCTCGATGCGCGCAATGTGCAGGTCGCCGGTGATGTGCACCTGTGGGCCGATGGGGAAGACCACCTCGGTCACCTCACTGTGCCCCTCGGCCTGCGCTTGCTCGAACGCGGCGCGCACACGCGGTGCATCGGCTTCCGAGACAAAAGGCATCAACGCCGTGAGGGGGCGGTCGCGCTCGGAGGGCTGGAACGACCGGTGCGCCATTGAATTGGCCTGCACCACCATGTCGTATTCGTCCACCACCATCAGTGCCAGCGGCACGCTGGAGAACAGGGTCTCGAACCGCTCCGACGCACTCTCGGCCACTGTCTGGCTGTAGCGCAGCACCTTGTTCTGGCCTTCCAGCTCTGCCTGGGAGGCGCGCAGCTCGGCAATCAGTGCCGCCACCGAGCCCTTGGGGCGGTCGGCCTTGCGGCGCTCGGCAGGTACAGGTGGCTGGGCACTGCCTGGCTCAGCGTTCAGCAAAAAGGAGAGGTCCGGTTGGCTCATGGGGCTTGGCGCGATAAATCCCTGCGGTTGGGGCCTGCAAAGGGTCTCGGCAATGCCACCGCAACAGCTGTGCGGCCCGGGGTGGCGGTTGGCATGCCGGACCACCCGGGGGCTCGCAGGGGGCCGAGAGAATTGCCAGTGTACGTGCTTCACAGGCGTGCAGTGCCTTGGCCGAAGGGGCTCTGGTGCCGCAGCCATCGGCCGATGGATGGGGCGGTGGGCTTGAATCGATGCGTCTGTGCGCGGATTGGGCCCAAATTGGCCAATGCGCAGGGCGATTGTTGCTAGATCGCGAACAATATTTTTCCCGTTGCGGGCTATCTGCCTGGGCCGATGAAAACTACATTCCTCACCGTACCCCTTTGATACCCACTCGGTGTCTCTCCTCATTCTTACGGAAAGCCGCTTTCACATGACCACCACCCATACTGCCGCTGACAACGCCCTCATCGACAAACTGCAGTGGCGCTACGCCACCAAGAAGATGAATCCCACCAAGGTGGTGGCGCAAGACAAGGTGGAGCGCATCATTGAAGCAGCCCGCCTCGCGCCCACCTCGAGCGGCCTGCAGCCCTACGAGATTTTTGTGGTGACCGATGCCGCCGTGCGCGAGCGCATCAAGCCCATCGCCTGGAACCAGGCCCAGATCACCGATGGCTCGCACCTGCTGGTGTTTGCCGCCTGGGACGACTACACCACCGAGCGCATCAACGCCATGTTCGACTACACCAACGACGTGCGTGGCTTTAAGAACGAAGGCTGGGAAAACTACCGCAACATGCTGCTGAGCAGCTACCCCCAGCGCGGTGCCGAGGTGAACTTCCAGCACGCAGCGCGCCAAGCCTACATCGGCATGAGCGCCGCCATCATTGCCGCTGCCTTCGAGCAAGTGGACAGCACCCCCATGGAAGGCTTCGACCCCGCTGCCCTCGACGACATCCTGGGCCTGCGCGCCAAGGGCCTGCGCAGCGTCGCCATCCTGCCCCTGGGCTACCGCGCCGACGAAGGTGACTGGCTGGTGAACCTGAAGAAGGTGCGCCGCCCGTTGGAGCAATTTGTGACGGCCGTCTGAGTCCCGATCTGCCTCACCTGCCAAAAAGGCCGGGCGCATGCGCCCGGCCTTTTTGCTTTTCACGGCAGCTTTCGTCCGGGCCTTGGCCAAGGCGCTCAGGGCATTTTCAGCGCGCAGCGGGGGCCGTGTCCGTCACGCGGCGCATCGGCGTGAGCAGCAAGGCCAGTGCGGTCAGCACCACCAGCGTACCGCCGCTGGCCGCAAACAACTGGGCCAGCGTGATGCCCTTCATCACCCAGCCTGTCACTGCCGCAGAGATCGGCGCCAGGCCCATGAAGATGAACATGAACAGGCTCATCGCTCGGCCCAGCAACGCAGGCGGCACACGCTGCTGTATCCAGGTAAACACGCTCACTTGCATGAACCCGCCCAGCAGGCCGATGGCCAGCATCAGCCCCGCGCCCTGCCACACGGCCGTGATCAGCCCCAGTGGCATGAACAGCACCCCAATGACTGCGTCGAAGGCCAGGATCGTCAGGCCCAGGCTGCCGATGCGCAGCCGAGGCACCATGCCCGACACCACCATGCCCAGCAACGTGCCCGCGCCGTGCGCGCCGACCATGGTGCCAAACGCTGCCGCACCGAGTTGCGGCGTGCTGCTGGCCAGCACCGGAATGGCGATGTGGATGGGGCCCATGATGAACAGGGCGATGGCGCTCCAATACAGAAAGCAGGTGCGCAGCTCGTGGTCGCGCCAAAAGTGCGCCAGTCCTTGCGCTACAGATGCCAGCACCGCCTGCGGCGCTGCGGTGGGAGTGGCCGGCGCAGCATGGGTTTGCACTTGCGACAGCGTCCAGGCCGACACCGCAAAACTCAGCGCATCTATCGCAAAGGCAAGGCCAATGCCCGTGGCGTTTGCGCGCGTGGCTTCACTGGCGGCAGTGTCCCCGGCGCCGAACAACGCAATCAACAGTCCGGCGAGCAAAGGCCCCAGAAACATGGTGAGCTGGCGCAGGCCCAGGCTGATGCCATTGGCTGCCCGCAACTGCGGGCGTGCCACCACGTGGGGCATCATGGCCGTGCCGGCTGGGATGCTGAAGGCAGTGGCCAGGCCAATGCCCAGTGACAGGGCATACACCATCCACAGCGTCAGGGTGCCTGCAAGCACCAGCCCCGCCAGTGCGGCCAGCAGCACCAGGTTGACGTATTTGGTGACCATCAACACCTGCTTGGGCGAATGGCGGTCTACCAGTGCTCCGCCCACCAGGATGAACAGCGCACGCGGGATGCTGATGAGGGCCAGCACGGTGCCCAGCACCAGGGTGTCCCCCGTCATCTGCAGTACCAGCCAGGGCAGCGCGATCAGGGTGAACTGATCGCCCAGCATGGACAGGAAAGAGCCAGCCGTCATCCAGCGAAAGTTGGGGTCTTTGAACAGCGCGGCGCGCGGGTCTTTGGGAGAGGCAGGGCTAGGGCTCTGCGGCTTGTGGGGGGATGCTGTGTCAATAGTCATAGTTCGATCCATTCATGGGGACCCACTATGAACCCTCACGTTGCGTGAGGGTCAAGCACTCTTGAGCACTTTTTTACCCCTGTGCGGATGGCCGCGCTTCAGTCGATCCGTTGGCTGTGGCAGCGTGTGCCAGCGCCGCTTGCAGATACGAGCGCACGGGTGCGCTCAGGGGCGAACCCGCCTGTAGCAGCGGTTCGCTGGCAGACGCTGTGAGCAGCTTTTGGCGCAATTCGGGGCTGCTGCGCGTCAGTGTGTCGAACAGCGCGCCCCAGCGCAGCGCGGCGGCTGCAGCGTCAGGATGCTGGTGTGGTACGGCACGGGCCAGAAGCTGTTGCACATCGGCCTCCAATGCTGCCCAGTCGGTGTGCGGCACATGGCCCAGCGTGCGCAGGTCGTCGTGTGTCAGGTACTTTTCTAGGAGTGCCATGCGCAGCTTGATGGCCGTTTCGATGTATTCAATCATCTCGCCTGCGGGCGCATGGTTGCGCCCTTGCGTGCTGGGCTCGGTGCGGAACATGTGACCCCAACGCTCCAGCAGGTCCAAGTCGCCCCCCATCCAGTGCAGCATCAACCCCATCCAGCGGTAGGCCAGCGCCTGGACTTCGGGGGTGTCAGGTGGCAACTGGCGGTCCATGGCGCTTTGCACCAGGTCCTTCACAATAAGCCAATCCGCCTCAATCAGGTTCCAGCTGCTGAAGATCTGCTTGAGTTCGGCCGAGCTGAAATACTTGCCATAGGTGGTCATGAGCGCCAGCGCTTCGAGCCAGTTACCCATGTCAGGCTCGGCCCCCGCCATCAGGCCGTCGCGCAGCATGGTCAGGCGCCCGCGCAGTTCCGTGGCTTGCGCTATTTGCTGGTCCAGCGCGCGGATCTGCTGGCCGATGATGCGCTCGGGCGCCACGCTGTCACCCTCCAGCAGGTGGGTGATGTCATTGAGCGCCAGACCCATCTGGCGCATCGTTTGGATGGCGTGCAGCCGTTGCACGTCGACCTGGCCGTAAAGGCGGTAACCCGACTCTGACCTGCCCGAAGGCGTGAGCAGTCCAATGGCGTCGTAATGGTGCAGCGTGCGAACCGTCAGGCCCGCGCGCTGCGCCAACTCTCCCACCTTCAGCAGCATCTGGAAGCTCAGCGCTTCACAGAAATCAGCTCGATCTCAAAGTTCAGCGTGGCGTTGGGCGGAATCACGCCACCAGCCCCGTTGGCGCCATAGGCAATGCCAGGCGGGCAAGTCAGCTTGGCCTTGCCACCGGGCTTCATGCGCTGCACGCCTTCCGTCCAGCAGGGGATCACCCGGTTCAGCGGAAACTCTGTGGGTTCGCCACGCTTGTAAGAGCTATCGAACTCCTTGCCATCAGGGAACGTGCCTTTGTAGTGCACCTTCACCGTATCTGTCGCCTTGGGCGATTCGCCCGAGCCTTCCTTGATCACTTCATACACCAAGCCACTGGCCGTGGTGACGGGTTTGGTTTGTGCCATGGCGGCGGGGGCCAGGGCCAGAGAAGCGAGCAAGGCGAAAAGAACGCGCATGAAGAAAACTCCAAGAAAGAATGAAAAAGCTTATGTTAGGTTGTTTGTGCGGCGGTAAGGCATCTGGATGCAACATGTCGCATCTCACCTTGGAAAGGAAAAAAACTTGACGTTGCGCATCTGTATTGCAGATCGAGATGTGCACGTTTTGGTTGTTTCGTTGCTAAGGCCGATGGGTAAGTCCTGAGCGACAGGTAGTTAGATCGTCTGCTTGCGATGCTCCAGCTCTTCGAGCTCCAAATATCGATTTACCACACGTACCAGCGGAATCCAATTGGTGCCGTGTTGCCGGTCAGCGTACTTGTAGTGGCCGCGGTTTTTGAGCGTTGCAAGGTCCGAATTTGCAAGGGCGCTGAGCCCGCCTTCAAAACCAATGAAGTGATAGCCACTTTTCAATAACTCAGGGGCTTTTTCGAATAGCAGGCCGATGGTGGCTACGCGTCCTGCCTCATTTGAACTCGATTGGGCTTCCTTTTCGCTGCGCGCCATGCCGTCCT
This sequence comes from Acidovorax sp. 62, assembly GCF_002754495.1. Classification (NCBI taxonomy): domain Bacteria; kingdom Pseudomonadati; phylum Pseudomonadota; class Betaproteobacteria; order Burkholderiales; family Comamonadaceae; genus Acidovorax; species Acidovorax sp. 62. Next base: position 1,380,107 of record NZ_PEFJ01000001.1, read on the forward strand.
CGATGGCCTTGAATGCTTCGCTCTTGTCACGTGTTGGTTTTGTCTCGATCACGGGATTTTTGATCACCGCCAGTAACTCGTTCCATCTCATGTGCCTAAAGTCTTGAGGCCATTTCGATGCGTCTGAGAGTGGCATTACCGTCAGCGCGAGGTGAAGACATTTGCAAGCGCCGTATTCTGTGCGGTGGACTTCACCCGGTTTCGTAGACATATTTCAACTTCCGTTTCGAAGTTGTTCGAATGCCAGCGGACTCAGTTGGTCTAGGTGACTGTGCCGACGGATTCGATTGTAAAAACCTTCGATGTAGTCAAACACATCTGACTTGGCGTCTTGCCTGGTGGCATAGATATGGCGTTTGACTCTCTCCTTCTTCAAGCTGCTGAAGAAGGACTCTGCTACCGCGTTGTCCCAACAGTTTCCACGTCGGCTCATGCTTGGCACCAATTGGTTGTCCTTGCACCAGCGGGCGAAGTCGTCACTGCCAAACTGACTTCCTTGGTCGGAATGGATCATCACTGGACCCGTTGGGCGCCTGCGCCACACTGCCATCGTGAGCGCATCCAACACCAACTCTGTAGCCATGCTGGAGTTCATCGCCCAGCCGACCACCATGCGCGAGTACAGGTCAATTACGGCCGTTAGGTACAACCAGCCCTCATGGGTTCGGATATAGGTAATGTCGGTGACCCACACTTGGTTCGGTAGCGTGACCGTGAACTCACGTTGCAACCGGTTCGGTGCGGCAGTCGCAGGAAGACCGACTCGGTAGCGTGGCCGCTTGTAACCACGCACTGAGCGCAGTTGGGCCTGGCGCATCAGGCGTGCTACACGTTTTTGACCGCACGCCATACCGTCCTCTCGCAAGTCCCGCAGGATGCGTGGGCTTCCATAAATCCCATGGCTGTCGTCAAAGGATTGCCGAATGCTTGCCAGCAAAACATCATCGGCTAAGGCGCGTTTGGACTTTGGATTGGCCTTCCAAGCGTAATAGCCACTGCGCTGTACGCGCAGAACGCGGCACATGCTGCTGAGCCGGAACTGGCCTTTATGTTCGGCCATGAATGCGTACTTCACCCGGACAGCTTGGCAAAGTACGTTGCGGCCTTTTTTAGGATGTCGCGCTCCTCATTGGCCCTTTTGAGCTCCGCTTTGAGCCGGGATACCTCGGCCTTGAGCTGGCTTGTCTCTGCCCCCCCTGCGCTCGATTGCTCTTTGGCAAGCCGCACCCACAGGTACAGGCTTTTGTCTGACATGCCCAATCGATTGGCTACATCCACTACCCCATGACCACGCTCGGTCACCTGTTTGACGGCTTCTGCCTTGAACTCAGCCGGGTATCGCACTCTCTTCATTTCTCACTCTCCAGTTCAATTTCGACCTTGATAGGTGTCTATTGAACCGGGTGAAGTCCATATCGTGTTGGTGAAGTGTTTAGACAACGGGTGTTCCTTTGAATTCGTGCAATGAGTGAACCGAACGCCAAAAGGCTCAACGAGGGAATGTAAGCATGAAAAAAGGCCTGATCTCTCAGGCCTTTTTGCGTTTGCACCGGGGATTTCTCTGCTCAACTCGGAGCAGAAAAGTCTAGGCTTACGCCAACTCACTCACCGGCACACAGCTACAAAACAGATTCCGGTCCCCATACACGTTATCCACCCGTCCCACGGGCGACCAATACTTGGCCTGACGGAGCGCCGCCACAGGGTAGGCGGCGGCTTCGCGGGTGTAGGGGCGGGCCCATTCGCCACTCAGCAGGTTCTCTGCAGTGTGCGGCGCATTCTTCAGCGGGTTGTTGTCCTGCGGAAGCTTGCCCGCCTCAATCTGGCGGATCTCTTCGCGGATGGCGATCATCGCGTCGATGAAGCGGTCGATCTCGAACAGCGTCTCGCTCTCGGTGGGCTCTACCATCAGCGTGTTGGGCACGGGGAAGCTGAGCGTGGGGGCGTGGAAGCCGTAGTCGATCAGGCGCTTGGCCACGTCTTCAGCCATCACGCCGCTGGTTTCCTTGAGGCCGCGCAGGTCCAGGATGCACTCGTGCGCGACGTGGCCGTTTTCACTTGCGTACAGCGTGGGGTAGTGGTCCTTGAGGCGGGCGCTGATGTAGTTGGCGCTGAGGATGGCCGTCTCTGTAGCCGCTTGCAACCCGTCGGCGCCCATCATGCGGATGTACATCCAGCTGATGGGCAGCACGGCGGCGTTGCCCAGGGGGGCTGCGCTCACGGGGCCCACTGTGCCAGTCGCCGGGTTGCGCGGCTGGTCGCCCTGACCGGGCAGGCCGGGAAGGAAGGGCACGAGGTCTGCCACCACGCACACGGGGCCTACGCCGGGGCCGCCACCGCCGTGGGGAATGCAGAAGGTCTTGTGCAGGTTCAGGTGGCTCACGTCGCCACCAAACTCGCCGGGGGCGGCCACGCCCACCAGGGCGTTCATGTTGGCTCCGTCCACATACACGCGGCCACCGTGGCTGTGCACCAGGGCGCACAGCTCCTTCACGCTGGTCTCGAACACGCCGTGTGTGCTGGGGTAGGTGATCATCACGCAGGCCAGGTTGGCACTGTGCTGTTCGCACTTGGCCTTCAGGTCTGCCAGGTCCACGTTGCCGTTGGCGTCGCACGCCGTCACCACCACCTGCATGCCCACCATTTGCGCGCTGGCGGGGTTGGTGCCGTGGGCGCTGCTGGGGATGAGGCAGATGTTGCGGTGGCCTTCGCCGCGCGACTCGTGGTAGCCCTTGATGGCCAAGAGGCCCGCGTATTCGCCCTGGCTGCCTGCGTTGGGCTGCAGGCTGATGCCCGCGTAGCCGGTGGCCTGGCACAGCCAGGCGCGCAGCTGCTCGTCCAGCTCCTTGTAGCCCTGTTGCTGGTCGGCAGGGGCAAACGGGTGCATGTTCGCAAACTCAGGCCAGGTGATGGGGATCATCTCGCTGGTGGCGTTGAGCTTCATCGTGCACGAGCCCAGCGGGATCATGCTGCGGTCCAGCGCCAGGTCTTTGTCAGACAGCGCACGGATGTAGCGCAGCATGCCGGTCTCACTGTGGTGGGTGTTGAAGACCGGGTGCGTGAGGTAGCTGCTGGTGCGGCGCAGCGCGGCGGGGATCAGTGGCTCCACACCGTTTTCAAAGGCGGCGAACGTGGGGAGCTGCTGGCCGTCCTTGGCGAAGACCTTCCACAGCAGCTCGATGTCAGCACGCGTGGTGGTTTCGTCCAGCGAGATGCACAGGAACTCTTCAAAGTAAATGCGCAGGTTGGCGCCCATGGATACAGCGCGAGAAGCTATGGTTTTGGTAGCGGCGCCGGTGTGCAGGCTCAGGGTGTCGAAGCTGGCTTGTTCGCGCACGGGGGCGCCGAGTTGCTTCAGGCCTTGCGCCAGGACGGCGGTGTAGCTTGCCACGCGCTGGGCAATGCGCTGCAGGCCCTGGGGGCCGTGGTACACGGCGTACATGCTGGCGATGACGGCGGGCAGCACCTGGGCCGTGCAGATGTTGGAGGTCGCTTTTTCGCGGCGGATGTGCTGTTCGCGCGTTTGCAGGGCCAGTCGGTAGGCGGGCTTGCCGTGCACGTCCACGCTCACGCCCACCAGGCGGCCGGGCATGCTGCGTTTGAATTCGTCGCGGCAGGCCATGTAGGCGGCGTGTGGGCCGCCTGCGCCCATGGGCATGCCAAAGCGCTGGGTGGTGCCCACCACAATGTCCGCGCCCTGTTCGCCGGGCGGGGTGATGAGCGTGAGGGCCAGCAGGTCTGCGGCTACGATGAAGGCTGCTTGCTTGGCGTGGGCTGTTTCCACATCGGCGCGCAGGTTATCAATGCGGCCGCTGGTCGATGGGTACTGCGCCAGCACAGCAAAGTAGTCGCCCGCCAGCAGGGTGTTCCATTCTTCGGCTGAGTTGGCCAGCTTCACCTCCAGCCCCAAGGGCTTGGCGCGGGTCTGGATCACTTCGATGGTCTGGGGGTGGGCGTCGCCTGCCACCACAAACACGTTGCTCTTGCTTTTGACGGAGCGCTTGGCCAGCGTCATGGCCTCGGCAGCGGCGGTGGCTTCGTCCAGCATCGATGCGTTGGCAATGGGCATGCCGGTCAGGTCGCACACCATGGTCTGGAAGTTGACCAGGGCTTCCATGCGGCCCTGCGAAATTTCGGCCTGGTAGGGCGTGTAGGCGGTGTACCAGGCGGGGTTCTCCAGAATGTTGCGCAGGATGACGCCGGGGGTGTGCGTGCCGTAGTAGCCCTGGCCGATGAAGCTCTTGAGCACCTGGTTCTTGCCCGCGATGGCTTTGAGCTGCGCCAGCGCCGCGGCCTCGGTGGTGGCCGGGGGCAGGTCCATGGCGCTGCTGCGTGCGATGGAGCGCGGCACGATGGAGTCGATCAGCGCGCGGCGCGAGGCCTCGCCAATCACCGACAGCATGTGGGCTTCATCGGCCGCATCGATGCCGATGTGGCGGGGCAGGAATTCGGCAGCGTTTTCCAGCGCGGACAACGGCAGGGATGTGGACAGGGCGGCGGTCATGGCGGGCGTAGGGGTGCTATGAAAAGAGAAGCTGCTCGCGCTTGTATTCGGTGCGATTCAAGGACTTTTGCCTTGAAACTCAATGAAATCAAGCGCTGGCAGCTATGGTTTTTGAAACCGGAGAGTGGCCAAGTGCCAATCAGGCGTTGGCGGCGAAGGCGGTGTAGGCCGTTTCGTCCATCAGCTCGGCCAGCTGGCCTGCGTCGGCCAACTTGACCTTGAAGAACCAGCCAGCGCCCAGCGGGTCGGTGTTGGCCAGGGCGGGGTCGGCGCGCAGGGCTTCGTTCACTTCCACGATCTCGCCGGTGACGGGCATGTACACATCGGCAGCAGCCTTCACGGATTCGACCACGCCTGCCACGTCACCCTGGTTGAACGTTGCGCCCACCTCGGGCAGGTCCACAAACACCACATCGCCCAGCGCGTCTTGCGCGTGCACGGTGATGCCCACCACAGCGGCAGCGGTGTCGGCGGTGTTGATCCACTCGTGTTCTTTGGAAAATTTGACGGTCATGAGGGGCTCCTCGAAATGGGTTGAAAAGGGTTTGAAAAAGCGAAACCTGAATGTAGCGGCTGCAGCGGGGGCGGCGTATGACGCACCATCGCCCCGCTGGCTTCAGCCGCGGAAATAGTTGGCGGGCGTGAAAGGCATGGCGCGCACTTCCATCGGCACGGCCTTGCCACGCACGATGGCGTTCACACGGGTGCCGATGGCGGCAAACGCAGGCAGCACGTAGCCCATGGCCACGGGTTCGTTCACCGTGGGGCCTAGCAGGCCACTGGTGACTTCGCCGATCTTCTGGCCATCGGGGCTTTGCAGCTCGGTGTGCTCGCGCACGGGCACACGCTCCAGTGCGACCAGGCCGACCCGTTTGCGGGGCAGGGTGGCGGGGTTGTCGATCTGCGCCAGCACCTTGTCTGCGCCAGGGAAGCCACCAGCGCGTGCACCACCGGTGCGGCGCACTTTCTGGATGGCCCAGTTCAGCGCGGCTTCGGGCGGTGTGGTGGTGGTGTCGATGTCGTTGCCATACAGGCACAGACCGGCTTCGAGCCGCAGCGAATTGCGCGCGCCCAGGCCGATGGGTTTGACCTCGGGCTGGGCCAGCAGGGCGCGGGCCAGGGTGTCTGCCTGCGCTGCGGGCACCGAGATTTCAAAACCGTCTTCGCCGGTGTAGCCGCTGCGGGTCACAAAGCAGTCGCAGCCTGCGATGGTGAATGTGCCGCCGGTCATGAACACCAGCTTTTCAACGCCGGGCGCTAGACGGGCGAGGGCGGTGACGGCTTGCGGACCTTGCAGTGCGAGCAAGGCGTGGTCGGGCATGGGTACCACCTTGCAGCGCTGGCCGATGCGGGCCTGGATGTGGGCGATGTCACCCACTTTGCAAGCACCGTTGACGATGACAAACAGCGTGGGTTCGCCATCCACGGTGCCTTGGTTGAAGAACATCAGATCGTCGATGACCGTGCCCTCGTCGGTGAGCAACAGGCCGTAGCGTTGCTTGCCCACTGGCAGGTCGATCACGTCCACGGGCATCAGCGTCTCGAACGCGGCGGCGGCGTCGGCACCGATGAGCTTGAGCTGCCCCATGTGGGACACGTCAAACAGGCCTGCGGCGGTGCGGGTGTGTACATGCTCGGCCATCAGACCAGCCGGGTATTGCACCGGCATGGAGTAACCCGCAAAAGGCACCATGCGGGCACCCAGCTCAATGTGCAGGGCGTTAAGGGGCGTGGTCAGCAGAGTGGCTGCTGGGGTGGCGGTAGGGGCGGACATGCGGCAGTGACTCCAGGGCAAATAGAGGACGCAACCCACGGGGGGGTTACGACATTTGCCCTGCTGTCCGCTTTACCTGAGAGATTCACCGCAGCGCCCTGGCTGGCCGTGCGGTTTGCTCCTTCGGTGGATAGCCTCGCGCACAGTTTTCGTGTGGGGGCTATCTCTCTCCAGCAAGGGAACGCCCGCATCACTGCGGGCGGTTGTCAGTCCTTTTGCCTGAGCGTTTGGCTGCTGCCTGCGCCTTCGGCGGTGCCGCACGGCCTTGGGCCGCAAGGTGGGGCACTCTCTCCTGACGGGGCGGATTGTAAGCCTACTTTGCGTACACCAGATCGCGCAGTGCCAACGAAATCGACGGCACGTAGGTAATGACCATGAGGCATGCCAGGATCACGCCTACAAACGGCAGCAAGTGCCCCACGATGCGGTCCAGCGAGATCTTGGCCACCGTGCAGGCGGCAAACAGGTTCACGCCAAACGGTGGCGTGATCATGCCCAGCGCCAGGTTCACCACCATGATCAGGCCGAAGTGCACTGGGTCGATGCCAAAGTGCATGGCCACAGGAGCCAGGATGGGCGCGAGCACGATGATGGCGGCGCTGGTCTCGATGAACATGCCGATGACAAACAGTGCGGCATTCACGCCCAGCAGGAACATGGCGGGGGATTGCAGCACCGATTCCAGCCAGCGGCCAATGGCATCGGGCACACCAGCGCGCGTGATGAGGAACGCAAACAGCCCGGCGTTGGCGATGATGAACATGATCACTGCCGACGAAATGGCCGACTTGCGCAGGATGGCGTACAGGTCCTTGATCTTGATCTCGCGGTAGATCACCATGCCCACGACCAGTGCGTAGAACACCGCCACGGCCGACGCTTCAGTGGGGGTGAATACGCCGCCGTAGATGCCGCCCAGGATGATGACCGGCATGAGCAGTGCCCAGCCCGCTTGCAACGTGGCCTTGCCAAAGGACAGGCGCCCATCGCCATCGTTCTTGCCCCAGCCCTTGTATTTGCAGTAGGCCCAGACAAAAAGCATGAGGGCGCCGCTGATCAGCAAACCGGGGCCAAAGCCCGCGATGAACAGCTCGCCAATCGACACCTCGGCGCTCACACCGTACAGGATCATGGGGATGGAGGGCGGGATGATGACGCCCAATTCCGCACTGGTGGCCTGCAAGGCAGCTGCGTAGCTGGTGGGGTAGCCGTGCTTGATGAGCGCCGGAATCAGGATGGCGCCGATCGCAAACGTGGTGGCCACGGACGAGCCTGACACTGCGGCAAAAATCATGCAGGTGAGCACGCAGGTCATGGGCAGGCCACCTTGCACACCGCCCACAATGCTCTTGGCAAATTCGACCAGACGGCGGGAGATGCCGCCAGTTTCCATCAGGTTGCCCGCCAGGATGAAGAACGGAATGGCTGCCAGCGGAAATTTGTTGATCGAGGCGAACATTTCCTTCACCGAGATCAGCATGTTGGCGTTGGACACCTGGATGCCCAAAATGGACGCAAGCCCGATGGACACAGCCACGGAGACGGTGAGTGCAAAGCACAGCACCATGGTGCAGATCATTACGACGCTCATAGCGTGGCCCCCACGCTCGGCATGGCATGTCCTCGCTGCCCCCCAAGGGGGTCGTTCACTTGCTTGAGGCGGCTCGGCGCGGCGCAGGTGCTGGCCCCCACGCTCGGCATTGCATGTCCTCGCTGCCCCCCAAGGGGGTCGTTCACTTGCTTGAGGCGGCTCGGCGCGGCGTTCATTGGGCGGTCTCCAGTTCCATGCGCAGTGGGTCGATCAGATTCCCGACGATGCCGACGATGCAAAACAAGCCGCCTACAGGCATGGCCAGGTAGGCCCAGAACATCGACACAGACTCCAGCCCGGCCATGCTTTGCACACCGCCACGGCGTGCATAGTCCCAGCCAAACCAAACGATGATGAGGATGAGCGCCAGCGCCGCGAGCGTCACCACCCAGTCCAGCACACGTTTCATGCGCGGGGGGCTCCAGCGGTAGAGCACGTCCACGCTGACCATGGCGCCTTGGCGAAAGGCCGCCGGGATGGCGAGGAACACCATCCAGATCAGGCTGAAGCGGATGAGCACTTCAGTCCACTCGGCAGGCTGCTCCAGCACAAAGCGCATCAGGATCTGGAACATGCCCAGGGTGGAGGCCAGGGCCAGCATGGTGCAGGCCCCGAGCATGGCGATGGACGTGCTCCACCGCTCAAAGGTCAAAAAAGCATTTTTCATGGGGTGTGGCACGCCATTGAAGGGGATGGATTCGAGACAAAAAACGCCCGAAGGCGCAGGCGCCACGGGCGTTGTGTGAAGTAGCGGGTCAGGCTGTGCGCTCCCGCTGGGTGTTCAAGTGCCGAATCACTTGACTTCGCGGATCTTGTCGAGAGCGGCCTTGCCAAACTGCTTTTCAAACTCGGCGTTGACCGGGGCCAGGGCCGCGACAAACTTGGCCTTGTCCACGTTGTCGATCACCGTCATTCCCTTGGCGCGCAGGTCGGCCACGCCCTTGGCATCGTCTTCGTCCACGCGGGCGCGGTTGGCCTTGGCGCCTTCCTTGGCCGCGTCGAGGAAGGCCTGCTTGTCAGCAGCCGACAGTTTGTCGAACGACCCCTTGTTCATCACAAAAATGGCGGGTGAGTAGACGTGGCCGGTCAGGGACAGGTGCTTTTGCACCTGGTCGAACTTGGCGGAGATGATGACCGACAGGGGGTTTTCTTGCCCGTCCACGGTGCCTTGCTGCAGCGCGGTGAACACTTCAGGGAAGGCCATGGGCGTGGTGATGATGCCAAAGCCCTTGTACGCGGCGATGTGCACAGGGTTCTCCATGGTGCGCATCTTCAGGCCCTTGAGGTCGCCGGGCTCCTTCACATCGCGCTTGCTGTTGGTCATGTGGCGGAAGCCGTTTTCAGCCCAGGCCAGTGCCTTGAAGCCCTTGGCGTCAAACTTGGCCAGCAGGTCTTGGCCGATGGGGCCGTCCAGCACGGCGCGGGCATGGGCCTTGTCTCGGAAGAGGAAGGGCACGTCCAGGATTTTGGTCTCGGGCACAAAGTTGGGCACCGGGCCGCTGGAGCTGAAGGCCAGCTCTTGTGTGCCCAGTTGCACGGCTTCTATCGACTCACGCTCGCCACCCAGAGAGCCGTTGTAGAAGGTCTGCACCTTGTAGCGGCCACCCGTGCGCTTTTCCACTTCCTTGGCAAACGTGTCGATGGCTACGCCCTGGTGCGAGTTCTGGGCCGTAGAGATGCTGATGCGCATGGTGGTCTGCGCTGCCGCAGTGGCCACAAAGCCGAGCGCAAGGCTCAGGCCAACGACGAGTTTGGTCAATTGCATGGTGTCTCCTGTTGTGCGGCGCGCCCACGGTGGCACGCCGGGTCAGGTTCATTATGTTGGCCCGCCTTGCGCCGGAGCATCGGGGTTTGTGCTGGTAAGTGTGCTTATCAAGTCACATGGGCTACAGGCCATTGGCGCTGGCGTGGTGAGGGTGATACCCACCATGGCAAGCGCCCCGTGCTGGCGGTAACCAGCCGGGGCCTTGGCAGTTTGTGCGGCTCCGGTAAGAGCGCCTTGATGGAGCAAGTATGCGGATTGCTTCCTGGTTTTGTTTTCTGTTTTGTCTTTGATTTTTAAGAAATTCAGAAAAATCTTCTGAATAGTCGCCTGCGGCGGAATAATGCGCAGCATGGACAAGATAGACCGGAAAATTCTCGCGGTGCTGCAGGCCGATGCCCGGGCCAGCTTGCAAGAGATTGGGCAGGCTGTGGGGCTGAGCCCTTCGCCCTGCTGGGGGCGCATCAAAAAGATGGAAGAGGCGGGTGTGATCCAGGGCTACACGGTGCGCATCAACCCGCAGGCGCTAGACCTGGCCGACACGGTGCTGGTGCAGGTCACGCTCGACAGCCATTCCGACAACACGCTAGAGAAGTTTGGCGAGACGCTGGCCAGCATCCCTGAGGTGATCGAAGCGCACCTGGTGTCGGGCGACTACGACTACCTGCTGCGCGTGGTGGTCAAAGACACGCGGGACTATGAGCGCCTGCTGCGCGAGAAGCTCTACAAGATCAAAGGCATACGCCACAGCCGCTCCAGCTTTGTGCTGCGCACGCTGAAAAAGGCTGATTTGCCGCTATAGCGCTTATCAATAAAGCGCTGGTAGCTATTAATTTGAGAGCAATGGCTGCTCTCACCTGCAATTCGCCATGCCCTGCGTCGGCAGTGGAGGGGCATAAAAAAAGGCCCCCGAAGGAGCCTGAATGTGCAGGGCGCAGGCGCCTTACATGCCCGCGTAGTTGGGGCCGCCACCGCCCTCGGGGGTGACCCACACGATGTTCTGCGTCGGGTCTTTGATGTCGCAGGTTTTGCAGTGCACGCAGTTTTGCGCGTTGATCTGCAGGCGCTGGGCATCGCCGCCCTTGGCGGTGTCGGGCACAAATTCGTACACGCCTGCAGGGCAGTAGCGCGCCTCGGGGCCTGCGTATTTCGCCAGGTTGATGTTGACGGGCACGCTGGCGTCTTTGAGCGTCAGGTGCGCGGGCTGGTTCTCTTCGTGGTTGGTGTTGCTGATGAACACGCTGGAGAGGCGATCAAAGGTCAGCTTGCCATCGGGCTTGGGATAGTCGATGGGCTTGCACTCAGCAGCGGGCTTCAGGTACGCATGGTCAGGCTTGTCGCGGTGCAGTGTCCAGGGGATGTGGCCGCGCAGCACGAACTGCTCAAAGCCGTTCATCAGCGTGGCGGTGGTCAGGCCGTACTTGAACCAGTTCTTGAAGTTGCGGTCCTTGTTCAGCTCGGTGTGCAGCCAGCTGGCTTCAAATGCCTTGGGGTAGGCGCTCAGCTCGTCGTGCTGGCGGCCCGCTACGATGGCTTCGTAAGCCGCTTCTGCGGCCAGCATGCCGGTCTTGATGGCGGCATGGCTGCCCTTGATGCGGCCCACGTTCAGGTAGCCCGCGTTGCAGCCCACCAGCGCGCCGCCAGGGAACACCGTCTTGGGCAGCGCGTTGATGCCGCTGGCGTTGATGGCGCGCGCGCCATACGACAGGCGCTTGGCGGTGACTTCGCCCTTGTCGTTTTCGAAGTAGTAGCGGACGTTGGGGTGCGTCTTCCAGCGCTGGAATTCTTCAAACGGGCTCAGATAAGGGTTGGTGTAGCCCAGGCCCGTCACAAAGCCGACAGCGACCTTGTTGCCTTCGAGGTGGTAGAGGAACGCGCCGCCGTAGGTGTCGTTCTCCATGGGCCAGCCGGCGGTGTGCATCACAAGGCCGGGCTGGTGGCGCTTGGGGTCGATCTCCCAGAGTTCCTTGATGCCGATGCCGAAGCTTTGTGGGTCTCGGCCTTCGTCGAGGTGAAAGCGCGCAATCAACTGCTTGCCCAGGTGGCCGCGTGCGCCTTCGGCAAACACGGTGTACTTGCCCAACAGCTCCATGCCGAGCTGGAAGTTGTCGGTGGGCTCGCCTTCTTTGCCAATGCCCAGATTGCCCGTGGCGACGCCGCGCACCGAGCCATCGTCGTTGTACAGCACCTCTGCCGCTGTGAAGCCGGGGAAGATTTCCACGCCCAGGGCTTCGGCCTGCTCGGCCAGCCACTTGGTGACGGCGCCCAGGCTCACGATGTAGTTTCCGTGGTTGTGCGCAAAGGGGGGCAGCAGCGGATTGGGCACGCGAAAGCCCGACTTCTGGCTCAGGAAGATGTAGGCATCGTCGGTGACGGGCTGGTTCAGTGGTGCGCCCTTGGCCTTCCAGTCGGGGATCAGCTCGGTCAGGGCCTTGGGGTCCATGATGGCGCCCGAGAGAATGTGCGCGCCAGGCTCTGAGCCTTTTTCCAGCACGACCACCGAGACGTCTTGGCCCTTTTCAGCGGCCAGTTGCTTGAGCCGGATGGCGGTGGACAGGCCGCCTGGGCCGCCGCCCACAACGACCACGTCGTACTCCATGGATTCGCGGGGACCGTACTGGGCCAAAATTTCTTCGTTCGTCATGAGCGTCTCGTCGGGCGTTTGATAATGGTCTGATTTTGTACAGGCAGGAGTGTGAACCACTGTCTGGCTGGCGACTGATTGTATTCAAGGAATACAGACAATCGAACGACCGTTCTTTTTTGTGGAAATTGGAGGCTTTCAATGGCATACAGCATCGACTTGTCCGGCCGCGTGGCTTTTGTGACCGGCGCTTCCAGCGGGCTGGGCGCACAGTTTGCCCGCACCCTGGCGCGTGCTGGCGCGGGCGTGGTGCTGGCCAGCCGCCGCATCGAAAAGCTCAAGGAGTTGCGTGCCCGCATCGAAGGCGAGGGCGGCGACGCCCATGTGGTGGAGCTGGACGTGACGGACCACGACTCCATCAAGTCTGCCGTGGCGCACGCCGAGACGGAGATGGGCTCCATCGACATCCTGGTCAACAACTCGGGCGTGAGCACCACCCAGCGCATCCAGGATGTGACGCCCGAGGACTACGACTTCATCTTCGACACCAATGTGAAGGGCGCCTTCTTTGTGGCGCAAGAGGTGGGCAAGCGCATGCTGGCCCGCTCGCGCGGCGCGGCGCCCGGCAGCTTCACGGGGGGGCGCATCATCAACATTGCGTCCATGGCGGGCCTGAAGGTGCTGCCGCAAATTGGCGCGTATTGCATGAGCAAGGCCGCCGTGGTGCAGATGACGCGCGCCATGGCGCTGGAGTGGGGCAAGTTTGGCATCAACACCAACGCCATTTGCCCTGGCTACATCGACACCGAAATCAACCACCACCACTGGCAGACCGAACAAGGCCAGAAGCTGGTGAACATGCTGCCGCGCAAGCGCGTGGGCAGCCCCGAAGATCTAGACGCGCTGCTGGTGATGCTGGCCAGTGACCAAAGCCATTTCATCAACGGTGCGGTGATTGCAGCAGACGACGGCTTTGCGGTTTGAGGTTGCCTGCGCGCTGGCAAGCGCAGTTTGAGCAAAATGTGCTGCTAGCGCTTGTATAGAAAGCGCTGGCAGCTATTAAATCAGGAGCAATCTACCGCTGTGCAGCGGTGGAGGTAGCCGCAGCCTCGGGCAGCACCACGCAGTGCGCCAGCGGCATGCCTCGGTCTTTCACCACCCCCAGCAGCAGCACCCGGCGCAGGCTGGGCAGGTAGCGTATGGCGGTTTGCGGCGCCGTGTAGGCGGGGGTGTCGTTCAACCGCTCGGTCAGCTGCAGGCTGCGGCCTGTGGGCTGGTGGGTGATGGTCAGCGTGCGGGTGCCGGTGTACACGTCCTGCTGGATGGTGCCCTCCGTGCCGTAGAAACCGCCACCCACCGTGCGCGTGCGCTTCTTGCCCTCAAAGCTGGTGTGGATGCGCAGCACCCCGTCGATGCTAGTGCAGTCGTCGGTAAAGCCTGATGCGCAAGTCATGGGCAGCAGCTCGCTGTGCTGCACCACGCGCACGTCGGGCGCTTTGACATCGGCCATGGGTACGTGAACGAGGCGGGCGCCACTGGCCGTGGCTTCCACGCGCCAGGCGGTGGCCAAGGGGTGGTCGTCAATGCCCAGGCGCGCTATGCCCATGCCTGCAGTGATCCAGTAAGTGGGAGGCTGTGCGCCGTTGTGTAGCAGTGATGCGCTGGGCCAGGGCTGCAAGCGGCCCGGCTGCTGCTCTATCTCCAAGGCGCTCAGTGCCAGCGCGTTGGCCGGGCCAGGAGCCCACCGAAAGCCCTCTGGCAGCCCCGCTGCGTGGCCAAAGGCAGCGGGCAGCCCCACGGCCAAAAACAGCAGCCGGAGCAAGCGGCTCAACAGCCTGCCCACGGATCGCTTTGCAGTTTGGATCATTGGGGCGTCTTGGGCATGCGGCCCATCGCATAAAACTCGGGGTTGGGCATCATCCCGGCAAAGCTCGCCATGCGGTTGGAGAGGCCAAAGAACGCGGTGATGGCGGCAATGTCCCAGATGTCTTCGTCGTCAAAGCCGTGGGCGTGCAGCGCGCTGAAGTCGGCCTCTTCGATGGCGTGCGACTGCTGGCACACCTTCATCGCAAAGTCGAGCATGGCGCGCTGGCGCGGGCTGATGTCGGCCTTGCGGTAGTTCACCGCCACCTGGTCGGCCACCAGCGGCTTTTTTTCGTAGATGCGCAAGATGGCGCCGTGGGCCACCACGCAATACAGGCACTGGTTGGCTGCGCTGGTGGTGGTGACGATCATCTCGCGCTCGCCCTTGGTCAGGCTGCCTTCTTCTTTGAGCATGAGCGCATCGTGGTACGCGAAGAAGGCCCGCCACTCGGCCGGGCGGCGCGCAAAGGCCAGGAACACGTTGGGGATGAAACCCGCCTTGTCTTGCACCGCCAAGATGCGGTCCTGGATGTCTGGCGGCAGGGTGTTCAGATCGGGATGCGGGTAGCGGGGGGATGTCACCGTTTGTCTCCTCAAAGTCTGTGCGGGGCCATGTCGGCACCGGCCCGGCCATCCCGGCCATCATAGGGCGAAGGTGCCGCGCTCGCGTTTGACGAGGTCTGCTACACCACCTGCGGTGCGATGATCCGCGCTCTGAATGCGCGGCGGGCGCGCGTTCGCACCGCCAGAGGTTGCCACTGCATGACCGACACTTTCCACAAAGATTTTGACAAAGGGCTTGCTACGCGCAAGCAGGTGATGGGTGAGGAATTTGTAGCCAATGCCTTTGCCAATGCCACCGATTTCACGATGCCCATGCAGGAGTTCATCACCCGCAATGCCTGGGGCGACGTGTGGCAGCGCGAGGGGCTGGAGCTGAAGACCCGCAGCCTGATCACCGTGGCCTTGCTGACGGCGCTGGGCAAGCAGCATGAGCTCAAAGGGCATGTGCGCGGCGCGTTGAACAACGGTGCCAGCGTGCAGGAGATTCAGGAGGTGCTGCTGCACGCCAGCATCTACTGCGGTGTGCCCACGGCGGTCGACGCCTTTCGCTCGGCCGCCGAGGTGATTGACGGGCCCAAGCCGGGCTGAGGTGCAAGCCTGAGATGGGGCTTGCGGGATCAGTTACCTGCCAGCAGCTTGTGCACCAGGTCGGCCGCCGTCGACGCGTTGTACTTGCGCATGAGCCGGGCGCGGTAGATCTCCACCGTGCGGTGGCTGATGGCCAGCGTGCGGCCGATCTCCTTGGAGGTCAGCCCCTCCAGCAGGCGCGCGGCCACCTCGCGCTCGCGGCCGGTCAGTTCAGCACGCACGGGGCGTTGCGAGCTGAGGTCTTCAAAACTCCAGATGCCCGAGGCGTGGGGTTCGTCGCGGTTGAGCGCGCGGCCCGACACATGGCACCAGAACAGCTCGCCGTTGGCCCGCTTCATCACCCGGTTGTCTGCGTAGTGGCCTTTGGCATTCAAAATGGGGGCCATGTGGGCGCCCAGGCGCTCGTATTCGTCGGCGCTGGGGTATAGCACCTGGAACGACTGCCCCATCAACACCTCGCGCGAGGCGCCAAACATCTCGCAGACGTGGCGATTGCAGTCCACCATGGTGCGGTTGCGAGAAAGCACCAGCCCGACGGGGGCCATGTCAAAAGCCAAGCGGTAGTCAATGTCCATGGTCTGTGCTGTGATCGGGGAGGGCAGTGCTCCACTGCGGGCAAATCTTTACGGGGTACTACTTACAGGGGTACGTAGTATCGTAGTGCATCCAACATTCGCAAGGAGATCGTGGTGAACAAGTTATTTCCCTCAGCGGCCAAGGCGCTGGAAGGCGTCGTAGCCGATGGCCAGTTGCTGGCCGTGGGTGGCTTTGGGCTGTGCGGCATCCCTGAAGCCCTGATTGACGCACTGCGCGACTCGGCGGTGAAGAACCTCACCGTCATCTCCAACAACGCCGGGGTGGACGGCTTTGGCCTGGGCAAGCTGCTCGAAACCCGCCAGATCAAGAAAATGATCTCGTCCTATGTGGGCGAGAACAAGGAGTTTGAGCGCCAGTACCTGGCGGGCGAACTGGAGCTGGAGTTCACCCCCCAAGGCACGCTGGCCGAAAAGCTGCGCGCAGGTGGCGCGGGCATTCCCGCCTTCTTCACCAAGACCGGCGTGGGCACCATCGTGGCCGAGGGCAAAGAGCTGCGAGAGTTCGATGGCGAAACCTATGTGATGGAGCGCTCGCTGGTGCCTGATGTGTCGCTGGTCAAGGCCTGGCGTGCCGACAAGTCGGGCAACCTGCAGTTCCGCCTCACGGCGCGCAACTTCAACCCCGCAGCGGCTACCGCAGGCAAGCTTTGCATTGTGGAGGTGGAAGAGGTGGTGGAGACTGGCGCCATTGCGCCTGACCAGGTCCATCTGCCCGGCATTTACGTGCACCGCATCGTGCACAACCCCACGCCCGAGAAGCGCATTGAAAAGCGCACCATCACTGACAAGGCTGGCGTCTGAGCCCGCTGCAGCACAACAGTACAGAACAAGCTGGAGAAATCACTATGTCGTGGAGTCAAGACCAAATGGCGGCCCGTGCCGCCCATGAGCTCGAAGACGGCTTTTACGTGAACCTGGGCATTGGCATTCCCACGTTGGTGGCCAATTTTGTGCCCGCTGACAAGGAAGTGTGGCTGCAGTCTGAAAACGGCATGCTGGGCATTGGCCCGTTTCCGACCGAAGACGAGGTGGATGCCGACCTGATCAATGCGGGCAAGCAGACCGTCACCACCATCAAGGGCTCGTCCATTTTTGGCAGCGACCAGTCGTTTGCCATGATCCGTGGCGGCAAGATCAACCTGTCCATCCTGGGTGCCATGCAGGTCAGCGAAAAGGGCGACCTTGCCAACTGGATGATCCCCGGCAAGATGGTCAAGGGCATGGGCGGTGCCATGGATTTGGTGGCGGGCGTCAAGCGCGTGATCGTGCTCATGGAGCATGTGGCGCGCAAGAAAGACGGCACCGAAGACATGAAGATCCTGCCCAGCTGCACCTTGCCCCTGACGGGTGTGGGCGTGGTGGACCGCATCATCACCGACCTGGGCGTGATGGACGTGACGCCCGAAGGCCTGAAGCTGGTGGAGCTGGCGCCTGGGGTGAGCTTTGAGCAGATCCAGTCCAAGACGGGCGTGACCTTGCTGCGTTGAAGCCGCGCGCCGCTGCACATTGCCTCAAGGGGCCGACTGCCAAATAGGGCGGTCGGCCCTTGTTGTTTGGGCTGTTTCTTTTCGGTGCGGCTGGGGGCGTGCACGGGCATGCGAATGAAGGACATTCTGGTTTGCGTCAGCGCGCTGTTCACCAAGCCGTGACAATCGCCGCCATGCAGACCGCCCCCCAAGAAACCACCAAACGCACCTTGCGCTTCATGGCGCTGGCCGCTTTTACCAGCATGGCCTCCATGCGCGTGTGCGACCCCATGCTGCCCGCCTTGTCGCAAGAGTTCAGTGTCAGCACGGGCGATGCCTCGGCGGTGATTGCGGCGTTTGCTGTGGCCTACGGGCTGCTGCAGTTGTTTTATGGCCCCCTGGGCGACCGGCTGGGCAAGACCCGGGTGGTGATTGGCTCCACATCGGCGTGCGCGTTGTTCAGCGCCATCACGGCGCTGGCGCCTAACCTGACGGCGCTGGTGGTGTCGCGGGCGGCCATGGGTGCGTCGGCGGCGGGCATTATTCCGCTGTGCATGGCTTGGATTGGTGACCAGGTGCCCTACGAGCAGCGCCAGGAGACCCTGGCGGGGCTGATGGTGGCGACTGTCTCCGGGATGATGGCGGGCCAGTGGTTTGGTGGCTTTGCGGTGGAGGCTTTGGGCTGGCGCGCAGCGTTTGCGGTGCTGTCGCTGTTGTTTGCCGTGGCCGCCACGCTGCTGTGGCGGCAGGTGAGTGCCGTGGCTGCCCAGGCGCCAGCCGGTGCCACGCCGCAAGCCGCTGCGCCTTTTTCGCTGCGCACCTATTTGTCCAACACCCGCCAGCTGCTGGCCATGCCGCGCGTGCGTTGGGTGCTCACTGTGGTCACCATCGAAGGCGCCTTGGCCTTTGGCACGCTGGCGTTTGTGCCCAGCCGCATGGTCGAGGGGTTTGGCTTGTCGGCTGCCGCCGCCGGGGGCGTGATGGTGCTGTATGGCATTGGCGGTTTGCTCTACAGCCTGTTTGCGCGGCGCTGGTTGGCCTTGCTGGGTGAGCATGGGCTGGCCATGCTGGGGGCTTTGGCCATTGCCTGCGGCTTGTTGTTGCTGGCCTGGTCGCCCGTGGTGGCGTGGGCGGTGGTGGGTTGCTTCTTTGCGGGGCTGGGCTTTTACATGCTGCACAACACCTTGCAGACCCAGGCCACGCAAATGGCCCCCCACGCCCGGGGCATGGCCGTGACCTTGTTCGCGTGCCTGTTGTTCCTGGGGCAGTCGTGCGGGGTGTTTTTGGTGGCGTTGAGTGTGGACCGAGGCTGGCTGGTGCCGGTGTTCACGGCCGCCGCCCTGGGCGTGGTGGCACTGGGGGCTGTGATTGGCCGCTCGCTGCACCGAGCCCGTGCGATGGACGCCGCAGGGACCAAGGTAGCAGGGGCTTCGTCGGCCAAATAACCTGCGTGTCTTATGACGTAATTTTTTGATGGTTTGATTTTTTATAGCAAAGCAATACAGTTCAGCCCCTGACCCAACTATCCAGCGCCGCTGCGGGTGACCCACCCGGGCGGCGCGCTTTGTTTGCATGATTGAATTACGGGGCATTACCCAGACATACAGGGGCCCACAAGGCCCGGTGGAGGCCTTGCGAGGCATTGACCTGCACATCACACCCGGCGAGGTGTTTGGCATCATCGGGCGCAGCGGCGCTGGCAAAAGCTCGCTGGTGCGCGTTATCAACCTGCTCAACCGCCCCACGCGCGGTGAAGTCATCGTCAACGGGCGCGACCTGACGAAGCTGAGCGACGCCCAGCTGCGCGAAGCGCGCCGCGACATTGGCATGGTGTTCCAGCACTTCAATTTGCTGTCGTCCCGCACCGTGTACGACAACGTGGCCCTGCCGCTGGAGCTGGCGGGCATGGACAAAGCCGCCATCCGCGAGCGGGTGAGCCCGCTGCTGGAGCTGGTGGGCCTGGCCGCCCTGGCCGACCGCTACCCCGCCCAGATCAGCGGTGGCCAAAAGCAGCGCGTGGGCATTGCGCGGGCCCTGGCCAGCCGCCCCAAGGTGCTGCTCAGCGACGAGGCCACATCGGCGCTGGACCCCGAAACCACCCGTTCGATTCTGGACCTGCTGCGCCAGGTGAACCGCGAGCTAGGCCTCACGGTGGTGCTCATCACGCACCAGATGCAGGTCATCAAGCAGGTGGCCGACCGCGTGGCGGTGATCGAGGCCGGCCAGATCGTGGAGCAAGGCCGCGTGCTGGATGTCTTCACCCAGCCCCAGCAGGCCATCACCAAGAGCCTGATTGACGAAATCCTGCCGCAAGAGCTGCCCGCCAGCGTGCTGCAGCATGTGCGCCACTTGGCAGGCCAGTTGCGCAGCACGGCGCCGGGGCATGTGGGCCAGTTGCTGCGCTTGTCTTACGCGGGCGACAGCGCCTACCAGCCGGTGCTCTCGCGCATGGTGCGCGAGTACGGTGTGGACATGAGCATCCTGCACGGGCAGGTGGACGAGATTCAGGACCAGACTTTTGGCTCGCTGGCGCTGTACGCCACGGGCGAGCCCGCCCGCCTGAGCGGTGCGGTGGAGCACCTGCGCGCCAACGGCGTGCAGGTGCAAGTGGTTGAGAGCGGGGGTTAAAAAGCGATGTTTGCCAATTTCACTGAAGCCATGCTGGAGCTGTTTG
Source organism: Acidovorax sp. 62 (assembly GCF_002754495.1). Taxonomy (NCBI): domain Bacteria; kingdom Pseudomonadati; phylum Pseudomonadota; class Betaproteobacteria; order Burkholderiales; family Comamonadaceae; genus Acidovorax; species Acidovorax sp. 62. Next base: position 1,400,073 of record NZ_PEFJ01000001.1, read on the forward strand.
TCACCTCGCTGTGGGAGACCCTCATCATGGTGGGCATCTCGGGCCTGGTGGGGGCCTTGCTGGGTGTGCCGTTGGGCGTTTTCTTGCGCCTCACAGACCATGGCGGTGTGCTGCAAAACGGCCCGGTCAACAAGCTGGTGGGCTGGGTGGTCAACGCCGTGCGCTCCACGCCATTCATCATCTTGCTGGTGGCCATCATCCCGCTCACACGGTTTGTGACGGGCTCGTCCATCGGTACCGCTGCTGCGGTGGTGCCGCTCACCATTGCGGCTGCGCCGTTTGTGGCCCGCCTGGTCGAAGCTGCCCTGCGCGAAGTGGACCACGGCCTCGTTGAGGCCGCCCAGGCCATGGGCGCCACCACCAACCAGATTGTGTGGAAGGTGCTGCTGCCTGAAGCGCTGCCCGGCATCGTGGCGGGCCTGACCATCACGTTCGTGAGCCTGACCGGCTACTCCGCCATGGCCGGCGCCATTGGCGGTGGTGGCCTGGGCGACCTGGGCATCCGCTATGGCTACCAGCGCTTCTTGCCCGAAATCATGCTGGCCGTGGTGCTGGTGTTGATCTTCTTTGTGCAAGCCGTGCAAAGCCTGGGTGACTGGGCGGTGCGCAAGCTGAGCCATCGCTGAGGACTGCCTGCGACGAATTCAGCGGTTGCTACTTTTTTGATAGCTGCTAGCGCTTGTTATTCAAGCGCTAGCAGCTATTTTTGTTTGTAGTGGCTGATGATGGCGCTGGTTGAGTCAGTACCCTTTGCCTGCGCGGCCCGGGCGTGGAAGAATGGGCGCCATGACACACACGACCCACTGCGCCCAAAGTCCGGCCCCATGGCTGGCACGGCAGGCCCGCGCCGCCTGGCCCTTGTTGGTGTTTTGCGCGTGGGGCGTGGGCGTTGGATGGCCCGTTGCCGGTGCACAGGCCCAAAGCCCTGCAGAGCCTGCGCCGGGCATGGTGGCATCGCCCGATGGCAGCTTTGTGGTGGACGAGCGCATGCGCCTGGCTTGGGCCCGGTGTGTGGAGGGCATGGAGTGGAATGGCAAAACCTGCACCGGCACGCCCTTGATGCTGGACCGCGCCCAGGCCCGGGCACGCGCCAATGAACGCTGGAAGGCCGAAGGGATGGACTGGCGCCTGCCCCGCGCGCCTGAGTTGCAGCACCTGGTGAACAAAGCGGCCCAGCCACCCGGGGTGGATGCGGCCTTGTTCCCCGCAACGCCGCCCGAGTGGCACTGGACATCGACCACCGATGTGAAGGCCGGGCAGGCAAACCAGTACACCTATAGCAACACGATGCAGAACCGCTCAGGCCAGGGCGAAGGCCAGATGTCTTACTTGCACGGCTGGGCCGTGCACATGCGCACGGGCGAGGCACGCAAGGACGTGGGCAAAGACTCCAAGCTGCCCGTGCGGCTGGTGCGCACCTGGGTAGCGCCGTAGCCCTGTGTCAGTGCTGCACGCCTGGGTGCAACGCGGCGGGCGCCGTGGCGGGGGCAGGGGCCACGCGTTCGAGCACATGGCGCGCCATGCTTTGGGCCAGGGCTTCGTCGCGCACCACCACGGTGCCAATGCCGTCTGCGCGCAGCAGGGCTGATTCTTCTTCGCTGTGGCTGCGCACCACAATCTCGATGCCCGGGTTCAAGGCCCTGGCCGTTTCGGCCATCTGGCGCACATGCAAGGTGTCTGGAATGGCGATGACCAGCATGGCCGCGTTGGCGATGTGGGCCTGGATGAGCACCTCGGGCTCGGCTGCGTTGCCCGACACGGCCGCCAGACCTGCATTGCGCAAAGACTCCACCAGCTCCCGGTTCTGCTCGGCCACCACATAGGGCACACCTTCGGCCCCCAGCGCTTTGGCAATGCTGCGGCCCACCTGGCCGTAGCCCACCAGCACCACCTGGCCCTTGAGGTATTTGCGCTCGGTGCTCGTGGGCAATTCGGCATAGGGGTCTTCGCGCCGGTCCAGTCGGCGTGCCAGCTCTGAGCGTTTGAGCAGCCAAGCCTGCAGCGGGGCAATGGCGGCAAACAGCAGGGGGTTCAGCGCAATCGAAATCAGCGCCCCGGCCAGCACCAGGCTCATGCCCACGGCAGGCAGCAAGCCCAGCGCGACCCCCAGCCCTGCCAGGATGAAGGAGAACTCGCCAATCTGCGCCAGGCTGGCCGCCACCGTCAGGGCGGTGTTGAGCGGGTACCGAAACGACAGCACCAGCGCCAGCGCCGCCAGCGACTTGCCCAGCATGATGATGGCCACCACGCCCAGCACTGGCAGGGGCTGTTGCACCAGCACCATGGGGTCAAAAAGCATGCCCACCGACACGAAGAACAGCACCGAAAACGCATCGCGCAGCGGCAGCGACTCTTGGGCCGCGCGGTGGCTCAACGAAGACTCGCGCATCACCGTGCCTGCAAAAAAAGCCCCCAGCGCAAACGACACACTGAACAGTGCCGAAGCCCCGTAGGCAATACCAATGGCCGCTGCAATCACCGACAGCGTGAACAGCTCGCGCGAGCCCGTCTTGACCACCTGCCACAGCAACCAGGGCAGCACCCGGCGGCCCACCAGCAGCATCAGCGCAATGAAGGCGGCCACTTGCAGCAGGGTCTGGCCCAGCGCCATCCACAGCGGGCGTGTTTCTTCGGCCTGGGGGGCGGTGCCGCCCAGCAGGCCTGCCAGTGGGGGCATTAGCACCAGCACCAGCACGCAGGCCAGGTCTTCCACCACCAGCCAGCCCACGGCGATGCGCCCGTTCATCGAGTCCAGCACGCCGCGCACCTCCAGCGCCTTGAGCAGCACCACGGTGCTGGCGCACGAGAGCGACAGGCCAAAAATCAGGCCACTGCCCACGCTCCAGCCCATCCACCACGCCATGGCCATGCCCAGCAGCGTGGCCACGGTCATTTGCACCACGGCCCCCGGCACGGCAAGTCTGCGCACCGACAGCAGGTCGCCCAGCGAAAAATGCAGCCCCACGCCAAACATCAGCAGCATCACCCCGATCTCAGACAACTGCGAGGCAATGTGCACATCGGCCACAAAGCCCGGCGTGGCCGGTCCAATCAAAATGCCTGCCAGCAGGTACCCCACCAGCGCGGGCAAGCGCAGCTTTTCGGCAATGAAACCAAAGACCAGCGCACCGCCGAAGCCTGCGGCGATGGTGGTGATGAGGGTGATGTTGTGGTCCATGCCGGGTGTCTGGGTTGGAGTGGGCTTGGTGGGGCTCGCTGGAACAGGGTGGGGTGGCAGCTTTGCTGCCCATGTTGCTTGTCAGTATCAGGCAAAGCGGCGGGCTGACCAACCCGGCGTGCCCACAGGGGGCTGCGGCGCAAGGGCTTTTGCAAATGGCCTGCGTGCCACACCCTTTGGGGAAAACACCCACGCCTTTGTCTCGCCTCGCTGCCAGCATGTGGCGCCATACTTATAGCGGCTAACAAAACTCTTCTGGCGTTGTTGCCGCGTCTTGTCGTACTGCTCGTACTGCCTGCGACGCAGCGCCTAGCCAGAACCGCTCCGCTGAATTTTGTTAGCCGCTCTTAGCGCAAAAGTGTGGACAGGCCCCGCCCAGGTTGCCCCGCACTGCCTTCAACCCAGGAGACCACACCGCCATGACCCTGCCGTTTCACCCCCTTGATGCCGACTTGTTTGCCCGTGCCCAGCCCCTGCTGGACGATGAATGGCTGACGCAGGACGCCGAGCTGGCTCCGGTGCTGCCCACCGTGCTGGCCCGCAATGTGGGGCAAGACTGGCACAAGGCGGGCACCTTCCGGCACCACCTGGTGGGCGTAACGCGCTCGCTCACCGTGTGGCAGCAGCCGCGCGATGTGCGCATGCTGGGGCTGCTGCACAGCGTGTATGGCAACGCGTTTGTGGACCTGGTCAAGTTCGATCCGGCCAGCGAGCGGGCCCGGCTGCGGGAGTTGGTGGGCGAGTCGGCAGAGCATCTGGTGTATTTGTTCTGTACCCAGTCGCGCACGCAGTTTGTGCAAAAGGTGCTGGGCCACGCGCTGGAGGCCGACGGCGGCCTGCTGCTGGACAAGGACGGCGCTCAGCACCGCCTGAGCCCGTACGAGGTGGCCGCCTTCATCATCGTGAGCATGGCCGACACCATCGAGCAGTGGTTCAGCTGGCAAGACGACATCTATTCGCGCTTTCCGCACGTGCAGCACCGCCCGCAGGCCGTGCACTGGGCGGCATCGCTGTGGCCCGGGCCCATGCGGCCCACGGGGCGCATGGTGCACCAGATCAACGGGCTGGCCAAAGCCCTGCAGCACCCGGGGCTCAAAGACCTGCTGCCCATGCCGCCCGTGTTTGCGCACTGCAGCCAATACCTGTCTGCCGCCAACGAGGCAGCGGCCGCCTCGCTGTACTGGTCCGTCATCCAGCAAGACCAGCCCCTGGTGGACCTGGACGTGGCCACCGGCGTTCTGGAGAGCGCCGTGCGCCACAACCCCTGGGTGGGCGAGCCGCAAATGGTGCTGGCGCAGCTTTACCTGGCGGCTGGGCGGCAGGACGATGCCAAGGCGGCTGCCACCAGCGCCTTGCACCTGTTTAGCGCCTGGGGCAATTCGTGGGACAAGCGCGTGCAGTGGGACGCCTGGGTGGCCTGGACGCGCATCCTCTTGCAAGCCGCCAACGGCGGCCCTTGGCCCGAGCGGCTGGACAAGCTCAACAACGTGGCGCTGCGCAGTGGCGCATGAGTCTCTATATATGCAGGGATGGCTAAGATAATTAAAACTTATTCTTTTGAGTTTTAATCGAAGCTGCGTACGATCTGAAACATCTCAATTTGAAAGGTGTTTCTGTGTACAAGCGTTCTTTGCTGCAATCTGCCCTCGCATTGGCCCTGGCTGCCGGTTTTGTGACAGGCGCCTCGGCCCAGGACAAGCCTGTGAAGATTGGCGTGACCGGCGGCCCCCACGCGCAGATTTTTGAAGTGGTGAAGAAGGTTGCTGAAAAAGACGGCCTGAAGATCCAGGTCATCGAGTTCAGCGACTATGTGCAGCCCAACGCCGCACTGGCCTCGGGCGACCTGGACGCCAACAGCTACCAGCACAAGCCTTACCTGGACCAGCAAGTCAAAGACCGCGGCTACAAGTTCGTCTCAGCTGGCTACACCGTCAACTTCCCCATCGGCATCTATTCCAAGAAGGTCAAGAGCCTGGACGAACTGAAGTCGGGCGCCAAGTTTGGTATCCCTAACGACCCCACCAATGGCGGCCGCGTGCTGCTGGTGCTGCAAGACAAGGGCCTGATCAAGCTGCGCCCTGAAGCGGGCCTGAAGGCCACGCCCCTGGACGTGACCGACAACCCCAAGAAGATCAAGTTTGTGGAGCTGGATGCCGCCCAACTGCCCCGTTCGCTGGACGACCTGGACGCCTCGGCCATCAACACCAACTACGCTTTGTCTGCCGGCCTGAACCCTGGCAAGGACGCCATTGCCCAGGAAAGCGCCAAGAGCCCTTACGTCAACCTGATCGCCGTGCGCGAGGCTGACAAGGACAAGCCTTGGGTGGGCAAGCTGGTCAAGGCCTACCACTCGGAAGAAGTGCGCAAGTTCATCCAGACCGAGTTCAAGGGCGCTGTGATCCCTGGCTTCTAAGCCGCTGGGTGGATCGCACCCATCTGGAAATCAAAGCGGGCCTTGGCCCGCTTTTTTTATGGGCTGGCGGGCAACCAGCCATGGGGCTTGGCTTGCTGCGGTGAAAACGCGGACACCGTCATCATGTAAGCTTATGTAAACGCATGGCTTAACCTGAATGGAGAGCTGTTTGCCGATGCAGATGCGGATGCCCCAAGCTGAGAAGTGGCTGGTTGCTGGCTGTACAGCCCTGACGGTAGGGCTGTTCGCCGCTGCATTGTTGGCATCTGACCGTGCCGCCCAGGTTTTTTTCGATAACGCCAGCTGGACGCTGGCGTTTTCGCTTTCGGCCTTTTTGGCGTGGCGGGGCAGGGTGCAGGCGTCGGTGATGGACCACAGCCTGCACAACGGGTTGCTGCTGGGGGCGCTTTTGATTCTGGCGGGGCAGTTGATGTGGAATGTGCAGGTCGCCACGGACTGGAACCCGTTCCCTTCGCCTGCCGATGCTTTATTTTTGGCCGCAGGGCCCGTGTGGGCGCTGACGGTGATGCGCGTGACCTTTCAGCGCATTGCGCCCGACCGGGTCTACCCCGCATCACTGGACTTTGGCGGCGCCGTGCTGGCCCTGCTGGCCGTGACGCTGGTGGTGTATGTGCCCAGTGGCGAGCTGAACACCCTGTTGGTGGGCGCGGTCATGGTGCTGTACCCCGTGAGCTTTCTCACGGCGGCCAGTGTCACGGCGCTGGCGGTGCCCAGCGTGGGGGTGCGCTGGCGGCTCTCGCATGGGCTCATCATTGCGGGCATGGTGTGCTACGGGCTCAGCTGGATGCACTGGAACCTGCTGGCGCTGCATGGCGAGCTGGCGCCGGGCAGCTGGTTCAACGGCTTGTTCTCGTTGGCTGCGCTAGCCCTGGGCTGGGGTGCGCGGTATTTTCAGGCCGAGCTGAGCAACGATGCCGCCTACCGCCACCGCTGCGAGCAGGTGGTGAACCTGGTGCCCCTGGCCACCATGCTGATGGCCAGTGCAACGCTGTGGCTGCTGTTTGCGGCGGCTGGCGCGCGCAGTGTGGTCTACGCCTTGATTTTGGGCTGCTGCCTGTTGGTGCTGGTGCTGGCGGCCCTGCGCCAGGCCATTGTGGTGAGCCTGCTGGACCGCTTGCGCATGGCCGAGGCGGCCATCTTGCGCAACGAAGAGCAGCTCTATCACGTCGCCCACTTCGACACGCTGACGGGTTTGCCCAACCGCCGTTACTTTGAAGACGCGCTCGACCAGGCCGTGCAACTGGCGGTGCAGCAGGGCCCCCAGAGCGGGCAGTGCGTGGCGGTGCTGCTGCTGGACCTGGACCACTTCAACAACGTGAACGAAACCTTTGGCCACCGCACGGGCGACAAGCTGCTGGTGGAGGCCGCCAAGCGCATTGCCGATCACCTGCAAGGGCGGGGCTTTCTGGCGCGGCTGGGCGAGGACGAGTTCATGGTCATGCTTGCGCGCTCGCACACCCGCAACGAGGTCGCGCAACTGGCCGCTTCGCTGGTCGAGAGCTTCATGCAGCCCTGGCAGCTGCCGGGCGTGGGCGCGCAGTTTGTGGGTGCCAGCATTGGCATCAGCCTGTTCCCTGACGATGCCCCCGATGCCCTGGCACTGGTGCGCAATGCGCACACCGCCTTGCATGCCACCAAAGACACGGGGCGGGGGACCTACCGCTTCTACATCGACGAGTTCACCCGACAGGCACAGGGCCGCCAGGCATTGCGCCGCCGCTTGCACCAGGCGTTGCAGGCCGGAGAGCTGAGCCTGGAGTACCAGCCGCAGGTAGACAGGCGCCAGCAACTGGTGGGGGTGGAGGCGCTGATGCGTTGGCGCTTGGACGGGCGCATGGTGCCGCCCGATGAGTTCATCCCCATTGCCGAGGCCAGTGGCCTCATCGTGCCGCTGGGACGCTGGGTGTTTGAGACCGCCTGCCGCCAGGCCGCAGTGTGGGACGCTGCGGGCTTCGTGGTGCCGGTGATCTCGGTGAACATCTCCACCATCCAGCTGCGCGAGCCGCAGTTTGCCCAGTCGCTGCTGGCCTTGGTGCATGAGGCCGGGCGCGCACCCGCTGATTTCGTGCTGGAGATCACCGAGTCAGAGCTGTTGGACGAATCCTTGTATGCCGCCGCCGTGGATTTGCGGCACATGGGGTTTGCTTTGTCGATTGACGACTTTGGCACCGGCCATTCATCGCTCATCAAGCTCAAGCGCTTGCCTGTGGGTGAGCTGAAGATCGACAAGGCGTTTGTCAGCGACATCTGCGAAGACGCCAACGACCGCGAGATTTGCGCCACCGTGCATGCCCTGGCCCGCACCCTGCAACTGGAGGTGGTGGCCGAGGGCGTGGAGACGCAGGCGCAGTTTGACCTGCTGGTGGGCATGGGCTGCCACCGGTTTCAGGGGTGGTTGTTTGCCAAAGCCCAGCCGCCCGAGACCTTGCAGGCGCAGTGGTTGCAACGTGCCGGAGCCCGGCAGCCCCCGCAGGGGGATGAGCACGATGCGATGGATGCCTGTATTTGAAGGTTTTGATCAAAATGCCCCTAGCGCTTGCAGATAAAGCGCTAGCAGCTATTGTTTTGATAGTGATTGCATGGCGGTTTCTGCCCCCGCCTAGTGGCTCAGGCCCGGCCCACCACCTGCTGTCTGCCACGGGACTTGGCCTCGTACACCAGCGCATCGGCGCGTGCCAGCAGGGCGCTGGTGTTTTCCCCCGCCCGGTAGGCCGTGACCCCAAAGCTGGCGCTGATGGTCAGCGGTGGCACGCTGCCCCCGGCAGGGCGTGCCATGCGTGCTGACTCCAGGGGCTGCTCGGGCAGGCTGCGGCACAGGCGCTGGGCGGTGGCCATGGCGGCGTCCAGCTCGGTCTCGGGCAGTACCACCACAAACTCTTCACCGCCGTAGCGCGCCACCCAGTCCACCCCATGGCGCAGGCTGGCGCTGACATGGCTGGCCGCATTGCGCAGCACCTCGTCGCCTAGGGCATGGCCATGGGTGTCGTTGAACTGCTTGAAGTGGTCGATGTCCATGAAGATCACCGACAAAGCCCGGCCATAGCGCTGGGCACGGTCGATTTCTGCGGGCAGCCTGTCTTGCAGCGCGCGCCGGTTGAAGGTGCCTGTGAGCCCATCGGTGACAGACAGGTGGCGAATCTCCTCCAGCAGCCGCTCCAGCTGCTCGGTGCGCTCGGCCACCAGGTCATCAAGGTTGTGGATGTGCTGTTGCAGCGCTGTCTGCAGTTTGATGACGCCCGTCTCCAGCTGGTCGATTTCATCACTGTGGGCCTGGGGCGGGCGGTTCAGCCGCAGCGGGGTGGTTAGGTGGCGGGGGCAAACGTCGTTGGCAAATTCGGCCACGGTCGACAGCGGCTTTTGCAGCAGCTGTTTGAGCATGAAGGCCATCAGCGCGCAAATGCCTGCGGTGAGCAGGCTGTAGCCCAGCAAAATGCGCAGCCCCTCGGCACGCAGTCCTTGCCACAGGTAGTCGGGGTTGCCTGTGAGCTCCAGCACCCCCAGCGCTGGCGCACCCTGGGCGGGCTGGGGTGGCGGGATGACAATCTGGCGCGACACCCCCTGGGCGAGCAGGGCGGGGTTGCCTGCCTCAAAGCGCTGGCCACCCGCTGCTTGCAGGCGTGCGTAGCCAATCTCTGGCTTCTGGGCAATGCGCTGCAGTTGCGCGGCAATGGCCTGGGTTTCTATGTCCCACAGCGCCACGGCCAGCAGCGGCACGCTGGTGTTGGCCACATCGTTGATCGCCATCTCAAACTGCTTTTGGTGCTGGGCGCGCAGCAGCCAGCTTTGCACGCCAAACACCAGCAACATGCACAGCACCGCCAGCACGATGGTGCGGCGGATGAGCACACTGGCAATGGAGCGGAACGGACGCTGGGGCATGTGGGGCATCAAAGCAGCTGGGCAAAGCCGAACTGGTAGCGTTGAACGTTGGGGTTGAGCACCTTGCTGTAGGGGCGCACGTCCAGCCGATCAAACCCCTGGCCAAAGCGCTGCTGGTAGCGGCGGGCCATGGCCGGGGTGAACAGCGTGAACATGGGGCGCTCCAACTCCAGCCCCTCGCTCGCAAAGTCGCGGCCATGGTGGTAGTCGTACAGCATCACCAGCGCCCAGGCGCCGGCGATGAAATGGCCGCCCGCCAGCGCCGCCAGTTGGCCGCTGCGCAGGCTTTGCAGTGCTTGCAGTGAGGTGTTGACCGAGCTGAACCAGACGGTGCGGCCCGGCTGCCCAGCGCCAGCGGCGACGAGTGCATCCATGGCGCCAAAGGCCATCAGGTCGCTGCCGGTCCACACCAGCCGGGCCTGGGGGTGGCGCTGCAGCAGCCAGCCCATTTGCTCTTGCGCCTTGGCGCGTGACCAGCCCGCGTACACGGTTTGCTCCAGCACCACATCGGGGGCTTGCCGCACCGCGCGCTGCATGCCCTCGTTGCGCTGGATGGACGAGTTGGTGGATCGGTCTCCGGCAATGGCCAGCAGGTGCAGCTTGCCGTCGGGGCCATGGGCGCGCATGGCGCGGCCTTTGGCCATCAGCGCTTGGGCGGTGAGGTAGCCCGCGTCTTGCGCGCGGGGCTCCAGCGAGCCGATCCAATCCTTGAACTGCTCCCGTGGGCCTCCGTGTTGCACGCGCTCCGGGGTGGTGAGCGTGCTGAACGCCATGAAGCTGCGAATGCCCGTCCCGTCAAAAATGCGCAGCAGCTCCGGGCCTGTGCCGTAGTCGTTGGTCAGGATCACGTAGTCCGGCCGCTCTGCGGCAGGGCGTGCGGCGATGGCTTTGGCGATGGTGAACACGCTCAGGTGCTGGCGCTCGGCAAACTGCTCTTCCAGCCGCATTCCCAGGCTGCGCGATGCGGCGTGCATGGATTCGCTCACCGTGCGCCAAAAAGGCTCGTCTTTCTTGCCCGGATTGATGAACGCAATCGTTTGCGCTTGCGCCCACAGCGGCAGGCAGCACATGCAGCACAGCAGCCATCGACGCAGAAACATACAAGCCAATCTCAAGTCCCAGAAGGGCTACCAAGACGCCTTTGCAGCCGTTGACGGGCCAAAGCACCTCGGGTCACCCTGAAAACCGCACGCCAACAAGCCAAAGTGCCTGGAGCACGTCATACCGAATTTACATTAATACACAAATGTCTCGGCTTGGGTCAGCGACTGGGCAGACTTGAAGATTGTTTGCAATCCTGCAGTGGGCGCAAAAAAGCCCCGGCTTCCTGGGCACGCATGGTGCGTTGCCAGGAAGCCGGGGCTGCAGAGCGCTGTGCTCAGGGGCAATGCGCGCTGTTTCGGGCCGTTCAGGCGGCGGTGTGCGTGCTGATTTGCTGGGCCACAGCGGCCAACGCCTGGGCCTTGGCGTCAGGGCCCATGGAGACCCCTTCAGCGCGCACAAAGCGCACATCGGTCACGCCGAAGAAGCCCATCACGGTTTGCAGGTAGCTTTCCTGATGTTCCATCGCGCGGCCACCTTCGCTGGTGGAGTACACACCGCCACGGGCCGAGGCAATGATCACGATCTTGCCCTTGGCCAGGCCTTCGGGGCCGTTGGCGCCGTACTTGAAGGTGCGGCCGGGCTGGGCGAGGCGGTCAATCCAGGCCTTGAGCTGGGTGGGGATGCCGAAGTTGTAGAACGGGGCGCCAATCACCACCACGTCTGCCGCCAGGAACTGGCTCACCAGTTGTTCGGACACAGCGTTTTCGCGCAATTGGGCTTCGCTCAGGCCATCGGTCTGGCCGGTGCGGGGGGCCATGGCGTCCATGGTGAAGTGGTTGGGGGCACTGGCCACCAGGTCCAGGTAGCTCACCTGGGTGTTGGGGTGGCTGGCCTTCCAGGCATCCACCACCTGGGCAGTGAGCTGGCGAGAAACCGAGGCGGCGCCGGCGATAGACGAGTCGATGTGAAGCAATTGCATGGTGTTTTCCGTGATGTCGATGGTGGATGCCGCCAGACTTTGCGGCCATGGGTGAATTGTGATGGGGCTCACAAAGATTGATAAGCTGCCGCAAATGCGATAGATTGTTCTAAAAATGGAACAATCGGAGTGAATGCATTGGGGCTGTGCGCGTGACTTTGCAAGCCGCAATACATGTTCCCTGCGCTTGATTCCTGTCCTTTTTAACCCTTGTGGACGGCTGGCCCATGCAAGACCTGAACGACATGCTGTACTTTGCCGAGGTGGTCGAGCGCGGTGGCTTTGCGGCCGCCGGGCGGGCCCTGGGCATCCCCAAGTCGCGCCTTTCGCGCCGGGTGTCTGATCTGGAAGCCCACCTGGGTGTGCGCCTGCTGCAGCGCACCACGCGCAAGCTCTCGCTGACCGAGGTGGGCGAGGCCTATTTGCGGCACTGCCAGGCCATGCGCGAATCGGCCCAGGCCGCAGCCGACACCGTGGCCCAGGTGCAAACCGAGCCGCGTGGCACGGTGCGCGTGAGCTGCCCCGTCACGCTGGCCCAAACCGTGTTGGCCGAGCTGATGCCCGCGTTCTTGGCGCAGCACCCGCTGGTGCGGGTGGAGATGCAGGTGAGCAACCGGGCTGTGAATGTGGTGGAGGAGGGCATCGACGTGGCTTTGCGGGTGCGCCCTTCGCTGGAGGACAGTGCCAGCATGGTCGTCAAACGGCTGGACCGGGCCACGCAGGTGCTGGTGGCCAGCCCGGATTTGCTGATCCGCCAAGGTACCCCTCAAACCCTGGAGGACCTCGCCCGCATTGACAGCATTGCCATGTCCGCCCCCGACGGGCGAGCCACCTGGAGCCTGATTGGCCCAGGCGGTGTGCACCAGGTGGTGCACTACACACCGCGCTATGTGGCCGACGATTTGCTCACGCTCAAGTTCGCTGCGCTGGCGGGCACGGGCATTTGCTGGCTGCCCGACTACATGTGCCAGGAGGAAATGCGCGAGCGGCGCCTGGTGCGCGTGCTGCCCGACTGGGCGCCACCGCCAGCCATCGTGCACGCGGTGTTTGCCTCGCGCCGGGGTCTGTCGCCTGCTGTGCGGCGCTTTCTGGACTACCTGGGCGAGACCATGCCGGGGCGCAACAGCCTGGCCACCCGTGCCGATTTGCAGGGCCTGGAGGGCGCTGGTATCTGAGCGGGAGCTGCGCTTGCCGCACCATGAGGGGCTTGGCAAGCGGATTGTTGGCAGCGTTGTTCTGGGTCTCATTGCGTGGCGTGGGGCTGTTTTGGCGGCACAATGCAACCAATTGAAACCGTATCGAAGGGCGTCTCCATGTCCGCTTCGGTGTCTGCACGCCAACCTGCCGTGACCTCTCATTTGATCGACCAAGACATCCAGAAGGCCCGGGCGCATCCCAGCGTGCGGGCGATTGTGATTCCGCCATGCCCCGAGTCACTGGTGCGCCTGCAAGAGATCATTGCCGCGCCCGAGCTGGACTCCGCCGCCATGGAGCAGTTGGCGTCTTCGGACGTTGCCATGGCTGCCGCCTTGATCCGCACCGCCAACAGCCCCCTTTATGCCCTGGCGCAACCCGTGCAAACCGTGGGCATGGCCCTGACGGTGCTGGGCCTACAACCCTCGGTGGAGTTGTTGTCTGCCTTCATCACCCGCAATGCGCTGCATGTGCGCACGCCGCTGCTGGAGCATTTTTGGGAAAGCTCGCAGCGCAAGGCCATTGCCTGCGAGCACATTGGCCGCCAGCTCTACAGCTTTGACCCAGGGCTGGGCTACAGCTTTGGGCTGTTTTGCCATGTGGGCATGCCTGTGCTGGTGAAGGCGGTGCGAGGCTACGCCGGCACCGTGACCGAAGCCCTGGCCCGCAAAGACCGCACCTTCACCCAGACCGAGAACGCATCCCACCGCACCGACCATGCAGTGATGGGCGCCATCGTGGCGCGCACCTGGCACCTGCCGCCCGAGGTGGCGCAGGCCATTTGGTTGCACCACGACTTTGCCTGCCTGAACGATGAGCGGTTTGACGCGACCGTACGGCACTTGGTCGCTCTGGGCTTGCTGGCTGAATTTTTGGTCAACCACCATGAAAACCTCTCGCCCACGCGCGAGTGGCAGCAACACGGTCAGGCCTGCATGGAGCACCTGCACGTAACGCAGGACGAGTTGGACCACTGGATTGACGAGCTGTACGCCGCCTTTGAAGGCGTGATGCAGTAGCTGCTTCGCCCCCCCCACCTTGCCTAGCTGGCATGGGCGGCGGGCCCGCCAAAGCAAACGGCCTGCGTTGTGTAACGCAGGCCGTTTCAGTTTTGGGGGCGTAGAAGGGCGTTTACAGCTTTTTCACCAGCACCTGGCTCTTGCGGTCCCAGTTGTATTTGCGCTTGCGGGCATCGGGCAGCCAGTCGGGGTCCACGGGCTGGAAGCCGCGTTTGATGAACCAGTGCATGGTGCGGGTGGTCAGCACAAAAATGCTTTCCAGCCCCATGGCGCGGGCGCGTTGTTCGATGCGCTTGAGCAGCTTTTCGCCGTCGCCCGTGCCCTGGCTTTGGGGCGATACGGTGACCGCAGCCATTTCGGCTGTCTTGGCCTCGGGGTAGGGGTACAGCGCGGCGCAGCCAAAAATCACGCCGTCGTGGTCGATGATGGTGTAGGTGGCAATGTCGCGCTCGATCTCGGTGCGGTCACGCTTGACCAGCGTGCCGTCCTTTTCAAACGGTTCAATCAGCTGCAGGATGCCGCCCACATCGTCAATCGTGGCTTCGCGCAGTTCTTCGAGCTTTTCGTCGATGACCATGGTGCCGATGCCATCGTGCACATACACCTCCAGCAGCAACGACCCGTCCACCGCAAACGGCAGAATGTGGCTGCGCTCCACCCCGGCTTTGCAGGCCTTGACGCAGTGCTGCAGGTAAAAGCCGGTGTCTGACGGTACCTGGGCGCTGGGCAACTGCGCCAGCAGGGCCTGGGCTGCGGCCAGTGGCAGCTCGGTGTCGATGGGGTTGTCTTCGCTCTCGGGCTCGCCGGGCTGCATGCGGATGCCAGGCACTTCGGTCAAGAAGATCAGCTTGTCGGCCTGCAACTCAATCGCCACGCTGGTGGCCACTTCTTCCATGCTCAGGTTGAAGGCCTCGCCGGTGGGCGAAAAGCCAAAGGGCGAAAGCAGCACCAGCGCGCCCATGTCCAGTGTGCGGGTGATGCCCGCCACATCCACCTTGCGCACCAGGCCTGAGTGCTGAAAGTCCACCCCATCCACAATGCCCACGGGCCGTGCGGTGAGGAAGTTGCCCGAAATGACGCGCACCGTAGCGCCTGCCATGGGCGTGTTGGGCAGCCCCTGGCTGAAGGCGGCTTCAATTTCATAGCGCAGTTGGCCAGCGGCCTCCTGGGCGCAGTCCAGCGCCACCGAATCGGTGATGCGGATGCCGTGCGAATACTTGGCCGCATGCCCCTTGGCGGCCAGCTGCTCGTTCACCTGGGGCCTGAAGCCGTGCACCAGCACGATCTTGACGCCCATGGCTTGGATCAGCGCCAAGTCTTGCGCAATGTTGTGCAGCTTGCCCGCCGCAATCGCCTCACCCGTCAGCCCGATCACAAAGGTCTGGTTGCGAAACTTGTGGATGTAAGGCGCCACAGAGCGAAACCAGGGCACGAAAGTGAAGTTGAAAACAGCGGACATGGCAGTGGGACGGGGCCTCAGGGTGGGAGCATGGCAGACGGCGAAAGGCGACCGCTCTGGGTCGCCAAGTCGCGCATCATAAGCATGCAAAGCAAGTTTGTGCGTGACAAACCGCTCATTGCGCCGCGCACTGGCCCTGAAATTGGGCCAGCCGCTGCGCAAAGGGCTCCAGCACCAGCGTTTCATCGGCCCCCACCGGGGCACTGGTGCGAATCTGAAGCCCTTGGGCCCACAGCAGTTGCTGCATCTCGGTCTGGACGATCATGCCGTGCTCCATCAGCGCGCTGACCAGGGCGTTGAGCGCTGCCTGGTGTTCGCTCAGCAGTGCTTGCGCACGCTGGTACTGCGTTTGCAGCAGGGCTTCAATCGCAGCGTTGCTGGGCGCCACATCGGTGTTGATGTGGTTGTCCATTTCCAGCGTCACATCGGTGCGGCTGATGCGGCCATCAAAACCCAGGTGCCTGACATAGCGGGCGGCTTCCGCCGTGACCTGTTTGTAGTCCTGCTCGGCGCCCGTGGTGCAGGCCATCTCGCCAAACACCATGGCTTCGGCCACGCGCCCGGCCAGGCCCACGCACATCATGTCCAGCGCGTTTTGCCGCGTGGTGACCTTCAGGCCCGCAAAGCTGTTGTAGCCGCCCTCGAACGATGCAATGTTGATCTTGACCTCTTGTGGCGCCTGGCCAAACAGCAGGCAGTACACCAGCGCATGACCCGCCTCGTGCACCGCCAGCAGCGCCCGAAAATCGGCATTGGCCCGCTGCTTGAGCCGGTTCAGCTCCAAAGAGACCGCAAAGCGGCTCTCTTGCTCGGCTCCGCTGGCGTCCCGACCGGACACCCGCAACTCGCGCTTGTCTGGGCTCAGTCCAATGGCAAACGTCTGGGCCAGGGGCAATTGTTGTTCCAGCACCCACAGCGCTGCATTCACCAAGTTGGCGCTGAGGATGGCGTGCACCGAAGAAAACAGCGGCCGCGTGCCTTGCGCCGGAAACACTGCGTTGGCGTACAGCTCATCGCGCAGGTCTTGCCCGATGTAGAACTGCACACCGCATTGGGCCGCAATGTCTTGCACGTAGCGGTGGCACAGGTTCTGGATGAGGCGCTCGTACGTGGCTTTGCTGAACGAGGGATAGATAACATGCTCGTTGCCCAGCCGCGCAATTTGCTCGGGCTTGAAGCGTTCGCCCAGCGCCTTTTTCACGTCGATGAGCGAGAGCTTGCGGGTCAGGCGGTGAAAGATATCGGCGTCGGTGTCGCAGTCTTCCACCCGCTGTGCGGTCTCGTGATACATCTCGTCCAGGTTGCCGCAGACAAACACCAGCAGCTTGCTGTAGTCCGTCTCCCAGGCTTGGCTGGACTGCTGGAACCGGGTGTACAGCGACTGCACCTTGCCGGGCGGCCACTGCATGATCTCGCCCAGGGGCTCTTGCAGCTTGAGCATGCGTTTGAGTTCCTGCGCGTCCCACGCGTCCAGCTGAAAGCGGTAGGCCGCCTTGCCCGCGCGTTTTTCGTCTTCGTCATCTTCGGCCCGCTCCGCGTCGTACTGGGCATCGGCCAGCTTGCGTTCGATGTTGGACAGTGCGCTGAGCGCCGGTGGTAGGCGCCCGTCTGACAGCAGCGTCCACACGTCCTGGTAGCGCTCTACCTTCACGTCGCCACCTTTGATGTCCACCGTGCGAAAGCGCTGGAACTCGTCCAGCACCAGCATGCCCGGTGCGCCTTCGTGGATGCCGGAGTCACCCAGCATGCCCGAGATGGTGGAACTGCGGTAGCTGGCGCCGTGGCTGAAGCCATCCATCTGCACTTCAACAAAGCGGTCGTAAAAGCCCAGCAGCTGGGCCAGGCGCCGCGTGAGCTGGGTCTTGCCCGTGCCCGTCAGTCCCCACAGGCAGACGATGACCGGGCGGCTGATGAGCTGTGGCAGCACGTACCAGGCCCGGATGGCGTCGATGACACGGTCAATCACCTCGTCAATGCCAAACAGCTCTGCCTTGAGCTGCGCAGCGGCATGGGCCAGGGTTTGCTGGCGCAAGGCCAGCGTGGCTGTGGTGGGTGGGTTGTGCGAGATGGGCTGGCCAGATGGGTCGGATGGACTCTGTACAGCTTGGGCTGCCGCAGCACCTGCCTTTGCCTGCGCAGCCCCTGCGGGCTGGTGAGGGCCGAAGCCCTGGGTGAGCCGCCCCTGCAGCCCGTGGGCTCCATGCAAGAGCGACCCGTTGGAGTACGGATTCGTTTCAGTCATTGAATATCTGGTTTTGAATCGCCTTGCGCAAGGCGACGTTGTCCGCACGGCGCTGGGCACCACGGGTTCGGATGTGCTTGCCCGCTGCACTGGACAGGCTGCGTTGGGCCATGGCGGCGGCCACAGGGTTTCGGGGCGGGCCCGAGGCTTCGAGTTTCAGCACCAGGGGCTGCTTCATGCGGCGCAGCTTTTTGATTTCACCCTGGGCGTAGGCCCGAGACAGTTTTTTTGCACTCATACGTTGTGCGTTCCACAAACAAAAAACCCCGGCGATGTAGCCAGGGCTTGTGGAGCGCAAACGAAAGCGCTGAGCCGTGGCTGAACTGAGTGTGCACAGTCCAGCCGGGGCGGTGGACTGTGGTCAGGTGTGTGCGAAGAAGTTGGCAGACATATCGGGACCTCCAGGGCTTTCAGCGCCGGGCCGGGGTGGCTGGCTTTGCTTGAAAGAAGGCGCGATTGTGGCGGCGCAGTGCCTTGCCTGCAAGCCAAATGGCCCGAACGAGGCTAAAAATGTCGCGCCAAACGCACAAAACGGACGGGCAGGGCGCCTTGGCACAGGGGCGCGCTGCCGATAATGCGGGGCTATGTCTTCTTCTGATCCGCGTTTGTCCGAGTCTTCCCCCGCTTCCGCCCCGCCTGCTGCCCAGTCCGCAGCCCCTTTGCGCATCGAATTCCCCGAATCCCTGCCCGTGTCGGGCAAGCGCGACGAGATCATGGAGGCCATCACCCAGCACCAGGTCATCATCGTGTGCGGCGAAACCGGCTCGGGCAAGACCACGCAGTTGCCCAAGATTGCGCTGGCGCTGGGCCGGGGCAAATGCAACGCCAAGCCAGGGCAGAAAGGGCAGCTGATTGGCCATACCCAGCCACGCCGCATTGCCGCCAGCAGCGTGGCCAAGCGCATCGCCGAAGAGCTGAAAACGCCGCTGGGCGACGTGGTGGGCTTCAAGGTGCGGTTCCAGGACCGCCTGAGCCGGGATGCCTCCGTCAAGCTCATGACCGACGGCATCTTGCTGGCCGAGACGCAGACCGATCCTCTGCTCAAGAATTACGACACCATCATCATCGACGAGGCGCACGAACGCAGCCTCAACATCGACTTCCTGCTGGGCTACATCCGCCAGATCCTGCCGCGCCGGCCTGATCTGAAAGTCATCGTCACCTCGGCCACCATCGATGCCGACCGGTTCGCCAAGCATTTCGAGGGCGCCAAGGGGCCAGCGCCGGTCATCATGGTGTCGGGCCGCACCTTCCCGGTGGAGCAGCGCTACCGCCCGTTTGAAGACAGCCGCGACTACGGCCTGAACGAGGCCATTGCCGATGGCGTGGACGAACTCTGGCAGGGCAATGCGGCGGGCGACATCCTCGTCTTTCTGCCCGGCGAGCGCGAAATCCGCGAGGCGGCCGACCACCTTCGCAAGCACCTCTCGCACCAGCCCGTGATGCGCAATGCCGAGGTGCTGCCGCTGTTTGCGCGTCTGTCGCAGGCCGAGCAGGATCGCATCTTTGACGGCCACACGGGCCGCCGCATCGTGCTGGCCACCAACGTGGCCGAAACATCGCTCACCGTGCCTGGCATTCGCTACGTCATTGACGCAGGCACAGCGCGCGTCAAGCGCTATTCTTTCCGTAGCAAGGTGGAGCAACTTCTGGTGGAACCCATCAGCCAGGCTGCCGCCAACCAGCGCGCAGGCCGCTGCGGCCGCGTGGCCAACGGCATCTGCATCCGTCTGTACGACGAGGCCGACTTCAACGGCCGCCCGCGTTTCACCGACCCGGAAATCCTGCGTTCATCTCTGGCAGGCGTCATCCTGCGCATGAAGTCGCTGCACCTGGGCGATGTGGTGCAGTTCCCATTCATCGAGGCGCCCTCGGGCCGTGCGATTGCCGACGGCTACCAGTTGCTGGCCGAGCTGGGTGCGGTGGACGATGCCAACGAGCTGACCCCCATGGGCACAGAGCTGTCGCGCCTGCCGCTCGACCCCCGCGTGGGCCGCATGATCATCGAGGCGCGCGACCGCAAGGCGCTGGAGGAGGTGTTGGTGATTGCCAGTGCCCTGAGCGTGCAGGACGTGCGCGACCGGCCGCTGGAAGCCCAGCAACAGGCCGACCAGGCACACGCCAAGTTCGACGACGACAAGAGCGAGTTCAGCGGCTACCTCAAGCTGTGGAAATGGATCAACGAGGCCCGGGGCGGGGCACCCAGCCTGCCGTCGGCCCGCGCGCAGAAGGCCATGGCCGCGCACAAGGCGCCCTCACAGGCCTTTTTGCCCGTGGCGCAGCGCAGTGGCGGTGGCAGCCCTGTGGCCGCGCCTGCCCCATCCACTGCCGCCCCAGCCGCTACCCATAAGCTGAGCAACCGCCAGTACGAGCAGCTGCTGCGCCAGAACTTCATCAGCATCCGCCGCCTGCGCGAGTGGCGCGACATTCACACCCAACTGCTCACCGTGGTGACCGAGCACAAGTGGCAGATCAACACCCAGCCTGCGAGCTATGAGCAACTGCACCTGTCCATGCTGGCCGGGCTGTTGGGCAACGTGGGCGCCAAGGGCGACGAGGAAGACTGGTACTTGGGCGCGCGGGGCATCAAGTTCTACAAGCACCCCGGTGCGCACCTGAGCAAGAAGCCCGGGCGCTGGATCATCGCGTCGGAGCTGGTCGAGACCACGCGCCTGTTCGGCCGGGGCATTGCCGCCATCGAGCCGCAGTGGCTTGAGCAGATGGGCGGGCACTTGCTGAAGAAGCAGCTGCTGGACCCGCACTGGGAAAAGAAGTCGGCCGAGGTGGTGGCGCTGGAGCGCGCCACGCTGTATGGCATCGTGGTCTACAACAACCGCCGTGTGAACTTCGGCAAGGTCGATCCCTACGCGGCACGCGAGATCTTCATCCGCGAGGCCCTGGTCGGCAGCAACTGGGAGACCAAGCTGCCCTTCCTGGCCGCCAACCAGAAGCTCATTGCCAAGGTCGAAGAGCTGGAGCACAAGTCCCGCCGCCAGGACGTGCTCGTGGACGACGAACTCATCTACGCCTTCTACGACCAGCAACTGCCGCCCGAGGTGTGCAGCGGCCACAGTTTTGAGGCCTGGTACCGCGAGGAAAGTAAAAAGCGGCCCGAGCTGCTCAAGCTCACCCGCGAGGAGCTGATGCGCCACGAGGCCGCAGGCATCACCACCAACGCGTTTCCCAAAACCGTGCGCCTGGGCGGCGTGGACTGCGCCGCCACCTACCTGCACGAGCCCGGCGATGCGCGCGATGGCATCACCGTGACCATCCCGCTCTTCGTGCTCAACCAAGTGAGCGACGAGCGCTGCGAATGGCTGGTGCCCGGCATGCTCAAGGACAAGATCCAGGCCCTGCTCAAAAGCCTGCACCAGCGCCCGCGCAGCCGCTTTGTGCCGCTGCCTGAATCGGCCACGCGGCTGGCCGAGCTGTTCAACGCGCCCGAGCGTTTTGGCACCGGCAGCCTGACGGACGCACTGCTCAAGCAGGTGCGCGATGAGACCTCGCTCGACGTGAAGCGCGCAGACTTCAAGCTCGACATGCTCAGCCCGCACTTGTTCATGAACTTCCGCGTGGTCGATGAACATGGCCGCCAGCTCGGCCATGGCCGCAACCTGGGCGCCCTCAAGGCCGAATGGGGTGCCAAGGCGCGCGGTGCGTTCCAGGCGCTGGCAGGTCTCAAGTTGGGTGCTGCGGCGGCACACAGCGAGAAATCTGAATCAAATATGCCTCCAGCGCTTGATAATAAAGCGCAAGCAGCTATCAAATCAGGAGTAAAAGGCGCAAACCCCGTCTCGGCAAAACCGGCAAGCGCTGCGCCATCAGCCCCGGCAGGCCAGCGTTACACGACCTGGACGTTTGGTGAGCTGCCTGAGCTCATGGAGATCAAGAAGGGCGGGCAGACGCTGGTGGGTTTCCCGGCGCTGATCGATGGCGGCGATGGCGTCACCATCGAGGTCTTCGATGAACCCGAGGTGGCCGCCGCCAAACACCGCGCGGGCCTGCGCCGTCTGTTTGCGCTGCAGATCAAGGACGCGCTCAAGTACCTCGAAAAGAACATCCCCGACCTGCAGAAGATGGCCGTGGCCTACATGCCGCTGGGGACGCAGGAAGAATTGCGCACCCAGATCATCGACGTGGCGCTGGACCGCGCTTTTCTGCTCGACCCCCTGCCCACCGATGAGTTCGACTTCAAACGCCGCGTGGACGAAGGGCGAGGGCGCCTGACCCTGATCGCCAACGAAGTCGCACGCCTGGCCGCCACCATCCTCACCGAATACGCTGCTGCCGCCCGCAAGATCAAGGACACCAAGAACGCGCCTGACGCGACAGCGGACGCCTTGCAGCAACTGCAACGCCTGGTGCCCAAGAACTTCATCGCCGTGGCGCCGTGGGCGCAGCTGGCCCACTACGCGCGCTACCTCAAGGCCATCACCCTGCGGCTGGACAAATACCGCGCCGACCCCGCCCGCGACGCCGCCAAGCTGGCCGAGCTGCGCCCGCAAGAGCAGCGCTACTGGCGCCTTGTGGCCGAGCGCAAGGGTGCGGTGGATGCGCGCATGCAAGAGCTGCGCTGGCTGCTGGAGGAGCTGCGTGTGAGCTTCTTCGCGCAAGAGCTGCGCACGCCCCAGCCGGTGAGCGTGAAGCGGCTGGATAAGCTGTGGGCGCAGATACAGAGCTGATGGTGCGTTGGCTTTCTGTGGCCTGGGGACGGCCTGCTTTTCGCCACTGTTTGACCACCGCGAAGACTGCAGTGCGCGCGTGCGGCAAGGGCTGACGCAGGCCGCAGTATCGCTTGCGGTCACCTTGGCGACGCAGGCGCGGGGCATCCCCCATTGCTCCCCGCTGGCGAGGCCTCTAGGCTTGCAGGCTCAAGGAGATCTGTAATCCATGCGCCCTCACTACCAGTTCTGGCCCCATCGCTTGCCCAAATCCATCACTGTCCCATCGACTTCGCTTTGGGACAACTTGGCGATCAGCGCGCGCCGCTATCCAGACAAGGCGGCCCTGGTCTTCTTTGGCCGGTCGCTGAGCTATCGGCAGTTGATGGAGGGTGCTGAGCGCATGGCAGCCCGGCTGGCTGCGTTGGGCGTGCAGCGGGGTGATCGCGTGGTGCTGTGCATGCAGAACTGCCCGCAACTGGTGATGGCGCACTTTGCCATCTTGCGGGCCAACGCGGTGGTGGTGCCCGTCAACCCGATGAACCGGGCTGAGGAGCTGAAGCACTACATCACCGACCCGGACACCAAGGTGGCCTTCACCACTGGAGACTTGGCGCCAGAACTGGCCAAAGCCAGCAACGCGCTGCCACCCGCTGAGCGCCTCGCGCACCTGGTGGTGGCGCAGTTCAGTGATGCGTTTGATGTGGATGTGGCGGGCCCCGATGCTCCGCCTGAGGCTTGGCGCGAATGGCTGGGCACGCGCCACCCCCTGCCAGTACTGGACGGTGGACAGGCCCATGACTGGACGGAGGCTCTGGCCTGTGCCGATGCGCCACCAGAGCTGGTGGTGGGGCCGAATGACCTGGCGCTGCTGCCCTACACCAGCGGCACCACGGGCCTGCCCAAGGGGTGCATGCACTTGCACAAAAGCATCATGCACAACGCTGTGGCCAGCAGCCTGTGGGGCACGGGCTCGGTGGACAACGTGACGCTGGCCGTGGTGCCCATGTTCCATATCACTGGCATGGTGAGCGTGATGCACGCATCCATCTACAGTGCAGCCACCATTGTGGTCATGCCGCGCTGGGACCGGGACCTGGCTGGGCGCTTGATATCACGCTACCAAGTGACGAACTGGACCAACATCCCCACTATGGTCATTGATCTGCTGGGCAGTCCGAACTTTGCGAGCTATGACCTATCGAGCCTGGTCTACATCGGCGGCGGCGGGGCGGCCATGCCGCAGGCGGTGGCGCAGCGTCTGCTGGAGCAGTATGGGCTGCGGTACGCAGAAGGCTACGGTCTGACGGAGACGGCGGCGCCATCGCATTCCAATCCGCCCGACCACCCCAAGCAGCAGTGCCTGGGCATTCCGTTCATGAGCACCGATGCAAGGGTGATCGACCCCGACACGCTGCAGGAGCTGGCTGTGGGTGAGCAGGGCGAAATCATCATCCACGGCCCCGAGGTGTTTGAGGGCTACTGGAAGCGACCGGATGCCACAGCGTCGGCTTTTATCGAGTTCGAGGGCAAGCGCTTCTTTCGCTCAGGTGATCTGGGGCGCATGGACGAGGAGGGCTACTTTTTTCTGACCGATCGCTTGAAGCGCATGATCAACGCCAGCGGCTTCAAGGTGTGGCCTGCCGAGGTGGAGGCGCTGATGTTCCGCCACCCTGCCATCCAAGAGGCCTGCATCATCGCGAGCAAGGACAGCTATCGGGGGGAGACGGTGAAGGCGGTGGTAGTGCTGCGTGCATCGCACAAAGACACTACCGAGCAGCAGATCATGGACTGGTGCCGCGAGAACATGGCGGTCTACAAGGTGCCGCGCATTGTGCAGTTGGTGGATGCGCTGCCCAAGAGCGGCAGCGGCAAGGTGATGTGGCGCACCCTTCAAGAGCGTGAGGTAGCGCCGAGTTGATGGGGCTCGCGCTGCTCTTTCCTTGGCTTTGGGTGAAATGACGGGTTCAGCAGAGCCAACGGCTGGCGCTTGTCAGGTGTGAAGTGGGTCAGTTGCCTGAGCTGACCGATACCTGGATCAGTTCTGCCAAGTCTCGCTCCAGCAGAGCGGGGTCACCCAGCTGCAGCTCAATCAGGCGCCGCAGGTGGGTGACGCTGTCCAGGTCAATGCTTCGGCACAGCAGCCCAGCATGGTTGCCGTCCACATGGGCAATGCCGGCGGTCATGGAGATGTGGTCGCCCGTTTCTGCCAGCGGCACCGTGAGCTGGCAGGGCATGCCTGCGGGCACCATGGCGTTGTCGGGCAGGGTCACCAGTGCGCCTTTGAGCGATAGGTCAAGAACTTGCACGCTGAAGGCTGCGGTGGCGATGGTCAACAGCGCTGGTGCGTCAAATTGCACGCGCACGTAGTGGCGGCGTTCGTGGGGCATGTGCGGTCTCCTGGGCCGGGATGGTGCGAACCATCCTAATCCAAAGCCCCTTCGTCCTCCAGCACTTTTCCCAGGGTTTCATCGAATCCGGCTCCATGCACAAAAATGGCCCGCACGCCCCGACAAAGAGTCAAAAACCCTGTGGTTACAAAAAAAGCAGGTCAATTGCCATGCTTTGGCTCAGGGCTGGTTACAAACGGGATGAATTGAAATCATTGGAGTGAGTGATGGGTTTTTTCAACCGCGCATGCCCCGCTGTGGGCGCCTCTATCGTATTGCTGCTGGCGGCGGGTGGCGCTAATGCACAAGCCTATGTGAACGCCACGGTGGATGGGCAGATCGTTCCGGGCGTTTATGGCCGCATCCAGATTGGTAATGCAGCGCCCCCGGCATTGATCTATGCCGAGCCTGTGATCATCCACCGTCCCCAAATGCCGGTTCAGCGTGCGCCTATTTACATGTACGTACCGCCTGGGCATGCCAAGAACTGGGGGAAGCACTGCGCGCGCTACAACGCCTGTGGCCAGCCCGTGTACTTTGTGCAGGAGCCGCCCCGCCGTCAGCCGCCCCGTGGCCCCCACTATGGCGGCCCGTCCCGCGGGGATCGACATGACCACCACGATGAGCGGCCTGGGCGTGGTCGTGGCCACGACCGAGGGGACCATGATGACCACCGTGGCCACGGGCGTGGGCATGGCGGTGGTCACAGGGACTGAGAGCAGCTAACAAAGCTAAGCGAAGCGGCCCTGGCTAGGCGTTTCGCCGCAGGCAGTACAAGCAGTACGACAAGGCGAGGCAACGACGCCAGGGGAGTTTAGTTAGCCGCTCTGAGTGAGTCTCAGGCGGCAGGTGGGGCTTGCTGGCTTTCCTCTGAGGAAGCCAACAAATCCCAGCTGGCCATGAAAAGGGCTGCAATGGTGGGGCCAATCACGAAGCCTGTCAGCCCAAACATCGCCATCCCGCCCAATGTGGAGATGAGCACCACGTAGTCGGGCATTTTGGTGTCTTTGCCGACCAAAATGGGGCGCAGGATGTTGTCTACCAGCCCGATCACGCACACGCCAAACAGCGTGAGTACGACCCCCTGCCAAACCGCGCCAGTGGCCAGAAAGTAGATGGCGACGGGCACCCAGATCAGGCCAGCACCCACGGCGGGCAGCAGGGACAAGAAGGCCATCAGCACGCCCCACAGCACGGGGCCCTGGATGCCCAGAATCCAGAAGATCAAGCCACCCAAGGCGCCTTGTGATGCGGCCACCACGATGTTGCCCTTGACGGTGGCGCGAATGACGGTGGTGAATTTGGTGACGAGCTGTTTCTTGTGCTCGTTGTCCAGAGGGGTGGCTTGCCCAATGCGCAGCGCCAGGCTGCGTCCGTCACGCAGCAGGAAAAACAGCAGGTACAGCATGATGCCGAAGCCCACCAGAAACTCCAGGGTGTTTTGTCCGATGCTGACAGCCTGGGTGGCGATGATTTGGCTTGCCTGTACGGCCACAGACGACAGCTTTTGTTGAATCTGGGCCACGCTGGTGAGGTTCAGACGCTCCAGCAGCCCGACGGCCCAGGTCGGCAAGGCCGCGACGATTTGCTGGAAGTACGCACCAAAATTGAGCTGCCCAGAGCGCAGCCGTTCGTAGATGGCGTTGGCCTCTTGGACCAGCGAAACCGTGATCAGCGACATGGGCAAGATCACCACCACCAAGCACAGGCCCAGGGTGCATAGGGCAGCCAGGTTTTCACGCCGGGGCATACGCCGCAGCATTTTGCGGTGCAATGGGGCGAACAGAATGGCCAGCACCATGCCCCAGAAGATCGCACCGTGAAATTGCCAGAGGATGGCGCCAAACGCAACGGTGACGAGCGTTAGCAAAAGCAGAAAGGTTTTTTGCTGGAGCGGGTGTTGGGTCATAGAGCCTTTGGGGGCAGGGTGATCAAAAGCACAAGTGCAAAACCCGCAATGTACGACACCGATGCCAGTGAATGGGCTGGCGCACCGGGACGCCTTTGGGCTTGATCTTGGTTAATGCCGTGTTCGGTGGCACAATTGCGCCCGCAACCCTAGGCCCTTCCCCAGCCACAGTCGCATCCGCCAATCGGTTCAGCCGTGTCGCGGAAGGTTTCTTAACCAGCTAATGCTTTCCCAAGGAAAGCGGAGGTCAGCGGAATATGAGCGATACGACATCCGTCTATCAAGCCTACCAAGGCAACACCTATCTCTTCGGCGGCAATGCGCCCTATGTCGAAGAGATGTACGAAAACTACCTTGCCAACCCTGGCAGCGTGCCTGACAACTGGCGCGAGTATTTTGATGCGCTGCAGCATGTTCCCGCAGTAGACGGTAGCAATGCCAAGGACGTTCCGCACCTGCCTGTGGTCAATGCCTTTGCCGAGCGCGCCAAGGCCGGTGGCACCAAAGTGGTGGTCGCCAGCGCCGACGCCGAAATGGGCCGCAAGCGCACAGCCGTTCAACAACTGATCGCCGCATACCGCAACGTTGGCCAACGCTGGGCCGACCTGGACCCCCTCAAACGCACTGAGCGCCCACAGATTCCCGAGCTGGAGCCGTCGTTCTACGGCTTCACCGATGCCGACCAAGAAACCGTGTTTGACACCAGCAACACGTTCTTCGGCAAAGACAAAATGGCCCTGCGCGAGCTGCTCAATGCGCTGCGCGAAACGTACTGCGGCACGCTGGGCGCCGAGTACATGTACACATCGGACCAGAACCAGAAGCGCTGGTGGCAGCAAAAGCTGGAAAGCATCCGCAGCAAGCCGAATTTCACTGCCGACAAGAAGCGCCAGATTCTGGACCGCCTGACCGCTGCCGAAGGCCTGGAACGCTTCCTCCACACCAAGTATGTGGGCCAAAAGCGTTTCTCCCTGGAAGGTGGCGAGAGCTTTATTGCCTCGATGGACGAACTGATCCAGTCTGCTGGCGCCAAGGGCGTGCAGGAAATCGTGATCGGTATGGCCCATCGTGGCCGTCTGAACGTGCTGGTGAACTCCCTGGGCAAGATGCCCAAGGACTTGTTTGCCGAGTTCGACCACACCGCACCCGAAGAACTGCCTGCCGGTGACGTGAAGTACCACCAAGGTTTCAGCTCGGACGTGTCCACCGCTGGTGGCCCAGTGCACCTGTCGCTCGCTTTCAACCCTTCCCACCTCGAAATCGTGAACCCTGTGGTGGAAGGCTCGGTGCGCGCTCGCATGGACCGCCGTGGCGACCCCAAGGGCAGCCAAGTGCTGCCCGTACTGGTGCACGGCGACTCCGCCTTCGGCGGCCAAGGTGTGAACCAGGAAACCCTGGCGCTGGCACAGACCCGTGGTTACACCACTGGCGGCACGGTGCACATCATCATCAACAACCAGATCGGTTTCACCACGTCCGACCCACGCGACATGCGCTCGACCGTGTATTGCACCGACATCGTCAAGATGGTCGAGGCCCCGGTTCTGCACGTCAACGGTGATGACCCAGAAGCCGTGGTGCTGGCCACCCAACTGGCGCTGGAGTTCCGCATGGAGTTCCGCCAGGACGTGGTGGTGGACATCACCTGCTTCCGCAAACTGGGCCACAACGAGCAGGATACCCCTGCATTGACCCAGCCGCTGATGTACAAGAAGATTGCCCAGCATCCCGGCACGCGCAAGCTGTATGCCGACAAGCTGGCGGCTCAGGGCCTGGGTGCTACTCTGGGCGAAGACATGGTCAAGGCCTACCGCGCTGCCATGGATGCCGGCAAGCACACGGTGGACCCTGTGCTGACCAACTTCAAGAGCAAGTACGCTGTGGATTGGTCGCCCTTCCTGGGCAAGAAGTGGACTGACGCTGGTGACACGGCAATCCCTCTGACCGAGTGGAAGCGCTTGGCCGAAAAGCTGACCACCATTCCTGCCACCGTGGCACCGCACCAACTGGTGAAGAAGGTGTACGACGATCGTGCAGCCATGGGCCGTGGCGATGTGAATGTGGACTGGGGTATGGGTGAAACCATGGCCTTTGCTTCGCTGGTGGCCAGCGGGTACCCAGTGCGCCTGTCGGGCGAAGACTCGGGCCGTGGCACGTTCACGCACCGCCATGCCGTGATTCACGACCAGAACCGCGAGAAGTGGGATACCGGCACCTACGTGCCGCTGCAAAATGTGGCCGAGAACCAGGCTCCGTTTGTCGTGATCGACTCGATCCTGTCCGAAGAAGCCGTGCTGGGCTTTGAGTACGGCTACGCTGGCTCTGACCCCAACAGCCTGGTGATCTGGGAAGCCCAGTTTGGCGACTTTGCCAACGGTGCACAGGTTGTGATTGACCAGTTCATCGCCTCCGGCGAAGTGAAGTGGGGCCGTGCCAATGGCCTGACCATGATGTTGCCCCACGGCTACGAAGGTCAGGGCCCAGAGCACAGCTCTGCACGCCTGGAGCGCTTCATGCAACTGGCCGCCGATGCCAACATGCAGATCGTGCAGCCCACCACGGCCAGCCAGATCTTCCACGTGCTGCGCCGCCAGATGGTGCGTGATCTGCGCAAGCCGCTGATCATCTTCACGCCCAAATCGCTGCTGCGTAACAAGGACGCGACCTCGCCGCTGTCTGAGTTCACCAAGGGTGGGTTCCAGACGGTGATTCCTGAACAGGATGACGCTATCGAGAAGAAGGCCGCCAAGGTCAAGCGCGTGATCGCTTGCTCGGGCAAGGTCTACTACGACCTCGTCAAGAAGCGTACCGAGAAGGAAGCCGACGATGTGGTCATCATCCGCGTCGAGCAGTTGTACCCCTTCCCGCACAAGGCTTTTGCTGCCGAGCTGAAGAAGTACCCCAACGCGACCGACATCGTGTGGTGCCAGGACGAGCCACAGAACCAGGGTGCCTGGTTCTTCATCCAGCACAACATCCACGAGAACATGCTCGAAGGCCAGAAGCTGGGTTACTCCGGCCGCGCTGCTTCGGCATCGCCTGCCGTGGGTTATTCGCACCTGCACCAAGAGCAGCAAAAGGCTCTGGTGGACGGCGCGTTTGCCAAGCTCAAGGGTTTTGTACTGACCAAGTAAGGCCAGCCAGCCCATTTTTAAAAACTGTCAGAACAAACCCCATTCCCGAAAGAATTGATATGGCTATCGTAGAAGTCAAAGTCCCTCAGCTGTCCGAATCCGTGGCCGAAGCCACCATGCTGACGTGGAAGAAAAAAGCAGGCGAGGCCGTCACTGCCGATGAAATCCTGATCGAAATCGAAACAGACAAGGTGGTGCTGGAAGTGCCTGCACCGTCGTCTGGCGTGCTGTCTGAGATTGTTCAAGGCGACGGCGCTACCGTCGTGGCTGAGCAGTTGATCGCCCGCATTGACACCGAAGGTAAGGCGGGTGCAGCTGCTCCGGCAGCTGCAGCCCCCGCGGCACCCGCTGCTGCACCTGTGGCCGCCGCCGCTGCAGTCACCGGTGGTTCCAAGGCCGATGTGGCCATGCCTGCAGCAGCCAAGCTGCTGGCCGACAACAATCTGTCGGTAGGCGATGTGGCTGGTTCTGGCAAGGACGGCCGCGTGACCAAGGGTGACGTGCTGGCGGCTGTGGCCGGTGGTGCCAAGCCAGCTGCGGCGGCACCCAGCGCCATTCCCACCGGTGTGCCCACGAAGGTGTTGCCCCAGGTGGCCGCTCCTGCGCCCGCTAGCCTGGGCGATCGCCCAGAGCAGCGCGTGCCCATGAGCCGTCTGCGTGCCCGCGTGGCCGAGCGTCTGCTGCAGTCGCAATCCACCAACGCCATCCTGACCACGTTCAACGAAGTGAACATGGCCCCCGTGATGGACATGCGCAAGAAGTTCCAGGACGCGTTCACCAAGGAACACGGCGTGAAGATCGGCTTCATGTCCTTCTTCGTGAAGGCGGCTGTGCACGCCCTCAAGAAGTACCCTGTGCTGAACGCCTCGGTCGATGGCAACGACATCGTCTACCACGGCTACTTCGACATCGGTATCGCCGTGGGTTCGCCCCGTGGCTTGGTGGTGCCCATCCTGCGCAATGCAGACCAGATGAGCTTTGCAGATATCGAGAAGAAGATCGCTGAATTTGGCCAAAAGGCCAAGGACGGCAAGCTGGGCATTGAAGAAATGACCGGCGGTACCTTCTCCATCTCCAATGGCGGTACGTTCGGCTCCATGCTGTCCACCCCCATCATCAACCCCCCACAGTCGGCCATCCTGGGCGTGCACGCCACCAAGGACCGTGCAGTGGTCGAAAACGGTCAGATCGTGATCCGTCCGATGAACTACCTGGCAATGTCTTACGACCACCGCATCATCGACGGCCGTGAAGCCGTGCTGGGCCTGGTTGCCATGAAGGAAGCGCTGGAAGACCCATCGCGTCTGCTGTTCGACATCTGATCGAGCCCTGAGACCTGAAACCCACCTGTGAAGCCTGGGCGCAAGCACTGCGCGGCGCTCTCATCGGTGGGTTTTTCTTCAACTGAATCAAAGAGATTTCCTATGAGCAAGCAATTTGATGTGATCGTGATTGGTGGCGGCCCCGGCGGCTACATCGCCGCCATCCGCGCCGCCCAGCTGGGCAAGAACGTGGCCTGTATCGACGAATGGAAGAACGACAAGGGTGGCCCCGCGCCAGGCGGCACTTGCACCAACGTGGGCTGCATCCCCTCCAAGGCGCTGCTGCAATCGTCTGAGCACTTCGAGCATGCCAACAAGCACTTTGCCGACCATGGCATCACGGCCACCGATGTGAAGATCAATGTGACCAAGATGATTGGCCGCAAGGATTCCGTGGTGAAGCAGAACAACGACGGCATCCTGTACCTGTTCAAGAAGAACAAGGTCAGCTTCTTCCATGGCCGCGGTTCGTTTGTCAAAGCCACCGAAGGCGGCTACGAGATCAAGGTGGCGGGTGCCGCTGAAGAAACCTTGGTTGGCCAGCAAATCATCATCGCCACCGGCTCCAACGCCCGTGCGCTGCCTGGCACGCCGTTTGACGAAGAGCTGGTGCTGTCCAACGACGGCGCGCTGCGCATTGGTGCCACGCCCAAAAAGCTGGCACTGATCGGCTCTGGCGTGATCGGCCTGGAAATGGGTTCGGTGTGGCGCCGCCTGGGTGCTGACGTGACCATTCTGGAAGGCCTGCCTACCTTCCTGGGCGCGGTGGACGAGCAGATTGCCAAGGAAGCCAAGAAGGCTTTCGACAAGCAAGGCCTGAAGATCGAGCTGGGCGTAAAGGTTGGCGAGATCAAGACGGGCAAGAAGGGCGTTTCGATCGCTTACACCAACGCCAAGGGCGAAGCCCAGACGCTGGACGCCGACAAGCTGATCGTCTCCATTGGCCGTGTGCCCAACACCATTGGCCTGAACACCGAAGCCGTGGGCCTGGCCCTGGACGAGCGTGGTGCCATTGTGGTGGACGGCGATTGCAAGACCAACCTCCCTGGCGTGTGGGCTGTGGGTGACGTGGTGCGGGGCCCGATGCTCGCGCACAAGGCCGAGGAAGAGGGCGTTGCCGTGGCCGAGCGCATTGCTGGCCAGCATGGTCACGTGAACTTCAACACCATCCCCTGGGTGATTTACACCAGCCCCGAAATCGCTTGGGTGGGTCGCACCGAGCAACAACTCAAGGCCGATGGCGTGAAGTACAAGGCGGGCACGTTCCCCTTCTTGGCCAACGGCCGCGCCCGCGCGCTGGGCGACACCACGGGCATGGTCAAGTTCCTGGCCGATGCAGCCACGGACGAAATCCTGGGCGTGCACATCGTGGGCCCGATGGCCTCCGAGCTGATCTCTGAAGCCGTGGTGGCCATGGAGTTCAAGGCGAGCGCCGAAGACATCGCGCGCATCTGCCATGCCCACCCCTCCTTGAGCGAAGCCACCAAGGAAGCGGCCCTGGCGGTGGACAAGCGCACGCTGAACTTCTGATTTCAGAGTTTCAGTCAAAATGGCCTCTAGCGCTCTATATATAAGCGCTAGCAGCTATTGATTTAATAGCTAACCCTCGCGCCATCGCGGGGGTTAGCCTTTTCTGAGGCATCAACACCGTGAGTGTCAAACAGGCGTACCTGGCCGAGCTGGCCGCCAAGGGTTTTCAAAGCGATCCAGCACAGCTACGTGCGGTCGATGCTTTGCAGCGCTGTGCCGACGACTGGAGCACCTACAAGGCCAAACGCTCCAACGCGTTCAAAAAGTTGGTGAACCGGCCGGACATTCCCAAGGGCGTGTACATGTACGGCGGGGTGGGGCGGGGCAAGAGCTTTTTGATGGACTGCTTTTTCAATGCGGTGCCGCTCAAGCGCAAGGTGCGTCTGCACTTTCATGAGTTCATGCGCGAAGTGCACCGGGAGTTGGCGGCGCTGCAAGGCACGGTGAACCCGCTCGATGTGCTGGGCGAACGCATCTCCAAGCGCTACAAGCTCATCTGCTTTGACGAGTTCCACGTGGCCGACATCACGGATGCCATGATCCTGCACCGCCTGCTGGTGGCGTTGTTTGAGAACGGCGTGGGGTTTGTGACCACCTCGAACTTTGAGCCCAATGGTCTTTACCCAGACGGCTTGCACCGTGACCGCATCCTTCCGGCGATTGCGCTGCTCAATGAGCGCATGCAGGTGATCAGCGTAGACAACGGCACCGACTACCGGCGCCGTACGCTGGAGCATGTGAAGCTGTACCACACGCCCTTGGGCCCTGAGGCCGACGCGGCGATGGACGATGCCTTCAACCAGCTGGCCGAGGTGCACGACGAAGACCCGGTGCTGCACATCGAAGCTCGCGAGATCCGCGCGCGGCGCAAGGCGGGCGGGGTGGTCTGGTTTGACTTCCAGACCCTGTGCGGTGGGCCACGTTCGCAGAACGACTATCTGGAGATAGCCACGCAGTTCCACACGGTGTTGTTGTCGGGCGTGCCTTACATGCCGGTGAACATGGCGTCACCCGCACGGCGCTTTACCTGGCTGGTGGATGTGCTGTACGACCGGCGGGTGAAGCTCATCCTGTCAGCCGCTGTGGCCCCTGAGCAGTTGTACACCGAGGGTCCTTTGGCCCATGAATTTCCGCGCACAGTGTCGCGGCTCAACGAAATGCAGTCCAAAGAATTTTTGGACTTGGAGCGGCGTTTGGTGGATACGGGGCTGACATGAAAAAGACCATTGCATCGGTATGGGGCCTGGCGGCGTGCGTCGCTGTGTTGTCTGCAGGCCAGGCGGCAGCCCAGCCTCGTGACGCAGATCTTTCCCCGCATGAGGCGCTGCGCGCAGCATCCGCGCAGCGGGCGGCACAGCGTTCGGGTATCGAGCAAGAGCGCAAGCAGAACCTGGCACAGCGCAAGCAGACAGAGGTGAAGTGCTACCGCCTCTTTGCTGTGGAGGATTGCTTGCGCGATGCCCGCAACGAGTGGCGTCAGGTGGAAACACGGCTGCGGGCCCAAGAGGTGCAAATCAACGATGCGGAGCGCAAGGAAAAGGCTCAGGAGCGTCTGCGCCAGATTGAAGACAAGCAGTCCTCTGCTGCCGATGCCTTAGGGCCTGCAGGCGCAGCGTCTGCATCTTCTGCCACGGTGCGCAACCCACCGCAGGGGGGGGGGAAGCCAGCGGCCCGAGAGAAATCTCCAGGCACGGTGGTGCTGCGTGACCGTGAGGCCCAGGAAAGGGCCAGCCAGCAGCGGGCTCGCCAGTCTTCGCAGGCCGCTGAACAATCAGCCCGTGAAAGAGAAAGTGCCGAGCGCGCAGCCAAGGCCCGCCAACGGCGGTTGGATGCGGAAAAAGCCTCAGAGGTGCGCCGGGCCCGGCGAGACAAAGAGCAGGCCCAATCCGCCGCGGATGGGCACAAGCCCGCAGCACCTTTGCCCACGCCACCGTGAATGGAGAGCCATTGGTCGGGGCCGAATGACCGGTGGCCCTTGCTGATGGCCCAGCCTTGAGCGATGCAAAGCAAAACGGCCCGCCAGAGAACTGGCCGGGCCGTTGGGTGGCTGTGACGGTTGGGGTGGGATCAGGGGGTTGTGCTTACCAGCCTGGCGTGCTTTTTCTCTTCAGCCAAGGCTTCGATCTTGACAATCACCAATGACAGGTTGTCGCCGCCCCCACGGGCACGTGAGCGGGCTTTTTCAATCAAGAACTCCGTGGCTTCGCGCGGTGACAAGGACTCCACCACCGAGGCCAGTTCGGTGGGCGAGAAGTAGTGCCAGACCCCGTCGCTGCATGCCAGCAGGACATCACCAGGGCGCAGTTGCGAAATCATGTGGGGTGTTGCTGGCGGATCGCTCTCGGTGCCCAGGCAACCCACCAGGATGTTGGAGTGAGGGTGGTTGTTGGCCTCGGCTTCGGTCAGCTCGCCCCGGTCTACCAGGGCTTGCACATAAGAGTGGTCGCTGCTGCGGTGGATGAGCCGCCCGCCTTGGAAGTGGTAGATGCGCGAATCGCCTGCGTGCACCCAGTGGCAGTCACCACGGGGGTTGATGAGGAAGGCAGCGATGGTGCTGTGAGGCTCTTGCTCGGCGGA
This sequence comes from Acidovorax sp. 62, assembly GCF_002754495.1. Classification (NCBI taxonomy): domain Bacteria; kingdom Pseudomonadati; phylum Pseudomonadota; class Betaproteobacteria; order Burkholderiales; family Comamonadaceae; genus Acidovorax; species Acidovorax sp. 62. The sequence continues at coordinate 1,435,024 of NZ_PEFJ01000001.1, forward strand.
AATGGCCGTCAGCCGGATGACGATGTGGGCCTCTTCCACCATGGCTTTGAGCATGGCGGCAGGGTCGTCTGTCTCTGGGGAGTAGCGCTCAAACAGCTGACGGGCCGTCATCATGACCTGGTCGGAGGCTTTGCGGCCCCCGCTGCGCCCGCCCATGCCGTCGGCCACCACGCCCAAAACACAGCCGTTGTGCCGATTGTGTGAAATCAAGGCCACTTGGTCTTGCTGGTATTCCCGGTCACCTTTGTGGATGCCGGTGGATGCGATGAGACGGAACGCTTTGGTCATGCTGGGGATTGTGGTGCGTGGTAGAACGCTGCCGGTCATTATGAAGCGCTGAGCCGCGTATTATCCGCCTGCCTGTGGCGTTTTTGCCATGGCGGGGCTGCCGCACAGCTTTGCGCACTGTTTGGGATGCATTGTGTTGTGGCGCCAGGCTGCGCAGGGCGGTGCGGGGTCTGGAGATTTTTGCTCCGCTTGCGCGGCCGCTGCGTTGGGCATGTTTCGAATGCCCCAGTGTCTTCAGCCTTTCCACTTTCTTTTTGTTGAGCCATGCCACAGGACTCCGCTGCGCCTTTGTCTTCCCCTTCGGTTTTGGGCGCGGTGGTGGAGTCCGTATTCGTGGGCGACGGCCTGCTGGCCCGGGCGGACCCTTTGTATCGGCCGCGCGCGGGGCAGGTTCAGATGGCGCTGGCGGTGTCTGGCGCCATCGAGTCAGGTGGCGCTTTAGTGGTAGAGGCAGGCACGGGCGTCGGCAAAACCTATGCGTATTTGGTGCCCGTGTTGCTCAGTGGGGAGCGGGCTTTGGTCTCCACGGCCACCAAGGCTTTGCAGGATCAGCTTTGTTCGCGCGACATCCCCAGATTGCTGGAGATTTTGGGGATTCCGGCGCGCATCGCATTGCTCAAAGGGCGAAGCAGCTACCTGTGCCTGCATCGCATGGCGCTGGCGCGCCACGACATGGCCGTGCAAGGTGGACAAATGGTGCGTGTGCTGGCGAAGGTCGAAGACTGGTCGCGCAGCACCCGCTCGGGTGATCTGTCTGAACTCACGGGCCTGGATGAGCGCTCGCCAGTGATCCCACTGGTCACCTCCACCCGTGACAACTGCCTGGGCTCGCAGTGCCCCAGAGCCAAAGAGTGCCATGTGAATCTGGCGCGTCGCGAAGCCATGGCGGCTGACGTGGTGGTGGTCAATCACCACCTGTTCTTTGCCGATGTGGCTGTGCGAGAGTCGGGCGTTGCCGAGCTGCTGCCCTCGGTGCGCGTGGTCATTTTTGACGAAGCACACCAACTGAGCGACACCGGTGTGCAGTTTTTGGGGGTGCAGCTGACGTCCGGGCAAATCCAGGAATTTGCGCGTGATGTGCTGGCTGCAGGGTTGCAGCATGCGAGGGGCTTTGCTGATTGGTTGGGCCTGCACGCTGCGCTGGAAGAGGCCGCGCGCCGATGGAGCGAAGTCGCCGGGGCAGACGGGACAATGCCATCCAGGCGCGGCTGGTGGCATGGTGCGCCAGAGGGCCTGGATCTGCCACGCTGGCAAGCGGCCATGGAGGGGCTGGAGCAGGTATGCGCACAGGCGCAGAACGCTGTTGAGGCCTTTAGTGAGGTCGCGCCAGATATGGCCCGGCTGGCCGAACGGGGGGTGGCGCTGCTGTTGCGGTTGTCCAGGTTTCAGGGGCTTTGCCCGGAGGGCTATGTGCGCTGGCTGGAGGCAGGAGGCGGCTTGCGCTTGGTGGAGTCGCCGCTGGACATTGCCGAAGCCATGCGCACCCGTTTGCTGGCCACCGCGCAAGAAGCGGTGGATGAGGATGGATGGCCTGCGCCAGCTCGGGGGCCCTCACGCGCCTGGGTGTTTACTTCAGCGACGCTGGGGCACGATGCCGAGTTGTCCTGGTTTGTGAAGCGCTGTGGGCTGGAGGGCGCTCGCATCTTGCGGGTGGAGAGTCCGTTTGACTACAGCAGCCAGGCAGGGTTTTTTGTGCCGCAGGACTTTCCTTCGCCGTCAGATCCCCAGCACGGCCCGTCGGTAGCCGCCTTGGCAGCCCAGGCTGCAGCGACTTTGGGCGGACGCACCCTCATCCTCACCACCACGCTGCGGGCGCTGGGCGTCATCGCATCCACGCTGCGTGAGCAACTGGCCAAGCATGGGGCACTGCTGGAGGTGCTGGTGCAGGGCGAGTGGCCCAAGCGCAGATTGATGGAGCGTTTTCGGGCGGGCGAGGCGCAGGGGCAAAAAGGCTGCATCCTGATCGCGTCCATGGGCTTTTGGGAGGGCTTTGATGTGCCTGGCGATGCGCTGCAGTTGGTGGTCATCGACAAGCTGCCCTTTCCTCCGCCGGGGGACCCGCTGGTAGAGGCGCGCACCCAGCGCATTGAGGCAGCGGGTGGCCGAGCGTTTCAAACTTACGCTTTGCCCGAGGCGGCTGTGGCCCTCAAGCAGGGTGCTGGCCGGTTGATCCGGCGCGAGTCGGACCATGGCATTTTGGTGGTGTGCGACCCACGCTTACTGACCAAGGGCTACGGCAAGCGGTTGGTGGCGGTGCTGCCGCCCATGCGGCGCCTGCAAACCCCCGAATCGTTTCAAGAGGCGCTGCAGGCGCTGGCCGAGATCACCAGAACTTCCACCAAGGATCTGACTTGGTCTTGAAGCCACCGTCGCGCAGGTAGCTGCTTTGGGGGTAAGACGTGGCCATGACGCGGCGAGCGTCATCGCGCAGTTGGGTCATGCCCAGGGCATCGTAAGAGCGAACCAGGATGTACAGCGCTTCTTCCAGTGCGGGGACATCCTTGTAGTCGGCCAGTGCAACTTGTGCCCGGCTCACGGCTGCCACATAGGCTCCGCGCTCGTAGTAGTAACGTGCCACATGCACTTCGTACTGGGCCAGCGAGTTGACGATGTAGGTCATGCGCTGGCGAGAGTCCTGCGCATAGCGGGATTCGGGAAAGCGGGTGACCAGATCACTGAACGACTCGAAGGAGTCCTTGGCCGCCTTTTGGTCGCGTTCTGAAAGGTCCTGGCGAGAGATCCATGAGAACAGACCCAGGTTGTCATTGAAATTGACCAAGCCTTTCAGATACAGCGCGTAGTCCAGCGCGGGGCTGGCGGGATGTAGCTTCATGAAGCGATCCAGGGTGGCGATGGCCTGGGCTTTTTCGCCTCCCTTGAATTGGGCGTAGGCCTTGTCCAATTGCGCTTGCTGCGCCAGGGGGGTGCCAGCGGCACGGCCTTCGAGCTTTTCCAGCAGCGGCACGGCCTTGTCGTAGGCACCGCTGCTCATTTCATCTTTCGCTTCCGAGTGGATGCGGTTCGGACTCCAGCCGGCGGTTTTGTCTTCCGGGGTGCTGGAGCAACCGGCCAGCACCAGGGACGCTAGCAGTACAGAGCAAAGAGGCAGTGGGGCAAGACGCATCGCAAGCAGCTTTCAGGCAATTAGAAGAACCTAATCTTCCACGAGTGGGGCGGGGCGGACTGCCAATGCAATCCTCCTGCCGGGGGCCACAGATTGAAGCGGCATTGTAATGGCCTCATTTGTCCCCTCAAATTCCTCGGCGCTGGCGAATGGAAGCGTGGGCGCCTTTCTACAATGGAGGGCATGTACGTTCACTTGCGCCTGCACACAGAGTTCTCCGTCGTTGACGGTACCACCCGCATCGATGAGGTCGTCAAGGCCGCTGCGGCAGACGGGCAGCCCGCCCTTGCCATCACCGATCTCAACAATCTTTTCGGCGCCATCAAGTTTTACAAAGAAGGGCGCGGCAAGGGTGTCAAGCCGGTGCTGGGCGCCGAAATCTATCTGGAGGGTGAGGCGGGCGCGGACCCCACACGGTTGCTGCTGCTGGTGCAAAACAAGCAGGGTTACCTGAATCTGTCGGAATTGCTGGCACGCGCCTGGACCAAGAACATTGTCAAGAATCTGGCGGTGTCCACCTGGGCGTGGCTGCAGGAGTTGTCCGATGGGCTGATCGCCTTGTCAGGTGCGCAGGCGGGGCCTGTGGGCCAGGCTTTGCTCAAGGGCGACGAGGCGGGGGCTTCCGACCTGGCGTTGAGGCTGGCGGGTATTTTCACCCACCGGTTCTACGTTGAGTTGCAGCGCGCAGGCCGTGCGGACGATGAAAGCCATGTGGTGGCTGCCGTGCAATTGGCCGCTCGGCTGAACTTGCCTGTCGTGGCCACGCATCCCGTTCAGTTTTTGACCGCCGAGGACTACGAGGCCCATGAAGCCCGGGTGTGTATCGCTGGTGGGGAAATTCTGGCCAATCCGAAACGGGTACGGCGTTTTACGCGCGAGCAGTATTTCAAGACTGCTGAGCAGATGCAGGCGTTGTTCTCGGATGTGCCGTCGGCGCTTGCCAACACCGCAGAAATTGCCAAGCGGTGCAGCCTTACCCTGGTGCTGGGCAAACCGCAATTGCCTGCGTTTCCCACGCCCAACGGCATGCCTGCCGAAGAGTACTTCCGCTTCGCATCGTTTGAGGGTCTGGAAGAGCGCCTCAAACACTTGTTCCCTGACGAGGCCAAGCGCGACAAGGAGCGCCCGCGCTACGTGGAGCGACTGGAGTTTGAGCTGGGCACCATCCTCAAGATGGGGTTCCCAGGCTACTTCCTCATCGTGGGCGACTTCATCCAGTGGGCCAAGGCCAATGGCTGCCCTGTAGGGCCGGGCCGGGGGTCGGGTGCGGGCTCGCTGGTGGCCTATGCGCTCAAGATCACCGATCTGGATCCGCTGGAATACAACCTGCTGTTTGAGCGTTTCCTGAACCCCGAGCGGGTATCGATGCCCGACTTTGACATCGACTTTTGTCAGGGCAACCGTGACCGGGTGATCGATTACGTGAAGGAAAAGTACGGCAAGAATGCCGTGAGCCAGATTGCAACGTTCGGCACCATGGCCGCCAAGGCCGCGATCCGCGACGTGGGGCGGGTGATGGACATGAGCTACACCTTCTGCGATGGCATCTCCAAGCTGGTGCCTGGCAAGCCGGGCATGTCCTACACCTTGCAGTACCCGCCCGAGGTGAAGAAAGAGGGCGACAAAAACAACTACGCGCTGGAGCTGGAGCCCATGCTCTACGAGCGTGTGCGCAAGGAAGAAGACGTCAAAACCGTCATCGAGATGGCGCAAAAACTCGAAGGCATGACGCGCAACATCGGCATGCACGCTGGGGGCGTGTTGATCGCGCCGGGCAAGCTCACTGACTTTTGTCCGCTGTACCAGCAGCCCGGCAGCGAATCGGCCGTGAGCCAGTACGACAAGGACGACGTGGAGGCCATTGGCCTCGTGAAGTTCGACTTTTTGGGTCTGGCGACGCTCACCATCCTGGAGATTGCGCGCGAGTTCATCATGAAGCGCCACAAGGGTCAGGAGGGCTTTGCCTACGAGAACATTCCGCTCGACGATGGCCCCACCTACCGGCTTTTTTCAGAAGGCAAGACCGAGGCCGTGTTCCAGTTTGAAAGCCGGGGCATGCAGGGCATGCTCAAAGAAGCCCGCCCGAGCCGTCTGGAGGACTTGATTGCGCTCAATGCGCTGTATCGCCCGGGTCCTATGGACCTGATCCCCACCTTCGTGAACCGCAAGCACGGCAAGGAGCCGGTGGAGTACCCCCACCCGTTGGTCGAGCCTGTGCTGGCCGAAACCTACGGGATCATGGTGTACCAGGAGCAGGTGATGCAGACCGCCCAGGTGTTGGGGGGCTACAGCCTGGGCGGCGCCGACATGCTGCGCCGCGCCATGGGCAAGAAGAAGGCCGAGGAAATGGCCGAGCACCGGGAGATCTTTCGCAAGGGGGCTGCGGAAAAGAACATCAGCCAGGACAAGGCTGACGAAGTGTTCGACTTGATGGAGAAGTTTGCGGGCTACGGCTTCAACAAGTCGCACGCTGCTGCTTATTCGCTGTTGGCGTATCACACCGGCTGGCTCAAGGTGCACTACACCGCTGAGTTTTTCTGCGCCAACATGACCGTTGAAATGGACGACACCGACAAGCTCAAGGTGTTGTACGAAGATGCTTGCAAGAACTTTGGGCTGAGCTTTGAGCCGCCTGATGTCAATCGCGGCTTCTACCGGTTCGAGCCAGTGACCGACAAGGTCATTCGTTACGGGTTGGGCGCCATCAAGGGCACGGGTCAACAAGCCATCGAGGCCATGGTGGCCGCGCGCGAAGGGCGCGGAGAGGGGCCACAGGGCAGCACCAAGGGGCCTTTCAAGAGCTTGTTCGATTTTTGTGTGCGGGTAGACAAAGGTCGGCTGAACAAGCGAACGCTGGAGGCGCTGATCAAGGCCGGGGCCTTTGACTCCATGAACATGAATCGGGCCTCGCTGGTGGCGTCGATTGACCGCGCCTTTGACTTTGCTGCGGCCACGCTGGCCAACGTGAACCAAGGCGGTCTGTTCGACATGATGGGCGATGACGCCCATGGCTCCAGCACGCAAGAGCCCGATTTGGTGGACGCAATCCCCTGGGGCATCAAAGAGCGACTGACCCAGGAAAAAACAGCGGTGGGTTTCTATCTCTCAGGCCACCTGTTCGATGAGGTGGCGGGGGAGGTGCGCAAGTTTGTGCGCACCCAGATCGATGAATTGCTGGACAGCCGCGAGCCGCAGGTTTTGGCAGGCATCATCAGTGATTTCCGGGTCATCAATGGCCAGCGCGGCAAGCTGGGCCTGTTCAAACTGGACGACAAGTCGGGAATGATCGAAGCCTCGGCAGATGAGGCACTGCTCAACACCTACCGCAATCAACTCAAGGAAGACGAGTTCGTGGTGATGATGGGGCGCCTGCAAATGGACCACTTCAGCGGCGGGCTGCGCGTGAAGGTGCAGCAGGTGTGGGACCTGGCCGGTGCACGGTGCCGTTTTGGCAAATACCTGCACATTGCTATGGGCGACACCCAGCCGGATGTACGCCGTTTGGTGTCAGAGTTTCCGCCCCACAAGGAGGAAACTGAGTCGGGCGACATTTTGCATGGGCTGCGCGTTCGCATGGGCGTGCGTTGCCAGTCTGATGCCGGAGGGGCCGTTGCCGAGTTGCAACTGGGTGAGGGCAGCCGGTTTTTTCCCACCGATGCTGCGCTGGCCGCCTGGAGTGCGCAGGCTGGCAGTGGCACCACCACGGTGGTGTACGAATAGCCGTGATTGGGGCGTTGATTCACCGTGAGGTGATCCTTTTGAAAAGGACGGCGGCACGCTGGACGGGCCGCCGCAATATTTGCAGCCAGGCCTTGAAAAATAGACGCCAATCATCAGATTTCTTAGGCGACAACCGGGCTTCGGGATCGCTAGAATGAATTTCATGGCAACAAAACCACCCTCTCCCCCCACCGCGCCGCCTGTTTCTCGGCCAGCGCGGGATGACGGCGGTTCGGTCGTGCTTGAGCGGCGCACCCAAAAGACCCAGCCCCCGCAGATGTACCAGGTGGTCATGCTCAATGATGACTACACCCCCATGGAGTTTGTCATTGTGGTGCTGCAGGAATTCTTCAGCAAAGACCGTGAGCAGGCCACCCAAATCATGCTCAAGATCCACCTCGATGGCAAAGGCGTTTGCGGCGTTTATTCGCGCGACGTGGCTGCCACCAAGGTGGAGCAGGTGCTGGATGCCGCCGCAAAAGCGGGTCACCCCCTGCAATGTGTCAGTGAGCCTGTTGAATAACAGGTCTTTGACCCTGAACTAAAGTTATTCCTACCCCGCAAGCACAAAGGAGTTCTCAAATGATTGCCCAAGAACTGGAAGTCAGCTTGCACATGGCCTTTGTCGAGGCCCGCCAGCAACGCCACGAATTCATCACCGTGGAGCACCTGCTGCTTGCACTGCTTGATAACCCTAGCGCCGCCGAAGTGCTGCGTGCCTGTTCGGCCAACATCGATGACCTGCGGTCCTCGTTGTCGAACTTCATCAAAGACAACACCCCACAGGTGGCTGGCACCGACGAGGTGGACACCCAGCCCACGCTGGGCTTTCAGCGCGTGATCCAACGCGCCATCATGCACGTGCAGTCCACGGGCAATGGCAAGAAGGAAGTCACCGGTGCCAACGTGCTGGTCGCCATTTTTGGCGAGAAGGACTCGCACGCCGTGTACTACCTGCACCAGCAGGGTGTTACGCGCCTGGATGTGGTGAACTTCATCGCCCATGGCATCAAAAAGGGCGAGCCGCCAGAGCCCACCAAGGCCGAAAGCCCTGCAGAGAGCGAAGAGGGCGGTAGCGAACGGTCCGAAAAAGCCTCTCCCCTGGAGCAGTACACGCAGAACCTGAACCAGGCTGCGAAGGACGGCAAGATCGATCCCTTGATCGGCCGCCATTACGAGGTGGAGCGCACCATTCAGATCCTGTGCCGCCGCCGCAAGAACAACCCGCTGCTGGTGGGTGAAGCGGGCGTGGGCAAGACGGCGATTGCCGAGGGCTTGGCATGGCGCATCACGCAAAACGATGTGCCCGAAATTCTGGCCGAGGCCGTCGTGTACTCGCTGGACATGGGCGCCTTGTTGGCAGGTACCAAGTACCGTGGCGATTTTGAGCAGCGCCTCAAGGGCGTGCTCAAGGCGCTCAAGGACAAGCCCAACGCGGTGCTGTTCATTGACGAAATCCACACCCTGATTGGCGCGGGCGCAGCCTCGGGCGGCACGCTGGATGCATCCAACTTGCTCAAGCCGGCGCTGTCCAGCGGCCAGCTCAAGTGCATCGGCGCGACCACCTTCACGGAGTACCGGGGCATCTTCGAAAAAGACGCCGCGCTGTCGCGCCGCTTCCAGAAGGTGGACGTGGTCGAGCCGACGGTGCAGGAAACCATCGACATTCTGAAGGGCCTGAAGTCGCGCTTCGAAGAGCACCACAGCGTGAAGTACGCTGCAGCGGCCCTGCAGGCCGCGGCCGAGCTGAGTGCCAAGTACATCAACGACCGTCATCTGCCCGACAAGGCCATTGACGTGATCGACGAGGCGGGTGCTGCGCAGCGCATCATGGTGCCGAGCAAGCGCAAGAAGACCATCGGCAAGGCCGAGATCGAAGAGATCGTGGCCAAGATCGCGCGCATTCCGCCTGCCAACGTCTCCAACGACGATCGCGGCAAGCTGCAGACACTGGAGCGCGACCTCAAGAGCGTGGTGTTTGGCCAAGACAAGGCACTCGAAGTGCTGGCGTCGTCGGTCAAGATGGCGCGCTCGGGCCTGGGCAAGGGCGACAAGCCGATTGGCTCGTTCCTGTTCAGCGGCCCCACGGGCGTCGGCAAGACCGAAGCGGCCAAGCAACTGGCCTACATCATGGGGATCGAGCTGATCCGCTTTGACATGTCCGAGTACATGGAGCGCCATGCTGTGAGCCGCCTCATTGGCGCGCCTCCGGGCTATGTCGGGTTCGACCAGGGTGGCCTGCTCACCGAAGCCATCACGAAGAAGCCGCACGCGGTGCTGCTGCTCGACGAGATCGAGAAGGCGCACCCGGACATCTTCAACGTGCTGCTGCAGGTCATGGACCATGGCACGCTGACGGACAACAACGGCCGCAAGGCTGACTTCCGCAACGTGCTGATCATCATGACCACGAACGCGGGCGCCGAGACGATGAACAAGGCGACCATTGGCTTTACCAACCCGCGGCAGGCGGGCGACGAAATGGGCGACATCAAGCGCCTGTTCACGCCCGAGTTCCGCAACCGGTTGGATGCGATCGTCAACTTCAAGGCGCTGGACGAGCAGATCATCCTGCGCGTGGTGGACAAGTTCCTGCTGCAGCTCGAAACCCAGTTGGCCGAGAAAAAGGTGGAGGTCACCTTCACCGACCAGCTGCGCAAGCACCTGGCCAAGAAGGGCTTCGATCCTTTGATGGGTGCTCGCCCCATGCAGCGCCTGATCCAGGACACCATTCGCCGTGCGCTGGCCGACGAGTTGCTGTTTGGTCGCCTGACGGAAGGTGGTCGCTTGACGGTGGATATCGAAACCAAGACCGACGAAAAAGGTGTGGAGACACCCGAAGTCTTGTTGGACATCCAGCCCTTGCCGAAAAAGGAGCGCTCAGCCAAGGCGGAGCCTGCAGAGCCTGAGGAAGCGACCGCCGATTGACCCGGTAGACGCAGGTGCCGCACGGGCATCTGTGTCCTGCTTCTCCACAAGCCGACCCGATGGGTCGGCTTTTTTTTGCCTCGCCCCCGCCCGCATGGTGCAACCCGTTGTGCGGGGTGATGGATGCACTCCGATCTGCGCGGCTGTTCGATGGTTCGGACGGTGGTGCGTTTTGTTGTTCGGTTTTTCGAATGCCTTTGGGCGGCCGCCATGTGCTTTGTCTTTGCAAATCAATGACTTGGATCGGTAGCAGGCATTGGCACATTGCATGCAAAGGCTAGGGCAGGCTGCGCGAGACGTGGCCAGTTACCCATCGGAGACAAGCCATGCAACATGCCACCCACGGTGGTCCCATCCGTCTGATCGGGAAGGTCCGTCCATCCCCTGGGGCGCGCGATTGCCCAAATCGCCTGACGGGGTCTCGCCACAGCTTGCGTTGTGGTGCGTGTGTGCCGTTCGCGCTATTTGCAATGCAGTCTTAGCCCATTCCTTGAGTGCGGCGATTTCTGAACCAGGAAACGCCGCATCGCGGGGTATTTCCTTTTTCAATCCATAGAAGATCGCATGAAACTCAATCGTTTGACCACGATGGTCATCCTGGCCATGGTTTTGGGGGTATTGGTCGGGTACGCCTGCCACACCTGGGCGCCCACGCCTGAGGCTGCCAAGGAAATCGCAGGCTACTTTGGTCTGCTGACCGACATCTTCCTGCGCATGATCAAAATGATCATCGCGCCCCTGGTGTTTGCGACCCTGGCGGCGGGCATGTCCACCATGGGCGATTCGCGCACCGTGGGGCGCATTGGTACGCGCGCTCTGGCATGGTTCATGGGGGCATCCCTGATCTCTTTGGCGCTGGGCTTGGTCATTGCCAACCTGACCCAGCCGGGCAGTTCGTTGTCGATCCCCTTGCCCGAGGTGGGCACCGCCACACAGCTCAAGACCGGTGCCTTGAATCTGCGTGACTTCATCACCCAGGTGTTCCCCAAGAGCATTGTGGAGTCGATGGCCAACAACGCCATCCTGCAGATCCTGGTGTTCTCGCTGTTCTTTGGCATGGCGCTGGGGCACTTGCACAACCAGGCTGCACGCACCCTGGTGGCCACGTTGGACGAGGTGGTCCATGTGATGCTCAAGGTGACCGACTACGTGATGCGCTTTGCCCCGGTGGGCGTGTTCGGTGCGGTAGCTGGCGCCATCACCACCCAGGGCCTGGGCATGTTGGGGGTGTTTGGCAAGTTCATGCTCAGCTTCTACCTGGCCTTGGCGGCCTTGTGGGTGGTGCTGGTGTTTGCTGGCTACCTGGTCTTGGGGCGCGATGTGTTTCGCCTGCTCAAGCTGATCCGCACGCCCATGCTCATTGGTTTCTCTACCGCCAGCAGCGAGTCCGTGTATCCGAAGCTGATGGAGCAACTGGAAAAATTTGGCGTCAAACCCAAGGTCACGGGCTTTGTGCTGCCCCTGGGCTATTCCTTCAATCTGGATGGCTCCATGATTTACACCACGTTTGCAGCCATCTTCATTGCCCAGGCCTATGGCATTGACATGCCTCTGTCCACGCAAATCACCATGCTGCTGGTGCTCATGGTGTCCAGCAAAGGCATTGCCGGTGTGCCACGCGCTTCGCTCGTGGTGGTGGCAGCGGTGCTGCCCATGTTCCATCTCCCTGAAGCCGGTGTGCTGCTGATTCTGGGCATCGACCACTTCCTGGACATGGGGCGCACGCTCACCAACGTCATGGGCAACGCCATTGCCACGGCGGTGGTGGCCAAGTGGGAGAAAGCCATTGACCCCGTCCCCGACACCTTGGCCGAGCGCGAGGAGATGATTCCTGCCGTTGGTGACGACGAGGCCGCCGCCCAGCCTGCAACGTAACGACAGAGGCGGCTGTAGCAACGCGGCCGCCACCTGTTGGCTCAGGTTCTCATCGCATCTGAAGGGCTGGCCCGTGCCAGTCCTTTTTTGTTGGGCGTGTCCATGGCTTTGCCACCACCGCCATGCCCTGCGTGCAGCACCTGCACTGCTACCATTTCACCCCTTCATGCCATCGCCACGATCCTTGCGCCGTCTCACCGTTTTGCTGCTTTTGGGCGGTGTGCTGCTTTGCGGGGGCATGGCCTACCTGCTGGCCCAGCGCATGGGGCAGGCGCAGATCCAGGCCACGGGTTTGCACCGGCTGGAGCTGTACACCGCCAGCCTGCAGCGCGAGATCAGCAAATACGCCTTTCTGCCTGGCACGCTGGAGCTGCAAAAAGACGTGTTGGCGCTTCTATCGTCCCCGTCAGACCCATCGGTGCCTCGTCGTGCAGACAGCGTCAATGCCTACCTGGAGCAGCTCAATGAGCGCGCTGGCACGCTTTCCATCTATGTGATCAACCTGCAGGGCCAGGTGGTGGCCACCAGCAATTGGCGCAGGCCTGACAGCTTCATGGGTGAGGACCTGCGGTTTAGGCCTTACTTTCAAGACGCGCTGAGCACCGGCACTGGGCGCCTGTTTGGCATTGGCACGACCCGGGGCGAGCCGGGGTACTACCTGGCGTCCGCCTTGCTGGATGGCAGCCGTACCGTGGGGGTGGCCGTCACCAAAGTCAGCCTGGACCAGCTGGAGCAATCCTGGTCCACCGTCGAGGCGCCGGTCATCGTGACCGATGAAAACGGCGTGGTGATCTTGGGCTCGGTGCCCGACTGGAAGTTCACCGCGCTGCGCCCGCTGGACGAAGCCACACGTAAGGCTTTTGACCAGACCTTGCAATACAACCGCAAGGCACTCACCCCCTTGGGCATGAAGGTGCTGAGCGACCTGGACCAGGGCGCGCGGCTGGTGCGCGTGGCGCGCGAGGGCACCGAAATGGCCTCGGTGTACCCGGTGACGGGCCGCTTCCTGACCCAGTCGCGCGCGTTGCCCGGCACACCCTGGACGCTCACGGTGTTCTCGCACCTGGCGCGGGCCGATGAGGCGGCGCAAAGCGACGCCCTGATCGCCACCATCGGTGCCGCCTTTGTTGCGCTGCTGGGGTTCATGTTCAACCAGCGCCGCCGCCACGAGCGCGACCGTTTGCGCGACCGCTTGGCTGCGCGCGAGGCGCTGCAGGCCGCACACGATGAGCTAGAGCGCAAGGTGCAGCAGCGCACGGCCGATTTGTCGCGCACCAACGAACGCCTGCAGTCTGAAGTGCAAGAGCGCATTCGCGCCGAAGGCACGCTGCGCGCCGCGCAGAACGAGCTGGTGCAGGCGGGCAAGCTGGCGGTGATTGGCCAGCTGTCTGCCGGTGTGGCGCACGAGCTGAACCAGCCGCTGACGGCGCTGCGCACCCTGTCGGGCAACAGCGTGCGGTTTCTGGAGCGGGGCGATTTGCCTACGGTGCGCGTCAACCTGGAGCGCATTGCCCAACTGGCCGACCGCATGGGCCGCATCACGGGCGAGCTGCGGGCCTTTGCCCGCAAATCGACCGGCGAGCCACGGCCCGTGCCACTGCGCGCTGCACTGACCAACGCGCTGGCGGTGCTGGAGCCGCGCATCCAGCAGACCAGCGCCCAGGTGCAGCTGGACATGGCCGAGCCAGAGCCTGTGGCCTGGTGCGATGGCAACCGCCTGGAGCAGGTGCTGGTCAACCTCATCAACAACGCTTTGGATGCAATGGCAGGGTGTGCCACTTTGCGGGTCGAAATTCGCTGCGAGCAATTGGCCTCAACGGGGGGCGAGCAGGTGCATGTGCAGGTGCGTGACCTGGGCCCGGGCCTCACCGAAGAGGCCCAGGCCCATCTGTTCGAGCCATTTTTCACCACCAAGGGTTCGGGGGACGGGCTGGGCCTGGGGCTGGCCTTGTCGGCGGGCATCGTGCGCGAATCGGGCGGCACGCTCAGTGGGGCCAACCACCCTGACGGCGGCGCTGTGTTCCACTTGGCCTTGCCCGCAGCCCCTCGCCCAGACGCTGATACCGCTCCAGACCGCCCATGACCCCCGACCTCAAGGTCCTCATCGTTGAGGACGACCCCGACATCGTGCTGGGCTGCGAACAAGCCTTGCAACTTGAAGGCATTGCCACCGAAAGCGCCCCCAGTGCCGAGCTGGCCCGGTTGCGCCTGGGGCGTGACTACCCAGGTGTGGTGGTCAGCGACATCCGCTTGCCGAAGATGGACGGCATGGCCTTTTTGCAAGAGCTGATGGGCATGGACCCGGAGCTGCCCGTGGTGCTCATCACCGGCCATGGCGATGTCTCCATGGCCGTACAGGCCATGAAGGACGGAGCGCACGACTTCATCCAAAAGCCCTTTGCCCCCGAGCAGCTGGTAGGCGCCGTGCGCCGCGCCCTCGACAAGCGCGGCCTGGTGCTGGAGGTGCGCCAGCTGCGCAGCCAGCTCGCGCAGCGCGATGCGATCGAGCGCCTGGTGATGGGCCGTGCGCCCAACATGCAGCGCCTGCGCGAGGTGCTGGCGGGCCTTGCGGCCAGCACGGTGGATGTGCTCATCCACGGCGAAACCGGCACCGGCAAAGAGCTGGCCGCCCGTTGCCTGCACGACGCCAGCCCGCGCAGCAAAGGGCACTTTGTGGCCATCAACTGCGGCGGCTTGCCCGATACGCTGTTTGACAGCGAAATGTTTGGCAACGAGGCCGGGGCCTTCACCGGGGCGGGCAAGCGCCGCATCGGCAAGATCGAACACGCCAGTGGCGGCACGCTGTTTCTCGATGAAATCGAAAGCATGCCCTTGGCCATGCAGATCAAGCTGCTGCGTGTGCTGCAAGAGCGCGTGCTGGAGCGCCTGGGCTCCAACACGCTCATCCCCATCGACTGCCGAGTGGTGGCTGCGACCAAAGTGGATTTGCTGGAGCTGTGCCGCCAGGGCAAATTCCGCGAAGACCTGTACTACCGCCTGAGCGTCGCCACGGTGGACTTGCCCCCGCTGCGCGAGCGGCGCGAAGACGTGCCGCTGCTGCTGGAGCACTTTGTGATGGGTGCTGCCGCCCGCCACCAGCGCCCGGTGCCTGAGCTGGCCGCTGGCCAGTTGCACCAGCTGCTGGGCTACCACTGGCCCGGCAATGTGCGCGAGCTGCGCAACGTGGCCGAACGCATTGTGCTGGGCATTGCCGCAGGCGCCGCGCCTTTTGCCGGGGCGGCGGGCGATGCCGGTGACGCAGCACAGCCCCAGGCGCTGGCGGCCACGGTGGATGCCTTTGAGCGCACCCTGATCGCCGAAGCCCTGCGCCAGCAGGGTGGCAGCCTGGCCCGCACGGCCGAAGCGCTGCGGGTGCCCAAGACCACCTTGCACGACAAGATTCGCAAATACGGCCTGGGCACTTGATCGCCCTGGTGCCCTGTCACCAGCCCTGCAGATCGGACCAATGGGGGGCAGGGCCTTACTGCTCCTTCGCTGCTTACTTGGTAGGCGTGCCGTTCACCAGGCCCTGCAACACTTCCAGCGTGGGATAGCCATCGGCCACCAGGCCCTGGCTTTGTTGGTACTTGCGCAGCCCGGCGCGGGTGGCGGGGCCTTGCACCCCGTCGGGCGTGCCGGTGTCAAAGCCGCGTGCGTTCAGTGCCGTCTGCAATTGGCGCGTTTGCTCGCGCGACAGGGGTTGCAGGTCGCGCGGCCAGTCGGCCACCACGCCGGGGCCACCATCGAGCCGCTGGGCCAGCAGGGCCACGGCCAGTGCGTAGCTGGTGGAGTTGTTGTAGCGCAGGATGGTGCGAAAGTTCTGCCCCACCAAAAACGCCGGGCCGCGTGCGCCCGCAGGCTCCAGCACGGCGGCCGATGCCTGGTCTGGCAGCGGGCGGCCATCCATGGTTTGCACATCCTCTGCCGCCCACTGGGCCGAGCTTTGGCGCACCGTCAGCTCGGCCCGGGCATGGTCAAAGCCTGCTGGCAAGCGCACCTCGGCACCCCAGGTTTCACGCGGCTGCCAGCCTTCGGCCGCCACAAATTTGGCGGTGGATGCAAGCACGTCCGGGATGCTGCCCCAGATGTCGCGGCGCCCGTCGCCATCGGCATCCACCGCGTGGGCCAGAAACACCGAGGGGATGAACTGCGTGTGCCCCATGGCACCTGCCCAAGAGCCCACCATGGCCTCGGGCGCAATGTCGCCCAGGTCGATGATGCGCAGCGCGGCCAGCAACTCAGACTGCGCCCATACCTGGCGCCGGCCTTCGTAGGCCAGGGTGGCCAGTGCATCCACGGCGCGGAAGTTGCCGAAATTGCCGCCGTAGTTGCTCTCTATGCCCCAAAAGGCGGTGAGGATGCTGGCGGGCACGCCGTAGCGTTGGGCCGCAGCCTCCAGCGGTGCGCGGTGCGCCGCCATTTGTGCTTGCCCTTGCGTCACGCGCTGGCGCGACACGGCGCTGTCCAGGTACGCCCAAGGGGTGCGGTTGAACTCGGGCTGTGAGCGGTCCAGCTCGATCACGCGGGGCTGCCAATGGGCCTGGCCCAGCACGTCGCGCACGGTTTGTGGGCGTATGCCTGCGGCCAGTGCCTGGGGCGCAAATGCCTCGCGCCAGCGGGCAAAGCCCTGCGCGTGTTCTGCGTCGGCAGCATTCAGGGGCGTGGCCGACTGGGCCGATGGCTGGGCTGCTGCTTGCGTTGGGGTTGGCGCGGGGGGCGTCACGGTGGTTGTCGCCGTGGCAAGGTTAGGGGCGCTGCCTGGCCCGCTGGCGCAGCCCGTCAGTGCTTGTGTGAAGGCCAGTGCGCAGGCCAGTGCCGTCCAGCCCAGGCGCGTTGGGTGGGTGCGTTCAGCGGCCTGGGCCGCCAAGGAAGTAAGGTGTGTGCGGTGCATGCAGCATTGTCCCGCGTTGCCTTGGGCTGCGGCCCCGTGCATGCCTTCGGGATGTATCGCTGTGTGTGCATGGCGGGCGTGCAATACGGGTTATCTGCTATATGTTTTATAGCTGCTAGCGCTTATCCAATAAGCGCTAGGTGCCAAAATGAATTGAAATCGGGTTACAGTTGGCGCTTTCGCCAAACCCCTGCACTGGCTGTGGACCTGGTGCGCGGATTTCACCGCGCCCGCCCTCTGCGACCGCTTCAGCAACTGTATTGCGACCGTTTCACTGCGACCACCATGGCTTCACACACCTTTCTCTGGCACGACTACGAAACCTTTGGTGCCAACACCCGGCGCGATCGCCCGGCGCAGTTCGCTGCCATCCGCACCGATGCCGACCTCAACGAGATCGGCGAGCCGCTGATGATTTACTGCCAGCCGGCCAACGACTACCTGCCCGACCCACAGTCCTGCCTCATCACCGGCATCACCCCCCAGCTGTGCCTGGAAAAAGGCCTGCCCGAGCGCGAGTTTGCCCACCGCATTGAGGCCGAGTTCGCCCAGCCCGGCACCATCGGTGTGGGCTACAACACCATCCGGTTCGACGACGAGATCACGCGCTTCCTGTTCTGGCGCAACCTCATCGACCCCTATGCACGCGAGTGGCAAAACCAGTGCGGCCGCTGGGACTTGCTGGACGTGGTGCGCATGACCTACGCGTTGCGGCCCGACGGCATCCAGTGGCCCCAAAAGGAAGACGGCACGCCCAGCTTCAAGCTCGAACACCTCTCCAACGCCAACGGCCTGCTGCACGAGGCCGCGCACGATGCGCTGTCGGACGTGCGCGCCACCATTGCGCTGGCGCGCCTGATTCGCCAGCACAACGCCAAGCTGTTTGACTTTGCCCTGGCGCTGCACAAAAAAGACCGCGTGGCCACCGAGCTGCGCCTGCCCGCCACGGCCATCACGGCGCGGCCGTTTCTGCATGTGTCGGGCATGTTCCCGACCGAGCGCGGCTGCCTGGGCGTGATGTGGCCACTGGCCAGCCACCCCACCAACAAGAACGAGCTGATCGCCTGGGACCTGGCCCACGACCCGCGCGAGCTGGCCGCGTTGAATGTGGACGACCTGCGCCTGCGCATGTTCACCCGCGCTGCTGACCTGCCCGAAGGCGTCACGCGCCTGCCCATCAAAACCATCCACCTCAACAAGTCGCCCATGGTGGTGGGCAATGTGAACACCCTCACGCCCGCGCTGGCGCAGCGCTGGGGTATTGATCTGGCCCAGGCGGCAGAGCATGCCGAGGTGGCGCGCAGCCTGCCCGACATGAGTGGCATCTGGCCCGCCGTGTTTGCCCGGCCTGCCGAGCCCACGCCCGATGTGGACCAGGACCTGTATGGCGGCTTTGTGGGCAACAACGACCGGCGCTATTTGAACGAGCTGCGCGAAATGTCAGGCGCCAAGCTGGCCACGGCCCGCACGGGCTTTGATGACCCACGCCTGGCCGAGCTGGTCTGGCGCTACCGGGCGCGCAACTTTCCGCAAACCCTCACGCCTGAGGAACAAGAGCGCTGGGAAGCCCACCGCGCCGCCTGCCTGTTTGATGGGCAGGGCGGGGCGCGCACGGTAGAGCAGTTGTTCACCGAAATCGACCAACTCTCCGAGACCGCCGACGATGACCGCACGCAGGACATCCTGGGTGCGCTGTACGATTACGCCGAACACATCGCGCCTGAACGGTAGAGCCTCCCTGAGGCGCTGCGCGCCTTCCCCCTCAAGGGGGGCGCACCCAGTGGCCTGGCAGAGCCAGTTCCGTGGGTGCGCTGGCCTTGGCGCACGCCAGTGTCCATCGCCCAGCCTTGCATGTAGACCCGTAGACATAGCCTTTGAGATTTATGACGACACCGCACAAACCCAACTTCACCACGCAAATCGTTCACGCCGACCGCTGGGGCGGCGCAGAAAAGGGGGCCGTGCACCAGCCCATCCATTCGTCGGTGCAGTACGGCTACGACACGGTCGAAGACCTGATTGCGGTCTTCCAGGGCACGGCCAAGGGGGGCTTTAACTACGCCCGCCAGGGCACGCCCACCACGGCGGCGCTGGAGACCAAGATCACCCAGATGGAAGCCGGTGTGGGCACCATCGTCTTCTCTACCGGCATGGCCGCCTTGTGCGCGGTGTTCCTCACACTGCTCAAGGCAGGCGACCACCTGGTGGCCAGCAAGTTTGTGTTTGGCAACACCAACAGCGTGTTTGGCACGCTGGCCGACTTGGGCGTGGAAGTGACCACAGTGGACGCCACTGACACCGCCCAGGTGCAAGCGGCGGTGCGCCCCAACACCCGCATGGTGTTTGTCGAGACCATTGCCAACCCCGGCACGCAAATCCCTGACCTCGAAGGCATCGGCGCACTGTGCCGCAGCAAAGGCCTGCTGTACGTGGTGGACAACACCGTGGCCTCGCCCTACCTCTTTCAGCCCGCCACCGTGGGGGCTGGGCTGGTGATGAATTCGCTCACCAAGAGCATCGGTGGCCACGGCGATGCGCTGGGCGGCGCCATCACCGACACGGGCTTGTTTGACTGGGCCACATACCCCAACATCTTCGCGGCCTATCGCAAGGGCGATGCCAAGGGCTGGGGCCTGCAGCAGGTGCGCAAAAAGGGTCTGCGCGACATGGGTGGCACGCTGTCGTCGCACAGCGCCCACCAGATCGCGCTGGGCGCAGAAACCCTGGCCCTGCGCATGGACCGCACCAGTGCCACGGCCTTGGCCCTGGCCCAGTGGCTGGAGCAGCACCCGGCCGTGGCCAAGGTGCATTACCCGCTGCTGCCCTCGCACCCGCAGTACGAGCAGGCGCGCAAGCACTTCAAATCCGGCTCCTGGCTGCTGTCGTTCGAGCTGAAGGACGCTGCCCAGTGCCTGCCGCTGTGCAACCGTCTGCGCCTGCCCATCAAGGCCACGGGGCTGGCCGACACGCGCACGCTCATCATTCCGGTGGCCCACACCATCTTCTGGGAAGCGGGCCCCGAGGTGCGCGCCAACATGGGCATTGGCGACGGCATGATCCGCCTGTCGGTGGGCCTGGAAGATGCGCAAGACCTGCTGGCCGATTTTGAGCAGGCCCTGGCGGGCTGATCGCCCCTTGATTCACACCACTTGCCGCAGGCTGACCCCATGAGCCATCCCACCGATTTGCCCTTTCACATCGGCAAGTACCAGGTGCAGGCCGAACTGGGGCGGGGCGCCACCGGGGTGGTGTACCTGGCGGTGGACGGTTTCAAGGGCCGCCAGGTGGCCATCAAAGAGGTTCACGCCCACCTGCTGCGCAAGCCTGACGATGCCGAGCGCTACCGCAAGCTGCTGCGCAACGAGGTGATGCTCACGGCCCGGCTGCGGCACCCCAACATCGTGCGACTGCTCGATGCGGACGAGCAGGCGACCCAGCCTTACCTGGTGCTGGAGTATGTGGATGGCCAGCCCCTGTCGGCCTTCACCACGCCCGACACCTTGCTGCCCGTGGCCCAGGTGCTCGACATTGCCTACAAGTGCTGCAACGCGCTTGAGCATGCCCAGCGCGAAGGCCTGGTGCACCGCGACATCAAGCCCGCCAACGTGCTGCTGTCGCAAGAGGGCGAGGTCAAGCTCACCGACTTTGGCGCCGCCCTGGCGGTGCGCAGCGATGCCACGCAACTGGCTGGGTTGGTGGGCTCGCCCTCGTACATGTCGCCCGAGCAGGTGCAAGAGCAGGACCTGACGCACCACAGCGACATGTTCTCGCTGGCCGTGGTGGTGTACGAGCTGCTGACCGGGCGCCGCCCGTTCGATGCCGAAACCGACTTCGCCACGCTCTACCGCATCACCCACGAAGCGCCCACCGCACCGCGCCTGCTGCGCACCGATTTGCCCGAACACCTGGACGCCGTGCTGCTGCGCGCCCTGGCCAAGCAGCCCCAAGACCGCTTTGCCACCTGGGCCGACTTTGCCAACGCCTTGCTGGCCGTGCAGCACGCGCTGCCCGCCCAGCGCTCGCAAGACTCTGAAGCGCAGCGCTTTGCCTTGCTGCGGGCACTGCCGTTTTTTGCAGACTTCCACGACGTGGCGCTGTGGGAGTTGATGCGCCTGGGCCGCTGGCGCTGGGCCCCCAAGGGCAAAGTCATCCTGTTTGAAGGCCAGCCTGGCGACTCGTTCTACGTGCTGGTGGAAGGGCGCGTCAGCATCACCCGGGAGGGCTGGCAGCTGAGCACGCTGGGCCCGGGTGTGACGCTGGGCGAAATGACGTACTTGCAGCCCGAGCACAAGATCCGCAGCGCCACCGCTGTGGCCGAGACGGATGTGCTGGTGCTCAAGGTGCGTAATCCCTCGCTGATGGAAGCCTCTGCCGATCTGCAGTCGCGCTTTGACAAGGCGTTCATCAAGGTGCTGGTGTCGCGCCTGGTGGCCACCAGCAAGCAGCTGGGCGCGTGGGAGTTGAGTGCGCCGCAGGATTGAAGGGGTTGTCGAAATGGTGCGGGTGGCTAACGCCCTCCCGTAGACATTGTTTTTGAGAATCGTTATCATTTAATGGCCTGAGTACGCCACACCCCGTCCAACGCAAAAGGCTCCACCAGGAGCTGCGTGATGGACCTCCAAGCCTCGATTTCTTCAGCCCTCCCATGGGCCCCAGTGCCCACCAGCGCTACGCTGGCCGATTGGGAGCGCCTCATGCGCCGCGCAGGCGCTGCCTTGCAGATGCAGCAATGGCGCATGGCGCTCGGCTACCAACGCCAGGCCCTGGCTGTGGCGCTGGGCATTGCCCACCACCCACCCGCAGGCCGTGAGGACGATTGCGTGGCCGCGTTGGTGGTGTCGCATCTGAATCTGGCCGATCTTTCGCAGGAGGCGGCAGCACCCGGTGAGTCCGCACGCCTGCTGTGCCACGCCCACGCCACGCTGCTGGCCTGGATGGCAGACCCCACCGCCACGCCCGCGCTGCAGCAAGCCGCCTGGCGCCACAGCCGCGAGACACACGCTGCACTGCTTCGCCATGTGGCCCAGCACGGCCCGCAGGCCGATGTGACTCGCTTGCTGCAGGCCAGCCACCCCCAGCCCGGCACGCGCACGCATTGAGCGTCCGTGGGCACTGCGGCCCACCAACTCGCCTTCTTTGCGTTGCCACGCATCGCCCCTCTCACTTTTCATCGCTTTTGAGGAGACTCCTTTGCCCTACGAACTGCCCCCGTTGCCCTATGCCTACGACGCGCTGGAGCCGCATGTGGATGCCCGCACCATGGAGATCCACCACACCCGTCACCACCAGACCTACATCAACAACCTGAATGCCGCGTTGCAAGGCACACCGCATGCCGACTTGCCGATTGACGAGCTGGTGTCGCGCCTGGTGCTGCTGCCCGAGGCGCTGCAGCCCGCCGTGCGCAACAACGGCGGCGGCCATGCCAACCACAGCCTGTTCTGGCGCGTGATGTCGCCCACCGGCGGTGGCTTGCCGCAGGGCGATTTGGCCCGCGCCATCGACGCAGAGCTGGGCGGATTTGATGCGTTCAAAGACGCCTTCACCAAGGCCGCCGTCAGCCGCTTTGGTAGCGGCTGGGCTTGGCTCAGTGTGTCGCCGCAGGGCTCGTTGGTCGTGGAGAGCACGGGCAACCAGGACAGCCCGCTCATGTCTGGCCTGATGTCGGGCAACACCCCCATCCTGGGGCTGGACGTGTGGGAGCACGCCTACTACCTGCACTACCAAAACCGGCGCGCCGACTACATCGCCGCTTTCTACAACGTCATCGACTGGCCCGAGGTGGCCCGCCGCTACGCGCAGGCGCGGGCCTGAGAGGGCCCCGCCCTTGCATGGCCCTTGCCATCGCGCCCGTCTTCTGATCTTTTGCGAGACCACCACCATGTCTACACCGCATGCTTCCCACGCGCCATCCCAAGCACCGGTGGCTGCAAGCCCCGCCCCAGCCTATGTGGGGGCGGGGGAGGACGGGGAGGGCGGTGATGGCACCGTGCAACCCGCCTATCTGCGCTGGCAGGGCCACTGGCGCCAGCGCCTGGGTTTGGGCATCGTGCTGTTGGGGGCGGTGGTGCTGGCCTTGCATGGCTGGCGCATGGTGGCCACGCAGCCATTGGTGCGCGATGCCTTGCTGGGCGGGCTGCTTGCGGCCTTGGCCACTGCGCTGGGGGCCGTGCCGGTGTGGTTCTCGCAGCAGTTGTCTGCCCGCGTGCAAGACACTTTGTTTGGCTTTGGTGCGGGCGTCATGCTGGCGGCCTGCTCGTTCTCACTGATCTTGCCGGGCCTGCAAGCCGCCCGCGCGGCGGGTGCCGGGGGCTGGGCTGCTGGGGGCACCGTAGGCGCGGCCATTTTGCTGGGCGCTACGGCACTGCTGTGCCTGGAGCGGTGGCTGCCGCACGAGCATTTCATCAAAGGGGTGGAGGGCCAGGCCTCGCGCACGCTGCGGCGCACCTGGCTGTTTGTGTTTGCGATTGCGCTGCATAACCTGCCCGAAGGGCTGGCCATTGGCGTGGCCTACGCTGGCGGCGATGCCTTGCGCGCCGGTGCATTGACCACAGGCATTGCCATCCAGGATGTGCCCGAGGGGCTGGTGGTGGCTGTGGCGCTGCTGGCTGCGGGCTACCGGCGCACGCTGGCCGTGGGGCTGGGCATGGCCTCGGGGTTGGTCGAGCCCTTGGGGGCCGTGCTGGGGGCGGTGGTCATCAGCCACGCGGCCAGCCTGCTGCCCTGGGGCCTCGGCTTTGCTGCGGGGGCCATGCTGTTTGTCATCAGCCACGAGATCATTCCCGAATCCCACCGCAAAGGGCACGAGGCCTGGGCCACGGGCGGGCTGATGTGGGGCTTTGTGCTGATGATGCTGCTGGACACCGCGCTGGGTTGATGTCTCGCATCAGTGTGGCGATGAATGCTATTTATTTAATAGCTGCTTGCGCTTGATTGGTAAGCGCTGCAGGCCAATTTGGCTTGAATTGCGGTGGGCCTTCAACCAAAAAACTGGTAGCACACCGCAATGGCCGCCACCACCCCGGCCAGCTCGGCCACCAGCGCACAGGCCACGGCATGCCGGGCGCGCTGAATGCCCACGGCCCCAAAGTACACCGCCAGCACGTAAAACGTGGTTTCGGTGCTGCCCTGGATGGTGGCCGCAGCCAGCGCGGCAAAGCTGTCTACGCCCTGTGTCTGCATGGTCTCGATCAGCATGGCCCGCGCCGCGCTGCCTGAAAACGGCTTGACCAGCGCGGTCGGCAGTGCGTCCACAAACCGTGCATCCACCCCCAGGGTGTTCACGCACCAGCGAATCCCCTCCAGGGCATACCCCAGTGCCCCCGATGCCCGCAGCACGCCCACCGCACACAGCATGGCTACCAGGTAGGGCAGCAGCCCTTTGGCCACATCAAAGCCCTCGCGTGCGCCCTCCACAAAGGCTTCGTACACCGGCACCTTGCGCCAGGCGCCAATCGCGACAAACGCCACCACCAGCCCAAACAGCGTGAGGTTGCCCAGCAGCGAGGACAACTGCGCCAGCGCCGCAGCACTCAGGCTGCTGAGCAGCGCCATGAAGCCGCCCAGCACCAGCGCCAACGGCAGCAAATACGCCAGCACCACCGGATGCCACAGCGGCAGCCGCTGCACCACGGCCACGGCCAGCAGCCCCGCCAGGGTGGATGCCGAGGTCGCCAGCAAGATGGGCAAAAACACCAGCGTAGGGTCGTGCGCCCCTTGCTGCATGCGGTACATGAAGATGGTGACGGGCAGCAGCGTGAGCGACGAGGCGTTGAGCACCAGGAACAGAATCTGCGCGTTGGTGGCAGTGGCGGGCTCGCGGTTCAACTCTTGCAGCGCGCGCATCGCTTTGAGCCCCATGGGGGTGGCGGCGTTGTCCAGCCCCAGGGCGTTGGCGGCAAAGTTCAAAGTCATCAAGCCCAGCGCAGGGTGGCCACGTGGCACCTCGGGCATCAGGCGGGCAAACAGGGGCGCCAGCCATCGCGCCAGCACATCCACAATGCCGGCCTTTTCTGCAATGCGCAAAAAGCCAAGCCACAGCGTGAGCGTGCCAAAGAGCAGCACCATCACCTCCACCGAGAGCTTGGCCATGGCAAACAGCGACTCGACCATGGCCGCAAACACCTGGGCTTGGCCACCCAGAAGCCACTGGGCCAGCGCGGCAACGGCTGCTGTCAGGAAAAAGCCCAGCCAGAGGGTGTTGAGCATGTGACGTGATGGGGCGGATTGGATTTAGAGGCTGCTGGGAAAGGCCGGGCGCAGCGATATGCGAGGCAGTTTAAGGGAGGTTCCAAGCCCGGGCTGGCTGCGGCTGTGCGTAGGTGTGGCAAGCAACATGGGCCAGCTCTCGGATTTGCCTGAAATCAAAACTCGGTTGTTTTTATCATTTTTGCTGATTTTGTGATAAATTCGCGTTGTTGCTTTGGGCTACAAATTCGGGCGTAATCGCAAAAATGAGATTGCCCGACGGCGTTGCAAGCTGCAAGCTTGAGCGCCGTGTAGCCAAGGAGCGTCGCGGTCTTCGCCAACAGCGCGGTTTTGTGGCATGCGATGCATGCGCCGAAGCTGGCACAGGATGATGAGCGCAAGGTTTCAAGTCGTCTAAAAGAGGGTTCCATGAAAAACTTGAAGATTTCCACCCGCCTGTCTGGCGCGTTTGCGTTGTTGGTGTTGATGCTGATCGGCTTGGCCGTTGCAGCGATGACCCAACTGTCGGCCATGCGAGCAGCCACTGCCGAGATCACCGAAAACTGGTTGCCCAGCGTGGAGGTGATCAATGCCATTGATGCGCAAACGTCCGATCTGCGCCTGATTGTGCTCACCCACATCATGAACACGGATGAAGCTGCCATGGCCAAGATCGACCAGCAACTGCTGGCCGGGCGCGCAAAGATGGCGCAGCTGCGTAAAACCTACGAGCCGCTCATCAGCAGCCCCGAAGAGAAAAAACTCTACGACGATTTCGCCGCCAACTGGACCAAATACATTGCGGTGAACGACACGGCACTGGCCCACTCACGCAAAAATGAAACCGAACAGGCTCGGGCCATTGTGGAAGGCGAGTCCGCCAAGCTGTATGTGATCAGCGGTGAAATGCTGGACAAACTCGTCAAGCTGAATTCCGATGGTGCTGCCGAAGCCAAAAAAGTCTCCGAAAGCACCTACGCCACAGCCCGCAACACCCTGCTGATCGTGGCCGCGCTGGCCATCGCCCTGGCCATTGCCGCCGCCCTGTGGCTCATCCGCTCGATCACCGCCCCCCTGTCCCGCGCCGTAGAAGTGGCCGACCAAGTGGCCGCAGGCGACCTCAGCGCCCACATCGAAGTCACCTCCACCGACGAAACCGGCCAACTGCTCGGAGCCCTGCAACGCATGCAGCAAAGCCTGGTGCGCACCGTCTCCGTCGTACGCCAGAACTCAGAAAGCGTGGCCTCGGCCAGCGCCGAGATTGCCTCCGGCAACAACGACCTGAGCGCACGCACCGAACAACAAGCCAGCGCCCTGGAAGAAACCGCAGCCTCCATGGAAGAGCTGGGCTCCACCGTGCGCCAAAACGCAGACAACGCCCGCACCGCCAACCAACTGGCCATGAGCGCATCGACCGTTGCCACGCAAGGCGGAGAAGTCGTGGCCGAAGTGGTGGAGACCATGAAAGGCATCAACGCCAGCAGCAACAAGATTGCAGACATCATCAGCGTGATCGACGGCATTGCCTTTCAGACCAACATCCTGGCGCTGAACGCCGCCGTGGAAGCCGCCCGGGCCGGAGAACAAGGCCGAGGCTTTGCCGTGGTGGCCACCGAAGTACGCAACCTGGCAGGACGCAGCGCAGAAGCGGCCAAAGAAATCAAGAGCCTGATCATGGCCAGCGTAGAGCGGGTAGAGCAAGGCACCCTGCTGGTAGACAAAGCCGGCAGCACCATGACCGAAGTCGTCACCGCCATTAGGCGCGTGACCGACATCATGGGAGAGATCAGCGCGGCCAGCAGCGAACAAAGCGCAGGGGTAGGCCAAGTGGGCGAAGCCGTGACGCAAATGGACCAGGCGACCCAGCAAAACGCGGCGCTGGTGGAAGAAATGGCGGCAGCGGCCAGCAGCCTCAACGGCCAGGCGGGCGAGCTGGTCAACGCCGTGGCAGTGTTCAAACTGGCGCACGATGCCAGCTACAGCGCCCCGCGTCCAGGCAATACCAGTAGCTTCAAGCCCGTTGGCAGCAGTGCGGCCCGCCCTGCGCTGAGCAAGCCCAAGGCGACAACGGCCAAAGCGCCAGCCCAAAGCAAGCCAGCGGCGAGCCTGGCGGCCCCTCAAGCAGCGCCAGCACCCAAAGCCGCCAAGGCCGGTGGCAATGACGATGAGTGGGAGAGCTTCTAAGTTGAGCTGAGCGGGGTTGGGTGTGCGAGGGCGTGGGGGAGGGCATTGCCTTCCTGCTGCCACCATGCCAGCCGCTACCAAAGCACGCCCATGGGCGTGCTTTTTTTGTTTTCGCCTCGAACATGGGCTGTGGGCACGGGCAGAGCGGTGTGTCAACGCGCAGAGGGGCTGGCTGCCATGGTGAATTCCCCACACGAGCAGACTTGATGAATATCAAGAAAATCAGCTTCTCCAATCATTTTGAAATGGTGAAATTGATATCAAAAGGCTCCACTTCTTTGCCCAGTCATCTCCCCGCGCACACAAATCAAAAGATCATTTGGTGATTAAGTAAAAGCTATATATTCGTTTGGGTTTTATAGACGCAGTCCCAAAATCAGGCTCCATTCACGAAGGAGCTTTGCATGACCACGCTGCGCCTGGGCGACACCGCCCCTGACTTCACACAGGAATCCACCGCTGGCCCGATCCGCTTCCATGAATGGGCGGGTGGTTCCTGGGTGGTGCTTTTCTCGCACCCTGCCGATTTCACGCCGGTGTGCACTACCGAATTGGGCAAAACAGCGGCATTGGCCAGCGAGTTCGCCAAGCGTGGCGTCAAGCCCATTGCGGTGAGCGTGGACCCCGTGGATTCGCACCAGAAGTGGGTGCACGACATTAACGATACGCAGAACACCACGGTGAACTTTCCCATCCTGGCCGATGCGGACCGCAAGGTAGCGGACCTGTACGACATGATCCACCCGAACGCTTCGACCACGGTGACGGTGCGCAGCGTGTTCATCATCGACCCGAAGAAGGTGATTCGCACCACCTTCACCTACCCGGCCAGCACGGGGCGCAATTTTGACGAAATCCTGCGTGTGATTGACTCGTTGCAGCTCACCGACAGTCACAAGGTGGCCACCCCTGCCAATTGGAAAGATGGCGACGACGTGATCATCGTGCCCAGCCTGCAAGACCCGGCCGAGATCGCGCAGCGCTTTCCCAAGGGTTTCAAAGCCGTGCGCCCCTACCTGCGCATCACCCCTCAGCCCAACAAGTAAATAAAGGGCTCCGTCGCCTCTGTGGCCCGCCTTTCAAGGCGGCTGCAAGTGGCCGGGGTAGTTCACGCTGTGACCTCCACACCCATCATCATCGTGCCCGGTTGGCGCGATTCCGGCCCCGGGCACTGGCAAACCCTGTGGGCAGACCGCCTGCCTGAGGCGCGCCGTGTAGTGCAAGACGACTGGATCACGCCCACCCGCGCCGCCTGGGTCGCGCAGCTGGAGAAAACCGTGCTAGCGCAGGAGCAGCCGGTGGTGATCGTGGCGCACAGCCTGGGCTGCATTGCCACCACCCACATGGGGCCCGAGGCTGCGGCGCGGGTGCGCGGTGCGCTGCTGGTGGCCCCGGCAGACCCCGAACGCCGTGCCATCCTCAGTGACTTTGCCCCTGTGCCTTACGCAGCGTTGCCGTACCGCAGCATTCTGGTGGCCAGCAGCAATGACCCGTACTGCCCGATTCGCTTGGCCGGCGCCTATGCCCGAGCATGGGGCAGCGAGTTTGTGCGCATGCAGAACGCAGGCCATATCAACGTGGAATCCGGGCACGGCGAATGGCCTTTGGGCCGGGCGCTGCTGCAATCGCTGACGGACGAGGGCGGTGGCGGTACTGAGTGGTCTGCATCGCCTGCCCAAGTACCCGAGTCGGTGGCCGCCAATTTGCTATGAAATGAATAGCTGCTAGCGCTTTATCTGATTGCGCTAGGGGCATATTTTGTCTAAACCCTGGGAGGCGACAGTGGCGCAGTGTGCTCCACAGGCCTCGGGCGCGTCACGGTGCACAGGCTGTACGCTTTTCTATATTCCACAGTTTGATTAATTTAAAAGAATATATTCTTTTGAGTTTTAAGAGGCTGTTGTACACAATGTGACACCTTCAGCTTTTTTGAGCGACGCGACATGACTTCTTTGAAACTCAAGACCCTTTTGGCTGCTTTGGCCCTGACTGTCAGTGGCGTGGCTGGCGCCCAGAACGCGCTGCTCAATGTGTCATACGACGTGGCCCGTGAGTTCTACAAGGACTACAACGCCGCCTTCATCGCCCACTACAAGAAGACCACCGGGCAAGACGTGAAGGTGGACCAGTCGCATGCAGGCTCCAGCGCCCAGGCGCGTGCCGTGAACGACGGCCTGGCGGCTGATGTGGTCACCATGAACACCACCACCGACGTGCAGTTTCTGGCCGACAGCGGTGTGGTCGCGAAAGACTGGACCAAGAAATTCCCGCACGACGCATCGCCCACCACCTCGACCATGCTGTTCTTGGTGCGCAACGGCAACCCCAAGAACATCAAGGACTGGGAAGACCTCATCAAGCCCGGCGTGCAGGTGATCGTGGTGAACCCCAAGACGGGCGGCAACGGCCGCTACGCCTACCTGGCCGCGTGGGGCGCCGTGCGTGAAAAGGGCGGCACCGAGGCGCAGGCCGCCGAATTTGTGGGCAAGCTCTACAAGAACGTGCCCGTGCTGGCCAAGGGCGGGCGCGATGCCACGGCCACCTTCCTGCAGCGCAACCAGGGCGATGTGTTGATCACGTTCGAGTCCGAAGTCGTGTCGATCGACCGTGAGTTTGGCGCGGGCAAGGTCGATGCGGTGTACCCCTCGGTGAGCGTGGTGGCCGAGAACCCCGTGGCAGTGGTCGAGCGCACGGTGGCCAAGAAGGGCACCGGCGCATTGGCCAAGGCTTACCTGGACTACCTGTACTCTGAAGAGGCCCAGGAAATTGCCGCCAAGCACGCCATCCGCCCCCGCTCGGAGGCCGTGCTCAAGAAATACGCCGACACCTTCAAGCCCCTCAAGCAATTCACCGTGGCCAAGTACTTTGGCTCGCTGACCGAAGCGCAAAAAGTGCACTTCAACGACGGCGGTCAGTTCGACAAGCTCTACACCCCGGGTGCCAAGTAAGGCCCGCGCACCTCACTACCTCTTCATATGACCACTGCGAATGCTGTGGCCGCAGCCCCGGCCGGTCGGCGTGCGCCCAAACGCGTGCTGCCCGGCTTCGGGCTGTCGCTGGGCTACACCCTGTTTTATCTGAGCATCATCGTGCTGATCCCGCTGTCGGCACTGATCTTCAAAACCTTCACGCTCACCTGGGAGCAGTTCTGGGCCGCCATCAGTGCGCCGCGTGTGATGGCGTCGTACCGGCTGACCTTCGGCGCCTCGTTCCTGGCGGCGCTGGTCAATCTGGTGTTCGGCCTGCTGATCGCCTGGGTGCTGGTGCGCTACAAGTTTCCGGGCAAGAAAATCGTGGACGCGCTGGTGGACCTGCCTTTTGCGCTGCCCACCGCCGTGGCGGGTATCTCGCTCACGGCTTTGCTGGCGGGCAATGGCTGGGTGGGCAGCATTCTGGAGCCCATGGGCATCCAGCTGGCGTTCAAGCCTGCGGGCATCGTGATTGCGCTCATCTTCATCGGCCTGCCGTTTGTGGTGCGCACCGTGCAGCCCGTGCTGGAAGACGCCGAGAAAGAGCTGGAAGAAGCCGCCACCTGCCTGGGCGCCACGCGCCTGCAGACCTTCACCAAGGTCATCCTGCCCTCCATCACCCCTGCGCTGCTCACCGGCTTTGCCATGGCGTTTGCGCGGGCGGTGGGTGAGTACGGCTCGGTCATCTTCATCGCAGGCAACATGCCCATGGTTTCTGAAATCACGCCTTTGATCATCATCGGCAAGCTGGAGCAGTACGACTACGCAGGCGCGACCGCCGTGGCCGTCGTCATGCTGGTGATCTCATTCATCTTGCTTTTGGTCATTAACGCATTGCAGGCCTGGCAACGCCGGCACACGGGGGCACCAGCATGAGCGGCAGCAACTCCCGAACCATTCGCCGCGCGCAAGCGGGCACGACCGAAGCGCCCTGGGTACGCTACACGCTCATTGCCGTCGCACTGGCCTTCATGCTGCTGTTCCTGGTGCTGCCGCTGGCTGCGGTGTTTGCCGAGGCGCTGCGCAAAGGCTTTGGCGCCTACCTGGAGGGCCTGCGCGAGCCCGATGCCTGGTCGGCCATCAAGCTCACGCTGATCACCGCGCTGATTGCGGTGCCGCTGAACCTGGTGTTTGGCGTGGCCGCCGCTTGGTGCATTGCCAAGTACGAGTTCAAAGGCAAGGCGTTTTTGACCACGCTGGTGGACCTGCCGTTCTCGGTGTCCCCCGTGGTGGCGGGCCTGATCTATGTGCTGATGTTTGGCGCGCAGGGCTGGTTTGGCCCGTGGCTGCAGGCGCACGACATCAAGATCATCTTCGCCGTGCCCGGCATTGTGCTGGCCACCGTGTTTGTGACTTTTCCGTTCATCGCCCGCGAGCTGATCCCGCTGATGCAGGCGCAGGGCAACGACGAGGAGCAGGCCGCCATCGTGCTGGGCGCCACCGGCTGGCAGACCTTTTGGTACGTGACGCTGCCCAACATCAAGTGGGGTCTGCTGTACGGCGTGATCTTGTGCAACGCGCGCGCCATGGGCGAGTTCGGCGCGGTGTCCGTGGTGTCCGGCCACATCCGGGGGCAGACCAACACCATCCCGCTGCACGTTGAGATTCTCTACAACGAGTACCAATCCGTGGCTGCGTTTGCCGCAGCCTCGCTGCTGGCCTTGCTGGCCCTGGTCACCCTGGTCATCAAGACCGTCGCCGAACACCGCAATGAGCAGGCATTGAAGGCTGCGACCGACTTGCCGCCCGAGCGTCCTGCCGACGCCGCTGCCCGTTGAACTGCCCGCTGAAGGAAGAAACACCATGAGCATTGAAATCCGTAACGTCAGCAAGCAGTTTGGCGACTTCCATGCCCTGCGCGATGTGAGCCTGGACATTGCCTCCGGCGAACTCATCGCACTGCTGGGCCCCTCGGGCTGTGGCAAGACCACGCTGCTGCGCATCATCGCGGGGCTGGAGACGGCTGACGTCGGCACCATCCATTTCAGCGGCGAAGACACCACCGACGTGCATGTGCGCGAGCGCAACGTGGGCTTCGTATTCCAGCACTACGCACTGTTCCGCCACATGACCGTGTTTGAGAATGTGGCCTTTGGCCTGCGCGTGAAGCCCCGTGGCGAGCGCCCGAGCGAAGCGCAGATCAAGCAGAAGGTGATGGACCTGCTCAAGCTCGTGCAGCTCGACTGGCTGGCCGACCGCTACCCCTCGCAGCTGTCCGGCGGCCAGCGCCAGCGCATTGCGCTGGCCCGCGCCCTGGCGGTGGAGCCCAAGGTGCTGCTGCTCGATGAGCCCTTCGGCGCCCTGGATGCCAAGGTGCGCAAAGAACTGCGCCGCTGGCTGCGCCGCCTGCACGACGAACTGCACGTGACCAGCATCTTCGTGACCCACGACCAGGAAGAAGCCTTGGAAGTGGCCGACCGCGTGGTGGTCATCAACCAGGGCCGCATCGAGCAAAGCGGCTCGCCCCAGCAGGTGTGGGACCAGCCCGCCAGCCCGTTTGTCTATGGCTTTCTGGGCGACGTGAACCTGTTCCACGGCCGCGCCCACGAAGGGCTTGTGCACCTCGACGGCATGCAGATCGACTCGCCCGAGCACAGCCAGGCGCAAAACGCCAAGGCGTTTGCCTACGTGCGCCCGCACGACCTGGATGTGGAGCGCTACTCACCGGGCGCCGGGCTGGACGCCGAAGGCCGCCCACGCGGCATCGTGGCCCAGCTGAGCCGCGCCATTGTGGTGGGCCCCATCGCGCGGTTGGAACTTATTCCCTCCCAAGACCACAAACCAGCGGACAATGCGTCCCCAGACTCCTTGATCGAAGCGCAGATCCCTGCGCAGCAGTTCAAGGAGCAGGGCTTTAAAGAGGGCGAAACGCTGGTGGTGACACCGCGCCGCGCCCGCGTATTTTTAGATCACGCTGCGGGGATCTGAGCCGGTTTTCTTAGGAAAGCTGCTCGCGATGCAGTGGCTTTCAGCGGATGGTGATTCGACCGCATAACTAGGCGGGGCGCCGCAGACAGTGCTTTGGCACGGCAAGGCGCCCCAACGACGTTAGGCGGTTGAAGGACCATACGCCACAAGGATAAGAATGATGGTGTTGAACTGGATCGATCAGGCCCCGCGCCGTGTGCTGGCACTGATCAGCGTGGCTTGCGTGGCAATGCTGGCCTTTGGCATGTACTTGCAGCATGTGGTGGGCCTGGAGCCTTGCCCCATGTGCATCGTGCAGCGGTATGCTCTTATTTTGGTAGCTGTCTTCGCTGCATTGGCGAGCGCCAGGGGCGCAAAAGGCTGGTGGATGGGCTGGACTGTCCTGGCCGTGGTGGCCTCGGGTTTCGGCGCCTTCGTTGCCGCCCGCCAAAGCTGGCTGCAGTGGTACCCGCCCGAAGTCGCCACCTGCGGCCGCGACTTCTACGGCATGATCGAAAACTACCCCATCGGCCGCGCCATTCCCATGATTTTCCGAGGCTCGGGCGACTGCACAGCCATTGACTGGACCTTCCTGGGTGGCTCCATCGCCAACTGGTCGTTTATCTGCTTTGTCGGCTTTGGGCTGGTGCTGCTGGCTTTGCTGGTGCGCGGCTTCAAGGGTGGCCGCCGCAGTGCTGCAGGGTACTCGGCGGCTTGAAAAGTCTGGCGGGTACCGACTTGGCAAAAGGCGCTCTGTAGAGCGCCTTTTGTTTTTGTCCGCACGCTCAACGGCATCCTTCCGCGTGCTGATGGGTGAGCCTGGGCTGGCATTGCAGCGGTGGACAGCAGGCGGGTCGAGAAGGGAGGCTGGTTTGTCAGCGGCGCCAATGCCTGGCTGGTCGAGCTGCTTCGCAGGCCTGGTGCCAACGACCAGCTTTGCAATGCCGCGGGCACGCTGCCTGTAGTTGCGGGCTGTCAAGGGCACACGGTGCCACCAATGTGCACGGGGGCAGTCTGGGCTATTCCGCTGCTTTTGCCGCTTCCATCTGGCCCGCAGTGAATGGGCTTGCGCCCGGAGTCAGAAAGGGGGCGGAAGTGCCAGCCGACTCAACCCGATTGCGTCCTGCGGCCTTGCCCCGGTAAAGCGCTGCATCGGCGGACCGCATGGCGCCCTCCAGTTCCGGGAGGCTGGAGAAATCGCCTGAAACCCCGATCGTGACCGTGCAGCGCAGCGGTTGGTCAGAGCCGCTGATTTCGATGGTTTGATTTTCAACCGCCTTGCGCACACGCTCTGCCAGCTGCAGGACACCCGCACCATCACTGCCTGTGCAGATGGCGATAAATTCTTCGCCGCCGATACGGCCTGTCAGATCGCCACGGCGCACTGTGCCGCGCAGCACTTCTGCTACGCGGCACAGTACGGCGTCTCCGATCTGGTGGCCATGGGTATCGTTGATGCGTTTGAAATGGTCGACATCCAACAGCATCAAGAAGGCCGGAGTCGCCTGGCGGAGATTGAAATACCGGTCCAGCGCTTCGGAGAGCCCTCTGCGGTTGAGCAGTTGCGTCATCGGATCACGCGCTGCCATGTGGCTCAAATCATCGGTCAGGCGCCGCAGCACCAGCCAAACGATGGAGGGCGGCACTACGGTGGCCAGGGACGACATGTAGATGTAGAACACCATCTGGAAATGGCTGTCCATTTGCAATGCGTCCAGGCCACCCTCCAGAACCTTCACGCATTTGATGGCGTTGAGTACACAGATGCCTCCGATCAGGAACGCAAAAAATGCCATCTCCCAATGCAAATGCTTGGCAAACGTGCGAACACCGTAGAGGGCCGTCAGCGCCATCACCAGGAACAGCAGCGCCGACATTCCTGACAGCAAGGCGTAGCGCGCCACAGGCCCCAAGCTCCACTGCACCAGCACCTGCAAGGTGGCGTACGCGATGGCAAATGCAATCAACGGCCGCAACAGGGGGGCGGGGTAGCCAAAAAACCGCATGACCCCGAGCCCGTAGGCAATGGGAGAGGCCAGCGTGAGGGTGTGGTTGAGCACGCTCATCACGCTCCAGGCGGGGCCGCCCTCCACCAGCTGGAGCACATAGGCCAATCCCAGCAGGAGGTTGCCCAGGGCAAAAAAGTCCATGCCCATCTTCTTGCCGTGCAGGCGTTTGCTGATGAGCAAAAACATGACGGCGAAGCACAGCAGGTGTGCACACAGCATGCCAACGAGAACGTATGCAACCATCTGGGCGTGACTGGTCAGTGATGGAGCCCGGCGCTGTCGCAGGGGGCGAAAGTTGTCACAGGATGGGGAAACAACACCCCCTCCGTCCCATCTACCCACGCAGGCAGCTTGTGCATCACGCTCTCCAGCAGCTCGCTGGCCTGCCAATGCGCAAGCCATGCCTGCAAATGGGGCCAGGGCTGCGCTTGCCACCACGTTGCATCAATGCCCGCAAACTGGCGCACAAACGGTGCGATGGCTATGTCTGCCAGGGCCGCGCGATGGCCGAACAGGTGGGGGCGGGTGGCCAGGCGGGTGTCCAGCACGCTCAACCAAGCCACGGCGGTGGCACGCGCGGCACTCACGTCGGCGCCGGGGTAGCGGTTGGGGTATTTGCAGCGGTCCAGCGCCTGTTTGAAGGGGCCGTCGCATTCGGCGATCAGTGCCTGCATGTCGGCCCGCGTGCCTTCGATGGGAGACAGCCAACCGTCGGGGTCGTGTTGCGCCAGGGCCCAGAGCATGATGTCCAGGCTTTGCTCCAGCACGTGGCCATCTGGCAGCACGAGCACGGGCACGGTGCCTTTGGGCGAGGCTTGCAGCAGGGCCTGGGGCTTGTTCTTGAGGACCACCTCGCGCAGTTCGCACGCCTGCCTGCTCACCGCCAGGGCCAGCCGGGCACGCATGGCGTAGGGGCAACGGCGAAAGGAGTAGAGAACGGGGAGGGCGGTCATGCAGCGTCTTCCGTGTCGCCTGCGTTGTCTTTGCCTTCTTTGACTTCTTGCGTGCTGGGCCGTGCAGAGCTGCTGGGCTGGCGTGCGCCGATGTGTTCCTGGCCGCGTTGGGCCGCCAGCTGCATTTGCCGCTCGCGCTCGGCCAGGGCGCGTTCTTGCTCGGGCGTGCGGGTGCCGTGGCAACAGGGACAGCTCACGCCTGGCACGTAGTGCGGGTGTGCCAGCTCGGCTTCGCCCAGCGGCATGCGGCATGAGCGGCACAGCTGGTGCGGGCCGCGCACCAGGCCGTGGCCTACGGAGACCCGCTCATCAAACACAAAGCACTCGCCCTGCCAGCGGGTGGCTTCCTCGGGCACGGTCTCCAGGTATTTGAGGATGCCGCCCTCGAGGTGATAGACCTCGTCAAAGCCTTGCGACTTGAGGAAGGCGGTGGATTTTTCGCAGCGGATGCCGCCAGTGCAGAACATGGCCACCTTCGGGTTGCCTGCCAGCACGCCGCCGGGCTGCGATTGTTGCGCCACCCAGTCCGGAAACTCGGAAAAGCTCTTGGTGTGCGGGTTGATGGCGCGCTCGAAGGTGCCGATGCCCACTTCGTAGTCGTTGCGCGTGTCGATGACCACCACGGCCGGGTCGTCGATGAGGGTGTTCCAGTCGCTGGGCTTGACGTAGGTGCCTGCGTTGCGCGCGGGGTTCAGGCCGGGCACGCCCAGGGTGACGATCTCTTTTTTGAGCCGCACACGCATGCGGTAGAACGGCAGGGTGCTGGCGGGCGCCTCTTTGTGCTGCAGGGCTGCAAAGCGGCTGTCGCTGCGCAGCCAGGTCAGCACGGCGTGCACACCTGTCGGGGTGCCTGCGATGGTGCCGTTGATGCCTTCGTGCGCCAGCAGCAGCATGCCGCGCACGCCGTGGGCCTCGCACAGGCTTTGCAGGGGCCCTTGCAGTGCGGCAAAGTCGGGCAGGTCGACGAACTGATAGAGGGCGGCGGTGATGAAGCGGGAAGTGACCGGGTCCACGAGATGGGCGGGTAGAACGCGAGTAGGTGGCGAAGATGGATGAACCGGAGGATGATAGCCGTCACCTTTCGTTACGATGTCGGGTTACCAACGCTGCCGCCAGGTGAATCGCATGAGCAAGGAATCCACTATCCATCTTTTTCGCCGGCTGGAGCAGCTCAATGGCATTGGGGCGGCATTGTCGCGCGAGCGGCACATTGAGCGGCTGCTGGAAAACATTTTGGAAGCCGCCAAGACCATTACTGGGGCGGATGGCGGCACGCTGTACAGCGTGACGGAAGACCAGGCGGCCCTGAAGTTCGAGATCTTGCGCACCGACTCGCTGGGCATACGCCTGGGGGGCACCACGGGCAAGCCCATTGATCTGCCTTTGCTGCCCCTGCGCACCACCGATGGGGCTCCCAATGACTCGCTGGTGGCGGCGCACTCGGCCATCCACGACCGCACAGTGAACATTGCCGATGCCTACAGCGAGCAGGGCTTCGACTTTTCCGGCACACGCGCTTTTGATGCGCGCACAGGGTATCGTTCGCAGTCGTTCCTGACGGTGCCCATGAAGAACCACGACCGTGAGCTGATTGGCGTGCTGCAGCTCATCAACGCACGCGACCCGGAGACGGGCGAGGTGATGGCGTTCTCGCAAGCCGACCAGAGCCTGGCCGAGTCGCTGGCCTCGCAGGCCGCTATTGCACTCACCAACCGGCTGCTGGTGTCGCAGCTTGAGCGCCTGTTCGAGTCGTTCGTGAACCTCATCAACCTGGCCATCGATGAGAAATCGCCCTACACCGGGGGCCACTGCCAGCGCGTGCCAGCGCTGACCATGATGCTGGCCGAGG
The DNA here is from genome assembly GCF_002754495.1 of Acidovorax sp. 62. Classification (NCBI taxonomy): domain Bacteria; kingdom Pseudomonadati; phylum Pseudomonadota; class Betaproteobacteria; order Burkholderiales; family Comamonadaceae; genus Acidovorax; species Acidovorax sp. 62. Next base: position 1,472,908 of record NZ_PEFJ01000001.1, read on the forward strand.
CGGCCCATGCCGTGCAAGAGGGGCCGCTGGCCCACTTTGCCATGACCGACCGCGACCGTTACGAGCTGAAGATGGCCGGGCTGCTGCACGACTGCGGCAAGATCACCACCCCTGTGCACGTGGTGGACAAAGCCACCAAGCTGCAGACGCTGTACGACCGCATTGGCACGGTGGACACGCGCTTTGAAGTGCTCAAGCGCGATGCCGAGCTGGCCGCCCTGCGGCGCCAGTTGGCGCTGCGCCCGGTGGTCGATGCGGCGGCCGAAGCCCAGGTGCAGCAGACCTTGCAGCAAGAGCTGGCTGCGCTGGACGCCGACCGTGACTTTTTGCGCAAGGCCAATATCGGGGGGGAGGCCATGTCGGCGGCAGACCAGCAGCGCGTGCGCGACATAGGTGTGCAGCGCCAGTGGCGCAACCCGCAGGGCCTGCAGACCAGCTTCCTGACGGCCGAAGAGGTCGAGAACCTCACCATCCGCTCGGGCACGCTGACGCAGGCCGAGCGCGACATCATCAACCACCACATCGTGGCGACCAACAAGATGCTGGAGACGCTGCCCTGGCCGCGCCACCTCAAGAACGTGCCCGAATACGCGGGCGGCCACCACGAGCGCATGGACGGGCGCGGCTACCCCAAGGGCCTGACGCGCGACCAGATGTCAGTGCAGGCGCGCATGATGGGCATCGCCGATGTGTTTGAAGCCTTGACGGCCGCTGACCGGCCCTACAAGAGCGGCATGAGCCTGTCGCAGGCGCTGGGCATCATGGCCAAGATGCGCGATGGCGGGCACATCGATCCGGACCTGTTCGACGTGTTCGTGTCCGAGGGCGTGCACCTGCGCTACGCGCAGGAGTTTTTGGAGCCTGCGCAGCGCGACATGTGACGGGTTTTGCATGCCGATTGCTATTAAATGTATAGCTGCTAGCGCTTGTAGGTAAAGCGCTAGGCCGTCTTTTTACTCTTGGCTTTGGGCTTGCTGCCTGCCGCCTGCGGCGCATAGGCACGCAAGAAGGTTGCCACAGCGCGGTCGGCCAGGGCCTGGATCTCCTCAGGCGGCAGGGGGGGCAGGTCTTTGTAGTACCAGCGCACCTGGATTTCGCACTGCACCAAGGCCCCGAACTGTAGCGCTGCGACAAAAGGCGCATCCTGGCGCAGGTGTCCATGCTCCATGGCGCGGGTGAAAAAGGCTGAGATTTCACCCATGCCGCGTTTGGGGCCCGCCTCGTAAAACAGCTCGCCCATGTTGGAGTGTCCGGCCTCGGCCAGCACCATGCGGTGGGTGGCAATCATCTCCTGCCGGCACATGAAGGTCGCCAGCTTTTCTCCAAACCGGCCCAGCACCTCGGCAATGCCTTGCTGCATGTCGTGCGCAGCAAGCTCTGCAAAAGACGCCTGGATGTGCTGTTCGCCCGCAGCCTGCGTCACGGCCTGGAACAACGCCTCCTTGGACGGGTAGTAGCCGTAGATGGTGGACTTGGAGCCGCCAATGCGGCGAACGATCTCGGCCATGGATGCGCGCTCAAACCCGAACTCCAGAAAGACCTGCGAGGCGATTTCCAGAATCGCCTCGCGGCGTGCTTCCGTGCGAACTTTCATGCCGTACTCCTGTGAATAACGCTTAACCGTACCGATGAGTCCATTTTTGCTTGACAGACTGAATGTGTCAACTTGATAATCGGCAATACCGTACCGTTCGGTACAGTTAAATCGTGTTTTCAATTTGTCAGGTCGGGCGTGCCAAAGCGCCTGGGCCGAGGAGCCTTGTTCATGCGCTTGCATCCTGCTATTCAACGACCCGTGGCCGTATTGGCCGCCGTTTCCGCCCTGGCACTGGCCGCCTGCGGCGAAGCACCCCAGCCCCCGGCCACTGGCGGCGGGGGCGTGCCCCAGGTCCGGGTCATCACCGTGCAAGCCCAGCGCCTGCCGCTGACCACCGAGCTGCCCGGCCGCGTGGCCCCGGCGCTGATCGCCGAGGTGCGCCCCCAGATCACCGGGCTGGTGCTGCAGCGCCGCTTCAAGGAAGGCAGCGATGTGAAGGCGGGCGATGTGCTCTACCAGATCGACCCCGCCACCTACCGCGCCAATGTCGATAGCGCCCAGGCCACCCTGGCCAAGGCCGAGGCAAACCTGGTCACGGTGCGCCTGAAGGCCGGGCGCTTCAAGGAGCTGTCGGCCATCAAGGCCGTGAGCCAGCAGGATGCCGACGACGCCGCCGCGTCGCTGCTGCAGGCCGAGGCCGAGGTCAGCGCCGCCCGCGCCACGCTGCAAACCCAGCGCATCAACCTGGACTACACCCGCATCACCTCGCCCATCAGCGGGCGCATCGGGCGCTCCAGCGTCACGCCCGGTGCGCTGGTCACGGCCAATCAGGCCGGTGCCATGGCCACGGTGCAGCAGTTGGACCCGATCTACGTGGACGTGACGCAGTCCACCAGCACGCTGCTGGCCCTCAAGCGCTCGATGGACGCAGGCACTCTCAAAAGCGGTACCGCCAAAGTGCGCCTGGTGCTGGAGGACGGCAGTGTGTACGCGCAGCCCGGCAAGCTGCAGTTTTCGGACGTGACGGTGGACCAAAGCACGGGCGCCGTGACGCTGCGCGCCGAGTTCCCCAACCCCCGCGCCGACTTGCTGCCAGGCATGTATGCCCGCGCCGTGCTGGAGGAGGGCGTGCTGGAGCAAGCCCTGCTGGTGCCCCAGCCCGCTGTGGGCCGCGACACCACCGGCAAGCCCTACGTCTTTGTGGTGGATGGAGAAGGCAAGTTGCAGCAGCGCAGCCTGACTGCCGACCGTGCCGTGGGTGACCAGTGGCTGGTGACGGATGGCCTGAAAGCAGGCGACACCGTGGTGGTGGAAGGCCAGCAAAAAGCGCGTGCTGGCCAGCCGGTGCAAACCCAGCCCTACACCCCCGCCGCCTTCAAAAAGACGGAAGCCGTGCAGAAGATGGCCGCCGCGAGTAGCGCCGAAGCTGCCCCCTCCAGCGCCCGTTGAACACCCCGCAAAGAGAATCCCATGGCCCGTTTTTTCATCGACCGCCCCATCTTCGCGTGGGTGCTTGCCATCATCACGATGCTGGCAGGGGTGATGGCAGTGCTGACACTGCCCATCGCCCAATACCCCACCATTGCGCCGCCCGCCATCGCCATCTCGGCCACCTATCCGGGCGCCTCGTCCAAAACGCTGGAAGACACCGTCACCCAGGTCATCGAGCAGAAGATGAAGGGGCTGGACAAGCTCTCTTACATCGCTTCGACCAGTGAGTCCTCGGGCAGCGTGACCATCACGCTGACGTTTGAGAACGGCACCGACCCCGACACTGCCCAGGTGCAGGTGCAAAACAAGCTGGCCCTGGCCACGCCGCTGCTGCCGCAAGAGGTGCAGCAGCAGGGCGTGCGCGTGACCAAGTCGGCCAACAACTTCCTGAACGTGCTGGCCTTTGTGTCGGAAGACGGCAAGCTCAACGGCTCGGACTTGTCCGACTACGTGGCGGCCAACGTGCAAGACCCGATCAGCCGCGTAGAAGGCGTGGGCGACACGACGCTGTTTGGCTCGCAATATGCGATGCGCGTCTGGCTGGACCCGAGCAAGCTCAACAGCTTCAACCTGACGCCGCTGGACGTGAAGAACGCCATCCAGGCGCAGAACGCGCAGGTGTCTGCCGGGCAGCTCGGCGGCCTGCCATCCACGGCCAACCAGCAGCTCAATGCCACCATCACGGCGCAAACGCGCATGAAGACGGCCGATGAGTTTGCAGGCATCTTGCTGCGCACCCAGGCCAACGGCGCCGCTGTGCGCCTGAGCGATGTGGCGCGCATTGAGCTGGGCGGCGAGAGCTACGCCACGGTGGCCCGTTTCAACGGCATGCCCGCTGCGGGCCTGGCCATCAAGCTGGCCACCGGTGCCAATGCGCTCAACACCGTCAAGGCGGTGGACGCCAAACTGGCTGAGCTGGGCAAGTTCTTCCCGCAGGGCATGAAGGTCATCAAGCCTTACGACACCACGCCGTTTGTGCGCATCTCCATCCAGGAAGTGGTCAAAACCCTGGTCGAGGCCGTGGTGCTGGTGTTTGTGGTGATGTACCTGTTCTTGCAGAACTTCCGCGCCACGCTCATCCCCACCATTGCGGTGCCGGTGGTGCTGCTGGGTACCTTTGGTGTGCTGGCGGCGTTTGGGTATTCGCTCAACACGCTGACCATGCTGGCCATGGTGCTGGCCATTGGCCTGCTGGTGGACGATGCCATTGTGGTGGTCGAAAACGTAGAGCGGGTGATGAGCGAAGAGGGCTTGTCGCCCCTGGAAGCCACGCGCAAATCCATGGGCCAGATCACCGGCGCGCTGGTGGGGGTGGCCCTGGTGCTGGCCGCCGTGTTTGTGCCCATGGCCTTCTTTGGCGGCTCTACGGGTGTCATCTACCGCCAGTTCACCGTCACCATCGTGTCGGCGATGACGCTGTCGGTGCTGGTGGCCATGATCCTCACGCCCGCCTTGTGCGCCACGCTGCTCAAGCCCATTCCCAAGGGGCACGGGTTGGCCACAAAAGGGTTTTTTGGCGCCTTCAACCGTGCTTTTGACCGCAGCAACCGTGGCTACCAAAGCCTGGTGCAGCGCATGCTCCAGCGCGGTGGCCGCTGGATGGTGGGCTACGCCATTTTGGTGGTGGCCGTAGGCTTTGTGTTCACCAAAATCCCCGCAGGCTTCTTGCCTGAGGAAGACCAGGGCACGCTGTTTGCCATCGTGCAACTGCCCCCAGGCACCACGCAAAGCAACACCGAAAAGGTGCTGGACCAGGTGCAGCACCACTTTCTGGAAGAGCAAAAAGACGCGGTGGACTCGATCTTCACCGTGGCGGGCTTCAGCTTTGCGGGCAGTGGGCAGAACACGGGCTTTGCCTTCGTCAAGCTCAAGCCCTGGGGCGAACGCACGGCGCCGGGCCTCAAGGCCCAGGCCGTGGCCAACAAGGCGATGGGTGCTCTCTCGCAAATCCGCAATGCCTCGGTGTTCGCGTTTGCGCCGCCTGCGGTGTCTGAGCTGGGCAACGCCAGCGGGTTCGACCTGATGCTGCAAGACCGCGCCAACCTGGGCCACGACGCCCTGATGGCCGCACGCAACCAGCTGCTGGGCGCGCTGATGCAAGAGAAGGGCCTGGTGGCCGTGCGCCCCAATGGCATGGAAGACGCGCCCGAGTTCCGCCTAGACATTGACGAGCACAAGGCGGGCGCGCTGGGCCTGTCCATGGCCGACATCAACAACACGTTTTCGGTGGCGTGGGGCAGCAGCTATGTCAACGACTTTCTGGACAAGGGCCGGGTGAAGAAGGTCTTCTTGCAGGCCGATGCGCCGCACCGCATGGCGCCCGAGGACATTGGCAAATGGTTTGTGCGCAACAGCAGCGGCACCATGGTTCCGTTCAGCGCGTTCTCCACCTCGGGGTGGATCACCGGCTCGCCCCGCCTGGAGCGCTACAACGGCGTGCCCTCGGTGGAAATTCTGGGCATGGCCCTGCCGGGCGCCATGTCCAGCGGCCAGGCGCTGGACTTGGTGGAGCGCCATGCGGCCGAGTTGCCCGCGGGCATTGGCTTTGAGTGGACGGGCGTGTCGCGCCAGGAGCGCGAGGCGGGCGGCCAGGCCATGCTGCTGTATGCCGTGTCCATCCTGGTGGTGTTCCTGTGTCTGGCGGCGCTGTACGAGAGCTGGTCGATTCCGTTCTCAGTGCTGCTGGTGGTGCCGCTGGGCGTTCTGGGCACGCTGGCGGGCGCGGTGCTGACGTGGAAGATGAACGATGTGTACTTCCAGGTCGGGCTGCTGACCACGGTGGGGCTGGCGTCCAAAAATGCCATCTTGATCGTGGAATTTGCCAAGGAGCTGTATGCGCAGGGCCACTCGCTGGTCGAGTCGGCCATCACGGCGGCACGCATGCGGCTGCGGCCTATCTTGATGACATCGCTGGCGTTCATCTTGGGTGTGCTGCCGCTGATGCTGAGCAAGGGCGCGGGCGCAGGTGCGCAAAACGCGCTCGGCACGGCCGTGGTCGGTGGCATGGTCACCGGCACGGTGCTGGCCATCTTCTTCGTGCCGCTGTTCTTCGTCATCGTGCAAAAGCTGTTTGGGCGCCAAAAGCCCGCCTCTGGTGCTGATGTGCACGCTGCCACCCCTGTTTTGTCGGAAGGCCACTGAAATGCCCCGTTCCCTGACTTTGTCCCTGCTGGCCGCCGCCCTGGTGCTGACCGGCTGTGCTAACCTGGCCCCCACCTATGAGCAGCCCGCTGCGCCCGTGCCGGCGGCCTACCCGGATGCGGCCGACGGCGGCACTCCACAAAGCGGCGCTACCGGCGACATCGACTGGCGCACGTTCTTTGCCGATGCCAAGTTGCGCAGCCTGATTGAGCTGGCCTTGGCGAACAACCGCGACCTGCGTGTGGCCGTGCTCAACATCGAACAGGCCCGCGCCCAATACCGCGTGCAAGATGCGCAAACCTTGCCCACGGTGAACGCCACGGGCAGCGGCACGGCAGCGCGCACCCCGGCCAGCCTGTCGGGCGCAGGCACGGCCATCACCAGCCACCAGTACAGCGCCAACCTGGGCGTGAGCGCGTATGAGCTGGACCTGTTTGGCCGCGTGCGCAACCTCAGCAACCAGGCGCTGGAGCAGTTTCTGGCCACCGAGCAGGCCCGCCGCACCACGCACATCAGCCTGGTGGCCGAGGTGACCACGGCCTACCTCGCCTGGGCTGCCGACCTGGAGCGCCTGGCTTTGGCGCAAGAGACCTTGCGCAGCCAAAGCGAGTCGTACCGCCTCACCCAGACGCGGTTTGAGCTGGGCGCAGCCTCGGCCCTGACGCTGCGCCAGCTGCAAACCAGTGTGGAGAGCGCCCGCGTGGACGTGGCCCGTTACACCGGCCAGGTGGCGCAAGACCGCAACGCCCTGGCGCTGCTGCTGGGCACGCCAGTGCCTGATACCCTGGCGCCTGAGGTGCTGGGCGACACGCTGAACGCCTTGCCTGCGCTGCCTGCGGGGGTGCCGTCCGACCTGCTGCTGCGTCGGCCCGATTTGTTGCAGTCCGAGCATCAGCTCAAGGCCGCCACCGCCAACATTGGCGTGGCGCGGGCGGCGTTCTACCCGCGCATCAGCCTGACGGCCACGGCGGGCAGTAGCAGTGCGGACTTGTCGGGCCTGTTCAAGGCGGGCTCGGGCAGCTGGAGCTTCATCCCCCAGATCAGCCTGCCCATTTTTGATGGCGGTGCCAACCAGGCCAACCTGGACAGCGCCAAAGCCGCACAAGGCATTGCGCTCGCGCAGTACGAAAAAGCCATCCAGACCGCCTTCCGCGAAGTGGCCGATGCGCTGGCCCAGCGCAGTGCCGTGGGCGACCAGTTGCAGGCGCAAAACGCCCTGGTGCAGGCCAGTGGCGAGGTGCTGCAGATGTCGCAAGCCCGGTTTGACCGGGGCGTGGACAGCTACCTGGATGTGCTGGACGCCCAGCGCTCGTGGTACGGCGCGCGCCAGACCCTGATCGGCACCCGCCTGGCCCAGCTGACCAATGGCGTCACGCTGTACAAGGCGCTGGGGGGCGGTTGGTCGGGCAGTGCGTCCACCCTGTAGCGCACGCCCCCATGGCCCGCAGAACGCAGGAACAGGCGCAGGCCACCCGCCAGCGCATTCTGGAGTCTGCCGCGCAGCTTTTTGCGGAGCGTGGCTGGGCGCACAGCGCCATGCAAGAGGTGGCCCACCGCGCTGGCGTGACGCGTGGTGCGGTGTATTGGCACTTCAGGGACCAGAGCGACTTGCTGGAGGCGTTGCTGGACGAAACGCAGCTGCCCTGGCAAGTGGTGCGGCCCTTGCCCAGTGCCGTGCAGGCGGGCAGCCCTTTGGCGTTGCGGCAGGCGCTGGTGCGCCTGGGCACAGCGCCTTTGGCCTGGCTGGAGGCCTCCGTGCCAGCCCAGCGCTTGCTGTGCATCCTGGGGCCGTGGAGCGTGGGGCAGGGCCACGAGCGGTTGGTGGAGGTGCAGCAGGCCCACCGCCAAGCGGGCCTGCTGTGCTTTCAAAACGCATTGGCCCAGGCCGCCGCCCAAGGCGCGCTGCGCCCAGGCATTGAGCCTGCGGTGGCGGCCTTGGGCGTGTTCGCTTTGGTGGAGGGACTCATGCAGCAGTGGCTGCGCCAGCCAGGGGCGTTTGGCCTGGCAACCGTGGGTGCCAGCGTACTGCAGACGCACTTGGCAGGGGTGTTTGTGGGCTGACGGGCCACAGCTTTTCAAAGATGTTTGCTATCAAAAGCGTAGCTTCTTGCGCTTATTTATTAAGCGCTAGAGGCCTATTTGGTTAACTGTCTTCAAAGGGCGCCTGCTTTGCTTCAGGCACCGCCGCATCGGGCGCGGGCAGGCCTGCGCTGGCCGAATGGGCTTGCGCCAGCAGCCACTGTGCAAACGCCTGCATGGCGGCTGTGGCGCCGCGCGACTGCAGGTGGGTGAGCCAGTAGGCACCGCGCTGCAGCTCTAGCGCAAAGGGTTGCACCAGCCGGCCTTGCTGTAACTCGCGGGTGAAGAGGGCCACCGGCAGCAGGGCCACCCCGGCGCCTTGGGCGGCGGCTTCGGCCAGCGTCAGGGACGAATCAAACACCGCGCCCCGCAGCACCGGGCAGGGCAGGCCCGCCGCTGCAAACCAGGCGGTCCACTCGTCGGCGCGGTAGCTGCGCAGCAGGGGCAGCCGGGCCAGGTCGGCGGGCTGCTGCAGGCCCTGCGCCAGGGCGGGTGTGCACATGGCCGACAACGGGGCTTGCAAAATGCGCTCGGCGTGCGTGCCATGCCAGGCCCCGTCGCCAAAGCGAATGGCGTAGTCCAGCCCTTCGCCCGCCATATCGACCCGGTTGTTGTGGGTGAGCAGGCGCAAGTCCACAAACGGGCAGCTTTGCTGAAAATGCCGCAGCCGGGGCAGCAGCCAGCCTACGGCAAAGGTGCCCACCACGCCCACCGTCAGCACCTCGCGCGGGCGGGGGTCGCGGATCTGCTCCAGCGCGGCTTCCATGCGGGCAAAGGCGTCGCTCAATGTGGGCAGCAGCGCCTGCCCCTCATCGGTCAAGGCCAGGCCACGCGGCAGGCGGCGAAACAAGGGCTTGCCCAGGCGTTCTTCCAGGTTGCGGATGTGCTGGCTCACCGCTGTTTGCGTCACATGCAGCTCTTGCGCCGCACGGGTCAGGTTCAGGTGCCGGGCAGATGCCTCAAAGGCACGCAGGGCGTTCAGAGGCAGGTGCATGGCGTGGTGGCAACTGCTGGCGCAGGTGCAGGGTGATGCATAAGTTTTTCTGGGGGCTGGGTGCAATTATTGCCGCTGGTGGGGGCCTTGCATCCCCCGTATCGTTCGCATCTTTCTCAAACGAGGTGAATGATGGCGATGCAAAGACGAGAGTTTTCCTGGGGGCTGGCAATGGCTGCACTGATGCCCCTGTGGGGTTGTGCTGCAGCGCGCACACCCGGTGCGGCCGTGGCGCAGCAGTGGCAGCAGGCCCTGGCCCAGATCGAGCGCAACGCACAGGGGCGGCTGGGCGCAGCCCTGCTGGACACGGGCAGCGGCCTGGCGCTGGGCTGGAGGCAGGACGAGCGCTTTGCCATGTGCAGCACCTTCAAGCTGCCCCTGGCGGGCTGGATGCTGGCGCTGGTAGACCAGGGCAAAGAGCGGCTGGATGCCCGGGTGCAGTACCCGGCCAGCGAGGTGGTGGACTATTCGCCGGTGAGTGGCTCCAAGGCCGGGGCCGGTGGCGGCCTGACGGTGGGCGAGCTGTGCTCTGCCACCGTGAGCCTGAGCGACAACACCGCCGCCAATCTGCTGCTGGCACGCCATGGTGGCCCCAGCGCGCTCACGGCCTACCTGCGCACCCTGGGCGACACGGCCACGCGGCTGGACCGCAACGAGCCCACGCTGAACGAAGCCGCTGTAGGCGATCCACGCGACACCACCACGCCCCTGGCCATGCTGCAGACCATGCAAAAGCTGGTGCTGGGCGATGCCCTCACGCCCGCGTCTCGCGCCACGCTGCAGCGCTGGCTGGTAGAAACAAGCACGGGCGACAAGCGCCTGCGGGCAGGTGCACCGGGCTGGAGGGTGGGGGACAAAACGGGCACGGCGGGCAGCAGCGGCACTACCAACGACATCGGCGTGCTGTGGCCCCAGGGCGGTGGTGCGCCCGTGCTGCTGACCTGCTACCTCACGCAGTCCAAGGCCAAGCCCGAACAACGCGAAGCCGCCATTGCCGAGGTGGCGCGCAGCGCCTTGGCCGCATTGGCGGCGTCAGCCGTGTAAGGCTCCAAAGCACTGGCAAGCGCAGCGGTCGTTGTCCTGCCGGGCGGGGGCAGAGCGTGGAAAGTGAAAAGGACCAAGGCGAGCCAAAACGGGCCCGCCGATCAGAACAGTTCTACGTCGTCGTTGGCCACCTTGGTGGCCAACTCGCCTGAGGCAATCAGGTCTTCATAGAACCGAACCTGGTTGCGGCCGTGCTCTTTGGCGTAGTACAGGGCTTGGTCGGCCTGGCCCAGGATTTCCACCGGGGAGCCGTGCGAAGTGCCCACAAAGCCCAGGCTCACCGTGACGTTCCCTACTTGCGGGAAGTGGTGCTCTTGCACCGTCTCGCGGAAGCGGTTGAACACCTTGTGGGCTTTGCTCAGGGTGGTGTTGCGCAGCAGCACCACAAACTCTTCACCACCAAAGCGGAAGATGCGGTCGTGCGAACGGAAAGACGTGCGCAGGATGTTGGCAATCAGGATCAGCACTTCGTCGCCGTACAAGTGACCAAACCGGTCATTCACCAGCTTGAAGTGGTCAATGTCCACCACGGCCAGCCAGTTCTGCACCGGCTCGCTTTGGGTGAGCACTTCTTCCCCAATCATGGACTCCGCGTTCTTGGGCCGGTTGCTGCTCAGGCCTGGCGAGGCGGTGCGCGCAAATTGCTCGTCAAACGTCTTGCGGTTGAACAGGCCTGTGAGCGCATCGCGCTCGGAGTAGTCGAGCAGGCTCTGGTAGTTCTGGTAGACCAGGAACACGCCTTTGAGCACATCGAGCTTGTGAGCCGAGAAGGGGCGCGACTGCGTGATTTCCAGGCAGGTGCTGACCTTTTCGTGCATCCACACCGGCAGCCACAGGGTGTGGCGACCGGGGCGTGGGTTGGCCAGGGCACTGTCGCCTTGCTTGGTTACGCATTCAAACAGCTCGGGGTAGCGTTCCAGCGGCTCCTTGCGGGGGTCTGCTGCGGCTTCAGAGTCGGTGGATACCAGCTGCCCCTCTTGTACCCAGGTGCGTGGCCGGATGTGCGGCTCGCCCTGGTCGGTAAAGAGTTCCAGCGCCCGCACTTCCTTGATGCTGCTGAGCTTTTGCAGGGTGGAGAGCACCGACACTTCAAGCCGCAAGTGATCGCGGTGGCCGGTCATTTCAACCAGGTGTTGCAGTATGGGCTTCATAGTCAAGGAAGTACGTACAGCCGTGTCAGGGCATTAATTGCGGCGTGTGAACACGATATCCCACACCCCATGCCCCAGACGCAAGCCGCGGTTTTCGAACTTGGTGAGTGGACGGTACGCAGGTTGCGGGGCGTAGCCTTCGGCCGTGTTGACGAGCAAGGGCTCCTGGCCCAGCACTTCAAGCATTTGCTCTGCGTAGGGCTGCCAGTCGGTGGCGCAGTGCAGGTAGCCACCGGGCTTGAGGCGGGCGGCCAGCTTGGCCACCAAGGGCGACTGGATCAGTCGGCGCTTGTTGTGCTTGGTCTTGTGCCAGGGGTCTGGAAAAAAGACATGGACACCATCGAGCGTACCCAGGGGCAGCATGTGGTCAATGACTTCCACGGCGTCGTGCTGGAGGATGCGGATGTTGGTGATGTCGTGCTCGCCAATGCGCTTGAGCAGCGCACCCACGCCGGGTTCGTGCACTTCGCAGCACAGAAAGTTGTCATCGGGGCGCACGCGGGCAATGTGAGCGGTGGCCTCGCCCATGCCGAAACCGATTTCCAGGATCAAAGGTGCGGCGCGGCCAAAGGCGGCGGGGGCATCCAGCGGCGCGGCTTGGTAGTTCAGCAAAAAGCGGGGGCCCAGGTCTTCAAAGGCCTTGGCCTGGCCTGTGGTCGTGCGGCCAGCGCGGCGCACGAAGCTCTTGATGGTTTTGGGATAGGCCACACCAGCGGGGGCAGCGCCCGCTGTGGACGTGGGCAAAGCGGTGGGCTCTGCGTCAAGGGAAATATTGTTCTGTTCGATCACGATGCGCCATTGTAGATTCGCGGCCATGCCTTGGCCCACAGCGCCAAGGCATCTGCTACAGAAATGTTGTGTGGATGTGCCAGCGCAGGCAAACCCAGGGCCTGCGCGGCTTGGCGCAGTGCGGCCAGTGGGTCGCTCAGGTCCAGTGCCGCTGCACCGTTTTGTTTGGAGAGCTTTTCGCCATTGGCACCCAGCACCAGCGGGGTGTGCAGGTAGGTGGGGGTGGGCAGGCCCAGGGCTCGTTGCAGCAGGATTTGGCGGGGCGTGTTGTCGGCCAGGTCCTCGCCCCGCACGATGTGGGTGATGCCTTGCTCGGCATCGTCGACCACCACGGCCAACTGGTAGGCCCACAGGCCATCGGCCCGTTTGAGCACAAAGTCGCCCACGGCTTGGCAAACATCCTGGGCTTGCTGGCCCAGCCTGCGGTCGTGCCAGATCAGCGTGTTGGATGCTATTGAATTGATAGCTTCTTGCGCTTTTTCTGCGCGCCCTGGAGGGTGTTTTTCGATAAAACTCTCCGTGTGGAAGCGCCATGCCCTGGCCGGGCGCCCGTGCAGCCCGGTGCGGCAGGTGCCGGGGTAGGGCAGCGCCGCATGCCGCTCTTTGGCATGGCCGCGTGCGGTGTGGGCTTCTTCAATTTCTTTGCGCGAGCAGGCGCAGGGGTAGGCCAGCCCCTGAGCGCACAGGGCGTCCAGTGCAGTTTGGTACAGCGTGCCGCGTTGTGATTGCCAAACCGGCGGGGCATCGGGGTGCAGGCCGCAGCGCTCCAATTGGTGGAGGATGGTCTGGTCGGCCCCGGGGATGCAGCGCGGGGTATCGACATCCTCCAGCCGCACCAGCCATTGGCCTTGGGCGGCGCGCGCATCCAGCCAACTGGCCAATGCGGCCACCAAAGAGCCCGCATGCAATGGCCCGGTGGGCGAGGGTGCAAAGCGCCCCACATAGCCACGGGTATTTGCAACGTTCGTGCCTCCAGCCAGGGTCATTTCACGGCGAGCGCCAGCTCCAGTCCGGAGATGAAAGCGTCTTCCAGGCGATGTCCCAGGCACCAGTCACCACAGGCACCCAGCCCCAGGCTGGCATCCCAGACATGGCTTTTGCCCAGTGCGTGGGTGGTTTGGGCATAGGTCCAGCGCTGCAGGGCGGCGTGGGCAGGCTCGGCGCGCAGGCCGGTCACTTCGGCAAAGGCTTTGAGCAGCTTGGCCTGCACGCGGGCCTCGCTGTCTTGCAGATGCTCTGCCGACCAGGCGGGGTTGGCCTGCACCGTCCAGCGCTCAACAGAGCCTCGGCCGGGTTTGGACGATTCACGCGCCAGCCAGGCAATGCGGTGGTGGGTGCTGCGGGCCACGTTCCATTGGGGGCCCAGCGTAGCCAGATCCGGGCGCACTGCCTGGGGGTAGGCCAGCATCAGTGTCCAGCAGGGCGCAATAGCGACCTTGGCCAGCGATGGGGTCAGGGTGCTGTCAATGGCCGACTTGGCCAGCAAGGCTTGCGTTGCGGTGGCTGGCTGGCTCAGCAGCACGGCATCAAAGCCTGCGTACACATGCTGCGAGCCGCCGGGTCCCTCGGTGCGCACCTGCCAGCCGATGGGGTTCAACGAATCCCTTTCAATGCGATGGACTTGCGCGTTCAGCTGGATGCGTCCGGCTTGCTCCAGCGGCTGGGCCCAGGTGGCCACCAGCGACTGCATGCCGGGGCTGGCCACCCAGTGCGCTTCGCGCGACAGCAGCCCGGGCGAGGTGACGCGGCCCGAAGCGTCCAGCACGCGCACGTTGTTGGCACTCCAGGGCTTGCACAGGCCGGGCACGGTGTCGATGGCGCGCGCAAAGCGCGGGTCGCGCACCGTGAAGTACTGGGCGCCAGCATCAAACGAGCCAAAGGCGCTATCGACAGTGGCCGTGCGCCCGCCGGGGGCGGCAGCCTGCTCAAACACCGTCACCTGGTGGCCAGCCTGGACTAAGGTGCGGGCGCAGGCAATGCCTGCCATGCCTGCGCCAATGATGGCGAAGTGGCGGGCGCCTCGGCCAGGGGCGGCGGCTGTGGCCGGGGAGGATGTGTCGGTGCGTCGGGGCCGCTTGGCGGGGCGAGGGATGGTTTTGCTCATGGGTTGCCTTTCGGTGACAGCGTAAGAAGACGGTCGACAATGAAATCCAACAAGGCCCACTCTACACGCGTGCCAGGGTGTTTCGGGTCAGAAATGGTGGTGGTTTTCCAGCAGAGCCTTGCGAGTGGCGGGGCTTTGCAGTTGCTGCAGCCACCATTGCAAGGCCCGCCCCGGCGCTGTAAAACCTGGGCCGCCCCATGCGTAGTGCAGCCGCACATAGCGCTCAGGGCGCGCCACGCGCTTGGCCACCAGGCGGCCTGCTTCCACATAGGGGCGCACCATGGGCTCGGGCAAAAAGCCGCCACCCAGGCCCCGCAATTGCACCTGCACCTTGGCCTGCATGGTGTCCACTGTCAGCACGTCTTGCCCGCCCAGCAAGCCCATGGTCATGCCGCCCCGCAAGGCCGAGTCGGCCACGGCCACGGCGCGGTGGCGCAGCATGACGGCATCGGTGATGGGCTCGGGCATGTTGGCTAGGGGGTGGTGTGGGGCCACGACATAGATGAACAGCAAGTCGCCCAACAACTCTTGCTGCAAACCCGCGACATCTGAGGCCATGCCAGACACGCCGATGGCGAGATCGGCCCGCCCGGAGGTCAGCGCCTCGCGGGTGCCGGTCATGATGCCGTCGCGCAACTTGAGCCGGGTGGGGGGCGACATGGCGTAGAACGCATCGACCAGCTCCAGCATGGTGTGGGGGGAGATCACGCCGTCGATAGAGAGTGTGAGCTGTGGCTCCCACCCCGTGGCCACGCGGCGCACGCGGTTGGCCACCGCATCGATGTCTTGCAACAGGCGATTGCCCTCGCGCAGCAACTCGGCCCCGGCCTCGGTTGGCTTGGCTTGCCGGGCGCTGCGGTCAAACAGCAGCACATCCAGCGCATCCTCAATCTGCCGTACCCGGTAAGTGAGTGCGCTGGGCACCAGCCCCAGTTGGCGCGCTGCGGCGGCAAAACTGCCCGCCTCGGCAATCACTTGCAGCATGGTCAGGCTGTCCGGGGTCAGGACATCGCGTGCGTTTTGCATGGTGGGCTTATTTTTGTTCAAGCATTTTGAATGATGCCATCAATCGATCAGAGCCAGAAGGCCGCAGGCGAGGCCTACAGTGGAGGCATTGAAAGGAGCAATCACCATGCTGACTGTTCGTAAATCCCAAGACCGAGGCTACGCCGACCATGGCTGGCTGCAGTCGTTCCACAGCTTTTCATTCGCAGGCTACTACGACCCACAGCACATGGGTTTTGGCAACCTGCGCGTCATCAACGAAGACCGTATTGCCCCTGGCACGGGCTTTGGCACCCATGGCCACCGCGACATGGAAATCATCAGCTATGTGCTCTCTGGCGAGCTGGCCCACAAAGACAGCATGGGCAATGTCAAAGGCATTCCGCCGGGCGATGTGCAGCGCATGAGTGCGGGCACGGGCGTGATGCACAGCGAGTTCAACCATGCCGAGGGGCAAACCACGCACTTCCTGCAGATCTGGATTGAGCCCAATGTGCGCGGCATTGCGCCGGGCTATGAGCAAACCGGTTTTTCTGCGGCTGAAAAGCGCGGGGCCTTGCGCTTGGTGGCGTCGCCTGACGGAGCCTTGGGCTCTGTCACGATCCACGCCGATGCATCGCTGTATGCTGGCCTTTTTGACGGCGCAGAAACGGCCACCTTGCCATTGAAGACCGGGCGCAAGGGTTATGTGCACGTGGTGCGCGGGCAAGTGCAGGCCAATGGAGAATGCCTGCGCACCGGCGATGCCGCCATGCTGGTGGACGAGCCGTTTGTCACCCTGTCCGCAGGGCAGGACGCTGAGGTGCTGGTGTTCGACCTGGAAGGTTGACGCCTGCATGGGCCCTTCATTGCGCAGGGCCCGCTTTGAAGTTTGTTTCGTTGTCAGTCGTTTTTCATCACAGGAGCTTTCATGTCTCAAATCGTTGTGGTTTATCACTCCGGCTATGGTCACACCCAGCGCGTGGCGCAACTGGTGGCCGAAGGGGCTGGCGCCCAGTTGTTGGCCATCGATGCCGACGGCAACCTGCCCGAAGGGGGCTGGGACACTCTCAATGCTGCCGATGCCATCATCTTCGGCACCCCCACCTACATGGGTGGCCCCAGCTGGCAGTTCAAAAAGTTTGCCGATGCGTCGTCCAAAGCCTGGTTTTCACGCGCCTGGCAAGACAAGGTGTTTGCCGGCTTCACCAACAGCGCCAGCTTCAATGGCGACAAGCAAGTGACGTTGGTGTACCTGCAGACCCTGGCGTCGCAGCACGGCGGCCTGTGGGTGAGCCTGGGCCTGATGCCTGCCAATGCCAAAGCCGCTACGCGCAATGATGTGAACAACCTGGGCGGCTCGGTGGGCTTGCTGGTGCAGTCTCCCTCCGATGCCTCCGTGGCTGAAATCCCCCAGGGTGACCTGGACACCGCCAAGCTGTTCGGCAAGCGCGTGGCCGACATCGCGGCGCGTTTCAAGGCTTGATTTGTCTTTGACGTGAGTGCGTGGCTGGGCGGCCGTGGTGCCGCCCAGCCACCGTACTCCGCCTCAACGCCTCACCTCTGAACTAAAGGGCCGCCATGACTTCCATTGAACGCATCCACCCCCATGACAAAGACCTGGGCGGCGGCTTTAAAGTGCGCAGGCTGCTGCCTGCCATGGCGCGCCAGTCGGTGGGGCCTTTCTTGTTTTTTGACCACTTTGGCCCTGCCACAGTGGTGCCGGAGTCCGAGCACGATGTGCGCCCCCATCCGCACATTGGCTTGGCCACGGTGACTTATCTGTTTTCGGGCGCTATCCTGCACCGCGACAGTTTGGGCTGCGTGCAGCAGATTGAGCCGGGCGCCATCAACTGGATGACCGCAGGGCGCGGCATCGTGCATTCCGAGCGCCGCCCGGACTCCCTGGCCAACGCCACCTATGTGAACCACGGCATTCAACTGTGGGCGGCGCTTCCACCGGAGCAAGAGGAAGCTACCCCCAGTTTTGTGCACACGCCTGCCGATGCCATTGCGCAGTTGCAAGTGGACGACGCTACGGTGCGGGTGCTGGTGGGGCAGGCCTGGGGGGCGCAGTCGCCTGTGGTCAGCTTGGCCCCGGCGTTGTACCTTGACATCCAGTTGCCTGCCAACGGCCAACTGAGGCTGCCTGCAGGCATGGCGCAGGAGTTGGGCCTGTATGCGGTGGACGCAGCCGTGGCTGTGGCCGATGAGACGCTGGAGCCGCACACCATGGCGGTGTTGCCCACCGACCGCCCCCTGGCCTTGCGTGCGGGTTCTGCGCCTGTGCGCTGCATGTTGGTGGGCGGCGATGCCTTGGCGGAACGCCGCCATATCTGGTGGAATTTTGTCTCGTCCCGCAAGGAGCGGATCGTGCAGGCCGCCAGCGACTGGGAAGCGCAACGCATGGGGCAGGTGCCTGGTGAGACAGAATTCATTCCCTTGCCAGCACACCGCTTCAAGCCCTGACGGGCGTGTGTCTCACACAGTCAATTGTTTTTTTGCCAAAAAATGCCTCTAGCGCTTTCTGATAAAGCGCTAGCAGCTCATTTTTTGATAGCGATATCGGCCGATTCTGGTGCCGAGAGGTCGGTGGCCAATACAGCCCGCTCATCAAACACGAAGCAGCCGCCGTGGTAGTGCGCACCATCGGTGTGCTCAAAGTACTTGAGGATGCCGCCTTCGAGCTGGTACACATGCTCCAGGCCCTCCTCTTGCATCAGGATGGCGGCTTTTTCGCAGCGGATGCCACCCGTGCAAAAACTCACCACGGTCTTGTCTTGCAGGGCGGCCTTGTGGGCTTGGAGTGCTGCGGGAAACTCGGTGAACTTGCCAATGCGCCAGTCAATCGCGTTGTCGAAAGTGCCTGCGTCCACCTCAAAAATATTGCGGGTGTCCAGGGTCACCACTTCGCGGCCATCGTCGTCGTGGCCTTGCTCCAACCAGCGGCGCAGCGTCGCGGGGGCAACGGCCGGGGCGCGGCCTTGCGCGGGGCGGATGGTGGGGTGGTCCATGCGAATGATCTCGCGCTTGACCTTGACCAGCATCTTGCGAAACGGCACCGTGTCTGACCAGCTCTCCTTGGGGTCCAGGTCCGCAAACCGCTCGTCGCCACGCAGGGTGTCGACAAAGCCCCGCACAGAGGAGGCATCGCCCGCCAAAAAGAAGTTGATGCCTTCTTCGGCCAACAAAATCGTGCCCTTCAAGCCCAAAGCCACCGCGCGGGCGTGCAACTGCTCGCGCAGCACCTCTGCGTCAGGAAGGGGCACAAACTTGTAGCAGGAGATGTTGAGAACAGCAGTCACGGCAAGGCAGGTGTTGGGTACGAAAGGGAATCTTGAAAGAGGTTTGCGGCGCTCCATCACACTTCGCCATGGGCATTGGCCACTAAGCCAGAGCGAGCCCGCGGGAAAGGGCTGTATGCCAACAAGCGCAGGCCGCAGTGATGCAGCCCGGCTAGCGGGTGGGCTGGCGCCGGACTATGCAGTCTGCGTCAGCAGCGCGGTTTCGATCTTGTTGGCCAGCTGCGAGATCGCCAGGGCCGCAGGGCAGCCTGGGGTGTTCAGCAGCAGCAGTTGCCTGCGCATCACGGCGTCGCGCACCGAGGGGTCAGCAGGGATGTCGCCCATGTGAATCAGCCGCACCGGGCGGCCCGATTGGGTGCTGACAAAACGGTCCAGCACCTGCTGCAACTGGCTGGTGATGGCCCGGCCATCGCCAGGGCGTGCAGCCTGGTTGATCACGATGCGCACATGCTGGCGCTTTTGCTGCATCGCCAGCACCTTGATGGCTGCGTAGGCGTCCGTCAGTGAGGTGGGCTCGGGCGTGGCCACGATCAGCACTTCAGACGCCAGGGAGATGGAGAACAGCACCACATCGGAAATACCCGCGCCAGTGTCCAGCAGCACCACATCGTACTGGGGGGTCAGCGCCTGGATGACGTTCAGAAACTGGCTGCGCACTTCGGGCGTGAGGCGCGAGTACTCGACCATGCCCGAGCCTGCCAGCAGCACAGAAAAGCCGCCGGGCGCCTTGATCACGGCTTCGTCCAATGTGGCTTTGCCGGTGAACACATCGTGCAGTGTGATCTTGGGGTGCAGATTCAGCACCACATCCAGGTTGGCCAGGCCCAGGTCAGCGTCCAGCACCAGCACACGCTGGCCTCGGCGGGTCAGCGCTGCGGCCAGGTTGGCGGATACAAATGTTTTGCCCACACCGCCTTTGCCGCTGGTAACGGCGATGATGCGTGCACCCGCCGCAGGAGCAGCCTGCTGCGGCGTGGCGTTGGGTGTAGTGGGTTGGGGGGACAGCGCGTCGCTCATCATCTAACTTTCAGTAGGCGCTGCCTGTTGCATCCAGGGGAGGCGGAAGATCGCCCCAGCCAGAAGGTGAATACAGCGGGCCAAACAACAAGCTCTTCTCTTCGGCACTGACCGTGCTGTCGGGCTGCTCCTCGATGCTCACGCAGTTGCGTCCGGCCGATTTTGCCTGATAGAGCTGGTGATCGGCGCGGTCAATCCACAGCAATGTGGTGGAGCGAATCCATTGAAGGGCAAACGCCCCGCCAATGCTCACGGAGACGTTGAGTTCAATCGACGGGGAAATGCGAATCGGTGTGTTGGCCACAGCGCGGCGGATGCGCTCGGCCACCACGGTGCCAAAGGCAGATTGGCAAGCGGGCAGCACCACGGCGAATTCCTCGCCTCCGTATCGGGCCAGGGTGTCCATGGGGCGCACGCAAGCGGCCAAGGTGCGCGCTACAGACTGCAGCACCATGTCGCCAGCTAGGTGGCCGTGGGTGTCGTTGACCTTTTTGAAGTGGTCGATGTCCAGCATCAACAGCAAGGCGGCTTCACCTGAACGGGTCACGCGGTCGATCTCGCGCTCCAGCACGGCCCGAAAATGGCGCCGATTGGCCAAGCCCGTCAGCGGGTCTTTCAGCGAAAGTTCGCACAGGCCGTCGATGACGCCTTGCAGGTATTGACGGGGGTGAGAACGGTCCAGGCTGGGCGCTGCGCTGCTGCCGGTTACTTGGGCAACCAGGGCATGGGCAGTATCCAGGCGCAGATCGCGCAGGTCTACGAGGTGAGGGGCCGCCGAGTCAGACACAAATGGTTGCTTCTAAAGTTGATTGAGTGTATCAGCGGGGTCGGTCGTCCGATTGCAATTTCTGCACGATCACAGAGGTGTTACCCGGGGTGGGAGTTGCTGCAGGGCGACAAGGGCGTCGGCATCGGTGCGGTAGGTGACCAACCCGGCGGCCGCTGGCAGCAGGCCCGCTTTGCGCAGTGCCGCCTCGACCGGCAACTTGAGTCCACTCACATGCAGGCAACCACCCCGCGCCAGCATCTGTGCATGCAGTTGGGCAAAGGTTTCCAGGCCGGTCACGTCGATGCGGTTGACGGGTTGGGCCATCAGGCACAGGTGCTTGATCTCGGGGTGGGCGCTCAAGTGCTCCATCACCCAGCGCTCCAGGGCGCTGGCAGAGGCAAAGTCCAGCTCTGCATCCATGCGCAGCGCCAGCAGTTCGGGCGCCAGGGGGGGCAGGTTCCACAGGTGGCGGTCGCGCAGGCTACCGTCCGGGTGCAGGCCTACCTCGATGATGCGGGGGTGCAGGCGCTGGTACAGAAAGTGGCACAGATTCATCACCAAACCGGCCAAAACACCCCAATACATGCGTGGTGCGGTGGCCAGGGTCAAGGCAAAGGTGACCAATGCGATGACCGACTCCACCCGGGATGTGCGCCACAGGCGGGTGAAGGTGGCTGGTTTGACGAGGCTGAACACCGCCGTCACCACAATGGCCGCCAGGGCCGATTGCGGCACGTAGTACAGCGCCGGAGTAAGCCACAACAGCACCACCAGCACCACGAGGATGGAAAACACGGTGGCCCAACCACTTTGCGCGCCTGCATACAGGTTGATGGCCGAGCGAGAAAACGATGCGCTGGTGGCAAAGCTGCCGCACAGCCCGCTGCTGATTTTGGACAGGCCCTGGCCAATCAGGTCCTGGTTTTCGTTCCAACGCTCACTGGAACGCTGGCTCTCGACCTTGGCGCTGGAGGCAGTCTCCAAAAAGCTCACCAGGGTAATGACCAGCACAGGCATGAGCAGCGAAGAAAAGTCTGTCCAAGGCAAAAGCCCGGGCCACTGCAAGCTTGGCAACCCTTGCGGCAGGTGCCCCACCACCGCGCCACCCGCATCGGCGTAGCCGCTGATCCAGCTGATGCCGCCCGCCAGGCCCACCACCACGATGGCGGCCGGAAAGGTGGGTTTGAGCCGCTTGGCCAGCCACAGCGCGACCACAGCGCCCAAGCCGAATGCCGCCGCCGTCAGGTCAAAAAGCCCCAGAGAAGGCGTGTGCAGCAGCGCACTGAAGTCGGCCCGCAAGCCGGTGAGTGCCCCTAGCTGCGAAGACAAAATCAGCAAGGCAGCGGCCTGTGTAAAGCCGCTGAGCACGGGCGAGGTGACCACATTGACCACCCAGCCAAAGCGCACCAAGCCCATCACGCACTGCAAGGCCCCACAAAGCAGTGCAATCCACACGGCCATTTGCACCCACTGGGCGCTGCCGGGCTCGGCCAGCCCGGTCAGCGATGCGCCAATGAGCAGGCTCGTCAAGGCCGTGGGGCCCACGCCCAGCCGGGTGGAGGCGCTGAACAGCACCGCCACCAAAGCAGGCAACAGCGATGCATAAATGCCCGTGACCAGCGGCATGCCCGCCAGCGCTGCATAGGCAACCCCCTGGGGCACGAGCATGAGGCCCACCGTCATGCCCGCCCAGAATTCGCCGCGCAGTAACGCAGCGCTGGGCCGGGGCCACGCCAAAAAAGGCAACCAGGAGCTGAAAGAAATGCGAGGCATGCAGTGATTGTCGCGCTGTGGGGCCTTTGGAGATGGCTGGGCGTGACAAAACGCGCAGGGATTGCAGTGTTTTGTCCTACACGCCTTTCCGCGCCGTCTGACCCGACGGGGCGGGGCAGCTGCCTACAGTTCAGCTATGTCTTTATCCGCAAGGAGATTTCTGATGCAAACCACCGAGATGAACCAACCCACCGTCCAGACCATGGGTGTGACTTCCAAAGCCACCCGCGTGGCGTCGATGTTGGCTGTCAGCGCGCTGGCCTTGGGCCTGATGGCCTGCAGCAAAACCGAAGAGCCCACCGTGGGCCAACGCCTGGATTCGGCCGTAGAAAAGACAGAGCAAGCCGCCGCCGATGCCCGAGCCAAAACCGAAGCCGCCATGCAAAAGGCCGAAGTGCAAGTGGAAAAGGGTGCTGAGCGGGCCGAAGTGGCCGCGAAGGACCTGGGCGATTCAGCCAAGCAAGCTGCCAACACCGCGATGGAGAAGGTGGACGATGCCTCCATCACGGCCCAGGTGTCTGCGGGGCTGGCCAAAGACCCTGATCTGAGCGCCATCAAGATCAATGTGGACACGCAGGGGGGCGCCGTCACACTGAATGGCCCCGCCCCCAGCCTGGCCGCCAAGGACCGCGCCCAAACCATTGCCAAGAGCGTCAAGGGCGTGACTTCAGTGACCAACCTGCTGGTGGTTTCGGCAGGCTGATGCTTGCATACCCGACGCCCAGGGCCTCCGTTGACGAGGCCCTGGGCCAGGGTGCTGAAGCGCTACCATGCGCGGCATGAAGCAAGAAGACCGAGCCCCTGATATTTCCACCCAGATCGTTCACCACTGCTACCAGCCGCCCGCAGATTTTGCGGCCCCCCAGCCGGGGGTGTTCAAGGCCTCTACCGTGATTTTCCCCAACGTGGCTGCCATGCGCAGCCGCGAGTGGAAGGACAAGACGGGCTACACCTACGGCCTGCACGGCACCCCCACCACCTTCATTTTGGAAGAGCGCTTGTGCACCCTGGAAGGCGGGCACGAATGCGTGCTGGTGCCCAGTGGGCTGGCTGCCATTGCCTCGGTGAATCTGGCGTTGCTCAAAACGGGCGACGAGGTGCTGATCCCGGACAACGCTTACGGGCCAGGCAAGGATTTCGCGGCCGTCGAGCTGGCACGCTACGGCATCTCGCATGCGTTTTACGACCCACTGGACCCTGAGGACCTGGCCCGGCGAATCTCTGCTTCCACGCGCTTGGTGTGGCTGGAAGCCCCAGGGTCTGTGACCATGGAATTCCCGGACCTGTGTGAACAGGTGCGTATTTGCCGGGCCCGGGGCGTGACCACGGCGCTCGACAACACTTGGGGCGCGGGGCTGGCTTTTGCGCCGTTTGATTTGCTGGGGGATGGCAGCCTGGGGGTTGATATCTCGGCGCATGCGCTGACCAAGTACCCCAGTGGCGGGGGCGATGTGTTGATGGGCAGCGTCATGACCCGCTCGGCGGCTTTGCACATGAAGATCAAGCTCACCCACATGCGCCTGGGGCTGGGGGTAGGGCTGAACGATGTGGAGGCTGTTTTGCGCTCTCTGCCCAGCGTGGCATTGCGCTATGCCGCCCACGACCGCTCTGCGCGTGAACTGGCCACCTGGCTGCAATCGCAACCGGCCATTGCGCAGGTGCTGCACCCGGCGCTGCCTGGCTCGCCCGGCCATGCCCACTGGCAGGCCTTGTGTGGCGGATCCCAGGCGGGGCAGGGCGCTGCGGCGGGCTTGTTCAGCGTGATGGTGGACGCCCGCTACAGCCAAGCCCAGGTGGATGCGTTCTGCGATGCTTTGCAGCTGTTCAAGCTGGGCTACAGCTGGGGCGGCCCCATGAGCCTGGTGGTGCCTTACCACCTGCGCAGCATGCGCGAAGGGGCCACGCCCCATCTGCGCCCTGGCACGCTGGTGCGGTTTGCGATTGGGCTGGAGGCTGCCGAAGATTTGCGCCAGGACCTGCTTCAGGCCCTGGCGGTGATGGAGCGCACTGCGCACGCAGGTTGAGCAGGCCGCATTGAAAATGCGCAGGGCGGGGTGGTAGTTTCCTCAGTGGCGCGCGGTGGTGGGCTGGATTACGGTGTGGTGGCGTCTGTTTCGCTCCCCACCTTGTGTGGGGTGGATCTTTCCACTTCGCTGCACTCCTCATGCCCGACACATCCGTTACTGAGGTCGCCACCGCCCGCGACACGGCGCCCATCACCTTGCAGCCGCTGACGCTGGCGGACCCTTTTCGCTGGCTAGCGCGCGGCGCGCACGATTTGAAGGCCGCACCCGGCATTGCGGTGTTCTACGGCCTGTGTTTCTGGTTCATGGCCTTGGTGCTGGGATGGGTGTTTCGCACCAAACCGGAGTACACCATGTCGATTGCCAGCGGCTGCCTGCTGTTGGGCCCCTTTTTGGCGATGGGCCTGTACGACACCAGCCGCAGGCGTGAGGCCGGGCTGGCGCCGCAGCTGAGCGAATCTCTTACATGCTGGGACAGCCACATGGGCAGCATGGGCATGCTAGTGCTGGTGCTGGTGGTGCTAGAGCTGCTCTGGGGGCGGGCATCGCTGGTGGTGTTTGCGGTGTTCTTCAACACAGGCATGCCGTCGACCACCGGGGTCTTGCAGGCGGTGTTCAACCCCGAAAACTGGAGTTTTGTGGCGGTGTATGCCGTGGTGGGCGGGGTGTTTGCTGCCCTGGTGTTTTCTACCTCGGTGGTGTCTATTCCAATGATTCTGGACCGCGACACCGACGCACTGACCGCAGGCATCACCAGCATGCGCGTGGTGCTGGAGAACCCCTTGGCCATGGTGCTGTGGGGCGCTTTGATCACTGTTTTGGTGGCGGCATCGCTGTGGGCGGGCAGCGTGGCCTTGGTGCTGGTTGGGCCCTTGCTGGGGCATGCCAGTTGGCACGCTTACCGGGCGGCGGTGCAACGCTTGCCAGCCGATACGAACGCGGCGCCAGAGCCGGTTTGAGGCTCAGCGCGCGGGGCTAGCTGTTACAGTGGACCTCTACTTCAGAAAGCAAACACCTTGGCAACACCTAACTACGGATACGAAAAACGCCAGCGCGAACTCGCTAAGAAACAAAAGAAAGAAGAGAAGCTGAGAGCCAAAACACAGCGCCGGCCTGACGATCCGCACGCTGGGCCAGATGCTGGTGACCAGGCCGCTCAAGCGCCTTCTGCACCGGTGGACCCCGCGGCCAGTTAATGGCGGGCACTCATGGCTTGGCTGATGTCCCACTCAGAAGCCATTCAATGGAATGACCCACTCAAGAGCCCGTGCGCTGCCTTTTCCAAAAAAGGCAGCGCACGGGCTCTTTGTTTTTGCTTGTCAGTGCCTGCCCATGGCGCTCAGCGCAGCAGCTTTTTCAGCTCT
This sequence comes from Acidovorax sp. 62, assembly GCF_002754495.1. Lineage (NCBI taxonomy): Bacteria > Pseudomonadati > Pseudomonadota > Betaproteobacteria > Burkholderiales > Comamonadaceae > Acidovorax > Acidovorax sp. 62. The sequence continues at coordinate 1,498,474 of NZ_PEFJ01000001.1, forward strand.
GGCCACACATTGGCCAGCATCTGTGGATGGGCCTCGGCCTTGGGGTGGATGCGGTCGGCCTGAAACAAGCGCGTAGGGTCTGCACCATCGGCCACCCCTTTGAGAAAGAACGGCACCACCGCCGCCTTGTGCGTCTTGGCCACCCCCTCAAACACCGCTGCAAAGCGGTTGGCATAGTCGGTGCCGTAGTTGGGCGGCACCTGCATGCCAATCAACAGCACCTTGGCCCCGGCTTTTTGGGCCGACTGGGCCATGAAGCCCAGGTTGTCTTGTGTGTTTTGCAGCGGCAGGCCACGCAGCGCATCGTTGCCGCCCAGTTCGATCACCACCTGGCTGGGCTGGTGCTGTTGCAGCAGTGCTGCAATGCGCGAGCGGCCGCCCGAGGTGGTCTCACCGCTCACACTGGCATTGATGACCTTGGCGTTGATCTTTTCTTGCGCCAATTGTTTTTCCAGCAGGGCCACCCAGCCGCTGCCGCGTGGCAGGCCGTATTCCGCACTCAATGAGTCGCCCACCACCAAAATCACGGCGGGCTTGCTTGCCGCCGCCTTGGGGGCGCCTTGGGCAAAAACCCCCGGGCTGGAAATCCCCATGGCAAGGGCGGAGGCCGTGGTCAGGATAAAGTGACGCCGATGCAGATTGCGAATCAAAGTAAAGAGCCTTTCATGTCCGAATCCCCCTCATCGCCCGTGACACCCATTATTGCGGTGGAGCATGTTTTCAAGTCGGTGACGGATTCCACCGGCACGCTCGACATTTTGCGGGATATCGATTTCCGCCTGGCGGCCAGGGAAACCGCAGCCATCGTGGGCGCGTCGGGCTCGGGCAAGAGCACCTTGCTGTCCATCATTGCCGGGCTTGACACCCCCACGCGGGGCACCGTGCGGCTGGACGGCCACGATCTGTTCGCGCTGGACGAGGACGACCGTGCCGCGCTGCGGGCGCAAAAGGTGGGGTTCGTCTTCCAGAGCTTTCAGCTCATGGGCAACCTCACGGCGCTGGAGAACGTGATGCTGCCGCTGGAGTTGGCCGAGCGCCGCGATGCCCGCAAGGCCGCCACCGAGATGCTGCAGCGCGTGGGCCTGGGGCAACGGCTGGGGCACTACCCCAAGGTGCTCTCAGGCGGTGAGCAGCAGCGCGTGGCCTTGGCCCGTGCGTTTGTGGTGCAACCGGCCTTGCTGCTGGCCGACGAACCCACGGGCAGCCTGGACTTCGCCACGGGCGAATCCATCATGCAGCTGATGTTTGAGCTCAACCGAGAGCAGGGCACGACACTGGTGCTGGTGACCCACGACCGGGGGATTGCCGCGCAGTGCGAGCGGCGGATCACCATCGACGCCGGACGGGTGGTTGAGGATTAATTTCAAGGAAAATTGGCTGCTAGCGCTTATTGAATAAGCGCTAGCAGCTATTGAATTGATAGCAATTGGAAGCGCGTGACGCAAGCCCTTGGCAGCTTCTCTGCCTGCGCCTTGGGGGCCAAGCTTCCCAAGGGGGAGATTCGTTTCATAAAGACGCCGAGAATCGCCGCGACGCTGCGTTGCAAATCCTCGCGATAGCCACGGCTATCGCGAGGATTTGCGCCTTGCCAGACGACGATTTCGACCTCTTTATTTCATTAACGAACTTCCAACTTGGGACACTGCCGGCCGCGCAACGATAATCCCTGCATGTCCTCCCCCAAAGTTCTTTTCGGCTTTCACGCCGTGGGCGTGCGCCTGAAGACGGCGCCCCAATCCATCATCGAGATTTATTACGAGTCCACACGCCGTGACGCGCGCATGCGTCAGTTTCTGGACCGTGCCAAGGAAGCCGGTGCCCGCCTGATCGAAGCCGACAGCGTCCGCATCGCCAAGCTCGCGGGCAGCCACGGCCACCAGGGCGTGGCTGCACGGGTGGAGCCCGTGGCGCAGGTCACCTCGCTGGACGAGCTGCTGGAGAACCTGGAAGCCGCAGGCATAGAGCAGCCCCTGCTGCTGGTGCTGGACGGCGTGACCGACCCGCACAACCTGGGTGCCTGTCTGCGCGTGGCCGATGGCGCGGGCGCCCATGCCGTCATCGCCCCCAAGGACCATGCCGTGGGCATCAATGCCACGGTGGCCAAGGTGGCCAGCGGGGCTGCCGAGACCATGCCTTACTTCATGGTCACCAATTTGGCCCGCACGCTGGGCGAGCTCAAGGAGCGCAATATCTGGTGCATTGGCACCAGTGACGATGCGCCCAAGACGGTGTACCAGGTCGACCTCAAGGGCCCTGTGGCCCTGGTGCTGGGGGCCGAGGGCGACGGCATGCGTCAGCTCACCCGCAAGACCTGCGATGAGCTGGTCAGCATCCCCATGAAGGGGGCGGTGGAGAGCCTGAACGTGTCCGTGGCCAGCGGGGTGTGCCTGTACGAAGCGCTGCGCCAGCGATCACTTTGATGTGACGGTGGGGCAGGGCGACAAGGGCGACGCCACTGCAGGCCGCCAGCAGCGCGGGGCGTGCCTGCCCCACTGTCCTGCAACCCCTGTTCACTATCTTTCACATTGTGTGGGTTGTGTAGCGAATTGTCGCCTAGTCGACTCTCATTCGTTGATCTAATGGTTAACCTGAGTGGTTTTGCACTATCCGGGCTAACTGCATATGAGTCGTCGTCACTTTCTTTTGCGAGCCACCCAAGCTGTGGCTGCTGCGGGTTTGCCCGCCTGGTCCCACCCCGTTCTGGCGGCAGAAGAGGCCCTGTCTGCCAAGCATGTCACCCTGGGTTGCTCCATTGCCCTCACCGGCCCGCTGGGCATTGCGGGCTCTGAGCAAGTGGCGGGCATGAAAGCGGCCTTTGCCGAGGTGAACGCCGCCGGCGGCGTGCATGGCCGTGAAATTCGCCTGGATGTGAAGGACGACGCCTATGTGGCCAGCCGCACCGCGCAGAACGTGACGGGCATGCTGGAAGCACAGTCCATCTTCGCCCTGATTTCGCCCCTGGGCACGGCCAACACGGCCGCCATTTTGCCCATGGTGGAAAGCAAGGGCATTCCTACCGTGGGGCCGGTGACGGGCGCCACGTCGCTGCGCTCGGCTGAGCAACGCAACGTGTTTTTCCTGCGCCCGAGCTACCGCGAAGAATCCCTGCGCCTGGTCAAGCAAGTGGTGGAGATGGGCCTCAAGCGCATTGCCGTGGTGTACCTGGACAACCCTTTTGGTAAGGAAGTGCTCAAGGACATGTCCAAGGCGCTGGACGATGCCAAGGTCGAACGTTCGGGTGAATTTGCCCTGGCGGTCGATGGCAAAAATGCGGCTGAGCTGGCCGACAAAGTGGCCGCAGACCGCCCCGGTGCGGTGCTGCTGGCCACCACAGGCACGGCCAATACGGCGTTTGTGCTGGCGTTTCGCACCAAGGCCCAGGGCGTGCCGTTGGCTGGGTTGTCTGTGGCCGTGGTGTCGTCCGAGCTGCCCAAGTTGGCTGCCGCCACCCGCGGGCTGGCGCTGGTGCAGGTGTTCCCAGACGCCAATTCTCAAAAATCGGTGGTGGTGCGCAAGTTCCAGTCCACGATGAAGGCCACGGGGGCCAACCCTGCTCACCTCAACAGCACCAGCAGCCTGGAAGGCTGGCTGAACGCGCAAGTGATGATCGAGGGCCTGAAGAACGCGGGCAAGGAGCCCACCCGTGACCGCCTGCGCAGTGGCTTGGCCAACATCCGTGCGCTGTCGTTTGGCGACTTCAGCGTGGGCTTTGGTGGCAAGGCGCCTTTTGTGGGCTCTGACGCGCTGTACCTGGCCGTCTACGCAGAGAACGCCCGCCGCATCAGCTAAGCCTGTTGCCGCCACTGAGGGCAAGCCAGGATACGGCCAGTTTTGACTCATAAGCCTTTTGGTTATTAAAGAATCGTCATTTATTCCTTCTTGTATCGACGCGTCACCCTTGACTCGCCAGAGGCCTGCTCACTTGACTTCTGGTGCTTCACCACCACGCTTTTTACGAGAAGATTTCTGCGTCGGTCTGAACTGCTCCACCAGTTCACGCAAGGTGCCAGCTTCGGCCTTGTGCTGTGCAACTGCCTGAAGAGCTTGCTGTAGCTCGGCTGATTGCGCCTGGTGCGCCCTGGTAATTTCGGCCAAGGAGGCGCGAGCACCGGCTGCTTCTGCCGCCAACCTGCTCTGTGCAGCATTGGCTTCGAGTAGTTTGGCGTGACAGTCGCGTTCGGTCTCTGTCAGCTTGCCTCGCAATTGCTCCAATTGCTTTTCCGCCTGGGCACGCGCGGTTCGCTCTCGGTCAATTTCCCGAAGCGCCCGGTGCTCCGCTTCGGTAGATCGCTGGGCGGCTTCATCAATAGCTGCACGTCCTTTTTCCAACTCGGCGCTGAAATGCTGCCTGCTTTTTGATTGCTCCAGCTTCAGCTCATCCACCTGCCTGGACAGCGCCTCACCTCTCGCTGTGCTCGCAGCGTGCGCACGCCGCTCTTGCTCCAGCTCTGCAGCAAGGGCCTGAACTCGGGTCTCCAGTTCGGTGACTTTGGTCTGTGCGGTCTGTATCCGGGCCTCCAGGAGGGCGCTTCGCTGCACAGCCTCCTGCAGGTCTGCCTGGGCACTCTGGGCTTCTGCGTGTGCCTCGACGCGCAGGACTGATAGCTCCTCGCGCGCCAACTCCGTTGCCTGGGTCCACAGCACGCTGACCGCCTGGCCTGCGGCCACTTTAAGCGCCTCCGGTAAGTCGGGGTGATCGATCTCCACCCGGGCCTTGCCGCGCAGATCCTCCCAGAACTTGGCCAGCGCTTCGGCCGGGGCGCTCATGGAGCCCTTGCGCACATGCTGATAGAGCTTGCTGGCTGTGGGCGTGATGCCGTATCGGAAGAACAGCAACGCGCAAACCTCGCGGTACAACGCTTTCGTATCGCTGAAACGCTCCCGCAGGGCTTCAACTTCGGCTTGGATTTCGGATTCTTCGCTCATTCTTAAATAATACAACGTATAACGTATAAATCATTGAATTAATTTTCAATCTCTGGACATAATTATTCTAATGTCCATAGAATTAGCTCGATGAGCAGTTTGATCGTCGCACCGGCCGTTTTCTCGCATCTTGAGCCTTTGGAGGGCTTGGTGCTACCCCTTCATCTGTCCGGAGAGCGCGGCCGCAATCGGGCCCAGGGCCTGCCCCAAGTCGCGGCCAATGACGACCGCTCTGCGGTTTTGGCCTGGCTGGCGCGCTACAAAGATTCACCGGCCACGTTGGCCAGCTATCGCAAGGAGGCGGAAAGGCTGCTGCTTTGGTGTGTGCATCAGCATGGCAAGGCCCTGTCTGATATGACCCACGAGGACTTCCTGGCCTATGAGTCCTTTCTGGAAGATCCTCAACCGGCTGATCGATGGGTCATGCAGGTCGCTCAGAAGGCGCCGAGGTCCTCGCCCCACTGGCGTCCGTTCGCCAAGCCGCTGGACCGACAGAGCCAGCGCCAGGCACTGTCGATCCTCAACAGCCTCTTCAATTGGCTGGTTCAAGCCGGGTATCTGGCAGGCAACCCTCTAGCTCTGCGCCGCCGCAAATCCGTGGCGCGACCCGCCAAGACCAATAGGTTCCTGCCCCATGAGCACTGGGCACAAGTGCGTGCAACGATTGAGTCCCTTCCCGCCAGTACGCCTCGTCTTGCCCTTCAAGCAGCCCGACACCGATGGCTCTTCTCCCTTCTCTATATCGGGGGCCTGCGGATTTCAGAGGTCTGCAACAACTCGATGGGCGATTTTTACTGGCGACGGGGGGCCGACGGACTGGAGCGCTGGTGGCTGGAGATTCGTGGCAAGGGCGACAAAACCAGAGTGATCCCCGCGACGGACGAGTTGGTCTCGGAGCTGATGCGCTACCGAAGGTCGAATGATCTGGGACCTTTACCTCGTGAGGGCGATTCCGCCCCATTGCTCCTGCCGTTGATTGGTGGGTCTAAGTCTATGGGACGCAGCGCTGTGCACGAACTGGTCAAGCATATCTTTCGTGAAACCGCAGCCCGCCTGCGTGCCCTGGGTCCTGACCACGAAGCTGCAGCCTCTCATGTGGAGCAGGCCTCCGCACACTGGATGAGGCATACAGCGGGCACTCATCAGAGCGACAACATGGATCTCAAGGTTGTGCGCGACAACCTGGGACACGCAAATATTTCCACCACCAGCATCTACGTGCATACAGAAGACGATGCGCGCCATGACCAGACCACAAAAGCTCACAAGCTCGGCTGGTCAGTTTGATCGCGGTACGTCTATCCCGTCCATCAATTGCGTGAGATTCTTTAAAAAGGCACCTCTTCGGGAACTGGTTGCAGGTGCTGCTGAAGGTATTCGAGTTTGGCCAACAGTTCGTCAAAGGTAATCACCTCCACGTCCTTGCAGGCGTTGCGGAAAACCTCAAAACAACGCATTTCATGCTCTTCAATAGGCCGACGCCCAGCAAGCACAACGCATTTGACTACGTCCGCCCGGGAGGGGCGCAGGGACGGGTTATCGAAAACATGCGTCTGCCACCGCGTACGCAACTCGCTTTGTTGATGCAGCACCTGGGTGATAGCGCCACTCAGTTGCGAATGTGGGCCGAAAACATGCGGTGTTCTGTACGGCGTGGCATGCATCAAGGGTGCATCCGGGGTTTTGATTTCCACAATGGCAAGTGCTTGCCCTTGCTCCTTGAACAGGAAGTCCCCAATGTGCGCGCCTGACCCCGTCAGGCCTGACCCTTGTGCATGAAACTGCGTGTGAGACAACTCGACAGGTCGAGCAAAAGCCAAACTCAAGACGAATTTATGCTGTTCAAAGAAACGTTGCCAGAGGTGTTCACCGAGCTTCTTCTCCAGCATATCTCGGTACTTGCCGATCATCGCTGTAAGCGTGGCTCGCTCGATTTCCGCGTGTAGTTTCAAGAGCTCAGTAGGTGCCTCGGCCGCCAACTCATCGACCTGCTTTCGCACTGTCTGAACATTGGCTCGACGCTCCGCGCGCTCGCGACTGGAGGTCTGCGCGGCGCTTTCGCGTCGTACCCGCACCAAAGGTGGAGCAACCCGCTCGATCCGTTGGAACTTCTCGGGATTGATTCTCGTGAGCACGTCGTCATAAACGAGGCCCTGCTGGATCCTTTGGATCAGGCTTCGCCCACGGGTCTTGGTCCTGTTGAAGGCGCGGCGCAGGCTGTCCAGTTCACTCTGGTCGATAAACACCGTGCGCCCATCCAGGCGCATTTCTGTTCTTTTTCCAATGGAAAGAATGTCAGCCTGCTGTACCAGCGACAGGGCCCGCCAAACCGTGTCGAGATCTTTGATAAGGCCAAGCCCGTCACCAGGCAGATCAAAAATGCTCGATGCCAGTCTCAATGCGACGTGAGCTGCCGCGTCCTGCGGGTCGCTTGGCAAATCGCTACGGGCGCCATCTTCGTAAATAACGGTCGTGAAGCGACCATGTTTTGGCTTCAGATAGCGCTTTGTGTGTGGATTCGCATGTATTGGATACATGATGATCCTGTTTGCCAGGATGGTCGCCAGCAAGGGCCACTCCGATTCGGGTCTTGCTTGCCATATCTGCATGTCCCGGTCGATGGGTTGGAACGTCTTCAAATACAGCTTCTGCGCGGGCTCGCCGTTCTCGGTTGCTTCTTGCAACTTGAACTGCGCCACCATCACGTCATCGCCACTGAGAATCTGCTGCCCCTCGGCTATCGCTCCCACATCGGTTTCCATAGTTGTGCCCCTCCATGAATCGCTACCCAATGGTAGGCCATGGACTTCATGGTGAAATCACTCGCACTATGACCGACTTTTTGCACCTTCCAGCCCTGCGCGGCGGCCTGTTTGCACTGCTGGCAGCAGCCCTGTTCGGCATCAGCACGCCTTTGGTACAAAAGTTGGGCGTTGGATTGGGCGCTTTCAGCACGGCGGCGCTCCTGTATGCAGGAGCGGCCCTGATCGGGTTACTGTCGCTGCGGACTGCTGCGCATGAAGCGCGGGTGCAGAGATCCGACATTCCGAGCCTTCTGGCGATGGCTGGCTTTGGCGCGGCGCTGGGGCCGGTGGCCCTGGCCTGGGGCCTGCAGCACACGAGCGGGGCCAGCGCATCGCTCATGCTCACGTTGGAGGCGTTGTTCACCGCGACGCTGGCATGGTGGCTGTACAGCGAAACCATGGACCGCCGCGTGTGGGCCGCCATGCTCTTGCTGCTCGCAGGAGGAATGGCGCTTGTTCTGGACCAGGGCCTACAGGGAGGAGTTCAGCTGATGGGGTTGCTTGCCGTGTTGCTGGCCACGGTCGCCTGGGGGGTAGACAACACTTTGTCCCGTGGACTGGCTGAGCGCGACCCCAGCCAGGTGGTGATGGCCAAGGCTACCTTGGGAGCCGCAGTGACGGCTGTATTGGCGGTTTCGACTGGGGAGCCTTGGCCTTCGTTATCCGCAGCACTAGGACTTCTCGCCGTGGGAGCCACTGGCTACGGCCTGAGTCTGCGCTTTTACCTTCTTGCCCAGCGGGCGTTTGGCGCGGCGCGCACAGGCTCGGTGTTTGCTTTCGCGCCCTTCATCGGTGCTGCCGTGGCCTTCGGTTTCGGGGACCGCTCTGCGGGATGGTTGATGCTGCTGGGCGGGGTATTGATGCTGGCGGGAGTGGTACTGCACTTGGCGGAAAGCCATGGTCACGAGCACACACACGAAGTGCTTGAGCATGAGCATGCCCACCGGCACGACGATGGGCACCATTCACATGTGCACTTTGTGATGCCAAAGGGCAGCCACAGTCACAAGCACACCCATGAACCTATGACCCACGCTCATCCCCATGCTCCTGACGTGCACCATCAACACGTTCACTGAACCCCAGGGATTTTTTGTCTGCTCCCCCGAGGTCACTTGACCGTCAGGTCGGCGACCAGGCGAGCCTTGTAAGCCCTTTCCCGAATAGCATCCTCGCCGTCAGTCGCCCATACAAACGTGCTCTTCCATGCCCAAACCGTTCCATCGATCCGAAGAAATCGTAGGTCACCAGCTTTGCCATCCACGGTTGCGACTTGACGCTCTCCTTCGAAATCCAAGGTGAACGTATGCGTTCCTGGCTTCAACTTGAAGCGCACCATCGTGTTGGGGAGAGTCTCGGCGGCCATTTCGTTATCCGCGCTGATCTTCACAAACCGCCCGCCATCTCCCCAGTTGCGCCGTACGACGTAGACGGTGAGCGCATTCGGATCGGGAGTAAAGCGCTTCGCCTGAGCGTCGGCATTCAGGCTGGGGGCGGGTACCCGAGTGCACGCGACTACTCTGCCCTTACTGGTCTTGTAACAGTATGGCGCTTCGGCGGAAGGATCGGCCCCAGTAGGGGTGGCACAACCCGCCAGCAAGCTAGCAACCAGCACAGAAGTCAGGATCACGCAGAGGCGGCGGGTGCCTGAATGTGGAGGAATTTTTGTCATGGATCTGATTCTTTGCTGTGGAGGTTGTTGATCAGCGACTGCAGGTTTGTCAGCGACTCCGTCACTTTTACCCACGGTCTGCCTCCTTGGATTGCATCTGGCGGTGCCGCGATTTCGGTGTATTTCGGTATTTCAAACGCATTGCCTGTCGATCCCTCAGTCTCTTGGTCAAGCGTCGGCTGTACTTGACTCTCACCGCCATTGGCGGGTGGCGTTTGAGCCAGATACGCCGCAGCCTCCAAAACACAAACACGGAGGTCAACAAGCCGATCCAAATCCAAAACAGCTTGGCAAAGAGCGCGACCTGTGCCGCCTGCATTGACATGGATCGCTCCTTTTTTGGCCTCCAGCACAGGTCAGCTGCTTTGACGTGAACGGACTTCGGAAAGTGGGATCACTTCTGGAGGCGTTGCGAAGGCGATCCACCCAGCCGGCCTTCGTGTACTACTTCAGCGTGAAGCGGACGGAGGCAACCGACTTGCCGGCCTTTGAGACGGCGACAACGGCTTTGGTACCTGCGGGAACCTTGAAGCTGCCCGACGCTTCCAGCTTGCCGTCGCTGACCTGGAGCTGAACTTCCTGCTTCTCGCTGCCAGCCAGCAGAGTGACCTTGGCGGTCATCCCCGTCACAGCAACGGGCTTCCCGTGGTCGCGCATATAGAGCTGCAGTTTGTCGGCGCTAGCAACGAATTCGTACTCGACCTCCTTGGCTTCTGCAACAGCACCACCGTGCATCGGCTTTAGGTCGTGACCGTGATTGTCCGCAGCGAAGGCTGCGCCCGAGATCGACACTGACAGGGCGAGAATAAGTTGGGAGAGTTTCATGACAGTTCCTTTGGGGTTGGAGAAAAGGGACGGTCCCACGATCAGCGAGCGGGACCGTTTCAACTACGCGGACGCGGACACGTCTGGGGGATGCGAGGGCTCAGCGGACACGTCCTCATCTTCCTCATCGGGCCGGTGGGCCAGACGGTAAAGAATCGGCAGCACGAGAAGCGTGAGCAGCGTGGACGAGAGAATTCCGCCGATCACCACGGTGGCCAGGGGACGCTGGACTTCAGCGCCAGTGCCTGTCGCAATGGCCATGGGAATGAAGCCCAGCGAGGCCACCAGGGCAGTCATCAGAACCGGCCGTAGCCGGGTGAGCGCGCCGTCACGGATTGCTTCGTCAAGACCAACGCCGCCTTCCCTCAAGCTGCGGATGTACGAAATCATCACCAGACCATTGAGCACGGCCACCCCAGAAAGCGCGATGAAGCCGACAGCCGCAGAGATAGACATCGGAATGTCGCGAAGCCAAAGCGCCAGGATGCCCCCCGTCAAAGCGAATGGGATGCCAGTGAAGACCAGCAGACCATCCTTGACGTTGCCGAACATAGCGAACAGCAGCACGAAAACCAGCAGCAGGGACACCGGCACGACGATCTGCAGGCGCTGCGTGGCCGACTGCAAGTTCTCGAAGGTTCCGCCCCAGCTCGTCCAATAGCCGGTAGGAATCTTGATCTGGGCCAGGCCTTGCTCAGCCTCTGCGACGAAAGAGCCCACATCGCGCCCGCGCACGTTGGTGCTCACGACGATGCGGCGCTTGCCGTTTTCTCGGCTCACCTGGTTGGGGCCAGGAGCAAGCTCGAATGTTGCTACCTCGCCCAGCGGGATGAAGTTCGTTTTGGCCTCTGTCCCATTGGCAGAACGCGGCAGCGGGATAGGAAGGCGCTTCATCCCTTCGAGATCGTTGCGCAGGGATTCAGGCAGACGAACCAGGATGTCGAATCTGCGGTCGCCCTCGAACATAGTGCCGGCCTCGCGTCCACCGATAGCGGTGGCCACGGTGTCTTGAATGTCGGCAACGTTCAGACCATAGCGAGCAGCCTTCTGGCGGTCGATGTTCACGGTGAGCATCGGAAGCCCCGTCGTCTGCTCAACCTTCACCTCAGAAGAGCCCTGAATCTTCTGCAGCATTGCGGAGACTTCTTCTGCGGACTTGTTCAGGACATCCATGTCGTCACCGAAGATCTTCACGGCTACGTCACTGCGCACCCCGGAGATCAGCTCGTTAAAGCGCAGCTGAATGGGCTGGGAGAACTCATAGTTGTTGCCCGGGATTTTCCCGATGACTTCCTGAATCGCCGCGAGTAATTCGTCGCGGGTTTTTCGAGGTTCGGGCCATTCTGCCATTGGCTTGAGCATGATGTACCCGTCCGAAATGTTCGGCGGCATGGGGTCCGAGGCAATCTCCGCAGTACCGGTTCTGGCGAAGATGCGCTCGATCTCGGGGAATTTCTCTTTCAAGGTCCTTTCAATTTGCTGCTGCATTTGGACTGACTGGGAAAGGCTGGTGCCTGGGATGCGCAGCGCCTGGATCGCAAAGTCGCCTTCATTGAGATTGGGTACAAACTCGCTGCCCATACGCGTGGCGATCAACCCGCACAAGATCACCGCAACTGCAGCTGCGGTCAGTACGACCGCCTTGGCGGCCATGACACGGTCGAGCAGTGGACCATACAAGCGCTTGGCATGGCCCAGCAGGAAGTTTTCCTTCTCGCTGACCCGATTGCCGATGAACAGGGCCACCGCTGCGGGGATGAATGTCACCGACAGAACCATGGCGCCCAGCAGTGCCGCGACCACCGTGAATGCCATGGGGTGGAACATCTTCCCTTCAACGCCTGTCAGCGCGAAGATGGGCAGGTACACCACCATGATGATGAGCTGTCCGAACAGCAATGGACGCCTTGACTCCTGGGATGCCAAAAACACCTCATGGAAGCGCTCAGCCCGCGTCAGTGGCCGACCGTGGTGCGCTTGTGCATGGGCAAGTCTCCGTACGCAGTTCTCAACGATCACCACCGCTCCGTCGATGATGATGCCGAAGTCCAACGCTCCCAGGCTCATCAGGTTGGCGCTCACCTTGTACTGAACCATACCCGTGAAGGTAAAAAGCATCGACAAGGGGATGACCATTGCCGTGATGATGGCGGCACGGATGTTGCCCAGAAAGAGGAACAGGATCACGATCACCAGAACCGCGCCTTCCAGCAGGTTCTTCTTCACCGTACTGATGGCTTTGTCAACAAGCACGGTACGGTCGTAGACCGTCACCGCGTGTACTCCGTCTGGGAGGCTCTTGTTGACTTCCAACATCTTCTTGTCCACCGCCTGCGAGACAGTCCGGCTGTTCTCGCCGATCAGCATGAACACCGTGCCGAGGACCACTTCGCGCCCGTTATCGGTTGCTGCACCGGTGCGCAGCTCTCGGCCAATGCCCACCTCAGCCACGTCGCGCACGCGCACAGGGACACCGTTGGCGCTGCTCAGGATCACGTTGCCAATGTCTTCCAGGGATTTGACTTGGCCGGGTGCGCGAATGAGGTACTGCTCGCCGCGCTTTTCGATATAGCCCGCGCCCACGTTGCCGTTATTGCGGTCCAGCGCAGTGACCACGTCCTGCAACGTCACGCCCAGGGATGCCAGTCGTTCAGGGATGGGCGCGATCTGGTATTCCTTGGCAAAGCCGCCAATGGAATTGATCTCGGTCACGCCAGGAACATTTCGCAGCTGTGGCTTGATGATCCAGTCCTGAATCTCGCGCAGGTCTGTTGCGGTATAGGGTGAGCCATCGGGCTTCTTCGCCCCGTCCTTGGTTTCGACAGTCCAGAGATAGATTTCGCCCAGCCCGGTCGAGATGGGCCCCAGCGCTGGCGTGATGCCGGCAGGCAGCTTGTCGCGCGCCTCCTGGATACGCTCGTTGACGAGCTGCCGAGCAAAATAGATGTCGGTTCCGTCTTTAAAAATGACGGTCACCTGCGACAGACCGTATCGCGAAAGCGACCTGGTCTGCTCCAGGTTTGGCAGGCCAGCCATGACCGTCTCGATGGGGTATGTAACCCGCTGCTCAGTCTCCAAAGGCGAGTAGCCTGCGGCCTGGGTGTTGATCTGAACCTGGACGTTTGTGATGTCAGGGACCGCATCGATGGGCAGTTTTTGGTAGCTGAAGACGCCAAGGGCCGCCATGCCCAACGCCGCCAACAACACCAGCCATCGCTGCTCGATCGAGAATCGAATGAGTTTTTCAAACATGTATGCGCTCCGCGATCAGTGCGTGTGTTCGGCAGATCCCTTGCCGAGTTCAGACTTCACCACGAAGCTGCCGGTCGAGGCGTAGGGCATGCCGGCTTTGAGACCCGAGAGGACTTCGACCCGCTTGCCATCGCTTCGGCCCAGCTTCACGGGTTGGGCGATAAAGCCGCCGTCGACTCTGAGAAAGACCACCGGCTTTTCCCCAACGTTTTGGACGGCGTCTGCTGAGATGGTTACAGGCGCAGCCGTCTCTTCGGACACCACCTCGACATTGACGAACAGGCCGGGGCGCCAAGCGCCCTTAGGGTTGCCAAGAACCACGCGGGCTTTTGCCGTGCGGGTTTGCTCGCCAATGAGCGCTCCTACAAAAGCGACAGTGCCTGTAGCGGAGGCGTCAAAGGCGGTGGCCTTGATCGTGACCTTCTCGCCCACACGCACCGCTGGTAGGTCTTTTGCCGGAACGTTGATCTCGGCCCACACCTGGGATAGGTCCGAGATGGTGAAAACCGCAGCATCTTCCTTCACCGCCTCGCCGAGACTCAGGTGCTTCTCGATGACGATGCCGTCAAAGGGCGCACGCAGCTCTATGCGATTGAGACCAGACACTGACGAGGCGGACAACCCCATGGCGCTCAGCTTCTGATGGGCGTTGGCGACGGCAACCTCCGCTTCGCTCAAGGCCTGCTTGGCCTGCAGATAGTCCTGTTCGGCAGACACCTTCTGCTCCCACAGCTTTTTCTCTCGCTCGTAGGTGGTTTTGGCCAGCGTTAAGCGCTTTTGGGCCGTCTGCAGCTCGCTGCGTTGCTCGGAAGCAGTCGGGCTCGCGATCACCGCCAAAACTTGCCCTTTCTTGACCACTTGGCCCAAGCTGGCATTGACGCTTTCCACGACTCCCGCAAGCCGGGGAACAACGTGAGACGTGCGGTCTTCGTTCAAGCGTATCTCGCCGGGAAGAAGCAAGGCCGTCTTGATGTTGGCTTTGACCGCATTGTCCAGGCTGATGGATGCAGCCTTTATCTGGGCATCGGTCAGTTCGATCTTTCCTTCTTCCTTGCTCATCACGAACATGAAAGGCTCTGTGGCAGTCTGCGCAATGATCTCTATGTCGAACGCATGGGGTTCAGCAACGATCTCCCGGCTGACAAGACTGTCTTTTTCAGCGGCAAACGTCAGTTTCTGCTTTTCATCTGTCGGGCGGGTCACAGTTGCCGTGACCGTTGCAGCATTCAGGGGCAGCGGTTTATCTTTGTCGGACAGCCAGATTCGCAGTCGAGGCTCGCCACCGTCTTCAGACAACAATGCTTCCAAGCTGAAGTCGCCTTCCTTGAACACGGTACCGCCATGTGGTCCCTTGGCTTCGCTCTTTTCATGGTGTTCACCATCGGCATGCCCCTTGTCATCGTCGTGGCCCTTTTCGCCACCCTTGCCATGGTGTTCACCGTCGCCGTGTCCCTTCGCTTCAGTATGGCTGCCATGCCCGTGGCCATCGCCCTCGGCGGTCGCAGCTTTGGGCTTGCCGCCACCTTGCAAGATGAAGGTTCCCGCGCCGACCCCTAGTGCGAGGACTACTGCAATGGCGATCAGGTGTTTTTTACTGATGGTGGATTTGCTGGAGTTCATGTTCATGGTCATGCTCAGTGTTGCGTTGCGATCAGGCCGGAAACCATGCTGGCCCCGAGCAGGCGGTCGATATCAGCCGCTGCACGGTGTGCTTCGCCAAGGGCTTTGAGGTACTGGGATTTGGCGGTGAAGTAAGTGCGTTGGGCATCGAGCACTTCCAGGAAATTGAACTTACCGTTCTCGAACCCAATGGTGGCGGCGTCATAGGCCGACTTCGCACCGGGCAGAACTTCCTGCTGCAGTGACTGAACCTCTGCGGTGATCGTGGAAAGGCGCTCTCGTGCCTGCGCCACTTCGCTGTGCAGGCGCACGGTGGCTGCTTGCAGCTCATCGCGGGCCTTGTCCTCAAGTTTCAGCGCCTCCAGGAGGTTGCCTTGGTTGCGGTCGAAGACGGGAAGAGGCACAGAGACCCCGAAAAGAAGGACGTTGCGCTGCGTCTCGTTGCTGCGCTGCATGCCGACGCTGACGGTGACATCGGGGACGCGCTTGCTTTGTTCCAGGTCGGTCAAGGCCTTGCGCCGATCCACCTCGATTCGCGCAAGTACCACGCCTGGCGAAGAAGCAATCAGGGGCTGGAGATCGACGAGGCTCGGGACCGAGGGCAGGTTCTCGGCCTTGCCCTCCAGGACGGTGTACGGCGCATCGATCCGTCCCAACAGCGCGAAAAGGCGAGACAGGGCATTGCGTTGTTCACTTGCGGCCTGGGCCAGTTCAACGCGCACGCCGGCTTCGGCAACCCGGGCCTTGGACTCTTCTACGGGTGACACCTTGCCGGCTGCAACGCGCTTGGCGACAGTGTCCGTTGACGACTTGGCCAGCGCAGCGCTGTCTCTAGCGAGCGCCAGTCTTTCCTGCGCAGTCAGAACATCAAAGTAAGCTGCAGCGACATTGGCCCGCACGGTGGCCTTGAGCTCAGCGAGTTGGGCTTGCGCTTGTTCGCGGGATTTTTCGGCGGCCTTGGTACGAGCCGCTCGCTTTCCACCCAACTCCACTGGCAGGTTGAGTTGCCAACTTTGCGTACGTGTCTGGGAACGCGCGTCTTCCAGGGAGTATGCGAGCTCGGGATTGGGGCGAGAGCGTCCTTGAAGAACTTGCCCTTCGGTTGCCTCGAATTGGCGCGTCGCTGCCGCCACTTCCGGATTTCCCTCCAAAGCCAGTTCGATGGCTTGGACCAGAGACAGTGGCTCACCAGGTAGCCCTGCAGCCGTTTGAGCGGATCTCTCTTCGGCGGCTGGCCTTTGGGACACGCCTTGAGCAAGGGCTCCGCCCGAGGCCGTAAGCAATATGGCTGCGGCTCCTGCCGCAAGCCTGAATTTTGGGTGGCCACGCCATGCGCGCCGGGTTTCTTGAAGGTAAAGACCCTTGAACATCGGATTCTCCAGTGGTTTCAAAACACGAAGGAATCGGCGGACTGGCAACCGTACAGCTGCCTGGCAACTCGTCAGTCATTGCATTCATGACACGCACAACTGCGTCCGCCTAGGGCGGACAAGACTGACCAAAAAGAAGGAGAGATGCCCCGCCGATCAGGCGAGGACGGGCCACTGAGGGCGATCAGGAGGAGTGGGCGTTACAGCAGCCAGGCGCTCGCCAAGCGGCGAACCCACTCGACGGTCGTGGGAGATGCTTTGCTTGGCACAGGACCAGTTGAGGGCCCCGATACCAGCTCCGTGGCAAACCGAACAGTCGATATCGGACATGTCCGCGCCTCGGTCAGTTTTATCCACTTGGCCGACTTCGCTTTTGACATCGTGTTCGTGTTCGTGATGCCCCACGTGTTGCGCCTGGGCGGTCGAGCTCTCATGCGCGCAGTACGCAGCGACCGCTGACCAGCTGAACTGGAACGGGAGCAAAGCGAGCATGAAAACAGCTATCAAGCGATACATTTTTTGAGTCTAGCATGGGGCAAAGAGAGCTTCGCGTGACGTCTCTCGGAGCACGGATGAACTCGGCACTGTCCCGAATTAGCCCCCCGTGCCGTACAGTTCCTTGATCTGCTGCTTCTCTTCTGCAGACATGTTCAGGTATTCCTGCCGCACCTGCTCACGGGTCTTGGGGGAGCTAGTGGCTTTGATAGGCAGGGATCCGCCGCGCGAAAGGGCCGCCAATGAACCGTCCTTGCGCGCAATCTCAACAGACCGAAGCACGTCATCACGTGACACCGTGCTTTGCACGTGATCGGGATGGGTGGTCACGCCAACCTCTCCGTCAGCAGCGTGATACAGCGAGGAGGCAGATGCTAGGCCTGGGGCCGTAATGGCGAGGGCGATCAGGGAGAGCGCGAGGGGTTTGCGAATGTTCATGGTTTTGTCCCTTGATTCAAGTAAGCCGTCGGCGATATGCCAGCAGCTATGCCTTTCGACACAGAGGGAACTTTAGAAATTGGCCCACAACAAGACGCCAACAGCCAGATGACAAATTCGTAATCTGCGAACAGGTCGCATTCTTCGAGAATGACCTCATGAAAATTCTGCTCATTGAAGATGAAGTCAAGCTGGCCGAGTACCTCCGAAAGGGTCTCGGAGAGGTCGGCTATGTGGTGGATGTCGCCCACAACGGTGTGGACGGCCTGCACATGGCCCTTGAAGGCGGGCACGACCTGCTGGTACTAGATGCAATGCTCCCTGGGATCGATGGCTTCAGCCTGCTGGCGGCCTTTCGCAAGACGAAGCAGACTCCCGTCTTGATGCTGACGGCCAGGGTTAGTGTCGAGGATCGGGTACTAGGCCTTCAGACAGGCGCTGACGACTATTTGGTCAAGCCCTTCGCATTTTCCGAGTTGAGCGCCCGCATCCAGGTTCTGCTCAGACGTACCTACGGTGCAAGGGATACGGTTGAGCCCACGCAGCTGCGGTTGGCCGACCTTGAAGTCGACCTGATGCGGCGTAAGGCGTCCCGAGGCGGTCAGCGCTTGGACCTGACTGCCAAGGAGTTTCTGCTGCTGATATTGTTTCTGAGAAGAAAGGGCGAAGTTCTCTCTCGAACGGAGATTGCTGAACAGGTTTGGGACATGAACTTCGACAGCAATACCAATGTTGTTGAAGTCGCGATCCGGCGTCTGCGCACCAAGATCGACGTACCCTTTGACACAGCACTGCTGCACACCATCCGTGGCATGGGATACGTCATGGAGGAGCGCAAAGAATGACTACGCTGAGCCGGCATCGCTCATTGCGCCAGCGATTGTCGTGGTGGCTGGCACTGCAGAGCTTTGCCGGGCTCGGGCTGGTTTGTCTAGCCGTGTATCTGGTGACCGAATTCAGTTTTCGAGATCGGCAAGAGGAAACGCTAGCGCAAAAGGAAAACGTCATTCGGCACCTGCTGCTTGACGGCAAGGAGCACGGGGACTCTGAAGGCCTTGCGCACAAACTTGATGATTTCTTGGTGGGGCACGGAGATCTGTCGCTAGAGGTTGCGCAGGCCGATGGGTTTGTCCTCTACGTCCGTACACGAAACGAGACTGCGAAGACGGTGTGGCGCCAAAGGCAGTTTGAGGTGCCACAGACCACAGGCCAAACGCCATCAAAGGGTTTGAGCGTCAAGCTGTCGCTGGACATCCAAACCGACAACCAATTGCTGCACCGGCTTGCAGTCACCTTGCTGGTGGCCGCCATCGGTGGGAGCATCGTGGTGTCACTGGGCGGATTTTCCCTGGTCAATCTTGGCCTGGCACCTGTTCGAAGACTGGCCAGCCAGACGTGCGCAGTGTCGGCTGACAATCTGCATCAACGGCTCGACAGCGCCGAGCAGCCCCTTGAGCTAGTGCCTCTGATCGACCAGTTCAACGCACTCCTGACCCGCATCGAGAAGGCCTATTCCCAGATGGAAGGCTTCAATGCGGACGTGGCGCATGAGTTGTGCACGCCGTTGGCCACGCTCATTGCCAACAATGAATTGGCGCTGCGGCGCCCTGAGCAAGCGGATATTCGCGAGGTGCTGGCGTCCAACCTGGAGGAGCTGCACCGCCTGACCGGCATCGTCAATGACATGCTGTTCCTGTCCCAGGCCGATCGAGGTGTGGGAGCGCGTCGCGCGCCTGTGGCGAGTCTTGCATCAATGGCTGCTGACGTACTGGACTACCACGAGGCCGCACTGGCCGAGGCAGGTCTCACCGCTAAAGTAGTCGGTGATGCGCATGGCGCCTTCGACGTGCCATTGCTGCGCCGGGCCCTGTCGAACTTGCTCGGCAACGCCACTCGATACGCGAGCTCTGGCTCAATCGTCCAGATAAACCTCAGAGCCATCGATCAGGACCGTGTGCTAGTCAGTGTCACCAACTACGGCAGCACTATCGATCCCGAGATACTCCCGCAGCTGTTTGACCGATTCTTCCGTGCAGATCCGTCTCGTAGCCATGGGCAGAGCAACCATGGCCTCGGGCTGGCCATAGTCGCTGCTATTGCACGCATGCATCAGGGCAAGCCAGTCGCATCGTCAGAGAACGGGGTGACGAATGTAGGAATCGAAATCCGTCCTAACTGATGGCGATTTCGACAGACTGGGATCGCTTGTGACGCTGCCACGTAGCGCGGCGCGTTCAAGAATCCGATTTACGTAGGACGAAGCAGCGATATCTTTATTGCCGCTTGACTTTAAAGTCACTTTAAGGTTTCCAATTGCGCTATGAAATCAGAAACAAGCACACCTCCTACCACTGTTGACACCTGCTGCTCCTCGGGCTGTTCCAGTACCGCAGCAGTGGTCCCTGCAGCCACAAGCAGCCCGGGCCAGGGCAAGCTGTTCCGAATCGCCACCATGGACTGCAGCGCTGAGGAGTCGGAGATCCGGCGGGCGCTGGAACCTCTGGAGGGAATCCGCTCTTTGGGCTTCCAGCTCGGCGCGCGCACGCTGAAGATTGATGCGGAGGATCGCACATTGCCCCTGGCGCTCGATGCCATCCGCAAGGCGGGCTTCGATCCGCAGCCGGTGGCCACTGCGGCGAACACCCAGGGTAGCCAGGGCCGGGTGTTTCGCATTGCGACCATGGACTGCAGCGCCGAGGAGGCGGAGATTCGCCGGGCGCTGGAGCCTCTGGATGGGATCCGCTCTCTGGGTTTTCAGCTCGGCGCGCGGACGCTGAAGATCGATGCCGACGAAGGCACCTACCCGCTGGCCCTCGACGCCATCCGCAAAGCGGGCTTCGATCCGCAGCCAGTGGCCGGCGCCAATGGCTCCGAGGGCGGACAGGCGGGCGAACCAGCCGAAGGCGACGACCATGGACATGGTTTTGCAGGCGGCATCTCCCGTTTGGTGGCCGCGCTGGTGTTCGCCACGGGGGCTGAGGTCCTCTCGTTCTTTGCTCCAGACCAGATGGCCTGGAAGGTGGTGGGCATGGCCATCGCCGCGCTGGCTATCTGGCTGGCCGGGATCGACACCTACAAGAAAGGCCTTGCGGCGCTGCTGCGCGGCAAGCTGAACATCAATGCGCTGATGTCGGTGGCCGTCACCGGCGCATTCCTCATTGGTCAGTGGCCAGAAGCCGCGATGGTGATGGCTTTGTACGCGATTGCGGAGCTCATCGAAGCCAAGGCAGTGGACCGGGCCCGAAACGCTATCAAGGGCTTGCTGGAACTGGCGCCCGAAGAGGCTTTGGTACTGGGCACCAACGGAGCGTGGACCGCTACACCGGTGGCTTCGGTGGCCATCGGAGCGACCGTGCGCATCAAGCCGGGCGAACGCGTGCCGCTGGACGGTAAGGTGACCAAGGGCAATGGCGCCATCAACCAGGCCCCCGTGACTGGCGAGAGCATCCCCGTGGACAAGGCACCTGGCGACCAGGTGTTCGCCGGCACGATCAACGAGACTGGTGAGCTGGAGTTCGAGGTCACAGCCTTGTCGAGCAACACCACCCTGGCCAGGATCATCCAAGCCGTTGAGCAGGCGCAGGGCACGCGCGCTCCGACGCAGCGCTTTGTGGATCGGTTCGCCTCCATCTACACCCCCGCAGTCTTCGCCATTGCCGTGGCGGTGGCGGTCCTCACTCCTTTCCTGATGGGACTTACCTGGCTGGAGGCGCTCTACAAGGCCCTGGTCCTGCTGGTGATCGCCTGCCCATGCGCTCTGGTCATTTCCACGCCGGTCACGGTGGTCAGCGGATTGGCCGCAGGAGCGCGCCGTGGGATCTTGATCAAGGGCGGAACCTACTTGGAAGATGCCCGGCTTCTGAAGGCGGTGGCGCTGGACAAGACCGGCACCATCACCGAAGGCAAACCCAAGCTGGTGAAGTGGAAGGTGTGGGGTGCCGGTGACGAGGCAGCAGTCCAGCAGATGGCTGCCAGCCTGGCGGCTCGTTCCGACCACCCGGTTTCCAAGGCGATTGTCCAGGGCTTGGATGTAAAGGGTCCAGAAGCAGAAAGCTTCAAGGCCTTGCCTGGGCGCGGCGTCGAAGGCATGGTCAATGGTGTGCGCTTGATGCTGGGCAATCACCGACTGATACATGAGCTAGGACTGTGCGGTCCGGAGCTGGAGGCGGAGCTGGCCACCCATGAAAAACAAGGCCGCACGGTCACTCTCCTGGCGGACGAATCGCGCGTCCTGGCGCTGTTTGCGGTAGCGGACACCATTCGCGAGACGTCGAAGCAGGCCATCGTCGACCTCAAGGCGCTGGGAGTGACGTCGGTGATGCTGACGGGTGACAACACTGCCACGGCAAAGGCCATCGCTGCCCAGGCCGGCATTGACGATGCCCGTGGCGATCTGCTGCCCGAAGCCAAACTCGATGCCATCAAGGAAATGCAAAAGCGCTATGGCGCCACCGGCATGACCGGCGACGGCATCAACGATGCGCCGGCGCTAGCGCAGGCCGACATAGGTTTTGCCATGGGTGCGGCGGGAACCGACACGGCCATGGAAGCAGCCGATGTGGTCATCATGAACGATGACCTGCAGCGCGTCGCCGAGACAGTGCGTCTATCCAAGCGCACCCACGCCATTCTCTGGCAGAACATCACCCTGGCGCTGGGCATCAAGAGCGTCTTCCTGGTGATGGCGGTCGTTGGCACGGCCACCATGTGGATGGCGGTCTTCGCGGACATGGGAGCGAGCTTGCTGGTGGTAGCCAACGGACTGCGTCTGCTTCGCGGTACACGGGTGGAGCCAGCCGCCAAGCCAAGCCGCTCAGAAACCAAGGAGCATGCGCATTCCCACTGAGCGTTCGTCAGCGCGCGCCAAGTCCACCGGTGGGCTTGCGGAGCGCTTACTTGAATGTCCCGCTTTCATTTCTTGGTTTTGGAGACCTCTTGCGCCACTAGGTCAGTCAGCTGTTTGTGGCCAAAACTGGGCAGCGGGCGCCCGTTGACAAAGAAGGTCGGCGTCTTCTCGACCTTGAGGGCGGTCAGGTCCTGCACGTCCTGTAGCACCACGGCGTCCAATGCAGGGGCTGCGATGTCCGCCCGCGCCCGTTGCATGTCCAGCCCCGCCTGTTCAGCCGCCTTGTAGGCCAACTCCAGGTTGGGGGCTCCATGGTCCGCCCACTGCGGCTGTGCGGCCAGCACCGCTTCCAGCACGGCCAGGTACTTGTCCTGCCGCCGGGCCGATTCCAGTAGCTTGACCACCTGCTCCGAGCCTTGGTGGAAAGGCGCGTAGCGGATGACCAGCCGCACTTCGGTGGGGTACTGCTGCATCAGTTCCTTCACCACCGGATAAAAGGCGCGGCAGGTCTCGCAGGCGGGATCGAAGAACTCGACGATGGTCACGGGTGCCTCACGGGGCCCGATCACGGGTGAATGCATGCGGACCAGGCGTTCGGCTTGTCCTGCCACCTGCAGCTCCTGTGCACTTTGCACGCGGCTCTGGTACAGATTCACGCCGACAAGGAAGGCCACAAAGGCCATGCCCAGCACGAGGAAGATGATGAGTTTTCGGTGTTTCATTTGTCTGTTTTTCGCAGATAGAGGGAGAGCGAGACGGCGATGGCAATGAACGCCGCCAGTGAAAGCCAGGGCAACTCAATGCCGTAGAGGATGTCGAGCTTCTGATCGGCGCATGACACGCCGGCGCCGCAGGGGACCCAAGCCTTGGGCACCAGGCCTGCCGCCAAGAGGCTGTGGTAACCAGCCACGACCGCACCCGCCAGCGCCAGAGGCAAGGCATAGACAGCGCCCCGGCGGTCGTCGCTGTAAAAGGCCATTCCAAGAAGCAAGGCCAGCGGGAACATGGCAATGCGCTGGTACCAGCACAAGACGCAAGGAGCCATGCCCATGACTTCGCCGATGAACAACGCACTGCCGGTGGCGGACACAGCCAGCAGCCAGGCGATCAGGAGCAGCACCGAGGGCCGGCTCATCGACGCCTCCTTGAACAACGGTTCTGGCAGGAGGCACCGATCAAGGCACAACTGCGTGTGTAGATTCCAGAGCCATTCGACCCGACAGTGGAGGACATGGAAAGATCCCGAAGGCATGCTAATGAGGCCAGCACACGCTGTGCTGGCACGCTTGGCGGGGATCGGAGACGGTGGTGACCGATGCCCTGGTCAGGCCAGGGCGGGCCACTGCGGGCGTTCGGGGCGACTGACGGACTCTGAAGACGGCCACCCGCGCGTGTCGGTGTAAAAGCGCCCCAGGGGAAAGGCCGGCAGTAGATCGCGTTGCGCCTGAAAGGCTTCGGTGCCCTGCAGATGGCAGGAACCACAGTCCACGCTGGGCGCTGCATCGCCAGCTCGGGTGGATTCATCCATTGCTCCGTCCCGCAGCTGGGCGTGCTCGCAGCAATGCATTGCCACAGGAGGCAAGGAGCCCGGTCCTTCATCTTTGCAGTACGCGCCCACTGCCGCCCAGCACAGTTGCAGCGGCAACAGTACCAAGAGGAAAACAAGCAGTCGGGTGCGGGAGTGCATCCGGAAAATTGTAGTGGCATCCCAGGCGGAACGACCACTTTGGAGCGCCGGCCGATGCCATGCCCGGCAGTGTCGAATCGATCACACAGCCAGGCGCGACAACATAACAAACTTGTAATCCTGCGGTGCGCAAGCTGTCGGCATACGGTCAGCAAACTGTCACACGTGACCCGTCGGCTGGCTAGGCGTTGGTGCAGTTTCCGGGTCACGTGCATTCAAACCCAAGGAGATACACATGACACTGTCAAGATTCATCGGCGCCAACATCAATGTGGGCAAAGCCCAGTGTCAGCACATAAACAGAGTAGCAGTCAGCAGTATGCCAATTACCACGGGCTGCAAAGTGTCTGCTCTCGCCGCCCGTCCCTCGTCAGCTGATTGTTTATAGAAACTACAAGTGGTTGTCGGACAGAGCCGAAAAGCAGCAGCGCAACTTCTCCCCCAGCTCCTGTTGGACTCCGGTGTCTGACAAGCCCGTTGTTCCATCGCATGCGACCAGGTTTTGCCAACAAGAGTCAGGCCAATCCTCCAGATCGTCATCAAGAGCTATCCACTGCCGGGGTTTTCTGCGCTGAGCGTCCTCTTGAACTTGCACGCCCCGGGGGGTGGTGCGGAACATGGACAGGTTCCAGGGATCCACGCCATGCACACGCCTGTGGTATGTCCCACCAATAAACCGGGCACGCAAGGAGGCAGGAAGGCGCTTAAGGGTTGCGCTGTACCCTGGGCGGATGCACCAGGTGCTACTCAGTACCAGGGCGACTGCCGGGTGGGGTTGGAGCACCGACTCCAGGAATGGAACCCATTCGAACAGCGAATGTCCTGCAGCCTCATACGGGCTCATGTAGATGCCCTTGCGTGGATGCCAGAGCACTTTTTCATGGTGAACAACGCCATCGAGATCGAGGTACAGGACGACGTCCGCGCTGCGTGGAGTGGACGCAGGGAGATATGGGGAAATTTGGCCAGAGGACAGAGCCATATGTTGGGACTGGACTGTGCTTGGTGGGGATATAGTCAAGGAGGACGGCGGGGCCAGAGCGGACTCAGAACTTGCCAGCCACGTGCGTATTCCTACGAGAACGCACCAGACTGGACACGCATGAGCAAGCTCCGCACCACCTCAAGGCCGCCGGGCTCTTTGAGCACATCGAGAGGCCTTCGATCACCCAACGCTGGGACCACCCCCACGAGCCAGTGATTAAGCCAGGTCTGTGCGTCGAAACCAGTTGGGTCACCAGACTCATCAACCATGCGCCGCACAAGCATAGTGAGAATAGCGATGTGGTCTTCTAGGGCGATGGGGGCAGAATTCGTGTCCACAAGTTACCGATCAGTCCCGTTAACAATGGCACAGCGGCGTCGCCTGAGTGTCGGATCTTTGGTTGCATCGCCCGAGCGCGCATATTCCCTTGCGGTGATGACAGGAAGAGCGTGCTTGACCTTGATTGTGATGACGCGCTTCGCCTTGCGGGCAGCCTGACCTGTGCGGTGCAATTCCATGGCGCGGTGATCTCTCAAGAGCTGTCGCGAGCTTCGGAGAGAGATTTCATCAAAGTACCTCTCAGAAAAACGTCGCCCCCGGGGGCATGCTTTCGCAGAGGTCGCACCGGGGGCTTGCTTTGCGCTAATGATAGCAACGAAGTTCAAACTCATCGCGGGGTTGTATCGGTAGGAGAACCAGCGCTGACTCACCAAAGGCCACGCTTGCTCACTTTTACCAGCGCACTCGTAAGGGCCATCAGCGTCTCTGCATCTGTCAGCACCTCCGCCCCCTTCAACGTGGACGGCAACGCAATTCCAGCGATGTCTTGAGTACGGTTGAGCACCTGCTCCACCAAACTGGTTCGGGGAACAAACATGTAGTGCACTTCACAGTCCAGGCCATGAGCCAAACGTGCAAGCGTATTCAGCGTGATAGTGCCGTTGGCCTCGGCCTGCTCCAGTTTGCGGACTCCCTGCGCCGTCATGCCCAAGCGCTCACCTAGCGCTTTGGAACTCATGCCCAAGGCCAATCTCACCGTCTTTGCCCAGCCACACCTGGGCGTGGCATTCCGCTGCAGCTTCGCGAAATCGCAAAACTGCCGATCAAGTTCGGCCAAGCGGGTGAGATCCAGGCGGTTTTTCAAGGGGGCAAACGCATGAGGCAACAGACTGGTTGCCTCTTTAAGCAGATCTGGGCAACCGGTTTATTTCCATTGGGAGACGGACACACTTGGAAAACAAAAATGGCATTCCATTCAGCTATCTTCGCACGCCACGGCCCCAAAAGGGACCAATTAGTCTCATATTAACTTGAATGAAGAATGATGCTGCGTTTGGAAAAAGCGACCCTAGGAAAATTTGGAGCACAGGACATGTTGCGCCTGATCACGTCACGGGGTTGGGAAGCCATCCTGCCGGATGCGCTGGATGACAACCACCTATTGTTGATGTCAGACCAACTCCGAGACCTTCTGTCTGGCTCGGATTGGAGCGGGGATCACGATCCCGCTAGTGCAGCCTTACCGCTCGCCCTGTTGCTTCTGACCAAGGCGGGAGCCAAACGTTCAGGCGACAGCTTGGAAGTGGGCCTCGAAACTCTGCAAGAAGCACTGTGCTTGCTCAGCACTGCTGTGGATCGGGAGATCGTCAATCGGATGTTGCACCGCCAAGATGCCACACCCATTGGCACCGGTCTGATACAAGGGCTTCAAATGCTGGTTCAGTATGCCAAGGAACAGGCCGAATCGGAATGCCAAGCCTAGTCTGAAATGATGCCCTTGAAGTCCGCTTTGACGGTCCTGAGGAGTTCATTGACCAAGTTCGTGTCCAGGTCTGGGCAGTACGCGGTAGCAATCAAGGTTAAAGGGTGGATCTGCATCTGCTCGGCCAATACCTCGATGGTGCGGATACTGGGCACTTGATGTCCCTGCTCGATGCGACTGATGTGTCGGCGGCTCGTTGCCAGCAACATGTCTTCCTGAACCAAGCCGCGTGCCGCGCGCAATTGCTGCAGCGCCCGACCAAAGTCGGCTTGGGGTGGAACACGCTTTCGGGAAGACATCCACCCGATTTCCGTCCAATGAGACTAAAAAGACCACGACCAAATAGTCTCATAGGCTCGCTAACTCGAAAAAATATTCAGCCCCTGTTGGAAATCTGTTTCTGAAGTCGCGCTGTGCCCATACTCTTTCTGGATTTTGATGGGGTCCTGCACCCAGAGCACTGCCACGAGTCGAGGCACTTCTGTTGCCTATCGATCTTGGAAGATGCGTTACGACAGGTGCCCGAGTGCCAGATCGTGATCACCAGCACCTGGCGCCTGGAACAGGCCTATGAGGATCTATTGGAAAGGTTCTCTCCGGACATTGCCGCCATGATCGAAGGCGTTACCCCCAGATATTGCGATCTAACGAACGTCCCGAATACGCTGGTGGGGTACGAGCGGGAGGCCGAGTGCCATGCCTGGCTTTGGGCCAACGATGTGCCACATCGCAGATGGGTGGCGGTGGATGATCGATCGTGGCTCTATCGGCCGTTCTGCAAGTCGTTGTTTTTGGTCGATGGGCGAACGGGACTCACGCAGGCCACCGGTTCACAACTGACAGCTCGTCTTCAAACCACACTTTGAAAAGACTGCCAGGAGGGCAGACCACCTGACCTCAGAAAACACTAATCTAGGGTTAACCCGAGCGTCCTAACCGGGTAATCTGCACCGAAAGTGAGATCACCCCGATCCTGCACAAAAACCGAGACTACCCCTATCACCCTGATATGCGGATAGCCTGACTGGCGAACTTGGGCCGTTTTTTCTTGGTTGATTTGCACATATCCGAAGAGTGCCTCCCATCTTGAATAGGCGGGAGGCACTCTTTTGCTTACTTGGCAGGCTCGATGGCCGTAACGACCATTTTTCCGCCCTCGCTGATCACCATGAAGCGGATCCTGTCGCCAACTTGCACCTTGTCGAGCAAAGCCTTGTCCTTGGCTGCAAAAACCATTGTCATCCCTGGCATTTCCAGGTGCTTGATGTCGCCATGCTTGATGGTGATCTTTCCGGCTTCCTTATCGATCTTTCGCACTTCTCCATCGGTCATAGATGCTTCGGCCATGGCGGCGGGCTTGCTAGCGTCTCCAGTAGCCTGCGCCATAGCCGAGACAGGCATAAGGGCGCCGAGAGACAAGATGGCGCCAATCAGCAGAGTGTTTGCGTTTTTCATATCAATTCCTTGCTCAATCGCGTGCGAGGATTCCCCGATTACTTCTTAACCACGGTGACCTGGCCCTTCATGCCTGCGTCGTAGTGGCCCGGATAGAGGCAGGCAAACTTGACTTCACCAGCCTTTGTGAACTGCCAGATGATTTCGCCCTGCTTGCCGGGGGCGAGCGACAGCTTGCTGGGTTCGTCATGCTCCATATCCGGGAATTTCTTCATGGTTTCGTAGTGCTCCTTCAGCTCGGCGTCGGTTCCCAAGCTGAACTCGTGTTTGACCTGCCCACTGTTCTTGATCACGAACTTGATGGTCTCACCCTGTTTGACGGATATAGCCGCAGGTGTGAATCGCATGGTGTCTGCCATGTCAACATTGATTGTGCGACTGACTTTTGCAGCTTTGCCTGGTTCTCCGATGGCTGAATCATCGCTTCCGTGGCCGTGGCCGCCGCTGTGGGTGCCGCCTGCAAAGCTGTTGAAAGACAAGGCCATCAGGGTGGAGGTGGCGATCAGGGAAAGAGTGCGTTTCATAGTTACCTTAGGTTGTGAGCGTGAAATGGATGGGATCAGTGGCCGCTGTGTGAAGACGGTTTTCTGACCTGAACAACAGTGTCGGAGCTGCGCTTTTCTTTAAGAGGCATGGATTGGCCACCTTCGGCCTTAAAACGGGAAGGCTCAGCAATCGGGCCGGTGTACTCATAGGCCACCGTGCCCTCAGGGTTCTTGTACCAACCCGGGTTCGTGTAGTCGCCCGGTTTTTGGTCGCGGCGCACCTTCAGGACGCTGAACATGCCGCCCATCTCGACCGATCCGAAGGGGCCTTCCCCCGTCATCATGGGGATGGTGTTGTCCGGAATGGGCATCTCCATCTCGGTCATGTCTGCCATGCCCCGCTCGCCCATGACCATGTAGTCGGGGATCAGGTTGTTGATCTTCTTGGCCACACCCCGGTGGTCCACGCCAATCATGGTGGGAATGTCGTGACCCATCGCGTTCATGGTGTGGTGGCTCTTGTGGCAGTGAAATGCCCAGTCACCTTCTTCGTCCGCTAGAAACTCGATCTGGCGCATCTGGCCCACGGCCACATCGGTGGTCACCTCATAGAGACGGGTGCTCTTCGGCGTAGGACCACCGTCCGTGCCTGTCACCAAAAACTCGTGTCCATGCAGGTGCATCGGGTGGTTGGTCATGGTGAGGTTGCCCACGCGGATGCGTACCTTGTCGTTGAGCCGGACGTTCAAGGAGTCGATGCCAGGAAAGATGCGGCTGTTCCATGTCCACAGATTGAAGTTCGTCATCTCTGCAACCTTGGGCGTCGCCGCCCCGGGCTCAATGTCATAGGCACTGAGCAGGAAACAGAAATCGCGGTGCACTTCATCGATCAGCGGATGCTTGGCCTTGGGGTGTGTGATCCACAAGCCCATCATGCCCATGGCCATCTGGGTCATTTCATCGGCATGCGGGTGGTACATGAAGGTGCCAGGACGGCGTGCCACGAATTCGTAGACAAAGGTCTTGCCAGGCAGAATGGCGGGTTGGTTCAGGCCCGCCACGCCATCCATGCCATTGGGCAAGCGCTGACCATGCCAGTGGATGCTGGTGTGTTCAGGCAGTTTGTTTGTCACGAAAATACGAATGCGATCACCCTCCACCACTTCGATGGTGGGGCCAGGGCTTTGGCCGTTGTATCCCCACAGGTGCGCCTTGAAACCTGGGGCCATCTCGCGCACCACCGGCTCTGCCACTAAGTGGAACTCCTTGACCCCCTGGTTCATGCGCCAGGGCAGCGTCCAGCCGTTGAGCGTGACCACCGGGTTATAGGGGCGCCCGGAGTTGGGAACCAGCGGCGCCATGGTCTCAGGGCTTGTCTGGTACACGGGCTCTGGCAGCGCGGCCATTGCCACACGACTCACACTCGCTGCGGCCACCGCCCCTCCGGCAATGCCCGCAAACCGGAAAAAATCTCTTCTTGAATTCATGTTGGTTTCCTTGGGGATCAGTGACCTGCACCAGCTTCGGCAGCTGCTGCGCCGCTGCCAGAGACGCCAGCGCTGGTGGGCTTGCCAATGAGAGATGCCTGAAGGGCGGCATCCGCCAGCCAGAACTGCTGTTCGGCGTTCAGTGCCGCCATCACAGAGTTCACCTGGTCACGGGAGTCGGCGAGCAACTCAAAAACGCTGATCAGCATTCCGTTGTAGCGAAGCTGGTTTTCTTCGGATATGGTTTTGCGCAGGGGGATCACCTCGTCGCGGTGGTGACGCGCGATGTCATATGCCGTGCGGTACGCGGAGTAGCTCTCCCGAAGGTTCGAGCCCGCTGCGCGTGCGCTTGCTTCGAGTCGGTTGGCTGCAGCCAAAGTTTGTGCGTTCATCGCATCGCGTCGCACACCACCCCAGTCGAAGATCGGCAGCTGCAGACTGATCTCGAAGCCGCGCCGCGTGGAGTGAGTGTTTTCGGCGGCATCAAAGACTGAGTCTCGCCGCACGCCCAACTCGATGTCTGTGAAGGTTGTAATCGTGTTCCAGCCTTGCGCGCGTACGGCTGCGTCGTAGTCGGCTTTCGCGATCTGCAGATCCAGGCGCCCCTTGGATGCCTGACGGCCAGCGTCCAATGGGGAAAGCGGCTCCTTGGGCAGCGCGGGCAGGCGCTCAGGCAACTTGAGCTGCTGGGCTTGGCTATCGTCCAGGCCTAAAAGCCGCACCAGCTCCTCATGGGTCGCCGTGACCTGGTGCTGGGCGCTGGCCAGTTGGGTCGCCGTATCGGCATAGAACGCTTGCTGGCGTGCACGGTCAAGTTTGTTGAAATTCCCCACTGCCTGCATGCGCTTGGCTAGTTCGGCACTGGCCTGCGCGCTAGCGACGACCTGTTGGGTGTAGGCCAGGGTCTGTTGCGCAGCAACGGCGCGGACCCAAGACTGTCGTACCTGTGTGACTTGATCCACCACATCGCTACTCAGGCGCAACTGGGTCTGCTTGATGCGTCGCTCGGCAATGCCCTTGCGCGTCGGCAATGTCAGCAGATCCAGCAGGCCGAAGGACAGGATGCGACCGATTTCCGTCTCGCTGCCCAAGCGCACGCGCTCCAGGCTCAGAATGGGATTGGCGATGCGTCCGGACTGGGCTGCCGTAGAAGCGTCCGCCCAGTTTTGGGCCACGAGGGCCTGTAGGGATGGGCTATTGACCAGTGCGAGTTGCACGGCATCCTTTTGGCTGAGCGGTTTGGCCAGCAAATCCGAAGCGCGCTGGTGCAACGCGTCACGCTCGGTCTGGTCCCGAGCCAAGGTAAGCTGGCCATCCGTAAAACCGCTTGCGGCGTCATTGGCGCTGGAGATGTTCTGCTCCAAATTCACGCTTGCGCAGCCAGACAAGACCACCACTGCAGCCACGGCGATCACGAGTTTGGCGCGGGGCATGTGCAAGGGGCGGCTCATTGTTTGCCTCCGTGGTGTGCGTCATGGCCTTGGGTGGGTTGGTCCTGGCCGGCTGCGGGTGCTGTCTGGCGCATTTCCTTGGCATAGGTGCGCCATCCTCCGATTTCCCCCACCTTGTCATTGGCCGCCTTCCAGGGCTGAACGGCTTGCTCTTTGTAGGTGTCGTAACCCGAGAGGGAGGAGCTGTACGAAAGTTTGTAGTCCACCTTCGCGGATTCGCCCTCTGGCATCTGTGCCAATGCCAGCGAGGGCGCTATTAGCGCGGCGGCAAGCCAGGGGGTTGAGGTAGGTCGTGAAAGCCAGGAATTTCTCATAGGTTCACCATGCGTTCTTGATGCAACGCATTGTGTGAGCCAACAGCTTCCGACGACATAACAGCTTCATTACATCTTTGTCATGTTCAAGAAAGCCTGTGTTCTAGAGGCACACTTGCGGCCATTCGCAGTGCTGGGGAGATCCCGTGAAGATATTGATCGTCGAGGATGAAATCAAAACAGGCGAATACCTGCGCCAGGGGTTGCGTGAGGCGGGGTTCAACGCCGATCTGGTTCACAACGGAGTCGATGGCCTGCATCTGGCCCAGGAAGGTGACTACGACCTAGTGATTCTGGATGTGATGCTTCCAGGGATGGACGGCTGGCAGGTTCTCACCAGTCTGCGTCGCCGGGGCCTGGAGATGCCCGTACTGTTTCTCACGGCCAAGGATCAGGTGCAAGACCGGATCAAAGGATTGGAACTGGGGGCGGACGACTACTTGGTCAAACCGTTTTCCTTTGCCGAGCTACTGGCGCGAGCGCGCACCATCCTCAGGCGTGGTCGCAATGGCACCGAGGTGACGGTCCTCCAGGTGGCCGATCTAGAACTGGACCTCTTGCGGCGGCGAGTCAGCAGATCTGGCAAACGCATCGACCTCACGGCCAAGGAGTTCGGACTCCTGGAGCTGCTGATGCGCCGCCAAGGGGAAGTTCTGCCGCGCTCGCTGATCGCGTCGCAGGTGTGGGATATGAATTTCGATAGCGATTCCAACGTGATTGAGGTGGCGATGCGCAGGCTTCGGGCCAAGATTGACGATGCCTATGACGCCAAGCTAATCCAGACGGTGCGGGGGATGGGGTATGTGCTTGAAGCGCCGCAGGAGCGTGCGTGAAAGCCCGGTACTCGCTCACGACACGGCTGACGGTCTTTTTTACTTTGGCGTCCGCCCTGGTGCTGATCGGCCTGGGGACTCTCGTGGCGATTTCCATCGACCGGCATTTTGTGGAGCTTGACCGCGATGCGCTGCGTGACAAGGTTCACCTGACGCGTGAAGTCATCGGTAAATCGAAGTCGCCGCAGGATCTGAAGACGCGGCTGGATGACGTTTTGCACAGCCATGAGGGCCTCTTCGTCACCGTGCTTCGCAATGGGCAATCGCTGTACTCGACAGAGGATTTTGAGTTTCCTGCGGACTTGAGCGTGCGGACCCTGCATTCCCGCTTGGGGGTTGCCTCGTGGCGAATCAAGGACCGTGAGTACCGGGGAATGTCCGAAGCCGTGACGCTGCCAGGTTCCGCAGAACTGCCGCTGCAGGTCTGGGTGGCCGTGGACATTGCCCACCACAAGCACTTCATGTACGAATTGATTTGGGTGCTCGGGGGCTACGTAGCATTGGCCACGCTGGTGGCCGGGGTCCTGGGTTGGTGGGCCGCAAAGAATGGTCTGGCACCGCTTCGGGCCATGCGGTCTCGGGCCATGGCCATCACGGCACAGCGACTGGACGAGCGAATGCCAACCCAGGAGTTTCCGGTGGAAATGGCCGACTTGGCGACTACCCTCAACGAGATGCTGCGGCGCCTGAAGGAGGAGTTCGACCGCCTGTCCGAGTTTTCTTCGGACCTGGCTCACGAGCTGCGTACACCGATCAACAATCTGATGACGCAGACGCAAGTCACGCTCAGCCAGGCTCGTTCCTCCGAGGAGTACCAGGACATATTGGCCTCCAACGCCGAGGAATACCAGCGCTTGGCCCGCATGGTTGCTGACATGCTGTTTCTGGCCAAGGCAGACCACGGGCTCATTCTTCCTAGTACGGAGAAGATCGCTGTTCACGATGAAGCACAGGCCCTGTTTGATTTCTACGAGGCACTGGCCGAAGAAAAGCAGGTTCGTCTGCAGTTGACCGGGGCGGCGGAGATCATTGGCGACCGGTTGATGCTGCGCCGGGCGCTGAGCAATCTCCTGTCCAACGCCATTCGCTACACCCCGCCAGGCGAGCAGGTGGCCGTAGACATCCAAGGGGACCTGCACGGAACCACCGTGGATGTTGTCAACACCGGGCCTTCCATTGATGAACAAATGATCCCTCGCCTGTTTGACCGCTTCTTTCGGGCAGACAAGTCGCGCAAGCAGCTGGATTCCGATGGCGCGGGCTTGGGCTTGTCCATCACCCAGGCGATTGTTCACGCGCACCGGGGGCGGATTTCCGCGAGTTCGGCCGGTGGCAGAACTTGTTTTTCGATGTATTTCCCCAGTGCACAGAGCATTGGCAAGCACCTCACGACAAATGCATGACCCCCTGGCAACCCTCATAGACTGCTGGAAGGCAGATCCGAGCAGCACCTACAACACCTGGTTCCTGTGGGATCAGCGGATCAAGAACTTCCGCTCCATTCGCCGAGGCATTGCGCAGGTGGTGCAGGACATCCGAGGCGGAACATTTGGCAACGCCTACCGAGGCTCCTCTCTGGAGACGATCGTTGGTTCCGTGGCAGAGCAGCGCCAGATTTTCAAAGGAGCGGACCACGCATTCCTCTGGAAGCCCAAGCTGCGGATTCCGGACATCTACGAGAACACGGATAATCAGCTCGCCTTCGCAGACCTTCTTCACACTTGTGATCACTGCGACTGCGCGGAAGACGTGGTGGCCGCCATACAGCGCATTGATGCAATTGGCATCAAAGGCTTGGGCCCAGCGGTCGCCAACTTGCTGTACTTCATCCACCCAACGCTGGTCTCTCCCTTTAACACGGCCATCGTCAATGGTTTCAACGCGGTGACCGGGGGGCGCGTGAAGCTCGGGCGCTGGGGCCACTATCTCTCCATGCGGGAGGGCTTGCTGCGCTTGAACGCGCAGTACCGGCTAAAGCTGTCGAATGATTTGGGTGCAATCGCGGGACTCATGTTTGACATTGGCAGTGGCCGATATGCAGCGCCGCCACCAGCCATGGATGCGGCGGCGACAGCTCTCTGGCAAGAAGACCTTGAACGTGTGCGGCAGGAATCCACCGCATTGCAACGGGAACTGTCCCAGGCGACCGAGAGCGATGCGACCCACACGGGTGTCCAGGCTTCGCTGCGCGACCTGGGAAAGGCCCTCGGGTTTGAGGTCTGGATCGCGTCCAACGACCGGGGCCGCGCCTATGGAGGGGGGCTGCTGGGAGATGGATGCCTCGCGCAGCTGCCCGCCAGCCTGGACCGGGGTTTGGAGTCTGTGCGACTGATCGATGTCGTATGGGTTGATCCCCAGACCTCGCAATTCGCTGCGGCATTCGAAGTCGAACACACCACGTCCATCTACTCGGGGATTGTGCGCATGCTCGATCTCGCCCTGGGTACGCCGGTTGCAGGCAACTGCGCGCTGTTTCTGGTGGCGCCAGACAATCGCAGAGACAAGGTCGCTGAGCAACTTCAAAGGCCCGCCTTCTCCAGGGTGTCAGAGCTGGGAATCCGGTATTTGCCCTACAGCCAGCTGGAGCAGAACCATGCCTCCATGAGCCGCTTTGGGTCCAGCATCAAGCCGCTGCTGGAGATTTCGCAGCGGCTGTGAGCCACGGCTACTTCGTGCGGCGCGCGGCCTTTTGGACCCCAGGGATGCGGCAACCCACGGTGATGTCGGCAAGATGAAGTTTCTGTAATCCCGAACGGCGGGATTGACGGGTAGCGCCTTGCGTTGCGAAAACTACAGATCGAACTCCAATCTCTACGATTGGGCATCGCCTCGGTTCAGATTTCGAGGCAGAACTTCGCAAACTCTTCACCCCCAGAAAGCCTCGGCATGAACGTTACGACAAAGCCATTGGATGCACTATTGCCTGTCAGTTCGCTGGGAAACTCTGTGTCCAAAGCACCGAGCCTCCAGGGAGGTGGTTTTCTGGACGCGATGAAGCAGGCGCTTTCAACCACAAGCCAGTTGCAAAGTGAGTCTGGCCGCCTGAGCCGCGAGGTCACATTCGGCAATCCCACGGTCAGTCTGGAAGAAACGATGCTCGCTGGCGTCAAGTCGAACATCGCGTTTCAGGCCACGCTTCAGAGCCGCAACCGCATTGTTCAGGCCTACACCGATGTGATGAATATGCAGGTCTGATGCTCGGAGGTCAGAGCAATGTAAAAGCTGATGTCGCACGCACTTGCTGCTGGCGCCGCAGACATGCATGGCGAGCCAACTGGAGATGGGCCTGTTTCGAAAGCCCTCTCCAGATCAGCAACCGACCGCCCGGAGAACCTGTTTAGAACCGAGGAGCCTTGACGGATTCGTCAGAGGTGGCGGCCACAGCAGCATGGTGAGCAGCGCGGTAGCGGTCGGGATAGATTTCGTTGAGTTTACGACCGTCTTCTCCCACGGAGACGATTTCACCTTCGCGTATGGCGCGAGCCAGCTCACTCTTGACCTGATCGCGGGTTTTGGACGGCGCGTTGGCCACTACGGGGTAACGGCTAGGCACGATCTCATTGAGCTTGGCCCCCGATTCGCCGCCCACCAGGATGTCGCCCGTGCGGATTGCTTGTTCCAGTTCTGCGCGCACTTGGTCTCGCGATTTTGTGGCCTGTGCAGACGCAGTCGCCGGATACGCACCGGGGTTGAGTTGTTTGAGCGTCAGACCGGATTCACCGAAAGCAAGCATGTCACCGCTTTGCATGGCCTGGGCCAACTCGGCCTGCACTTGTTCACGTGTCTTGCTGACCGCTTGGTCTGATGCGAAAGCGGGAGCGGCGATGAGAGAAAGGATGATGAGGGCGGACTTGAGTTTCATGATGGTCTCCTGCTGCGCTGGATGCACGGTATGGTTCATCCAGGTGGCGTTTTCTGCGCCACGGAGAGAAGTCTAGAAATCGCGTCCCCACGGCGAGGTGACCCTTTGATTACGCTTTTGAAAACAACTGGCAATGCATGCGCATCCGAGCGAAAGGCAGCATCATTCTCGGAGCAAATCAGAGTGCTCTCACAGCGGCGGTTCTTTGCATTACAAAAATGTCATCCATCCATCATCTTCCGGTGATTGACCAAGATCGAAACTGCCCCTCAACACGACGCGCACGGATTTCTTAAGGCTGCGTGACGTGAGGTCGTCAGCCAGGCTGACGTTTCAATGACCTATGCGAGGGCCAAAATCATGTCCAACAATCTATTTGCTTCTGTCTTTGCCGCGGCTCTGTCCCTGGCTTCCGCAGCCTCTTTCGCGGCGCCCACAGATGTGGAAGTGCACGATCAAGCGCCGCCAGTCAAAGAGCAGGTTGGAGAAGGCAAGACGCGCTACTGGAACCATCCCAGACTGGGCATGGTCAAGGTTGACGCTGCGGGCCACATGCTCACGCCTCGCTTGACCACGGCTGACGTTGGGCGCCCCGCCGTTCCTTCTGGACAACCATCGACCCGCACACCTTGAAGAGCTTGACTGAGGCAATAAGGCATTCGTTCGACACCTGGACTGTGCAGGCGTTCGGAGGGCAATTGACACGACAGAAGGCCAGTAGCAGCTATTTGCGCTGGTGGGAACGACGTTTGTGCGTTCGCGGGTGCGATCCAGAAGTACGCCCCGTGCTTGGCCGCTCATTCCTGTTGTAGGTCTGTTTCCCGTCTTCCTTGACGAACTCTAAAAGGCCCTTTTTGGCAATGAACTGCACAGCGTGAAACCAGGACGCTTGCGGGTGTCGCCAGCTAGGGGCTGTTGAGAATCAAGCACAACGGCTCGGAGGGCTGTGATGCAATAGGCGCATGAGCATTCGATGGGTACTGACAGACGAACAATGGGCCAAGATGGAGCCTCAATGCCTTGGCAAGCCAAGTGATCCTGGACGCAGCGGCACAGACAACCGCCGCTTCGTTGAGGCAGTGCTGTGGATTGCCCGCACAGGCAGCCCCTGGCGAGACCTGCCGCCAGAGTTCGGCAAGTGGAACACGGTGTTCAAACGCTTTAGAGACTGGGTTAAGGCCGATGTGTTCCAACGTCTGTTCGATGCAGTGAGCGAGCAGCCGGACATGGAATATGCGATGGTGGATGCCACGATTGTGAAAGTGCATCGGCACGGCCAGGGAGCAAAAGGGGGACTTCGGGCCAGGCCATAGGCCACTCGAGGGGCGGCATGACCACGAAGATACTGGCGCTGACAGATGCATTGGGCAATCTGGTGAAGTTCGTCTTGATGCCAGGGCAGCGCCACGACACCAAAGGGGTCAGAGAGCTGATT
Source organism: Acidovorax sp. 62 (assembly GCF_002754495.1). Classification (NCBI taxonomy): domain Bacteria; kingdom Pseudomonadati; phylum Pseudomonadota; class Betaproteobacteria; order Burkholderiales; family Comamonadaceae; genus Acidovorax; species Acidovorax sp. 62. The sequence continues at coordinate 1,536,478 of NZ_PEFJ01000001.1, forward strand.
GCCGATGTGCGCTTTGATGCCTTGCTTGCCGACAAGGCCTTCGATGTGAATTGGCTGATCCAGGAGTTGGGTAAGCGCGGGGCGCAGGCGGTGATCTCACAGATGCCGCGAAGGAGAGCGCCACTGGAGATTGACCTGGAGGTCTACAAATGGCGCCACTTGATCGAGAACTTCTTTTGCAAGCTCAAGGAGTTCAAACGTATCGCAATGCGCAGCGACAAGACGGATAGCAGCTTCGCAGCGATGATCTATCTCGCAGCTGGGGTTATCAACTCTCGCTGATTCTCAACACGTCCTAGAGCATTTCTATTTTCAGGCTTGACATTGCCACGGTGTTAAGCCCTATCGTTTTCACCGTGACCATCATTGTCTCGATGGTCACTTCTTGGAGATCGCTATGAACCACGACCACACCACAGGGCATTCAGAAGGTGCCAACGCCAGTCGAGGCAGTCGTAAATTGATAGGCGCCGTAATCATGATTGCGCTCATCGGGGCATTCTTCGTGCTCAGAGAGCATTGGTCGCACATTGCGGGCTACTGGCCATATCTGCTCTTGCTGGTTTGCCCGTTAATGCACCTCTTCCATGGGCATGGGGGGCACGGCTCTCACGAAAGCGATTCGAGCAAAAAGTAATCTCGCAGGCACACAAAACATTTGCAGGGAGGCCATTCATGTCCAACGCGGAACCGCACGATCACACCCACCATGGCCATCATTATGAGGGGCCCCACAGGGAGGCACCGCCGCTTACGACGGGACTTAGAGATCCAGTCTGCGGTATGGACGTGACGGAACAATCGCATCACACAGCGGACCACGAAGGACAGCATTACTACTTCTGTAGCTCCAAGTGCCGGACGAAGTTTGCTGAGGAACCAGGCAGGTACGCTGTCACGCCTCCTGGTACCGAGAAGGTTGTGCGTGAGCCTGCAGCAACTCAGCCCGGCACTATCTACACCTGCCCAATGCACCCGGCGGTGCAGCAAGACCATCCAGGAAACTGCCCCAAATGCGGCATGACGCTGGAGCCCATGTTGCCCACGCTGGATGAGGGAGAAAACGCCGAACTCGTGGATTTCCGGCATCGCTTCTGGTGGACGTTGCCACTGACCGTGGTGGTCACCGTCCTGGCCATGGTGGGGCACAGGCTGCAGTGGTTCGAAATGGCCACCCAGAGCTGGATTGAGCTGGTGCTGACGGTTCCCATCGTGCTGTGGGCTGGCTGGCCCTTCTTTGTGCGCGGCGCTCAGTCCATCGTGAACCGCAGTCCCAACATGTGGACGCTGATCGGCCTGGGCACGGGGGCCGCTTTCGTCTACAGCGTGGTCGCCACCGTGGCGCCTGGGGTGTTTCCAGCCTCATTCCAGGCTATGGGCCGCGTGGCGGTGTACTTCGAAGCTGCAGCCGTCATCATCTCTCTCACGCTGCTGGGTCAGATGCTGGAGCTCAAGGCGCGCTCGCAGACTTCGGCCGCCATCAAGTCGCTGCTGGGCCTGGCCCCCAAGACCGCGCGGCGTATTGACGCCAACGGTCAGGAGAGTGATGTTCCCTTGTCCCATGTCCATGTGGGAGATCTCTTGCGCGTGCGCCCTGGTGAGAAGGTGCCGGTGGATGGCGTGGTGGTCGAGGGGAGCAGCGCGGTGGACGAAGCCATGCTCACTGGCGAGCCGGTGCCCATCGTCAAAGGGCCTGGTGATGCCGTCATCGGTGCCACACTCAATACCAACGGGGCACTGGTGATCCGGTCCGAGCGGGTGGGCTCCGCTACCATGCTGTCGCAGATCGTTCAGATGGTTGCGCAGGCACAGCGCTCACGGGCCCCCATGCAGCGCATGGCCGACCAGGTGGCGGGGTACTTTGTCATGGCCGTGGTGGGTATCGCGTTGCTCACGCTGTTCGCGTGGGGCCTGTTTGGTCCGGAGCCACGCTGGGTCTACGGCCTGGTCAATGCAGTTGCGGTGCTGATCATCGCGTGCCCTTGTGCGTTGGGCTTGGCAACGCCCATGTCCATCATGGTGGCCACAGGCCGGGGGGCGACCAGCGGCGTGCTGTTCAGGGACGCGGCAGCCATCGAGAACCTGCGCAAGGTGGACACGCTGATCGTGGACAAGACTGGCACCCTCACCGAGGGCAAGCCCTCCTTTGAACGTGTGGTGGCTATGCCTGGCCTGTCCGAGGACGAAGTGCTGCGCCTGGCAGCCAGTCTGGACCAAGGCAGCGAGCATCCGCTGGCCGATGCCATTGTCCAAGCGGCCCGAGCCAAGGGCCTACCTCTGGACAAACCCGAGGACTTTGAGTCCGGGTCGGGTATCGGTGTACGCGGACAGGTCGCTGGACGCCAGCTCGCCCTGGGCAACACGGTCCTCATGGAGCAGGTGGGCGTTTCTGCGAATCCGTTGCTTGCGCAGGCAGAGGCCTTGCGCGCCACAGGCGCCAGTGTGATGTACCTGGCGGCCGACGGCCAGCTTCAAGGCCTGCTGGCGGTCTCGGACGCCATCAAGGCAAGCACGCCGGAAGCCTTGGCAACGTTGCATGCGGCAGGACTGCGCATCGTCATGGCCACGGGCGACGGCATGACCACCGCCAAGGCGGTAGGTGCAAAGCTGGGGATTGATGAGGTCCACGGCGAGGTCAAGCCTGCGGACAAGCTGGCTCTGGTGTCCCGACTACAAGCCGAGGGCCGTGTCGTTGCCATGGCTGGAGACGGCATTAACGATGCGCCAGCCCTTGCCAAGGCAGACGTGGGGATCGCGATGGGCACTGGCACTGATGTGGCCATGAACAGCGCGCAGGTCACCCTGGTCAAGGGCGATCTGCGGGGGATTTCCACGGCGCGGGAACTGTCGGAGGCTACGGTAGGAAACATGAAGCAAAACCTGATGTTTGCCTTCCTCTACAACGCGCTGGGCATACCGATTGCCGCAGGGCTGCTCTATCCCTTCACTGGCTGGCTGTTGTCGCCAATGATCGCAGCCTTGGCAATGAGTCTTAGCTCAGCTTCGGTCGTTTTCAACGCTTTGCGTCTCCAGACTCCATTGATAGTTCAGCCGCGTAGGTGAAAGTGGAACTCTGCATCGGCGATCCGCTTTGACGGGAGGCTTTTGGGCCTAATCTGCAGGTGGCACTACTTGATCGAGACTTCTTCGGAAAATTCAAGACCTTTATGTCCATCTGTCTCATTCAGAGACAAGACGGATGCGAGCTTCGGTCGCTGAAATTCTCTTTGTTTCGGCCGTTCTCAAATCACGCAATCTTTCAAAAAACCAGAGCTTTCCAACTTGTAACGTGGCGGTCACCGTTGAGTCGATACGACCTTCATACAGTTGACATCACGACACGGAAATTCCAGATCCGGAGTCGATTTTCAATCTTATGAAGGAGTTTTTTTCTATGTCTCGCATTAACACTTTGCTGTCGGTCGCCTTTGTATCGATGATTTCTGCGACCTCTCTAACAGCATTTGCCAGCAGTGGTTTTACCCCTGCAGCAACTGAAGTCGGCGGTGCATCCCACGCGATGCCAGTGACCCAAACACGAGCCCAAGTTGAGTCGGAGTTGCAAGCCGCGCGCGCAGGCGGCTCGCTTGCAAAAATATCTAGCGAGGCTGGCTATGCCCCCGAATTTGAAAAAACTACCCAAGGTGGACTCACACGAGAAGCGGTTCTTCAAGAGTTGCGTCGCGCTCAGGAAGACGGATCAATGCGTCGCATCAACAGCAATCGAGGGTACTAAACTGCGTTGACATGTCAACATGTGGAAAGAACTGTGAGCGACACATTAATTCGACCACACGTACACCTCATGAGCCAGCAAGGGGGTGAGCATGGTCAGCGATTCTCAGCGTTGCGCTAATTTGACCTTGGTCAAATGAGTATCGCCACCAACTGCCTAATATCTGATTATGATTTTCTTCAGGAGTACCGTATCGCGACAAGGGCGCTGGATGACCAGTGTTCTTGCCACAGCGTTGCTTCTGATGCAGTTCGCGTTGGCTGTGTACGCCTGCCCCAAGCTGGATTCGACCGCCCACATGGCATCGATGCAAAAAGCTGGGATTGACATTGAGAATGCCGTTGGCATGCCCTCCATGCCCGATTGCCACGCGATGGCAGGTACTATGGATGAACAAGATCCACAGCTGTGCCGAGCCCATTGCAATGGCGACAGCCTGTCGTCCCCCTCGCAACAGGGCCTTGAATTGCAGTTGATCGCGGCGCACGCAATTTGGGTTGCCTATGTGCTCCCGGTTGTGCTCGAATCAGAGCGCGATACTGACCCACGGGCTGTCTACGCAGAGTTGGACAGTCGAGCGGGCTCCCCCCCCATCTATCTGACCCATCAGGTCTTTCTGAATTGATCGTGCACGGCGCGTGCGCTGCCTTGCAGCGTGCGCGCAGGTCTGACTTCGTGCCCATCAATTTCGAGGACCACCATGCCCATCATTTCTTTCGACGCTCCCGGCGAGCGTCTGTCTGCGCAGCTGCGCATTCTTCCCATCTCACACGACAGCCAGGCGCGCAATATCTTCCATCTGCGCCGGAGCGCTCTGGGGTTCCTGCTGGCTGGCATCGGTTTGGCTGGCGGCCAGGTACATGCCCTCAGCTTTACCGATGCCCTAGACCTGGCGGAGCAGCACAGTCCCCGCATCACTGCCCAGCGGCTGCAGATTGACGCGGCCAGCAGTTCCCAGAAGTCGGCAGGAACGCTGCCGGACCCCAAGCTGTCGGTTGGTGTAGAGAACTTCCCTATCAGCGGCATGGACCGCTTCAGTCTCACGCGCGAGTCCATGACCATGCAGCGCTTGGCGCTGATGCAGGAGGTGCCCAACCGCGCCAAACGAGATGCCCAGATTGCCAGTGCACAGGCCAAGGTGGAGCGTGAACGCGCCACCCTGGCGGTCCAGCGCCTGCAGATTCGCCAGGAGCTGAGCCAAGCGTGGATCATGGCCCAGGCCATTGAACAGCGCGACCAGGTACTTGCCGATTTAATGAGTGAGAACCAGCGCCTCCAAGACAGCCTGCCTGCCCGCATTGCGGGGGGGACGGCCCAGGCGGGAGACCTCCTGATGGCCAGGCAGGAGGCGCTTGCGTTGTCGGACCGCAGGGACGATCTGCAGCGGGATCGGTCCAAGGCCAGGGCGATGTTGCGGCGCTGGGTTGGCGCCCGTTCCGACGAGGTACTGCAGGGCACTCCAGGGCCCTTGAGCCGCCCTCTGGACCAGCTGCGTTCGGAGGTACACCGCCATGCCGAACTGGCGCAGTATCCCGCCATGCAGGGCATGGCCTTGGCGGAGACGCGCGAAGCCCAGGCAGAAACCAAGGGTGATTGGTCCTGGGAAGTCGCATACAGCCGCCGTGACCGCCGCTGGGGCGACATGGTGTCCTTCCAGGTGACTTTTGATCTTCCCTGGCAACAGGAGCGGCGTCAGGGACCCCAGATCAAGGCCAAGCAGCTGGAACTGCAGCGCCTGGAAGCCGAGCAGGAAGACGTGACCCGCAGGCACCTGCAGGAACTGGAGGACAGCGCCTCAGAGCTGGCGGCACTGAACAGTCAGATCGAGCGGCTGCAATCGACTGGCATGGGCTTGGCACAGGGGCGTGCCGAACTCGCGTTAGCCAATTACCAGTCTGCCAAAGGCGACTTGAGCGCCGTGCTGGCGGCTCGGGCCCAAGTGCGGGAGACGCACTGGCGGCTCATTGATCTGCAGGCACAGCGGGACACCGTGATTGCCCGCCTGAACAGCCTGATTGCCGACTGAAGGGAGAACCACATGACCAATACCGTTTTCAAGAAGACCGCTGTGGCCGTGGCACTGGTGGCTGCTGGCATCGCCCTCGGCTGGGGCGTCTCCCAATGGCGCACCGCGAACAACCGCGCACTGGGAGCCAGTCCCGCATCGACAGAAGCAGCAAAAGCCGACCGCAAGGTGCTGTACTGGTACGACCCGATGTCGCCGACGCAGAAGTTCGACAAGCCAGGCAAGTCCCCCTACATGGACATGGCCTTGGTACCCAAGTATGCGGATGAGGACACTCAGGAAAGCTCCGGCCTGAGCGTCTCGGCCCAGGCCGTGCAAGCCCTCGGCCTGCGCACCGCCCTGGTAGAGCAGCGAGACATTGGGTCCGATGTGGACGTGCTGGGCACGGTCCAGCTCAATGACCGGGATGTGAGCATCGTCCAGGCCCGCTCGGGCGGCTTCGTGGAACGCGTCTATGCCCGGGCCCCGGGCGACGTGGTGGCCGCAGGCGCGCCATTGGTGGATCTTCTGCTGCCTGAGTGGGTGGCTGCGCAGCGCGAGTTTCTCGCGGTCCGGGCGCTCAAGGACGAATCGCTAACGGCAGCTTCGCGCCAGCGGCTGTCACTGCTGGGCATGCCTGCCTCGCTCGTGGCCCAGGTGGAGCGCACGGGCGAACCTCAGGGCCGCTACACGGTGACCTTCCCACTAGCAGGGATGGTGGCCGAACTGATGGTGCGCCAGGGCATGACGGTCTCTGCGGGTGCCAGCCTGGTGCGCGTGAACGGCCTGGCCAGCGTCTGGATCGAGGCTGCAGTTCCCGAAGCGCAAAGTGGTCCCTTGCAATTGGGACAAGACGCCCAGGTCCGACTGGCCGCGTTTCCGGGCGAAACCCTTAAAGCCCGGGTTGTGAGCATCCTGCCGGAGGCCAACCGGGACACCCGCACAGTGCGCGTGCGCCTGGAGCTTCCCAACCCCACCCAGCGCCTGAAGGCGGGCATGTCCGGACAGATCGTCCTGGCTGGACGTACACAACCAGCGCTGCTGGTGCCCAGCGAAGCGGTGATCCGCACCGGCAAGCGGGCGTTGGTCTACGTGGTGGACAGTCCTGGAAAGTACCACCCCGTCCAGGTGCAACTCGGTGCGGAAATCGATGACCGCCTCGTCATTCAAAGCGGCCTCACCGCAGGGCAACAGGTGGTCGCCTCGGCACAGTTCCTGATCGACTCGGAAGCCAGCCTGCGAGGCATCATGCCCACACAGCCTCCAAGCAGCGGCGTACAGCCGATCAACGAACAGGGGTCTTCAAAGTCTGCTGCTCCGGCATCGAAGAGCTTTACGGTGCGAGGGGTGGTCGATGAGGTCACGCCAACCGAGCTGACCCTTACCCATGAGGCCGTGCCTGAACTGAAGTGGCCCGGCATGACCATGCCATTCAAGCTGGCAAACCCGGAGCTGGCCAAGGCCCTGAAACCCGAGCAGCAGGTCAAGTTCACCTTCCAGCAGCAAGGCAAGGACTTCGTGATCATCGCCGTGGAAAGGATCAAGCCATGATCGCGCGACTGATCCGCTGGTCGGTGGCGAACCGATTCCTGGTTCTGCTGGCGACCGTGATGCTCACGGCCTGGGGCGTGTGGGGTGTGCGCAGCACCCCCGTGGACGCGCTTCCCGATTTGTCGGATGTCCAGGTCATCATCCGCACCGCCTATCCCGGCCAGGCGCCGCAGATCGTGGAAAACCAGGTGACCTACCCACTGGCCACCACCATGCTGTCCGTCCCGGGTGCCAAGACAGTGCGCGGCTTCTCTTTCTTTGGCGACTCCTTCGTCTACATCCTGTTCGAGGACGGTACGGACCTGTACTGGGCGCGTTCCCGCGTGCTGGAGTACATGAATCAGGTGCAGGGACGACTACCCGCCACGGCCAAATCGTCGCTCGGCCCCGACGCCACCGGGGTCGGCTGGATCTACCAATATGCGCTGGTGGACCGCACCGGCAAGAACGATCTCGCCCAGCTGCGGGCCCTGCAGGACTGGTTCCTGAAATTCGAACTCAAGAGCCTGCCCAATGTCGCGGAAGTGGCGTCGGTGGGCGGCATGGTCAAGCAGTACCAGGTGGTGCTTGATCCGATCAAGCTCGCAGCCCAAGGGCTGACCCAGGGGCAGGTGCGCGAGGCCATCCTGGGCGCCAACCAGGAAACGGGCGGGTCGGTGCTGGAGTTGTCCGGAGCCGAGTACATGGTGCGCGCCAGCGGCTACCTCAAGACGCTGGACGACTTCCGGGCCATCCCGCTGGTGTCGCGCGCCGGGATTCCCGTGCGCTTGGGTGATGTCGCCACACTCCAGATCGGTCCGGAGATGCGGCGCGGTATCGCTGAACTCGACGGCGAGGGGGAAGTGGCCGGTGGCGTGGTGGTCCTGCGCTCGGGCAAGAATGCCCAGGAAACCATAAAAGCCGTCAAGGCCAAGCTCAGTGAGCTGCAAAGCAGCCTGCCCCAGGGCGTTGAGATCGTGACCACCTACGACCGCAGCGCACTCATTGAGCGGGCGATCCAGAACCTCACCACCAAACTCATCGAGGAGTTCATCGTGGTGGCTGTGGTCTGTGTCTTGTTCCTCTGGCACCTGCGCTCCGCGCTGGTCGCCATCATTTCTCTGCCTCTGGGGATCATGGCGGCGTTTCTGGTGATGCGCTACCAGGGCATCAACGCCAACATCATGTCCCTGGGCGGGATTGCGATTGCCGTGGGCGCCATGGTCGATGCGGCCGTGGTGATGATCGAGAACGCCCACAAGAAGCTGGAGGCCTGGCAGCGCAAGCATCCAGACCGCCAACTGGTGGGGGAAGAGCGCTGGAAGGTGATCACTGAAGCTGCCGAGGAGGTGGGCCCCGCGCTGTTCTTCTCGCTGCTTATCATCACCTTGTCCTTCGTGCCCGTTTTCACGCTGGAAGCACAGGAAGGTCGCCTGTTCGGACCGCTGGCGTTTACCAAGACCTATGCGATGGCCGCAGCAGCGGCTCTCTCGGTCACGCTGATCCCCGTCCTCATGGGCTACTGGATCCGAGGGCGTATCCCTGACGAGCAGAAAAACCCGATCACGCGCGCGCTGATTGCCGTGTACCGACCTTGCCTGGAATGGGTTCTGCACCGCCCCAAATCCACACTGGTCATCGCCGTGCTGGCGCTGACGACCACGATCTGGCCCCTCTCGCGGCTGGGGGGCGAGTTCCTGCCCAGGCTGGACGAAGGTGATCTGCTGTACATGCCGTCGGCGCTTCCGGGTCTGTCGGCGCAGCGGGCCACCGAACTGCTGCAACTGAGCAACCGGATGATCAAGACGGTGCCCGAGGTCGAGCGCGTCTTCGGCAAGGCGGGCCGCGCGGAGACCGCCACGGATCCGGCACCGCTGGAAATGTTCGAGACCACGGTGAAGCTCAAGCCCAGAGACCAATGGCGTCCAGGAATGACGCCCGAGGGTCTGATCGAGGAGCTGGACAAGGCCGTCAAGATTCCTGGCCTGTCAAACATCTGGATTCCGCCCATTCGCAACCGGATCGACATGCTGGCCACCGGCATCAAGAGTCCCATCGGGGTCAAGGTGACCGGCAACGACCTGAAGGTGATCGACGGGATCGCTGCCCAGGTCGAGCAGGTCGCCAAGGGCATTCCGGGAGTGACTTCGTCTTTGGCAGAGCGCCTGACGGGGGGGCGCTATGTCGATGTCCGCATCGATCGCACGGCCGCAGGGCGCTACGGGCTGAACGTGTCCGAAATCCAGGCCGTGGTCTCCGGGGCCATCGGTGGTGAAAACGTCTCGGAAACGGTCGAGGGCCTGGCCCGCTTCCCGATCAACCTACGCTATCCGCGAGAGTGGAGAGATTCCCCAGAACGCCTGGCCCAGTTGCCTCTCTCCACCCCCATGGGTCAGCAAATCACGCTGGGCACGGTGGCCAGCGTTTCTATCACCGATGGACCACCCATGCTCAAGAGCGAGAACGCCCGCCCATCGGGCTGGGTGTATGTCGATGTGCGGGGGCGCGATCTGTCATCGGTGGCCAATGACCTGCGCGATGCGGTGAGCCGCCAGATCAAGCTGGAGCCCGGGGTCAGCATCACCTACTCGGGCCAGTTCGAGTACCTGGAGCGGGCCAATGCCCGCCTCAAAGTGGTGGTGCCTGCCACCTTGCTGATCATCTTCGTGCTGTTGTATCTGACCTTCTCGCGCATGGGGGAGGCGGGACTGATCATGGCGACGCTGCCATTTGCGCTCACTGGGGGCATCTGGTTCCTGTACCTGATGAACTACAACCTCTCGATCGCCACCGGTGTGGGCTTCATCGCCCTGGCGGGGGTCGCGGCAGAGTTCGGGGTGGTCATGCTCATCTACCTCAAGCACGCACTGGCCGAGAGATGCCCAGACGGCAGGCAGCCTACGCTGGAAGAGCTGCTGGACGCGATCCGCGAAGGTGCCGTGCTGCGCGTGCGCCCCAAGGCCATGACCGTGGCTGTCATCCTGGCGGGCCTGGTGCCCATCGTGTGGAGCAGCGGGACAGGCTCGGAGGTCATGAGCCGCATCGCGGCCCCCATGCTGGGCGGCATGGTGACGGCGCCGCTGCTGTCCTTGTTCGTGATTCCTGCGGCCTATGTGCTGATGCGAAGGCCGAGTAAACACGATCAGCTGGACACTGATGCTTCGTGAAGCTGGCTTGGGGCGCCCCCTTGGGGGCACCGAGTTTGCCAATCGAGAGGCTGGGTGGCGATGTTAGGCAATGCCGCCTCAATCGAACTGACCTAATGGCCTGTGTGGCGCTCAAAGCGGCGCTACTGGGTCAGCGGCGCAACCCTGTTGTTGAAAACTGAAGACCCGGTAAAAGCACCGTCGCCGCTGTCAATGGCATCCAGTTGAGCTATCGATCAACCATTGATACAAAAGAACCGAACGCATTCCCACTTCTGATGTGCGTCGTGCTTGGGGGCTGCAGCAACGGGCTGAGGGCTTAATGCGCCTTACGCTGGTTGATTCAGGAAGGCGATCTACAGAATCTCAATGAGATTTTGTGGCGAGCGCCCCTCAGGACGCTCGCGGGGGCTATTTGGATGGCATGGCCGCTTGGCGGTCCACCATCATTTGCATCATCTGTTCCATCATGGCCATGCGGCGCTCCATTTGAGCGTACATGCCCATCATGCCCGAGGTTCCAGAGGCGGCAGGTGCGGCAGGTTTGGCCTGCGCCCCTTGCTGCATCATCCCCATACCCGTGCCACCAGAATTACCAGCACCCATCATGGCCGTGCCGGACTGCATGAGCTTCATGTGCTCGTCCATCAGAGCAGAACGTTCGGCGGGAGTCTTGGCAGCCTGCATTTTTTTGTGCATTTCCTGCATCGCCTTCATCTGACGATCAAAGGCGTCGGGTGCTGGCGGGGTAGTAGCTGCTGGGGCAGACTGGGTAGCTACGCCACCGCTCTGCGCATCACCGGGGTGGTGGCCTGCGTGTTCGTCCGCAGGTTTAGGAGATTGCGCGACGGCACCGCCCGCCACGAAAAGGGTTGTCAACAGCCCAGCGACGATATTCAGACGCATGATTGGTCTCCTTGTTGGTTCAACTGCAGCATGACAACGTACGGCTCGCAGTGTCTTGATTCACGTCAACCGAGGTTGTGGGCCGAGACGCACAGCAGCAGCCACCGGATGTTCGGTGCGGTGATGTGGCCACCACTGCGTCTGCTTTGTATCCGGCACGCGCAATTGCGGAGCGGACAAGCTGCACAGTGTCGTCTTCGGCTTGCCCAGGAACGCGGACCTGCCGCGCGGCCACATCGATTGCTACTTCGACGCCCGCCAGCATTGGGGCCTGCGCTATTGCACGACGAATGCGCTCGGCGCAGCCCCCGCACGTCATATCAGGAACATTGAAATGGACCATGTGAGCCTCCTTTGGTTGATTCACGGTTTGACTATGAACCTTGCCATGATGAGAAGGTCAAGTCCCGTCACGAGAATCCGGCGCACCGCGAAATCAAACGCTGCAGTCGCACAGTGACTTATCAGAGGTGCCGATGCAAAGCTAACTAACTGGCGGTCAAGATTGGGTCAGCCCAGGCAGCCGAAGAGGTCTGAGTGCGCTCCCAGGCCATGAGCTACCCTGTGTGCCTCGAACTAACCCGGTGTCAAGGGAGCTTTGCGCTATGGCGAGCATTGAACGTACTGCATACCCTCGATTTCCTCGAACGTTGACGCTCAAGGACCTGCAAGCATCCTTCACGCCAAAGCCCGAGGAAATTGAGTGGGCTCAGCAACACGCGCGCACGGCTGATCGTCGCTTGGCGATCCTCGTTTTGCTCAAATGCTTTGAGTTTCTACGCCACTTCCCGGCGCTCGACGCTATTCCTGCCGAGGTTGTTGAGCATGTTTCGGCCACGCTGGGGATGGCACCGACCGACAAAATCGAGTTCGCGTCGCTGGCTACGCTGTACCGCCACCACAAGGCGATACGGGAATTGCTCGGTGTCAGGCCCTACACCGACGGCCAAACCAGAACGCAAGCTATCCAGATAGCCCAGCAAGCCGCAGGTATCGTGGAAACCCGTGTTGACATCATCAACATCACTATTGAGGAATTGGTGCGACTGGGTTATGAACTTCCGGCGTTTCGCACGCTCGACGAAATCTCCGAGCAAGCCCATTCGGCTGCGGAGGCCTCCCTGCACAAGAGAATCACCCAGCGCCTTACTTCAGCCCAGAGTTCATGGCTTGATCGGTTGCTGACGTCCGAGTTGCCAGCGAGGCGATCCCTGTACAACCAGATCAAAAAATCGGCAAGAAAAGCCTCACGCAAGCACCTTGATTTGCTGCTTGACCAGTTGGTCTGGCTTGAGTCATTGCCAGACAGCGATGCGCTTCTCGACGGTGTGCCTGTAACCAAGCTGAACTACATGGCGGGCATGGCATCGGCACTCGATGCAGGTGACATGAAAGATCTGCTACCAGCCAAGCGCTACGCGCTGATCCTGGCATTGATTCGTCAAATGCGCGTTAGAGTTCGCGATGATGTCGCCGAAATGTTCATTCGCCGCATCGGAGCCATCCATAAAAGTGCCAGGGAAGAACTTCAGGTTATCCAGGCACGCCAACGCGAACTGAGCGAAGAGTTGGTCGCAACACTGGAGCAGGTGCTGGAGATCCTTGCCGAAAACCTGGATGACGCGAGCACTGGTCAGCGTGTTCGAGATCTGCTCGCTCCGCACGGCAGTCTTGACCAGTTGACGATGGACTGTGCGGCAATTCGCGTGTGGAGTGGCGGCAACCATTTGCCGTTGCTCTGGAAAGCTTTCAGCAGTTGGCGTGCAGCGATGTTCCGGATGGCCAAGGCATTGCGCTTCGTGGCGGCCACTCAGGACCACAGTCTGCTGGATGCCCTGCAAGTCGTGCTTGCCAACGAGCATCGCAAAGTAGAATGGGTTGAGGACGATCTGGCGCTTTCTTTCGCCTCTGAACGCTGGCGCAAGCTGGTGCGCCGCTCGCATGGGCTGGGCCACCCCACGAACCGCCGCTATCTCGAAGTATGCGTCTTCAGCTATTTGAGTAGCGATCTGCGGTCAGGCGATGTTTGCATTGAAGGTTCGGAGTCCTTCGCTGACTACCGTTTGCAGTTGTTGCCCTGGAACGAGTGTGAAGCTCTGCTGCCAACTTATTGTGACCGTATCAGCATTCCGGCGACTGCGGATGAATTCGTAGACGGCCTCAAGCGATTGCTCACGGAGACGGCCAAAAAAATCGACGAAGAGTTTCCGCAACATGCTGGCGATGTGGTGATTGGAAGCACTGGCGAACCGACACTGCGGCGAGTCGCTGCGCGGGAAGTGCCGGCGTCAGCAATTGCTTTGCACGCTGCCATTGAAAATCGCACGGCGCCGCGCAACCTGCTGGATGTTCTGGCCAACATCGAGCACTGGACTGGGTTCACGCGCAATTTCGGGCCGCAGTCGGGTGACGATCCCAAACTTCGCAACGCACGCGAGCGCTACTTGCTCACGGTGTTTGCTATGGGCTGCAACCTGGGGCCCAACCAAGCTGCGCGTCATCTGTCCAATGGGGTAACACCGCATCAACTTTCCTATGCCAATCAGCGGCATATGAGTTTGGACCAGTTGGACAATGCTTGCCGGGATCTGACTGAGCTGTACCTGAGGCTGGAGCTACCCAAACTGTGGGGCGAAGGCAAAAAAGTCGCGGCTGATGGTACCCAGCACGACTTCTATGACCAGAACCTGCTGGTGGGCATGCATTTCCGGTACCGGCGCATGGGAGCCGTGGCTTATAGGCATGTCGCCGACAACTACATTGCAGTGTTTCGCCATTTCATTCCACCAGGGGTACTGGAAGCTGTCTACGTCATTGAGGGCCTGATGAAGGCAGGCTTGAGCGTTCAGGCCGACACCGTGTACTCGGACACCCATGGCCAGTCGGAAACTGTGTTTGCCTTCACACACCTAGCGGGCATCCAATTGATGCCGCGCATCCGAAACTGGAAGGATCTGCGTTTCTATCGCCCAGAGAAGGGGATGCGATTCAGGCATATCGACCGCTTGTTCAGCGACGTCGTGGACTGGAAGCTCATCCGCGACCATTGGCGAGATCTGATGCAGGTGTCCATATCGATTCAGGCCGGAAAAATCGCATCGCCAATGCTTTTGCGCAAGCTTAGCCAGGAAGGGCGTCACAACCGACTCTTTGCTGCGGCCCGCGAACTCGGGCGCGTACTGCGTACGGTCTACTTGCTGCGTTGGATTTCCAGTAAGGAAATGCGACAGGAGGTGAGCGCGACAACCAACAAGATCGAGTCGTACCATGCCTTCACGAAATGGCTGGACTTCGGCGGCGACGTGATCAATGAGAACGATCCAAACGAGCAGCAAAAACGGGTGCGCTTCATCGACTTGGTCGCCTCGTCTGTGATCCTGCAAAACACAGTGGACATGATGCGGGTGCTTCAGGAAATGTACGCGGATGGGGAGCCCGTTTCTGCTGCCGATGTCGAGTACCTGAGTCCATACATGACCTCGGGTATCAAGCGCTTTGGCAACTATCACCTGGACCTGAAGCGGCCGCCGGAGCCATGGGTCAAGGAATCACAGTTTCGTGAGGCGGCCAAGCGCGCTCGCGCAGCAGCAGCAGCCATGGCAGCGGAGGCGCAACGTGTTGGTCAAAAGGGAGTGGGAACATGAGCGATTTTGACCCCACGGTCCTCACTGTCTATGGTCGACTGGACAGGGCTGCACTAGCCCGCGTACGGGGCAGCTACGACACCTCCGCATTGTTGCGGTTAGTTGACGAACTGGACAGCATCGTTGGGCATGCCCAAGCTCCGGGCGGCCTTAGAGATGTACTGTTGCTGCTTCACGAGATGACGCATGTTGTGGTGAACGGCGCCGGATTGTCAGGATCTGCAGATAGAGGGGGCTTGCCCGAACTTGCTTCTGACGCTGCCTCTGAGATCAGACAGGCGATAGCTAAGCTGCAGGAATGGGTGAAGTTGATTGAACCGCTGGAAACACTACAGCCGATAAGTTGAATGTTGGGCTTGAATATAAAAGCAATCCAAAATAACTAAAAAGCTTATGAGCTAAAACTGGCCGTATCCTGGCTTGCCCTCCACTGGCCAATCTGGCCGTCAAGCCAGTGGCAGGTTTGGCTGCAGGGCCTGGCTCAGCTCGTCGTGCAGTGCCACCACGGGCTGCACCTCGGGGTGCACCGTGCCGCTGCCCACATCGCCCAGCCACCGGCAGGCGGCGTAGGCCTGGGCTTTGCGGTCGTATGCATGCGTCCAGGCGGTGCGCTGGGGCATGGCTTCGGCCCGCACCGGCCACACGCCTGGGCGGGGGCGCATGGGGCTGTCTATGCCCATGCGCCAGGGTTTGCCGCTCACACGGGCGCGAAAGCAATGCTGGTTGTTGCACATGCGCACGTACATCGGGTCGGCCTGCACTTGGGCAAAAAAGGCCTGCACCAGTCCGTCGGCGGGCTCTGCCACGGTGTGCGTGACCAGCAAGCGCAGGCCAGCGGGTGTGCGATACAGCCGCAGGTTCCAATCTGGGTGCTCGGCCACAAAGGCTTGTAGCTTTTTGCGGGCCAAGGCCTCGTGCCCGCCTTGGTAGCCTATCCACAACCGGTACAAGGCTTGGGCCGCAGGCGCCGACACAAGCCCACCCAGCACCACGGCCATCGGCCAAACCCAGCCGCCCACGTAGGCTCGAGTGGTGGCTACGACGGCGAGCGCCAGTAGCGCAAACAGCAGCCAGGCCATTCGCGCAGGCGCCTGGGTGGCAAAGTCCACATCGGCAAACACCACATCCGGCGTGTTCAGGCAATGCGCCCCATAGGCATTGCGGGTGATGACGGTGCTGCCGTGGCGCGCCAGCACTTCTTCGCGGATGGGCACGCCCTGCGCGCCGTTGTAGGCCTGCTTGCGCTCGCGCCGCGCCACGGTGTGGCCAGCCTGCAGGTCCGCCATGGCCTGCGCGGCCCGTGCATCGGCCATCGCTTGCGCGTCGGCCTCGCTGGTGTCAGACCATCCCCAGCGGCGCACTGTGGCTTGGCGCTTGCCGAGGGGCTGTTGCAGGCGGGCTTCAGCCCAAAAGTCAGGGACGATCATGATGGCGGTATCCGTTTGCGGGAGGGGCACCGTTGCTACACCCAGCCCATGGCGCCCAGCAGTGCACCGGCCCCCAGCATCCACAGCAAGTGGAGTTTGGTGCGCCACACCAGCAGGGCGGCCATGGCAGTCAGGGCCCACAAGGGCCAGTTGCGCAGTGACGAACCCTGGGTGCGTGTCAGCACCCAGGCGGTGGCCAGCAGCAAACCAATCACCACCGGTGCCATGCCTTGTTTAAAGGCCCGCACGCTGCGCCGGTTGCGATTGCGGTGGCCCCAGCGCGTGGCCTGCCAGGTCAGCACGCTGCTGGGCAACATCACGCCCACCATGCACACCACAATGCCCAGCAGGCCCAGGGCCCAGCCCATCATGCCCGGGCCTCCGGCATTCAGGCCCACGTTCCAGCCCAGCAGTGCGATGAACAGCACATTGGGGCCGGGCGCGGCCTGCGCAATGGCAATGGAGGTGTTGAACTGCGTATCGGTGAGCCAGGCGTTGCGGTCCACCAAAAAGCGGTGCATGTCTGGCGCCGTGCTGATGGCGCCCCCCACGGCCAGCAGCGACAGGGACATGTAGTACATGAACAGGTGAAACCAGTCGAGCGCAGACAGCGCGGCCAAGGCGGGTGCGGTGGATGTCATGGGGTGAGCTTTCTCCAGGTCAGCACGCAGGCCAGCAAGCCCACGGTGGGCAGTGTCCAGAACAGGGGCCAGCGCAGCACCGCCATGGCCACCACCGTGAGGGCCGCCAACCCCACGCACACCCACAAGCCCAGGGGATGCTTTTTCAGCGTGGACGACAGCTTCAGGCCCATGCCCGCAATCAGCCCAGCCGCCACCGCGCCCATGCCGCGCAGCGCGCCTGCCACCGCAGGGTGATCGGCAAACTGCGCATAAACCACGGCCAGGGCCAACACCAGCACCATCGGAAACGCCAGCATGCCCGCCAGCGCCGCCAGTGCGCCGCGCCAGCCAAAGTAGCGCTCGCCAATCATGATGGAGAGGTTCACCACATTGGGGCCCGGCATGATCTGCGCCACGGCCCAGTCTTCGACAAACTCTTCGTTGGTCATCCAGCGCTTTTTGTCGACCAGCTCGCGTTGCACCACGGCCAGCACGCCGCCAAAGCCTTGCAGCGCCAGCCAGGTGAAGGACCAAAACAGGTCAGAGCAGTTGCGGGGCTGTGGGCGTGCGCTGGCGTCGGCGGCTTCGGTCATAAATGGCATTTAGCATAAAAACTGCTGCTAGCGCTTTATTTAAAAGCGCTAGCAGCTATCAAATCAGGAGTAAATCACTGGGGCATCCCGCAAGTATCTGTGCGAAACCGGCACCTGCCGGGGCGGCAGAGTCCGCACCGCTTGCTGCAGGGTGATTCTCAGTACGCCATGGTACGCGCGGCCGCCCTGCGCCAGGCGGGCCTTGCCATCGCAGACCGGAAAGGGCGGGGCACGCGTTGGTGCATGCCAAGAAATACGGGGCAGTGCGTGGGGCGCACCGAGAGCGCGGGTGGAGCAACAACTTAGCTCCGCCGATCCGCAGGGCTTGTTACTTACCCAAGGTGCCTTGCAGCTTGTGCTCTTGCACCCGCCAGCCTGCTTGCTCAAGGTACTTCACCTTGAAAATGCGCAAATCGGCCTGTGCCTCGTATTTGACCTTGAAGATCTTGAAGGTCGCCTGGCTTTCGTAGTTCACCAGATGCCATACGGCGTCGCCCGTGGCTTGCTGCTCGTAGGGTACTTCCAGCACCGCTAGATCCGCCTGGCTTTCATAGGGGGCCTCAAACACCTTGGCATCGGCTTGGCTCTCGTATTTCACAACCAGTATTTGCGCCATGTCAGTCCCTTGTTGGTGGTATGCGGTCTGGCGCCCCCTGCGCAGGCTCGCCGTGTTGGGGCCCGAGGGTATCCAAAAAAGCCAGCCAAATCAGCCCTGGCAGACAGGCGTTACGTCTTGATGCTTTATCGGTGTGCATGTCCCTTGGGTCTCATGGTCCCTGCACCGCAGGCAGCAGCATCTCCCGCTCAGTGCAAAAGCGCTTGGCTTCTTCTTCCAGCCAATCGCGCACCTGTTGCATGGCGGGGCTGGGGTGGCTGGAGGTGACAAACGAGTAGGCGGCGCGAGACAGCACGCTGCAGCCCAGCAGCGGCACGAGCCGACCAGCCTTCACGTCTTGCAGTACCAGCGCCGCGCGGCCCATGGCAATGCCTTGTCCGGCCAGCGCCGCCCCCAGAGCCAGTTGCGACAGGTTGAATTGCTGCCCGCCCGCCCATGGGGGCGGCGTGGCACCCCTTTGGGTGAACCAGTGTTGCCATTCTTCGTAGGTCTCGGCGCCTTCCCATGCGCTGCTGTCGTGCAGCAGCCAGTCGCTGCGCAGGTCTTCGGGGGTATGGATGGTGGGATGGCGTGCCAGGAAGTCGGGGCTGGCCACGGGAATGAGCCATTCGTCCAGAAACACCGTGGCATTCAGGTCGGGATACAGGCCCAGGTCAAACCGCACGGCTGCTTCGATGCCGTCGCGCACCATGCGGGTGCGGTCCAGCGTATGGAATTCGCCAAACACGCGCAGCCCGGTGCGGGGGTATTGGCGAAAGAAGTCGCCCAGCCGAGGGGTGAGCCAGCTCATGGCGAACGAGGGGGAGCAACTCAGCGTTGCGGTGGTGGCCTCTGCCGGCTGGCGCATTTGCGCCAGTGTGCTTTCAATGGCGTCAAAGCTTTCGCGCAGCACCACCGCCAGCCATTTGCCTTCGGGTGTCGGAACCAAGGCCCGGGGCGTGCGCAAAAACAACGGACGACGCAGCCAATCTTCCAGTTGTTTCACCTGTTGGCTGACCGCACCCTGGGTAATGCACAGCTCTGCCGCAGCTTTGGTGAAGCTGCCATGGCGTGCAGCGGCATCAAAGCTGCGCAGCCAGGCCAGCAGGGAAGGGGAGAGTCGAATGTCCATTATTAATACTAATGTCTTTCTCAATATAAATGCGTTGTGACAGCGGCGTGGCCCACTAAAAATGCAGTCAGTTAACAATGACACAAGTACGCATGACATCCCTTGAGTGCCAGCCTGCAGTGCCTTCCTTGCCCCCAGACCTTCGCCAGAACCCGATCCTTGCGGTAGATGCCTTGCTGTCAGCACGCCTGCGCAACGCCCAGCCTGCGCTTTGGACCAATGCCGCTGTGGAGGCTCACCCTGCGCCCGTGCTTTCGGCACTAGGGAGAACCATTAGTCTGGATGATACGAAAGCAGCTGCCGCCCGGTTGGCCCGCTTTGCCGGGTTGCTGGCGCAGGTGTTTCCCGAGTTGGCTGAGACGGCGGGCCAGGTGGAGTCGCCCTTGCTGCCCGCCGATGCTCTGCAGGCCGCCATCGGAATGGCCGAGGGACAAGGGCGTTTGTTCATCAAGGCTGACCACCGTTTGCCTGTGGCGGGCTCCATCAAAGCCAGGGGCGGCATGCACGAGGTGCTGGAGTTTGCCGAGCAACTGGCGCTGCAGCACGGGCTGGTTGAGGAAGGCGGTGATTACCGCACCCTGGCGACCCCGGCCGCGCGCGAGGTGCTGGGGCGCTACCAGGTGGCGGTGGGCTCCACGGGCAACCTGGGGTTGAGCATTGGCGTGGTGGCATCGGCCCTCGGGTTCAAGGCTGCCGTGCACATGTCGGCCGACGCCAAAGAATGGAAAAAAGACCGCTTGCGCCAGCGGGGTGTGCAGGTGGTGGAGCACCAGGGTGACTACGAGCGTGCCGTGGCGGCAGGTCGCGCCCAGGCCAGCGCCGACCCGATGTGCCATTTTGTAGACGATGAACAGTCGTTTTCGCTGTTGCTGGGCTACAGCGCTGCGGCCTTGCATTTGCAGACCCAACTGGCAGAGCAAGGGGTGACGGTGGATGCCGAGCACCCGCTCATCGTGTACCTGCCTTGCGGTGTGGGCGGTGCGCCTGCGGGCATTGTGTTTGGCTTGCGCCAACTGCTAGGGCCACACGTGCACTGCTTTTTTGCCGAGCCCGTGCAGTCGCCATGCTTCATGGTGCAGATGCTGGCGGATGCCACGCAGGGCCCAGGGCAGCACCCGTCGGTGTACGACTGGGGCCTGACCAACCGCACAGAAGCCGACGGCTTGGCCGTGCCGCGCGCCTCGTTGCTGGCCGCAGCGCTGATGCAGCCCTTGCTGTCGGGCGTGTTCACCGTGGCCGACGACACCTTGTTTGCGCACCTGGTGCAGGTGCTGGATGCCTTGAAGGAACGCATCGAGCCGTCTGCTGCTGCGGGCTTCAGCGGCCCCGGCATGCTGGTGGGAACCACGGCCGGGCAGGCCTGGTTGCGCAGCACGGGCGTGGATGCCGTGCTGCGCCAAGCCACGCAGCTGGTGTGGACCACCGGTGGGCTGCTGGTGCCCGATGCGCAGTACCAGGGCTTTGTGCAGCGCGGGCGCGCTGTGCTGGCAGGGCGCGGATCGCTGCCGTTTTGACGGGGTGCGCCCCCTGTTTCGATCACTTGATTTTTACTTTTTCCTTTACTTTTGTGACCTTTGGAGAGAACGCCATGAACCGCAAGAAGCTGCTTTTGTCCGCCATGATGTGTGCCATGGGGGCTGCAGCATGGGCCCCCGCCATGGCGCAAGAGGGCAACTACCCCACCAAACCCATCACGCTGGTGGTGCCCTTTCCTGCAGGCGGTGCCACCGATGTGCTGGGCCGTGTGATTGCCAAGAAGCTGGGCGACAAGCTGGGCCAGAACGTGGTGGTAGACAACAAAGGCGGCGGTGGCACCACCATTGGCGCCGCCTATGTGGCCAAGGCGGCCCCGGACGGCTACACGCTGCTGATCAGCTCGGGCACCACCTTCACGGTGAACCCTGCGGTGCGCCCCAAGCTGCCTTACGACCCTGTCAAGAGCTTTGAGCCCATCGGCATCACCGGCCGCACAGGCCTGATCCTGCTGGCCAACAAAGATGTGCCGGTGGCCGACGTGAAGCAGTTTGTGGCAGCGCTCAAGGCCGCGCCTGAAAAGTACTCCTATGGTTCGTTTGGCGCGGGCACCACCTCGCAGTTCGCGGGTGAAATGTTCTTCCACGCTGCGGGCGTGAAGATCCAGCATGTTCCCTACAAGGGCAGTGCCCCAGCCATGACGGATTTGATTGGCGGGCAAATTCCCTTCACCGTGGACACGGTCTCAGCCGCCTTGCCGCACCTCAAGGACGGCAAGGTCAAAGCTATTGCCGTCACCACCGCCAAGCGCACTTCCTTGCTGCCTAAGGTACCTACGCTGGCGGAGAGCGGCTATCCCGGCCTGGACATGGACACGTGGCTGGCCGTGGTGGCGCCGCGTGGCCTGCCACCAGCTGTCAAGTCGCGCCTGGAGCTGACGCTGGCACAGGTGGTGTCTGACCCGGAAACCCGCGATAAGCTCCTGAGCATGGGCTTTGAGCCCGCCTATGGCTCGTCCAGAGCCCTCGGCGAATTGATTGACAAAGAGCTGCCCTTGATGCGCGCCATTGCCCAGCGTGCCAGCATCACAGCAGACTGAAGAAAGCGACACGCCTGACATGACCACACACAGCCCTTTGGTTGAGCTAACCGCGAACGAATTGCGCGAGCGCATCGGCACCCGCGAGGTGTCGCCCGTTGAATTGCTGGAGGCCTGCATCGAGCGCATCGAGGCGATCAACCCCCACATCAACGCGATCACGGCCACTTGCTACGACCGTGCCCGCACCGAAGCCAAGGCGGCTGAGCAAGCGGTGCTGCGCGGCGAACCACTGGGCTTGTTGCACGGCTTGCCGTTGGGCGTGAAGGACCTTGAAGCCACGGCTGGCCTGCTGACCACCTACGGCTCGGAGATTTACCGCGACCATATCCCCGCGCAGGACAACGTGCTGGTGGCCCGCCTGCGTGCGGCGGGCGCCATCGTGGCAGGCAAGACCAACATTCCTGAAATGGGAGCGGGTGCCAATTCGCGCAACACGGTGTGGGGGGCCACGGGCAACCCTTTCAACCCCAATTTGAACGCAGGCGGCTCGTCGGGCGGCTCTGCGGCTGCGCTGGCCTGCGACATGTTGCCCGTGTGCACAGGGTCCGACACAGGCGGCTCGCTGCGCATTCCCGCATCCATCTGCGGCGTGGTGGGGTTCAGGCCCTCGCCGGGTGTGGTGCCCAGCTCGCGCAAGCTGCTGGGCTGGACGCCCATCTCGGTCGTCGGCCCCATGGGCCGCACGGTGGAAGAAGCCTGCCTGCAACTGGCCGCCACAGCAGGCATGTCGGCGGGCGACCCGCTGAGCTACCCGCTGGACCCGAGCAGCTTCCTGCTGCCCGAAACCGTAGATTTGAGCCGCTTGCGCGTGGCCTACACCGAGGACTTTGGTGTCTGTGCGGTGGACGACGGCGTCCGCAGCGTCTTCCGCAACAAAGTGCAGGCCATGAAGCACCTGTTTGCGAGCTGCGATGCCATTGACGTGGACCTGGGCGACGTGCACCGCTGCTTTGATGTGCTGCGCGCTGAAGCCTTTGTGGCCAGCACGCGGGATGCTTACGAACGCGACCCTGCCAGCCTGGGCCCCAACACCCGCGCCAATTACGAAATGGGTGCGGCCATGACGCTGCTGGACAGCGCCTGGGCGCAGGCGGAGCAGACGCGCATCCTGGCGCGGTTTCAGAAGCTGTATGAGCACTACGACGCGATCCTAGCGCCCACCACGCCAGTGTCACCATTTGCCTGGACGCAACTGTTTGCCAGCCACATCAACGGCGAGCCACAGGCCAACTACTACCGCTGGCTGGCGCTGACCTATGTCACTACGCTGACCACGCACCCCGCGCTGAGCCTGCCCTGCGGGCTGGATGCGCAGGGCATGCCGTTTGGCTTGCAGATCGTGGGCCGCTTTCGTGCAGATCGGCACACGCTGGGCGTGGGGCACGCGCTAGAAAAAGCCTTCAAGGGCATTGCCGGGCTGGCTCGCCCCAGGCCCGATTTGGCCAAACTGCGGGCCACCCGTGTTGAACCCGCATTGACCTCTATAGCCACAGGGGCACCCGACCCGCGTGATGCGCGCAGCCTGCCCCGCGACGACCGTGCGGCCTCGGCTGCGCTGGTGTCTGCGGTTTGATTGGGGGGTAGACCATGCAAACCCTACAAAAGGCAGATTACATCGTCATCGGCGCAGGTATTGCGGGTGCGTCGGTGGCTTGGCAGTTGGTGCAAGAAGAGGGGCAGGGCGCGAGCGTGCTGTTGCTTGAGCGCGAATCCCAGCCTGGCTACCACACGACGGGGCGCTCAGCGGCCCTGTACATGGCCACCTACGGCACGCCCAACATCCAGGCGCTGACCCGGGCCAGCCGCGCGTTCTACGATGCGCCACCGCCGGAATTTGGTGACGACCCCATCCTTTCGCCGCGTGGGGTGGTGTACGTGGCAGGGCCGGACCAGCTGGACTTGCTGCGCCAGACCTATGACGAGGCCCGGGCTGCCTCGCCCAATGTAGAGTGGGTGGAACAGGCGGCCTTGCTGGCCCAGCTGCCATGCCTCAAACCCGAAGCAGTGGCTGCAGGCATGAGCGAGCCCGAAGCCGCCGACATTGACGTGCACGCCCTGCACCAGGGCTACTTGCGGGGGCTGCGCCAGCGGGGCGGGCAGGTGCTGACCCACGCAGAGGTCACAGCTTTGCAACGCCAGGGCGATGTTTGGCAAGTCACGCTGGCCGATGGCAGAGTCTTGGAGGCCAAAACCATCGTCAATGCTGCGGGCGCTTGGGCCGATGTGGTGGCCGGTCTTGCGGGCGTGCCCCCCATTGGGCTGGAGCCGCGCAGGCGCACCGCTTTCACCTTTGCGGTGCCCGAGGGCATGGATGCGCACCAATGGCCCGCCGTGGTGAGCGTGGACGAGAGCTTTTACTTCAAACCCGATGCGGGACAGCTGCTGGGCTCCCCCGCCAACGCCGACCCCACCCATCCACACGATGTGGTGTCTGAAGAATTGGATGTGGCCACAGGCATTTACCACATTGAAGAGAAAACCACCTTTCAGATCCGCCGCCCATCCCACACCTGGGCTGGGTTGCGCTCTTTCGTGCCTGATGGGGACATGGTGATTGGCTGGGACAACCATGTCCCGGGATTTTTCTGGCTGGCCGGGCAGGGCGGCTACGGCATTCAAAGTGCCGCAGGTGCATCGCTGCTAGCGCGGCAACTGCTGCGCGCCGAGCCACTGGCCGACAGCCTGGTCCGCGAAGGTGTCTCCGTCGAAGGCCTGTCACCCACGCGCCTGCGCTAGCCTTGTGGCACTGTGCCAAGAGTGGGGGGAAGGGGCCTGTGGCCCCTTTTTGGGGTTACGCCTTGCTTGGCGCAGCGCGCTCAGGCAAAAGTGTTGACCTGGGTGCCCAGTGTGCCGCTGGTGGCCAGGGCGGGCTGCGGCATCGATTGCTGCATGGCATTGAGCATGGTGCTGGCCGATGTCGCCTGAATGTCCAGTGCTTTCTTGAGCACCACCATGTTCAATGCGTCCGATGTTTTGGCACTGGCCAGCGAAGTGGCGGTGCTGACAATGCTGTTGGTAAGTGCCACGTCCATGGTGATTCCTTGGGTTAGTGGTTGGTTATCGGCAGGTAGGTGCTCGGTATTGAGCTCTTTTTGAGGGGGCTGGCGCGTTGTTACATCTCGCGGGCTTCAATCCATCCCACCCGGCCCTGGCCGCTGTCATTGATGCGCTGTTGGCAAGCTGCGGCCTGGCTTTTCGGTAGCCTCCACTGCAGTGTGACCAGTGAACTGTGGTCCACCCGCAGCAGCTCCGCCCCAGCCGCGTCAATTTCGCGGCGCAGCAGCCCCTCTAGCGAATAGGGCACGCTGCATTCGAGTGTGGCCATGGCCTGTAGCACCACCTTGGGGGCGGTCAGCAGCGCCTGGGCCACGCAGTCGGTGTAGGCCCGCACCAGGCCTCCAGCGCCCAGCTTCACGCCGCCAAAGTAGCGCACCACGGTGGCCAGTACACCTTCCAGGTCCTGGTGGCGCATCACGTCCAGCATGGGGCGGCCGGCCGTGCCGCTGGGCTCGCCATCGTCTACCGCAGCCGACTGCCCGCCGGCCAACAGTGCCCAGCACACATGGGCCGCGCCGGGGTGTTGCTTCCATAGCGCATCCACCACAGCCTGCGCACTGGCCCGGTCAGGCATGGGCTGCACGCAGCCGATGAAGCGGCTTTTCTTGATGATGAGTTCGCTGTGGGCCGGGGCGGCCAGGGTCTGGGGCATGGGGGCCTGAGTGTAAAGCGCCACCACGCCTGCCCCGCTGGTGCCGCTGCGGGCGGGCGGGCGGAACACTACAGCGCATTTCTTCGCATATGCACATGCGGTTTTAGTATTTGTATTTGGCATGCTTGATGCATCATGATGCGTAAATCTTATTCATGTGCTATGGAAATTCGCCAACTTGAAGCCTTCGCGGCTGTGATGACCTCCGGGAGCGTGACAGGCGCCGCCCGCTTGCTCGACCGCTCTCAGCCCGCCATCACGCGTTTGGTGCAAGAGCTGGAGGCGGAGATTGGCTACGCCCTGTTTGTGCGCAGTGGCCCCCGTGTCACCCCCACCGAGCAGGCCTACCTGCTGTATGGCGATGTGGAGCGCGCCTTGGGGGGCTTGCGGCACATCCGTGCCCGCGCTGCAGACATCGCGCGGGGCAGTGCCGCGCAACCCCTGGTGCTGGCTGCCACCTCGGCACTGGCCGTGGGCTTGATGCCGCAGGCCTTGCGGGCGCTGGAGGCCCGCAACGGAGTGACGCCAGTGCGCCTGCGTTCGGCGGCGCCCGAACAGGTGGTGCAAGACGTGCTCAACGGCGTGGTGCAGTTGGGCGCCAGCAGCCTGCCTTTGGAGCACAAGGGCCTGCAGGTGTTATGGCTGGGCCAGGCGCCCTGCGTGGCAGTGCTTGCGGCCAGCGACCCGTTGGCCGCGTTGCCCGTGGTGCCACTGGCGGCCCTGGCGCAGCGCCGCATCGTGACCATGAGCAACCCCTACCGATTGCGCCACCGGCTCAACGCGGTGTGGCCCCAGGCTGCGGGCGCAGCAGATGCCGCGCTGCAGCAGCCCTTCATCGAAACCAACTCCTCCATCAACGCCCAGGCCTTGGTGCGCGCCGGGCTGGGCGTGGCGGTGCTGGAGCCGCTGACCGCGCTGGGCGCGCCCGCCGAAGGGGTGGTGGTGCGGCCGCTGGATTTGTCCATACCGTTTGACTTTGGCGTGGTGGTGCCAGCGGGCCGCCCCGTCAGCGAGCCCGTGCAGGCGCTGGCCAACGCGCTGCTGCTGGCCGCCCAGGCCGTGCCGGGCTTTGTGCAGCACAGCGCTGCTGAGCAGGCGCGGCTGCTGCAAGGCAAGCCAGCGGCGCCTGAATTGACCGACAACTTTTGACTGTGACGACCCTATGACATTACCGTCCCCCTCTGAACCCTCCGCCACGACCGCCGTGTCTGGCGACGCCCTTGGTTTGCCTGCCCTGGAGGCGCGCCTGCGCCAAGACCTGCAGTGGCTGTGCCTGCCTGCCAAGCCCTGGGTGCCTGCGCGCACGGTCGATGGGCAAGAGGTGCTGGACGTGGCCATCGTTGGCGGCGGCATGGGCGGGCTAGCGCTGGCCGCTTCGCTGCGCAACCTGGGGGTACAAGCCCGCATTTTTGACAAGGCACCCGTTGGCTTTGAGGGCCCTTGGGCCACCACGGCGCGCATGGAAACCCTGCGCAGCCCCAAGGAGCTCACGGGCCCTGCGCTGGGCCTGCCCGCGCTGACCTTCCGCGCCTGGTTCGAGGCCCAGTTTGGCCTGGAGCAGTGGCAAGCACTCGACAAAATTCCGCGCCTGCAATGGGCCGACTACCTGCGCTGGTACCGCCAGGTGCTGGGCCTGGATGTGCGCAACCACCAGCATTTGCAAGATGTGCAACCGCGTGGCGACGGCGTGGTGCAACTGAGCCTGCGGGACGAAACCCCGGGCGCAGCGCCCCGGCCCTACACCGTGCTGGCCCGCCATGCCGTGCTGGCCACCGGGCGCGACGGCCTGGGTGGCCCTTGGCTGCCCGACTGGGCCACCCAGGTGCCGCGTGAGCGCTGGGTGCATTCCTCACACGAGTGGGATGGGGAAGCACTGCGCGGCCTGCGTGTGGCCGTGATTGGCGGTGGCTCGTCGGCCATGGACGCCGCCGCAACGGCGCTGGAGCATGGCGCTGCACGCGTGGATTTGCTGATCCGCCGCGCCGAGCTGCCGCGCGTCAACAAAGGCAAGGGGGCAGGCAACCCCGGCATGTCCCAGGGCTTCTGGGCCCTGCCTGACGAGTGGAAGTGGCGCTTTCGGCGGTACATCAACATCTCGCAAGTGCCGCCACCCCATGGCAGCACACTGCGGGTATCGCGCCATACCAACGCGCATTTCCACCTGAACACCCCCGTGACCGGCGTGCAGCAGCGCAGCGATGGCGTGCTGCGCATCGACACCGGCAAAGGCCCACTGGCCGCCGACTTTGTGATTTTCTGCACCGGCTTTCGCACCGACTGGGGCCAGCGGCCTGAGTTTGCGCGGCTGGCTCCCCATGTGCGCACCTGGGGTGATCGGTTCGCGCCAGCCGATGGTGTGCCCGATGCTGAGCTGGCGGGCTCGCCCGACCTGGGGCCGGTGTTTGAGTTCCAGCCGCGCACGCCGGGGGCCTTGCCGGGGCTGGAGCGCGTGCATTGCTTCAACTACGCCGCAGCGTTGTCGCAAGGCGCGGGCGCTGGCGACATTCCGCAAATCAGCGATGGTGCGCAGCGCCTGGCCCGTGGGCTGGCGGCAGGCCTGCTGGCGCAGGACGTGCAAACCCATTACAGCGCCATGCAGGCCTATGCCGAGCCCGAGCTGGACGGCACGGAATGGACACCCGCTGAGTTTCCGCCCTACGACGAAGCCGTGCCAGCCGGTGCGGCTGAACCGGTGGCACAGGCATGACGCTGGGCTGGCTGCTGCGCCGCTTGGCCCAGGCCGCGCTGGTGGTGTGGGTGATGACGATGATCGTCTTTGTGGGCCTGCACTCCATTGGCAACCCGGTGGACATCCTGGTGGGCGACGACATGAACCAGGCCGAACGCCTGGCGGCCATTGCCCGCCTGGGGCTGGACAAGCCCCTGTGGCAGCAATACCTTGCGTTTGTCGAGGGTGCCGTGCGTGGTGAGCTAGGCAAGAGTTTCGTCTACCAAGAAGACGCTGTGCGTCTCATCCTGCACCGTTTGCCCGCCACGCTAGAGCTGGCCGTGGCCGCTTTGCTGCTGGCGGTGGTGCTGGGTGTGCCGCTGGGGCTGTGGGCGGGTATGCGGCCCGAGCATCCGCTGTCCAAAGGGCTTATGGCGGGCAGCATTGTGGGGTTCTCGTTGCCTGCGTTTTGGGTGGCGCTGATGCTCATCATGGTGTTCAGCGTGCAACTGGGCTGGCTGCCCGCCAGTGGCCGGGGCGAGACACGCTCTCTGCTGGGCGTGCAATGGTCCTGGCTGACGTGGGACGGGCTGCAGCACCTGGTGCTGCCCGCGTTCAATCTGGCGCTGTTCAAGATTTCGCTGGTGCTGCGGCTCACACGCGCCGGGGTGCGTGAGGTGCTGCCGCAAGACTTTGTGAAGTTTGCGCGCGCCAAGGGCCTCTCGCCCCTGCGCGTGGTGCTCATGCATGTGCTACGCAACACGCTGATTCCACTGGTCACGGTGCTGGGCCTGGAGCTGGGATCGACCATCGCTTACGCAGTGGTCACCGAGTCCATCTTTGCCTGGCCGGGCGCGGGCAAGCTCATTTTGGACAGCATCAATTCGCTGGACCGCCCCGTGGTGGTTGCTTATCTCATGGTGGTGGTTGTGATCTTTGTGACACTCAATTTGCTGGTGGACGTGCTCTACCGCCTGCTTGACCCGCGCGTGCGGCTGGAGGGCGCAGCATGAGCGGGGCAACACCTACCCCTGCGGTCAGAGACCGCTCGATCTGGTGGCGCGTGGGCACGGACTTTGTGCAATCGCGCGTGGCCCTTGGCGGCTTGGTGGTGCTGGCCCTGGTGGCCATCGCCGCCCTGTGCGCGCCCTGGATCACGCCGCAAAACCCCTACGACCTCATGCAGCTGGATGTGATGGACGCGCGCCTGCCCCCCGGCAGCACCAGTGCAGAGGGCGGCTACCGCTACGTGCTGGGCACCGACGGGCAGGGGCGTGACCTGTATTCGGCCATCATTTACGGCCTGCGCATCAGCTTGCTGGTGGGCGTGGGATCGGCCCTGATTGCGGCGGTGCTGGGCACCCTGTTGGGCCTGCTGGCCGCCTACGCTGGAGGCAAGGTCGATGCGGCGCTGATGCGGTTGGTGGACTTGCTGCTGTCGTTTCCCACCATCCTCATGGCGTTGATGATCCTGGCCTACATGGGCAAGGGCATTGGCAACGTGGTGCTCACGCTGGTGCTGCTGGAATGGGCCTACTACGCCCGCACCGCCCGGGGCCAGGCCCTGGTGGAGGCGCGGCGCGAATACGTCGAAGCAGCTCGGGGGCAGGGCATTGGGCCCTGGCGCATTGTCACCGGGCACATCCTGCCCAACTGCCTGCCGCCGCTGCTGGTCATTGGTGCGCTGCAGGTGGCACGCGCCATCACGCTGGAGGCCACGCTGTCCTTCCTGGGTCTGGGCGTGCCCATCACCGAGCCATCGCTCGGGCTGCTTATCTCCAACGGCTACCAATATCTGCTGTCCCACGAGTACTGGATCAGCTTCTTCCCGGGCCTGGCGCTGCTGGGCACCATCGTGGCCATCAATCTGGTGGGTGACCAATTGCGCGATGTGCTGAACCCAAGGCTAGAAAAATGACCGACTCTCTTCTTGAAGTGCGCAATCTGGTCACCCGCTTCCACACCCGCGCAGGGGTGCTGCCGGTGGTCGATGGCGTGTCGTTTGTCATTGGGCGCGGCAAGGTGCTGGGCCTGGTGGGGGAGTCGGGCTCTGGCAAGTCGGTCACCGGTTTTTCCATCATGGGCCTGGTCGATGCGCCGGGGCGCATCGAGGGTGGGCAGGTACTGCTGAACGGGCAAGACACTACCCAGCTGAGCGAGGCCGAGCGCCGTGCGCTGCGCGGCAACCGCATGGCCATGATCTTTCAGGACCCCATGGCCACCCTCAACCCCGTGCTGCGCATTGACGTGCAGATGATGGAGACGGTGCTGGCACACCGCAAGGTGTCCAAAGCCCAGGCGCGTGAGCAGGCCGCACAGACGCTGGCGCTCATGGGCATCCCCAGTCCGCACGAGCGGCTGCTGGCCTACCCGCACCAGCTCTCGGGCGGCATGCGCCAGCGCGTGGCCATTGCCATTGCCATGCTGCATGGGCCCGACCTCATCATTGCCGACGAACCCACCACGGCGCTGGACGTGACCATCCAGGCCCAGATACTGTCTGAGGTGCAAAAACTGGTGCGCGAGCGCGGCACCTCGCTGATCTGGATCAGCCACGACCTGTCGGTGGTGGCCGGGCTGGCAGACGAGATTGCCGTCATGTACGCCGGCCGCATCGTGGAGCAGGGCACGGTGGACCAGGTGCTGGACCACCCCCAACACCCCTACACCCAGGGCCTGATTGGCAGCCTGCCCAGCGCCAACCGGCGCGGCGCGCGGCTGCGGCAAATCCCGGGCATGGCGCCCCAATTACTGAACATGCCCGCAGGCTGCGCCTTTGCCCCCCGGTGCGACCGGGCCAGCGCGGCTTGTGGCCAAAAGCCAGAGTTGTTGGCGGTGGCGTCGGCAGCGGGCCAGGGCGATGCTGGCACGCACCGTGTGCGTTGCTTTCACCCCGGCGCTGGCACGGCGTCCCCATTGGCGGAGGCCGCATGAACGCAACCACCCCTTTGATTGAGCTGCGCGGCGTCGCGCAGCGTTTTGGCAAGCAGGCGCCTAAAGGCCCGGTGAGCCAGGCCCTGCAGCGCCTGGGTCTGGCGAAGGCACCCGTGGTGACGCACGCGGTAGACGGTGTGGACCTGCAAGTAAACCCTGGCGAAGTCGTGGGGCTCGTGGGCGAGTCCGGCTGTGGCAAGTCCACCCTGGGGCGCATTGCCGTAGGCCTGCTGCAGCCCACCGAGGGCGAGGTGCTGGCCCAAGGCCGTGCGCTGCATAGCCTGCAAGGGCCAGAGCGCACCGCGGCGCGCCTGGCCACGCAAATGGTGTTTCAAGACCCGTTTGGCAGCCTGAACCCCCGCCTGCGCGTGGCGCGCATAGTGGGCGAGGCCGCCCGGCTGCACGGCCTGACCGATGCAGCGGGCGAGGACGACTACGTGTGCGCCCAGCTTGCACGTGCGGGGCTGGACCCATCGCTGCGCTTTCGCTACCCGCACCAGTTCAGCGGCGGCCAGCGCCAGCGCATTGGCATTGCCCGGGCGCTGGCGGTGCAGCCCACGCTGCTGGTATGCGACGAGGCCGTAGCAGCACTCGACGTGTCCATTCAGGCGCAAATCCTGAACCTGTTCATGGACCTGCGCGACCAGTTGGGCCTGGCCTACCTGTTCATCAGCCATGACCTGGGCGTGATCGAGCACCTGTGCGACCGGGTGGTCGTGATGTACCTGGGCCGCGTGGTGGAAACCGCGCCGGTCGAAGAGCTGTTTGCCCGCCCCAACCACCCCTACACCCGTGCCCTGCTGGCAGAAATCCCGCGCATTGGCAACCGGGGCACGCACTTTGGCGCGATTCGGGGCGAGATTCCCAGCCCCATCCACCCGCCCTCGGGCTGCCACTTTCATCCGCGCTGCCCGCAGGCCATGCCGCGCTGCGCCACCGAGGTGCCCACGCTGCGCGGCATTGCCATCCAGCACGCCAGCGCTTGCCACCTCAATGACGGCGCCTGAGCATTTTTCAAACCGCTTCCACACCGTTTTCGCCCTTGACCGCATTCAACCGGAGATTGTCCCCATGACCCCATTCCGTCTTGCCGTGATCGCTGCGGCCGCCTTGCTGGCCGTCAGCGCCCAGGCCCAGAACCTGTCCATCGCCTTTGCCGACCCCATCTCGTCGGTGGACCCGCAGCTAAACAACCATGCGGGCGACCGCTCGTTGGCGCTGCACTTCTGGGATTCGATCATTAACTCGCGCGACGGCGGCAAGCTGGAGCCCGCACTGGCTTCGAGCTGGAAATCGCTCGATGAAAAGACCTGGGAGTTCAAGCTGCGCAGCGACATCCAGTGGCAAGACGGCAAGGCCTTCTCGGCCGACGACATCGTGTATTCGTTCACCCGGGCGCGCAACGTGCCGGGCTCCGTCGCGTCGTATGCCGGTGCGCTGCGCACGGTGGAATCCGTCACCGCCAAAGACGCCCACACGGTCATCGTCAAGACCAACACCCCCAACCCCATGCTGCCGCTGGAGATTGCCTCCATCTACATCGTGAGCAAGCATGTGGGCGAGAAGAGCAAGACCGAGGACTACAACGCAGGCCGCGCTGTGGTGGGCACAGGCCCATACAAGTTTGTCTCGTTCACGCCGGGCGACCGCACCGTGTTTGAGCGCAACCCTGGCTACTACGGCCCCAAGCCCGAGTGGGAGAAGGTCACCTACCGCTTCATCAACAACGGTGCCGCCCGAACTGCCGCACTTCTGGCGGGCGATGTGGACGTGATCGACAAGGTGGCCGTGACCGATGTGGAGAAGCTGCGCAAGACGCCCACCGTGAGCGTGTACACCTACCCCGGCCTGCGCGTGCTGCTGCTGCAGCCCAGCTTCAAGCCCGGTGCCAACGAATTCATCACCGACAACGCGGGCAAGCCACTGGCCGAGAACCCGCTGCGCGACCAGCGTGTGCGCCAGGCCCTGTCGGTGGCCATCAACCGCAAGGCGTTGGCCGACCGCGTGCTGCAAGGCACCGTGACCGAAGCCAACCAGTGGATGCCCAAGGGCAGCTTTGGCTACAACCCCGAGGTCAAAGACATTGCCTACAACCCCGAGCAGGCCAAGAAGCTGCTGGCCGATGCGGGGTTGGCCCAGGGCTTTCAGATCACCATCCACGTGCCCGGCGACCGCTACCCCCAGGCGCCTGAAACAGTGCAAGCTGTGGCCCAGTTCTGGAGCCGTGTGGGCGTGAAGACCAAGGTGGAGGTGGTGCCATGGGCCGCGTACTCCAGCCGCGCCAACAAAAACGACTACGCCGTGAGCGTGATCGCCTGGGGCAATGGTACGGGCGAGGCAGGCTATGGCCTGCTGCAAACCCTGGCCACCACCGACGCCAAACGCGGCCGGGGCGCCAACAACTGGGGGCGTTACAGCAATGAATCGGTGGACAAGGCGCTGGATGCTGCCACGGTGGAATTCTCGGCCGACCGCCGCTCCGCCATTTTCCGCCACGCGGCCAAGCTGGTGACGGACGACGTGGGCCACATCCCGTTGTTCCACTACCAAAACATCTGGGCCGCCAAAAAGGGCCTGAAGGTTACCCCGCTGCTGAGCGACCGCACCACGGCGCTGCAGGTCACGCGCGCGGCCAAGTAATCGGCCCACATCACAGAACAGCACCAAGGCGGCACCCCGTATGACGGCTTTGCTCACCATCACGCCGCGGCACGCCTTGATCGACGTGCCGCGCCGCATCACCGTGCAGGGCCTGGCGCCCGGCGAGCGCATCACCCTGCACAGCACCACGGTGCGCGGCCCGGGCGTGCACTGGCGCGCCCAGGCCGACTTTGTGGCCGATGCGCAGGGCCAGGTAGACCTGCAGCGCGATGCGCCTGTGGAAGGCAGCTACGAGGGCGTATCGCCCATGGGGCTGGTGTGGTCGCAAGTGCCAGAGGGGGGCCGCGCCCCGCGCGAGCTGTTTGCCACCGAGCCCTCGGCTGCACTGACCACCACCATCAGCGCCACACGCCAAGGCGCTGGCGCAGGCTCAATCGCTGAAGCTGACCTGGTGCAACTGCTGGCAGGCGAGGGCGTGACGCGGCGCGAGGTGCGCGAGGACGGCTTGGTGGCCACGTTGTTCACCCCCGCACCGCGTGTGGATGGCCTAGCGCCGCCAGTGATCGTGGTGCTCAACGGATCGGGGGGCGGGCTCAACGAGCCGCGTGCTGCGCTGTATGCATCGCACGGCTACGCAGCCATGGCGCTGGGCTACTTCAAGGCGCCGGGCTTGCCCGACTACATCTCCAACACACCGCTGGAGTATTTTGAAAACGCCCTGCAATGGGTGCATAGGCATCTGCAACCCCACCGGGGGCAGGTGGCGCTCAGCGGGCAGTCGCGCGGTGGCGAGCTGGTGCTGCTGCTGGGATCGATGTTTCCGCAATGGGTGTCTGCCGTCATTGCCTACGTGCCCGGCGCGGTGGTGCACAGCGCACAAAACGCCTGCGACCCGGCCCTGGGGCCCGACAGCCGCAACGGCCCCGCCTGGCTGTACCGGGGCCAGCCCCTGCCGCATCTGTGGCAAGCCAACCGCACGGCCACCTGGCAGCCATGGGACGAAGGCCCTGAGCCGCGCCGCCATGCCAACGCCTTGCTCACGGCGCTGCAGGATGCCGATGCGGTGGAGCGTGCTGCCATCGCGGTGGAACGCATTGCAGGCCCGGTGCTGCTGCTGTCGGCCAGCGACGACGGTTCTTGGCCATCGAGCCTGTACAGCCGCATGGTGGCTGACCGGCTGGCCCGCCACGGGCACCCCCATGCCGTGCAGCACCTGGACTTTGAGGGGGCAGGGCACTCCATCCTGTTCCCGTTTGTGCCCACCACGCAGCTGGTGTACGCCCATCCGGTGTCGGGGCGGCTCAGCACCACGGGCGGCTCGCCCGGGCCCAATGCTCGGGCCGACCAGCAGTCGTGGGCTGGGGTGCTCTCGTTTTTGAAGCAATCTTTCGGCGTCTGATTTGCGCTGGGGCCTGATTTTGTTTGAATTTTTTGATTGATTTTGGAGATCGAACCCATGTCCACCCCTGTCCCTTTATCCACTCCAGCACAGACTTCTGAGGACGTGATCGACCGCTTGCTGCAATGGCCCGCAGGCCACGCCACCCTGGCCGTGCGGCACCAGCGCGACAAAGTGGTGGTGGCCACGCAGGGCAGTTACGACGGGCTGTTCGATGCGGCGCTACCGGGCCCCAGCCTGGCCGAGCGGCTGCTGGTGGCGCTGAGCATTGCCGAGCTCTCGGGCAGTGCGGTGCTGGTGGCGCACTACCGCGCGCAACTGCAAACGCTGGCGGCTACGGCACCGCTCACGCCTGCGCAGCAGGCTGCGCTGGAGGGGCAGCCCCAGGATGGCGTGCAGGCAGACACGCGGCTGCATGCCATCCTGACCTTTGCCCGCACCCTGGCCCTGCGCCCGGTGGAGGGCGACAAGGCGGCGCTGCTGCGCCTGCCCGCCGCAGGCCTGAGCACCCCCGAGGTGGTCGCGCTGGCGCAGCTCATCGCGTTTGTGGCCTACCAGGTGCGCGTGGTGGCGGGCCTGCAGGCGCTGGCTGCCTTGCCCGTTGGCGGTGAGGCAGCGCAGACGGCGCCGGCGGCCGCTGAAGCCCCCTTTGTGCACCCCGCCCATCTGCCCAAGCCCGGCGAGCCCGTGCGCGTGAACGGCTACACCAGCGAGACCCTGGGTTGGAAGGCCTGGCTGCCCGTGCTGGCGCTGGAGCAGGCTTCGCCCGAGCAGCTGGCGGTGCTAGAGGCCAGCCACCCGGCCGCCAAGACATCGGACTACTACCTCACGCTGGTGCACCAGCCGCGCATCCTGCAAGAGCGCTCGGTGGCCTTCAACGCCATCATGTACGCGCCCGGTGGGCTCTCGCGGGCCGAGCGCGAGCTGGCCAGCGCCGTGGTCTCGCGCATCAACGGCTGCGTGTATTGCGCCTCCGTCCACGCCCAGCGGTTTGAGCAACTGGCCAAGCGCAACGATGTGATCTACCAGGTGTTCACCGATCCCCACGGTGCAGGCACCAACGCCCGCGAGCGCGCCATCGTGCAGGCATCGATCGACCTCACGCTGAACCCCGGCCAGTTCGGCGCAGCCCAGCTGCAAGCTGTGCAGGCGGCTGGCTTGTCGGCGCTGGAGGTGCTGGACCTCATCCACGCCGTGGCCATCTTTGCCTGGGCCAACCGGCTGATGCTGAACCTGGGCGAGGCGGTGGTGCCCGGCGGCTAAGAGCGGCTAACAAAACTCCCTGGCGTCGTTGTCTCGCCTTGTCGTACTACTTGTACTGCCTGCGGCGAAACGCCTAGCCAGGGCCGCTACGCTGAGTTTTGTTAGCCACTCTAAGAGGTGGCGGCAGGTGTGCATTGGCGTGAACGCTACACAGGCTGAGCTAACGCATTTGGGTGATAGGCAGGGCGGCGCTTTCGGTTCATAGTTTCACCACAGCATGCGCCTGCTGCAGTTTGCGGTGGCATGTGCTGATAAAGGCCTGAGGACTTGTTCGAAGAAAAGGTCTAGCCCAACCGAAGGAGACGCCATGTTCGCCCTGCCTTTTGTCAACACCCTGCACCATGCTCTCACCAACCACGCCTTTGGGCGTGGAGACCCCCAGCCCGCTAGCCCGGCGCCAGCGCCCGTTCCTGCCGCCGCGGCGGTGGCAGCCGACCGGGCAGGGGATGAAGCCCCGGACCTGGCGCAGCGGGTGCGGGATGTGGGCGAGTGGTAGCCCGCTTGATGCCCATGGGCAGCAGCGGCATGGCATAGCCAGCCGCGTTACAGCGGTTGCGCCATCACCACGCTGGGGTAGTTGGTGAAGGGCCTCCAGTCACACTCACCCACCACGCGGTAGCCCCAGGACGCGTACATGGCAATCAGCGCGGTCGCGGGCTGGGCGGTGTCCAGTGCCAAGGTGGTGGCGCCTGCTTGCCGCGCTGCGTCCAACAAGTGGGTGTGCAGCAGCTTGCCGTAGCCCTTGCCTTTGGCACTGGGGGCAATGCAGAACTGGCTGAGCGACCAGACCTGCGGGTCGCGGTACAGCACCACGGCAGACTCGGGCTGGGGCCGCCGCAGGGTGGCGGTGCCCACATAGTCGTCACCCTCCAGCATCACCAGCCCAATGCCCATGGCAAAGCGTTTGGCCGTGTCTTCTACCGTTTGGTGGGTGCCCCAGTAGCGCAAACCCTGTGCCGCATGCGGTGCGTAGGCTGCGTGGATGAGGGCGGTGATACTAGTCAGGTCGTCTTCAGCGCAGACGGGGCGAATCAACGGAGATGGATCTAAAGGCATGGTGGTCTGCACCGACGGTTAAAGCTTCAACGCCCAAGTCTCGCCAACCAAGTGCTGACCGAAACCATCGTAAGGCTCGGACTTGAGCAGCACAAAGCCGCGCCGCGCGTAGATGTGGCGGGCGGTGGTCAGGCAGCTGTTGGTCCAGAGCACCATTTTTTTGTAACCCTTGGCGCGGGCGAAGGCAATGCACTCGTCGGTGAGCCGTGACCCCAGCCCCAGGCCGCGTGCCGATGGCGCCAGGATCAGCATGCGCAGTTGGGCCACCGTGCGGCTTTTGCGCACCACAAACACGGCGCCCAGGCGTTCGCCGTCGCGTTCAGCGATCCAGCAGTGCTCCCACTGCGGCTGAAACTTGCGCACAAACTGCGCCGCAATATCGGCCACCAGGGCTTCAAACTGCCCGTTCCAGCCGTACTCGCGGGCGTACACCTCGCCATGCTGCTGCACCACCCAGCCCAGGTCGCCGGGGGCCAGCGCGCGAAGGGTGACGGGGCCGGGGGGCGTGGGGTGTGTCATGGTGGGCGGCAGGGTGTGGGTGGTCCATCAGTATAGAAACAGGCCCCCAACCTGAGGGGCCATCGGCCTGAACAGCGACAAAAACAGGCGGGCGCCGTAAAATCGCGGCCTCCCCACGATATGACTGTGGCCGCCAAGCTTCTTCGGCGGCCATTTCCATTTGCATGAACGCCCCCGTTGACGTCTCCTTTTTTGCGCGCGCCGCAAAGCCTTTGACCAGTTACCGTCCGTACTGGGCCAAACGCTTTGGCACGGCCCCGTTCTTGCCAATGAGCCGCGCCGAGATGGAGAAACTGGGCTGGGACAGCTGCGACATCATCCTGGTCACCGGCGACGCCTATGTGGACCACCCCAGCTTTGGCATGGCCGTGATCGGCCGCACGCTCGAAGCCCAGGGCTTTCGCGTGGGCATCATCGCCCAGCCCGACTGGCAAAGCGCCGACCCTTTCAAGGTGCTGGGCAAGCCCAACCTGTTCTGGGGCGTGACGGCGGGCAACATGGATTCGATGATCAACCGGTACACCGCTGACCGCAAGATCCGCAGCGACGATGCTTACACCCCCGGCGATGTGGGCGGCAAGCGCCCCGACCGCGCGGCCATCGTCTACAGCCAGCGCTGCCGCGAGGCGTTCAAGGACGTGCCCATCATCCTGGGCGGCATCGAAGGCAGCCTGCGCCGCATCGCCCACTACGACTACTGGAGCGACAAGGTGCGCCGCTCTATCGTGGTGGATGCCAAGTGCGACCTGCTGCTGTATGGCAACGCCGAACGAGCCCTGGTGGAGGTGGCCCACCGCCTGGCAGCGCGTGAACCCGTGGAGCAGATCACCGACGTGCGCGGCACGGCCTTTGTGCGCCGCCCCGACGACGAAAGCGGCAAGGGCTGGTTTGAGATCGATTCCACCACCGTGGACGAGCCCGGCCCGGTAGAAGCGCACATCAACCCCTACATGACCACCAGCGAGCAAGCCGCCTCGCAAGGGAGCACTTGCAGCAAAGAAGATGCTCCTGATTCAGGAGCTGCCAGCGCTGGTGGGACGGGCGCTAACGGCCAAATTGATGCCAATCCGGCGATCCAGCCCATCCAGTTTGTGCCCAACCCGGCACTGCGGGCCAAGCTGAAGGTGCCCCCGCGCGAGAAGACCGTGATCCGCCTGCCCAGCTACGAGCAGGTGAAAAGCGACCCCGTGCTCTACGCCCACGCCAACCGCGTGATGCACCTGGAAACCAACCCCGGCAACGCCCGTGCCATGGTGCAGGCGCATGGCGAAGGGGTCACGGCGCGCGACGTGTGGCTCAACCCGCCGCCCATCCCGCTGACCACGGCCGAGATGGACTACGTGTTTGATTTGCCCTATGCACGCGGCCCGCACCCGAGCTATGCCGACGAGAACGGCAGCCACGACCACGGCACCAAGATCCCCGCGTGGGAGATGATCCGCTTCTCGATCAACATCATGCGCGGCTGCTTCGGCGGCTGCACCTTCTGCTCCATCACCGAGCACGAAGGCCGCATCATCCAGAGCCGGTCCGAAGATTCCATCATCCAGGAGATCGAGGACATCCGCGACAAGGTCAAAGGCTTCACCGGCACCATCAGCGACCTGGGTGGCCCCACGGCCAACATGTACCGCCTGGGCTGCCGCAGCCCCGAGATCGAAGCCGCCTGCCGCAAGCCCAGCTGCGTGTACCCCGGCATCTGCCAGAACCTCACCACCGATCACGGCCCGCTCATCAAGATCTACCGCCGTGGCCGCGCGCTCAAGGGCATCAAGAAGATCCTGATCGGATCGGGCCTGCGCTACGACCTGGCCGTGAAATCGCCCGAGTACGTGAAGGAGCTGGTGCAGCACCACGTGGGCGGCTACCTCAAGATCGCGCCCGAGCACACCGAGCAGGGCCCGCTCACCAAGATGATGAAGCCGGGCATCGGCAGCTACGACAAGTTCAAGCAGCTGTTTGAAAAGTTCAGCGAAGAGGCGGGCAAGAAGCAGTTCCTGATCCCGTACTTCATCGCCGCGCACCCAGGCACCAGCGACGAGGACATGATGAACCTCGCCATCTGGCTCAAGAAGAACGGTTTCCGTGCCGACCAGGTGCAGACCTTCTACCCCAGTCCCATGGCCACGGCCACGGCCATGTACCACTCAGGCCGCAACACGCTGACCCGCGTGCGCCGCCAGATGCGCGACGCGGCCGAAGAGTCGGTGGACATCGTGCGCGGTGAAAAGCGCCGCCGCCTGCACAAGGCCTTCTTGCGCTACCACGACCCTAACAACTGGCCGCTGCTGCGCGATGCGCTCAAGGCCATGGGCAGGGCGGACTTGATCGGCAACGGCAAGCACCACCTGATCCCGACCTTCCAGCCCTTGACGGACGGTGGCTACCAAAGCGCACGGCGCAAAAACTCCACGCCTGTGGGCAAGCCCGCTGTGGCAGCTGTGCAAGGCAAAGCTGCAAAGCCCAGCCCGTCAGGCCAGCCCCAAAAGGGCCGCTTGCTCACGCAGCACACCGGCCTGCCGCCCCGTGTCACCGGTGGCGGCAAGCCGCCGGCACGCAAGCCCCGCTGATTGCACACGCAGCGTTTGCTATCAAAAAAGAAGCTGCCAGCGCTTATTAAATAAGCGCTGGCAGCTTCTTTTGCTTAAACCCTGCTGAGCCGGCAACGCCTTGTGGGGCGTCGCGCTACAGGGCTGCGCCGTGCGGTTTAGGCCACCGCTACCTGCGGGGTGGCATCGGCACTGGCATCGGCTAGCAGGTTGGCAATGCGAAAGCTCAGGTAATGGAATGCGGCTGTGGCACCAGCGGCTTGCAGCACGTTGGCCAGGGCCTGGGTGTCGGCCTCGGCGTCGCTCACGGTGATGAGCAGACCGTGGTGCCCCTGGCGGGCCAGGGCGCCCATGCGGCGCAGGTGTTCGCCCTCCAGCCCCGTGGTGGGCAAGGTGCCGCCCGCGGCCCCTTCGGTGCGCACCAGGTCTTGCAAGATGATTTCTGGGCGGGCGTAGGCGGTCTCACCGGTGTTGGGCAGGGCTTCCAGCTCTGCCGCCACCTGGCGCACACAGCCTTCGTCCGGAAAGAGGGCAAACACATGGCCTGTGGGGTAGAACATGCCGCCAGCCTGGGTCAGGGTGGAATCGATGACGAGGGGTTTCATGGGCGTCTCCCGTAAAGGTTTCAGAACCTTGGATTGGATCGTGGGAGGGCGCCGGGCTATGTAGGCCAAGAGGCTGGACGCTTGTCGGCGGCAAGCACCTAGTGTCCTGAGTGGGAGATTCGTTTCATAAAGATGCCGAGAATCGCCGCCATGCTGCGTTGCAAATCCTCGCGATAGCTACGGCTATCGCTGCGGTTTGCGCCTTGCCTGACGACGATTTCGACCTCTTTATTTCATCAACGAGCTGCCAACTCAGGACACTAGCGCCTTCAGCACTGCATGTGGGGAAATCCTGCAATATTTGCCTCTAGGGCTTATGCAATAAGCGCTGGCAGCTATCAATTTTGAAAATAGGCTAGCACTGCCCAGTGCACGCCGCCGGGGGGGCGGCTTAGCCCAGCTGTGAACCCAGCCAGCCACTCACCCACGCCCCCAGGGCCGCGCAGTGCAACACGATGGTGAGCCAGTACATGGCGCGGAACGCCGCCTTGCTGGATTTGTGGCGCATGCTTTGTTGCGCGAGCCAGGCCGCGGGCCAGCCGCCCAACAGGCCGAGGGTGTGCAGGTTTTTCTCCGAGGTGCGCCAGCCGTCGCTCTGGGCAGCATTTTTGTCTGCTGCATACACCCACAGGGTCAGCGCATTCAGGGCCACCAGGGCGCCGAGCACCCACAGGGGCAAGCGCTGCGTCCACAGTCCCCAAGCGA
This sequence comes from Acidovorax sp. 62, assembly GCF_002754495.1. Taxonomy (NCBI): domain Bacteria; kingdom Pseudomonadati; phylum Pseudomonadota; class Betaproteobacteria; order Burkholderiales; family Comamonadaceae; genus Acidovorax; species Acidovorax sp. 62. The sequence continues at coordinate 1,578,398 of NZ_PEFJ01000001.1, forward strand.
GCATGCCCGCCCACAGCAGCATGAGCGCGTAAGCCAGCCCAGCGCCCGCCGCGGGTCGGCCGCCGCCCGCACGGGCTCGGGCCGATGGGTGCAACGGGCGCGCTGCCGAGCGAGGGGCACGGGCGGTATCGGGGTGGGGCAATGCTTTGCTGGCGGTGGGGCGTGGGCGTTGCCCGTTACGCGCAGCACCCGGCGAACGGGGGCTGGGCGCCGCAGTGGCCATAGCCCCCGCGGGCTGCACCGCCACGGCACGTGGGCCTTTGCCGCCCACATGCACGTCGTCATACACCACCGCCATCCCCTCGCGTGGGGGTGTGGTGCTGCGAAAGTCCTTGAGGTGAAAAAACACATCGGCCGTGCCGCCAGGGCTGCGAATGAAGCCGAACGCGCGGGTGCTGTCCCAGCGGGTGATGGTGCCTTGCTTTTGCATGCCGAAAATACGGAGAACAGGGTTGAAGGGGGGCGCAATCTGTGCTCAAGGCAGCGTGTGCAGCGGAATGTCCTGCGTTTGCGCCAGCGCATCCAGTTGGGCGCGTGTCTGGGTGGCGATGAAGGCGGCCACCGCCACATGGGTGGCTGGGGCGCGCAAGGTGGCGGCATCGCCCTGTGCGGGCAGGCCTGCGGCGGCACACAGGCGGGCGGCAAAGTGGGGTTCCAGCGCAGCCACGGCCACGCGGCCATTGGCGCAGGGGTAGATGCGGTAGCCCGCGTGCGCTCCGCCCACGTCACCGTCTGGGGTGGTCAGCCCCCAGTGGTGTGGCTGGGCCAGCCAGGCTGCAGCGTCGGCCAGGGCCACTTCCAGCTGCTGGCCTTCGCCGGTCTGAGCGCGGCCCAGCAGGGCTTGCAGTACGGCCTCGCTGGCCATCAGGGCGCCGCCCATGTCGGCGTAGAGCGTGGGGGGCATGTCGGTGCCTGCCAACAAGCCTGCGTCGGCCAGGTAGGTGAGGTCGTGGCCGGGCTCTTCGGCACGCGTGCCTGCGGCCCCCACGATCTGCACCACCGATAAGCGGGGGTAGCGCGCATGCAATGCCGCCCAGCCCAGGCCCAGCTTGGCCAGGGCCGATGGGCGAAAGGAGGTGATCAGCACGTCGGTGCGCGCCAGCTCGGCATGCAGCGTGGCCTGGCCGTCGTCCGTCTTGAGGTGGGCCTGCAGCACGGCGATGCCCTGGTGCATGTCGCTGTAGGCCTGGGGGCTGTACAGCGCCATGGGGTCAGCGCTGGGGTGGGGCGGGGTGGCGGGTGCTTCGAGCTTGGTGCAGATGGCGCCCATGCGTGCACAGCGCAGCAAGGCGGCGGGGCCAGGCAGGTTGAGCGCCAGGCTCAGGATGCGGGTGCCGCGCAGCGGCTGGAAGGGCAGGGTGGGCATGGCAAATGGGGGAATGGCGGGCAATTGAAGGGGCTGAGAACCCAGTGAAAGAAGGAACTTTGCCTGGGGCGCGGCGTCCTTCACCGGGTTATACATAATTTGTTACGGTAGCTCCCTTCGCCTTTGCCCTATGCAACGCAGAACCTCTTTGGCCGCCCTGGCAGGGCTGGCCGCTTCCTCGGGAGCCTTCATGACCTCTTTGTCCAGCGCAGCGGGCTTGCCGCTGCTGCAAGCCCTCAAGCCATCGCCCCGCATGCCGGTGCTGTTTGTGGGCCATGGCAGCCCCATGAACGCCATTGAAGACAACGCGTGGCGCCGCAGCTGGCAGGCCGTGGGCAGCGAGCTGCTGGCCCGCGCCGTGCAGCCGCAGTTGATCTTGTGCGTATCGGCCCACTGGCTCACAAGCGGCGGCTGGCAGCTCACGGGCATGGCCAGCCCCAAGACCATTCACGATTTTGGTGGCTTTCCTCAGGAATTGTTTGACCAGCAGTACCCAGCCCCCGGTGCCCCTGCCGTGGCCCGTGGCCTGGCAGCTGAGCTGAAGTCTCCTGCCACCGGCACGGCACTGGGCGTGGATGAGAGCGAGTGGGGTCTGGACCACGGGACTTGGTCGGTGCTCAAGCCCATGTTCCCCAAGGCCCATATCCCGGTGCTGCAGCTGAGCATGGACTACAGCCGCCCGCCTGCCGAGCATTACGCGCTGGGCCAGCAGCTTCAACGCCTGCGCGAGCGCGGGGTGCTGATTGTGGGCAGCGGCAACATCGTGCACAACCTGCGCGTTACGCGCCGGGGCAGCGCCGCCAACGAGGCTTATGACTGGGCTGCCGAGTTCGACACCGTGGTGCAAGAGCAGATCAAGAAAGGCCAGCTGGGCGCGTTGCAGGACTTTCTGGGCCTGGGTGCCGTCGCCAAACAGGCGCACCCCACGCACGAGCACTACCTGCCTCTTCTGTACGCCGCAGGCGCTGTGCAGCCCACGGAGATGCCACGGTTTTTCAACACAGGCTACCAGTCGGCATCGATTTCGATGCGGTCGGTGCTGTGGGGGTGAGGGAAGATTGCTCTTTTTTTGATAGCTGCTAGCGCTTATGTTTAAAGCGCTAGTGGCCTAAAAGACATAAATTCTATGAGTGGCTGGGCTGGTCATCAGCCAGCGTCTCCTGAATGTCCAGCCAAGTCCAGCGCTCTTGGTAGCTTTGCGCCTTGGCCTTGAACAACGGCAAGTGTGGGCACTGCGGGTTGGGGCGCAAAATGCCGCTATACAACTCCTGCAGACCATAGGGCGCATACAGGGCAGGCGCTGCGGCCCGCGCTGCGGGTTGCAAGCCTACGCAGGTGCAGGGCACCAGAAACCGCTCAATCCCCTGGCGGGCAGACTGCAACGCTTCGTAGGGGTAGCCGAACCACTGTTCGTACCAAAGGTGCACGCGGGCCTGGTTCTTGGCCTCCACGGTGATGGGAAGGTCGGCAAAGAGGGCGGAGACACGGGCTTGCACCTGCTGCTCTGCCGCTTCAGACATATCTGACGCATCAAAGTAAAACAGGTCGTAGTCCTTGATATGCGCCGTGGGTGCAAAGCCGCAGTGCAGGTTCCACACTGTCTGAAAGAGGCAGCCAGCCACCAACCATGCATCCGGCAGGCCCAAAAGCGGCAAACGCTCCAGAATGGCCGCGTTGTGCGGGTTCTGGAGCGTTTCGCTCGTGAATCGGCGCCGAAGCGCCGCTTCTTCAGTCAGATCAGATGACCTTGGCAATGGCCTGGCAGACGTAGTCGATGTTCTTGCTGTTGAGCGCAGCCACGCACATGCGGCCTGTGTCCGTGCCGTACACGCCGAACTCGCTGCGCAGGCGCACCATTTGGTCTTTGGACAGGCCGGAGTAGCTGAACATGCCGATCTGGGTGGTGATGAAGGACATATCCTTGGTCACGCCAGCGGCCTTCAGGCCATCAACCAGCTTTTGGCGCATGGCCTTGATGCGCACGCGCATTTCGCCCAGTTCCTTTTCCCACAGGGTGCGCAGTTCGGGGTTGCCCAGCACAGCGGCCACGATGGCGCCACCGTGGGTGGGTGGGTTGGAGTAGTTGGTGCGGATGGCGATCTTCAGCTGGCTCAGCACGCGGTCGGTTTCTTCCTTGCTGCTGCCGACCACGCTCAGGGCCCCCACGCGCTCGCCGTACAGGCTGAAGCTCTTGGAGAAGCTGGTCGACACGAAGATGTTCAGGCCGGCGGCCACGAACTTGGCGATCACGGCGCCGTCTTCAGCGATGCCGTAGCCAAAGCCTTGGTAGGCCATGTCCAAGAAGGCAGTGAGGTTGCGTTCCTTCACCACGGCAATCACTTGCTCCCATTGGGCAGCGGTGATGTCGTAGCCGGTGGGGTTGTGGCAGCAAGCGTGCAGCAGCACGATGGTGCCCGCCGCAGCGGCCTTCAGCTTGGCCAGCATGCCTTCGAAGTTGATGCCGCCCAGGCCGCCGTTGGCGCTTTGGTCGAAGTAGGGGTAGGTGTCCACCGGGAAGCCGGCGTTGGTGAACAGCGCGCGGTGGTTTTCCCAGCTGGGGTCAGAAATCAGCACGGTGGCGTTGGGGCTGATCTTCTTGAGGAAGTCGGCACCGATCTTCAGGCCGCCGGTGCCGCCAATGGCTTGCACGGTGGCCACGCGGCCGCTCTTGACGACGTCGGACTCAGCGCCGAAGACCAGGCCCTTCACGGCGGCGTCGTAGGCAGCAATGCCGTCGATGGGCAGGTAGCCACGGGCGGTGGGCTTGTCCATCATGGCTTTTTCAGCGGCTTGCACGCATTGCAGCAGGGGCAGCTTGCCGTTGTCGTCGAAATACACGCCCACGCCCAGGTTGACCTTGTTGGGGTTGGTGTCTGCGTTGAATTGTTCGTTCAGACCCAGGATGGGGTCGCGGGGGGCCATTTCGACGGCGGTGAACAGAGACATGAAAATCCTTGAAAGGTTGTCAGTAGCGAAGAATCCGGGCGTGGTGTACTGTGCCGGGTTCCGCCGATTTTAACGGCCTGCCCACACCAACCGTTGACGACATCCATGCTGGAATTGACTGAATCCATACCGCCCGCGCAAGAGGGCGAGTTCGTTCGCTTTCCTGATTCGCCTTTTGAGCTGTTTCAGCCGTACCCCCCTGCGGGCGACCAGCCCGAGGCCATTGCCAAGCTGGTAGAGGGGTTGCGGGATGGTGAGGCGTTTCAGACGCTGCTGGGTGTGACGGGCTCGGGCAAGACCTTCACCATGGCCAATGTGATCGCACGCATGGGTCGCCCCGCCATTGTGTTTGCGCCCAACAAAACACTGGCGGCGCAGTTGTACAGCGAGTTTCGCGAGTTCTTCCCCAAGAACGCTGTCGAGTACTTCGTGAGCTACTACGACTACTACCAGCCCGAGGCCTATGTGCCGCAGCGCGATCTTTTCATTGAGAAAGACAGCGCCATCAACGAGCACATTGAGCAGATGCGCCTGTCGTGCACCAAGAGCCTGATGGAGCGCAAAGACGTGGTCATTGTGGCCACGGTGTCTGCCATCTACGGTATTGGCGAGCCAGAGAGTTACCACCGCATGGTGATGACGCTGCGCAGCGGTGACAAGCTGGGCCAGCGCGATGTGATCGCCCAGCTGATCCGCATGCAGTACCAGCGCAATGAGGCGGATTTTTCGCGCGGCAAGTTCCGCGTGCGGGGCGACACCATCGATGTGTTTCCGGCCGAACATTCCGAGCTGGCCATCCGCATCGAGTTGTTTGATGACGAGATCGAGACTCTGCAGTTGTTTGACCCGCTCACGGGGCGCGTCAAACAAAAGATCCCGCGCTTTACCGTGTACCCCAGCAGCCACTACGTGACGCCACGCGACAAGGTGCTGGCGGCGGTGGAGACCATCAAGGTCGAGTTGGCAGAGCGCCTTAAGCAACTGGTGGGCGATGGCAAGCTGGTGGAGGCGCAGCGCCTGGAGCAGCGCACCCGGTTTGATCTGGAGATGCTGAGTGAAGTAGGGCACTGCAAGGGCATTGAAAACTACACGCGCCACCTTTCGGGCGCAGCGCCCGGCGACCCGCCCAGCACGCTGACCGACTACATGCCCAAAAACTCTCTGATGTTCCTGGACGAGAGCCACCAGATGATCGGGCAGCTCTCGGCCATGTACAACGGCGACCGGGCGCGCAAGACCACGTTGGTCGAGTACGGGTTTCGCCTGCCTTCGGCCATGGACAACCGACCCCTTAAGTTTGAAGAGTTTGAGCAGCGCATGCGACAGGCCATCTTTGTGACGGCCACCCCGGCCGACTATGAAAAGACGCACTCCGGCCAGGTCGTGGACCAGGTGGTGCGACCCACCGGGTTGGTTGACCCGATTGTGGAGGTGCGCCCCGCCACGCACCAGGTGGACGATGTGCTGCAGGAAATCCGCATCCGCGTTGAAAAGCACGAGCGCGTGCTCATCACCACACTGACCAAGCGCATGGCCGAGCAGCTGACGGACTACCTTACCGACAACGGGGTGAAGGTGCGCTACCTGCACAGCGATGTGGACACGGTGGAACGGGTGGAAATCATCCGCGATCTGCGTCTTGGGGCCTTTGATGTGCTGGTGGGTATCAACTTGCTGCGCGAGGGGCTGGACATTCCAGAGGTCTCGCTCGTGGCGATTCTGGATGCCGACAAAGAAGGCTTTTTGCGCGCCGAGCGCAGCCTGATCCAGACCATTGGCCGGGCGGCGCGCAACCTCAACGGCCGGGCGATTCTGTACGCAGACCGCATCACCGAGTCGATGAAAAAGGCCATGGGGGAGACGGAGCGCCGACGCATCAAGCAGATTGCGCACAACGAAGCCCACGGCATCACACCGCGCAGCATTGTCAAGAGGGTAAGAGACCTGATTGACGGGGTCTACAGCGAAAAAGCGGGCAAGGATGCCGAGCGGCTGGAGCAAGAAGCCATGCAGCGCGCCCAGGTGGAAGAAATGTCAGAGAAAGACATTGCCAAAGAAATCAAGCGCCTGGAAAAGCTGATGCTGGAGCATGCGCGGAACCTGGAATTTGAGCAGGCAGCCCGCGTGCGCGACCAATTGAGTCAACTCAAGGACCGCGCTTTCGGGGCGCATGGCGGAGACTCCGTGGCGCTGTGAGTCCCGGTCTTGTCCAGGTCAATACGTGGCTGGCGAATTCGTGACCCGTTGGTTTCTTAATCCGACCAATTCGATAGGGATTTGTGGTATACTCTTACAAAATACTCAAGAACAAAGCCCAACGATGAAGGGCTCCGTGGCAGGCAAAGCTGTGCGGAGTAAGGGGCGGAGACGGTGCCCGTGCTGACCACTCGCCAGCGCAGGCAGTTTCTTTAACGAACGAGCCTCAGCACAAGGAGCTTTCCATGCGTCTCACCACCAAAGGCCGGTTTGCAGTCACCGCCATGATCGACTTGGCCCTGCGCCAGAACAACGGCCCCGTCACACTGGCAGCCATCAGCCAGCGCCAACAAATTTCCCTGTCTTACCTTGAGCAGTTGTTCGGCAAGCTGCGCCGCCATGAATTGGTGGAATCCACCCGTGGCCCTGGCGGTGGATACACACTGGCCCGCAAGGCGGGCGAAATCACTGTCGCCGACATCATTGTCTCTGTGGATGAGCCCATTGATGCCACCCAATGCGGCGGCAAAGAAAACTGCCTGGGCGAAGCCGGTCGCTGCATGACCCACGAGCTGTGGGCATCGCTGAACCAGCGCATGGTGGAGTTTCTGGATTCGGTCACCCTCCAAAAGCTGGTTGATGAGCAACTGGCCAAGGGCGTGCAGATTGAAGACAAGCCGGTGGTGCGCCGCGCTATTTCCACCACGCCCGTGGTCAAACCCATCCGTGTGAACGCCCCCAACTCGGTGTTTGCACTCGGCAACGTTTTCGCCAAGTCCTGATGGGGCTGCGCTGAACAGGGCCTTGGGGCCGGCAGCGCCTTGAACGTTTTTCACTGTTTTCTCAACGCCAACCGTTTTTTGCTGCCAGCCAGAAACGCCAACTGAGCCAGCGATCCACATGACTCCTCACTTTCCTATTTATCTCGACTACGGTGCGACCACCCCTGTAGACCCACGCGTAGTGGATGCGATGATTCCCTGGTTGCGTGAGCATTTCGGCAACCCGGCTTCCCGCAGCCATGCCTGGGGCTGGGAAGCGGAAGAGGCCGTGGAAAACGCACGCGTCCAGGTGGCCGACTTGATTGGTGCCGACCCCCGCGAGATCGTCTGGACCAGCGGCGCCACAGAGTCGATCAATCTGGCCCTCAAGGGCGCAGCCCAGTTCTACAAAGGCAAGGGCAAGCACCTCATCACGCTCAAGACCGAACACAAAGCTGTGCTCGACACCATGCGTGAGCTGGAACGCCAAGGTTTTGATGTGACTTACCTGGATGTGCAGGAAGACGGCCTGGTCAACATGGACGCGCTGAAAGCGGCCATCCGCCCAGACACTATTCTGATCAGCATCCTGTTCGTGAACAACGAAATCGGCGTGATCCAGGATATTCCGGCCATCGGCTCTCTGTGCCGCGAAAAAGGCATCCTGCTGCATGTCGATGCTGCGCAGGCGACAGGGCGTGTGGAGATCGACATGGCCACGCTGCCGGTTGACCTGATGAGCATGACAGCTCACAAAACATACGGCCCCAAAGGCATTGGTGCTTTGTATGTGCGCCGCAAGCCCCGCGTGCGCCTCGAAGCCCAGATGCATGGCGGCGGTCACGAGCGCGGCATGCGTTCGGGCACCTTGCCCACGCACCAGATCGTGGGTATGGGCGAGGCCTTCCGCATTGCCAAGGAAGAAATGATCGAAGGCAATGCCAAGGCGCGCGCATTGCAGCAGCGCCTGCTGGACGGCCTGAAGGACATCGAGCAGGTGTTCATCAACGGCAGCATGGAACGCCGTGTGCCGCAAAACCTCAACATGAGCTTCAACTTCGTTGAAGGCGAATCGCTCATCATGGGCATCAAGGGCTTGGCCGTGTCGTCGGGCTCTGCTTGCACATCCGCCAGCCTGGAGCCCAGCTATGTGCTGCGCGCCCTGGGCCGCAGCGACGAATTGGCGCACAGCAGCTTGCGCATGACCATCGGTCGCTTCACGACCGAAGAAGAGATTGACTACGCGATTTCCACCATCCGCGAGAACGTGGCCCGGCTGCGTGAACTCAGCCCCCTGTGGGAGATGTTCAAGGATGGCGTGGATCTGAGCACCATTCAATGGGCCGCGCACTGAGCGCCCAAACCGACCAAAGGACTTGCCATGGCTTATTCTGACAAAGTGGTTGACCATTACGAAAACCCCCGCAATGTGGGCTCTTTCGACAAGGGTGATGAATCTGTGGGCACCGGCATGGTGGGCGCTCCAGCCTGCGGTGACGTGATGAAGCTGCAGATCAAGGTGAACCCCCAGACCGGTGTGATCGAAGACGCGCGCTTCAAAACCTATGGCTGCGGCTCCGCCATTGCCTCGTCGTCACTGGTGACCGAGTGGGTCAAGGGCAAGACGCTGGACGAAGCGGCAGCTCTCAAAAACAGCGTGATTGCCGAAGAATTGGCGCTGCCCCCGGTCAAGATCCACTGCTCCATCCTGGCGGAAGACGCCATCAAGGCCGCAGTGAACGACTACAAGGCCAAACATGCGGGTGCCGCAGCCTGACGCGATGGCTATCACCCTGACAGAAGCTGCAGCGCGACACGTGAGCCGGTACCTTGCCCGCCGTGGCAAGGGCGTGGGTGTGCGACTGGGCGTCAAGACGACGGGCTGCTCCGGCTTGGCTTACAAGCTGGAGTACGTGGATGACACCGAGCCAGAAGACATCGTCTTTGAAAACCATGGCGTCAAGGTCTTGATCGACCCCAAAAGCCTGGCGTACATCGACGGAACCGAGTTGGACTTTGTACGCGAAGGCCTGAACGAAGGCTTCAAGTTCAACAACCCCAACGAGCGCGACCGGTGCGGCTGCGGAGAAAGCTTCCGCGTCTGAGCCAGGCAGCCTTCTCGCGAAGGCCCTCCGTGTGAAACCGCCACCGCGCTTTGTGCTGGCGGTTTTTTCTTGATGCGTACCGATCTTCCTATCCAGGCATGGCATGAACCTGCAGTCCAACGACTTCGAACTTTTTGGCATCGCTGAGCGCTTTGCACAAGACCGTCCCGCTCTGGACGCGCGCTGGAAGGAACTGCAGCGGCAGGCCCACCCAGACAAGTTCGCAGCCCAAGGCGCCGCTGCGCAGCGGGTGGCCATGCAATGGTCGGTGCGCATCAATGAGGCCTATCAGCGCCTTAAAGAACCACTGCGCCGTGCTGCCTACTTGTGCGAATTGCGTGGTGCACCCATACAGGCAGAAGACAACACGGCCATGCCCGCAGCATTCTTGATGCAGCAAATGGAGTGGCGTGAAACCCTGGAAGATGCCCAGGCGGCTGCGGCGATGGATGCCCTGGACGATGAAGTCATGCAGGCCCGCAAAGCGGGGCTGGCGCGGTGCGAGGTGCTGATAGACCAGCAGCAAGACTATGCCAGCGCTGCGCAACAGGTGAGAGCCCTCATGTTCATTGCGCGATTTGCAGACGATATCGAGCGCCGCCGCGAGCAACTGGGACAATAGCGTTTGCCTCTTTTTTTATGAACATCGGGCCATTGCGTCCGGTTTCTTCACGTAGACCCCAAGAATCTCATGGCGCTATTGCAGATTTCCGAGCCTGGACAGTCACCCGATCCCCATCAGCGCCGCATCGCGGTTGGCATTGACCTTGGGACCACGCACTCGCTGGTGGCCGCTGTGCGCAGCGGAGCCGCCGAATGCCTGCCCGATGCACAAGGCCGTGTATTGCTGCCGTCGGTGGTGCGCTACCTGGGGCAGGGCGGGCGCCAAATTGGCTATGACGCCGTGGCTGCACAGGCCAGCGATGCACGCAACACGATTGCGTCGGTCAAGCGCTTCATGGGGCGCGGGCTGCACGACGTCGCGCAGGCCGGGCAACTGCCCTACGAGTTCGTCCAGCCTGCCGATGGCGCCGACAAAGCAGTGGGCGGCATGGTGAGTCTGGCCACGGCCGATGGTGTGAAATCGCCTGTGGAAGTCAGTGCTGAAATCTTGGCTACTCTGCGCTACCGCGCCGAAGACACCTTCAATGATGACCTTTATGGCGCCGTCATCACCGTACCCGCTTACTTTGACGATGCACAGCGCCAGGCGACCAAGGATGCGGCCAAGCTTGCAGGCATCCATTTGCTGCGGCTGATCAACGAACCCACGGCTGCGGCCATTGCCTATGGGCTCGACAATGCCAGCGAGGGGATCTATGCCGTTTATGACCTGGGCGGGGGCACTTTTGATATCTCCATCCTGCGTCTGACCCAAGGCGTTTTTGAGGTCATTGCCACCGGGGGCGATTCTGCTCTGGGCGGTGACGACTACGACGCGGCCTTGGCAGACTGGGTGCTGCAACAAACCGGCGCGGCCGTGCAAACACCAGCCGACAAAGCAGCCATTCGCATGGCGGCCCGGGCCTGCAAGGAAGCGTTGACTGCTGCAGAAAAAGTAGCATTTACCGCTGATTTGGCGGGCGGTAGCGTGCTTTTTTATGTGAAACGTGCCGATTTTGAGGCAGCGACATCCGCACTGACGGACCGCTCTATGGCCGCAGTGCGCCGCGCCCTGCGCGACGCCCAGCTCGCCAAGGACGAAGTGCAAGGCGTGGTCATGGTCGGTGGTTCGACCCGCATGCCGCAGGTGCAGCAAGCGGTGGCAGACTTTTTTGGTCGCGCGCCCCTCACCAACCTCAACCCCGATGAAGTGGTCGCGCTCGGGGCCGCCATTCAGGCCAACCAGCTGGCAGGCAACGACACCGCAGGCGATCTGCTGCTGCTGGACGTGATCCCCCTGTCTTTGGGCATCGAAACCATGGGAGGTTTGGTGGAGCGCATCGTCGCGCGCAATGAGACCATACCCACGGCCAAAGCGCAGGACTTCACCACCTACAAGGATGGTCAGACGGCGCTGGCGATCCACGTGGTGCAAGGTGAGCGTGACCTTGTGGCGGACTGCCGCAGCTTGGCCCGCTTTGAATTGCGCGGCATTCCCGCCATGGCCGCAGGCGCCGCCCGTATCCGCGTGACCTTCACGGTGGACGCAGATGGCCTGTTGTCGGTGAGTGCCAAAGAGCAGGGCAGTGGGGTGGAAGCGCGCATTGACGTGAAGCCGTCCTATGGCTTGTCGGACGACCAGATTGCCCAGATGCTGCAAGACGGCTTTGCCACTGCTGCGCAAGACATGCGGGCCCGCGCAGTGGTCGAAGCCCGTGTCGATGCCGACCGGATGCTGTTGGCCACCCAAAGCGCGCTGGATGCCGATGGCGACGTGCTGAGCGCCACCGAGCGCAGTGCGATTGATGCACTGATGGAAGCCCTGCGTCAGCAGCGCGGTGCCGATGAGGCAGCCACCATCGAAGCCGCTACGCAGGCACTTGCCAAAGGCACAGAGGCCTTTGCCGCCCAGCGCATGAACCGTGGCATTCAGCAGGCGCTGGCAGGCAAGAACGTCCAGTCTCTCTGAATTCAAGCCCTTCTACCCGTTTCCAAGATACAAAATCCAGGACGCCATGCCCGTCATCAAAATCCTCCCCCACCCCGAATATTGCCCCGCTGGCGCGGAAATCACAGCCCCTGCAGGCACGTCGGTGTGTGAAGCCCTGCTGGAACATCACATCAACATCGAGCACGCTTGCGACATGAGCTGCGCCTGCACCACTTGCCATGTGATCGTGCGCGAGGGGCTGGCTTCTTTGAACGAGGCGGAGGAGGAGGAGGAAGACCTGCTGGACCGCGCCTGGGGCCTGGAGCCTCAATCGCGCCTGTCGTGCCAGGCCATCCTCGCCCAAAAGGACTTGGTCATTGAGATTCCAAAATACACGATCAACCACGCCAAGGAAAACCACTGATGACCCGTCAGATCGTTCTGGACACGGAGACCACCGGCCTCTCGGCCGAAGGTGGGGATCGCATCATTGAGCTGGGTTGCGTAGAGCTGCTCAATCGCAAGCTCACGGGCAACAACCTGCATCTGTACTTCAACCCAGGGCGCGACAGCCATGAAGATGCCCTGAAGGTCCACGGCATCACCAACGAGTTCCTCAAAGACAAGCCCAAGTTTGCGGACATGGCGCCCCAGATCCTGGAGTACCTCCAGGGGGCTGAGATCATCATCCACAACGCGGCGTTTGACGTTGGCTTCTTGAATAAAGAGTTGGAGCTCACAGGGCGCCCACCGTTCAAAACCTATGTAGAAAGCGTGACCGACACCTTGGCGATGGCCAAGGAAATGTTCCCGGGCAAGCGCAATTCTCTGGACGCTTTGTGTGACCGCCTGGAAGTGGACAACTCAGGCCGTACGCTGCACGGGGCTTTGCTGGATGCGGAGTTGCTGGCGGATGTCTACATCAACCTGACCCGTGGTCAAGACGCCTTGCTGATGGCGGACGAGCCGCAGGAGAACACAGACGGTGTCGTGGTCCCTTCGATAGATTTGAGCCGCTTTGCACTGCAGGTTGTGGCTGCCAATGAGCAAGAGCTGGGCACGCACGAAGAGGTGATGGTGCAGATCGACAAATCGAGCGGCGGTAAAACAATTTGGCGAAAATTGCAGGCCGCTGTTTAATTTGTGCCATAATCTAAGGCTTGACGCAAAGGGGTGATTAGCTCAGCGGTAGAGCACTGCCTTCACACGGCAGGGGTCACATGTTCGATCCATGTATCACCCACCATTTGCTGTTATGACGATGCCCAAATTTCAGGGTGTCACTTTGGGTGATTAGCTCAGCGGTAGAGCACTGCCTTCACACGGCAGGGGTCACATGTTCGATCCATGTATCACCCACCAAATTTGAAAGCGCCTTGCAGCAATGCAAGGCGCTTTTTTCTTTGGCGTCGTGCTTCGCTCCTCGCGCATGGCCTCATTCTCTGAGGGCACAATGGCTCCCAACTGCCCGCCTACATCAGTCCGGCCCGCATCCGTTCCATCGTGAAAAGATCGGTCTGTTGGGCCGCTCCTCAGAATCCACCTGCATTGCCATGATCAGCTTCCACAACCCATTGCACCACTTGCACGCCCCACAGCACGAGTTCTTCAGGGGTGCGCGGGTCGATTGTTTTGAAAAGCCTTTGCGGGCCGAATTTGTGGAGCAGGCGCTGCAGCAAAGCGGATACCCCCTGTTGGCGCCCGACACCGACTCTGTCAGCGTGCTCCACAAAGTGCACGATGCCCGCTACCTGGCTTTTTTGCAGACGGCCTGGCAGCAGTGGGTGCAACTGGCGCCAGAGAATGCGCAAACCCAGCCGTTCCCGTCGGTGTGGCCTGTGCGCACCCTTCGCAGTGATGTGGAGCCCGCCAACTTCATCGCCAAACTGGGGCTGTACTCCATGGACAACGGCACCCCCATGGCCGCAGGCACCTGGGACGCTGCCAAGGCCGGCGCGGATGCAGCCGCCAGTGCTGCCATGCGGGTGGCGCAAGGTGCACCCGCAGCGTTTTGCTGTACCCGCCCCCCAGGTCACCACGCGGGCCCTGATTTCATGGGGGGATACTGCTTTTTGAACAACGCAGCGGTAGCAGCCCAAACCTTGTTGGACCAGGGGGCTAAACGGGTGGTGGTGCTGGACGTGGACTATCACCACGGCAACGGTACGCAGAGCATTTTTTATGGCCGCTCGGACGTGCTGTTCATCAGCATCCACGGTGATCCGCTCACCGAGTACCCCTTTTACCTGGGCCATGCCGATGAGCAGGGCGAGGGCGATGGCGCGGGCTTTAACCTCAATCTTCCATTGCCCGCAGGCTCATCGGTTGCTGCCTGGTTTGCCGCGCTGGAGGCAGCAAGCTCGCGCATCGCGCAATACGGCGCTGATGCCCTGTTGGTGTCCCTCGGCCTGGACACCTTTGTGGGCGACCCCATCTCGCATTTCGCCTTGACCACCGATGACTTTTTCACCATGGGGCAGCGGCTGGCAGCCCTGCACTTGCCCACGGCGCTGGTGCTTGAGGGGGGTTATGCCGCTTCAGAACTGGGGGCCAATGCGGTGCAGGTGATTCGCGGCTTTGAAGCCGTTGGGTCGTAAGTTGGGCGTGGATGAAAAAGACGCTGGGGCAAAGAATGACGGATCAAGTGCAATGCGTTGTGGTGGGCGCTGGTGTCGTGGGCTTGGCTGTGGCCCGAGCGCTGGCGTTGCGGGGCATGGACGTGATGGTACTGGAGGCAGCCGATGCCATTGGCACCGGCACCAGCTCTCGCAACAGTGAAGTCATACACGCAGGCCTGTACTACCCTCCAGGCTCGCTCAAGGCCCGCCTGTGTGTCGAGGGGCGCAACATGCTCTACGCCTATGCCAACGAACGGGGCATAGGCCACCAGCGCTGCGGCAAGTTGCTGGTAGCCACGGCAGAGGAGCAACGCGCGGGTCTGCAAAGCATTTACGAACGGGCACAGGCCAACGGCATCACGGACCTGCGCTGGCTTGACCGTGACCAAGCCCGAGCGCTGGAGCCCGCACTGGAGTGCATTGCGGCCTTGCATTCCCCCAGCACCGGCATCATTGACAGCCACGGGCTCATGCTGGCCCTGCAAGGCGATCTTGAAAACGCAGGCGGTCTTGTAGTACTCAATTCGCCTCTGGCGCACGCACGCATTGCGCAAGAAGCTATTGAATTGATAGCATCCGATAGCACCCAGCTCCACGCACAGTATTTGATCAATGCCGCAGGGCTTCAAGCGCCCCAACTGGCACACACCTTTGAAGGGTTGGACCCTGCCCACATTCCTGTGGCGCGCTTTGCCAAAGGTAGCTACTTCACGCTGGCAGGCAAAGCCCCTTTCAAGCATTTGATTTACCCTGCGCCCGAAGCCGCCGGACTGGGCGTGCACCTGACGCTGGACTTGGGCGGGCAGGCCAAGTTTGGGCCCGATGTGCAATGGGTGGACTCTGCCGAAGATCTGCTGGTCGATCCACGCCGTGGCGACGCTTTTTATGCGGAGGTGCGCAAGTACTGGCCGGCCTTGCCCGATGGTGCGTTGGCTCCTGGCTACGCAGGCATGCGCCCCAAAATCCACGGCCCGCATGATCCTGCAGCCGACTTCTGCATCCAGGGGCAAGCCACCCACGGCATCCCAGGCCTGGTCAATCTGTTTGGCATTGAATCCCCCGGCTTGACCAGCGCGCTGGCCATTGGCGAGCATGTGGCGCAAATGTTGGTGCAGCCCACTGCCAATTTGTAGCGCCCCACTGAGCCAGCGCAGACGTTGTAACCCTATGCGTCAGTGTCCTACAGCCCGTCGCTGCATGGCAACGCTAAGATGCACCAGCAGCCACCCCCATGGTTTCATCCTTTTTGGTTTGACTTGTTTTTGAAAGGGTTTGTATGAGTGCCTCTGAAACTTCCTCCACCCAAGGTGAACTGGAAAAATTGGTGTCTGACCTGCGCGGCCTGCTGGCCAACAAGGACCTGGATGCGGTGCCAGAGATCAAGCTGCTGCGCCAGCGCCTGGACGATGGAATCCATTCGGCCCGCGAATCGGCCATTCGTGCCGCGCAAGATGCGGCCCGCCAAGCCAAGGACGCAGCCCTGGCTGCCGACCGCTACGCCCACGATGAGCCCTGGCGTGTTGCCGGTGCGGCCCTGGCTGTGGGCGCTTTGGTGGGCTTTTTGCTTGCACGCCGCTAAGGCTGTGCACCCACCCACTGGCGCGCAGCAAGGCCACGCATGAACTGGATATCCCTGCTCGGACTGGACCACCTGCTGGCGCGCGTTCGCGTGGTCGCCATTGAAGGGGCCATCGCTGCGGAGGATCGCCTGGATTTGGCGCGCCTGGAATGGCGGGACCAAAAGCGCAGCCTGCTGCAACTGCTGATTTTGGCGGTGGCTGTCACCGGGCTCACGGTGGTGAGCATGGTGGTGCTCTCCATTGCCGTAGTCGTGCATTTTTGGGATACGCCGCACCGGGGCCTGGCAGGCTGGCTGGTCAGCGCTGTTTGGCTGGTGCTGTGGGTATTGGCTTTGATTGGGCTGCTGCGCGCGGCGCGGCGGGCGGGCAATGGTTTTGCCCTGACGCGGCAAGAGCTGGCCCAGGACTGGCGCGATATCAAGGAGCAGCTATGAGCCCAGATGGCAACCACGGACAATCGGTGCGCCCAGCTTTACCTGTCATCGTCCCCACCTTGGAGCAGCAAAAGGTGCTGCTGCGCATCTCTGCGCAACGCGAACGCATTCGGGAGCGCCGAGCCGCACGTTTTCTGGTACAACAACAAACGCTGGATGTGGGTAACCCAGGCGCGGGTGACTCACTGATTCTGCAAGGGGTGGCTTTTGCCAAGCAGCACCCTGCCGCCGTGGCGGCCGTTGCTGCGGCGGCGATGGCCTTGGGGCCAAGGCGTCTCATTCGCTGGATGGGCGTCGCCTTGCCTTGGATTGTGCGATTGCGGCGTTAGTGGCACATGGCTGGGTTGCCTCAGGGCCGGTGGTTTTTTGACCCCCGGCCCTTTTTGTTTCAGCTCACATGCTCAGCGGCGCACGGCCGCCGCTTTGATCGCTGTCGCTGCAGCGGACACCAAGCCTGGCCCTTCGTAAATCAGCCCCGTATAGATTTGCACTACATCGGCGCCAGCCTCCATCTTGCTCACGGCATCGCTGGCGCTCATGATGCCGCCCACACCGATGATGGGAAACTGGGCGCCCAGCTCAGCCCGCAGTTGCCGGATGACCCGGTTGCTGGCCTGCAATACCGGTGAGCCGCTGAGCCCACCGGTTTCAGTGGCATGGGCCAGCCCTTGGACCGCATCACGGCTGATGGTGGTATTAGTGGCGATGACACCGTCCATGCCATGTCGCTTCAAGGTGGCAGCAATCACAGCCACCTGGGCTTCGTCCAGGTCTGGGGCAATTTTTACGAAGATAGGAACGCGCCGCTTGCCCGCAGCCTTTGCACTGCCCGAAGGAGCGTCTTGCGAAGCCAGCCACTCGCGGCGTTCAGCGATGGCTGCCAGCAAGTTGTCCAGGGCTTCATCGCTTTGCAGTGCGCGCAGGTTTTGTGTGTTGGGCGAGCTGATATTCACCGTCACATAGTCCGCATGCGGATAGACGCCATCCAGGCACGTCAGGTAATCGCTGGTGGCATTTTCGATCGGTGTTGCAGCGTTCTTGCCAATGTTCAAGCCCAGCAGCATGGGGGTGACACCACGAGCCTGGCGAAATTGCGCTTGCTGCACATTGCGCACAAAGGCGTCCAGCCCTTCATTATTGAAGCCCAGGCGATTGATCAGGGCCTTGGCCTGCGGCAAGCGAAACATGCGCGGTTTGGGGTTGCCCGGCTGGCCTTTGGGTGTCACGGTGCCGACCTCGACAAAACCGAACCCCATGGCGCCCAGGGCATCAATGCAGCGGGCATTTTTGTCCAGGCCCGCAGCCATCCCGACCCGGTTAGGGAACCGCAGTCCAGCCAGCTCCACAGGGTCTTCCACCCGGCTTTGGCACCACGCCCACTGCAGTGGGGTGCGCTGTCCCTTGGCCAGAAGGTTCATGGTGAGATCGTGTGCGGCCTCGGGGTCCATGCCGAACAGAAAGGGGCGGGTGAGAGCGTAGGGAATGAGGGACATGGGACGATAATTGAAGAATTACCTCTGATTTTCTCTCATGACGACACCTTCCTCACTGACCCAAGACGAACTCAAAGCCCTGGTGGGCCAGGCCGCTTTGCACTATGTGGTGCCCGGCGATATCGTGGGCGTGGGCACAGGCTCCACGGTCAACAAGTTCATCGATGCGCTGGCCAGCATCAAGGGCGACATCAAAGGCGCAGTGTCCAGCTCTGTGGCCAGCACCGAACGCCTGCTGGCGCTGGGCATTCCCGTGCTGGATGCCAATGAAGTGGAGTCCCTGTCGGTCTACATTGATGGCGCTGACGAGATTGATGGCCAGGGCCACATGATCAAGGGCGGAGGCGCGGCACTGACCCGCGAAAAAATCGTTGCGGCCCTGGCCCAGCGTTTCGTCTGCATTGCAGATGAAACCAAGCGTGTCGAAGTCCTGGGCAAGTTCCCGCTTCCAGTGGAGGTGATCCCCATGGCGACCCAGCACATCGCTCGCCGTTTTGCGGCCATGGGCGGTGTGGCTACCGTTCGCCAAAAAGACGGCAAGCCGCTGGTGACCGACAACGGCCAGCACATTCTGGACGTGACGGGCCTGTCGATTGCCGAGCCGCTGAAGTTCGAGTCAGAAGTGAACCAGTGGCCCGGTGTGGTAACCGTGGGCGTGTTTGCACACCAGAAGGCGGCGGTGTGCTTGCTGGGTACAGCACAGGGTGTGAAAACGCTGGTTTATTGAGCCAAACAAAAAAGGCGCATTCAAGGAATGCGCCTTTTTGATAGGAGGATCGCAAGCGAGTGCTCAGAACTTCAAGCCCGCCGGGTTATTGGGGTTGGGGGCATTGGGGTCTGCCGGTGGAGCGGGGGGCCGTACGCGGCGCCCAGTTTCGGCGGTGGCGGCATCTGATGCCGAGGCGGCTGGCGCGGCCTTGGCAGGTTGGGTCAAAGGCGTTGCCGCTGGACGCCGATAGTTGGTAGGGAGCTGCGATGTTTTGGGATACCCCGCCGCATCCAGGTACTGCGTCCACTCCGACTCCGAGAAGCCCGAAAGGTTTTGGCCTCCGATTTTGGCGAAAGGCAGGCTGGAGTCGCTGCCCAGATTGGTCAGGGCTTGCAGGTCCTCGTTGGTGTTGATAGTCCGCTCGGTAAACGGAACACCACGGGACACCAGCAAGCGCCTTCCACTGTCGCAGGGGGGGCAATTCTGTCCAGTGAAAATCGTCACAGGAAACCGCGCGGCCACTTTGCCCAGCTCGTAAGGCAGGCCAGCGCCAGCACTGTCACCTCCGCCTGAAGTGGTGACAACTGCCGGACTGTTCTTGGATGGCGTCTCTGGGGCCTTGTCAGAAAACGTGACTTTGCCATCTGGGCCAACAATACGGTACACCGTCTGGGCCTGTGCACCGACGGCAAGCAGCGCCAACATCAATGGCAAGGTCAGGGCTTTGAGCTGCATGGTGAATTTCCTCGTGGGGTACTTGGGACAACGGCGCATCATAGAGGCTGCGAGGCCTGGGCCATACCCTGGTGTCGCAGCAACGCATCAAGCTGTGGCTCGCGGCCACGGAAGGCCTTGAACGACTCCATGGCAGGGCGGCTGCCCCCGGCCTCCAGGATGGCCTTGCGGTACTTGCGCCCAGTTTCGATGCTGGGCAGGCCATCGGCCCCCATGGTTTCCTCGAACGCTGCGTAAGCGTCGGCACTGAGCACTTCTGCCCATTTGTAGCTGTAGTAACCCGCTGCGTAGCCGCCCGCAAAAATATGGCTGAAGGTGTGCGCCGTGCGGCTGAATTCCGGGGGCTGCAGCACAGCCACTTCATTGCGGACCTGCGTCAGCAGGGGCATCACGTCGTTGGCTGGGTCGTGCTCGGTGTGCAGCAGCATGTCAAACAAGGCAAATTCGATTTGCCGCAGCGTTTGCATACCGCTCTGGAAGTTCTTGGCCGCAATCATCTTGTCAAACAACGCACGTGGCAGCGACTCGCCCGTGTCTACATGGGCGGTCATGTGCTTGAGCACGTCCCATTCCCAGCAGAAGTTCTCCATGAACTGGCTGGGCAACTCCACCGCATCCCACTCCACACCGCCAATGCCGGACACATCACGCTCATTCACCTGGGTGAGCATGTGGTGCAGGCCGTGACCGAACTCGTGGAAGAGGGTGATGACATCGTCGTGCGTGAGCAGCGCGGGCTTGCCGTCCACGCTGTCTGCAAAGTTGCACACCAGATGGGCCACCGGCGTTTGCACAGCGCCCGTGTCCGGGCGCAGCCAGCGGGTGCGCACATCGTCCATCCAGGCGCCGCCACGCTTGCCGGTGCGGGCTGGCTGGTCCAGATAGAACTGGCCTACCAGTTGCGTGCCCATGTGGGCTCCCTCCGGGTGCGTGCGTTCAATGCGATAGAACTCGACTGAGGGGTGCCAGACTGGGGCGCTGTCGCGCCGAATGGCCACTTCAAAAAGGGTTTCGATGATTTTGAAGAGGCCTGCCAGGACCTTGGGCGCGGTGAAATACTGTTTGACTTCCTGCTCGCTGAACGCGTAACGCGCCTCTTTGAGCTTTTCGGCCACATAAGGCCAGTCCCACGCCTGGGGGGACTCCAGACCCAGCTCGGTGCGGGCAAACTCGCGCAGATCGGCCACGTCTTTCTCTGCGTAAGGGCGGGCACGTTGGGCCAAGTCGCGCAAAAAGTGCGTCACTTCGGCGGGCGACTTGGCCATCTTGGGCACCACGGAGACTTCGCCAAAGTTGGCGTAGCCCAGCAACTGGGCTTCTTCCTTGCGCAAGGCGAGGATCTCGCCCATCAGCGCGGTGTTGTCAAACTTGCGCGCATCCCCCTCGGCCTGGTCAGATGCCCGGGTCACGTAAGCGCGGTACATCTTTTCGCGCAGCGCAGTCTGCTCGGCAAACTGCATCACTGGCAGGTAGCAAGGCATCTTGAGGGTGAGCTTGTAGCCCTCTTTGCCCTCGGCCTGGGCAGCCGCCAGGGCGGCTTGCTGCACATCCGCGGGCACGCCTTGCAGCTCGGGCTCGGTAGCGTAGTAGGCAAACGCATCAGTGGCATCCAGGGCGTTTTCGCTGAACTTCTGGCTCAGCTCCGCCTGGCGCTCCTGAATTTTGGCAAACCGTTCCTTGGCCGCCCCAACCAGCTCAGCACCGCTGAGCACAAAGTTGCGAACCGCATTCTGGTGCGCCTGGCGTTGCTCGACATTCAGTGTGCCTGGGTCAATGGCCTTGTACTTTGCATACAGGCGCTCATCGGCACCCAGGCGGGTCCAGAACTCGGTGACCTGGGGCAGGGCGGCGTTGTAGGCGGCGCGCAGCTCGGCGGTATCGGCCACGCTGTTGAGGTGGCTGACGGCCCCCCACGCAATGCCCAGTTGTTCCGTGGCCACGTCCAGCACCTTGGCAATCGCATCCCAGCGGGCTGGGAAGTCTGCGGCGGTCACCGTATCTAGTGCGGCGTTGGCGCGCTCCAGCAGGGCGTCGACAGCGGGGGCTACGTCGGCGGGTTGGATGCGATCGAACGCGGGCAGGGTGGAGAAGTCGAGGAGGGCGTTGCTCATGCGGATGTAGATAACGGCGCAGTGCGCAGGTTCAACTTGCCAAGCGGCCGCAAGCGGCTTTTTACCGAAGGTTTACCCGGCGGCGCGTTCAGCGGCCTCCAGGGTGTTGACCAGCAGCATGGTGATGGTCATGGGGCCCACGCCGCCTGGCACGGGGGTGATGTGGCTGGCCACGGCCTTGACGCCTTCAAAGTCCACGTCGCCGCAGAGCTTGCCTTCGTCGTTGCGGTTCATGCCCACATCCAGCACCACGGCGCCGGGTTTGACCATGTCTGCCGTGAGCACGTTGCGCTTGCCCACGGCGGCCACGATCACATCGGCCTGCAGGGTGAGTGCTTTCAAGTCAGCGGTGCGCGAATGGCAAACGGTGACCGTGGCGTCCTTTTGCAGCAGCATCAGCGCCATGGGTTTGCCCACGATGTTGCTGCGGCCAATGACCACAGCGTGCTTACCCTTGAGGTCGTAGCCAATGCTCTCCAGCATTTTCATGCAGCCATAGGGTGTGCAGGGCCAAAAACCGGGCATGCCGGTCATCAGTGCCCCGGCGCTGGCGATGTGAAAGCCGTCCACGTCCTTGGCGGGCGAGATGGCTTCGATCACTTTTTGGGCGTCGATATGGGCTGGCAGGGGCAACTGCACCAGGATGCCGTGGATGCTGGGGTCGTTGTTCAGGGCCTCCACGCGGGCCAGCAGCTCGGCCTCGCTCATGCTGGCGTCGTACTTTTCCAGCACCGAATGCAGGCCGCTGTCTTCGCAGGCCTTGACCTTGTTGCGCACATACACCTGGCTGGCAGGGTTATCGCCCACCAGCACTACGGCCAGGCCGGGGGTAACGCCGCGCGCTTTCAGGGCCGCAGCACGTTCGGCGACTTCGGTGCGCAGTTGGCGGGAAAGTGCGTTGCCGTCGATGGGTTGAGCAGTCATTCTGATCTTCAAATAAAAACAGCCGCTAGCGCAAGTTAGATAAGCGCTAGCAGCTATGAAAAAAGGAGCAATCAGCCCTTGGGTGCGTTTTGCCCCAGGGCAATCTTCAGCAGGTCGGCCACGGTGTTGGCGTTGAGCTTTTCCATGATGTTGGCGCGGTGCGCTTCCACGGTCTTGATGCTGATGCCCAGGTCGTCGGCAATCTGCTTGTTCAAGCGGCCGGCCACGATGCGCTCCAGTACCTGAGCCTCGCGGCTGGTGAGCTTGGAGAGCAGGGCGTCACGGCTGGCGGCCTGTTGAAAGCCGGCGAAGGCCTCACGGGCATGGTCGAGCATGCGCTCCACCAGGCCCAGCAGTTCTTCTTCGTTGAAGGGTTTCTGGATGAAGTCCAGCGCGCCCTTCTTCATGGTGTTTACCGCCATGGGCACATCGCCGTGGCCGGTGATGAAAACGATGGGCAGGGGGGACTTGCGTTCGATCAAGCGGTCTTGCAATTCCAGGCCGGTCATGCCGCCCATGCGGATGTCCACGATCAGGCAGGCCACTTCGCGGGGGTCATAACGGGACAGGAAGGTCTCAGCCGAATCAAAGCAGCGCACCCGATAGTCCTTGCCCTCTAGCAGCCACTGCAAAGAGTCGCGGACGGCCTCATCATCATCAACAACGTATACGGTGCCTTTTTTCGGAATCAAGCTCATGCAATGGTCCTTGGAGTTTGTTCGTTTGCTACAGAGTTTGTAGTGTCATCGGCAGGCTTTGCCAGCGGCAGCCAGAAGGAGAATCGGCAGCCCGTGACCTCTGATCCATTGTAGATGTTCTGCGCCTGCATCCGCCCCTGGTGCGACTCGACGATGCTGCGGCACAGGTTCAGGCCCATGCCCATGCCTTCTTGCTTGGTAGAAAAGAACGCTTCAAACAGGCGCTCCAGCACCTCAGGGGCCAAGCCCTTGCCAGTGTCTTGCACCGAGAACTCAACCACCTCGCGCTCATCCACCTGCTTGGGCACCACGCGCAACTCCACACTGCGGCCCGATGCTGGGCGCTCGGCATGCTGGATCGATTCGGCGCCGTTCTTCATGAGGTTCACCAGCACTTGCTCGATGAGGATGGTGTCGGCCATCACGGGGGGCAAGCGGGCTGCGATGTAGTGCGTGAGGCGCACGTTGTGCCGCCGCAGTTCAATGTCGGCCAGCTCCACCGCTTCAGACACCATGTGGTGCACGTCGGCCAGCGTGCGGTTGGGCTCGCTCTTTTTCACGAAGGCGCGTATGCGCTGAATGATCTGCCCCGCGCGTTGGGCTTGGTGGGCCGTCTTTTGCAGGGCCGTCAGCAGGGCCTCTTCGGTCAGTTGGCCGCTTTGAATGCGCGAGACCATGCCGCTGCAGTAGTTGTTGATGGCGGTGAGCGGCTGGTTCAGCTCGTGCGCCACGCTGGACGCCATCTCGCCCATGGTGATGAGGCGGCTGACCGACTGCGCCCGCTCTGCCTGCCGATCCGCCTGCTCCTCGGCCAGGCGCCGGGGCGTGATGTCGGTGGCAATCACCATCTGAGCCAGTCGCCCATCCACCCAGTTCAGGTAGCGCGAGCGCACCTCCAGCCACTTGCCCAGATCGGGCAGGTAGATCTCGGCGTTTTCCGAGCGGGCGCTGGTCAACGGGTCGGTGGGCAGGCCCATCAGGCCATCTTCATCGTCCACGCCACTGCTGGTGCTGCTGGCCACTGGCAACACACCCGCCTGAGCCACCAGCTGCAGGTGGCCCGCTGTTTGGGAGCCAAACCACTGCCGGTACAGCTTGTTGGCAAACAGCAGCTCCTGGCTGCCCAGCGGCGCCACGGACACGGATGCATCCAGAGACTCCAGCACGATCGTGAAGCGCTCGTGCGCGGCCGTCAGCTGCTGGCGCACACGGTTGGGCTCGGTGATGTCGGTCATCGAGGTCATCCAGCCGGTTTGCTGCCCATGCGCGTCGATCAGCGGCGACACATACAACCGTGCATCGAACAGGCTGCCGTTCTTGCGCTGCACGCGCACCTGAAACCCGCCCGCCACACTGCGGCCACTGATTTCGTCCCGCAGCTTGGCGTGCAGGGCTTCATGGTCTTCCTTGGGCCAATAAGGGTAGGGGGGCAGCAAGCCCACCAGCTCGGCTTCGCTCCAGCCCGTCATCTGGCACAGCGCGGCGTTCACATAAGTAATGCGCCCCTCCATGTCCAGGGCGCGCATGCCCGTCAGGATGGAGTTCTCCATCGCTCGGCGGAAATTGGTCTCGGCCACCAGCGCCTGCTGGGCCTGCAAACGGCGGCGGGTATGGCGCCAGGTGGCAATCAGCATCCACGCCGTCATGGCGCTCAGGGTGCCCACCAACCAGAAGAGCCCACTGCCCACCACCCCAAGTGATGTGCGATAGGCCTGCGCTCGCAGCACCAGCCCGTTGCCTACGGGCGATACGGGCACTTCGTATTCGTTGGCCTTGGGCGTCCAGGGCAGCAAGTGGCTGGCGGGGTTGCGTGCTGGCAGCGGGGTGCCCGCCAGCACCTGGCTGCGCCCATCGAGCAGGGTCACTGCGTAGCGCGCCAGCACCTCGGTGGGGGTGCCATAGCGCAGCAGGCTGTCAATCGAATACTCGCCCAGCACCACGCCAGCGAATTTGCCCTGGTTATTCAATGGCACCTGCAGCTGCAGCAGGGGCGACACATCGCCCTTGGCCGCTGCGGGCTGTGCATACACGGGCTGCTGCAGGTCGCGCGCCAAGCCATAGGTATCGGCCGTGTCCCCCGGCTTGAGCACTTCGCCCGCGACCCGAAGCTGCGGGCTCGACAGGGTGGGCGCAGCATGGCTGGCCCGGATCTTTCGGCGCTCGTCAATCCAGGTGATGGCCTGCAGCTCGGGGTACTGGCTGATGAGGGCCTCGGCCCGGTTCACGAATTCCGCGCGCTCCAGCTCCTGATTGGACAGGTCGCGCGCGATGCGCATGAGCTGCTCTTGCCGCTCCAGCAACCGCAGGCGCACCCGCTGCTGGGCATATTCCACGTCGCGGCGCAAGGCTTCTTGTTCGCGCTCCGCCTCCTCGGCCCTCAAATACCAGAACGCGGCCACGATGGCGGCCAGGAACATCAACACCGCCGCCAAGGGCGCCAGGGCGGCAAACCTGTCTTGCCGCGTGGGCGAAAGGCTGCGCCACCATTTGCGCCACCAGCGCGCTGGCGCGGCAATGGCAGAGGGGGCTGCGATGGGCTCTGAGCTTGTATCCATGGCCGAAGTGTAGAGGACGGGCGTGCACTTTTCAGCAGCTGAAATTATGTGCGTTTGCAGCATTTTTTCTTAATATGAAATTCAAAAGCACGATTTGAAATGATGAAAAAATGTGCGAAACTACGCCCGATTTTTGCCCGCTGCACTTCACAGGAGACAAAGCATGTCAGCTCAGCCCGACCCAAAGGCCGGCCTCGGTATCGGCACCGACGCAGACCAGCAGGAAACCCGCGAATGGATGGATGCCCTGTCCGCCGTCATTGAAAAAGAGGGCGCTGAGCGTGCCCACTCCCTGCTCGAACAACTGCTGGAACACGCCCGCCAGAGCAGCATTGACATGCCGTTCTCTGCCAACACCGGCTATGTGAACACCATTGAGCCTGACAAAGAGGCCCACTGCCCCGGCAACATCGCCATCGAAAAGCGCCTGCGCGCCTACATGCGCTGGAACGCCATGGCCATGGTGGTGCGCGCCAACCGCCTGAACCCCGCCGACGGTGGTGATCTGGGTGGCCACATCGGCTCCTTCGCCTCGGTGGCCAGCATGTTCGGTGCAGGCTTCAACCACTTCTGGCATGCCGCTAGCGAAGACCACGGCGGTGACCTGCTGTACATCCAGGGCCACAGCGCGCCCGGCATCTATGCCCGCGCCTACCTCGAAGGCCGCCTGAGCGAAGAGCAGCTCGACAGCTTCCGCCAGGAAGTGGACGGCAAGGGCCTGTCCAGCTATCCGCACCCCAAGCTGATGCCCGAGTTCTGGCAGTTCCCCACGGTGTCCATGGGCTTGGGCCCGCTGATGGCCATCTACCAGGCCCGCTTCCTCAAGTACCTGCACGCCCGTGGCATTGCCAACACTGAAAACCGCAAGGTCTGGGTGTTCTGCGGCGACGGCGAGATGGACGAACCCGAATCGCTGGGCGCCATCGGCCTGGCCGCGCGCGAAAACCTCGACAACCTGGTCTTCGTGATCAACTGCAACCTGCAGCGCCTGGACGGCCCGGTGCGGGGCAACGGCAAGATCGTGCAAGAGCTCGAAGGCGAGTTCCGTGGCGCTGGCTGGAACGTCATCAAGCTGCTGTGGGGCAATGGCTGGGATACCTTGCTGGCCCGCGACAAGACCGGCAAGCTCAAGCAGCTGATGATGGAAACCCTGGACGGCGACTACCAGGCCATGAAGGCCAACGACGGTGCCTTCGTTCGCAAGAACTTCTTCGGCAAGTACCCCGAGACCGCCAAGCTCGTCGAGCACATGACCGACGAAGAGATCTTCGAGCTGCGCCGCGGCGGCCATGAGCCCGCCAAGGTGTATGCCGCCTTCCACGCTGCCAACGCGCACAAGAACCAGCCCACCGTGCTGCTGGTCAAGACCGTGAAGGGCTATGGCATGGGCAAGGCCGGCGAAGGCAAGAACACCGTGCACCAGACCAAGAAGCTGTCGGACGAAGACATCAAGTACATCCGCGACCGCTTCGCCATCCCGATCCCGGACAGCCAACTGGCCGACATCCCGTACTACAAGCCGGCCGACGACACGCCGGAAATGCGCTACCTGCAAGAGCGCCGCAAGGCCCTGGGCGGCTACCTGCCCAAGCGCCTGCCCAAGGCCGACGAGCACTTCACCGTTCCATCGCTGGACACCTTCAAGGCCGTGCTGGAGCCCACCGCCGAAGGCCGTGAAATCTCCACCACCCAGGCCTACGTGCGTTTCCTGACGCAACTGCTGCGCGACCAGGCCTTGGGCCCACGCGTGGTGCCCATCTTGGTGGACGAGGCCCGCACGTTTGGCATGGAAGGCCTGTTCCGCCAGATCGGTATCTACAACCCTAAGGGCCAGCTGTACACCCCGGTGGACCGCGACCAGGTGATGTACTACCGCGAAGACAAGGCTGGCCAGATCCTGCAAGAGGGCATCAACGAAGCCGGCGGCATGGCCAGCTGGATCGCGGCGGCGACCAGCTACAGCACGAACAACCGGATCATGATCCCGTTCTACGTGTACTACTCGATGTTCGGCTTCCAGCGCATTGGCGACCTGGCCTGGGCAGCGGGCGACATGCAGGCGCGTGGCTTCTTGCTGGGCGGCACCTCGGGCCGCACCACGCTCAACGGCGAAGGCCTGCAGCACGAAGACGGTCACAGCCACATCCTGGCCAACACCATCCCCAACTGCGTGAGCTACGACCCCACCTTCGCCCACGAAGTCGGCGTGATCATGCACCATGGCCTCAAGCGCATGGTTGAGCGCCAGGAAAACGTCTTCTACTACCTGACGCTGCTGAACGAAAACTACCCCATGCCTGGCCTGCAGCCCGGCACGGAAGAGCAGATCATCAAGGGCATGTACCTGTGCAAGCCCGGTGCAGACGGCAACAAGCGCGTGCAACTGCTGGGCTCGGGCACCATCCTGCGTGAATCGCTGGAAGCCCAGACCCTGCTGGCCGCCGACTGGGGCGTGCAAGCCGACGTGTGGAGCTGCCCAAGCTTCAACGAACTGACCCGCGAAGGCCAGGACGCTGACCGCTGGAACCTGCTGCACCCGCTGGAAACCCCACGCGTGCCATTCGTCACGCAGCAACTGGGCAGCCGCAGCGGCCCCATGGTGGCGTCGACCGACTACATGAAGGCCTACGCTGAGCAGATTCGCCCCTTCGTTCCCAAGGGCCGTACCTACCGCGTGCTGGGCACCGACGGCTTTGGCCGCAGCGACTTCCGCAGCAAGCTGCGCGAGCACTTCGAGGTGAACCGCCACTACATCGTGGTCGCCGCCCTGAAGGCGCTGGCCGACGACGGCGTGATGCCCCTGGCCAAGGTGGCCGAAGCGATTGCCAAGTACGGCATCAACGCTGACAAGATCAACCCGCTGTACGCGTAACCCCTACCGGAGACAACAATGGCATTGGTCAACATTCAAGTCCCGGACATCGGGGATTTCGATGAAGTCGGCGTGATCGAGTTGCTCGTGAAAGTGGGCGACACCGTCAAGGCCGAGCAATCGCTCATCACGGTGGAGTCCGACAAGGCCTCCATGGAGATTCCCTCCAGCCACGCTGGCGTGGTCAAGGAACTCAAGGTGGTTCTGGGTGACAAGGTCAAGCAAGGCTCGGTGATTGCCGTGGTGGAAGCCGCTGGCGCAGCGGCAGCAGCCCCTGCGGCACCCGCACCCGCCGTAGCCCAGGCTCCCGCCCCCGTGGCGGCGCCTGCTGCGCCCGTTGCAGCCCCTGCTGCTGCCGTGGCTGCAGGCCCCGTGGAAGTGCGTGTACCTGACATCGGCGACTTCAAGGACGTGGCCGTCATTGAAATGCTGGTCAAGGTGGGCGACACCATCGCGCTGGAGCAATCGCTCTTTACCGTCGAATCCGACAAAGCCTCCATGGAGATCCCTTCGCCCGCAGCAGGCGTGCTCAAGGAGCTCAAGGTCAAGATCGGCGACACCGTGAACATCGGTGACCTGGTGGCCATCCTCGAAGGCGTGGCCAGCGCTGCTGCTGCACCCGCTGCAGCGGCAGCCGCCCCCGCACCGACTGCTGCGCCTGTTGCAGCACCCACAGCCGCCCCAGCCATTGCAGCGGCCGCACCTGCCGCTGCCTTCGCCACCGTGGCTGCGCCAGCAGCCCATCAGCCAGGTGCAGGCACACTGGGTTTGCCCCACGCAAGCCCCTCGGTGCGCAAGTTCGCCCGCGAACTGGGTGTGCCACTCGAAGAAGTCAAGGGCACCGGCCCCAAGGGTCGCATCACGCAAGACGACATCCAGAGCTTTACCAAGCAAGTGATGAGCGGCGCTGCGCAAACCAAGGCCCAGGCCGCCAAGGCACCCGCTGCCAGCGGTGGCTCCGGCGTCGGTCTGGATCTGCTGCCCTGGCCCAAGGTCGACTTCGCCAAGTTCGGCCCGGTGGAGCGCAAGGACCTCTCGCGCATCAAGAAGATCAGCGGTGCCAACCTGCACCGCAATTGGGTCGTCATCCCGCACGTCACCAACCATGACGACGCGGACATCACCGACCTCGAAGCCTTCCGCGTGCAGTTCAACAAGGAAAACGAGAAGAGTGGCGTCAAGGTCACCATGCTCGCCTTCATGATCAAGGCCGCCGTGGCCGCGCTCAAGAAGTTCCCCGAGTTCAACAGCTCGCTCGACGGCGACCAACTGGTGCTCAAGAACTACTTCCACATCGGCTTTGCGGCCGACACGCCCAACGGCCTCGTTGTGCCCGTCATCCGCGATGCCGACAAGAAGGGCATCGTGCAAATCTCGCAAGAGATGGGCGACCTCGCCAAAAAGGCGCGCGACGGCAAGCTCGGCCCGGCCGACATGACCGGTGGCTGCTTCTCCATCAGCTCGCTGGGTGGTATTGGTGGTCGTTACTTCACGCCCATCATCAACGCCCCCGAAGTCGCCATCATGGGCGTGTGCAAGAGCACCCTGGAGCCCAAGTGGGACGGCAAGCAATTCGCACCGCGTCTCATGCTGCCACTGAGCCTGAGCTGGGACCACCGCGTGATCGACGGCGCTGCCGCTGCACGTTTTAACGTGTACTTTGCCTCGCTGCTGGCGGACTTCCGCCGCATCGTGATGTAACGCGAGGGAGCGACACATGGCAATCATCGACATCAAGGTGCCCGACATCGGCGACTTCGCCGAAGTGGCCATCATCGAAGTGCTGGTTAAACCCGGCGACACCATCAAGGCCGAGCAAAGCCTGATCACCGTGGAGTCTGACAAGGCCTCCATGGAGATCCCCTCCAGCCACGCTGGCGTGGTCAAAGAGCTGAAAGTGAAGCTGGGCGACAAAATCGCCGAAGGCGCCGTGGTGCTGACGCTGGAAGTGCAGGGCGCTGCCGCTGCAGCCCCTGTTGCGGCCCCCGCACCAGCGGCACCTGTGACTGCGGCATCTGAGCCAAAATCGACTCCAGCGCCCGCCCCACAAGCGCAAGCAGCTATCAATCCAGTAGCATCCAGCTTTGCTGGCACGGCCGACCTGGAGTGCGACGTGCTCGTGCTGGGCGGTGGCCCTGGCGGCTACAGCGCGGCCTTCCGCGCGGCCGATCTGGGCCTCAAGGTCGTCATCGTCGAACGTTACGCAACGCTCGGTGGCGTGTGCCTGAACGTGGGCTGCATCCCGTCCAAGGCGCTGCTGCACGTGGCCGCCGTCATGGACGAGGTCAGCCATCTGTCCGCTGCAGGCATTGACTTTGGCGCCCCCAAGGTCAACGTCGACATGCTGCGCGGCCACAAGGAAAAGGTCATCGGCAAGCTGACCGGTGGCCTGGCCGCCATGGCCAAAATGCGCAAGGTCACCACCGTGCGCGGCTACGGAGCCTTTGTGGGCGCCAACCATGTCGAGGTCGAAGAAACCACCGGCACGGGCCAGGAGAAGACGGGCACCAAGAAGGTCATTGCCTTCAAGAAGGCCATCATCGCCGCTGGCAGCCAAGCCGTGCGCCTGCCCTTCATGCCCGACGATCCACGCGTGGTCGACTCCACCGGCGCCCTGGCGCTCAAGGAAGTCCCCAAGCGCATGCTCATCCTGGGCGGCGGCATCATCGGCCTGGAAATGGGCACCGTGTACAGCACCCTGGGCGCGCGCCTGGACGTGGTCGAAATGATGGACGGCCTGATGCAGGGCGCCGACCGCGACCTCGTCAAGATCTGGCAGAAGATGAACGCCCCGCGCTTCGACAACATCATGCTCAAGACCAAGACGGTGGGGGCCAAGGCCACGCCTGAAGGCATTGAAGTGACGTTTGCCGCAGCGGAAGAGGGCGGCACCGCCCCCGCGCCCCAGGTCTACGACCTGGTCCTGCAGGCTGTGGGCCGCACGCCCAACGGCAAGAAGATCGCCGCCGATAAGGCCGGCGTGGCCGTCACAGACCGTGGCTTCATCAACGTCGATATCCAGATGCGCACCAACGTGCCGCACATCTTCGCCATTGGCGACATCGTGGGCCAGCCCATGCTGGCGCACAAGGCGGTGCATGAGGCACACGTGGCGGCTGAAGTCATCGCCGGTGAACTGCAGGGCAACAAGGAACTGGCAGCCGCTGCCTTCAATGCCCGGGTGATCCCGTCGGTGGCTTACACCGACCCCGAAGTGGCATGGGTCGGCCTGACGGAAGACCAGGCCAAGGCCCAAGGCATCAAGGTCAAGAAAGGCCTGTTCCCCTGGACAGCCTCCGGCCGCGCCATTGCCAACGGCCGCGACGAAGGCGTGACCAAGCTGCTGTTCGACGACTCGCCCGAAGCCCATGGCCACGGCAAGATCCTGGGCGGCGGCATCGTGGGCACCCATGCGGGCGACATGATCGGCGAAATCGCGCTGGCCATTGAGATGGGCGCCGACGCGGTGGACATCGGCAAGACCATCCACCCGCACCCCACGCTGGGCGAAAGCATCGGCATGGCGGCGGAGATTGCGCACGGCAGCTGCACGGACGTGCCGCCCGCACGCAAGTAAGGCGCCCACACAGCGCAGGTTTGGCGGGAGCCCGGTATCCAGTCTGGAGACAAGCCATGGCAGTCAAGAAGTTTCCCAAAGCACCCGCCCACCCCGAGCGGGTGTGCTGGGGCTGCAACCTCTACTGCCCCGCCAAAGACATGCGCTGTGGCAATGGCTCCGACCGCACGCAACACCCTGCGGAGTTGTTTGGGGACGACTGGGATCAGTGGGGTTTGGACGCTGAGGCTGAGGAAAAGTCGGCCGACATTCCCTGTGCCAGTCCCAGCGGGCCAAACACCTGAAGCCAAGCCATGGCCGCGCCGCCCGACGCGGACAATGGGCACAAACGACGGCCCACATCCTTCAAAACAGGCTCCCATATTGGGCGGCGTGCAGCTTTGGTAAAAGACTGCATCTGCACCGATCTCCATGGCCGTCGAAGATAAACTTCCTTGAATACTTATTAAGAGAGATTCAGGGAGGAATACATGGAGCTGAAGTATCCAGCAGGGCCGCAGGCTTACCCAGAGGAATTGATCAAAGCCACTTCGTCTTACAAGCGCCACGCGTGGATTGCGCTGTTGGCGTTACTGGGTTTTGTCGCTTTTTACTTTTCGCTGTCAGGCTGGTTTGCCTGGAAGGCCTATGCGCTGATACGCGCAAGTTTGCAGGCTCCGCACCAAGCCCTGTGGCTTTTCTTGGGCGGGGTGGCGTCGGGCTTTGTCGCGCTGTTCATGCTCAAAGCCATTTGGTTCGTCAAACGCAGCAATATGTCCGATCTCACCGAGATCACGAAAGACGAACATCCGGAGCTTTTTGCATTTCTGTACCGCTTGGCCGATGAAGCGCGTGCACCGCGACCACGCAAGGTCTTTCTTTCCGCACGGGTGAATGCGGCCGTTTTTTATGATTTGTCGCTGCTGAACCTGATATTCCCATCTCGAAAGAACCTTGAGATTGGGTTACCCCTCGTCAACGTGCTGAACGCCTCTGAATTCAAGGCCGTTCTGGCCCATGAATTCGGGCATTTTGCGCAGCGGTCCATGGCTGTGGGGCGGTGGGTGTATGTCGCTCAGCAAATCGCGGGGCATGTAGTCGCCAAACGCGACAGCCTGGACGGGTTTCTGCGCAGTCTGTCGTCTTTCGATATTCGCGTTGCCTGGGTCGGCTGGATTCTTTCGCTCGTGGTGTGGGCGATCCGGTCCGTGGTGGACACATTTTTCAAACTCGTTCTGGCGGCAGAGCGCGCGCTGTCTCGCGAGATGGAGTTTCAGGCAGACAAGGTGTCTGTCAGCCTGACGGGCAGCGATGCACTCATCCATGCGCTGTACCGCTGCCAGTCCGCCGATATGGCCTGGGACCGAACGCTTGCGTTTGCCAATGCAGAGGTGCGCGCCGGGCGTGTGACGGCCGACTTGTTTGAAATCCAGTCGCTGATCATCGCCAAATTGCGCGAAATTCTGGATGACCCTACCTTCGGGGAGCCTGCGCAGCCGCAAGGTGACCCCAGCCAGCACCGCGTTTTCCAGCAGCAGATGGTGCAACCCTCCCGCATGTGGGCGAGCCATCCGCTCAATCACGAACGGGAATTCAACGCCAAGCAGATTTACCTGCCAGTGCCGCTGGAGGCCTGCTCGGCATGGACATTGTTCAGGGATGCCGAATCGCTCAAGCTCAAGACCTGCGCTGAAATGGTTGCGTCCATCGACCCGCCCCTGCCCGTGGCGAGTCGAGAGGAGTCGCTTGCAGCACTGGATGCGGAATACGGCAGGGAGTCTTATCAGCGCGTTTACAAGGGCCGCTATCTGGCGCGCCCCGTGACCCGGTACGCACATGTAGCGAGCGAACTCTATGCCGCAGAAGCTGGCGCGCCCGATGCAACAACGACAGGCACAGAGCTGTACCCCGATTCGCTGCGTGCCGATCTGCAGCAAATGGACCGGCTTGGTGAGGAGAAGAGCCAACTGCTGGCCATTCAAGACGGTGTGGCCAAGGCCGTTGATGGGGTTATCCGTTTTCGTGGTCGCGCGCTGAAGCGCAAAGACGTGGGGGCCGCCTTGCAGACGGTCGAAAGCGAGATGAAAGCGCTGGACACGCGCATCGTCGCGCACGACCGCCTCTGCCGTTCGACGGCCCTGGCACTCGCACGCACAGCACGTTCGGGATGGGAGAGTTACTGGCTGGGCTTGCTGTCGCTCGTTCATTACGCCGAGCACATGCAGGCCAACATCGCCGACGCACACAGCGCTCTGGCCAATGTGGTGTCCATGGTGACTGCCAAGCGCAAGGTCAATGACGACGAGCGCAACCGCTTGCAAAGCCACGCGATGGAACTGTACCGCCTGCTGCAAGAGGTGAATGCTGCGCGCGGATCATTGACGTTGGACGACGCGACGCTGCAGCGCTTGGGATCGGCCAGCTGGAGCGCACTGCTGGGCGAGTTCAATCTGGTGGCGCCGGGGTTGGGCAACATTGGCGATTGGTTGAATGTGATCGACAGCTGGATGCGGCCCGTTGCTGGCGCGCTGGGACAACTGCGTCGCACTGCGCTGGACCAGTTGCTGGAGACCGAGCGCCGCTTGCGAGAAACCGCAGGCAATGCGGATGCGATGGGGGACGCACCAGCGGCGCCCAATGTGCCCAAAAGCTATAGCAGCTTCACAACAGGTCAAGAGCGGCCTCTGCAAAAAAAGCTCGATTGGTGGTCACGCTTTCAAGTGGCGGATGGGTGGGGCCCAGGCGCCGCCCGATTGGTTGTGGCCGGGGGCATTATCGGAAGCATTTTGGGCATGGGCGCTACCGTGGGCACCGCCACGCTGTGGGTGCACAACGGGTTGGATCGCAAGGTGGTTTCTCAAGTAGGGAGCAAAACCATCACCCTCGCGCCGGGCGCAACGCAGAGCATGGGTGTGGACCTCGACAAGCCGTTGCGGCTGGGCGCCCGCACGGTGGAAGGCCAACAGATCGAGTCGTTTGAGGAAACGCCGGATGTCATCAGCGGCCAGTACATCTACAACATCGCCCAGGCCAGCCCCTTGGTGGAGTGGAGCGCGGGGTACGGAAACCAGAATGGATCGCCCCCGCACGAAGTTGCGGGCAGTCGGTGGGTTTCGACATCGGTTGACCATGTGCTGTCTGAGCCGCCAGCCAACATTCAAACCAAAGGTGGCGGCGGCACGCGGTCGGTGCTCAGCGCGGCGCAGGCCAACTCATGGCGATCCAATCTGGGGATGGCTGAGAAAGACAGCACCCGAAAGGCCGTGGTGCTTGCACACGCCCAGTGGGACACGGCTGACTCTGTCAGTCTGAGGGATTGGTTGATGCAGGCATCTGATTTGCCGGAGTACCCGACGGTCTTGCAGCGCCGATTGGAGAACAACCCGCTGGATGTCATGACACTGCGCATCGAACAAGATGTGGCCCCTAACCGGCAGGTGGTGTGCAAACGGCAGGCAACACTGTTCGCCCAGAATGCGAACAACCCCGACATGCAGTACCTGGCAGTGCGCTGCATGGAAGAGGGCGCTGCGCGCGATGCCGCGTTTGCGGCAGGGTACAAAAAGCACCCGAACAACCCTTGGTTCGCCTTGGTCAGTGCTTACGATGCCGCTGTGGCGGGCCGATGGGGGAATGCATACACCGCCTACGGTGTGGCCAGCAATCACCCTGCATTGAGAGAGTTTGTCGTGGTTGACATGGCCCGCATGCGGCGCCTGATGCAGGGCGTAGACGCCAACGTGCAAGACTTGTTGCCAAAGTCAGAGACTTTGCGCAGCAATTACAGCCTTGAAACAGGCAAAGACATCTCCGACAGCGCGCAAGCAAAAATCTATTTTGATCTCCATAGGGGTCAGGTGGAGTCTGCCGCCAGGCGCTGGAACGCCAACAAGGGGGGCGAGCGTGCCTTGCGACTGATTGCGGCATCGGATGGTGCTCCCGCCGAAATCATCGAACGCAGCTTGAAGCTGTCGCCCGACCAAGGTATTGACAGCGACGTGTATTGGAGCGCCCTGGGGTTGGCATTGCGCCACCAGCGCAACGTCGAACCGTTGCTGGCCAAGCTCAATGCCAGCAGCAGTGACGAGTCCCTTGCGCTGCGCAAATTCGTTGTCATCATGCAGACGACGCGCAATGCCGTGCAGGCCGAGAAGGCGCTGCAAAACGAGCCGCCACAACGTCGCGCGCAAGCCTACGTCGTCGGCTTGATCGTGCTGGGCAGGCAGGCGCCGCCTGCGTGGCGCGAATTTGCCAAGCGGGCCTTGCTGGTCACTGAACGCCCCTATCTGGGGTAGCTCCAAAGCGGCCTTGCATCACGCTGGCGCATCAGAATCGGTCCCAGAGCCGAGGCATCGCCAAAGTGAGAGAAAATGGAGGGCTTTCTGTCGACAATCCCGACAAGAAGCCCACTTGGCCTTCTAACCCTTTTGCTCCCCTGAGCCTGTCCATGTCAGACGTCAACTCCTCCAAGATCTCTGTCGAGAAAATCGGCGGCACTTCCATGACCGCTTTTGGCGATGTGCTGCGCCATATCGTGCTGCACGACCCCAAACGCATTTACGGCCGCATTTACGTGGTGTCTGCCTACTCGGGCGTGACGAACCAGTTGCTGGAGCACAAGAAGACGGGCGAGCGCGGCATCTATGCCTTGTTTGCAGAAGGCAAGGGTTACCAGGATGCCTTGACGGGCCTGGCTGCCAGCTTGAAGAAGCTCAATGCGGGCTACGCCGACATCGGCCTGCCGCTGGCTGTGGCCGATGCCTTTGTCGACCAGCGCATTGGCCAGGCGCGTGAGTACCTGGGCGCCATGCACCATGTGCTGGCCAGCGGCTACTTGAGCCGCAAGGATGTGCTGTTGGCCGCGCGCGAAGTGCTGGCATCGATTGGCGAGTCGCACAGCGCGTTCAACTCGGTCGAGATCCTCAAGGCCAATGGCGTCAATGCCATCCTGATGGACCTGGCCGGTTTTGACGACAACGAAGCCTGGACGATTGACGAGCGCATCGCCAACAGCTTCAAGGGCATCGACCTGAGCGACAAGGTGGTGGTGGCCACGGGCTACACCAAGGGCACCGAAGGCATCATGCGCGAGTTTGACCGGGGTTACTCCGAAGTCACTTTCAGCAAGATCGCCGTGGAAGTGCGCCCCGCCGAGGCCGTGATCCACAAAGAATTCCACCTGTCGTCCGCAGACCCCAATCTGGTGGGCCTGGAAAACGCCATCGTGGTGGGTGCCACCAACTACGACGTGGCTGACCAACTGGCCGACGTGGGCATGGAAGCCATCCACCCCAAGGCCGCCAAGCCGATGGAGCTGGCGGGCATCCCCATCCGCCTGAAAAACACCTTTGAGCCCGACCACCCCGGCACGCTCATCACGAAGGACTTCGTGGGTGAGCGTGCCCGCGTGGAAATCGTGACCGGCACCGACAAGGTCACCTTGATCGAGATCCACGACCCGAGCATGGTGGGCACCGTGGGCTTTGATGCAGGGCTGATGGAAGTGTTCTGCAAGCACGACGTGAGCTACATCCTGAAGGCCACCAACGCCAACTCCATCGCCCACTTGGTGTGGGACAACCAGGTGACCCCTGACTTGGTGGCAGAGCTGCAAGAGGCTTACCAGGTCGTCACCATCAAGCCCAGCGCCATTGTGTGCACCATCGGCTCCAACATCGGCATCCCCGGTGTGCTGGCAAAGGCGGCCCAGGCATTGGCCGACGCGCAGGTTAACGTGAACTGCGTGTCGCAGACCTTGCGCCAGGTGAACATGCAATTCGTGATCGAGCGCGAAGACTACAAGACCGCCATCAAGGCACTGAACATGGCCTTGTGCGTCAACTCCGGCACGCCCGTGCCCCGCGTCTGACACGAAGCCGCCTTTCAAAAAGCCCGCCCCGTGCGGGCTTTTTTGTGGGCAGGGTGGGGCACCCAGATGTGGCCTTAGCAGGGTTTGCGGGTCTTTATCTTTTTTTATCAAAATCAGATAATTAACCATATTCAGATAAGTGGAGATAACCATGGCCCCCGATGTGTTCCACCGCACCGCCTACGCAGAGCAAATGGCCCAGCAGTTGCTGCAGCCATCGCCCCTGCACATGAACGTGCGCTCGGGCGTGCTGCTGTCGGGCATACGCCGCGTGGGCAAAACCACGTTTTTGCGCCAGGACCTGGTGCCTGCGCTGGAGGCGCGGGGGGCGCTGGTGATTTACGTGGACCTGTGGGCCGACCGCAGCAAAAGCCCTGCCGTGCTGGTGCTCGATGCCGTGCGCGCCACGCTGCTACAAATGCAAACCCCAGGCTCAGGCTTACTGCAGCGCTTCAAGGGGCTGAACCTGGGTGCGGCGGGCATTACGCTGGGTTTTCAGGTTGAACATTTGGGCGCGCCGGGCGGCACCACGCTGGCGCAGGCGTTCTCAGAGCTGGTGGCCAAGGCCAAGGTGGATGTGGTGCTGATCGTGGACGAAGTGCAGCAAGCCCTGGGCACCGAAGACGGCACCAGCTTGCTGCACGCCCTCAAGGCGGCGCGGGATGCCGTCAACGCCCAGCCGGGTACGCCGGGGTACTTTTTGTTTCTGGGCACGGGCTCGCACAAGTCGCTCATCACCGACATGGCCACGCGCCACTCGCAGCCCTTTACGGGTGCGCTGACCACGGCCTACGAGCCGCTGGGGCAAGACTTTGTGCAATGGCAACTTCAGCGCATTGCAGGCAGCCCAGGCGTGGTGCTGCCCAGCACCGAAGTGGCTTGGGCAGGCTTTCAGTCGCTGGGCCACCGCCCTGAAGAAATGCTCAAGGCCCTGGTGCAACTGCAAAGCGCTCAGGCCCCGGCAGACCAGGCGTTCCCCATCATCTGCGCCACGCTGGCATCGGCCGCTGCCGATGTAGAGCTGCGCGCCATTGAAGAATTTGGCGAGCTGGGCCAGGCGGTGTTCGACTTCATCGCGCAGGGCAGCGAAACCGGCGTGTCGGGCCTGTTTGGCGAAGAAGCCATGGCCAGCTACACCGCCCGCACGGGGGGCAAGGTACCCACATCGCAGGTGCAAAAGCTGGCAGAAAAGATGATCAGCGCCAACCTCATCGCCCGCCCAGGCCACGGCATTTACACCGTGGCCGATCCGTTTGTGCGCAAAGTGTGGCTGGAGCGGCGGCGGTTGTTGCAGCGTTGATCTGAACGTTGATCTGCAGCGGTTGGAGGATGCTTCAATTTTGATAGCTGCCAGCGCTTGATGAGTAAGCGCTGGAGCCTGATTTGGCTTAAGAGAAATAATTGCCTGGGGGCAAGACAAAAGACCTGACCTCAGCGCCCGCGCCCACGAGGAGCGCGAGGCAGGATTTTTGCACCTGTTTGAAGAACAGTTCCCCCTGGTGCAGAACGTCGACCTGGCAGGCATCTACAACATCGGCGGCGGGGCCGAAGGCATTGGGCGGGCGTTGAAAAAAGCCGGGGCGGACCGCAAGATCGTGTTCATCGGCCACGGCCTCACACCGGATACGCGTGCGCTGCTAATCGACGGGACGATGGACGCGATGATCACCCAGAATCCGCAGGGCGCGGTGATGAACTGTGTGCGGATATTTGCCAACCTGCGGGATGGGCGGGAGCCGACGAGTGGGATGGAGACTACGCGGAGTCAGGTGATTTTTCGGGAGAATTTGCCGTAGGGGTTGGCGCGACAGTTGGCCTATTACCCGGAAATTCCAGCGGACCAAACGCTAATTTATATAGGCTGGTTTAAGAGCTGCAATTCGTTGACATTGCTCACCAGCTTTTCCAGTAGCGACATCCCATCAGGCGAGTTCTGCCAGAGCATACAACCTGAATCATCACTGCGACGCCAACTGGTAAGCGGGCAAAGAATCATTGGTGTGTAAAGAAAATTTTGTATCTTGCCTTAATGGCTCTGCACTGCAGCGATTAAGTTGATAAGCGAATCGTTTGAGCAGACCGGAGTATCGCTAGGTGCCCGCCCTTGTACATCGAAAATTTAAAGTGCCCCAGCCCCCCAAGCGCTCACACCTTATCAAAACATCGCAAATTTCGACTTGGCATCATCTTTACTACGAAGATTTGTTCACTGAAATTTCTTAGAGATTGTCTCCCAATACTCATCAAGAAATAGGTCAAGCGCTTTCGCGCTCGCGTAGGCGCAATATTTTTGATATTTATCTTCTTTATCTGGAAGTCCCAGGTCGGAAACTGATTTTACGGAGATGAAAAGGGGTTGTAGATCTTCGATAGCCTCGCACGCCGCGTAAACTCCGAAAGTTTCCATGTCCACAGCGCGTATCTTACGGTCCTGCTCAAATATATCGCGGTGAACGGCTTCATGCGCCACCACAACACTTCCAGACACCATAGGAGCAACTTTAATTTTGGGAGGTTTTTCGGGTTTATCTCCATAATAGTCGCGGTGAATTTTCTCTGAAATGGTCGTGTTAGCTGCCATGTCGTCCCATAAATTGGCTAAAAATTTTGATGCTACCACGGGTTCAGGTTGAATTTCGAATATGGCAGCACCGTCCTTCCCAGCCGAGAGTCGGCCTGCCTGCCAGTTCCACGAATGTACGCCGACAACTATATCTCCGATATTTGTCTCTATAGGATGGCCCATGCAAATCCCGGTCATTGCAACAAAGCGTGGTCGAAACTGTCTGAGGGCACTCGACACAAATAGCGATGTCCATACCATCCCCATTTTTGAGGTGGAGCCGGCAGCGATTGAAAGCTGGCGATCCTCTTTCATACTCTTTCTGCCCAGTCGGACAAATTGACGCCCCTCCACCGGCAAACGGATTTGACCAAAATTCCAATTAAGAGCCAATACCGCTTCTAACTCAGGATTTCGAAGTGCAGTGACAACTAAGACATCAAGCTGAAAATCTCGAGGTTCTGCATGATTTTTAGTCGCTCTAATATGCAGTACCAATGCGCGTAGTTGGTCAAACCACGCTGTATTTTTTAAATCGTACCGGAGGACGCACCAAGATCGGTCGGCAAATTCGGCAGTTTGTTCTTCTGCAACATCTGTGAAGCCAGAAATACCGATGATATAACTTGGTTTGTTTTCCTCGCTTTCCAGCCACTCTAAAAGAGCAAGCCCACCGGTACGTGAAGGTCTTGGCGCCAAATCACTTAGCGGAATTACAAGATCGATAATCAGTAAAT
The DNA here is from genome assembly GCF_002754495.1 of Acidovorax sp. 62. Taxonomy (NCBI): domain Bacteria; kingdom Pseudomonadati; phylum Pseudomonadota; class Betaproteobacteria; order Burkholderiales; family Comamonadaceae; genus Acidovorax; species Acidovorax sp. 62. The sequence continues at coordinate 1,619,759 of NZ_PEFJ01000001.1, forward strand.
CAAAGCGAGAGATTTTGAGCTCACGCTTTGCGTCCTTTACCGTAGCCGCAGTAAAAATTTCCAAACCAAACTCAATTTCCCGTAATTTTTCACGTATTAAATTTTGTTTGGAAATATCATCATCAACAAGTAAAATTTTCATAATCAAGATTACATTTTTTTCAGGACGGCCACCAAATAAGAATTCAAATTATCTTTCCAATCTGTGGATGCACGATTGTACCTCACCGTGCCTATAAAAAGGTCATTCAAAATCATTTTCAGCTCGTCAGCTAGTTCCGAAACGGAAGCTGTTTTGCCGAAGTCTTCATAATTTGAAAATTGTGTGACCAATATGGTAGGGCACAAATTTCCATATTCGTTGCAAAGACGAATCAAACGTTTCCCACCTAAACCTTGGGCCTCGCCTTCTTCACTAGCCCCACCGCCATCGAACGTAGGAAGTGACATATCCAAGAGGATTAAATTAAATTTTGTTCTTTTTATTGCCTTTGCCGCGCTGGTAAAAGATCGACAGACTTTTATATCAAGTAAGTCAAACTGGTGCAGGCACTCCTGCAGTGACTCGAGTTTATAGTCATCGTCTTCTACAATCAGTACGTGCCTCATGTTCCAAGCTCCAAAGATGAATATCCAACGAGCGCATTAATCTCAACGACTCCCTCCGCCAAGTCAAAAGCTAAAGCATCACTTCGATCCTGAGCTACAAGCCTTCTCAATTTCGGAAGGCCACTTCGATTCTCTTCAGTCAGTTTTTTTTCTATGTCGTTGGAAATCAAATTTCTAGCGGCTTCAAACCCCAAGAGCACTTCGTGGTGGTCAACGTGTCGGGCCAAATCATTCCGCATTTGTATCTTGATAAGATGCTCTTCGGAAAAATCGAAATTTAGCGAGATCGTGCGTTCATTGGGTAGGCCTGCATGTTTGAAAACATTGTCAAGCATAATAAAAAGAATATCTACAACCACAATTAATGACGCACCGGTGAGGCGGAATGAATCATTAACCCCATTTATTGAAATACGTGGTTGAAATTCATTTCGAACTTGTTTTGTATAGTTTATGCCAATTTCAGATGCCTGCTTAAGTGTATAAAGTTGGGCCAAGTCCTCTTTTTGAGCTATTTCAAGCCAACCGCAAACAATTCGTACGGAGGCTTGTAGATCCAATCGCGCGCTGGTGATTGCATCGTTTAGTTGACTTTGTTTTTGAACATCACACACGGCCTTCTCTACATTTGAAGATAGAAGCTCAAGTGCTTCGACAGAGTTGCTTAAAAAATCGCTTTTGAGATATTTTCGTAATTTTTCCAAGTATGAAGACACAGCATTTTTATAGGAAATAAACACTGTGGAAATAAATGTGTCAAAGGACATTCCGTCGAGAATATCTATCTTTAAGCCCTTCACGAACCAATCCGTAATTTCTGCCGTAATCTCGCCCTGCGGATTTCTATCATTTTTTACGTGAAGTCGATTGCGCAAAAGATCATCAATTGATTCGCGGAATTTTTCTGTGAATTTTGTAAATTCGATCGTTAGTTCAGCTGCTTGGACAGGATTAAGGCCAAGTCTGCCGATCCAATAATTCGGTGGTTCAAACTGCCCACTTTCACCTTTTTGAAGAAGTAATAATTGTCGTATATCTAAGCCCCGGCTCAATGTTCCAGACAAACTGCCATGTCTAACTCTTAAACTTATGTATGCATCCAGACCATTTCTGGGATCCGAGAGGTAGGCGTTTCTGATTCTACCCAGCAGTTTCACCAGTTGGTCATCTGCAGCGCCAAGTGGGATAACCGCGAACTTGTCGAGAATGCTTCCGCTTCCTGCCGTAAGCTTGACAGGCAAGTCACCGACATTAGCTTCGCCTATGACTAATTCTTTATATCTTTCATAATCATCAAGGCAATGGTCGTTTGCCCATTTTGTTAGTCCGTGAATATTGACGTTAAGCCTGCTTGTATTTACTTGTCGAATTCCTTCATCAACGGAAAGATTGAATGCAATGTCGCGAACTTCTTCAAGATAAATGGCTCTATTGTCAGAATCTATCTCAACAAGATTCCGTAAAATCTCTACGCGAAGATTTAGAGCATCTCGCAACGAATTTACATCGTCAATGAGGAGCATGTTCTGCACGACGAGAACGTCGCGAAGGAAGCAGATCCAGAGTTGGATACTTGAGTCGCCATCATGTATGCAGTCGGGTTTTGATCTGTGGTGGAAAAATGCGACTTCTGAAGCCACCATGAGCTTGTCTTCTAGGCGGTCACTTTCCTCAATGAGGAGGACTCGTGATGCGACAATACTAAAAAGGGCCGCACTTCTTCCATCTAGACGGCCTGGGAGTATGCTCTCTAGCGATTTTACGATTGGGACCAAGGATAGGGCATCTAATCGAATTGAGGATACTTCCAATGCAAATGGGAGCAAGTCAATGTGGCGTCCGTGCTCATGGCATGCGGCAATCCCTACTAGTAATAGGTGAGAGCGATCGATCGCATTTATGCGTGTAGTTTCGATTAAATCAATAAGTTCATCTATTTTTCCGTGTTTTGCGAATGAAATACCACAGAGCAGCACCACATCGGGGCTGGCAATATTTCCATGCTCGTCTGAAAAATATTTTCTGGCCACCGCGTGTATTGACGTTCCAAATTTAATGAGCCTATTCTCCGCAATTTTATAGGAGTATGAAAATAGGCTTCGAAGAGACGTTTCAGGCGCTAGGAGCGCGAGGCCGGGAGCGACAGCTTGTTCAAGACATGCTATCGATGTCTTATGCTCCAAATGACAAAAAACTGCTTGAAAAAGGTCCAGATGATAGAAGTTTGCAGCCAATTTGTGGACGCTACGTCTTATATCGCTGTCTGGGTGTTTTCGGTCGCTAAGCAAATTGGAAACAGCTTCTACTATTGGGGAATTTATGTTTTCAGACTCGATGCGATATATAAGGCTATGAATCAATCGATGAGCTGCAAGGGATCCATTTTTTGCTGAAAAATTTTCATTTAATAAATTGCTGAGATTAATGATCCTGAGGTCATTAATATCGAGTAGCCGTTGCAGACTATTCTTTACTGCAATCCTAATATCTAGATTTGACCGTGTCGCAAGCAGTGTAGCTATGGCGATATACGCTTCGTAGTAGTCATAGAGTGATCCGGACTCTTCGAAACTTAAAAGTTGTGAAAGAATTTCCTCATCTTTCGGGAGCTGATGCAGGCAATGCCAATGAATGACGGCAGATGCCAACGGTGGAACAGAGGGCTGATTTTCAATTTCGCGGAAATTTCGACGAAAACCCGAGAGCGTTAGCCGATCTTCATTTCGTTCGCTGGCAAATCTGACAAACAGCGGAAATACATTGCCTGTACCTTTCGCCTCTAATTTTCTTGAATACGCAACTTGCTTCGCCGTGCCGTCCGCCTGTTGGGTTATGGCGATGGAAAGTTCTTTGATTGTGGCGGCGGTTCCATTTTTTAGTTCAAATTCCGATATTAACGCAAGCGCCTTGCTCCATTCTGAATTCAAAATGAGTGGTTCAATACTTCGCTTTAAGAAAATGTACTGATTGATTTCCTCCGCTTGCGCATGCAAAACGATTGAGCCCCATATTAATTCGCCTATAATGTTTTTTGCAAAGACGACGGGTGACGTATATAGGGATTCCGGTATGTGGAACTTGGAGGGAATGAAGCTGTGAAGCTTATCTGATTTTGCGACTGAATTGAAGGCTGCAAATATTTTACCTACCCTTCCCGATTTTTTGGCATCGTGAATTATTTTTAGATAATTTTTTTGAGGAGATTTTTCATCCGAGGCGGTTTTAAAATTCGGCATGCGGTGTGTTCCCTGCAGGTGCTTCAAAAGTGGCAAAAGCGGTTATTGGTTGTGGCAAGGTAGCTTCGTGGCTGTGGCAAACGACGAAACAGATTTATTTAGCTGCTATTCTGCGCCAGCTAAACCTTCATCAGCCCTCTAAGCGTGATAAAGCCTGCCAACGCGTCATCCAGCCTAGGGTTCAAGAACCGGTAGCCATGGGCCAGCGCCGCACTCGGTACTGCGTTCTGCCCGTCCAGCAGCAGCGTAGACATTTCTCCCAGCATGACCCGCAATGGCAGCCCCGGCATGTGCAGCCAAACACGTCGGCCAAACGACGCAGCCAGCGCCTGCACAAACGTAGCCTGCGTCACCGCATCAGGCGCCACGGCATTGACGGGGCCTTGCAGGGTTTGGTGCGCCATCGCAAACCGCACCAGCCCCACCGCATCGGCCAGATGAATCCACGGCGCAGGCTGGCGGCCATGCCCCAACACCGCGCCCAGGCCCAGGCGAGCGGCCAGCGCTTGCATCGGGTACGCGCCACCACCATGCCCCAGCACCACGCCAAACCGCATCCGCACCACCCGCACGCCCAGGGCCTCGGCGCGCCGGGCCTCATGCTCGATAGCAGCGCACAGGTCAGACTGGAACTCGCCCGGGCGGGGTGGGGCGGTTTCGTCCAGGGGTTCCATCGACGCATTGGGCGATGCGCCGTAGAAGCCCACGGCCGATGCGCTGACCAGCACACGCGGAGCCTTTTGCAGGCGCCGCATCAGGCGGACAAGGGCCACGGTGGTGTCCACCCGGCTGGCCAGCAACTGGCGTCTGCGTGCCTGGGTCCAGGGCATGCCCAGCACGCGGGCACCCGCCAGGTTGACCACTGCGTCGATGGTCGTCTCTGACGGGATCGCGTCCAGCGTGTCCACCACCCACACGCCGGGGCCAAAGCTGGCGCGGGCCTGGAGGGCGTCGCGGGTCAACACGATCACCCGCTGACCATCGCGCACCAGGTCTGCCACCAGTGCGCTGCCCACAAAGCCGGTAGCGCCAGTGACCAGCGTGGCAGGCTGTGTTGAAAGACCACGGGGCTGCAAGGCAGGGGGCTGCGCTTGTGCAGCCACGCGGTACAGGTGCACGGTGGCAATCGTATTGCGCACGCTCCAGGCCCACACGCCCACCGCGTAGGCCGTGAACAGCCACGACACCCAGTCGTGTGGTGCCAGCACCATGGCGGTAGGCTGCAGCAGCCAGCCCCACAGCACCGGGGCCACCAGGCCCAGAAACAGGCCGTAACTAATGGTCAGCAGCGTGTGCAGCAGGCGTTCAAACGGCGGCAGGCGCCGGGTGCGGTCTTCTTCCAAAAAGTCGGCCAGGGTGATGCCCAGCTCGATCACCAGCAGGGCCGCGAGCAGCGCGGCAAAGGCGCCGCGCCATTCAAACCAGGCCAGTCCGAAAAAGACGATGCCGTAGATGGCCTCGCGTGCGGCATGCAGTGCCAGCTCATAGCGTGCCGAGATGCGCTGTGGCAGCCGGGCCTCCAGTTCGTGGTGCCACAGGTTGTCAAACGCGCCCATCACGGCCTGCACGGACAGCAGCAGAAAAATGGTGTTCATGGCATTCATGGTTTTGCCCTTAGTGAGAAGAGGAATGGGTAGGCGGTAAATCGCTGCGCTCATCGACCACGGGGTCGGTGAACACGCCGCACTGGTGGAAGGTTTCGCCCCACAGCGGGTGCACCATGCTCAGCGTGAAGCGGAACTGGCCTGCGCCCAGGTCGGTGTGGGCGACCCGGCAGGTGCCCGGCGTGAGCAGGGTAGGCACAGGGATGCGCAGGCGCCCCAGCACCCACCAGAAGCGGCGGCTGCGAAACACCAACGCGCCGTCTTCTTCGAGTACATCCAGCGACATGGCCAGGCCCCCATCAGTGCGCTCGAGCAAGCCGCCATCGGCGTCCAGCTCCTTGGTAGATCGCACAGTGCGCTCGGTACGTTGGCCGGTGTCCGTGTTGGCGTGAAAGCACCGCTCCCACACCACACCGCCGCGCCCGTTGTGGCTCACATGCACGGTGGCGGGCAGGGCGGTGGTGTGGAGGTGGGTCAGCGGGCCGCCCCAGGGGCGGGTCAATGCGGCATAGACATGGCCGATCCGCGAGCAGCGCAGCTCCATCTGGCCGTGGTAGCTCACGTCGGCGTGTGCCAGGCCAAAGCGGCGCTGCACGGCAGCGGGCAGGCGTGCCCAGGCTGCGGCCCCCACCAAGGCGCGCAAATCCAGATCGCGGGCTGGGCTTAACGCGGGTGCTTCGCTGTGGCGGGGCGCAGGGGTGAAAAGGGCAAACATGGCGGGCTCGGAAAGAGTGGCGGTTGCTCTGTCTATTGCGAAACCCGGGCCAGCCCCTGCGTGCGCTGCAAGTGCTTGATTTCATTGAAATTCGCTGACCCACCTGCATACTTGGTTTACAGTGCGCGCAGTCCCCATCGTTAACCCCAGGAACAGGTCTCCGCCATGCGCAACGTCTTTGCCCACCCTGTCTGCGCATGCTGATCCACGCCGTCCTCGGGTTTTCGGTGCTCGAAACGCTGGTGCTGGCTGCCGTGCTGCTGGCCTGGGCGGACCGTGTGGCGGGTGCCCGCCTTTTGGCGGCTTTTTTGAGCGGCATCTCGCTGTGGATGGTGGGCAACGAACTGCCCAACTGGCTGGGCCCCGAGACCGAGCCGGTGGCGATCCGCCTGATGGCCACAGCGCCATTCACCTCCGCGCTGTTCTTTCATTTCTGCACGGTGTTTTGCCGTGTAGACCTGGGGCGCTGGGGTGTTGTCGCAGCCTATGCGCTGGGCGCAGGGGCCACGGCGGTTTCCGTCGTCCTGGGACCGGGGCACTTGATTCCCCACCGCGACATTGGCTGGCTGGCAGTGGCCGACCCTGTAGGCATGGTGGCCAGCATGGCCTGGGTCATTCTGGGCATTGGCGGTGTGGCGGTGCTGCTGCTGGCCTTGCTGCGCGCGCGCCGCTCGGGCGACGGGCAGAAGTTTCGGCAGATTGCCGCCGTCACAGCGTCGTGCCTGTGGGGCCTGCTGTGCCTGGCGGGCTACGGCATTGCGGTGCTGGATTTGCCGATCTACCCGTTTCCGCTGCTGGGCCTGCCGCTGTACTCGTTGATTCTGGTCTACGGCATCTTGCGTTATGGCGTGTTTGTGGCCAACGCCTGGGCACGCCGCGCGCTGGTATGGGCGCTGCTGCTGGCGCTGGGCGCGGTGGTGCTGGCGCTCACGCCACTGCTGCCGTTTGAGTCGCGCTGGTTGGGCGGCCTGGCGGTGGCGGCCAGTGTGCTGGCCCTGAACGGCCCGGTGCGCCGCGTGGCCGAGCGGCTGGTGTACCCGGGGGGCGAGGTGTCGATTGCCGACCTGGGCGCCTGGCGCAACGCGCTGCTGTCGGCCGAGACGCCCGAGGCCCTGGCGCAGCAGGCCGCCATGCTGCTGAGTGCGCGCATTGGCACGCAGGTGGAGGTGCAGATTGGCGCTCCGTCCGCATCAACAACACCCTCAACGTCATCAGCCCCATCAACGCCACCGGGGAGCACCCCGCAGCTGGTGTGCACCCCGGGCGAGCAAGGCTGGCAGAGCACGCTGCAGGGCTGGGACGCCGCACCGCCCGGGCCGCGCCATGTGGCCGAGCTGTTTGGCACGGTGGTGGCTGAGGCGGCGGCGCGCGTGGAACAGGCCCAGCAGTTTGCCGCCCGCGAACGCGAGCGCCAGTTGCAGGCGCGGTTGGCCGAGCTGGGTGCGCTGGCCGCCACGGTGGCGCACGACATCCGCAACCCGCTCAACATCATCTCGATGGCCGTGGCTGCTGCGCCCGGTGAGACGCGGCGCGAGGTGGCAGACCAGGTGGCGCGTATTGCGAACCTGACGCACGACCTGCTGGACTTTGCCAAGCCCTGGAAGCTGGTGCCCCGTGAACTGGACCTGGCCGCCCATGTGCGCAACGCGGCCCTGCGCCTGCCGGAGGTGAGCCTGGGTGCGGGCCTGGCCCAGCCGCTGGTGCTGCAGGCCGACCCCCGGCGCGTGGACCAGGCGCTGACCAACTTGCTAGAGAACGCGCGCATCGCGATGGCCTCCGATGCTGCCGATCCCGATGGGGCTGCAGATGCCTCAGCGGCAGCCACGCACAGCCCCGTGCACATCGACGCAGAAACCACCGACACCGCCGTGCTGCTGCACATCTGCGACGCGGGCCCCGGCGTGCCGGACGAAATCCGCAGCCGCCTGTTCGAGCCCTTCGCATCGCGCAGCCCCGGCGGCACCGGGCTGGGCTTGGCCATCGTGGCCCGCATCATGGCTGCGCACGGTGGCTCGGTGGCGCTGACTGAGCGGCCACCGTGGAGCACCTGCTTCACGCTGCGCTTTCCTTTGACGACGACGCAACGCCTGCCATGACCGCCAACACCACAGACAACGCAGCCAACACCCCGCCGGATGCAGGGCAAGACGCCACGCCAGCGGGCGAGCCGATAAGCGACCATGTCAACGGCCACGTGCTGCTGGTCGATGACGAGGCTGCTTTTCAGCGGCTGGGCGGCGCTTTTTTGCGCAACCTGGGCCACACCGTCACGCTGGCGGGCGATGGCGAACAGGCCCTGGCGGCGTTTGCGAAACAGCAGCCCGAACTGGTGCTGCTGGACCTGGCCATGCCGCCGCACATGGACCCGGAGATCGGCCTGGAGCTGATCCCGCGTTTTGCGCGCGTGCCGGTGGTGGTGCTGACCGGCCACGGCGACCACGCACTGGCCCTGCGCGCCACCGAGCTGGGCGCCTGGGACTTTCTGACCAAGCCCATCGATCCCGACATGCTGCGGTTTGTGGTGGCACGCGGGCTGCGCAAGGCGCGGCTGGATGCAGAACTGGCAACCCTGCGCGCAGGGCAGTCGCTGGACGACCTGGGTATGGTGGGGCAGGCGGCGGCCACGGTGCAATTGCGCGCCCTGGTGCGCCGCGTGGCGCCCACCCACGTCAGCGTGCTGGTGCTGGGCCCCACGGGCACCGGCAAAGAGCTGGTGGCCCGCGCCTTGCACGCCTGCAGCACCCGCAAGAGCGAGGCCTTTGTCGCTATCCACTGCGGCGCGTTGTCGGCCGAGCTGCTGGAGAGCGAGCTTTTCGGGCACATGAAGGGCAGCTTCACCGGCGCCTACCGCGACCAGCCCGGCCTGGTGGAGGCCGCGCATGGCGGCACGCTGTTTCTGGACGAGGTGGGCGAAATGCCGCCGCCCATGCAGGTCAAGCTGCTGCGCTTTTTGCAAGAGGGCACCTTTGTGCCCGTGGGCGGGCGCAGCCAAAAGCGTGCGGATGCGCGTGTGGTCGCGGCCACCCACCGCGATCTGGAAGCGATGGTGCGCGAAGGCACGTTCCGCGAAGACCTGTTTTACCGCCTCAAGGGCGTGGTGCTGCGCACCCCGTCGCTGGCCGAGCGGCCCGCCGACATCCCGCTGCTGGCCACGCGTTTTTTGCACCGCGTGGCGCACCGCGCCAGCCTGTCGGCCAGTGCCCTGGCGTGGCTGATGGCGCGCGAGTGGCCGGGCAATGTGCGCGAGCTGAAGGCTGTGGTGGAGTCGGCTGGTGCACTGCTGATGCCTGGCCAGCGCGAGGTCGATGCCGAGCTGCTGCAACTGGCCAGCGGGGATATGAGCGAGAGTGCAGCCGATCAAAAAACTCTTGCAGTGGCCCCGCCCGGCAGCACTGGCCCGCTGGACGCCGCGCTGATGGAGCTGGAAGTGCGCATGGTGCGCGACACCATGGCGGCGGTGTCGGGCAACCAGTCGGAGGCAGCGCGGCGGCTGGGGATTTCGCGGGTGGGGTTGATCAAGAAGCTGACGCGGCTGGGGTTGAAGTGAGCCCGCGAGCGTGACCAAGGCCACGATGGGTACACGATTTCCCATCTGCACCGGTGGCGCTGCCCGATGCGAGGCGGGGCCGCAAAGCAGCAAATGATGGATTGCTATGTATTGCATAGCGAAAAGTCCTTATACATCAAGCGCAAGGCAGCAATTTGATTCAAGTTTCGCAGTGAGTACACGTTGCGCTTCTCCGTTGCGCCCCTCACCGCAGCATCCGCCATGCGCTTTCCGACCTGTCTGAATCACCGTGCCGACAGTACCTTGCCATGAACGCCCTACACACCACACTCCTTGAACTGGGCACGGCCTGCCAAGTGGACGCGCGGCAACTGCTGCTGCGCGCGGGCGAAGTCGCACGGCGGCTGTACCTCATCGAGCAGGGTTGTGCGCGGCTGTACCTGGTGGACACGCAGGGGCGCGAGAGCAGCACCCAGTTTTTCTTTGAGGGCGACGTGGTCAGCTCAATGGAGAGCTTTTTGACTGGCCGCCCCAGTGCGCTGCACCTCGTCACCATGGAGCCGTGCCGCGTGCGCGTGGTGGAAGGCGCAGCCCTGAAGGCCCGCGCCAAGACCGACCCGGCCCTGCAAGCGGACATCCAGGCGCTGACGCAGCAGCGGCTCATTCACTACGCCAACCTCTACACCAGCGCCATTGCCGACTCGCCCACCCAGCGCTACCAGGCGCTGCAGGCCACGCACCAGCACCAGCTGGAGCGCATTCCGCTGCACATCCTGGCGGCCTACCTGGGCGTGAGTGCGGTGCACCTGAGCCGGATCCGCCGCAAGTTGAAAGAGAACCCGCCGGAAGCCGACCCGCGCGGCTGAGCACCTGAACCTTTGTTAATGACGGCGGGCCGGGCCTTTTGCACCATCGCCCCATCACATTCTTTGATGGAGCACACGCATGCAGACCCTGGTCATCCTGGCCCACCCGTATTCAAAAAGTTATTGCCATGCGCTGTACCAGCGCGTGGTGCAGCAGCTGGAAGGCGCTGGCCACACCGTGGACCGCCTGCACTTAGATGAAGACGGTTTTGACCCGGTGATGCGGGGCGCAGACCTGGCCGGGTACGCACGGGGGCAGAGCGCGGACCCGGCCGTGCCGCGCTACCAGGCGCGCATCGATGCGGCCCAGCAACTGGTCTTTATCTTTCCGATCTGGTGGGAGGTGATGCCCGCGCTGCTCAAGGGCTTTATCGACAAGGTGTTTACCAACGGCTGGGCCTACAAGCCCTCAAAACACGGCGTCGAGGGGCGCTTGACCCATATCGAGCGCGCGGTGGTCGTGACCACGATGAACACGCCCAAATGGGCCTATCGCTGGCTGTATGGCGACGCCGTGCAGCGCGCCTTGGTGCGTGGCACGCTTCGTAAATGTGGCGTGCGCAAGGTGCAATGGGTGGCCTTGTCACCCGTCAGCCACGCCACCGATGCCAAACGACAAGCGTGGTTGCAGCAGGTGGGTGCCATGTTTGGGGTATAGGCATTGGCTGGAGAGACGTTTGCGCCAATCCCTTGGGGCCCACCGCCGCTCGGGGTCAGGCCGACCTGGCGCCGGGTTCAACGGATGCGGGCGAAGGCGCACCCTCTGGCGGGCGGCGCATTGCCGGGGCGCCCCGCTTGCTGATCAACAAAACCCCCGCCAGCACCAGCGCCGCCCCCGCCATTTGAGGCCAGGACAAGGGCTCGTCCAATATCCAGCAGCCAAAGAAAATCGTGAGCACCGGGCCCAGCGTGCCGATCAGCGCGGTTTTGGCGGCGCCGATGCGGCGGATGGCGGCCGACGTCATGAACACGGGCAGCACGGTCGAGAAGAGGGCCATGCCCAGCGCGTGCAGGTAGACCGGGGCGGGCTGCACCAACGCGCCCACAGGCTGCGACACCCCAAAGTGCAGCAGCGTGGCACCCGTGGAGACCAACATGGCCAAGGCGGTGAAGCGCGCTGCGCCCAGCCTGCGGATGGCAGGCTCGCTGCCCGCCTGATAGAACGCGTAAGACACCGCCGAGCCGAACACAAAGCCCGCGCCGATGAGCACGGCGCGCGTGTCGCCCGCAATGTGCAGGTCGTGCGCAAAGGCCAGGCCAATGCCCGCGTAGGACAGCAGCAGCGCCCCCATCTCGCGCCGGGATGCCCGCTTGCCCATGAACAGCACGCCAATCAGGATGGTGAGGGTGGGGTAGGTGAACAAAATCAGCCGCTCCAGGCTGGCGGTGATGTACTGCAAGCCCATGAAGTCGAGGATGCTGGAGCCGTAGTACCCCAACAAGCCCAGCGCAATGACCGCCAGCCAGTCGCGCCGGGGCAGCGGGGCCAGGGCGCGGCTGGCGCGCCAGCCCACCCAGGCAAACACGGGCACGGAAAACGCCATGCGCAGGGCCAGCAAGGTGACCGAATCCACCGGCACGGCTTGCGGCACCGCGTAGGCCAGCTTCACAAAAATGGCTTTGAAGGAAAAGCCCAGGGCAGCCAAAACGGCCAGAACAATGCCGAGGCGTTCGGCGGACCAGTGTTTCCAGGGCATGGGGCGGGGCAGCGTCCAAAATAGGTAAGTGATGCGGACAGGGCGAACGCTTGCCGTGGCAAAGGTTCAACGATGGGCGATGATCCCTGAGGTGCACTGGCGGCACAATTGCCCATTTCCCAAGCATGCGTTCGTTAAATACGAACGCAGCGCACAGTCCGCCACCCCCGCCAGGAGCCCGTTTGTGAACTACGACCTTGTGGATTTGCGCCTGTTTGTGGCCATGGCCGAGGAGCGCAACCTCACGCGCGGCGCCGCGCGGGCCTGCCTCGCCCCTTCGTCGGCCAGCCACCGGCTGCGGCGGCTGGAGGATGCCCTGAACACGCCGCTGTTTGAGCGCCAGACCCGGGGCCTGGCCCTCACGCCTGCGGGCGAGGCCCTGCTGCGCAACGCCCGCGAGGTGTTTGCGCGCATCGAGCAAATGCACGCCAACCTGCAGCCGTTTGCATCGGGCATTCGCGGCCATGTCAGCCTGTGGGCCAACACGCACGCCACGCACACCTTTTTGCCCGACGACCTGGCCGGTTTTTTGAAGCAGCACCCGCAGGTGAGCGTGACGCTGGAGGAGCGCACCAGCGCAGAAATTGTGGTGGCGGTGGCCGGTGGTGAGATCGAGGTGGGCGTGCTGGCAGACAGTGGCTCGGGCGCGGGGGTGGAACTGGTTCCGTACCGGCAGGACCGCCTGGTGCTCATCGTGCCTGCAGGCCATGGGCTGGCTGGGCGCTCGCAGATGGGGTTTGCCGAGGTGATCGACCATGCCTTTGTCATGTTGCACGCGGGCTCTGCCATCCATACTTTCACGATGAACGCTGCAGCCGCACTGGGGCGCCACCTCGATGTGCGCATCCAGGTGCGCAGTTTTGAGGCCGTGTGCCGCATGGTCGGGGCAGGTGTGGGCATTGGCCTGGTGCCACGGGGTGCCGCCTTGCAGGTGGCAGGGTTGAGCGAGCCGCCCGTGGTGCTGGAAATGAACGAGCCCTGGGCACAGCGCGACCTGCAGATTTGCGTGCGCAAGGGCGCGGTGCTGTCCGGCTTTGCACAGGCGCTGGTGGCCCATTTGCGCCAGAGCGCGGCGTCTGCCAGCTGATCAGGCCATGGCGGTGCTGACCTTCACGCCGCCCGCCTGAAGCTTTTTGCGCAAGGGGGCTGGGGTGGAGGCGGGCACCACCAGGGCCGCAAGTTCGCTGAGGGGGGCAATAGTGAAAGTTGAAGCCGCACCCAGCTTGTCCGCAGAGGCCAGCACCACGGTCTCGGCCGCGCGCTCGTGCAGTGCCCGCTTGACGGCGGCCTCTTCAAAATCGCCCGTGGTCAGCCCCGCCTGGGCGTGCACACCAGTCACCCCCATGAGGTACAGATCCGCGCGAAGCCGGGCGGCGGCTTCCACCACGCTGGCGCCCACGTTCACCATGGAATGCCGAAACAGACGGCCGCCCAACACCAGCACCTCGATCTGCGCATGGCCAGTCAGTGCTACCGCAATGGTGGGGCTGTGGGTGACCACCGTGGCGCGCAGGGTGAGCGGCAGGTGCTGCACCACTTGCAGCGATGTGGTGCCTCCGTCCAGGATCACCACCTGGCCCGGCTGCACCAGCGCTGCGCCAGCGCGGCCCAGGGCCCGTTTTTCGTCGGGAGCCAAAACAGCGCGCACCTGCATATCACCGATGGCGGCAGAAGCGGGCAGCGCACCACCGTGCACGCGCTGCAGCTGGCCTTCGGCGGCCAGCTCTCGCAGATCGCGCCGTACCGTGTCTTCTGAGATGCCCAGCTCTTCGCTGAATGCCTTGGCCACGATCTGGCCCTCCTGCCGAAGGCGCTGGAGGATGAGTTGCTTGCGCTGGGTGGTGAGCATGGCGTGGTTTGTCTGAAAGGTTGGGCGCAGAAATGTGATTGCACGAATTTAATTGAAAGTGCATGATATTGCACGAATCAACCTTTTGACAATCCAATGCCTGACACCGATGCACCCGATCGCCCACTGCTGGTCCTGATTGCGGGCCCCTACCTGTCGGGCACCGACGGCGATCCCACCAAAATCGCAGCCAACCGAGCCCGACTGGAGGCTGCGGCACTGCCCATCTACGAGCGCGGCCATCTCCCGTTGTTGGGCGAATGGCTGGCGTTGCCCATCATCCATGCGGCGGGTGGGCGCGAGCCCGGCGATGCGGTGTTCCATGCCTACCAGTACCCGGTGGCCGAGCGGCTGCTGGCGCGCTGCGACGCAGTGTTGCGCTTGCCCGGCGCATCGCGTGGTGCGGACATGGATGTGGCCCGGGCGCAGGTGCGGGGCCTGCCGGTGTACCACCACATCGACGAATTGCCAGTGCGGGCGACGAGCCACGAAGGGGCTGCCGCATGAGCCGCCCCTCACCCGTACCGATCAACGCCCAGGCCGAGCATGTGCGCCTGCTGGACGTGCAGTTGCTGTCGAACGACTGGTATGTGCTGCGCAAGGTCACGTTCGAGTTGCAACGCCGCGACGGCCAGTGGCAGCGCCTGAGCCGTGAGGCCTACGACCGGGGCAACGGCGCCACGTTGCTGCTGTTCAATCCACGGCGCGGCACGGTGGTGCTCACGCGGCAGTTCCGGCTGCCAGCGTTCCTCAACGGTTGCGCCGATGGCCATCTGCTGGAAGCCTGCGCCGGCCTGCTCGATGGCGACGACCCGGAGACCTGCATCCGCCGCGAAGCTGAAGAGGAAACCGGCTACCGCATCCGCGCCCCCCGCAAGGTGTTTGAGGCCTACATGAGCCCGGGCTCCGTCACCGAAAAGCTGCACTTCTTTGTGGCCGACTACGAAGCGGCAGACCGTGTTCAAGAGGGCGGGGGGCTGGCGCACGAAGGCGAAGACATCGAGGTGGTCGAGATGGCGCTGAGCGAGGCGCTGGCGGGCATCCGTGCAGGCACCGTTGAGGACGGCAAAACCATCATGTTGCTGCAGCATGTGGCGCTGGAGGCATTGCAGGGCGGGCACTGATGAGCTGACGCGGAGGTAAGCTTCAAAGAGGCAAAGAACAAGTAAGCTTCAGAGCCCTCGAATCCCTCCGCTCCCAGCGACACACACCGGCAGCCTTTGCCGTGCCAGTCCTGCAGCGGCAGCCAGTTTTTTGGGGCCCCTACGCCCCTACTGCCAGAAGCCCTACCGAATGCAAGCCCTGCTCGACGCCATCGCCTCCATGCCCCTGCCCACCGATGCGCAACGCATCTTTCACGGCCGTGGGGGCCGCCACCCAGGCTGCGAGCAGTGGACGCTGGATGCCTATCCGCCCGTCTTCGTACTGACCAGCTTTTTGCCTGCAGACAACGAAACCGAGGGACAACTGGCGGCCATCGGCGCGGCGCTGGCGGAACGCTGGAAGTCCATCGCCCCAGGCCAGCCGCTGAACTGGGTGTTTCAGTGCCGCAACGAAGCGCTGCGCACCCAGGGCCGCACCGAAACGCGGCTGATGCAAGGCGAGGTGCCTGACCCGCACACCGTGACCGAGCAGGGCGCTCGCTTCAAAACCCATGTGCTGCGCGGCCAGAACCATGGCCTGTTCCTGGACATGGCCGAAGGCCGCCGCTGGGTGCGCAACTATGCCGAGGCCCGCAGGCAAGACCGCTATGGTCTGAAGGTGCTCAACCTGTTTGCCTACACCTGCGCCTTTTCGGTGGTGGCGCTGCAGGGCGGGGCCAAGCAGGTGGTCAACGTGGACATGAGCCATGGCGCCATGGGGATTGGCCAGCAAAACCACCAGCTCAACGGAATCACCACCGGGGCCAGCTTTTTGGCGCACGACATTTTCAGCAGCTGGGGCAAGATCACCCGCAGCGGGCCGTATGGGCTGGTCATCGTGGACCCGCCCAGCTACCAAAAAGGCAGCTTCGTGGCCACCAAAGACTATGCCCGCCTCATGCGCCGCCTGCCCGATTTGCTGGCGCCAGGCGGCCATGCCTTGCTGTGCCTGAACGCACCCGAGCTGGGCGTGGACTTTTTGCAAAACCAGATGCAGGAACTCGCACCCGAACTGAAGTTTGTGGAGCGCGTGGCCAACCCTGCCGTGTTTGCCGATGTGGACGAGGGCAGGGCGCTGAAGGTGTTGGTGTACCAGGCCGGGTAGCGCTGAATCGGTGCTCAATCAGCGCCACAACAGCGTGTGCAGCCCCGCCGCAACGCTCAGCGGGCCAGCAGTTGCGCCACGGCCTCCCACTCGCCAGGCTCTACCGGTGTGATGGACAAGCGGCTGCCCTTTTGCAGCACCCGCATGCTGGCCAGCGCCGGGGTGCTGCGCAGCTCGGCCAGGCTGACGAGGCGTGTTTTGCGCAGGGCCTGCACGTCCAGCAGCAGCCAGCGGGGGGCGTCGGCGGGAGACTTAGGGTCGAAATACGGTGAGGTCGGGTCGAACTGCGTCGGGTCGGCCCGGGTGCCGCTGGCCACACGGGCCAGGCCTGCAATGCCGGGCTCGGGGCAACTGGAGTGGTAGAACAGCACGCCGTCGCCCACTTGCATGCCATCGCGCATGAAGTTGCGCGCCTGGTAGTTGCGCACGCCCGTCCAGGGCACAGTGGCGCCAGGGGCGGCCAAGGCGTCGTCAATGGAGCACTCTTCGGGCTCGGACTTCATGAGCCAGTAGCGGGGCGTAGGAGCCTGGGTGGAGGTGGTCATGGGGCTGGCGGGCAGGATTGACAGGGTGTTTGTGCTATTTATTTGATAGCTTTTGGCGCTTATTCCATAAGCGCCATGTGCCATTTTGACTTTAAAAATGGGTCGAGCGCTAGACTGGGCTTGGCAAGAGCGGCGGCGCACCATCGCAACCGTTGGCCTGTGGCAGCGCCACGGCCCGCACCACAAAAACACCAAACAAAACACCAAACGAGGGGGGACCGTGATGGGCCCATCGGAAGATACACCGGGTTTGCAGCCAGACAGGCCCTGGCTGCTGCGCAAAGCGTGGGCGTCCAACCGCATCCGCTCGGACAAGCGGTGGGAGGTCGTCATCCTATGGGGCTTCGCCGTGGCCTCAACCCTGCTCACCACGCCCCTGGCCTATGTGCAGATTCCAAAGGCTTTGGCTCGCGGTGAGACGGCGGTGGTCTGGATCATCGGGGTCATGCTGCTGGTGGCTGTTGGCTTGATCGCAGCCGCTGTGCGCGCCACAAGGGACGCGCACAGCCACGGTGACGTGCGCCTGGTGATGGACCCGTTTCCTGGCTCCATTGGCGGGCATGTAGGGGCTGCCATTGATCTGCCTGCAGTCGCCTATCGCCCCGACCTGCGGTTTGATGTCACGCTGCGCTGCGCGTACCACGACCAGACCCGCTCGGCGGGCGACAAGAGCACCGAGTCGCGCGAAAAAATGGTTTGGCAAACTGATGGTGTAGCGCAAGTGCTGCCACAAGGGTTGGGCAGCCGCGTATCGTTTCGCCTGAACGTACCCAACGGACTGCCTCAATCGGAAGACCCTGTCGGAGACAGCAAGCACCACTGGACGGTGCGGCTGAAGTGCACCGATCCGGCGATGAAGTTCTCGCGCCAGTTTGAAGTTCCGGTGTACGCCACGCACACAGAATCCACCGGGCTGGGTCAGGATGCGGCCAGTCATCCGCTGATGAAGGCACAGCGTGAGGCAGAGCTGAATGCAGTCCGCGACCTAAAGCTGGTGAATGGGGGGGTGCACCTGTACCAGCCCTACGGACGCCTCTGGCGGCACAACCTGCTGTGGCTGGTTATGGGTGGGGTGTTCTTTGGCTTTGGCATGGCAGCCAAGGCCATACAGGCGCCTGTGCTGTTTATGGTGCTGTTTGGCGGCGTGGGTGGGGCCATGTTGCTGTGGGGCTTTTTTGCGCTGTGCAATAGCCTGCGCGTGCAGCTCGATGGCCAGGGCCTGCGCACCGAGCAGCGCCTGCTGGGCTTCATGTTTGCCTGGCACCAAGTGCCACGCAGCGATTTGCGCGGCTTGCAACTCATGCAAAGCTACAGCTCGCAAACCGGAGCGGAGCACACCGTGTGGTACCGGATTCGGGTTGTGCTGAAAAACGGCAAAGCTATCACTGTGGCCGACAGCCTGGGCGGCAAGGCCGTGGCAGACCAGATGCTGCAGACGCTATCCAATGCCACCGGGCTGCCCACGCAATCGGCCTGAAGTGGGGCTGAACCCGCGCACACTCACACGATTTCTGATGCCAAGCACCTCCTCACCGCCCCCAACGCAGCGCGCCGCCAACACCAGCGGCTGGCGCCCGGGCCCCGCAGCATCGCCGCTCACCCTCAGCTTGGCGGCACTCTTTCTGCTGCCTTTTGTCGTGCTCGGTCTGAGCATGCTGCTGTTTGGCGTAGGCCCCAAAGTGGTGGACTGGGTGCGCGCTCAGTCGTGGCAGGCCACACCGGCGGTGGTGGAGTCAGCTGCGACCATCAAGGAGCCTGGGCATAAGGGCGGCACTGCCTATGGGGTAGAGGTGCGCTATCGCTACGAGGTCGATGGCAAGGTGTACTTGGGGCAACGGGCCTCTTTGCATGACGGCACCGACGGCGTGAGCATGTTTCAACAACAGCTGGGCCAGAGGCTGGAGGCCGCTCAACGCTCAGGCACCCCAGTGCAGGTCTGGGTCAACCCTGCGCAGCCCGCTGAGTCGGTGGCAGACCGCAGCCTGCGTCTGGATTTGCTGGCATTGCAGCTGATAGTGGCGCTCGGGTTTTCGGGCTTTGGCCTGGGCATGTGGTGGGTGCTGCTGCGCATCTGGCTCAGCTTGCGTCTGGAGCGCAAAGCCCTGAGCGCAAAGCCCTGTGCAGAGCACTGAGCACTGAGCGCCAAAAACCAGCCCCACCACAGAAAGCCCCATGGATGAAAAAACCCACTGCTGCCGACAAAAAGCAAACGCTGCTTGGGCTGGTCATGCTGGCCGTGCTGGCCGTGCTGGCCGTGCCGTTTGCCGCCGCAGGCCTGGGCATCCTGCTCTTCATGACCGCGCCCATGGTGTACGACTGGGCGCGGATGCAAACGTGGCACAGCGTGCCGGCCCAGGTGGATTCGGCCACGCTCCAAAGCCACAAGCCCAGCAAAGGCGGCACCACCTACCGCGTCTCGACCCACTACCGCTACCAGGTGGCCGGGGTGGAATACACCGGAGACCGCGCCTCCATCACCACGCGCGCAGACAACATTGGCAGCTTTCAAGAGCAACTGGGGCACAGATTGCAGAGCGCTGAACGCACGAGCGCGCCGGTGCCCGTGTGGGTCAACCCTGCACAGCCCGCCGAATCGGTCGTGGACCGCAGCCTGCGCCCCGGGCTGCTGGCCTTGCAGTTGGGGCTGGCCCTGGTGTTTGGCGCCTTTGGGGGCTGCGTGGTGTTTTGGGCGGCGCGCACGCTGCTGCGCAGGCGGCAGCAATCAGCCCACGCATAAAGCGGTGCAATGTGGCGTGGGCGGTGTGGGCGGGGCCGCACCGCAGCCCCCAGGCGCTCAAGCCTTGGCCGACTGGCTGGCCTGGTCCAGTGCAATGCTCTTGTACAGCGCCACCAGCAGGTCAGACTGCGTGACCATGCCCACCACCTTGCGCCGCGCGTCAATCACCGGCACATGGGGCAGGGCGCGCTGCGATATCTGGCGGATCAGCTCAGACAGCGGTGTTTGCGGCGTGGCGGTAAAAACCTCCGGGCTCATGATCTGGCCCACCACCTCGGGCTTGTCGGCATATGGCCCCGGGGTGCGCTTGAGCAGCGCCTGCACCAGCGTTGCCAGGTCTTTGGGCGTGGCCTGGGCATCGATCTGGCGCAGAAAGTCTGCAACCGTCACGATGCCGATCAGGCGGTCAAACCGGTCGATCACCGGCAACGACTTGATCTTGTGCTTGCGCAGCAGCTGCCAGGCCACGGCCAGGTCGGTGTCAAAGTGGGCGGTGATGACATCGCATGACATGATGTCCGCGCAGGTCAACCCCACATGGCGCCCAAACGCATGGTCAACGGCCAGGTTGTAAATCTCGACCAGCTCGTCTTCCTGCACGTCCACAAAGGTGTTGAGCGTTTTGACGGCGCTCTCCAGGTCAGTATGAGTCAGCCCCATGCGCTCTATGGGCGCCTGGTCTTGCGTGCGGTGGCCCGGGCTAGGCGGTGTGCTGCTGTGCGGGTAGCGGCGGCGCAAAACCCAGCGGTTGATCAACAAGGTGACCACCAGCAAGGCCACAGCGTTGATGCCAATCAACTCGCCCACGGCCAGCATTTGCGCGGGGGTGTAAGGCCCGTTGAGCACCAGCAACAAGGCCAGCGCACCCCCCGGCGGGTGCACGCAATTGAGCCGGGCCATGAGCCAGATGCACAGCGCCACCGCCAGGGCCGCGGCCCACGCGGGCTGCGCCA
This sequence comes from Acidovorax sp. 62, assembly GCF_002754495.1. NCBI lineage: Bacteria > Pseudomonadati > Pseudomonadota > Betaproteobacteria > Burkholderiales > Comamonadaceae > Acidovorax > Acidovorax sp. 62. The sequence continues at coordinate 1,640,325 of NZ_PEFJ01000001.1, forward strand.
CCCAGTGCGAGCAGGCCAGCCCCACCAGGGTGGCCATCAGGTAGCTGCCCAGCAACGGCCACGGCTGCGCCACCGGGCTGTGAAACTGCACAAACAAAATCACCACACTGGCCCCCACAGGGGCCAGCAGCCAGTGCGCATCCAGCGGCAGGCTGCGCAGCAGCAGCCCACAGGCTGCCAGGCACAGCAGTGCCCCCAGGCTGGCTTTCCAGCGTTCGCTGCTCGATAAGGACAGGGTGTTGCTGAGCACCCTGGAGTGAAACCAGACGCTGATTCTTTTGGGCACGTGAAAGGTTCCGTGGCATGGGTCGTCTATGGCCCGTGTTTGGCCCGTCTATGTCGGGCAGGCTTGCACCAAAACTGTGCAGCCGCACATCCTAGCGATCAGGCCACGGCACCGCGGTTTTGGGGTTACCCAGGTTGCGTCCAAATCACTATCAAATCGCTATCAAATCAATAGCTGCTAGCGCTTTATTCATAAGCGCTACAGCCTCAAAATACCCATAATTCACCCAATCCACAGGATGCGGGCACGCCAAACGGAAAGAAGAAACCTCGCCCCTGCTTGACATTGAAGTCACTTCAAGGTTTCCAATAGACTGCATACAACGCCGTCACACCATGAAGTCCACCGAAGCCCTCCACACCCACGCCACGGCACACAGCTGCTGCGGCGACCACCACTGCACCCCAACCCAGCCAGGCAACGCACCACCGGCTGCGCAAGCCACCCAAGGCACGGTGTTTCGCATCGCCGCCATGGACTGCGCTGCCGAAGAAAGCGAAATCCGACGCGCGCTGGCCTCCATCCCCGGCATACGCGGCTTGGGGTTTCAGCTGGGTGCGCGCACTTTGACGATTGACGCAGCGGCCGATGCCATCCCGGCCGCGGTGGCAGCCATCCGCAAGGCGGGCTTTGACCCGCAGCCCATTGGCACAGACGATGCAGGGGCGCAGGCCCATGGCGCCACCGAAGGCCTGTGGCGCATGGTGCTGGCACTGGGCTTGGCGATTGCGGCAGAGGCCCTGTCATTCTTCTCCCCCGACACCACCGTGTTCAAAGGCCTGGGCATGGCACTGGCGGCTGGCGCCATCGGGCTGGCAGGTTTCTCCACCTACCGCAAGGGCCTGGCCGCGTTAATGCAGGCGCGCCTGAACATCAACGCCCTGATGACCGTGGCCGTCACCGGCGCCTTCCTCATTGGCCAGTGGCCCGAGGCCGCCATGGTGATGGCCTTGTACGCTATCGCTGAATTGATTGAGGGCCGAGCGGTGGACCGCGCCCGCAACGCCATCAAGAGCCTGCTGGCCCTGACCCCAGACACCGCCGAAGTGCGCCAAAGCGACGGCAGCTGGGCTTTGCAGCCCGCCGCCGACGTGCCCGTGGCAGCCACCGTGCGCGTCAAGCCCGGTGCACGCATCCCGCTCGATGGGGCGGTGACCAGCGGCACCAGCGCCGTCAACCAAGCCCCTGTCACAGGGGAGAGCATTCCGGTGGACAAGGCCCAGGGCGACCTGGTGTTTGCGGGCACCATCAATGAAACCGGCACCCTCGAAATCGCCGTGACGGCGGCTGCCAACAACACCACCCTGGCGCGCATCATCCAGTCGGTGGAGCAGGCCCAAGGCTCACGGGCCCCCACTCAGCAGTTTGTGGACCGGTTCGCTGCGGTGTACACCCCCGTCGTGTTTGTCATGGCCTTGCTGGTGGCCGTGCTCACCCCGGTATTGCTGGACTTCACCTGGACACAGGCGCTGTACAAGGCGCTGGTGCTGCTGGTCATTGCCTGCCCCTGCGCGCTGGTGATTGCAACCCCCGTCACCGTGGTCAGCGGCCTGGCCGCCGCCGCACGCCGGGGCATCCTCATCAAGGGCGGTGTGTACCTGGAAGACGCCTACAAACTCAAAGCCATCGCGCTGGACAAGACCGGCACCATCACCGAAGGCAAGCCCAAGCTCGTCGCCCAAGAGGTGCTGAGCACCCAGCAGCCCGCAGCCGCCGTGCTGGCGTGGGCCGCAGACTTGGCCGGGCATTCCGACCACCCCGTCTCCAAAGCCATCGCCCGGGGCCTGCCCGCTGGGCCCGGCGGCGTGAGCCACTTCAAGGCCCTGCCGGGCCGAGGGGTGGAGGCACAGTTGGCCCAGTCGCAAGGCCAGACGCTGTGGCTTGGCAACCACCGTTTGGTGGAGGAGCGGGGGCTGTGCTCTGCGGCCCTGGAGGAGCTGTTGGCCGTGCACGAGGCCCAGGGCCGCACCGTCACGCTGCTTGCCAATGCACACGAGGTGCTGGCGCTGTTTGCCGTGGCCGACACGATCAAGGACAGCTCCCGTGAGGCCATAGCGCAGCTGCATGCGCTGGGCGTGGCCTCGGTCATGCTGACTGGCGACAACGTGTCCACCGCCCAGGCCATCGCCCGGCAAGCGGGCATCGACAACGCCCAAGGCAATTTGCTGCCCGAGGACAAAGTCACCGCCATCGAACGCATGCAAGCCGACCTGGGCCCCACCGCCATGACAGGCGACGGCATCAACGACGCACCCGCCCTGGCGCGTGCACACATTGGCATCGCCATGGGCGCCGCAGGCACCGACACCGCCATGGAGGCGGCCGACATCGTCATCATGAACGACGACCTGCGCCGCATCCCCGAGGTCATCCGCCTATCGCGCCGCACGCGCAATGTGCTGTGGCAAAACATCGTGTTTGCGCTCGGCATCAAGGGGGCCTTTTTGGCCATGGCGGTGTTTGGCAATGCCTCGATGTGGATGGCGGTGTTTGCCGACATGGGGGCCAGCCTGCTGGTGGTGGCCAATGGCCTGCGCTTGTTGCGCGGCGTGGCCGCTGAGCGCACTGAACGCGAAGAAAGGGGCTGAGAGCTGGCCTGCACCGCCTCATCGGTGGCCCAAGGGGTTATTGGCCTTGTCGCTTGCGCCTTTTCTGCACCGAAAATGCTACCAAAAGCATAGCTGCTAGCGCTTATTCAGAGAGCGCTAGAGGCAAAAAACACTCAAACTTCAGGCGGCTGCAGCGGCCGGGGCCGCCGCTTGCCGGTGCCACCCCAGCGCAAGGCATCTTCGCCAGGAATGGCCAGCGGGTTGTTGGCTGGCTCGGTCAGTGGCGCCAGCAGGGCGCGCAGATCGGCCTCGCTGAACTTCACCGCGCCCTCTGCGTCGTGGCCCAGCACGCCTTGGGCCAGCGCGGCCTTGCGGGCCTGCAGCTCCAGCATGCGTTCTTCGATGCTGCCTTCCACCACCAGCTTGTAGACGAACACCGGCTGGTCTTGCCCGATGCGGTGGGCGCGGGCGGTGGCTTGTTCTTCCACGGCGGGGTTCCACCACGGGTCAAGGTGGATCACGGTGTCGGCGGCGGTGAGGTTCAGGCCCACGCCCCCGGCCTTGAGGCTGACAAGCAGGATGGGCGCGCTGGCTTCGTCCTGTGCCTGAAAACTCTTGACCACTGCACCGCGCTGGCCCGGCGGCGTCTGGCCCGTGAGTGTGAGGTAGGGCAGGGCCTGGGTGTCGAGTTGCTCCGCCGCCAGCGAGAGCATTTCAGTGAACTGCGAGAACACCAGCACGCGGCGGCCTTCATCGACCAGGGCGGGCAGCAGGTCGGCCAGCAGTTCGAGCTTGGCGCGCTCCATCGTCTGCGCGGTCCTTTTTGCCGCCGGGCCGCCCCAAGGCAAAAAAGCGTCCCCCTCGGGGGGCAGCGACCCGCGCAGCGGCGGAGCGTGGGGGCCTTGCTTTATGCCTTTGACCAATCGTGGATCGCAGCAGACTTGGCGCAGCTTGAGCAACGCGTCCAGGATGGCGATTTGCGAGCCTTCAAAGCCCTGGCGCTCCAGTGCGCGGCGCACCTGCTTGTCGGCCGTGGTGCGCACAGCTTCGTACAGCTCGCGCTGCCTGCCTTGCAGCTGCACGCGCAGGATGGTTTCGGTGCGCGGCGGCAGTTCGGTGGCTACGTCCTGTTTGCGGCGGCGCAGGATGAAAGGGCGCACGCGCTGGGCCAGCAGCTGGGCGCGCAGGGTTTCGCCGTTTTCCTCGATGGGCTTGCGCCAGCGGGCGTTGAAGCTGCGCACATCACCCAGAAAGCCGGGCATCAAAAAATCAAACTGCGCCCACAGTTCGCCCAGGTGGTTTTCGAGCGGGGTGCCCGTCAGGCACAGCAGGTGTGGGGCTTGCAGCTTGCGCAGGGCGCGGGCACTGCGGCCGCCCGCATTTTTGACCATCTGGGCTTCGTCCAGGATCAGCAGGTGAAACGGCTGCGCAGCCAGCGCCTCCACATCGCGCCACAGCAGGGGGTAGGTGGTCAGCACCAAGTCGTGCTCGGCGATGTGCAGGTAACGCTCGCCTCGTCTGGCCCCGTGCAGCACCAGCACGCGCAGGCCGGGGGCCATGCGCGCCGCCTCGGCCTGCCAGTTAAACAGTAACGAGGTGGGCACCACCACCAAGGCGGGGCGCTTCAGCCGCCCGGCTTCCTTTTCAGCCAGCACATGGGCCAGGGCCTGCGCGGTTTTGCCCAGGCCCATGTCGTCGGCAAGGATGCCGCCCAGGCCTTGTTCGTGCAGGTATTGCAGCCAGGCCAAGCCCTCCAATTGGTACGGGCGCAGTTGCACTTGCAGCCCCTGCGGTGCGGCCACAGGCCGGGGCGTGCCGATGCGGCGCAGGCGCTGGGCCAAGTGGGCCAGGCCTGCATCGCCCTGAAGTTGCCAGTCGTTGCTCCAGCCGTTCACGGTGCCTACGCGGTGGGCTTGCACCAGCCCGGCACGCAGGGCCTCGATGCGGCGGGCCTCCCACGCGCCCAGGTGCAGCGGGTCACCGTCCTTGCGCTGGTTGCGGGTGGGATCGGTCAACAGGTCCACCATCGCGCCCACGATGGCCTTGAGTGGCCCGGCCGGTGCCTCAATGCGTTTGCCGCCCGGGGCGCGCAGTTTGATGATGGCCAGGTCGTCAATGGCGGCCATTTGCTGGGCGTTGAGCCAGCGCGCATCGCGGCGCAGCAGGTCGGCCAGCAGCGGGGCGAGGTCCAGGGTTTGGCCGTCAATCTCAATGCCCAGCGTCAGCAGCCAGGCACCTTCGCGCTCGGGCAGCATGAGCTTTTGCACGGGGCGTTCGCGCGAACCCAACTGGCCGTCCACTTCCTTGCCCAGCAGCTCGCCCGTGTCGGGTGCGATGTGCAGCTTCCAGCGCAGCACGGGCACGCTTTCGTGCGCAAAGCCGGGCCGCACCACCACGCTCCACCCCTCAGCGCGCAACTGGGGAATCTGCTCGGCCCAGAAGTCGCCAAAGTGCGCTTCTTGCGGCAGCGTCCACACCGGGCCCAGGGTGCTGGCGGCTGCGCGGTGGCGCCACTGCAGTTTGTGGGCATCCACGGGGGTCAGGCCCAGGTCCCACACGCGGTCCATGGCGTCGGATTCAGCCGCCAGGTTGCGCTGCATGCGCACCACAGGGCCGCCGGTGTCAAACAGGTCCTGCACGGGGGCAGGGCGGGCGTTCAGGATCGAGGTAGGCGCAGCCGCCTGCCAGGTGGCGCCGCCGTCGGTGCGGTAGGTCCAGTCGATCTGCACCAGTGTCACGCTGTCGCCGCGCGGGCCCAGCTTGCCCTGCGGTTGCAGGCCCAGCAGGCCATCGCCCCGGCCCAGCGTCATCAGGGTGATGCGGGGGGTGAAATGACCTGGGGCAATGCCCGTGTCGGCGTCTTTGGGCTTGGCCGCAGCTGGGGCGTTGGGCCATGGCCCGGGCTGCGCCGCGTGGACATCGCCACGCAGCAGGGCCATCACGCGGGCGGCCTCGGCGTCGCTCAGCGGCGCCAGGGCTTGCAGCTGGGCGCTGCTGGCCTGGTTGCGCAGGGCCTGTACCCACGCCTGCACAAGGGCAGCGCGGTCAGACCGGGGTGGAATGGGCTCTGCAGGGTAGGCGCCGTGGGCAGACATAGGCTGCTGATTGTGCCGTGCTGGCAAGAGGCCCAGCACCGGCGCCCAAAACCAAGCTCAAAACTCCCAGGCCATGCCCAACTGACTGAAGGTGCGGCCATTGCCCCGGCCCACTGCAGCAGAGACCTTGAGCCCATCGGCCACTTCATAGCGCAGGCCCACAGCCTTGTCGGGGCGGCTGTGCCGCTCGCCAAACACCTCAGAGGTGAGCTGCAGCCGCTGCGCCAAGGGCAGCTCGTACCCCACAGCCCAGGTGGCCGCGTTGTTGCGCACGCCGTCCAGCTTGGTGGATTTGCGCCCCACGTTGAGGTGCAGCACCTGCTCGTTCACAAAGCGGTAGGTCGCCAAACCGGTGAGCGCGTATTCGCGGTGGGTCAAACGCACGGGGGTGGCTGGGTCGCGCACGCGGGTGTGCCCCACATCCAGCCGCGCCCCCAGGGACCAACCCGTTTCGTTTTGCCATGGCACCCATTTCAGCCCCAGCCCACGCCCTTGCAGCGTGGTCGATGGTGCGGTGCTGCGGTCTGTGGCCCGTGCCAGCGAGACTTCCATCTCCAGGTTGGGCAAAACCCCTGCGCCCCACAGCAGCTCGCCCCCCCGGGTTTTGCCCTCGCGGCCGATGACAGTCTCCAGCTTCATCGCGCCTTGGCCCAGGGTGCCGGCATCGTCGGTGTGCATCGGCGCCTCGGCATGTGCGGCCAGGGCGCTTGCCAGGCCCAAGAGCGCTGCGCACAGGCGCACCGTGCCTACGGGGTGAGGGGTTTGAAGTTGGGTTCTCATCGGGGGTCTCTCTCTCGGGGTCATTTTTATGGGGTGGCTCTTTGGCCTTGCGGGGCCAAAGGGCCCTGCACCGGATCTGGCCAGCAAAGCTCAATACAAAAGCCTTGGGCACAGTCGGGTAGGGAAGTATGCCCGCCATGTGCGCGGACCACCAGATCGGTCAAAACCAAGCCCAGCCCACGCATGGCACTGCCCTCTGCGTAAGCTTGCTGCCGCAGCGCCTGCTGCAGATCCGACTTGGTTTGCGGGGGGCAGCCGTCGCCGTCATCCTGCAGGCGCAAAACCGTCTCTGCGCCCCGGCTCCATGCCGTGACAGAAACGGTGCGCGCGTGGAAACGCTGGGCGTTGTCCAGCAGGTTCAACAAAGCGGCCGCAAGCAGATCGGGATCGGCAAAGAGAGGCCCTTGCGCTTGGATCTCGATGTTCAAATCGTGGAACGAGAGCGATCGGATAAATGGTTCCAGCTCAATCGGTTGGCGCTTGGGCTCGATGCCGCTGCGAAACATCATCAGCAACGCCTGCATCACGCGCCCCAGGCGCCCAGCGGCCTCGCGGGCCCGCACCAGCCGGGGGCGAATGGCTTCTGGGGCCTCTTTGATGGCCAGGGCCAGTTGCACATCAATACCTGCCACAGGCGTGCGCAAGGCATGGGCCGCATGGGCGGTGAAGGCACGCTCGCTCACAACACGCCGGGCCAGCCGCTGCCCCAGCTCAGCCACCGAAGCTTCGATAGGCACCAGCTCCGCCCTGGGCTCAGCGCGGGGTGTCGTCTCGGGCCGCAGGGGGTCGTAGCGTTGCACGTCTTGGCTCAGGGCCCCCAGCGGACTGAGTTCCTGGCGGATGCGCCAGCTCATCCACAACGCAGAGAGCAGCCCCAACGAAAGGGCTGCGCCCAGGGTGTAGAGCACCACCTCGCTGCGTGCCTCATTGCGCTCATTGCGGCTTTGTGCCACCACCAAATAGCGCGTTGCCTGGGGATTCAAGGGCAGGGCAAAAGCACGCCATTGGCCGTCGGCAGTCCAGAGGGCTTTGGTGTCTGCCTTCGCCAGCAAGGGCGTTGCGGGCGCCTTGTGTGAGCGCTGTCGTACCTCGCCCATGGCACTGTCGATCACTTGCCATACCAAGTGCTCCTCGTACCCATAGTGCGGGCCTGCAGTGGCGTTCAATGGGCCACCTGCCGATTCGGCGGGCTGGGCTGCCAACACCCCATGAAAAATCTCGGCAGTCTCGCGCAGCTCCTGGTCCATCAGCTCACCCATCTCATGGGCCATCACCAGCCAGACGACCAGGGTGGTCAGCAAACCAAAAGCAATGGCGGTCCACAGGAGCGATTGCGTCAACCGGCCACGAATGGACGGAGGATGGGCCGCGCGCAGGCCGTCAGCCAATGGCATGGGGTGCCTCTATCCGGTAACCCAAGCCACGCACTGTCTGAATCAGACCTTTGCCCAGTTTGCTGCGCAGGTGAAAAACGTGCACTTGCAGGGCGTTGCTGCTGAGTTCACTGTCCAGCCCCAGCACCAGCGCCTCCAGGTCGGCGGCTGAAACGGTGCGCCCGGCGCGCAGCACCAAGGCCTCCAGCACCGCCCATTCGCGGGCCGTCAGCTCCACCCGCTGGCCGTGCAGGCGCACGGTCTTGTCGGCCAAAGCCACGTCCACGGCTCCAAACGTCTTGCAAGGGGCGCCACCCGCCATGCGCCGGAACAGGGCGCGCAGGCGGGCGCACAGTTCTTCAGGGGCAAAGGGCTTGACCAGGAAATCATCTGCCCCGCTGTCCAGGCCGTGAATGCGGTCGCTGAGCAAATCCCGCGCTGTAAGCACCAGCACCGGGGTCTTGGCCCCTTTGGAGCGCAGGCCCCGCAGCCAGTCCAAGGCTGATCCGTCGGGCAAATTCCAGTCGAGCAACCACGCGTCGTAAGGATCGGAGGCCAACACCCGGGCTTGTGCCAGCGTGGCGCACCAGTCCACCAGGTAACCGTCCTGCTCAAGATAGTCCCGCAGGCCTTCGCCCAACGTCAGGTCGTCTTCCAACAACAGCAGTCGCACCTGGGGCCTTCGTCTCAATAACGCTGTTTCACGCCCGTGACCATCGCACGCACCAGGCGCACGCGCTCAAGCCGCCCCATGGCAATGGCCGCCACCGCGTGCAACCCTGCAGCCCAAAGCAGCGCTTGCGCCAGGCTCTCGTGCAGTTCCATCAGCCATTCTTCGCCAAACAATGCGTCAGTGGTTTGCAGCCAGCCCGTGGCGCCCAGGGCCAGCACAAGCGCCATCAACGCCAGCATCATCAAAGCGCCCAGTGGGTTATGCCCCTCATAGTGCAATTGCTGACCCTGGCGCAGGGCCTGCACGTGGCGGAGCAGTCGGCCAGGGGTGGGGAAGAAGTCGCTGAACCGCGCGTGCCTGCTGCCCACGAAGCCCCACACCACGCGCGCCAACACCAGCGCACTGGCGATGTAGCCCACCCACTCATGCGCAGTTTTGCCGTCTTCCAGCACAAACTGGTTCAAGACCACGCAGGTGACCAGGCTCCAGTGAAAAATGCGAACGAACGGGTCCCACACCCTGGTGGCTGAGGGGGCTTGATCAGAAGGGCTAGGGTTCATGGGCAACTCGCTTGGCAATGGCCTGGGTCGGTCTGCGCGACGTTGCTTTACTTGCGTTCGAGTTCAGCGCCAGTGGCGGGGTCGAAATAGATTTCCACCTTTTTGCCAGCTTTGTCCAAGCCGTAGATTTCGTAGCACTTGCCCTTGCTGACCTTGAAGGTGCGGATCTGGTAGCCCTGCTTTTCCAGCCCGGCCTTGAAGTCGGCCTCTTTCATCCATTTGTCTTGCGGAACATTGCAGGTGGGGCCAGCAAATGCAGCAGCAGAACCAAGGGCCAAAACGAGTGCGGTGATGTGCAGTTTCATGGGTAACTTTCAAAGAAGATGAACCGAGAAGGCGCAGGCTGTCTGCCCACGAACTGCATTGGAAGCGGTCAAGATTAAGAGGGGATGAAGGGCGAGGGCCCTTTGAAAAGAGGAGGGGTGCCTGGCGACAGCGCCGCCTGCCAAGGCTTAGAACAGGTTCTTAGTGGCCCAGCGCCAGCGCAAACAACTCGTTGCGAAAATGGATGCCCAGGCGGCCAAAAGCGCGGTTTCGGTAGGTTTTGACGGTGGGCAGGCTCAGGCCCAGGTCACAGGCAATACCCTCTTGCGTCATGCCTTGTAGCAGGCGGGTGCACACATCGAGCTCGCGTTCGGTCAGGCCCGCATGGGCCCGCAGCAGGCGCTCGCGCAGCGCAGGCAATTGCTGGGGCAAGCCATGGGGCGGGGTGCGGGTGGTTGGCAAAGCCACAGGCTGGTGCTGGGCCAGGGCAATGTGCTTGCGCGCCAGGGCCAGCAGTACGGGGGCCATGGTTTCAAAGTCGCTGATCTGCCGGTCCAGAAACGGCCGTTGGTGCTGGTGGCGGTAAAAGTTGACGGCAAACACGGCGCCATCGTTTTCATGCTCGACGATGGAGACCCGCTCGGCCATTCCGTGGGCCTCATACACGCGCGCCTGGTGTTCGCCGCCCACTTCGCTGGCGGTGAGGTGGCACAAGCGGGTGCTGGGAGCGGCCGCGACCGATTCCCCCCAAGTGCGGTCGCTGCGGTAAGGGCCTGAGAGGTAGGCCCACCAGCAATCTCGCGTGGTGTCTGGAATACCGTGGCTGGCAGACATGAACAGCGTGGGCTGGCAATGGCGCCCTGTGCGGTACACCGACCACGACGCTGCGGGCAGCACAGGGGCCAGCTCTTGCAGCAAACCGCTGGCAAAGCCGGCATCGCCCAGCCGCTGGACCATGCCGCCCAGGGCCGCGCCCGTGCCGTGAGTGGGCGGCGCAATGCCATCGCCCAAGGTGCTTGCTGGGAGCCAATGCCTCATGGGTGGTATGCAGCGCAACGGCAGGTGAAAGTCATTGTGTCATCTTCAGGGATGACGCGAATCCAGCGCCACAGGGCTTACGCTATGTTGCGTTGCACCTTGCAAAAACCCCAAAGCCCACTATGACCGAACCTGTCCCATTGCCTGAACCCCGTTTGCGCTTTTTCGCCGACCTGCGTGTGCAGGTGGGCGCCCCCCAAGAGGTGGGCCGCACCGTGCATGGCCTGCGCCGCCTGATCCCCATTACCGGCGGCCACGCCACGGGCGATGGCTGGCAAGCGCGGGTGCTGGCAGGAGGGGCGGATTTTCAGCTCATCGTGAGCGACACCCTGGCCGAGCTGGATGCCCGCTACACGCTGGAGACCGATGCCGGTGACCTCGTCTATGTGCAAAACCGCGCATTGCGCTCGGGCCCGCCGGAGCTGATGGCACAGCTGGCCCGCGGCGAGCTGGTGGACCCGGCGCTCATCTACTTTCGCTGTAGCCCCCAGTTTGAAACCGCGTCCCCCACCTTGCGCTGGATTGCCGAGCGCCTGTTCACCGGCAGCGGCGCCCGTTACCCGGATGCAGTGGCCATGCGCTTTTGGGAGGTGATGTAGACACGTCAGCACATGCCAGAACGATCAGCTTCTCGGCCCGCTATGGGCCCGTCACACCAATCACACCCAGCACTCGAAAAACACCAGGAGACCTTTGCCATGACACACGAACCCCACCCCGCCCCAACCACCCGCCGCAGCGCCCTCCGGCTTGCCAGCATGGCTGCGGTGCTGGCCACCGGCCTCGCGCCCTTCACTGGGGCCTGGGCGCAAACGGCGCCGTACCCCAACAAGCCCGTGCGCATCATCGTGGGCTTTGCCGCAGGCACGGGACCGGACATCGTGGCCCGGCTGCTGGCGCAAAAGCTCTCGGAGGGCTGGGGCAACCTGGGCGTCATCGTAGACAACAAACCCGGCGCTGGCGGCTTGATTGCAGCGAGTGAGGCCGCACGCGCAACCCCCGACGGCTACACGCTGATGCTGGGCGAAACGGGCCAGCTCAGCATTGCCCCCAGCAGCTACAACAAGCTGCCCTACGACCCGCAAAAGGACTTTGCCGCAGTCAGCCAGGTTGTCACCGCAGACTTTGCCTTGCTGGTGAACCCGCAAAAGGTGCCCGCTCGCAACGTCAAAGATTTTGTGGCCTGGACACAGCAGCAAAAGGGGCTGTTCCTGGCCACATTTGGCGCAGGCACCCCGGGCCACTTTGGCGCCTTCATGTTTGGCGAGGCCGTCAAGCTCAAGCCCGAGCCCGTGCACTACAAAAGCACGGCCGATGCTTTGGGGGGCTTGTTTGGTGGCGATGTCCAGGGCGTCTTTGCCAGCGTGGGCCTGGCGGCCCCCAACGTGAAGGCGGGCAAGCTGATTGCCCTGGGCACCACGGGGGGCACCCGGTCCAACGCGCTGCCCGATGTGCCCACCATGAAAGAGCAGGGGTACAGCGGTCTGGAATTCAATTCGTGGTTTGGCATCGTGGCGCCCAGCAAGACGCCGCCCGACATCCTGGCGCGTCTGCAGGCCGACGTGATCAAGGCCGTGCAATCGGCCGATGGCAAGGCCAAGCTGGAAGACGCTGGCTTTCGCGCGACCGGCACCACCCGCGAGGAGTTTGCCCGCGTGATTGCGGCCGACGCCGTGACCTGGGGCAAGGCCGTAGCTGCCACCGGGTTCAAGGCCGACTGATCCTGCGCCGCGTTTCAGAGCACACAAAAACACAAGGAGACACGCCATGCCCCAAACACGCCCAACACACCACGGCCGGGCCCTTCAAACCCCGCCCGGAAAAACGGGCCCCGCACTGCGCACCAGCCGCTGGCCCACAGCACTGCTGGCACCGCTGACGCTGGCGTTGAGTGCCTGCGGCGGCGGCAGCGCCGTGCTGGTCACCGAAACCGCCAACCCAGCGGCCGCCTGCGCCGACCTGGTCACCAAGGCCCAGCTCAGCGGCACCACGCTGGCCACCAGTTACGTACCTGCGGACACCCGCCGCCCTGGCGGCGCCACGTCGGGCAGCTTTCTGCCTGGGCACTGCGTGGTCACCGGCAGCATCAACCCCCGCGTGGGCGTGGATGGCAAAAACTACGCCATCGGCTTTCAGCTGAGCCTGCCGGACCAATGGAATGGGCGGTTTCTGTTCATCGGTGGTGGGGGCAACGATGGCATCTTGCGCGACACGTCGCTCAGCTCCAGCATCTCGGGCGGCACCGCATCCCCCCTTGGGCAAGGGTTTGCCGTGGTGTCCACCGATGCGGGGCACAGCGGCACCAGCGCCAGCTTTGGTGCCGACCCGCAGGCGCGCATTGACCACGCCTACAACTCGTACGACAAAACGGCGGTGGCCTCTAAGTCGCTCATCAGCACCCGTTATGGCCGCAAGCCAGACCGCTCGTACTTTTCGGGCTGCTCGGGCGGTGGACGCCAGGGCATGATGTTCTCGCAGCGGTTTCCAGACTACTTTGACGGCATCACCGCAGGGGCGCCCGCCATGCGCGTGTCCAGCGGCGCCACGGTGGCCGCCATGTGGAACACCATCCAGTTCAACGCCATCGCGCCACAAGACGCCAGCGGCAAGCGCATCCTGTCGCAGGCCTTCAGCAATGGCGATCTCAAGCTGGTAGCCAATGCCGTCAATGCCACGTGCGACGCTGCCGACGGGGTGGTCGATGGCCTGGCGCAAAACTTCCAGGCCTGCAAGGCGTTCGACCCCGCCGTGCTGCAATGCAGCGGCAGCAAGACGGACAGCTGTCTGTCATCAGCGCAAGTGGGCGCACTCAAAAATGTATTTGCCGGTCCACGCAATTCAGCAGGCAAGGCGCTTTACACAGGTCAGCCCTGGGACGCAGGCTTGGCCGCCGCAGGCTGGCGCAGTTGGACGCTGGGCAACTCCACCACAACCACGCCCGACGCCCGCTACATCACCCTCATGGTGGACGCACTGACCAACGAATTCTTCACGCCCCCCGATGTGGCATTCGACCCGCTCAAGTTCAACTTTGACACGGACCCTGCCCGCATGGAGGCTTACTCAGCCATCTACGACACGTACCGTGATGACAAGCTGGCAGCGTTCCAGCAGCGCGGGGGCAAGATGCTGTTCATCCACGGCATGTCAGACCCGATCTTCTCGGCGTTTGACACCATTGACTACTACGAGCGCCTGGCAGCCAACAACGGCGGCCTGGCCGCCACCCAGAACTTTGCACGGACCTTTTTGGTGCCCGGCATGAACCATTGCTCTGGCGGGCCGGCCACTGACAATTTCGACTCCATCCAGACCATGGTGGATTGGGTGGAAAAAGGCATTGCACCGCAGAGCATCACCGCCGAGGCCCTGGCCAGCAGCGCTGATTTTCCGAACCGCACGCGGCCCCTGTGCCCCTACCCACAGTTTGCCAAATACAAGGGCACAGGCAGCGTAGAGGATGCCAGCAGCTTTGTCTGCACAGCACCCTAGCGCGCAAAGGCGGCAGGCATGGGCGGACAAGGGCAGGGCGCCCAGTCTGCCCCTCTGCCTGCCTCTTGCACGGCCACACTGGCCTTGCAGCGGGGCTGGCTTAGCCTTTGCTTTTGACCAGGCTGTAAATCACCAACAGCACCACCGCGCCGATCACCGAGGCGAACCAGCCCGCGGCAGCGCCCTGTGCATACCACCCCATGGCCACGCCCACATAGGTGGCCAAAAACGATCCCGCCACCCCCAGCAGCGCCGTCATGATCCAGCCGAGCTTGTCATCGCCCGGTTTGACGGCCCGCGCAATCAGACCCACCACCAGACCCACAAGCAGGGTTCCCAACAAAGACAGCATGGAGATTTCTTTCAAAAAATAAAGTCTGGAATGTAAGGCCCGAAAAGGGCCCGGGTTGTCAGACAACTGCGCTATCCATGCCTCCATGCCATGTGGCCGGGTAGGCCTTGTCTGGCACGCGCTAAAGCCACACGCTGGCAGGCCCAGGCTGCACCACGCCGGATGATGGCAGCCATGGCGTGCAGGCCGCACGCGTCTGATGAAAAGGAGTTGGAATGAAGCACCTCGATTTTTCCCTGGGCCGCTCTGGCCTCGCTTGCGCGGCAGCCTCCTTGGCCCTGTGTCTACCGATGGGCACCCTGCATGCACAGACAGCGGAAGACGCCTCTCTGGCGCGGGGCGCCCAGGAAGACACCACGCCACAACAGCGCTACCAAACTGCCATGCGGGAAGCGGGTGGTGGGCTCAAGATCAGCTTGGAGGAGTGCAAGGCAGCAGCGATGACAGAGCGCACGGCTTGCAACGCACAGGCCCGCGCCCGTTACACGGAAGACATGGCCGCAGCCAAGGCGCTATTGAAAAACCCCGAAGCACGCCCCGTGAATGTGACCGGAGGGCCCATCCGTTCCACCATCACGAGCGTGAACGTCAAGCCCTGAGAGCGAACACGCTAAATGGGGTTGCGAAGGCAGCAAGCCTGCGCTGGCTTACTTGCCGTCGTCGGCCTGCGCCGCAAACTGGTTGGCGGCCGATGGCGTGACGCGGCGGGCGCCATCGAAGCGGCGCTGCCAGTAGGTCTGGCGCATGTCTTCCACGCGCACTTCCGAGCCGCTGCGGGGCGAATGGATGAACTTGCCGTCACCCACGTAGATGCCTACGTGGCTGAAGGTGCGGCGCATGGTATTGAAGAACACAAGATCGCCCGGCTGCAGCTCTTTCTTGTCGATGACTTCGGTAGAAGCCGCCTGCTGGTCTGCACGGCGCGGCAAGATCAGGCCCACGGTTTGCTGGTACATGGCCCGCACAAAACCGCTGCAGTCAAACCCGGTTTCGGCACTGTTGCCACCCCGTTTGTAGGGTACGCCCAGGAAACCCATGGCGTTCACCACCAAGTCCGAGGCACGGTCTGCCACGGTGTGCGCCTTGTCAGCCATGCTCAGGCGCACATGTTCCAGTTGGGTGAAAAAGCCTTTATCGGTCAAAAGGCGGTCGATTTCGTCGGAGTTTGCGTCAACGGGGGCCGCATGGGCTGCCGAGGCAAAAACGATGAGAAGTGAGCAAAGCCATTTGGACATGGGGGCGGAGGGTAACACGGTTAGGTGAAAAAACCGCCCGTAAAAACCGTGATTCATGACCTGAGTCAGGCGTTGCCCCCTGAGGAGGCTGTCGCTCAGGTGACATTTTTTTGCAATCTGGCGCCTGCAACGCATTGCTATCCAGCAGGTCGACCTCCCAAAGACGCCTTGGCCAAAACCACCGCTGCCAGCAGCCCAAGCACCCGGCACGGCTCAGCTGCTGCGACAATGCCGCCTGTTTCAATGAATCAACGCCACCGGGGCGATACAACCATGCTGCTCGACGCTGAAGAATCCCAATTGGTGCTGGTGGACTACCAGGAACGCCTGATGCCCGCCATCTTTGAAGGCCCCTCAGTGTTGGCCAATGCCCGCCTGTTGGCCCAAGTGGCGCAAATCATGGAGGTGCCGGTGTGGGGCACCGAGCAAAACCCCTCGCGCCTGGGCCCCAACGATGCGCAGTTGCGAGCCCTGTGCGCCCGCACCTTGGCCAAAATGCATTTCAGCGCGGCAGAAGAAGGCCTGGGCGAATGGCTGCGCCCCCCCGCCAAGCCGCAGCAAGGCGGCAATGCCCGCAGCCTGCCCAAACACCTGCAAAAGCCTGCCCAACAAGCACCAGAGCGCGGCACCATCGTGATCGCGGGCTGCGAAGCCCATGTCTGCCTGCTGCAAACGGCTTTGGACCTGATTGAAGACGAATTCGAGGTGTGGGTGGTGACCGATGCCTGCGGCTCGCGCACCGAACGCAACCGCGATGCCGCATTCGACCGCCTGGCGGGCGCCGGGGCAGAGCTGGTGACCACCGAAATGGTGGCATTTGAGTGGCTGCGCACCTGCGAGCACCCGGACTTTAAGGATGTGCTGAGCTTGGTGAAGTGAGCTGAACGCAAGCCACTGCACCAGTGGTTTAGAGCCAAATCGGCATGTAGCGCCCGCCCTATAAGCGCTAGCTGCTACTAAAAACAGAGCAAAAAGGGCGCCTATCCCAGGCGCCCTTTTTGTTTCAGCGCAAGCCAGCGCCTGCAGCCCCCTCGGCGCGCTGGATCAACTCAATTTTGTAGCCATCAGGGTCCGTCACAAACGCGATCACGGTGGTGCCGCCTTTGACCGGGCCCGCTTCGCGCGTCACGTTTCCGCCAGAGGCCCGGATCTTTTCACACGCGGCATACGCGTCTGGCACACCCAGTGCGATGTGGCCATAAGCTGTGCCCATCTCGTAGCTTTCCACGCCCCAGTTGTAGGTCAGCTCGATCTCGGCCTGCGCGGGGTTGCCGCCCTCAAAGCCCAAAAAGGCCAGCGAGTATTTGTACTCGGGGTTTTCAGACTGGCGCAGCAGTTGCATGCCCAGCACCTGGGTGTAGAAGTCAATCGAGCGTTGAAGGTTGCCAACGCGCAGCATCGTGTGAAGGAATTTCATCCTTTCGATTGTGCAGGCAAGTCAAAAACCAAGCAGGTGGTGGTGGCGTGGGCGTAGAGCGTGCCATCTGGCCCCACCAGGCGCGCCTCGGCCGTGGCCAGTTGGCGCCCGCAGTGGATCACGCGGCCTTCGGCACGCACGCGCTGCACCTTGGGCGTGATGGCTTTGACCAGGTTGATGCCCAGCTCGGCCGTGGTGTAACCGCGCCCTGGCTCCATGCGGGTGTGGATGGCACAGCCGAGAGCAGAGTCAAGCAGGGTGGCAAACCAGCCGCCGTGCACCGTGCCCATGGGGTTGAGGTGCTCCAGGCGCGGTGTGCCTTGAAAGATGGCCGTGCCTTCACCCGCTTCCACAATCAAAAAGTCCAGCGTCTTGGCGATGGCGGCATAAGGCAACTCGCCACGCAGCATGGCCTGCATTTGCTCCAGGCCGTTCAGGTGGGCGATCTGGTCGCGCCGGGCCACCCCAGGGCCGGGGCCTGCGTCCAGCGTGGCGAGGATGTCGCGTTCTTGCGCAAGCCAGTGTTCAAGGTGGTTGTGCTGGGTCATGGGGTTTCCTGGTGGGTGGTGTGGTGGAAATCAAAGTATTGCATATGCAATTATTGCAGATACAATTAAATCCATGCAAGACGACACCACCCTCCGCGAACCTGTTGCTTCCCCCGCTTTGGCGGGGGGGCCGCAGGGGTGTACCAACTTCAAGCTGCGCCAGCTGATGCGCCGCGTCGCCAACCATTACGACATCGAAATGGCGAAGTGCGATCTCAAGACCACGCAGTATTCGCTGCTGTCGCATGTGCTCAAGCTGGGCCCCATTCGCCCCAGCGATCTGGCTGTGGCCATGAAGATGGATGCCTCCACGCTGACGCGCAACCTGCGCCCCCTGGTGGACGCGGGGTGGGTGACGCTGGAAGCCGGTGCCGATGCCCGCAGCCGCCTGGTGCACATCACCGATGCCGGCCGCGACAAACGTGCGCAAGCACAGCGCCATTGGAAAGCCGCGCAACTGGCGTTGAACAGCGCCCTGGGTGCGGAGCGCGTGATGGCGTTGCATGCGCTGGTCGATGATTCACTCGCGCTGCTGGCGGCGCTGCCTGCCCAGGAGGCTGGTCATGACGAATAAACCGCACAACGCTGCCACCCAGGCCAGCCCCCAAGCCAGCGCCACCGCGCCGCTGGCAATGTGGCTTGTGCTGCTGGCTGCGGCAGGCACCTTCGCACTGACCATGGGCACGCGGCAGACCATGGGGCTGTTCCTTTCGGCGCTAAACACCTCCACCGCACTGGGCATTGGCAGCATCAGCCTGGCGTTTGCATTCGGCCAGCTCTGGTGGGGCCTGACGCAGCCTTTTGCTGGTGCAGTGGCCGACCGCATTGGCACCGGCCGGGTCATTCTGCTGGGCGTGGCGCTGGTGGCGCTGGGCACGTTCATCACCCCCTACATGACCAGCACTTGGGGCCTGATTTTTGCGATCGGTGTGCTCGCTGCGGGTGGGGCAGGGATGGCCGGCCCCTCCGTGCTGATGGCGGCCACGGCGCGGCTGGTGCCCGTGCACCAACGGGGCCTGGCCAGCGGCATCGTCAACGCGGGCGGCTCGTTTGGCCAGTTCGTCATGGCGCCCATCGCCATCAGCCTGACGGCGGCCGTGGGCTGGACCAGCGCCATGCAGTGGCTGGGTGTGATGGTGCTGCTGACATTGCCCGCTGTGTGGGCGCTCAAGGGCAATTCCAATGCGCTCGCAGCGCAGGCCGCAGCGGCATCCGGCCAAAAGGCACTGACGGCCCGCGAGGCCGTGGCCCAGGCGCTGACCACCCCCAGTTACCGCTATCTGGCGGTGGGTTTCTTGGTGTGTGGTTTTCATGTGGCCTTTCTGGCCACCCACTTGCCCGGCGTGATTGCCGCCTGCGGGCTGCCCCCTGAAGTGGGCGGCTGGGCCCTGGCGGTGATTGGTCTGTTCAACATCGTTGGCAGCCTGGGCATGGGCTGGGCGGTAGGGCGCTGGCGCATGAAGTCGCTGCTCTCGCTGTTGTATGCCACGCGTGGCGTGGCGGTGCTGGTCTTCCTTTTTGCGCCCAAAACACCGGCGGTGGTGATGATTTTTGCCGCCGTGATGGGGGTGACCTTTCTCTCTACAGTCCCACCCACGGTGGGGCTGGTGGCCAAGATGTTTGGCACGGCCAACATGGCCATGCTGTTTGGCATCGTGATGCTGTCGCACCAGATCGGTGGTTTTCTGGGTGCCTACCTGGGCGGCAGTGTGTTCCAGGCCACGGGCAGCTATGACTGGGTCTGGTACATCGACATCGCGCTGGCTGCCGGGGCTGCGCTGGTGAACCTGCCCATCCGAGAAGCACCGCTGGCGCGCAGCACGGCGCCTGCCGCCGCCTGACCCGACACACTTCATTTTCCCCACCGCCGAAAGCAACCTGCCATGACTTCCCATCTGGCGGCAGCCGCCGCATCGCCTGAAATGTCACACCCCCTGTATTTTGACGATCTTGCCGTTGGCAACCAGTTCACCAGCGGCGAGCACGCCATGGACGAGGGCCAGATCAAGGCGTTCGCCGCGCAGTTTGATCCGCAACCCTTTCACCTCGACGAAGCGGCGGGCCGCGCCACGATGTTTGGCGGGCTGGCCGCAAGCGGCTGGCACACCGCCGCCGTGACCATGCGCCTGCAAGTGACGAGCGGCCTGCCCATTGCGGGCGGCATCATCGGAGCAGGGGGCGAGCTGAGCTGGCCCCGCCCCACGCGCGCTACAGATGTGCTGCATGTGGTGAGCGAGGTTGTGCAAATCCAACCCTCCAAATCCAAACCCGACCGAGGCATGGTCACCGTGCGCAGCGAAACCCGCAACCAGCATGGCGATGTGCTGCAGCTGTCCACCGTGCGCATCGTGGTGCCGCGCAAGCCCGCAGCCGACGGCGCGGGGGCCCCATGACCGAGGCCCTGAACCCGCGCACCCGCATGCTGCTGGAGGCGCCCATCGCGCCCACGCTGCTGCGGCTGGCGGCTCCCAATGTGCTGGTGATGCTGGCGCAAGCGGGCGTCGGGCTCATCGAGACCTACTTCGTGGGCCAGCTGGGCACGGACGCCTTGGCGGGCATGGCGCTGGTGTTTCCGGTGGTCATGCTGATGCAGATGACGTCCGCAGGCGCCATGGGCGGCGGCATCGCATCAGCGATTGCGCGCGCGCTGGGCGCCCGCCGGCGAGACGATGCCGATGCGCTGGTGCTGCACGCACTGGTGATAGCGGCGGTGTTTGCGCTCGTTTTCACCGTGGGCGTGGTGGGAGGAGGGCGCTGGCTCTACGCCCGCATGGGCGGCACGGGCGGGGCGCTGGAGGCCGCACTGGTGTATTCCAACTGGGTGTTCGCTGGCGCGGTGCTGGTCTGGCTGTTCAACACCCTTTCGGCCGTGATCCGTGGCACGGGCAACATGGCCGTGCCTGCGTATGTGACGGTGCTGGGCGCCTTGGTCCTGGTGCCGCTGTCGCCCTTGCTCATCTTTGGCTGGGGGCCGCTGCCGGGCATGGGCATTGCGGGCGGTGCGCTGGCATTGATGGCGTATTACGCTGTGGGCAGCGCGGTGCTGGCAGCCTACCTGTGGTCGCCACGCAGCCTGCTTCGGCCATCACTGACCCACATCCGCTTTCGCTGGGCGCTGTTCAAGGACATCCTGCGCGTGGGTCTGGTGGGCACTGTTTCTACCGTGGCAACCAACCTGGCGATTGGCGTGACAACGGCGCTGGTGGGCGGTTTTGGCACGGCGGCCATCGCAGGCTATGGCACGGCGTCGCGGCTGGAATACCTGCTGGTGCCCCTGGTGTTTGGCCTGGGTGCCCCACTGGTGGCCATGGTCGGCACATGCATCGGAGCCGGCCAGCGCGAGCGCGCCCTGCGCGCCACCTGGATCGGTGCCGCGATGGCGTTTGCCATGGCCGAGGCCATCGGATTGTGGGCTGCCACCTATCCAGCCACCTGGCTGCGGCTGTTTAACAGCGACCCGGCCATGCTCGAATCCGGCGCACTCTATCTGCGCACGGTGGGCCCGGTGTATGGCTTTTTCGGGCTGGGCCTGGTGCTGTACTTTGCCTCGCAAGGGGCTGGGCGCCTGCTGTGGCCCGTGATCGGCAACATCGCGCGCCTGGTCGTGGCCGTGGTCGGTGGTGGGCTGGCCTTGCGTTGGGGCGGTGGCTTACAGGCCGTTTTCGCTGCGCAGGGCGTGGCGTTGGTGCTCTACGGGCTGGTCAACGCCTGGGCAATTGCGGGTGGCGCCTGGTTTGGCCGGGTGGGGTGGCCACGCAGCATGTCAGGGCTGCTGCGGCGTGTGGCGCAGGCGTGAAAATTGGGTGCTAGCGCTTTATAGATAAGCGCTAGAAGCTATCAATACCATAGCAAATTCCGACCGACGGCGCCTGCCGTTTTAGACGGGCACGGTGTAGTTCAGCGTCATGCGGCCGCCGTCCACCGTAACGATTTCGCCGGTGACGTAGCTTGCGGCATCGCTGGCCAGCCAGGCCACCACATCGGCAATCTCCGAAGGCTCGCCCAGCCGCTTCATGGGGGTGCGGCTCATGATCTTGCTTTTGGCCTCATCACTGGTCAGCACAGCTTTGGCGGCCAGCTCCGTGGCGATAGTGCCAGGGGCCACTGCGTTCACACGGATGTTCTTGTCCGCCAGCGCCAACGCCATCACACGCGTGAGCTGGTTCACACCCCCTTTGCTCACGTTGTAGCTGGAGATACTGGGAATGGTCAGCACACCGTTGACCGAACTCATGTTGACGATGGCGCCGCCACCGTGGCCGCCATTGTGTGCCGCCATGGCCCGCGCCACTGCCTGGCCCACCAGGAATGACCCCTTGAGGTTGACCCGAAGCACCGCATCGAAGTCTGCCTCGGTCACCTCCAGAAAATCTGCCGCGCGGAAGATGCCCGCGTTGTTCACCAGCACATCGATGCGTCCGTAGGCAGCAAGCACCTGCGCCACCAAAGCGTCCACCTGCGCCTTGTCACCCACATCGCAGCGCACATACAGCGCGCCCAGCGCCTGCGCCAAAGCGTGGCCACGGGCGTCGTCCACATCCACGATGACGGGTTTGGCGCCTTCTGAGGCAAAGCGGCGCACACAGGCTTCGCCAATCCCTTGCGCACCGCCCGTAACGATACAAACACGGCCTTGATGGCCGAAGTGGACGGAAGACGCGACGGAAGGTGCTGGGCTGGTAAGGTTCATGGGCGTGGATGGTAGCGGCTGAACAGCGCGTGCAGGAGTCTGGAATGCGGCACAGGAGCGAAGGAGGCAGACTGAATGCGATCGCAAGGTTCGATTTGAGCCTTTAGGCATAGAAACCGTTAACTAGATACGATGTATATTATGTAAAATTACTTTTGGACAAAGCATCGGTAAACAACAGAATTTGCGCCATCTTGCCGTCAAAGGCCTCGCCACCCGTTTGAACATTCAGGTCCACAGCAGCCCTACCTGAACAGTTGACGCAACAAGTCGTCCACGCCATCAACGCCCCCTGCGCAAAGGCTGTACAGCCGTCTTGATCAAGCCAGCACGCAACCGCCTCGGCCCAGGCAAATGGGTGCGTAATTCTTGCAAAAGCTGCGCAGTTTCGCGGCCCAATTCAGTGTTCTGGGTGCGTGCGGTGTAAATCTCGTCCCGTGCCACAGCCAGCTCGCGGGTCAACCCAGCGTTTTCTGTCTGCAAGGCATTTGATTGCACTTCCAGCGTCTTGGTGCGGCCTTGCTCGTCGGCCAGGGTTTTGGCAGCTTTCTTGGCGTCCTCCGCCCATTGCGCAGCGACGCGCTTGGCATCCTGACGAGCACGGTCAATTTCTTCGAGCAAACGGTGCTCCTGCGCGGTGGCGCGTTGTTCCATGCGTTCACGCTCTTTGCGATGCTCCTCGTCTTTGGCGCGTGCGTTTTGGCGCTCTAGCTGCGCAGCCGTGGCTTGCTCGGACAGACTGCGGCGCAGTGCTTCTATCTCGGCCTGGCCCAACGCCAGCGTTTGCTGCATTTCTTCCAGTTGTCGGGCCAGGTTGGTGATTTGCTGGTCTTTGGCCTGCATCGCAGTCGCCAAGGCTTCGGTACGGTCCCTCAAGCGCTGCGCGTCTTGAGCCAGGGCATCCTGTTCTGCAGCGAGCGTTTGGGCTTGTGCATCTAAGGTGGCCTGGGCCACGGCCATACCTTGTGCGGCTTGCTCTTGCGATTGCTGCAGCGCACGCGCCCAAAGCGCTTTGGCGGCGCGCAGCACGGGTGCAGGAAGCGCGTCTGCTTCTGCGCTAGCACCCGCGTCCTCCACAGGCCCTGCGGCAAGGCGCTTTGCCAACGAGCCATACCAACCGTCCAGCATTGGGCCAACCGTGTTGGGCGAGCCGCGTCCCAGTTGTTGGCGCACCCGCTCAATCGTCGGGCGCTCGCCTTGGGCCAGCACGGCATCTGCGGCCGCCCAGACCTCTTCCACCTGAACACCCCGGGCACCTCGCACGCTATGGAACTGCATGGCTTCTTCCTCGTAAAATTGCCATCGATAAGTGATTGTTATCGTGAGTAAAATTAAATATTCATATCAAACAATACATTGTATGTATTAAATATTAGAAAAGAAAGTTTTCAGCATGCTCACCCCCATCAAAAGCCCTGCAGCGGCTCTAGAACCCAGCCAACTGTCCGAAATGACCGCCCGCGCTGTGGATGAGCTGCTGCGCGAGGGGGAATCGGCCAATACGCTGGCCAGCTATCGCTCGGCTCTGCGGTATTGGGCCGCTTGGTTCAATCTGCGTTATGGCAGGCCCATTGCGCTGCCGCTTGCGCCCAGCGTGGTGCTGCAATTTGTGGTGGACCACGCCCAGCGCACCACCGAGACAGGTCTGGCACACGAATTGCCTGCCGAGTTGGATGGCGCTCTGGTGGGTGCAGGCTTCAAAGGCAAAGTGGGGCCTATGGCACTCAATACGCTGGTGCATCGCGTGGCCGTGCTGTCCAAAGCGCACCAGCTGCGCGGACTTGACAACCCCTGCCAGGACACCAGGGTGCGTGAGCTGCTGAGCAAAACCAAGCGCGCCTATGGCAAACGTGGCGCCCTGCCCCAAAAGAAAGATGCGCTGACCAAAGCCCCACTGATGGCCATGCTGGAGACCTGCGATGCCAGCCTGAAGGGGCAGCGCGACCGAGCCTTGCTGTTGTTTGCATGGGCCACAGGTGGGCGGCGGCGCTCTGAGGTGGCGGCGGCCGATATGAAAAGCCTGCGCAAGACGGGGCCAGCATCGTTCACTTACGCCCTCACCCACTCCAAGACCAACCAGAGCGCGGCAGACCGGCCCGAGAACTACAAGCCCCTGGAAGGCCTGGCCGCTGAAGCCCTGCAGGCATGGCTGAAGGCATCGGACATTCAAGAAGGCGCTATCTTCAGGCAGGTCAAGAAAGGCGGCAGCGTGGGCGCACCGCTGTCCGCAGCGTCCGTGCGGGACATTGTTCGCCAGCGTGCCACAGCCGCTGGTTTGCCTGACGTGTACTCAGCACATTCTTTGCGCTCGGGCTTTGTGACGGAAGCCGCCACGCAAAACATTCCCCTCGCAGACACCATGGCCATGACGGGCCACCGGAGTGTGGGGAGCGTGCTGGGTTACTTCAGGGCATCTGGCAGCAACCCCGCAGCCTCACTGCTGGACAGCCAAGACGGCCCTGCCTGAAAACACCCACAACGCACTCAAACCAAACCCTCAAAACGCGGCCTGCGCCAGGCTGAACAGCTGGGCGGACCGCGCCCCGGATCGGCAAAACGCCAGGACGGGACTGGGCATGGTGCACAGCAACTCGCCCATGGCCTGTGCTTGCTCGGCCGTAATGGCCCCACCCACCACGGGCAGATAAACATATTGCAAGCCCGCTGCTTGTGCGGCCCCGGCCAGGTCTGCGCTGCGCGGCTGGGCGGGGCCGCCCTCTTCGTCCGGGCGATTGTTCACCACGGTTTTGTAGCCTTGCGATGCAACCTGCGCCATGTCTTGCGCCTGCAATTGAGGGGACACGGCAAAGTCTTGCGTCACAGCAATGAAGGAAGGCATCATTTCAATGTCCCTTGGTGGAAGTGCGTTGGGCTTGGCGCTCCAACACCTCAAAAAGCCACATGCCTGCCAGCATGGCCGCGACAAAGGCCATGGCCTTGGGCTGGCCTGCGGCGGCCGAGACGATGGCTGGGCCGGGGCAAAAGCCCGCCAGCCCCCAGCCCACGCCAAACACTAGGCTGCCCAGCACCAGGCGCTTGTCTATATCCCGCGCGGTGGGCACATGCATGGCCCCTCCCAAAAAGCTGCGGGTGCGTTTTTTGGCCACGGCAAATGCAAAAGCACCTACGGCAATGGCCCCGCCCATGACAAAGGCCAGCGACGGGTCCCACAGCCCCGCCAGATCAAGAAAGCCCAGCACCTTGCCGGGGTCGGTCATGCCCGACAGGATCAAGCCCAGGCCAAAGAGCAGGCCCACCAAAAACTCAGACAAACGGCTTTTCATTTCAAGTCTTTCAAAACTTGGCGCTGCTGGACATCAGCCCAGCCAATGGCGCACCACATACACAGCCACAAACCCTGCACCCATGAACGACACCGTCGCCACCAAAGAGCGCGGCGACAGGCGCGACAGGCCACACACCCCATGCCCACTGGTGCAGCCCGACCCGTAGCGGGTGCCCATGCCCACCAGCAAACCCGCAACCAGCACCATGGCCCAGCTGGCGTCCACCCGCACAGCAACGGAGCCCGCCAGCGCAAACCACAAGGCTGGTGCGGCCACCATGCCCAGCACAAACGACAGCCGCCAGCCCACATCGCCCGCTCGGGGCCGCAGCAGCCCGCCCACAATGCCGCTGATGCCCAGAATGCGCCCGTTGACGAGCACAAACACGGCGGCGGCCATGCCCAGCATCAGCCCGCCAGCCAGCGACATCCAGGGGGTGAAATGGCTCCAATCGATGGTCATGTTCAATCCTCCTCGTTGGTTGCGGCCGCTGCAGCGGGGGCGCAAAACTGTTCAAACAACACCCCCATCACCGCCAGCGCCTGGGGGCTGGCAATGGCGTAGTAAATGTTCTTTCCCTCGCGCCGGGTGCTGACAAGGCCCTCTTCCCGCAGCACCCCCAGTTGCTGAGACAGCGTGGGCTGACCAATGCCCACCAATGCTTCCAGCTCGCCCACGCGCTTTTCGCCTTCGGTCAATTGGCACAGCAGCAGCAGGCGGTCGGGGTTAGAGAGCGCTTTCATCAGGCGGCAAGCGGCATCTGCCGAGCTGCGCAGGGTTTCCAGGTCCATGGTGGCGTGGGTTTCAGCGGTCATGGGCATCGGCATCGGCTCCGGTTTTTAATTTCATTGACGATAGTCTATTGACAAACAATATATCAGTCAACATACTATCCTCAACTTAATTGAAGGCGTGAGGCATTCAACGTGAACCCCACCGTGAAAGCATTCTTTGACGCCGCCACCTGGACGGTGAGTTACGTGGTCTACGACCAACCCGGCGGCCACTGCGCCCTGGTGGATTCGGTACTGGACTACGATGCCAAGTCGGGCCGCACCGGCACCCGCTCAGCCGATGCGCTGCAGGCCTTTGTGGCGCAGCAGTCGCTCACGGTGCAGTGGATTCTGGAAACCCATGCCCATGCCGACCACCTCTCCGCGGCCCACTACCTGCGGGGAAAAGTGGGCGGAAAAATGGCCATCGGCGCTGCCATCACACAGGTGCAAAAGGTGTTCAAAGGCATCTTTCACCTGGAGCCTGCATTCCAGCCCGACGGCCGCCAGTTCGACCACCTGCTCCAGGACGGTGAAGTGTTTGCCATCGGCAAACTGCAAGCCCAGGCCCTGTCGGTGCCCGGGCACACCCCGGCCTGCATGGCCTTCCAGGTGGGGGATTCGGTGTTTGTGGGCGACACCCTGTTCATGCCCGATGTGGGCACCGCGCGCTGCGACTTTCCGGGCGGCAATGCGCACCACTTGTACCAATCCGTGCGCAAGCTGCTAAGCCTGCCACCAGACACGCACCTGTTCATGTGCCACGACTACCCGCCGCCTGGCCGTCAGCCTACCTGGCAATGCACCGTGGCCGACCAGCGGGCGCACAACATCCACCTGCACGACGGCGTCACGGAAGCTGAATTTGTCAGCCTGCGTACCCGCCGCGACGCCTCGCTGGAGATGCCAGCGCTGATCCTGCCAGCCGTGCAAGTCAACATCCGCGCAGGCGCCCTGCCCCCGGCCGAGGACAACGGCGTGGCCTATCTGAAGATTCCGCTGAACGCCCTGTAACGCCGCCAGCCCCACGCAACCCTTTGCAGCGCCGTGCTGCAGAGGCATCACCAGGGCGCCCTCCAAGGCGCCCCGACAACCCGGAGGAAAGAAACCATGAAATTCAATGTAGGAACCGTGGACCGCGCACTGCGCATCGTGGCAGGCCTGGTGCTGATTGCGCTGGCCGCAACGGGGGTGGTGGGCTGGTGGGGCTGGCTGGGCGTGATTCCCTTGGCCACCGGGTTGTTCCGCTTTTGCCCGGCGTACACCTTGCTGGGCATCAACACCTGCCCTCTGAAAAATAACCCATAAAAAGCACAGAAAAGGCCCCTTCCATGAGCACGTTTGACCACGCAGGCCTGATGCAAGGCATCAATGAAAGCCTGTCCACCTTCCGCAAGGCCCAGCCCGACACCATGCGGGGCTTTTCGCAATTGGCGCAGGCCGCCATGGCCGAGGGCGCGCTGGGCGCCAAGCACAAAGAGCTGATTGCACTGGCCATTGGCGTCAGCCAGCGCTGCTCGGGGTGCATCGGCTTTCACGTCAAGGCCTTGCTCAAACTGGGTGCCACCCGCCAAGAGGTGGAAGAGATGCTGGGCGTGTGCGTGTACATGGGGGGCGGCCCCTCGCTCATGTACACCGCCGAGGCCCTGGCGGCTTGGGACAAGCTCGCAGTCGCCACCTATTGAACATCAAAATAGGCTCTAGCGCTTTCTAATAAAGCGCTAGCAGCTACTATTTCAGTAGCAAATCTATATCCATAGAGCAGCCCAGACAGCGGCTGAACAGGCCGCCAGCACGGCGCGCCACGCATTGGCGCATCGCGCAAATATCCCTTACGCAGTTAACAATTGGCTGATATAACTTACATATTGCCAAGAAGCTTGCACCACCCCGGCAGCAAGGCCGCTACGTACAGGGAGAGAGTCATATGGCTGCCGACCACCGCAAACGCAGCGCGCTGCGCACCTGGGCCTTGCGCACTTTGTTATGCGCCGCGCCACTGTTGCTGCTAAGCCATGTGGCCCAGGCGCTGGACAAGCCCACCGGCCCCGTGGTGCTCACGGTAGAGGGCAACATCAGCGCGCCCAACCAGGGGGCCAAAGCGCAGTTCGATATGCCCATGCTGGAGAAGCTGCCCCAGCACACCTTCACCACCCGCACCCCGTGGTACCCCGACGCCGTCACCTTCACTGGCCCCCTGCTGCGCGATGTGCTGGCCGCTGCGGGCAGCAAGGGCAATGCCATCACGGCAGTGGCGCTCAATGACTACAAGACGGAAATCCCGATGGACGATGTGCATCGGCATGAGGTGATCGTGGCCCGACTGATGAACAACCGCCCCATGCCCGTGCGCGAGAAAGGCCCGCTGTTCATCATCTACCCCTTTGACACGAAGGCCGAGTTGCGCACCGAGCTGTACTACAACCGCGCCGCCTGGCAGCTCAACGCGCTGCGCATCCGTTAACGCCATCAGGGGGCCCGCATGCTGCGCAGCAAGCACTTCCTGAAACTCATCATCGCCAGCCTGGTGCTGGCCTACGTGGCCATTGCGGCGGTGCAGTACCAGCAGTACCGCAGCGTGGAAGCTGTGATGCGCCGTGGCGACGTGAATGCGCTGTGGTCGTTTTTGCAGCTCAATGTGGAATACGAGCGCCTGGACCACGCGCTGCACCAGTTTGTGCTGGACCCTGAAAGCACTTCGTTGGAAGCCGTGGCCCTGCGCTACGACCTGTTCCTCAGCCGCTTCAGTGCGCTCGAAAGCGGCAGCGCCCGCATCCTGATGCAAAACGAGCCCATCTACGGCCAAGCGCTGCGGGCGCTGCAACAGTTCGTCGCTGCGGGCGATGACTACTTTGGCCAGAGCGTCGATGTGCCATCGGGCCAAAAGAACATGCGCCTGTTGCGCACCCAGCTGGCCGAGCTGCGCGAGACGGTGCAAGAGCTGGCCTTGAATGCCTCGCGCCTGTCGGCCCTGCTGGGCGACCAGCGCAATGAAGAAGTGCAGAACCAGACGCTGATGACCACCGGGCTGACCAGCTTTCAGGCGCTGCTCACGTTTTTGCTGGCGTTTGCCATGGCGGGCCAGTTTGTGGCGCGCGAGCGGGCCAAGTCGCAGGCCATGCTGGCGCAGGCCGAGTTGGTCGAAGCCCTCAAGCGCAACGAAGAGGCACTGGAAGCACGCGTGGCCCAGCGCACCACCGAACTGCAGCAGGCCAACGAAGCCCTGCGCGAGCACGAGGAAGAGCTGGTCATCGCCCGGGCCAAGGCCGAAGACGCCTCGCAGATGAAGTCGGACTTTCTGGCCAACATGAGCCATGAAATCCGCACCCCCATGAACGCCGTCATCGGCATGAGCCACCTGGTGCTGGGCACCGAGCTGACGGCGCGCCAGCGCGACTACGTGCAAAAAATCCAGCGCTCCGGCCACCACCTGCTGGGGCTGATCAACGACATCCTCGACTTCAGCAAGATCGAGGCGGGCAAGCTGGAAGTGGAAGTCCTGGACTTTGACCTGCGCGGTGTGCTGGACAACGTGGCCAACCTGATTGGAGACAAATGCGCCGCCAAAGGGCTGGAGCTGATGTTTGACGTGGACCCCGACCTGCCCGACAACCTGCGCGGCGATCCGCTGCGGCTGGGGCAAATCTTGGTGAACTACGCCAACAACGCCGTCAAGTTCACCGACCAGGGCGAGATCGTGGTGCGCGTGCGCCAAGACAGCGCGGACGACAACACCCTGGTGCTGCGCTTTGAGGTGCAAGACACCGGCATCGGGCTCACACCCGAGCAGCAGTCCCGCCTGTTTCGCTCGTTTGAGCAGGCCGACTCGTCCACCACCCGCAAATACGGCGGCACCGGCCTGGGGCTGGCCATCTCCAAAAGCCTGGCAGAACTCATGGGCGGCGCGGTGGGCGTCACCAGCGCCCCCGGGCAAGGCAGCACCTTCTGGTTCACCGCCCGCCTGGGGCTGAGCGAGGCCCGCCAGCAGCCCCTGCTGCCCTCGCCCGACCTGCGCGGGCGCAGGGTGCTGGTGGCCGACGACAGCGACCAGGCCCGCCACATCCTGTCGGTGCTGCTGGGGCGCATGAGCTTCGTCGTCACCACCGCCCGCAGCGGCCAGGAGGCCGTGGCCCTGGCCCGCAGCGCTGCAGCCGCAGGCGCTCCGTTTGAAATTGCCTTTCTCGACTGGAAGATGCCGGGCATGGACGGGTTCGAGACCCACCAGCAGCTCGCGCAGCTGCCCCAGCCGCCGGTGTCCGTCATCGTCACCGCCCATGGGCGCGAAGAGGCCCGCAAAGAGCTGGAGCGCAGCGGCATTGCTCTCATTCTCACCAAGCCTGTCAGCCCCTCGCAGTTGCTGGATGCGGCCATGCAGGCCCTGGGCGGCCTGCGCACCGAGGTGCGCCAGGCACCACATTCGCACAGCAGTGCGTCGGTGCTGCAGGCCATCCGGGGCGCCCGGGTTTTGCTGGTGGACGACAACGACCTCAACCAGCAAGTGGGGGCAGACCTGCTGACCGACGCAGGCCTCGTGGTGGACGTGGCAGACAACGGCCAGGTGGCGCTCGACAAGCTCGCCCACACCGCTTACGACGCCGTGCTGATGGACATGCAGATGCCCGTGATGGACGGGCTGACCGCCACCCGCCTTCTGCGCGAGAACCCCGCCTGGGCCCAGTTGCCCGTGCTGGCCATGACGGCCAACGCCATGAGCACCGACCGCGAAAAATGCCTGCAGGCGGGCATGAACGGCCACATCGCCAAACCCATTGACCCAGACGAGCTGTTTGCCACCCTGCTTCGCTGGATTGCACCGCGCACCAGCGAAGTGCCCCCTGCAGTCCCGGCCGCAGGACATGGCACACCCGCACCGCCAAGCACCGATGCCACCGAGCCACCCGCCGACGACCCGCTGGAGCGCATCCACGGGCTGGATACCGCCGCAGGCCTGCGGCGCGTGCTCGATAAACGGGCCGCCTACGTGGCACTGCTGCGCAAGTTTGTGGCGGGGCAGACATCGGCCATTGCCACCACGCGCAGCCAACTGGCGGCGGGGCAACGCGATGCCGCACAGCGCAGCATGCACACGCTCAAAGGCACGGCAGGCACCATCGGTGCCAGCCCACTGGCAACACTGGCCGAGGCAGCCGAACAGGCCTTGGCCCAGGGCCAGCCCGACAGCACCATCGAAGCGCTGCTGCAGTCAGCCGACACCGCCTGCAACACCTTGGTGGCGGCCTTGCAAAGCGCCCTGCCCCGGGAGGCTGCTGAGCCAGCCGATGTGCCAGAAGCACCAACCTCCAGCGCAGCCACCTCGCAGCTGCTGGAGCGGCTGGACGCCCTGCTGGCCGACGACGACTCAGACGCCATCGAGCTGTTCAAGGAATCGGCCCCCGCCCTGCGCGCGGCCCTGGGGCCCGTGTATGCCGAGATGGAGCGGGCGCTGGACAACTACCAACTGGTCGAAGCCCTGGCCGCCCTGCGCACCGTGCCCCATGCAGATGCCAAGGCTATTGCTTGAACACCCTGAACGCCTGAACGATAGATAACCACAACACACAAGGAGGTCCGCCATGAACAGCCCACTCGAACCCAACGGCAAATGCACCGTGCTGGTCGTGGACGACACGCCCGACAACCTCTCGCTGATGAGCGGCCTGCTGCGCGCGGACTACAAGGTCAAACTGGCCCCCAGCGGCGAGCGGGCCCTGCAAATTGTGGCGGGCGAGAGCAAGCCCGATCTGATCCTGCTGGACATCATGATGCCGGACATGGACGGCTACGAGGTGCTGCGGCGCCTGCAGTTCAATCCCGAGACCGAAGACATTCCCGTCATCTTCCTCACCGCCATGAGCGCGTCAGACGACGAAACCACCGGACTGGAACTGGGCGCGGTGGACTACATCACCAAGCCCATCAACCCCGCCATCACGCTGGCGCGGGTGCGCAACCACCTGCAGCTCAAGCGCGCCCGCGACCTGCTGGCCCACCACAACCACTACCTGGAGCAAGAGGTGGCCCACCGCACCCGCCAGGTGGCCGAGCTGCAGGACGTGACCATCCGTGCCATGGCCTCGCTGGCCGAAACCCGCGACAACGAAACCGGCAACCACATCCGCCGCACCCAGCACTATGTAGAGGCGCTGGCGCGCAAGCTGCAAAACCACCCGCGCTTTGCAGAAGAGCTGAGCGAAGCGGCCATCGCCATGATCTTCAAGTCCGCCCCGCTGCACGATATTGGCAAGGTGGGCATTCCAGACCGCATCCTGCTCAAGCCCGGCCCACTCACCCCCGAAGAGTTTGAAGTGATGAAAACGCATACGACGCTGGGCCTGGAAGCCATCTTGTCGGCCGAGCGCGAGACCACACAGGACAACCCGTTTTTTCGCTACGCCAAAGAGATCACCTACAGCCACCAGGAAAAATGGGACGGCTCAGGCTACCCCCTGGGCCTGGTGGGCAACACCATTCCACTGTCAGCACGCCTCATGGCCGTGGCCGATGTGTACGACGCACTGATCTCAGTGCGCGTTTACAAGCCGGCCTACAGCCATGAGCAAGCGGTGCAGATCATCCAGGACGGGCGCGGCAGCCACTTCGACCCTGACATGGTGGATGCCTTTTTGACACTGTCTGAGGAGTTTCGGCGCATCGCATTGCGCTTTGCCGATGGCGAGCCCGCCCTGCACCAGGAAGTCGACCGCATGGCGGCCGATCTGCCCGCCGAGGCCATCGAAACCATCGTGCTGGACACCCGCAAGTAGTCTGCGCGGGCCGTCTCACCCGCCCCGCGCCGTGTCTCAGCCGCAGGTGCTATCGCACGGCACAGCGTGGTGTGCTGCGCCGTCCTTCGCGCCACCCGTCACGCCGTCCTCTTGGGCCTGGGTGCGGTGCCCATTCAGTCCCAGCTTGGCCAGCAACTGCACATCGGCATCCACATCGGGGTTTCCCGTCACCAGCAGCTTGTCGCCGTAAAAAATCGAGTTGGCACCGGCCATGAAGCACAGCGCCTGCACGGCTTCGCCCATCTGCTGGCGCCCAGCCGACAAGCGTACGCGCGCCTTGGGCATGGTGATGCGGGCCACCGCAATCACGCGCACAAAGTCAAACGGGTCGATGGGGTCGCTATCGGCCAGTGGCGTGCCCGGCACGCGCACCAGGCTGTTGATGGGCACGGATTCGGGGTACGGCTGCAGGTTGGCCAGCTGCGCAATCAGGCCCGCGCGGTGCACGGGGGCCTCGCCCATGCCCACAATGCCGCCGCAGCACACACTGATGCCTGCGCTGCGCACGTTCTGCAGCGTGTCCAGTCGGTCCTGGTAGGCACGGGTGCTGACCACGTCGGTGTAGTACTCGGGGGCCGTGTCCAGGTTGTGGTTGTAGTAGTCCAGCCCCGCGTCTTTCAACGCCTGCGCCTGGTGCGATTCGAGCATGCCCAGCGTGGCGCAGGTCTGCAAGCCCAGGCCCTTCACCGCGCCAATCAGGGCGCTGACTTTTTCAATGTCGCGGTCCTTGGGCGCGCGCCAGGCGGCACCCATGCAAAAGCGGGTGGCCCCTGCGTCCTTGGCGGCCTGGGCGGCGCGCACCACCTCATCCACCTCCATCAGCTTTTCGGCCTTCACGCCGGTGTCGAACTCGGCGGCCTGCGGGCAGTAGCCGCAGTTTTCAGGGCAGCCCCCGGTTTTCACCGACAGCAGAGTGGCCAGCTCAATATCACCAGCGGGCCAGTTCTGGCGGTGCACGGTCTGCGCTTCAAACAGCAGGTCCAACAAAGGCTTGTCGAGCAGCGCCTGGATGGCCTCGACCGACCAGGGGCCTGCAGGCTGCGGCATGGCTGCGGGGCGGCGGTGCAACTGCACAGCCTGTGGCGTGGCGGCAGTGGGGGTAGTGAATCCGGACATAGGGTGCTCCTTCAATGCATCTGCCTGCACCCGCCGCACAAAGCGGCACGCGGGCAATGAGGGTGATGCGATGCCAGCAGCCCGAGCCGTGAGGTACAGCGCAGGCCACGCATCGCGATGAAGTGCGGATTCTCAAACGAAAAAAGGTGCAGCAGCGCGCCACAGGGTCACAAAAAGTGCCAAGAAAAATGGCGCTTTATCAGCAGGCAATTTCAGTGATTTTTCTGGACACAAAGACAGCCGTTGACGCCAACTTCGATGCAATTGAATGCGCAGCTGGATCCGCTTTGCAAGACCCAACGGTAACTGCAGACATCCCCGTGCCAACTGCAGTCAACACGCAGGGCAAGCACTGGGAGATAGCGCAGGTTTGCACGTGAAGTTGGGTGGATTTGGCCTGCGATGCCTGCGTGATGGCCGCCTATTGGCAAAAACCGCAGCGAAAATATGGCGGAGGCTGCACCCAGCGGCCTCATGCCCCCTCACACAGCCCTCTGCCCAGGCTCAGCACTCAAAACCGTAGTCGCGGCGGTAGCGCTGAGCGTCGGCGGCCGGCATGTGTTTGAACATGACGCACACGGTGTAGCTGCCCTTTTGCTTGCCGCCCTGCACATAGCCCCAGTCCGACACATCGGCCCGGGTGAACTGCACGCTCTGCCCGTTCTCCAGGTGCGTGACATAGCGGGGCTGACCCGCCAGGGTGCCTGTGAAGCCTTTGGAAGTGACCTGGAACGGCGTGACCCAGATGTGCTCGTCGTTGCCGCCCCCTGAGAACTTCACCTTGATCTTGAAGCCGTCAGCGCCTGCGGGCGGCTTGGCGTGGATCTTCAAAAAGTCATCCAGCGTGGCGCGGGCCTTGCCAATCGCTTCTTCCATTTCCGCGTCTTGCGAAGAAATGTTGTAGACCTTGTCCTTGATCTTGCCCCCCTGTCCCTGGCTTTGTGCCTGGGTGGGCAAAGAGAAGGTCATCAACACCGAGACCGCACCGACGGCCAGCAAAGAGAGTTTCATGGGCATTCGCACAAGGCTTGAACAAAGAAGCTGCGAATGTAAAACGGCACAAAGCACCGTGCCCCGGGCCCGCGTGAAGTGCTCGGGCCCAAGGGTGAAAAACTGCACACGATGGCGCGCCAAAACAAAACGCCTTGCTGCGCAAGGCAGCCAGGCGTTGGCTTTGGCACCGTCAGCGCAGCCGCTCAGCCCAATGCGGCAATCACATCGGCAGGCGCCTGCACCAGCTCAATCAACACACCCTCGCCCGCAATCGGAAACTCGTCGTTGCTCTTGGGGTGCAAAAACGTGATGTCGTAGCCTGCGGCGCCCTTGCGGATGCCACCAGGCGCAAAGCGCACGCCTTTGGCGGTGAGCCATTCCACCGCCTTGGGCAGGTCGTCGATCCACAGGCCAATGTGGTTGAGCGGCGTGGTGTGCACGGCGGGTTTCTTGTCAATGTCCAGGGGCTGCATGATGTCCACCTCCACCTTGAAGGCGCCCTTGCCCATGGCCAGAATGTCTTCGTCCACGTTCTCGCGCTCGCTCTGGAAGGTGCCGGTTTGTGTCAGGCCCAGCATGTCGACCCACAGGGTTTTCATGCGCTGCTTGTCGGTGCCGCCAATGGCGACTTGCTGGATGCCGAGGACTTTGAACGGGCGGGTACTAGCGCTCATGATTTACTCCTGAATTGATAGCTTCTAGCGCTTTCAGAATAAGCGCTAGAGGCCTATTTGATTTGAAATATGAACTGAAATATGGGCCACATCTCCGCTCACAGTTCACGCAGCAACCAGCTGCTGGCCATGGCGAAATACTCGCGCAGCCAAGCGTTGTAGCGGATGTAAAGCGGTGTGGGCGCCGCCACGGCCAGGGCGCAGGTGTAGCCGATCTTCTGGGCAATGCGCTGTGCGCGCAGGGTGTGAAAGTCGCTGGTCACCACCGCCACGGCAGAGTCCAGCCCCAAGCCCTGGGCTTGCAGCAATGGCAGGCTGTACTGCAGGTTCAGCTCAGTGCTGGTGCTGCGCTCTTCCTGAAGGATACGCGCCGGGTCCAGGCCCTGCTCGCGCAGGTAGTTGCCCATGACCTGGCCTTCGCTCAGCGTTTCGCCAAAGTCCACGCCGCCCGACACCACCACCCAGGCCTGCGGGTGCGCAGCGGCCAGCGCATGCGCTGTGTCCAGACGCGCCCGCAGCGCGGGCGACGGCTGCCCCTTGGGCGTGCCACTGCCCAGCACCACGATGGCCTGCGGAGTTACCGCCTTGTCAACCTGGCCCAAGGCGTTCACCTGCTGCACCAGCACGGCCCAGAACACCCCCACGCTGCACGCCCACGCCGCCAGCAAGAGCCAGCCTGTGCGCCACGCCAGGCGGCCCCAGCGCAAACGGTGAAACCCGTCACGCACCCCGTGCCAGCGCGCGCCCACAAAGCACAGCACCAGCCCCAGGGCCGCAGGCACGGTCACGCCCACCATGAAAAAGCCCATGGCCATCAGCACCAGGGCATCGGCCAGCAACACGCCGCCCACCAACAGGCAGGCGATGCGCGCCCAAGGCCAGCCACGGCGGCGCGCGCCACCGTGTCCGACAGTGCGGGCCGCCATGCCCAAGGGCTGGGTCACTGGAATTCCAGAATGATCTGGTCCACCGCCAGCGAATCGCCCTTGCCCGCCGTGATCTTGCCGACCACGCCATCCTGCGCGGCAAAGAGGATGTTCTCCATCTTCATGGCTTCAATGACGGCCAGCTTCTCACCCGCTTGCACCTTCTGGCCGGGCTGCACCGCCACATCGACCAGCAGGCCGGGCATGGGCGAGAGCAGGAACTTGGAGAGATCTGGCGGTGCCTTAAAGGGCATCAGCTTGTGCAGCTTGGCACCCAGCGGCGACAGCACCAGCGCATCGATCTGCGTGCCGTTGTGCGCAATGCGCAGCGCCAGCGGGTTCTTGCCCACACCGCGCTCCACCTGGGCGGTAAAGCCCTGGCCGTTGCATGCGCCCTGCACGCGAATCTGGCCCAGCGTGGCGTTGCTACTGATTTGGTAGCTGCTACCGCCCACCGTTACTGCGCTAGAGCCCGATTTGTCTTCAAAGTCGGACACCGTCACCTCGTGGTGCTGGTTCTGCCCTTCGGCGCCCAGCGTGACCACCACAAACTGCTCGCCCACCTTCACCTCGTGGCCGGCCAGTTGGCCGCTGATGCCGGAGGCGCGTGCGCGGTAGCGGCGGTTCATGAACGCGGCCAGCGCCACCAGGAACAGCGGGTCGCTGTGCGGCACGTCTTCGGCGTGGAAGGCCTTGCCGTAGTTCTCGGCAATGAAGCCGGTGTTGAAGTCACCCGTCACAAACTTGGGGTGCGCCAGCAACGCGGCCTGGAACGGGATGTTGCTGCTGATACCGCGAATCACAAAGCCGTTCAGCGCCGCGCGCATCTTGGCAATCGCATCGTTGCGGTCCGTGCCGTGCACGATGAGCTTGGCGATCATCGAGTCGTAGTACATGGGGATCTCGCCGCCCTCGTACACGCCCGTGTCCACCCGCACGCCCAGCTTCTTGCTGGTGTCGGACTGGAACATGGTTTCCTCCGGCGGCTGAAAGCGCACCAGGCGGCCGGTGGACGGCAGGAAGTTGCGGAACGGGTCTTCGGCATTGATGCGGCACTCAATGGCCCAGCCGTCGCGCTTCACATCGGCTTGCGTCAAGGGCAGCTTCTCGCCTGCGGCCACGCGGATCATCAGCTCCACCAGGTCCAGGCCGGTGATGCATTCCGTGACCGGGTGCTCCACCTGCAGGCGGGTGTTCATTTCGAGGAAGTAGAAGTCTTGGTCCTTGCCGACCACGAACTCCACCGTGCCCGCGCTCTGGTACTTGACGGCCTTGGCCAATTGCACCGCTTGCTCGCCCATGGCCTTGCGGGTGGCGTCACTGATGAAAGGCGACGGCGCCTCTTCGATCACCTTCTGGTGGCGGCGCTGGATGGAGCACTCGCGCTCGTTCAGGTAGATAACGTTGCCGTGGCTGTCGCCCAGCACCTGGATCTCGATGTGGCGCGGCTCCTGCACAAACTTCTCGATGAAGATGCGGTCGTCGCCAAAGCTGTTGCGGGCCTCGTTCTGGCAGCTGGCAAAGCCTTCAAACGCTTCCTTGTCGTTGAACGCCACGCGCAAGCCCTTGCCACCGCCCCCGGCCGAGGCCTTGATCATCACGGGGTAGCCAATGCCCTTGGCAATCTCCACCGCCTGCTCAGGGCCAGCGATGGCGTCGTTGTAGCCCGGGATGGTGTTGACCTTGGCCTCGTTGGCCAGCTTCTTGGACGCGATCTTGTCGCCCATGGCCGCAATCGAATGCGCCTTGGGGCCGATGAAGGCAATGCCTTCGTCCTCGCAGCGTTTGGCGAAGGCTTCGTTCTCAGAGAGGAAGCCATAGCCGGGGTGTACCGCTTGCGCGCCCGTCTGCTTGCAGGCCGCAATGATCTTGTCGGCCAGCAGGTAGGACTCGCGCGAGGGCGCCGCGCCAATGTGCACGGCCTCGTCGGCCAGCTTGACGTGGCGGGCTTCCTTGTCGGCGTCGGAGTAGACGGCCACAGTCTTGATGCCCATCTTGCGGGCAGTAGCGATGACGCGGCAGGCGATTTCGCCACGGTTGGCGATCAGGATTTTCGTAAACATGTTCTTATGCTCCTTGTCCGCTCACAGTGGGATGTTGCCGTGCTTGCGCCATGGGTTTTCCAGCTTTTTGTCG
Organism: Acidovorax sp. 62; assembly: GCF_002754495.1. Classification (NCBI taxonomy): domain Bacteria; kingdom Pseudomonadati; phylum Pseudomonadota; class Betaproteobacteria; order Burkholderiales; family Comamonadaceae; genus Acidovorax; species Acidovorax sp. 62. Next base: position 1,679,367 of record NZ_PEFJ01000001.1, read on the forward strand.
CGCAGCATCACCAATGAGCGGCAGATGCGCTTGCGTGTCTCGTGCGGCAGGATCACATCGTCGATAAAGCCACGCGCACCGGCCACAAACGGATTGGCAAAACGCTGCTTGTATTCGGCCTCACGCGCGGCCAGCTTCACGGGGTCGTTCTTGTCTTCGCGGAAGATGATTTCCACCGCGCCCTTGGCGCCCATCACCGCAATCTCGGCGTTGGGCCAGGCCAGGTTCACGTCGCCGCGCAGGTGTTTGGAGCTCATCACGTCGTATGCACCGCCGTAGGCCTTGCGGGTGATGACGGTGATCTTGGGCACAGTGCACTCGGCGTATGCGTACAGCAGCTTGGCGCCGTGTTTGATGATGCCGCCGTACTCCTGGCTGGTGCCGGGCATGAAGCCGGGCACGTCCACAAACGTGACCACGGGGATGTTGAACGCATCGCAAAAGCGCACAAAACGCGCGGCCTTGATGCTCGACTTGATGTCCAGGCAGCCCGCCAGCACCAGCGGCTGGTTGGCCACGATGCCCACGGTCTGGCCTTCCATGCGGGCAAAGCCGATGAGGATGTTCTTGGCGTACTCGGGCTGCAGCTCGAAGAAGTCCCCATCGTCCACCGTCTTGAGGATCAGCTCCTTCATGTCGTAGGGCTTGTTGGGGTTCTCGGGCACCAGGGTGTCCAGGCTCAGGTCCATGCGGTCAGCCGGGTCGTTGCTGGGGCGCACCGGGGCCTTCTCACGGTTGTTGAGCGGCAGGTAGTTGTACAGGCGGCGCAGCATCATCAGCGCCTCCACGTCGTTCTCAAACGCCATGTCGGCCACACCGCTCTTGGTGGTGTGGGTCACAGCGCCGCCCAGTTCCTCGGCGGTGACCTCTTCGTGCGTCACGGTCTTCACCACTTCGGGGCCGGTCACGAACATGTAGCTCGAATCTTTGACCATGAAGATGAAGTCGGTCATGGCGGGCGAGTACACGGCGCCACCGGCGCTGGGGCCCATGATCATGCTGATCTGCGGAATCACGCCGCTGGCCAGCACGTTCTTCTGGAACACGTCGGCATAGCCGCCGAGGGACGCCACACCTTCCTGGATGCGGGCGCCGCCCGAGTCATTGAGGCCGATGACCGGTGCGCCGACCTTCATGGCCTGGTCCATCACCTTGCAGATCTTTTCGGCATGGGTTTCGGAGAGTGCTCCGCCAAACACCGTGAAATCCTGGCTGAACACGAACACCAGGCGGCCGTTGATCATGCCGTAGCCCGTCACCACACCGTCGCCGGGGATCTTGTTGTCCTCCATGCCAAAGTCGGTGCAGCGGTGCTCGACAAACATGTCCCATTCCTCGAACGTGCCGTCGTCCAGCAACAGCTCGATGCGCTCGCGCGCGGTGAGCTTGCCCTTGGCGTGCTGCGCATCAATGCGCTTTTGCCCGCCGCCCAGGCGTGCGAGGGCACGCTTTTTCTCCAGTTGATCCAGGATGTCTTGCATGGTCGTCCTTTGGTGAATTCGGTTTATTGCTTACGATTTATTTGATAGCTGCTTGCGCTTGTCCAGCTTGCGCTAGCAGCAGATTTCGTGCTGCAGTCGATGCCGCAATGCGTCCTGCGGCCACATCGGCCTGCATCTGGGGCAGTAGCTCACGCACCTGCGGGTGCTGGCGAAACGCGAGCTTGAGGCCTGCGTCGATGCGCTCCCACATCCAGGACAGCGCCTGTTTCTCGCGCCGCGTGGCCAGGCGGCCGTTGGCGGATTGCAGCTGGCGGAACTGCGTGACGGCGGCCCAGAAACTGTCTACGCCCTGCCCCAGCAGCGCGCTGATTTGCACTACCTTCGGGTGCCACAGCGTTTCGTCGTGGTGCGCGTTCTCGGGGTTGCCGTGTTGGCTGAGCAGGCGCAGGCTCGATGTGATCTGCGCCTCGGCGCGCGTGGCGGCGTTCTTGTCGATGTCGGCCTTGTTGATGACCACCAGGTCCGCAATCTCCATCACGCCCTTCTTGATGGCCTGCAGGTCATCGCCCGCGTTGGGCAGCTGCATCAGCACAAACATGTCCGTCATGCCCGCCACCGCGATCTCGCTCTGGCCCACGCCCACGGTTTCGACAATCACCACGTCGTAGCCTGCGGCCTCGCAGACCAGCATGGCCTCGCGCGTCTTCTCGGCCACGCCGCCCAGCGTGCCGCTGGAGGGGCTGGGGCGGATGTAGGCCTTTTCGTGCACCGACAGGTGTTCCATGCGCGTCTTGTCGCCCAGAATGGAGCCGCCCGAGACGGTGCTGGAGGGGTCGATGGTGAGCACGGCCACGCGGTGGCCCTGGTCGATCAGGTACAGGCCCAGGGCTTCGATAAAGGTGGACTTGCCCACACCCGGAACGCCGCTTATGCCAAGGCGGAAAGCTTTGCCGGTGTGCGGGAGCAGCGCGGTGAGCAGCTCGTCTGCCTGCGCGCGGTGGTCAGTGCGGGTGGATTCGAGCAGCGTGATGGCCTTGGACATGGCGCGGCGCTGCACGACACCAGCGTCACCGGCGATACCGTCCAGCAAGCCGCTGACCGAAGGCTGCCGCGCAATCGTGGTCGGGGACGCGGTCATTCGGCACTCTCCAGAGACCGCCACTCGTAGTGCACATCTACGCCTTCCTCGCCCGTCTTCACGAAACCGTGGCGCTGGTAGAAGCGGTTGGCGTCACTGCGCTGCAGCGCAGTCACGCGCAGCACCCTGCCTTCACGGCGAGCCCTGTCCTGCACTTGGGACAGCACTGCAGCGCCTACACCAGCGCACTGCCAGTCAGGGTGCAAATACAGGTGCTGCAGTCGCAAAGCGCGCTCGCCCTCAGGGCGCACCGTGACAAATCCCATGCGATGTCCGTCGGGTGCCTGCAAATGTTGCATGTGTTCGGGCACGAAAGCCGCGCGCAGTCGTTCGCGAGAGCGCTCTGGGGTGTACCGCCCCACTCGCTCCAGGCTTTCACGCATGGCAGCCGTGCGCAACACCAGCATGGGCTCGAAGTCAGCCTCGACCACGGGATGCAAGGTGAATGCAGGGGTGTTCAATGCAACATCTCCAAACGGCACTCCACTAAGCGCGTGGGCGATACCTCACTCATGCTACGAAGGCCTTGCGAATCTGCTCCAGCACATCCTTCGCGCTGGCCGGAATCGGCGTGCCAGGGCCGTAGATGCCCTTCACACCCGCTTCGTACAGGTGCTCATAGTCCTGCGCCGGAATCACCCCGCCCACAAACACGATGATGTCGTCCGCACCCTGGTCCTTGAGCGACTGGATGATGGCGGGCACCAGCGTTTTGTGGCCTGCGGCCAGCGTGCTCACGCCCACGGCGTGCACGTCGTTCTCGATGGCCTGGCGGGCGCATTCCTCGGGCGTCTGGAAGAGCGGGCCCATGTCCACGTCAAAGCCTAAGTCGGCAAACGCGGTGGCCACCACCTTGGCGCCCCGGTCGTGGCCGTCCTGGCCCAACTTGGCGATCATCACGCGGGGGCGACGGCCTTGTTCTTCGGCAAAGGCGTTGATTTCGGTCTTGAGTTTGTCCCAGCCTTCGGCCGAGTCATAAGCGGCTGCGTACACACCGGTCACCTTTTGCGTATCGGCGCGGTGGCGCCCAAACACCTTTTCGAGCGCGTCAGACACTTCGCCCACGGTGGCGCGCAGGCGCACCGCCTTGATGGCTAGGTCCAGCAGGTTGCCGCTGCCGTCTTCTGCTGCAGAAGTGAGAGCATCCAGCGCTTGCTGGACAAGCGCTGGGTCACGTTTTGCCCGGATATTTTTCAGGCGCTCAATCTGGCCGTCGCGCACCTTCATGTTGTCGATCTGCAGGATGTCGACCGGGTCTTCCTTGGCCAGCTTGTATTTGTTGACGCCAACAATCACGTCCTTGCCGCTGTCAATGCGCGCCTGTTTCTCGGCGGCAGCAGCCTCGATCTTGAGCTTGGCCCAGCCGCTGTCCACGGCCTGCGTCATGCCGCCCATGGCTTCGACCTCTTCGATGATCTTCCAGGCGGCATCCATCATGTCCTGGGTGAGCTTCTCCATCATGTAGCTGCCGGCCCAAGGGTCGATCACGTTGGTGATGTGGGTCTCTTCCTGGATGATGAGCTGAGTGTTGCGCGCGATGCGGGCACTGAACTCGGTAGGCAGCGCGATGGCTTCATCCAGCGCGTTGGTGTGCAGGCTCTGCGTGCCGCCGAACACGGCTGCCATGGCTTCGATGGTGGTGCGCACCACGTTGTTGTACGGGTCCTGCTCGGTCAGGCTCCAGCCGCTGGTCTGGCAGTGGGTGCGCAGCATCAGGCTCTTGGGGTTCTTGGCGCCGGTCTCTTTCATGATGCGGCACCACAGCAGGCGCGCAGCGCGCATCTTGGCCACTTCGAGGTAGAAGTTCATGCCGATGGCCCAGAAGAAGCTCAGGCGCCCGGCGAACTCGTCCACATCCAGGCCCGAGGCGATGGCGGTCTTCACATATTCCTTGCCGTCGGCCAAGGTAAAGGCCAGCTCCAGCGCCTGGTTGGCCCCAGCCTCCTGCATGTGGTAGCCCGAGATCGAGATCGAGTTGAACTTGGGCATGTTCTTGGCCGTGTAGCCAATGATGTCGCCAATGATCCGCATCGAGGGCTTGGGCGGGTAGATGTAGGTGTTGCGCACCATGAACTCTTTCAGAATGTCGTTCTGAATGGTTCCTGAGAGTTGGTCTTGCGAGACGCCCTGCTCTTCGGCCGCCACCACGTAGCCTGCCAGCACGGGCAGCACGGCGCCATTCATGGTCATGGAGACGCTGACCTTGTCGAGCGGAATCTGGTCGAACAGGATCTTCATGTCCTCGACCGAATCGATCGCCACGCCCGCCTTGCCTACGTCGCCCGTCACGCGCGGGTGGTCGCTGTCGTAGCCCCGGTGGGTGGCCAGGTCGAAGGCTACCGACACACCCTGCCCGCCCGCGGCCAAGGCCTTGCGGTAGAAGGCGTTGGATTCTTCAGCGGTCGAGAAGCCTGCGTATTGGCGAATCGTCCAGGGGCGCACCGCATACATAGTGGCCTGGGGGCCGCGCAGGTAGGGCTCAAAACCAGGCAAGGTGTTGGCGTACGGCAGGCTGGCTGTGTCTTCGGCGGTGTACAGCGGCTTGACGGTGATGCCGTCGGGTGTCACCCAGTTCAAGGCGTTCACATCGCCACCGGGGGCCGACTTGGCCGCCGCCTTGGCCCATGCCTCTAGCGAAGCGGCAGCGAACTCGGGGGCGTTGTTGTGGGGTTTGTCACTCATGGCGAAAGCTTCTCCGAAGATGGCGTGGGTGCGTAAAACGGCGCGAGGGCTGGTCCCGATGTGGCGGCGAGTTTACATCATTCATAATTATTGATTCAAAATATTCCAGCCAGCTTACAATCCGGGCCATGTCTGCTGTCACCCTTACTCCCCGCGCGCTTTACGAAGAAGTTGCCGAGCAATTGCGCCAGCGCATCTTCCGGCGCGAGCTGCAGCCCGGCTGCTGGATTGACGAGCTCAAGATTGCGGAAGAGTTTGGTATCAGCCGCACCCCCCTGCGCGAGGCGCTGAAGGTGCTGGCCGCCGAAGGCCTGGTCACGATGAAGGTGCGCCGTGGCGCCTATGTGACGGAGATGAGCGAAAAAGACCTGCGCGACGTGTACCACCTGCTCAGCCTGCTGGAGAGCGACGCCGCAGGCGTTGTGGCCGAGCGTGCCACGCCCGAGCAGCAGCAGACCCTGCAAGCGCTGCACGCCGAGCTGGAAGGTGCTGTGGCCGACCGCGAAAAATTCTTTGCCGTCAACGAGCGCTTTCACATGCTGGTGCTGGAGATGGCGGACAACCGCTGGCGCAGCCAGATGGTGGCCGACCTGCGCAAGGTGATGAAGCTCAACCGCCACAACTCGCTGTTCAAACAAGGGCGCATCGAGGACTCGTTGGCAGAGCACCGGGCGATTCTGGAAGCCATGCTGGCGCGAGACGCAGCCGGCACCATGCAGGCCATGCAGACGCACTTTGCGCAGGGGCTGGAAGCCGCTACATAAAGGCTGACGTGAGCGGGCCAGGACCTGCTCGGCATTCCTGAGCACAGCAGTCATTGCAGGACGTAACGAAGCCTGCACGGTGGTTATCATGCCCGGCACCCAAAATTAGGGTTTGTACCAAGTCCTTTCCGAGCACACGGTCCATCCGATGCGTGCAGAGAGCCTCCCGGCGCCCCGCTTTCCTCCGCCCCATGACACCCTCCCCTCGCGATATCGCCAGCGTCCAGACGCTCCCCCAACTCCTGGCCTACCGCGTGGCCAGCACCCCTGAGGGCGAGGCCTATCGCGCCTTCAACCCGGCCACCCATGCCTGGGAGAGCTGGAGCTGGCAACACACGTCGCTGCACGTGCAGCGCTGGTCGGCGGCCATTGGCGCCATGCAACTGCCCCAGGCCGCCCGCATCGCCATCCTGCTGCCCAATGGGCTGAACGCACTGTGCGCAGACCAGTCCACCTTGGCTACGGGCTGTGTGCCCGTGCCGCTGCATGCCATCGACAACCCCGGCAGCATTGCCTACATCCTGGCCGACTGCGAAGCCTCGATGCTCATCCTGGGCCAGCGTGCCCAATGGGACAAGATATGCGCTGTGGGCACGCCCTTCCCGGCCCTGCGCGCGGTGGTGTTCACGGATGAAGATGCCCCCGCAACCGAGGCCAGCGCGGCAGACAAGGCTGGCGCTTCAATGCCACTGGACGGCCCCTTGGTCGGCTCACTGGCGCAATGGCTGGAGGGGGCGGACCAAGCCCCCTCGCTGGCCCAGTGGCCCACTCCCACACCCCCAGGGGCCGATGACCTGGCGGCCATCGTCTACACCTCTGGCACCACCGGCAAACCCAAGGGCGTGATGCTGACGCACCGCAACGTGGTCAGCGATGTGAAGGCGGTGCTCGAGCGCATTGCCCCCACGGCGCAAGACGTATTTCTGTCGTTCCTGCCGCTTTCGCACACGTTTGAGCGCACGGGTGGCTACTACCTGCCCATTGCAGCGGGCAGCTGCGTGGCCTATGCCCGGTCGGTGCCGCTGCTGGCGGAAGACCTGCGCACGGTGCGCCCCACGGTGCTGGTGTCCGTGCCCCGCATTTACGAACGCATCCATGCCAAGGTGCAAGAAAAGTTGTCGCGTTCGCCCTGGAAAATGCAGCTGTACGAAGCCGCGCAAAGCAAGGGCTGGGCACGCTTTTGTGCCGCGCAGGGCCTGCCCGCCCCTGCGCCGGACGATGCCAAGGCCGCAGGCTGGATGGCCGCCCTGCCCTGGCCCTTGCTGCGCGCCCTGGTGGCTGCGCCGCTGATGGCCCAGTTTGGTGGCCGCGTGCGGGTGGCGGTGAGTGGCGGCGCCCCACTGTCACCCACCATTGCCAAGTGCTTTTTGGGGCTGGGCCTGCCGCTGATTCAGGGCTACGGCATGACGGAGACATCCCCCGTGGTGTCGGTCAACGCGCCAGAAGACAACGACCCCGCCTGCGTGGGCAAGGCCCTGCCCGGCGTGGAGGTGCGCATTGGCGAGAACCGCGAGCTGCAGGTGCGTGGCCCCATCGTGATGAAGGGCTACTGGAAGCGCCCAGAGGACACCGCCAAAATCTTGAACGCCGACGGCTGGCTGGGCACGGGCGACCAGGCGGACATCGTGAACGGGCGCATCTATATCAAGGGCCGTATCAAGGAAATCATCGTCACCTCCACCGGCGAAAAGATCCCGCCGGGCGACCTGGAGCTGGCCATGCTGGCCGACCCGCTGCTGGAGCAGGCCTTTGTGGTGGGCGAGAACCGCCCCTTCATCGCCTGCGTGGCCGTGCTCAACCTGCGGGAATGGCAGCACCTGGCCGCCGACCTGGGGCTGAACCCGCAAGAAGCCGACAGCCTGCAGCACCCCAGCGTGCACCGCGCCGTGCTGGCCCGCATTGAGAAGAACACCGCCAGCTTTGCACGCTATGCCGTGCCCCGCGCCGTGCACCTGACGCTGGCGCCCTGGACGATTGAGAACACCTTCATGACGCCCACCCTCAAGCTCAAGCGCACCAACCTGATGGGGCATTTTGAGCAGGCGATTGAAGGCATGTACCAAAAGCCCGGCGGACGTTGACGCACTGAGGCCTTAAAGCACCAGCGCGCTATCTCCCGCATAGGCCACTCCAAACCGGTTGGCCACAAAGTCTGCCAACGCCACCGCCTCTTGCCCCACAAAGCCTTGTTGCGGCAACCGGCCCTGGGCGACCAGGTCCAGCGCCGTGCAAATGCCTGCGGCAGTGGTGAGCTGAATGGCGCTGAGCCGGTGGCCCGCCAGCTCGGTGCCCACGATATGCGCCGAGTACGACTCTTGCAGCAAACGGCCACCACGCAGCCCCGAGGCGGTGGCAAACACCACGATCACATCCTGGTCAGTGGTGGGGATGGCGGTCTCCAGAATGTCCTTGAGCAAATCGCGCCGCTCGCGCAGGCGCAGGTCGTTGAGCAGCAGCTTGAGGATGGCGTTGTGGCCTGGGTAGCGGATGGATTGGTAGTCCACCTGCCGGGCCTTGCCTGCCAGCGTTTCGGTAAGCGTGCCCAAGCCACCCGAGGTGTTGAAGGCCTCGTACTCCACGCCGTCCAGTGCAAAGGTTTCCAGGCCTTCGAGGGCGGGCACGGTGGTGCGCACGCCGTCCACAATGGCTTCGCAGGGGTTGCAGTACTCGTTGATGAGGCCCTCGGTGCTCCAGGTCAGGTTGTAGCGCAAGGCGCCCTGCGGGTAGCGCGGCAGTGCCCCCACGCGCATGCGCAGCGTGTGCAGGGTGTCAAAGCGCCGGGCCAGGTCGTTGCCCACAATGCCGATGAACCCAGGCGCCAGGCCGCACTGGGGCATCAGCACGCTGCGGGCATGGGCCGCCAGGGCGCGGATGGCCTGGGTGCTGGCCACATCCTCGGTCAGGTCAAAGTAATGCACTCCCGCTGCAGCGCAAAGCGTGGCCACCGGCACGGCGCGGTGAAACGGCAGTGCGTTGAGCACGGCAAAGCAGCCGCCGATGGCGGCCTGCAGGCTCGCCTCATCTGTGGCCAGTTGGGTGGACACCCCCAGGGCCGCCGCCTCGGCCAGGCGCGCCGGGTCACGGTCTACCACCCTGACGTCGTAGTCGCGGGTGTGCTGCAGCAACAGCGCCATGGCAAAGCCGATGTGGCCAGCGCCGAGGATGGTGATGGCGTGACGGGTGGAAGTGGTGGCCATGGCAGTGCTCCTGGTGTGGGCTTGCGGCATGCCCGCAAGCCGGTGTGAAAGATGCCCTGATCCTAGGCAAGGGTGCTGTCAATGTGTAGCAGCCAAATCATCGAAAGATGGGTTTTGTTTTGTCATAATGGCGAATATCATGGCCACTATGACGTTTGAACCCACACTACCCGCCTCCCCTCCAGTGCTGGACGCCACCGACCGCCAGTTGCTGAGCCTGCTGCAAGCCAACGCCCGAGAGGGCACGGCCCAGTTGGCGCGCAAGTTGAGCCTGGCGCGCACTACGGTGGTGGCGCGCATTGCGCGGCTGGAGCGCACGGGCGTGGTGGCTGGCTATGGCGTGCGGCTGGGCACTCGGCTCGATGCCACCACCGTGCGGGCCTGGTGCAGCATCAGCGTGCTGCCCAAGGCTGCGCCCGCCGTGCTGCGTGCACTCGAGGCGATGGCCGAGGTTGAAGAGGTGTCGGCCGTGAGCGGGCCGTTTGACTACCTGGTGTTTTTGCGCTGTGGCAGCCACGAGCAGCTCGACACCTTGCTCGACCGCGTGGGCCAGCTCGATGGCGTGCACCAGACGCAGACCAGCATCGTGCTCAGCCGCAAGATTGATCGCAGGCAAGTAGGGTGACATCCCCCTGATCGGCTGCGCCGCTTCCCCCTTCTCTCGACTCGCTGCGCGCATCGAGAAGGGTGAGGCGCCAGCGCGGCAGCACTGGCCTGGGCCGCGTCAGTCATGACCCGCACGCCCGCAATTAAACGCTGAGCGCTATGAATATTGAAGCTTCCAGCGCTTATCCAGAAAGCGCTAGAGGCCCATTTTTATGCAAACCCTCAGGCCTCGAACTGCGTAGGGTTCTTGCCCTGGATGGGGGCATAGAACGCCTTGATGACGGCCATGTCGGCCTCCAAATCGCCTGTGGGCTCGAACACAGGCCCCAGCCCGCCCACCTTGCGGCCATAGTCCACAAACGCCAGCACGATGGGCACACCAGCCTGCTGAGCAATGAAATAAAACCCCGTCTTCCAGTGCCGCGTTTTGCCGCGTGTGCCTTCAGGGGGCACGATGAGTTGCATGGGCCCCTGGGCATCCCGCATGGCCTGGGCCGAACTGGCAACCAGGTTGTTCGATTGTTCCCGGTTCACCGGGATACCGCCCAGCCAGCGCATCACGCCGCCAAACGGCGCCTTGAACAGGCTGTGCTTGCCCATCCAGTACACCCTCAGGCGCAGTGAAAAGGCGAGCATCAGTGTGTAGGGCAAGTCCCAGTTGCTGGTGTGAGGGGCGGCAATCAGCACGCACTTGGCAGCGTGGGATGGCAAAGCGCCTTCTACCCGCCAGCCAGTCAAGCGCAAAGTGGCTACAGACAAGGCGCGCAGCAAGGTGTTGACCACCGGGGTGTCAAAAATGGTGTGGTGCATGGACAAAAGGGAAACGCCCCCTGATAGGGCTCTGCTGCAAGTATCGCCGAAACGTTTTGCGACATTTCGCAAGGAAAAAGCCACCGAAAGAGCAAGCCATTCAGCTATCAAAAAAATAGCTATTAGCGCTTTCAGATAAAGGCTTGGGTGGCATTTTTACCCACAACATCCCCTGCATCGCACCTGGGCTGGTGGGATAATCCGTCACTGCACGCTGGGATGGCAGCCTTGCTGCCTCTCCCTGGCGCGCAACTTCGCCGCCACGCTCACCTTGTCTTTTCTTACTTGAATCCTGTGGAAACCAAACATAGCCCCTGGCGCATGTCCATCGCCCCCATGATGGACTGGACGGACCGCCACTGTCGCTACTTTCACCGCCTGCTCACCCAGCACACCCTGCTGTACACAGAAATGGTGAATGCAGGGGCCATCATCCACGGCGGCACCGAACGGCACCTGCGCTACAACGCCGAAGAACACCCTGTGGCCCTGCAGCTGGGCGGCAACGAACCTGACAAGCTGGCCCAAGCAGCGCGGCTGGGCCAGGAATGGGGCTATGACGAGATCAACCTGAACTGCGGCTGCCCCAGCGACCGTGTGCAGCGCGGTGCGTTTGGCGCCAGCCTGATGAAAGCCCCCCAACTGGTGGCCGACTGCGTAAAGGCCATGAAGGACGTGGTGGCTGTGCCCGTGACGGTGAAGCACCGCATTGGCATCGACAAGGACGAAAGCTACGGATTTGTGCGCGACTTCATCGGCACCGTGGCGGACGCGGGCTGCACGGTGTTCATCGTGCATGCGCGCAATGCCTGGCTACAAGGCCTGAGCCCAAAGGAAAACCGCGATGTCCCGCCGCTGCGCTACGAGGTGGTGCACCGCCTCAAAGCCGAGTTTCCGCAGTTCACCATTGCCATCAACGGAGGCATCACCACCGATGCAGTGGTGCAGGAACAGCTGGGGCACCTGGACGGCGTGATGATTGGCCGCGAGGCCTATCACAACCCCTGGTGGCTGGCACGCTGGGACGCGCTCTACTATGGTGGCGCGCCCTGCCCCCTGAGCCGCGACGCGGTGGAGTTGGCGATGGTGGAGTACATGGAGCGCGAAGCGGCGTTGCACGGCACACCCTGGGCCCACATCGCGCGCCACATGCTGGGCCTGCGCCACAGCTTGCCGGGGGCACGCATCTGGCGCCAAGTGTGGAGCAACCACCTGCTCAAAGACCGGCCTGCACGCGAAGTGTTTGCCCTGGCCCAACAGGCGGTGGCGGACTCCTTGGCCAACCACCAAGAGCATTGAGAATGGCCTGCTGAGCGGGCCTGGCAGCCCAGTCCGCAGGCGCTACGTGCCAAGGCCTATTTGCTTGTCCAGCCAGGCTCCCAGTGGCTGCGGGCGCCCGAACAGATACCCCTGCAGGCATTCGCAATGGCTTTGGATGAGGAAGTCTGCCTGCGCCTGTGTCTCGACCCCTTCAGCCACCACCCGCAGCTTGAGGTGACCGGCCACCGCCAGGATGGATTGCACGATGGCCGTATCGTTGGGATCCCCCGGGGTGTCCTGAACAAAGCTCTTGTCAATCTTGAGTTCGTACAGTGGCAGCCGCTTGAGGTACGCCAGGCTGGAATAGCCGGTGCCAAAGTCGTCGATGGAAAACCGCACGCCCAACTGCACCAGCTCTGTCATGCGGGCGATGGTGTCGTCCAGGTTCTCGATCAGCAGGCTTTCGGTCACCTCCAGGATCAGCAACTCGGGCTTGGCACCGGTGGCGGCCAGCACATTGCGGATGCGCTCCACAAAGTCTTCCTGCCGAAACTGCCGCTCGCTCACATTGACAGAGATCGACAGCGCCTGCCCTTGCGCCTGCAGCTTGGCCAGGGCATCACAGGCCTGGCCAATCATCCAGTCGCCCATGCGCAGGATGAGCCCTGACGCCTCTGCCAGGGGAATGAAGCGGCTGGGCGGCACGTTGCCGCGCTCGGGGTGGTTCCAGCGCATCAGCAGCTCGCCGCCCACCACGGCACCCAGGGCATTGACCTGGGGCTGCACATACACCGCCAATTGCCCTTCGGCTGCGGCTTTCTTCAGGTCTTGCTCCAGCGCCAGGCGCTCTTGCACATCGGCCTGCATCGCGGCTTCATAAAAACGGATGCGATTGCGCCCCATGTCTTTGGCGCGGTACATGGCTGTGTCTGCTTCGCGCAGCAGGTCTTCGGTGCCCTCGGCTTGCTTGGGAAACAGCGTGATGCCGATGCTGCTGGTGCTGCTGTAGAGATGGGTCTGGATGCTGTAGGGCACCTCCAAGGCGGCGCGCACGGTTTCGGCCACAAGCAACGCTGCCCGGCCTGCCCCTTCGATGTCAGTCCCCAAATGCCCGATCAGCATCACAAACTCGTCCCCACTGAGGCGCGCCACCGTGTCGCCCGGGCGCAGCAGGCTGAAAAGGCGCTGCGCCACCTGCTTGAGCATGGCATCACCCACCGTGTGGCCACGGGCATCGTTGATCTGCTTGAAATTGTCCAGATCGACAAACAGTACCGCCCCCATCTGCTTGGATGTTTGTGCGGCCGCGACGGCCTGCTCCATGCGGTCCATCAGCATGCGGCGATTGGGCAGCTGGGTGAGCGCATCAAAGTAGGCGAGCTGGTGCGAGCGGGCCTCGGCATTTTTGCGCTCGGTGATGTCTCGCGACAGCGCAATGAAACACGGTGGCTCTCCGGGAGCACCTGTCGGCTTGCGCGCAATGGACAGTTCAAACCAGTAGATCTGGCCTTGCAAATCCAGGCGAAACTGGTGGCCCGCCGAATAGCCCGTGGCGTTTGCCGCTTGCAGGGCGGCGCGGCATCCTGTGGCAGCCGCCGGCGGCATGATGTCTTCCAGCCGCCGGCCCACAAAGCTGCGAGCAGGCTCGGCAAGCGCGGCCAAGTGCCCGCTGCGGCAGTAGGCAATGCGCCCGTCGGGGCCGATTTCCATGAGCAAGTCTGGAATGGCGTTGAGCGTGCTGGCCAACTCGTCGCGCGCTCCGCGCAGCTCTGCAGTCATGGTGTATGCCAGCGATTCAGCGCGCGCCCGGCCCGTGGCCAGCAGCCAGGCGAACCAACCCAAAACCACGCTGAGCAAAGCCCCAATCAATGCAGACAAATGGTGGGTTTCGTACTCATAGCGGTCCTCAAATGCAGGCAAGGGCACCATGCGCAGGTTCCAGGTGCGCCCCCCAAACGTCATCGGACGAACAATCTGTCGCTGGGCCTGACCATGCTCCAGGCGCGCATCGGTGTAGAGATAACTGTTGCTGTCCTGGGTGTCGCCATCCAGCACATCCAGGCCTATGTCTGCATCGAACTCGCGGGACAGGCCGGCAATCACCTCAGACAAATGAAACGGCGCTGACACCCACCCCACCAACGCAGCCCGCCGCTGCTGGAGGGTGTCTAGCACTGCGCCATTGGTGTAGATCGGCAGGTACATCACCAACCCCCTGGGCGTCCCCGCCGCCTCGTCCTGCGCCAACGGCAGCATGGCAGAAACGGCCAAGGTGCCAGTGTCGGCGGCGCGGTCCAGCGCTTCGCGGGCAGCGGGCAGCATGTAGGCGTCTAGCCCCAGCGCACGCTGGTTCTCGGCATCCAAAGGCTCGATATGGGTAATGGCAGCGTAGGTGGGCCGCTCACCCGGAGGGCGCACGGTGTACTGCGGAAAGCCGCGCTGGCGCATGTCCTGGATGTGGGAGGCCAGCGCCACCGACGGTAGCTTCAGGACGAGTGAAATCCCCTTGAGACCAGGACGGGTTTCTTGCAACTGCAGTGAGCTGACGTAAGACTGGAACTCTTGCCGATCAATCCTCTCGGAGCCTTCGAAGTACCCGCGCGTCCCACGCAGCACCATTTCGTAGGTGGCCATGCGGTCAGCCAAGTTGTAACCAATCCGTTCTGCGGCAACCTGGAAATTGACGTCACGGCGCTCCCGGCTGCCCCGCTCTTCGCTTCGCCAGTGGGCGTAGGTCAGGCTCAACATCACCAAAGAAAGCACGGGCGCAAGCACCCAACCCCAGCGACGCTGGAACACAGGGGCGTTGTCTGCCGAAGAAGACGGTGGGGTTGGCTTTGGGGACATTGTTGGGACTGGACCCGAACCAATGTGGCGCGGGTACGCGCGAGCAGCATGGTCGCTCACACCGGGGCCATTATCAGCAAGTGCCAAGGGTCCAGAAAAGATTTTTCACAAAGTGTGCACAAATTCCTGCAGGGTTTGTGCCGTGTCTGAGTCCGTGCTGTGTAACCTATTACCGCGCCCAGCGACTGCTTACGATATGACGCCCCCAGAATCTTCAAGCGGCGCCAATACCGAGCGCTCTAACCCGACAGCTACGCCACTCGGCTCCGGCCACACAATACGCAGAACCTAGCACCATGGCACCCATCGATTTGGAACTGGAAGAATCCCAGTTCCGCACGTACTACCGCAACCACCTGCCTCAATTGCAGGCAGTCTGCGACCATGTGGTCCGGACTGTGGAGCAATTGTTGGTTGCCGCCCCCAACCTGGATGTCTCAAAAGTAGAGGGCCGCGTCAAAGACGTTGAAGAGTGCATTCGCAAGTTCCGCCGCAAGTACAGGGCGGCCCTGGAAGAGAGCAACACACCGTATGAAATCCAGCCGTGGATCACCGACTTGATCGGCGTGCGGGTGGTGTGCCTGTATGAAGATGAGCTGGAAAAAGTAGCCCAACTCGTGCAGTCGCACTACGCCGTGATCGAAGTCACCAACAAGGCTGCAGCCGTGGAAAGCACGGAGACCGAGTTTGGCTACAAGGGCCTGCACCTGGACCTGCGTGCCAAAGCCTCCTCAAAAGCCCAGGTTGAATCAGCAACAGAAGCCCCCTGGCCTTTCGAGCTGCAGATCCGCACCATCATCCAAGACTCTTGGAGTGTGCTGGACCACAAAATCAAGTACAAAAAATCCATTCCGGGGCAGCTCAAGCGGCGCATCAATGTGCTGTCGGCGTTGTTTGAGCTGGCAGACCGCGAGTTCTTGCAGATCCGCGATGCCACTGCGGCAGAGTTGCTGCAGGCGCCAGACGAAACCGCAGAGCCCGCGACTGAGGCGCAGCAAGATGCCCTGCAGGCCCCCAAGGCGTCGGCGCTGGGCAGCGAGCTCAACGCGTTCACCTTCCTCAAGATTGCCAACCACTTTTTCAAAGACTTCGAGTTCGAGGCCTCCAAGGTGGACAGTTTTGTGGCCGATATCCAGCTGTGGCAGCCTGGAATGACCCGCTCGCAATTCAATGAACTGCTGCGCCACACCATTGGCACCGTCAAGCGCTACAAGCAGCATTTTGAAGAGCAAAACCCACAGGCCTCGTTCAACCCGTTTACGGTGATGCGCCACTGCCTCTACCTGGGCCAAAAGGGCCAGTTTCGCCCGGCCTTGCGCAATGTGGCGCGGCAGGCCTTTGAGAGCTGGCTGCAAGAAAACCAGACCTGAACGCTTGGCAAGGCCTAGTTCATCAATAAAAATGCCGCTAGCGCTCTATACAAAAGCGCTGGAAGCTATATTTTTTATAGCAAAATGCCTTATGCATGGGCAGGTAGCATGGCATTCACGGGCGCCAATCTGTCGCAAAGGCGACTCGCGATTGGTGGTTTTACTCCATTCCTTTGTTACGGAGTGCTGCTATATTGCACTGCAACATAACGGAGTTTCGCCCCATGCTCTACCAGATCTACGAAACCCAGCGCTCCCTGATGGAGCCCTTTGCTGACTTTGCGCAAGCAGCATCCAAACTCTTCAGCAATCCGGTTTCGCCGTTCAACCAGATTCCGCTGGCTCAACGCCTGTCGGCTGGCTACGACCTGCTGTACCGCCTGGGCAAAGACTACGAGAAACCCACCTTTGACATCCCCAGCGTAGATGTGGACGGTGTGGGGGTGGCGATCCATGAGCGCATTGAGCTGGACAAGCCATTTTGCGAACTGCGCCGGTTCAAGCGCTTTTCAGACGATCCCGCTACCCTGACCAAGATCAAGGGTCAGCCGGTGGTGCTGATCGTGGCACCGCTGTCTGGCCACTACGCCACACTGCTGCGCGACACCGTGCGCACCATGCTCAAGGACCACAAGGTCTACATCACCGACTGGAAGAATGCCCGCCTGGTGCCGCTATCCGAAGGTGAATTCCACCTGGACGATTACGTCAACTACGTGCAGGAGTTCATTCGCTATCTGCAAGGGACCTATGGCAACTGCCACGTCATCAGCGTGTGCCAGCCCACGGTGCCCGTGCTGGCCGCTGTGTCCCTCATGGCCAGCCGGGGCGAGACCACGCCGTTGACCATGACCATGATGGGCGGCCCCATTGACGCCCGTAAGTCGCCTACATCGGTAAACAACCTGGCGATGAACCGCAGCTTTGAATGGTTTGAGAACAATGTGATCTACCGGGTGCCAGACAACTTCCCTGGGGCTGGTCGGCGCGTGTACCCCGGCTTTTTGCAGCACACCGGTTTTGTGGCGATGAACCCTGATCGCCACGCCTCCAGCCATTACGACTATTTCAAAGACCTGATCAAAGGCGACGACGCCAGCGCCGAAGCCCACCGCAAATTCTACGACGAGTACAACGCTGTGCTGGACATGGATGCGGATTACTACCTGGAGACCATCAGCACCGTCTTCCAGGAGTACAGGCTGGTCAATGGCACCTGGGATGTGCGTTCGCCCGATGGCAAAGTCGAGCGCGTACGCCCGCAGGACATCACCACCACCGCCTTGTTTACGGTAGAGGGCGAGCTGGACGACATCTCTGGCTCGGGCCAGACAGAGGCCGCCCACGACCTGTGCACCGGCATTGTGCGCAAAGAGCAACGCCATCTGGAGGCCAAAGGTGCTGGGCACTACGGCATCTTCAGCGGCAGACGCTGGCGCGAACTCGTGTACCCGCAGGTCAAGGCGTTCATTGTGGAACACCAGTTGAGCGCAGCCCCGGTGAGCAAGACGGCGACCTCTCGCACAGGGGCGGCAGCACCGGCCCCCGCAGAATCGGCAACGGCGGCAGCCGTTACGTCAGCCCCTACCCAGCGATCCCGCCGAGCCACCTCGGCACGCAAGGCTTGAGCCCTGCCCAGCCCGCCACAGCGGGCTGCGCCACCACCGCCGAGCTGGCGCGCCGCATCGATGCGGCGCTGCCCCAAACCCAATGCACCCGCTGCGGCTACCCGGACTGCGCTACCTACGCGCAGGCAGTGGCCGTGGGCGCAGCGGGCATCAACCAATGCCCACCCGGCGGTGCGCAGGGCATCGAGCGGCTCGCAGGCATCATGGGTGTGCCACCGCTGGCAATGAACCCTGAGCACGGACAAGAATCGGTTCGTGCCGTGGCGTTCATTGACGAAAACTGGTGCATCGGCTGCACGTTGTGCATCAAAGCCTGCCCCACCGATGCCATCGTGGGCGCCAACAAGCTAATGCACACGGTGATAGAGCCGTATTGCACAGGCTGCGAGTTGTGCGTGCCCGCCTGCCCGGTGGATTGCATTGAGCTGGAGAGCGTGACCGGCGACCGTACCGGCTGGGCCGCCTGGAGTGCAGAGCAAGCCAACGAGGCGCGCGAGCGTTACGCCGCACGCCAACAGCGCCTCGCCCAAACCGGGGCGCAGGATGAAACAGCCGCAGACATCCGGCGCAGCTTGCTAGAAGAAGACGCGCCCCCTGCGAATGCACCTGCGGAGCCACCATTGCAGGACGCAGCGGCCACTAGGCGCGCAGCGATTGCCGCAGCCATGGAGCGCGCAAGACAATTGCGTGCGGGCGGCAGCTGAAGCGAGCCGACTTCACCTGCTAGGCACACTGATCGAGTCTGCCCCCTGCCCAACTCGCCAAGCTACCGGGCCGCTAAGGTTTTGTAGACGCCACACCCCACATACCAATCGTCCACCTGGCTGACGAACGACATCTTGGTCTGCACAACCCCAGTGGCGGGGTTGGTAATGTCGTATTCCACCCAACCGGGCCCTTGCTGGGCCTGGGTCACGATGTCGTACACCAATTGGTCACCGGCAATGCCTGGAATGTCTTGCACCCGCGTGCCTACTTTGGCGGGGTTGCCTCCAAAGGCCAGGTAGCGTCCCGAGTCATCGAGCACGAACACATACATGTCGCGGTCATGAAAGCCCGCAGCCTTGTCCGTGATCCGGCCCAGAAACTGCTCGCGCGGGCTGGAGCGGCGCAATGCCACCGCCTTGCGCACCAGCGCTACCGCCTCTTCCGCAGTGCCCTGCTGCAGCCTGAAGGCTGCCACCGCCTGATTCAGCGTGCTGGCGCGCTGCTCCAGTGCCTCGGCCTGCTGCACGGCCAGCCCCACCATCTGCGCGTTGTCCTGGGTGATCTGGTCCAGCTGCTGCACCGCACCGCTGATCTCTTTGAGCCCCGTGCTTTGTTCGTTGCTGGAGTTGGCAATCTCGCTCATGCTGGCGGCCACACTGTGGATGCCCCCAGCCATGGCCGAAATCCCTTCGCCTGCGGAGCGAATCAGGCCCGCGCTGTCTTCCACCTGCCCCACTGAAGTCTGGATCAGGTCACGGATCTCGCGGGCCGCCTCGGCGGAGCGCTGGGCCAGCATGCGCACTTCGCTGGCCACCACCGCAAAGCCCCGACCCTGCTCGCCCGCGCGGGCTGCCTCCACCGCAGCGTTCAGGGCCAGGATGTTGGTCTGAAAGGCGATACCGTCAATCACGCCAATGATCTCGCTCATGCGGCGTGCACCCTGTTGGATAGCCTCCACGGATTGCACGGCTCGGCCCATGGCCTGAGCACCGCTGTCTGCGGCCTGTCGCACCTGGGCGGCCTTCTGATCGGCGCTCAGGGCTGTGTGGGCATTGTTTTGCACGGTCGAAGACAACTGCTCCACGCTCGCCGCCGTTTCCTCCAGGTTGGCAGCCTGCTGCTCGGTGCGGTCGGCCAGAGCCCGATTGCCCTGCGCCAGGCTTTGCCCCGCGTGGGCAACCAGCGCCGCATTGCTGCGAATGTCTGCCACCATGGCCGAAAGTTTGTATACCATCTGGTCCAACGAACGGGCCATATCACCCATCTCGTCACGGCCTTGCAGGCTGGCGTGCACGGTCAGGTCACCCTGGGTCGTTTTGCGCATGGAGCCAGCCACCGCCTCCATGTCCTGGGCCATGCTGACCCACAGCGCCAGTTGCACGTACAGCATCAGCGCACAGGCAATGGCCGTCAGCCAATACGGAGCGGAGAGCCCCGCCAACACCACGGCCAGTAAGGCCAGCACAGTACCCCATGCCACTTTGCCAGGCCAGCGCATGCGCCGCATCAGCTGCAACCCCGGGCTCAGTGGAGAAAACGCCGCCATGTCTTTTGTCCCTTGTCTCTATTTGTATATGGGCCATGCTAGGAGGCCGCTCTTACGCTCGGTTGACGAAAGGCGAGGTGGGCGGGTAAACGATAGGCCACAGAAACCACAACCAAACCCCAATCCAGCCCCAAGGTTTTAATCACGCCGTCTGGGTGCGACTGGAGAAACGCCCCCAGTGCCCACCCGCAAACAGCCTTCCATGACGCAATCAAGGTAGTGCATGCATCCACCATAATGCAACCCCATGAATTCCCTGCTCTCTCACTTGCAGCCTTATCCGTTTGAAAGGTTGCGGCAACTTTTCGCTGAGGTTACGCCTCCAGCCCACTACTCACCCATCAGCCTGGGCATGGGAGAGCCTCGCCACCCCACGCCGCAATTCATCAAAGACACACTTTGCAACAATTTGGAGAGATTGGCTAGCTACCCCGCCACCGCAGGGGATATTCGCCTTCGCACGGCATTCACCGATTGGATTGTCCGCCGTTACCAGCTTACGCTGAGCCCAGCCACCCAGGTGCTGCCTATCAATGGCTCCCGCGAAGCCCTGTTTGCCTTTGCGCAAACGGTGGTGGATGCAGCCCAGCCCGACCCTGTTGTGGTGTGCCCCAACCCGTTCTATCAAATCTATGAGGGCGCTGCTTTGCTGGCGGGGGCAACGCCCTACTATGCGCCCAGCGATCCGGCGCGCAACTTTGCGGTGGATTGGGACAGCGTTCCGCAAGAGGTCTGGAAGCGCACACAGCTGATTTTTGTGTGCTCGCCCGGCAACCCCACCGGGGCTGTCATGCCACTGAGCGAGTGGCACAAACTGTTTGCGCTGAGTGACCGGTACGGCTTTGTGATCGCATCGGACGAGTGCTACAGCGAAATCTACTTCCGTGACGAGCCGCCGTTGGGTGGACTCGAAGCTGCTCACAAGCTGGGGCGCCACGATTTCAAAAACCTGATCTCCTTCACCAGCCTGTCCAAGCGCAGCAACGTGCCGGGCCTGCGCAGCGGCTTTGTGGCGGGCGATGCGGCCCTGATGAAGAGCTTCTTGCTCTACCGCACCTACCACGGCAGCGCCATGAGCCCTATCGTGCAAGAAGCCAGCATTGCCGCCTGGGCCGATGAAGAGCATGTGGTGCAAAACCGCGCCCTGTACCGCAAGAAGTTTGCCCAGGTCACCCCGCTGCTGGCGGGTGTGATGGAGGTGGCCCTGCCCGACGCCGGCTTTTACCTCTGGGCCAAAGTGCCCGACGCACTGGGCATGACCGACGCCGAATTCGCGAAGGCGCTTTTGGCTCAATACAATGTCACGGTGCTGCCTGGCAGCTACCTGGCCCGCGAGGCCCAGGGCAGCAACCCCGGTGCCCAGCGCGTGCGCATGGCCCTGGTGGCCGACACCGAAGAATGCGTGGAAGCCGCGCTGCGCATCGTCCAATTCATCCAATCCCGTACTGCTTGAACAACATGAGCCAACAACTGCAAAACACCATTGAAACCGCATGGGAAAACCGTGCCAGCCTCTCCCCAGCGTCCGCCCCCAAGGAAGTGGTCGATGCCGTGGACCAGGTGATTGCCGAACTGAACAACGGCACCCTGCGCGTGGCAACACGTGAAGCCGTCGGCCAATGGACCGTGCACCAATGGATCAAGAAGGCTGTGCTGCTGTCCTTCCGCCTCAAAGACAACGAAGTGATCCAGTCGGGCGACCTGACCTTCTACGACAAGGTGCAAACCAAGTTTGCGCACCTGAGCGCTGATGAACTCAAGGCCACTGGCGTGCGCGTGGTGCCTCCAGCCGTGGCACGCCGTGGCAGCTACATCGCCAAGGGCGCCATCCTGATGCCTTCTTACGTCAACATCGGCGCCTACGTGGGCGAAGGCACCATGGTGGACACGTGGGCCACCGTGGGTTCGTGCGCACAGATCGGCGCAGGCGTTCACCTGTCGGGTGGCGTAGGCATTGGTGGCGTGCTGGAACCACTGCAAGCAGGCCCCACCATCATTGAAGACAACTGCTTCATCGGCGCCCGCTCTGAAGTGGTCGAAGGCGTTGTGGTCGAAGAAAACTCGGTGCTGGGCATGGGCGTGTACCTGGGCCAAAGCACCCCCATCTTCAACCGAGCCACCGGCGAGATCAGCTATGGCCGCGTGCCTGCTGGCTCCGTGGTGGTCAGTGGCAACCTGCCCAAGACGGCCGCCAACGGCGCGCCTTACAGCATGTATGCCGCCATCATCGTCAAGCAGGTCGATGCGCAAACGCGCTCCAAGACCAGCATCAACGACTTGCTGCGCGACTGATTTCGCCCAACTGCGACGCGCCCGCGTGATTGCCGCCGAAAATTTGAACAAAGCCCGCTGAGGCTGTTGGCAGACCGATACGAGAGGGATACACCATGAGTACGATGGAGCGGATTCTTCGCCTGATGAGCGAGAAAAAAGCGTCAGACGTTTACCTGTCTGCCAACGCCCCGGCGCTGATCAAAATTAACGGCGAGTGCATCCCGATCAACAACCAGATCCTTCCGCCGGATGCACCGCGCAACCTGCTGTCTGAAATCGTTCCCGCAGAACGCATCGAAGAGCTGGAAGAAACGGGTGAGTTGAACATGGGCGTGCCGCTCAATGGTGTGGGGCGCTTTCGCGTCAGCGCCATGCGCCAGCGCGGCAGCTACGCGGTGGTGATTCGCTTCATCTCGCAGCAGATCCCGGAGTTCTCTACGCTGAACCTGCCCCCGGTACTCACCGAGCTGATCATGGAAAAGCGCGGCCTGATTCTGGTGGTGGGCGCTACGGGCTCTGGCAAAAGCACGACGCTGGCGTCGATGATCGACACGCGCAACGCCGCCATGTCGGGGCACATCCTCACCATCGAAGACCCTGTGGAATACCAGTTCCGCAACAAGAAATCGATCGTGAACCAGCGCGAAATTGGCAGCGACACCCAGTCACTGCAAACCGCGCTCAAAAACGCGCTGCGCCAGGCCCCCGATGTGATCTTGATTGGCGAAATCCGCGACCGTGAAACCATGTCCTCGGCCATTGCCTATGCGCAATCCGGTCACCTGTGCCTGGCCACCCTGCACGGCAATAACAGCTACCAGGCCCTCAATCGCATCTTGAGCTTCTACCCCGTGGAAGTGCGCCCCACCATGCTGGGCGACCTGGCTTCAGCACTCAAAGGCGTCATCTCACAGCGCCTGGTGCGCACCACCGACGGCGGCCGCGTGCCAGCGGTGGAGGTGATGCTGAACACCAAACTGGTGTCTGATCTGGTGGAAAAAGGCGACTTTTCTGGCGTCAAAGAGGCCATGGAAAAATCCATGGCCGAAGGCTCGCAGACCTTTGAAGAAGCGCTGGCCCACCTGATCGTGGAAAAAAAGATCGACCGCAAGGAAGGCATGGCCTACGCGGATTCACCAACCAACCTGATGTGGCGCCTGCAAAACGACTTTGCCCTGGCCGCCAATGCCGCCAAGGCGCAAAAAGAAGCCCGCGACACCCCCGATGACCAGCCCTCGTTCACCGAGATCGTGCTGGACGTCAAAGGCGGCTGAGCCGCAACGGCACAGCGCCCCTCGAAACCTTGTGATTGCCAATGACCCGTACCCTGCAACTGGCTGAACAGCTGATCTCCCTGCCCTCCGTCACGCCTTTGGACGAGGGCTGCCTTGAACTGCTGGCAGCGCGCTTGCAGCCCCTGGGCTTTGTGTGTGAACGGCTGGACAGTGGCCCCGCAGACTTTCGGGTCAGCAACTTATGGGCAAAAAGGCCTGCAGCGCACTCCACAAAAGCGCAAGCAGCTATCAAAACCATAGTATTCGCAGGCCATACCGATGTGGTTCCCACGGGTCCCTTGGCCCAGTGGAACAGTGACCCGTTCACGCCGACGCACAAAGACGGCAAGCTGTATGGCCGAGGCGCCAGTGACATGAAAACCTCGATCGCCGCCTTTGTAGTGGCGGTCGAAGAGTTTCTGACGGCTTCGCCGGATGCGCCCCTGCACATGGCCTTCTTGCTGACCAGCGACGAGGAAGGCCCATCGGTCGACGGCACCAAGGTGGTAGTGGAGCAACTCAAGGCGCGGGGCGAAGTGCTGGACTATTGCATCGTGGGCGAGCCCACCTCGGTCGAGCGCACGGGCGACATGATCAAGAATGGCCGCCGTGGCACGCTCAGCGGCAAGCTCACCGTGCGCGGCATCCAGGGGCACATCGCCTACCCGCAACTGGCGCGCAACCCCATTCACCAAGCCATGCCCGCCCTGGCAGAGCTGGCAGCCACTGAGTGGGACCAAGGCAATGCCTTCTTCCCGCCCACCAGCTGGCAGGTCAGCAATATCCACGGCGGCACAGGCGCCACCAACATCATCCCGGGTGACGTGGTGATCGACTTCAACTTCCGTTTTTCGACCGAATCCACCGCCGACGGCCTGCAGCAGCGTATGCACGCCGTGCTGGACCGCCATGGCCTGGAATACGACCTGCGCTGGACGCTGGGCGGGCAACCCTTCCTCACCACGCCGGGTGAATTGGTCGAGGCAGCGCAGCAAGCCATCTTGGGCGAGACAGGGCTGACCACCGAACTGTCCACCACTGGCGGTACCAGCGATGGGCGCTTCATTGCCCAGATCTGCCCTCAAGTGATTGAACTCGGCCCGCCCAACGCCACCATCCACAAAATCGATGAGCATGTGGTGGTGGCCGACATCGAGCCACTCAAAAACATCTACCGCCGCACGCTGGAAAACCTGCGCACCCAAGCCCTGGACCGTGCGGCGGTGGCCGCATGAGCGCCCCCATCACACTGTCTGCACTCGTCGCGCAGGCCGCACACCAGCTGCAATCTGCAGGCCTGGCGTTTGGCCATGGCACCACCAATGCGCAAGATGAGGCCGCCTGGCTGGTGCTGTGGCGCCTGGGCTTGCCACTGGACACCGACTTGTCAGAGGCATCGGACTCCGAAGCGCAGCGCAGTGTGTCCGCAGACGAGCAGGCCGCGGTGGCGGCATTGCTGGAGCAGCGAATCCATACCCGCAAACCCGCCGCATACCTGACCCAGGAGGCTTGGCTGCAAGGCGTACCGTTCTACGTGGATGAGCGCGCCATCGTGCCGCGCAGCTTCATTGCCGAGTTGCTGGCCGACGGCAGCATTGACGATTTTTTGGGTGAACACACACGCCGCGTACTGGACCTGTGCACCGGCAACGGGAGCCTGGCTGTGTTGGCGGCCATGGCTTATCCCGACATTGAAGTCACCGGCGCCGACATTTCTTCCGATGCACTGGCGGTGGCGCGCATCAACGTGGACAAACATGACTTGGCGTCGCGCATCACGCTGCAGTTGTCAGATGGCTTGTCCGCACTGCCCGGTCCTTGGGATTTGATTCTGTGCAACCCGCCTTACGTTAACGCCCAAAGCATGTCTAGCCTGCCGGCAGAATACCGGGCCGAGCCTGAGCTGGCGCTGGCGGGTGGCACTGACGGCATGGACTTCATCCGCCAACTGCTGCAAGACGCCCCTTCGCGCATGAGTGAACATGCCGTGCTTGTGCTCGAGATCGGCAACGAGCGCGAATTCTTTGAAGCAGCCTTTCCCACATTGCCTGTGTTTTGGCTGAATACCAGCGCGGGTGAAGACCAGGTTTTGCTGGTGACTCGGCAGGCCTTGACCGCCCAATCCCGGCTCACGGCACAATAGAGGGTTACGGGCCCCCTTTTTTGCGTCGGTTGCCCCTATAAGGCAGCCTTTAGCCCCAGCTTCTTAACGCCACCCGCCCCGTGCGGGTGCGCTTTTTTCTGAACTCCGGATGATCACCCTCAAGAACGTTACCTTGCGACGCGGCGCCAAAGTCGTGCTCGACAGCGTTTCCGCCACCATCAACCCTGGCGAAAACGTGGGCCTCGTAGGCCGCAATGGTGCAGGCAAGTCGAGCCTGTTTGCCTTGCTCAGCGGCAAACTCCATGAAGACGGCGGAGACTTCCACATCCCCAGCAGCTGGCGCATGGCCGAGGTGGCGCAGAACATGCCCGAGACCGACCAATCGGCCACCGACTTTGTGCTGGAGGGCGATACCCGCCTGGCCGAAGTCCAGCAACAGTTGCTCGACGCAGAAGCCAGCGACGACGGCATGGCCATCGCCCATGCCTATTCAGACCTGCACGACGCCGGCGCCCACGATGCCGTAGCACGGGCACAGGCATTGATTTTGGGCCTGGGCTTTCGCGTCAGCGAACTGGACCACCCCGTCAACAGCTTTTCGGGTGGCTGGCGCATGCGCCTGCAACTGGCCCGCGCACTGATGTGCCCCAGCGATTTATTGCTGCTGGACGAGCCCACCAACCACTTGGACTTGGACGCCCTGGTCTGGCTTGAAGCCTGGCTCAAGCGCTATGCAGGCACCATGATCGTGATCAGCCACGACCGCGAGTTCCTCGATGCCATTACCAACGTCACCCTACAAATCCAGCAAGGCGAGTTGAACCGCTACGGCGGCAACTACAGCAAGTTCGAAGAATTGCGCGCCCAGCAGCTTGAACTGCAACAGGCCAGCTTCTCCAAGCAACAGGAAAAGATGGCCCACCTGCAGAAGTTCATCGACCGCTTCAAGGCCAAGGCCAGCAAGGCCAAGCAGGCGCAAAGCCGCGTCAAGCAGCTCGAACGCATGGAGAAGATTGGACCGGTGCTGGCCGAAGCCGACTTCACCTTTGAATTCAAGGAACCGGCCAACCTGCCCAACCCGATGCTGGCCATCAGCGATGCGTCGTTCGGCTATGTGGACGACGAGGGCACGCCCACCACCATCCTCACGGGCGTCAACCGCTCCGTGCTGGCCGGTCAGCGCATTGGTATTTTGGGCGCCAACGGCCAGGGCAAATCCACTCTGGTCAAAACCATCGCCCGCACCATGAAAGCCCTGGGCGGCAGCGTGACCGAAGGCAAGGGCCTGAACATCGGCTACTTTGCCCAGCAAGAACTCGACGTTTTGCGCCCCAGCGAAAACCCGTTGGAGCACATGATCCGCCTGGCCAAGGAACTGGGGGCCGACGCCAAGCAACCCAGCCGCGAGCAAGATCTGCGCAGCTACCTGGGCACCTTCAACTTCACGGGCGACATGGTCAAGCAGGCCGTGGGCACCATGAGCGGGGGCGAAAAAGCCCGCTTGGTGCTGGCCATGATCGTCTGGCAGCGCCCCAACCTGCTGCTGCTGGACGAACCTACCAACCACCTGGACTTGGCCACCCGCGAAGCCCTGGCCATGGCCCTCAACGACTTTGACGGCACCGTCATGCTCGTCAGCCATGACCGCTCGCTGCTGCGCTCGGTCTGCGAAGACTTCTGGATGGTGGGCCGTGGCGTCGTGGGGCCCTTTGATGGCGATCTGGACGACTACCAGCGCTACCTGCTGGAAGAATCCAAGCGCCTGCGCGAGCAGGCCCGCCTGGATGAGGTGGCTGCACGCTCTGTGGCGACCACAGCACCATCAACCCCTGCACCTGTGCCCGAAAAGACCGCCGAAGTGGCCAAGCCCCCAGCAGCCCAACCACCGGCGACAGCCCCTGCAGTGCGCGACAGCAAAGAGCAACGCCGCCTGGACGCCCAAACCCGCCAACAACTCGCAGACAAGGCTCGCCCCTTGAAGAAAGAGCTGGAGCAAATCGACAAACGGCTGGCGGCACTGTCTGCCGAGCGCGCAGACCTGGAAGAACGCCTGACACAACCGCTGCCCCCTGCAGAGATTGCAGACTGCGGTAAACGGCTCAAACAAGGAAACGATGAAACCCAGGCGCTGGAAGAACGGTGGCTGGAAGTTTCTGGAGCCCTTGAAGAAATGGGCGCCACCAGCACACTGTAATATGCAATAAAGTGTATATTTTTTGCGATCATATCGGGCTCTATCGCTTACCTATTCGGCGTAGAGCGCTGCATTTTTTATAGCAGCCCCGTCCATCGCAAAATCGTTGCATTTTTTTGCAGAATGGCGTCAACCTGCACTGCGGCGAGCGCGTTGTTGGTCTATCACAGGAGTTTTCCAGTATGAACCGCACCGCAATCTTGACCGCTTGGCCCGACGACGAACGCGATCGCAAACGCGCCCCAGCGCGCTGCTGAAGCGTTATGCGGCCCCTCACAGGACCGCTTTGCACCTGAACCTCCCCCTTCATTCCTTAAACCCCGCTCTGCGGGGTTTTTTATGTCTTACCGCCCAGCTGCCTTAAAAAATATTGCAGCAGCCTGTCAACCCAAGGTAAACGGTGTGCGTTGTAGGTCTATCTCAGGAGTTTTTCTCGTATGAACATCACTGCAATCACCACCGCTTGGCCCGACGACGAACGCGATCGCAAACGCGCTCCAGCCCGTTGCTGAAGCAGGATACCGTTCCCAAGAACGGATGCATTTTCAGATTACCTCCTTTCAAAACCCCGCTTTGCGGGGTTTTTTCATGGGCAGATGTGATGTCATTTTTCTGGATTGACCTGTCAACCGTCTGTTTCTAAGCCGCGTTAAAGATCCATCTAAGGAGCTTTTCAGCATGACAACCACCGTAATTTTGAACGCCTGGCCTGACGATGAACGCGATCGCAAGCGCGCTCCAGCCCACGCTTGACAACGAAAGTGCATCAATCCGCATGCGGTGTCATCTAAGCGCCCAATAAAAAACCCCGCTCAGCGGGGTTTTTTATTGGGCGCTTAGCCCTGTAGCTTAGGCGATGGCTGTGGGGTTCACTCAAAGAGCAGGCCCATACAGCACGCCCACCGGCATCGGCTTTAGCCCATGTGCAAGCCGCCATTCACGGAGAAGTCGGCCCCCGTGGCGTAGCCGCCCTCTTCCGAGGCCAGCCAGGCGATGATGGACGCGATTTCGCTGGGCTCACCCAGGCGCTTGACGGGCACGGTGGCCACAATTTTTTCCAGCACGTCCGGGCGAATGGCCTTGACCATGTCCGTACCGATGTAGCCAGGGCTCACAGTGTTCACCGTTACGCCCTTGGTGGCCAACTCTTGCGCCAAGGCCATGGAGAAGCCGTGCATGCCCGCTTTGGCTGCAGAGTAGTTGGTCTGGCCTGCTTGGCCCTTCTCGCCATTCACGCTGCTGATATTGATGATGCGGCCCCAGCCCTTTTCCACCATGTCGGCAACCACTTGCTTGGTCACGTTGAACATGCTGTTGAGGTTGGTTTCGATCACCGCATCCCAGTCTTCGCGAGACATTTTCAAGAACATGCGGTCACGGGTGATACCTGCGTTGTTCACCAGCACATCGATGGTGCCGTGCTCGGCCTTGGACTTGGAAAAGGCTTCCACAGTGGAATCCCAATCGCCCACATTGCCCACCGATGCGTAGAACGAGTACCCCAGAGCCTTTTGTTCTGCCAGCCATTTGCCATGGTCGCGTGTAGGGCCACAGCCAGCGATGACCTTGAAGCCATCTTTGTGCAAACGCTGGCAGATGGCGGTGCCAATGCCGCCCATGCCACCGGTTACATACGCTACTTTTTGGCTCATGCGATTTCTCCTTGTGTTAGTGATCTGCCTCGCACCACTCTACCCAAGATTTATGTGCTCCCAGTGCAGGTAAACACTGGGGCATGTGGTCTTTTTGAAAAAAAGCACGGAAACAGCTGAGCCGTCGCATGGCTACAACGGGCACGAAAAAGGCCGCGTACCTTGCACGGTGCGCGGCCTTGACACGATCAAGCCAGTCGAAGAACTTAGCGTTCCAGCGCCAACGAAACCCCCATGCCACCGCCGATACACAGTGCAGCCAAGCCCTTCTTGGCGTCACGGCGCTGCATTTCATGCAGCAGCGTCACCAGGATGCGGCAGCCAGAGGCACCAATGGGGTGGCCAATGGCGATGGCGCCACCGTTGACGTTGACCTTGGCAGGGTCAATGGCCAGTTCTTTGTTGACGGCGCAGGCTTGCGCAGCAAAAGCCTCGTTCAGCTCAAACAGATCGACATCGGCCGCATTCCAGCCTGCGCGCTGCAGCGCCTTGCGCGATGCGGGCACCGGGCCCATGCCCATGGTGGCGGGGTCCAGGCCGCTGGTGCCGAAGGCGGCAATGCGGGCCAGGGGTTTGAGGCCCAAGGCCGCAGCCTTTTTGGCGCTCATCACCACGACAGCGGCAGCGCCATCGTTGATGCCAGAGGCATTGCCCGCCGTCACGCTGCCAGCCTTGTCAAAGGCGGGGCGCAGGCCGGCCAGGGCTTCAGCGTTGGACTTGCGATTGATGAACTCGTCGGCATTGAACAGAATCGGGTCGCCCTTCTTCTGCGCCAGGCTCACGCCCACGATTTCATCGGCAAATTTGCCTGCGTCTTGCGCCGCTGCTGCCTTTTGCTGGCTGGCCAGGGCCAGGGCGTCCTGCATGTCGCGGGTGATGCCGTATTGCTTGGCCACGTTTTCGGCGGTGATGCCCATGTGGTATTGGTTGTAGACGTCCCACAGGCCGTCCACGATCATGGTGTCCACCATCTTCCAGTCGCCCATGCGCTGGCCGTCGCGCGAGCCATTGAGCACGTGGGGCGACAGGCTCATGTTTTCCTGGCCACCCGCCACAACGATCTCACTGTCGCCCCAGGCAACGGCCTGGGCCGCCAGCATCACGGCCTTCAGGCCAGATCCGCACACGGCGTTGATGGTCAGCGCCGGGGTTTCCTTGGCCACACCGGCCTTCATCATGGCCTGGCGTGCTGGGTTTTGCCCTACGCCAGCGGCCAGCACCTGGCCCATGATGACTTCACCAATCTGATCGGACGACAGCCCGGCGCGTGCGATGGCTTCACGGATCACCACAGCGCCCAACTCGGTCGCAGGCGTCTTGGCCAAAGAACCACCAAACTTGCCCACCGCAGTGCGGGCAGCAGAAACGATAACGATGTCTTCCATGAAAGTCCTTTCTAGGTGAATAGGTGCACAGACTGCGGCAGCAATTCAACGCTGCCGCAACCTGCGGGGGTTGTCTCGGTGAATATTCTCGCAGCCCTTCAAGTCAGGACTTTTGCTTAACGTAGCGGCCCGGCGCGGGCTCGATGGCCTTGAACTTGGCGCCCTTGCCGTAGGCCTTGGGGGCGGCAACCTGCTTGCCCGCATGGGCCTTGAGCCATGCAGACCAGTCGGTCCACCAGCTGCCGGGGTGCTCGGTGGCGCCGCTGAGCCATTGGTCCAACGTGGCGGGCAGTTTGCCGTCGGCACGTATCCAGTGGCTGCGCTTGTTTTTGGCGGGGGGGTTGATCACGCCTGCGATGTGCCCCGACGCGCCCATGACAAAGCGCTTTTTGCCTGGCAGCACCTGGGTGGAAGCATAGGCTGCGTTGATCGGCACGATATGGTCCTCGCGCGAGCCGTAGATGTACACCGGCAAGGTGAGCTGCCCCAGGTCCATCTTCTCGCCACACACGGTGAGCTTGCCGGGCTGCACCAGGTTGTTTTCAAGATAGAAATTACGCAGGTACCAGGCGTAAAACGGCCCTGGCAGGTTGGTGCTATCGCTGTTCCAGTAAAGCAAGTCAAACGGCGGCGGCGTTTCGCCCTTGAGGTAGTTGCCCACCACGTAGTTCCAAACCAGGTCATTGGGGCGCAAAAAGCTGAAGGTGGACGCCAGATCCTGCCCCTTCATCAGCCCACCCTGGCCCATCTGCAGCTCGCGGAACTTCACGAACGCCTCGTCGATGAACACATCCAGGATGCCGGTGTCGGTGAAATCGATCAGCGTGGTGAGGAAGGTGGCGCTGGCCACGGGCTCTTGCCCCCGCGCCGCCAGCACGGCCAGGGCATTGCTCAAGATGGTGCCCCCCACGCAAAAGCCCAGCGCGTTGATCTGATCGGCCCCGGTGATGCTCTGCACCACGTCAATCGCAGCCATGGCACCGTCTTCCACGTAGTCGTCCCAGGTCTTGTGGGCCAGCTCGTCGTGGGGGTTGCGCCAGCTCACCACAAAAGTGCGGTGGCCCTGCTCCACTGCGTAGCGGATGAGCGAGTTGTCGGGCTGCAGGTCGAGGATGTAGAACTTGTTGATGCAAGGCGGCACCAGCAAGAAGGGCCG
The DNA here is from genome assembly GCF_002754495.1 of Acidovorax sp. 62. Classification (NCBI taxonomy): domain Bacteria; kingdom Pseudomonadati; phylum Pseudomonadota; class Betaproteobacteria; order Burkholderiales; family Comamonadaceae; genus Acidovorax; species Acidovorax sp. 62. The sequence continues at coordinate 1,711,404 of NZ_PEFJ01000001.1, forward strand.
CTCGTACACCTTGGCCGTGAGCGGCTTGTATTCAAGCAGTTGGAACAGCTCGTTCTCAAACACCACCGCGCCCTCGGTGGTGGCCACATTGCGCCCCACTTCAAACAGACTTTCGTCGGTCATCGACACATGGCCCTGGCGCAGGTCGTGCAGCAGGTTCTGCATGCCTTTGGCGATGCTCTCGCCCTTGGTCTCGATGGCTTTTTTCTGCGCCTCGGCATTGAAGGCCAGGAAGTTGCTGGGGGCCATGGCCGCCATCCACTGCTCCACGCCAAAACGGATGCGTGCCCGGGTTTTTTCGTCGCCTTCCACCGCGTCGGCCAGACCCATGAGGGTGCGCGCGTTGAGCAGGTAAGCGGCGGCTGAAAATGCCGCCACCGGGTTGCTGGCCCAGCCCTCACCGCTGAAGCGGCGGTCTTTCACCTCGGGCGTGCCTTGCAGGCTTTGAGCCCACAGCGCCTGGGCTTCTTTCATGTACTGATCTTGTAGCGCCTGCAGCTTGGCAGGGGCCAACTGCACGGAAGGCGCCTTGCCCGGAACGCCTCCTAAGTCCAGGTGCTGGAAGGATTGCAGTGCCTTGGCCCAGCTGTCTCCAAAGATCTGTTGGAATTGCTGGGCGCTTTGGGCCCAGAGTGCTTCAGAATTCATGCTGCTTCCTCAAAGGTTAGTCAGTCGCACGGGGCTTTGAAGTCATTGTTGCCCACTGCCTGGGGCATGGCAACCCGCATTCAGCGTTTCACCCACATACACCAATGTACCTTGTCCTTATTGCCTGGCTTTACGTGACCCTGATGATGGCGGTGGCCGAGGCCAGCAGCCCCACGGGCACCCTGTTTGGCGCCATCATGACCTTTGTGCTGTATGGCCTGCTGCCCATGGGCATCGTGGGCTACATCCTGGGCACGCCATCGCGCAAGCGGGCCATCAAGGCGCGTGAGATGGCAGAGCAAGCAGCCCATGAAGAAGCCCAGGCGCGCAAATCTGAGGAGGCAGCAGCTTCAGCCGCGCCAGATGCAAGCGGCCAGCCGCCCGCTGCCGCCGAGCACCGCAGTGTCCCGCCGGTGCGAAAAGAACCGTGACGACTGCGTGACGGTGCACCAGCCTGGGCTGCTGTCGTTGCCGTAGATGGCCGTGACGCCCAGGGCCTGCAAGCACAAACGGGCCAGCGCAGCCAGATCGGCCAGCCACTTGCCAGGCTGGGTGGGTGACGGGGCAAAACAGGTGGTGTATTGCGGCGCGTGGGCACAAAACGCCTCACGCACTTCAGCACCCACCTCAAACGCATGGGGCCCAATGCACGGCCCCAGCCAGGCCAGGGTGTCGGCAGCCGCAGCAGCAATCCCAGCCCCATCATTTGCTACATTTTTAATAGCTGCCTGCGCTTTTTCATTAAGCGCTAGCGCCGTATTTTGTTCAAAAACGGAGCGCATGGCAGACTCCAGAACCCCCACCCCACCCTGCCCCGCCAGCCCCCGCCAACCCGCGTGGGCTGCAGCCACCACCGCACCGCTGCGGTGGGCGAGCAGCACGGGCAGGCAATCGGCCACCATGATGGTGCAGACCACGCCCGGGTCGGTGGCCACGCAGGCATCGGCCTCGGTGCCATCGGGGGTGGATTCGCTCAGTGCGGCCACCGCTGTACCGTGCACCTGGCTCAAGAAAACGGGGCGGGCCCCCGGTGTGCGCTGGGCCAGCAAAGCTTGCAGCCGGGCGCGGTTGGCTTGCACGGCCTGCGGGTCATCGCCCACGTGGCTGCCCAGGTTCATGCTGGCGTAAGGCCCCTGGCTCACCCCGCCCGTGCGCGCCGTGCACAGGGCATGCACACCGGGCGGTGCAGGCCATTGGGGCACCAGCCAGTGCTCGGGCAGGGCCCATGCGGCAGGCTGTGTGGGCACAGCGTCTGTTGCGCGCGTCACGCCGCGTTGTCCGGGCAGGCCGAGGGCTGGGCTTGCTGAAATGCGGGCAAAGCCATGCACGCATCAAACGCCGCCATGGTCAGCGGCAAGCCGTCCAGGTTCACATCAAAGCGCTTGCCGTTGAAGATCTGCGGCACTAGGCAGCAGTCGGCCAGGGTGGGCGCATCGCCCCAGCAATACACCGACGGGGCCAGGCCAGCGGCAGCGCGCTCAGTGGCCAGCAGCACCAGTTGGCGCTCAAATGCCTCCAGCCCCTGGCGCACCCAGTGGCGGTACCAGGTGGTCTTGGCGTCTTCGTCTGCGCCCAGGGTGCCGGTCAGGTACTTGAGCACGCGGGGGTTGTTCAGCGGGTGGATCTCGCACGCCACCATTTGCGCCAGGGCGCGCACGCGGGCACGCGCCAGCGGGGTGCTGGGCAGCAGGGCGGGGCTGGGGTGCAACTCTTCCAAGTATTCCATGATGGCCATGGACTGGGGCAGCACGGCGCCTTCGTCCGTCACCAGCGCGGGCACCAGCGCATCGCCCACCAGGCTGGCATAGGCCGGGTCGCGGTGCTCGCCGCGCAGCAGGTGCACCGGCAGGTAGTCATACGGCAGGCCCTTGATGTGCAGCGCAATGCGCACACGGAAAGAGGCCGAAGAGCGAAAGTAGTTGTAGAGCTTCATGGTGAGTGGCCCATCGACAGGCAACAAAAGACGAAAGAAGGCGCGGTGGCGTGGACCGTCGCGGGGCGGCAGGCCTATCAGGTTGCGCAGGCACTGCCCCCCGGCAGGTTGCCGCTGAACACCAGCTTGGTCAGCAGCGCATTGAGCTGGCGTTGCTCTTCCGGCGTCAGGGGTGCCACCAGGCGCTCTTGCACCCGCTGGGCGGCGGGGCGCATTTTCAGCACGGCGGCTTCGCCCTCGGGGGTGATCCACAGCAGCTTGCGGCGGCGGTCCTGGGTGTCGGGCTCGCGCCGCACCCAGCCGCGGGCCTCCAGGCGGCCAATGACCGAGCCCGAGGTGGCCGCATCAAACGCCACGCGAGCAGCCAGTGTCACCTGGTCTTCGCCTGGCTGCTCCAGCAGCGCATGCAAGATGGCGAACTGCACAGGGGTCACATCAAAATCGGCGGCTTCTTCCATGAAAAGCGCCACCGACCGCTGGTGCGCCCGCCTGACCAGATGGCCTGGCGCGGTGTGTAAATCGAAGCTCTTTGGCATGCGCGCGAGTGTAGCGCCCCACCCTGGTGGCGATAGCCGCCCACAGCGGTGGCCCAAGCCCACTGCGAGGCTCGGGCGACAGCAAGCCAGCGCAGCCCGTGGCACACTGCAAAGTCCTTGCAAACGACATGGCTGCAGCCCATGCTTTGCCCCCGTTTTCAGACCGCATTCAACACACAACCAGCAATAACCAGGAAAGGCAGACATGAGCTACGTATTTCAACCGGCCGCCGTCATCAGCGTGCCCGTGGTGGGCAGTGGTGCACAGTTTCCCGTGCACCGCATTTATTGCGTGGGCCGCAATTACGAAGAGCACGCCAAAGAGATGGGCTTCACCGGCCGGGAGCCGCCCTTCTTCTTCATGAAGCCTGCCGACGCCATCGTGTACACCGCCCCCGGCGAAACCACGCCCCTGCCCTACCCCAGCCTCACGGCCAACCTGCACCATGAGATTGAGCTGGTGGTGGCCATTGGCAAAGGCGGCAAGAACATCGCCGCAGCCGATGCCCTGCAGCACATCTACGGCTACGCCGTGGGCCTGGACATGACCCGCCGCGACCTGCAAAACGACATGAAAAAGCAGGGCCGCCCCTGGTGCATTGGCAAAGGGTTTGACCACAGCGCCCCCATCGGCCCCATCACCCCCGCAGCGCAGGCGGGCGACGTGGGCCGGGCCGCCATATGGCTGCAGGTCAATGGCGCAGACCGCCAGCGCAGCACCGTGGCCCAGCTGATCTGGAACATTGCCGAAACCATCGAGCACCTCTCCACTGCTTGGGAGCTGCAGCCCGGCGACCTCATCTACACCGGCACCCCTGAAGGCGTGGGCGCCGTAGTGACTGGCGATGTGCTGGAAGGTGGGGTGGACGGCCTGGGCAGCATCCGCCTGAAGCTGGTGTAAACCAGCCTGGGGCTGGCAGCGATTTTGAAGCGCCACGCCAGCCCCCATGCGTGCAGCCAGGCCGGCCTGCGCAGCGCATCCCTTTGCCTATGGCACTACACATTTCATAGCTGGCAGCGCTTATTCAACAAGCGCTGCGGGCCGATTTGATTCAAAATCCCCGCATGACCTTTCGCAGCCCCATCAAACACTGCCGCAACTGCGGCACCGCCGTGGTGTACCGCCAGCCCGACGATGGCGACACCAAGCTGCGTGCCGTGTGCCCCGCCTGCCACACCGTGCACTACGAAAACCCGCTGAACGTGGTCGGCACCGTGCCCGTGCTGGCTGATGGCCGCGTGCTGCTGTGCAAGCGCAACATCGAGCCGCGCTGGGGCAAGTGGACGCTGCCCGCAGGCTTCATGGAGCTGGACGAAACCACCGCCCAAGGCGCCGCCCGCGAAACCGACGAGGAAGCCGGTGCGCAGATCGAGATGGGCCCGCTTTTCAGCGTGCTGAACGTGCCCCGCGTGGGACAAGTGCACTTTTTCTACCGCGCCAGCTTGCTCAGCGAGCAGTTCAACCCCGGCTTTGAAACCATCGAAGCGCGCCTGTTCACTGAAGACGAAGTGCCATGGGACGAGATCGCCTTTCGCACCGTCAAGGAAACGCTGCAGGCCTACTTTGCCGACCGCAAGGCGGGGGCGTTTGGGCTGCATTGCATTGACATTGAGTGAGAGGCTGCGCGTGCCGATGCGCCACACCCACAGCATCATGGTGAAACAGGCATGGGTGGTGGCAGGCTTGGCGATCCATGCCTTCGCCAGTGCCGCAACCCCCTGCACGGGCATAGACCGGTCACTCTCGGCAGCCCAGCAGCGCAACTACGCAGTCGCCATAGAGCAGCACCTCAACCAGCAACTCGGCCCAGAGGTGCAGCAGAAAATCACCACGGCGCCGCAAGACGTCCGACAGGTTTTTCGGCTGGGCACGTGGCATATCGTCTACGTCCACACCCATGTGTCTGACGAACCCTTTTTGTTCTACCCGCAGCCACCCGACAAGGCCGCAGCCTACGTCACCGCCTGGGCTGGTAGTGCTGCCTCTGACGAGGCTCCCAGCATTCGCGCTTGGCTGCGCAAGAACGCGCCGGGCATCCCACCAAAGCTGGCCCGGTGTTTTGCATGGCAGGTCACCGCAGCCAGGGACGTGCAGTGATCGGGTGCAGGCCTAAGAACCTGTTCAAAACACCAGTTCATAGAACGCGTTCAAGGGACAAGTACACCCCCTCACACCATCAACAGTGCGGTTGAAAAGGGCGCAGCGTGCAACACCAGCGCGCCGGTGCCCTCACTGGTCTCCGTCGCGCGCGGGCCGCTCGGTAGCTGAAGGCACCACCACCCCAGGCACCGGGTTGGCCGCAGCCTCGGTCGGCGTCAGCGGCACCTGGCCGCCGAACACGGCACCGCCCTGGCCCCCCTGACCACTTTGCCCTCCCGTTGCGCCAGTCCCTGGTGCGCCCGGTGTGTACGGATCGCCATCGCGGATCACCGGCGGCAGTGACCCAGGGGGCATGGGCTGAGACGGCTGCGGAACAGGGTCCGTCCCCACCTCGGGCGGCGGCGGCACATCGCGGCCAAACAAATCGCGCACCCAGCTGCGCACACCGTTCATGGCATCGCCCAGCACGCTGGGGGCTTCCTCGTCGATAAAGCGGTCGCGGCCGTCCAGGGTGTTGGTGCGGAAGGCCTGCTGCAAAAATTCGCCCACCATGGGCAGCGCGCTGTGGGCGCCCTGGCCCCAGTAGTCGCTGCGCAGGGTGATGCGCCCATCGTTAAAGCCGACCCAGGCACCCGCCACCACGCGGGGGTTCAGGGCGATGAACCAGCCATCGGTGTTGTCTTGCGTGGTGCCGGTTTTGCCCGCCAAGTCAGCGCGCAGGCCGTAGCGGCTGCGCAGGGCCGCGCCCGTGCCCCGATCGATGGTGCCGCGCATGGCGTTGCGCAGGGTTTGGGCGGCCTGCAAAGGCATGGCCTGCTCGGGAGCGGGCGGGGCAAAGGTCTGCAACACCTTGCCGTGGCGGTCTTCAATGCTGGTGATGAGGATGGGCTCGATGTAGCGGCCCGCATTGGCAATGCTGCTGTAGGCCGTGACCATTTCGCGCAGCGTGACGGGGCTAGTGCCCAGGGCCAGCGATGGCACTTCTTCGAGCTTGCTTTCGCGCACGCCCATGGCGCGGGCCAGCTCGGCCACGCGCTGGGGGCCCACCTTGTACATGACCTGGGCGGTGATGGTGTTCTTGGAGAACGCCAGGCCGTCGGCCAGCGTCATGGGGGCGTTGCTGGGCGCGCCGCCATCGGTGGGGCGCCACACCTGGTTGCCGCCCAGCGGAATCTCCACCGCCTCGTCCATCAGCTCGTCGGTGGGCAGCGCGCCTTGCATGAAGGCCGCGCCGTACACAAAGGGCTTGAAGGTGGAGCCAGGCTGGCGGCGGGCAGCCTGCACATGGTCGAACGGGTCGGCCGCAAAGTCGCGGCTGCCCACCCAGGCCAGCACATGGCCGGTGACCGGGTCCATGGCCATGAAGCCGGCCTGCACGCGGGTTTTTTCCTGCTTCAGCGCGGCCATGAAGCGGCTGTCTGCCAGCAAGGTTTTGAGGGCCTCGTCCGGCGGCGCGCCTTCGGCCAGCGCGTTGCGGTAGTCGTTGGTCTCACGCACCAGCGTGTGCACCAGCTCGCTCTTGGGGTTCCAGCCGTTGCGGGCCGACCAGGCATTGTCCGCAATGCCTTGCAACTGGCGGCCTTGGCGCGCCACGGCCTGGTTGGCAATGGCCTGCAGGCGCGAGTCAATGGTGGTTCGCACGATGAGCCCATCGGCATGCAGGCTGTAGCCGTTGGCATCGGCCCAGGCAATGAGCTGCTTGCGCAACTGCTGCGCAAAGTGCGGGGCCAGGCCCATGGCCTCGGTCTGGCGCTCAAAGTCGATGCGCAAGGGGCGCTTTTGCAGGGCGGCCAGCTTGTCTTGCTCCAGCTTGTCGCGCTTGACCATTTGCGCCAGCACGATATTGCGCCGCGCCTGCGAGCGCTCGGGCTGCGTCACGGGGTTGTAGTAGGCCGTGCCCTTGAGCATGCCAATCAGCGTGGCGCTTTCCAGCAGGTTGAGCTTGTCGGCCGACTTGTCGAAATACGTGCGAGCGGCCATTTCGATGCCGTAGGCGTTGTACAAAAACGGCACGGTGTTGAGGTAGGTCTCCAGGATTTCATCCTTGGAGTACGCCCATTCGATCTTGAAGGCAGTGATGGCCTCCTTGAGCTTGCGCGTGAGGGTGCGCGAGCGGCCGATTTCTTCCGGGAACAGGTTGCGCGCCAGCTGCTGCGTGATGGTGGAGCCGCCCTGCGGATCGCCCCGCAGCGTGTGCAGCACCGACGACGCGGTACGCCGAAAGTCCATGCCCGAGTGCTCGTAAAAGCGGTGGTCTTCGGTGGCAATCAGGGCATTGACCACGTGGGGCGAGATGCGGTTCAGCGCCACCCATTCGCGGTTGGCCCAGCGGTACTCGGCCAGCACCTTGCCGTCCACCGACAAGAGCTGCGCGGGCCGCTCGGTCTTGGCCTTGGTGATGTCGGCAATCGACGGGGTGAACGGGATGAGCAGCAGCGTGTACACCGCCAGCAGCACCGGCAGGGCCAGCACCAGCCAAAGCCAGGTGTGCCAGCTGCGGGGCTGGAAGCGGGCCCAAAGGGTGCGCAGGGTTTGCAGCACCCAGCGCGCCCCAGCCAGCAGGCCCGTGCGCAATGTGGAGAGAAAACGGAGCATGGTTCATTTCAACCCGGATGGGGCTGCGCGATAGAGGGAGATAGGGGATGCGCCAAGGAGCGCCCTGGCTTCGACAGGCTCAGCCCGAACGGTGGGGAGTCAGCGGGGCCATCGCATGGGGGCCAGGTTGCACAGCCAAGGCGCGCCAAGCCATGTGGACACGGCCTGATCGCGGCCCAAACAGCATAAGCCGCCACACTCACGCGGCACCGCCCTCGCCCGCACCGGCCAGCAGCGCCAGCATGCCTGCCTCGTCCAGCACAGGCACGCCCAGCTCCTCGGCCTTGGCGAGCTTGCTGCCGGCCTCTTCCCCTGCCACCACGTAGCTGGTCTTTTTGCTGACCGAGCCCGACACTTTGGCGCCTGCGGCTTCCAGCATGTCTTTGGCCGCATCGCGGCTGAGCGTGGGCAAGGTGCCCGTCAGCACAATGGTCTTTCCTGCCAGCACCTGCGGGCCGCGTTCGGTGGGGGCGCCCTCGGGCCAGGTCACGCCGCAGGCGCGCAGTTGCTCCACCACCTCGCGGTTGTGGGGCTGCTGGAAGAAGGTGTGCACGCTGCGCGCCACGATGGGGCCCACATCGGGCACTTGCAGCAGTTGCTCCTCGGTGGCAGCCGATGCGGCGTCCACCCCCATCAGCGCATCGAGCGTGCCAAAGTGCTTGGCCAGGTCTTTGGCGGTGGACTCGCCCACATGCCGAATGCCCAGCGCAAACAAAAAGCGCGGCAGCGTGGTTTGCTTGGACTTTTCCAGCGCGGCCAGCAGGTTCAGGGCCGACCGGTCGGCCATGCGCTCGAGCATCACCAACGCACTCAGGCCCAGGCGGTACAGGTCGGGCAGCGTGCGGATCACGTTGGCATCCACCAGCTGGTCCACCAGCTTGTCGCCCAGGCCCTCCACATCCATGGCGCGGCGGGCGGCAAAGTGCAGGATGGCCTCTTTGCGCTGGGCAGCGCAAAACAGGCCGCCCGTGCAGCGGTGGTTGGCCTCGCCTTTTTCACGCACCACCTCGCTGCCGCAAATAGGGCACTGCCGGGGCATGCGGAAGTTGTGGACATAGGCTGGGCGCGGGCCGGACGCCATCACGCCCACCACTTCAGGAATCACATCGCCCGCACGGCGCACGATGGCGGTGTCGCCCACGCGCACCTTCTTTTTGCGGATTTCAAACACGTTGTGTAGCGTGGCGTTCGTCACCGTCACACCACCCACAAACACCGGCGCCAGGCGTGCCACGGGCGTGAGCTTGCCGGTGCGGCCCACCTGGATGTCGATGCCCTCGATGCGGGTCGCCATCTCTTGCGCGGGGTACTTGTGCGCCACGGCCCAGCGTGGCTCGCGGGTCTTGAAGCCCAGGTCGCGCTGCAACTGCAGCGCGTTGACCTTGTAGACCACGCCGTCGATGTCGTAGGGCAATGCATCGCGGCTGGCGCCCACCTGCTGGTGAAACGCTACCAATTCCGTAGCACCTTGCGCAATCTGCACCTGCGCTGCGACCGGAAAACCCCAAGATTTCAGAGTCTGCAGCATCTCGTAATGCGTGCGGAACACCGGCCCGCCCTGGTCGGGCGGCGTGATGGCGCCCAGGCCGTAGGCGAAAAAGCTCAGCGGGCGCTGGGCGGTGATGTTCGAATCCAGCTGGCGCACCGCCCCCGCAGCGGCGTTGCGCGGGTTCACAAAGGTCTTGCCACCCTGCTCGCGCTGGCGCTCGTTCAGGGCATCAAAGTCGGCCCGGCGCATGTAAACCTCGCCACGCACTTCCAGCACTGGGGGCACGCCCTCGGGCAAGCTCAACGGGATCTGGCGAATGGTGCGGATGTTGTGCGTCACGTCCTCACCCACCTCGCCATCGCCCCGCGTGGCGGCCTGCACCAAGCGGCCCTTTTCATAACGCAGGCTCATCGCCAGGCCATCAAACTTGGGCTCGGCCACGTATTCAATCGCGGGGTCGGCCTCGCTCAGCCCCAGCTCGCGCCGCACGCGGGCATCAAACGCCTGCGCGCCCGTGGCCTCGGTGTCGGTCTCGGTGTGGATGCTGAGCATGGGCACCACATGGCGCACCGAGGCCAATCCCTCCATCACCGCGCCAATCACGCGCTGCGTGGGCGAATCGGGGGTCAGCAGGTGCGGGTGCGCAGCCTCCAATGCCTGCAACTCGCGGAACACGCGGTCGTATTCGGCGTCGGGCACGGTGGGCTCGTCCAGCACGTAGTACTGGTGCGCCCATGCGTTGAGCTGTTGGCGCAGCGCGGCTGCTTGGAGTTGCGGATCAGTCAGCACGGAGGACACCAGAGAGTTGAAGAGGTTCTTCTATTTGAATAGGGATGGATGCGGGTAGTTTCCGCTGCAAGAAATCGACGATTCGTTCTTCTAAGCGGCCCTGTTGAAGCAGTACTTGGATGGGATAGCCCTCATGCGGATAAAACGCAACTAATCGACTTCGCGCCTTACCGTGCACCACCACAGCCTTCACGTCAGATAGGCGCACAACTTTCAATCGCTGCGACAAAAAGGTGGTGAACGACACCGAAATCGATGACTCATCCACCCGGACCAAGGGTCGTCCTAATGCTCCAAATTTTCGATGCGCTACCCAGAAATAAAGCCCTCGCATGGCCATAAGGGCTGCATACCCAAGGGCTAAATAGCTAGGCTTTCCGCGCGTCACAGACCACCAGTAAATGCCAGTTATAGCTGCGGCCGCAAAGATATAGGCACACAACGCCAGCCGCTGAGGCACAGGGCGATAAAGCCCTTCGACCGTCTCGACTAAAGGTGGAGAAAAGATATGCCACCAGCGCATACGCGTTCTTTCGACCGTCGTGCGTTGAAAGAAGCCGTTGCCGGTCAACTGAACAACCGCCGTGCCAAAACCGACCCTGCCGACAAATCGCGCGCATCGAGCTGGTCGTACAACAGTTCCAGATCGGCGGCAATCGGGTCCATGGCCATGGCGGGCAGGGGCTGGCCGTTTTGGTCGCACAGCACGCCGTCCATGGCCTGGGCCAGGGCGGCGCCCACGTCGCGCAGGCGGGCAAAGGGTTGTTCGGTGCGGTGCACCTGGGCCACGTCCAGGCTCAGGCTGATGTCGCGGATGGCAGATTGGTCTGGGTCGTCAGCCAGGGCGGCCTGCGTGTCGTAGCCCAGGGTGAGCACGGGCGGCAGGCCCGGCGCGCTGGCGGGCAGCACCAGGCGCCCGGGCATGGAGCCCACAACAAAGCCCACACGGGCAGCGTTTTGCAGCAGGTAGCCAGGGCTCCAGGCGGCCTGGCGGGCGCGCAGCATGAACATGAGTTGCGCGTCGTGGTCGCTGGCGAACTGGTCCAGCTCGCGGGCGCGGGCCACTTCCTGCAGCATGTCGGGGAAGTCCGGGGCAGCGTTGATGGCGTCGGCAAAGCCCTGGGCCTTCATCACGAATTCAGAAAACTCGATTTCGTTGAGCGCGCCCATGCGGTTGGCCAGTTGCACCCCGGCCTGGAAGCTGCGGTAGCGCTGGCCGGGCGCGGGGGTCTCCCACTGCTGGGTGGCGTCGTTCAGGCCTTCAATGGCGAAGGGCTTGCTGCCCGCGCGGCGCGTGGGGGGCAAGGCGACCAATGCGGCGTCGCCAGACACGAGGTGCTCCAGTTGCAACGCAGCGATGACGTCGATCAGCGGGTCCAGCCCCGGGCGGCGCTCCAGCGTGGGCAAGGGGGCGGGCATGCGCAGGGCATCGTCCGCGTCCACGGCATGTTCGTGGGGTTCGGGCCCACGGTCCAGGCCCGCATAGCTGGCAACGGCGTCCGGGCCCAGGTCTGCGTCCAGTGATGGCTCTTGGCGCAGCGTGGGCTCGGTCAGGGCGTCGCCCGCACCGGGTGTGGATGCGTGGCTGCCGTGGGCGTCCGGTGGCAGGGCTTTTTTGGGTGCGTTGCGGTGCAGGGTCCAGGCGTTGTAGGCCACGATGGCCGCCAGCACCAGCCCACCGGTGATTGCCAGACTCAGTAACAGGGATGAGTTCATGGGGTCAGTTCAAATCGATAGGACTTGCACAAGCGGGGATGCCGTACGGACCTTGCTTTGCGGCAGGCCGGTGGACTGAGCCTTGTTGTGCGTCCGTCATGGTCAAGCATCGGCCATGGACAGGGCGGACTCCATGTCCACCGCCACGATGCGCGAGACGCCTTGTTCCTGCATGGTCACGCCGATCAGTTGCTCAGCCATTTCCATGGCGATCTTGTTGTGGCTGATGAACAGGAACTGGGTGCTTTTGCTCATGCTGGAGACCAGCTTGGCGTAGCGTTCGGTGTTGGCATCGTCCAGCGGCGCGTCCACCTCGTCCAGCAAGCAAAACGGCGCGGGGTTGAGCTGGAAGATGGCAAACACCAGCGCAATCGCCGTGAGTGCTTTTTCACCGCCCGAGAGCAGGTGAATGGTCTGGTTCTTTTTGCCGGGCGGCTGCGCCATCACCTGCACGCCCGAGTCGAGGATTTCATCGCCGGTGATGATGAGCTTGGCCTGCCCGCCGCCGAACAGCTCGGGGAACATGCGGCCAAAGTGCCCGTTCACCGTCTCGAACGTGCCCGACAGCAACTGGCGCGTTTCGCCATCGATCTTGCGGATCGCGTCTTCCAGTGTGTTCATGGCCTCGGTCAGGTCGGCCGTTTGCGCGTCCAGGAACACCTTGCGCTCACGCGCCAGGTTCAGCTCATCGAGCGCGGCCAGGTTGACGGCGCCCAACGCGGCAATCTCGCGGTGCAGGCGGTCGATTTCGCCTTGCAGGCCTTGCATGCGCACATTGCCATCGGCAATGGACTGGGCCACGGCCTCCAGGTCGGCCTGGGCGTCGGTCAGCAGCGTGGTGTATTGCTCCAGGCCCAGGCGCGCGGCCTGTTCCTTGAGCTGGAAATCGGTGATGCGCTGGCGCAATGGGTCGAGCGCGCGTTCGAGTTGCATGCGGCGCTCGTCGCTGCCGCGCAGCTTGGCCGTCAGGTCGTCGTATTCGCTGCGCTGGGCAGACAGGGCTTTTTCGCGCTCCATCTTCAAGTCCAGCGCCTGCTGCAGGCCGCCCTTAGCCGCGGCGTCTGACAGGCGGGCCAGCTCATCGCGGGCGCGCTGCTGCTCGTCCGTCAGGGCTGTGGCCTGCTGGGTGGCTGTTTCGATGGAGCGGTTCAGCTCCGCGCGGCGCGCTTCCAGGCTGCGCTGCGAGAAGGTGGCCTCTTGCACCTGGCGCTCGAGCATGCGCTGCTGCTCGCGGCAGGCGTTCAGCTTGCGCTCGGTCTCGATCACGCGGTCGCCCAGCTGGGCTTCGCGCTCCTGGCTATCGGCCAGTTGCATGTCCAGCTCTTCAAAGCGGGCCTCGGCGGCCACGCGGCGCTCTTGCAGGTCGGCCAGTTGGGCTTCCACCTCGGCAATGTCTGCGCCAATTTGCTCGCTGCGCGCACGGGTTTGCTCGGCCAGTTGCGTCAGGCGCAGGGTTTCCACCTGCAGCTCGTGGGCGCGGCTTTGGGCCTCGGTGGCCTCGCGGCGGGCAGCCACCAGGCGCTGCGATGCGTCGGCGTAGGCGGCCTCGGCGCGGACCAGCGCGGTGCGCGATTCGTCGGCAATCAGGGCCTGGGCGCGCAGTTCTTTTTCGAGGTGCTCAATCTCTTGCGCGCGCGCCAGCAGGCCCGATTGTTCGGAGTCTTGCGCGTAAAAGCTCACGCTGTGGCTGCTGACAGCGTGGCCCGTGGGCACATAGATCACTTCGCCGGGCTGCAGGCTGGCGCGGCGGTTGAGGGCCTCGTCCAGCGTCTGGGCAATGGTGCAGCCCTGCAGCCAGTCGGTCAGCACGGCGCGCAGGCTGGCGTCGTTGATGCGCAGCAGGTCCGCCAGGCGGGTGTGTGCGCCCGTGGGCTCGGGCACCCCGGCGGCGGGGGCGCTGTAGAAGGCCAGGCGGGCCGGGGGAGCATCGCTTTCGTTCGAGCCGAGAAAGCCGCGCACCATGTCCAGGCGGCCCACTTCCAGCGCGCCCAGGCGTTCGCGCAGGGCGGCTTCCAGGGCGTTCTCCCAGCCGGGCTCGATGTGGATGCGGCTCCACAGGCCCTGCATGCCATCGAGGCCGTGCTTGGCCAGCCAGGGGCGCAGCTTGCCGTCGGTCTTGACCTTTTCCTGCAGCGCCTTGAGGGCTTCCATGCGGGCTGACAGGTCGGTCTGGCGGGCGCTTTCGGTGTTCACGTCCTGCTGGCGGGCGCGGCGGTCGTCGTCCAGCTGGGGCACGCTCTCTTGCAGCTCGGCCAGGCGGGCTTCGGTGGTTTCGGCAAGTTCCTGCGCGGCGTCAAGCTGGCTGCGCAGGTTGATGAGGCGGGCTTCGTCGGGCGCGGCCAGGGCGTTGCGGTCGGTGCGCAGGCGCTCGTAGCGGGTGTCGAGCTGGCGGCTTTGCTCGTCAATGCTGCGCTGCTCTGCGGCCAGCACGCCAATTTGCTGCTGCACCTGCACCACGCTGGCACGCTGCTCGCTGGCGCGGCTTTGGGCCTGGCGCAGGGCTTCTTCCAGGTCGGGCAGTTGCATGGCCTGCTCTTCCATCTGGGCGGCCAGCAGCTCGGCACGCTCTTCGGCGTCCACGCCCGCACCGGCCAGGTTCTCCAGCTCGATGTCGGCTTCTTCTTTGCGCGACTGCCACTGGGCGATCTGCTCGGCCAGGGTGACCAGGCGCTGCTCCACACGCACACGGCCTTCGACCACGTAGCGGATCTCGGCTTCGAGCCGCCCCACTTCGGCCGTGGCCTCGTACAGCTTGCCTTGCGCCTGGTTGACCTGGTCGCCCGCAGCGTAGTGCGCCTGGCGGATGGTTTCGAGGTCAGATTCGACAGCGCGCAGGTCGGCCATGCGCGATTCGAGGTCGTTCACGGCCTGCAGGCCATCCAGGCGCACCTTGGTCTGCTCGGCCTCGGCGTCGGCGCGTTTCAAGAACCACTGCTGGTGCTGCTTGAGGGTGGCGTCAGCGTTTAGCGCGTTGTATTTGGCGGCCACCTCGGCCTGCTTTTCGAGCTTTTCGAGGTTGGCGTTGAGCTCGCGCAGGATGTCTTCCACCCGCGTGAGGTTTTCCCGCGTGTCGGCCAGGCGGTTTTCCGTCTCGCGGCGGCGCTCTTTGTATTTGGAGACCCCGGCCGCTTCTTCGAGGAACAGGCGCAACTCTTCAGGGCGGCTTTCGATGATGCGGCTGATGGTGCCCTGCCCGATGATGGCGTAGGCGCGTGGGCCCAGGCCCGTGCCCAGAAACACGTCCTGCACGTCGCGGCGACGCACGGGCTGGTTGTTCAGAAAGTAGCTGCTGGTGCCGTCGCGGGTGAGCACGCGGCGCACGGCCACCTCGCCGTATTGGCCCCACTGGCCGCCTGCGCGGTGGTCGGAGTTGTCAAACACCAGCTCCACGCTGGCGCGGCTGGCCTGCTTGCGCGTGGTGGTGCCGCTGAAGATCACATCCTGCATGCTCTCGCCACGCAGCTCGCTGGCCTTGCTCTCGCCCAGCACCCAGCGCACCGCATCCATGATGTTGGATTTGCCGCAGCCATTCGGCCCCACCACACCGACCAGTTGCCCGGGCAGCATGAAGTTGGTGGGTTCAGCGAACGACTTGAAGCCGGAGAGCTTGATGGAGGTAAGACGCACGGGTCAGGCAGATGGGGCTGGGGGCAAGGACAACGGCGAAAACGGCGCGCACAACGCCAATGGCGCTAAAAATGGCTCCCCAGGAAGCTGCAGGCGACCTGGGCAGGCCCGGATGATACCGCGCCGCAAGGGGCCAGCCCGTGGCGCAAGGCCCGCCTGGGGCTGCGCCATGGCGCAGTGCAACATGGCTGGGCAATATTTCAATCAAAATACGGCTCTAGCGCTTTATAGATAAGCGCTGGCAGCTATCAATACAGGAGTAACCCATTACCCACCCATGGCTGACCAGCATTCAGGGGCTCCCACACAGCGGAGGCACGCTCGGCGCAGTCCTCCAATAATGCGGCCCACGCCCCGTTGGCTTTGATTTCTGGCCCCGTTCCTGCTTTCTTCGCTGCATGACCCCCCTGCCCACCCCTGCCCCCCACCGCCGCGACCCCGCTGCCATGCTGGCCCAGACGATGGCGCAGTGGGATGCGCGGCACGACCTGTGGCTGTTTGGCTATGGCTCGCTGATCTGGCGGCCAGACTTTGACTACGCCGAGCAGCGCCCGGCCAAGGTGCATGGCTGGCACCGGGCGCTGAAGATGTGGAGCCGCGTGAACCGGGGCACGCCTGAATGCCCTGGGCTGGTTTTTGCGCTGCTCACAGGGGGCAGTTGCCGGGGCATGGTGTTCCGCATTGACCGGCACCGCGTGCCCGAGGTGATGCCCAGCCTGTGGGCCCGCGAGATGGTCAACGCCGTCTACGACCCGCGCTGGCTGCCCTGCCAGACGCCGCAAGGTACCGTGAGCGCGCTGGCGTTTACCCTCTCACGCCGCAGCCCCAACCACACGGGCGTGCTGCCCGATGCGGAATACACCCGCATCTTTGCCCAGGCCCGGGGCCGCTATGGCACCACGCACGACTACGCCCGCGCCACGCACGAGGGCCTGGTGAAGATGGGTATCCACGACCGGGCGCTGGCAAGGCTGCTGGCGTTGGCAACTGAGGAGCAGGCAGGCCATTTGCCAAAGGCTGCGAGCGGCAGTGGGCAGTTGCCGGATCGACCCTGAAGGTTCGCGGGCTATAGGGTCTGAGACGCTTAGCCAGATGGGGGCGACCACTGCGAGGTGGGTGCAGTGATCTACGGATCTACGGTTCTACGACGAGTGCGAACTATCGGCCAGAAGCGTCGGTGGTGGCAGGTGAAAGGGACGCTCAACGTTTGACATGAGAGGGTTAGGCATCGCTCGCATCGCGGTGCGGAAACAGTGCTTGATGACACTCAAGCATGACATTGTCGAGATGGGGCCGCAGAGTCTCCCACCCCATGCATTGAAGAGCTTCGGCTGCGGCTGATCGGAGAGCCGACCACTCCTCGGCATAGAACATATTGGAGTCATCGCAGCGGAACGCGCTTTCGGGGAGTTCGTTGCTAAGGATCCAAACAGTATTGAGAGCCTCGCTGCAAGGCGCAGTGATGTCTACCGAACACCTCTCTAGGAAGCTGTTCACCGGCAACATCATCACTGACCAGGTTTCACACGCAGGGCAGTCCGGAATGTTGGCGGCTTGCACAGATGCTGGAGACTGCAAGAAACTGAGCGCCTTCATCAGTTCGCAGGCGTCCAGGACAAGTCGGAACTCGTCGGTTGCATACCAAGTCCAGAAGCTGTCTGTGAAGTCCTCTTGCATGCGATGCCTAACGCAAAGGCCAGCGGACGCCGCAGGCGGTCCGTTGGGCCGCAGTGTTAGCCATTTCGCGAAAAGGAAGCATTGAGTGCCCTCCATTGGATGAATGACGGCCACGGGTCCCGTGAAGTAAATGCAAAGAGGATTTGAACGACCTGATCTCGCACAAACCACTCGTTTGAATCCATAGGAATATTGCCGGCACTGAACTGGAGAACCGTGCCGTTCGGGAACGGCACTTTCGCGACTTCCTGCATTGCACGGTGATGCTGTCCTGCTGAATCACGATACTCAAGCAAAAAGAGACCGGGACCGCCCGCGATCTGGAGGTAAGAGCCTTCATCACTCGTCAGGTGTGCGAATGATGACTTGACGGACGACAGTTCTCGATCAAGCCTCGCTGCGCTCAGCGATGAGACCGGTTTACAAGCTTCGCGCTGAAAAATCATGGATGGCTAACGTCGAAGGCGAGCCGCGAGTGGCGGCTTGCCGACGCGAGTCGGCTCGAGCGACTGGTTGGACCCCGCGAAAAAGCTCACTTCCAGACCTGCCACCACTTTGACCTAGAGGAAGACGGGCAGACTTGATTCGGCCTCATCGCTGGGGCCCGGCTCAAGAATGAAACTGCACTCTCGATTTCTTCTCTCGGAATCATCACACTGCTCTCGGCAACGGCGCTATTGACAAGTATTCCGTGGCAGTCCGGGTTGTGAAGCACAACCTCAAACAGCGCCTTTCCCTGCATCTCCCCATTGCACTTGGGGCCGAACCGCCGATTGAACTCGCGCGGATCCGCAAACGCAACAACCCGGCTCTTGCCATCCCCGTGGATGGTGTTCCCGACGGAGATCTCCCCGTCGCCCGCCACAAGATTCCGCTCTGTAGCTTGTGGAGCTAGACCAGACAAATGGACACCCACCGCCACGGTGGCGAAGTACTCGACAAAAGCGTCAAAGTCCTTGATCGAAGTCGACTCTTGATACGTGCGCATCAAGTCAGAAAGCGGCGTGGTGTTCATTTCCCTGGGGTCCAACGTGATGTAGACGGCAAAACCCGGTTGATACATCCGGGGCGTGACGATACATATTTTGAAAAAAGGTCCCGCAACCCGCATGCCTGTTGGCTTGCAAACGACGGCACTGTGCAAATAAGCAGGTATAAATTTTTCATGAAACCCGGCACGCATGAGGTCGGCAAACTATAGCGCGACAGCAACTCCCGCCGGGCGCGCCTACTGCAGGCTCTGTAGCACTGATCCATCGGTTTTGAATCAACAGCTGCTTTGGGGTACTGCGGTCCACCCCAGGGATGCAGAGCGTGCGGCCTGTCCCTCCCAGGAGTCTGAGAAAGACCTACGCTTGTGCAGGTAGCGAGGCATATTTTCATGGGCTGGATGCCTGCAATTGGAATTAATGAAAGTCCCGACTGCCCTGCAAAGCGCCACCTAAGCGGCCCAGCAGCGGCGTGAGGTCTTTGAACCGCTGCGCTACCAGGTGGCGGACGACGGGTACGGGTGCGCTGGAAGGTGCCGCAGCCTCGCTCACGGCATCAGCGTTGGAGACCAAGCCTGCGGCCCCCCCAGGCTGCTCGCTGCACTGCCACATCCCCTGCACCGCCAGCAGGCGTGACCGCAGCAGCGCATCCCGCCAACGCTCGATGAGCGCTGGCCAGACGATCACATTCACCGGGCCGGTTTCATCCTCCAGCGTCACAAACATGGTGCCTTTGGCTGTGCCGGGGCGCTGCCGCACCGTCACGATGCCGCAGGCGCGCACATGGCGCCCTTGGGGGGTGGACTGCAACTGCAAGGCGGTCAGCAGCTTCCAGCGCTCCAGCCGGGGGCGTAGCAGCGCCAGGGGGTGGCGGCGCAGCGTGAGGCCTGTGGCGGCGTAGTCGAAGACGATTTCCTCGCCTTCATCGGCGGGGGGCAGCTCCAGCGGTGCTTCATGCACGGGCGCATCCCGCAGCAAAGGGGGCATCTGGTGCTGGGCTGCGGCATCCCACATCTGCTGGCGGCGGTGGCCCGACAAGGCCGCCAGCGCGTCGGCCGCCGCCAGGGCTTGCAGATCACGGCGGTCCAGGTGGGCGCGCAGTGCCAGGTCTTCGGTGCTGCGAAATAGCCCATGGACCCCATCACTGGCCCCATTGCTGGCCCCATCGGGTCCACCAGACCCATTGGACCGACGCGCTTGCACCACCCGCTGGGCGGCCTTTTGGCTCAGGCCACTGACCAGCCGCAAGCCCAGGCGCACGGCGGGCTGGGGCGGGGCCACGTTTCGCATGCCGGGCATGGGCCGAGGGGGTTGCAGGGGCGCTAGTGGCCCTTCCAGCGTGCAATCCCAATCGCTGTGGTTCACATCGATGGGCAGCACGCGCACGCCGTGGCGGCGGGCGTCTTGCACCAGTTGCGAGGCGCTGTAGAACCCCATGGGCAAGGAGTTGAGCAGCGCCGCCAAAAAGCAGGCGGGCTCGTGGCACTTGAGCCAACTGCTGCTGTAGGCAAGCAAGGCAAAGCTATGGGCGTGGCTTTCTGGAAAACCGTATTCGCCAAAGCCCAGCATCTGCGCAAAGATGGCCTGGGCAAAAGGCAGCGCGTAGCCGTTGTCCACCATGCCGTCGATCAGGCGCTTCTCAAACTTGTGCACGCCGCCCGTGCGCTTCCAGGCGGCCATGGAGCGGCGCAGTGCATCGGCCTCGGCGGCAGAGAACTTGGCGGCGATCATGGCGATCTGCATCACCTGTTCCTGAAAAATTGGCACGCCCAGCGTGCGCTCCAGCGCTTCTTTCAGCGCAGGCTTTTCCAGCACCAATGCCTCACCCCGGCGCCGCCGCTCGCGCGCTTGCAGGTAGGGGTGCACCATGCCGCCCTGGATGGGGCCAGGCCGCACGATAGCCACTTCGACCACCAGGTCGTAAAACTCGCGCGGCTGCAGGCGCGGCAGCATGCTCATCTGGGCGCGGCTTTCGATCTGGAACACGCCCACGGTGTCGGCGGCGCAAATCATGTCGTAGGTGTGCGGGTCTTCGGCGGGGATGTCGGCCAGCCGCCAGTGTTCGCCCCGCAGCGTGGCGCGCAAATCCAGGCAGCGGCGCAGTGCGCTGAGCATGCCCAGCGCCAGCACGTCCACCTTCATCAGGCCCATCTCGTCCAGGTCGTCCTTGTCCCACTGGATGATGGAACGGTTGTCCATGGCCGCGTTTTCAATGGGCACCAGCCGCGACAGCGGCCCCTGCGTGAGCACAAAGCCGCCCACATGCTGGCTCAGGTGGCGCGGAAACCCGTGCAGCTCACCCGCCAGCTCCAGCCACAGCGCGGCGGTGTGCGCCCCCAGGCTCTGGCCCAGCGATGCGGCCAGGGCCTGCAGCTTGGGGCCTGCCAGTTCCTTGTCAAACCACTGGTGCTCTTTGGCAAACGCGTCCACCACCGCCGGGTGCACGCCCAGGGCCTTGCCCACGTCGCGCAGCACGCTGCGGGTGCGGTAGGTGGTGACCACGGCGGCAATGGCGGCCCGGTCGCGCCCGTATTTGCTGTAGATGTACTGAATGACCTCTTCGCGCCGGTCGTGCTCAAAGTCCACATCGATGTCGGGCGGCTCTTTGCGGTCTTTGCTGATGAAGCGTTCAAACAGCAGGTGCGAGCGGGTGGGGTCCACCTCGGTAATGCCCAGGCAAAAGCACACGGCCGAATTGGCCGCCGAGCCGCGCCCCTGGCACAGGATGCCCTGGCTGCGCGCATAGCGCACGATGTCGTGCACCGTCAGGAAGTACATCTCGTACTCGCAGCCTGCAATCAGCGCCAGCTCGCGCTCCAGCTGGGCCTGCACCCCATCAGGCACACCCTGGGGGTAGCGGCCCGCCGCGCCTGCGTGCGTGAGCCAGGCCAGGCCCTGGGCGGGCGTCATGCCGGGGGGCACGGCCTCTTGCGGGTATTGGTACTTGATTTCGTCCAAGTGGAAAGTGCAGCGCTGCGCAATCTGCACCGTGGCGGCCAGCAACTCGGGCGGGTAGATGCCTGCCAGCCGCACGCGCTGGCGCAGATGCCGCTCAGCATGCGGCTGCAGCGCAAAGCCGCATTGCGCCACGGGGCGACCCAGGCGCACAGCGGTAATCACGTCCTGCAGCGGCTTGCGCGAGCGCACATGCATGTGCACATCGCCCGCCGCCACCAGCGGCACGCCCACCGCCGCGCCCGCCTGCTGCAGCGTGGCCAGCCACAGGTCGTCGTCGGGGGCCAGCAGCAGCTCGACCGCCAGCCAAAAATCCAAGCCAAATTGGGCTCTAGCGCTTTTTAATAAAGCGCTAACAGCTACCAAATTCATAGCATTTTGCGCCGTGCGCTCGGGCACCAGCAGCAGCTCGCAGCTTTGCAGCTGGCGCACATCGCTCAGGGGCCCCATCTGGTAATGCCCCTTGACCGCACTGCGCCGCGCCGTGGTGATGAACTGGCACAGGTTGCCCCAGCCCTGCGCATTGCGCGCCAGTGCCACCAGCCGAAACCCGGGGTACGCAAACTCGCTACCAACGATGAGGTGCAGCCCCAGCGCCTTGGCCCGAATATGGGCGCGCACCACGCCCGCCACCGAGCATTCGTCCGTCAAGGCCAGCGCGCGGTAGCCCAGCGCGGCGGCGCGCTCCACCAGCTCGTGCGGGTGCGATGCGCCGCGCTGAAAGCTGAAGTTGGAGACGCAGTGCAGCTCGGCGTAGTCGGGCAGCGCCCGGGCGGGGGCCGCGGCCTGCTCGCCAGCCAGAGGATGCAATGGCAGGTGGGCAGCGCGTTCAGCCATAAATGCCGTGCAAAAACCAGCGGTCTTGCCGGGTGGGCATGCCTGCATCTGCGGGGGCCTGGGCCGATGGGGCTGTTTGGGGCAAACGCTCGCGGTACACCCACACATGCCCAGCGCGCTCGTTGTGGGCCACAAAGTAGTCGCGCACCACCAGGCCAGGGGCTGGACCATGGGATGGGGTGGCGTTGCCTGCGGCGTCAGGGCCATCCGCCCTATCAACGGTTGGGTCGCTCAACGCGGACTCCCACCAGGCCGCCTCCAGCCGGTGCGGGCCTGCCAGCAACCGCAGCGGGCCCTGGTAGCACGGGCGGCTGCCCTGCACTGTCAGGCGCTGCGGCGGGCGCAGCAGCCAGGTGGGCCACAGGCTGGCGTCGGGGGCCTGGGGAGCGCAGGCCCCAGACGCTGGCAGCCCACCACCCTGCCCCTGCAAGCCTGCAACCGCCCCACCCTGCGCCAAGGCCTGGCTGGCGGGCTGCCAGCGCTGCATGCATTCGGGCCGGTGGTCTGCCACCAGGGCCACGCACTGCACCTGCTCTGGCCCCAGGCGGGCCGACAGGCGCTCCACCCACTGGTGCCAGCTTTCGCTGCGGGCATCGTCTTGCGCGCTGCGCCCGTCACGCCCTGTGGGGGGCAGCAGGCTGGCGCTGGCGTGCGGCATGGGCGCGGTCTCCAGCGCGCGCAGTGCGATCTGATTGACGGGCGCAGCCAGCAGGGTGCGGGCCAGGTGCTCGGCCAGCAAACGGCGCAGGTGGGCCAGGGCCTGGGTGGGCTGGGCCGTGCGCACAGGCAGTGCCTGCCAGGGGGGCACGGGTTTGCCGTCCACCTTGCGCAGGTCATGGTGCCAGGCCAGCTCCAGCGCCAGCACGCCCTGCTGGCGTGCCTGCAGCCAGGCCTGCAAGGCTTGCAACAAGGCGTGGGCCGACCACAGCAGCGCATCGGCCGAGGTGGCCAGCGCGGGCAGCTCGGCCGTCAGGGCAAACACCTCGGGCAACTCCAGCCAGGTGTGCTGGTGGGGGGCGTCGCCATAGGCGCAGTCCAGCGCCCGCAGCGCGGCCGCCCCCAGCCGCCGGGCCACCCCATCGCGCGGCAAGGCGCGCAACTGGCCCCAGGTGTTGCACCCCATGCGCGCCAGGCTGGCCACATGGGGGCGCAGCGCCGTCAGGGTGTGCAGGGGCAGATCGTGCGGCATGCGCCGGGGCATGGCGTGGTGCGCATGGGGCGCCGTGCGCTGCCCGCCCACCGCACCGGCCTCCGCCGCCAGTTGCAGGCGCAGCAGAGCCAAGGCCTGGAAGGCGGTGGGGCCTTCGGCAAAGGGGGTGGTGAATGGTCTGGCCAAAGGTGCCGCAGACAGTGCCGCACAGGGCATGGATACGGCCTGTGCACCCCCCACCTTTGGCCCTGCCTGAGCTGCCTGCCAGGCAACATCGGCGCCCAGCGTATCGCCGCTAGGCGTATCCCCCCATGGCGGGGCATTGGCATGCAGTTGCGCCAGCAGGGCTGCGCGGCCGCCCCACAGGCGTTCGGTGGTCGATACCTCCAGCAGCAAGGCTTCGTCCACCCGGGCCACGCGGGGGGTAAAGCGCAGCGCCCACCATGCCTCGGTGCCGGGCAAGCCCGGCACCACAGCACTGGCCGCACCTGCAGAACTTGCAGAGCGGGCATCAGACGGCGGCAGGCAAGGCCACGCGATCCAGTGCATGCACCACCCCTTTCCATCCCACGGCGGCATCGCCCGGCAGCACTACCGTCACGGGCACTTTCACCGGGGCAACCACCGGCACCGGCAGGCCCTGCCCCCGCCGCTGCTGGCTGCGCGCCGCCGCAGCGGCCAGCACCTGCGCCAGCCGGGCAGAGCCGCCGGGCAGCACCACCGGCTGCGCCAGCGGCGGCCCCCGGCGCTTGAGCACCTGCACCTGCATCGCCAGCGGCGCGCCCACATCACCTTGCACCCACAAGCGCAGCGGTGCGGGCGATGCCTGCTGGCGCGCATGGGCCGGGCGCAGCACCCACAACAGTTGCCCCATGTGCGCAGCAGCCAGCTGCAGGCGGCGCAACTGCTCGGGCAGCGCCTGCGGCAGCCAGGCCACCACGGCCAGTACATCGCGGCAGCGCAAGGCCTGCTCTGTGGCCCACAGTGCGGTGGTGGCTGTGCTGCCCGCCTGGGTGGGCCCGGGTTGCACCTGGCACAAGCGCTCGGGCGGCAGACCGGCGGCCTGCAAGGCGGGGGCAAAGGGCTCAAACGGTGGCGCCACCAGCACCACCGCCCCTGGCCGCGCCGCCGTGGCATGTGCCAGGGCGGGCTGCAACAGCTGCCAGGCGTGGCGGCTGGGCTCGGGCTGCAGCACTTCGGTCAACGCCCCCACAGGCCAGCCGCCGCCGGGCAACTGCGCATCCAACGCTGCATGGCCCGTGGGCTGGGTGGCCTGCACCGCGCTGGACGCCATGGCATCACACAGCTGGTTGCCCAGCCACACCCCGGGCAGTTGCACAGGGCCTTTGACAAACGCACCGCGCAGGGGCGCCGTCAAAGGCGCAATCGATAAGGCAGACATGGTGGGTGGACTCGGTGGGGGTGGTGGCTGTGCGCCCGTCGGGTGCATGCAGCGCATGTTAGCTGTATTTTTATACAGTATTTTATGGAAATCCCCTCACCTTGCCTACACAAACCCTGGCGCTGCCCTGCCACCCGCAGCCCATAGCCCATAGCCCATAGCCTGCACAATGCCTGCGTTTCCCCATTCTTCTTACTTCAGGAGCTTGTTATGAACCCTCGCTTTGGCTTTGTTTTGGCCTCGGTGGCCATGGCCGCATTGGCTGGCTGCGCCAGCTACACCGCAGGCCCCAGCGCCAGCGCCCAGCTGCAAGCCACCAAAGGCAACACCACCGCCGGCACCGTGCGCTTTGTGCAAAGTGGCGATGTGGTGAAGGTGAGCGGCGAGATCACCGGCCTCAAGCCCGGTGCCGAGCACGGCTTCCACATCCATGAAAAAGGCGACTGCAGCAGCGGCGACGGCATGAGCGCAGGCGGCCACTTCAACCCCGGCGGCAAATCGCACGGCCACCATGGCATGGGTGAGCACCACACCGGCGACCTGCCCAGCCTGAAAGCCGACGCCAACGGCGTGGCCAAGTTCAGCTTTGAATCGGGCACCATCCGCGTGGGCAGCACCGACAACAACATCGTCAGCCGCGGCCTCATCGTGCACCGCGACCCCGACGACTACAAAACCCAGCCCACCGGCAACGCAGGGCCCCGCCTGGCTTGTGCGGTGATTGCGGCCCAGTAAAGCGTACCGGCCTTGTGCATGGCGGTGCTTTATCGCCCCGCACCCGCCACCCTGGCCCCAAGCCGCTGCCCCTGCAGCGGCTTTTTTTATGCGCCAAAGTGTCGTACACGGTCAGCGCACGCACGGGCCCAAACGTTGCTCTCGGTACAGGAGGAACCATGAGAACAAGCACACTGATGGGAATCGCCATTTGCGCGGTCATGATCTCTACAGCCCAAGCCCAAGCCCAAGCCCAAGTACATCGCTGCACCAACGCAGCAGGCCAAAGCATCTACACCGATGCTCCTTGCGCCGAAGGGCAAACCAGCAAACTGGTAGAGCGCCAAAAAAGCGCGGCAGAGATTGCGCAGGAGCGCGCCAACGCAGACGCTGCGACCGACAGAAAGTACCGGGCCCAAGCGGCCGAGCGCGCCCAGCAAGACGCACCGCCCTCCTCCCCCAGCCAAGCCAGCACCCAAACGCCCCTTGCCGCCACATCGGCCTGCAAAAGTGCGCAGAAAGAGATGGAGTTCGTGTCCAGCATTCGAACCCTGTCGCAAGACGAAAAGCGCATGCGCACCAATGCCGCCATCACCAATGTGAACGCCGCCTGCGGCACCAACACCCCGCTGATGCAAGAGCCGCCCAAGGTGATTGTGAAAGCCCACCCGGTCATCACCCACTGCGACAGCGGGTTTTGCTATGACGATGCCGGGGCTATTTACAAAAAGAACAATGCGGACTCCATCACCGCTGGAGATGGCCGCGTTTGCACCAAGTCAGCAGGCATCTGGCGCTGCTCCTGAGCCCGCTGCGCAGACCGCCGGGGTCTGCTGAATCGTCCCCGCCCGGGCGGCAATGAACGGATCAGCAGAGGCTTTCTTCGGCTGACCTCCGCGCAAACTCACCCCTCGCCAGCACCCCGCTGCGCTGGCCGCGCCTGAGTCTTCGCCCACAACGCCTCAGCCCGCTCCAGCGCCTGCACGGTGTCAATGTCTGTCACCACGCCCTCATCCTGCACTGGCACAGCCAGCCCGCGCCCCTGCTGTGTCCAGTGCCGCACCACCGGCGCGGCGCCCTTCTCGCCAGACAATGCCAGCAAGCCCTCCAGGCCATCCCGCCCAAACGCCACCGGGTGCCCGCGCTCACCCGCAAACTCCGGCCACGCCACCACGGCACGCTGATCGAGCAGCACCTGCGCCATGGCCTGCAGCGTGGCGGGCTGCACCAGCGGCAAATCGCCCGGCAACACCAGCCAGCCCTCAGCGTTGGCCGTGTGGCGCACTGCGGCGGCAATCGAATCACCCATGCCCGGATGCCCCGCATCCTCCACATGCCACGGCAAACCGCTGGCGCGCACGGCATCCAGCGTGTGCTGCAACACCGGCTTGCCCGCCAGCAAGGACTGCAGCTTGTGCACCGTACCGCCGGACGCTTTGAAGCGTTCGCCACGGCCGGAGGCGAGGATGAGGACAGTGGGTGGTGTCAATGACATGGGCGTGGATAGATCGAAATGCTGGGTGCTGAAGCCAGCCGCATCATGGCATCCATGCGTCCTAAGGTTTTATAGAGATTTGAGGCGATTGATAAAGAGAAATAGGGGCCGCCAAAGAATCTGCGGGCTGTGACCATGTTGACGGCGGCCTCTGCCGCGCTAAACAGCACGACCACGGCAAGCCCGCCGAGGGGTGCAAGGCCCGCGTTCCTGAAACCCGGGCACAAAGTGACCGTGGGAAACAAAGTGCCATCCGCGCGGTTGAGATGAAGTGATTGCAGCGCAGCGCACGCGCCCAAGTCACGCGCTTCGAAATGGATAGCAGCCAGCGCTCATCTAGAAACCGCTGGCAGCACTTTTCATCAAAATTGATGGCCTGCAGCGCCCGGAACAGCTTCGGTCCCATCCTTAACCTGCAGCCCACAGAAGCGTCGAAGGCTGTGGGGCCCTTCACAATCAAGAATTACCGCCCGCTTGTTCGAGATATCTACCCTTCACCATGGATAAATTTTTGCTTCAACAGCATGTGTTGGCACGGCTCGCCGAGGACCTGCTGCAAGCCGAGCAGGCAACGCGGACGGCTCATGAAACCGCGACTCACGAAGAAAACATCGCCGAAAACAAATACGACACATTGGGACTCGAAGCAGCCTACTTGGCCGCTGGCCAAGCTCGGCGCGCCGAAGCCATCCGCGAGGCAATGGCCACTTGGCGCCAATTCCGCCCCCGCCCCTACGACCCCAGCCAAGGCATACAACTCGGCGCACTGGTCTGCTTGGTCGATTCCGAGGGAACGCAGCAAAAGCTCTTTCTCGGCCCGGATGGAGGCAGCATGAAGTTGGCCTGCGGCGCTCAGGTCATTCAGGTCGTCAGCAGCCAAGCCCCTCTGGGCAGGGCCATGCTGGGTAAATGCGCGGGTGATGAGGTGTTGCTACAGGCCGCGCCCATCCGACAGCAGTTTGAGGTGGTACAGGTTGACTAACAGCGACTAACAACAGCGGCTCACAAAACTCTTCTGGCGTTGTTGCCGCGTCTTGTCGTACTGCTCGTACTGCCTGCGAAGCAGCGCCTAGCCAGAACCGCTGCGCTGAGTTTTGTGAGCCGCTCTAAGCCGCATGCCAGTTCATTTGCAGTCGTTCAGTTAAAGTCCCTGCCCTTGGATCCTGCCCATAGGGCGAGTTTTGTCCGTTTCGAGCACTTCGCACCTGAAGGAGCGTTGGCTCCCCAGTGGCTTGGTCTGAAAACACAAGCTACGACTATGGGTGGGATGACGACTGATGGGACTGATGGGACTGATGGGACTGATGCGGCTGTGTAAGCTGCCGCTTGAAAAGCAAGGAAAAAATATGCTGCTAACCGATATCGCCGTCGAGCACACTTTGGTGTCCAAAAAGGATGGCGTTCGTCAGACTTTCTTGCTGCATCCTTTTACCGATACACAGCGAGATTCGCTTGGCAAATTCGAGCTCGTTCGTGACGTCAGCCAGCCAGGGTTCAAAGACGTGAAACGCTCCACCTTCGTATCGTTTCACCAATTGGCGGAGCTGTATGCAAAAGGCACACTAGACGAATTCGGGTTTTCCGTTCGCATGTGTCCGGGCAAAGGCACCTACCCTGCCAAGCTCCCGGCCAAAAAGATACTGCCCACCAGCATCAAGCCCGGCTCTTCGTTCGACCTGGAGGTTCAAAAAGTGGATATCTCCAAACCGGCGACTCGCGAATTGAGAACAGCCTTGCTTCGCACCAACGTGAAAATTTAAGCGTGACGACGCTGATTGATAGGGGAGCCACTGTGAATCCACCCATTGCGCATGCTGAACTCATTGCCACATTCAAGCGGGCCGAGGCAGATGCTGCTCACAAGTTCGGGCTGATTAAAGCTGCGGAGAACAAGGGCCCCAAGGCCATCCAAGCGGCCACCGAAACAGCGGCCAAGGCTGCAAAACGCAGGGACTCGTTTGCGAGAAAGCTGGGCGATCTGGGGGTGAACCTGAAGGATTGAGTGCCGCTCAGCCTACGGCGTGACACCAGCCATTGGCGGCTGCGCGCAACAAGTTCTGATCTTCAAAATAATCTCCGTAATCTGAAAGCAGAATCGGTAATGGGTCTCGCACCGATTTGCTTGCTTTCCATATGAGGCAGCTCAATCGCCTTTGCTTTTAAATCGCAAAGGTGTTTGAAAACAGATGGGTTAATCCGCTTTGGGCTGATATGAGTCGTTCACGTTGGTAAGCCGGACCGACTGCTATGTCATTACCGTACATTCAACCAGCGGCTGGATCCTTGTTGTCTGTTACTTCGTCAGAGCGTCGACGTTGATGGCCTCAAGGAAGCTGAAGCGGCCAAACGAGCGCCCACCAACACGGTTCAAGTTGCTCAGAAGGGTCTCAGAGCTATCAAGCTTGGCCTTGAGCTCAGCGCCCGAGCGCACCCCGATGGCTGTGTAGATGCCATTACGAGTGGTCTCGTCTGAGGCACGCAGAAACACGGGATGCTTGTTCCCATGGGCCGCATAGACGGACGTGCGCGGCGCCCAGTACGAGATCCACCCTTCAGAAGTCTCATGACCGACGAGCAGCGACTTAAGCGCGAGGAACACGTCAGCCTCCATTAGCTCGTTGAACGACGTTTTCTCGGCAGAGCAACGTTCCTTTAGCAGGTCGGCTGACACGGACACACGATTGAGCTTCAACCGTTGATTGCGATGCTGCTCCAATGACTCAAGATGGGAATCGAAGGCGACGAAGCGCGCCGTGGTCATTTCCCGTTGGCTACCGCGAACAATGTAGGTTGTATCAACCAGACGGCGCAAGGTTTTCCAACGCTCGTGCCGCAGAAGCGCCGCAGTTTGGATGAGAAGGGCTTCCTGCGCGAAGAACGCGTAGAAGTCTACCCAGCCTGGGTAGTAGGAGCTTGCGGTATCTGGCGGTCCAAAGTGTGCGCCGATGCCTTCCATCAGTTTGATGAAGGGACCAATCGCAATGGGGTCATCGTTCGAGAACGCAGCGACGGCTTCCACGTATTCAGCGACC
Organism: Acidovorax sp. 62; assembly: GCF_002754495.1. Taxonomy (NCBI): domain Bacteria; kingdom Pseudomonadati; phylum Pseudomonadota; class Betaproteobacteria; order Burkholderiales; family Comamonadaceae; genus Acidovorax; species Acidovorax sp. 62. Next base: position 1,741,089 of record NZ_PEFJ01000001.1, read on the forward strand.
TGGTCACGCAGGCCTTTCGTGCCGGTGATGGCCTGGTAGACCCCCTCGTCGTAGTCATTTCCATCCGGCGTGACGTACAGCTTGTTGAGCTCGGTTAGGACGCCTTTGACGAAGAGCGTCTCCAGTCCATGTCGGTTGGGCTTGCCGTCTTGGATGGCACGGACTGCGGCCCCCAATTCCCTGACATAGCTTGTGCCGCCGTTGGAGACGAAGGCGGGCGCACCGCCGAGCTTGGGTTTCTGATGAAAGGGTTGCTCATAGATGAGCCGGAGAAGCTGGTCAAGCCCCTCGCCGTACCGTTCCTCTGACGACACGTCGATGTAGATGAGCCCCTTCATGAAGACAGGGAGGCACGGCTGACCATCGTCGTCGTACTCGCAAACGATGGGGATGAACTTGGTCTGCTTCACTTTGCCGTAGAGCTCTTGGGAGATGATCTGCGACTCGGTGCCAACACCCCCGGCTCGGTTGTTCGCCTTCTCTTGGTACTTACGGTCACAAAGGACGAGGACCTTGAGCACTTCGGTGTCGACAACCATCGATTCCATGAAGACGTACTTGTCTTGACCGGGCTTGAGGTCCCACTTGTCAAGGATTGCGTCTACGCCGTGATTGCGCAGTGACGTAGCCAGGTCCATGACGAACTGCTCGTGCTCGACGCTTGTCCAGCTGTACGAGATGAAAACTTTAGGATGCTCAGTCGTCGCGCTCATAGTCATTTCCAACCTTCAATTATTGGTGCCACATATTCTCGCGTAGGCCTCGGCGATCCTATGTCAGTGGCCATAACACTTCCGTTGATTGCAGAACCCGACAAGCGCCTTACGCCAGTTAGTTTAAGTTCGCAAGTCTTCGCCCACAGACTGAAACCGCAACATTGCAGTCACCTCTCCTCCGCTTGAAGTGGGCCAAAATCCGCTCGCCAAACACAGCCCGAGCAATGCCTTGCACGCCGAACTGGCACAACCGAATAAACCATAAAAAAAGCGCCGGGCTCTTTCAAACCCGGCGCTCTCATTCCATCCAACCGCCTCAACCCAACTTAAACGGCAACTCCCTCGGCGTCTTCCCAGTCAACCGCGCCACCGCATTCGCAAACGCAGGCGCCAACGGTGGCAACCCGGGCTCACCCATGCCGGTGGGCGGCTCGGCGCTCGGCACGATGTGCACGGCCACCTGGGGCATGTCGGTGATGCGAGGCACGGCGAAATCACCGAAGTTGCTTTGCTCCACCACGCCGTCCTTCAGCGTGATGGCGCCGCCGGGCAGGCACATCGACAGGCCCATCAGCGCCCCGCCCTGCACCTGGGCCTCTACGCTCTTGGGGTTGACGGCCAGGTTGCAGTGCACGCCCGCCGTCACGCTGTGCAGCTTGGGCGTGCCGTCTTTGCTGACGGAGGCTTCCACCACGTACGCCACCACGGAGCTGAACGACTCGTGCACCGCTACGCCCCAGGCGCGGCCTGCGGCGAGCTTCTTTTTGCCGTAGCCGGACCGGTCTACCGCCAGTTGCAGGGCGGCCTTGTGGCGTGGGTGTTTGTCGCCCATCAGGCGCAGGCGGTAGGCCACGGGGTCCTGCTGGGTGGCGCGGGCCACTTCGTCCAGCAGGGTTTCCATGGCGTAGGCGGTGTGGGTGGAGCCCACGCTGCGCCACCACAGCACAGGCACGTTGACCTGCGGGTGGTGCACGGACAGGCGCATGGGGATGTTGTAGGGCTCTTTCATGCCCTCCACCGCCGTTGTGTCCACGCCGTTCTTGACCATGAAGGCCTCGAATGGCGAGCCCTTGAGGATGGATTGGCCGACGATAACGTGGTCCCACGCCAGGATGTTGCCCTGGGCATCAAAACCGATCTCGGCGCGGTGCACGTGCATGGGGCGGTAGTAGCCGCCTTTGATGTCGTCCTCGCGGCTCCACAGGGTGCGCACGGGGGCGGTGATGCCTGCGGTGCGCGCAGCCTTGGCCACGCCGCAGGCTTCGACCACGTAGTCGCTGGTGGGGATGGCGCGGCGGCCAAAGCCGCCACCGGCCATCTGGGTGTGCACCTTCACGTTTTGCGGCTGCACGCCCAGTACCTTGGCGGCGGCCATGGCGTCCAGGCCGGGCATCTGGGTGCCCATCCACAGGTCGACCTTGTCACCGTCGAGCTTGACGGTGCAGTTCAGCGGCTCCATGGGCGCGTGGGCCAGGTAGGGGAAGGTGAACTCGGCGCTGATCTTCTGCGGCGCGTTGGCCAGCGGGCCCACATCGGCAGGGATGGCGATGGTGCCGGTCTGCTTTGCCAGGGTGCGGTATTGGGTGAGCAGCTGGGCGGTGTCGGGCTTTTCAACGCTGGCCGTATCCCATTCCACCTTGAGCGCATCACGCCCCTGCTTGGCGGGCCAGTAGCCTTCGGCAATCACGGCCACGCCTTCGCCGCCGCGGTCGGTGGGCACGCGCAACACGGCTTTCACGCCTGCAATGGCTTTGGCGGCGCTGTCGTCCAGCGACTTCAGCTTGGCGCCAAACACCGGTGGGCGGGCCACCACGGCCGTCAGCATGCCGGGCAGGCGCACGTCAATGCCGTAGTCCTGCTGGCCGCTGGATTTGGCCTTGGCATCGAGCCGGCCCGTGGGCTTGCCGATGATGCGGAACTGTTTGGGGTCTTTGAGGGAAACTTTCTCGGGCACGGGCTGCTGCATGGCGGCCTCGGCCAGTGCACCGTAGGCCAGCTTTTTGCCGCCGGGGCCCACCACAAAGCCTGCGTTGGTGCGCAGGGCCGATGCGTCTACGCCCCACTGCGCGGCAGCGGCAGACACCAGCATGGCGCGGGTGCGTGCCCCCAGCTCGCGGTACTGGGTGTACGAGTTTTTCAGAGAGTTGGAGCCGCCCGTGAGGTGCATACCAAAGGCAGGGTCGGCATAGGCGGGGTTGGCGTCACCGTGCACGCTGCGCACCTTGGCCCAGTCGGCGTCCAGCTCTTCGGCCAGGATCATGGGCAGGCCGGTTTGCACACCCTGGCCAAAGTCCAGGCGGTTGATGGTGACGGTGACAGTGCCATCGGTGTCGATGCGCACAAAGGCCGAGGGCTGCTCAAAAGGCTTGAGCCCGGCGGGTGCTGCGCCTGCGCCCTGTGCGGTAGCGACCAACGGGTAGGCCCCCAGCGCAAAGCCGGATGCAGCTGCGGCCTTGAGGAAGGTGCGGCGCGCCACGCCTTCGGGGGCGGCGGCGCTTGCTTCTGTATTGATAGCGCCTTGCGCTTGATCCATAAGCGCTACCAAGCCTTTTGGCATGTGTGCGCGTGCTGTTTGAGCGTCGAAATGCATGGTGTTCTCCTGCTCAGGCCAAGGTTTTGGCGGCGTCGTGGATGGCGGCGCGGATGCGCACATAGGTGCCGCAGCGGCAGACGTTGCCCGCCATGGCCGCGTCGATGTCGGCGTCAGAGGGCTTTTTCTTGCCCTTGAGCAGCGCGGTGGCGCTCATGATCTGGCCGCTTTGACAGTAGCCGCACTGGGCCACGTCGTGCTTGACCCAGGCGGCGTGCACGGCCTTGCCCACCTTGTCGTTGGCGGTGACAGCTTCAATGGTGGTGATCTTTTGGCCCGCAGCGGCCGAGATGGGGGTGATGCACGAGCGTACGGGCGCGCCGTTCAGATGCACCGTGCAGGCCCCGCACAGTGCCTGACCGCAGCCAAACTTGGTGCCGGTCATGCCCAGCGTGTCGCGCAGGGCCCAGAGGATGGGGGTGGAGTCGTCGGCGTTGACGGCGGTGTCTTTGCCGTTGATGTTCAAGGTTGGCATCGTGGGGTGCTCCTGGTTGGGGTGCGGTGGGGGAAATAATTTTGGCTGAATTATTATTCGACTAAAAATTTCTTGCAGCGGACTGTCGGTTTTTGACTTGGCTGGGCCAGTCTGGCTTGGCCTGCGGCCCGGAATCTCTATCGTCCAAAAACTCTGGCGTGGTGCTTCACGGCGAGCGTTGGCACAACGCAGCCAAGGTCAGGCCTTGAGGGCATCCCAGCACAGGCTGAATGCGGTCTGGTGCACGGCATCGTCGTCTGGCAGCACACCGGTGCGTATCAAGTTGGCGGTTTCGCGCACCGAGCCGAGCAGGCTGGCCGTGAGCAGCGAGCCATGCACGGGTTTCAAAATCTCGTTGCGCTGACCCTCTTCCATCAGCGCAAAAAAGCCCGCCATCAGCCGGGTTGAAAACTCGCGGTTGCCCTGGGTGAACCAGGGCGAGTTGTAGTACTGCTCTTGAAACACCACCTCAGCGTACTGGTCGAGCCGGTGGCGCAGCAGGTTGAGCCAAGTGCGCCGCACCCTGGCCTTGAAAGGCATGGCGGGCTCCACGCCGCGCATGATGCGTTCGGCCGTCACGGTTTTGGCGTCTTGGTAGAGCTGGCTGATCAGCTCGTCCTTGGAGGGGTAGTAGACATACAGCGTGCTGGTGGCAATGCCAGCGGCCCGGGCAATCTCGGCCATGGTCAGCCCGCTCAGGCCCGTTTGTGCCACCAGATCAAAGGTGGCCTGGGCAATGGCGCGCTGCTTTTCGTCGTCTTTGGGTTTCATGGCCGGGCCAATATAAACGAATAGATATTCGCTCACAAGCGGGCAAACACCGAACCGCGCAGTGCCCGCCCCTCAGAACCTGTTCAAAGTCTTTTTGAAGTTGCACAAGTGTCTGGCCGGGATGGGATGCAAGGCGCAGCGCGCAGCCAATAGCCCGTGCTATTGGCAAGCGTTGCAACGCCGCAGACCGCCCGGCCAGCCACTTGCCCGCAGGGTTGGAGTGAAATCGGGCGATTGAACGCCTCGGCCGCTTGCATGGGCACGAGCCCATGCGGCGCACCCGTTGCATCCACTCATCCCGATTGCACTCCAATGCAATTTCCAAAAAGACTTTGAACAGGTTCTCAGATGCACAATGGCAGGCATGACCACATCCATCGCAGACCTTCGCAAGAGTTACGAGCGTACCGAGCTGAACGAAGACGCCTCGCACGCAGCCCCCCTGCAGCAGTTTGACCAGTGGCTCAAGGAAGCCATCAGCGCCCAAGTGCCCGAGCCCAATGCCATGACGCTGGCCACCGTGGGCGGCGACATGCGCCCCAGCACGCGCATCGTGCTCATCAAGGGCTATGACGAGCGCGGGATTGTCTGGTTTACCAACTACGACAGCCGCAAGGGCCGCCAGATTGCGGGCAACCCGTTTGCAGCGCTGCAGTTTCATTGGGTGGAGCTGGAGCGCGTGGTGCGCGTGGAAGGCCGCGTGGAAAAAGTGAGCGATGCCGAGAGCGACGAATACTTCCACAGCCGCCCGCTGGACTCGCGCATTGGTGCCTGGGCCAGCCCGCAAAGCCAGGTCATCAGCGGCCGTGGGGTGCTGGTGGCCAACGCAGCCAAATACGGCGCGCAGTTCATGCTCAAGCCGCCACGCCCGCCGCACTGGGGCGGCTACCGCCTGGTGCCCGACCAATGGGAGTTTTGGCAAGGCCGCAAGAGCCGCCTGCACGACCGCTTGCGCTACCGTCTGGACGGCACCGACTGGCTGCGCGAGCGGCTGGCACCGTGAGAGGACGGGCTGACGTGGCCTGCTGATCCAACGCTGGGATTCAACGCATGGATTCAGCGCTCTGACCGCACGTTTCAATCCCCCCTGCCCGACCCGGCCCAGCGCCGGGCTCTTTTTCTGATAGCCCCCTGCCCCTTATGCCCGCCCATTCTGGCAACGCACCGATGCGTTCAACACGCCGCACACCACATTCCGCGCTGACCATTGCCACGACTGCCGTGCTGGCCTGTGCCGCGCTGGCCGCGTGCAACCAAACGGCAGCGCCCCCACAGCCCACGGCCGCGGCGCAGCAGGCCAACGACAGCTTTGCCGCCATCACCACTGCGTGCACCCAGTTCCTGGCGGCGCGTGAGGCGCATGTGGACCCCTTCAGCGGGCCAGGCACCCAAGGCAACGGCACCTGGGCCAAGACCGGCTACAGCCCTGCCCTGGTACAGCCCGAGGTCAACGCCACCGAATCGCCTGTGACGCCCTTCGTGGGCAAAATCGTCATCAAAGACAACGACGCCCGGGCCACGGCCGCCACAGAGGCAGAGGCGAAGGCCATCACGCTGACGCCAGCGCACCTGCTCTCCAACCGCACACACACGCTGGTGTACAGCTTTGACGGCAAACAGTGGCGCTGGCAAAACGGCCAGCGCCTGACCAAAGCCCCCGGCCAGAACGACGCCATGGTGGCGCTGACGCAGGCAGAGGTATCGGCCCCCGGCCCAAAGGGGTTTGCAGGGTGCCTGCCGCAACAGTAGCCGACTCAATAGCTATTAAAAATATAGCTTCCAGCGCTTTACTGTAGAGCGCTAGACGGCAATTTCATTGCGAATGCACGCATGAATGGCCAAAGCGCGAAGCGCCCTGGTGCGCCGCTGCGCGTGCCCCCAGCGTGGAGCGCAGATACCATCGGCAGCATCACCCTAGCTCCGTCTGGCCTACACCCACTGCCCGATATGCTCACGTTCCTGTACTACGCACTCATGCTTTTGGTCGGTTTCTTCTTTTACCGGCATGGGCAAAAGCTGCTCAACCAAGGGCATCGGGACGACAAAGGCGAGCCCACCCAGGGCATGGTGGGGCCGATGGGTTTTTTGGTGCTGGGCGCTGCGGGCAGCTATCTGTTGTTTGCCCTGCTGCGCGCGCTGGCGCGGGGCGAGGTGCCTTGCGTGGGCAAGGGCTGTGCCGGGCAGATTTACACGTTGGCGGAGCAGGCGGGCCCGTACTGGGCCAACGTGTTTTTCCTGGCGTGGTGCGTGGTGGCGTTTGGCTACGCGCTGTATGTCACGCTCAAGATCTGGTTTCGGCCCTAGGCATCCCCCTTTCGATGGAGCCACAAGGCCTAAGAACCTGTTCAAAGTCTTTTTGGAGTTGCACAAGTGTCTTGCCGGGATGGGCTGCTAGGCGCAGCGCGCGGCCAATAGCTCGTGCTATTGGCAAGCGGTGCAACGCCGCAGACCGCCCGGCAAGACACTTGCCCGAAGGGTTGGAGTGAAATCGGGCGATTGGATGCCCCGGCTGCTTGCATGGGCATGAGCCCATGCGGCGCATCCGTTGCATCCACTCATCCCGATTGCACTCCAATGCAATATCCAAAAAGACTTTGAACAGGTTCTAAAGCCGCTCCACTGCGTGCAGGGCAAGCAAGCCGCCCTGCACACCGTCAGGCCTGCGGCGGCAAGTAGCCAGGGCGGTCTGCCGTCATCGACTGCTTGACGTGCTGGGTGATCTCATCGGCCAGCACTTCGTCTGCGCCCGTCTCCAGCCCATCCAGCGCGCGCTGGACGATCTGCTCGGGGCTGGTCTTGGGTACGTCAAAGCCGCGGGTCAGGTCGGTGTCCACATAACCCATGTGCAACCCCAGCACCTGCGTCTTTTGCGCGGCCAACTCGTAGCGCAGCGCGTTGGTCAGCGACCAGGCTGCCGACTTGCTGGCCGAGTAAGCCGCCAGTTCACCGCCGTTGACCCACGAGGCCACCGACAGCACATTGAGCAGTGCCCCGCCGCCGTTGGCCTGCAAGATGGGCGCAAACGCCTTGCTCACACGCAGCATGGCGAAAAAGTTGGTTTCAAAGAGCCTGCGGGTGACCTCTTCGCTCTCGGCTGCCAAAAATCCGCCAGGCTGGGCGATGCCCGCGTTGTTGATCACGAGCGTGACGTCGGACGCCAACGCGGCAGCAGCGGCGACATCGCTGGGGTTGTTCACATCCAGGCGCAGGGCCTGCAAGCCAGCCTGGAGGGTGATGGTGGCGGGATCACGCGCACCGGCGTACACCTTGCGCGCGCCACGGGCGAGCAACTCGCGGGCAAATGCCAGGCCGATGCCGCGATTGGCACCGGTGATGAGGACGACAGCGTTTTCAATCTTCATGGAAATCTCCAGGGGTTGGGATAAAGACGGGGACGGAAAAAGAGCGCTGCGCCAGCAGTCGGCTCACTGGACCTTGACGACGACCTTGCCCTTCGCGCGCCCAGCTTCTACATAGGCCAGGGCTTCGTTGGTGGCGTTGAACGGAAAGACTTTGTCGATCACCGTGCGGATGGCGCCTGCTTCGATGAGGCGGGTGATCTCTTGCAACTGGCCACCGTGCGCCCGCATGAAGAGGAACGAGTAGCCAATGCCCAGCTTGCGGGCACGCCGCCGGGTGCCCGCGCTGAGCAGGCGCATCACCAGTCGCACAAAGCCGGGGGCACGGATGTCCTTGCCAAACTCGGGGTCTGGCGGGCCAGAGATGGAGATGAGCCGACCGCCCTTTTTCAGCACCCGCAGGGACTTGGCCAGCGCCTGGCCGTCTTGGCTGTGAAGGACCACGTCGTAGTCGCGCAGCACGTCTTCAAAGTTTTGCGTCTTGTAGTCGATGACCACATCCGCACCCAGGCTCTTGACCAGGGCCGCATTGCCCGCGCTGGTGGTGGTGGCCACGGTGGCGCCCAGGTGCTTGGCCAGCTGGATGGCAAAGGTACCCACGCCGCCCGAGCCCGCCTGAATGAACACCTTCTGCCCCTTTTGGAGCCGGGCCTTTTCCACCAGGGCCTGCCAGGCCGTCAGGCCCACCAAGGGAATGGACGCCGCCTCTTCCATCGTCAGGCCACGGGGCTTGGCAGCCAGCGATGACTCTTTGACAGCCAGCAGTTCTGCAAAAGCGCCAATGCGGAAATCGTCAGGGCGGGCGTACACCTCGTCGCCGGGCTTGAACTGCTGAACGCGCGAACCGACCTTGACCACCACACCGGCCACGTCATGCCCGAGGACGAGGGGCAGCTTGTAGGGCAAGATGAGTTTGAACTCACCGCTTCTGATTTTCGCGTCGAGCAGGTTGACGCCAGCGGCATGCACCGCCACCAGCACCTCGTCATCGTGCAGGTCGGGCGGCGGGATGTCGGCAGGCCGCAGCGCGCCCTGCTTGGCATAGCGATCGAGGACAAAGGCTTTCATGGGGTTTCCTTATTTCAGCGGGGCCAACGTGGTTGAGCGTGCCAAGCGGGCTTCAAGGTGCAGGCAGCACCGTTTTGCCTCAAATTTCGCATGACAGTCATCATATAAAAATGCAAAAAAAAGCGCGCGGCTGACAGAATCAGCCCGGCGCGCCAGGGGGCGTCAGGTGCTTGATGGCGGCCTCGCGCAGGCTGTCTGACAAGGCGGGCTCATCCACAGCACGGGCCAGCACCAGGGCGCCCACCATGGTGGCAATGGTGACCAGTGCGCCCTCATGGGCTTCAGGTCGGCCCCACTGCGGCGACTGGCGGGCAATCAGGTCGACCATTTCCTTGATGTGCTGGGTCGCGACACGGCGCACCTCGGGGGTCTGGCGCACGGTCTCAGAGCCCAGTGCGGCCAGGGGGCAGCCTGTTTCGACGCCCTCGACATGCTGTTTGGAAAGGTAGGCGTTGAGCATGGTCACCAGCGCCCGCTGAGAGGACTCGCCCGCCACGACGTTTGCAACGAGCGCCGCAGATTCCGCACACGCCTGGGCCGCAGCTTCGGTCAACATGGCTTCGCGGGACTCAAAGTGCGCATAGAAGGCGCCGTGCGTCAGGCCCGCCTCCTTCATGATGTCTGCCACCCCCGTGCCGTGATAGCCCTGGCGACGGATCGCCCGCGCAGCCACCGACACGATGCGTTCGTGGGTGGCCTCTTTGGCAGCGACTCGGGCATTGGGCTGTCTATTTCGCATGACGCATATCATACATTTTATCAGGCGCGCTGGCAAGCAGGCCCCCTGGCCGGTGCCCCATGCCCGCCCTTTGCCTGGTCAGCACCAAAAACTCAGGCCCTGTGCAAGGGCCTGAGGGGTGAAGCGCGCGGCAGGTGCTGCTTTGAACGCAAGCAAAACTGCTACGCTTTCAATAGCACCTCGCGCTTATCCATAAAGCGCTAGACGCCAATTTAATTATGGAGCACGCCTCTTTGAACTTGAAATATCCGTTCGGGTTGAGCTTGTCGAAACCTTGCGCGGCGCTTCGACTGCACTCAGTGAACGGTTCAAGCAGGTTCGTGCCGACCCCATCAAAATCAACTCACAGCTTGGCGATGGACACCTCGGTGGACTTGACCAGCGCGACGACGTCAGAGCCGACGACCAGGCCCAGGTCGTCCACCGAACGGGTGGTGATGACGGAGGTGACGATGCCCCAAGGGGTTTCGACATCGACTTCAGAGACGACATCGCCACGGATGATTTCGCGCACTTTGCCCTTGAACTGGTTGCGTACGTTGATGGCTTGAATGGACATGGGGTTCTCCTTGAAAGTCCGTTGGTAAAAGGCTGACGTTGATAAAAAGAAAGCGGATAAAGAAAACAGATCAGATGGCCCAGCGCAGGCCGTGGGCAGGCACACCGGGCCAACTCGCGCCGCCTGCAGCGGACTCGGGGTCGGGCTTTTGCAGCACGCGGTCGAGGATGCGTTTTTCCAGTGCGGCAAAAGCGGCGTCGCCGTGGGATCGTGGGCGTGGCAAGTCAATGCGTTGGTCCAGTGCGATCTGGCCGTCTTCGATCAGGATCACGCGGTCGGCCAGGGCCACGGCTTCTTGAACGTCGTGGGTGACGAGCAGCGCGGTAAAGCCGCTGCTGCGCCACAGGCCTTCGATCAGGCGGTGCATTTCGATGCGGGTGAGCGCATCGAGCGCGCCCAAGGGTTCATCGAGCAGCAGCAAGCGCGGGTTGTGCACCAGAGCACGGGCCAGGGCCACGCGCTGGCGCTGGCCGCCGGACAGGCGCGCTGGCCATTCGCCCAGCCGGTCGCCCAGGCCCACGCGGGCCAGTACGTCGGCCGCGGCGCCGCGCTGTGCGGGCGGCAGGCCCAGGGCCACGTTGTCGGCCACGCGCTTCCAGGGCAGCAGGCGCGAGTCCTGGAACATGATGCGGGTGCTGTCGCTCAGGCCGCTCACGCCCTCGCCGTCGATGCGGATGGCTCCGCCCGAGACGGATTCCAGCCCCGCCACCAGGCGCAGCAGCGTGCTTTTGCCGCAGCCGCTGCGGCCCACGATGGCGACAAACTCGCCGGGCTCGATCACCAGGTCGGCCTTTTTGAGCACGCTGCGCGCGCCGTAGCGCTTGTCCACGCCGCGCACTTCCAGGCGCACGCCGGTGCCTGCGGGCTTTGCGGAAGAAAGGGGTTCAGTCATGGCATCAGGCTCCGGGTTTGAAAAGGGCCACGTCCAGCGCGTTCACGCGCCGTGGCAGGAGTTTTTCGGACAAGAAGGCATCGGCAATGCGCTGCTGCTCGGCCAGCAAGCCGGGCTGCACGGCGCGCACGTCGTAGCTGCGGCGGCTGTTGGCCTGCTCCACCGTGGCGGCGTCCAGCCCCCACACCGGGGCGAGCAAGGCAGCCGCGTCTTGCGGGCTTTGCTTGACCCACTGGCCGGCTTTTTTCAGCTCGGCAAACAGCACCTGCAGCACATCGGGCCGCGCCTGGGCAAACGGGGTGGAGGCGAGGTAGTAGCGCTGGTACGAGGCGATGTCGCCCTGCCCCTGCCCACGGCCGTCCGCAATCACCCGCACGGCCGATTGGCGCTGCACGGCGGCCAGGAACGGGTCCCACACCACCCAGGCGTCGATGGCACCGCGCTCAAACGCGGCGCGGCCATCGGCGGGAGTTAGGTAGGCGGGCTCGATGTCCTTGAACGCGAGGCCCGCTTTGTCCAGCGCGGCAATCAGCAGGTAGTGCGCGCCTGCGGCCTTGGCAAAGCCTACTTTTTTGCCCTTGAGGTCGGCCACGGTTTTGATCGGCGAATCCGCCCGCACCACGATGGCCTGGGCCGAGGGCGATGGGGCCTCTTGCGCCACAAACGTGAGCTGAGCGCCTGCCGCCTGGGCAAACACGGGCACGGTGTCGGCCACATCGGCGCTCACGTCCACGTTGCCCAGGTTCAGGGCTTCGAGCAGCGGCAGACCGCTGGTGAACTCGTGCCAGCTCACCTTGACTTGCAGGGGCGCCAGCAGTTGCTCCAGCGTGCCACGGGTCTTGAGCACTACGGCCAGGGTGGACGACTTTTGGTAGCCCAGGCGCAGCACCTGGGGCTTGGCAGCGCTGCCCTGGGCGTGGGCCAGCGCGGTCCAGCCGGTGGCGGCGCTCAGGGTTGCCAACGTGCGCAGGGCCTGGCGGCGGGTGGTTGGGTGCAGTCGGTTCATGTCCATGTCCTCCTGCATCAAGCGGCCTGGTAGCCGGGGTGCCAGCGCAGCCAGTAGCTTTCCAGCGTCTTGGCAAACACGTCGGCCAGCTTGCCCAGCAAGGCGTAGAGCAGGATGCCCACGAGCACGATGTCGGTCTGCAGAAACTCACGGGCGTTCATGGTCAGGTAACCAATGCCAGCCTGGGCAGAGATGGTTTCGGCCACGATGAGGATCACCCACATCAGCCCCAGCGAAAAGCGCAGCCCCACCAGAATGCTGGACAGCGCCCCGGGCAGGATGATCTGCTGGTAGAGCTGCCAGCGGCTCAGGCCGTAGGTGCGGCCCATTTCGATGAGGCCAGGGTCTACGTTGCGGATGCCGTGGAAGGTGTTGAGGTAGATCGGGAAGAACACCGACACGCTGATGAGGAACAGCTTGGCCGACTCGTCAATGCCAAACCACAGGATGACCAGCGGGATGAGTGCCAGCGCGGGGATGTTGCGCACCATCTGGATGGTCGAGTCCAGCAGCGTCTCAAAAAACCGCACCGATCCGGTGAGCAGGCCCAGCACCAGGCCCAGCCCACCGCCAATGGCCAGCCCCGCCAGGGCACGGCCCGCGCTGACCTTGACGTGGGTCCACAGCTCGCCCGAGGCGGCCAGGGCCCAGGCGGCCTTGATCACATCCAGCGGCGCGGGCAGCACGCGGGTAGAGAGCCAGCCCAGCGACGAGGCAATCTGCCACAGCACGATGAGGCCCACGGGCACGGCCCAGGGCAGCAGGCGTTGGCCCACGTTGCGGGCAAACAGGGCCAGTTGCGATGGCCGCACCGGGCTGCCGGACTCGTCAGGGGTGTCGGAGACAGTGGCGGCAGAACCTGCAGGGGCGACCTGCAGCTCGCGAACGTTTTGAATTTGGGTCATGCGATGGCTCACGGTGTGTGATCGGGTTCCAGAAACTCCAGCTGGTTGCCCGCTGGGTCTTTGACGTAAAAGCGCAGGTAGCCAGGCAGCGCGCGGTTCTCTACCAGCGGCAGTTGGGCCTGCAGCAGGCGGCCGCGCAGCGCGGGCAGGTCTTGCACCTCAAAGGCCAGGTGCGACACCGCAGGCGCGGGCTGCCACTGCTCGGTGGGCACCAGGTCAATGCGCTGGGTGCCTGCCACAAAGCGCAGCGCATTGCCCGCTTGCAGGCGCACTTCAGGCAGGCCCAGCAGGCTGTTGTAGAAGTTGCGGATCTGCCCCTCGGCCCCCGAAGGAAAGGGCAGCTGCACGTGGTTGATGGAGTGGACGACCATGGTGAATGTCCTGTTTCGCCGTGCCGCCGGCTCAGCTTTGCGACGCCTTGGGCACGTACTGGTTGCCCACGGTTTCGCCAAAAGGCCCCAGCGGGTTGCCTCCGGTGAGCTTTTCCTGCACCTTGACGGGCAGCAGCGGAAACACTAGCTCGGCAAAGCGGTAGGCTTCTTCGAGGTGTGGGTAGCCCGAGAGCACAAAGGTGTCCAGCCCCAGGTCGGCGTATTCCTGGATGCGGGCGGCCACGGTTTCGGGGCTGCCCACCAGTGCCGTGCCTGCACCGCCGCGCACCAGGCCCACACCGGCCCACAGGTTGGGGCTGATCTCCAGGTCTTTGCGGCTGCGCTTGGCGCCTCCGGCATGCAGCGCGGCCATGCGGCGCTGGCCTTCAGAATCCATGCGGGCAAACACGGCCTGGGCGCGCACCACGGTGTCGTCGTCCACATGGCTGATCAGCTCTTCTGCCGCCGCCCAGGCCTGCTCCTCCGTCTCACGCACGATGACGTGCAGGCGGATGCCGAATTGCACCGTGCGGCCCAGCTTGGCGGCGCGCTCGCGCACATCGGCCACTTTCTTGGCCACTTCGGCCGGTGGCTCGCCCCAGGTGAGGTAGGTCTCGACCTGCTCGGCCGCCAGGTCGTGCGCTGCGGCAGACGAGCCGCCGAAATACACCGGTGGGTGGGGCTTTTGCAGCGGCGGGAACAGCAGCTTGGCGCCCTTCACGCTGAGGTGCTTGCCCTCGTAGTCGTAGGTTTCGCCATCGTGGCTGCGCGCCAGAATTTCGCGCCAGATGCGGATGAACTCTGCCGACTGCTCGTAGCGCTCGGCGTGGTCGAGAAACACGCCGTCGCCCTCCAGCTCGGTCTGGTCGCCGCCGGTGACCAGGTTGATGAGCAGGCGCCCGCCCGAGAGGCGGTCGAACGTGGCGGCCATGCGGGCGGCCAGCGCGGGCTGGTGCAGGCCAGGGCGCACCGCCACCAAGAACTTGAGGTTGCGCGTGACGGGCAGCAGGGTCGATGCAATAACCCACGGGTCTTCGCAAGAGCGCCCGGTGGGGATGAGCACGCCTTCGTAGCCCAGGCTGTCTGCCGCGACGGCCACTTGCTTGAGGTAGTCGTGGCTGAGCTGGCGGCCGCCCTTGGCGGTGCCCAGGTAGCGGCTGTCGCCGTGGGTGGGGATGAACCAGAAAATCTGCATGGAGGTCACCTGTGTGCTGGGGGGCTGAGAGTGTTTTGGGGCCCCGGCCTTGGGGCCAGGTGCCTGTTTTTTTTGGGGGGTCAGTACGAGATCGCAAAACCGAAGGTCGGTGCACGCCCCGCGCCGTTGCAAGGCCTGGCACTCAGCCCCCAGGCCTGGGCCGTGACGCACAGCATCTGCTGCAGGCGCTGGTGCAGAGGAAATGGCATGGGTGCAGGCGTACGGGTGGGCATGGTGGGCTCCTCGGTCAGTGCATCAATAGGGCTACAGCGGTGCCTGGATTACTTCAGGTCCACAGGGGCGGCGTGCAGCAGGTTCAACTTTTTGGGAATGAGCTTCAGGTCAAAGAAGGTGTCGGCAATGGCTTGCTGCTCGGCCAGGATGTCGCGGGTGACCACGGTGGTGCCGTAGCCCACGCGGCCCACAAACAGCTCGGTGATGGAGCGGTCCAGCCCCAGCACTTGCGCCAGCTCGGTGGCGGCCTCGGCCTTGTTCTTGGAGATCCAGGTCTCGATGGTGTTGACCTCGTCCACGGCAATGCGCAGCACCTCGGGGTGGCGGGTGGCAAAGTCGCGCGAGGTGAAGTAGTACGCACGGTTATTGACCACGCCCTGGGCGTTGGCCAGGATGCGGGCGCCCAGCGTTTTCTCGGCCGAGGCGAGGAAGGGGTCCCAGATCACCCAGGCGTCTACCGCGCCTTTTTCAAAGGCAGCACGGGCATCGGGCGGCGCCAGGAAGACGGATTGCACGTCGGCGTACTTCAGCCCGTGCTTTTCCAGCAGCTTGACCAAAAAGTAATGCACATTGGAGCCCTTGTTGTAGGCCACGCGCTTGCCCTTGAGGTCGGCCACGGTGCGGATGGCCGAGTCCTTGGGCACCACCACGGCCTCTACCGCCGGGCGGGGCACCGAGGAGCCCGCGTACACCAGTGGCGCGCCAGCGGCCTGGGCAAAGATGGGGGGTGCTTCGCCCACGTCACCAAAGTCGATGGAGCCGACGTTGAGCGCTTCGAGCTGTACAGGGCCGGCGTTGAACTCGGTCCAGGTCACCTTGGCGCCCAGCGGGGCCAGGCGCTTTTCGAGCGTGCCACGGGCCTTGATGAGCGAGAGCCAGCCTTTTTGGTGGCCCACCCGCAGCACGGGGGCTGCGGACGACTGGGCCAAGGCCGGGGTGGCCAGACCTGCAGCGGCCAAGCCGGTAGCAATGCTGGTCGCCAGCACTTGGCGGCGTGAAGATGAAAAACGGTGTGTCATGGGATGCTCTTTTGGGGTGGTTCAGTCGCCCAGGCGGCGGTGCTATCGGAAATCAGCGATCCGCTATCGCCGTGCAGCGGGCAACACTGCCCCCTGCCCTGCAACCTGGGCATGTCAACAAATCAAGGGGAGAGGAACCAGGCCCAGGGTGGAGGCTTCTGCGCCCCCACCGCTGGCCTGGTGGCTGCGTTACACGCTACATCGCACCTGCGAGAAGTGGACGGGCTCGAAGCGTCCGGCCTGGGCGGGTGTGGGCTTGAGGGTTTCGGTGATCAGCAGATTCACCGCATCGTCCAGCCGCGCAGCGATGTCGCTGTGCACGTCGTATCCGCCCTCGGGCGTCACGGTCACTTGCGAATCGGTGGCGTAGATGCCGGGCAGGATGTGCTTGGCACCCAGCGACTGCAGCACGGGCCGCAGGGCGTAATCCAGCGCCAGCATGTGGTGCGGGCTGCCACCTGTGGCCAGGGGCAGCACGGTTTTGCCCTTGAGCGCGGTCTGCGGCAGCAGGTCCAAAAACACCTTGAGCACTCCGCTGTAGGCGGCCTTGTAGACCGGGGTGGCCACCACCAGCACGCGGGCCTGGGCCACCTGGTCGGCCGCAGCCACCACGGTGGGGTGACCAAAGTCGGCCAGCAGCAGGGCCTGGGGCGAGAGGTCGCGGATGTGGATGCGGTCCACCAGGGCACCCCGGGCGTGCAGGCGCTGCGACACGGCATCCAGCAAGGCGGCAGAGCGGGAGCGCTCTGAAGGGCTGCCGGCAATCAACAAGGCGGACATATCTTTCCTTCACTACTATTTTGATAGCTGCCAGCGCTTAATAGATAAGCGCTAGAGCCTGATTTTCTTCAAAGGATGCGTTCAGGCTGTGCTCCGCCCTGCCCGCGCTGCACGGCTTGGCAGGCGGGTTCCATCCAAAGCCCTGGCATGGCCGGGGCCCGTGGTGCACGGAGGGCGGGCCGGTTACTTCTTGGTGTAGATCTGGTCGAAGCTGGCGCCGTCGGCAAAGTGGTCCTTGGCCGCCTTGGTCCAGCCGCCAAAGGCGTCGTCGATGGTGAACAGGTTCAGCTTGGGGAACTGCTTGGCGTACTTGGCCTTGGCCTTGTCGGAAATGGCGGGGCGGTAGAAGTTCTTGCCCGCAATGTCCTGGCCTTCTTCGGTGTAGAGGAACTTGAGATATTCCTCGGCCACGGCACGCGTGCCCTTCTTGTCCACGTTCTTGTCTACCACCGTCACGGCGGGCTCGGCCAGGATGGAGATGGAGGGCGCGATCACGTCGAACTTGGTGCCGAATTCTTTTTCGAGCAGGTAGGCCTCGTTCTCCCAGGCCACCAGCACATCGCCCTGGTTGCGCTGGGCAAACGTGATGGTGGAGCCGCGTGCGCCGGTGTCGAGCACGGGCACATTGCCATACAGCTTGGCCACGAAGTCTTTGGCCTTGGCGTCGCCGCCGTACTTGCGCTTGGCAAACTCCCACGCGGCCAGGTAGTTCCAGCGGGCGCCGCCCGAGGTCTTGGGGTTGGGCGTGATCACGCTGATGCCGGGCTTGACGAGGTCGTCCCAGTCCTTGATGCCCTTGGGGTTGCCCTGGCGCACCACCAGCACGATGGTGGAGGTGTAGGGCGAGCTGTTGTGCGGCAGGCGCTTTTGCCAGTCTTTGGTGATCCAGCCGCCGTTGGTGTGCAGCGCATCGGTGTCGCCCGCCAGCGCCAGGGTGGCCACGTCAGCGTCCAGCCCGTCGATGATGGAGCGCGCCTGCTTGCCCGAGCCGCCGTGGCTTTGCTTGATGGTCACGTCCTGGCCGGTCTTGGCCTTCCAGTATTTGGCGAACGCCTGGTTGAACTCGACATACAACTCCCGCGTGGGGTCGTACGACACATTGAGCAGCGTCACAGACTGCGCAAACGACGGCAGTGCCGTCAGGGCCAAAGCGCCTGCAAAGGCTGCGGCAAATGGAAACTTGATAAAGTCGCGGCGAAAGTTCATGGAGGGCCTCGTTTATTGGAATGCGGGGCGGTGCAAAACACCGATGAAACGCATTCTGGAAGGCCCTCTTAAAAACTGGAACTACTGAGATTTCAGTTCTTTATATCCAAATCATCTGAGGCAAGCTCAACGCCCGCACCTGCTGGCGCCTGATGCCGTCTCGATTTCACATAGACCACGACAAGGAACCACCATGGCACGCACCGTCCAATGCATCAAACTCGGCCAAGAGGCAGAAGGCCTGGACTTTCCGCCCTACCCTGGCGAGCTGGGCAAGCGCATCTGGGAAAGCGTGAGCAAGCAAGCCTGGGCCGACTGGCTCAAGCACCAGACCATGCTGGTCAACGAAAACCGCCTGAACCTGGCCGACGCCCGCGCCCGCCAATACTTGGCCCGGCAGATGGAGAATCACTTTTTCGGCGGCGGCGCAGACGCCGCGGCGGGCTACGTCCCGCCCAGCCAATGATCTAGCACAACCGCAGGCTCCCCGGCTTCCGGTACAAAGCAGCCTCAGCACGGCGCCCTTGCGGCGCCATTTCTTTTTCTGCGACGCACGCAAGGCTTGCGCGATTTCGATTTTCAGCAGCCCCTCACCCCATGTCCGAGCCCATCGACTGGTTGCCCGACGGCACCCCCTACAGCCCCCGCTTTGCCGACCGCTATCACAGTGAAAACGGCGGCCTGGACCAAGCCCGCCGGGTGTTTCTGCAAGGCTGCGGCCTGCCTGCGGCCTGGGCCGGGCAGCCCCAATGGCGGGTGCTGGAGACGGGCTTTGGCTTTGGGCTGAACTTTCTCGTCACCTGGGCCGCATGGCGGGCCGACGCGCAGCGCCCCCGCCTGCTGCACTTTGTGTCGACCGAAGCCTGGCCGGTGAGCGCCGCCGACCTGCTGCGCGCCACCACCGCCCACCCCGAGCTGGCCCCCTTGGCCGAGCAGTTGCATGCGCAGTGGTGGGGCCTGCTGCCCGGCGTGCACCGCCTGGCGTTTGACGAGGGCCGCGTGTTGCTCACCCTGTATGTGGGCGATGCGCAAGAGATGCTGCGCCAGCAGGCGCCCACGGCAGACTCGGTGTACCTCGACGGCTTCAGCCCCTCGGTCAACCCCGACATCTGGAGCGCACACACCTTGAAAGCCGTGGCGCGCTGCTGCCGCCGGGGCACACAGCTGGCCACCTGGACCATTGCCCGCGCCGTGCGCGATGCACTGGCCGAATGCGGCTTTGAAGTGCAGCGCGTGCCCGGCGTGCCCCCCAAGCGCGACAACCTGCACGCCACCTACAACCCCCACTGGGAGCCACGGGCCCGCACGGCCACCTTGCCAGATGCCGCCCCCCATGCCACCGCACAACCGCAGCATTGCTTGGTGATTGGCGGCGGCCTGGCGGGTGCCGCCACCGCCGCCAGCCTGGCCCGCCGGGGCTGGCAAGTGCAGGTGCTGGACCAAGCCAGCGAGCCCGCCGCAGGGGCATCAGGCCTGCCTGCCGGGGTGTTTGCGCCCCATGTGTCGCCCGACGACGCCGTGCTGTCGCGCCTGTCACGCAGCGGCGTGCGCACCACGCTGCAACAAGCCAGCCAGCGCCTGCAAGCCGGGCAAGACTGGGGGCCCACCGGCGTGCTGGAGCACCGCACCGACGGCAGCCCCGGCCTGCCCGCCGACTGGCAAGACGGCCCCGGTGCCGACTGGACCACCCCCGCCCCGCCCGATGCCCGCGAGCACGCGGGCCTGCCGCCCGATGCCGTGGCCTGCTGGCACGCCCAGGCGGGCTGGATACGCCCCCCCCAAATGGTGCGGGCACTGCTGCGTGAACCCGGCGTCACTTGGCAAGGCCAATGCCAGGTGGCCAGCCTGCGGGCAATGCCTGCAGCGGGCGGAGCAGACTCCACCGCTGCATTCACCACATGGCAGGCCCTGGATGCCCAAGGCCAGGTGCTGGCGCAAGCCCCTGTGGTGGTGATTGCCGCAGGCGCTGGCAGCCCCACCCTGCTGACCGACCGCTGGCCCCTGCAGCCCGTGCGCGGCCAGGTGTCGTGGGGGCGCTATGCCGCCCACCTGCCGCCGCCCGCGCCCTTTCCGGCCAACGGGCATGGCAACGTGGTGCCGTCTTTTGGGTTGCGCAACAACGATGAATCGGCAGGCGAAGCCTTTGAGCGTGGCTGGATCATGGGCTCGACCTTCGAGCGCAATGTGACGGAGCTGCCCGCCAGCGCCGCCGACCAGCAGGCGGCGCACGCGTCACACTGGGACAAGTTGCAAACCCTGCTACCCACGGCCGCACGTCAGTTGGCTCCGCGCTTTGAGGCCCGTCTGGCCCACGCCGCAGAGACCACCGACACGCCGCCCGCCGTAGAACACTGGGCCGCCGTGCGCTGCACCGCCCCAGACCGCCTGCCCATCGTGGGGCCTGTGGACGCACAGGCACTGCCCGGCCTGTGGGTGTGCGCCGCCATGGGCGCACGCGGGCTGACGCTGGCCCTGCTGTGCGGCGAGCTGCTGGCCGCCCGCCTCAATGCCGAGCCTTTGCCGCTGGACGCCAAGCTGGCGCGGGCGCTGTCGAGCGAGCGGATGTGAGGGCGCGACAAGCGCCTGCGCAAAGCGAGACATGAGGTGGCGTAAGCCGCCCGCCACAGTGCACCGTCTCAAAAATCGGGCGCAAAGCCCCTCCAATCCTTGCTTATATAAATATTTGCATATTGGCAGAGCAAAACAATAGTTTGCATCCATAAGCCGCCCCTCTACATTCGCGGCCATGCATGAATTGGCGTTTGTCTTTGCGGGGTTTGCAGTGGGCCTGATCGTCGGGCTCACGGGTGTGGGCGGCGGCTCGCTGATGACACCCATCCTGATCTTCTTCTTTGGCATCAAGCCCCACATGGCCGTGGGCACCGACCTGCTGTTTGCCGCTTTCACCAAGATGGGCGGCACCGTGAGCCTGGCCCGCCAGCGGCTGGTGCCCTGGAAAGTGGTGGGCCAACTGTGCGCAGGCAGCATTCCGGCCGCACTGCTGGCGCTGTGGGCTTTGCAGGTGCTGGGCCCCGCCAGCGGCACGGCCCAGCGCATCATGACCACCACCTTGGGCTTTGCCCTGCTGCTGACGGCTGCGGCCACGCTCTACAAGGCCGTGGCCTTTTCTGCCCAGCGCCAGGCGGCCGAGGCAGCCGCCCGCAAAAACCATGTCGGCGACCCCACACGCCCTCGCCACTGGAGCCTGCCCATCCTGATGGGCGCCGTGATCGGCACGCTGGTCACCTTTACCTCGGTGGGCGCGGGCGCCATTGGCGTCACCGTGCTGCTGCTGGTCTACCCCATGCTGCCCTTGCCGCGCATCATTGGCGCCGACATCGCCTACGCCGTGCCATTGACCCTCGTGGCCGGTCTGGGACACGCATCGCTGGGCTCGGTCGATTGGCCTTTGCTTGCACAATTGCTGGCTGGCTCGCTGCCGGGCATCTGGCTGGGCTCCCGCCTGGTCACCCGCACACCTGAGCGGCTGATTCGCTCTGCCCTCTCGCTGTTGCTCGCCTGGGCGGGCTTCAAACTGATCTTGATTTGAGTTGCACGCACTGAACTGCACTGACCACGATGTACCAATACACAGAATTCGACCAACAATTTGTGCAGCAGCGGGCACGGCAATTCCGTGACCAGCTCACGCGCTGGCAAACCGGCAAGCTGTCGGAAGACAACTTCCGCCCACTGCGCCTGCAAAACGGCTGGTATGTGCAGCGCTACGCGCCCATGCTGCGCGTGGCCGTGCCCTACGGCGAAATCGCCAGCCGCCAGCTGCGCGTGCTGGCCCAAATTGCCCGCGAATACGACGAACCCGAAGCCGCCGTCTTCAAGGCCGCCATTGAAGGCCAGGGCAAGCTGGGCACCACGTTCTTGCCCAAGAACTGCGCCCACTTCACCACCCGCACCAATGTGCAGTTCAACTGGATTCCGCTGTCCAAAAGCGCGGACGTGATGGACCTGCTGGCCAGCGTGCAACTGCACGGCATCCAGACCAGCGGCAACTGCATTCGCAACACCACCACCGACGCCCTGGCAGGCATTGCCGTGGATGAGATCGTGGACCCGCGTCCCTATGCGGAAATCATCCGCCAGTGGACCACGCTGCACCCCGAGTTCGCCTTCCTGCCCCGCAAGTTCAAGATCGCCATCAGCGGCGCCAAGGACGACCGCGCTGCCACCGGCTGGCACGACGTGGGCCTGCACCTGCTCAAGAACGACGCTGGCGAGATCGGCTTCAAGGTGTTTGTGGGCGGCGGCATGGGCCGCACGCCAGTGATTGGTACCGTGATCCGCGAGTTCCTGCCCTGGAACCAGATCATGAATTACATCGAGGCCATCGTGCGCGTGTACAACGAGCACGGCCGCCGCGACAACAAGTACAAGGCCCGCATCAAGATTTTGGTCAAGGCCGAAGGCCAGCAGTACATCGACGATGTGGAAGAAGAGTACCGCCAGATCCTGGAGATCGACGGTGGCCCGCACACCATTCCGCAGGCCGAGTTTGACCGCGTGGCCTCCTGCTTTGTGACACCGAAGCTGGCCGACATTGCCGACGTGCCTCCCGCAGCCTTGCAGGCCTCGCTGGACGCGCAGGCGGCAGAGCATGTGATGTTTGGCCGCTGGCTGCAGCGCAACGTGCACGCACACCAAAACCCGCAACTGCGCGCCGTCACGCTGTCGTTCAAGCGCCCCGGCCAGTCGCCCGGCGACGCCACCAGCGAACAACTCATCGCGCTGGCCGATCTGGTGGACAAATACTCCGCTGGCGAAGCCCGCGTGACGCACGACCAGAACGTGCTGCTGCCCTGGGTGCATGCCAGCCGCCTGTTCGCGCTGTGGCAAGAGGCCAAGGCCCTGGGCCTGGCCAGCGCCAACGTGCAGCTGCTCACCGACATGATCGCCTGCCCCGGTGGCGACTTCTGCGCGCTGGCCAATGCCCGCTCGCTGCCCATTGCCGAGGCCATCACCCAGCGCTACCAAGACCTGGACGAGCTGGACGACATCGGCGAGATCGACCTGCACATCAGCGGCTGCATCAACAGCTGCGGCCACCACCACAGCGGCCACATCGGCATCCTGGGTGTGGATAAGGACGGCAAGGAGTGGTACCAGGTCACGCTGGGCGGCTCCGATGGTTCGGACCTGTCGGGCGCTGCCGTCGCAGGCAAGGTGATTGGCCCCTCGTTCTCGGCGGCCGAAGTGCCCGACGTGATCGAGGCCGTGCTCGGCACCTACCGCGACCTGCGAGAAAGCGGCGAGACCTTCCAGAACACCGTGCGCCGCACCGGCCTGGACCCGTTCAAGGAAGCCGCAAAGCTCGCCCGCCACAAAGACGAAACCCTGGCCACGGCCTAAGAGGCTGAGAGTCTTTTTCCTATGCCCGCCTTGCACGCCAAAACACCGCTGCTCGTCGTTGCAAATGCGCGCCATAGCCCGAGCTATGGCTGTGCTTTGCGCCTCGATCAGCGGCGTTTTGACGCACCTTTCGGGCTCTCGCAAAAAACTCCCAGCCTCTGAAGCCGCCCTGCCACCGAAATCCGAACGATGATGAACCTGAAACTTCTCGCATCCCACGAACACCAGCCCCCGGCGGAAGGCGACGCCCGCGTGGTGGCGCTGGCCAACGATGCCGACGCCACAGCCCTGCCGCTCGATGGCGTGGAACGTGTGGACCTGCACTTCCCCAACTTCACCGATGGCCGTGCGTTCAGCCAGGCTTTTTTGCTGCGCCGCCGCCGTGGCTTTGCGGGCGAAATCCGCGCCACAGGCGATGTGCTGATCGACCAGCTGGTGCAGATGCAGCGCACAGGCTTTAGCAGCGCCGTGCTGGCCGAGGGGGTGGATGCCGCCGATGCCCAGCGCCAGTTTGAGCTGTTCCCCGGCTTCTACCAGGGCGACGCCGTGAACCCCCAGCCGCTGTTTGCCCACCGCACCGCCGCCTGAGAACCCAACCGCAAAGCCCCGGACCATGAGCCAAATCGATCTCGCACGCATCAACGCCGACCTCGGCCGAAACGCCCCAGACCTGGTGGCCTGGGCGCTGGGGCTGGGCCAGCCCGCCATCGTCACCACCAACTTCCGCCCCTTCGAGGCAGTGATCCTGCACATGGTCACGCAGGTCAACCCTGATGTGCCCGTGGTGTGGATGGACAACGGCTACAACACCGAAGCCACCTACCGCTTTGCCGACGAGGTGACGAAGCAGCTGGGCCTGAAGCTGCAGATTTACCTGCCACGCCGCTCGCGCGCACACCGTGAAGCCGTGGAAGGCGCCACGCCCGCGCTGGACGACCCACGCCACGCAGCCTTTACGGAAGAAGTGAAGCTGGAGCCTTTTGCCCGCGCCCTGCGCGAGACCGCGCCCAAGGTGTGGTTCACGGCCCTGCGTGCCACCGACACTGCGGTGCGCGCTCAGATGGACCCCGTCAGCATCAACCCTGACGGCCTCATCAAAGTGGCGCCGCTGCTGCACTGGTCGTCCAAAGACCTGCACGAGTACTGCGTCAAACACGGCCTGCCCAACAACTTTGACTACGTGGACCCCACCAAGGGCGAAGACAACCGCGAGTGCGGTTTGCATCTGGCCCACTGACTCCACAGCAGCACCGACCATGAACGCCCGCACCGATGCAGCCCAGCTGCAAAACAACAACATGAGCTACCACCTCAACAACTCGCACCTCGACGCCCTGGAAGAAGAAACCATCTTCATCCTGCGCGAAGTCGCCGCCGCCTTCGAGCGCCCCGCCCTGCTGTTTTCGGGCGGCAAGGATTCGCTCGTCATGCTCAAGTGCGCCGAAAAGGCCTTTGGCACCAAAGCCAGTGGTGGCGGCATTCCGTACCCGCTCTTGATGATCGACACGGGCCACAACTTCACCGAAGTGACGGATTTCCGTGACTTCCGCGCCAAGGAACTCGGTGCCGAACTCATCGTGCGCAACGTCGAGGATTCGATGGCGCGCGGCACCGTGCGCCTGGCCCACCCGGGTGAGTCGCGCAACGTGCACCAGTCCGTCACGCTGCTCGAAGCGATTGAAGAATTCCGCTTTGACGCGCTGATCGGCGGCGCCCGCCGCGACGAGGAAAAGGCGCGCGCCAAAGAGCGCATCTTCAGCCACCGCGACAGCTTTGGCCAATGGCAACCCAAGGCCCAGCGCCCTGAGCTGTGGACGCTGTTCAACACCCGCCTGCAGCCCGGCGAGCACTTCCGCGTGTTCCCCATCAGCAACTGGACCGAGCTCGATGTGTGGCAGTACATCGACCGCGAGCAGATCGCCCTGCCCAGCATCTACTACACGCACAAGCGCCAGGTGGTGGACCGCAAGGGCCTGCTGATGCCCGTGACCGAACTCACACCGCCACGCGACGGCGAGGTTGTGGAAACCCGCGACGTGCGCTTTCGCACCGTGGGCGACATCACCTGCACCGCACCCGTGGAGAGCACGGCGGCCACCCCAGCCGACATCGTGATCGAAACCCTGGCCGCCGACGTGAGCGAACGCGGCGCCACGCGCATGGACGACAAGACATCGGACGCTTCGATGGAGAAGCGCAAGAAGGACGGGTATTTCTGATGACCACTATCAATTCAATAGCTGCCAGCGCACAACCAGCAAGCGCTGGAGGCCAAAATAACCATATTTCCGCCCTCAAGTTCATTACCTGCGGCAGCGTGGACGATGGCAAGAGCACGCTGATCGGCCGCCTGCTGGTCGACAGCAAGGCCGTGCTGCAAGACCACCTGGCGGGCGTGCAGCGCGGTGGCGAGACCGACCTGGCGCTGCTGACCGACGGTCTGTCTGCCGAGCGCGAGCAAGGCATCACCATCGACGTGGCCTACCGCTACTTCGCCACAGAGACGCGCAAGTTCATCATTGGCGACGCGCCTGGCCATGAGCAGTACACCCGCAACATGGTCACCGCCGCCAGCAGTGCCGACGCCGCCGTGGTGCTGGTCGATGCCACCAAGCTCGACTGGCAAAACCCCGAGCTGGCCCTGCTGCCCCAAACCCGCCGCCACAGCCTGCTGGCCCACCTGCTGCGCGTTCACTCGCTGGTGTTTGCCGTGAACAAGCTCGACGCTGTGGCAGACCCGGCCCTGGCCTGGAAGCACATCCAGGGCGCGCTGGCCCGCTTTGCTCAGGCCGCAGGCATTGCCGTGCGCGCCACCGTGCCCGTGTCGGCCCTCAAGGGCTGGAATGTGGTGGACGCCAACGCAGGCTGGTGCGACTACCAAGGCCCCACGCTGCTGCAGGTGCTCGAAGCGCTGCCCAACACGCCCGCCGACACGGCGCTGCCCCTGGCATTCCCGGTGCAATGGGTCGAGAAATCCTCGTCCTCGTCGTCCGACACCTCCCAGGGCCGACGCGTGTTCTGGGGCCGTGTGGCATCGGGCAACGTAGCGCCCGGCACCCCCGTGCAAATCTTCCCCAGCGGCCAACTGGCCACGGTCGCCCAGGTGCTGGACCACGCCCGCCGCCCCAAGGACGTGCCCGCAGGCACCAGCGCCGGCATCATCCTCGACCGCGAGGTGGACGTATCGCGTGGCGACTGGATTCTGGCCGCGCCCACCGCCGCCGCAGCCCCGGCCGACGACGACTTTGGCGACACCCCAGCGGCCGTGCCCGCCTGGCCTGCCAGCCGCGAGCTGCGCACCACCGTGGCCTGGATGGACGACGAACCACTGGTCGCAGGCCGCGTGTACTGGGCGCTGCATGGCCACCGCTGGGTCAAGGCCAAGGTCAAGGCCGTAGTGCACAAGCTCAACATCAACACGCTGGCCGAAGAAGCCGCCACGCAGCTCGACCCCAACGCCATCGGCCATGTGGAGCTGCTGCTGCAAGAGGCGATTCCGGCCGCCGCTTTCGGCAAAGCCCGCGTGCTGGGCTCGCTGATCCTGGTGGACACCGCCAGCCACAAGACCGCTGGCGCGGTGCTGGTGAACTGACCCAGCGCAACAAAACCGCCTTGAAAATGCCCTGAGTCCCCCTTGCGGACTCAGGGACCCTGTTACTGATGGTGGGTGAAGGCCTTAAAATCGCGGGTTTTCACCGACCGACCCCACACAATTTCCAGCCATGACCCACGTCGTTTCCGAAAACTGCATCAAGTGCAAGTACACCGATTGTGTGGACGTTTGCCCCGTGGACTGCTTCCGCGAAGGCCCGAACATGCTTGTCATCGACCCCGATGAATGCATCGACTGCGCCGTGTGCATCCCCGAGTGCCCCGCCAACGCCATTTTTGCCGAAGAAGACCTGCCCGCCGATCAAGTGGCCTTCATCAAGCTCAACGCCGACCTGGCCTTTGCCGACGGCTGGAAGAGCATCACCAAGCGCAAGCCCGCACTGCCCGACGCCGACCAGTGGAACGGCACGCCAGGCAAGATCGCTGACCTGGTCAAGTGATTCGCAACACACCGTTCACACTGCGCTTTGGCTTGCTTCAGCGCAGCGCAGGGCTTACACAGGCCCAGCCCGAACGGTGGTTGCCCACACAGCACTGGTTGACACAGCGCAGCGGGGCGTCTTGCGCTGATTTACACGCACCCCCTCGCACACTCACTCGCTTGCGTTCCCGTTCCTGCGGTTGCATCCAGGAGCCACAGCGATGATCCAAGAAACCGATGCCGTCGTCATCGGCGCAGGCCCCGTCGGCCTGTTCCAGGTGTTTCAACTGGGCCTGCAAGGCCTGGCGGCCCACATCGTTGACGCACTGCCCTACGCGGGCGGCCAGTGCGTAGAGCTGTACGGCGACAAACCCATCTACGACATTCCGGGCGTACCCGTGTGCACCGGCCACGAGCTGGCCGCACGGCTCACCGACCAAATCGCCCCCTTCAAGCCCCATTGGCACCTGGGCACCCAGGTCGCCGCACTACAGCCGCAGCCCGACGGGCGCATCGCCGTCACCACCCAGCAAGGCACCCAGCTGCTGGCGCGCGCCGTGTTTATCGCCGCAGGCGTGGGCGCCTTCGTGCCCCGCGCCCTCAAGCTCGAAGGCATCGAGGCCTTTGCAGGCACACAGCTTTTTTACCAGCACCTGCCGCCTGCCGCCACGCTGCAAGGCCAGCGCCTGGTGGTGCACGGCGGTGACGACGCGGCCGTGGCTTGCGCCATTGCAGCCGCCAGCGCTGCCGAATCACCCGCCGCCAGCGTGCTGCTGCTACACCGCCGCGATGTATTCAACGCCCCGCCCGACCAGCTGGCACAGCTGCATGCCCTGCGCGATGCCGGGCGCATCGAAGTCGTGGTCGGCCAAATCACCGGCATCACCCGCGACACCAGCATCAACCGCGAGGGCAAGCGCATGACCGCCCTGCAAACCCTGACGCCCGAGGGCACCGAGCTGGCCGTGCCCATGGATGTGCTGGTCGTCGCCCTGGGCGTCTCCCCCCGCCTGGGCCCCATTGCAGACTGGGGCCTGGCCATGGAACGCAAACAACTGGCGGTAGACACCGCCACCTTCCGCACCAGCGTGCCCGGCATCTACGCCGTGGGCGACATCGTGACCTACCCCGGCAAGCGCAAGCTGATCGTCTGCGGCTTTCACGAAGCCACCCTGGCCGCCTTTGCGGCTGCCGAAGCCCTGAGCGGCAAGCCTGTGGTGTTGCA
The DNA here is from genome assembly GCF_002754495.1 of Acidovorax sp. 62. Classification (NCBI taxonomy): domain Bacteria; kingdom Pseudomonadati; phylum Pseudomonadota; class Betaproteobacteria; order Burkholderiales; family Comamonadaceae; genus Acidovorax; species Acidovorax sp. 62. Next base: position 1,769,596 of record NZ_PEFJ01000001.1, read on the forward strand.
GTACACGACGAGCAGTACGCATTTGCATCAGTTGTTGGGGGTGGGGGCAGCTGGGATTACCAACGGCTGAAGGCGGCGAGGCGCTGCCGATCAACTCACACGAAAGCGGGTGCTCAAGGTTCGACGTAAGGGGCCTGCCGAAGGCAGGCCCCTTTGACGGAGGAGTTAGCCAGCAGCCGCCAATTCACCACTGACCTTGATCCTTTGATCGATGGAAAGCGCCGTATCGCGCTCGAACTGAACCAGAAGTGCTTGCCACTCTGTGGAGCACTCGAAGATATTGGACTCCACTATACGAGAGACCTTGCCAACCAAAACGGTGTGTGATGACCGGGCGATCGGCTGCCGAAGGCCTGTGAGTTCTTCTGGTGTTGGGGCCGCGACTGTATTGACATAACGAAGGAAGACTTCGAGCTCGACGGGCTCGCCAGCTCGAAAGACTTTGGATTGTTGACCCGACTGCGCCCATTGCTCCGGCTCCAGCGCAGAGATCCAGAGTGAGCCGCCTTGGCCGGCGAGTGTGACCTCTAGAAGGCGTTCGTAGCCGTCCGCGACGACTGTACTGATGACACCGACAACAAGCACGGCTAAGGCTGCCTCTTATGGCTAACGCCAAGTTCAGCGGCGCCGGAGCGAAGCGGAGGGTACCAACAGCGAAGCTGTTGGCGTCAGCTGCAACGCAATGTTAGGCATGGACGCGAAGGCAGGGTTGGGCAAGTTCACTCCAAGTGCGTTATGTTGGCGTGTCCAAAAAACTCTGGCAAGCGCCAGATCGTGGTTAATGTCGTGCATCTTATAAAGCGCCACTTCGATAGCTTTGAATCACTTGGTCTAACTTTCCCCCTCCGACTGAAAGCGCGTGCTTATAGGCAGTCTGCCAGAACCTCCGCTCCCCGTTCGATACACGAGATCGGCGGACATAGAGCCATAGCCTTGCAAGCTCCCCATTGTCTAGTTGGCTGAAGTCGATGATTGATGCATCTTGCGCGATTTCTGCGTCCTTAAGGGCCCTTGGGGCCAAGGTGTTGAGGTTGATTAAGCCTCGATCGGAGAAGAGGTTTTGATCAAGCCGAGACATGACATAAAGGGCGCAACCGATGTTGTGAACAATGTCGGCGCCTCGTAGACGATAGATTGCGTCTACGTGTCTTTCTCCTAAAATCATAGCGTCACGCCATTCGTCTCTAGAGAAGTCATGGAATTCTTTGCCATCGCATTCAACTGCGATTCGCGAACCATCTGACCCGGCCAATACAAAATCCAGAACAAAGCGCCCGCAAAGAGTTTCGACTTCTACCTGTGGTGCGATGGCAGCGCTTTCGCTCGCGTACTTGACGAAGTGGTACGCAAAGAGGTCTTCGATTGGGCTGTCGTATGGAGGCTCGTAAACAGCAATCATGACGCTACTCTGTATTGGATTTGGTGGGCCTAACGAATGAAAGGGACTTCCCCGTCCCGAGTGGACCGCACAGTTGCGGAATACGGCATCCAGGTGCCACGATGGGAAGTTCGATATCTCATCAACTCACTCGTTTGTTGGAAGGGGAAGTCCATGACTGACATTGTCACCATCGGAATCGATCTGGCAAAGAATGTGTTTGCTGTCCATGGCGTTGATGCCACAGGCAAGCCAAGACTTTTGCGACCCAGTGTGCCGCGCGCCAAGCTGCTCGAACTCATCGCCGCACTGCCGCCATGTCTCATCGGCATGGAAGCGTGCTCTGGCGCCCACCACTGGGCTCGAGAATTCCAGAAGTTCGGCCACACTGTGCGCCTGATGGCACCCAAGTTCGTCGCCCCCTACCGCCTGTCAGGCAAACGCGGCAAGAACGATGCGGCGGATGCAGCGGCTATCTGTGAAGCCGTGACCCGGCCCAATATGCGCTTTGTGCCCATCAAGAGTTTGGAGCAACAAGGCCAGCTCATGGTGCACCGCGCCCGCCAGGGGTTTGTCGAGCAGCGCACCGCAACGCTCAACCGAATTCGCGGCCTGCTCTCGGAGCTGGGCATCGTGCTGCCGCTCAAGGCAGCCGTCGTGCGCCGCGAAGCCTTGGCCAGCCTGGAAGATCTGCCAGGCTGGGCCAACACAGTGATCGGTGATCTGCTCAGTGAAGTCACCCGGTTGGATGAGCGCATTGCCCAATACGACCAGCACATCACCACGCTGGCACGGCACAACACTGAGGTCAAACAATTGATGCAATTGCCCGGGGTGGGACCCACAACGGCTACAGCGCTGTTGAGCACCATCGGCCATGGTCATGATTTCCAATGCGGTCGTCAACTCAGCGCCTGGCTGGGACTGACTCCAGGGCAATACAGCTCGGGCGGTAAATCGCGCCTGGGGCATATCACCAAGGCGGGAGATCCGTACTTGCGCTCTTTGCTGGTGCTGGGAGCGCGTTCGGTCTTGCAAACAGCCAAGAACCGCTCAGACCCCATCAGTCGCTGGGCTTGTGCCTTGGCTGAGCGCAGAGGTTACTGGCGTGCGGTGGTTGCGATTGCCGCCAAGAATGCCCGCATGTGCTGGGCAGTATTGAACCGAGGCGAGGCGTTTCGCTTGCCTGCATGAGACAAGTTCCACCGCGTGAAAGCTAGCGTTGATGAGCAAAGGGTAGGACCTGCGCGAGGGGTTACCGAATACATCGCGGAGGCAAGGAGTCCTCGGCTAACGAATGGGTACCTCGCGTGCGTCTTTCATCAGGGTCCGCAGGCTAAAGCCCGCTTGCATCAATGACCGTTTGTAGTTTCGCTGTCCGCATTCTTTGCACTCAGACACAGCGCCATGTTGAGTGCGGTGGTGGCAAAGTGAAGTGAATTCAAATTCCGCAATCAATCGCTGCGCGATTCATTGCGGGGGAGTATTCGTTTGACTTTTTGGGGGAAGCCCTTGTAGTAATGTAGACGGCAAAACCCGGTTGATACATCCGGTGCGTGACGATACATCTTTTGAAAAAAGTCTCGCAATCCGCATGCCTGTTGGCTTGCAAACCACGGCACTTTGCAAATAAACAGGTATAAATTTTTCATGAAACCCGGCAAGCACTACGTCGGGAAACTATATCGGGACAGTAAGCCCAACAAAACTTACCTGATTCGTGCTCTGTGCGGAGCGATCCATAAGTTTGGAATCCACAGCTGCTTCGGAGTCCTACTACCCAAGTTTGCTCAAGACAAGCACTCAATTCGCGTAGCCCTAATCCACATCGACATGCACCACCTGCCCCCTCACACCACATACCGCGTAGTCAACAAAATCACCACCGGCATGGTCACCAGCGCCAGCACCGTCGATACCGCCACGCTGGCAGTGACTGCGTCTTGCGCAACCTCGTAGCGCTGGGCAAACAAAAACACATTGGCCCCCACGGGCAGTGATGCGGCCACGATCATCACGGCCAGGGGCAGGCCTGATAGGCCCAGTGCCCAGCCCAGGGCTGCCAGCAGCAGGGGGTGAACAATGCACTTGGCCACGGCAATGCGCAGCGCGGCCTTGAAGTGATGCCCCACGGGGGTGAAGACGAGTGTGACCCCCACCAACAGCAGCGCTAACGGGCCCAGCGCTTGGCCGAGCAGTTGCAAAGGTTTATCGACCACGGCGGGCAGAACCAGCCCTGTCTGGGCAAACAACAGCCCGGCAATGATGGGCAGCGGCACCGGGTGCAATATGCCGTTGCGCACGGCCTGCAGCACCGTGCGCCACATGGGTGGGGGCGTGGCGTCGGACTGGCCCGCGTGCTCGCGGGCGGCGGCCAGTTCAAACACCACGGTGGCGGCCGTCAGCAAGATGAGGGAGTGCACCGAAATCAGCGTGAACAGCGTGACCAGCCCCGCATCGCCAAACACCAGGCCCACCAGCGGCACACCAATCATCAAGGTGTTGCTGAACGTGTTGGCCAGCGCACGGGCGGCGCCCAGGCGATTGAAGCCCTGCAGCGCCATGGTGGCGCCATACAGGGCGATGAAGGCGGCAAAGTAGATGGCCACGGGGCCAAAGTTCAGGTCTTCGATGTGCACGCTGCTCATGGTGCGAAACAGCAGTGCGGGCGACAGCACCATGAAGACGAGGTTGGACAGGTCTTTGACGGCGCTGCTGCGAATCCAGCCCTGGCGGCCCGTCAAAAAGCCGATGGCGATGAAGAGCACGACGGGGACGAGCGAGGAGATGACAGGAGAGTTCAAAGCAGCACGCGAAAGCAGAACCAATGAATGCCCGAGAACAGGGCCGCTGGGCAGAATCGCCCAAATACTACCATTTTGATAGCTGCCAGCGCTTATTCTGCAAGCGCTAGAGGCCGATTCAATACCAAAATTCAATCATATTCAACCGACCACCACGCTCTGCCAGCCCCACCCGGCCAGTGCGGTGGCCAGCACCACGGCCCAGGGTGGCACGCGCCACCAGAGCAGTGCCGCCAGGGCGATGGCGGCCAGGGCCACATCGGCAGGGCCATGCAAGGCACTGCTGGCCACGGGGTGCCACAGCGCCGCCAGCAACAGGCCCACGACAGCGGCATTCACCCCCGCCAGCAGGCCACGTGCACCGGCCTGCTGGCGCAGTTGCGCCCACCAGGGCAAGGAACCGGCCACCAGCAAAAACGCGGGCAGAAATATGCCCAAAACGGCCAGCACCGCAAAGCCCGCCCCCGCCCAGCCCGGCGCCATGGCGGCGCCCAGGAAGGCAGCAAACGTGAACAACGGCCCAGGCACCGCCTGCGCGGCACCATAGCCTGCCAAGAACGCGTCGCCCGCCACCCAGCCCGTGGGCACCACGGCCGACTGCAGCAGCGGCAGCACGACGTGGCCGCCGCCAAACACCAGCGCCCCGGCGCGGTAAAACGCGTCCAGCACGGCCCAGCCGGTAGCCGCGTTTGTTGCCGAGGTTGCAGCCGTTGCACCTGCGCTGGCCTGCGCCCACCAGGGCAGCGCCACCAGCAGGGCCGCAAACACGGCCAGCAGTGCCAGCCCTGCCCTGCGCGAATACGGCACGGCCCAGACATCATCAGCAGCCATGGCAGGCGGCACTGCTACGCCACGGCCCCAGGCCCACCACCCCACCAGGGCGGCGCCCAGCATGGCCCCCATCTGCCCCGCCACTCCGGGCTGCCACAGGGTGACGGCGCAGGCCGCGCCCATCAAGGCCACACGCCCGGCGCTGGTGCACAGGCTGCGCGCCATGCCCCACACGGCCTGGGCCACCACGGCCACCGCCACCACTTTGAGCCCCTGCACCAGCCCGGCAGGCCAGCCCGCCCCGGCCGACGAGAACCCCAGCCCCAGCGCCGCCAGCACCAAGGCCGAGGGCAGCGTAAAGCCCACCCAGGCTGCCAGCGCCCCGAGCCAGCCACTGCGCATCAAGCCCAGCGCCATGCCCACCTGGCTGCTGGCCGGGCCGGGCAAGAACTGGCACAGTGCCACCAGATCGGCATAGCTGTGCTCATCCAGCCAGCGGCGGCGCACCACCAATTCGTCGCGAAAGTAGCCCAGGTGCGCCACCGGCCCGCCAAACGAGGTGAGCCCCAGACGCAAAAACACCCACAGCACAGCCCAGGGGCTGGAGGCAGTGGGTGGAGAAAGCGGTGCCTGAAGCGGCTCAGGAGGCAGACCGTGGGGCGGTGTTTGGTGCGGTGGCTGAGGGGATGTCATGCAGGGTGGGACGTTGATACAGATTCGCGCTCCGCTCGTCCGAGTCCACACCGTTCGGGCTGAGCCCTTCGACAGGCTCAGGACCGGCTTGTCGAAGCCTTGCGCAGCGCTTCAACAAGCTCAGCATGAACGGTTTGGTGTTTTTGAGAGCCCTCGGGAAGAGAAAGCACACAGGGCGCCTACTCTGCCACACCCCACCTGCCCTGGGTCAATCGACCTTGATGTTGGCCGCCTTGATCACCTGGGCCCACTTGTCCACCTCGGCCTTTTGAAAGGCAGAAATCTGCGCCACGCTCAAGTCAGCAGGCTCCATGCCGAAGCCGGTCAAGCGCTTTTGCATGTCGGGCTGGGCCAGGATCTTGCGGATTTCGTCGTGCAAACGCGTCACCACCGGCGTGGGGGTGCCTGCGGGCACAAAGATGGCTTGCCAGGATTGCACCTGAAAATCCTTGAGCTCGGCCACGCCCGACTCGGCCACGGTGGGCACATCAGGCATGGAGGCCAGGCGCTTGGGCGATGTCACGGCAATGGCGCGCAGCTTGCCGCTTTGGATGTGCGGCGAAGCCACCACGGTGGTGTCAAACATCATGTCCACCTGCCCGCTGATCACGTCCTGAATGGCCGGGCCGCTGCCCTTGTAGGGCACATGGGTGAACTTGACGCCCGACTTGTAGCCCAGCAGCTCCACCGCCAAATGCTGCGAACTTCCCGTGCCTGCGGATGCCGACGACAGCCCGCCCTCTTTGACGCGCGCGGCGGCCAGCACGTCTTTGATGGTTTTGTGGGGGCTGTTGGCGGCCACCACCAGCACCACAGGGTTGGTGCCGATCAGCGTGACGGGGCTGAACGACTTGATGGGGTCGTAGCCCAGCTTGGGGTACAGGCTGATGTTGATGGCATGTGAGCTGACGGTGCCGCCCAGCAACGTGTAGCCGTCAGGGGCCGAGCGCGCTGCGGCCTCCGAGCCAATGCTGCCTGCGGCCCCACCCTTGTTCTCCACCACCACGGTGGTGCCCAGCGCCGTGCCCAGCTGCTGGCCGATCAGGCGCGCCAGCGTGTCGGTGGTGCCCCCTGCAGCAAACGGCACCATGTAGCTGATGGCCTTGCCCGTGGGCCAAGTGCCCTGGGCCGCCACGGGGACGGCCAGCAGGGTGCTGGCTGCGGCGATGGCGGTGAAGGCTGCGAGGGTGGACCTGTGGACAAAGGTTCGGCGTTGCATTGGGGCTCCTGGCTCTGAATGGACGGATGGATGAAATAGCTGTAGGGGTCTGCAAGCCCCGAGTGTCCTGAGTTGGAGATTCGTTTCATAAAGATGCCGAGAATCGCCGCCATGCTGCGTTGCAAATCCTCGCGATAGCTACGCCTATCGCTGCGGTTTGCGCCTTGCCTGACGACGATTTCGACCTCTTTATTTCATCAACGAACTTCCAACTCAGGACACTAGCGATACGCGTTGCCAGGGCTTGCAGTCAATACGACATCAAGGCAAATCGACGATCTCGACCCAGTTCGGGTTCTTGCCCACAGGCACGCGGGTGGGTGTGCCAGGCACGCCGGTGGCGGGGTCAATCGGGTGCACCGAGACGCTGTGCGACTCTTGCCCTGCTGCGATGAGGAAGCGGCCGGAGGAATCCACCGCAAAGCCGCGTGGTGACTTCTCGGTAGGCACCTGGCCCAGGGGCTGCAGCTGGCCCGTGGCCGGGTCGACCTTGAAGCTGCTCAGGGTGCTGGAGGTGCGCTCGGACGCATACAGCGTGCGCCCGTCGGGCGACAGGTGCACATCGGCAGCCCAGGGCTTGCCGGTAAAGCCTGCGGGCAAGGTGGTGGTGCGCTGCACTTGGCGCAGGGTGCCGCGCTCTTTGTCGTAGGCCATCACGTTCAGGGCTGCGTCCAGCTCGTTGAGCACGTACATGGTGGTCTGGGCGCGGTTCCACACGAAGTGGCGGGGACCGGACTTTTCAGGCGCCACGGTGGTCAGCGCACTCTCGTGGGCCGTCAGGCGGCCGGTCTCGGCGTCAAACCGCCAGGCCGACAGGTTGTCACCGCCCAAGCTGGTGGCAAACACATGGCGGTTGCTGGCGTCTGCGTGGATGGCGTGGGCGTTGGGCGCGGTTGGAATCAACTGGTGCACCGCCCCCACCGCGCCGTCTTTGCCAATGCTGTTCACGGTGATTTTGTGCCCCGGGTACGACGCGGCAAACAGCCAGCGGCCGGTGGCGTCGGTGTCGATATTGGCCATGCTGTCGGCCAGCGCGGCCTCGCCCAACTTGCGCAGCTTGCCGCTGGCGGGGTCGATGGCCAGGCTCACCACCCGAAACGGCTGCGAGCGCAGGGCCACGTACAGCACGCGCTTGTCCGGGCTCACGGCCATGGGCATGGCGGTGCCGCCCAGGGGCACGGTTTCGACCGGCTTGAGGGTGCCCGCGCTGCGGTCCAGCTCCAGCACCGACAGGTCCTGGCTGTCTGCATTGGAGACATACACCCAGGTCGCGGCCGATGCCGCTGAAGAGGCTGCCAGGCACACCAGACCGGCCGCCAAGGGCGTTGTCCAGCGAATGCTGCGTTGTGGGGTAGAGGCCATCGTTGCGTCCTTTGTCTTTCGCTGTGTAGCGGTTTGGTTTTGCAAACGTTGTGCGTTGTCGTACAACATGTTGCAAATTTTGAGACGAATGGAGCCAATGCGCCAACGGGATTACCCGTAGCAGCCCGTGGAGATTGGGCCGTGCAAGCCGTAACCACCGAGGCTTTTTGAATTAGGGACTTTCCCTAGGTAAACGGTACCGTTTCACACGCTTGAAAACACGGCGAAAGCCCTGTGCCGCGGGGGTTGAGGCAGAACTCCACACCAGCTTCCGCCCTCCCCGCCAAGCCCAGCCTACGACCCCAGACCTTGTTTCGCAAACCACGTAGTTGTACGATGACAAACAACAAAACCCAGACTCAGGAGACCCTCCATGCCATTGATCCGCCGCACGGCCTTGCTGGCCGGCATTGCCGCCCTCGCAGCCACCAGCGCCTTCGCCCAAAACGCTGCCGAATGGCCCACCAAGACACTGCGCATCGTGGTGCCCTACCCACCCGGCGGCAGCTCCGACATCATTGCGCGCTCCATCAGCCAGTCGCTGTCTGAAGCGCTGAAGCAGACCGTCATCGTTGAAAACAAGGCGGGCGCCAATGGCAACCTGGGCGCAGACTTTGTGGCCAAGGCCGATCCGGACGGCTACACCATGCTGCTGTGCGACGTGGGCGCGCTGGCCATCAGCCCCTCGGTCTACACCAAGCTGTCGTTCGACCCCTCCAAGGACCTGCGCGGCGTGACCATGCTGGCCTACTCGCCCCACCTGCTGGTGGTGCACCCCTCGGTGCCCGTGAACAACCTCAAGGAGCTGGTGGCGTATTCGAAGAAAAACGACCTGAACTTTGCCGTGACCGCCACCGGCAGCGCCCCCCACCTGGCCGGTGTGGCGCTGGAGCGCGCCAGCGGCGCGCGCTGGCAGTACATCCCCTACAAGGGCGGCGTCACCGCCATCCAGGACACCGTGGCAGGCCAGACCCAGATCCTGATGAACGGCATGCTGGCCACCCTGCCCCAGGTGCAAAACGGCAAGCTCAAGGTGCTGGGCGTCTCCAAATCCACCCGCATGCCCCTGATTGGCGACGTGCCCACCATTGCCGAGCAAGGCGTAGCAGGCTATGAATCGGGCACCTGGCAAGGCGTGCTGCTGCCACGCGGCACCCCCGATGCCATCATCCAGAAGCTGAACAAGGCCCTGATCACCGCCATCCGAGCCCCAGAAATCCGCTCGCGCCTGGCCGGACAAGGCGCCGAAGTGGTGACCATGACCCCTGCCGAGCAAGACCAGTTCTTCGCCAAGGAACGCGCCCGCTGGGCCAGCGTGGTGTCTGCTGCCAAGATCAAGCTGGACTGAGCGGAGCCCCCCGCAACGCACGGGGCGCGAACCAAAGGGGCTTCGGCCCCTTTGTCGTTGCCAGCAGCCCAAATCACAGCGGTTTGCCAGGACGCGAGCGCGTGAATATGGAGCCGACCTCTTTGAAATAGCAATATCCGTTCGGGTTGAGCTTGTCGAAACCTTGCGCGGCGCTTCGACAAACCCGTCCTGAGCCTATCGAAGAGCTCAGCGTGAACGGTTCAACGGTTCAAGCAGAGGTTCGCGCCGGATCAATAATGTGGGACGAACCTGTTCCCGATAACCTGCTTCATTTGCCTGCCCACCTGCCCATGACCCAAGCCACCACCGCCCCCTTGGTTCTTCACATGCCCGCCCCCAGCGCCAGCGAACTCAAGGCCGCCCGCATTGCCGCAGGCCTGAGCCAGGTGCAAGCGGCAGAACTGATGGGCTACCCGGTGCAGCAAGGCAGCCGGGGCGGCCTGCAGTCGCGCACCTGGCAAGCGCTGGAGAGCGAGACCGACGAGCGCACCATGCAAGGCCCGGTGTTTGCCATGTTTTTGCTGCTGACGGGGCAGCACCCTACGCACACGCTGGCAGACAAGGCACTCATCAGTGCCTCGTAGAACCTGAGGGCCTGGGTGCGCGGGCGCCGCGCCGCCGCAAGCCCCCCCTAGTCAACGGCGCTCGCGCATCGCCTTGAACAGCAGCAGCGTGCACACCGCCATGCCCACCAGCGGGATGGCGGCCAGCAGCGCCACCACAGCGCGGGCCAGCGGCGACCAGTCCAGGTCCCCCGTGGTGCGCCACGCGCCCACAGCCCCCACCAGCCCAAACGCCATCAGGCCCATGCGAAAGCTGGCACCGGGTTTGAAGAAAGCAATCACCAGCACCACGTTGGCAATGCCCACCATCAAGGCCAGGTGGCCCCAGTGCATGGAAACACCGGTGCCCTGGTGCCCCCTCAAGGCGTCGCTTTCTTCATCCTCATCGTCATCCACCCGCTGGCGTGGCCTGCTGGGTGGAGTGCCAGATGGCGCCGCAGCCGCCGGAGGGCCCATGCCCGTGGTCGCTGCCGCTGCGGCCCCACCCATGGCCTGGCGCACCACCGGGGCGGGCCCCGCCGCCGGAGCCAGACCGCGCTGTTGCAACACCGCACGCAGCTGGCCGGGCTCGCGCAGTGCCGCCACCAAGGCGCGCACAGGGCCTTGCTCGTTGGGTGCCAGGCGCAGGTCGTCCACCCGCATCGTGGTGCCACCTGCGTTGGCCATCATGAACAGCGCCTTGGCCACCAGCACGTCCTTGGGGCCACCGGTACCCACCTCGATGAAGGTGCCCAGGTTGTAGGTGGCATCGGCATGGCCCGCTTCAGCCGCCTGGGCATACCAGGCGCGGGCCTGGGCTGCATTCGCTGGGCCACCTTCGCGGCCATGCTGGTCGGCAATGCCCATGTACTGCGCTGCATGGGGGTTGCCCTCGCGGGCAAACCAGCCCACGAAATCGCGGGTGGCAGTGCCTGTCCAGACCTGCGCAGTAGCGCCCACAGCCGTGCTGGGTTTGGCCTCTACAGGCGCCAGGCTCAGGCCCTGGGGCGATGCCGCTTCGTCCTTGCGCTGCTGCAGCTTTTGCGCCTGCTGCCGCTGCTCTTGTGCGGCGGCATTCCATTGGGCAGCAGCGGCCTTGTCCACCGGGCCGCCCCAGCCATGTTCGTGCATCAGGGCCAGCAGACGCTTGGCGGGCTCATGGTCCCATTCCGTAGCGCGCTGGCACCAGTAGCGGGCGTTTTCAAAGTGGGGCTCTTCCCAGCCGATCACGACCTCCAGCGCCCAATGGAAGGCGGCCACCTCGTGCCCCAGCGCAGCAGCGACCTCCAGGCCGCCCGCAGCTTCGATGCGCTTGCGGCTGTACAGCATCGTCTGTTCGGTGCGGTCAAAGGCATCGTCCACTGCCTTGCGCTCGGCGTCGATCAGTTGCAGCAGTGGCTCCCCGGCTGCGGCCTTCAGCCGCGCCAGCAAGGCCTGGATGCGCACCTTGGCTTCGGGCGGAAATTTTTCAAAAAATGCCTGCGCATCCGCCTGTGTCTCGGCGTCGTGCGCGCCCATCAGCTGCAGCGCCGCCCCCAGGTCAAAGTGCCTGCGCTGGCCCAGGATGCCAAAGCGCATGGCCCGGCCCAGGGCATAGATGGCGTGTGGGTTGCCGCGTGCGGCCCAGGCCCGGTACTCGGCCCAGGCGGTGGCGTCGTCACCCGCTTTGCGGGCACGCAGGGCGCGGTGCACCTGCAGGTCGGGCTCCTCGGGCACGTCGCCGTTGCCCAGGTAGTGCACGCCACTTTGCGGGTCATACAGGCTCAGCCCCAGCCGGGTGGCCTGGGCCCAGGCGTGGTCAAAGGCATCGTCCCAATGCGGGGTGCGGGTGTTGATGCCAAAGCCCAGCGTCGGGAAGGTGGTGACGCCCTCCTCGCTACCGTCCAGCCACACGTCCATGTCTTCTGGAAAGCGGGCATGCAGCGCCTGGCCCCAGAGCAAAAACTTCGGGTTCTGCGCCGTCTCAGGCCCGTCGGACACGCGCTCGAACTGCGCGTCGGCCTCGGCCTTGGTTGTGGGCCAAGGCCAGTCGGCGGGCTTCTCCCACAACTGCAAGGTGTAACTCATGCATCCCTCCCGGCGCAGCGTTGGCGCTTTCTTGTGAAGGGGCAGATTTTAGGATTTGAAACAAAAACAGGCTGTAGCGCTTTAAATACAAGCGCTAGCAGCTATTTAATTCATAGCAAAAAAACAACATGGGCGTGCCGCTCAGAGCGGGCCGCCGCGCCCAGCGGTGCCCTGGCAGGCAGCAAAAAACCCCACGCGGACAGGCCGGTGGGGTTGAACAGGGGGCAACAAGGGCGCATGGCGGGCATGCGCCCCCCCGCTTCAGCCACCAGTCCCCATCACTTCAGCACGCCGCGCGAGATGTCCATCACCATGCGCGCAGCCAGGTACAGGCGGGGCACGATGGTGTTGATCTGCACGTACTCGGCGTCGTTGGAGTGCGCGCCGTAGCCCGACAGGCCCATGCCCTCTACCACCGCGCCCTTGGTTTTGAGCGCGGCAAACGCTGCATCGGTGCCGCCGCCGGTGGCTTTTTCCACCACGTTCAGCGACATGCCCAGTTCTTGGTAAATCACCTTGCCATAGCCCGCCACGCGGCGCGATGCATCGTTGGCCTCCAGAGGCGGGCGGCGCACTTCAAACTTCACATCCACCTTGGATGCGGGCAGCAGCTTGCTCTTGACCTTCTCTTGCAGGCTTTTCTCCAGCCCGTCGAAATCGGCCACGCGCAGCGCGCGCGCATCGGCCTGGGCGGTGGCCTCGGCCGGGATCACGTTGCGGTTGGTGCCTGCCTTGGACACCGTCCAGTTCAGCTTGAGCCCCTCGTCGGCTTTGGACAAATCCTTCATCTGCAGCAACTGGTGCGACAGCTCATACAGCGCGTTCACGCCATCCTCGGGCTTGGCCCCGGCGTGCGACGCCTTGCCTTGCACCGTGAGGTAAGCCGCCCCAATGCCGCTGGTGGCCAGGCGCAGCGTGCCGTCGGTGCCTCCGCCTTCAAACGAAAACACCACGTCCTGCTCGACCGCCACACGGGTGATGGTGCTGCGCCAGCCGGGCGAGCTGATTTCTTCATCGCCATTGATCAGCACGGTGAGCGTGCCGTAGTCCTTGAAGTTGAGCTTTTGCAGCACAGCGATGGTGTGCAAGATCAGGGCAATGCCCTGCTTGTCGTCTGAAATGCCCAGGCCGTAGGCCTTGTTGCCATCGATGCGGAACGGCTGGCCTTTGAGCATGCCTTTCAGGTACACAGTGTCCATGTGCGCGATGAGCATGATCTTCTTGCTGCCCGTGCCCTTGAACACGGCCTGCACGGCAGGGCCCACCTTCTCGGGGGTGTCGTCCAGGCGGTAGATATCGCTGGTCTGCAGCACGTCCACCGTGCCGCCCAGTTGCTTGAGCTGGCCGGCAATGCGCTCAGCAATCTGGTTGAGCCCCTCGATGTCCTTGCTGCCCGACTCGATGTGCACCAGGTCACGCAGGGTGTCAAGCAGCGGCTGCTGCTCTTGCTGGGCCAGGGCGTGCACATCGGCCACGGGCGCAGCCTGGGCGGCCAGCGCAAAGGCCATGGCCAAGGCGGCCATAAGGGGGCGGATCACAGAAGGGGCAGTGGACTGGTGTGGCATGGGTGTTCGAGCAAAAAGGAGGACGCGGAGGTGGTGTGGACGGCCATTATGGGCGCATGAAATACAAATTTCACGCCCAACGCGTTCTGCAACATCCGTGCCAAACCCTGCACGCCATCACAGCAGCTCCACGCCTTTGAGCGTCACAAAACTCGTCTCGCGCGTCACCTGCACAAAGTCCTGCAGGTACGGCTTGGCCGACAGGCTGGGCAGGCAGGCGGCGTGCAGCTCGCCGCGCAGGCCTTTATCGCCAATCGGTCTGGCAGTCACGTATCCCCGGTCCAGATAGCTCTGCACCGCCCACAGCGGCAGCGCCGCCACGCCGCGCCCGCTGGCCACCAGCTGCAGCATGGCCACCGTCAGCTCGGTGGTGCGGCGCGGGGGGCGCACGCCCGCGGGCTCCAGCACCTGGCGGATCAAATCGAGCATTTCGTCGGGCACGGGGTAGGTGATGATGGTCTGGTCGGCAAAGTCCTGCGCCACCAGGTGCGGCTTGGCCACCAGCGGGTGCGTGTTGGCCAGCAGCGCGCGGATCTCGAAGCCAAACAGCGCGTGGTAGTCCACGCCCGCCTCGTCGGCATCCACCTCGGACACGATGGCCACATCGGCCCGGCCCTGGTGCAGCAGGCCCACGGGGTCGGCATGGAAGCCGCTCACGATGTCCAACTCCACCTCGGGCCAGCGGGTGCGAAACGCATCCATGGCGGGCATCAGCCAGTCAAAACAGGTGTGGCACTCCACCGCAATGCGCATCTGCCCACCCTGCCCCAGCACCAGGCGGGCGATGTCACGCTCAGCCCCTTCCACCTGCGGCAGCATGGCATCGGCCAGGGCCAGCAGGCGTTCGCCCACGGCGGTGAACTGCGGCGGCACCGATTTGCGCTCAAACAGCGGCTGGCCGTAGCGGTCTTCCAGCAGCTTGATCTGGTGCGACAGCGCCGACTGCGTGAGGTTGAGCAACTGCGCGGCCCGCACCAGGCTGCCGCTGTCGCGCAGGGCCACCAGCGTGCGCAAGTGGCGCACTTCCAGGATCGACTGGTTCATTATTAATTTTCAAGTTGATCAATTAAAACTTTCGTTTGAATAATAAACGAGCCCGCGCGACCATCGGTGCCTTCATTGCATTGCTCCATTCAGAAGAAGGAAATCACCATGTCGCTCGCCGCAGTCGCCGTAACAGCCGCCACCCGCCGCCCCGTGCGCACGCACACCCTGGGCTTTCCGCGCATGGGGGCGCAGCGTGCGCTGAAATTCGCGCTCGAATCCTTCTGGCGGGGCGACAGCACCGAGGCCGAGCTGCAGGCCACCGCCGCCCAGCTGCGCCAGCAACACTGGCAGGCGCAGGCCGACGCGGGCCTCGGCTTTGTGAGCGTGGGCGACTTTGCTCTGTACGACCACGTAGCCAACCACATCCAGCTGCTGGGCTGCGAGCCTGCGCGTTTTGGCTTTGACGCCCAAGCGCCCGAGCTGGCGCGCTACTTTGCTATGGCCCGGGGCGTGTCGGCCCAAGCTGAAAACCACCAAGGCTGCAGCGCCGGTTGCACAGCCCAGCACCACACCACCGGCCAACCCGCGCTGGAGATGACCAAATGGTTTGACACCAACTACCACTACCTCGTGCCCGAGTTCAGCGCCCACACCCAGTTCCACCTGGCCAGCGAGCGCCTGTTTGCCGAAGTGGCCGAGGCCCAGGCGCTGGGCCACCGCGTCAAAGCCGTGCTGCTGGGGCCGCTGAGCTTTTTGTGGCTGGGCAAATCCAAGGCGGCGGGCTTTGACCGCTTCAGCCTGCTGGAGCAACTGCTACCGGTGTACGAAACCGTGCTGGCACGCCTGAAGGCCCAGGGTGTGGAATGGGTGCAGATCGACGAGCCCATCCTGGGTCTGGACCTGCCCGATCCGTGGCGCCACGCCTTTGAGCCCAGCTACTGGCAACTGGCACGCAGTGCGCCCAAGCTGCTGCTAGCCACCTACTTCTCGCCCCTGGCAGAAAACCTGCGCCTGGCTTGCCAGCTGCCCGTGGCAGGCCTGCATGTGGATGCCGTGCGCGCGCCCGACGAGCTGGTGGGCGTGGCCGACTGGTTGCCGTCGCACAAAGTGCTGTCGGTGGGCATCGTGGACGGCCGCAACATCTGGCGCACCGATCTGGATGCGGCGCTGCAAAAGCTGCGCCCCGTGGCCGACAAGCACCAGGGCGAGCTGTGGCTGGCACCGTCGTGCTCGCTGCTGCATGTGCCGTTCAGCTTAGAGGCCGAAACACAGCTGGACGCCGAGGTGAAGTCGTGGCTGGCGTTTGCGGTGGAAAAACTGGACGAGCTGCGCGTGCTTGCCACCGCCTTGTCGCAAGGCGAAGCGGCGGTGAACGACGAACTGCACGCCGCCCGCACCGCCCTGGCCGCCCGCCGCGCCAGCCCGCGTGTGCACCGCGCCACCGTGGCGGCCCGCATTGCCGCGGCCGCGCCAGGGGCCGACCAGCGCGCCAGCGCCTTCCCCGCCCGGCAAAAGGCCCAGCGCGCACGGCTGAGGCTGCCGCTGTTGCCCACCACCACGATTGGCTCGTTCCCGCAGACGGCGGAGATCCGCGCCGCACGCGCCGCCTTCAAGCGCGGGGCACTGGATGCGGCCCACTACCAACAGAAGATGGAAGCTGAAATTGCCTTGGCCGTGCGCAAGCAGGAAGCCTTGGGGCTGGACGTGCTGGTGCACGGCGAAGCCGAGCGCAACGACATGGTCGAATACTTTGGCGAGCAGCTCGACGGCTTTGCCTTCACCGCCAACGGCTGGGTACAAAGCTACGGCTCGCGCTGCGTGAAGCCGCCCATCATCTACGGCGATGTGGCCCGCCCCGCGCCCATGACGGTGGGCTGGACACAGTACGCGCAGAGCCTCACCGCCAAGCCCATGAAAGGCATGCTCACCGGCCCCATCACCATCTTGCAGTGGAGCTTTGTGCGCGACGACCAGCCCCGCGCCACCACGGCCGACCAGATCGCCTGGGCGATTCGCGACGAAGTGTGCGACCTGGAAGCCGCAGGCATCGCCATCGTCCAGATCGACGAGCCCGCTATCCGCGAGGGCCTGCCGCTGCGCCGTGCGGGGTGGAAGAGCTACCTCGACCGTGCCACCCGCGCCTTCCGCATCAGCGCCAGCGGCGTGCGCAACGATACGCAGATCCACACCCACATGTGCTACAGCGAGTTCAACGACATCCTGCCCGCCATCGCGGCCATGGACGCGGATGTGATCACGATTGAGACGAGCCGCTCGGACATGGAGCTGCTGCAGGGGTTCGGAGATTTCCGCTACCCCAACGAGATCGGCCCTGGCGTGTACGACATCCACTCGCCCCGCGTGCCCAGCGTACAAGAGATGGCCGCGCTGCTCGAAAAAGCCGCCGAGGTCGTGCCCGTGGAGCACCTGTGGGTGAACCCCGACTGCGGCCTCAAAACCCGGGGCTGGCCCGAGACCGAAGCCGCCCTGCGCCACATGGTGCAGGCGGCGCAAGAGGTGCGCGAGCGGCTGCTGGAGGAAGCGGCCCTGGCCTGACAGCCGGACAGGGGGTAACGCAGCCGCTCACGCCCCCGAACTGCGCACCCCTGACACAAAGACCAAATCATTTTGGTCTCTAGCGCTTGATAGATAAGCGCAAACAGCTATTAAATCAATAGCAAAAACTTTAAGCGTGGGCTCAACCCCACCCACAAGACGCACCCCAAAGGCCCTAGACAGGGATCGGGAATTAATTGAATGACAAAACAATAATTGTCTAGTCAATTAAATTCCATCCCCATGACTTCCGCCTCCGACACCCCCAGAGCCCCAGCGTCTGCGCCCGGCTTTTACAGCGCCGAGCACTACCAAGCCCATCAGCTTCAGCCTGAAAACAGCGTGGGCTACCTGATGCGCAAGGTGATGTCGTCCATACGCACCCAGGCCGATGCGCACCTGGCCATACACGGGCTGACCTATGCCCAATGGATGCCGCTGTTCAAGCTGTCGCTTTACGAACAAACCACCGTGGCCAGCCTGGCGCGTGACCTGGAGACCGACCCCGCCTCCATGACCCGGTCGCTGGACCGCATGGAAGCCAAGGGCCTGGTGGTGCGCGAGCGCTCCACGGTCGATCGGCGCGTGGTGCAGCTCAAGCTCACAGCCGAAGGCCAGCGCATTGCCGCGCTGGTGCCCCCGGTGCTGGCCGATGTGCTCAACGGCCACCTGAGCGACTTCAGCCACGGCGAGTGGCAACTGCTGCTGAGCCTGCTGCGCCGCATGTTGGCGAACGGAGAAGCACTGCGCCAACAGCGCAACGCAGACGCCGACTGACGCTTACAGCCCCAGCTCCTGCGCCATACGCACCGCTTTCCTCCACACAACATCTCAAAACCATTCTGGAGAATCCCGTGAACACCCCAATAAACTCCCTGCCATCTACCCGCTCAGCCCTGTTGGCCCACTTCGCTGTGTCGGCATTGGCCCTGGCGGCAGCCATCTTCCTGGTCGGCTGCGCAAGCCCTGGCCCCAGCCACACGCCACTGGCGCAAACCACCCCAGCGGCCCTGGGCCTGAACGCAGGCACGGAGACCGTTGCCCCCGCCCAGTGGTGGACCACGCTGGGCGATGCGCAGCTCAACACCCTGATCGACCAGGCCCTGCAAGGCAACCCCAGCCTGGCCGTAAGCCGCGCCCGCCTGGAACAGGCTGTGGCCCTGAGCCAGGTGCGCGAGGCCGCCAACGGCCCGCAGGCCACCCTGGGCGTAGATGCCACCCGCCAGCGCTACACCGCCAACGGCCTGGTGCCCGCCCCCGTGGCTGGCAACACTTACAACAGCGGCACCGTGCAGGCATCGCTGAGCTGGACGCCCGACTTTTTTGGCCAGCACGCTGCAGAACTGCAAGCCGCCCTGGGCCAGGCCCGCGCCGCCCAGGCCGATGCGGCCGCTGCCGCCAACACCCTGGCCGCCCAGGTCGGCCGCAGCTACGTGGCCCTGGCCCGGCTGGTGGCCCAGCGCGATGTGGCCGTGCGTGCGCTGGAGCAGCGCGAGGAACAGCGCAAGCTCACCCAAGAGCGCACCGCCGCAGGCCTCGACAGCCAGGTCGAGTTGACCCAGGCCCAGGGCGCCGTGCCCGACGCCCGCACCCAGATCGAAGCACTGGAAGAACAAATCACCCTGGGCCGCCGCCAATTGGCCGTGCTGACGGGCCAGGCACCCGATGCCTTGCCTGCACTGACGCCCCGGCTCACCACACTGCAACCCACTGCGGTGCCCGACACCCTGGGCGCAGACCTACTGGGCCGCCGCCCTGACGTGGTGGCAGCCCGCTGGCGGGTAGAGGCCGCCACCCAGGGGGTGAACAGCGCCAAGAGCGAGTTCTACCCCAACATCAACATTGGCGCGTTTGTGGGCCTGAATGCGCTGGGGCTGGACAAGGTGTTCAACGGCAGCTCGCGCCAGATGGGCGTGACACCTGCGCTGCGCCTGCCCATTTTTGACGGTGGCCGCCTGCGCGCCCAACTGGGGGGCCGCCAGGCAGAGCTGGACGCCGCCATCGCCCAATACAACGGCGCCGTGCTCGATGCCGTGAAGGAAGCGGGCGACGCCGTGGCCTCCATCCAGTCGCTCACCCGCCAGCAGGCACTGCAAGACGACGCTGTGGCCAGCGCTGAAAAAGCCTACCGCTTTGCCCAAGACCGCTACCGCGCGGGCCTGGGCAACTACCTGGTGGTGCTGAGCACCGAAAGCCAGGTACTGGCCCAACGCCGCCTGGCCGTAGACCTGCGGGCCCGCCAGCTGGACACGCGCCTGGTGCTGATGAAGGCATTGGGCGGCGGCTGGACCGATGACACGGCGGTGCTGCGCACCGCTGCGAAATAAGCGCAAAAGTCCAACGCAGAAAGCCACTCAACGCCCCTTCATGCACACCCCACCCGTTCACGCTGAGCCTGTCGAAGCGCCGCGCAAGGCTTCGACAAGCTCAGCCCGAACGGTTGGAGGAAAACAAACAAAACCATAAACAACACATTCCCGAAAGACCACTGCCATGACCGCTGCCAGCGAACCCCTCACCGCCAACGAAGCCAACACCGCCCGCCGCCGGGGCCTCACCCTCATTGCCGCCGCTGTGGCCATCGCTGCCCTCGGCTGGGGCGGCTGGCACTGGGCCAACGGCCGCCATATCGAAACCACCGACAACGCCTACGTGGCAGGCAACGTGGTGCAGATCACGCCGCAGATCGGCGGCACCGTGGTGTCCATCGGCGCCGACGACACCGACTTTGTGAAGGCGGGCCAGTTGCTCGTCAAGCTGGACCCGGCCGATGCCCGCGTGGCGCTGGAGCAAGCCGAGGCCCAGCTCGCCCAGACCGTGCGCGAAGTCCGCACGCTGTTTGCCAACAACTCCACCCTCAAGGCCCAGGTAAGCCTGCGCAGCGCCGACCTGGCCCGCGCCCAGGCCGACGCCGCCCGCATGCAGGACGACGTGACCCGCCGCGCCCCGCTGATGGTCAGCGGCGCCGTGGGCAAGGAAGAGTTCCAGCACGCCAACGCCCAACTGACTGCGGCCAAGAGCACCGTGGCCGCCGCCCAGGCCGCCGTGGTGGCCGCACAAGAGCAACTGGTGGCCAGCCAGACGCAGACCGAAGGCACCTCCATCGAACAGCACCCCAACGTGCAGCGCGCCGCCGCCCGTGTGCGCGAGGCCTATCTGGCCGTGCAGCGCGCCCAGTTGGTGGCCCCGCTCGATGGCCATGTGGCCAAGCGCGGCGTGCAAGTGGGCCAGCGCGTGCAGGCAGGTGCCCCGCTGATGACGCTGGTGCCGCTGCATGACCTGTGGGTGGACGCGAATTTCAAGGAAAGCCAGTTGCAAACCCTGCGCATCGGCCAGACCGCTGAGCTGGAAGCCGACGTGTACGGCACCAAAGTGGTCTACCACGGCACGGTGACCGGGCTGGGTGCTGGCACGGGCGCGGCCTTTGCGCTGCTGCCTGCGCAAAACGCCACGGGCAACTGGATCAAGGTGGTGCAGCGCGTGCCCGTGCGCATTGCACTCGACCCCAAGGAAGTGGCCGAGCACCCGCTGCGCGTAGGCCTGTCGATGGAAGTGAAAGTGAACACCGCCGACCAAAGCGGCAAGAGCCTGGCCGACACGCAGCGCACCACACCCGTGGCCGCCACCGCCGTGTTCGACGCGCAGTTCAAGGCTGCCGACGACGAAGTGGCCCACATCATTGCCGCCAACCTGGGCCGCAAGGCTACTGCGGCCATCGCAACGGCCCCTTCCAGCAGTGCCAAGGCGGCCAACCAAGCCACGGCCGTGCCCAGCCAGCACCACGCATCGGCCCCGGCACAACCCGCCGTGCAAACCCCTGTGGTGCAGTAAGCGGGGCGCACCATGACTGCCGCCAACCCCACCGCTGACCCCGCAGACCAGGCCCCCGCCAAGGCGGCCTCTGCAGTGGCTGCGCCCCCTGGGCCGCCACCAGCCTACCCTCCGCTCAAGGGCACGGCCCTGTTACTGGGTACGCTGTCACTGTCGCTGGCCACGTTCATGAACGTGCTCGACTCGTCGATTGCCAACGTCTCCATCCCCGCCATCGCCGGTGACCTGGGCGTGAGCCCCGGCCAAGGCACCTGGGTCATCACCAGCTTTGGCGTGGCCAATGCCATCTCGGTGCCGCTCACGGGCTGGCTCACGCAGCGCTTTGGCGCGGTGCGCCTGTTCACCATGAGCGTGCTGCTCTTCGTGCTCACCTCCTGGCTGTGCGGCTTTGCCTCGTCGCTGGAGATGCTGGTCTTCTTCCGCGTGCTGCAAGGCCTGGTGGCCGGGCCGATGATTCCGCTGAGCCAAACCCTGCTGCTGGCGAGCTACCCGCGTGCCCTGGCAGGCACGGCGCTGGCGCTGTGGGGGGTGACCACGCTGGTGGCGCCGGTGGTCGGGCCGCTCTTGGGCGGGTGGATCACCGACAACGTGTCCTGGCCCTGGATCTTCTACATCAACGTGCCCGTGGGCCTGCTGGCGGGGTTGCTGACCTGGGGCATCTACCACAAGCGCGAGACCCCCATCCGCAAGCTGCCCATCGACACCGTGGGCCTGACGCTGCTGGTGCTGTGGGTGGGCGCACTTCAGCTCATGCTTGACAAGGGCAAGGAGCTGGACTGGTTCGCCTCGGGCGAGATCATCACCATGGCCGTGATTGCCGTGGTGGCGTTTGCCGTCTTTTTGGTGTGGGAGCTAACGGACAAGCACCCCGTGGTGGACTTGAAGCTTTTCAAGGGCCGCAACTTCACCTTTGGTGCGCTGGCGTTGTCGGTGGCCTACGCGCTGTTCTTTGGCAACGTGGTGTTGCTGCCGCTGTGGCTGCAGCAGTGGATGGGCTACACGGCCACCTCGGCCGGCATGGCGCTGGCGCCCGTGGGCGTTTTCGCCATCTTGCTCACACCCCTGGTGGGCAAAAAGGTAGGCCAGTGGGACCCCCGCCGCATGGCCACGGGTGCGTTCATCGTGTTCAGTACCGTGCTGTGGATGCGTTCGCAGTTCACGGTGCAGACGGACTTCATCCACATCCTGATCCCCACCCTGCTGCAGGGCGCGGCCATGGCGTTCTTCTTCATCCCGCTCACTACGCTGACGCTGTCTGGCATTGCGCCCGAGCGCATTCCGGCAGCGGCGGGCTTATCCAACTTCGTGCGGATCACCGCCGGGGCCATGGGCACGTCCATTGCCACCACGCTGTGGGAAAGCCGCGCCGCCATGCACCACGCGCACCTGACCGAAGGGCTGGTGCAGGGCCAGGGCGTGTTTGCGCAAACGCTGGACGGTCTGGTGGCCTCGGGCCTCACGCAGATGCAGGCGCTGGCACAGATCAACCGGCTGATTGACCAGCAGGCCTTCACACGGGCGGCCAACGACATCTTTCTGGGCTCGGCAGGGCTGTTTCTGCTGCTGATCGCGCTGATCTGGCTGACCAAGCGCCCTGCGAGGGCGGGTGGCGCAGGCGCTGCAGATGCCGCCGGGGCCCATTGACGCGGGCGCAGCCACACGGACACAAGCAAAATATGCTGCTAGCGCCTATCTAATAAGCGCCAGCAGCTATTATTTTTATAGCAAATTATTGTATCAACATCCTGTGAACTGGACATGCCGTGAGGCTGCGACGTGCGCAAAGGCCCCATCCTGCGTTGTTGCCAGCCCCCTCAAAGCAGGCATTGAGGCCAACATCTTCTGCCATCCAGCTTTTGAGACCAGACCGTTTTCACGACGATAATCCTGCGCATGCAACGCTTGCGCTCCTTGTCACTGCTGGCCCGCCTGATCCTGGCGTGGTTTGTGCTGACCGTGGGTGTCGCCATCGCATCGCCCATCGTTCATCCGCAGACCATGGAGTTGGTCTGTACCACAGGCGGGGCGGCCAAGCTGGTGGTGCTGGATGACGACGGGGAGCAGGCCACCACCGCACTCCACCATACGCTGGACTGCCCCCTGTGCCTGCAATTCAGCGCCCCCGCTGCACTCGATCAGGCTGCAGTAGTCCATCCAGAGCCATTGGCACACGCCCTGCAGAAGGCCGTAGCGGCCACCATGGCCGCACTGGTCGGTGCACCTCTTCCGCCACGCGGACCGCCTGCCTTCGCCTCCTGACCTTGGGCAGTGCCGCGCACATGCGGCGCCTGGCCACGCAACTCTCCGCTAGCGCTGGTGAGTGAGCCGATGCCCTGGGTTTCCAACCGCCCCCTGTGCACCCTTGCCTTTGACGGACGGCAGCCGCCTGTGCCTGCGCGCACCTGGCGCAATGCGTGCTCAAGTCAAGGCACAAGGGCAAGTTCCCCGCACGGAATGCATGGATTTCAGGACATCGAAGTTCAGGACATCAAAGACATGGCCCATTGCCCATCCACCCAGCGTTTTCCCTCGCTGCAGCCGCATGGCGGCCTGTTCATCACCGCCTTCGTCGTGGCCCATCTGGCAGCACTGGGCGTTGCCTATGCATCGGCAGACCTCCAGGCGCAGGCCCACGGTCTGCCCACAGCCGCGCACCATGACGCGCAGGCGGTACACCATCTGGGGCGAATGAGACTGGTGCCGCTGCAGGGGCACACGCCCAGCACACATTGACCGCCATGCCCCCCGCAGGCAACGCACGCCCATGAACCGATCTTTGGCCCGCCGCCTCGGCTGGTGGCTCATCGCCTGGATGGCGCTCGCGAGCCTGCACTCAGCCTTGGCTGCCACATTGGTGCTGGCCCGGGTTGGCGGCGGCGCGGAAATGATCGAGGTCTGTACCACCCAGGGCGTACGCTGGGTCAGCATGCAGGCCACGCAAGGCAATGTGGATGCAGCACCAGAGCCCGGCAGCGCAGGTGCAACGACGTCCGACAATGTCACAGGTGATGCAGGCGCCATCGGTGCCGATGGCACACCACATTGCCCACTGTGCCGCTTCATCGGCGATGCCGCACCCGACTTCACGCGCAGCGACCTGCGCTTTGCCCCGCCCCTGCAATACCGGCAGCGGCCACCCGACAAGCCCCAACCCCTGAGCGCCGCCGCCCGTGTGGTGCTCATGTCGCCTCCACGCGGCCCGCCTTTGGCCGGTTCCTGATTCGCCGTTGCCCTGCACATGCGCCCCCAAACCGTGGGGGGAGTGCACTAGCACGCCATTCTTTTTTTCAGACCAAGGCCGCGCCAAGCGGCCTTGCAAACCCTTTTGCCAATTGCCCCAACCTGTCTTTGACGCGGGCATTGGCCTCACGAAGTATTGCAATGACACATTCCCATACCCCATCGTCTCACCGTACGACTCTGGCCTTGGCCCTTGCCTTGGCACTTCCTCTGACGCTGGCTGCCTGTGGCGGCGGCGGTGGAGGCGACACAGCAACCCCTGTGCCCACCGGCCCCCAAAACATCTCCATTGACTTTGCCGCCAAGGCTGGCACCCAAGACGTGAAGTGCGGTACCACCATAACTGGCTTGGGCAGCAGCAAGGCCAACGCCGATTTGCACGATCTGCGCTTTTACGTGAGCAACGTGGCGCTGCTCAACGACAAAGGCGAATCCGTTGCAGTGACCTTGGATGTGAACGACTGGCAAACCAAGGAAGTCGCGCTGATCGACCTGGAAGATGCCACTGGCGCCTGCGCCGACGCGGGCACCAAGGCCATGAACCTGAAGATCACAGGCACGGTGCCCGCAGGCACTTACAACGGCCTCAAGCTCACCATGGGCGTGCCCTCCAGCCTCAACCACACCGACTATGCCGTGGCCACCAAGCCCATGGATGTGCAGGCCCTGGCCTGGTCGTGGCAGGCGGGGCGCAAGTTTGCGCAGATCGAGGTGAACCCAGCCGGGGGCGTAGCGCGGCCAGCGCCTGCGGCTGCAGGCAAAACCTTCTATGTGCACCTGGGCTCCACCGGCTGCACGGGCAACCCAGTGACGGGCGAGACCGTGAGCTGCGCACGACCCGACCGCATGGATTTCAGCTTGAGCAGCTTCAACGTTGCCACGCAAAAAGTGGTTCTGGACTTGGCGGCCTTGTACACAGGCACCAACCTGAATGAAGACCTGGGCGGCGCACAGGGCTGCATGTCGGGCGCCACAGACCCCGAGTGCAACGCCATCTTCAAGGTGCTGGCGCTCGACCTGACCACGGGCAAGCCCATCAACGGCGGCAGTGGCCAGACCCTGTTTCGCGTGGAGGGCAAATAAGCATGACACACCTCCATTCGCTGGTGCAGATGCGGCGGATGGCAGCCCAGGCCGCAGGCCTGGTCGGTCTGCTCGGGGCCTTGGCCCTGGGCGGCTGTGGCGGGGGGAGCACCTCCGTCAGCGACAGCTCGGGCTCCAGCACCAGCTGGGCATGGGCGCTGCCATCGTTCTTCCCCACCCCCAAGGTGCCTGACAACAACCCCATCACCGAAGCCAAGGTAGACCTGGGCCGCTTCCTGTTCTACGACACTCGCCTGTCAGGCAACGGCACACAGGCCTGCGCCAGCTGCCATGTCCAGTCCAAAGCGTTCACCGATGGCCTGGCCACGGCCATTGGCTCCACTGGCCAGCACCACCCGCGCAACTCGCAGGGGCTGGCCAACGTGGCATATAACGCCACGCTCACCTGGGCCAACCCGTCGCTGGTGACGCTGGAGAAGCAGATGGAAACGCCGCTCTTTGGCACCGACCCTATCGAGATGGGCGTGAACGACAGCAACAAGGATGCCATCCTGGAGCGGCTGGCGGGCGACGCTGCCTACAAGGACAAGTTTGCCAAGGCCTACCCCGGCCAGAGCGCGCCCATCACCTGGGGCAATGCCATCCACGCCATTGCGTCCTTTCAGCGCACCATCCTCTCGGGCAACAGCCCGTACGACAAGTACCTGCAAGGCAAGGCCCAGCTCCCCCCGGCGGCTGAACGCGGCATGAACCTGTTCTTTGGCGAAAAGGCCGAGTGCTTTCACTGCCACAGCAGCTTCAACTTCAACGACCAGACGGTGCACGCGGGCAGCCGCATTGTGGAGACACCGTTTCACAACACGGGCCTGTACAACATCGGCGGCACCGGGGCCTTCCCTGAGCCGAACCGGGGCGTGTACGAGCTGACGCAGTTGGTCAAAGACATGGGCAAGTTCCGCGCACCCAGCCTACGCAATGTGGAAGTCACCGGCCCCTACATGCACGACGGCAGCATCGCCACGCTGGAGGAAGTGCTGGACTTCTATGCCGCAGGCGGGCGCAACATCACCTCAGGCCCCCACGCGGGGGACGGGCGTGCCAACCCCCACAAAAACGACTTCATCAACCAGATCAACCTCACCGCCCAGGAGCGCGCCGACATCGTCGCCTTCCTCAAGTCGCTGACGGACCAGGATCTGCTCACCAACCCCAAGCTGTCCGACCCGTTTGCGACCGCAGGAGCGAAATAGATGACCCACCCGCTTTCAGCACCACCCCACCAAAGCCAGCCGCTGCGCAGGCATGCCTGCGCCCTGGCGGCAGCCACGCTGTGCATGCTCTCACTGCAGCCCGCTGCGGCGCACGACGGCAGCGATGCCAGCATTCCGCCCACGCCTGGCCTGCAAATCAACGCAGCCGCTGCCTTGAGCTATCAGCACGCCGACCAGCCTGTGCCTGCCCAGCGCCTGACCGGCGTGCTGGGCCTGGGCGATACACCCACCGACCAGCGCGGCTGGGCGCTGGAGCACGGTACCCTGGGTGCAGGCGTGCGGCTCACACCCCTGCTAGGGGCCACCGCCACCTTGGGCAAACACGGCAGCGAACGCGCCCACGCCGAAACCGCCTGGCTGGAAGCGCGCCCGTCGGCAGACTCTGACTTCACTCTGGGCGCCGGGCGCAACCGCATGCCCCTGGGCCCGGTGATCGGCAACGCGGGCCACCTGGACCGCTTTGGCCAGATGCCCCTCATCAAGCGCGCCGCCTTCAATGGCGACTGGATCGAAGACGGCGTGAACCTGTCCTGGCGCCCCCACCTGGAAGGCGCTTTCGAGTGGTTGCAGGGCATCGATGCGGGCCTGTGGCGCGCACGCCGCTTTCCGGGCAGCGAAAACGCGGCCTGGGCACCCACGGTGCGCGCCCGAGCGGCAGGGCCTGTATGGGGCCATGCCGGTGACTGGGAAGCCGATGTCTTCTACAGCCGCCTAGAGCCCCAAGGGCGCGGTGCCTACGTGCAGCGCAGCAACAACGGCCACATCCACACCGCCCCCCAGTGCAGCGCCAGTCTGCGCGACATCACCTGCTTTGACGGCACGGTGGACCTGCTGGGCGCCAGCGCCAGCTGGGCCACCCTCCTGCCGGGAGTGCGGCTGACGGCGGCCGGGGTGCTGCGCAACGAACGCGGCAACCTGTACTCGCAAAACGGGGACACCCGCTACCAAGGCCGCACTCGTGGCGGCTGGCTGGAGGCGCTGTGGCAGCCCACGGCCCAGTGGGAAGTGGCTGCGCGCCAGGAATGGCTGCGCAACAGCAACAGCGTAAGCGGCCCTGGCGCTGCGCTGGTGGCCGCAGACGCCAACCTGCTGCCCAACAACCCGTCGCGCCGCTTCACGGCCATGCTGGGCTGGCGCCCGCGTGCCGGCTGGCTGCTGGCCCTGGAGGCCGGGCGTGAGCGCATTGCGGGCAAAGACAACAACGTGATGGCGCTGCGTGTGGTTTACACGCCAGGCCCGCTGCTGGAGCGCAGCTGGTGATGCGCCCCACCCTACCCACGCAACTCCCACTGGAGATTCAACGCATGCCAACCACGCCCACCCTGTCGCGCCGCTGCGCTCTGCATGCCATGGCCGCCCTGGCCCTGTGTGGCCCCCCTGCGGCGCAGGCCCATGACTTCCGCGCAGGTTCGCTGGTCATCGACCACCCCTACGCCACCCCCTCCCTGGCAGGCACGCCCAACGGCGCCGCCTACCTGCGTAGCATTCGCAACCGGGGCACAGCACCCGATCGGCTGGTGGGCGCCACCACGGCAGTGGCAGAACGTGTGGAACTCCACACTATGACCACCGAGGGCAACGTCATGCGCATGCGCGAGGTGCCCGCCATTGAGTTGCCCGCAGGGCAAGAAGTGCAGTTGCGCCATGGCCAGCAATACCACCTGATGCTGGTGAACCTGCGCCAACCCTTGATGGTGGGTGAGCGCTTTGACCTGACGCTGAAGTTTGAAAAGGCAGGGGAGGCCACCGTGAAAGTGTGGGTGCAACAACCTCGCGCTGGCGCCACACCAACGAACGGCGGGCACGCCCACTGACCTGAAGCCGTGCGTTGGGCAAACGCCTGTCCGATGCTCCCGTGCGAAAAGCCCAAGTCGATGCGCGACAGGCTTCGCACGCATCGGGCGTCGGGCGACGGTGCAAGGGACTTCGGCACATGGGCTCGTGCGCACCAACATCGCACAGCCCAACGCCGCCCCGCCCATACGAAGTGGCCCAGGTTTTTTATATTTGTGCCAAAGCGTCCAAAGCACGGCACACAGGGCCAGCGCCCCGCATACTCAGGCTTACCACTTCAAGGAACCGAGATGAGCCTGGTGATTCGCGACGCGTCGCCCAGTGAAAAACGAGGCAACGCCATGGCGGCGGCCCTGGCCAAAGAGCAGTTGGAGTACGCGATTCAGATCGTTCAGAACGTTCGCCCCCAAAGCGCGGGGGATGGGGCCTTGATCGGCGCGGTCATGCAGGCCATTGCCATGAACTACGCGGCAGTGCCACAGCCCAATCGTTAGAGCGCCCTGTACTGCTCGCATGCGCAGCAACGGGCGTTGATGGGCTAAACGGTTTTCACGCCCTTCTTCTCCAGCGCAGCAAACGCCGTGGTCAGCGCGGCAAACTCCTTGGCGCTCACGGCCCCGTCACCTTTGCCATTGCTGGGGCTGGCACCGCCGCCGTTGCCTGCGCCGTCCATCACCTGCATCAACGCTTGAGACAGCTCACTGCCCGCTTTGGAGCCCTGCGTATTGGCCAGCCCTTGCAAAAATTCATCGCGTGAAATGGATCCGTCTTTGTTGGCATCCAGACCGGTGGCCAGTTGTTCTTTCTGTGCCTCGGTGGCCCCAAACTGGGTGAGCAGCGATTGAAAATCTTGCTTGGAGACAGAGCCCCCCTGGCCCGAGCCCTGCGCGCCCCCCGCCCCTGTGGCGGCCGTAGCAACCGCCTGCGCGCTTAGCGTCAGCGCCTTGCCCGCAGCGCCCGCCAGCGCCTGGGCCTGTGGGCTGAGGTGCACCACCGAAGCGGGGCCCGCCTCTGCAGTATCCGCAGGCCGTCGCGCAGCGGGCGCTTTGCCTGCATTGCTGGACGATGCGTTGAAAATCATGGAGGCCACGGAGGCCAAGCCAGAAATAAGGGGGGACATTGCGGTGTGCTCCTGTGGGGCGACAATGCCAGTGCCTAGTTCCAACCAAGGCCACAGCTTCGCCCAATGCCCCCGAGCGTACGCAAGGGCAGGCCAGGCAATGGCCCGAAAACACCGCGCTTTGCGCCCTACTTCAGCACATAGCTGGCCAGCACCGCCTGCACTTCGTAAATGCTGAGCCGCTTGTTGAACTGCTTTTGGAACGGGGTGGCGCTGCCAGAGATCCAGATCTTCAACTCTGCATCCAGATCGAAAGTGCCCCCGGTCTCAATGCTGAAATGGGTGATGCTCTTGTACGGCAGCGAGTGGTACTCGACCTTGCTGCCCGTCATGCCCTGCTTGTCCACCAGCACCAGCCGTTTGTTGGTGAACACAAAGTAGTCGCGAATGAGCTGGTAGGCATGTTCCACCACTTCGCCCGGCGCCAGCACCTTGGCAAATTCCTGCTGAATCTGCTGCGCATCGATCTTGGAGGCGTTGCCCATGACGGCGTCTAACAATCCCATGTGTTTTCTCCTGGGGCAAACTGCTTGAATGGTTGGACGGGAATGAACGGGGCCTGCATGGCCTGGGCTAGTCAAGGCCAGGGGGTCAGCACCTCGTGCCCCGTTCCGGTCACCGCCACCATGTGCTCCCACTGGGCAGACAGCGATCGGTCGCGCGTCACCACGGTCCAGCCGTCGGCCAGCTCCTGGGTGTCGCGCTTGCCTGCGTTGATCATGGGCTCGATGGTGAAGACCATGCCGGGCTCCAGCACCAGCCCCTGGCCGCGCTGGCCGTAGTGCAGCACCTGCGGCTCTTCGTGGTAGGTCTTGCCAATGCCGTGGCCGCAATACTCGCGCACCACGCTAAAGCGCTCGCGGTGCGCCACCGTCTGGATGGCGTGGCCCACATCGCCCAGAGTGGCCCCGGGCTTGACCTGGGCAATGCCTGCCTGCATGGCCTCCAGCGTCGTGTCCACCAGGCGGCGCGCCAGCGGGCTCACGGCGCCCACCAGGTACATGCGACTGGTGTCGCCATACCAGCCGTCCTTGATCACGGCCACGTCGATGTTCAGGATGTCCCCCTCGCGCAGCACCTGCCCCGGCGCGGGGATGCCGTGGCACACGACATGGTTGAGCGAGGTGCACACCGTCTTCGGAAACCCCAGGTAGCCCACATTCGCGGGCACCGCCTTTTGCACGTTGACGATGTAGTCATGGCACAGGCGGTCCAGCGCCTCGGTGCTCACGCCGGGGCGCACATGCTCGGCAATCATGTGCAGCACATCGGCCGCCATGCGCCCTGCGGCGCGGGCCATGGCAATGTCTGCGGGGGATTTGATGAGGTGGGGTTTCTTCAGCACAAAGCTTTGGGCACTGCAGCGGCAGTGCCGTGGATGGAAAAGCGGTGATGGTATGCGCTTGGCTCGGCCATCCCAAGGGCTTTTTGGATTTCGGGGGCCCCCCAGTGTCGGAAAACCCTGACCCGCATGCGCGCGCACCACCTGCAAGCGCGACTGGCGTCGGCCCCAACAATCCATTTACCGCAACACAACGCACAGGCCGCCATGTCACTCTCACTCATTCTTTTGATCGTCCTCATCCTCATTCTGGTGGGGGCATTGCCCACCTGGGGCCATAGCCGGGCATGGGGCTACGGGCCCAGCGGAGGCGTCGGGCTGGTGGTGCTGATCCTGATCGTGCTGCTGCTGACGGGCAGGATTTAGGACATAGACACACGGGGTGCACCCGTGAGCACCCCATCCTCACGACCGGGGTGTAACGCCCGGTAGCAACAGGGGTTTGCTTGCAACAGCCGTCTCCCGCAAAAACGCCCAGGTCACCTGCATGCGCGCCAGGTGTTTGGCTTCAGACGGCATGCTCATCCAAAAGGTGCGGGTGAATCGCGCCTCTTCAGGCAGCACGCGCGCCAGCACCGGGTCGCGGTCGGCCAAAAACGCGGGCAGCACCGCCAGCCCCGCGCCAGCGCGCACCGCCTCGTATTGCGCGGTGATGCTGGTGCTGCGAAAGGCAAACCGCTCGGGCGGGTACAGCGCGTCCAAAAACTGCAGCTCCTTGGTGAACAGCAGGTCGTCCACATAGCTCACAAACGCATGGTGGCGCAGATCCTCGCGGCACGACACCAAAGGTTTGCGCGCCAGGTATTCGCGCTGGCCATAGAGGTAAAGCGCGTAGTACGACAAGCGGCTCACGATCACCGACCCGCGCGTGGGCCGCTCTAGCGATATGACGATGTCCGCCTCGCGCCGCGACAAATGCAGCATGCGCGGCAAAGCCAGCAGGTCGATCGACAGGTGCGGGTGCTTGCGGGTGAGGTGTGCGAGCTGCGGCGCCAAAATCAAGGTGCCAAAGCCCTCGGTGGCCCCCACCCTCACTAGGCCCGAGGGGCCTTCGTGCGACGCCGGGGCCGCGCGCTCGGCCCCCAGCACCGCCGATTCCATCGACTCCACCGCAGGCAACAGCTGCCGCCCGGCTTCCGTCAAACGATGGCCGCCCGCCTCACGGGCAAACAGGGCCACGCCCATCTGCTTTTCCAGGGCCTGGATGCGGCGCGACACGGTGGTGTGCTCCACCGAAAGGCGCCGCGCCGCGCCCGCCAAAGTGCCCAGGCGGGCCAATTCCAAAAAATAGCGCAGGTTGTCCCAGTCCATCCCAAGTCCTTTCATCCACAGCGCTGACCGAGCTGCAAGCGTTCCGCAATGCACAGCGCACGAGGTACATCTGTTTGCGGAGCCATCGATGTGCAAATTTGCAGATCAAAAGTGCATTCATTCGTATTGTCTTGCAAATTTTGCACAGATACGATGCACCCGTTGCGCTTGGAACCGGACGCCTGGAGCCGGAAAGCGCCCCACGCGATCACCCTTTGAGGAGACACACCATGAACGCCCCCACTTCCACCGCCGTACTGGCCCCCACCGTCAAGCTGCTGATTGGCGGCAAGTTTGTCGAATCCCAAACCACGCAGTGGCGCAACGTGGTCAACCCCGCCACGCAAGAGGTGCTGGCCCGCGTGCCGTTTGCCACGCCCGAAGAAATCAACGCCGCCGTGGCCTCGGGCAAGGAAGCCTTCAAGACCTGGAAGAAAACCCCCATCGGCACCCGCGCCCGCATCTTCCTGAAGCTGCAGCAACTCATCCGCGAAAACATGGCCGAGCTGGCCGCGCTGCTGACGGCCGAGCAAGGCAAGACGTTGCCCGATGCCGAAGGCGACGTGTTCCGCGGCCTGGAAGTGGTGGAGCACGCCGCTGGCATTGGCAACCTGCAACTGGGTGAGCTGGCCAACAACGTGGCCAATGGCGTGGACACCTACACCGTGATGCAGCCGCTGGGTGTGTGTGCGGGCATCACGCCGTTCAACTTTCCGGCCATGATTCCGCTGTGGATGTTCCCCATGGCCATTGCCACGGGCAACACGTTTGTGCTCAAGCCCTCTGAGCAAGACCCCATGG
Source organism: Acidovorax sp. 62 (assembly GCF_002754495.1). Taxonomy (NCBI): domain Bacteria; kingdom Pseudomonadati; phylum Pseudomonadota; class Betaproteobacteria; order Burkholderiales; family Comamonadaceae; genus Acidovorax; species Acidovorax sp. 62. The sequence goes on from NZ_PEFJ01000001.1 coordinate 1,802,663, forward strand.
TGACCATGCGCCTGTGCGAGCTGGCGCTCGAAGCGGGCATCCCGCCCGGCGTGCTGAACGTGGTGCATGGCGGCGAAGACGCCGTGAACGCCATTTGCGACCACCCCGATATCAAGGCCATCAGCTTCGTCGGATCGACCAAGGTGGGCACGCATGTGTACAACCGCGCCAGCCTCAACGGCAAACGCGTGCAGTGCATGATGGGTGCGAAAAACCACGCCATCGTGGTGCCCGATGCCAACAAGGAACAAACCCTGAACGCCCTGGCCGGTGCCGCCTTTGGCGCCGCAGGCCAGCGCTGCATGGCGCTGTCGGTGGTCATTCTGGTGGGCGAATCGCAAAAGTGGATTCCCGATCTGGTGGCCAAGGCCCAAACGCTCAAGGTGAGCGGCGGCACCGAAAAGGGCACCGACGTGGGCCCCGTCATCTCGTGCGCCGCCCGCGACCGCGTGGTGAGCCTGATCGAGCGCGGCATTGCCGACGGTGCCACCCTGGAGCTGGACGGCCGCAACCCCAGCGTGCCCGGCTACGAAAAGGGCAACTTTGTCGGCCCCACCATCTTCAGCGGCGTCAAGCCCGGCATGTCCATCTACGACCAGGAGATTTTTGGCCCCGTGCTGTGCCTGGCCGCTGCCGACACGCTGGACAAAGCCATCGAGTTCATCAACGCCAACCCCAACGGCAACGGCACCGCCATCTTCACCCAAAGCGGCGCGGCGGCGCGCAAGTTCCAGGAAGAGATCGACGTGGGCCAGGTCGGCATCAACGTGCCGATCCCTGTGCCCGTGCCGATCTTCTCGTTCACCGGCTCGCGCGCGTCCAAGCTGGGCGACCTGGGCCCCTACGGCAAGCAAGTGGTGATGTTCTACACCCAGACCAAGACCGTGACGGCACGCTGGTTTGACGACAGCACCGTGAGCCAGGGTGTCAACACCACGATCAGCTTGAAGTAACGGTTGCCAAGGGCTTGGTGCGTGCGATGGGCCCCGCCCCCCGTTCACGCTGAGCGTGTCGAAACGCAGTGCAAGGCTTCGACAGGCTCAGCCCGAACGGTGGGGGGTGCCCTTGGGCTCCATTCACCGTTCAGCCTGAGCTTTTCGAGGGCCCTCAAAGCCATGCGTTGGCAGTGTTAAAACCAGGCCATGCAATGCAATCACACATCGACGAAAGTGGCCCCCTGGCCTGCAACAGCCCTGCTGCTCAGCGCAGCCCTGCTCACCAGCCCCCACGCCCATGCCCAGGCCGGGGCCGCCTGCAAACCCACGGGCACCGTGGCAGAGGTCAATGCCTGCGCCGTGCAAGAGTTTCAAGCGGCAGACACCACCTTGCAAATCCTGTACGAAGACGTGATGCGTGCCCTGTCTGCCCACGAACGCCCGCAACTCCGGCAGGAACATTCCGCCTGGGTGCGCGAGCGCACGGTGCAATGCAAGCGCGAGACCCAAGCCACCGAAACCCAGCCCGAAGGCCCGCGCCTGTACCACCAGTGCCTGACGCGCAAGACGCAAGAGCGGCGCAAAGGCCTGATGCGCTGGCTGAGCAACGACAGCCCGGCCAAGCCGTGATGACTTACCAAGCACCAGCCCACACCGTTCGGGCTGAGCCTGTCGAAGCCAGGGCGCAAGGCTGGCAAGCCCTTCGACAAGCTCAGGGCGAACGGGGTGGACTGATCCAACCACGCGTTCTCCTGCACCTGTTAAGGCTGAGCCTGTCGAAGCCCCGCACAGCGCTTGCACAGACCGAATCCGCCCCCCAGCGCCACACCACAAAACAAGAGACAACGCCATGGACTTTGAGCTGACCGAAGAACAACGCGCCTTTGCCCAAACGGCCCGCGACTTTGCCCTGGCCGAATTCGCCCCGCACGCCGCAGAGTGGGACGCCGAGGGCATCTTCCCCAAAGAGGCCATCGCCAAGGCGGGCGAGCTGGGCTTTTGCGGCCTGTACGCGCCCGAGAACGCAGGTGGCCTCGCCCTGCCCCGGCTGGACGCCACGCTGGTGTTTGAAGAAATGGCGGCGGTAGACCCCAGCACCACCGCCTTCATCACCATCCACAACATGGCCACCTGGATGCTGGGCACCTGGGCCACACCCGCCGTGCGCGACCACTGGGGCCCGCTGCTCACCACCGGGCAAAAGCTCGCCAGCTACTGCCTGACCGAGCCCGGCGCAGGCTCCGACGCCGCCTCACTCAAGACCCGGGCCGAGCTGGTCGGGCACGAATACATCATCAACGGCAGCAAGGCCTTCATCAGCGGCGCAGGCGCGACCGATGTGCTGGTGCTGATGGCGCGCACAGGCGATGCAGCATCCGGCGCCAGCGGCATCAGCGCCTTTGCCGTGCCAGCCGATGCACCCGGCATCACCTACGGCAAAAAGGAACACAAGATGGGCTGGAACAGCCAGCCCACCCGCACCATCAGCTTTGACAACGTGCGCATCCCCGCCGACCACCTGCTGGGCCGCGAGGGCGAAGGCTTCAAGATCGCCATGAAAGGGCTGGACGGCGGGCGCATCAACATCGCCACCTGCTCCGTGGGCGCAGCGCAAGGCGCGCTCAACGCCGCCCAGCAATATATGCAAGACCGCAAGCAGTTCGGCAAGCCCATCGCCAGCTTTCAGGCCCTGCAGTTCAAGCTGGCCGACATGGCCACCGAGCTGGTCGCCGCCCGCCAGATGGTGCGCCTGGCTGCCAGCAAGCTTGACGCAGGGGCCCGCGACGCATCTACCTACTGCGCAATGGCCAAGCGCTTTGCCACCGATGCAGGCTTTACCGTGGTGAACGAGGCCCTGCAACTGCACGGCGGCTACGGCTACATCCGCGAATACCCGCTGGAGCGCCTGCTGCGCGACGCCCGCGTGCACCAGATTCTGGAAGGCACGAACGAAATCATGCGCGTCATCATCGCCCGGCGCATGCTGGATGGGGATGCTACGGAGGTGATTCGGTAACCCGTAAAAATACAGCTCCATGACACACAGTCCCGCTCCCAAAACTGACTTTCCACGCCTTGAGGAGAGCACCCTGCCGCGATGCCCCGCTTGCCAATCGGAACACCTGCAAGCAGGACACATCCACATGGGCGAAGGCGGTGGTGAATTTATCCCAGCGGGATACAAGTGGAAGCTCTTTCGGGTCTCACATGGAGTGGCAGTGCAGTCGAGCAAGTTCCATATGTGCAAGACATGCGGCTTACTCTTTAGCCACGAAGATCCGCGCGCGCTGAAAGCGTATATCGACCGCTACGCGAAAAGTGAGTAGCCCATGCCAGCCCGCCCCCTCTCCGACGAAGCCCTGCACCTGATCGATGCCCTGCGCACGGCCCTGGCGCAGCGCAGCGATGTGGACGAGCGCACCATGTTCGGCTGCTACTGCTTCTTTGTAGACGGCAAGCTGTGCGCGGGCGTGAAGGGCGAGGAGCTGCTGGTGCGCTTGCCGCCCGAGCGGCATGGCGAGTTTCAAGAGATGCAGAACACCCGCGAACTCTCGCCCGGCGGAGGGATGCAGGGCTACTTTTGGGTGGAGCCCAACGGCTACGCCACGCGGGCGCAGTGGAGCTTTTGGCTGACCGAGGCCTTGGCCTACAACCCACTGGCCAAGGCATCGCCGCGCAAGAAGAAGGCAAGCACCGCCCCGGCTGCGGCCAAAAAGGCACCTGCCAACCAAAGCAGCAGCCCCAACGCCAAGCCCAAGAAACCAGCCGCCCCCAAGAAGCACAGCATCTTCGAAGCCGACGACTGATCCGCCCAACCACCACCCACCCGGAGCCCCACCACCATGCCCCTGCGCATCGTCCGCCTTGGCACCCCACGCGCCGCCGACGAAGGCACGCGCATCGGCACCGTGCGCCGCCCACCGCGTGGCGTGCCCAAGGCCGAGTTCGCCAGCCGCGACTACTACGACGTGTGGTACCCCCTGCTCTCACCCAGCGCCGACCTGATGGCCCAAGGCCAGAAGGTGCCCAGCGGCACCGATGGCGACAAGGCGTGGGAGGCCTTTGTGAAGCAGTTTCGCAAAGAGCTGGCCCAGCCCGAAGCTAGCCGCACACTGGATTTGCTGGCCGCCCTCTCGCACCACAGCGCCCTGTCGCTGGGCTGCTACTGCGAAGACGAGGCGCGCTGCCACCGCTCGGTGCTACGGGCCGAGCTGCACAGCCGTGGGGCAGACATCAGCCCCTAGATTTAAAGCCTTTTTGGCCTCTAGGGCTTGATTAATAAGCGCTAGCAGCTATCAATTTCATACCAAACCCATTCACTACTGCTACAACACCAAGGAGACACACACCATGAAAATCGCATTCATCGGCCTGGGCAACATGGGCGGCCCCATGGCACACAACCTGCACAAGGCAGGCCACGAAGTGCAGGCGTTTGACCTCTCCCAACCCGCCCGCGACAAGCTGGCCGCAGACGGCGTGCCCATCGCCGCCGACGCCAAAGCCGCCGTGCAAGGGGCCGAAGTGGTCATCAGCATGCTGCCCGCCAGCCAGCATGTGGAAGGCTTGTTCTTAGGCGCGGGCGATCTGCTGGCCCAGTTGCCCGCAGGCACGCTGGTGATTGACTGCTCCACCATCGCAGCCGCCACATCCCGCAAAGTGGCCGAGGCCGCCAAAGCCAAGGGAGTGGCCTTTATCGACGCACCCGTGTCGGGCGGCACCGGCGGTGCCATTGCAGGCACCCTCACCTTCATGGTGGGTGGCGACGCGGCTGACCTGGAGCGTGCTCGCCCCGTTCTCGAAAAAATGGGCGCCAACATCTTCCACGCAGGCAGCGTGGGCGCAGGCCAGACGGCCAAGATCTGCAACAACATGCTGCTGGGCATCTTGATGGCGGGCACCAGCGAAGCCATTGCCCTGGGCGTAGCCAACGGCCTGGACCCCAAGGTGCTGAGCGAAATCATGCGCCGCAGCTCGGGCGGCAACTGGGCGCTGGAGAAGTACAACCCCTACCCCGGCGTGATGGAAACCGCGCCTGCCAGCAAGGGCTATGCGGGGGGGTTTGGGACGGACCTGATGCTCAAGGACCTGGGGCTGGCGCAAGAGAACGCGATGGCAGTAAAGGCCGCCACGCCGCTGGGGGGCATGGCGCGCAATTTGTATGCGGTGCACAGCCTGGCGGGGCATGGGGGGCTGGATTTTTCCAGCATTATTAAGATGGTGCAAAAAGGTAATTAAGTGCACCTACCACGATAAAAAAATGCCAGCACTTGCTGGCTTTTTTTAATTTGAACGTTTAATAAAACCATTTAAAACTGGGAGTGAAGTCTGTGTTTTTGATAAGCCGGTAACAAAGATTTAGATGCTGAGAGCAGCTCTAAGTGGTGGAGCGTTTCGATCTGAACCTGTATCTGTCGCACGGTATGGAGCGTTTGAAGTTAGGGACGGCCGGATCCGTAGGCGTAGGGAATCCAAAGTGCTGTTTTTGGTAGTCGCCATCCACGGAACGGCTAGTCGGCATTCGCCACCTCTTTGATAAGTTCCGTTCCAATTTGTAGCGCCGCTTCCAGTAAGTCTTCTACCTCATGCGGAGAAACCCAAAGATCAGTCCCGATCGGAAGAGTGTCTCCAGTGCTATTAAGGTACTGTTGGTCAACAATTCCTCGTCGATGAACGATTAGGTTGCGTTTCTGACAGAGAGTCCACAGCCGAGCATCTCGGAGTTTCTCTCCTAAATTAGTAGCGACTGGAAAGAGTGCACCATATGCATCACGGATTGCTGGCACATTCGTGAGATCCGCTTTAGATATAAGAAACGCTCCTAGATTTCGCGATAAGTCATACCCATAGGATGCCAAGGTTTGCCAGTCAACTCGCTCGACAGAAAATCGTTTGCGATTCGATTGTTCAGACAGTAGTCGTTCAGCTAATGCCGGATAGCGATTAAGAAGATAGATAAAACAATCGCGTGTAAGCACCTCGACTGCGCTCCAGACCAGTACGACACCTTGGCGCGTAAGCTCTCTTGCGGCTGAAAGCGACTCCGATTCGTTTTGAAGAGCGTGAAGACGATTTAATACATCGTCTGCAATGATCTCCTTTCCTTCGCCTTTGAGGTACTCCGAGAGTCTTTCCCGTGCAATCTTGAGCGCAGCGGGTTCGCGTTCAGATTCCTGCTCAATTCCCCGAGCGCGTATGCGCTCGGCCATCAGAAACCGTTGCCAATGCAGGCTGTGAATCTCGGAGTAGGTGTAGTTAAAAGGAATACTTAGTGTTCGAACGACACCATGAAGATTGTCAAAAAATGCCAAGGATATTTCGCGAAGATCATCTGGCAAGGTCGGAGCGAGATCTGATAACGATTTCGCGTTCTCAGCAAAGTCGCTTGGTATAAAAAAAACCGTGCGCACGACGCTTGCTATGTTCGGAGAGGCGCTTGTCATGTGGGCTAACGTGATGTGTTCCGCAAAACCTACGAAATAAAATTGGGACCGCGAGATATTCGGGACACGGATTCCTCCGAAAAGTGGCTCTCATCCAGAGTTTGCAGGCGTTTTACTGTAGAAAGGCTCAGGTATAAAAATCCTCCGAAGCTCGGTGACGCCAACTGAACAAACTATAGCTTGTGGAAATGCGGAGCCGTGACGTCGGCGCTTCTCCGCGCCAGCAGCGCGCCAATCCACCTCCCACACTTGAGTATGATTCGCATCCCCTCATGCTGCGCCGCACCATCCCCGCCCTGCCCCTCCACATCGTGCTTTTGCTGGTGGCGTTGTTCAACGCCCTGGCAGGTGTGCCCCTGCACGAGGCGCGGCATATTCGCGAGGCGGTACGCAGCGTACAGAAGGCCCCGGCAGCGGCCAATGGTGTGGAGGCTTATGCCGCTGACGAAGCCCGCATCGATGCAGCCAGTGGCGAGCAAGACAAGGAAGAAACACACGCCACCTGCGCCTGGTGCCTGACCCATGCGCTAGATGCCGGGCTGACCCACGCAGTAGCCAGCCTGCCGCCACCGTTCACCGAACCCAGCAATGCCCTGCCGCAAGGCGCGGCCCCCTTCACGGCCCAGCGGGTGCGCTGGCCGTTTGCAGCCAGAGATCCTCCGCCAGCCCAGCGGGCCTGACACACGTCGGGCCTGAGGGAGCCTTTGAGCGAATCACCGCTTGATTCGTCCATAGCCCCCTAGCCAGCTTTTGCCATTCGGCACAACCCCTTTTTTGTGGATAGCCATGCATTCACCCCGCCGGGGTGCGTGCGGGCATGCGGCTGTGTGCGCCCTGAATGGGCGACGTGCGCCGCTGTCCCTGGCTTTCGCATTCATTGCTTTTGGACTGGTTTGCCATGCGTTCTTCTTTGGTTTCTTTTTCTCGCCCCTCTACCCCACCCTCGCTGCCGCGCCCTACGTTGACGGCTTTGGCGGTTGCCGCTTTTTTTGCATCGCTGCCCGCCGCCTGGGCGGCTGAGGGCGATGTGATCACCCCACCCACCCTCTCCGCCGTGGACGTGGTGGGCCGCAGTGCATCGGGCACCTATTACGCTGACGAGGCCGAGGGGGCCAAGACCAGCCTGCCGCTGCGAGAGCTGCCGCAGTCGGTGCGCGTAATGTCGCGCCAGACGCTGGACGACCTGGGCGCTACGCGGCTGGATGATGTGCTGGACTATGTGGGCGGTGTCTCGCGCCAAAACAACTTTGGCGGGCTGTGGGACAACATCGCCATTCGGGGCCTGCCGGGCAACGAGAACACGGGCATGGCGACGCTGCTCAACGGGTTTTCGTCCAACCGGGGCTTTAACGCGCCGCGTGACCTGGCGGGCGTGGAGCGCATTGAGTTTTTGAAAGGCCCTGCCGCTGCGCTGTATGGCAGCAGCGAGCCCGGCGGCACGCTCAACATCGTGAGCAAGAAGCCGCTGTGGAAGGCCGCGCATTCGGTCGAAGCCTACGCAGGCAGCCACGGCCTGGGCCGTGCGGCGCTGGACACCACGGGCCCCATCTCTGACAACCTGGCCTACCGCCTGAACGTGGCGGTGGAAGACAAGGGCAGCTTTCGCGACCAAGTCAGCGCGCAGCGCCAGGTGGTGGCCCCGGCCTTTACCTGGAAGCTGTCGCCCAACACGGTGCTCGAATACACGTCTGAATACCTGCGCCACGCCACGCCGCTGGACCGGGGTGTGGTGGCGGTGAACAACCAACTGGGCGCGGTGCCTGTGAGCCGCTTTTTGGGCGAACCCGCCGATGGCGATGTGACGGTGACCAACCAGACGCACCAGCTGGTGCTGTCGCACGAATGGAATGCCGACTGGCGCAGCCGCACGGGCCTGTCGTACCGCGAGACGGGGCTGAAGGGCTTTTCGACCGAGGCCAGCGCCTTGCAGGCCGATGGCCGCACCCTGCGACGCCAGCGCCGTTACCGCGACTTTCAGTCGGACGACGTAGCGCTGCAGGCCGAGCTGCAAGGCACGGTGCGCGCGGGCGGGCTGGAGCAAGAGGTGCTGGTGGGCGTAGAGAGCTACCGCTTTCACATGGATTCGCTGATGCTGCGCGCCAACCCCAGCGCCAGCGCGCCCTACGCCATCGACATCTTCAACCCCGTGTACGGCCAGACGCAGCCCACACCAGGCCGCAACACCGACACGCGTGAGAAGCAGCGCAACACCGCACTGTATGTGCAAGACACCGTGAAGCTGGGCGAGCAGTGGCGCGTGATGGCCGGGCTGCGGGCCGACAACTACGACCAGAGCCTGCAAAACCGCCTGAATGCGACGACCACCGTGCAAACCCCCTCGGCGGTGTCGCCCCGCCTGGGCGTGAGCTGGCTGCCCAGCGCGGGGTGGACGGTGTATGCCAACGCGGGCAAGTCCTTCCGCCCCAACACGGGCAGTGATGCGGCTGGCAATGCCTTTACCCCCGAAAAAGCCCGTGCATTTGAACTGGGCGCCAAGTGGGAAAGCGCCGACCAGCGCCTGGGCGCCACAGCCGCGCTGTTTGACATTACCAAGCGCAATGTGCTGACCAGCGACCCGCTGAACGCGGGCTTCTCGGCCGCCGCAGGCGAGGTGCGCAGCCGGGGGCTGGAGCTGGACGTGGCCGGCCGCCTGAGCGCGAACTGGCGCCTGAACGCCAGCCTGGTGTTCAACGACGTGGAAATCACCCGCGACAACACGCTGGAAGTGGGCGGGCGGCTGCTGAACGTGCCCAAGGTGAACGGCAGCGTGCTGGCCGTGTACGAAGACGCCTTGGCCAACGGCCAGCGCTGGGGCCTGGGCGGTGGCGTGACCTACATGGGCAAGCGCCTGGGCCAGGCCCGCACGCAGGCCGAGGCCAATGCAGGCACTGCCGCGTTCGACCTGCCCAGCTACACCACGGCCAAGCTGCTGGCCTATTGGCGCCTGAGCCCCACGGTGAACCTGACGCTGGACGTGGACAACCTGTTCGACAAGGTGCACTACACCAGCTCGTACAGCCGCGTGTGGGTAACGCCTGGGGCGCTGCGCACCGTGACGGTGGGGCTGCAGGCCAAGTTCTGACGCTGGCTCTGGCCATCAAGCACTGCAGCCACGCCATGCCCGCTAGCGTTCCATCGTCCGTTGAAACCATGCGTGCCCGAGCCACCGTTCGGGCTGAGCCTGTCGAAGCCAGAGCACAGGCCGTGCAGGCCCTTCGACAAGCTCAGGCGGAACGGATGGGGGATGGGCCGGGCACGCCAAACCATGCGCCACCAACCACCGTTCGGGCTGAGCCCGTCGAAGCCAGGGCACAGGCCGTGCAGGGCCTTCGACAGGCTCAGGCAGAACGGATGGGGGATGGGCAGGGCACGGACAAAGTACCGTCGCACGCCACCCAACCTCTCTCAAACACAAACCAGGAGATTTTTTTGAAACACGGCTTCAAGCCCGCCCCGCCACCGCAGGGCTGCACACGCCGCGCCGCGCTGCAAACGGCCAGCGCCTGCATCACCGCAGGCGCGGCCCCCTGGGCGCAGGCACAGGGCATTGCCCCGCCGCCGGCCACCTTGCAAATCGTGGGCCCGTGGGAGTTCACCAGCCTCTCGCCCGCCAGCAGCGGCTTCATGCTGCTGAACCTGCAGGTGTGCGAAACCCTGCTGGGCGCCAGCGACAACGGCCGCCCGCAGCCCGCGCTGGCCGAGCGCTGGCAGGTGTCTGCCGATGGGCTGGCCTGGCAGTTCACGCTGCGGCCCGGTGCGCGCTTTCACAACGGCAACCGGGTCACCGCGCAGGCCGTGGTGCAAAGCCTGCAACGCGCCCAAAAGGCGCCCGCCTTGCTCAGCAACGCGCCCATCACCGCCATCACCGCCGAGGGGGATGGCGCACTGCGCATTCGCCTGGCCCGCCCGCACAACGCCCTGGCCGCCCAGTTGGCGCACTACAGCACGCTGGTGCTGGCGCCCGAGAGCTATGGCGCAGACGGCAAGGTGCAGCGCATCATTGGCAGCGGCCCCTATCGCATCGCCAAGCTGGTGCCGCCCCAGCAGGTGGAGACCGAGGCGTTTGACGACTATGACCGCCCCGCCTCCACGCCCGCCCCTGCGATACGCAGCGTGGCCTACCTGGCCGCTGGCCGCGCCGAAACGCGGGCGCTGATGGTGGAAGGCGGCCAGGCCCACCTGGCCTATGGGCTGGACCCGGCCAGCCTGCGGCGGCTCAAGCGCCATGCCAAGGTGGGCATCACATCGGTCACGCTGCCGCGCACCGTCATCGTCAAGCTCAATGCCACGCTGCCCGGCCTGCAAGACGTGCGCGTGCGCCAGGCGCTGAGCCTGAGCATTGACCGTGCAGGCATTGCCCAGGCCCTGATGGGCGACGAAGCCCTGGCCGCCACGCAGCTGCTGCCCCCCACGCTGGCCGACTGGCACCACCCCGCCCTGCCCCCGCTGCAGCATGACCCCGAAGCTGCCCAGCGCCTGCTGCGCGAAGCGGGCTGGCAGCGCCACACCGACGGCCTGCGCGGGCCGGACGGGCAGCCGCTGACCTTGGCGATACGCACCTTTTTAGACCGGCCCGAACTGCCCCTGGTGGCCACCGCGCTGCAAGAGCAGTGGCGCCTGGCGGGCATTGCCGTGAAGGTGCAGATCGGCAACTCGGGCGACATCCCCATGGGCCACCGCGACGGCACGCTGCAGTTGGCCCTGGCTGCACGCAACTACACCAATGTGCCCGACCCGGCGGGCACGCTGGCGGGCGATTTTTCTGCCCAAGGCGGCGACTGGGGCGCCATGGGCTGGCACAGCGATGCCGTGGTGCAGGCCCTGGCCGAGCTGATGCGCAGCACGCCCGATGCGCGCCGTGCGCAGGCGCTGCGCGCCACCGTCACGCAGGTGCTGCAAGACGAACTACCCGTCATCCCCATCGCCTGGTACCGCCAGCACGTGGCCGTGAACCGCCGCCTGCAAGGCGTGTCGCTGGACCCGCTGGAGCGCAGCTACCGGCTCACTGAGATGCATTGGAGCAACGCATGAATCTTTCCCTTCGCAACCCCTGGCTGCACATGCTGGGGCGGCGCGGTCTGCAGGTGGTGGCGCTGGCGCTCATCATCGGCACGCTGTGCTTTTTCATGGTGCGCGCACTACCGGGCGACCTGGCCATGCGCGTGGCCGCCAGCCGCTATGGGCTGGACCTGGTCAGCGGCGCGGCGGCCGATGCCGTGCGCGCCGAGCTGGGGCTGAACCAGAGCGCCCTGCAAGGCCTGCTGGGCTGGTGGAGCGACATGGCCACGCTGAACCTGGGCCAGTCGCTCATCACCCAGCGCCCCGTGTGGGTGGAGGTGGCCCACCACCTGGGCGCCACGCTGCGCCTGTCTGCCGCAGCGCTGGCGGTGGCCCTGGCCATGGGCGTGCCCCTGGGCCTGTGGGCAGGCCTGCGCCCCGGGGGGGTGGCCGACCGCGCCAGTTGGGCGCTGGCCGTGGTGCTGCGTGGCACGCCGCCGTTTTTGCTGTCGGTGCTGCTGATGCTGCTGGTGGCGGTGCACTGGGGCTTTTTGCCCGTGGCGGGCGACGACGACAGCGCCAGCCTGGTGCTGCCTGCGCTGGCGCTGGGCCTGGGCCTGGGTGCAGGCCTTGCCCGCGTCACGCGCAGTGCCATGCAAGAGGTGGCCCAATCGCCCGCATTTGAATTTGCCCGCACCAAGGGGCTGAGCGACCTGCAAGCCGTGCTGCGCCACGGCCTGCGCGCCGCCGCGGTGCCCGTGGTGGCCTACCTGGGCGTGCAGACGCTGTTTTTGGTGGAAGGCGCGCTGGTGGTAGAGACGCTGTTTGCCTGGCCCGGTATTGGCCATGCGCTTGTGCACGCCATCTTTGGGCGCGACATCCCCGTGGTGCAAGGCGCGGCGCTGGCGATGGCGCTGCTGTTTGTGGTGTTCAACCTGCTGCTCGATGCAGCCTGCGTGGCGCTGGACCCACGCCAACAACGGGGGGTGGCCGCATGACCGCACCGCACACAATGACGACCACCCTTGCGGAGGTGGCTGCGGCCACACCGCCACTGTCACAGCCCTCCATGGGCAGAGCAAAACCCGCTGCTTCGTGGCAGCAACGCACGGGCCTGGTGCTGATTGGGCTGCTGGCCCTGTGGGCGCTGCTGGGCCCCTGGCTGGTGGGCGCCAGCCCCATTGAGCAGAACCTGCGCAACCAGCTGGCCACGCCCGGCGCAGCGCACTGGCTGGGCACGGATGTGCTGGGCCGCTCGTGGCTGGCGCGGCTGGCGCATGCCACGCAGCTCTCATTAGGCATGGCGCTGCTGGCGGCCTTGAGTGCGGCCGTGCCCGGCACCCTGCTGGGCGTGCTGGCCGCGTGGCGCGGTGGGCGCACCGAGCGGGTGCTGCTCATGCTGGCCGATGCGGTGCTGGCCATTCCTGGCCTGCTGCTGGTGCTGCTGATTGCGGCGCTGGCCCCGGGCCAGTTGTGGGCGCTGTATGTGGGCATGGCCACTGCGCTGTGGGTCGAATACTTTCGCGTGTGCCGGGCCATGGCGCGGCCTGTGCTGGCGGGCGATGCGGTGCAGGCATCGCGCCTGCTGGGCTTTGGCCGGGCCTACGTCCTGCGCCGCCACCTGCTGCCCGCGCTGGCGCCCACGCTGGGCACGCTGCTGGCCTTTACCACCGCGCAGGCGGTGCTGGCGCTGGCCGCGCTGGGCTTTGTGGGCGTGGGGGCGCAGGCCCCTACGGCCGAGCTAGGCCTGATGATCACCGAGGCCATGCCTTATTACGAAGAAGCGCCCTGGCTGATTGCCGCCCCCACTGCCGTGCTGCTGTGGCTGGTGGCCGCCATGATGCTCATCCAACCCGAGCGGGAGGCCGCATGACCCAAGCAATCCACGCAACCCAACCAACCCATGCCACCACCGCCCTGCTGGTGGTGGACAACCTGGCCATCCATGTGGGCGACCGCGCCCTGCTGCAGGGCATTTCGTTCAGGCTGCATGCTGGCGAGGCGCTGAGCCTGGTGGGCGAAAGCGGCGCGGGCAAGTCGCTGCTGGCCCAGGCCATCATGGGCAACCTGCCGCCTGCACTGCGGGCATCGGGCACCATCACCATCGACGGCGTGACGACGCGTGCCGAAGACGCCAGCGCCCGCCGCGCCCTGTGGGGCCGCAAGCTGGCCCTGCTGCCGCAGGAGCCGTCGGTGGCCCTCAACCCCTTTCAGCGCGTGGCGCCGCAACTGGCCGAGGTCTACACCCTGCTGCACGCGCAGCCGCCTGCCGATGCCGCTGAACGTGCGCAGCAAGAGCTGGCCCGCGCTGGCCTGGGCCAGGCCACAGGGCACTACCCCTGGCAACTGTCAGGCGGCATGGCGCAACGGGCGGTGGCCGCCATCACCCTGGCGGGCGGCGCCCCGGTGCTGATGGTGGACGAGCCCACCAAAGGCCTCGACAACCACTGGCGCGACCGCACGGTAGCGCTGTTTCGTGGCGTGCTGCAGGCGGGCGGCTGCCTGCTGGCCATCACCCACGACATGGCCGTGGCGCAAGCGCTGGGGGGCCAGGTCATCGTGCTGCGGCACGGGCAGGCGGTGGAGCAAGGCCGCATCGACGAGGTGGCCGCGCAGCCCGCGCACCCCTTCACCCGCCAGTTGATGGATGCCGACCCGGCCCGCTGGCTGCCGTTTGCCGCGCCGCAGGTGGGCGAGAGCGTGGTGCAGGCGCAGGGTATCTCCAAAGCCTATGGCGCGCAGCAACTGTTTGCGCCCATGGACCTGCACATTCACAGCGGCGAGCGCGTGGCCGTACAAGGCCCCAGCGGCACAGGCAAGAGCACGCTGGGCAATGTGCTGCTGGGCCTGCTGCGGCCCGACACGGGCCGCGTGGCCCGCAATGCAGGCCTGCGCCCGCATGCGTTTCAAAAGCTGTACCAGGACCCGGTGGGCTCGTTTGCCCAGCACATCAGCCTGGCCCAGTCGCTGCGAGACGCCGCCCGGCTGCACCGCTGCGACTGGAAGGCCGTGCAGCGGCGGCTGGAGCAGCTGCGCGTGCCCGAAAGTTTGCTGGAGCGCAAGCCCGAGCAAGTGTCGGGCGGCGAGCTGCAGCGCATTGCCCTGGCCCGCGTGCTGGTGGCGCAGCCTGCGCTGCTGTTTGCCGACGAGCCCACCTCGCGCCTGGACCCGATCACGCAGCAAGAAGCGATGCACATCCTGCTGAGCGCCACCCAAGAGACCGGTGCCGCGCTGATGCTGGTGACCCATGACGAACACTTGGCGGCTGCGGTGGCGACACGGAGAATTGGGCTCAAAGCGGAGCCACAGGCTGGCCACTGATTGCTATCAATAAAATAGCTGCTTGCGCTTACCCATCAAGCGCTAGATGGCGAAAATCCTGATTAGCGACCTGCCTCAGACGCCTTCTCGTCCCCACCCGTTCGGGCTGAGCTTGTCGAAGCCTTGCACGCACGCGGCAAGCCCTGGCTTCGACGGGCTCAGCCCGAACGGATGCAGGGGTATCTGGCAAGTTGCTAATCAGGCGAAAAAGACAAAAGCCTCCTGCAATCACAGATTGCAGGAGGCTTTTTGCCGGGGCGCTTGTTGTGCGGTGGCTGACTCTGTTCAAACCAGCCGCCCACACCTCACATCTGGTCGATCATCACCTGACCAAAGCCCGAGCAGCTCACCTGCGTGGCGCCGTCCATCAGGCGGGCAAAGTCATACGTCACCTTCTTGCTGCCAATGGCTTTTTCCAGCGACTTCAGGATGAGGTCGGCCGCTTCCTTCCAGCCCATGTGGCGCAGCATCATCTCGGCCGAGAGGATTTCGGAGCCGGGGTTCACATAGTCCTTGCCCGCGTACTTGGGCGCGGTGCCGTGGGTGGCTTCAAAGCAGGCGACCGAGTCGGACATGTTGGCGCCCGGCGCAATGCCGATGCCGCCCACCTGCGCGGCCAGTGCGTCGGAGATGTAGTCGCCGTTGAGGTTGAGCGTGGCCACCACCGAGTACTCGGCGGGGCGCAGCAAAATCTGCTGCAGGAAGGCATCGGCAATGCTGTCCTTGATGGTGATTTCCTTGCCCGTGTTGGGGTTGGCAAACTTGCACCATGGGCCGCCGTCGATCAGCTCGGCGCCAAACTCCTTTTGCGCCAGGGCGTAGGCCCAGTCGCGGAAGCCCCCTTCGGTGTACTTCATGATGTTGCCCTTGTGCACGATGGTCACGTTGGGCTTGTTGTGGTCGATGGCGTACTGGATGGCCTTGCGCACCAGGCGCTCCGTGCCCTCACGCGAGACGGGCTTGATGCCGATGCCCGAGGTGTTGGGGAAGCGGATCTTGGTGGCGCCCAGCTCGTTCTGCAAGAACTGGATGAGCTTCTTGGCCTTGTCGGATTCGGCGGGGAATTCAATGCCTGCGTAGATGTCTTCCGAGTTCTCGCGGAAGATGACCATGTTGGTCTTCTCGGGCTCTTTGAGGGGCGATGGCACGCCCTTGAAGTACTGCACGGGGCGCAGGCACACGTACAAGTCCAGCTCCTGGCGCAGGGCCACGTTCAGCGAGCGGATGCCGCCGCCCACGGGCGTGGTGAGCGGGCCCTTGATAGACACCACATAGTCGCGCACCGCCTGCAGGGTTTCGTCGGGCAGCCACACGTCGGGGCCATAGATGCGGGTGGCCTTCTCGCCTGCAAACACTTCCATCCACTGGATCTTGCGCTGACCGCCGTACGACTTGGCCACAGCAGCATCCACCACCTTGATCATCACGGGCGTGATGTCACGGCCCACGCCATCACCCTCGATGAACGGGATGATGGGCTGGTCGGGCACGTTCAGCGACATGTCGGCGTTGACGGTGATCTTCTGCCCCTCGGCAGGAACCTGGATGTGCTGGAAAGCGGTCATGTACGGAGGTCTCCGGTGAGGACTGAGTCGGGCTCAGCCAAGGATTGAGAGGGTGCCACCTGCGCGGCCCATTTTTCATTTTAGGCCCGTTCTCAGCGCCCCTTGGCAGGCCACGCGCGCCCTGTGTCGCCTTGCGGAACCTGTGGCGCGCAGCCGCCTCCAAGCCCAGCGCAGTGTGTTGCCGAGCCGTTTCATCGAAGCCACCCCAACTTGGATCAAAATGCCCAGCATGCTGCGCAACGAGCCATCTTTGCGCCCTCCCCCGCCAACTGCCTGAATCCAAAGACCCCATGCCAAGTCATTTGCTCTCTTCCCCCCGGCTGCTGATCGCAGGCCTGATCACCTTGGCTACTGCGCTGCCAGCCAGCGCCCAGAACCAGCCCCAGATGAATCTGCAGCGCGTGGAAATCACCGCAGGCATGCACCGCATCGATGCCCAGGTGGCCGCAGCCCCGCAAGAGCGGCAAACCGGCCTGATGCACCGCAAGGAAATGCCAGCGCACGAGGGCATGCTGTTTGTCTTTGAGCAGCCCGCCACGCAGTGCTTCTGGATGAAGAACACGCTGTTGCCGCTGACGGCGGCCTTTGTGGCCGATGACGGCACCATCGTGAACCTGGCCGACATGAAGCCACAGACCGAGGACTCGCACTGCTCGGCCAAGCCGGTGCGCTACGTGCTGGAAATGAACCAGGGCTGGTTTGCCCAAAAAGGCATCAAGCCGGGCAGCAAGCTGGTGAGCGCTGCAGTGTTCAGCACCAAGAAATAACCAGCCAATCTACAAACTGCCAACAAGCCTCCAGCCCATGACTGCGCAGGCTTTGCCCATAAAAAAACGGCCTTGCGGCCGTTTTTTTATGCCCGGATGAAACCAGGCATGAAGCGAAATCAAGCGAAGTTAGCTTCGGCAAACTTCCAGTTGACCAGCTTGTCCAGGAAGGTTTCCACGAACTTGGGACGCAGGTTGCGGTAGTCGATGTAGTAGGCGTGTTCCCACACGTCCACGGTGAGCAGGGCCTTGTCGGCGGTGGTCAGGGGCGTGCCAGCGGCGCCGGTGTTGACGATGTCAACGCTGCCGTCGGCCTTCTTCACCAGCCAGGTCCAGCCGGAGCCAAAGTTGCCCACGGCGCTCTTGACGAAGGCTTCCTTGAAAGCAGCGTAGGAGCCGAACTTGGCGTTGATGGCGTCGGCCAGGGCGCCTGTGGGTTCGCCGCCACCGTTCGGGGCCATGCAGTTCCAGAAGAAGGTGTGGTTCCAGATCTGGGCTGCGTTGTTGTAGATGCCGCCGGACGACTTCTTGATGATTTCTTCGAGCGACAGCGACTCGAACTCAGTGCCCTTTTGCAGGTTGTTCAGGTTCACCACATAGGCGTTGTGGTGCTTGCCATGGTGAAACTCCAGCGTTTCCTTGCTGTAGTGGGGGGCCAGGGCGTCGATGGCGTAAGGCAGCGGGGGAAGGGTATGTTCCATGGTGGTGTTTCCTCGTGGTTTGCAATGCTGGAAGGTGGGCGGCGGCTTGGCAAGCAAGCCGCCCCACGCCTGGCGCGCAATTTGACGCGACGTGGCATTGTAGGAAGATCAATAGCCTTGTGCAGAGAAGTGGAGATACATCGCAACACCGCATGGCCGCAAGCGCTGCGCGCCCACAGCCCTCACAACAGGCGCGGCTGCCCCACCGTCAAGTCCAGCACCCCATCGGCCAACGTGGCCCGCAGCGCATCGCCCGGGCGGGCCTGGCCCACACCGGTCACGGTATGGCCATCGCTGTCGGTCAGCAAGGCGTAGCCGCGCTGCAGCACCAGTTGCGGGTTCAGCAGCTCCAGCTGCATGCGTGCGCGCTCCAGCCGGTCAGACTGCTGCGCGAGCTGGCGGGTCACTTTGATAGGCAAATCGGCCTCTAGCGCTTTGTGCTTAAGCGCTAGCCGCTCTAAATTCAATAGCATGCCATGGCGCATGCGCTGTGCGCAGCGGGCCAGGCGCAGTTGCTCGCGCGCGGCCAGGCCCGACGGGCGCCCCAGCCGCTGCGCGGCCTGGTCCAGCCGCTGGTGGCGTGCGTCCAGCTGGCGCTGCACGGCGGTGTCTAGGCGGTCGGCCAGCAGGTCCAGCGCGCCCAGCCATACCTCGCGCGGCTGCGCCACCAGCTCGGCCGCGGCCGTCGGCGTGGGCGCACGCAAATCGGCGCAGAAGTCGGCAATGGTGAAGTCGGTCTCATGCCCCACGCCGCTGACCAGAGGCACAGGGCTTTGCACCACGGTGCGCGCCAGTTGCTCATCGTTGAAGGCCCACAGGTCTTCCATCGACCCGCCGCCGCGCACCAGCAGGATGACGTCGATAGGGACGGTGCCCCCTGGCTCGGGGCCCCAAGGCGCGCCCGCGCCCTCGGCCCAGGTGTACATCTGCCGCAGCGCAGCCACCATGGACTGCGGGGCCGCCGCGCCCTGGACCTGCGCAGGGATCAACGCCACCGGGATGTGCGGCACCCGGCGGCGCAGCGCCGTGACCACATCGTGCAAGGCAGCAGCCCCCAGCGAGGTGATCAAGCCAATGCCGCGCGGCTGCAGCGGCAAGGGGCGCTTGCGCCGTGTATCGAACAGGCCTTCGGATTCGAGCTGAGCCTTGAGGCGCAAGAACTGCTCAAACAGCGCGCCCTGCCCTGCGCGCTGCATGCTCTCCACAATGAACTGCAAGTCGCCCCGGGCCTCGTAGACCCCCAGGCGGCCACGCACCTCGACCAATTCACCATCTCTGGGAGAAAAGTCAAGCAGCCCGGCCGCACGGCGGAACATGGCGCAACGCAACTGGCCCGCGGCGTCCTTGATCGAGAAATAACAATGCCCGCTGGATGCGCGCGAGAAGCCAGTTATCTCGCCCCGCACCGCGACAGGGTTGAAGCGCGCCTCCAGCACATCAGCAATGGCGCGGCACAGCGCGCCGACTTCCCACACACGCGGCGTGGCTGCAGGGGTGGACGCCTCAAACATGGGCCACCACGGGCCTTGGCGCAGCCGCGTGGCCCCAAGTACTCCACAGCGCGGGCGACGCACCAGCACCACACGCCCCGGCCAAGCCAACACCCTGCAAAAGACGCAAACACGTACAAGTCATTGTTTTATATGGATTTTTTGCTGTGCAATTTTTCATCAATCTGTTGCAACGCCCATTTGGCGCCGCTTTGGCGGGGATACCCACCCGCTTACCCACAAAGTTATCCACAGATTTTGTGGGCGAGGCCTGCGCACCGAAGGCGGCGATTTCTCGTAACGGTTTGTGACCTCAAAGCGCCAGCCGCCTGGGCCATAATTGCAGACTGACTTCACCTGAGCGGAGAGAGAATTGCTGTCCATCATACAAGCCGCAGGCTGGCCCATTTGGCCCCTCATTGCCTGTTCTGTCCTGGCTCTGGCCTTGATTTGCGAGCGCTTTGTTTCCTTGAAAACAGCCCGCATCGCCCCCCCCAAACTGCTGGACGAGGCCATCACCGTGTCCTCCCGCTCGCTGCCCACCCCGGACGTCGTCAACCAGTTGGCCCAAAGCTCGGCCCTCGGTGAAGTGTTGGCCTCGGGCCTGCGTGCGCTCAACGCCAACCCCCAGTGCAGCGAAACCGACTTGCGCGCCACCATGGAGGGCAGCGGCCGGGCCGTGGCCCACCGCCTGGAGAAGTACCTGAGCGCGCTGGCAACCATTGCTTCAGCAGCCCCGCTGCTGGGCCTGCTGGGCACTGTGATCGGGATGATCGAGATCTTTGGCTCGCAAGGCGGCAACACCGGCGCCCTGGGAGGCGGCAACCCCGCCCAACTGGCCCAGGGTATTTCCATCGCCCTGTACAACACCGCGTTTGGCCTGATCGTGGCCATCCCGGCGCTGATCTTCTGGCGCTACTTCCGCGGCCGGGTTGATGCCTACCTGCTCACGCTCGAATTGGCGTCTGAGCAGTTTGTGCGCCACATCCTGCGCCACCGCAAATAAGCAAGCAGGCGGCCCAGCGTATGCCCATGAACTTCCGCCCCCGAGCGAAGGATGAGCCGGAAATCAACCTGATTCCGTTCATCGACGTGCTGCTGGTGATCCTCATCTTTTTGATGCTGACCACCACCTACAGCAAGTTCACCGAACTCAAGCTCACCCTGCCAGTGGCCGATGCCGAGCAGCAACGCGACCACCCCAAGGAGGTCATCGTTGCCGTGGCAGCCGATGGCCGCTACGCCGTCAACAAGGGCGGTGTGGAGGGCAAGAGCGTGGACGCTGTGGCCCAGGCCCTGCGCGGCGCCAGCGCAGGCAAAGACAGCGTCGTCATCATCAGTGCCGATGCCATGGCCCCCCACCAGTCGGTGGTGACCGTGATGGAAGCGGCCCGGCGCGTGGGCCTGACACAAATCACCTTCGCGACCCAATCCACCGCTGGCGCGCGCGCAAGCAACCGCTGAGCGGCATGGCAACCCCCACGCCGCAGCCGCCTTCCTCGGCCTCGCGGCCCGGGGGTGTGCGGCCAAACGCTTCCCCCCCAAAAATCAGTGGCACCCAGGGCTGGCCCGCCCTGTGGCAGTGCCGCAGTGCGCTGAGCTGGGCCCTGTGGCCCGTGTCTCAGCTGTACCGCGCGCTCATGGCGACCCGTGCCGCGCTGTACCGAACCGGCCTGCTGCACTCAGAGCACCCTGGGCGGCCGGTGATCGTCGTGGGCAATGTGGTGGCCGGAGGCTCTGGCAAAACGCCGGTGGTGATGGCACTGGTCCAATACCTGCAAAGCCTGGGCCTGCGCCCTGGCGTTGTCTCCCGCGGCTATGGCCGCACCACCCAGGGCTGCCTGGCGGTTTTGCCCACCTCGGTGGCCAGCGAGGTGGGTGATGAGCCCTTGCTGATCGCGCAGCAGTGCCGCGTGCCGGTGTACGTCGCCAGCAAGCGCACCCTGGCGGCCCGCACCCTGCTGGCACAGCACCCCGAGGTGGACGTGCTGGTCTGCGACGATGGCCTGCAGCACTTGGCGCTGCAGCGCGATCTGGAAATTTGCGTTTTCAACCCCCACGGCACAGGCAACGGCTTTTTGCTGCCCGCAGGCCCCCTGCGTGAGCCTTGGCCCCGGCGGGTGGACTGGGTGCTGTACACGGGTGATGCGCCGCCACCCAGCCACGCCAAGGTACCAGCCACCGGCGGCACTTTTGGGCTGCAACGCCACCTTGCCAGTTACGCCGTGGCGGCCAATGGGCGCCAGGTACCTTTGAGCACGCTGCAGGGCCAGCCCGTGCATGCCGTGGCCGCCATCGGCCAGCCGGGCCTGTTCTTTGGCATGCTGAGATCCGCAGGACTGACATTGGCCACCCAGGAAGCTCTGCCAGATCACTATGATTTTGATAGCTGGCAGCGCTTATCTTATCAGCCCGAGGTGCTTGTTTGCACTGAAAAAGACGCTGTCAAACTGTGGAAACAGCACCCCGACGCCCTGGCCGTGCCCTTGCAGATCACGCTGGACGATGGCTTCCTTCGCCAATTGAAGGAACGGCTGGCCAGCCTGGCTTCGCCGCTATCATCCCCCGACCCTTTCGCGCGCTGAGCGCGCCGCTTTTTCAGATTGAACACGCCGCCATGGACCCCAAACTGCTTGAACTGCTGGTATGCCCCGTCACCAAAGGCCCCCTGACGTTTGACCGGGAGAACCAAGAGCTGGTTTCTCGCAGCGCCCGCCTAGCCTACCCCGTGCGCGATGGCATTCCGGTGCTGCTGGAAAACGAAGCCCGCACCCTGAGCGACGAGGAGCTGGAGGCATGAGCGACGGGCCAGCGATGCCAGGCCTCTCTCCCAGCTCCGCGGCGATCAGCAGCGCCCCATTCACCGTGCTGATCCCCGCCCGACTGGCATCCTCACGGCTGCCCAACAAACCGCTGGCCGACATTGCCGGGACACCCATGGTGGTGCGCGTGGCCCAGCGCGCCCAGCAAAGCCAGGCCCAGCGCGTGGTGGTGGCGGCGGACGATGCCCTCATTCTGCAAGCCTGCCGACAGCATGGCATCGAGGCCGTGCTGACCGACAAACACCATGCCAGCGGCAGCGACCGCCTGGCACAGGCCTGCGAGCAACTGGGCTTGCAAGGCGACGACATCGTCGTCAACGTGCAGGGCGATGAGCCTTTGATAGACCCGGCCCTGATCAACGCCGTGGCGGGCCTGCTGGCCACACAAGCCCAGGCCAGCATGGGCACAGCAGCCCACCCCATCGCATCGAGGGACGACTACCTGAACCCCAACGTGGTCAAGGTCGTGCTCGATGCCCAGGGCTTGGCCCACTATTTCAGCCGCGCGCCCATTCCGTGGTCGCGAGACCATTCGGACATCGCCTGGTGGGATGCAGCCACCCCAAGCCCCGTGGCCCACAGCGCCGCAGGCTTTTCGCCGCTGCGCCATGTCGGCATCTACAGCTACCGTGCAGGCTTTCTGCGGCAGTTTCCCCAATTGCCCGTCGCCCCCACCGAGACCGTGGAGGCCCTGGAGCAACTGCGCGCGCTGTGGCATGGGCACCGCATCGCCGTACACATTGCGGCCACAGCGCCCGGCCCAGGGGTGGACACACCGGAAGATTTGGCAAAAGTTCGCGCCTTGCTGGCCCCCGCCACCCCCCGTCACTGAGCAGGCTGCACACCGGGAAAACACAGTCGCCAAAGCAGCGGCAGCGTAAGGCTGTACCAAGCTGTCACATGCTATCCTTGCCCGCAACGAGAGCACGGCATCCCGGGCGGACTTTCACGCCCCCGCCAGCCCTGCCGCACGATTTCTAACCTTGAGGACCTCCATGAGACTGATTCTGTTGGGCGCGCCTGGCGCCGGAAAGGGCACGCAAGCCACCTTCATCTGCCAGAAGTACGGCATTCCTCAAATCTCCACCGGAGACATGCTGCGCGCCGCCGTCAAGGCCGGCACGCCCCTGGGTCTGCAAGCCGATGCAGTGATGAAGGCCGGCGCACTGGTCAGCGACGAGCTGATCATCAATCTGGTCAAAGAGCGCATCGCCCAGCCCGACTGCGCCAAGGGGTTCCTGTTCGATGGATTCCCCCGCACCATTCCCCAAGCCGATGCCATGAAGGCTGCTGGCGTCAAGCTGGATTACGTGCTCGAAATCGACGTACCTTTTGAAGCCATCGTGGAGCGCATGAGCGGCCGCCGCTCGCACCCTGCCAGTGGCCGCACCTACCACGTCAAGTTCAACCCACCCAAGGTGGAAGGCAAGGACGATGCGACGGGTGAAGACCTGATCCAACGCGACGACGACAAGGAAGAAACCGTCAAGAAGCGCCTGCAGGTCTACAGCGACCAGACACGCCCCTTGGTGGACTACTACAGCAACTGGGCACAACAAGAGCCCGCACAGGCCCCCAAGTACCGCGCCATCAGCGGCACCGGCACGGTGGATGAGATCACCGCCCGCGCATTTGAAGCGCTGAGCCACTGACCTTCGAGGGGCGTCTGCCCCGATCCATCTCGGCGGCAAACCGCCCAGAAAAAACCCCTTGCCGCAGCACTGCAGCAAGGGGTTTTTTCTATGCCCGGCAGCCCCATCCACAGGTCAGCCCGAAAGGGGGCAGCAGTGCCAGATCACACAGCCTGCGCCAAATTGCGTGACATCAGGTCCAACATCAGCTGAATCCGCGCCTTGATGGGCGACAGCCCCGCTGCTCCGGCAAAGTCGCCTGCGGGCCCCACCAACGTGTGGCCTTGCCCACACCGGGTAGCGGTCACCACGCAAACGCCCTGCTGCTGCGCGCGCAGCAAAGCCTCCTTCAGCGCATGGTGGATGGAGCCATTGCCCGTAGCGGCGATCACCAGGCCCTGCACACGCGCCTGCACCAAGGCATCCACCACGCGCCCATTGGCGCCCGCCCCACTGCACACCACTTCCACCCAGGGCCAGTCTGCGGCGGCAGGCATCCTGTGCAGCAACGCAGTATGGGCTCCCCGACACCCTGCACCGGGCTCCCGCGCCCAACGCACTTGCCCCTCCTCCACCCACCCGCACGGCCCCACCTCGCCGGAGGTGAAGGCATCCACACGGTAAGGAAATGCCTTGTGAACCTGCTTTGCAGAATGCACGACGCCCGCAGCCACCGCCAAAACACCGCCAACGCCGGGATGGATCACCACGGTGACGGCATCCAGCAAGTTCTGTGGCCCGTCAGGCGTCAAGGAACTGGCCGGCCGCATCGCACTGACCAGAACAACGGGCTTGGAGGCATCCAACACCGCACTCAAAAACCACGCCGTCTCTTCCAGCGTGTCGGTGCCGTGGGTGATCACCACCCCTTTCACCTGGGAGTCTGACAACACCTCCTGGCAGCGCAGCGCCAACGCACGCCACACCTCCCAGTCCATGTCTTTGCTGTCGATCTGGGCAATTTGCTCAGATTCCAAAACATGCCCTTGCAGCGCCTTGCCCAGCCCCGGCACGCCTTGCAGCAAGTCCGCGACACCCACCTCCGCCGCTTTGTAACCCACGTTGTCCTCCGCACTCGCGGCCTTTCCGGCAATCGTGCCGCCCGTCCCCAAAACGACGATTTTTTGCGTACTCACTTGCGCACTCCAAAAAACTGGTGAAAAATACAGGTACTGGATTAAAAAACAGTAGCCCTAAACCCTCAGCAAGCCGCAGACACAGTCATGTTCGACAACCCCAAACTCACGGCCCGGCAACAACAGATTCTGGACTTGATCCAGACCGCCATCGCACGCACAGGGGCCCCCCCTACCCGTGCAGAGATCGCCACAGAGCTGGGTTTCAAGTCGGCCAACGCGGCAGAAGAACACCTGCAGGCCCTTGCGCGCAAAGGCGTCATCGAGTTGGTCAGCGGCACGTCACGTGGCATTCGGCTGCGCAGCGACACGGTTCGTGCCATCAATGCCGCCAGAGGGCAGCACTTTGCGGCACCGCTGCAGCAAGTGTCTCAACTCTTCCTGCCGCTGATTGGCCGCGTGGCTGCTGGCTCCCCCATTCTCGCGCAGGAACATGTGGACCAAACCTACTGCGTGGAAAACAGCCTCTTTCAGCACAAGCCAGATTACCTCCTCAAGGTGCGAGGCATGTCCATGCGCGACGCAGGCATCATGGACGGCGACCTGCTGGCAGTGCAGGCCACCAAAGAGGCACGCAATGGCCAAATTGTGGTGGCACGCCTGGGCGACGAAGTCACCGTCAAACGGCTCAAACGCACCGCCAAGGGGGTTGAGCTTTTGCCCGAAAACCCCGACTACCCTGTCATTACCGTGCAGCCTGGGGAGGCCTTTGAAATCGAGGGATTGGCTGTGGGCCTCATCAGAAACACGATGCTGATGTAAACCCAACACCAGATGCGCAACCCCTCAGGTGGCGGGCGTTTGACGAGGTAGCCACACCTTGTCAGCCCTGGGGGACGCTGTGTTTTTGAAATCCTGCCTATGTTCATCCACCGATCTTCGGAGTATTCACATGGGAATTGGATCTTTGACTCTCTCCTCGTTCGCCTCGCCCCTGCAAGTGCTGTCGCGCTGGCTCGCACCCAGGGCACTTGGCCGGGCGCAACTCGGTGGTGAAGTAGCCATTGGCAACGCAGCCTTGGGCAGCGAGCGGGCCAACCCATGCAAGTTTGCCCAAGGCTTGGTGCTTGAAACGCCTGCGCCGCAGGCTCAGCGCCCAGACCACCCCAAAACCCATGCTCCAGCCCGAAGTGCACGCTCGGCAGCCGAGACAAAGCTGGCGCATCGCCCACTGCCCCACAGTACCCATTCGATGCGTCGCCCCCCTGCGCGGCAGGTGCTGCGGGTTGTGCACTCGTCTTGCAACAACGGCTTCGACAAGTTGTTTATTTCGGGCCGAATGGCCGATGTGTGTGCAGAGCTGGACAGACTTGCAGCGCGAGAGACTTTGGCCTGACAACTGCAAGCCTGTTTCCGATCTCGCAGGGGACCGCAAACGGTCCTTGGTAAATCTAAGAGATCAAACTGCCGCACCACACATCGCGTTGCATTTAACTGCGCCATCGTTTGTTCACCGCGCTACCTGAGGACCGCGCGGGCAAGGCACAATATCGGGATGAATATTGTGATTTTGGACGATTACCAAGACGCAGTGCGCAAGCTCCATTGCGCCACCCGGCTCGACGCCTACACCGCCAAGGTCTACACCAACACTATCAAGGGGTTAGGCCAGTTGTCGGTGCGTCTGCGTGATGCAGACATCATCGTGCTGGTGCGCGAGCGAACGCAAATCACCCGCCAGTTGGTTGAAAAGCTGCCTCGACTCAAACTGATTGCGCAAACTGGCAAAGTGGGTAGCCATATCGATGTGGCTGCCTGTACGGAGCGCGGAATTGCAGTGGCAGAAGGCGTGGGCTCTCCAGTAGCCCCCGCAGAGTTGACTTGGGCACTGGTGATGGCGGCCTCTCGCCGCCTTCCTCAATACATCGCCAACCTCAAGCATGGCGCTTGGCAGCAGTCAGGACTCAAAAACGCGTCCATGCCCCCCAACTTTGGCATTGGAACGGTGCTGAGGGGTAAAACGCTGGGCATTTGGGGCTATGGACGCATAGGGCAATTGGTGGCGGGGTATGGCCGCGCATTTGGCATGAATGTGCGCATCTGGGGCAGAGAGGCCTCAAGAGCCCAGGCGCTAACCGATGGCTACCAGATCGCAACCACCCGCGAGGAGTTCTTCTCTCAGTGCGATGTCATCTCACTGCACTTGCGCCTGAATGAAGAGACACGCAGTATTGTTTCTTTGGAAGATTTGTCCTGCATGAAGCCGACGGCACTGCTGGTCAACACGTCCCGAGCCGAGTTGGTTGAACCCGACGCACTGATTGCGGCGCTCAATCGCGGACGCCCCGGCATGGCCGCGGTGGATGTTTTCGAAAGCGAGCCCATCCTGCAAGGGCATGCTCTTTTGCGGCTGGAAAACTGCATCTGCACGCCCCACATTGGGTACGTGGAACAGGACAGCTATGAGTTGTACTTCGGTGCAGCCTTTGACAATGTAGCGAACTTCATCAAAGGCACGCCTACCAACATTGTGAACCCTGGGTCACTGCAAGTGCGCCGCTAAGGGCGGGAACCCGCCCCCCTGGTCCAGGACTTTTTGCGCCATTCGGGCCATCAAAAACAAAGGCCCCCTGCTTGCTTCAAGCAGGGGGCCTTTGTATCAGAAGCTACTGAACGGATTTAGTTCAGAGGTGTCTTCTTGCCATCCTTGTACACGTACAAGGTGATGGCAGGGTTCTTCATTTCGCCATTGGGTTCAAACTGGATCGTCGATGTCACGCCCTTGAAGTTGGACTTCAGCAATTCTGGGGTGTAGACCTTAGGATCGACCGAGTTGGCACGCTTCATGGCATCCACCAGCAAGAACGTCGCGTCGTAGGTGTAAGGGCTGTAAACTTGGAATTGGTTAGGGTACTTGGCATCGTACTTGGCCTTCCAGGCCTTGCCTCCAGGCATCTTGTCCAGCGATGCGCCGCCTTCAGCGCAGATCACGTTGGCCAAGGTCTTAGCGCCTGCTGCGAGCTTGGCAATTTCAGAGGTACACACGCCGTCGCCGCCGAAGTACTTCACATTGCCCATGCCCAACTGCTCCATCTGGCGCAGCATGGGGCCGGCTTGTGGGTCCATACCGCCGAAGAAGATGGCATCAGGGTTCTTGGACTTGATGGCGGTCAAGATGGCCATGAAGTCGGTCGCCTTGTCAGTCGTGAACTGTTCGTCCACCACCTTCATGCCCTTGGCTGCGGCTGTCTTCTTGAACACATCAGCCACGCCTTGGCCGTAAGCAGTACGGTCATCCACGATCGCAACGGTCTTCAGCTTCAGGGTGTCGATGGCATAGAAAGCCAAACCGGAACCCAAAGCATTGTCATTGGCGATGATACGGAAGGTTGTCTTGTAGCCTGGCTTTGTCAGGTTGGGGTTGGTCGCAGCGCCCGTGACGTGGGGGATACCGCAGTCGTTGTAAACCTTCGATGCGGGAATCGTCGTACCGGAGTTCAAATGGCCCACAACGCCAGCAACCTTGGCATCGCACAGTTTTTGTGCAGCGGCTGTCCCTTGCTTTGGATCAGCAGCGTCATCTTCCGCCTGAAGCTCAAACTTGATCTTCTTACCGCCGATGGTGACACCTTGGGCGTTCAACTCTTCAATGGCCATGCGAGCACCATTTTCGTTGTCCTTGCCGTAGTGAGCCTGCGCGCCAGAAACAGGAGCCACGTGACCGATCTTGACCACCTGCTCTTGTGCAGAGGCCACGCCGGCAACAGCTGCGATAGCAGCAACCACGGTCAGTTTCAACTTCAATTGCATATCAATCTCCAGTAAAGATAAACGCTGAGAATTTTTCTTGTGTCTCAACGCAGTGGAACATATCGCAATTTACAGGCCAGCTCATTAGGGAACACGATTAAATGCAGGGGAAACCACAGGGGAATACCCTGTCATCCTTGAGGTGCGTCAGGATGTGCGCTCGCCAGTTCGTCTGCCACGGCTTCATAGACCGCATGGCGCACCACGGACTCAATCTCTTCGCGCAAGCGTGGCAGCACCGATCTGGTTTGCTCCTGCACCACCGTGGCGATGGCCTCACGCAACCGCTGGTCCAGCACCACATCCACGCGCTGCATCACCCGATGAACCATGTACTCCTCGGTTCCTTCAGGCAACGATCTGGCGGGCGGACGAACATCAGCGCGGGCTTCTTTGGCAACGGCCATTGGGGCAGGGGAAGCCACCGCTGGGCTGGAAGAGCCTAAGGCACCCGCGCCCACTCCTGCAGCAGATACCGGGGCCGGGGCCGTCGCAGCAGAACGCGCAGCGCCTACAGCGCCTCCTTTTCCGTCCCCCGAAATACCCCGAGCAGGCAGGCTTGGCTGCACAGGGAGAGCCTGAGCAGAAACAGCACCTGTCGCGCCCCCTCTCACCGGCGGAGTGCCCGAAACCTTTTCCGTAACCACCGGAATGGAGGGAGCCACCGAAGCAGGCGGAGGTTTCGGCACCGATGTAGGGGCTGCAACACTTTGCCCTGATGGGGTTTGCACCACTTCGGTGAGTGTCGGGACAAAACGCGGTGGGACTCTGGGAGGTGCTGTAGACATTCTTCACCCCCCCTTCAACACCAAATCGTGCCGAACAATCGCGTAGCCACGCGCCGCGTAGTGCTTCCATCGCAGCCGCGCCTGGCCCCGGTCTTGTTCGTCCGTGGAACTCACCACCTCAATGAGCCGAGAAAACCGCTCAAACGCAGCAGGCACTTGAGCCCCCAAATTGAGCAACACGTCCTGATGAGGTGTTGCACCCAACTCAGCAGACAACACGACTGGCGATACCGCCAACTGGTCTTCGTCGGCATCGTCGAAGCAGTGCGCAACAAAATCCTGCGGCGACACCGACCAAAGCATGCGATCCAGGTCCACCAAAACAGGTTTGGGTGCCAAGATCACCAGCTGCGCCCCCGCACGCTGGGCCTTGCGTGCAAAGCGGCACGCATAGGCCAGTTTGTCTGGCGCATTGAAGTGAAAGGCGATCTCTGTCATTGGCTCAGCTGGCGGCCGATGCACGCTTTACAGGCTTGGCGCGGGGCTTGGCCGCAGGTTTTTTTGCGCCCTCTTTAGCAGCTGCTGCGGCCTGCGTCAGCAGGTACTGAAACAACAAGCCCACAGGACGCCCAGTAGAGCCCTTGGCCGCGCCCCCCTTCCATGCGGTGCCCGCAATGTCCAGGTGCGCCCAGGGGATGTCCCCCACAAATTTTTGCAAGAACTTGGCAGCCGTAATAGATCCACCAGCCCGCCCAGCCACATTGCCCATGTCAGCAAAATTGCTCTTGAGTCCGTCGGCATAGTCATCGTCCAGGGGCATGCGCCAGCACAGGTCCAGCGACGCGTCACCCGCCTGCTGCAAAGCCAGGGCCAGGTCATCGCGGTTGGCATACAGGCCGCTGCGCACGCCCCCCAGGGCAATCACGCAGGCGCCAGTCAGGGTGGCAATGTCAATCAGCGCCGCGGGCTTAAAGCGCGCCGCGTACGTCAGCGCATCACACAACACCAAACGCCCTTCGGCGTCGGTGTTCAAGATCTCGATGGTCTGGCCGCTCATGCTGGTGACCACATCGCCCGGTTTTACGGCGCGGCCGTCGGGCATGTTCTCGCACGCAGGGATCAAACCCACCACATTCAATGCGGGCTGCAACTCAGCCAGGGCCTTGAACACGCCCAGCACACTGGCAGCGCCACACATATCGAACTTCATCTCGTCCATCTCGCCTGCAGGCTTGATGGAGATGCCGCCTGTGTCGAAGGTGATCCCTTTGCCCACCAGCACCACGGCCGGGGCGTCTTTGGCTGCACCACGGTAGTGCAATTCAATGAACCGCAGGGGCTGCTCCGCCCCCTGGGCCACGGCCATAAACGCGCCCATGCCCAACTTTGCCACCTCAGCAGGGCCATGCACCTTGCATTGGATGCGAGGCTGCTTGGCCAGCGATTTGGCGGCCTCGGCCAACATCGTCGGCGTGGCATGGTTTGCGGGCCTGTTGCCCCATTCACGGGCAAACTCAACGCCGGCAACCAATGCCACTCCTTCATCAAACTCTGACCGGACCTTGATGACATCAAACACTCCCACCACGCAACGCACCAAAGCCCGCGCTTCTGCTTTGGACTTGGTGGTGGTGTAAACATAGCTGGCCTCGGCCACGGCCTGGACCAAGGCGCTGACAGCGGGACCCGACAATGCAGCGGAAGACACCACAGCCATGCGCTTGACCTGCGGCCCCTTGAGCAGGGAAGACAGCGACAGCACCGCTTGGCGGACAGCACGTGCAGACCCATCACCCGCCCCCAGCAACACCACACGCCGGGCAACGGCTGCAGGCGCGTTGTAGCACTGCAGCACTTTGCCCAGCTTGGCACTGAAGTCACCTTGCTTGATGGCTTGCCCTGCCAAGGCCGACAGCGGGTCCTTGCCAGCTTTGAACTCCTCAGTCACCAAAACAGCCAACAAGTCGCATTTTTCGCTTGCGGCGGCATCCAAATCCAGTTTCTTCAGATCAAAGTTCATAATCGGTGTTTTCCTTCGAGCCAATGTTATTCGATTCATCTATTCGCAAGGAGCTGGCGCGCAGCTTCGGCGCGACGCTGGTGGTGCTGGTCACCGTGGTCATGACCATGATGCTGATCCGCACCCTGGGACAAGCCTCACGCGGCAGCGTCAATCCCTCTGACGTCATGCTCGTGATGGGGTTTACCGTGCTCGGTCAACTGCCCATCATTCTCAGCCTGAGCCTGTTTGTTGCGGTGGTCAGCACACTCTCCAGAATGTACCGTGAGAGCGAGATGGTCATCTGGTTTGCCAGTGGCCGTGGGCTGGTCAGCCTGCTGCCGCCTCTGCTGCGCTTTGCCTGGCCTGTCATGGCAGTCATCGCCGTGCTATCGCTGGCAGTCTGGCCCTGGTCCAACACCCAGATCCAGGAACTGAAAACCCGCTACGAACAGCGCAGCGACATTGACCGCATTGCCCCCGGCGAATTCCAGGAGTCGGCCAACGGCAGCCGGGTGTTCTTCATTGACAAAGACGCACCCGACACCCAGGCTGGCAACAACATCTTCATCGCCACGTCGGTAGGCGACAAGGAGTCCGTGACCAGCGCACACAGTGCGCGCATGGAAATCAAGGGCGAGGACCGTATCGCCATCTTGATCAACGGCCAACGGCTGGAATCCACGCGAGACAAGGCAGGCCTCAAAGTCAGCGAATTTGAAGAATATTCCACCCGCATTGGATCTGCACCGCCGGGCGCTGTGGAAGAGTTCTCCGTCAAGACCCGCTCCACCCCCGCCTTGTTAGCCCAGCCGGTGCCCGCCAACTTGGCAGAACTGGGATGGCGCGCGGGCCTGGCGCTGGCTGCGCTCAATTTTGTGGTGCTTGGCCTGGCGCTGGCCAGCGCCAACCCCCGAGCTGCGCGCAGCACCAGCATGGTGCTGGCGCTCTTCGCTTTCATCATCTACTACAACCTCATGACATTGGGCCAAAGCTGGATTGGCTCCGGTCGCATGGGGCTGGTTGGGTTCATGGTGCTGCTGCACGGTGGCACGCTGGCTGTGGGCCTGCTGCTGCTGGCCATCCGGCACAACCAGTGGACGCCTAGCCGCCTGTGGGCACCAAGGAGCCCTGCGTGAACACCTTACGCCGCCTCATTCACCGCGAAGCTGTTTTTGCGGTCACCTTCGTGACCATCGGCTTTTTGGCGCTGTTCTTCTTTTTTGACCTGGTGGACGAACTGCGCTGGATTGGGCGCACGGGGGAAAACGGCTACCAGCTGTCGCACGCCCTGCTGTTTGTGACGCTCAGCATCCCCAGCCATCTCTACGAGCTGCTGCCCATCACGGTGCTCATTGGCACCATCTTTGTGATGGCGCGCCTGGCGCAAAGCTCTGAGTTCACCATCATGCGCACCAGCGGCATGGGCCCTTGGCTGGCCCTGCGCACCCTGCTCACCTTGGGTGGTTTTTTTGTGCTGGTCACCTTTGCCGTGGGCGACTACCTGGCACCACTGACCGACAAGGCCGCCCAACTGATCAAGGTACGCCACCTGGGCAAGCTCAGCGCTGGCGCCACAGGGGCCTGGCTCAAGGAAAAGCAGGACAACCACTCCTACGCCGTCAATGTGCGCGCCATTGGCCCAGACAGTGGCTTGGTCGATGTGCGGATCTTTGAGTTCGACGAACAAGGCCGCATCGCCTCACAAACCCACGCAGCGACAGGGCAGGTCAGCACCGGCCAGTCCGGCGCCTGGAACCTGAGCGATGTACAGCGCAGCGTTTTCTTCCAGCGCGGCGACACTGAAGCCCGTGTAGAACACCAGAAATTGCCCGAGTGGCAATGGAGCACCCATATCAGCGCAGACATGGTGGCCGCCTCCCTGCTCAAGCCAGACCGCATGGCAACGTTCGACCTGTTCCAGTACATCCGCCACCTCGACAGCAACGGGCAATCTGCGCAGCGGTACGAGATCGAGTTCTGGCGCAAAGTTTTTTACCCCCTCAGTTGCCTGGTCATGGTGGTGCTGGCACTGCCCTTCGCCTATTTGCACTTCCGCTCCGGCGGTATTGCGGGCTATGTGTTTGGCGGGGTGATGGCCGGCATCAGCTTCTTCCTGCTCAACAACGTGTTCGGCTACGCGGGCAACCTGCAAAACTGGTCGCCCTGGCTCACTGCTGCGGCGCCCGGCCTCATTTACTCATTGCTGTCACTGGCCGCTTTTGGGTGGCTGGTGCTCCGGCGTTAGCGCGGCTTATCTCTTTGGCAGCCATGACAACCTCCTCATCCGCCGTCGTGCTTTTCTCACACGGCTCTCGCGATCCTCTGTGGCGCGCCCCCCTGGAGGCCGTTGCTGCCCACATCCAGGCCGCACAGCCCCACCGCCCTGTGGCGTGCGCCTACTTGGAGCTTTGCGAGCCCAACCTCGGCCAAGTGGTGCAAACCCTGGTGGACAAAGGTGCCGCCGCCATCACCGTGGTCCCCATGTTTTTAGGCACTGGCAAACACGCCCGTGAGGACTTGCCCCTGTTGGTTGGCGAACTTCGCACCCAGCACCCCGGCATCACCTTTCATGTGCAACAAGCCATCGGCGAAGACACCCGCATGACCGCGCTGATGGCCCACATTGCATGCGAAACCCCGGCCACCTGAACCAGCAAGTCGGCCCGCCCGACCACTCCAGGCGGGTTCTGCACAGCGGCTGATACGGTGGCAAAGCCTATTCTTTAGACGAATGCAGCATAATGATGAAAATCTTTAGTCTTCATCAGATATGAACCTGCACCAATTCCGCTTCGTTCAAGAGGCTGCACG
The DNA here is from genome assembly GCF_002754495.1 of Acidovorax sp. 62. Taxonomy (NCBI): domain Bacteria; kingdom Pseudomonadati; phylum Pseudomonadota; class Betaproteobacteria; order Burkholderiales; family Comamonadaceae; genus Acidovorax; species Acidovorax sp. 62. The sequence continues at coordinate 1,836,764 of NZ_PEFJ01000001.1, forward strand.
CCGTAACCTCAATCTGACCGAAGCCGCCAAGGCCCTGCACACCTCTCAGCCCGGCGTCTCCAAAGCCATCATCGAGCTGGAAGAAGAACTGGGCGTGGACATCTTTGCCCGCCACGGCAAGCGCCTCAAGCGCATCACCGAGCCCGGCCAGCATGTGCTCAAAAGCATCGAAGTCATCATGCGCGAGGTGGGCAACTTGAAGCGCATCGGCGAGCAGTTCAGCGCGCAGGACAGCGGCACCCTCAGCATCGCCACCACCCACACCCAGGCCCGCTACGTGCTGCCGGTGCCGGTGGCCCGCCTGCGCGAGGCCTACCCCAAGGTCAACATCAGCCTGCACCAGGCCACGCCGCATGAAGTGGCCCGCATGATCATCGACGAGGTGGCCGAGATCGGCATGGCCACCGAGTCCCTGGCGGACTACCCCGAACTGGTCACTCTGCCCTGCTACGAATGGCAGCATGTGCTGGTGGTACCCACCGACCACCCACTGGCGCAAAAGGAACGCATCGGCCTCGACGACCTGGCCCATGAAGCCCTGATCACCTACCATCCCTCGTTCACCGGCCGCGGCAAGATCGACCACGCCTTTGCCGCCCGCAAGCTGCAGCCGCGCATCGTGCTCGAAGCCATCGACTCGGACGTGATCAAGACCTATGTGCGCCTGGGCCTGGGGATCGGCATCGTGGCCGAGATGGCCATGCGCGACGACCCGATGGGCGACTTGGTGGTACGCCCCGTGGGCCACCTGTTCGGCCAGAGCGTGGCGCGCGTGGCCTTCAAGCGCGGCGCCTACCTGCGCAACTTCGTCTACAAGTTTGCCGAGCTGCTCAGCGACCGCCTGAGCCGCGAGCTGATTGCCCGCGCGATGACCGGCCATGTCAACGACTACGAACTTTGAAACACCCCCTGAGCCGCTTCGCGGCTTCCCCCTCCAGGGGGACGCCGCCGGTGGCCTGGCAAAGCCAGTTCCACGGCGTCCGCTGGCTTGGCCTGCTCCGCGGCCTTCGGGCCGACAAACGCCGCGCTGATTTCCCATGATTGACACCACGCGATGAGCACTCCGTCCTTCCCCAGCAAGCTGCCCAACGTGGGCACCACCATCTTCACCGTGATGTCGGCGCTGGCCGCAGAGCACCAGGCCGTCAACCTGGGCCAGGGCTTTCCCGATTTTGAATGCGCCCCCGAGCTGGTGAACGCCGTCACGGCGGCCATGCAGGCCGGCCACAACCAGTACCCGCCCATGCCCGGTGTCCCGGTGCTGCGCGAAGCCGTGGCCCGCAAGATCGAAGCGCTGCATGGCCGGGCCTACCACCCCAACACCGAAATCACCATCACGGCCGGCGCCACGCAGGCCATCATCACCGCCATCCTGGCCGTCGTGCACCCGGGCGACGAGGTCATCGTGCTCGACCCCTGCTACGACAGCTATGTGCCCAACATCGAACTGGCGGGCGGCAAGGCAGTGCGCGTGCCGCTCACGCCCGGCACGTTCCGCCCTGACTTCGCCAAGATCAGCGCGGCCATCACGCCCCGCACCCGCGCCATCATCATCAACAGCCCGCACAACCCCAGCGCCACCATCTGGACGGCCGAGGAAATGCGCCAGCTGGAAGACCTGCTCGCCCCCACCGACATCCTGCTCATCAGCGACGAGGTGTACGAACACATGGTGTTCGACGGTGTCGAGCACCAGAGCGCCGCGCGCTTTCCCGTCCTCGCCGCGCGTGCCTTCATCGTGTCGAGCTTTGGCAAGACCTTCCATGTCACCGGCTGGAAGGTCGGCACCGTGGCGGCCCCCGCAGCGCTGACGGCCGAGTTCCGCAAGGTGCACCAGTTCAACGTGTTCACCGTGAACACCCCCGTGCAGCACGGGCTGGCCGCCTACCTGCAAGACCCCACGCCCTACCTGCAGTTGCCCGCCTTCTACCAGGCCAAGCGCGACTTGTTCCGCGAAGGGCTGGCAGGCTCTCGCTTCAAGCTGCTGCCCAGCACGGGCAGCTACTTCCAGTGCGTGGACATCTCGGCGATCAGCGACTTGAACGAGGCCGATTTCTGCCAGTGGCTCACCCGCGAGGTGGGCGTGGCGGCGATTCCGTTGTCGGCGTTCTACGGCGACGGGTTTGACCAGCGTGTGGTGCGGTTCTGCTTCGCCAAGAAGGACGAGACGCTGCGCGCCGCGCTGGAGCGGCTGCGCAAGCTCTGATCCGCAGGGCCCTCCAGGGCTCTTACTTCGTCTGCCGCGCCAGCCACACCCCCGCAGCCGCCAGCGCCATCCCCGCCAGCGCCCAGCCGCTGAGCGTCTCGCCAAACATCGCCCAGGCGATCAGCGCGGTGGTGGGCGGGGTCAGGTAGAACAGGCTGGCCACATTGACCGCGCCGCCCCGGCGGATAAGCAGGTTCAACAGGCTCACGGCCCCCATTGAGAGCACAAGCACCAGCCAGCCCAGCGCAAACACAAACTCGCCGGTCCACGATATGGCCATGGATTCGGTGGCGTAGGCGACGGCGGCCATGGCCACCGCACAGGGCAGGTACTGGATGACCGAGCCCGTACGCAAGTCGAACGAGGGGCAAAACCGCTTCTGGTACAGCGTGCCCGCCGTGATGCCCAGCAGCGCGACCACCGCCGGCAGCAGCATGCCCAGCAAAGCACCCGCCGGCACGGTAGCCACCTTGCCGGCCACTACCAGCGCCACGCCGGTGAAGCCCAGGGCCAGGCCCGCCCATTGGGCTGACCGCACCTTCTCGCCCAGCAAAGCCCCGGCCACCAGGGCTGTCAGCAGCGGCTGCAACCCCACCACCAGCGCTGTAATGCCCGACGGCAGCCCGTGCCCGATGGCCATGAACACCCCGCCCAGGTACACGCCGTGCACCAGCAGGCCCGACACCGCGATGTGCCCCCAGGCCCTGCCCGCCGGGGGCCAGGGCGCACGCACCAGTGCCACCACGGCCAGCATGAGCACGGTGACGATGGCAAAACGCAGCCCCAGGAAGGTCAGCGGCTCGATGTACGGCAGGCCCAGCTTGGCACCAATGAAGCCCGTGCTCCAGAGCGCGACAAACAGCAAGGGGACGAGTGAATCCAGCGGATTCGAGATGGGGGACGGGTGGGGCGTTGCCTGGGTCATGGGGTGTGAAGATGAAGCGTCTGCCTGCGGCGGTCACGCCAGACTGGGGGGATGCCAAGGCAGCGGGAGTACGGCAGAGGGCCAGCCAATCATCGCACCGTCTGCCGGGCCACAGGGGCCCCGCCCGCGTGCCCTGGTCGTAGACCCATTCGCCAGCCACGCAAACAAAACTGCCATGGCAGCCGTGATGAGCCGGCCCGAAGCCCACGCTAGGCCAGCACCTGAACAGGCTGCACGGCAAAAAAAGTCGCAGGCATGGAGCCTCTTGGGGAGCACGGCGCAGGCACAAGCCAAAAAATACAAGAAAAAATGCCGCCTTCCGCTCATCCACATTGCGTTAATTGCTATCTTTTTAATAGCAAAATTATAAACTTCTTTCCCACGGCAGAAAGAGCGGGTGTGAGCAGCCCCACCATCTGCCCACACCCTCCCTCTGCAAGCTTGCAACCGCCCACTGGCGGCATACACGCGGAAAGAACAAGGGCCTACACCGCAGCCACTGCCAGGCTCAAGGTAGTCTGGCGTTCCATGCGGGGGCCCGCCTTGTGGGCACTGAACCGCTGCTCTACCTGCTTGAGGAAGTGCATGAGCAGCACGCGGTACAACCCATCGCCCAGGGCTGCGTCCTCCACCCCCACATCCAGGTTCGGGTTGTCGTTGATCTCGATCACGTACACCCCGGACGCCGTGGCTTTGAGGTCCACGCCATAAAAACCATGGCCGACCAGTCGGGCAGAGCTAACTGCCGCCGCCAGCACCTGCGGGGGCACTTGGTCGAGCGGCACGGCCTGGACCCGGCCTTCGGTGTACTTGCCATTGGCGGTGTGCTGCAGGATCTGCCAGTGCCCGTCGCACATAAAGTATTTCGCCGCGAACAGGGCCTGCCCGGCCAGCACTCCGATGCGCCAGTCGAAGTCGGTGTACATGAACTCCTGCACGAGGATGATTTCCGATTCCTTGAGCATGTTTTTGGCGATGGCCTGCAGTTGCTCAAAGCTCTCTGCCTTCTTCACACTGCGGCTGAACGCTCCGTCTGGCACCTTCACCACCACGGGGTAAGTCAGCCGGTGCTGCATGTCCGCCAGCGTGCGGCGACTGACCATGTGCGTGAGCGGGGTGGCAATGGCGTGTTCACGCAGCAGCTCCGCCAGAAAGGCTTTGTTGGTGCAACGCAGGATGGACGCAGGGTCGTCGATGACCGGCATGCCTTCCGCCATGGCTTTCCTCGCAAACTGGAAGGTGTGGTGCGTCACGGCCGTGGTCTCCCGGATGAACAGCGCATCGAACTGGGTCAGGCGCGACAGGTCCTTCTTCTCGATCAGTTCCACGGCAATGCCCATCTGCTGCCCCACGTCCACCAGCTTGCGCAGTGTCTTGAGGTTGGACGGCGGCAGGCTGTCGTGGGGGTCGTGCAGCACGGCCAGATCCATGCGCGGCTGGGGCATCGCGATCAGGGGGCGCCAGCTGCGCCGTGTGTACTGGCGCAGCGCCTGCACGAAGACCTCATCGCGCGCGACATCCACATCGCGCAGGTCGAGCGCCTGCAGGCCACCGATCTGCCAGTGGGCCGACTGCTCCTGCCGCTCCAGCGTGAGCTCCATCAGCGGGCAACGGAACAGCTCGAAGCTTTTGCGAGCCAAGGCCGCCAGCGCCGGGTCGTCCATGATCCCGAAGAAGACATGCAACGTCAGCGTGTTCACCGAGCGCGGTATCTCCTTCATCGGGCCAAGCAGACGGTTCAGCTGCGCCAGCGCCGATGGCTCGATGCGTTTGCGCTGCAAGCTCAGGATGGTGTCCACGCTGGGCGTTACGCGGTCACCACGCGCCTCGGCCAGCAGCGAGCAGTAGTAGCCCATGCTGAGGTAGCCGTAGTTTCTGCACAGGTTGGTGACCTTGCGCAGGCGCCCACGGTGCAGCGGCTGCTCTGCAACGAATTGCTCTGCCGTGATGACCTTGATGTCGGGCGGGCTCCATCGGAAGTCAGCCAGCTTCTCCACCACGATGACATGTTCTGAGGACAACTTATTTCTTTCCAGAAAGAACGACTGCGGCGGTACGACCACGGCGGCCGTACCTTGCAACCTTCTTGAATTCGCTCCAGCTGATGGACACACCGCCATCTGGATCGCCGGAGCGCACCATGGGGTCCAACAGACGAAACACCGCACCGTCGAAGCCCGTGATGACCACCCAATGTGGCGTTTTCTGCCGATGCAACCGCCACAAACTGATGAGCACAATGGGCAGGCGCCCCGCCCGCAGCTGCTCGATCACGCTGTCGGGCGACACCGGCCGCGCATGGATAGGCACCTGGCGCGCCTCCAGTGCCGCCCTGAAGTCGTTTTCCACCAACTGGATCACATCCTTTTTGCAGGGGTCGCGCACGCTGTCCATGAACAACGAGGCACCGGCAGCCGCATACACAGACACCTCAAAGCCATGGGCCAGCGCGGCATGCGCCAACCCAAAAGGCCCACATCCGCCATGGCCGGCAGCCATGAACACCGTGGTGGCCTCTCGCCACAGTCGGATCTCGGCCGCCTGGTTTACCGGCATGGCCGGGTCCATGGCGGACATCGCCATCAGCAAGGCACACGGGCCACAGGTGAAATCCAGCGTCTGTGCATAGTGGCGCACCTGGTGCGGCGCACCCGCCTGAGCCAATGCGCCATCGAACAGGTCCTTCTGAAAGCACAGGGCCTCTTCGCCATCGTCGTAGTAAGCGGGTTTGCAACCGGTGTGCACAAAGCCGTGGCGCGCAAACAGACGGTGCGCCGCCAGGTTGCCAGCCCTGCTCTCCAGCCGCAGCACCGCACAGCCCGCATCACGCGCACCGTGGATCGCCGCTGCCAGCAACCCAGTAGCCACGCCCGCGCGCCGCATGGAAGGCGCCACCGCAATGGAGTACAGGCGTGCCACAGACGATCCTTCGCGGCGCAATACCACGCAGGTCCCACCCAATGTCTGTCCGGATCGGACCACCAGTACGCGGGCCGAGGGGCTCAACAACAGACGCCCCCAGCTCCTGCGCGAGATCCTGTCGCTGGAGAACGCGGCGTTTTCCAGCTGCTCCAGTGCGGGCAGATCTGCAGGGCCAGCCAGTGCGACGCCCCGCACGTCCATCGATGGTTGTCGCTTCACGGGCTGTCCCCACGGGGCCGCTGCGCCTTGCGATCAGACAGCTCCAATGCCACCCAACCCACCCCGATCGGAACCACGAGCACCAGCACGGCCATCAGCAACGCGATCCAATCAGCCATGGCGCAGCAGCTCCAGGCCCACGCCACGCAGGGCGCTGCGCACAGAGCCAGCCTCAATGGTTTGGCACCTTTGCGCACTGCAATGGCTCAATGGCATGAAAGCGCCCCCGCACACGAGACACTGGCCGCACAACCGATTTCGAGCTGGGGCAGACCAGAGGCCAGGCAACGCGTAGCGCGCTCCAAGTCGCACCGGAGGATGTAGAGAGTGCCCTTGGCCATGTGGCGGGGCACGTCGAACGCCAGGCTGTAGCCGCGCAGCTGCCGCCCCAGCAAAGCCTGCAGCGTTGCACGCAGGTTTTGCCCATCGGCATACGGCGTGATGAACGAAACCAGCACCAACGCGGTGGGGTCGCCATCGCTCTCACACAGAGGCAACAGGGACACCCGGTGCAATCCGATACTGGGGCAATTCTTGAGCATGTTTTCACCACATAGGCCCTGAACAGAGCGCTTGTGGCCGGTGTTGAACATGCTTTCAGTCTAGGAAATCTGGCGTAAATCGTTCGTAAAAAATGCGGGGGCAACCATCAAATCGCCGTCAATGCACCGGGGTTCGGCACGCACCTGCGCGGGTGCGTCGGGCAGGCGCCAGCGCTACACCGCCAAGCGGTATCCCACCCCAGACTCGGTGAGCAGGTGGCGGGGCTGCGCGGGGTCGGCCTCCAGCTTTTGGCGCAGGTGCCCCATGTAGATGCGCAGGTAGTGGCTCTGGTCCGATCGCATGGGCCCCCACACCTCGCGCAGCAGCTGCTTTTGGGTAATGACCCGCCCTGCGTTGGCCACCAGCACCATCAGCATGCGGTACTCGGTGGGGGTCAGGTGCACCTCTACGCCAGCCTTGCGCACCAGGCGCGCACTGCGGTCCACTTCAACATCGCCGAAATGGAACACGGGCTCCGCCGCCTCCTGCACCAGCCCGTTGCCGGTGGCGGCGCGGGGCCTGCGCAGATTGGCCCGCACCCGCGCCAGCAGCTCGCCGGTGCCAAAGGGTTTGGTGAGGTAGTCGTCCGCACCCGCGTCGAGCGCAGCAATTTTGTCCGCCTCGTCGCTGCGCGCAGACAGCACGATGATGGGCACGGCAGACCAGCCCCGCACATCGCGGATCAGCTCCACGCCATCGCCATCAGGCAGTCCCAGATCCAGCACCAGCAGGTCTGGCTGGCGGGTGCCAGCGGCGGACAGGCCCTCGCGCAGAGTCCCGGCCTCATGCACCTGCCAGCCCTCGGCCTCCAGCGCACTGCGCACGAAGCGCCTAATTTGTGGTTCGTCCTCGACCACCAAAACGGTACGTATCTGCATCGCTTTCTTCAAGGGGCAGAAACGCCCCGCTCCACATCATCAAAACCGGGGACCGGCGGAGGCTCGCGCCGCGCAATGGTGAACGTGAACTCCGCGCCGCCCCCTTCCACACTGGCAGCAGTAATTGTGCCGCCATGCGCTTGCACGACGGCCTTGCAGATTGCCAGGCCCAGGCCTACACCCGGGGTTGCCGATTCCGTCTGCCCCCGTGTGAATTTTTCAAACAGGGTGTGCTCCCTGCCCCGCACCGAAGCTGGCAAGCCTGGGCCATGGTCTCGCACCTTCAGCACCAGCATGTTGTCTGTGGTGGATGCTTTCACCACCACCGGCCCCGCGCCGTATTTGGCCGCATTCTCCAGAAGGTTGACCAGCACGCGCTCGATGAGCACAGGGTCAAACTCCACCAGCGGCAGGTCGGCGGGCAACTCAGTGCGCACGGGCATGTCGCCCAGCGCTGGCCTGGCGGCGCGGATGGCAGAGCCAACCACCTCTTCCACAGACTGCCAGTCCCGCCGCAGATTGACGGCCTGCCCCGACACATCGCTCTCCAGCCGCGCCATGTCCAGCAGGTTGCTGACCAGCGCATTGAGCTGGTGCGCCTGGTGCACGATGGCTTTGGCCACGGCGTCTGTCTCTTGCGGCGGCGCGCTCTGCAGCGTTTCGGCGAGCGTGATCAAGGCCGTGAGGGGGGTGCGCACATCGTGCGACACCGCACCCAGCAAGGCATTGCGCAGCCGCTCTGACTCCATGTCCACCACGGCCTGCTGCGCAATGTCCACGTAGTGCACACGCTCCAGGGCAATGGAGATCTGCCGGGCCAGGGTGTCGAGCTGCTGCGCCTGCTCGGGGATCAGCAGCCAGCGGGGCTGCACAGGCTCCAGCGCCAGCACGCCACGCACACGCATGGGGGCCTTCAGCGGCACATAGCGCCAGGTCTGTGCGGCCAGGGTGTTGGTGGCCAGGCCCGCGCTCTGGCCCTGGCGCAACGTCCAGTCCGCCACACTTTTGTCAAAACCCGGCGGCAGGTCATCAGGGTATTGAAGGCGATCCGACGCGTCCAGCGCCACCACCACGGCGCGGCCCCCAAAATGCCCCTGCACGGCCGCCGCACCAATCTCGATAACCTGGCTGGTCTCCAGCGCTGCGGACAGCTCGCGTGTGAGCTCAAAGAGAGACTGGGCCCGCCGCTCCCGGCTGATCGACACTCCGGCGGCAAATCGCAACCCGGCGGTGAGCTGCCCCACCAGCAGCCCCACGCCCAGCATCACCGCAAAAGTGACGATGTACTGCACATCGCTCACCGCGAACGACAGGCGCGGCGAGACGAAGAAGAAATCGAACGCCAGCACATTCAGCAGAGCCGCCATGGCCGCGGGCACGCGGCCAAAACGCATGGCCACCACGACAACCCCCACCAGGTAGAGCATCACGATGTTGGTCAGCTCCAGCAAACCATGCAGCGGTGTCGCCAGCACCGTGACGGCAATGCTGGCGCCCAGCGCCCACAAAAACCCTTGCCAGTGATAACGCCCTGCACCGTGCTCGCCCACATCCCCATCATCATCCAGGCCAAGGTTGCGGTCCCACAGCACCTGTGGAAGGCGCCGCGAACTGCCCGCATGCGCTGCCTCGACGATGTCGAGCGAAGGCGCCCGTTCGGCCAACTCGCGCGCAACACCTTTGGAGGCGAGAAGTTTGCGCCACCCCACCCGCGCGGCGGGGCGCCCCAGCACCAGGGTGGCGCAGTTCAGATGCAGCGCCTGGGCCGCCAGGGCGGGCGCCACGCGGTCGCCCGTGAGCACGGCCGTTTCGGCACCCAGCTCCTGCGCCAGCTGCAGCACGGCCAGAATCTTATCGCGCTGGGCTGCGCCCAAGCGCTGCAGCCTTGGCGTCTCCACATAGGCGGCATGCCACTTCACGTTGAGCTGCCCCGCCAGGCGGGCAGCTGTGCGCACTGTCTGTGCCGCGTCTTCGTGGGGCCCGACACAGGCCAGGATGCTGCCCGAGGTGTTCCAGGCACTGGCCACGCGGCTGCCGGAAGCCCCCGACTGCTCCACCCGCCAGCCCAGCACATCGTCTTCCACATGCTCCGCCGTACGCCGCAGGGCGATCTCGCGCAAGGCGATCAGGTTGCCCTTGCGGAAGAAGCTCTGCGCCGCACGTTCGGCCTGCTGGGGCACGTAGACCTTGCCAGCGCCCAGGCGGGCGATCAGCTCGTCGGGCGTGGCATCGACCAGCACCACTTCATCGGCGTTGTCCAGAACGGTGTCGGGCACCGTTTCGTGCACGCGCACACCGGTGATGGCCCCCACCGTGCCGTTCAGGCTCTCCAGATGCTGAACATTGAGTGCGGTCCACACGTCGATGCCAGCGACCAGCAGCTCCTGCACATCCTGCCAGCGCTTGGCGTGGCGGGAACCCTGCACGTTGGAGTGCGCGAGTTCGTCCACCAGCAAGATGGCGGGCTTGCGGGCCAGGGCTGCGTCGAGGTCAAACTCGGAGAGGCTCCGCCCCCGGTACTCCACCTGCTTCAGGGGCAGGGATTCCAGCCCGTCCAGCAACGCAGCGGTTTCCGCGCGACCATGGGTTTCCACCACGCCGATGAGGATGTCGCGCCCGGCGCGCCGCTCGCGCTGCGCGGCGCTGAGCATGGCCCAGGTCTTGCCGACCCCGGCATTGGCACCAAAGTAGATGCGTAGCTTGCCCCGCTGGGTCTGCGCTTCCTGGGCACGCAGTTGCGCAATCAAGGCGTCGGGGTCGGGGCGCTGGATGTCAGTCATGCATCAACGAGTATCGGTGCCAAAAGTCAGCGCACGTCAGCGCAAGCTATCGAGGGCCAGGTTCAGCGCAAGGACGTTCACCCGGGGTTCACCCAGCAGCCCCCACAAGGGTTGCTCCGCGTGCTGGCCAATCACGGCGTTCACGCTGGCCACCGGCAGGTTGCGGGCGCGCGCCACGCGCCCTGCCTGGTACTGCGCCGCAGCCAGGCTGATGTGCGGGTCCAGGCCACTGGCAGAGGCGGTGACCAGGTCCACCGGCACGGGGGCCGTGTTGCCGGGGTCGGCCGCGCGCAGGGCTTCCACACGCGCTTTCACGGCATCAGTCAGCGCCGGATTGAGCGGCCCCTGGTTGGAGCCGCCAGACGCAGCCGCGTTGTACGGCATGGGCGCCGTTGCGGATGGACGACCCCAAAAATGCTGGGGGTCGGTAAAGCTCTGGCCGATCAGCGTCGAACCGACCACCTGGCCATTGCGCTGCACCAGGCTGCCAGCTGCCTCCTTGGGGAACACGGCCTGGGCAGCGCCCGTCACGGCCAACGGGTAGAGCAAGCCGGTCAACACGCTCAACAAGGCAAACAGCACCAGCGCGGGGCGAAGAATGTTTTTCATCAGAATCTCCTCAGATCAGCCCGACGGCCACAAGTATCCAGTCAATCAGCTTGATGCCCACAAACGGCACCAAGAGCCCGCCCAGCCCATAGATGGCCAGGTTGCGCCGCAGCAGCGCAGCCGCGCCCACCGGGCGGTAGCGCACGCCGCGCAGTGCCAGGGGAATCAGGAACACGATCACCAGCGCATTGAAGATCACGGCCGACAGGATGGCGGACGACGGGCTTGCCAGCTGCATGACGTTGAGCGCGGACAGCTGCGGGTAGGTGGACACAAAGATGGCCGGCACGATCGCGAAATATTTCGCCACGTCGTTCGCAATGGAGAAGGTGGTCAGCGAGCCGCGTGTCATCAAAAGCGCCTTGCCTGTCTCCACCACCTCTAGCAGCTTCGTCGGGTTGGAGTCCAGGTCCACCATGTTGCCGGCTTCCTTGGCGGCCTGCGTGCCACTGCCCATGGCCACAGCCACGTCGGCCTGGGCCAGCGCGGGGGCATCGTTGGTGCCGTCGCCGGTCATGGCCACCAGGCGGCCTTCGGCCTGGTACTTGCGGATCAGCTCCAGCTTGTCTTCGGGTGTGGCTTCCGCCAGGAAGTCGTCCACCCCCGCCTCGGCTGCGATGGCCGCCGCCGTGAGCTTGTTGTCGCCGGTGATCATCACGGTCTTGATGCCCATGCGGCGCAGCTCGATGAAGCGCTCCTTGATGCCCGCCTTGACGATGTCCTTGAGTTCGACAATGCCCAGCACGTGGCTGCCATCGGCCACCGCCAGGGGCGTGCTGCCCCGCAAGGCCACCTGGTCGGCCGCGCTCATGACTTCCTGCGGCATCTTGCCGCCCAGGGCTTCCACATGTTTGGCAAGTGCCAGCACCGCCCCCTTGCGCAGCATGGTGACAGCAGATTCGGGCTGCCCTTCGCCTGCGGGCAGGTCCACGCCGCTCATGCGGGTCTGGGCTGTGAACGGCACCAGCTTGACGCCCTGCGGGTTCTGGCCCTCCACGCCAGCGCGGCGGGCCAGCTCCACAATGCTGCGGCCTTCAGGCGTTTCATCTGCCAGCGATGCCAGCAACGCGGCGCGCGCGAGGCGGTCTTTGGACACACCCGGCGCTGGCAGAAACGCGCTGGCCTGGCGGTTGCCGTGGGTGATGGTGCCGGTCTTGTCCAGCAGCAGCACATCCACATCACCGGCCGCCTCCACGGCACGGCCCGAGGTGGCGATCACGTTGGCCTGCATCATGCGGCTCATGCCGGCCACCCCCACGGCAGACAGCAGGCCGCCAATGGTGGTGGGGATCAGACACACCAGCAGCGCCACCAGCGCGGTCAGCGAGACCACCGTGCCCGCGCCCGACGCCTGCACGCTGAAGATCGAGAACGGCAGCAGGGTCACGGTGACGACCAGGAACACGATGGTCAATGCCACCAGCAAAATGGTCAGCGCGATCTCATTGGGCGTCTTCTGGCGCTTGGCGGCTTCTACCATGCCGATCATCCGGTCGAGGAACGACTCGCCCGGGTTCACCGCCACACGCACCACCAGCCAGTCCGACAACACGCGGGTGCCGCCAGTGACGGCAGAAAAATCACCACCGGATTCGCGCACCACAGGGGCCGATTCGCCGGTGATGGCGCTCTCGTCCACCGAGGCCACGCCCTCGATCACCTCGCCGTCCAGCGGGATCACGTCACCCGCCTCCACCAGCACCACGTCTCCCCGGCGCAGGTTGGTGGCCAGCTCGGGCAAAAATGCAGCGCCGTGCACAGGCTCCTTGAGCTTCTTGGCCCAGGTCTCCTTGCGCAGCCCGCGCAGCGAGGCTGCCTGCGCCTTGCTGCGACCTTCTGCCAGCGCCTCGGCAAAGTTGGCAAACAACACGGTAAACCACAGCCAGACCGTGATGGCCAGCACAAACGCTGGGCGCATGCTGGCGTCCTCTGGCGCATTGAGTGCATGCAGCCACAGCAGCGTGGTGAAGATGCTGCCGATGTACACGATGAACATCACCGGGTTGCGCCACTGCACAAACGGGCTCAACTTGGCCAGCGCTCCCCAGAGCGCAGTCTTGATGAGTGCTGCATCCAGCAGCGAAATGGAAGAAGTTTTTTTCTTGGTCATTGCCATACCTCACTGAACCCGGAGCATCAGGTGCTCCACCATCGGACCCAGGGCCAGGGAGGGCACGTAGTTGAGAAGACCCACCAGAAGCACGGTGCCGATCAGCAGCGTGACAAACAACGGCCCGTGCGTGGGCATGGTGCCCGCCGTGGCAGGCAAGCGCTTTTTGGCCGCGAGCGAACCCGCAATGGCCAGCACCGGCACGATCACGCCAAAACGGCCCAGCCACATCGCCAGCCCCAGCAGCACGTTGTAGAACGGTGTGTTGGCCGACAGGCCTGCAAAGGCGCTGCCGTTGTTGTTTGCGGCCGAGGTCAGCGCATACAAAATTTCAGAGAACCCATGCGCGCCCGGGTTGGCGATGCCCGCCCTGCCCGCATCCGTGGCTACGGCAATTGCCGTACCCACCAGCACCAGGATGGGCGTGACCAGGATGGCCGCCGAGGTGAGCTTCATCTCGCGCACCTCGATCTTCTTGCCCAGGTACTCCGGCGTGCGGCCAATCATGAGGCCCGCCATGAACACCGCCAGGATGGCGAACACCAGCATGCCGTACAGGCCCGTGCCCACGCCACCAAACACCACCTCACCCAGCTGCATCAGCACCAGCGGCACCATACCGCCCAGAGGCGTGAAGGAATCGTGCATGGAGTTCACGGCACCACATGAAGCGGCAGTGGTCACGGCGGCAAACAGGGCCGACGCGTTGATGCCGAACCGCACCTCCTTGCCTTCCATGTTGCCCCCCGCTTGCAAGGCACTGGCGGTTTGCTCCACGCCCAGGCCCACCCATTGCGGATTGCCGACTTTCTCAGCGGAAACCACAGCGATCACGGCCACCACAAACATCACCGTCATGGCCGCCAGGATCGCAAAGCCCTGGCGCTGGTCGCCCACAACGCGGCCGAACGCAAAACACAGTGCAGCGGGAATCAGAAAAATCGCCAGCATCTGCACGAAGTTGGTCATGGCCGTCGGATTCTCATAGGGATGGGCGGAGTTGGCATTGAAAAAGCCGCCTCCGTTGGTGCCCAGCATCTTGATGGCTTCCTGCGATGCCACCGGGCCCATGGCCAGGGTCTGGGTGTTGCTTGTCTTGGCTTCCATCACCGGCGCGCCATCGCTGCCCACCACCGGCTGGCCCGATGCGTCGAGCTTCGGCACTTCATAGGCCGTTGACTCCAGCGTCGCCACATCCTTGTAGGCGTCAAAGTTCTGGATCACCCCCTGCCCGACCAGCACCATGGAAATCACAAACGCGATGGGCACCAGCACCCATGCCGTGATGCGCGTGACATCGGCCCAGAAGTTGCCCACAAAGCCCTGGCCATCGGTGCTGCGCGCTGCAAAGCCGCGCGCCAGCGCAAACGCCACGGCGATGCCGGTGGCCGCCGAGAAGAAGTTCTGCACCGACAGGCCCAGCATCTGCGTGAGGTAGCTCATGGTGGACTCGCCCCCATAGCCCTGCCAGTTGGTGTTGGAGACAAAGCTGATGGCAGTGTTGAAAGAAGAATCACCCGACACTGCGGCCATGCCCTGCGGATTGAGCGGCAGCAGGTGCTGCAAACGCTGCAGGCCATACACCGCAAAAGCGCCGATGGCATTGAAAGCTAGCAGCGCCAGCGCATAGCTGCGCCAATGCATCATCTGATCCGGCGCGACCCCGGCCAGCTTGTACAACGGTTTTTCGGCGGCATGCATCCACCTCGGCAGGCGGCCTTCACACACTGCGGCCAGCCACTTGCCCAGCGGCCACGCCAGCACGCCCAGCACGATCAAGAAGAGCCCCAGCAGGCTCCAGGCAGAGGTATCCATGTCAGAACTCCTCCGCGCAGATCAGCGCAAACACCAGATAGGCCAGCAAGACCAGGGCCACGATGGCGCCAAAGCCATAAAGCACTTCCATGCCGATCATGAACGCGCCCCCTTGGCCGGGCCATATTTGCCCAGCAAAACCACGGCCTCAGCCATGACCACCCACAACGCCGCCAGTGCGGCCATCCATATCACGTCCATCGACAACTCCTGCATCAGAACAGGTGTTTGATTCTGAGAAGGTGGCCGTAAAAAGTGTGCACAGACTGAAGGGAGAGCCGTAAAAACGGCGTAAAAATCCAGAGCAAGACGCCGGATCGCAGAAGCGCCTACAACCATCCCGCCCTGCGAAAACGGTAGTACAAATAACCGCAGGTGCCGGCGATGAGTGTCAGCGCCGCCGCATAGCCATAGCGCCATTTCAGCTCGGGCATGCTATCGAAGTTCATGCCCCAGATGCCCGCGAATGCCGTGCACACGGCGAACAGGCTGGCCCATGCGGCCAGGCGCTTGACGACCTCCCCATCCTCGATGGTGACCATGGAAAGGTTGACGTGGATGGCGGTGCCGATCGTGTCGCGAATGGAGTCAATCGAGGTGTTGATCCGGCTCAGGTGGTCCACCACGTCACGGAAGTATTCCTGCGAGCCCATGCAGATCTGCGGAACACGCCCGCCGTGCAGCTTGGCCGTCCCTTCCAGCAACGGTGCCACCGCATGCTTGAGCACCGTGAGGCGCTGCTTGAGTTCATACAGCCGCCGGATGCTGGCTCGCGCAGCGCCTTGCGTAAAAATCTGCTGCTCGATGGTTTCCAGCTCCACCTCCAGCGCATCAATGACGGGGAAGTAGCGGTCCACCACCGCATCCATGAGTGCGTACAACACAAAGCCCGGCCCATTGCGCAATAGCTCGGGTTCCTGCTCGCAGCGTGCACGCACATCCACAAAGCCACGTTGACTGCGGTTGCGCACCGACACCACATAGTTCTTGCCAACAAAAACATTGAGTTCGCCAAGCCGTGACACCGGGTCGGCAGCACCGCTGGATTCGAGCAAGTGCAGCACCACGAAGAGGGAGGATGCGTACTCTTCGACCTTGGGCCGCTGATGGCCATGCCGGGCGTCTTCTACCGCCAATGGGTGCAGGCCGAACTCGGCCTGCAGCTCATCCAGTTCTTCGGCCGTTGCATCCTGCAAGGCCACCCACACGAAACACCCAGGCAGCGACATGTGCTCGCTAATCTCGCTGACGGGGATGTCGGCCAGCTTGGTGCCATTCTCGTAAACAACACAATTGATCAACACCGTAGCACTCCTTGCAACACAGACTTGAAGATGCCAGCGATCTTGCCATTGCCACCACGCCCCGCACCCACGGGCTTGCGCAACATTTACGGGGTGGGCTGCAATTTTTGCGAACTTTATACGCAGGCTTTTCTACGCTTGCGCTCTTGTCTTTTTCTCAAAACTTGCTGCCATGAATCCCGCTTCTTCCAAAGTATTCGCCGTCGCCCTGCTGGCCGCGCTGCCCACGCTAGCCAGTGCCCAGCTCACCGGCAACGTCAGCCTGACCACTAACTACAAGTTCCGTGGCCAGGACCAGGATGCCACCAAGGCCAAGGCCATCAAGCCCGCGCTGCAAGGCGGCTTAGACTACGCCTTTGGCGACAGCGGCTGGTACGTGGGCAACTGGAACTCCAGCGTGGACTGGCTGGCCAACAATTCGCTCGAATCCGACCTGTATGGCGGCTACAAATTCAAGGCTGCAGACGCCGACTTCGACGTGGGCGCGCAGACCTACATCTACCCCAGCAACAGCAACGGCAATACCACCGAGCTGTATGGCGCGGCCACCATGGGGCCCTTCACCGCCAAGTATTCGCACACCCTCTCCAAGGACTACTTCGGCTTTGCCGGCGCCAAGTCCGGCTCGGGCCTGAAGGGCCGCAACACGGGCTACCTGAACTTCGGCTTTGCCCAAGAAGTGGCGCCCAGCATCACCGTGAAGGCCTCGGTGGGCTTCACGCGTTTTGCCAGCGACATCAAGG
Organism: Acidovorax sp. 62; assembly: GCF_002754495.1. Taxonomy (NCBI): domain Bacteria; kingdom Pseudomonadati; phylum Pseudomonadota; class Betaproteobacteria; order Burkholderiales; family Comamonadaceae; genus Acidovorax; species Acidovorax sp. 62. The sequence goes on from NZ_PEFJ01000001.1 coordinate 1,853,818, forward strand.
ACCTGGGCGTACCCAACTACATGGACTACCAATTGGGCGGTGCGTATGACTTCGGCGGTGGCCTGTCGCTGGGTGCGGCCGTGGTCGGCGCCAACAGAAAGGCCTTCTTCGGCCACGTCAACAAATCGCGCGTGATTGTCACGCTGACCAAAACCCTGTAGCCCTCCTACTCATCGGGTGCCTGTCGCACGCCTTCACAACGTGCACCGCAACGCCCGCTCCCCCGCCACGCGCAGCCGCTCCTGCAGCGACGCGGGCGCCAGCACCTCAAACTCCACATCCAGCGCCATGAGCCAGAACACCAGTGCATCGCTGGCCGCGCATTCCAGCTGGCACTGCTGCCCGTTGGCCAGCGTCGTGACCACACCGGCCGACTGCGGAATGCGCCGCGCCATTTCTGCATAAGGGGCATGCAGCACCACCCGCGCCTGGTCGGGGTGCGGCGCTGCGGTGATGGAGCGGGACACATACGCCTTGAGGTCGCCGCCGTCCGGCCCGGGGCGCGGTGAAAAATGCGCGCCGACTTCGGGCTTTGCCACCATGCGGTCGATGCGAAAGGTGCGCCAGTCGCCACGGTCGCAGTCCCAGGCCACCAGGTACCAGCGCATGCCAGTGTGCACCACGCCCTGCGGCTCCACCGAGCGCTGGGTAGCGCGCCCCTTGCCGTCTTCGTACGAGAAGCCAAGCCGCAACTGGTCGCGGCAGGCCGATGCCAGCGTGGCCAGCAGCGAGGCCTCCACCACGGGCCCGGTGCGGTCCAGCGGCAGGATGGTGGAGCGCAACGCGTCCACCTGCTCACGCAGCCGCAGAGGCATGGCCTGCTCCAGTTTCACCAAGGCACGCAAGGCGGGCTCTTCAATGCCGCCCACGGCACCCGCAGTGGCGGTGCGCAGCGCAATAGATACGGCCAGGGCTTCTTCATCGTCGAGCAGCAACGGGGGCAACGCCTGCCCCGCGCGAAAGGCATAGCCGCCCGCCACGCCACTGCTGGCCTGCACCGGGTAGCCCAGCTGGCGCAGGCGATCGATGTCGCGCCGCAGCGTGCGCGGATGCACTTCCAGCCGCTCGGCCAGCTCGGGGCCCATCCAGTGGCTGCGGGTTTGCAGCAGGGACAGCAGGCGCAACAGGCGTGTGGAAGAACTGAGCATGCCGCCACTGTACGTTGAATCGAGGACTGAAATTGTCCGCAATGGTTCTTACAGTGACTCCACCTTTTCTTCCACCACGACCAAGGAGTTTTCCATGTCCATCGTCCTTTACTGGCACCCCATGTCCAGCGCCACCCCGATTGCCTGCGCACTCACCGAGCTGGGCGTGCCCCACGAGCGCGTGAAGATCGACATCCGCACCGGCGAGCAGCGCCGCCCCGAATATCTCGCCCTGAACCCCAACGGCAAGGTCCCCACGCTGACGGTGGACGGTGCGCCCATGTTCGAGGCCCTGGCCATCCACCTGTGGCTGGGCCACCGCTACGGCATCGAGCGTGGCCTGTGGCCTGCCGCCGGCACGCCCGAGGCGCTGCAGGCGCTGTCGTGGTGCACTTGGTCCTATGTGACCTATGGCGCGCTGGTGGGCCGCCTGCACGTGGCCACCCAGGGCGAAGGAGTTTGGCGCAGCACCACCCAAGCCGAAGCCGTCATGCACGGGCTGAACGAATTGTTGGAGCTGCTGGATGCGCGGCTGGCCACACAACCCTGGATGTTGGGCGCCAACTACTCGCTGGTGGACCTGGTGGTGGGATCGGTGCTGGGCTACAGCGTGTTCCTGTGCGCGCCCGTCAATGCACACCCGCATGTGCAGGCCTGGCTGACACGCGTACAAGCCCGGCCTGCCATGCAGATCGAGGCCTGAAGCAAAGGCTGCCAAACGGGCAGCCCGGCCACCTACAGCAGCACGATGTCGTACTGCTCCTGCCCCATTGCGCTTTCGGCTTGCAGCGAGATGGGCTTTTTGATGAAGTCCGAGAGGCCGGCCAGGTGCTGGCTTTCTTCGTCCAGGAACAGCTCCACCACCCGCGCCGAGGCGACCACGCGGAACTCGCGCGGGTTGAACTGGCGGGCTTCGCGCAGGATCTCGCGCAGGATGTCGTAGCACACGCTGCGCGCGGTCTTCACGCTGCCCTTGCCCTGGCAGGCCTCGCAAGGCTCGCACAACATGTGGGCGAGCGACTCGCGGGTGCGCTTGCGCGTCATCTCCACCAGACCCAGTTGCGAGAAGGTGCCAGATGACATGGTCTTGACCCGGTCGCGCGCGAGCTGCTTCTTGAACTCGGACAGCACGGCCTGCTGGTGGTCTTCGCGCACCATGTCGATGAAGTCCACGATGATGATGCCGCCCAGGTTGCGCAGGCGCAGCTGGCGGGCAATGGCCTGCGCGGCCTCCAGGTTGGTCTTGAAGATGGTGTCGTCGAAATTGCGGGCACCCACGTAGCCACCGGTGTTCACGTCGATGGTGGTCAACGCCTCGGTCTGGTCCACGATGAGGTAGCCGCCCGACTTCAGCTCCACGCGCCGCCCCAGGGCCTTGGCCACTTCTTCGTCGATGGAGTACAGGTCAAAAATCGGCCGCTCGCCCTTGTAGTGCTGCAGCTTGCCTGCGGCGGCGGGCATGAACTCTTGCCCGAACGCGCGCAGGCGGTGGAACTGCTCCATCGAATCCAAACGGATGGTCTGCGTGTGATCACCCACGAGGTCGCGCAGCACGCGCTGCAGCAAATCCAGGTCCTGGTGCAAGAGCGAGCCCGCAGGCAGCTTGAGCGAGGCTTCCTTGATGCGCGCCCAGGTCTTGCGCAGGTAGGCGATGTCTTCGGCCAACTCTTCGTCCGTGGAGTCTTCGCCGTTGGTGCGCAGGATAAAGCCACCGCCCCCACCCGTGGACTTGTCACCCACCAGGGCCTGCAGGCGAGACCGAAGGGCATCGCGCTCGGCAGGCGGAATCTTTTGCGACACGCCCACATGGTCGTCCTGCGGCAAAAACACCAGCAGGCGGCCCGCGATGCTGATCTGTGTGGACAGCCGCGCGCCTTTGGTGCCGATGGGGTCCTTGATGACTTGCACCATGAGCGACTGCCCCTCGAACACCTGCTTTTCAATGGGCAGTTGCGGCTCGGTCTTGCGGGCAAACGATGGTGGTTCACCATCGGGCTGGCGGTGCCACACATCGGCCACATGCAAGAAGGCCGCACGCTCCAGGCCGATGTCGATGAAGGCCGACTGCATGCCCGGCAGCACGCGCGAGACCTTGCCCAGGTAGACGTTGCCCACCAGCCCGCGCTCGAGCGTGCGCTCCAGGTGCAGCTCTTGCACTGCGCCATGTTCCACCACGGCCACGCGGGTTTCCTGGGGTGACCAGTTGATCAGAATGTCTTGTTGGATGGAGGCGGCCATGGTGTGAATGCAGTGAGGACTTAGACAGCAAAACCGATGGAGCGCAGCAGCTGGGCCGTCTCAAACATAGGCAGGCCCATGATGCCTGAATAGCTGCCGTGCAGCACAGGGATGAAGGCAGCGGCTGCGCCTTGAATGCCATAGGCCCCGGCCTTGCCCAAGGGCTCGCCCGTGGCCACATAGGCGGTGATTTGCGCCGGGGTCAGCGATGCAAAGGTCACCTCAGACACCGACAAAGCCTGCAGCCGCTGGGCCACTGCGCCTTGCCCACCCTGCCCCGCCTGCACGGCCACCGCTGTGAGCACCCGGTGCGTCTGGCCCGACAGCTCGGCCAGCATGCGCGCCGCATGGGCGGCATCGTCGGGCTTGCCGTAGATGGTGGGGCCCAGCGCCACGGTGGTGTCGGAGCACAGGATGGGGGCTGAGGGCAGCCCACGGCGGGCGCAACGGGCCACAGCGGCATCGAGCTTGAGGCCGGTGACGCGCATGACGTAGTCGTCCGGGCTTTCGCCGGGCAACACGGCTTCGATGCCCTCAGCGTCTTCGACCACATCGCCCTGAACGTTGGGCAACAGCAGCTCATGGCGCACGCCCAGTTGCTCCAACAACTGGCGGCGGCGTGGGCTTTGGGAGGCGAGGTAGATGAAGTCGGGCATGAACAGATTTTGAAAAAAAATCGGCTGAGGGAGCCTCTGCACGAATCGAGCGGTAAGTGTGCGCTGCGGATCGGGATGGGCCGCTAGGCGCAAGACGCAGCAATAGCCGTAGCTATTGCGAGTACTTGCAACAACGCAGACCGCCCGAGACCGCAGATGCGCACGACGCGATGATACGTGCAGAGACTCCCGAACGCTTATCCATCAAGCGCTAGCAGCTATAAAAACAAGAGCAATTTGTAAGCCAGCGCAAAGCACGCACGCCTCACTCGCGGTGGTAAGGGTGCCCAGCGTTCACCGACCAGGCCCGGTACAGCTGCTCGATCAGCAGCACACGCACCATGGCGTGGGGCAGCGTCAAATCCGACAGGCGGATGCGTTCGTGTGCCGCCTGGCGAAAGGCTGGGTCCAGCCCATCGGGGCCGCCAATGACCAGGGCCACGTCGTCGCCACCCAGCTGCCAACCCTTGAGCCGGTCTGCCAGGGCCTTGGTGGTGAGGTTGGTACCGCGCTCGTCCAGTGCCACCACGCGAGTGCCGCGTGGGATGGCGGCTTCGATGCGCTCACGCTCGGCGGCGTACAGCGTCTCCAGCGTCTTGGAGCCGCGTGGCTCGGTTTTAACGGCCTTGAGCTCCACCTTGAGCTCCGGCGGAAAGCGTTTGGCGTAGTCGTCGTAGGCGGTTTGTGCCCAATCGGGCACCCGCTGCCCGACGGCAACAATCAGCAGCTTCATGGATCAACCTGGGTGCGTGAAAAAGACAGCGCGCTACGCGCCCAGACACTCTGGGTGCGCAGCGCGCAGGCCCATCAACCCTTGCGGGCCGGGGCCTTTTTGGCGGCGGGCTTTGCAGCAGACTTGGCTGCAGCTTTCGGTGCGGCCTTGGCTGCGGTTTTTGCAGCAGGCTTGGCCGCTGCGCGTGCGGGGGCCTTGGCGGCGGGCGACTTCTTGGCCGCAGGCTTCTTGGCGCCCACAGGTTTGACGACCACGGTCTTGACCGGTGCCTTGGTGGCTGCGGGCTTCTTGGCGGCTGTGGTTCCTGCTGCCTTGTTGGCAGGTTTGGCAGCGGTGGTCTTGGAGGAGGCTTTGGCTGTGGGCTTGGCGGCAGCGGTTTTGGCCGGTGCCGCTTTTGCAGCTGTTTTAGCGGCGGTCTTGGCCACAGCCTTCACGGTGGCCTTGCCAGAGCGGGCAGGCGCTGCAGGTGCAGCCGCCGCCTTTTTGGCGGGTGCTTTCTTGGCTGCAGTCTTCGCATCCGACTTGGCAGCCTTCTGGGCCGACTTCTTGTCGGCCAGATCGGCGGCTGCCGTGGAAGACGGCTTGGCAGCACCCAGCTTCAGGCGCACGGGCACTTCGCCCCACAGTTCTTCCAGGCGGTAGTACTGGCGGATGGCGGGCTGCATGATGTGCGCCACGGCCGAGCCGCAGTCCACGATGATCCATTCGCCGTTGTCTTCACCCTCGATGCGGGGCTTGGAAAAACCCGCTTCCTTCACGGCGTCGCGCACGCTGGCGGCCAGCGCCTTGGTCTGGCGGTTGGAGGTGCCCGATGCCACGATCACCCGCTCAAACAGCGGCGACAGGTGCTCGGTGTTGAAGACCTGGATGTCTTGCGCCTTGACGTCTTCCAGGCCATCAACGATGGCACGCTGGAGCTTGGTCACGTCTTTTTTGGCAGCGGTTTCCGATTTGGTGGAGGTGGTCATCAGGCAGAGAAGTAGAAAGGGTGGAATCAATATAGCGCGCAACGCAGCGCACAGCCAGAGGGGCTACGCCTTGGGTGTTGCGCACGGGCGCAGAGGCGTTAATAGGTGTTTTTGGCCTCTTGCGCTTATAGATCAAGCGCTGCCAGCTATTGAAATTATAGCTTTTGGGCCGTGGCGGGGTTCAAGACCCCTGATTGGCATTCCCTAAAACACGGCAGTGCACTGGCTACAGCCAGTCGCGCCGCACCAAAAACTGTTGCATCAAGGCCGCTTCGGGCGAGCCCGGCTCGGCTTGGCGCTGGTACGACCAGGCCACCAGCGGCGGCATGGACAGCAGGATCGACTCGGTGCGCCCGCCCGACTGCAGGCCAAAGTGCGTGCCCCGGTCCCACACCAGGTTGAACTCGACATAACGGCCCCGGCGGTAGAGCTGGAAGTCGCGCTCGCGCTCGCCATAGGGCGTGTCCTGGCGCTTTTTCACGATGGGCAGGTAGGCCTTGAGGAAGGCGTCGCCCACCGACTGCGTCATCGCCAGACTCTGCTCAAAGCCCAGCTCCGAAAAGTCGTCATAGAACACGCCGCCCACACCGCGCTGCTCGCTGCGGTGCTTGAGGTAGAAGTATTCGTCGCACCACTGCTTGAAGCGCGGGTACTTGTCGTCACCAAAGGCGCTGAGCGCATCGCGGCAGGTGCGGTGAAAGTGCACGGCGTCTTCCTCAAATCCGTAGTACGGCGTGAGGTCCATACCACCGCCAAACCAGCAGGTCGGCGCCTGTCCAGGGTGGCCGGCCGCAATCATGCGCACATTCATGTGCACCGTGGGCACATAGGGATTGCGCGGGTGGAACACCAGCGACACGCCCATGGCCTCAAACGGTGCACCCGCCAGCTCGGGCCGGTGCTGCGTGGCCGAGGGTGGCAGTTGCGGGCCCCGCACATGGCTGAAGCCACAGCCTGCGCGCTCGAACACCCGGCCGCCTTCCATGATCTTGGTGACGCCATCGCCCTGCAGCGGCTCGCCCGGTGGCTTGCTCCAGGCATCGGCCAAAAAGCGCGCCCCGCCCTCGCCTTCCACAGCCTCCAGCGCTTCGGTGATGCGCGCTTGCAGGCCCAGCAAGTAGCTGCGCACAGTGGCCACGGTGGTGGCGGGGTTCAATCCGGGTTGTTGCATTTTGGTGGTCCGTTGCGCGGGGTGCCAGGCACACCCGCAAACTGGCGCAGCGCAGGCACAAGAACCTATTCCAAGGCGCCGAACAAAAACAGCCCTGCCGCCGCGGCGCCCCTTGAGCGAGGGACGCCGTAGCGGCAAAAGAGGCATCACTTCACAGCGCGGTAGCCAATGTCGGTGCGGTACTGCGCGCCGTCGAACTGGATGTTCTTGGCCACTTCGTACACCTTTTGCTGTGCTTGCTTGACGGTGTCGGCCAGCGCCGTCACGCACAGCACGCGGCCGCCAGACACCTTCAACTGGCCATCCTCCAACGTGGAGCCTGCGTGGAACACCACGGCATGGTCCAAAGCCGTGTCCGACTCGTTGAACAGCGGCACCCCGGTGATCACATCGCCCTTGCGTGGGCTGTCTGGGTAGCCGTGCGCCGCCATGACCACACCCAAGGCGGTGCGGCGGTCCCACTGCAGCTCCAGCTGGTCAAGCTTGCCATCGGCGGCGGCGGCCATCACATCGCTGAAATCGCTTTTCAGGCGCATCAGAATGGGCTGGGTCTCTGGGTCGCCCATGCGGCAGTTGAATTCGAGCGTCTTGGGCTGGCCCTTGGCATCGATCATCAAGCCTGCGTACAAGAAGCCGGTGTAAGGGATGCCGTCTTTTTCCATGCCACGGATGGTGGGCAGGATGATTTCGCGCATGGCGCGGGCATGTACATCGGCCGTGACCACGGGCGCAGGCGAATACGCGCCCATGCCGCCGGTGTTGGGGCCTTCGTCGCCGTCCTTGAGGCGCTTGTGGTCCTGGCTGGTGGCCAGGGCCACCACGTTCTTGCCATCGCACAGCACGATGAAGGAGGCTTCTTCGCCTTCCAAAAACGCTTCAATCACCACGCGCGCACCGCCCTCGTTGTGCGCCACGCCGTACTTGTTGTCCACCAGCATGAAGTCCACGGCGTCGTGGGCTTCTTGCAGCGTCATGGCCACCACCACGCCCTTGCCAGCGGCCAGGCCATCGGCCTTGATGACGATGGGCGCGCCCAGGCGGTCCACAAAGGCGTGGGCTTCGGCCGGGTCGGTAAAGGTGTCGTAGTCGGCCGTGGGGATGCCGTGGCGGCGCATGAACGCCTTAGAGAAAGCCTTGGAGCTTTCCAGCTGCGCTGCCGCCTTGGTGGGGCCAAAAATACGCATGCCATTGGCGCGGAACTCGTCCACCACACCCGCGGCCAGCGGTGCCTCGGGGCCCACCACCGTCAGGGCGATCTTCTCGGCCTGGGCCCACTGGCGCAGCTCGCGCACATCGCTCAGGGCCACGTTTTCGAGCTTGGGGTTCAAAGCCGTGCCGCCATTGCCTGGGGCCACGTACACCTTCGTCACCTTGGGCGACTGGCTCAGTTTCCAGGCCATTGCGTGTTCACGGCCGCCGCCACCAATCACAAGTACTTTCATAGGAACCTTTAGTGAAATCCTGGCGCTGCAATGCACTATTGCCGACCGCCAAAATTCCGGATTAATCTCAGATATTCACTGAACCGCGCATCGCAAACAGGAGGATGCAACTGACGCGGCCAAGGCCAGTGCCACCGCGCAAGGGCCTACGCCGGCCGCACCGCCCCGCCGCGCTGGTGGCGTCCCCTCCCGCAAGCGAAGCGCAGCGAGAGAGGGGGAAGGCGCGAAGCGCCTCAGGGGGAGCTTCACAAAGCCGCGTTGTGATAAACCTCTTGCGTATCGTCCAGATCTTCCAGCACGTCCAGCAGCTTTTGCATCTTGGCGGCATCGTCGCCTGTCAGCTCAATCGTGTTCTCAGGCCGCATGGTCACACTGGCCACCTCAGGCGTCAGGCCTGCGGCTTCCAGGGCGTTCTTCACCGCTTCGAAGTCGGCCGGGGCCGTCAGCACTTCTACCGCGCCGTCGTCATCGGTCACCACGTCCTCAGCGCCCGCCTCCAGGGCCACCTCCATCACCTTGTCTTCGCTGGTGCCGGGGGCAAAAATCAGCTGACCACAGTGCTTGAACTGGAACACCACCGAGCCCTCGGTGCCCATGTTGCCACCGTGCTTGCTGAACGCGTGGCGCACTTCGGCCACGGTGCGCACACGGTTGTCGGTCATGGTGTCGATCATGATGGCGGCGCCACCAATGCCATAGCCTTCGTAGCGGATTTCTTCGTAGGTCAGGCCTTCGGCGTTGCCCGTGGCCTTGTCGATGTTGTATTTGATGCGGTCTGCGGGCATGTTGGCCGCCTTGGCCTTGTCCACCGCCAGGCGCAGGCGGGGGTTGGCAGACAGATCGCCGCCACCGGCACGGGCCGCCACAGTGATTTCACGAATGATGCGGGTCCAGATCTTGCCGCGTTTTTCATCCTGGCGCCCCTTACGGTGCTGGATATTCGCCCATTTACTGTGTCCTGCCACGAGAGATCCTTTTGTATTGATTTAATCTAGCCTGCTGATTTTACTTTTTGCCAGACACCGTACCCCGAGGAAACCCCAAATGGCCGACCCCATGCTGATTGCCAAGCACGCCGACACCGAATGCCACCTGCTGCCAGGCCTGGCCAACCGCCACGGGCTCATCACCGGCGCCACCGGCACCGGCAAGACAGTGACCCTGCAAACCCTGGCCGAGAATTTTTCCCGCATCGGTGTGCCGGTGTTCATGGCCGACGTGAAAGGCGACCTCACCGGTGCCAGCCAGCCCGGCAAGATCGGCGACAAGCTGGCAGGCGTGCTCAAAGAGCGCGGGCTGGACTTGCCAGCGCCCCAGGCCTGCCCAACCACGCTGTGGGATGTGTTTGGCGAGCAAGGCCACCCGGTGCGCGCCACCATCTCCGACATGGGTCCGCTGCTGCTGGGCCGCATGCTCAACCTGAACGAAACCCAGTTGGGCGTGCTCAACCTGGTCTTCAAGATTGCCGACGACAACGGCCTGCTGCTGCTGGACCTCAAGGACTTGCGGGCCATGCTGCAGTATGTGGGCGACAACGCCAAGGACTTCACCACCGAGTATGGCAACGTCAGCTCCGCCAGCGTGGGGGCCATCCAGCGCGGGCTGCTGCAGATCGAGCAGCAAGGTGGCACGCAGTTCTTTGGCGAGCCCATGCTTAACATCCAGGATTTCATGCAGACCGTGGATGGCCATGGCGTCATCAACATCCTGGCGGCCGACAAGCTCATGAACGCGCCGCGCCTGTATGCCACCTTTTTGTTGTGGATGCTCTCTGAGCTGTTTGAGCAATTGCCCGAAATCGGCGACCCCGAGCAACCCAAACTGGTGTTCTTCTTCGACGAAGCCCACTTGCTGTTCAACGAAGCGCCCAAGGTGCTCATTGAGCGCATTGAGCTGGTGGTGCGCCTGGTGCGCTCCAAAGGCGTGGGCGTGTATTTCGTCACGCAGAACCCGCTCGATATCCCCGACAGCGTGCTGGCGCAGCTGGGCAACCGAGTGCAGCACGCGCTGCGCGCCTTCACCCCCCGCGACCAAAAGGCAGTGAAGGCCACGGCCACCACCATGCGGCAAAAACCCGGGCTGGACATTGAAACCGCCATCACCGAGCTGGCCGTGGGCGAGGCGCTGGTGAGCTTTCTGGACGCCAAGGGCCGCCCCAGCGTGACCGAGCGTGTGTTTGTGCTCCCCCCGGCCAGCCAGTTGGGCCCCATCACGGCCCCGCAGCGCCAGGCGCTCTTGGCGCAGTCGCTGGTGGCAGGCGTGTATGAAAAGGCCATTGACCGTGAATCGGCCTACGAAAAACTCAAAGGCCGCACCGGCGAAGCCACGACGCAGGCGCCTGCCACGGGCAGCAACGGAACCAATGGCACCAATGGCACATCCAGCCCTGGCACGCCAGCAGCACCGGCCGATGCGGGCGGAGGACTGCTGGGCGGGCTCAACGACGTGCTGTTTGGCACCACCGGCCCACGCGGCGGCAAGCACGATGGCCTGGCCCAGACCATGGCCAAGTCTGCCGTGCGCACCATGGGCACCACGCTGGGCAAGGAGATTTTGCGCGGCGTGCTGGGCAGCATTTTTGGCGGCAGTGGCAAGCGGCGCTGATTTCGCTCAAAGCCGGATCACAGCAAAACCCGGGCGGTTGCCAGCACAGGCGCTGCCCGGTGTATCCCCAGCGCTACAGCCCACCCAATCTTTGGGCAGCGCACCACCATGAGACCTGTGACTTCCATATGACAGTCACCAATTCGTAACAAAACAGGCGTTGAATCGATCCCAACAAAAACAACAACAAAGGAGGATCGATGACAAAAACCGAAATCGCACTGCTGCGCTGGGGCCGCCTGCCCCTGTTAGCCGCCGCCGGGGTCTGGATACTCGGCTTCGCCGGGATCGTTGCAGGTCTGTGGCGCCCCCACTGGTATTGGTTGGGGTACTTCTTCGCCACCGTGGCGATGACCTCGCTGTGGCATCGGTGGACCACAGCAGCGCGTGAGCGCTACATCCGCGAAGCCCCCTTGCCCCGCTTCTTGCAGCGCAAACTGCGCGAGGCCTACCCGCAGTTGAGCGCCAAGGATGGCGAGCTGGTCGAACGGGGCCTGCGGCAATTCTTCCTCGCCTGCCTGCGCAGCCGCCAGTTTGTGGCCATGCCCTCACAGGCGGTCGATGCGCTGTGGCACGAGTTCATCTTGCACACGCAGGCCTACAAACTGTGGTGCACCCATGCGCTGGGCCGCTTTTTGCACCACACCCCGGCTGAAGCCCTGGGCCGCAGAGGCGTGCACAACGACGGCTTGCGGCGCGCCTGGTTCTGGGCCTGCAAGGAAGAATCCATCGACCCCAAGGCCCCCAGCCGCCTGCCCCTGCTGTTTGCCCTGGATGCCAAGTTCGCCATCCCCAACGGGTTTCACTACGTGCCAGACTGCCGCTTGACGGGTGCGCAAAGCAGCGCGGAGACAAGCTCGGGCAGCGGCGGCTGTGGTGGCTCGCCCTACTGCGGCACCGATTTTTCGGACGGCAGCTACAGCGGTAGCTCGGGCGACTTTGGCGGGGCCGACAGCTCGGACGGTGCAGGGGGCGACGGGGGTGGCTGTGGAGGTGGCTGCGGCGGGGGCGGCGATTGAGTCCACGCCGGGTAGGCCCTGGCGGGCACCCGTGGCAGCACCGCACCAAACATCAATCACTATCAAAACAATAGCTGCCAGCGCTTTCATTTCAAGCGCTAGAGGCCAATTTAACCCAAAGTCGCCCAGGCGACGAACAGCAACAGGCGGGCGCCCTAGAGTGTCAGGCCATGAACACCGACATCACCGCCCTCACCTGCTTTACCCTCAGCACCACCGCGCAGGTGGCTCACTTGGTTTTGAACAAGCCAGAGGCCCTGAACACCATGCATCCCACCTTCTGGCGCGAGCTGGACGCGGTGCTGGCCCACCTGCACCAAGCGGGCGAGGCACGGGCGCTGGTCATCAGCAGCACGGGCAAACACTTCAGTGCGGGCATGGCGCTCGAAACCTTTGGCGGCGCCATCACCATGGACGATCAAAGCCCCGAGGGCCGCGCCGCCATTTTTGACCTGTTGACCGACATGCAGGCCACCTTCACGCGGCTGGAAAACCTGCGCATTCCCGTCATTGCGGCCATCCACGGCGGCTGCATCGGTGGCGCGGTGGACATGGTGACCGCCGCCTGCATCCGCTACGCCACGCAGGATGCGTTCTTCTGCATCCAGGAGATCAACATCGGCATGGTGGCCGACGTGGGCACGCTGCAACGCCTGCCCAAACTCATCCCGCTGGGCGTGGTGAAAGAGCTGGCCTACACCGGCCGCCGCCTGGGCGCGGCCAAGGCCCAGGGCTATGGCCTGGTCAACGAAGTGTTTGACACGCAAGAGGCCATGGTGGCCGCAGCCCTTCAGTGCGCGCAAGAGATTGCCAGCAAGCCACCCGTGGCCATCTGGGGCACCAAGCAGGCCATCCACTACGCCCGCGACCATTCGGTGGAAGACAGCCTGCGCCAGATGGGCTGGCTGCAGGGCGCGATCTGGAGCAACCAGCATGTGCGCGAATCCGTTACCGCCATGAAGCAAAAGCGCGCGGGCAACTTCCCTGCGCTCACGCCACTGCAGCGGTTCAGCGATTCGGCGGGTTAATAAGTCAAACTAGCTGCGGTCGCTGCGCGCCAGGTGGTATTCCAACCGCCGCAAGGCGGTGGTCAGCGCCAGCGTCATGAGCCAGTAGGCCAATGAAATGGCCAGGTATGGCTCCCAATACCGCGCATAAGCCCCCGCCACCGTGCGTGCGGCGTAGGCCATTTCGGCCAGGCCGATGGCAGACACCAGCGACGTGTCCTTGAGCAGCGCAATCATGTTGTTGCCCAGTGGCGGCAGCATGCGCCTAAAGGCCTGCGGCAGCACCACATAGCGCATCACCTGCATGGGCGTGAAGCCCAGCGAGCGCCCGGCATCAAACTGCCCCTTGGAGATGGACTGAATGCCCGCGCGGAACACCTCTGAGATGTAGGCGGCCGAGTTGAGCGTGAGCGCTGCAATGCCCGAGATCAGCGCCCCATGCTCTTGCTTGAGCGTGCGCGCCAGCTCGCCATCAATCAGCAGCCCTGACACGGGGTGGATGAACAGCGGCATCACCGCAAAGTGCATCAGCAAAATTTGCACAAACAGCGGCGTGCCCCGGAAAAAGCTCACATACACCGTCGAGGGCCAGCGCAGCAAGAAGCGGCACACCCAGTTCCACGGCGCGTGGCGTGCCTGGGCCAGCCGGGCCAGCGCCAGCAACAGGCCCCAGGTACCGCCCAGCAGCACACACACCACCGTCATGCCCAGCGTCATCAGCGCGCCGCGCCAAAACAGCTCACGGTACTCCACCAGAATGTCCGGCCGAAACCAGCCAAACCACAGTTCAGGTTCCATCACCCCTCCCAATCAATAGCAGTAGCAAATAGCGTTGCGCCCCACCAGGAGCTCCCTCAGACCCCCAGCAAAAACGGCCGCAAACGCGGCCGCAGTGCATGGCAAACCCACAGGCAGCGATCAGCGGGCCTTGTATTCCTTGGCAAACCACTTCTTGTAGATTTCGCCATAGCTGCCATCGGCACGGATGGCGGCCAGACCGGCATTGAGCTTGTCTTGCAGGGGCTTGTCGCCCTTCTTCACCACAATGCCAAAGCCCTCTTCGGGAAAGCTGGGGTCTTCCACCGTCTTGAGGGCGGGGTTCTGGCTCACGCGGTAGGCAATCACGCCGTTGTCGCCAATGGCGGCATCCACGCCGCCACCTGCCAGCTCGGAGATGATGAGCGGGGTGCTTTCAAAGCGGCGGATGTTGGGGCTGGTCTTGCCGAACTCACGCGAGGCCACATCGTCGGCCGTCGAGGCATTCACCACGGCAATTTTCTTGCCGTTCAGGTCCTTGAGGGTGGCCACCGTGCTGCTCTTGGGCACGGCAATCAGCTGGTGCGCCGCGAAGTACGGGTTGGAAAAGTCGTAGCTTTGGCGGCGCTTGTCGTTGATGGTGACGCCAGAGATCACCAGGTCCACATCGCCATTGTTCAGGGCCGCAAAAATGCCGCTCCAGGGGGTGTTGATGACCTTGATCTTGAGCCCTTGCTGCTTGGCAATGGCGTTGATGATGTCGATGTCGAAACCGACGATCTGCTTGTCTTTGTTTTCGAACGCAAAGGGCGCGTAAGTGGCGCTGGAAGCGACAGTGAGTTCCCGCGCTGGGGTGCCTTGGGCCAAAGCCCCCACGGTAAAACCAAGCGAGGCGACCAGGCCAAAGCCCAGGGCAAAGATGCGTCGAGACTGTTGCATAAGAATAGGACCCATGGGGGGGGAAAGGAGGCCTGCAGTATAACCAGCAGTCCTTTGAAGGACTTCAAATTTCATAGCTGCTTGCGCCCTGTTTGCGGGCGCCAGAACCCATTTTTTGCACGCAGTTGGTGCAATGCCTATGATGCACAGTGTTTGCAGCGTTTTGTCGTGCGCGGGCCAGCCGCTCGCGCGGAGGCCCCCTTTCATGACCATGACCCGCTTGCCTGTGCCCACCTTTGATGACATCACCGCAGCAGCCCAGCGGCTGCAGGGCATTGCCCACCGCACGCCAGTGCTGCGCTCTACCAGTGCGGACGAGAGCACCGGGGCACATATTTTCTTCAAGTGCGAGAACCTGCAGCGCACTGGCGCCTTCAAGTTTCGCGGGGCGTACAACACGCTGCAGCAGTTCACGCCCGAGCAGCGCGAGCGCGGCGTGCTGGCGTTTTCTGCAGGCAACCACGCCCAGGCCATCGCCCTGTCGGCCCGGCTGCTGGACATGCCTGCCGTCATCGTCATGCCCGAAGACGCACCCGCCGCCAAAATGGCCGCCACCCGCGAATACGGAGCACAGGTGGTGACCTACAACCGCTACACCGAAGACCGCGAAGCCATCAGCCAGCGCCTGGCGCAAGAGCGCGGCATGACCCTGGTGCCGCCGTTTGACCACCCCCACGTCATCGCCGGGCAAGGCACTGCCGCCCTGGAGCTGCTGCACGAGGTGCCCGACCTGGACTACCTGTTCGTCTGCGTGGGCGGTGGCGGCCTGCTGGCCGGCAGCACACTGGCCGCGCAGGCCGTGGCCCCGCAATGCCGCCTGGTGGGCGTGGAGCCCGAGGCGGGCAACGATGGCCAGCAGTCGTTCAAAGCCGGGCACATCGTGCAGATTGCCACGCCCCACACCATTGCCGACGGCGCACAAACGCAGGCCCTGGGGCAGCTCACCTTCCCCATCATTGCCAAGGGTGTGGAAGACATGGTCACCGCCACCGACGAGCAGTTGGTGCAGGCCCTGCGCTTTTTTGCAGAGCGCATGAAGATGGTGGTGGAGCCCACGGGGGCCCTGGCTTTTGCCGGGGTGTGCAACGGCAGTGTGGACGTGCGCGGCAAGCGCGTGGGCGTGCTCATCAGTGGCGGCAATGTGGACCTGGCCCGCTACGCCCGCTTTCTGGCCGATTGACCCCACCCCGATCCATGCCGCAAGTCAAAGCCGCGGGTTTTACCCAATGGTAGAAAATACGGGCTGCACCTTTGTGCCCTTTTCACGCTAATACAAGTTTTCTCATGAGCAATGTCACCGTCATCACCCATCCCCTCGTCCAGCACAAGCTCACGCTCATGCGCAAGAAAGACGCCAGCACCAACAGCTTTCGGCGCCTGCTGGGCGAGCTGTCCACGCTGATGGCCTACGAGGTGACCCGCGACATGCCGCTGCAAGATGTGCAGATCGAGACGCCGCTGGAGACCATGACGGGCAAGATGATCGACGGCAAGAAGCTGGTGCTTGTCTCCATCCTGCGCGCAGGCAACGGCTTTTTGGACGGCATGCTCAACGTGGTGCCCGGTGCCCGCGTGGGCCACATCGGCCTGTACCGCGACCCCAAGACGCTGCAGCCGGTCGAGTACTACTTCAAGATGCCCTCCGAGATGGAAGAGCGCGACATCATCGTGGTGGACCCCATGCTGGCCACCGGCAATTCGGCCGCCGCCTGCGTGGATCGGCTCAAGCAGCTCAAGCCCCGCTCCATCAAGTTCGTGTGCCTGCTGGCCGCCCCTGAGGGCGTGGCCACGCTGCAAAAGGCGCACCCCGATGTGCCGATCTTCACCGCCGCCATCGACCGCGAACTCAACGACCACGGCTACATCCTGCCGGGCCTGGGTGACGCGGGCGACCGCATCTTCGGCACCAAGTAAGGCCCTGCGCCTGCGCTGCAGGCGTGGAAGACCTGGCGCCGACCCATAAAAAAAACACCGCAGGGCTTGATACCCTGCGGTGTTTTTTTATGCCCTGGCTTTCACGCCAGGGCCCTGATACCTCTGCACACCGTGCGGGCAAGCCGCACAGTGGCTTGGGCCATCAATACACGTCGTGCTGCGTGTTGTTGATGTTGAAGTGACCCGTAGGGGTGATCAGGCGTGGGTCCTTGATCACAGCCTTGAGCTTGAGGGTCTTGTCGTCCACCACCACCAGGGCAGATTGCTTGTCCTTGGCAGACCAGACGGCAAACCACACCTCGTCGCCCGCCTTGTTGAACTCTGGCTGCACCACGCGCTTGGCACCGCCATCGTCAGGCAGACCAGCCCACTCGGCAATCGGCAGCACGGTGTAGCCCTTGTCCAGGTTCTTGATGTCGTACACCACCACCGACTGCGAGATCTTTGGATCAGGATTGAGTGGAGCATCCGAGTACAAGTGCTGCGACTTGGGGTGGCTCTTGATGAACAGCGCACCGCCGCCTGGGCCCTTGATCTTGGCCACTTCCTTGAACGCATACTGGGCATGCTTCTTGGGGTCGGTGCCGATCAACGAGATGGTCTCGTCACCCAAGTGACCTGTGGACCACACAGGGCCGAACTTGGGGTGCACAAAGTTGGCGCCACGGCCTGGGTGCGGTGTCTTGCCCACATCCACCAGCGCCTGCAGCTTGCCTTCCTTGGCATCTACCACGCCAATCTTGTTGCTGTTGTTGGCAGCCACCATGAAGTAGCGCTTGCTCGAGTCCCAGCCACCGTCGTGCAGGTAACGGGCAGAGCCCAGCTCGGTGATTTTGAGGGCGTCCACATCCTTGTAGTCCACCATCAGGGTCTTGCCGGTTTCCTTCACGTTCACGATGAACTCAGGCTTGAAGTGCGAGGCCACGATCGAAGCCACGCGGGGCTCGGGGTGGTATTCCTGAGTGTCCACGGTCATGCCACGGGTCGAGACGATCTTCATGGGCTCCAGCGTGTCGCCATTCATGATGACGAACTGAGGGGGCCAGTAGGCGCCAGCAATGGCCAGCTTGTCAGTGAAGTCGCCCTCCTTGCCCTTGTACTTGGAGGTGTCCACCGAACGGGCTTCCAGACCAATGCGGATTTCAGCGACGTTGTCGGGCTTGGCCATCCACAGGTCGATCATGTTCACGCGGCCATCGCGGCCGATCACGAACAGGTAGCGGCCCGATGCCGAGGTGCGCGAGATGTGCACCGCATAGCCGGTCTTGATGATGTTGATGATCTGCTTGGTGTCGCCATCGATCAGCGCCACTTCGCCCGCGTCACGCAGCGTGGTCGAGAAGATGTTGGCGATGTTGTAATCGTTCATCTTCTTGGTTGGGCGGTCCTTCGGCGGCACCAGCACCTTCCAGGTCTTCTTCATGTCCGCCATGCTCCACTCGGGAGGCATAGGGGGGTCTTGCTGGATGTAGCGGGCCATCATGTCCACGTCGGACTCGCTCATCTCACCCGAAGTCTGCCAGTTGGGCATGCCAGCGGGCGAGCCATAGGCGATGAACACCTTGAGGTAATCCGTGCCCTTGGGCAGCGTCACATCGGGCGTCAGGGGCTTGCCAGTGGCGCCCTTGCGCAGCACGCCGTGGCAGCCAGCGCAACGCTCAAAGTAAGTTTGGCGAGCACGGTCAAACTCGGCCTGCGTCATTTTGGGCGCGGCAGGGTTTGTGCTTTGGTACATCGGCTGATTGGCCAAAGGGGACGAGCCTGCCTGGTAGTTCATCTCGGCGGGTGTCACGCTCTTCTTGTCATCGGCATACGCCGTAAGGGCCAGAGTGGACATTGCCAGTGCCGCAAGGCGCGCCAGCTTTCGGGTTGTCATGGGGACTCCTTGTATGTCGCGGCCCAAGATGGCTCATTCCATCCCTCCAACTGGCCTGCTGCGGGCTGCGACGACTGGGTTTCAGCAGGCTCGCAGCCATTCTTCGCCAGCCTCCCCACAGCCGCTTTGATACCTGTCAAATGATTCATTCAACATGCACCATTAAACCAACATCCAACGGCTGCCTAGAGGGAAATCCTTGATCACGTCACGACCGGCCTGGAAGGCCGCCCGCCATGCACTTCTGGCAGACTGTGCAGCGCAATCCCGCCATGGAACGCCCGCCGCACAGCTGCCTGCGCGAGGGCCATCGCTGGCGTGCAAATTGCTAGTTTCATCGTGTTCTGGAGGCCGTGCACGGCCTCTCCTTCGCCAGTCCCACCCAAGGAACCGCACCATGACCACTCGCCGCATCTTCACCGGACGCCTGCTCTGCACCTCCATGGCCCTCTCGGCCGCCATGGCGATGGCGCCCTCACTGGCTGCAGCGCAGTCCAAGCTCAAGGTCGCGGCGATCTACACCGTGCCCTTTGAGCAGCAGTGGGTCAGCCGCATCCACAAGGCGCTGAAGGCCGCCGAAGCGCGCGGCGAGATCGAATACAAGGCCAGTGAAAACGTCAGCAACGCCGACTACGAGCGCGTGATGCGCGAGTACGCCACCGGCGGCAACCAGCTCATCGTGGGCGAAGCCTTTGCGGTGGAAGCCGCCGCCCGCAAGGTGGCCAAGGACTTTCCCAAGACTTCGTTCCTGCTCGGCTCGTCGGGCAAGCCGCAGGCGCCCAACTTCAGCGTGTTCGACAACTACATCCAGGAGCCCGCCTACCTCAGCGGCATGATCGCTGGCGGCATGACCAAGTCCAACAAGATCGGCATGGTCGGCGGCTTCCCCATCCCCGAAGTCAACCGCCTGATGCACGCCTTCATGGCAGGCGCCAAAGAGACCAACCCCAAGGTCGAGTTCACCATCACCTTCATCAACAGCTGGTTTGACCCCCCCAAGGCCAAGGAAGCCACCTTCGCCATGATCGACAAGGGCGCCGATGTGCTCTACGCCGAGCGCTTTGGCGTGAGCGATGCGGCCAAGGAAAAAGGGAAACTCGCCATCGGCAACGTGATCGACACCCAGCCGCAGTACCCCGACACCGTGGTGGCGTCGGCCCTGTGGCACATGGAGCCCAGCATTGAGCGCGCGCTCAAACTGGTCAAGGACGGCAAGTTCACCGCCGAGGACTACGGCCCGTATTCGATGATGAAGCACAAGGGCTCCGAACTCGCCCCCCTGGGCACGTTCGAGAAGAAAGTGCCGGCCGACATCGTCGCCAAGGTCAAGGCCAAGGAGGCTGACATCCTCGCGGGCAAGTTCACCGTGAAGGTAGACGACAGCCAGCCCAAGTCCACGGCCAAATAAGGGGAGTGGATGACAAAACTCTTCTGGCGTTGTTGCTGTGTCTTGTCGTACTTGCAGTACTGCCTGCGACACAGCGCCTAGCCAGAACCGCTGCGCTGAGCTTTGTCAGCCACTCCAAATCACCAATGCGAGACAAAGCGGGTGAACACCTGGGCCACCACTCATCAAGGTGGCCCTTTTTTGTTGTCGTTTTCCGTACGTCTCTGTCCCTGCCTGGTATGTCCATGACCACCTCTTTGTCCATCCCCTTGGGCCACTCCGTCGCCTCTCGTTTCACCCGCCTGCTGTGGTCACTGGCACTGGCTGGCGCACTTGCTGGTTGTGCATCCGGCCCGACAGGCAAGACGGCGGTCCGGCTGGACGACACACCCCGCATCGCCGTCATCTCCGCCTTTGCGCCCGAGCTGACCGTGCTGCTGCCCCAGGTGCAGCAGCCCACCCAGCACAGCATCAACGGCGTGGAGTTCACCACCGGCACGCTCGAAGGCAAGCCCGTGGTGGTGTTCCTCTCCGGCATCAGCATGACCAACGCGGCCATGAACACGCAGCTGGTGCTCGACCGCTTCAACGTGAGCCATGTGGTGTTCAGCGGTATTGCGGGCGGCGTGAACCCCGGCCTGCACATTGGCGACGTGACAGTGCCTGCGCAGTGGGGCCAGTACATGGAGTGGCTGATGGCGCGCGAAAATCGGCCTAGCCAGTACAGCGCCCCCGCCTGGATGAAAAGCGAGCTGACCCTGCCCGCCTTCGGCATGATGCACCCGCGCCCGGTGGAAGTGCGATCGGCTGCAAACCCCCAACTCAGCAAGAAATTCTGGTTTGAAGCCGACCCGGAGATGCTGGCCACCGCCCGCAGCCTGCAGAACGTGGGCCTGGAACACTGCCTGGCCGCCACCTGCCTGAAACAGCGCCCGCAACTCGTGGTGGGCGGTAACGGCGTATCGGGCCAAGCCTTTGTGGACAACAAGGCCTTCCGCGAATACGCCTTCAAGACCTTCGAGGCCAACGTGCTCGACATGGAAACCGCCGCCACCGCCATGGTGGCGCACAGCAACGGCGTGCCCTACATCGCGTTCCGCTCGTTGAGCGATCTGGCCGGTGGTGGTGATGGAGAGAACGAAATGGGCACCTTCATGGGCCTGGCGGCCGCCAATTCGGCCAAGGTGCTGCGGGCGTTTCTGGCGGCATGGAAGTGAAGCAGAAACACCCCCCTGAGCGGCTACGCCGCTTCCCCCCGCTCTCGCAGTGCTGCGCACAGCGGGCAGTGGGACGACGCCGGCGCACGCAAGCGAAGCGCCGCCTAGGCAGCGGGGCGGCCCTTGCGCGGCGCCCACTGGCCTGGGCCGCGCCAGTTTTACATACCGCTGACGGAGCACGACTCCATGCGTGCTGACATGCCCCCCGTCCTGCGCCTCACCGGCATCACCAAACGCTTCGGCAAGCTCGTCGCCAATGACAGCATCAGCCTGACCCTCGCACGCGGTGAGGTGCTGGCCCTGCTGGGCGAGAACGGTGCGGGCAAATCCACGCTGATGTCCATCCTGTTCGGACACTACGTGGCCGACGAAGGCAGCATCGAAGTCTTTGGCCAGCCCCTGCCGCCCGGCCAGCCGCGTGCAGCGCTGGCGGCGGGCATTGGCATGGTGCACCAGCACTTCACGCTGGCCGACAACCTCACGGTGCTGGACAACGTGTTGCTGGGCAGCGAACCGCTGTGGCAGCCCTTTTCGCGCCGCAGCGAGGCGCGCACCAAGTTGCTGGCTGTGTCGCAGCAGTTTGGTCTGCCAGTGAGCCCCGATGCGAAGGTCGGCAGCCTCTCGGTGGGCGAGCGCCAGCGCGTCGAAATCCTCAAGGCACTGTACCGGGGCGCGCGCATCCTGATCCTGGACGAACCCACCGCCGTGCTCACCCCGCAAGAGAGCGAGGCGCTGTTTGACACCCTGGCGCAGATGGTGGCGCAGGGCCTGTCCATCATCTTCATCAGCCACAAGCTGGGCGAGGTGCTGCGCGTATCGCACCGCGTGGCCGTGCTGCGCCAGGGCAAGCTGGTGGCCGAAGCGCCTGCGCAGGGCACCACGCAGGGGCAACTGGCGCAATGGATGGTGGGCCATGCGATTGAGGCGGCCGAGCGCTGCCCCGCGCGGAGTGTGGGCGAGCCCATCTGCACGCTCAGCCACGTGAGCACCGCGCACACGGGGCGCGATCGGTTGAACAATGTGTCCCTCAGCTTGCGCGCAGGCGAGATCGTGGCGATTGCGGGCGTGAGCGGCAACGGCCAAGTAGCGCTGGCCGATGTGCTGTGTGGCGTGCGTGCGGCCTCCTCCGGCGCGGTCACCCTGCGCGGCGCCCCTCTGCAAGCCCGGCCCGCGTGGCTGGTCAGCCAGGGCGTGGCCCGCATCCCCGAAGACCGCCACGCCGTGGGCGTGGTGGGCGACCTGCCCGTGTGGGAGAACGCGGTGGCCGAACGCCTGCGCGGCCCCTGGTTTGCGCACCCGTGGTTCCGAGCCTTCTGGGTCAAACGCCGCGCCGCGCGCCAGCATGCGCAGCGCGTGGCCGAGACCTTTGACGTGCGCGGCGGCGGGCCGGACACCCCCGCCCGGTCGCTGTCGGGCGGCAACATGCAAAAGCTCATCCTGGGCCGGGCCCTGATGCCGCCACAGGACGCGGCGGGTAACTCGGCCCCCGCGCCCCAGCTCATCGTGGCCCACCAGCCCACCTGGGGGTTGGACATTGGTGCGGTGATGTTTGTGCAGCAGCAACTCATCAACGCGCGCGATGCGGGAGCGGCCGTGCTGCTGATCTCGGACGATCTGGACGAGGTACTGGCCCTGGGCGACCGGGTAGCGGTGATGCACGACGGACAACTGAGCGAGGCCTGTCGCGCTGAAGACTGGACGCGTGAAGCGATCGGTCTGGCCATGGCGGGCGCTACCCCGACCGTTCGGGCTGAGCCTGTCGAAGCCTTGCGCAGCGCTTCGACAGGCTCAGCGTGAACGGTTCGTGTGGACGGATGCCGGATCAGTAAAACACGCCAAAAGCAACAACCCCATGAGACTCGAAAAACGCAACCACACCTCCCCCGCCGCCTACGTGCTGGCGCCGGTGGGCGCCGTGGTGTTCACACTGCTCATCAGCGGCCTGCTGGTGCTGTGGGCCGGGGCGCCGGTCGGCCGCACGTATGCATTGCTGCTGCAAGGCGCGTTCGGCTCGGTGTTTGCGCTGACCGAAACCCTCACCCGCGCCACGCCACTGATCCTGACTGGGTTGGCCGCCGCCGTGGCCTTCCGCGCGCGGCTGTTCAACATTGGGGCCGAGGGGCAGCTTTATGCCGGGGCGCTGGCCGCCGTGGCCGTGGGCGGCATGCATGGCGGCACGGGGCTGGAGTGGTCGCCGTATGTGCTCTTTCCGCTGATGATGCTGGCGGCAGCACTTGCGGGCGCCGTATTGCTGCTGGGCCCAGCGCTGATGAAGGCGCGGCTGGGCGTGGACGAGGTGGTCACCACACTGCTGCTCAACTTCATCATGCTGCTGCTGGTGTCAGCCCTGCTCGATGGGCCGATGAAAGACCCGCTCTCCATGGGCTGGCCGCAGAGTGTGGCGCTGCAGGGCGACTTGGAACTCTCCAAGCTGGTGCCACAGACGCGGCTGCACACGGGCCTGCTGTGGGCCGTGTCGCTGGCCGTGATGCTGTGGGCGCTGCTGGCGCGCACGGTGCCGGGGTTTGACATCCGCGCCGCCGGGGCCAATGCGCGGGCTGCGGCGTTTGCGGGCGTACCCATTACGCGCACAGTCGTTCTGGTCGCCCTGCTTTCGGGCGGACTGGCCGGGCTGGCGGGCGCCATTGAGGTGGCGGGCCGCACCAGCTATGTGACGCTCGACATGTCGCCCGGCTATGGCTACAGCGGCATCGTGATTGCCATGCTGGCGGGGCTGCACCCGCTGGGCGTGATTGCGGCGGGCACCTTTGTGGCGGGCGTGCTGGTGGGGGCGGACAGCATGAGCCGCGCGGTGGGCGTGCCGACCTACATTGCGGATGTGATCGTGGCGACTTCGCTGATTGCGGTGCTGGTGGCGGGCCTGCTCACGCAATACAGAGTGCGCTGGAAGTGAGGACGCCATGAAAAAGCACGCACACCAGAACTTCAAGCCAAATAGGCCTCGAGCGCTTATCCAGCCAGCGCAAGCAGCTATCAAAATAGCAGCATTTACATCAAACCACTTAGAACCGTTCACGCTGAGCCTGTCGAAGCGCAGCGCCAGGCTTCGACAAGCTCAGCCCGAACGGCCAGTGCATGTTTCTATGCACAGAGTCCTGAACGCAAGCCACGCTGGAGCGAGTGCATGACCGAACTGCTCGACATCCTCGCCAACCCCGCGTTCTGGATAGCCACCCTGCGGGTCGCCACCCCCCTCATCCTGGGCACGCTGGGCGTGCTGCTGTGCGAGCGCGCTGGCGTGCTCAACCTGGGCATTGAAGGCATCATGGTGGCGGGCGCCTTCACCGGCTGGCTCACGGTGTATGCAGGCTACGGCCTGTGGACCGGGGTGCTTGTGGCGGCGCTCACCGGCGCTGTCTTCGGGCTATTGCACGCCTGGCTCACCGTGGGGCTGGCGCTATCGCAGCATGTCTCGGGGCTAGGCATCACGCTGCTGGCCACGGCGCTCAGCTACTACGGCTACCGGGTGAGCTTCCCCAAGGTGAACACGCCTCCCACCATCGAGCCGTTTGCGCCGATGGAGTGGCTGGGCATTCCCATCCTGTCGGCTCAAACCCCACTCACGCTGCTGGCCCTGCTGCTGGTGCCGCTATTGGCCTGGGTGCTGATGCGCACCCCGCTGGGCCTGGCGGTGCGCATGGTGGGCGAGAACCCGCAGGCGGCCGAGGGCCAGGGCATTTCGGTGGCGGCCACACGCACGGGCGCCATCGCGCTCGGGTCGGCGCTGATGGGGGTGGCGGGGTCGTTCCTCACGTTGTCGGCCTTCAACGCGTTTTTCTTCAACATGATTAACGGGCGCGGCTGGATCTGCGTGGCGCTGGTGGTGTTTGCCTCGTGGCGGCCCGGCAAGGCGCTGCTGGGTGCGCTGCTGTTTGCCTTCTTCGACGCACTGCAGTTGCGCCTGCAGCAGGCGGGCGACGCGTGGCTGCCGTACCAGGTGTATTTGATGCTGCCGTACCTGCTGTCCATCCTGGCGCTGGTGCTGGTGGCGCGCAAGGCGGCGTATCCTCAGGCCCTGATGAAGCCATACCGCAAGGGGGAACGTTGATCCGTCGCACCGCCATTGTTTCGCTGGCCTGGGCCTGTGCGGCCCTGACCGCCATGTGCCAACCCGCCTGGGCTCTGGGCATTGAGGCGCCCTACTCCGCGCACGCCACGCCGCCCAATGTGGACTGGGTCCAGGTGTGCGGCGCATGGCCCGCGCCACGCGATGAGAGCCCCGGTGGCGGCACCTACCGCGTCGTGCACGCCAGCCAGTACGCGCAATCTTTCATCTATGTGCAGTGGCTGCAGCGTGACCGCAGCGACAGCGCGATCGAAGTTGCCACGGTGGGCGTGCCAGAGATCAACAACGACCACGCCGAATGGCAGCTGAGCCGCTTGCGCTGCCAAGCCACGGCCCAGGGCATTCGGATCACCGCCAAGGCCGAGTCTGGCCACGAAGACGGTACCTTTGACGTGACCCTGGAAGCAGGCCACCGCCCTGGTGATCTGCGTTACCGCAGCACGCCTGCACGGCGCACCACCGTGTCGCCACCGCCCAGCAGGCCGGGCGGCAGCCAACGTCTCACCGCCCCCAAGACGCCGTAACTCCGCCCCGCCCCTGCACGCCCGCCGCTCACTCGCTCACAGCCTCACCCCATGCCCATGCTGGATCTGCTCCTCACCCAAGCCACCCTGCCCGATGGGCGCCAGAACATGTCGATCGCCGTGCAAGGCGGCCGCATCACCGAAGTGACAGAAGGCCTGCAGGCACCCGCGCACGAAACGGTGGATGCGGGCGGCCTGCTGGTGAGCCCGCCGTTTGTGGACGCACATTTCCACATGGATTCGACCCTGAGCTACGGCCAGCCGCGCGTGAACGAGAGCGGCACACTGCTCGAAGGCATTGCGCTGTGGGGAGAGCTCAAACCCCAGCTCACGCACGATGCCATCGTGCAGCGCGCGCTGCAGTATTGCGACTGGGCCGTGGCACGGGGCCTGCTGGCCATCCGCAGCCATGTGGACACCAGCGACCCCAGCTTGCTGCCGGTGCAGGCCCTGCTGGATGTGAAGCAGCGCGTGGCGCCCTACCTGGACTTGCAGCTGGTGGCCTTTCCGCAAGATGGCGTGCTGCGCCGCCCCGGCGGGCTGGAGAACATCCGGCGCGCCCTCGACCTGGGGGTGGACGTGGTGGGCGGCATTCCGCACTTTGAGCGCACCTACGCCGATGGCACCGAGAGCGTGCGGCTGCTGTGCGAGCTGGCCGCCGAGCACGGCAAACGCGTGGACATGCACTGCGACGAGAGCGACGACCCGCATTCGCGCCATGTGGAGACCCTGGCCTACGAAGCCCAGCGCCTGGGCCTGCACGGCCGCGTCACGGGCTCGCACCTGACTTCCATGCACAGCATGGACAACTACTACGTCAGCAAGCTGATGGCGCTGATGGCCGAGGCCGACCTGGGCGTGGTGGCCAATCCGCTCATCAACATCACCCTGCAAGGCCGCCACGACACCTACCCCAAGCGCCGGGGCATGACCCGCGTGCCCGAGCTGATGGCCGCAGGCCTGACGGTGGCCTTTGGCCACGACTGCGTGCTCGACCCCTGGTACAGCGGCGGCAGCGGCGACATGCTGGAGGCCGCGCACATGGGCCTGCACGTGGGCCAGATGACCAGCCAGGCGGGTATGCGCCAGTGCTTTGACGCGGTGACGACCCACCCCGCGCGCCTGCTGGGGCTGGAGGGCTACGGCATTGCCCCCGGCTCACATGCGGACTTTGTGCTGCTGCATGCGCGCAACCCGGCAGAAGCCATCCGCCTGCGGGCGGCGCGCCTGGGGGTGTGGCGGCGCGGCCAGCGCGTTGCCAGCCAGCCTGCGCCCACGGCAACCTTGAACCTGCCCGGGCGACCCGGCACCGTGGGCTTTATGTAAAGCCCGTAGGTCGGGTTACTCTGCGCTAACCCGACCTACAACCTACGGCTATTGAGAGAATCGGGCTCTAGCGCTCATCCAATAAGCGCGGGCAGCTACACAAAAGATAGCAATGACAGTCAAGCCATCCGGGCGATGGTCTTGCGAAACCGTGCCAGCGCCAGCGCAAACAGCGCCACCCCAATCGCCAGCAGCCACACCAGTGACGACCACACCACCGGCAGCCCTGCGCCCCGGTACAGGATGGCCTGAGACAGCTCGGTGAAATGCGTGGTGGGGGCCAGCGCCATCACGTACTGCACCCACAGCGGCATGCTCTCGCGCGGGGTGACGCCGCCCGACAGCATCTCCAGCGGCATCATGGTCAACACCATCAGCAGGCCAAACTGCGGCATGCTGCGCGCCAGCGTGGCCATGTAGATGCCCATGGACGTGGTGGCAAACAGGTGCAGCACGGTGCCCAGCAAAAACAGCGGTACCGAGCCTTCGATGGGCACGCCAATCGCCCAGCGAATCACCACTGTGAGCGACACCCAGGTGGCCACCAGCACCACCAGCGCCATGGCCCACACCTTGGCCAGCATGATCTCGGCCGGGGTGACGGGCATGACGAGCAAGTGC
Source organism: Acidovorax sp. 62 (assembly GCF_002754495.1). Lineage (NCBI taxonomy): Bacteria > Pseudomonadati > Pseudomonadota > Betaproteobacteria > Burkholderiales > Comamonadaceae > Acidovorax > Acidovorax sp. 62. The sequence goes on from NZ_PEFJ01000001.1 coordinate 1,881,472, forward strand.
TCCACCGTGCCGTGCTCTCGCTCTCGGATCAGCGCAGCGCCGGTGAGGATGATGGAGAGCATGGTGACGATGTTGATCAGCTCCATCACCGAGCCAAACCACGCGGGCGTGAGCGCCGGGTTGAACCGGGCGCGCACGACCAGATCAATGGCGGGAGCGGACACGGCCCGGTAGCGCTGCACAAACTCGGCCACCTCCGACTGCACGATTTGCTGCACCGCGCCGTTGGAGCTGAAGGCCTGCATCATGCGCGTGGCGTCCATGTTGAGCTGCACGCGCGGCACCTTGCCTGCCAGCACATCGCGCTGGAAGTTGGGCGGTATGTGCAGCACTAGCGTGTAGCGGCCCGCGTCCAGGCCGGGGTCTACGTCCTGCGGGGTGATCAGATCGGGGCCCACAAACTGCGGCGCAAAAAACGCGGTGGCAATGCGCTGCGAGAGCGTGGACACGTCTTCATCGACGATGGCAATGGGCACGTGCGAGAGCGTCTCTGGCTGGGCCTTGCCCGCGCTGTACACCGCCAGCGTGGTGGTGTAGACAATGAGCACCAGCATCATCGGGTCGCGCCACAGGCTCCACAGCTCTTTGATGCCTAGGCGAAAGATGGTGGCGCAACGCCCCCGCAGGGCTGCCCAGCGGCGGGGGGTGTGCACGGGCGAACCGGATGAAGAAGATGGGGCTGCAGGCATGTCAGCTTTCTTGTTTGCGCAGCAGCGCAATCGCCACGCCGATGATGACCGGGGCCGACATGCCCAGGGCCCAGAACTCGGGCTGCAGGTCGTGCAGCGACAGCGCCTTGCTGAACACGCCCCGGCTGATGGTGAACATGTGGCTGGCAGGGTAGACCTCGCCAATCCAGCGGGCCACGCCCACCAGGGACGACACCGGGTTGATGAGCCCTGCAAACTGCACAGCCGGGATCAGCGTGCCCACCATGGCAAAGAACATGGCCGCAATCTGGCTGCGCGTGACGGTGGACGCCAGCAGCCCCATGCCGGTGGAGCACAGGCTGAACAGCAGCGCCGCCCCCGTGAGGGTGGCCAGGCTGCCGGTGATGGGCACGCCAAACACCGTGACGGCCGCCAACACCATGAGCCCAAAGTTGAGCATGGCCAGCGCCACATAGGGCAGCTGCTTGCCCAGCATGAATTCGGTGCGCGTGGTGGGCGTGACGTACAGGTTGATGATGGAGCCCATCTCTTTTTCGCGCACCACGGCCAGTGCCGTGAGCATGGCGGGCAGCATGAGCAGCAGCAGCGGGATGACGGCGGGCACCATGGCGGGCAGGCTGCGCACGTCGGGGTTGTAGCGGTAGCGGGTTTCCACCTCCAGCAGGCCGACGGGGGCCACGCCGGTGCGGCTGCGCACCGCATCGACCAACCACTGCTGGTGCATGCCCTGCACATAGCCCAGCACGGTCTGCGCGCGCTGGGGCATGGCGCCGTCCACCCAGGCCGCAATCTGCACGGGCTTGCCCCGCTCTACATCGCGGCCAAAGCCGGGCGGTATCTCGATGGCCAGTGACAGCTCGCCCGAGCGCATGCGCTTGTCCAGCTCGGTGTATTCGCCGATCGGTGGCCGCTCCAAAAAGTAGCGCGAGCCCGAGAGGTTGAGCACATAAGCGCGGCTGGTGGCCGACTGGTCGCGGTCCAGCACCGCAAAGCGCAGGCTCTCCACATCCATGCTGATGCCGTAGCCCATCACAAACATCAGCAGCAGCGAGCCCAGCAGCGCCAGGGCGCTGCGCACCGGGTCGCGCCGCAGCTCCAGCGACTCGCGCCACTGCGTGCTGTGGATGCGGGCCAGGCTTTGGCGCAGGCGTGCGGCCCAGCCGGGGCGTGCAGGTGCTGCGTGCGATACCGGCACCGCCGGGGCTGCCGCAGAGGCCAGGGCATCGCCCCCCTGCTCTGCCGGGGTGCCTGCGGCCTCTTGCAGGTAGCCGATGAAGGCTTCCTCCAGCGTGGCGGCGCCGCGCTGGGCCACGATGTCGGCCGGCGCGGCGCTGGTGAGCACCCGGCCCGCGTGCATGAGCGAGATGCGGTCGCACCGCTCGGCCTCGTTCATGAAGTGGGTAGAGATGAAGATGGTGACCTTGTCGCGCCGTGCCAGCTCCACCATCAGCCGCCAGAAGTTGTCGCGCGCAATCGGGTCCACGCCCGAGGTGGGCTCGTCCAGGATCAGCAGCTCGGGCTGGTGCACCATGGCCACGGCCAGCGACAGGCGCTGGCGCATGCCCAGCGGCAGCTGCATGGGCAGCGTGCTGCGTGCGGCCTGCAGGTCAAAACGCTCCAGCATGGTCTGCACGCGCTGGGGCACCTCAGCCTCGGGCACATGGAACAGCCGGGCGTGCAGCACCAGGTTTTGCTCCACCGACAGCTCGCTGTACAGCGAGAACGCCTGCGACATGTAGCCCACGCGGCGGCGCGTGGCCATGTCTTTCGGGTCCACCGGCTGACCAAACAGCCAGGCCTGCCCTTCGGTGGCGGGCAGCAGGCCAGTGAGCATCTTCATGGTGGTGGACTTGCCACAGCCATTGCTGCCCAAAAAACCAAAAATCTCGCCGCGCTGGATGCGAAAGCTCACATGGTCCACCGCCACAAAGTCGCCAAACTGCATGGTCAGGCCCTGGGCTTCAATGGCGATCTCTGCCGCCGCGTCGGCCTGCAAAGGGGTGATGACCACCGGCTGGTGCCCGCGCCGCTTGGCCTCGGGCAGCAGGGCCACAAACGCGGCCTCCAGGCTGGCGTGGCCGGTGCGCTGCATCAGCTCGGCGGGCGTACCTGTGGCCAGGATGCGGCCCTCATCCATGGCCACCAGCCAGTCAAAGCGCTGGGCTTCTTCCATGTAGGCAGTGGCCACCAGCACGCTCATGCCGGGGCGGCCTGCGCGGATGCGGGCGATCAGATCCCAGAACTGGGCGCGGGCCAGCGGGTCTACGCCGGTGGTGGGCTCGTCCAGGATGAGCAGGTCCGGGTCGTGGATGAGGGCGCAGCACAGGGCCAGCTTTTGCTTCATGCCGCCTGAGAGCTTGCCCGCGGGCCGCGCCAGAAACGGGTGCAACCCGGTGCTGCGGGTCAGGTCGTCAATGCGGCGGCGGCGCTCGGCTGTGTCGTGGCCAAACAGGCGACCAAAGAACTGCAGGTTCTCTTCCACCGACAGCGTGGGGTACAGGTTCTTGCCCAGGCCCTGCGGCATGTAGGCAATGCGCGGGCACACGGCGTCGCGGTGGCGGCCATCGGCCATGTCGCCCCCCAACACCATCACCTGTCCTTGCTGCACGGCACGCGCCCCAGCCACCAGGGCCAGCAGGCTGGATTTGCCCACGCCGTCCGGCCCGATCAGCCCCACCATGCAGGCGGCGGGCACCTGCAGGTCGATGCCCGCCAGCGCCACCGTGGCGCCATAGCGCTGGCCGACGCCTGCGAGGGTGACGACGGGTGCGGTCACTGTGCGGCCTTGGGGGCTGCCGTCTGCATGCTTTCTTTGACAGCCAGTTGCTGCGGCCATGGGGCGTTGGCGTCAATGCGCAACCAGGCCACGCCAGGCAGGCCCGTCTTGACCTGTTCGCGGTGGCGCAGCAGCAGCTCTTTGGGGATTTGCGCCCGCACACGGAACATGAGCTTTTGCCGCTCGCTGGCGGTCTCCACCGTCTTGGGGGTGAACTGTGCGGTGCTGGCCACAAACGACACGCTGGCCGGGATGACAAAGCCGGGGGCGGCGTCGAGCACGATGCGCACCTCGCTGCCCATGGCGACGCGGCCCGCCACGGTTTCGGGCAAGAAGAAGGTCATGTACACATCGGTCAAATCGGCCAGCTGCAGCACGCGGGCCCCCGCGCCCACCACTTCGCCGGGCTGCACCACGCGGAACTGCACACGCCCGTCGCGCGGAGCCTTCAGGTCGCTGTCGGCCAGCTCCACGTCAATGCGGGCCAGCGTGGCCTCCAGGGCGCGCACATTGGCCTCGGCACTGGTCACCTGCGTGCGGGCAGCGCCAATGCCCGCCTGCGCGGCCTTGGACTGGGCCTGGGCGGCCGTGAGGGCCGCCTGCAGGCTGCGCACCTTGGCGCGGTCATCGTCCAGCAGTTGGGTCGAAAAGAACCCGTCGCGCGCCAGTTGCTCAGAGCGCGGCAGGCGCCGCTTGGCGGTGTCCAGGTCGCTGTCACGCTGGGCCACCACGGCCAGGGCAGATTGGTAGTCGCTGTCGCGTTGGGCCACTTGCACCTGGGCGCTGCTCACGGCCAGCCGGGCTTGCTGCAGCCGGGCCACGGCCTCGTCGCGCTGGGCTTGCAGGCCGTCGATCTGCATGCGGGCCACGGTTTGCCCAGCGGTCACAAAATCGCCCTCGCTGGCCGATATCTCCAGCACCCGGCCCGCCAGTTTGGTGGCCACCGACACTTCGGTCGCCTCGATGCGGCCGTTGCCGCTGACGAAGCCTTCACCGGGGCCTTGGGTCTTCCATGGCTGCCAGTACAACAGCCCTCCCCCCACCCCTGCCAACAGCACCGCAATGGCGGCAAAGGTCTTCAGCTTCTTGCTCATGGTTCTTCCTTGTGGGCGCCACCCAAGCGCCTTCGTGGCCTTGCCGACATGCTAGACCAAGGCCATGGCGCACAGGGACGCAGCGCAAGCATCACTTGACCTGCATCAACGATGCGGGCGCACGGAGGGCACACCCATGCGCTTGCGGCGAGGGCCCTGCACCACGCTATGGAGCGCCAGGTAACACCAGGGAGCGCCCGTTGGGCAGGCCCTCAGCGCATTCAATACAAAAAGTGCCTGATTGGCGACCTGCCTCAGACGCCTTGTCGTCCCCACCCGTTCGGGCTGAGGTTCTATGGTTCCCGTCAAGCTCTGCCAGCGACCAGCGCGGGATCGAACAGAGCTTGCTGCTTGAACAGTGAGAAAGCCACACGCAAGAGCTTACGGGCAAGCACGACAAGTGCAGCGGTCGTGCTCAAGCCTTTGTCACGCTGAGCACAGTAAAACCCGTTCCAGGTCTTTGTGCGCGCCGCCGACATGGCCGCTGCGTACATCAAACGCCTTGTCTCCGGCCAGCCCCTCTTGGACAAGCGCCTTTGCCCCGTCTTCTTGCCGGAGTCATTGGGGCGCGGGTCAAGCCCGGTGAATGCGATCACAGCATCCGCACTGCGTGTTTGCAAACGCCCAAACAGCATTACCAGCAGCGACCCACAGATCAGGCCTAGGCCGGGCACAGACGTGATGCATTTGAACGTTTCTTGGCTTGCGGGATCGGCCTGAACGGTGCTGGCGAGTTGCTCGTCGATATGTTCGATGGCTTGCTGCAGAGCTGCCAGCACCGGCTCGTCCAGGCGTGCAAGCGTCTTGCTGTGGCAGCCGGCTTGAGCCAGTGCACTGCGCTGACGCACCAGAGTTGCCCGGTGTGCGAGGAGTTCGCGCAATGCGGCTTGGCAAGCGGTGGGTGGCTGCCATTGGCGCAGTTGCGCGTGTTCACGGCAAATATAGCGTGCCAGCACGAGCGCATCCATCCGATCGGTCTTACCGCGCTGGCCAACGGACTGGGCGTAGCGGCGTGCATCCAGGGGATTGAGGACATAGACATGCAGGCCTGCGGCGTGCGCTGCCAGCGCAAGCGGCACGTGGTAGCGGCCGGTGGACTCCAGCGCCAGTACGCTTGCAGGGCGCAACGTGCGCAGCAGCAGGGCAATGCCCTGGGGTGTATTGGCAAACCTGCGCACGCTGGCTTGGCCCTGCACGGCCACGTCCAGATGGGCGCTGGCGACATCCACGCCGACAAACTCAGTAGCTTGTTGAGGGTTCATCGCTCAAAATACGAGCGCCGGGATGTGTCCTGCTGTCGGCGTGAGCTTGCAAGAATTGACGATCGGTGCTGCCAAGCGCAGCTTGCCCTCGTCAGGTTCCTTATCGACGCTCGGCGCAGGGATGGGGTAATGACTCAGTAGGTCGGTCAGTTGGATCTGAAGCAACTGCCGATGCCTGTCGATGTCCCTGCATCCCGGCTCCTCGCCCTTTCTTACTGGTTGGTTGATGGGAGCTAAACCATACAAGCCTGTCGAAGCCTTGCACGCAGCAAGCCCTGGCTTCGACGGGCTCAGCCCGAACGGATGCAGGGGTATCTGAGGCAAGTAGCCAATCAGGCAAAGTGCCTCTAGCGCCCTACTCAAAAGCGCTAGCAGCTATATTTTTAATAGCAAACTCGTCACCCAGGGCGCACATCAAAGGCCGAGAGGTGGTTGGCCAGGTGCATGGCGTGGGCCTGCTCGTACTGGGTGCGGCCCAGAGGGCCGTAAGCAAAGTGGGGCTGCAGCGGGCCGGGGTGCGCCACAAAGTCTTGCACCGCCTGGCGCAGCCGGGCCAGGGCGGCCGACGCATCGGGCACCGCAGCGGCCAGCGCTGGTGCCCCCGGAATGGGCTCGGCCAGGCTGTGGCGCATGCGGCCCAGTGCTGCAAACGCCGCAAAGGCCGCAGCGCCTGCCGTGTGCTGAAACAGCGCCGCCTTGGGCGCAGGAAAGCCGCGCAGAGAAAACTCGATGCTCTGCGCGCAGTGCTCCAGGGTTTGCGACCAGCTCCAGGCTGTGGCGGGCTCCAGTGCCCGCGCGCCGGCCGCGCTCAAACGGTCAACCTCTTGCATGGCCTGCTCGAGGGTGGCAAACACCAGCTGTCGGTCGTTGCCCGGCTGGTACATCCACACGCCTGTGCCTGCGACGCCCGCAGCTGCCGTGGCCCCCGCAGCCCACGCCCCCAGCTTGATCCAGCGCCGCCGCGAGGGAGTTTGCCCTTGGCGGGCGGAGAGCGTTGTCTTGGGCATGCGTGGGCGTCTGCAGAAGCAAAAAATGCATTCTGCGGGGGCTGCAAGGCCCAATGCTGCGGGGCGGAGACGCCGTGCGTCAGGCAGCCGACACAAGCACAGCATGGCCGCTGCACGGCGCTGCCGTGGCCTGCAGCAAGCCAGCGGTGGCTCCAAACAGGTGGCTACACAAACAGCGGTGTCTCGGCCACTTCCACCCGGTTACGACCGTTTTGTTTGGCAAGGTACATCGCGGTGTCGGCCCGCTTGAGCACAGCGTCGGCAGAGTCGCCACGCACGCACAGCGCCACGCCAATGCTCACCGTCAGCGCGATGGACTGCGGGCCAGATTGCACGGGTTGCGCCTGCACCAAAGTGCGCAGGCGCTCTGCCACCGCTTGGGCGCCAGGGCCATCGGCGTTGGGCAGAAAAATCGCGAACTCCTCGCCCCCCAGCCGCCCCATCACGTCTTCCTTGCGCAGGCAACGGTTGGCAAGCAGCACAAACTGGCGCAGCACGTCGTCTCCGCCGCCGTGGCCCCAGGTGTCGTTGATTTTTTTGAAATGGTCCAGGTCCAGCACCAGCACGGGCAGGCTCTGGCGCGTGCGCTCGGCCTGGCTGATGGCTTTTTCCAGCAGGGTGAGAAACGCGCGGCGGTTGAACACGCTGGTCAGCGGGTCCACCTCGGCCAGGTGGCGCAGTTCGGTGGTGATGTGCTCGTTGGTCAGCATCAAGATGCCAAAGGCCATCATCACCAGCGCGACGGTGGATTCCAGCACCACGTACTGCGACAGCTGATCGATCAGCCGGGCGTTCGGGACGCCAAGGCCGTTGGAGTCGGCCGTGGCCAGCCGAAACGCCAGCGGGCGCAGCAGTACAAACAAGCCATGCGCCCCCACCAGCACCGAAAACAGGTACCGAGCGGGCACCTTGCGAACCCCGCCGTGGGCCAGCGTGGTCGCGGTCCCGATGAAATAAACGCCCGCCACCAGCCCGCTCAATGCAAACCGAATACCAGTGTGTGAGTGCTCCAGCGTGAAATAAACCGACACCCCAACCACCGCAGCAATGGCCGCCACCGCATAGCCATGGAACGGCAGTGACCGGCCCACATAAAGGCGGCTGCCCAGAAAGCAGAAATAGGCGGCCAGGGCGATGACGGTTTGCGTGAGCACCACCGACGCCACTTCCGGCAGGCGCTCACGCACCAGCAAGTGGGTGCAAAACACCGAAGCGCACAGGAACGACAGCGTCCACCACCGCAAGCCGGGGATGCTTTTGTTGAAGTACCAGACGACATACAGCACCGTGGTGACCAGTGCCGCAAGGATGGCGGCCAGAACGATGATCGTGGGGCTGTGCACAGAATGAAGGAAAAAGGGCAGCCTACGGGCGAGCGTTTCAGCCCTGCGCCGCACCACTGCGTCGTGCGAACCAGAGCCTCAGAACAGGAATATGTATCAAATGTTAACCCAAGGGGGCTGCGATAGAGCGCTCGATGACTTCGATGCAAGGTATTTGCCAGGGAACGCAGTACAGGCGCCCAGCGGACTTGCGCCGCGCCACAGGTTCAAAGCGGCCAAACTTGCCCCATGGCCGCCTCGAACTCTTCTATGGTCGCAGGGCGGCCAAACAGATACCCCTGGTAGCTGTCGCAACCGTAGGCCCGCAGCAGGCGTTGCTGCGCAACCGTTTCAACGCCTTCGGCAATCACGTTCAGCCCCAGCCCCTGCCCCAATGCAATGACGGCCCGCACAATGGAGGCGTCGCTGGCATGGGTGGTCACGTCGCGCACAAAGGACTGGTCGATCTTGAGCTGGTCTAGCGGCAGGCGTTTGAGGTAGCTCAGGGAAGAAAACCCCGTGCCAAAGTCGTCCAGCGAAAAGCTGATGCCCACGGCCTTGAGCACCTGCATCTTGCAAACCACGGCATCTACGTCTTCGGCCAGGACGCTCTCGGTCAACTCCAGCTTCAGCCGGTGCGGGTTGGCCTGTGTCTGCTGCAGGATGCGCAGCACGCCGTCTGCATAGCCGGGGTCGCGAAACTCCTTGACGCTGACGTTCACCGCCAGCACCAAAGCGTCAGTGGCAGGGTCTGCAGCCCATTGGTGCAATTGCCTGCAGGCCGCTTCCAGCACCCATTGACCAATGGGCACGATCAAGCCGGTTTCCTCGGCCAGCGGGATAAAGCGCGCTGGCGATATCACCCCTTGCTCGGGGTGGCGCCAACGCACCAGAACCTCCGCCCCGAGCAAGCCCTTGTGCTGATCGATCTGGGGCTGGTAGTGCACCAGCAATTGCGATGGAATGGCGCTGCGCAAAGCGTCTTCAAACTGCACGCGTGCAAACAACTCGTCCTGCATGCGCTGGTCAAACACCACCGCCTGGTTTTTGCCCTGCCTCTTGGCTTCGAGCATGGCCAGCTCGGTGCGCTTGAGCACGTCGTCTGCCGTGATGAGCTCGTCTCCCACCAGCGCCGCACCGATTGATGCCTGCCCTTGGTAAGCCCCGGCCTCCAGCGCAAACGGGGCGCGAAACTGCGCCAGGGTGCGTGCTGCAAACGCCATCGCCTGCTCCAGCACCTGGACGCGGTCATGGCCCAGGTTCTCCAGCAGCACCAGGAATTCATCTCCGCCCAGCCGGGCGACCAAAGCCCCAGAGTCTTCGAGTTGCTGCAACCGTTTGGCCGTGGCAATCAGCAGTTGGTCGCCCGCATCGTGCCCCCGGGTGTTATTGAGCACGCTGACGTTGTCCAGATTGACCAACAGCAAAGCGCCATAACGGTGCTGCGCAGTGGTTCGCTGGATGGCGTGGTGCAAGCGGCTGAGCACTTCGCTGCGGTTGAACAGGCCAGTCAGCCGGTCGTTGTGGGCCAGCCGGTCCATGGCCTGGCCCAGCACCCCGGTCTCGTCACGCACCCGTCCAGGGGTTTTAATGGCCCCCACCGACAGATCCCCCGCGTGGCTCTTGGCGGCGTCGGCCAGCTGCACGATGGGCCGCACCACCCGCCCGGCAATCAGCCAGGAGGCCCAGGCAAACAACGCCGCCACCAGCGCAGTAAAGGCCAGCATGAGGCGGCGCACTTCATCAATCGGGGCAAAGGCATGGCGCAAGTCTTCCCGCACCACCACGGTCCAGCCCAAGCCGTCGGCAGGCACCTTGGTCACGACCTTTTGGGTGGCCACCAAATAGTCCTCGTCAGCACCGACCGCCTGGAGGTTGGCCGGGTGCGGCCTGCTGCCCGACGGCGCGCTCAGCAGCCATTCTCCCTTGCGGTTGGCAATGAACACCTCCAACGGGGTGCTTTTGCGGCGCTTGGCCAGGGTGTCGGCCACTACGTCGTTCACCCAGTCCCAGTGCAAGTGGGCGGCCAGCACACCTTGTGTGCGGCCAGCACTGTCTTTGATGGGAGCCGCCACGTCCAAAAACCGTGGCGGCTCGCCGTCTGGCCGTGGCTTCATGTACTTGGCCAGCAGCACGGCATCGTGCGGGTCTGCGACAAAGTCGCCTTGCATACCGCCCGCAAACCAGGGCCTGGCAGACACATTGAGGCCCTTGAGAAACCCGCCGGAGGCCGCCAGCACCACCCCGGCCTGGTCGGTCAAACCAATCCAGGCGTAGGCGGCCTGCCGGTGTTTGAGTCCTTCGATGACGTCTTGGGTGGACTCGGGGTGGACGATGTTGTTGCGCCCGATCAGATCCGCCATCAACACCACTTCGCGCTGGCGGTTGGAGAGGTCTTCGGTGAGCTTGTGCGCAATCTCATCGGCAAAGGCATTCAAGGAGTCGCGTGCCGAGGCCTGCAAACCGGCCTCCAGGTGCCATTCGATGAACAAGGTCAAGGCCAACCCCAAAACGATGCCAGAGCCGCCCATGACCGTAGAGAAGCGCGCACGCACGCTTCGAAACGGTGACACCTTGTCCAGCATCCAATCGATCACGGAACGCCTCCCTGCGGAGGGCCTTGGGTTGGCCCCGTTGGCAGCGCCGCTGTTCACATCGCCAAAGGCTGGACCGTTGCTGCCCAGCAGGCGTCGTGCAAAGAGCGCTTTGGGCGATTCTCTATGGCAAATCGGAATTTGGTAAGTTTTATCTTACAAATTGCAAAAGAAGCGCGCAAAGGGCTTTAGCCAAGCCCCCTTCGAGGCTCCACCTTTTGGGCCGCGACGACAACACCAGCTTCGCAGGCGCACATCGCATGGCCGACGTCAGGCCACACGCAGACGCCATGGCGATTGACTTGTCAGCCAACCACACTGCACTCGCGCCGCAGCAGCGCCAGCGCGTCGTGCATCTGGTAGTCCATGTCGCTGGTAAGGGTCTTGGCCGCGTCTTGGACAAAGCCGGCCCACAGCGCCAGGTAATCGTTCTGGTACACGCCAGGGGCGTTGTCGCGAATGAACTGGGCCGTCAGCTCCGGCTGCCAGCCGCTCTTGCGGATTTTGCGCACCAGGCTGGTGGCCGTTTTTTCAGTCAACAGGGTCTTTTTCGGGGCCCCTGCAGCCAGGCACGCGAACAGCGTGAGCAAGGAGTGTTCGTCTTCGTTGCCCTGGGTGGTTTTGAGCCACAGCTTGCTGGCGGGCAAAGGAGGCTCATCCCCCTCTTGCAGCGCATCGAGGCTGCGGTGGTAGCTGTCCACCTCGGCCAAGGGGTCGTCCAGCAAAAAGTACCGGGCCCGGAACACGCCAGTGGGCCGCAACAGGGTCCGCAATGGCACCGCAGCATCCAGCAGCTTGCGCATATCGGCCAGCACGGCTTGGCATTGCGCCTGCACAGCATCGCGCAAGGCCGCAGGCAGGCCCGTGGGCAGGCGCAATACGGCAGGCACAGGTTGCTTCTTTTTGCGCAGCGTGGTCACCAGTTTTTCAAATGCCACCGTGTGGGGCCATTCGCCCATCGCCATGGCCTGCGGGGCCAGTGCTTGCATCAGCAACCCGGTGCGAATCACCGCCTCGGCATCTGCCCCCGCCGCCTCCAGCTCGTCCACGTCCAGGTCGTACTGCTCAGCCAGCCATTGGGCCGCAGCGATGGCTTGGCCGATGTGGCTGCGCCGGGCCAGTTCTGCTTGGTATTCGGCATGGCTGCGCAGCGACCACACGGCCAACAGCGGCGTTTGCGCATCGTCGTAGCCCGCCATGCCGAAGTTGCTGCTCTCGGGCATGGCAATCAGGCGCTTGAGCATGTCCGAGCCGCCTTTGGAGCGCGACAGCAAGGAGTTGTCGCGCAGCGAGACGGCTGCTTTGGTCAAATCTCCCCCCGTCGTATCCAGCAGGTACAAGCTGATGAGGTTGACCATGCGGTCACGGGCCTTCTCCAGCTCGGGGCGCAGGAACTCGCTGCCAAAGTACCGGGCAATCTGCACAATGCCTTTGGGCGCGTCGGTGTGGATGGCAGCCAGCCGCTGCGCATCAATGATGCCGTGCTGCACGCCATGGGCCAGTACCTTGTCAAAGAACGGACGGGCATCGTGCAGCTGCAGGGCGTGAGCGGCTCCCACCGGATGGACATCGGAGGAAGGCGTATCAGGCAGGGTCATGTTGGTATCCATCGCGCTATGTATTGTTCACGGGCCATGCAGCTAGCGCAGCCCCCACCAGGCCCCGCCGCGCAGGGACAGCCCGGCCGCACTGGCGAGTCCCCTCAGCAGTGGCTCAGCCGCTCCAAGGAAGGAGAAAGGCGCAAAAGGCCTCAGGGGCTGGCAGTCTTTAAATGGCAGACTCTTCGTCTGACACCCGGGCGGCAGGCGTGGCCTTGCCCCGGTCTGTTTCGCTGGTTTCAAACTTGCCGTCGTCTTCCTCAGCAGGCTCATCGGTCTCGTCCAAGCCCAAATCAAAAGCCCTGGCCTTGGCCCGCAGCACCAGCAAGGTTTCAATGAACAGATCCCGGCACTCATAGCGCAGCAGCCAAGCCATCTGCATCCAGTCGCGGTCGGCCACTTCGTCCAAGTCCACGCGCGGTTGCACATAGCCTGAGGCCAGCAGCTCATCGTCGCTCAGCGTCAGTCCATAGTCTTCGGTGGCATCGAAGGTGCCAGCGCGCGCAAAGGACTCCACGCGACTCCACTTTTCCGCAAAGTAGTTGGCCAGGGCTTCGGCGCCACCGTCCAGGTCGCCAATGGCCGTCAAGAATTCGATAGGGTCGGCATCGTCGCGGAACACCACCGCGTTGACCATGCTACGCAGGTGCGTGTGGGTCAGGTCCTTGTACTGTTTCTCCAGCACCATGGCCCGGGCAAATTGCTCGGGCGTGACCAACATATTGACCACAGACGCCTTAGAGTCGTCGTACTCGCGCATCACCGCCAGAATATCTTTGGGCGCCAGTTGGTCCAGCACAACCATCAGGGCGTTGTCGCCATCGGTGTCTGCCAACTCAGCCAGTGCCGACTCGGCACCCACGATATCGCCGGCTGCAATAAGGCTGGTGGTCTTGGTGATAAGGGCCAGGTGGTTGCTCATAAAAATCGGTACGTGGATGGTTGGTGTGCAGTTCAGTCTTTGCGCTCAAAGCCCACATCGGCCAGCCAGTTGGAGCTGGCTTCTTCGCGGCTGCGGCTGTTGTGCGGGTCGGCCGCATCGTCCGCGCTCAGCGCGTCGTAGCCATCGTCGTGCTCCGCAGCATCGGCATCGTCCTCATCGGCCTGGCCCTCATCGTCGCCCTGTGCTGCGGCGGCAAAGCGCGCGTGCTGCAACAAATACTCCAGCCCCGCAGCCACCACCATGAAGCGCTCTCCACCCGGCTCACTCAGCACGGTTTTGGCCAGGGCGACCGCCCAGGGCTCCAGGGTGACAACGCTGTCCAGCGCGGACCACTGCGGCAGATCGTCCTGACCACAGGCCAGCACCTGCTCCAACGCACTGGCTCGGCCAAACCGAAAGCCCTGGTGAAACACCACCGCCACCATCTCAGGGGCGAGTTCCATCATCTTCACCAAAAAGCCGATTTCAGACCGTTTTTGGGCCAGCCGCTTGCGCAGAACGTCTTTGCCTTCGGAGTCTTCGGTCAGGTCGTCGATCTCGGCTTGGTAAGCAGATCGCAGGTCATGGAAGTAAGGAGAGATTTTCACGGGGCAAGGATGTTGTGGGTGTAGGTTTGCCAGATTTCCTGGGCGGTCTGCAGCGGATCGTCCAGCAGGTTGCGGCGACGGTTGTCGTCATAGGCTTGGCGCGCCTCGTCGTCGGACAGCACCTCATAGGCTTTTTGCACGGCGGCAAAGCGCTGGGCTGCATCAGGGGCATCGTTCTTGTCGGGGTGATAGAACGAAGCCTTTTGCCGAAAAGCCTTTTTGATATCGGCCAGCGAGGCGTTGGCCGCTAGCCCCAAGGCTGCGTAATAGTCGGTCATCGGGTGTCTATCCAGTTGAACAGCACGGGCACTGATGGCAGTGCATCCATGCATGCATGGGCGCAGGCATCAGCCAGAGCCCAACGGCGGCAATGCGCCAGCGCTGGTGGCCGCCATACAAGACGAAGGCAGTTCATGCCAGCGCAAACGCTCACCCAGCCAAGCTCACAAAAACATTTTGCACATCGTCGTTGCCATCAATCGCAGCCAAGAAATTCTCCACTTCTTCCAGCTGCTCGGCCGTCAGGTTGGCGGGATTGACAGGATTCTTGGGCTTGTAGCCCAGCTTGGCAGACAACACGGTAAAGCCTTGCGCGGGCAGTGCACGGCTGACCAAGTCCAGGTCCGTTGGGTCTGTCCAGAACGTAGTGGTGCCCTCTTCGTCCCCGGCTTCAAAGTCCTGGGCGCCCGCCTCAATGGCAGCCAGTTCAGGGTCTGCGTCAGGCTTGGCGGGTTCCGCTTCAATCATGCCCACGTGGTTGAAATCCCACGCCACCGAGCCAGAAGTGCCCAATTGCCCCTTGCGGAACAACACCCGCATTTCAGGAGCCGTCCGGTTCACATTGTCCGTCAGGCATTCAACCATCACGGCAACCTGATGGGGCGCAAAACCTTCATAAATGACGCGCTCGTAGTTGACCGCATCAGCACCTGTGCCAGAGCCCTTCTTGATGGCGCGCTCCAGAGTGTCTTTGGGCATGGACGCCTTGCGAGCCTGCTCGACCACCAAACGCAGACGGGAATTGCTGGCGGGGTCGGCGCCACCACGGGCAGCCACGGTGATTTCCTTGACCAGCTTGCCAAACAGCTTCCCTTTGGCGTCGGCCACAAGGGCCTTGCCTTTTGCTTTCCACTGTGCGCCCATGGCGGTTCTCTTTCTAGGTGTTGTAGCGCGCGATGGCGCTGGTTGGTTGATAGATCGGTGCGCAGGGCCGCTCTTGCAAGCCCAGCCTACACGCATTGCTGTATTTTCCTTGATGCGAGCGCACCACCACCGAGTGCAGCCCCATCCAGCAGGTCTTAGAACCTGTTTACGACCTCACTTGTTCCACGTCAGTCCTCAGTGCCGTCATGCAGGCATGGAACATACAAACGACAAACCGATGAATTACTCTGCTATCAGTTGCAAAGCGGCCCGACTTCACGCAACATCGCTGCGCCAATTTCGGCAACCAGGAGTAATCACAACATGAAAAAAATCCTTGTCCTCGCGCTCGCGCTCGCAATGTCACCGGTCATCATGGCCAAGAGCGTCAACCACAGCACGAAAGGACATTCTGTGCAGAAAAGCGCTCACGCCAAGCCCACCCATCGCAACAAGGCCAAGCCCAGCAGCCACCGAAGGACCGCAAAGCCACACACCAACAAGGCTGGCACACAACGATAAATACCCAGGGCCAACCTGCTTTGGCGGAAGGTTCGCCCTAGCCCCCTTTCCAGGGGGCACCACAGCACCCTGCAACCCATCGACCAAAAACAAAAACCCGCTACTTTTTCAAGAGCGGGTTTTGCGGCAAATGCCGAATTGGGTGGTAGGACGTACTGGATTCGAACCAGTGACCAACGGATTAAAAGTCCGCTGCTCTACCAACTGAGCTAACGTCCCAACCGGAGCTTTTACATTTCTGTAAAGACTCAAATTATAACTTGAATTTCAGGACTTCAAAGAAGTCTCTGCTATTTTGTCTATCACCCATCCGGCTGCACACTGACCAAAGGTGGCCGTCACCGCAACCACCGAGCCATAGCCATGGCAGTTGAGCGAGCCATCCCCTTCGCCAGCCAGCATGCAAGACGCATCGGGTGGAGCAACCGCTTCGCGGCTGAAGACGCACACCACGCCCATTTTTTTCCCATCGCGCGCAGCCCGATGGTGCTTGCGCAAGCGGTAGCGCAGCTGCGCCAGCAAGGGGTCGTGGGTCGTAGCAGACAGATCGTCGATGTCCACTTTGTGGGCCAGGCGTTTCCCCCCTGCCGCCCCCACCGAAATCAGGCGATGTTTGCCCGAAAGCGCCCAGGCCGCCATGGCAGTCTTTGCCTTCACCTGATCGCACGCGTCGATCACAGCATCCACAGCAACGCCCGCCAGCAAACCCGGCCAGTTGTCGGCATCCACAAAGTCGTCGATGCAATCCACCCTGCAAATGGGGTTGATCTGGACAATGCGGTCGCGCATCGCCAGCACCTTGGCCTGGCCCACGGTGCCCGAGAGCGCATGGATCTGGCGATTGATGTTGGACTCGGCGACATGGTCCATGTCGATGAGTGTCAGGTGCCCTACACCGCTGCGAGCCAAGGCCTCAGCAGCCCAGGAGCCCACACCACCCACACCGACCACGACCACATGCGCGCCGCGAATACGCTGCGCACCCGCTACGCCGTAGAGCCGCTCCAGTCCGCCAAACCGGCGCTGAGTGACCTCGTCAGGGGCCACTGAGCCAGACACGGCGCCAGAGACACTCAGGTCAACGGGCGCCAAGGGATCACTTGAGCCGGGCAAGTCGCTCTTTCGCCGCTGCGGCCGCCTCAGACTGGGGGTACGCGCGAACCAAGTCTTCCAGCGTCTTACGGGAAGCCCGGTTGTCCTTCAACTCCAACTGGCAGTTGGCAATCGACAGCGCAGCTTCAGGGGCACGGGCATGGGTTGGAGCATCCGTCAACAACTGCTTGAAGTTGCCAATGGCTTCCTTGTAATCACGCTGCGCATACTGGGCATTGCCCAGCCAAAAACGCGACGAAGGCACATAGCCGCTGCGCGGGTTCTGGCGCACGAACGACGCAAAGGCGGTGCTGGCTTCTGCGAACTTGCCAGAGCGGAAGACCGCCAGTGCGGCTTCAAAATCCCGCTTTTCACCAGGATCGGCCTGGAACTCCTGGCCATCCAGAGTAACCTTCGCGGGTTCGAACTTGCTCAGGCGTTCATCCACCCCCTGGGCAATGTCTTTTTGGCGGCGCTGCAGGTCTGCCACGTCGCGCAAAAGCTGCTCATTCTGCCCACGCAATTTGGCTTGCTCGGAGCGCAGCAACTCGATCTGGTTTTGCAGATCAAGAAGGTTGCGGCGAAGCTGTTCGCTGTCCTGGCGCAACTCCTCGGCCGATCGTTGCTGGGTCGCTTGCATGGAATCCACGCGCTGGCGCAGCTCCAAAATAGCCCTGCGTGCTTCGCCATCTTCAAAAATGGCGGCCTGGCTGGCCGTGGCAAAAAGCCCTGCCAGCAAGGCTGCCAGCAGGGTCTTGACCGGCTTAACGATCAGTGGCGATTGCATCAGCGGTACGACAGTTCAGCGCGGCGATTCTTGGCGTGGACTTCTTCGGTACCACCTTGGGCCGCAGGCTTTTCCTTGCCAAAGCTCACAGCTTCCACTTGAGCGTCTTGCACGCCCAGCAAGGCCAGTGCGCGGCGCACAGCCTCCGCACGCTTTTGGCCCAGGGCCAGGTTGTATTCACGGCCACCGCGCTCATCGGTGTGGCCTTCCACCATCAGCTTGCGGTTACCGCCAGCCTTGATGAAACGGGCATGCGCTTCGATCACAGCCTGGAACTCTGGCTTGATGACATAGCTGTCGTAGTCAAAATACACAATGCGGCTCACACCCACGGGGCCAGCGCCATCGCGGGCCGATTGGTTCAGATCCACACCGGCCACGCCGCTTTGGCTGGTGCCACCCGAGTTGGCACCGTTGCCAGTCGTGGACGAGGCTGTTTTGTCTTCCACAGGCACATCGTCAAGCTTGACGCCAGAGCTGCAGCCAGCGGCCATCAATGCGACGAGGGAAAGTGCCAGGGTTGCTTGTTTGATCATCCAAAAATCTCCAAAAATACAGATTGCTAAGAAAACTCAAAAATTCATTGTTTTTGAAACGCGCCCCAATCGGGCTCACGGATGTCTCCCGCTTGTCCGGCCAAGCGAGCCTTGATTTTCCCATCCAACGTGGTGGTCATCAGCGCCTCGCGGCCCTGTTGCTGGGTTGCGTAGACCAGCAAGCGACTGTTGGGGGCGAAGCTGGGGTTTTCATCCGCCGTGGTGTCGGTGATGGCATTGGCCGTACCCGTTGCCAAATCCATGACGTGCAGCTTGAACGCACCGCCCACCCGCGAGATATAGGCCAGCCATTTCCCATCGGGGCTGATGCTGGGCGAAATGTTGTAGGTGCCAGAGAACGTGACCCGCTCTGCATTGCCACCGCCCACGGGCACACGGTAAATCTGCGGGGCACCGCCACGGTCGCTAACAAAGTAAATGCTGCGCCCGTCACCCGAGAAAACCGGCTCGGTATCGATGCCAGAACTTTGCATCAGGCGCCGTGGCTCACCACCATTGGCATCAATGGTGTAGAGCTGCGAGCCGCCGTCACGGCTGAGCGTGACAGCCAGCGTGCGACCGTCCGGCGCCCAGGCGGGCGCGCTGTTGGAGCCACGGAAATTCGCAATCAAACGGCGTCGGCCCGATGCTACGTCGTGGACGTAGACCACAGGCTTGCGCGACTCGAACGATACATAGGCGATCTGCCCGCCGCTCGGGGACCATGCGGGTGAAATAATGGGTTCGGGGCTGGACAAAGCAGACTGGGCGTTTTCACCGTCTGCGTCGGCCACCCACAGGCTGTAGCGTGGGCCTGTTTTGGTCACGTAGGTGATGCGGGTAGAAAACACCCCGCGCTCGCGCGTGAGTTTTTCGTAAATGAAATCTGCAATGCGGTGGGCGACCAGACGCAAATCGCCCTGAGTCACCACAAAGCTCTGACCGCCCAGGTCTTGCCCACCCACAACATCCCACAGGCGAAAACGAACATCGTAGCGCCCATCGGCCATGCGGGTGACACTGCCCGTCGCCAAGGAGTCCGCACTCTTTTGCCGCCACAGGGCGACATCCGGGCGAGAAGACTCGTCCAATGCGGCACCCGAGGCATCGACGGACCGGAACTGCCCGCTGCGCTCCAAGTCCGCCTGCACGATGGCTGCGATTTTTTGGGGAGATTGCGCATCACCACGAAACGGTGCAATGGCAATGGGCAGCTGGTTCAACCCCACGCCAACGACTTCGACGCGAAACTGCGCCAAGGCGGGCATTGCCGACGTGGCTGCAGCAGCCGCCAGCAGATGGCGGCGATGGGGATGCGGCACAGCCGCAAGGAAAGTTTGGAGTGAATTTTGTTCGATGGTCATTGGCATCCAGCAGTAGCCGAACAATCGCCGCATGGCGTAAGACAGGCCCGAATGTTACACACAGGCGACGCCCCCCTGTGACAAACTGTGCAGCCCTTGTGGGGTGAAGACACTTTTACGGGCGACAAACCTGTGATGGAGCATGGTTCTTCAACACAAGCGCATTTTCCAAAGGCTGCAATTTTGGCACTGCGGACGCGCGCCGTTTGCAGCCGCGCAGGTTTGTTGACACTTTCAGCCTGAAGTTCCACGAACTTGTGCAGGGCGAGCCCTCTGTGAGCATCTGGCAGCAGGCCCAGGGCTACAGCTCGTAGCAAAACGTAGAATCCCCCGCACATGCAAGCACAAGAAACCAGAGCCGCACAGGCCCAAACTCCCAGCCTCCCATTGATGACCCGATTGGCCAGGCTGGCCGTTTATTTTGGACACCAGCGCCTTGCCTGGGGCCTCGCCATTGCCGCCACGCTGGTGGGTGCAGTGACAGAGCCCATGATTCCAGCGCTGTTGCAACCCCTGCTGGACAGAGGATTCACCCAAGGAACCCTGCAACTGTGGACTGTCCCCCTGGCCATCATGGGGGTGTTTTTGGTGCGCGGTTTCGCGCAATTTGTGGGGCAGTACGCTCTGGCAAAAATTGCCAATGAAGGCATGCTGCTGCTGCGCAAGGCGCTGTTTGACCGCGTGCTTTCCGCAGAAATGGGCTTGTTTGGCCGCCAGTCGGCCAGTGCGCTGTCCAACACCGTGGTGTATGAGGTGCAAAACGGCTCCAACCTGCTGGTGCAGGCCCTGCTGGGGCTGTCGCGTGACGGGTTCACCCTGGTGGCACTGCTGGGGTATCTGCTTTATTTGAATTGGCAGCTCACACTGATTGTGGCGGTGGTCGTGCCCGGGGTCGCCTGGATCATGAAGACGCTGTCGCGCAGGCTGTACCACCTTACCAAGGTGAGCCAGCAAGCCACGGACGAACTGGCTTATGTGGTGGAAGAAAACGTGCTCGCCCACCGCATGGTGCGTCTGCATGGAGCGCAGCAGGGGCAAGCCGGACGTTTTGCCGCACTCAGCCAGAGCCTGCGCAGGTTGGCCATCAAGTCCACCATTGCATCGGCCGCGATGACCCCGCTGACCCAGTTGCTGGCGGCCGCAGCCCTTTCGGTGGTGATTTGCATTGCACTTTGGCAAAGCCGAGGCGCCGTGGACACCAAAGATGTGACGGTGGGCGGCTTTGTCTCCTTCATCACCGCCATGCTGATGCTGATTGCCCCCATCCGCAGACTGGCCGATGTAGCCAACCCCATCACCCGCGGCGCAGCAGCGCTGGAGCGGGGCTTGTCATTGCTTGGAGACACAGGCGCTGAAGCCCAGGGCACCCACACCGCAGACAGGGTGCGCGGCGAAATCGTGCTGAGCCATGTGAGCGTGCAATTTGGCACTGACCAGGCCCCGGCGCTTGACGACATCAGCCTGCGGGTTGCCCCCGGCGAAGTGGTGGCGCTGGTGGGCCCATCGGGTGCAGGCAAGACCACACTGGTCAATCTGTTGCCACGCTTCATCAACAGCAGCCAGGGGCAGATCACGCTGGACGGGCAAGAGCTGACCACCTGGAACCTGGCATCGCTGCGCGGCCAGTTCGCCATGGTGAGCCAGGACGTCGTGATGTTCAACGACACCATTGCCGCCAACGTGGCACTGGGCAGTGCCATGGATGAGCAGCGCGTGCATGAATGCCTGGCTGCCGCCAATCTGGCAGAGCACATTGCCGCCCTGCCCCAAGGCATTCACACCGTGGCAGGGCACAACGCGGCCCAGCTCTCAGGCGGCCAACGGCAGCGCCTGGCGATTGCCCGCGCGCTGTACAAAAATGCGCCCATCCTCATCCTGGACGAGGCCACCTCGGCCCTCGACACCGAATCAGAACGGCTGGTGCAAGACGCACTGCAGCGCCTGATGCAGGGCCGCACGACGCTGGTGATTGCCCACAGGCTCTCCACCATCGAGCACGCAGACCGTGTGGTGGTCATGGAGCGCGGAAAAATCGCGGAGCAAGGCAGCCACACGCAGTTGATGGCCGCTGGCGGTCTGTATGCGCGGCTGCAAAGCCGGCCAGGAGCAACAGCCGCCCACTGACGAACGCTGGCAGAGCGACCACGCCCCCGTGCCACTAGGCGCTAGGACACGGGCGCCACAGTCAGCCTCAATCAGCAGCGGTCAGCTCACCAGGCCCCGGCATTGGGCTGCCGCTTGCGAATGGCCGCAGCGATTTGCGCGGCCGCTTCAGCGCGGCTGACACGCTGGGCAAAGTTCACGGCCGTCAGCCCCAGCCGGTTTTTCAACGTAGGGTCAGCCCCCTCAGCCAACAGCAACTTGACGATGTCGGACGACCCGTATTGCGCTGCCATCATCAACGGCGTGGTTCCGTTGGGCGAGGCCGCATCGATGTACGCGTGGTTTTCCAGCAGCAGCGCGGCAATGCGCAGGTGCTGCTCCGTGCCACCCGATGCCGCGTAGTGCAGGGGCGTCCAGCCGGTTTTGTTGACGTCGGCATCGCGCGCAATCAGCTGTTTGACGGCGTCTTCATTGCCCTTGATGGCCGCCATCATGAGCGGGCTTTCGTCCTGTGCATTGCGTGCCTCGACCTGGGTGTTGCGCGCCGCCATCAGTGCCTCAAAGGCTTTGTGCGACTCTTCCTTGAGCGCAATGACCAAACCCACCTGCCCCTTGGCATCCCGCGTGTTGGGATCAAACCCCCTGCGCAACAGGGCTGTGATGGTGTCCGGGTCGTCCCGCAAAATGGCCGTGAAGAAATCGTCGTACGAGCCAGCCACAGCCCATGTTGCGGCTCCGGCCAGGGCGGCACCCAGCAAGGCGGCACGGCGCGTCAGCATGCCACGCCTCCTGCCACAACCCCCGTGAACAAGGTCTCGAAATTGCGGCTGGTGGCCTGCGCCACCTCTTGCACCGATAGACCCTTGCACTGGGCCACCTGCTGCGCCACATACGGCACATACGAAGGGTTGTTCGTCTTGCCCCGGTAAGGCACCGGCGCCAGATAAGGGCTGTCGGTTTCGATGAGGATCCGGTCCAGCGGCGCAAAGGCCACCACGTCGCGCAAATCCTGCGCATTCTTGAAAGTGATGATGCCGGAGAACGACAGGTAGTAGCCCAGGTCCAGCGCGGCGCGGGCGACCTGCATGGATTCGGTGAAGCAGTGGAACACACCCCCAGCCACATTGCCCGCCCCGTCCTCGCCCTCTTCCCGCAAGATGGCCAGGGTATCGTCCGAGGCGCTGCGGGTGTGGATGATCAAAGGTTTGGAGCAGGCGCGCGCTGCGCGGATGTGGGTGCGAAAACGGTCGCGCTGCCACTCCAGATCGGCAATGCTGCGGCCGCCTTTGCGGTCTTCCATGCCGTAGTAGTCCAGCCCCGTTTCACCGATGGCCACCACACGCGGCAACGCTGCTTTGTCGAGCAAATCCTGCAAGCTGGGCTCCCGCACGCCCTCGTTGTCGGGGTGCACTCCCACGGTGCTCCAAAAGTTGTCGTAGCCCAGGGCCAGCGCATGCACGTCACCAAACTCTTCCATGGTGGTGCAAATACACAGGGCCCGCTCCACCTGCGCATCGGCCATGGCCTGGCGAATGGCTGGCAACTGGCTCACAAGGTCAGGAAACGAAAGGTGGCAGTGCGAATCGGTAAACATGCGGACTCAAAATGAAAAAGCCGACCCGCCAGCGCGGGTCGGCACAGGGCGCGAAGGCGCCATCAAATGGTTTGGGTAGGACGTTCGGAGCCGAGCGCAGTTCCCAAAATTTCTTCGATCTTGAGCTTGAGCAGGCGCGACTTGTCGTCTTTTGGAAACTGAATGCCCACGCCTTGGGTGCGATTGCCCGCAGCCCGTGCGGGCGTCACCCAGGCCACGCGGCCTGCCACGGGGTAGCGCTGCGTGTCGTCGGGCAGCGTCAGCAGCACATACACATCGTCACCCAGCTTGTAATCCCGCTGGGTGGGCACAAAGATGCCACCCTCTACAAAAAACGGGATGTACGCGGCATACAAGGCGCCCTTTTCCTTGATGGCCAGCTGCATGACGCTGGGACGGGGTGCGGTGGATGGACTGCTCATGGTGATCAATGCGTTGGTTGCCTGGAGTGTAGGGTGTTTCGCGCCTGGGCGACAAGCGCCTCCAGCATCAGGCCTGCGTTGAACGGATGGTCTGCCGTGCGGGCCTCTTTGGCCAGTGCCTTGGACCAGCGCGTCAAGGCGGCCAACGGCGGTGGCTTGGGCAGGTCGGCCATAGCGAAATAACGCGGAGCAGCCCCGACCGCCACCGACAGCAAATCGTGACACAGCTTTTGCAGGGCGTCGATGGCCTGGGCCGGAGCCCAATCGCCCAAAGCCGTCACATCGCCCCGCGCCATGGCCTGCGGCAACGAGCCCCAAGCCTGCGGGCTGCGCCCCGAGCGGGCCACGGCCAGGGCATCGTCTGGCCGTCCACCAGCGGCACGCAAAAACGCCGTGGCCGCATCAGCGGCGACGCCTTGCGATTGCAGCCAAGGCAACATTTCCGCCTGGCTGGGCCACACCATGGTGTGGCCCAGGCAACGGCTGCGAATGGTGGGCAGCAGCTGGTGCGCAGCCTCACTGGCCAACACAAACCGCACATCGCCGGGCGGCTCCTCCAGGGTTTTGAGCAACGCGTTGGCCGTGACATGGTTCATTTGCTCGGCCGGGTACACCAGCACCGCCTTGCCGCGCCCCCGCGCCGAGGTGCGCTGCGAGAACTCCACCGCATCGCGCATGGCCTCCACACGGATCTCACGGCTGGGCTTGCGTTTCTTGTCGTCAATCTCGGCCTGGGCCTTTTCGGACAGGGGCCAGCCCAGCGCCAGCATCTGCACTTCGGGCATCAGCACGCACACATCGGCATGGGTGCGCACGTCAATGGCGTGGCAGCTGGCGCACTGGCCGCAGGCGCCTTGGGCCGTGGGGGCATCGCACATCCAGGCGCGCACCAGCTCCAGCGCCAAGGCATATTGCCCCATGCCCGAAGGGCCTTGCAGCAGCCAGGCATGGCCGCGCTGGGCCAGCAGCGTGGCCCGCTGCGCCGCAATCCAGGGCGCCAGAGGCGGGGTATCGGCGGTGGGACGTTCGCTCATGGGGCCAGCCCAGGTGTGGGCACCATGATGGACAACCAACCCTTGCGCACAAAAACGCTGGTGAGTTGCTGCCACACGCGGTGGCGGTCTTGGGCAGCGTCGATGCGTGCGAAGCGCTGCGGGGCCCCTGCAGCACGGTCGGCATAGCCCTGGGCTACGCGCTCAAAAAAGGCCACGGGTTGCGACTCAAAGCGGTCGGGTACGCGCGCGCCCACCAGCCGCTGCGCGGCAATCTCAGGGGCCAGGTCAAACCACACAGTCAAATCAGGTTCTCGCATCAAACCAGGCTCTGGCGCAAGCCCTGTCTGCGCCATGCGCTCCAAAATAGATAGCAACTCAAGATCAAAACCGCGCCCGGCACCTTGGTAGGCAAAGGTGGCATCGGTGAAGCGGTCGCACAGCACCACATCGCCCCGGGCCAGGGCGGGCTCAATCACCTGGCGCAAATGGTCGCGCCGGGCCGCAAAAATCAACAGGGCCTCGGTCAACGCGTCCATGGGGTCGTTGAGGACCAGGTCCCGCAGCTTCTCGGCCAACGGCGTGCCACCGGGCTCGCGGCTGAGCGTGACGGTGCGCCCCTGGGCGCGAAAGGCCTGGGCCAAGCCATCGATGTGCGAGGACTTGCCCGCACCGTCGATGCCTTCAAACGAGATGAACAAGCCAGTACGTGACATGAAACCCTTCAATGGTGGACGGCCGTCTTTATTGGGATTGCCCGCGCTGGTAGCGGTTCACGGCCCGATTGTGCTCGTCCAGGCTGGCGCTGAAATGGCTGCTGCCATCGCCCTTGGCCACAAAGTAAAGCGCGCGGGTGGGCGCAGGCTGCACAGCCGCCAGCAGCGCCGCCTTGCCCGGCATCGCAATGGGCGTGGGCGGCAGGCCGGGACGGGTGTAGGTGTTCCAGGGCGTGTCGGTCTGCAGGTCGCGGCGGCGCAGGTTGCCATCAAACTTGTCGCCCATGCCGTAGATGACCGTGGGGTCGGTCTGCAGCAGCATGCCGGTGCGCAGGCGGTTGGCAAACACCCCGGCGATCTGCGGCCGGTCACTGGCGCGGCCGGTTTCTTTTTCAACGATGCTGGCCAGCACCAAGGCTTCGGCAGGGGTCTTGAGCGGCAGGTCGGGCGAGCGCAAGGCCCAGGCAGATTCAAGCTTGCGGTCCATGGCATGCAAGGCGCGCCGCAGCAGGGCCAGGTCGCTGGAGCCCTTGGCGTAGGAATAGGTATCGGGGAAGAACCGTCCCTCCGCAGGCACTCCTGGGCGGCCAAGCTGCTCCATGATCTGCTCGGCGCTCAGCTGCGCAGTGTCTTGCTTGATCAACTCTTCCTTGGCCAGCGCCTGGCGCACTTGTTTGAAGGACCAGCCCTCCACCAGGGTCAGCGTGCGCAAGGCCTCTTCGCCCCGCACCAGCATGCGCAGCAAGCTGCGCGGCGTGGTGCCCGCCGGGATTTCATAGTTGCCCGCCTTGATCAGGCGGTCTTGCCCCGACAGGCGAAACCACGCGTACAGCAGCTGCGCATTCGCCTGGGCACCGGCCGCCACCACATCGCGGGCCACGCCGCGCGGAGTGGTTCCAGGCTCAATGGCCAGCTCCAGCGGCTCCGCGCCAGTGACCAGGGGCTCGTGCAACCACCATGCGGCAGCGGCGCCGCTGGCGATCAATAAAACAAACACCCATGCCAGTAAACGTCGCACAACCCTGCTACCTGTGTGAAAAGGAGGGGGCATCATAATTCAGCCATGACGCAGCTTTTGAACGGTATTGCCCCCCTGTCCCACCTTGGTGTGATTCGCGTAGCAGGCGAAGATGCCACCAAATTTCTCCAAGGCCAGCTCACACAAGACTTTGCGCTGCTGGACATGCAGCACGCCCGGCTGGCCGCATTCCTCTCGGCCAAGGGCCGCATGCAGGCCAGCTTCATTGGCTTCAAGCGCAGCGACACCGAAGTGCTGCTGATTTGCAGCCAAGACCTGCTGGCCGCCACGCTCAAGCGCCTGTCGATGTTTGTGCTGCGCGCCAAGGCCAAGCTCAGCGACGCCTCTGCCGACTTTGCGCTGTATGGTCTGGCTGGAGATACTATCAATTCGATAGCTGGCAGCGCTTATCCTGCCTGGTCCAAAGCCGATTTCGATCAAAACACCCTCGTTCACCTCTACCCCGCAGCGGGCCAGCCACGCGCGTTGTGGATCGCGCCCCAGGGCAGCGCCGCCCCGCAAGGCCCCTTGCTGGATGCCTCCGTCTGGCTGTGGAGCGAAGTGCAAAGTGGCGTGGCCACGCTGACCGCGCCGCTGGTCGATGCCTTTGTGCCGCAGATGCTCAACTACGAATCCATTGGCGGGGTGAACTTCAAAAAGGGCTGCTACCCCGGACAAGAGGTGGTGGCCCGCAGCCAGTTCCGTGGCACGCTCAAGCGCCGCACCTACTTGGCCCACGCCGCAAGCGGCTTTGCGGTGGGCAGCGAAGTGTTTGCTGCCAACGACCCAGAGCAGCCCTGCGGCACCGTGGTGCAGGTGGCGCCCAGCCCAGAAGGCGACGGCGGGGTGGATGCCCTGGTGTCGCTGCAAATTGCGGCCACCGAGCACGCCTTGAGCGTTGTGCCTGCGGGCGCGGCCGATGGCATTGCGCTGCAACTGCTGCCCCTGCCCTACCCGTTGCTCGACGATATTTGAGCGAGAAACCGGGGCAGTCAGGCCGTCAGGCTGCGGGCGCGCACACTGCCCAGCAGCACTCGCTCCGACCTAAAAATCCCGCGCCATCAGCACATGGGCAATGCCAGCCTCCTGGTAGGGCTCGCCCGCCACAGCGAACCCTGCACGCTGATAAAACCCCTGGGCACTGCACTGCGCATGCAGCTGCACCTGTTGGTCGCCACGCACGCGGGCGGCATCGATCAAGGTGTTGAGCAGCACACGGCCCCATTGGGCGCCACGCACAGATCGATCGACCGCCATGCGGCCGATGCGCCCCACGCCCGGGGCTTGCTGCAACAGGCGCCCGGTGGCCACAGGCTGGCCCAGGCGGTTGTACAGCACGGCATGGCGTGCGCTGGCGTCCAGCGCATCGGCTTCCACATCGGCGGCAATGCCTTGCTCTCTCACAAACACCGCCGTGCGCAGGCGGCCTGCATCGCGGCCCAGGGCGTTCCAGTCGCCCGTGCGCACCTCCACCATGTCCGCGCCTGCTTCAAAACCTTCGAGCATGGCCCGCAGCGCGGGTGGCACCGGGGTGGACGTCTGCGTGGAGGGGTCGGCAAACACATACACCAGCTCGCCACTCACCAGCAGCTTGTCGCCACTGAAGATACCCGCTTCAAACAGACTGGACGAGTTGCCAATGCGGGCGCAGCGCAGACCCACCTCCAGGGTGTCGTCCAACTTGGCCGAGGCGTGGTACTCCAGCGTGGCTTTTTTCACATACATCTCGCCGCCCAGCGTCTGCATGCTGGCCTCATAAGGCAGCGCCAGGGCACGCCAATAGTCCGACATGGCGGTGTCGATGTACATGAGGTAGTGGGCATTGAACACGATTTTCTGCATGTCCACCTCGGCCCAGCGCACCCGCAGGCGGTGCACACAACGGAAGTTCTGGCGTTGCATCAGGCTCACTCCATGGCAAAGGCTTGTCGCAGCGCCAAGGCTGCGTCGGCGTGGGCTTTCAGTGCCTCTGGCACAGCCCGCCCCATCTTGATGAATTCGTGCGTCACACCCCGGTAGATTTCCAGGTCCACCGGCACACCGCTGGCGCGCAGCTTGTCGGCGTAGTCCACGCCCTCGTCCACCAGCGGGTCGCACTCGGCCAGCCCGATCCAGGCCGGGGCCACGCCCTCCACATCGGGTGCATGCAAGGGGGCAAAGCGCCAGTCCTCGCGCTCGGCGCGGGTTTGCACATAGTGGCCAAAGAACCAGCTGATGGCGGGCTCCTCCAGCACCAGGCCCCGGGCAAACGTGGCGTGAGAAGGCGTGTCCTGGTGCGCTGCGCAGCCGGGGTAAAACAGCAGTTGCAGTGCCAGGGGCAAGCCTGCATCGCGGGCACAAATGGCATTGACGGCGGCCAGCGTGCCGCCTGCGCTGTCGCCGCCCACCGCCAGCCGCGCCGGGTCAGCGCCCAGCGTGGCCGCATGCTGGGCCAGCCAGGCCAGAGCATCCCAGGCATCGTTGGATGCCGTGGGAAAACGGTGCTCCGGCGCCAGCCGGTAGTCCAGCGACACCACCATGGCCCCGGACAGGCGGGCCAGCTCGCGGCACAGTACATCGTGCGTGGCAATGCTGCCGATGGTGAAGCCACCCCCGTGGGTGTACAGCAGCAAGGGCAGCGCGCTGCCCCCAGCCGCCACCGGCGCATACAGGCGCGCAGGCAAGCGGTGGCCGTCACGCGCAGGAATGTGAAAGTCCTCCACGCGGGGCAGCGCCGCCTTGGCCACCTCCAGCACGCCCGCGCCCGCCTCGTAGGCTTTGCGCGCCTCCTCGGGCGTGCGGGTGTGCAACGGGGCGTGGCCCGCGCGGGCCATGCCCTGCAGCACGCCGCGCATCTGCGGGGTCAGGCGGGTGTGGTGAATGTGCAAATCGGTCAAAACGCAAAGCTCCTGTCGGCAATATCTGGGATGGGGGCTGGGGGTGGCCTCGGACTTATTTGAAGGTCACGCGCACAGGCGCTGCGCCCGGCAGGCCCTCGAAGGTGGCCGTCACCGACAGGCCCGCCTTGGGTGGCAACAGCGGCGAGAACGAGCCCAGGCTGATCAGATCACCCGGCTGCATCGCCAGCCCCTCTTGTGCCAGGGCGCCCGCCAGCCAGACGACGGCGTTGAGGGGGTGCTCCAGAATATCGCTGCCCTTGCCACCACCCAGCCGGGCGCCTGTGGCGTCAGTCAGGCTGACCTGCATGTCGGCCAAGGCTTGCAGCAGCGCATAACGCTCGGCCCGGTACTCCGGCACCGGCAGCGGTGCGCCCGCCACGCCCAGGCGCGCGCCCACGTTGATGGCGCTGACACCCGCACCGTTGAGCTTGGGCGGCGCCTGCACCAGCAGGTCGGGCAGTTCGATGAACGGAATCACCTGGTCGATGGCCTCCAACACCTGCATGGGGGTTTTGGCCTGGTTGATGTCGGCGCTTTTCACGCGCACCAGCATGTCGGCCTCAAACAACGGGCGGGCGCCAAAGGTGGCATCCACGGCAGCGCCATTGGCCAGCACCATGCCTTCGTACAGCTTGCCCCATACCGGCTTGTCGGTGTTAAAGCGCTTTTGCACCGCCGGGTTGGTCAGCCCCGCCTTGTAGCCCACCACCTTGCCCAGGCGCTGGGCCAGCAAGGCATTGACCTTGGCACGGGTGCAGGCGCCGTCTGCGTCCGACAAGCCCTCCACATTGGCGGCCGGTGTTTTGGCCACATAGCTGGCAACCAGCTCGGCGGCCTGTGTATCGCTCAGGCATTGGGCTTGGGCGCTTGTCGCGCAGGCGACGGCCACCAGGGCCGCCATCAGGGTTTGCTTCGTGTTCATCTGCGTCTCCTGCTTTTAAAGTGGGGTTTGGGAACCTGTCCTGAGAACCTGTTCAACGCGTCGGCGGGCTATCGTAATCGCTGGCGTCCTTATTCACACACGCTCACACACCATGGCCTTCATCAACTACGTGACCCAGATCCAGTTCGAGTTTGGCGCAGTGAAGCTGCTGCACCAGGAGTGCCTGCGCGTGGGCATTACCCGCCCCTTGATCGTGACCGACCCCGGCGTGAAAGCCGCTGGCGTGCTGCAAAAGGCGCTGGACGCCCTGTGCGACTTGCATGAGCAGCCTGTTGCAGTGTTTGACCAAACCCCCGCCAACCCCACCGAGGCCGCTGTGCGCGCGGCCGTGCAGGTGTACCAGGCCCAGGGCTGCGATGGCCTGATTGCCGTGGGCGGCGGCTCGGCCATCGACTGCGCCAAGGGCATTGCCATTGCCGCCACCCACGAAGGCCCCCTGACCCACTACGCCACGATCGAGGGTGGCTCGCCCCGCATCAGCGAACGCACGGCGCCCGTCATTGCCGTGCCCACCACCAGTGGCACCGGCAGCGAGGTGGCGCGCGGCGCCATCATCATCGTGGACGACCACCGCAAGCTCGGTTTTCACTCGTGGAACCTGGTCCCCAAGGCCGCCATTTGCGACCCGGAGCTGACCCTGGGCCTGCCCCCCATGCTCACGGCCGCCACCGGCATGGATGCGATTGCGCACTGCATGGAGACCTTCATGTCGGCCGCCTTCAATCCGCCTGCCGACGGCATTGCGCTCGATGGCCTGCAGCGCGGCTGGGCCAGCATTGAGCAGGCCACCCGCAACGGCGCAGACCGGCAAGCGCGCCTGAACATGATGAGCGCCAGCATGCAAGGCGCCATGGCGTTCCAAAAAGGCCTGGGCTGTGTGCACAGCCTGAGCCACAGCCTGGGCGGCGTGAACCCGCGCCTGCACCACGGCACGCTCAACGCCATGTTCTTGCCCGCGGTGATTCGCTTCAACGCCACCTGCGCATCGGTGCAGACAGAGCGTCGGCTCGAACGCATGGCGCACGCCATGAGCCTGGCCTCTGCGGGCGACGTGGCCCCCGCCATTCAAGACATGAACGCCCGCCTGGGCCTGCCCACGGGCCTGGCGGCCATGGGGGTCACGCCCGAGGTGTTTGACGATGTGATCAAAGGCGCCCTGGCCGACCATTGCCACAAAACCAATCCACGCATTGCCACGCCCGAGGAATACCGCGAGATGCTGGCCCAGAGCCTGTAGTCGCCTGCAAAAGGCGCCCCCGGCGCCTTCTGTTGAGGGCAGGCCATCGCCGGGGGCACCCTGCGCCTTTACACTCACGGACCGTTTTGACCGCTGGGCTAAGCCCGCAGAACGTCGCCCGTGACCGACTCCATGCCCCTCTCCGAAGAAACGCCCAAGACACCGTGGCAAGCCCGCAGCGTCTACCTGCGCGTTTTTGTCCCGCTGCTTTTGGTGATCTTGGCGGTCAGCGCGGTGCGCTACCACTACATGGTCGAGTCCGAGGTGACCGCTGCCCACGAACGCGCCCAGTCAGAGGCCACGCGCATCGGCAGCGCCTTGCTCACGGCCCTCAAGCGCCTGCCGCCAGACCAGCCCGAACAAGCACAGCGCGTGCTGCAAGACAGCACGGTGTACTTTGCCTCCTCGCTGTACACCGTGCAATGGCAAGTGCAGGGCCGCACGGGTGTCTCGGCACAAAAGCCCCCAGGCACGCCTGACGCGCCCGCCTGGTTTGCCAAATGGGTCCAAGTGCAGCCCCCCACCCTGGAGCTGAGCGAAACCCTGCCCGACGGCACGGTGGCCCGCCTGAAGATTGCGCTGCAAAGCCATGTGCTGGTGGACCAGATCTGGGACAACCTGCAGGTGCAGACCGGCATATCGCTGTTCAACGTGGTGTTTGTGCTGACCCTGCTGGCCTGGCTGGTGCACCAGCATGTGGGCCTGATGCGGCGGCTGCTGCACGCACACCGCCAATTGCAACGCGGCCACCTCACGGCCAGGATGCAGGAGCGGGGATCGCCCTCAGAGCGCGCCGTGGCGCACAGCTTCAACGCCACGGCGCTGCAATTGCAGACCCAGGTGCAGGGCCATAAAGACAGTCTGCAACGGCACGCACAGCAACTGGAGCTGGCACAGTTGCTGATTGAAGCCGCCCCCATGCCCGTGACCGTGCGCCGCAGCGACGGCGTGTGCCTGGACGTGCGCGAAGAATGGCAGCGCCTGTTTCAAAGCCCCCTGCCCATGGCCACAGATGAAGCTCAGCCCGCGGCCCTTCCACAACCCCCTCTCGCACTGCAAGCGCAGACCCCACCAACACCGGACGCACAGCCCACACCAGCCAAGCCACCCGCAGCCCCTATCCCCGGAACCATAGGCACCCTGGTCACGGCCAGCGACCGGCAGCGCACCCGGCAGGCGCTGAGCCAGGCGCAGCAGGCCCACGCCGCTGCGCCCCATTTGCCAGGGGGCGATGGCATCATCACCACCGACCTGCACGGCACCATCGAAACCATCAACGAGACGGCCCAGTTCCTCACCGGCTGCAAGGTCCACCAGGCCATGGGGCGGCCCCTGGAAGAGGTCTTTAGGCTGGCCGATGCACTGCACCCGCCGCTGAATGCAGATGCGCAAGAGACAGAAACCACCGCCCTTGCAGACAGCCCACCGCGCGCGCACCCGATCCTGATCCACCGCTCGGGCGAGCGTTACGCCATTGAATACACCGCCTCCACCATCCGCAAAAGCAACGGCGTGGCCGTGGGCTGCGTGCTGGTGTTCCACGACGTGTCCGAGAGCCGGCACTTTCGCCACCAGGTGTCCTGGCAGTCGCACCACGATGCACTGACCGGCCTGCACAACCGGGCGGCATTGGCCGAGAGCCTCACGCATGCCCTCTTCACCGCGCAACAGCAAGGCACCCTGCTGGCCGTGTGCATGATCGACCTGGACCACTTCCAGCGCCTGAACCAGCAGCACGGCAGCGCCACCGGCGACCGCGCCCTGCGCGAAGTGGCCTTGCGCCTGCGCGCCTTTGCCGGCCCGCACGACGCCGTTGCCCGCATGGCCGGAGACGAATTTGTGCTGCTGCTGGGCCACCAGCCCCACCTGCAAGCCATCGAGGCGCGCACTGCCCAACTGCTGGAGCAACTGGGGCAACCCTATGCCATCGATGCGCTGCAACTGCACATCACCGCCAGCATGGGCGTGGCCGTGTACCCGCAGCTGCAGGCCTGCCCCACCACACTGCTGCGCCAGGCCGACCAGGCCATGTGCCAGGCCAAGCAGGCAGGCCGCCAGCAAGTGCGCTTTTTTGACGCACAAAGCGATGCCGCGCTGCAAACCCCCCACACGCAACAAACCCGCATCGCCCAGGCGCTGCGCACCGGCGAAATGCGCCTGCACTACCAGCCCCAGGTCAACCTGGCCAATGGCCAAATCGTGGCGGTGGAGGCCTTGCTGCGCTGGCAACACCCTGAGCGCGGCCTGCAAGGGCCAGAGCAGATTCTTCCGCTGATCGACGACGCCGACCTGGCGGCCGAACTGGGCGAATGGGTGCTGACCGAGGCACTGGCCCAGCTGCGGCTGTGGCACGCGCAAGGGCTGGACTGGACCGTGGGGGTGAACGTGGCCACGCAGCACCTGCTGCGCAGCAACTTTGCCGCGCGGCTGCAAGACCTGCTGGCCCTGTTTGCCCCACTGCCCGCCCACCTGCTGCAGCTGGAGGTGCAAGAGAGCGCAGGGCTGCACGAGCCGCAGGCACTGCAAGCCCTGATGCAGCACTGCCACCAGACGCTGGGAGTGCGCTGGGCTGTTGACGACTTTGGCATTGGCAAAGCCACCCTGGCCTGGGTGGCCCAGGTGCCCGCAGACACGCTGAAGATTGACCGGTCGATTGCCGGCGCGGTGCTGCACAGCACCGAGGATGCCGCGGTGGTGAGCACCGCTGTGGCCATGGCCCAGGCCCTGGGCCACACCCTGGTGGCCGAAGGGGCAGAATCCCCCGCCCACTGCACCCGGCTGCGCGAGCTGGGCTGCCAGGTGGTGCAAGGCTACGCCATCGCCCACCCCATGCCCGGTGGCGAGGTGGCCGACTGGGCGCGCAGCTACCGGCGCAGCGTGGCCTCAACACTGGTGCTGCCCTGAAAAGACCTTGAACGGTTTCTGAGCCCACCGCGCACCAGAACTTACATCAGCACTTTCACCAACGCCCTCACAACGTCACAACGGCTGCACTGCCCCCAGGTCAGGCCGTTCCAGCCATTGGGCCAGCTCATCGGCCAGTTGTTGCGCAGCCGCCGTGGCGGTCAACCAGGCTTTGGCGCGGGCCGCCGTGTCGTGGCCGTAGTGCATAAAGTCCTGGCGGTCCGGCAGCTTGGCGTTCGGCAAGGTCTTCACCCACTCCGGGCGGGGCGACAGCACCACCATGGTGTCCAGCGCGGCGGTGCTGCGGTGGCGCCAGCGCAGGCCCTTGTCCAGCCAGCCCGGCACCACCTGGTGCTGAAAGTGCGGGTACAGCACCAGGCCCGCCCCTTGGTCTGACGCCGCCACACCCTTCTTTGAATGAAATTGGCCGATAGCGCTTTCTGAATAAGCGCTAGCAGCTATCTTTTCAATAGCATTCGAGCCACTGCCTTGGTGCGTGTTGTAGGCCAGGTGCATGTGATAATCGGTCAAGCCGCCATCCCAGTAAGCCCCGGGCGGGGCGCCCGCGATGTGGTGCACCGCCTGCAGCACAAACGGAATGGAGCAGCTGGCCTGCAAGGCATCCATGAAGTTGGCATGCGTCAGCCGCACCTGCCGGGTGCGAAAGTCTGCCGTGCCAAAAGGCAGCGCAGGCGTTTCAGCCCCGCCTAGCTCGCCACCTGGCGGGGACGAAAACACCACCCGTTCCAGCCAGGCGCCCAGGGCCTTGCGGTGCACGGCATTGCTCATGAAGGCACCCAGGTAGCCCAGCGGCGTGGCCACCGGGTGCTCGCGCCGCAGCAGGTGGCGCCCGCGCGCAGCAATCAGGTGCAGGCGGTAGCGGGGATGCTGCAGCACCTCGTCCACGCGCCCGGCGTAAAAGGCTTGCAGGCTCTGGCCAAAACGCTCGCTGACATGCGATGCTGGCGGGCGCTTTTTGCCAGGGGGCACTTCGTAGTGCTGGTGCACATAGGCGTCCTCCAATTGCAGCAAGGCGGCCACGGGGTCGTTCAGGCAGGCCGTGGCCATGCGCCACGCGCCAATCGAGGCACCCACCAGGTGCACCGGCTGCTGCGACTGGGCCAGCCAATGGCCAAAGATAAAACGGTCCAGCGGTCCCAGAATCAGCCCCTTGGGGCCACCCGCTGCGGCAGGCACCACTCCCACGTCGCGTGGCTGCAGGCCCTGCTGGGCCAGGTGCTCCAGGGCGCGCGGCCCGGCGTGGATGCTCAATGCTTTCATGGCGCTGATTGTCGCAGCGCACGCCGCGCTGACTGCGGGCCAGGAGCAACCGAAAAACCCAGTGAAGCGGTTCTTGCGAGATGCGTTTAGCCAGCCGCTCTAAACCATGTAGTCCGCAGCGTCCGGGCGCACCGTCCAGTCGATGGGGTCTTGCTGCAGCACCATGTCGATGTCCAGCCCCAGCACCAGCCCCACCTCGCCCGGGAAGGACACGGCCAGCTCGCGTTCCGAGTACTGCGCCTCGCGGGCACGCACGCGCCAGGCGGCCAGGTGGATCACACCTGCCAGCGGCTCGTAGGCCGTGTTTTCAAAGGGGGCAGACTGGTACTGCAGGGCATCGACCACGACCTGCGGCAGCAACCAGCGGCGGGCCAGTGCGGCCGATACCTGGCTGTAGCAAAACCCGAAGATCCGCTGCTCCACCTTGCCACGGCGCATGTCCAGCGGCGACACCAGGGTGTTGATGGACTGCGCTCGGTCGGGGCTGGCCAGATGGATCACCAGCTCGCCCAGCCCATGCAGCAAGCCAGCGGTGTAGGCCGCCGTGGGGTGCTGAAACACCACCCCCGCCAGCGACCGGGCCAGCTTGGCGGTGTGCAGGCTGTAGCGCCAGAACTGCTGCAAATTGATGCCCGGCACCGAGCGGGCCGCTGTGCCCAGGGTAGACGCAGCCACCAGTGCACGCACCTGGGCGTTGCCCAGCAGCGCCAGGGCTTCTGAGATGCCCGCCACCTGGCGGGGCATTTGCAGCGCGGGCGAATTGGCCAGCTCCAGCAAGCGCGCAGCCAGGGCCGGATCAGAGCCAAACAGCAGATTGATCCGGCGCAGGCTGGGTTGGGGGTGCGCCAACTCGTTCATCAGCAGCGCCACCGTGCGCGGCAGGCTCGGCAACGCCACGGGTTGGGCTAGCAGGGCATTGAGCTCCATGGGTTCGGGGGCGCCTCGGTGGTGGTTGCGGCGATTATGGCCCTGCCACCCGCATTCAATGGCCGAAACACCCCTGTGCGCTTTTAACGCCCCTTGGCCTGTTGCAATTTGGCAAACGCCGACGCCATGGCCGACTGTTGCGCAGGCTCGGGCGCGCGGCGCTGCGGCTGCGCGTAGCCTCGCCCTGCACCCTCAAAGCGGTTGCCCTGCGGTGCACCCCGGTCACCCTGCTGGCGCGGTGCGGCGTCCAGCTTCATCGACAGGCCGATGCGCTTGCGCTCCACATCCACTTCCATGACCTTGACCTTGACGATGTCACCGGTCTTGACCACTTCGCGGGCGTCGTTCACGAACTTGTGCGCCAGCTGGCTCACATGCACCAAGCCGTCCTGGTGCACGCCCAGGTCGATGAAGGCGCCAAACTGGGCCACATTGCTCACCGTGCCTTCGAGGATCATGCCTTCCTTGAGGTCCTTGATGTCTTCCACGCCGTCGTTGAAGCGGGCCACCTTGAAGTCGGGGCGCGGGTCGCGGCCGGGCTTCTCCAGCTCGGCCAGGATGTCCTTGACGGTGATGACACCAAACTTCTCGTTGGCGAACAGCTCGGGCTTGAGGGTCTTGAGCATGTCAGAGCGGCCCATGATCTCGACCACCGGCTTGCCGGTCTTCTCCATGATCTGCTCAACCACGGGGTAGGTCTCAGGGTGCACGCCCGTCATGTCCAGCGGGTTGTCGCCACCGCGAATGCGCAAGAAGCCCGCGCTCTGCTCAAAGGTCTTGGCACCCAGGCCCGCCACGTCCATGAGCTGCTTGCGGCTCTTGAACGCGCCATTGGCCTCGCGCCAGCGCACCACGGCCTTGGCCACGCTGCCCGACAGGCCCGACACACGGGAGAGCAACGGCACGCTGGCCGTGTTCAGGTCCACGCCGACCGAGTTCACGCAGTCTTCCACCACCGTACCCAGGGTGCGTGCCAGCTCGCTCTGGTTCACATCGTGCTGGTACTGGCCCACACCGATGCTCTTGGGGTCGATCTTGACCAGCTCGGCCAGCGGGTCTTGCAAGCGGCGGGCAATGGATGCAGCACCCCGCAGGCTCACGTCCACATCGGGCATCTCTTGCGAGGCGTATTCGCTGGCGGAATAGACGGACGCACCGGCTTCGCTCACCACCACCTTCTCGATGGCGCGCTCGGCCTTGGCAGCCAGCTTGATCAGGTCGGCCGCCAGCTTGTCGGTCTCGCGGCTGGCCGTGCCGTTGCCGATGGCAATCAGGTTCACGCCGTGCTTTTCGGCCAGCTTGGCCAGGGTGTGCAGAGAGCCTTCCCAGTCGCGGCGCGGCTCGTGGGGGAACACCGTGGCGGTCTCCACCAGCTTGCCGGTGTCGTCCACCACAGCCACCTTCACGCCCGTGCGGATGCCGGGGTCCAGCCCCATCACCACGCGCGGGCCCGCAGGTGCGGCCAGCAGCAGGTCGCGCAGGTTGTCGGCAAACACCTTGATGGCCACCTTCTCGGCGTCATCACGCAGGCGGGCGAACAGATCACGCTCGGTCGAAAGGCTCAGCTTCACGCGCCAAGTCCAGGCCACGCTCTTGCGGATCAGGTCGTCGGCCTTGCGGCCCGCGTGGCTCCAGCCCAGGTGCAGGGCGATCTTGCCTTCGGCGATGCTCGGCTTGCCGGGCTCAGGCTCCACCGGCAGCACCAGCTTGGCTTCCAGAATCTCCAGCCCCCGGCCCCGGAACACCGCCAGCGCGCGGTGCGAAGGCACGCGGCCGATGGGCTCGTCGTATTCAAAGTAGTCGCGGAACTTGGAGACCTCGGGGTCGTTCTCGTTCTTGCCTTCGACCTTTTTGCTGCGCAGCAGGCCCTCGGCCCACAGCCATTCGCGCAGGCCTTGCACCAGCACGGCGTCCTCGGCCCAGCGCTCGCTCAAGATGTCGCGCACGCCATCGAGCACGGCAGGCACGGTCGAAAAATCGGCGCCCGTCTTGCCGTCGTCCAGCACTTCAGGCGGCTTGGTGAAGGCAGCTGCCTCCACGGCGGGGTCGAGGGTGGGGTCGGCAAACAGCTTGTCGGCCAGGGGCTCAATGCCAAACTCGCGGGCCATCTGGCCCTTGGTGCGGCGCTTTTGCTTGAAGGGCAGGTAGATGTCTTCAAGTTCCTGCTTGGTGGGCGCTGCGGCAATGGCTGCGCGCAACGCGTCGGTCAGCTTGCCTTGTTCGTCAATGCTCTTGAGCACGGCAGCACGGCGGTCGTCCAGCTCGCGCAGGTAAGACAGCCGGGCCTCCAACTCACGCAGCTGGATATCGTCCAGCCCACCGGTGACTTCCTTGCGGTAGCGCGCGATGAAGGGCACCGTGGCCCCGCCGTCCAGCAGCTCGACGGCGGCGCGTACCTGCTGCTCCCCTACTTTGATTTCTGCGGCCAGTTGCCGAATGATCTGCTGCATGTGTGGGCAAACTCTCTGAGACTCAAATGGGACTTACGCCATCGGCTTGCCATACCAGCCTCGCCCAGGGGCGAACGCTTGCATGAGAACCGGTTTGCGTAAGCCACGTCAAACAAACGAAACGCGAAGCGCGCGAGTTTGCCACAGCGCACCGCGGGCTAACATCGCCACCCGACCCCGGTTGTTACAACTACCCAAGCCCTCCAGCGGATGCAAGAAGACCTGTTTGGCACACCAGCCGTGCCCACGCCCCCCAACCGCCCGGCCACCGATGGGCAGCCTGGCAAAGCCGCCGCCCTCTCCGCACCACCGGCGACACCACGGAGCAAGGGGCTGGGTGTGCGCCCGGTCACCGTGGACGAAGCCCTGCAGACACTGGCGGGCGCCCTGCCCCAGCGGCTGCGCTTGGGCACCTCGTCATGGACCTACCCCGCCTGGGCCGGGCTGGTGTGGGATGCGGAGTACGCTGAAACGCAGCTGTCCAAACAAGGCCTGGCCGCCTATGCCGCCCACCCGCTGCTGCGCACCGTGAGCCTGGACCGCAACTTTTACCGCCCCCTCACCGTCAGCCAGTACCAGCGCTATGCCGAGCAGGTACCGGCAGACTTTCGCTTTGTCGTCAAAGCGCCCAGCCTGGTCACCGATGCGCTGGTGCGGACCGAAGACGGCCGGGGCCGCGAGCCCAACCCGGCGTTTCTGGACCCCGCCCTGGCCTGCACCGAGTTTGTAGAGCCCGCCTTAGCAGGGCTGGGCGACAAGCTGGGGGCGCTGGTGTTCCAGCTCAGCCCCCTGCCCACGGCGTGGCTGGACCGCATGCCCCTGCTGCTGGGCAAGCTGCGGGATTTGCTGCACGCGCTGCCACCGCTCAAGCCCCAGGCAAGCGACGGCGTCATTGCCGTGGAGGTGCGAGACCCGGAGTGGCTGACCCCTGAATTTGCCGCCGTGCTGCGCGATGCGGGCGCCACCTACTGCCTGGGCCTGCACCCCAAGCTGCCGCCGCTGGCGCAGCAGCTGCCCTTGCTGCGCGCCCTGTGGCCCACGCCCCTGGTGTGCCGCTGGAACCTGAACGCATTGCACGGCCCCTACGGCTATGAAGACGCCGAGCGGCGATACGCACCTTACGACCGGTTGCACGACCTGGACCCGGACACCCACGCGGCGCTGGCCAAGGTGATTGCAGGCATCACGGCGGCGGGGCAAAACGCCTACGTCACCATCAGCAACCATGCCGAGGGGTGCGCGCCCTTGACCGCGCAGCGGCTGGCCGAGCAGGTGCGGGCGTTGCAAAAACCCGCCGCCGAGACCGCCCCACCAATCTCTGATTGAGAGACTTTTTAGGCTCTAGCGCTTGATTCATAAGCGCTAGCAGCTATTGATTCAATAGCAAAAAACGCCCTCCTCAGCGCCCCAGTTGCCGGAACTGCCCAGGCTCCTGCCCCAGCTTGAACTGGGCCACGGCCTCGACCATCTGCTCGGCCTGGGTGCGCAGGCTGCTGGCGGCGGCGGCCATTTCTTCGACCAGCGCCGCGTTTTGCTGGGTGGCCTGATCAAGCTGCGTCACCGCCTGGCCCACCTGCCCCACCCCGGCGCTTTGCTCGCCCGTGGCCGCGCTGATTTCAGAGACGATGTCCGCCACCCGCTGGATGGAGCTGACCACCTCGCCCATGGTGGTGCCTGCCTTGTCGGCCAGCACCGAGCCTTCTTGCACCATGGCGCTGCTGGCACCAATCAGCTCCTTGATGGCCTTGGCCTCGGCCGCCGTGCGCTGCGCCAGGTTGCGCACCTCGCTGGCCACCACGGCAAAGCCCCGGCCTTGCTCGCCTGCACGGGCGGCTTCCACGGCGGCGTTCAGCGCCAGGATGTTGGTCTGGAAGGCGATGCCGTCAATCACGCCAATGATGTCGGCAATCTTCTGGCTGCTGCCATTGATGTTGTGCATGGTGCTGACCACCTGCGCCACCACCTGCCCGCCCTGTGTGGCCACCTGGCTGGCGCTGGCCGCCAGGCGGCTGGCTTGCGAGGCGTTGTCTGCGTTGTGGCGGATGGTGGAGCCCAGCTCGTCCATGCTGGCGGCGGTTTCCTCGAGCGAGCTGGCCTGCGTCTCAGTGCGTGCCGACAGGTCGTGGTTGCCCTGCGCGATCTCGCTGCTGGCGGACGACACGCTTTCGGCGCTGCGGCGCACCGTGCCCAGGCTTTGCACCAGGCGCTGGCGAAAGCCTTCCATGGCCTGGCCCAGCGCGCCAATCTCGTCGTTCGATCGGATGTCCACCGCGTGCGTCAAATCGCCTTGCGACAAATGCACCAGCGCTGTGCTGAGCTGCTGCACGGGCTGGCCCACCAGCCGGCGCGTGGCATAGACCAGCACCACCGTCAGGATGGCCAGTGCCGCCAACACGCCCACCCACAGCCAGATCAGCACCGCACGGGCATCTTCCATCATCTCGGACAAGGGGGCTTCGGCCACGATGACCCAGTTCCAGGGCTTGTAGCGCTCTGCGGCCACAAACTGGCGCTGCTGCTTGCCCGCACCCAGGCGGGGCGACCACAGCGTCTCGAAATCGCTGGTCTGGTCTTTCTCGGTCAAACGGGCCAGCCAGGCTTTGCCGTCTTCGGTTTTCTCATCCACCACCGGGGCATCGGCCAAGCCCGTTGTGCGGCCACGCGCAGGGCCCGAGGACACATTCACCGCGTACACCGCGCCGCTTTCAAACAGCTTTTGCGAGCCCATGACCTGCGCCAGCTTGCCCAGGATGACCCCCATGTCCGTGCCGATGAACAGAATGCCAATCGTGCGGTTGCCCTCACGGATGGGCTCGTACACCGTCATGTATTCCTTGCCAAACAGGCTGGCGCGGCCAATGTAGGTTTTGCCCTCTTGCATGAGGGCGTAAGCGGGGTGGTTGCGGTCCAACAGGGTTTTGTAGGCGCGCTCGCCATCCTGCTTTTTGAGGGACGTGGTCACGCGCATGAAGTCGTCCCCCGTGCGGGCAAAAATGGTGGCAATGGCGCCCGCGCTGTCTTTGGTAAAGCGGTCCACTCCCTCAAAGTTGCCGTTCAGCGGCGCACCTTGAAAGCTCAGAACCGCCTCCTTCTTGCCATCCGCGCCGGGCTGCTCCTCCACGCTGAAGTCGCCCGTGAAGCGGGACTTGAACAACACGAAGTCGCGCTTGGCCTGGTCCTGGGCCGTTTCATCAAAGCTCTGCACCAGCGTGCGCATCTGGGTCGCGTACTGGCGCGCATCGTTGCGCGACACGCCGCCAAAGTCCTGCCAGATGAACAGGCTCACCAAAATCATGGTGCTGAGCAAAACCAGCAACAAGCTCACCAGAGCAGTCAATGAAAGCTTGAAAGCGACGGAGCGCTGAGACGATTGGGGCATGGCAGTCCTTGAAGAATTTCTCGCTTTTATCAAATTTATTATTAAATTCATCAGATAGCAAGAAATGCTTACATCTTAGTTACATAAATGGCATTGATCCATATCAATTTTTTGTAAGCGGATATTTTTTACAACAGGCGCTATTGGTGTTAACCCTTTATTTTTGGAAGAAGAAGCGACGTTTTCCCGTGGGCACACCGGCCATCAGCGCGCCCATCGCGGTGCTATGCTTTTCGAGGTGTCCCGCCCCACTCGGCAAGCCCCTGCCTCCGAAACCTTGAACCACCCCCACTTGCCCGCAAGCCCCCTGCCCATGCGCGATGGGGTGAGTCCCAGCTGCGTGGTGCTGCCTGCACACGGCCAAGGCAACCTGCTCGACAGATTGGCAAAACACCTGCCCGTAGTGGGCTGTGATGAATGGCTGGCGCGCATGCTGGCGGGTGATGTGGTGGATGCACAGGGACTACCTGTGCGCCCTGAGCAAGCGGTGAAAGGCAGCGTGCGCCTGTTCTATTACCGCCACCTGCCGGGCGAGCCCGAGCTGCCTTTTGAACACCAAGTGCTATACCAAGACGAGCACCTGCTGGTGGCCGACAAGCCGCATTTCATGCCCGTCACGCCAACGGGGCGCTATGTGCAGCAATCGCTGCTGGTGCGCCTGAAGCGGCAACTGGGCTTGGCCGATCTGTCTCCCCTGCACCGCATTGACCGTGACACGGCGGGACTGGTGCTGTTCTCGGTGCAACCACGCACGCGGGGCGCCTACCAGGCCTTGTTCAGAGAGCGCAGCATGGCCAAGGCTTACGACGCTGTAGGCCCCTGGAGCGCTCACCTCACGTTTCCGCGCGAACACCGCAGCCGCATGGAGGAATCTCCTCAATTTTTCCGCATGCAGGAAGTGCCCGGCGAGCCCAACAGCCACACGCACATGGCCGTGCAAGCCGTGCAAGGCCCCTGGGCGCTGTACCGGCTGGAGCCCATCAGCGGCAAACGCCACCAGTTGCGCGTGCACATGGCCGCGCTGGGCCTGCCGCTGCGCAACGACCCGTTCTACCCCGAGGTGAACGACCCGCCCGAAGGCGACTACTCGCGCCCCTTGCAGTTGCTAGCCCGGTCGCTGCGTTTTGCCGACCCCTTGACCGGGCAGGAGCGCCGCTTTGAAACCCGGCTGCGCCTGCAGTGGCCGGTGGCCGACGCCGCCACCACGCCAGTGGCGGCATAGACCTACAATCCAACCCGCATTGGATGCCACCCGGCCGCCAATGCCTGCTAGGGGTGTCTGCAACGCAAGCTGCAGGCTGAGAGAGTCCCTTTGAACCTGACTGCGCCCAGTCCACAGACTTGGGCCCGAGATCATCCTCGCGCAGGGAAGCCGTTACGCCGCAGCCATGCCCCGCACCGGGCAGCGCCAGGGCGGGCGTTGCCCCCTGCGCTGTAGTTACCCGACCGAACAGACCGCTGCGGAGCTTTTGCATGACGTCATCCCACCACCCTGCCCCCACTTCATCGGCAGTCAACGAGGCCCTGGTACCCGTGCCTGCCGAGCGCCGCGTCTTCCAGTGGCACGACCATGCCTCACTGTGGTTCAGCCTGGGCGTGGGCCTGCTGGTAATGCAGGTCGGCGCCTACCTGATGCCTGCGCTGGGCACCCAGGAGGCCTTGTGGGCGATTGTGGCGGGCTCTTTGCTGGGCGCGGGCCTGCTGGGCTGGGTGGCCAAGCTGGGCTGCGACAGTGGCCTGGCCAGCGCGGGGCTGATGCACGCGGTGTATGGCCGGGGCTTTGCCAGCCTGCCCATCGTGCTGAACATCGTGCAACTGGTGGGCTGGGGCACCTTTGAGCTGGTGGTGATGCGCGACGCCACCGTGGCCATTGGGCAGCAGGCGGGTGGCCTGGCT
This sequence comes from Acidovorax sp. 62, assembly GCF_002754495.1. Classification (NCBI taxonomy): domain Bacteria; kingdom Pseudomonadati; phylum Pseudomonadota; class Betaproteobacteria; order Burkholderiales; family Comamonadaceae; genus Acidovorax; species Acidovorax sp. 62. The sequence continues at coordinate 1,925,511 of NZ_PEFJ01000001.1, forward strand.
GGCACCATGGCTGGAACCCTGTGGCCTGTGCTGGCCACGCTGCTGTGGGGCGGTGTGGTGATGCTGCTCATCAGCGGATCGATGGTGCAACTGGTGCGCAAGGTGATTGCCCGGGTGGCGTTGCCCCTGGTGGTGCTGTCGCTGCTGTGGCTGAGCTGGCAGTTTGTGTCGCTGGCGCAAGCCCAGGGCTTTAGCGCGCTGTGGAATCGCCAGGGCGAAGGCGGCATGGGCGTGCTACCCGCGCTGGATTTGGTCATCGCCATGCCCATTTCGTGGCTGCCGCTGGTGGCCGACTACGCCCGCCATGGCAAGAGCGGCAGCGCGGCCCTGCGTGGCACGTGGCTGGGCTACGCGCTGGCCAACATGTGGTGCTACAGCCTGGGCGTGCTGGTGGCGTTGACGCTCCCGTCCACCGACCTGGTGCAAGCGCTGCTACTGGCACAGGGCGGGCTCATTGCGCTGTCGCTGATCCTGATCGACGAGGTGGACAACGCCTATGGCGATGCGTACTCGGGTGCCGTGTCGGCCCACAGCCTGTTGCCACGCTGGAGCGTGCGCCGCTGGGGCCTGGCCGTGGCAGCTATGTGCACGGGCCTGGCCCTGGTGCTGCCCATGCACAGCCTGGAGCCGTTCTTGCTGCTGCTCAGCTCGGTGTTCGTACCGCTGTTCGGCGTCATCCTGGGGCGCTTGGCGTTTGGCACCCATGCCCCCACGCTGCTGGCGCAGGCCCGGGTGGTGAACGCCTTGCCCGTGGCCCTGTGGTTGGCAGGCATTGCGGTGTACCACCTGGCGCCCAAGGTGTTGCCGGGTGCAGGCTCGGCCTTGCCCGCCCTGGCATTCAGCTTTGCACTGGCCTGGGCCACCCGGCCCAAGGTGCGCTGATCGCTATCAAATTATGAGCTGCCAGCGCTTGATTAATAAGCGCTAGCGGCCAAAATCACTAAGAACCCTCAAACACCCGCTGCGCCACCGGCGCGTAGCCATGGTTCAGCGGGCCGTGGCCGCGCCCCGTGGTCACGTCGGCGCCTGCAGCAATCGCACCCAGGATGTAGGCCCGGGCCTGTTCCACCGCTTGCTGCAGTGGCAGCCCCAGCGCCAGGTGGGCCGCAATGGCCGACGACAGCGTACACCCGGTGCCATGCCCGTTGTGCGTGGCAATGCGCTGCGACTGCAGTTTGTGCACCCGCGGTGCACCGGGCATCGACAGCACATCCACCACCCAATCGCCCGGCAAGTGCCCGCCTTTGAGCAGCACCGCCTGCGCGCCCAATGCACGCAGGTCTTGCGCTGCGGCTTCCAGCGCATCGGCGTCTTGCAAGCTGCGGCCCAGCAGCCAGCCCGCTTCGTCCAAATTGGGGGTCACAACCTCGGCCAGCGGGAACAGCTCTTGCACCAGCACGCCCACGGTTTCCTGTGCAATCAGACGGTCGCCACTGGTGGCCACCATCACAGGGTCCAGCACCACATGGGGCAACTGGTAGGTGCGAATGGCATCGGCCACCACACGCACCACGTCGGGCGAATGCAGCATGCCGATCTTCACCGCGTCCACGCCAATGTCCTGCACCACGGCATCGATCTGGGCCTTGAGCATGTCGGGCGGCACGCCATGGATGCCCGTGACGCCGCAGGTGTTTTGTGCCGTGATGGCAGTGATGGCCGTCATGCCGTAGCAGCCCAGGGCGCTGAAGGTTTTGAGATCGGCCTGGATGCCTGCGCCGCCGCCGCTGTCTGAGCCGGCAATGGACAACACGCGCGCATAACGGGACAACACGCGTGCGTGTGGACGGCCCGCGTGGAGCCCTGAAGAAGAGGAAGTCATGGCAAAAATTATGGCCTATGCGCCAGGTCAAGCTGCGGCAAAAGAGGATGTGCTGTAATTGTTTTTTCCGGACGAAACAGGGGTGTCCCGCTGCCATGCGCGGTGTGTGACTGAGAAATACCCTGGGGCCCGCAGCCACGCTGCACCGCGCCCCGCTACCCGATCCAGGTCATGCTGGCGTGGGGAGTTTCCACCAACGGCGCTGCGCCCTCCGTTTTGTCCACTGTTGCCTTTCTACAGACGGACGCCAGACGGACCCCTATGTCACTTTCCCCCTCATCCTTTGCAATTCTGGGCGCAGGCCTCATGGGCCGCTTGCTCGCCGTGGAGCTGGCACGCCAGGGCCATCGGGTGGACATCTACGACGCAGGCAGCCCACTGGCAGAGCAATCGGCCGCCAACGTCGCCGCCGCCATGCTGGCCCCGCTGGCCGAGTCCGCCATCACCGAGCCCGGCGTGGTGCGCATGGGCCACTACGCGCTGCCGCGCTGGCAGCAGTTGATTGCCTCGCTGCCCGAGCCCGTATTCTTTCAACAAGCAGGCACGCTGATCGTCTGGCACCGGCAAGACGCCGCCGAAGCCCAGCGCCTGACGCGCGTGCTAGAGACCAACCAGCGCACCACCCCCGAGTTGCCCGCCATGCAAAAGCTCGACAGTGCGGCTCTGGCGCAATCTGAGCCCACCCTGGCCGATCGCTTTGCCCAAGGCCTGTACCTGCCGGGCGAAGGGCAGCTCGACAACCGGCAACTGCTGGCCGCCCTGCTCACCGAAATGACACGCCTGGGCGTGACCATGCACTGGAACGCACCCCGCGCGCCAGAGGCCTTTGCCCCCGGCACCCCAGGCCAGCCCGACTGGCTGCTGGACTGCCGAGGCCTGGGCGCCCGCCAGGACTGGAAGGCCCTGCGCGGCGTGCGCGGCGAGGTGGTGCGCCTGTATGCGCCCGATGTCACTCTGCAGCGCCCCACCCGCCTGGTGCACCCACGCTACCCGATTTACCTGGCGCCCAAGCAAGACCACATCTTTGTGATCGGCGCGACTGAGATCGAATCGGACGATCTCTCCCCCGCCAGCGTGCGCTCCACCCTGGAGCTGCTGAGTGCCGCCTACGCCGTGCATCCGGGCTTTGCCGAGGCCCGCGTGCTGGAGCTGTGCACCCAGTGCCGCCCCACCCTGCCCGACAACCTGCCCGCCATCCGCCAGCCCCAGCCTCGCGTGCTGGAGGTCAACGGCATGTACCGCCACGGGTTCATGATCTCGCCCGCCATGCTGGATGTGACCATGGAGATCCTGAACACAGGACAATCAGCGCTTTCAAAACGTTTTGATCTGCGGCTTGAACTGCTGGGGACGTCTGCCCCGGCCGATCAGGCTGCCAGCGCATTGGCATGAAGATTTGCATCAACAACCACCCGCATGAACTGCCCGACGGCGCCACCGTGGCCGACGCGGTGGCCGCCATCGCGGCCCGCCCGCCATTTGCGGTCGCAGTCAACACCACCTTCGTCCCCAACACACGCTACGCCGCCCACCCACTGCAACCGGGCGACCGCGTGGAAATCATCTCCCCAGTGACGGGCGGCTGACGCCCCACCAAGCCATGACAGCTCTCACCTCCCAAGACCCTCTGGTTCTGTACGGCCACACCTTCACCAGCCGCCTGCTGCTGGGCACATCGCGCTACCCCTCGCCTGCGGTGCTGGAGGCAGCCGTCGAGCGCGCCCAGCCCGCCATGGTCACGGCCTCGCTGCGCCGCCAAGGCAGCAACCCGGCCGAGAGTGGCGCCAGCTTCTGGGAGCTGCTGCGCAAGCTGGGCGTGCCCGTGCTGCCCAACACCGCAGGCTGCCACAGCGCCCAAGAAGCCATCACCACCGCACAGATGGCCCGCGAGGTGTTCAACACCCCCTGGATCAAGCTGGAGCTGATCGGCGACGACTACACCCTGCAGCCCGACACGCTGAACCTGGTGAGCACGGCAGAGCACCTGATCAAGGAAGGCTTTCAGGTGCTGCCCTACTGCACCGAAGACCTGGTGCTGTGCCAGCGCCTGGTCGATGTCGGCTGCCAGGCCGTCATGCCCTGGGCCGCGCCCATTGGCACCGGCCGGGGGCCGGTGAACCCCTACGCTCTGCAAACGCTGCGCGAGCGGTTGAGCGTGCCGCTGCTGGTGGACGCGGGCCTGGGCCTGCCCTCACACGCTTGCCAGGTCATGGAATGGGGCTACGACGGCGTGCTGCTGAACACGGCCGTGGCCCTGGCTCAAGACCCTGTGGCCATGGCAGGGGCTTTTGCCGATGCCGTGCAGGCAGGCCGCACAGCCCACCTGGCTGGCGCGATGACGGCGCAAGACTCTGCCCAGCCCAGCACCCCCGTGCTGGGCACGCCCTTCTGGCACCATGCAACCCATGCTTGAGCCCCACACCATGGGCATGGCGCAGGCCATCGCCAGCCACCACGCCGCCACCTTTGCGGGCTTCGAGCCCTTGCAGCCCCCTGCCCCCACCAGCACCGCACCGGCCTACCTGGCAGCGCTGCAGGCCTGCAGCCAACTGGGCTTCATCGCCCACGACGCCGAATGCCTGGCCCGTGCCTGGCATACACAAACCGAGCGCACAGGCCAGTTTGACGCCACCAGCTGGCCCTGCGAGCCGCAGGACTTTGGCTTGCAGCCCCTGCCGCGCGCCCAGGCCTTTGCCGCCTGCCCGCAAGCGCTGGGTTTGTACGCCGTGCTGCCCGATGCCGAGTGGGTGGGCCACATGGCCCGCGCAGGCGTGCCCACCGTGCAACTGCGCTACAAATCTGAAGATGCCCACGCCATTGCCCGCGAGGTACGCAACGCCGTCGCTGCCGTGGCGGGCACCCAGGCGCTGCTGTTCATCAACGACCATTGGCAAGAAGCCATTGCCGCAGGCGCCTATGGCGTGCACCTGGGCCAGGAAGACCTGGACGCACTGACCCCGCAAGAGCTGCGCACCCTGCGCGATTCAGGCGTGCGCCTGGGCGTCAGCACCCACGGCTATGCCGAGATGGTGCGCGCCGATGCCGTGGGCCCCAGCTACATCGCCATGGGCGCTGTGTTCCCCACCACGCTGAAGAAAATGGCCACCGCACCGCAGGGCCTGGGGCGGCTGCAAGCCTATGCCCGGCTGCTGCGGCATTACCCGCAGGTTGCCATTGGGGGCATTGGCCAAGAGCAGTTTGGGGCCGTGCGCGCCACGGGCGTGGGCTCTATCGCGGTGGTGCGTGCGCTGGTGAATGCTGCGCAGCCTGAAGAAGCGGCCACCGCGCTGATGGCGGCACTGCGCGTGCAATGAAGTCGAGGCTGTAAAGCCTTTGCCCTCTGCAACCCGGCGGCCCATGGCACGCCGGGGTTTGCTTATTTTTTACCGGGCGGATTCAGCGGTTCCAGTTCCAGGCTCAACTCCATCAGGTCGTTGGAAGAGCCGAAACCCACCGGCTGGCCCGGAGGGGGCGGTGGCGTCACAGGCACCGGGGGCAAATCACTGATGGTGATGGGCACCGGCTCGGACAGGTCAATGTCCAACGTGAAAGTCGATACCGGTGGGGTGGCCGCCGCCCGGCTGGCGGCGGGGGCTGGCACAGGCACACTGTCCACGAATTCATCGACCAAGCCCTGCGTTTGCGTCGGCACCGTGGCCGGACCATCAGGCATCTCGGCGCCCGCTGCCGCAGGCTGTGTCGGCGGCTCAAAACCAAACTCCAACGCGGCGGCCAAAGAATCCAGGGGGAAATCGGGAGTTGTGTCCAGCGGGCTCAGTGGCGTCAGGGCACTCAACGCATGGGCTGCGGCCGCCTCAAAAGACTGCGCCTTGGGCGTGGTGCGCTTGCGCGGCGGCGGTGCACCCCGCACGCTGGGGGGCGTGGTCTGCGCAATGGCCAGCAGCAAGAGCAAATCGTCAAAAGCGGCCAAATCAAACGGCGCCTTGCGCTTGTCGCCAGACTTGTAGAACATGTGCTTTTCCAGCACACCCAGCACCGCGGCTGAACTCCACTCGGCTTCCACTTCGGCCAACGCCTCGTGGTACTGCTCCAGCGATTTTCCAGCCCGGTCAAACGCGGCGAACTCTGGCACCTGCGCATTGAAGTGCTGCATGAACTTCTGGCGCAGCACATTGAAGTCTGCCGCCCGGCTCAGCGTGCGGTACAGGCGCAGCAACTCCAGGTAGGCCACCGGAGAGGTTTTTTCATGCTCGGCAATGTGCTGGCGCAGCACTTCCACCGCCTGGTCGTGCTCGCCCACAGACACAAAGAACTCGGCCTGTTGCTGGATGTCGAACAGCTCTTCCGGGTTAATGATGTGCTGTAGGACGGGCTCTGAGGAAGCCGGGGTCGCAACGACAGGTTTGGGGGCAAACCCTGCGGCTTCCGCGGAAATTTCTTCAGGCTCCAGCAAGATATCGACCGCAGCCGGGGCAGGCGCTGCCACGCCTGCGGCACCAGAAATGGGCCGTCCCCACCGGTCTGCAGGGTGCTCCTGCACCCGCTCCAGCGGGTCCAGGTCCACCACTTCATGGGTGTCCGATTTGCGGTTGCTAACGGCCACCGACTCGCGCCACGAGCGCGCGGCCTTGGTCGCGGTGCGGTCGGAGCGGCGCCACAACCAGCCACCCAAGCCCAACGCAGCCGCCAAGGCAGCCCCAAGGGCATACACCACCCATGCGGGAAAACGATCTGACTCCAGTTCTTGCAACTGGCGCTGCAACTCGGCCGAAGCGGCCTGGTCGCGCGTGGCCTTGGCGCGCAGTTGGGTCAGCTCCGACTCCAGCTGGCGCTGTGAGGCCTGGCCTTGCTCCTGGCTTTGCGGGTCTGGGTTTAAGCTGCGCCACAGCGCTGCGGCCTGCTCTCTTTGCGGCGTGGCCTCAGACGCTGGGGCCTGAGGCAACTCAGGCGTAGAACGCAAGGTCACGGGCGAATCGAGCCAGATATCAAGCGGCTCCATGACCAGACGGGAGCGAGCGGCTTCTTTGGCGGCAGCTGCCGCAGGCTTGGCAGGAGCGGTTACCGCAGGGGTTGTGCGAGGCTCTTTGCGCACGGCCTGCGCGGTGCGTTGCGAAGCACGCGGCACTGCAGTGGAAGCAGCGGCCGGGCCACCTGCAACACCTTGCTCCAAGCCACCCACTTCCGGGGCGCGTGCAGCCATCACGGCTGCGTCTTGCGGGGATAGAGTTCGATCCCGCAATGGGGCGGTAGCAGCAGCCGCGGCCGCCGGTGCAGCCATGATGCGTTGCGCCGCTTTGGGCGGGTCGGCCAAAAACGTATAGGTGCGCGTGGTGCGGCCTGTGCAGCCAGCCGTCAGCGTGACCTGAACCACAGGTTCATCGATGGCGGTGAACGCCTGCACCCGCACACCGGATGCCAGGGGACTCACCAACACTTTAGACTCGCTGACCAGCGAGTCACCGGATTTGACGCTGACCACCACACACGAGGTGGCGATGTCTGAGCCCTCATCCGGCTTGACATCAAAGGCCAAATCCAACGTATTACCCAGCACCACAGTGCCCCTGCTCGCGCCCAGCGAAAGCGCGGAGGCGCCGGCGGCAACCACCCACAGACCGGCTCCAAAAATGGTGTTACGGATTTTCACAATAATTTCTGTTTTTGGTGCAGCCCATTCTTGCACATAAGTGCGCGCCTAGGGCCACAGCCATAATGGCGCTATGAAAATTCATTTTTCCACCATCGCCATTGTGGGCACGGGGGCCATGGGCCGGGGCATTGCACAAATCGCCGCCCAGGCCGGCAGCCAGGTCTGGTTGCTCGACACGCAAACCGGCGCCGCCGAAAAAGCCAAGCAAGCCCTGCAAGAACAATGGGGCAAGCTGGTGGCCAAAGACCGCATCACGCCAGAGCAAGCCCAGGCCTGGGGCAACCAGTTGCAAATAGCCAACACAGTGGCCGATTTGACCGCCTGTGAGCTGGTCATCGAAGCCGTGGTGGAACGCCTTGACGTCAAGCAAGCCCTGTTCGCAGAGCTGGAACGCACACTGCCCGCGCACGCCGTGTGGGCCACCAATACATCGTCCCTGTCGGTCACGGCCATTGCCGCTGGCCTGAAGCAGCCTGAGCGGCTGGCCGGTTTTCACTTCTTCAACCCCGTACCACTGATGAAAGTGGTGGAAGTGGTGGCTGGGCTCAAGACCGCCCCCGCGCTTTGCCAGGCCCTCACGGCCTACGCCCGTGAAATGGGGCACACCCCCGTGCAGGCCCAAGACACGCCGGGCTTCATCGTCAACCACGCCGGGCGCGGCTTTGGCACCGAGGCACTGCGCATCGTCAGCGAGGGCGTGGCCGACTTCGCCACCATCGACTGCATCCTGCGCGACCAGGTGGGCTTCAAGCTCGGGCCTTTTGAGCTGATGGACCTGACGGCGCTGGACGTGTCGCACCCCGTCATGGAATCCATCTACCACCAGTATTACGAAGAGCCGCGCTTTCGCCCCAGCGTCATCACCGCGCAGCGGCTGGCGGGCGGCGTGCTGGGCAAGAAGGTGGGCGATGGTTTTTACCGCTATGTAGATGGCGCGGCCCAGGTGCCCGCAGAGCCCCCTGTGCCGGTGGTGCAAGACATTCCACCGGTGTGGGTATCGCCCCGGGCTTCACGGCGCATGGAGCTGTACCAGTTGCTCAAGGACCTGGGTGCCACCATCGAGACCGGCGCATCACCTTCGCCCCATGCCATCACCCTGGTCGCCCCGCTGGGGTTTGATGTAACCACGGTGGCAGTAGTCGAGCGGCTGGACCCGGCACGCACCATTGGCATCGACATGCTGGTGGAGGAAGCCGCCACCAAGCGGCGCGTGCTGGCCACCAACCCAGCCACGCGCGTGGACATCCGCAACGCCGCACACGCATTGTTTGCCCGTGACGGCAAGCCCGTGAGCGTGATCCGCGACAGCGGCGGTTTTGTCACCCAGCGCGTCGTGGCCACCATCGTCAACATCGCGGCAGATATTTGCCAGCAAGGCATTTGCTCGCCCAAGGACCTGGAAACCGCCGTGACCCTGGGCCTGGGCTACCCGCTGGGGCCATTGGCCATGGGCGACCGCTGGGGCCCCACCAATATCCTGGAGGTGCTGTTCAATATGCAGACCGTGTATGGCGACACCCGCTACCGCCCCAGCCCCTGGCTGCGCCGCCGGGGCGCCATTGGCCTGAGCCTGACCCACGTCGAAGAAAGCTGAGTCCATGCCCGCCCAACTGCTGAGCACCAGCGAAGGCCAGACACTGGTCCTGACCCTGAGCAACCCCGAGCTGCGCAACGCCATTGAGCCCGCCATGTATGCCGCGGGCATCGAGGCCCTGAATGTGGCCGAGCGCAGCCCCGATGTGCGCAGCGTGGTGATCACCGGCGCGGGCGGCATGTTCTGCTCGGGCGGCAACCTGCAGCGCCTGCAAGCCAACCGCCAGCAGCCCCCCGAGGTGCAAGCCCAGAGCATTGAAGGCCTGCACCAGTGGATCGAGACCATCCGCACCTACCCCAAGCCCATCATTGCGGCCGTGGAAGGCGCGGCGGCCGGCGCGGGCTTTTCGCTGGCCCTGGCCTGCGACATGGTGGTGGCCGCACGCGACGCGGTGTTTTTGATGGCCTACAGCAACGTAGCCCTGTCGCCCGACGGGGGCGCCAGCTGGAGCCTGGCCCACGCCCTGCCCCGCGCCCTGGCGACCGAGCTGCTGATGTGCGGCGAAAAGATAGCGGCCGAGCGGCTGCACGCGCTGGGCCTGGTCAACCGCCTGAGCAACCCCGGCGATGCCCTGGGCACCGCCTTGCAGTTGGCCGAGCGGCTGAACCAACGGGCGCCCAATGTGCTTGCCAGCATCAAGGAGCTGGTCAGCGATGCGCCCCACCAGCCGCTGAGCACGCACCTCGACAGCGAACGCGACCACTTTGTCAAAAACCTGCACCATGCCAACGCGGGTGAAGGCATTGCGGCCTTTCTTGAAAAACGCAGCCCGCGCTACGACTGAGCGCCCCACCGCTACTGCAGCACCCACCGTGACACCATTCATGCCCTGCGTCCTTGCGGACCAGGGCATTTTTGTTTCCACCAGGACCCAAGCCCAACACCCGTACCCGCAGGCACAGACGCACAGGTGACAACCCCAGGCAAAGGCCCGGGTCCCTCACGCGACAATGAAGCTGTTACCAGTCACCCAAAAGACAGACCATGGACGACCCGATTCTTACTATCGAAGAACGTGAAGCGATCAATTCCGGTCGCTGGTTCTCATCCCTTTCACCCTCACTGCGACACGACATCCTCCGATGCGCCTATGTCAAACGCTTCAAGGACGGCGGCCTCATAGCCGCCCGGGGCGATCCGCCCGAGGAGTGGATTGCCTGCGCGCGCGGGGCGGTGAGGGTCAGCTCCACGTCCATCTCGGGCAAGCAGATCACGCTGACCTATGTGGAGCCCGGCATCTGGTTTGGCGACGTGGCGATTTTCGATGGGGACCGGCGCACGCACGATGCCTATGCACACGGCGACACCACCGTGCTGTGCGTGGCCAAGGCCGACTTCAAGAAAATCCTGGCAGCGCACACCGAGTTCTACGAAGCCATGCTGCGCCTGCATGCGCGCCGCATACGCCAGCTGTACGGCCTGGTGGAAGACCTCAACACCCTGCCTCTGCGTGCGCGGCTGGCCAAGCAGCTGTTGCACCTGGTGCGCAGCTATGGCACTCCCAGCCTGTCAGATGGCAGCGAGATGCGCATTGGCCTGCAATTGGCGCAGGAAGAATTGGCACAGTTGCTGGGCGCATCGCGCCAGCGCGTGAACCAGGAGCTCAAGTCCATGGAGCGCGAGGACGCCATTCGCATCGAGCCCGGTGGCCTGGTGGTACGCAACCGCGAGGCGCTGATGCGCATTGCGGAAACCGACACCTGAGCCCCACTACTCCTCTAGCACGCAGCCCCCGCAATGCCTGGGCTGCAGTTCCTGGGCCGTGCGCCACATCGGCGCACGCAGCCACCCACCCACACCCCGGCAATAGCCGCCCCAGCGCGCAGCAAGCACAGCCCTGCGCAGGCGCAGCCATGCCCAAACCCATTCCATCCCTCATCCCCCATGAGCAACTTTGACCATTTCGTGGGCACACGCCCCGTGTCTGACCAGCACGCCTTTGACACAGCCGCGCTCACCGACTGGCTCGGCCGCCACATGCCGGGCTTTGCGGGGCCGCTCACGGTAGAGATGTTCAAGGGCGGGCAATCCAATCCCACCTACAAACTCATCACCCCCGGAGCCAGCTATGTGATGCGCGCCAAACCCGGGCCCGTGGCCAAGCTGCTGCCTTCGGCCCACGCCGTGGAGCGCGAATTTGCGGTGATGAGCGGCCTGCAAGGCACCGATGTGCCCGTGCCCCGCATGCATGTGCTGTGCGAAGACGAATCGGTGATTGGCCGCGCCTTCTACGTGATGGAGTGCATGCAGGGCCGCGTGCTGTGGGACCAGTCCTTGCCCGGCATGGCGCCCGCCGAGCGCGGCGCCATCTACAACGAGATGAACCGCGTGATTGCCGCGCTGCACACCGTGAAGTTTGCCGACCGGGGCCTGGCCAGCTACGGCAAGCCCGGCAATTACTTCGACCGCCAGATTGGCCGCTGGAGCAAGCAGTACGTTGCCTCCATCACCCAGCCCATCGAAGAGATGGACCGGCTGATGGAATGGCTGCCCGCGCACATGCCTGCCAGCGCCAGGGATGAGAGCCAAGTCTCCATCGTGCATGGCGACTTCCGGCTGGACAACCTCATGTTCCACCCCACCGAGCCCCGCGTGATCGCCGTGCTGGACTGGGAACTGTCCACCCTGGGCCACCCGCTGGCCGACTTCAGCTACCACTGCATGAGCTGGCACATCCCGGCAGCGCTGGGGCGCGGCATTGCGGGGCAAGACCTGGCCGCCCTGGGCATTCCGGATGAAGACAGCTACATCCGCAGCTACTGCGAGCGCACCGGCATTGCCACGCCCGAGGCGCTGCAGACCGACTGGAACTTCTACATGGCCTACAACATGTTCCGCATCGCGGCCATCTTGCAAGGCATTGCCAAGCGGGTCGAGGCGGGCACCGCCTCCAGCGCGCAGGCCAAGGCATCGGGCGACACCGCCCGCCCCATGGCGCAGCTGGCCTGGTCGTTTGCCCAACGCGGCTGAGCACGCCATCACAGAACAACACCCACCGATTTTTCACGGAGAACCCCATGGACTTTGACTACTCCCCCAAGACCAAGGAACTGCAGGCCAAACTGCTCCAGTTCATGGACGAGCACATCTACCCCTCCGAGGCGGCCTACAAGGCCGAGCTGCTGGCCAACACCGCCGCAGGCAAGCGCTGGTCGGCCCTGAGCACCATCGAAAACCTCAAGCCCAAGGCCCAGGCCGCAGGCCTGTGGAACCTGTTTTTGCCGGTGGACAGCGCCGCCGCCTCGGGCTACGCAGGCGCAGGCCTCACCAACCAGGAATACGCGCCCCTGGCCGAAATCATGGGCCGCGTGCCATGGGCCAGCGAGGTGTTCAACTGCTCGGCGCCCGACACCGGCAACATGGAAACCATCGCCCGCTATGGCGACGAAGCCAACAAGGCGCGCTGGCTCAAGCCGCTGCTCGAAGGCAAGATCCGCTCCGCATTCGCCATGACCGAACCTGACGTGGCATCGAGCGACGCCACCAACATCGAGACGCGCATCGAGCGCCAGGGTGATGAATACGTCATCAACGGCCGCAAATGGTGGATTTCGGGCGCGGCCGATCCGCGCTGCGCCGTCTACATCACCATGGGCAAGACCGACCCCGAGGCGCCCCGGCACTCACAGCAAAGCATGGTGCTGGTGCCCGCTGACGCCAAGGGCATTACGGTCATTCGCCCGCTCAACGTGTTTGGCTACGACGACGCACCCCACGGCCACGTGGAGATGACGTTTGAAAACGTGCGCGTGCCCGTCTCCAACATCCTGCTGGGCGAAGGCCGTGGTTTCGAGATCGCCCAAGGCCGCCTGGGCCCCGGGCGCATCCACCACTGCATGCGCCTCATTGGCCTGGCCGAGCGCGCGCTGGAGCTGATGTGCAAGCGCGCCAGCAGCCGCGTGGCCTTTGGCAAGACCGTGGCGCAGCAAACCGTGACGCAAGAGCGCATTGCCGAAGCCCGCTGCAAGATTGACATGGCCCGCCTGCTGACCCTGAAGGCCGCCTGGCTGATGGACGTGGCAGGCAACAAGGTGGCCAAGACCGAAATCGCCATGATCAAGGTGGTGGCCCCCAGCATGGCCTGCCAGGTGATCGACTGGGCCATGCAGGCCCACGGCGGCGGCGGCATGAGCGACGACTTCCCCCTGGCCTATGCCTACGCCGGTGCGCGCACCCTGCGCTTTGCCGACGGCCCGGACGAAGTGCACCGCAACGCCATTGCCAAGTGGGAGCTGGGCAAGTACGGCAGCTACGGCCGCGACGCGGGCGTGCCCATCACACGCGGCGCCTGAGAGGCTGAGGCCAAGCGCGGGACAACCCGCCACCCCGCAACCCACAGCACCAGCCCATGGCCCTCCAAGGCCATGGGCTTTTTTGTGGAGGGCTGTTGCCTGTGGCGCGGCAAAATCAGCGCACCGCTTTTGCCCCACCCCACGTGACCACCGCTCGCCACCCACCCAACGCACAGCACGCCACCGCCCTCACCCGCCGCCAATGGAGCCGCTGGGCCACGGGTGCCCTGGCCTTGGCCGCCCCTGGCGCCTGGGCCAGTGCGGCGCAGGGCACGGACGATGGTGAATGGCAAGCCTCGGCCACCGCAAGGCAACTGCTGCGCTGGGTGGCGGGCACGGCAGACAACGCGGGCATGCCCTTTGTGGTGATCGACAAGCCCGAGGCCTGCGCGCATGTGTTCTCAGGCCGCGCCCAGTGGCTGGGCAGCGCGCCCGTGCTGCTGGGGCTGGCAGCGGGCGACCGCAGCGTGCCCGGCATTGGGCAGCGCCCCGTGGCCCAGGTACGCCCGCACGAGCGCACCACGCCCGCAGGCCGGTTTGTGACCGAGCCCGGCCAGAACCTGCAAGGCGAAGACATTGTGTGGATTGACTACGACGCGGCGGTATCGCTGCACCGCGTGCGCAGCGCCACGGCCATCGAGCGGCGCCTGCAGCGCCTGGCCAGCCCGCGGGCGCGCGACCGGCGCATCAGCTACGGCTGCATCAACGCACCCGATGCGTTCTACAGCCAGCACATCGCGCCCTACCTGGGGCAGGTGCCCGGCGTGGCCTATGTGCTGCCTGACACCGAGCCATTTGCTACGTTTTTTATAGCTGCCAGCGCTTATTGAATAAGCGCTAGTAGGCTATTTAGCATGAATTTTGCAGATGCCTGAGACCCACCCCGTTCGCCCTGAGCCTGTCGAAGGGCCGTTCAAAGGAGTGCCCTGGCTTCGACAAGCTCAGCCCGAACGGCTGGGGTAGATGTCAGACTATTTGGCTAAAAAGCCTCCGCACTGCCTCAGAAGGCCACCTTCACCCCCACCGTCACACTGCGCCCCATCAGCGGCGCAGCGGTCTTGATGAACGAGGTGTGCGCATAGGCCAGGCGGTCGGTCAGGTTGTTGCCCTTGACGTACAGCTGCCATGGCGAGCCGTTGGCCAGCTTGCCGTTGTAGGCGGCGCCCAGGTTCAGCATGCCGTAGCCGGGGGTCGCGGTTTCAAACTCGGCCACGCGGCTTTGGCGGGCCACTTGCACCCATTCCACCTGGCCTTCCCACTCCGCCCAATTGGCGTCCAGCCGCAAACCAGCACGGGTGGCCGGGATACGGGGCAGGTTGCCACCGCCGTCGAGCTTGGCGCGCACGGTGTCGCCAAACAGCGTAAGCCCCAAGTTGCGCGTGAGGGCCTGGCGCACCTGGCCTTCAATGCCGGTGAAGGTGGCGTCGGCCTGGCTGTACTGCAGCAGTTGCAGGCCATCCAGCGCATCGAGCGTGCGGCCGTAGATGTAGTTGTTGATCTTGTTGTGGAACACGCTCACGCCAAAGGTGGTGTCGCCACTGGTCTTTTTCAGGCTCACGTCGATGTTTTGCGAAGTCTCCGAGCGCAGATCGGCGTTGCCCCGCTCGTACGTGCTGGTGGCCATGTGCAGGCCCCGGGCGTACAGCTCTTCGGCCGACGGCGCGCGGCTGGCGCGGGTGAACGAGGTGCCCACCTGGTAGCCGGGCGTGAAGCGCCACACCGCGCCCAGCGATGCCGAGGTGCCGTTGTGGCTGCGCTCGATGCCTGTGGTCTGCGCCTCGGCAGTCTGGCGGTCGTGGCGCAGTGCGCCTTCAAAGCGCCAGTCGCCCAGGCGGTATTCCTCCAACATAAACAGGCCCACCTTGCGGGTGACAGTGGGCTCAACGTAAGCCTCTTCGCCTTCGGCGCTGAACTTGCGCTGCGAGGTCTGCAGGCCCACCACGCCCTTGAACCCGGCAATGGGCTCGTGCTGCAGCTCCACGCGGGTGTCGTAGGCCTTGTTCTTGAAGGTGGTGCTGATGGCACCGTCTTCGACTTCGTCGTGCACATAGTCGGTCACGCCAGCGCGCAGGCGCAGGGCTGAGAAGCCTGCGAAAGGGTTGCGCAGTTCGCCGCGCACGTCAAAGCGTTCGCTGCGCAGGTCCACCACGGGCACATCGGCCGGGTCGTGCACTTCGACGGGCCCAGTGGGTGCCGGGCAGTCGAGCCGGTTTCCATTCACGCCACAGCCTTCAAAGCTGTGGTTGTGCCCCGGCAGTCCGTACTTGGCCGTCTGGCGCGTGTAGGCAGCGCCCAGGTAGCCTTGCTCGCCCACCCACGACAAGCCCACGCTGCCCGTGTCGGTGCGGTTGAAGCTGCCCGGCACCTTGCGGGTGGCCTCGCCCTCGGGCGCCCAGCCCTTGCCCACGCGGTAGTCGCCCGCATCGCGCGCCACGCCCTCCACATGCACCGCCAGGTTGCCCGCACCGCCCGTGAGCGAGAAAGCGCCGGCCCCCTCACGGGCGCCCGTGTTGGCACGCAGCTCGGCGCTGCCTTCGTACCCCTTTTGCGGAATGGCCGTGGGCACCTTGCCATCGAGCACATTGACCACGCCACCCACCGCACCGTTGCCATACACCAGGGCCGACGGGCCGCGCAGCACTTCGATCTGCGTGGCCAGCATGGGCTCGGACACCACGGCGTGGTCGGGGCTGATGGTGGAGGCATCGTGCAGCTCGGCACCGTCGCTGAGCACGCGCACACGCGGGCCATCCATGCCGCGAATGATGGGGCGGCTGGCCCCAGCGCCAAAGTGGCTGCTGGTGATGCCGGGCTCGCTGTTGAGCGTCTCGCCCAGCGTGGCCTCGCGGCGGCGCACCAGCTCGTCACCTTCGAGCACCGTCACCGGCGTGGTCATGTCATTGGCGCCCAGTTGCAGGCCGCTGGCAGAGACGGTGACGGCAGGCAGGCTGGCTTCGGCTGCAGCAGCGGGCGCCACGGCCTGAGCCTGGGCCAGCCCGGTGCCAGCCACGGCCAACAGGGCAACGGCCAGGGCCACAGGGCGCAGGGCCAGGCGATGGGGGGCAAGTGTGGAGTGAATCATGAGGAAACCTTGGGAATCAGAAAAATCGAACGCAACCACCCCGCAGCACGCACAGCGCAACACACAGCGCGCCATGGCAGACAGGCACAGGCCAGCCCACTCTGCGGGATATAGAACAAAAATGCACGCCAGCGCTTATCAATCAAGCGCAAGCAGCTATCAAAAAAGGAGCAATCAACCCAAAGCGAAGCCGCCACGCAGGGCACAGCACGGGATGGGAAGCAATAGGCCAGAGGGAATGCGCGGAGCGAACGGGCGCAGCAGAAGCCACCCGCTGCCCTGGCAGCCCAAGGCCACCGGGTCAGATCGCAACGGTCAGCGGCTCGGGCCCGCAACTGGGGCCTGCGTATGTCAAGCCCGCAGGGCTGCAGGCGGTGCGCGGGCCTGGAACAGCGCCCGGTGCAGTGCGAACGCATGCTGCGTCCAGCCCACCGGGGCGGCATGGATGCCATGGCTGGCTGGCACGCCCAATGCGGGGGCGAGCAGCACATCGGCCAGGGCCAGTTGGTCCAGCAACAGGCAGTCTGCCCCGCTGGCGTGGGTGGGCACCAGGGCCGCCAAGGCCTTGGATGCCACGGGCGCGGGCAGGCCCTGTGCGCTGGCGTGGGCGTGTGCCTGGGGGGCGGTGCCAACCGCTGGCGCCACCCCACCCACCTGCAAAGGGAGCTGGGTGGTGAGGTGGACGGTGGAGTGCAAGGCCTGGTGCACCCGGCCCAGGGTGGGCACCAGCACCAGGGCCAGCAGCAACCAAGCCAGCCAGGCCGCGTTCCAGGCGCGCACCCCGGCCCGCGTGCGCAGTGCGGTGCGCGCAGGTGGGCGGTGGTGCAACAGGGGCTTGGACATGGGCAAGGGCAAGGGCGAAATAGGCAGCGGGTTGGGGAGACTATCGGAATTGGAAATCGTCGGCTGCAAATGGACCGCAGCGGGGCCAATTTTGGTGAAACCTTCGGTTTTCGCGATCAACGCTCCAAGTCCGACAGCCTCCTAAGTCGGCAAACTCAAAAAACAAACAGCATCAAAACAGTGTGGGCCAAGGCAGCGCCTGGGCGAGCCCCCTGCCCTCACTTCACGGGCTCGGCCTCCACCATGCGGTAGAACAGCCCATAGGGGTCGTTGGGCAGCACATTGAATTTGCCCTCCACCACCACGGGCTCCAGCGAATATCGCACAGGCGTCTTGGCCTTGACTTCAACCATGCTTTCAGGCCCGCCCGGGATGCAGAACGAGCAAGTCAGCGGCACAGAGGTGAGCAAAAAGTGCTTTTGCGTGGGCTTGGCGTCCATGGGCACCATGAAGCCCTGGATGCGCTGCACCGTCTGGTGCATGGCCTGCTGCTGGGCGTTGAAGACGGGCAGCACGGCGGTCTTGGTGGTGTTTTTCTTCAGGTCACTCAACACGGACCAGGGCACCACGTCGCCCCGCACGGGCAGCGGGGCAATCGGGCTGTTGGGGCTGTGGTAGCCCGGCCCCGAGCCCGCCACCGCAGGCTGCCCGTGGGTGCCTGCGGGCAAAGGCGAGCTGAGCACGGACGCGCCCGCTGCACCGGGGGCTTGCGCCTGCGCCGCCCCCGGCAACACCCCGCCCAGCAGCACACCCGCCGCCGCCAGCCAGGCCAGCGCCCAAACAGGGCTATGCGCATCCAGGCGGTTGAGGGCGCCCGTGGGGATCCCAGTGCGGGACGTGTAGGAAGTTCGGCAGACCATGGGCCGGGCTCTTTCAATCAACGCAAAACCAAAACGGTGCGAGGCACATCGGGCGGCTAGGGATGTCCTGCATAACCCTCGCGAGTCGGTGGTAGTGCGGATCGGGATAGGCCGCAAGGCGTCTTTTCGCAGCCAATAGCAGGGCTATTGGCAAGAAAAGCAACGCAGCGGACTGCCCGAGGCCGCGCTATCACAGACCGCAGGGCGTTATGCAGGACATCCCAAGCCATCAATGCGCGTGCTTCATACCGCAGTATTTTCCGATGGCCAGGTTTTTACACGCCGCTTGCAGGTCTTTCATGCACTGGGCTTCGCCTTTGCCAGCCTCCAGGCATTTGGCAGCGGCCTCGTGCGCAACGGCCATGGCGCGGTGGCGCTCGATGTCTTCCTTGGTTTCCTTGTCAGAGTGGCCCTGGGCCAAGGCTGCAGCGCTGGCCAGCAGCAAGGGGGCCAGGCACAAAGCCGTCCACAGTTTTTTCATGGTGATTCCTTTCAGGTGAGATCGACGGACAACAAAACACATAACGATCAAGGCTGCACCAGCAGGTCGGCCACATCGGTGCGGTAAGCCTGCATGGCTGGCAACAGGGCCGCCAGCGCGGCCACCAGGCCCGCCAGCAGGGGCACCCCGGCCTCTTCGGGCAGCCACAGGGCCCCGGTGACCGGCAACAGCCCCTGCGCCTGCAGCGCCCAGCCCAGCGCGTGCGCCAGGCCGTGGCCCAGCAGCAGGCCCAAGGCGCAGGCCAGGGCCGCCAACCAAAGCGCCTCGCACAGCACCAGCCCGGCCACGCGGCCCGGGGGGGCGCCCAGCATGCGCAGCATGGCCAGGTCAAAGCGGCGCTCGCGCACGGCGTTCCACAGCGCAATGAACACGCTGAGCGCCGCCACGGCCAGCAGCACGCCACCAAAGGCGCGCAGCACATCGGCCCCCACGCCCAGCAGGCGCAGCAGGCGGGTCACTTCAATGGCCGGTGCCGCAGCCTGCATGGAGGTGTTGGCGTTGATGGCGCGCGACAGCGACACGGCGGCCAGCGGCGTGCGGTAGCGCACCAGGGCCACGGTCACTTCGCGCTCTTGCTTCAGGATTTCCAGGTCTTCAGGGTCATCGGCGGTGGCGGTTTCGTGCACCAGCCACACCGATTCGGTGCTGGTGAGGATGAGCCGATCGAGCACACAGCCGCACGGCGCCAGCACGCCGCTGACACGGTAGGGGTGGTCGCCATGGGCATGCCCCCCAGCGCCCAGGCCATGGGTACCAACAAATGTGGCGCCCACCAGTGGCTCGCCTTCGTGCCCCGGCTGCACCACGCTGCGCGCCACCGTGGCGCCCAGCACAGCGTCCATGGGCTGTTGCCACAGGGCGCCCTGGGCCAGCTCGGCGCGGTAGTGGGCGGGGTAGTCGGGCGTGGTGCCCACGATGCGAAAGCCCTGGTAGCTGTCGCCCAGGCTCAGCGGTATCACCTGGGACACCAGCGGGTTGCGCTGCAGGTCCTGCACCTCTTGCAGGGGAATGTTGCCCGTGGGCACGTCGATGTGAAACACCCCCGCCAGGATGAGCTGCAGCGGGCTGCCCTTGGCGCCCACCACCAGGTCAATGCCGTCCAGGTCGCGCTCAAACGCCTGGTCGAGTTGGGTGGACACCAGCAGCACCAGCGTGATGGCCGCCAGCCCCAGGGTGAGCAGCAGCAGGTTGAGCGCTGCGGCCAGCGGCCGCGACCACAGATAGCGCCAGGCCAAAGCAGCTGTTTTCGCTATATTTTTCATAGCTTCTAGCGCTTATCCTGCAATCGCTGGGCGCTTATTTCATTCAAATCATGGCCCGGTGCGGCAGCAGCGGCGCCCGCATTCAGGTCCAGCCGCTGCAGGCGCGGCACGCCCGCCAGGGCCTGCACCACACGCTGGTCGTGCGTGGCAATCACCAGGCTGGCGCCGCAGGCGGCGGCGCTGCTTTGCAGCAGGGTCAGGGCATCGGCGGCGGCTTCGTCGTCCAGGCTGGCCGTGGGCTCGTCGGCCAGCAGCAGCTCGGGCTGCAGCAGCACGGCGCGGGCCAGGGCCACGCGCTGCGCCTGCCCGCCCGAGAGCTGGTGCGGCTTGCGCCCCGCCAGATCGGCCACGCCTACTTGGGTCAGCGCCTGGGCTATGGCCGCATCATCGCGTGGGCGGCCCGCCGCAAAGTAGGCCAGGGCCAGGTTGTCGGCCACGGTGAGGGCGCTGCTCAAGTGCAGCTTTTGCGGCAAAAAGCCAATGCTGCGCGCGCGCCAGGCGTCCAGCTCGGCCCCGCGCTGCGTGCCCAGCTGAATACCGGCCACAAACAAATCACCGCCCGTGGCCCCCCGCAGCCCAGCCACCAGGGCCAGCCAGGTGGATTTGCCCGCGCCCGACCGCCCCTGCAGCAGCAAGGTGCCGCCCTGCGGCAGGTCCACATCGGCAAACTGCAACTGCGGCCCCGCGCCATAGCGGTAGGCCAAGCCCCGGGTGCGGATCATGCGGCGGCCCCAGCGCCTGGGTGCGCGCAGCCCGCGCAGCGCCCGCGCACGGCAATGTCCACCGCCAGCCCCTCGTGCCCGGCAGACGCCAGCGCCTGCAGCACCTCTTGCAAAGCCGACTGCACAGGGGCCGCGCCTTGCGACAGGCGGAACTGGCGGTGGCAATCGTCACATTCAAAACGGGGGGCCACGCCCTCTTCGCCCTGCGGCGCGAGCGCATAGCGCGTCACGCGGGCGGCATCCACCTGCTTGAGCAGCAGGCCAGCGGCGGCAAAGCGGTCGAGCATGCGGTAGACGGTAACCCGGTTCACCGGGGCACCCGCTGCGGCCAGTGCAGCCTCCACTTCGGCTTCAGACCACGCCGCATGGGGCTGGTCCGCATACAGCAGCGCCAAGGCCCGCGTCGCGCGGGTGGCACGCATGCCAGGAGGAAGAGCCCAGGCCGTGGGCTGAGCCAGCAATGGGGACGAGGAGACGGGCATGGGGGACAAGGCTGGGGGCAATGCAGCACCCCATTAACGCAATTGGGTTGCATTATGCACCGACACAGCTGCCACAAAAGCCCAGGCCTGAACGGGAAAAATCACGCCCGTGGCCATTGCCCCTTGGCGATCACCCCTTCAGATAGCGCACAAACGTCTTGCGAAATTTCTCCACCTTGGGGCCCACCACAAAGGCACAGTAGCCCGCGTTGGGGTGGTTGGCAAAGTAGTCCTGGTGGTAGGCCTCGGCCGTGCTGTAGTTGTCCAACGGCTTCACCTCGGTGGTGATGGGGGCGGCAAACACCTTGTCCTGGGTCATCTGGCGGAGCATGGCGTTGGCAATCTCTGCATGCGCCGGGCTCTCGTAATAGATGCCGCTGCGGTACTGCGTGCCCACATCGTTGCCCTGGCGGTTCAATGTGGTCGGGTCGTGGGTGTGAAAGAAGATTTCCAGAATCTCTTCGAGGCTGATCTCGTCCGCATCGAAGGTCAGGCGCACCACCTCGGCGTGGCCGGTGTCGCCTTCGCAAATTTGCTCGTAGCTGGGGTTCACGGTGTGGCCGTTGGTGTAGCCGCTTTCCACATCGGTGATGCCGCGCACACGGTCAAACACGGCTTCGGTGCACCAAAAGCAGCCCCCGCCCAGGGTGATGGTTTGCAAGGTCATGGCTTGTTTCCTCGGTAGTCGGGCCCATTATTTATCGCTCTCGATAACCCCTGGGGCCTGCAACGATCTCTCTGCGAGAAACCAGATTGACGGCACAAGGGGCGATTGCTACATTACTAACCAGTCAGTCAGTAAAAAATGTCCCCTACCCCTTTGAACGACCCCACCGCCAGCGAAGCTGCCCCCAAACGCAGCCGACGCAAAGAAGCGCGCCCTGGCGAATTGCTGGAGGCGGCGCTGGATTTGTTCGTCGAAAAAGGCTTTGCCGCTACACGCGTGGACGAGGTGGCGGCCCGTGCCGGGGTGTCCAAAGGCACGCTGTTTTTGTACTTCCCCAGCAAGGAAGAGCTGTTCAAAGCCGTGGTGCGTGAAAACATTGCAGGCCGCTTTGCCGAGTGGAACACCGAGCTGGAGACCTTTGTCGGCACCACCAGCGAGGTGCTGACCTACTGCTACCAAGTGTGGTGGGAGCGCATTGGCGCCACCAAGGCATCGGGCATCACCAAGCTGATGTTCAGCGAGGCCCAGAACTTCCCGGAGATCGCGCAGTTCTACCAGCAAGAGGTGATTTTGCCCGGCCGTGCGCTCATCCGGCGCATTTTGCAGCGCGGCATGGAGCGCGGCGAGTTCCGCGAGATGGACCTGGACTACGGCACCTACATCGTGCTGGCGCCCATGATGTTCCTGATGCTGTGGAACAACTCCATGGGCCCGTGCTCTTTGCCCGACGAGAACTTCAAGCCCGAGCAGTACATCCGCACGCAGATTGACAACATCCTGCATGGCCTGTGCGTGCGCCCTGCCCCAGGCCCTTCCCCCACCCACACCTGACCCCCATGAAACGCTGGATCACCTGGACGGCCGCTGGCCTGGTTGTTGTGCTGCTGGGCCTGGGCGTGTGGCGTGCCATGGCGGCACGGCAGGCCCAGCAAAAAGCCCTGGCCGAAGCCAGCACCCAGCGTGAAGCGGCACCGCTGCAACTGGCGGCAAGCGAGGTGATCACCGTGCAAGCCCACAGCCTGGCGCTGGGGGTGCCCGTGTCGGGCGCGCTGCGGGCGGTGGACTCGGCCATGATCAAGGCCCGCGTGGCGGGCGAGTTGCAAGGGCTGACCCTGCGCGAAGGCGACAGCGTGCGCGCAGGCCAGGTGGTGGCGCGCATTGACCCGACCGAATCGCAAGCCCGCCTGCGCCAGGCCCAGCAACAGGCCGACGCTTCCAAGGCCCAGGTGGACATCAACCAGCGCCAGCTCGACAACAACAAGGCCCTGGTGGACCAGGGCTTCATCTCCTCCACCGCGCTGGTCAACTCCCAAGCCAGCCTGCAATCGGCCCAAGCCACCTACGAAGCCGCCCGTGCCGCAGCCGATGTGGCCCGCAAGGCGCTGGACGACACGGTGCTGCGCAGCCCCATTGCCGGGCAGGTGGCCCAGCGCCTGGCCCAGCCGGGCGAGCGCATGGCGCTGGACGGGCGGGTGCTGGAGGTGGTGGATTCCAGCCGCCTGGAGCTTGAAGCCCTGCTCAGCCCCGCAGACTCTCTGGCCGTGCGCGTGGGCCAAAAAGCCCAGCTGGAGCTGGAAGGCTCCAAGCAAGGCGTCACGGCCACCGTGGTGCGTATCAACCCCAGCGCGCAAGCAGGCAACCGAACGGTGCCGGTGTACCTGCGGGTGGATGCCAACAACACACCCACGCCCACGTCCGGCGCACCCGGCAATGCAGCCACAGCCCTGCGCCAGGGCCTCTTTGTGCAAGGGCTGCTGACCACCGGCCAGGCCCAGGTGCTGGCGGTGGAGCTGGACGCCGTGCGCACCGACAAGCCCCGCCCTTATGTCCAGGCCGTGGAAAACGGGCGCGTGGTGCACCGCCCCGTCACGCCCGGCCTGCGTGCCGTGGTGCAGGGCCAAACCCTGGTGGCGATTGAAGGCGTGCCTGCAGGCACCTCGGTGGTTGCCGGGCGCATTGGGCCACTGCGTGAAGGCACGGCGGTCGCCACCGCTCCAGGCGCGGCAACCAGCGCAGCCCCTGTGGCGGCAGCGCCAGCCAGCGCGGCATCGACCACGGCCCGGTAACCCGCAGGTCCATCGCCATGTGGTTCACCAAAGTCAGCCTCAAAAACCCCGTGTTCGCCACCATGGTGATGCTAGCCATCGTGGTGCTGGGTCTGTTCTCTTACCAGCGCCTGAAGGTGGACCAGTTTCCCAACATCGACTTCCCGGTGGTGGTGGTGACGGTGGACTACCCCGGCGCCTCGCCCGAGATTGTGGAGAGCGAGGTCACCAAGAAGATCGAAGAAGGCGTTAACTCGATTGCGGGCATCAACGCCCTCACCTCCCGTAGCTACGAGGGCACGGCGGTGGTGATCATCGAGTTCCAGCTGCACATTGACGGGCGCAAGGCCGCCGAAGACGTGCGCGAGAAAGTGGCTACCGTGCGCCCCAACCTGCGCACCGAGGTCAAAGAGCCCCGCGTGCTGCGCTTTGACCCGGCCAGCCGCGCCGTGTGGTCGCTGGCCGTGCTGCCCGACGACACAGCCGGGACCACGGCCGGTGCAGCGGTGCCCTCTGCCGTAGAGCTGACCACCTGGGCCGAGCAAGTGCTGAAAAAGCGTCTGGAAAACGTGCGCGGCGTGGGCGCGGTGAACCTGGTGGGCGCCACCAAGCGCGAAATCAACATCTACCTGAACCCGCAAGCGCTGGAAACGTTCGGCGTGACGCCCGACCAGGTGGTGGCCGCCGTGCGCAACGAAAACCAGGACTTGCCTGTGGGCGCAATCCGCTCGCTTGCCCAAGAGCGCGTGGTGCAAATTGACGCGCGCATGCAGCGCCCCGAAGACTTCGGCCGCATCATCGTGGCCCGCAAAGGCGCGCCAGCCACGGGCCAGGCCAGCGCAGGCGCGCCCATCCGGCTCGACCAGGTCGCCCGGGTGAACGATGGCGCACAAGAAGTGGAGAGCCTGGCCCTGTACAACGGCCAGCGCACCCTGCTGCTGTCGGTGCAAAAGGCGCAGGGCGACAACACCATCGAGGTGGTCGATGGCCTCAACGCGGCGGTGCTGGACATCCGCAAGCAGTTGCCCCCTGGCGTGCGCCTGGAGGTGATTGGCGACAGCGCACGCCCCATCCGCGTGGCGGTGAACAACGTGCGCCAGACGCTGATCGAAGGCGCCGCACTCACGGTGCTCATCGTGTTTTTGTTCCTGAACTCGTGGCGCTCCACCGTCATCACGGGGCTGACCTTGCCCATCGCGTTGATCGGCACGTTTTTGTTCATGAACATGTTTGGCTTCACCATCAACATGATCACGCTGATGGCGCTGAGCCTGTGCGTGGGCCTGTTGATCGACGATGCCATCGTGGTGCGCGAGAACATCGTGCGCCACGTGCAGATGGGCAAGGGGGCGTATGCCGCTGCCATGGACGGCACACAAGAAATTGGCCTGGCCGTGCTGGCCACCACGCTGTCCATCGTGGCCGTTTTCATGCCCATCGGCTTCATGGGCGGCATCATCGGCAAGTTCTTCCACGAGTTCGGTATCACCATCGTCGCGGCAGTGATGATTTCGATGTTCGTGAGCTTTACGCTCGACCCGATGCTGTCGAGCATCTGGCACGACCCGAGCATCCATACGCATGGCAAGCAGCATGCGCCCGTCACGCTCTACGGCAAGACCATTGGCCGCGTCACAGGCTGGTTTGACCGCGCCACCGACGCGCTGGCCGAGGGCTACCAGCACCTTCTGCGTTGGTCGCTGGTGCACAAGCTGGCCACGCTGTTCATAGCGCTGGGCATCTTTGTGCTGAGCATCTTCATGGTGCCGTTGCTGGGCACCGAATTTGTGCCCAAGGCCGATTTTTCGGAAACCACCGTCAACTTCTACACGCCCGTGGGCTCGTCGCTGGAGGCCACCGAGGCCAAGGCGCGCCAGGTGGAAGGCATCCTGCGCCAGATGCCCGAGGTGCGCTACACCCTGGCCACAATCAATACCGGCAACGCACAGGGCAAGATGTACGCCAGCCTCTATGTGCGTCTGGTGGACCGCAAAGACCGCAGCCGCAGCGTGGACCAGATGTCCGACGTGCTGCGCGAGCAACTGGCCAAGGTGCCCGGCATCACCGTCACGCACGTGGGTTTGCTGGATGCAGTGGGTGGCAACAAGCAGGTGGAGTTTTCACTGCAAGGCCCCGACCTCAAAGAGCTGGAGCGGCTGACCCAGGTGGTGACGGCCAAAATCCAGGGCATTCCCGGCCTGGTGGACCTGGACAGCAGCGCCAAGCCCGACAAGCCCGTGGTGGCGCTGGAGGTCAAGCGCGATGCGGCCTCCGACCTGGGCCTGTCTGTGGCGCCCATGGCCGCATCGCTGCGCACGCTGGTGGCGGGCACCACGGTGGGCAACTGGCGTGCCCCCGATGACCAGACCTACGACGTGAACGTGCGCCTGGCCCCGGAGGCCCGCACCACCCCTCAAGACCTGGAACGCCTGCCCTTTGCGCTGACAACGGCAGACGGCACCACCCGCATCGTGCGGCTCAACCAAGTGGCCCGGGTGACCGAATCCACCGGCGCCAACCAGATCAACCGGCGCGATCTGACGCGCGAAGTGGCCATCAACGCCAACGTGGCCCAGCGTTCGGCGGGCGAGGTGTCGAACGACATCAAAAAGGTGCTGGACACCATGGCCTTCCCACCCGGCTACCGCTACCAGTTCGGCGGCTCCACCAAGAACATGGCCGAGTCGTTTGGCTATGCCATCTCGGCGCTGGCCATGGCCATCATCTTCATTTACATGATCCTGGCGAGCCAGTTCAAGAGTTTCTTGCAGCCGCTGGCGCTCATGACCTCGCTGCCGCTCACGCTCATTGGCGTGGTGCTGGCGCTCTTGATGTTCCGCTCCACGCTGTCCATGTTCTCCATCATCGGCGTGGTCATGCTCATGGGGCTGGTCACCAAGAACGCCATCTTGCTGGTGGACTTTGCCATCCGCGCCCGCGAGGAACATGTGAACGACGCAGGCGAAACCGTGCCTGGCCTGCCCCGTGCCGAAGCCCTGTTGCTGGCGGCCCGCGTGCGGCTGCGCCCCATCCTCATGACCACGCTGGCCATGATCTTCGGCATGGTGCCGCTGGCGTTTGCGTTGTCTGAGGGCGCGGAGCAGCGTGCGCCCATGGGGCAGGCGGTGATTGGCGGGGTGATTACCTCGTCGCTTTTGACGCTGGTGGTGGTGCCTGTGGTGTATTGCTACATGGACGATCTGGCCCGTTGGGCCCTTGGCAAGATGGGACGCGGCCAAACGGCCTCCGGGCCATCTAAAATTCAGGGTTTGTCCTGACCCGCACTCCCACTGGAGACCTTCGATGAATTTGCCACTGAACACGTCCGCCAACATCAGCGACCCCGTCGCCCAGGCCCGCTACAACATGATCGAGCAACAGATCCGGCCCTGGAACGTGCTGGATGCCGACGTGCTGGAACTGCTGTCTGCCGTGCGCCGTGAAGACTTTGTGCCGGCAGCCCACCGCAGCTTGGCTTTCATGGACATTGAAGTGCCCCTGCTGGGCGACGACGCCGAAGAAGCCGTACGCCAGGGCCACAGCATGCTGCAACCCCGCCTGGAAGCACGCATTCTGCAAGACCTGCGCATCCAGCCTACCGACCGCGTGCTGGAGATTGGCGCGGGCTCGGGCTACATGGCCGCCCTGCTGGCCCACCGCGCAGAGCGCGTCGTGTCCCTGGAAATCAACCCCGCCCTGGTCAACATGGCGCAAGACAACCTGCGCAACGCGGGTGTGCACAACGCCGACGTGCGCCAGGGTGACGGTGCCCGTGACGCCGTGCCGGACGGCCCTTTTGATGTGATTTTGCTCAGCGGCTCGGTGGCCCAGGTCCCACAAAACCTGTTGGCCCTGCTGCGCGACGGCGGCCGCCTGGGCGCCGTGGTGGGCACCGACCCCGTGATGCGGTTCACCCTGGTTCGCCGCGAAGGTGACCGGTTTGTGACCACCTCCCCCTGGGACACCACGGCCCCCCGCCTGGTCAACTTCCCTGAGCCTTCCAGCTTCTCGTTCTAACCCCCCTCGTCTTCGGAGTTCTGCATGATCACTCGCGTTCGCCCTGCCCAACTGGCGCAATGGTTTGCCGCCAACCCAGCGGGCACCCAGCCCTTGGTGCTGGACGTGCGCGAGCCCTGGGAGCTGCAAACCGCCAGTGTGCGGGCCGAGGGGTTCGAGCTGCGGGCCATCCCGATGGGCGAAATCCCCGGGCGCCTGAGCGAGCTGCCCAAAGACCAGCCCATTGCCTGCCTGTGCCACCACGGCATGCGCAGCATGAATGTGGCTGCATTTTTGGAGCAACACGGGTTTGAACACCTGGCCAATATTTCAGGGGGCATTGACGCCTGGTCGCATGAAGTCGACCCCGCTGTGCCCCGCTACTGATTCCGCCCTGCGGCAAGCCGTTTCCATCCCTTTTGTGCAGACACTCTGAGGACTTTCATGACAGCTTTTCGGCCCACCTCCCTGACACTGGCGCTTGGCGCCGCTTTGAGTGCAGCCCTGTGCGCCCCGGTGCATGCCCAGAGCCTGACGGAGCTGGTGGAATCAGCCCGCACCTACGACACCACCTGGCAAGCAGCACGTGCACAGCTGGACGCCGCCGCACGCCGCGCCGACCAGGCCCAGGCAGGCCTGCTGCCCAGCGCCGCTCTCACGTCGGGGGTGACCCGGGCACAGACCGATGTGAGCCGCCCCGACATTGAGCGCACGGCCAGCACCCAGACCCTGGGCGTGAACGCTTCGCAGCCGCTGTACCGCCCCGCCAACCGCATTGCGCTGGAGCAAGGCCAGCGCGGCGTGGATGTGGCCCAAGCCCAACTGGACGCGGCCACGCAAGACCTGCTGGTGCGCGTGAGCCAGGCCTATTTCGACGTGCTGGCAGCGCAAGACACCCTGGCCTTTGTGCAGGCGCAAAAGACGGCCGTGTCTGAGCAACTGGCGTCTGCCAAGCGCAACTTTGAAGTCGGCACCTCCACCGTCACCGATTCGCGCGAAGCCCAGGCCCGCTACGACCTGGTGATCGCCCAGGAAATTGCCGCTGAAAACGACCTGCGCGTGAAGAAGCTGGCACTCGACCAACTGGTGGGCGTGACCAACGCCCAGCCCGTGCCGCTGGCCCAACCGGTGCAATTGCCCAATGTGGAGCCCGCCAACGTCAGCCACTGGGTGGACCTGGCCCGCGACCAGCAGCCCGGCGTGCGCCAGGCCGCCATGGCGCTGGACATTGCCCGGCTGGAAACCAAGAAGGCCGAAACCGGCCACCGCCCCACCCTGGACTTGCAGGCAGGCTACAACATCACCCGCAACCCCACAGGTACCGTTACCACCCCCGGCGTGAACAGCCGCACCAACGTGGCCAGCGTAGGCGTGGCCTTCAACCTGCCGTTGTTTGCAGGCTTTTCGGTGCAAAACCGCGTCAAGGAAACCCTGGCCCTGGAAACCAAGGCCGAGGCCGACCTGGAAACCGCCCGCCGCAACGTGGCGCAAGCCACCCGTGCGGCCTTCTTTGGCGTGCAGTCGGGCCAAGGGCAGGTGCAGGCACTGGAAGCAGCCGAGGCCTCCAGCCAAAGTGCCCTGGACGCCAACAAGCTGGGCTACCAAGTGGGCGTGCGCATCAACATCGACGTGCTCAACTCCCAAAGCCAGCTCTACCAAACCAAGCGCGACCTGGCCCAGGCCCGCTACAACGTGCTGCTGGGCACGCTGAAGCTGCGCCAGGCTGCTGGCACGCTCACCCAAGATGACGTGGCCCGCATCAACAGCTTGCTGGCCCCATCGCCGGCAACAGGCGCAACAGGCACGGGCACCAAGCAGCCCTGACGCAGCGAGCCGCGGGCGGCCCACATGGGCCGTCCTCCGCATCGGGCTTTTGGGCATTGCGCCTGCATTGGCTGTCGCGTGAAAGCAGCACCCGGCGCCGTGCATTTGTAACAAAACACAGAGGCCCTGCGGCCTCTCCGTCCTGCGGGCCGCGGCGGCGCCCTTGCGTAGCCGCAACACCCCAGCCCTGGGCACGGCCTGCGCGCACGATGGCTGGCGCATTCCTTCGTACAAGAGTCACAAATTTACGGTGACAATGATTCGGTGTTTACCCCATCGACCGAAGCGCAACGCCCCTCCCTGCCCCCAGTCGCCTGCCCCTGCGGCATGGACGCGGGGGCCTTGCATGGGTTCAAGCAACGCACTGGGCTGATGGCCCCCACCGCCACCTCCCGCCCCCTCGTGACGCCATGAAGAAGAACCCGCTTTATCTGGTGTGCTACTACGGCCAGACGCAGGGCCCCTCGGACCGCTCAAGTTCCCTGAGCAGCCTGATCGCCACGTCGGCAGAATTTGCCCGGCGCAACCACCTCACCGGGCTGCTGGCCGTGGCCGATGGGTACTACCTGCACCTGGTGGAAGGCGAACGCGAGGCGGTGCAAGGGCTGGTGCACCGCATCAATGGCTTTTGGGGCAACACGCCCCCCACGGTGCTGCTGTCGCTGGCCGTGACCAAGCAGCGCTTTGCCCAGTGGAGCGCCAACCTGGTCGAGCGCCCCGCCAAAGTGACCAACATGGACCTGCGCCTGGCCCACATGCGCAAATTCAGCGCGCAAGACTCCATGGCGGCCATCCCGGACCTGTTTCGGTATTTCCTCATGCCCAGCACCCCCACGGCGCCACCACCCCTGGCACCGCCCGACCAGCCGCGCGGCAGGGTGCGGCAAGTGGCGGTGTTCAGCAGCTCGCTGCTGTGGTTCAACCCCATCTTCAGCCACGTGGCCACGCGCTTTCGCGGCTACCCCCACACGCTCAAGGCCTCCAGCACGGGGCTGGACGCTGACACCTTCCCCATCGACTACGTGGACGTGCTGGCGGGCCCGCTGGGTGCCGTGCGCATGGTGGGCATCAGCCTGGATCTGCTCGGCTCCACCCTGTCGCAACCGCTGCTCAGCAAGGTGGAGATCGCTGTCTTTTTGACCCGCAACAACGCTACAGGCAAAGATGTGCAATTGGTGGAGCAGGCCCTGCGCCACCCGGCCATGCTGCATTCGCGCCCTCAGGTGCTGTTCGTCACATCGGGGCGCGATGCCGATCTGTCGCAGTCGTTTTCTGAAATGGCGACGCAGGCCCACCTGCCCACCACCGATCTCGTGGCCTCGGTGCTGTCGGGTGAGCCCATCTGGACGGCCATCGCACGCATGCTGGAGTTTCCGCCCGAGCCCCTGCTCGAGCAGGCCCACGACCCGGCCGACACGGCAGTCCCCGCCGTGTCCTGGCAACAGACTCCCCAAGCCGCATTGCCCCAGCCCGCGGACGTTGCGGTGACGGCCCCGGCCCCCTTGCTCCAGGCCATCGCACCTGCGATGGCGCCAGCGGACCTGGCTGCCACGCAGACCACTGGCGCGCCCCCTCGCTCCAAAGACCACCAGGTGTTGCAGCAGGCCCTCGAAGACGCCGTGGCCATCCTGCCCGAAGGGGCCTGGGGCGGCTGGCTGGACGTGGAGCAAGGCCGGTGGTTGAGCACTTCGGGGGCGGTACCCGAGGCCGAAGCGGCTGCCGCAGCCGCCCATTCCGCCGCGTGCGATGAGGTGCTGCTGCGCCTGCACCGCGCCGCAGAGGCCGATGGCGAGTGGACCACCGAAGAGCTGATCACCACCTATGGCTGGCACTACCAGTTCACCCTGGTGCTGCCGCATTGGCCCACGCAGGTGCTGTGGCTGTGGATGCACCGCGAGGGCACCAACCTGGCCCGCACCCGGCTGCTGCTGCGCATGGCCTTGCAAAAGGTGCAAAGCGCGCTGGGTGAAGGAGACGGCGCATCGCAGCCGTCCTGAGAAACTGTTCTAAATGCGCCGCCGAAAAACCGCTGCACCCGGCGCAACAGGTCAGGCGGGCCGGGTGTCACCTTCGGCATACACCGCCAGCGACGACGGCGAAATGCCCAGCAAATTGGCCACCTGCCGGGCCGTGGCACGCGCCGCCCCCCGGTGGGCCCGGGCGAACGACTGCGCTGCTGCGCGGGCGGCTTTCAAACGCTCAGGGTCTTGCACCAGGGTGCAGGCCATTTGTGCTGCGGCGGGCATCCCCGGGGTGCGCCAGGCAGCACCGGCTTCGCAGGCCAGCTCGGTGGCTTCGGCAAAATTGAAGGTGTGCGGCCCCACCACCACAGGGCAGCCACAGGCGGCCGCTTCGATCAGGTTTTGCCCTCCCAGCGGGGCAAAGCTGCCCCCCAGCAGCACCACGTCGGCCATGGCGTAATAAGCAGCCATTTCACCCACCGAGTCGCCCAGCCACACATCGGCGGGCACCGGGGCGTCCCCCGCCCAGGCGCTGCGCCGCGACACGGTCAACCCCGCACCCTGCAGCAATTGCTGCACCTCATCAAAGCGGTGCGGGTGGCGCGGCACGATCAACCATTGCACTGGCTGCTGCCCCGGGGAATGGGGCGTAGCCTTTGCTATATTTTCAGTAGCTTCTCGCGCTTGATCTGCTTGCGCTGCAAGCTGTTTTGATCGAATAAATTCCAGCCACTGGGTTTCCTCCCCTTCGCGGCTGCTGGCCAGCATGACCACGGGGCGCCCCGTCAGCAGGCGCCAGCTGCGGCCACGCTCCATCTGGGCGGCATCGGGCACCACATCAAACTTGAGGTTGCCCAGCACCCCACGCACGGGCGCGCCCAGGTCTTCCAGGCGCTGCGCGTCGGCTTTGGACTGCGCCCACACGGCGGTGAGCCCCTGGTAGGCCGGGCGCGCCAAGGCCCCCAGACGGAGCGCGCTGCGCCAGGATTTGAGGTTCAACCGCGCATTGGCCAGCACCAAGGGCACGCCACGCTGCTGGCAGCCAGCAATGAGGTTAGGCCAGACCTCGGTTTCCATCAGCACCCCGATGGCCGGGCGAAACTGGCGCAGAAAGCGGGCCACGGCGCCAGGGGTGTCCCACGGCAGCCAGACCTGCACATCGCCGGGCTGCAGCAATTTTTCGCCCTCGGCCCGGCCCGTGGCGGTGCCGTGGGTCAGCAGCAGGCGCATGCCGGGCAGTTGCGCGCGCAACTCGCGCAGCAAGATGGCGGCGGCCCGGGTCTCGCCCAGTGACACGGAATGGATCCAGACGAAACGCCCCATCAAGTCCATGCTGCTGTGGGCCACCAAGCTGTCCATGGGCTGGGCGTAGCGGCCAAACCGCTCAGGCACGGCCACGGCATAACCCGGCTCGGCCCGCGCGCGGCGGCGCAGCTTGCGCTTGAGCAGCGGCTGGGCGCACCAGGTGACGGCGGTGTAGAGGGCGCGGGCGAAGCTCATGGTGCCAGCCCCGGCACGGGCAGCACAGCCCCCGTCCATGCACCTGCCACGGCTCCTGCCCCGCCACCTTCGCTGCGCCGTCCCACCACCAGGCAAGCGCCCACGCCAGGGGCGGCCACCACCAGCTCGCCCCCCGGCGCCCACAGCGCACTGCGCCCCACGCACAGGTAGCCGCCGGTGGGCGCGCCATAGTTGGCCATCAACACGGCCATGCCGTGGGTACGTGCATAGCCTTGCAGCAGCGCGCTTTCTGCGGGGTAGCCGCCCGGCGACAGCACCATGCTGCAGGCATACAGCGCAGCGCCGCCAGCGCGGGCGGCCTGGGCGTGTTCTGGGTGGGTGATGTCGGCGCACACGGCCAAGCCCACGGGCTCAGCGCCCAGCTCGGTCACGTGGGCGGGCGCAGCGCCCGGGCTGGCGAACTGCTGCTCCCCGTCGTGCAAATGGTGCTTGCGGTACAGCTCGGTGCGGCCATCGGGGTGCAGCACCACCGAGCCAATGCCGGGATTGGCCTGGCCAGCATCGGCCGCCACGGCCGTGCCCACCACCAGCACCATGCCGTGCTGGGCTGCGGCATCGCGCAGCGGCGCCAGCTGCGGGGCATCGGGCGCCAGCACGTTGCGGGCCATCAGCGTGGGCTCATAGCCCATGAGCGACAGCTCCGGAAACACCAGCAACTGCACGCCCGCGCTGGCAGCGGCTTGCACAAACAACACATGCTGCTGCACGTTGGCAGCCACGTCACCGGGCCACACCAGGGTTTGCGCTGCAGCCACCGTGAGCCCGGCGGGCACCGAGAAAGAGGTCATGGAATCAATCGCCTGAGAGGAAAACGCGGGGGCTGGGCTGGGTGGGCAAGGCGGCAACGGCTCTGCCCGTCAGTGGGCAGCACTGCCCACGGCGGCGCCGGGCTTGACCTTTTCCAGCAAGGCCAGCATGGCAGCCTCAATGCGGTGCAGCGCCTCGGGGGTGTGCCCCTCGAACCGGAGCACCAGCACGGGCGTGGTGTTGCTAGCGCGGATCAGGCCAAAGCCATCGGGCCAGTCCACGCGCAGGCCGTCGATGGTGTTGATCTGTGCGGGGGCGGCAAAGGCGCTGGCAGCCAGGGCCTGCAGCTCGGCCGTGAGGCGGTGCGGCTCGCCCTCGGCGCAGGCCACATTCAGCTCGGGGGTGGAGTGGCTGGTGGGCAGCGCATTGAGCACTGCGCTCGGGTCGCTGCTGCGGCTCACAATCTCCAGCAGGCGGCAGCCCGCATAGGTGCCGTCGTCAAAGCCAAACCAGCGCTCCTTGAAGAAGATGTGCCCGCTCATCTCGCCACCCAGGGGTGAGTTGGTTTCCTTCATGCGCGCCTTGATGAGCGAATGCCCGGTCTTGAACATCACCGGCACACCGCCCGCCTCGGCAATGGCCGGGGCCAGGCGCTGGGTGCACTTCACGTCAAAAACGATCTCGCCACCGGGCACGCGCGAGAGCACGTCTTGCGCAAACAGCATCATCTGCCGGTCCGGGAAGATGTTGGTGCCGTCCTTGGTGACGATGCCCAGACGGTCGCCGTCGCCGTCAAAGGCCAGGCCCAGCTCGGCATCGCTGCTGTGCAGCGCAGCGATCAGGTCGCGCAGGTTCTCGGGCTTGCTCGGGTCAGGGTGGTGGTTGGGGAAGTTGCCATCCACCTCAGAAAACAGCTCAATCACCTCGCAGCCCAGGGCGCGGAAGATGGCAGGCGCCGAAGCCCCCGCAATGCCGTTGCCGCTGTCCACCACCAACTTCATGGGGCGGGCCAGCTTCACATCGCCCACGATGCGTTCGCGGTAGGCGTTCAGCAC
Organism: Acidovorax sp. 62; assembly: GCF_002754495.1. Lineage (NCBI taxonomy): Bacteria > Pseudomonadati > Pseudomonadota > Betaproteobacteria > Burkholderiales > Comamonadaceae > Acidovorax > Acidovorax sp. 62. The sequence continues at coordinate 1,960,399 of NZ_PEFJ01000001.1, forward strand.
ATCGGCCTGGCGCACACTGCCGCCAGGCACCAACTGCCAGGCATCGGCCTCCATGGTGCGGCGCAGGGCCTGGATCTCTTCGCCATAAATGGCGCGGCCACCCAGCACCATCTTGAAGCCGTTGTAGTCCTTGGGGTTGTGGCTGCCGGTGACCTGGATGCCGCTGGCGCACAGCGTGTGGGCCGCAAAGTACAGGATGGGCGTGGTGACCATGCCCACGTCGATGACCTCGATGCCCGCCTCGACCAGCCCCTGGATCAGCGCGCCCGCCAGCGCGGGGCCCGATAGGCGCCCATCGCGCCCCACGGCCACCACCGTCTGCCCCTGGGCACGGGCGGCCGTGCCAAACGCCCGGCCCAGGCCCAGGGCCACGGACTCGTTCAGGGTCGAAGGCACGATGCCGCGAATGTCATAGGCTTTGAAGATGGCGGGCGAGAGTTGCACGTAAAGGGCCTTTCTGAAATGGGGGAGTGCAGCAGGAACCATGGCCGGGGTGGTGGGCTTTGGGGCACCGCCCCTGAAGCCACGCAGTGCGGGCCAAGAAGCAGGCCCCTGCCACGGTGGCCCACAAAGAACTTGCTCAAAGCTCAGGGGCCACAGCACACGGTAGATAACCGCCGCATTGTAGGTGCCTGCCGCGCCCGCCCCTGGTCAACCGCCCCAGCAGGCACAGGTCCGAAAACGGCCAGTCTTCCAAAGGCATCGGCCTATCATGCCAAGCCATGCCCTCCCAGCCCACGCCCCCCAGCACCGAGCCCCCAACACCACTGCCGCACCCGCCGCAAGACGCGGACGATGGGCGCTACATGGCGCTGCGCACCCGGGATGCGCGCTTTGACGGGCGGTTTTTCACGGGCGTGACCTCTACCGGCATCTACTGCCGCCCGGTGTGCTCGGTGCGCACGCCCAAGCGCGAGAACTGCCGCTTTTTTGACCTAGCGGCCCAGGCCGAGCGGGCAGGCTTTCGGCCCTGCCTGCGTTGCCGCCCCGAGGTGTCGCCCGCCTCGATGGTGTGGTCCACCCAGGACGCCAGCCACCTGCTGGTGCACCACGCGCTGCGCCTGCTGGACGCACCCGACGCCTTGCAAAGCGACCCCCACAGCGCCCAGGCCTTGGCCGAGCGCCTGGGCGTGAGCGACCGGCACCTGCGCCGCCTGTTTGAGGCGCAACTGGGCTTGTCGCCCCTGCAGTACCTGCAGACCCGGCGGCTGCTGACGGCCAAGCAGCTGCTGACCGACACCCCCTTGCCCGTGACCCAGGTGGCGCTGGCCAGTGGCTTTGGCAGCGTGCGCCGCTTCAACGCCGCGTTTGCCCAGCACTACGGCCTGAGCCCCACCGCCCTGCGGCGCAGCGGCGCGGTGGCGGGCGAAGGGGCTACGGGCACGCTGCGTCTGGCCTACCGCCCGCCGCTGGACGCCCCGGCACTGCTGGCGTTTTTTGCCAAGCGCCAGTTCCATGGCGTGGAGTGGGCGCAGCCCGAGGGTGCCGCACCCAGCCTGCGGCGCACCGTGCGCCTGCGGCCCAGCACAGGGGCACAGCCCATCACCGGCTGGGTACAGGCGCAGTTTGATACCGCCCGCCACCAGGTGCTGCTGCAAACCAGCGACAGCCTGTACCCCGTGCTGCCCGCCGTGCTGCGGCGCGTGCGCGCCCTGCTGGACCTGGATGCCGACCCCGCGCCCATCAACGCGGTGCTGCACGCCGACTTTCCGCAGGGCGACGGCCTGCGGGTGCCAGGCGCGTGGGATGGGCTGGAGCTGGCCGTGCGTGCCGTGCTGGGCCAGCAGATCACCGTGGCAGCGGCGCGCACGCTGGGGCAACGGCTGGTCGAGCGCTTTGGCGAGCCCATCGCCACCCCCTGGCCGCAGCTCAGCCGCCTGTTCCCCACCGCCGATGTGCTGGCCCGGGCCGAGGGGGAAGCACTGGGGCAGCTGGGCATCGTGCGCCAGCGGCAGGCGGCCATCGTGGCGCTGGCGCGGGCAGTGGATGCCGGGCAGATCACACTGGACAGCACCGCCGATGTGCCCGCCACCACCCGCGCCCTGTGCGCCCTGCCCGGCATTGGCGACTGGACGGCGCAGTACATCGCCATGCGCGTGCTGCGCTGGCCCGATGCGTTTGTGGCGGGCGATGTGGCGCTGCACAAAGCGCTGGGCGTGCAGGGCCAAAAGCAACCCGCCCGGGCGGCCACCGAGGCCTCTGCCGCCTGGCAGCCCTGGCGCAGCTACGCCGTGGTGCGCGCCTGGGCCAGCCTGGAGGCCAGTGCCGAGCCGGCAGCCCCCACACCGCCCGTCGCAAATTCACTATCAAATCCATAGCTGCTAGCGCTTATCTATCAAGCGCTAGAGGCCATTTTCAATAAAACACCATGCACTACCCCACCAACACCGTGTACACCCGCATCGCTACCGACCAGGGCCCCGTCTGGCTGGCCGCCACCGCGCAGGGGCTGGCCGGGCTGTGGTTTGACGGGCAAAAGCACTTTCCGCCAGCATTGCAGGACACACCCGCCTGGACGCCTGCACCGCAGCACCCCACCCTGCTGCAAGCTGCAGCCCAGTTGCAGCAATACCTGCAAGGCCAGCGCAAGGTGTTTGATCTGCCGCTGGATTTGTCGGTGGGCACGGCCTTTCAGCAAACCGTGTGGCGTGCCTTGCTGGCCCTGCCCTGCGGCCACACTACCAGCTATGGCGCGCTGAGCCAGTCCATCGCCCGCCCCAGTGCCGTGCGTGCCGTGGCTGCCGCCGTGGGCCGCAACCCCTTGAGCGTGGTGGTGCCCTGCCACCGCGTGCTGGGGGCAGATGGCAGCCTCACCGGCTACGCCGGAGGCCTGCCGCGCAAAGCCGCCTTGCTGGCGCTGGAAGAAATGCCTGCATAGCGCACACAGCCCACGCAGCACGCCGGTGCCCCGACAAACCCACGCCAGCAGGGCCCAGCAGAAACCGTGACAATTTCCAGCCCCCACCCCAGAAAGCCCCCGAGTGAACAGTCCCTCCCCCGCGCCCATGTCTTCCTGGCTGGGCGAATTCGTGCTGCTGGCCGCCCTGTGGGGTGCGTCCTTTCTCTTCATGCGTTTGGGGGCGGCCGAGTTTGGCCCCATCGTCACCGCGGGCCTGCGGGTGGCGCTGGCCACGGTGCTGCTGTGGCCCATTCTGCTGCGCCAGGGGCAATGGCCTGCGCTGCGCCAGCACTGGCAGCCCATCTTGCTGGCCGGGGTGGTCAACTCGGCCATTCCTTTTGCGCTGTATGCCTGGGCCGTGATGCATATCGCGACCGGGCTGACATCCATCTTGAACGCCACGGTGCCGCTGTTTGGGGCCCTGGTGGCCTGGCTGTGGCTGGGCGACCGCATCAACCGCCTGCGCTGGCTGGGCCTGGCGTTGGGCTTTGTGGGCGTGGCCCTGCTGGCCTGGCGTGCCCCGGCCGGAGTGGGCGTCAAGTCTGACCAGGCGGGCTGGGCGATTGCGGCCTGCCTGGCAGCATCGTGCTGCTATGGCATTGCGGCCAGCTATGCGCGCCGCAAGCTCATGGGTGTGCCGCCCATTGCCACGGCCACAGGCAGCCAGCTGGGTGCCGCGCTGGCCCTGGCACTGCCCACCCTGTGGTTCTGGCCCGCCCAGATGCCGGGGCTGCGCGCCTGGGCGGCCATTGTGGCGATTGCCTTGCTGTGTACCGCCGTGGCGTACATCCTGTACTTTCGCCTGATCGAGCACGCAGGCCCCAGCCGCGCCCTGGCCGTGACCTTCATCACCCCGCTGTTTGCCGTGCTGTACGGCGGCCTGTTCCTGCACGAGGCCGTGACGCTGTGGATGCTGGGCTGCGCGGCCGTCATCGTCAGCGGCACGTTGCTGTCAACCGGGCTTGTCACAAGGCTGTGGCCCCGAAGCTAGGGGCTGAACCCGCCTAAACTCGGGGCATGGTGCCCGAACGCCCCTCAGCCCCCCGCCGCGCTGGCTTTTCAAGCCAGTGGCTCGGCGCCTCTGCTGGCCGGTACCGCCCCCCTTCTGCCTGCCCACCGGTCCCATGAGCGCCATCATGCTGCTGGCCGGTGGCCTGCTCGCCCTCATTGTGCTGACCCTGGTGTGGCTGGAGCCCGCCGAGGTGCTGCGCCCTTCCATGCGCAGCCAGGTGGTGGCGGGCTTGGTGGGGGGGTTGGTGTCGGCGCTGCTGCTCATGACCCTGCGCTACAGCGCACTGAACCTGGGGGTGGTGGTGCACCCCACGGCCACCGCATTTCTGGGCTTGTACTTTGGACCGGTGGCGGCCCTTGTCTCGGCGGGTGTGGCGCTGGGGGCGCAGTGGTGGATTCCAAACGCCCCCTGGGCCAGCGTGGGCAGCGTGCTGGCGGGGGCCTGGGTGCTGGGCCTTTTGGCCCGCAGGTATGCCTGGCAAGGCAATGGCGATGCCCGCCTGTGGATCAGCATGCTGGCCGTGGCCGGGCTGCTGCCTGCAGTCACCTACGGGGGCCTGTGGATCAGCGGGGGGGTGCCCAGCCCCACCTCGGTGCTGGAAGCCCTGGCACTCATGCCCTGGCACCACGGTGCGGGGGTGCTGCTGCTGGGCACCGGCCGCCAGTTGCTGGCGGCCCGCGCACAGGCCACGCAGGCGCTGCAGCAGGCCCACCAGGCGCTGGCGCAGCGCGAGGAACAACTGCGCCTGGCACTCGACTCCCTCAACGGAGGGCGCTGGGAGTGGGATGTGGCCACCCGCCAGTTCCGGTGCGAAGGCCACTTTTACGCCGCTTTTGGCATTGAGGACACCCAGGTGCCTGACCTGTGGCAGCGCTGGTACGAACGGCGCCACCCAGCAGACGCCGAGCGTGCTGCGGATTACCTGGCGAGATCGCAAAACGGGCAGGAGGAAGCCTACGAAGCAGAGTTCCGTGTGAAGAACACGGCTGGCCAGTGGCGCTGGATCATGTCGCGCGGCACGGTGGCCGAACGCGATGCCCAGGGGCGCCCCGTTCGCCTGGCGGGCATGGATGTGGACATCACCGCCCACCACGAGGTGCAGGACGCACTGCGCGCCTCCGAGGCCAAGTCCAGCACCATCTACCTGACCCTGCCCGACCCCGCAGGCATTGCCAGCATGAACGACGGGCGCCTGCTGGAGGCCAACCCCGCCCTGTGCACCCTGCTGGGCTTGCCGCGCGAGCAGGTGCTGGGCCGCACTTCACAGCAGCTGAACCTGTGGGCCAGCCAGCACGAACACACGCGGCTGCTGCACGCCGTGCTGCGCAACGGGCAGGCGCACCAGTTGCCCATGCGTGCGCAGCGCCCCGATGGTTCCACCGTGTCGGGGCTCACCTCAGCCCGGCCCGTGCACATCAACGGGCAAGAGGGCTTTGTGTTTGTCTTCCACGACATGACCGAGGCCGAGCGCACCAGCGAAGAGCTGAAAACCCGCAACGGCCTGCTGCAGCAGGCGGGCCGCCTGGCCCGGCTGGGCGCCTGGGAGCACGACCTGACCAAGGGGCTGCTGTACTGGTCAGACATGTGCTTTGAGATCCATGGTCTGCCCCCAGGCAGCCCCCTGCCGGACAACTACATCGATCGGTACGTGGCCCCCGAGTACCAGGCCGAGCTGCGCCAGAAGTTCCGCAACTGCATCGACCACCGGCAAGAGTGGAGCATGGACCTGGAGATCCTGCGTGCGGATGGCCGCAGGCTCTGGATACGGGCGCGCTGCGAAGCCGTGCTCGAGCATGGCCGGGTTGCCCGGCTGCGGGGCGTGACGCAAGACATCGACGAAGCCCGGCGCGCGCGCTTGCGGCTGAACCAGTCGGAGGAACGCTTTTCCCGGATCTTCCAGCTCATGCCCTTCCCGATGGGGCTTTCGCGCTGCAGCGATGGGCAGTACGTCGAAATCAACCCGGCCTGGGAGGAGATGATCGGCATCCCGCGCAGCGAAGCCCTGGGGCGCAACTCTATCGAGATGGGCATTTTTGACCCCACCGACCGCGCCAACCTGATCCGCGCCGCCGAGCCCACCGGCCAGCTCAACAGCTACGAAGTCACCATCCAGCCGCGCAACGGCCCGCCGCGCACGGTGCTGCAATCCATGCGCATGACGGACTTTGATGGCGAGCCGTGCTGGATGTTCTCGGTGCAGGACATCACCGACCGCAAACGCTCGGAAGAGAAGGTGCGCGAGCGCGAAGAGCTGCTCTCGCTCACCATCTCGGCCGCATCGCTGGGCCTGTGGGACTGGGATTTGCAGGCAGGCACCGTGACGGGCGACAGCCGCTGGCGCGCCCTGCGCAGCGCCCATGGGCAAGAGGCCAGCGCCGAGCCCACCGATTGGACCCACCTGGTAGCCCCTGAGGATGTGGAGCGCATCGCCGCAGAAATATCACGCCACGCCAAGCACCACGCCACGCCGTTTGATGCCACCTGGCGCCTGCACGGCACGGGCAGCGACCAGCCCCGCTGGGTGCGCAACCTGGGCAAGATCGTGAGCTTTGACGCCCGGGGCACACCACAGCGCATGCTGGGCGTGGCCATTGACGTGACGCCACAGCGCGAGCAAGAGGTGTTGCTGCAAAAACTGGCCCACTTTGATGCCCTGACGGGTCTGCCCAACCGTGTGCTGCTGGCGCGCAAGCTGCAAGAGGCCATGGCCAGCGCCCGCGCGCAGGGCAGCTTGCTGGGCGTGGCCTACCTGGACCTGGACGGCTTCAAGCCCGTGAACGACCGCTTTGGCCACGGGGCCGGCGACCGCCTGCTGGTGGCCGTGGCGGGACGGCTGACACGTGCACTGCGACCCGAAGACTGCGTGGCCCGCCTGGGTGGGGACGAATTCGTCATCCTGCTGCCCCACCTGGCATCGGGCTGCGACTGCGAAGCCCGGCTGACCCGCGTCATGGACAGCGTGGCTGCCCCCTACCCGCTGGACGCCGAGCGCGTGGTCGTCACCGCCAGCATCGGCTACACGCTGTTCCCTTCAGACGATGCCGATGCCGACACCTTGCTGCGCCACGCCGACCAGGCCATGTACGCCGCCAAGCAGGCCGGGCGCAACCGTTTCCACCTGTTTGACGCAGCGCAGGACCGTGCCGTGCAACTGCTGCGCGAGCAGGCCAAGCACCTGCGCAACGCGCTGAACGAGGCCCAGTTCATGCTGTACCTGCAGCCCAAGGTGGACATGCGATCGGGCAGCGTGGTGGGTGCCGAGGCCCTGGTGCGCTGGTTGCACCCCGAGCGCGGCGTGCTGACCCCTGGCGAATTCCTGCCGATGATTGAGGGCACGGAACTCGACATCGTCTTCGGCCAATGGGTGTTCGAGACCGCACTGGTCCAGCTGGAGTGGCTGCAAGCCCACAACATGCCCATGCCACTGAGCATCAACGTCAGTGCGCAGCATTTGCAGCAAGACGGATTTGCCCACTGGCTGGCGCAATGCATGGCCCGCCACCCCACAGTGCCAGGCCATTTGGTTGAGATTGAAATCACCGAGAGCGCCGCGCTGTATGACCTGCAGGCCGTCACCCACACGCTGCAATCGTTGCGCGCACTGGGGGTGAGCATCTCGCTGGACGACTTTGGCACCGGCTACTCGTCGCTGACCTACCTGCGCCGCCTGCCCATGGACACCCTCAAGATCGACCAGAGCTTTGTGCACGGCATGATGAGCGATCCGGGCGATCTGGCCATCGTGCAGGGCGTGATCGGGCTGGCGCGCTCGTTTGGCTACCGCGTCATCGCCGAGGGTGTGGAAAGCGTCGAACAGGGTCAGATGCTGCTGCAGCTGGGCTGCCCACAAGCCCAGGGCTACTGCATCGCCCGCCCCATGCCCCAGGACGCTTTCGCGCAGTGGATGGACACCTGGCAAGCGCCCACGCAGTGGACCCGGCTGCGCCTGCTGTAAAACAGGGGCATCCCTCCCGGCTCGCCAGCGATCAATCCCCCGCCACAAAAGACACCATGCGCCAGCCCTGGGCGGTGGGCTCAAAGCGGGCGCGGGCGGCGCGGCCCGCTTGGCGGGGGCACTCCACACTGCCGTCGGGCGACGCTGCGCAGGGCGCGCCCGTCGCGCGGTGTAAAGCCTTCAAAGCCTTGGGGTCTGCCTTCCAGGCAGCAATCGCCTGCTGTGCATCCGCATTGCCACCAAAGCTCCATACAAACTCTGGCGCCATCAGCCGTTGCAGCGCCGCGTGGCGTTGCTGCCCCGCCGCCGTGTGCACTGCGTGGATCACCGCCGTGGCCCCAGGTGGCAAGGGCTTGGCAGCCCACACAGGCAGCGATGCACCGACGAGAGCACCAACGACCACCATGGCGACAGCAACGAGAAAGACACGCATGAACAGAGATTTCAATAAAAACAGGCTCTAGCGCTTACCCAGCAAGCGCTAGCAGCTATCATTTTTGAATTACTTTATAGCAATGGACTTACGTCACTGCGCCAACGCGCCGCTGGCCGGAAGATGGTTCACCTCCACCGTGATGTGCACCAGTTCCTCGTGGATGCGCAGCTGCTGTTTGAAATAGTCGGGCGTCACATCCGCCGCCGTGGCCAGGGCCACCACGCAGGCATATTTGTCGGTGCCCACGCGCCAGACATGCAGGTCGCACAGCGTGGCAGGCACCGGGCTTTGTTCGATGACCTCACGGATCTCTGCCACCACGGGTGCGTCCATTTCTGCATCGAGCAAGGCCGTGGCAGAGTCGCGCAGCAGACCCAAGGCCCACAACGCCACCAGGCCTGAGCCCACGATGCCCATCGCTGGGTCCAGCCAGGCAGCGCCCCAGAGTTTGCCCCCAAACAGGGCCACGATGGCCAGCACCGAGGTAGCGGCATCGGCCACCACATGCACGTAGGCGGCCCGCAGGTTCAGATCCTGGTGGTGCACCGGGTGGTCATGACCATGATGGTGTCCGTGTCCATGGTCATGACCGTGGTGATGGTGCCCGCCGCGCAGCAGCCAGGCGCACACCAGATTGACCAGGAGCCCCACCACCCCGATCACGATGGCCTCGTCGTAATGGATGGGACTGGGGGTGAACAGCCGGTCCACCGACTGGTACAGCATCAACGCAGCCACCAGGGTCAGCAACACAGCGCTGGTAAAGCCGCCCAGGACTTCGATCTTCCAGGTGCCAAAGGCAAACCGCTGGCTGCCCGCCAGCCGCCGGGCCCAGACATAGGCCAGCACCGACAGGCCCAGCGCCAGGGCGTGCGAGCTCATGTGCCACCCGTCAGAGACCAGGGCCATGGAGTTATAGACCCAGCCTCCCACAATCTCGACCACCATCATGCTGGCCGTCAGCACCACCGCCCAGGTGGTGTTGCGCTCTGCCAAAGGATTGCCTTCGCTGAAATGGTGCGGGTGCTGCCACCCGTGGGCTGCGATGGAGGTTTGCATGAACGCAGGGCTCAAAAGTTGATCGCTGAATATACCCCCCACCAGTATTTTTATATACAGCCTAGCGCTGCTTTTGCCAAGGTTTTCAACGGGACTCAGACCTGCAGCAAGGATCAAGCGGAAACAGGTGGGGAAGCGCCGGTACTTCGCGCCGTACAAGCAGCCACGCCCCCCATGGTCCGCACAGGCAAAGGCACAACCGTGGCAAGGCGTCAACAGGCCCTAAGATCACCGCCCATGAGCCACACCATTACCGGAAAAAAGCGTTTGCTGTCGCGCGTGCGCCGCATCAAGGGGCAAACCGAGGCCTTGGAGCGTGCGCTGTCGGATGAGGGAGAGTGCCAGGCCATCCTGCAGCAGATCGCGGCCATTCGCGGCGCCGTGAATGGCTTGATGGCGGAGGTGCTGGAGGGGCATATCCGGGAGCACCTGGGTCAGCCCGACATCGAACCCACCCAGCGCGAAAAAGACATGGCGGCCCTGGCAACCACGCTGCGCTCGTACCTGAAATAAGCGTTCACCGGCACGGCCCAGCGCGGTCCATCCAGCGGCCCGCGCCAGGGCGACCTCCCCAACGCCTGCCCAGGCCCCAGGGGTGGCTGAATTCAACCGACCAGATCACGCACCTGCTGCAGCGCAGCGGGGTCGTCCATGGTGGTCAAGTCGCCAGGATCGCGGCGCTCGGCCACGGCCTGCAGGGCGCGGCGCAGCAGCTTGCCGCTGCGCGTCTTGGGCAACACATTCACAAAGTACACGCGCGACGGCCGGGCAACGGCGCCCAGTTGGTGGTCCACCTGTTTCATGACTTCGCCTTCCAGCTTGAGGCGGCCCGCATCCGAGTCGAGCCCCGACGCATCGCGCGCCACAGCAAACGCCATGGCCACCTGGCCCTTGAGCTGGTCGGCCACGCCCACCACGGCCACCTCGGCAATGTTGGGGTGCGAGGCGATGCTCTCTTCGATCTCACGGGTGCCCAGGCGGTGGCCCGCCACGTTGATCACGTCGTCCGTGCGGCCCAGGATGAAGTGGTAGCCATCGGCATCGCGAATGCCCCAGTCAAAGGTGCTGTAGATGAGGCGGCCAGGAATGCTCTTCCAGTAGGTGTTCACAAACCGGGCGTCGTCGCGCCACACGGTTTGCATGCAGCCAGGGGGCAGCGGGCCTTCGATGGCGACCACGCCTTTTTGGTTGGCCCCCGTCAGTTCTTCGCCGGTGGACTCGTCGATGATCTTCACGGCGTAGCCATACGTGGCTTTGCCGGGGCTGCCAAAGCGGGTAGTTTGCTGCTCTACCCCATTGGCCAGGGTCAAGATGGGCCAGCCGGTTTCAGTCTGCCAGTAGTTGTCGATGATGGGCACGGCCAGCGCATCGCTGATCCATTGCGCCGTGGGCTCGTCCAGCGGCTCGCCCGCCAGCCACAAGGCCTTGAGGCTGGAGACGTCGTATTTTTTGAGCCAGCTGGGGTCTTGCTTCTTGAGCACACGCACGGCCGTGGGGGCCGAGAACATGTGCGTGACCTTGTACTTTTCCACAATGCTCCACCACACGCCCGCATCGGGCCGGGTGGGCAGGCCTTCGTACATGATGGTGGTCATGCCTGCAATCAGCGGGCCATAGATGATGTAGCTGTGCCCCACCACCCAGCCGATGTCGCTGGTGGCAAAGTAGGTCTGGCCCGGTTGCGCATCAAAAATGTGCTTCATGCTGGCCGCCAGGGCCACGGTGTAGCCGCCGGTGTCGCGCTGCACGCCCTTGGGCTTGCCGGTGGTGCCGCTGGTGTACAGGGTGTAGCTGGGGTGGGTGGATTCAACCCATTCACACGGCACAACGGCATGCAGGTGCTGCTCGCGCAGCGATGCCCAGTCGTGGTCGCGCCCCGCTTGCAGGGCCATGGGGGCCAGGCCCCGGTTGACCATGAGCACGGCCGCTGGCTTGTGGGCCGACAGGCTGATGGCTTCGTCCAACAAGGGCTTGTAGGGCACCACTTTGCCGCCACGCGATCCGGCATCGGCACTGACCACGGCCACGGGCTCGGCGTCTTCGATGCGCGAGGCCAGCGAGCCCGCCGCAAAGCCGCCAAACACGACCGAGTGCAACGCACCGATGCGCACACAGGCCAGCATGGCAAAGGCGGCTTCGGCAATCATAGGCATGTAGATGAGAACACGGTCGCCCTTCTTGACCCCCAGGCTTTGCAGCGTGGCGGCCATGCGCTGCACCTCGGCATGCAGCTCGGCAAAGCTGTAGCTGCGCTCGGTATCGGTCTCGGTGGAAATCGCCACCAGCGCGGGCTGGTCGGCACGGGCTTGCAGGTGGCGGTCTACCGCGTTGTGGCACAGGTTGGTGGTGCCGCCCACAAACCATTTGGCAAAGGGAGGGTTGCTGTAGTCGCACACCTGCTGGGGAGGCGTGTGCCAGTCGATGAGCGCCGCCTGCTCGCCCCAAAAGGCATCGCTGTGGTCGATGGAATGGCGGTAGAAGTCAGCGTAGCTGGCCGTGGGGGTCGTGGCGCTCATGGGTTATGTCTCCTTGCATCTCGATCTGGACCTGGGCCATTGCAGCAGGCACGGCCACCTACGATGGCAGCCCAACACGCTACCCCGCCGCAGGCACCTGCGGCAGGAGGAGGTGTTCGCCGGCGCACGCGAAGGGCAGCGCGCTTGGCCCAGGTTTTGAATTCATAATTATTCATAACGTGCTTGCGGCAAGCTGACGGGAGCGCACTCTGGTTCTCACAACATGCCGGGGCTTTGTCGCCACCGCTCTGGAGGCATTACGCAGGCGTTAAGCAGGCACCTGCTGGCCGTTGTACTCGGCCACCAGCCGCTCAAAATCAGCCACAGGAATGGGCTTGCTCAGCAGATACCCTTGCCAGCTGTGGCAGTGGTTGCGTGCCAAAAATGCCCGCTGCTCCTCGGTCTCCACCCCTTCAGCAATCACGCTCAGCCCCAGACTGGTGGCCAGGGCCACCACGGTGCGGGCAATGGCCGCATCGTTGGGGTCGGTGAGCACATCGCGCACAAAGCTCTGGTCGATTTTGAGCTGGTTCAGCGGCAGGCGCTTAAGGTAGGCCAGCGATGAATACCCAGTGCCGAAATCGTCGAGCGAAAAGCCCACGCCATAGCTCTTGAGCTTGGCCATCTTGGCGATGGTGTCTTCCACATCGGCCAACAGCAGACCTTCTGTCATTTCAAGTTTGAGGCGCGCGCCCTCGGCCCCCGAGCGGGCCAAAGCCGCCAGCACCTGCGGCACAAAGCTGCTTTGGTGAAACTGCCGCGGGCTCACGTTGACGGCCAGGCTGAGCCCCGCCAACAAAGGCTGCTGCGCCCACTGCGCCAGGCGCTCGCAGGCGGCGTTGAGCACCCACTCGCCCAGCGGCAGGATGAGGCCGGACTCTTCTGCCAGCGGAATAAATTGCGCTGGCGAGACAAAACCGTCGCGCGGATGGCGCCAGCGCAGCAGTGCCTCGGCTCCGGTAATGCGGCCGTTGTCCACCTGGGGCTGGTAGTACAGCTCGAACTGCTCCTGGGCCAGGCCTGCGCGCATGTCGGCCTCCAGCGCCGCACGGGCACTGACGGCGGCCTGCATTTGCGGGTCGTAAAAGCGCAAAGTGTCCCGACCCGCAGACTTGGCCTGGTACATGGCCAGGTCGGCACGCTTGAGCAGTTCATCCACCGTCTCACGCATACCGCTGAAGACGGTGATCCCCATGCTCAGGGAGCTGTGATGTGCCTCACCGTCCAGCGTGTAGGGCTCGCGCAGGGCCTGGAGGATTTTTTGCGCAGCGTCTTCCGCGCGTGCAGCAGCGTCTTCCGGGGTGTCACCCAGGTCTTCGAGCACCACCACAAACTCATCCCCCCCTTGGCGGGCCACCGTGTCGTCTTCATGCACGCAGGCGCGCAGGCGGTGCGACACCTGCAGCAGCAGCGTGTCGCCACGGTCGTGTCCCTGGGTTTCGTTCAGGGTTTTGAAGTTGTCCAGGTCCAGCAGCAGCAGGGCCCCGCTGCGCTGGTGGCGGGCGCTGGTGGCCAGGGCCTGCTGCAAGCGGTCCAGCAACAGGCGCCGGTTGGGCAGCCGGGTCAAGGGGTCGTAGAAGGCCAGATAGCGGATCTCTTCCTCCGCTGCCTTGCGCTGGCTCAGGTCCACCATGGTGATGAGGTGGTCCTTGCCCACCAGCACCCCGGCAATTTCAACGCTGCGCTGCTGGCCGTCGTGACAATGGATCACATACTCGGCGGGCTCGATGCTGCCGTCGAAGGCATGGGCATGCTCCAGCGCCCGGCTCCAGGCGGCCCGGTGCCTTGCGCGGGTTTCGGCGTCGGGGTACACCTGCTGCCACCACTGCTCAGCGGTGGGGATGTCCTGCTCGGTGTAACCGCAAATTTGCACAAAGCGTTCGTTGCGAAAGCTCATGCGCCCATCGTGCTGCACCAGGCAGACCCCCACGGGCAAACGCTGCAAAATGCCGCGCAGGCGCTGCTCGTTGCCGCGCAGTGTCTCTTCCATCTGCTTGCGCGAGGTGATGTCTTGCACCATGGCAATGTGAAAGTCTGGCGTGGAACCCAGGGTCCACATAGGGGTCACGGTCAGGTCCACCCAGACTTCCGCGCCATTTTTGTGAAAGTAGCGTTTTTCGATGCGGAACTCCGGAATATCGCCCGCTTTGAGGCGGTCCATCTGGGCAAACCCCGCAGGCTGATCGGCCGGATGGCTGATCTCGCGCAGGCTGCGGCCCTGCAGCTCTGCGGCGGTGTAGCCAATGATGTCGCAGTAGCGCTGGTTGATGCGAACGATCAGCCCGTTTTGCGAGTTGATCTGCGCGACGCCGACAGCGGCCTGGTTGAACAGGGCGCGAAAGCGTTCCTCGCTCTCGCGCCGGGCTTCATCTGATGCCTGCGCCTGCACCAACGCGCTGGTGCGCTGACGCACCAGCAGCGTCACCAGCACCCCCAGCAAGCCCGACACAAGAGCCCCCGCCCCACCGGCAATCCAGGGCAAGCGCTGCTCCGTAGGCGACAGCAGCGAACGTGTGGGCTGGAAGGTCAAGCGCCAGCGCCGGTCATGCACCTGCAAGCCTTTGACCAGCGTAGGTGCGCCAGGCAGGGCCTGGCCCGTGGGCTCCAGCAAAGGGCGTGCAGTCTTGTCTGTGACCTGTTCGCGCACCGAGCCCGCATCTTCCATGGCCACAGCCACCCCTTGCAGGTAGCCCTGGGCTTCCAGCGCTCGCACCATGTCATACACCCTGATGGTGGCGGCCACAGCGCCCAGAAAAGGCGGCGGCCCACTGCCGTGTCCCCCGCTCCTGTCAAACACCGGAATGCGGATGACAAATGCCGACCGGTGGGTTTGCTCCTGCAGCAAATCAAACGGCGCAGAGGCCACGGGCCTGCCGCTGTCGCGGCTGTAATGCATGGACGCCAAGTTGGTCGGCTGTGCACTGATGTCCATCCCCAGCATGTGAGCATTGCCCTCAAGCGGCCATATGTAGTGCACCACAAAATACTCGTCCCGATCACCAGGCGGGTGCACCGTGAAAACAGGCGCACCTGGCGCATCGCGCGACAGCTCGGCGCGAATGCTGGCCTCGTAGCCGGCTCGCTCGCTATGGGACACGCGCTTGGTAAATGCCAAGTTGCGCACCCCGGGATAGCGCTGCACAGCATCCAACTCCGACACGACCCGCTCGAATTCGGCGCGCCCCAACTGCGGGTTCAGCGCAAACAGGTTGTGCAGGCCGTACACGATTTCAGTATTGGCGGCTACGCGCTGGCTCAGGGCATCGGTGAAGGCGCGGGCCTCCTGCGTGAACCGCGTCTGCTCCACCATGGCCACCGACTGCCATTGCTGCTGCACCAGCCAGTAGGTCGTGACCAACCCTACCAATGCCACAGCACAGCCTGACAGCCAGTGGCGATAGCGACCGAGGGAGAGGAAGGACAGCGTCATAAAAAGGGGTTGAATGCCAGACACCACCAAGCCTGCCTGGCTTGAGCCTCCTGCGCAGCAGGTGGCTCTCAGCAAAGACCCAGGCGCTTTGAGCGACGGCAAATATGTCCGCATTTTGCGCCACATTTGGCAACATCTGGTTACCGCACATACTTCAAGCCAAATTTACCTTTTACGCAACAAATACAAGCGCTAGCAGCTATGAAATGCATAGCATATGTTCCACATCCCAGACAAGCGGAGGAATGCTGTTGTTTTGCGGCTGCAGCCCCGTCATGTCCTCACCCGCATTCCGGCTGCACAATGGGATCCGCTGTCCGATGGGCAGCCCCGCCCTTGCGTTCTCTGCCAAAACCCTTGTGTAACCGCCGGTTAAGCAAGCTTGACGGCAACACAGGGCTCCATTGGCTTCAAACTGGCACGCAATGCAAAGCATCTCGTCACTGAATGTCATTGATCTCTTGCTGGATGCCGTCTGCATCGTGGACGAGGACAGCCGCATTGTGTTTGTGAGCCCCGCGTTCGAGCGTATTTTTGGCTACACCCCGCAAGAAGCAGTCGGGCTGCTGATGTTGGACCTGGTCCACCCCGAAGACCGCCAAGCCACGGAGCAGCAAGCCCATAGGGTCATGGGCGGCAGCCCCCAATTGCAGTTTGAAAATCGCTACGTGCGCAAAGACGGAGCCGTCGCGCACATTCTGTGGACCGCCCAGTGGCTGCCAGAGCGCCGCTTGCGCCTGGCTGTGGCGCATGACATCACCAAGCGCAAGCACACCGAGTCAATGCACGCGGCGATCTATGCCATCTCGGAAGCCGCGCATGCCGCCCCCAACCTGCCCACCCTTTTTGAACGCATTCACCGCATCATCGGTGGGCTGATGGCGGTCGCCCAGTTCACAGTGGCGCTGCATGACCGCGCGCGTGGTGCTTTGAGCTTTCCCTATCTGGCCCCTGCGCTGGAGCAAAACCCACACGGCGCACCCGGAGCCGGGCAAATCCAGCTGTGCACCCGGGTGATCCAAGAGGACAGGCCCTTGCGGCTGTCGACTTGCGAAGGGCCACAAACCTGCCACTGGCTCGGGGTGCCACTGCCCGGCCAGGACGGCGCGATGGGCGCCCTGTTGTTGCAAGGCCCTGCCGAGGGAGATACCTACAGCGAGGCCGACAAGGAATTGCTGCAGTTTGTCTCCACCCAGGTGGCTTTGGCCATTGAGCGCACCCAGATGCACGAGCGGCTGCAGCACATGGCGCAGTACGACCAGTTGACCGCTCTGCCGAACCGCGCACTCTTCAATGACCGGCTGAGGATTGCCATGGCGCGCGCGCACCGGGAGCAAACCCTGCTGTCTTTGCTGTTCATTGACTTGGACCGTTTCAAAGAGGTCAACGACACCCTCGGTCATGCGATGGGCGACCTGCTGCTGCAGGGCGTGGCGCAGCGCCTGCAAGCCTGCGTACGTGGCTCGGACACCGTGGCCAGGCTGGGGGGAGACGAGTTTGTGGTGCTGCTCGAAGGCATTCATGCCGGCGAGCTGCCCCAGCCTGTGGCCCAGAAAATTCTCACAGCGTTCGCTCAGCCATTTGATCTGAATGGACTGGCACTGAGCATCCAGCCCAGCATTGGCATGGCGGTGTTCCCAGAGCACGGCACCCATGAAAGCATGCTGCTTAGCCACGCAGATGAAGCCATGTACCAGGCCAAGCGCAACGGCGGCAATCAGTTCATTGTTCACCCGCGTGGCGCAGCGACGCGCCAGGGGCTGTCTGGCTCGGCTTAGAGGGCTCACAAAACTCCCCTGGCGTCGTCGTTTCGCCTTTTTGCAAGGCTTGTAATGCTTGTGGCGAAACGCCTGGCCAGGGCCGCTTCGCTGAGTTTTGTGAGCCACTCTGAGAACCTGTTCAAAGTCTTTTTGGAGATTGCATTGGAGTGCAATCGGGATGAGTGGATGCTTCGGATGCGCAGCATGGGCTCGTGCCCATGCAAGCAGCCGGGGCGTTCAATCGCCCGATTTCACTCCAACCCTTCGGGCAAGTGGCTTGCCGGGCAGTCTGCGTTGTTGCACCGCTTGCCAATAGCACGGGCTATTGGCCGCGCGCTGCGCCTAGCAGCCCATCCCGGCAAGGCTCTTGTGCAACTTCAAAAAGACTTTGAACAGGTTCTTAGACCCTATGTACGATCTTCTCCGGGAAAGAAAGGCCCACACCACCATGCTGTATGCGACCCTCAAACTGGTCCACTTGCTCGCAGCCATCGTCTGGCTGGGGGGCATGTTCTTCGCCCATTTCTTTTTGCGCCCTGCAGCACAAACGCTAGAGCCTGCGCTGCGCGTTGGCCTGATGCTAGGCGTTTTGCGGCGCTTTTTTGCGACCGTGGTGGCAGCCGTGGTGGCCCTGCTCGCATCGGGCCTGTGGATGGTGGGCAACGTCGCCAAACACGCAGTGCAAGCAGGGGGCAGTTTTGCCATGCCCTGGGGCTGGACTGTGATGGCGGCCCTGGGCGCGGTCATGGCCGTCATCTTTGGGTACATCCGCCTGTCGCTTTTCCCCCGGCTCAGCCGCGCCCACCAAAGCGCTCACTGGCCGGAGGCGGGCAAAGTGCTGGCCCAAATCCGGACGTGGGTGGGTATCAACCTCGCTCTGGGGTTCGCGGTTGTCGCAGTGGCAACGCTTGCATGAACAGGCGCCCCGCAGCGTGCCCGGTGGTGCAGAATGACCGAACACCGTCACCACCCACCGGGCTTTCTCCATGCAATTCGGCTACACCATCATTTACGTTCCGGACGTAGCGGCCTCGCTGGCCTTTTTCGAACAAGCCTTTGGCATGACAAGGCGTTTTCTGCATGAGTCGGGCACCTACGGCGAGCTGGAGACCGGCGCCACCACGCTGGCTTTTGCAGACCACTCGCTAGGCCACTCCAACTTTGCGGGCGGCCATGT
Source organism: Acidovorax sp. 62 (assembly GCF_002754495.1). NCBI lineage: Bacteria > Pseudomonadati > Pseudomonadota > Betaproteobacteria > Burkholderiales > Comamonadaceae > Acidovorax > Acidovorax sp. 62. Next base: position 1,978,643 of record NZ_PEFJ01000001.1, read on the forward strand.
CGCTGCCCATACCAGCGCACAGCCCCTGGGCATGGAGATCGCGCTGATCACCCCCGATGTCCCCACAGCCCACAAACAGGCGCTGGGCAGCGGAGCCACCGAGCTGGCCCCCCCCAGCACCAAGCCCTGGGGCCAAACGGTGTCTTACCTGCGCTGCCCAGATGGCACCTTGGTCGAGTTGTGCACGCCGATTCTGGCCGGATAGCCCGCAGAACCCACTTGGCCATGTGGCCGCAGAGTCGGCTCGCGGATCCAGCAACAGCCCTCTGCGCAAAGCGGCGGGAAAGTGGCATGCTCTGAACCATGGGAACCATGTTGGAAAATTCACCCCCTGCCGTGCAGCCACGGCCAAGCACCCCAGTCGCTGTGGCCTTGAACCCGCTGCATGCCAAAGACTTGCAGGCCAAGGTGATTGGCTTTGTGGCCCTGGCGCTGGTGGTGACGGCAGCACTGGTTGCATTGGCGCTCTACACCAAATGGCAAGACGCGATAGACGCCCAGGAGCGGCAAAACGCCAACTTGGCGCGGGTTCTGCAAGAACAAACGCTGCGCGTGCTAGCCCCCATCGACCAGGCCACGCTGCGCATGCGCGATACCGTCGCCAAAGGCAGCTTTCAGCCCTCAGACTACACACGGCTGGCCAATGAGACGGGCCTCGTCCCGGATATCTTGACCCAGCTCTCCGTCGTGGGGGCGGATGGGCGGTTTGTGGCCAGCAATCTGGACCCGGATGGACAAAAGACCGGGCCACTCGATCTGTCGGAACGCGAGCACATCCAAGTGCACCTGGAGCCAGCGCGCCACGCAGATGCCCGCATGCAACTCACCCGCCACGGCTTGTTTGTTGGCAAACCGGTGCTGGGCAAGGTCTCTGGCAAGTGGACACTGCAACTCTCGCGCCCCATCGTGTCGCCCAGCGGTTACCTGCACGGAATTGTTGTGGCGTCGGTCAACCCCGACTACTTTGAAACGGTGTACAGCGACGTTGAATTAGGACCTGGCGGCGCCGTTTCGTTGCTGGGCGACGACAACACGCTGCGGGCGCGGGTGGCAGGTGGGGAGGCCACGGGTATGGGCAAATCCGTCACGCTGCCCAATGGCCACCCTTTGGCTGATCTCAACACGCCAGAAGGCGTTTATGTCCGTGTCAGTGAGCTGGACAAGACGGAGCGCATCACAGCCTTCAGACGGGTGCCGGGATACCCCTTGAACGTGGTGGTATCCAACACCACGGAGGCGGCGCTGGAAGAGTGGCGAGACATGCGCAACGTGACGCTGACCGTGGCATTGGTGCTGGGCGCAGCCATCGTGGCCAGCGGCGTGGGCTTTTTGCGCGGCGTGCGCCGACTGGAAGAGTCCCATGCCGCACTGGCCGTCAGCGAGGCGCAGGCCCAATCTGCCAGCCAGGCCAAAAGTGAGTTTCTGGCAGCGGTGTCGCACGAGCTGCGCACTCCGCTCACCAGCATCCGGGGCTTTGCGGAACTGATGGAGTTGCGCTTGCAGCAGCCTTCGTTCAGAGAGGCGGCCACCTTGATCCGGCAGGCGGCAGACCACCTCAACACATTGCTCACCGAAATTCTGGACTTGGCCAAGGTCGAGGCCGGGGCCATGCCCATTGTGCTGGCGCCCCACCCCGTGCGCGAACTGGTGCAAAACACGGCCGACTTCTTCGCTATTTCAGCGGCCCAAAAGGGCCTGACACTGCAAGTGTCGGTATCACCAGACGCCCCGCAATCGCTGGTGTGCGACGGGCTCAGGCTCAAGCAAATTCTGAACAACCTGCTCTCCAATGCCCTCAAGTTCACCGCACAAGGCGGCGTGCGGCTGGAAGTGGAGACAGGGGCAGAAGGAACACGGCTGCAGTTTCATGTCGTGGACTCGGGCCCCGGCATTCCACCGCACTTGCATGATCTGATTTTTGAGAAATTTCGCCAAGGCAGCGCCCAGGTGAGCAGCGAGCATGGAGGCACAGGCTTGGGCTTGGCCCTGTCCAGGGCGCTGGCGGAGTTGATGCATGGCGAACTGACCGTCACCTCCACACCCGGCGAAGGGGCGCGGTTCACACTGTCTTTGCCTTGCACGGAACCGGCTGCGGGCTAACCCAGGTTCTTATCCACGCGAAATGATCGGGGGGTCGATTCGTCTCATACCAACACACCCGGCGCCCCCCATAGCGCCATAAAAAAAGCCAGCGCAGATGCGTTGGCTTTTCCCCACCAGAATGTGCGCAGCGTTGCCGCTGCGCAAGGCGCATCAGAAGCGCCAGCCGAGGCCCACGCCCACCAGAACAGGGTCCACCTTGAACGTGCCAATCTTGGCGCCTGCCAAGCTCACGTCGGTCTTGATGAAGACCTTCTTGACGTCCAGATTCAGGTACAGGTTCTTTTGCAGCGGAATGTCCACGCCCACTTGCAGGGCTGCACCAAAGCTGTTGCGGTCAATGTCTACGCCAGCGGGCAGCTTCACGCTGGAAAAGCGTGTGTAGTTGATACCAGCGCCCACGTAAGGCTTAAAGCTGCCCATGGGCATGTGGTACTGCACCAGCAGCGAAGGAGGCAGGTGCTTGAGCGTACCAATCTTACCGCCCAGAACGCTGGAGCTCAGGTTGTGCTTTTGGGGCACGGTCAACACCAGTTCGGCAGCAATGTTGGGGGTGAAGAAGTACGACACGTCGACTTCAGGAATGACCTTGTCGTTCACCGACAGACCGAGGCCGGTGCTGTCTTTGTTGGCGCTATCGAGGTTCACGGCACGGGCACGCACCAGCCAAGGGCCTTCGGCTTGCTGCGCAAACGCAGCGCCCGAAGTCATCATTGCGCACAGAACGGCCACGGTCAGCAGGTTTTTCTTCATACAGAACTCAATGCAGTTGAACGGGGACGACCCCCGTGTTTGTATTGGGCCTGTTAGCGAAATGGTCAACCTTGCCACAGGTCAAACAACCCCGTGTTTACCCGAGACGATTCGGTCGGCGCCCATTCAATCGATGGGCCAGGTGCCGGCCCCTTCAACCTTGGGTGGCAGGGCTGCCGCGCAAACGTTGCGCCGCCGTTACGGCCACCAGCACCACTATCCCAGCGAGCAGCCCAATCAACGCATTCACCCCATTGGGAACCAAAAACGACCACAAGCCCCCCGCCGGCCACTGGGCTGCCGCAGTGCCCCAACCTTCGACAGCGTGGTGCAGCCAAGGCACACCGTGCACCAAGATACCGCCCCCCACCAGGAACATGGCGGCAGTGCCAGCCACTGACAAGCCCTTCATCAACCAAGGGGCCGCCCACAAGATGCTACGACCCATGGCCTGGGCAGCACTGCTGCTTTTGCGATGCAGCCACAGGCCAAGGTCGTCCAACTTGACGATGCCTGCCACGAGACCGTACACACCCAACGTCATGATGAATGCAATGCCGCTGAGCACCATGACCTGCTGCGCAAAGGGCGCGTTTGCCACCGTACCCAACGTGATCGCAATGATCTCGGCGGACAAGATGAAGTCCGTGCGCACGGCACCTTGGATCTTCTCTTTTTCAAAAGCCACCATGTCCACGGCAGGATTGGCATTGGCTTTGACCAGGCTGTCGTGCTCTGCCTGGGCTTCTTCTTGTGGGTGCAAAAACTTGTGGGCCAACTTTTCCGTACCTTCAAAGCACAGGAAAGCACCACCCAGCATTAACAGTGGCGTCACAGCCCAGGGCGCAAAAGCGCTGATCAGCAGCGCCGCAGGTACCAGGATGACCTTGTTGATCAAGGACCCCTTGGCCACCGCCCATACCACCGGGATTTCACGGTCTGCGCGTACGCCAGTGACCTGCTGGGCGTTCAGCGCCAGATCATCGCCCAGCACGCCAGCGGTCTTTTGCGCGGCGACCTTGGTCATCACGGAAACATCGTCGGCCATGGCCACGCTCTTTTTGGCCGCCACTTTGGTCATCAACGCGACGTCGTCAAGGATGGTCGCGATGTCATCCAATAAAGCTAAAAGGCTGCCTGCGGCCATGGAGTTTCCCCAACGAAGTCAATGAACCCGCGGGACTATATCAACCAGGTCCATCGGCATACCCAAAAGCCGCCCTCGCCCACAGCCCATTGGGCTCACCAGCAACACCCCCCATCCCGGCCATCCGTGCAGATGCCTCCAAAAGCCATGAGAGCAGGCTCTGAGGGCTGTTTTCGGTATAGCGCATACTCCATGCCCTCACCCACTCTATCGGGGTCCCTTGACAACGGGCTTCAGGCCCATTGCATGCCAGGCTACCTCACCAAGCAAGAGAGCATCCCCGTCCCAGGGGTTGCTAATCTGTTCATTCGCTCGCTGCTGGACAAACAGCAATTTTCCGACCCCCTGGGCGCTGCCGAGCAACTGGGCATCTCTTCTGCGGCTTGGCCCTTGTTTGGGCTGTTGTGGCCTTCAGGCGCAAAGTTGGCAGCCCGCATGGCCTCGCGCCCTTTGCGCACCGGGGAGCGGATCTTGGAGATTGGCTGCGGACTGGGGCTGGCGAGCCTGGTGTGCCATCGGCGCGGCATGGATGTCACGGCCAGCGATTGCCACCCGCTGGCAAGGCAGTTTCTGGAGGAGAACCTGCGCCTTAACGCGCTAGCCCCCATGAAATACCGCACAGGCCAATGGGGCACAGACAACCCCCAGGGCATGGGCGACGTGCAGGGCCAGTTTGATCTCATCATCGGCAGCGATGTGCTGTACGAACGCGATGCACGCGCCACTTTGGCCCATTTTCTGGATGCCCATGCAGACCAGGGGGCTCAGATTTGGATAGTCGATCCCAACCGGGGGAATCGGGCGGCATTCCACAAACAGATGGCGGTGCACCGATTTGAGGTGGTGGAAGAGCGCCTGGACTGCCCGGCATTGGAGAGCGCGCCAGCCTACAAAGGCCGCCTGCTGGTGTATGAGAGACCCCGCACCCACGCCCTGGTGGAGCCCACTTGAGAGCCCCGGGCCATACAAAAGCCAAGGCTCAGACAGCCACCCGCATGGTCTGAGCTCCATTAAAAAAGGCCGGGCGCTTGCGCGTCAGGCCTTTTTTGCACAGGCAAACACAGCGGTTTGCCTGTCATCCATCCCAGGGGGCCAAGGTCAGGGCCTCAGCCCACCCACCTCAACCCACCCACTTGCGCGCGTTGCGCCAGATGCGCATCCAGGCGCTGTACTCCGCCTTGTCTTCGCTCGTCCAGCTCATCTGCACGTTGCGGAACACACGCTCGGGGTGCGGCATCATGGCCGTGAAGCGGCCGTCCGCCGTAGTCACCGCCGTGAGGCCACCGGCACTGCCGTTGGGGTTGAAGGGGTACTGATCCGTGGCGCGGCCATGGTTGTCCACGTAGCGCATCGCGGCAATGGCCTTGTCAGCGTTGCCCCGGTACTTGAAGTTGGCATAGCCCTCGCCATGCGCCACCGCAATCGGCAGGCGACTGCCGGCCATGCCTTGCAGGAACAGGCTGGGGGATTCCAGCACTTCCACCAGCGACAAGCGGGCCTCGAAACGCTCGCTCTGGTTGGTGGTGAAGCGTGGCCAGTCTTGCGCGCCGGGGATGATGTCGGCCAGCTCGGCAAACATCTGGCAGCCATTGCACACGCCCAGGCCAAACGTGTCCGTGCGGCCGAAGAAGCCCTGGAACTGTGCGGCCAACACTGGGTTGAAGGTGATGGAACGCGCCCAGCCAATGCCCGCGCCCAGCGTGTCGCCGTAGCTGAAGCCGCCGCAGGCGACCACGCCCTTGAAGTCTTCGAGCTTGACGCGGCCGGTTTGCAGGTCGGTCATGTGCACGTCATAGGCCTCGAAACCAGCCTCGGTGAAGGCATAGGCCATTTCGATGTGCGAGTTCACCCCCTGCTCGCGAAGGATGGCGACCTTGGGTTTGGCGAGTTTGAGGAACGGCACAGCCACGTTGTCTGCCGCGTCGAACGTGAGGTGCACGTGCATGCCCGGGTCGGTCGGCTCGCCCGCTGCCGCGTGCTCGGCGTCGGCGTTGGCGGGGTTGTCTCGCTGCTGGCAGATCTTCCAGCTCACCGCGTCCCACACCTGGTGCAGGTCGGACAACGGGGCGCTGAACACAGCCTTGGCATCGCGCCAGACCTGCAGCTCGCCCTTACCCGCATCGATTTCGGACGACGCAGGGCGCGTCTTGCCCACGAAGTGGCTGAAGGCCGAGAGGCCATGCGCACGCAGGGTCTGCATCACCTCGTTGCGCTCTACGGTGCGCACCTGCAGCACCACACCCAACTCTTCGTTGAACAGGGCCTTGAGGGTCAGTTCATCACGGCGGGCGCCGATCTGGGTGGTCCAATTCTTGGCATCGCCCGTGTCCATGCGGCTGTCACTCACGCCGTCGCCTTCGGTCACCAGCATGTCCACATTCAGTGACACGCCCACATGGCCTGCAAACGCCATTTCGGCGGCGGCGGCCAGCAGGCCGCCATCGCTGCGGTCGTGGTAGGCCAGGATCTGCCCCTTGGCGCGCAGTGCGTTCACGGCGTTGACGAGGTTGACCAAATCCTTTGGATCGTCCACATCGGGCACCACATCACCGCTCTGCTCCAGCGTCTGGCCCAGGATGCTGCCGCCCATGCGGTTCTTTCCATGCCCCAAGTCGATCAACACCAGCGTGGTGTCGGCCTCGGTGGCGTTGAGTTGGGGCGTGAGCGTGCCACGCACGTCGGACAGCGAGGCAAACGCGCTCACGATCAGACTGACGGGCGAGGTGACCTTCTTCTTGTCGGAACCTTCGCTCCATTGCGTGCGCATCGACAAGCTGTCTTTGCCGACCGGAATGCTGATACCCAAAGCGGGGCACAGTTCCATGCCCACGGCCTTCACGGTTTCGTACAGCGCGGCATCTTCGCCAGGCTCGCCGCAAGCGGCCATCCAATTGGCCGACAACTTGACGCGTGGCAGCTCGATGGGTGCAGCCAACAAGTTGGTGATGGCTTCGGCCACGGCCATGCGGCCCGATGCGGGGGCGTTGATGGCGGCCAGCGGCGTGCGCTCGCCCATGCTCATCGCCTCGCCCGCAAAGCCCTTGTAATCGGCCAGGGTCACAGCACAGTCGGCCACGGGCACCTGCCAGGGGCCGACCATCTGGTCGCGGTGGCTCAGGCCACCCACGGTGCGGTCGCCAATGGTGATGAGGAAGCGCTTGGACGCCACCGTGGGGTGGGCCAGCACGTCGATGACGGCCTTTTGCAAGGGCACGCCGGTCAAGTCCATCGGCGCAAATTCACGCACCACGGTCTTCACGTCACGGTGCATCTTGGGCGGCTTGCCCAGCAGCACGTTCATCGGCATGTCCACGGGCAGCTTCTGGTCTTCGGCCGTGGCAGCGGGGTCGTGCAACACCAGTTGGCGCTCCTCTGTAGCGGTGCCGATCACGGCAAACGGGCAGCGCTCGCGCTCGCAGAAAGCCTGGAACAGGGGCAGCGACTCGGGCGCAATAGCCAGCACGTAACGCTCTTGCGATTCGTTGGACCAGATTTCCTTGGGCGCCATGCCCGACTCTTCGAGCTGCACGGCACGCAGGTCAAAACGTGCGCCACGGCCTGCGTCGTTGGTCAGCTCGGGGAAGGCGTTGGACAAGCCGCCTGCACCCACGTCGTGGATCGCCAGGATGGGGTTGTCGCTGCCCTGCGCCCAGCAATGGTTGATGACCTCTTGCGCACGGCGCTCGATCTCGGGGTTGCCACGCTGCACCGAGTCAAAGTCCAGCTCGGCCGCGTTGGTGCCCGTGGCCATGGAACTGGCCGCGCTGCCGCCCATGCCGATGCGCATGCCGGGACCGCCCAGCTGGATCAGCAGCGAACCGGCGGGAAACTCAATCTTCTTCGTCAGCTCGGCATCGATCACGCCCACACCGCCCGCGATCATGATGGGCTTGTGGTAGCCGCGCTGCACGCCGCCCACGTTCTGCTCGTACTCGCGGAAGTAGCCGTTGAGGTTGGGCCGGCCGAATTCGTTGTTGAACGCCGCGCCGCCCAGGGGCCCTTCGACCATGATCTGCAGCGGGCTGGCAATGTGCTCAGGCTTGCCCACGGTGCTGCCCCAGAGCTTGGACACCGTGAAGCCCGTGAGGCCCGCCTTGGGCTTGGAGCCGCGGCCGGTGGCGCCCTCGTCACGGATCTCGCCGCCCGCGCCGGTGGACGCACCTGGGAATGGCGAGATCGCTGTGGGGTGGTTGTGGGTCTCCACCTTCATCAGCACATGCTGGGTGACGCTACTTTTTTGATAGCTGCTAGCGCTTGATGAATCAGCGCTAGAGGCCATTTTCGCTACAAACCGCTCGACCTGATGGCCTTCCATGACCGAGGCGTTATCCGAATACGCGATCACCGTGTGCTGGGGCGCCAGCTGGTGCGTGTTGCGGATCATGCCGAACAGGCTCTTGTCCTGCGCCACGCCGTCGATGGTGAACTCGGCGTTGAAGATTTTGTGGCGGCAGTGTTCGCTGTTGGCCTGCGCGAACATCATCAGTTCCACATCAGTGGGGTTGCGCGCGAGGCCCGTGAACGCGGTCACGAGGTAGTCGATTTCATCGTCGGCGAGGGCCAGGCCGAAGCGGGTATTGGCGGCCTCCAGGGCAGCACGGCCACCGGCCAGCACGTCCACATACTCCATGGGCGCGGGCTGCAGTTCGGTGAACAAGGCGGCAGCGGCGCTGCGGTCGGCCACCACCGATTCGGTCATGCGGTCGTGCAGCAAGGCGGCCACCTGGGCCCATTGCTCGGCCGTCAGCTCAGGCGTCTTGCCCAGCAGGCCGGTTTTGAGGCTGATGCGGTACTCGGTGATGCGCTCCACCCGGCGGATGACAATGCCGCAGTTGCGGGCAATGTCGGTGGCCTTGGAGGCCCAAGGCGACAACGTGCCCAGGCGCGGCGTGACGACCAGTGCAGCGCCTTCTTGTGGCCCCGTGTAAGGGTCGCCATACGTTAGCAACGCGGCCAGGCGCTCTTGCTCTGCGGCCGTGGGAGCCGCATCGGTGGCAACCAGGTGCACAAACCGTGCGGCAATGCCACTGATCTTGGGGTGGATGGCCTCGAGGGCGGGCTGAAGTTGCTGAGCGCGGAAGTTGCTGAGGGCGTTGCCGCCCGCCAGCGTGGTCATGTGCAAGGTCACGGTAGCGGCCTGTTGGGGTGTGAGGGGGGTCAAATGGATCACGGGCCTGCCGGGTGCAGCAGCCGTGAAGCCCGCCATTTTACCGGGCATGTGCCCCCACCCAGCGCCACGCGGGCCCCAATGGGATAATTGCCCCATGAGCATCACCATCAAAAGCGCCGAAGACATTGAGGGCATGCGGCTGGCTTGCCGCTTGGCTTCGGAAGTGCTGGACTACATCGCCCCCCACATCAAGCCCGGCATCACCACCAAAGAGATTGACCGCCTGGGCGCCGAATGCATGGCCCAGCAGGGCACCATCTCGGCCACTGTGGGCTACCAGCCCCCTGGCTACCCACCCTACCCCGCTTCGCTGTGCACCTCGGTCAACCACGTGGTGTGCCATGGCATTCCTAACGACAAGCCACTGAAAAAAGGCGACATCGTGAATGTGGACGTGACCGTGATCACCAAAGACGGCTGGTACGGCGACAACAGTCGCATGTACCTGATTGGCGAGTGCTCGATTGCCGCCAAACGCCTGTCGGCCATCACCTTTGACGCCATGTGGCACGGCATTTTGCAAGTCAAGCCCGGCGCACGTTTGGGCGACATTGGGCATGCCATCCAGAAATTTGCCGAAGGCCAGGGCTTCTCGATCGTCCGCGAGTTCTGCGGCCACGGCATTGGCCAAAAGTTCCACGAAGAACCCCAGGTGCTGCACTACGGAAAACCCGGCACATTGGAAGAACTGCAGCCCGGCATGGTCTTCACCATCGAGCCCATGATCAACGCGGGCAAGCGCGACGTTAAAAACCATGGCAACGACGGCTGGACCATTGTGACGAAAGACCACAGCCTGTCGGCCCAGTGGGAGCACACGGTGCTGGTCACCGAAACTGGTTATGAAGTCATGACGCTGTCGGCAGGCTCACCCACCCTGCCCGCGTTTGTGACGGCAACCCGCACCTGAGCACCCGGCCCAGTAGGGCCTGCATGACTCTTGCTTGGGGTGGGTGCCTGAAAATGGCTCAAGGTGCGCAACCCCTCGTTAGAACCTGTTCAAAGTCTTTTTGGAGTTGCACAAGTGCCTTGCCGGGATGGGCTGCTAGGCGCAGCGCGCGGCCAATAGCCCGTGCTATTGGCAAGCGGTGCAACAACGCAGACCGCCCGGCAAGCCACTTGCCCGAAGGGTTGGAGTGAAATCGGGCGATTGAACGCCCCGGCTGCTTGCATGGGCACAAGCCCATGCGGCGCATCCAAGGCATCCACTCATCCCGATTGCACTCCAATGCAATCTCCAAAAAGACTTTGAACAGGTTCTTAGGGTGGCGCACTAGACTCTACTGCCACCCCCTTCCAATTTTCATGACCGACATCCAGGCCCTGCGTGCCAACTACCGCAGCAACAAAGCCAGCGTCCTTGGCGCCATGGCGGCTACCGTAGCCTCCACACGAGGCATCCATGCGGCACTGCGCAAGCTATCTTCGTTCACGGATGATCTGCTGCAGTCGCTCTGGCTGCGTGCGGATTTTCCTGCAGGCTGTGCCCTCGTTGCGGTGGGGGGCTACGGGCGAGCACAGCTGTTTCCCTATTCCGACGTCGATGTTTTGCTGCTGCTGCCGGAGGGCGCTACCCCACAAGCCGACAGCCCGCTGAGCGCCCGCATTGAAGGGTTCATCGGCAGTTGCTGGGACGCAGGCCTGGAGATCGGATCGAGCGTTCGCACCATTGCCGAGTGCCTGGCAGAAAGCGCCGCCGATGTCACGGTGCAAACCTCTTTGCTGGAGTCTCGCCTGATTTGCGGAGACCGGGTCCTGTTTGCCCAGTTTCAGCAACAGTACCAAGCACAGATGGACCCACAGGCGTTTTTGGTGGCCAAAACCCTGGAGATGCGCCAGCGCCACACCAAGTACGAAAACACGCCCTACTCCCTGGAGCCAAACTGCAAAGAGTCCCCAGGGGGGCTGCGTGACCTGCAATTGATCTTGTGGGTGGCCAAGGCCGCAGGCCTGGGGGGCAGTTGGAAGGAGCTGGCCAAAAGCGGCATTGCCACAGCCTTCGAGGTGCGTCAGATCGAGCGCAATGAAGCCGTGCTGTGCCTGATTCGGGCCCGCCTGCACGCGGCCTCAGGGCGGCATGAAGACCGGTTGGTCTTCGATTTGCAGACCGCTGTGGCCGAGTCGTTTGGCTACCGCTCGCAAGCCCCCGATGGGTCACGCCTGCCCATGCGCGCCAGCGAAACCCTGATGCGCCGCTATTACTGGGCGGCCAAGGCGGTCTCCCAGTTGTGCCAGATTTTGCTGCTCAACATTGAAGAGCGACTGAACCCCACAGCGCATGAACCCCGCCCCATCAACGACCGCTTTTTTGAAAAAGCCGGGCTGATTGAAGTGGCCGGCGACGATCTCTACCAGCGCGACCCCCATGCGATCCTGGAGACCTTTCTGCTCTACCAAACCACGGTGGGGCTGAAGAATCTGTCTGCACGCACCCTGCGGGCGCTCTATAACGCACGCGGCGTAATGGACGCCGCGTTCAGGCGCGACCCGGCCAACCGCCAGGCCTTCATGCGCATCCTGCAGCAACCTGCAGGCATCACGCATGCCATGCGCCTGATGAACCAGACTTCGGTGCTAGGACGCTACCTCTGGGCATTTCGCGGCATCGTCGGGCAAATGCAGCATGACCTGTTCCATGTCTACACCGTGGACCAGCACATCCTGATGGTGCTGCGCAACATGCGCCGCTTCTTCATGGCTGAGCATGCCCACGAGTACCCCTTTTGCTCGCAGCTGGCGGGCGGCTGGGACAAACCGTGGATTCTTTATGTGGCCGCACTCTTCCACGATATCGGCAAGGGACGCGGTGGCGACCATTCCCAGATTGGTGCGCAGGAGGTCCGGCGCTTTTGCCGACAGCACGGCGTAGAGCAAGAAGATGCGCGCTTGATCGAGTTTCTGGTCAGTGAGCATTTGACGATGAGCCGCATCGCTCAAAAGCAGGACTTGAGCGACCCCGATGTGATTGCTGCCTTTGCCAAACGGGTGCACAACGAGCGCTATCTGACGGCAATGTACTTGTTGACCGTGGCCGACATCCGGGGCACCAGCCCCAAGGTCTGGAATGCGTGGAAGGGCAAGTTGCTGGAGGATTTGTACCGCGCCACTCTGAGGACACTGGGGGGTCGTGCGCCCGATGCGGCTGCAGAAATCGAGGCCCGCAAGCGGGAAGCGCTGGTGCAACTGGCCCTGAGCGCGCAGCCGTTTGAAGCGCACAAGGCGCTGTGGGCCACGCTGGACGTGAGCTACTTCATGCGCCATGAAGCCGCAGACATTGCATGGCACACCCGCCACCTGTCTCGCCACGTTGGTACAGCCAAGCCCGTTGTTCGGGCCCGCCAATCGCTGGCGGGCGAGGGCCTGCAGGTGCTGGTCTATGCGCCTGATCAAGCCGACTTGTTTGCCCGGATTTGCGGCTACTTTGACCGCGCAGGCTTCAGCATCCTGGATGCGAGGGTGCACACAGCCAACAACCATTACGCGCTGGACTCGTTTCAGGTCGTGGCGTCATCGCAGGCCGGTCATTACCGCGAGCTAACGCACATGGTGGAGAGTGACCTCGTGCGCACAATTGAGGCTGGAGGCCCACTGCCTGAGCCTGCGCGCAAACGGGTGTCCCGCAGGGTCAAGAGCTTTCCAATCGCCCCACGTGTCACCCTGCAGCCTGACGAGAAGGCCCAACGTTGGCTTTTGGGCATCTCTGCCAGCGACCGCGCTGGCTTGCTCTATTTGGTGGCCCGGATCCTGGCGCAACACCATCTCAGCGTACAACTGGCCAAGGTCAGCACGTTAGGCGAGCGGGTGGAAGATACCTTCTTGCTGCAAGGCTCTGAGCTGCAAAACAATGCACGGCAAATCCAGATTGAGACGGAGTTGCTGCAAGCACTGTCCGAGTGATGGACGAGCGCATTTGCGATGGCTATGCCTCAGTCATCAGCGTCTGCGGCCCCCAGTTCGGGAAAGAGCACCTCGGTGTAGCCAAACTGTGTGAAATCCCGCACCCGCATGGGGTAGAGCTTCCCCCACAAGTGATCGCACTCGTGTTGCACCACCCTGGCGTGAAATCCCTCCACCTCTCGATCAATCGGATCACCATAGGGATCAAAGCCTGTGTAGCGTACGCGCTGCCAACGCGGAACCTTGCCCCGCAAACCAGGCACCGATAGGCAGCCTTCCCAGTCTTCTTCCTCGGCGTCCCCAACAGGCGTGATCACCGGATTCACCAATACGGTGAGAGGAACCAATGGCCTGTCTGGATAACGGGGATTGCGTTGCTCAGAGCCAAAAACAACGACTTGAAGATCCACACCAATTTGAGGCGCAGCCAACCCAGCTCCATTCACGGAGCGCATCGTTTCCCATAAATCGCGTACCAGCAGGTGAAGCCCATCGGTATCGAATTGGGACACAGGGCTTGCGATCTTTAGAAGTCGCGGGTCTCCCATTTTGAGAATAGTGTGGATGCTCATAAAAACCTGATTTGGAGATAAAACGGCACGAGGGGAAGCAGGGTTGCAGCATGTCACAGGGCCAGCCCTAACCCAGGTGCATGCGGCTACCAGCCACGTGGAAAGCCACAGTCGGGGCCTTGGGGTCTGCAAATGAAACGCCGAGGGATATTTCGCCCGTGCCGTGCAAGATGCAAGCATCACGGCGAAGTCGCACATGCGAGTCACTGCCATCAAACCGCACCCAGGTACCAAAGCTGCTCAAATCCGTCAGCAAAAAGCCGCTGTTGCGCCAGTCAATGCGTGCATGCAACCTTGAAACCCGCAAATCATTGATGCACAACTGCGCATGAGTGGCTCGGCCGATATGCACAGGGGCTTCATTTGAAGCGAAAGTGGCATCCAAACCATGCCAGCTGAACTGTATGGACCCCAAAATGGAATCCACCGGGGACAGCTGACTGACCAGCCCAGCCTGCATGGTCAGCGAGTCTGGCTCCTGGTCTTGGCGCCACTCGACTTGGTAAAGCATGGCGGGTTCCGCTTTGCCGCGAATGTCCATCATGCCAAGTTTGCGAAACCAAACGGCAGGTGCGGCGCCAGCCAGCAACACAGCCATTTCTGTTGCCCAAATCTCCCCTGGTCCAGAGCGCTCGCACAGTCTGGCAGCCACATTGACCGCATCACCATAACAGTCGCCGTCGACCTCGACGATCTCACCCGTAGCCACCCCGACACGAATATCCATCCGCAGCGGATAAGGCCAACGTGCAAGCCTTTGGTCGTGGGCTTGGAGCATGTCTGCAGTCGCTGCAACAGCGCCTGCGGCATCCCCGAACACCCCCAGAACACCGTCACCCAGCTTTTTCACCACCCTGCCTGAATGAGATTGAATCGAAACACTGATCCACTGAGTCAACTGGGCAACCGCAGCGGCAGCGCGCTCGTTACCCAGTGTCTCGTACAGCGCCACACTGCCGGAGATATCGGCAAACACAACCGTTGTCAAAACGGTCATGGCCGCAGGTTCACACAAATCGTCATGCAGCCCAGTTTAGTACATGGACCGTAGACTGAAGTGGTCGCATCCGCGAGAAACGGCAAAGTCAGGGATTAGAAAACCACAAAACGGCTAAGCGTACTTCAGAAAAAGCCCAAGGGCCCGGGGCCCAAAACAAAGCAAGAGATCTTTGCAAGCAAAGATGAGATTGCAAACAATTGCAAAGCAATGGTCATCCTTAACTAGTGGGTGTGGCCCCAATACAAAAGGGCGTCACGCCCTTCAACGGACAAGGAAACCTTCGCGCCAACAGGTAAAAGCACTTTGGTTGGCACATGACCAAATGGCAAATTAGTCAGTACAGGCACAGAAACTTTGGTGCGCAGCCAGTCGACTACCGATTGAAATTTAAAGCCCTTATCATGAGGGGCAAGCTTGTATCCATTGAACTGCCCCAACACCAGTGCCTTTTGCTTTGCAAGCACGCCTGAATGCAGCAACTGGGTCAACATACGCTCAATCCGATAAGGATGCTCTCCAATATCTTCCATGAAAAGGATCCCGCCCTTTATGGATGGGAAATAAGGCGTTCCAATCAATCCAGTCAGCACCGCCAAGTTCCCACCCCAAAGGGTAGCTTTCTTGATATAAAAATCGCTTGATTCAACTTCAGCCAAAGATTTTTCACGAGGAAGACGCCACCCAGCCCCCTCGCCATGGCCAGTCAACAGATCATCAAAGCAAGCCTCCATGATGTCATCTGGAGTTCCTTCCACACCGAAATCGGTGATCAAAGACGGTCCAGCCCACGTCACATCACCTGTTTTCGTAAGCACCGCCGACTGAAAGGCAGTGAAATCACTGAGACCGACGAATTTTGTGCCTGTGCCGATAGCTTTACCCACTGCCTTGTAGTCAATCTCTGAAAGCAAACGAGTCAGCCCATAAGCGCCACGGGTAATCAGGGCTACGTCTGCGCCACTGGCTGCAGCTCTATGAATCGCAGCCAAGCGCGTCTGGTCATCTCCAGCAAAGCGGGTGTACACAGCACGCGCATCTTGATCAATCTCTACCTCGTGGCCCAAAGCTTCCAGACGAGCGACCCCCCTCTTAAAAGCCAACTTGTCACGAATGGCTCCAGCGGGGGAGTAGATATAAATATGCTTCGGCCCATGATCATGATGACAACACAGTTGATTATGGCTATTTTGCTTCACAAAATTTAGATCAAAAGATCTACTCCGTTTATTTTAATATACCGAATTATCAAGCTTAAAGTGAAACGAAATAATTCTTCACTTTAATTAAAAATTTACCAAAACTGGATTCATCTATTTTATCAAATGATTCGAAATCAATATTTTTTTGAAAGAAATTCAAATTCAAATCGGAATCATCGCCAACGCAAAAAAGCTTTTTTACATTAAAAAAATCAGGCCTTAACGGTTTAAAGAATGGCTGACTCTCAATTTCCTTCTGTATCTTAAAAAATACGCGAGGAGCAGCCCGATGCCCTCTATCGGGAAATGGGGCATCGTTTATAAGTATCGACTCTGGAGAGCGACCGTACTCAATTCCATCAGTAAAAACAAGGATGCCTTCAACATAAGAGGCAATTTCTGCACAGAGCAAGAGCCCTACCCCCTCATCCCAGCCATCCAAAACAAGGACCAAACGCTTTAGCTGCAATCGCTCCACGAAGTCTAGCAACACCTGCTGGTGGCGCTCAATCTGATGGAACGATTCTTTTTTAGGCTTGTCACTGCGCCCAAATCCTATCAAATCGGGGGCAACAACGTGGACCGAGGACGATAACTCGGATAGCAATCCATTGAAAACATAGCTCCAGCGCAGAGAGGAATGCAAACAAAGCCACGTGATTGGGGCGTCCGATGGCCCTTGGTCAACGTAGTGCATACGTAAACCAGATAAGCAGGGCAAATCGTTTAGATAAGCAGAGGCGTGCGGGGGATAGGAGGCAAACCCTGCAAATGCAGAATCCGGAGTTCGGAGGGCATCGTCTCGCAAAACGGGGCGCTGAGACTCTTTTGCGCGAGCCTGCTGGCGTCGCTTAGTGAAAAAATCAACAAGCAATGTGCTGCAGCGATCCGCCAGAACACCCCCACAGATTTTGGTTTGGTGATTCAGAGCAGACAGCGAAAAGAGATTAATCACAGAGCCCGCAGCACCAGTTTTCGGCTCCGTAGCACCAAAAACGACTCTACTGATCCGTCCATTGAAAATGGCGCCAGAGCACATGACACACGGCTCAAGCGTCACATACAAAGTACATCCCTCAAGACGGTAGTTACCTAAAATTTGTGCCGCAGCCCGCAATGCAAGCACTTCGGCATGCGCTGTTGGATCAGCTAGCGCAACAGGAGCATTACGTCCTTTGGCAATGAGTTGACCATCTTTGACCACAACTGCACCTACAGGAATCTCCCCATCCCTGGCGGCTAACTCTGCCTCCTGCAGCGCCATATTCATCCAAAACTCATCCGAATAATTTGGAGCAGTCATTTAGATAAATAGCAATAATTGCAAATTCAATACCCATAACGCAAAACCCCCCAATCCGTTGGGACTGGGGGGTATTGGGGCTATAAGAGCCTGACGATGACCTACTTTCACACGGGAACCCGCACTATCATCGGCGCAAAGTCGTTTCACTGTCCTGTTCGGGATGGGAAGGAGTGGTACCAACTTGCTATGGTCATCAGGCATAACTTGGTGCTGGGCTGTTCGTGGAACAGCCTGGCGAATTCATAGAGTTTGGAATCAGATTTTATGTGTTTTGACTGCGTCAACTTGGCATAACAATCTTTGAGCTTTTCACACAAGCATGACTGCTTGAGCGTTGGCTATCAAAGTTATAGGGTCAAGCCTCACGAGCAATTAGTATCAGTTAGCTTAACGCATTACTGCGCTTCCACACCTGACCTATCAACGTCCTGGTCTTGAACGACTCTTTAGGGGGCTCAAGGCCCCGGCAGATCTCATCTTGAAACGAGTTTCCCGCTTAGATGCTTTCAGCGGTTATCTCTTCCACACTTAGCTACTCGGCAATGCCACTGGCGTGACAACCGATACACCAGAGGTGTGTCCACTCCGGTCCTCTCGTACTAGGAGCAGGCTTCCTCAAATCTGCAGCGCCCACGGAAGATAGGGACCAAACTGTCTCACGACGTTTTAAACCCAGCTCACGTACCTCTTTAAATGGCGAACAGCCATACCCTTGGGACCGGCTACAGCCCCAGGATGAGATGAGCCGACATCGAGGTGCCAAACACCGCCGTCGATATGAACTCTTGGGCGGTATCAGCCTGTTATCCCCAGAGTACCTTTTATCCGTTGAGCGATGGCCCTTCCATACAGAACCACCGGATCACTATGTCCTGCTTTCGCATCTGCTCGACTTGTCAGTCTCGCAGTTAAGCACGCTTATGCCATTGCACTATCGTCACGATGTCCGACCGTAACTAGCGTACCTTCGAACTCCTCCGTTACGCTTTGGGAGGAGACCGCCCCAGTCAAACTGCCTACCATGCACTGTCCCCGATCCAGATAATGGACCTAGGTTAGAACCTCAAACACACCAGGGTGGTATTTCAACGTTGGCTCCATGAGAACTAGCGTCCTCACTTCAAAGCCTCCCACCTATCCTACACAGATCTGTTCAAAGTCCAATACAAAGCTACAGTAAAGGTTCATGGGGTCTTTCCGTCTTTCCGCGGGGAGATTGCATCATCACAAACATTTCAACTTCGCTGAGTCTCAGGAGGAGACAGTGTGGCCATCGTTACGCCATTCGTGCAGGTCGGAACTTACCCGACAAGGAATTTCGCTACCTTAGGACCGTTATAGTTACGGCCGCCGTTTACTGGGACTTCAATCAAGAGCTTGCACCCCATCATTTAATCTTCCAGCACCGGGCAGGCGTCACACCCTATACGTCCACTTTCGTGTTTGCAGAGTGCTGTGTTTTTATTAAACAGTCGCAGCCACCGATTTTTTGCAACCCCTTTGGGCTCCCTCTGTACGAGTTCACCTACTTGGGGCATACCTTCTCCCGAAGTTACGGTATCAATTTGCCGAGTTCCTTCTCCTGAGTTCTCTCAAGCGCCTTAGAATACTCATCTCGCGCACCAGTGTCGGTTTGCGGTACGGTCGTCAATAGCTGAAGCTTAGTGGCTTTTCCTGGAAGCAGGGTATCACTCACTTCGTCTGCAAGCAGACTCGTTATCACCCCTCATCTAAGCCCGGCGGATTTGCCTACCAGGCACGACTACAGGCTTGAACCAACATATCCAACAGTTGGCTGAGCTAACCTTCTCCGTCCCCACATCGCACTATTGATCGGTACAGGAATATTGACCTGTTTCCCATCAGCTACGCATCTCTGCCTCGCCTTAGGGGCCGACTCACTCTACGCCGATGAACGTTGCGTAGAAAACCTTGCGCTTACGGCGAGGGGGCTTTTCACCCCCTTTAACGCTACTCATGTCAGCATTCGCACTTCTGATACCTCCAGCATCCGTTACCAGACACCTTCACAGGCCTACAGAACGCTCTCCTACCACGTGCAATAAATTGCACATCCGCAGCTTCGGTAACTGGCTTAGCCCCGTTACATCTTCCGCGCAGGACGACTCGATCAGTGAGCTATTACGCTTTCTTTAAATGATGGCTGCTTCTAAGCCAACATCCTGACTGTTTTAGCCTTCCCACTTCGTTTCCCACTTAGCCAATTTTAGGGACCTTAGCTGGCGGTCTGGGTTGTTTCCCTCTTGAGTCCGGACGTTAGCACCCGGTGCTCTGTCTCCCAAGCTGTACTCGTCGGTATTCGGAGTTTGCATAGGTTTGGTAAGTCGCCATGACCCCCTAGCCTAAACAGTGCTCTACCCCCGACGGTAATACTTGAGGCACTACCTAAATAGTTTTCGGAGAGAACCAGCTATTTCCAAGTTTGTTTAGCCTTTCACCCCTATCCACAGCTCATCCCCTAGTTTTGCAACACTAGTGGGTTCGGACCTCCAGTACCTGTTACGGCACCTTCATCCTGGCCATGGATAGATCACTTGGTTTCGGGTCTACACCCAGCGACTGATTCGCCCTATTCGGACTCGATTTCTCTACGGCTTCCCTATTCGGTTAACCTTGCCACTGAATGTAAGTCGCTGACCCATTATACAAAAGGTACGCAGTCACCCTTGCGGGCTCCTACTTTTTGTAAGCATGCGGTTTCAGGATCTATTTCACTCCCCTCCCGGGGTTCTTTTCGCCTTTCCCTCACGGTACTGGTTCACTATCGGTCGATTACGAGTATTTAGCCTTGGAGGATGGTCCCCCCATATTCAGACAGGATTTCTCGTGTCCCGCCCTACTTTTCTCTAACTTAGTACCACACGTCTGTTTTCGCATACAGGGCTATCACCTGCTATGGCCGAACTTTCCATTTCGTTTTGCTAACAGTCGTGCTATCACTAGAAGGCTCTTCCGATTTCGCTCGCCACTACTTTCGGAATCTCGGTTGATGTCTTTTCCTCGAGCTACTGAGATGTTTCAGTTCACCCGGTTCGCTTCGCATACCTATGTATTCAGTATGCGATACCTCTTGCGAGGTGGGTTTCCCCATTCAGAAATCTCCGGATCAAAGCTTATTTGCCAGCTCCCCGAAGCTTATCGCAGGCTATCACGTCTTTCGTCGCCTGTAATCGCCAAGGCATCCACCACATGCTCTTAGTCACTTGACCCTATAACTTTGACATCTCTTTCAAGATATCGCCATTATTTTCAAGGACTTGCCAGGTCTTTCACCTGACGCGTTATGCCGTAATGTGAATAATTCCTCGACTCCAGGTATTTCTACCTTTCATCTGAGAACATTCGTCATTACTGAATTTCAATCAGCTTTCGCTTATTGAATATTCGTTTTGACGCAATCAAAAAATTGTCATCAGAGGCACGGTCTGCACTAAACCTTTACGAATGTGCAGTTTCCTCTGACAACTCTGATTCGACTCTATGAATTTTTAAAGAACAGCCGATTGATCAATCGATATTGATCAACAACAAAGTGGCCTTTTGCAAAGCCGCTTTGGTGTTGAAGTCCGATGCTTGTTGGTGGTGGAGGATGACGGGATCGAACCGACGACCCCCTGCTTGCAAAGCAGGTGCTCTCCCAGCTGAGCTAATCCCCCAGTTTCCTCTCACGTATCCGTCTATTGGAATATGGTGGGTCTAGTTGGGCTCGAACCAACGACCCCTGCGTTATCAACACAGTGCTCTAACCAGCTGAGCTACAGACCCATTCCGCCTTCTTGCGAATGACTTCGCAAGTCAGCAGCTTGTTCCAACAACCGATAAGTGTGGGCGTTCAATATTGAATGCAGTTTTCCAGAAAGGAGGTGATCCAGCCGCACCTTCCGATACGGCTACCTTGTTACGACTTCACCCCAGTCACGAACCCTGCCGTGGTAAGCGCCCTCCTTACGGTTAGGCTACCTACTTCTGGCAGAACCCGCTCCCATGGTGTGACGGGCGGTGTGTACAAGACCCGGGAACGTATTCACCGCGACATTCTGATCCGCGATTACTAGCGATTCCGACTTCACGCAGTCGAGTTGCAGACTGCGATCCGGACTACGACTGGCTTTATGGGATTAGCTCCCCCTCGCGGGTTGGCAACCCTCTGTACCAGCCATTGTATGACGTGTGTAGCCCCACCTATAAGGGCCATGAGGACTTGACGTCATCCCCACCTTCCTCCGGTTTGTCACCGGCAGTCCCATTAGAGTGCCCTTTCGTAGCAACTAATGGCAAGGGTTGCGCTCGTTGCGGGACTTAACCCAACATCTCACGACACGAGCTGACGACAGCCATGCAGCACCTGTGTTATGGCTCTCTTTCGAGCACTCCTCTATCTCTAAAGGATTCCATACATGTCAAAGGTGGGTAAGGTTTTTCGCGTTGCATCGAATTAAACCACATCATCCACCGCTTGTGCGGGTCCCCGTCAATTCCTTTGAGTTTCAACCTTGCGGCCGTACTCCCCAGGCGGTCAACTTCACGCGTTAGCTTCGTTACTGAGTCAGTGAAGACCCAACAACCAGTTGACATCGTTTAGGGCGTGGACTACCAGGGTATCTAATCCTGTTTGCTCCCCACGCTTTCGTGCATGAGCGTCAGTACAGGTCCAGGGGATTGCCTTCGCCATCGGTGTTCCTCCGCATATCTACGCATTTCACTGCTACACGCGGAATTCCATCCCCCTCTACCGTACTCTAGCTATACAGTCACAAATGCAGTTCCCAGGTTGAGCCCGGGGATTTCACATCTGTCTTATATAACCGCCTGCGCACGCTTTACGCCCAGTAATTCCGATTAACGCTTGCACCCTACGTATTACCGCGGCTGCTGGCACGTAGTTAGCCGGTGCTTATTCTTACGGTACCGTCATGGACCCCAGGTATTAACCAGAGTCTTTTCGTTCCGTACAAAAGCAGTTTACAACCCGAAGGCCTTCATCCTGCACGCGGCATGGCTGGATCAGGCTTTCGCCCATTGTCCAAAATTCCCCACTGCTGCCTCCCGTAGGAGTCTGGGCCGTGTCTCAGTCCCAGTGTGGCTGGTCGTCCTCTCAGACCAGCTACAGATCGTCGGCTTGGTAAGCTTTTATCCCACCAACTACCTAATCTGCCATCGGCCGCTCCGTTCGCGCAAGGCCTTGCGGTCCCCTGCTTTCATCCTTAGATCTTATGCGGTATTAGCAAAGCTTTCGCTTCGTTATCCCCCACGATCGGGCACGTTCCGATGTATTACTCACCCGTTCGCCACTCGTCAGCATCCGAAGACCTGTTACCGTTCGACTTGCATGTGTAAGGCATGCCGCCAGCGTTCAATCTGAGCCAGGATCAAACTCTACAGTTCGATCTTGATAAATTTAAAGTCTTTCGACTTAACTCATAAAAACGGAATTGAAGTGAACTTCACTTCTATTCTCATGAGCGTTTGTAGTGCTAAGCACTAGTTCCAAAGAACTTGGCACTCGCCATCAAACGCCCACGCTTATCGGCTGTATATTTTTAATGAACCGGATCACAAAGCAACCGAAGTTTTCTTTATTTTCCCGACTTAGCTGCAATCAGCTGAGCCTTGAATTCTAGCACAGGTTTTAAAGTCCTGTCAAACTTTAGGGTCTTTGCAGTTTGCAGCAATCACTCTTTTCAGAACAACCACCGCATTTAGCGCAGCCTTAGATTGTACAACAGCTTTTAACCCGCCGACAACAAAAACCTAACTTTCTGCAACCCCCTTCGCTACCTCAACAATCTAAACCGTCTCAGTAGCGAAGCCCTCTATCATAGCACCGTTTTAGAGCACAAATCAAGCAAACGAAGGTTTTTGGACAAAACATCAATCCTCTGCATCCCACATCTTCACTCAAACCGTTGCTCATCCGGCGGCAGCCACCGACTACAAGAAAACAAGCATCGCTTCAGGGACCTCCGCCAATAGTGACCAGAAACAGAAACGACCGCCGAGGCGGTCGTTCGTAGCGGAATGTACTTCAATCAGTTAAGAGCAACGCGACTTCCATCTTTGTATGTGTAAAGCGTCACAGCAGGGGTAGTCAACTCGCCCTTGGCTGTGAAAGCAATGTTCGCAGTGACGCCCTTGTACTCTGCCTTGGAAATCAGCGGGACAAACACTTTGGGGTCCACCGAGTTAGCGCGCTTCATGGCATCCGCCAACACCATGGCTGCGTCATACGCGTAAGGGCTGTATATCTGGAACTGGTCAGGGAACTTAGCGTCATAACGCTTCTTCCACTCGGCGCCACCCTGCATCTTTCCAATCGAAGCCCCACCCGTGGCGCAAGTCACGTTCTTGAGCGCAGGGGTCTTGCCCGACAACTCTGGCAGCTTTTCGGTGCACAGTGCGTCACCACCAAAGAACTTTACGTCCCCAAGACCCAACTGCTCCATCTGACGCAACATGGGCCCAGCTTGGGCATCCAGCCCTCCATAAAAAATGGCATCAGGCTTCTTGTTCTTAATGGACGTCAAGATGGCCATGAAATCCGTCGCCTTGTCGTTTGTGAACTCTTCGCTCACAACTTTCAGCCCCTTTTGCAGCGCCGTGGCCTTGAAAACCGAAGCGACACCTTGGCCATAGGCCGTGCGGTCATCAATGATCGCCACTGATTTGATTTTCAAATGGTCTGCACCAAACAATCCCAAGGCGGCACCCAGCGCATTGTCATTGGCAATCAGACGGAAGGTGGTCTTGTGCCCAGGCTTCGTCAGATCGGGGTTTGACGCAGAGGCCGTGATGTGGGGCAAGTCGCACTTGGCATAAATGGCCGAGGCTGGAATGGACGTTCCTGACTGCAGATGACCGACCACACCGGCTACACGCTGATCACACAGCTTTTGAGCCACGGCGGTAGCTTGACGCGGGTCCCCTGCATCGTCCTCGGCAGCAATCTCGAACTTGATCTTCTTGCCACCAATCACGAGGTTTTGGGCATTCAAATCATCAATCGCAAGACGAACACCGTTTTCTGTGTCTTTGCCAATGTGGGCAATGCCACCAGAGACGGGCCCCGCATGGGCAATCTTGACCACCTGCACATCCTGGGCCATAGCCCCCGCAGAAATCAACGAGCCCACAGCAACAGCAGCCAGGGCGGAGAGGGAGAAAAGAGGCAGAGAAGAGCGCGACACAGTGAGAATCTCCAGAGTCAGTGAAACAGCCGAACGCACTGGTTTGGGGCGCACAGCGCGCCGAGCATAACAGCCGCTGTATTCATACAGCCCAAGTTGAGGCCACGCTAACGCAGCATTCCTGCACCATTAAAGTGCCTGATAGTAGAGGCGACCCAAGGGCATGCAAAAGGGCATTGAGTCTCCTCAGACACTCCCTGGGATAATCGCTACCTATGTCCCTCCTGCCCCACCAGCTTGAACTGCTGTCGCCCGCGCGCGACGCCGACATCGGCATCGAAGCCATCAACCACGGCGCCGATGCCGTCTACATCGGCGGCCCCGCCTTCGGCGCACGGGCCGGCGCGGGCAACGACATCCGGGACATCGAGCGCCTCGTGAAGCACGCGCACCGGTTCAATAGCCGCATCTTCATCACCCTGAACACCATCTTGCGCGACGACGAACTCGAAGCCGCGCGCCGCATGGCCTGGCAGGTGTACGAGGCCGGAGCCGATGCGCTCATCATCCAGGACATGGGCCTGCTGGCGCTTGCCGACATGCCGCCCATCCAGCTGCACGCCAGCACCCAGACGGACATCCGCACGCCCGAGAAGGCGCGCTTCCTGCAGGACGCGGGCCTGTCGCAGATCGTGCTGGCGCGCGAGCTCACGGTGCAGCAGATCGCCGCGGTGCACAAGGCGCTGGGGCCGGTGGATGCGCCGGGGCGGGCCAACATCGAGTTCTTCATCCACGGCGCGCTGTGCGTAGCCTACAGCGGCCAATGCAACATCAGCCATGCGCAGACCGGCCGCAGCGCCAATCGGGGCGACTGCAGCCAGGCCTGCCGCCTGCCCTACCAGGTGACGGACGCGCAGGGCCGCTTCATCGCGCACGACAAGCACGTGCTCTCCATGAAGGACAACAACCAGAGCGACAACCTGCGCGCTCTCATCGACGCCGGGGTGCGCAGCTTCAAGATCGAAGGGCGCTACAAGGACATGGGCTACGTGAAGAACATCACCGCCCACTACCGCACGCTGATCGACGAGATTCTGGAAGAGCGCGAGAGTGCAGGCCGGCCGCTGTCGCGCTCGTCCAGCGGCGCCACCACCTTCACCTTCACGCCCGACCCGCTGCAGAACTTCAACCGCGAGTTCACCGACTACTTCGTGACCGGCCGCAAGGAAGACATCGGCGCGTTCGACACCCCCAAGAACCCGGGCCAGGCCATCGGCTGGGTGACCAAGGTGGGCCCGGACTTTGTCGAGCTGGAGGTGAGCGACCCCGCCACCGTGCTGCACAACGGCGACGGCCTGTGCTACTACGACCTGCACAAGGAACTGGTGGGCATGGCCATCAACGTGGCCGAGCCCGTGTTCGCGCGCAGCGTGGGCCAGTGGCGCGTGTACCCCAAGGACCCGATGGACGGCTTCAAAGACCTGCGCAAGGGCACTGAGGTCAACCGCAACCGCGACATGGACTGGGTGCGCACGCTGGAGAAAAAGTCCAGCGACCGCCGCATCGGCCTGTGGGCGCACCTGAGCGAGAGGGCTGCCGGCTTCAGCCTGATGCTGACGGACGAAGACGGCAACGTGGGCTGTGCCGACGTGCAACATGCTCACCAGAGCGCCACCGATGCAGCCAAAGCCGAAGCCAGCCTGCGCGAACAGCTGGGCCGCTTCGGCGCCACCATCTTTGCAGTGCACGACATCGTGCTGCAGCTGTCCGAGCCCTGGTTCGTACCCGCGTCGGTGCTCAACGCGCTGCGCCGCGACGCGCTGGCCGACCTTGAAGACTGCCGCGCGCGCAACTTTGCACGCCTGCAGCGCGCGGTGCCGGTGGAGCCGCCCGTGCCCTACCCCGAAGACACGCTCTCGTTCCTGGGCAACGTGTTCAACCAGAAGGCGCACGACTTCTATGTGCGCCACGGCGTGAAGGTGATAGCTGCGGCGTATGAAGCGCACGAGGAGGAAGGCGAAGTCAGCCTCATGATCACCAAGCACTGCGTGCGCTTTTCGATGAGCCTGTGCCCCAAGCAGGCCAAGGGCGTGACGGGCGTGCAGGGCACCATCAAGGCCGAGCCGCTGATGCTGATCAACGGCAAGGAAAAACTCACCCTGCGCTTTGACTGCAAGCCGTGCGAGATGCACGTGGTGGGCAAGATGAAGAAGTCGGTGCTCAACCAGCACGCCAAGGAGACAGAGGCGCTGGCCGTGCCGCTGCAGTTCTACCGCGCGCGGCCTACGGGCAATTCGCTATCGAAATAGTAGCTGCTGGCGCTTATCTATCAAACGGTACAGGCATTTTTTATTCAATATTCGCAGGCCGTAACGCGCCTGCGGTCAGCCTGCGCTGAGCGCATAAGCTCATAGCCAACGATTCGACCCATGCGCACCGTCCCGGTGCAAGAATGGCCGCTGCCGCCTGCGTGCACACCGTGCCGCAGGCGCCCGTGTCAGCTTTCTCATTCCACCCAACGGGAGACCCCTCCGCATGAAGATCGAAACCCTTGCCGTCCACGCAGGCTACTCGCCCGACCCCACCACCAAGGCCGTGGCCGTGCCCATCTACCAAACGGTGGCCTACGCCTTCGACAGCGCGCAGCACGGCGCGGACCTGTTCGATTTGAAGGTGCCGGGCAACATCTACACCCGCATCATGAACCCCACGACCGACGTGCTGGAAAAGCGCGTCGCGGCGCTCGAAGGCGGCATTGCGGCGCTGGCCGTGGCCTCTGGCATGGCGGCCATCACCTACGCCATCCAGACCATTGCCGAGGCGGGCGACAACATCGTGTCGGCCAGCACGCTCTACGGCGGCACCTACAACCTCTTTGCGCACACGCTGCCCCAGCAGGGCATCACCACGCGCTTTGCCGACCCACGCGACCCGGCCAGCTTTGCGCAGCACATCGACGCGCGCACCAAGGCGATCTTCATCGAGTCCATCGGCAACCCGCTGGGCAACGTGACCGACATCCGCGCGCTGGCCGATGTGGCCCATGCGCACGGCATCCCGCTGATCGTGGACAACACGGTGCCCAGCCCCTACCTGCTGCGCCCCATCGAGCACGGCGCCGACATCGTGGTGCACTCGCTCACCAAGTACCTGGGCGGCCATGGCAACAGCGTGGGCGGCGCCATCGTGGACAGCGGCAAGTTCCCATGGGCCGAACACAAGGCCCGCTTTCCGCGCCTGAACGAGCCCGACGTGAGCTACCACGGCGTGGTCTACACCGAAGCCCTGGGCCCCGCCGCCTTCATCGGCCGCGCGCGCGTGGTGCCGCTGCGCAATACCGGTGCGGCGCTGGCACCGCTCAATGCCTTCTTGATCCTGCAAGGCATCGAGACCCTGGCCCTGCGCATGGACCGCATCTGCGACAACACACTGGCGCTGGCCCAATACCTGCAAAGCCACCCCAAGGTGGAATGGGTGCGCTACGCGGGCCTGCCGGACCACCCGGACCACGCGTTGGTGCAGCGGCAATCCGGCGGCAAGGCATCCGGCATCCTGAGCTTCGGGCTCAGGAGCACCGACGCCGACCCACGGGCGGCCGGTGCGCGCTTCCTGGATGCGCTGCAACTCTTCACCCGCCTGGTGAACATCGGCGACGCGAAATCGCTGGCCACACACCCCGCATCGACCACGCACCGCCAGCTCAACCCCGAAGAGCTGGCCAAGGCGGGCGTGAGCGAGAGCATGGTGCGGCTGTCGGTGGGCATCGAGCACATCGACGACCTGCAGGCGGACTTGGTGCAGGCGCTGGACAAGGTTTAGCACCCTCACAGCGACTCAACTCGCACGAAAGCATCACAACCGCGGCCTGCGACCAAGGGCCTTGAGCAGGGGCTGTGTGTCAACGCAGCCCGTGCTGTGCAGGCATGCACAATGCGCCAATGGAGCCTCAAAGAAAAAGCGAAGCAGTTCCGGTCCAACCAAGGCCCTTGCCTCTCGTCGTCCGGTGGCTACTTCTGCTTTTTGCTTTGGCCAATTTGGGGCTGGGCATTCTGGGTATCTTTATTCCCGGCTTGCCCACGACGGTGTTCATTTTGATGGCGGCCTGGGCCGCAGGCAAAAGCTCGCCGCGCCTGTATCGGTGGCTGTGGAATCACCGCCTGTTTGGCCCCATGCTGCGCAACTGGGCCAATGGAGGTTGTGTCAGCCGCCACGCCAAATGGGCTGCGACCGCAGTGATGTCATCCAGCACCGTGATCCTGCTACTCAGCCACACAGCACGCTGGGCTGCGGCCACAGCCATCACATGCATGGTGGTGGTACTCGTTTGGCTGTGGAGAAGGCCTGAGCCCTGAGCCTGGCCTGCACCTTGTTTTTGCACAAAGTGCTCGACGTGTTGAAATAGCGATATTTTTATGTATATAATCTAAGTCTTGTTCCTCGATAGCTCAGTCGGTAGAGCGCCGGACTGTTAATCCGTAGGTCCCTGGTTCGAGCCCAGGTCGAGGAGCCAAGAATTCAAATGCTTTACACATCTAAGTAAAGCAATACATACCGATTATTCCTCGATAGCTCAGTCGGTAGAGCGCCGGACTGTTAATCCGTAGGTCCCTGGTTCGAGCCCAGGTCGAGGAGCCAATATAAACCCTGCACCCCACGGTGCAGGGTTTTTTTTTGCCCCATCGCTGCTGCACGCATTCCATTATTCTTCGATCATCCGGCAATACTTCCCGCATTCCCGCACAAACCCCCTTCGCCCGATGGAATCACACCTACCCTGGCTAGAACCCAATGATCCCATGCCCACTCCGGATTGCGCATGGGGAATGGGCACCCCAGCCCCCGGACTACTCGCTGCAGGTGGCGCACTGAACACATCCACCCTTCGCAAGGCCTATGCGCAAGGCACCTTCCCCTGGTTCAGCGAAGGGCAGCCGATTCTCTGGTGGGCTCCCGACCCACGCATGGTTTTGAATACAAGCGACTTCAAACTGCACCCCTCTCTGCGCAAGACATTGCGCAAATTTCGCGATGCCCCCCACTGCTCCATTCGAGTCGATAGCGCCTTCTCCTCCGTCATCCATGCCTGCGCCACCCGCGAACGCACCGGCCAAAGCGGCACATGGATCTTGCCATCCATGGTGCAAGCGTACGAACAACTCCACAACGAAGGCATCGCCCACAGTGTAGAAACCTGGATCGACGGAAAACTGGTGGGCGGCCTTTATTGCATCGCCTTGGGCAAGGCTGTGTTTGGAGAGTCAATGTTTGCCTATGCCACCGATGCCTCAAAAATTGCGCTGGCGGCACTGGTCTGCATTGCGCGCGAGCATGGAATTCCGTGGATTGACTGCCAGCAAAACACCCGCCACTTGGCATCGCTTGGTGCCAAGGAGATGCCCCGAGACCTGTTCCTTACGGGCATTCAAAAGCTGCACAGACAGCCAGAGATCCCATGGGAGTTCAAGTCCGTATACTGGTCACAGTTGTTGCCCAACTGACCATCCCGGCATGACGCACCTGAACGAACTCCCACTGCAAGCCCTGCAGTACTACGCGACAGCGCCCTACCCTTGCAGCTATCTCCCAGATCGACTGGCACGCTCTCAGGTCGCAACCCCCAGCCACCTGATTCAGAACACGCTGTACTCCGACTTGGTGGCCAAAGGGTTTCGGCGCAGCGGTATGTTCACCTATCGACCGTATTGCGATGGCTGCCATGCATGCAAGCCCCTGCGGGTTTTGGCAGCAGAGTTCAAGCCCGACAGAAGCCAAAAACGTGCTCACGCTCGCCACATAGCGCTTCAGGCCCAAGTGCTTCGGCTTTGCTTTGTGCCAGAGCACTACCAGCTGTACCAACGCTACCAAAAAGGAAGACATGCGGGTGGCGGCATGGACCAGGACAATATTGACCAATACACCCAATTCCTGCTGCAAAGCAGGGTGAACTCCCGCCTCGTAGAGTTCAGAGAACCCATGCCGGATGGCAATCCAGGGGCCCTCAAAATGGTGTCCATACTGGACGTGCTAGACGACGGAATCTCTGCCGTTTACACGTTTTATGAGCCAGAGCCCAACTGCAGCTATGGCACCTACAACGTCTTGTGGCAAATAGAGCAAGCCCGGGCACTCCACTTGCCCTACGTGTATCTCGGGTATTGGATCGAGCAAAGCCAAAAAATGAACTACAAGGCTCGCTTCATGCCCCACGAAACCCTGGAAGACCAAGGCTGGCAACGCACAGGCAGCCTCTGAAGCCTATGGGCGGCCTCGCAAGAGGACGCGCTGAAACGCAATCGGCAGGAATGGGTGAAATGCCTCTTTGAAGCGCCTGCCCGTTCAAGCCTTAGGAGCCCCCAGGTTTGAATCCCATGCACCATTTCAGCCCAAGCTATTCGCCGTGTATTCACTGCACATCGCACTTTGCCCCCGTACCGCAAAGACTGCAGCGCGCCCCTTGAGAAATTGCCAACAAATGCCCAGCCAAACAGGGCCTTCGCTTCGCATTTCACAAGGTAAGATGCCACGGCATATGCTGCATTACCGCCCATGAAAAAATCAGACCCCGACGTCCCAGCAAAGCCCAGCGTTCAGGTGCTCGAACGCATGTTCACGTTGATTGATGTCCTGGCCTCACGAGAGGACGCGATCTCTCTTAAAGAGATCAGCGAGAAGACAGGGTTGCACCCATCCACCACCCATCGCATCTTGAATGACCTGACCATCGGCAGGTTTGTAGACAGACCAGAGTCTGGCAGCTACCGGTTGGGCATGCGCCTGCTAGAGCTCGGTAACCTGGTCAAAGCCAGGTTGAGTGTGCGCGATGCGGCGCTGGCCCCTATGCGCAATTTGCACAAACTGATCCAGCAACCCGTGAACCTGAGCATGCGGCAGGGCGACGAGATTGTTTATATCGAGCGAGCCTACAGCGAGCGCTCAGGCATGCAGGTGGTCCGGGCCATTGGCGGCAGAGCCCCTCTGCATCTGACATCTACCGGCAAACTGTTCCTTGCGCTGGACGACCCACAGCGTGTACGAGCATACGCCACCCGCACAGGTCTGGCAGGCCACACCCGCAACAGCATTACCCAGTTGCCCATCCTTGAGAGAGAACTCGCGAAGGCGCGCCAATATGGGATTGCCCGGGACAATGAGGAGCTGGAACTGGGGGTGAGGTGCATGGCCGCTGGGGTCTACGATGACCAGGGCAAGCTGGTGGCAGGCCTCTCGATCTCCGCCCCCGCAGACCGACTGGATGAGGGCTGGCTTGCCAAACTTCAATCGACGGCCCAAGAAATCTCGTTGGCTCTGGGCTACTCACCAGAGCGCAACCAATCACTGGCAACACCACAACAGACCATCGTCCGCACCAAAGGCTGAGCGCGCGCCCCACATCCATGGGCATCATCAGTGCGCAGTGGCAAGGAATGCAAAGCAAAAATGGTCGATAACAAATGAATTGAGCCTGCCGCTCTCAGCGCACAGGCTCAACTCAATGAATCCCAAGTCGGGGAAGACTCCCCCTCGCAACGCTCAGCCGTGCTCACCCTTCGCCACGACTTTAGAGCCACTGCCACCAAACGATGAAGCGGACTCCACCCAGTGCCTCACACGCTCTGCGTCACCCAGGCGGCTGAACTTACCCGCAGAATCCAAAAACACCATGATCAACTTGCGACCTGCTATTTCGGCCTGCATGACCAGGCAGCGCCCAGCTTCAGAGATATAACCCGTCTTCTGCAGCCCGATATCCCATGTGGGATTTTTCACCAGACCATTGGTGTTGTTGTACTGAAGCGTCTTGCGCCCCACCGCCACTTCGTAGCTGGGTGATGTGGAAAGCTCGCGCAGCATAGGGTCGCCATGGGCCACATTGACCAAGGTGGCCAAATCACGGGCACTGGATTGGTTTTGGCTGGACAGCCCCGTAGGCTCAACGTAACGCGTATCGGCCATGCCAATAGCGCGCGCCTTGGCATTCATCAGGCCCACAAAGGCACTCAGCCCACCAGGGTAGGTACGCCCTAAGGCATGTGCAGCGCGGTTCTCGCTAGACATCAAGGCCAGATGCATCATCTCGCCACGGGTCAGCGTGGTGCCAACGCTCAGACGGGAGCGGCTGCCCTTTTCAGTGTCCACATCATCTTGCGTGATGGTGATGGGCTCATCCATGGGCAGGTGCGCCTGGCTGATGATCAAGCCAGTCATCAGCTTGGTCAGCGAGGCAATGGGCAACACGGCATGGTCATTTTTGCTGATCAGGACCTCATGGGTGTCCTGATCAATCACCAGAGCCACGCTGGACTTGAGGTCCAGAGGATCGGAGACCTCGTGCAGTCCGGCCATTTGGCCAAACGACAACTTGGCAGGCACGATAGCGGCGCGCGATGCGGCCTGCGCCTTGGAAGAACGCTCGGCAGCTAGCGCAGCAACGCGGGTTCGCCCCTTGGCGGGACGGTCGGCAGTGCGCGACACAGCCGCAACACGGCGAGTGTCTGCCGTCTTTTTGGTAGCAGCCGTCGCGGAAGGGGCCGCTTTTTTGACGGTCACACGCTTGCGCTCAGCGGCATCGGCTGCCGGAGCCACCAACGCAGAACTGATGACAACAAGGCTGATTACAGAGAGAGCCCGGCTCACTGCGGTGCGAAGGCGATGGTGCATCCAAGTGCTCCAAACGTTAGTAAATGTGTTGCAGTGTACAGAATCAAAAAAAGTCGCGCAAGATCAATACCTTGCACGACTTTTAATGAAATTGGTTGAATTATAAATTGCTTACTCAACCCTGCGCTGCCACCCTGTCCGCTTTACTTTGTAACTTGTTCAGAGCGCTCAGGTACGCCTTGGCGGAAGCCACCACGATGTCCGGGTCCGCCCCCACCCCATTCACAACCCGGCCGCTGTTCTGCAATCGCACCGTCACTTCGCCTTGGCTCTCTGTCGATCCACTGATAGCGTTGACCGAATACAGCACCATCTCTGCGCCACTCTTGACGTGGGACTCAATGGCTTTCAACGAGGCGTCCACAGGGCCATTGCCGACCGACTCGCCATGCACTTCGGTGCCGTCGACAGTGAAAACGACGCGCGCCCTGGGCTGTTCACCCGTCTCGCTTTGCTGGAACAGTGATACAAACCCGTACTGCTCGCGCTCGCTGGTCACGCTTTCATCGCTTACCAGGGCCAGAATGTCCTCGTCAAAAATCTCGCTCTTGCGATCGGCAAGCTCCTTGAAGCGCGTGAAGGCCGTGTTGATTTCTGTCTCACTGTCCAGACTCACGCCCAGCTCTTGAAGCCGCTGCTTGAATGCATTGCGGCCGCTGAGCTTGCCCAGCACAATCTTGTTGGCACTCCAGCCCACATCTTCCGCGCGCATGATTTCGTAGGTGTCACGGGCCTTGAGCACGCCATCCTGGTGAATGCCCGATGCGTGCGCAAAGGCATTCGCGCCCACCACAGCCTTGTTGGGCTGCACCACAAAACCCGTGGTTTGGCTCACCATGCGGCTGGCCGCCACAATGTGCTGGGTGTCGATGCCAAGATCCAGGTTGAAATAGTCGCGGCGCGTCTTGATCGCCATGACCACTTCTTCCAACGAGCAATTGCCTGCGCGCTCACCCAGGCCATTGATCGTGCACTCCACTTGGCGCGCACCGCCAATCTTCACACCGGCAAGCGAGTTGGCCACCGCCATGCCCAAGTCGTTGTGGCAATGCACCGACCAGACGGCTTTGTCGCTGTTCGGGATGCGTTCACGCAACGTCTTGATGAAGTTACCGTACAACTCTGGAATGGCATAACCCACGGTGTCCGGGACATTGATGGTGGTGGCGCCCTCGGCAATCACGGCCTCCAGCACACGGCACAAAAAGTCGGGTTCGCTGCGATAGCCGTCTTCGGGGCTGAATTCAATGTCGGCCACCAGGTTGCGTGCGAATCGCACAGACTGCTTGGCCTGTTCCAGCACTTGCTCGGGTGTCATGCGCAGCTTCTTCTCCATGTGCAATGGAGACGTTGCGATGAAGGTGTGAATGCGAGCGGAGTTGGCCCCTTTGAGCGCCTCTGCAGCGCGCGCGATGTCGCGGTCGTTGGCACGCGACAACGAGCAAATCGTGGAGTCCTTGATGGCATTGGCAATCGCCTGCACCGCCTCAAAGTCGCCGTTGGAGCTGGCAGCAAATCCGGCTTCGATCACATCCACCTTCAGGCGCTCCAGCTGGCGCGCAATGCGCAGCTTCTCGTCCTTGGTCATGGACGCGCCGGGGGATTGCTCGCCATCGCGCAAGGTGGTGTCAAAAATGATGAGTTTGTCTGCCATGTCGTTTCTCCTGGTACTGGTGGGGTTAGCCCGCAACGCTCAAAAACTGTCGCCCAATGAAAAAGGCCCGCTGCGGGTGCATACGGGCCTTTGTGGAAAAGTGTGCGCGTGCGCCTACTGTCTCCGCCCGTGGGGAGGTAGCAGTAGAGCCAGAGCGAACATATTCATGCGTTGCAATGTAGCACAAGTCCACAACCACGGGCACTTTCACTTGTGAAGTCCACGCTCGTCCGGCTCATCGGTAGAGGTGCTGATCACACTGCTGTGCTGCCCTTTGGCTTTGCGCCATGCGTAGACGCCATAGCCACTCACGCCGTACAACACAAACACGCCAAACAGCACAATCGGTGGGTGGATGTTGATGATGGCAATACCCAGCGCAATCAACACGATGGCGGCAAAGGGCACGCTCTTTTTCATCTGGATATCTTTGAAGCTGTAAAACGGCACATTGGTCACCATGGTGAGGCCTGAGTACAGGGTGAACGCAAACATCACCCAGGTGATCTGCGACCAACTCAGCCATGCATCTTCGCCTGGATGCACGCCCAACTCGGTCATCAGCCAGATAAAGCCAGCCACCAAGGCCGCCGCAGCGGGTGAAGGCAGCCCCTGAAAATAGCGCTTGTCCACCACGCCGGTGTTCACGTTGAAGCGCGCCAAGCGCAGCGCGGCGCAGGCGCAGTACACAAACGCTGCAATCCAACCCCAACGTCCCAGGCCTTGCAGCGACCACTCATAGGCAATCAAAGCCGGTGCGGCACCAAACGACACCATGTCAGACAGCGAGTCCATCTGCTCGCCAAACGCGCTCTGGGTGTTGGTCATCCGAGCGACCCGCCCATCCAGACTGTCCAGCACCATCGCACAAAAAACACCCACGGCAGCCATATCGAAGCGGCCATTCATTGCCATGACGATGGAATAAAAGCCACCGAACAACGCCGCCAGCGTGAACAGATTGGGCAGGATGTAAATGCCCTTGCGACGCTTGCGAACCATGACACCGGCGTTGTCGCTGGGCTTATTGCCATCATGCATCAAACAGACCTCCAGCGCTTTATAGGCAAGCGCAAACAGCTATTATATTTATAGCAAATCAATCCAAGGACGCGAAAGCGCCACACCTATCGCCAGACCACCTCCGCCAGCCAGACGAAAGAGGCAGTGTAGCCTCTGCCAACCCTGCCGACGGCGCCAATGAAAAAGGCCACCGAGGTGGCCTTTGGATGCTTCACACCGGAAGAATCAGTTGCGGGTCTGGTCGACCAGCTTGTTCTTGGCGATCCAGGGCATCATGGCGCGCAGTTGACCGCCCACCTTTTCGATGCTGTGCTCGGCCGTGTTGCGACGGCGGGCTGTCATCGATGGGTAGTTCAGGCGGCCTTCCTGGATGAACATCTTGGCGTAGTCGCCATTCTGGATGCGCTTGAGCGCATTGCGCATAGCGGCGCGCGATTGCTCGTTGATCACTTCAGGACCAGTCACGTACTCGCCGTATTCGGCGTTGTTCGAGATCGAGTAGTTCATGTTGGCAATGCCGCCTTCGTAGATCAGGTCCACGATCAGCTTGAGCTCGTGCAGGCACTCGAAGTAGGCCATTTCAGGAGCGTAGCCGGCTTCGACCAGGGTTTCGTAACCCATCTTGATCAGCTCCACCGCACCGCCGCACAGCACGGCTTGTTCGCCGAACAGGTCGGTCTCGGTTTCTTCCTTGAAGTTGGTCTCGATGATGCCAGCCTTGCCACCGCCGTTGGCAGCAGCGTAGCTCAAGGCCAGGTCACGGGCCTTGCCGGACTTGTCTTGGTGCACTGCGACCAGGTGGGGCACGCCGCCGCCTTGGGTGTAAGTGTTGCGCACAGTGTGGCCTGGGGCCTTGGGGGCGACCATCCACACGTCCAGGTCGGCACGGGGCACAACTTGGTTGTAGTGGACGTTGAAACCGTGGGCAAAGGCCAGCGAAGCGCCTTGCTTGATGTTGGGTTCGACGTTGTTCTTGTACACGGCTGCGATGTCTTCATCGGGCAGCAAGATCATGACCACGTCGGCCGCCTTCACCGCATCGTTGACTTCCAGCACGTTCAGGCCAGCCTTGCCAACCTTGTCCCACGAGGCACCGCCCTTGCGCAGGCCGACCACGACCTTCACGCCGCTGTCGTTCAGGTTTTGTGCATGGGCATGACCTTGCGAGCCGTAACCAATGATGGCCACGGTCTTGCCCTTGATCAGGCTCAGGTCGGTGTCTTTGTCGTAGAAAACTTTCATGGGTCGCTCCGGTTGAAATACGTTGTAGGGGTTGAAAACTAAACAGTCGATTGTCTTACATCGGATTTGAATTCGGCCGGCTGGCTAGGCGGGGAGTCGCAGACGGTGCTTTGGCACAGCACGCTACCCCACGATGCAAACCGGTCGAAGGCCAATCCGTCACACGCGCAGAATGCGCTCGCCGCGGCCAATGCCACTGGCACCAGTGCGGACAGTTTCGAGAATGGCGGTGCGGTCAATGGCCTGCAGGAACGCATCGTTCTTGGACTGGTCGCCCGTCAGCTCGATGGTGTAGCTTTTCTCGGTCACATCAATGATGCGGCCACGGAAAATGTCGGCCATGCGCTTCATCTCCTCGCGCTCCTTGCCCACCGCACGCACCTTCACCATCATGAGCTCGCGCTCGGTGTAGGCGCCTTCGGTGAGATCGACCACCTTGACCACTTCGATGAGGCGGTTCAGGTGCTTGGTGATCTGCTCGATCACGTCGTCGGAACCCGTGGTCTGGATCGTCATGCGCGAAAGCGATGGATCCTCTGTGGGGGCCACGGTGAGAGATTCAATGTTGTAGCCACGGGCAGAGAAAAGACCCACGACGCGCGACAGCGCACCGGGTTCGTTTTCCAGCAAAACGGCAATGATGTGTTTCATGGTGATGGATTCCTCTTTTCGCTGCCCTCCCCTGCGCACGGTAATGCGCAGACTTGGCAGGCAATAGATTCGTCAAGAAATGCTATCCATTAGATAGCTGCTAGCGCTTGTCAAATAAGCGCTGGAGGCCGATTTGGCTTAAAGGTCTTCCGACCCCAGCAACATTTCGGTAATGCCCTTACCGGCTTGCACCATGGGGAACACGTTCTCCGTGGGATCGGTACGGAAGTCCAGGAACACCGTGCGGTCCTTGAGCCTGCGGGCTTCGCGCAAGGCGGGCTCCACATCCTGAGGGCGCTCGATGAGCAAGCCCACGTGACCATAGGCCTCTGCCAGTTTCACAAAGTTAGGCAGCGCATCCATGTAGCTGTGGCTGTAGCGGCCCGAGTATTCGATCTCTTGCCACTGGCGCACCATGCCCAGGTACCGATTGTTCAACGCGCAGATCTTGATCGGCGTGTTGTACTGCAGGCAGGTAGACAACTCCTGGATATTCATCTGCACCGAGCCTTCACCCGTGATACAGAACACCTCAGAATCCGGCTTGGCCAGCTTGATGCCCATAGCGTAAGGAATGCCCACACCCATGGTGCCCAGGCCACCGGAGTTGATCCAACGGCGTGGCTCGTCAAACCGGTAGTACTGCGCCGCCCACATCTGGTGCTGCCCCACATCGGACGTGACGTAGGCATCCGCATCCTTGGTCATGTTCCAGAGCGTTTCCACCACGTACTGCGGCTTGATCACCTCGGGCGAGCCCATGTCGTACTTGAGGCAGTTGCGGCTGCGCCAGGCCTCGATCGTGTCCCACCATGCAGACAGGGCACCTGCGTCGGGACGCGTGCTGCTCTCGCGGATCATGGAGATCAACTCGGTCAGCACATCCTTCACATCGCCCACGATGGGCACATCCACTTTCACGCGCTTGGAGATGCTGGAGGGGTCGATATCGATGTGGATGATCTTGCGGTCGTTCTGGGCAAAGTGTTTGGGGTTGCCGATCACTCGGTCATCAAAGCGCGCCCCCACCGCCAGCAACACATCGCAGTTCTGCATGGCGTTGTTGGCTTCGATGGTGCCGTGCATGCCCAGCATGCCCAGGAATTTGCGGTCTGAAGCAGGATAGGCACCCAAGCCCATCAGCGTGTTGGTGACGGGGTAACCCAGCATGTCCACCAGCGTGCGCAACTCGTTGGTGGCGTTGCCCAAAAGCACACCGCCGCCTGTGTAGATGTAGGGGCGCTTGGCCGCCAGCAGCAGTTGCAAGGCTTTGCGGATCTGACCACTGTGGCCCTTGCGCACAGGGTTGTAAGAGCGCATTTCCACGCTCTGCGGGTAGCCCGTGTAAGGCACCTTCTTGAAGGAAACGTCCTTGGGGATGTCCACCACCACAGGCCCCGGACGGCCTGTGCGTGCGATGTGGAACGCTTTTTTGAGCGTCATGGCCAGATCGCGGGGATCTTTGACCAGAAAATTGTGTTTGACGATGGGGCGGGTAATACCCACCGTGTCGCATTCTTGGAAGGCATCCAGTCCGATCGCCGCTGTGGGCACCTGACCAGAGATGATGACCATGGGGATGCTGTCCATGTACGCCGTGGCAATGCCAGTCACGGCATTCGTCAAACCAGGACCCGAAGTCACCAGCGCCACGCCCACTTCCCCAGTGGCACGGGCGTAGCCATCAGCGGCATGCACAGCAGCCTGCTCATGGCGCACCAGAACGTGCTGAATGGTGTCTTGCTTGTAGAGGGCGTCGTAGATGTAGAGAACAGCACCACCGGGGTAGCCCCAGATGTATTGCACATTCTCTGCTTGCAGCGATTTGACGAGAATCTCGGAACCCATCAGCTCCAGCGAGCCAGCGGTGGAGGCTTGCGCGGCGGCAGCGGCCACGTTGAGTTCTGCTTTGGAAATTTCCATGATCAACCTTTGTGAATTTCTCTGACGAAAAACCTTGGGTGCTCCTTGCGAGTGCTCTTGTGAAGCCAGCTTGGAACTTGAGGCCAAGGACATGGGCGGGATGATTACCGCGCCGGACCGTGACCCGTTTGCCTTTTGAATTGCTTTCAGATTATCGCACTGCAACACACATACACACGATGCATTTCAAAAAAAACATCAAAAATGCGATAATCGAAAGCTGCGCAGCTTCGTAGACCCTCCTTTTGGTCGCAGATCGCGCACCATTCCCGGGCCCATTTGTCTTGGCAACTGAACAAGAACTCTCCGATTTCCTCAAAAGTGTAGAAAAGCGCGCTTTCAAGCGTTCGCTTTACCACGTTCGCAATGAGGAAGCGGCCCTGGACATCGTGCAGGACAGCATGCTCAAGCTGTCGGAGCACTATGGGGACAAGCCCGCCGCAGAGTTGCCCATGCTTTTTCAGCGCATCCTGTCCAATTGCACCCTGGACTGGTTCCGACGCCAAAAAACGCGCAACGCACTGTTTTCGAACATGAGCGACTTCGAAGGCCCCGGCGAAGATGGCATGGATTTTGATCTGCTAGAGGCATACTCAGGCCCCGACAACGGTGAGCGTGCCGCAAGTGCAGAAGACGAGACCACCAGAGCACAGACCTTTCGGGAAATTGAGGCAGAGATCCAAGAATTGCCAGCACGTCAACGGGAAGCATTCCTCATGCGTTACTGGGAAGAAATGGATGTTGCAGAAACAGCTGCCGCAATGGGTTGCTCAGAAGGCAGCGTGAAAACGCACTGCTTCAGAGCCATCCAGACCCTGAGCAAGGCACTGAAGGCCAAAGGAATCGAGTTATGAACACCGCACCAAACCACGCTACCGAAGCAGCTGCAGACCAATTTGCGCGCCGCATTGCGGCCAGAATGGCGCAGGGCACCGATGACTTGCCTTACGACATTACCGAACGCCTGCGCGCGGCACGCGTGCAAGCCCTGGCCAAGCGCAAGGTGGTTGCGCCTGTCCGCAAGGCAGCGCCTGCGCCGGTCGTTCTGCGATCTGGCTCTAGCGCGATTTTGGGTCGCGGCGGCGATGGCGGCTGGTGGAATGCCATGGTGTCGGCCATTCCCCTGATGGCACTGGTGATTGGACTTTTCGCTATCAACATCGCGCAAGATGAAAATGGCCTGAATGAAGTGGCCGAAGTGGATGCCGCCCTTTTGACGGATGACTTGCCGCCAGAGGCCTATACCGATCCTGGTTTCATGCAATTCCTCAAAACTTCGGCCACCGCGCGCAACTGACCCTGCCGGATACCCCACACTACGCGCCCTGCATGCACACAGACAAGACCGTTGCGCCCACCAACATGCCAGCCATCGTGCTGGCTTTGGTGCTTTTGGGCGCCGTGGCGGCAGGCAGCTTTCCAGTGGCGCAATATGTGCTGATGGCGCCCAGTACGCTGCTGCCCGCTCCCAATCCCAAGCCCATCAATGCACGCCCGGCGAACATGGCAAACGCGGACCGCACCCCGGACACGCTTTCTGAAATTGCCTCCGGACCCGGCTGGGAAACCCTGACCACACCGCAAAAATTGGCCCTCTACCCATTGGCAGAGCGCTGGGCGGTATTGAGCGAGAGCCAAAAACGCCGCTGGCTGGCTCTGTCCCAAACCTTTGCAGCCCTTCCGACCGAAGAGCAGGAAAAACTCCACAACCGGATGACCGAGTGGGCCAATTTGAGTGGACGCCAGCGCAGCCAGGCGCGATTGAACTACGCCGATGCGCAACGCCTGGACCCCAGCGAAAAACGGGCACAGTGGGAGGCCTACCAGGCCCTGAGCGAAGAAGAAAAACGACTCTTGGCGGCAGATGCGCCCGCCAAACCCGCAGGTGCGGCCACCGCCTTGCGGCCGGTGGCCCCGCAAAAGCTGGCCAAGGTTCCAGCCGCAACGCAGGCAGGCCCGGCACGCGCCAACCCGCCCAAAATCACGCCGGTGGACCCGCACACGCCCCGCCCCATGGTTACACCTGCAGCCGTGGCGACACCCTCGGATGCCGCCTCCAGCCCTTCAGCACCGGTGGTCGTTGAGACAAATCCCGTCACCATTCCTTCGGCAACGGGCTCGTCCCTGCCACCGCTGGCCCCCACATCCAGTGCACCAGAGCCTGCCACCGCGCCCGCTCGCCCCGAAGATCTGGGCTACCAACCGCAGTGATACGCTTGCGGCATGTCCGCCCGTCCTGATTTCACTGTGCCCCAGCCTTCGTCTCCGTTCGCCTCCGCCTCACAGCAAGCCCCCAGCCTGAAGCGGCGCATGGCCTGCTGGCTGTACGAGGGCATCTTGATGTTTGGTGTTGTATTCATTGCGTCGTATCTGTTTGATACGCTCAGCCAATCTCGCCATGCACTGGACAATCGCTACCTGCGCATGGGCTTTCTGTTCATCGTGTTTGGGATCTACTTCGCATGGTTCTGGGCCAAAGGGCAAACGCTGGCGCAAAAAACCTGGCACATCCGCGTGGTGAGCCCCTCTGGCCAAGCCATCACACAAACACGCGCCCTGCTGCGGTACGTGCTCTGTTGGGTGTGGTTTTTGCCTCCGTTGGCGGCTTACTCCACCGGCATTCCAGTGCTGGAAGTGCTGGTGCTGCTGGCAGGCTGGGTGGCCGTGTGGGCCATTTTGAGCCGATTCCACCCCACCCAGCAGTTCTGGCACGATGCATTGGCAGGCACCCGTCTGGTGCATTTTGTCCAAGCGAAAAAATAAAAACCCAGCTGCGCGCATCCATGCGCGCCTGGTTAACACATCCCTGCGCATGCCATCCACGCCACCCCACTCCTCCAACCCCGCCAACCTCCAAAAAAGCCGCACGGGCCTGAACCGGGTATGGCACGCCGCAGGCTATTCCATCGAAGGCCTGAAGGCCGGTTGGCAGGAAACCGCCTTCCGCCAAGAAGCCCTCGCGGCCATTGTGCTGCTGCCAGTGGCCTGCTGGCTGGGCAAGTCATGGGTAGAGGTAGCCCTGCTGGCGGGGTCGGTCATCATTGTGATGATCGTGGAGTTACTCAACACAGGCATTGAAACAGCCATCGACCGCATTGGCCCCGAGTGGCACGATTTGTCCAAACGCGCCAAGGACATGGGCAGCGCTGCGGTGCTGTTGGCGCTCTTGCTCTGTGGTGGCATCTGGGCCGCCGCCCTCTTTCAAAGGTTCTTCCATGGCTAGCCCCGCTTTTTCCATTTGTGTGTATTGCGGCTCCCGTCCCGGCGAGAACCCCGCATTTGCCCAAGCCGCCCAAGCAGTAGGGCAATGGATTGGCGAGCATGGAGGGCAGTTGGTTTATGGCGGCGGGCGCGGCGGACTCATGGGTGTGGTGGCCGAGGCCACACGCTTGGCAGGGGGCCGTGTGGTCGGGGTTATCCCGCAAGCCTTGGTGGACAAGGAACTGGCCAATCGCCAGTGCGATGAACTGCACATTGTGCAAACCATGCACGAGCGCAAGGCCATGATGGCCGAACGCAGTGATGCCTTTATTGCGCTGCCGGGTGGCATTGGCACGTTTGAAGAGCTGTTTGAGGTGTGGACTTGGCGCCAGCTTGGCTACCACGGCAAGCCCCTGGGCCTGCTCAACGTGGCGGGCTACTACGACGGTTTGCTGGCCTTTTTGCGCACCAGCGTGGCCAGTGGCTTTATGGGGGACTGGCAGATGGCACTGCTGCAGGCCGACACATCGGCAGAGCCCCTGCTGTGCAATCTCGTGCAGGCATCGGGACCCGACCAGGCCCCCACCCCGCTGCGCTCGGTCATCTGAGCTTGTTGAGCAGCGCCCTAGGGCAAAGCACGCCGCACGGAGGGCTCTGCCATTGAGCAGGCTCCGCTGAGCACCCCCTCTGCAGCAGCAGAGAGGGCCAGTGCATCAAATCGCGGAGTCGTCCAGATCCCCCGTGCGAATGCGCACCACGCGTTCCACGGGCGTGACGAAGATCTTGCCGTCACCGATCTTGCCTGTGCGGGCCACATTCACGATGGCGTCCACGCAGCGGTCCACATCTTCGGTCTTCACAGCCACTTCCACCTTCACCTTGGGCAAGAAGTCGACGACATACTCGGCACCGCGGTACAGCTCGGTGTGTCCTTTTTGACGGCCAAAACCTTTGACTTCGGTCACCGTCAAGCCCGTCACGCCGCATTCGGCCAGGGCCTCGCGGACTTCTTCCAGCTTGAACGGCTTGATAACTGCGGTGATCATTTTCATGGGTGGGTCTCCTGGGAATGTCAAAAAGGCTTTGGGCCTGGGGATTGAAAAACGAACCAGACAGAGCCCGTCAGGCCCTGAACTGGCTGGTGATAGGGTAACGCCAGTCTTTGCCAAAGCTGCGGCGCGTGACGCGAACCCCTACAGGGGCCTGGCGGCGTTTGTACTCGTTGAGCTTGATGAGGCGGGTGACGCGCTCGACATCGGCGCGGGCAAAGCCAGCGGCGATGATGGACTCGATGGGTTCGTCATTCTCCATGTACCGGGCCACGATGGAGTCCAGCACCTCGTAGGGCGGCAAGCTGTCCTGGTCTTTCTGGTCGGGACGCAGCTCGGCACTGGGCGGGCGGGTGATGATGCGATCAGGGATGGGGTTGGTGCCCGTTCCATACGGGTCGTTGGCATTGCGCCAGCGCGCCAGGTCAAACACCCGCGTCTTGGCCACATCCTTGATGACGGCAAAGCCCCCAGCCATGTCGCCGTACAGCGTGCAGTAGCCCGTGGCCATCTCGCTCTTGTT
This sequence comes from Acidovorax sp. 62, assembly GCF_002754495.1. Lineage (NCBI taxonomy): Bacteria > Pseudomonadati > Pseudomonadota > Betaproteobacteria > Burkholderiales > Comamonadaceae > Acidovorax > Acidovorax sp. 62. Next base: position 2,022,856 of record NZ_PEFJ01000001.1, read on the forward strand.
GCCCGTGGTCAGCACCACCGCACCAAACTTGTTGGACAGCGCCATGAGCAAAGTGCCGCGAATGCGCGCCTGCAGGTTCTCTTCGGTCGTGTCTTCAGGCAAGCCCGCAAACTCGGTGGCCAGGGCCGCCTTGAAGGCCTCAAACTGGGGCTTGATCGAAATTTCGTCGTAACGCACGTTCAACCGTTCGGCCATGTCGCGCGCGTCAATCCAGCTGATGTCGGCCGTGTAGGGCGACGGCATCATCACCGCACGCACCTTGTCAGCGCCCAGCGCGTCCACGGCAATGGCCAGCACCAGCGCGGAATCAATGCCACCCGACAAGCCGAGCAAAGCCCCCGGAAAGCGGTTTTTGCCCACATAGTCACGCACGCCCAAGACCAGGGCATCCCACAGATCGGCCTCAGCGCTGGGCACGGGGGCCACATCCGCTACCAATTCAATAGCGCCTTGCGCTGATTGGGCGCGCGCTACAAACAGATTTTCTTTAAAACCCTGGGCCCGGCCCGCCACCGCGCCGTTGGCGTTGAGGGCGAACGAGCGCCCCTCAAACACCACCTCATCTTGCCCACCCACCAGATGCGCGTAGATGAGGGGCAGGCCCGTTTCGGCCACGCGCTCGCGCATGGTCTGCTCGCGCTCGGCGCTTTTGCCCAGGTGAAAAGGCGATGCGTTGATCACCGCCAGCAGCTGCGCTCCGGCCGCTGCAGCATCGCGTGCCGCCGCAGGAAACCAAGCGTCCTCGCAGATCAGCACCCCTACGCGCACGCCGGCCACGTCCACCACGCAAGGCGTTTGCTCCGCCACAAAGTAGCGGCGCTCATCAAACACTTGGTAGTTGGGCAGCTCGCGCTTGAAATAGGTTTGCTCGACCTGCCCATGGCGCAGCACGCTGGCCGCGTTGTGGCAAGGGCTGAAGGCCGGGGCGCCCGCTGCCACGGCTTGCGGATGGCCCAGCACGATGACCAAGCCCTGTAACCCTGCGGTCTCGCGGGCAACGGTTTTCACGGCATCATCACAGGCTGCCAAAAAGGCGGGCCGCAGAAACAAGTCTTCTGCGGCATAGCCGCACACCGCCAGCTCGGGGGTCAACAACAACTGCGCCCCCTGGGCATGGGCCTCGCGCGCGGCGGCAATGATTTTTTGCGCATTGCCGGGCATATCGCCCACCACAAAATTGAGCTGTGCAGTGCAAATGGAGAGCGTCATGGAACTGAAGAAGGCCCCGCAGGCCTGGTTGGACAACGCCCACGCAGGCCCTGTAAAGCAGAGGCAAGCACCCTGTGTGGGTCCCTGCTCCCCCAAGGCACGCCGTGGCTGAGTCGCACATTATCGCCCGCGTACACCCCAGCGTGCTCGACCTGCCCGCAGAGCCCTGGAATGCGCTGCTGGCCCAGCAAACCCATGCCACGCCGTTCATGCGCTACGAATACCTTGCGGGCCTGGAGCGCAGCGGAAGCGCCACCCCGCGCACGGGCTGGACGCCGCGCTTCATCTCGCTGTGGGACAACGACGTGCTGATGGCCGCCTGCCCGCTGTACCTGAAAGACCACTCGTACGGCGAGTACGTGTTTGACTGGGCCTGGGCCAATGCCTACGAGCAGCACGGCGTGCCTTACTACCCCAAGGCCGTGGTGGCCGTGCCCTTCACCCCCGTACCCGGAAGCCGCTTGCTGGCGCGCGACGACGCCGCCCGGGCGCTGCTGGTGCAAGCAGCGCGGCAATGGTGCATGGACGAAGGCATCTCCTCGCTGCATGTGCTGTTCGCCAGCGAACAAGACACCGCAATCTGCGCTGAACAAGGCCTGATGCTGCGCCACACCGTGCAATTCCACTGGCAGAACGCACGCCCTGAGCCCGCCAATGCAGCAGGCCCCGGCACCCCCTTGCCACCCGCCCACAGCCCCTTCACCAGTTTTGATGACTTCCTGGCCCACCTCAGCCAAGACAAGCGCAAAAAGATCCGCCAGGAGCGCCGCCGTGTGGCCGATGCGGGCGTGCAGTTCCGCAGCTCGCAAGGCCGCGCCATCAGCCAGGCAGATTGGGATTTTTTCTACCGCTGCTACGAGCGCACCTACCTGGAGCATGGCAACCCGCCCTACCTCAGCCGCGCCTTCTTTGCCGAGATGGCGCAGCACCTGCCCGACGCCTGGCTGCTGTTCATCGCCGAGCGAGACGGCGCCCCCATTGCTAGCAGTTTGATAGCTATCAGCGCTTATGAATCAAGCGCCAGCGGCCAAAATGACCAAGAACTTGTGGCCTATGGCCGCTATTGGGGTGCACTGGAGCGCGTGGACTGCCTGCACTTTGAGGCCTGCTACTACCAGCCCTTGCAGTGGTGCATTGAGCAGGGCACGCACCGCTTTGAAGGCGGTGCCCAGGGCGAGCACAAAATGGCCCGGGCCTTGCTGCCGGTGCAAACCCACAGCGCCCACTGGTTGGCGCACCCCGCCTTTGCCGATGCAGTCGAGCGCTTTTTGGAGCGTGAGGGCGAAGGCATTGGCGAATACCTGGAGTCACTGCAAGAGCGAACGCCCTTTCGCCAAGCGACCGGACCGGCACCCGGGTAACGTCCCATTCAACCCATCGCACAGAAAAAAAGGCCGGGGCATCATGCACCGGCCTTACAACCTTCAACGCTGGCGAATACAGCCTCCAGCAAAACCCCAAGGGTCTGAGCCCTCAGGGCTAAGTGCTGTCAGAACGACTCCCAATCCCCATCGTCGCCCCCAGCCGCTTTGGGCTTGGCCGCACTGCTGAAGGGCACTTGGCGCACAGGCGCAGCCGCCTTGGGAGCGGACGCAGCAGCCATCTTGACCTTCAACTCCTTGGCCAGCTGGATCACGGCAGTACCCACTTTTTGCGACGCATTGGAAAAGCCTGTGTTGTTCTCCAACTGTTTTTCGGCTTCTTCGTAAGCCCCCTGATTGATCAGGCGCGCCACCTTGCCAGCTTCTTGGTGGAACTGGCGGTGCGACTCCAACAAATTCACAAACGAAGGCTTGCCGCCATATTGGGAGCCGCCAGCGCCATGCAGCCACTTGCCCAGCTCGCAGCAATCGTCGCGCGACACGGTGTCGGCGTCCAGGCTCTCGCGCTGCGTCACAGCCGTGCGCAGCTTGGCGCGCCAATTGGCATGGGCTTGAATGGCGTTGTCAAGATTCACGCCCAAAGAGGCGCCGCCATGCCCGCCACCACCTGTGCTGCGACCCAAGGCCTTGGCCACAGGTGCAGCCACCCGGGCCGGAGCAAAGTGCGCGCGTGGTGCCACAGCCTGCGCACGGTGGGCCTGGGCGCTTTGCTCATCGGCGGGCGAGAGCTTGAAAAACGCCACCGTGCTCACCAGGTCTTGCGCCTGGCTGTTCAGGCTGCTGGCCGCAGCGGCCATCTCTTCCACCAAGGCCGCATTCTGCTGCGTGACTTGGTCCATCTGCGTCACAGCTTCGCCCACCTGGCTCACGCCCTGGCTTTGTTCGTTGCTGGCCGCACTGATCTCGCCCATCAGGTCGGTCACGCGCTTGATGGCGCCCACCACCTCGGTCATGGTGTTGCCAGCCTGATCGACCAGTGAAGTGCCCTGCTCCACCCGCTCCACGCTGTCATTGATCAGTGTCTTGATCTGCTTGGCCGCCTCGGCCGAACGACCGGCCAGGCTGCGCACCTCGCTGGCCACCACGGCAAAGCCACGGCCTTGCTCACCCGCGCGGGCGGCTTCCACAGCGGCGTTCAGGGCCAGGATGTTGGTCTGGAAGGCGATGCCATCGATCACACCAATGATGTCGCTGATCTTGCGCGAGCTGTCGTTGATGCCCTTCATGGTCTCAACCACCTGACTAACCACATCGCCACCTTGCACAGCCACGGTGGACGCACTCATGGCCAACTGGTTGGCTTGGCGGGCGTTGTCCGCGTTCTGGCGCACGGTGGAATTGAGTTGCTCCATCGATGCGGCAGTCTGCTGCAAGGCACTGGCTTGCTGCTCGGTGCGCGCACTCAGGTCGTTGTTGCCCTGGGCAATTTCGGACGAGGCCGTCGCCACATTCTCAGACCCTTCACGCACATGGCCCACGATGCGCGAGAGGCTTTGCTGCATCTCCGCCAGGGCGTGCAGCAGGCGGGCAGGCTCGTCCTTGCCCTGGGCGTCGATGTCGATCGACAAATTGCCCCGGCTGATTTCCTCTGCGGCCTCTACCGCACGCTGCACCGGAGTGGTGATAGAACGCGTAGCCCACACGGCAAACAGCAGTCCAAGGAGCAGCGAAACACCCGCCGACACGCTAAGCACCCACTGGCTGGCGACAGCTGCGCTCAAGACAGATGCCTCAAACGCCCGCAGCTCATCATGGGTGTACTGTGTGACGTCTTCCAGCGATTTGATGTAGTTTTGCGCCAAAGGACGCAACTCACTGTCCACCAGCGCAAAAACCTCTTCTCCAGCCTTCTTGCGCTCCAGCAGCTTGGCCCGGGCATCCACATAGACCTTGCGTTCTGCAGCCACCTTGGCCAGCAACTCCTTGCTCTTGGCACTTTGCATCAGGGCCTCCAGCTTCTTTTGCCCTTCGGTCACTTCCTTGGTGGTGGCGGCCATTTCGGCGCCCAAGGAAGCGATGTAGCCCGCATCGGATGTCTTGAGCGCCGCAGAGGCACGCACCCAGTTCAGATCAATGGCTGCCTTCCAATCCATGGCCAGCTCATTGCGTTCAATCTCCACGGACGAAATACGCACGGTGGCTTCTTTGAGGGTCGAAAGACGCCAAACGCCGACAGTGGCAATCAAGGCCGTGATCAAGAGGATGAGGCCAAATGCCAATCCCAAGCGGGTACCGATTTTGAGGTGGTTCATAGTGGTGCTCCACAAAAGGCTTATCTACGTAGCTACGCGGCCTCCCTCACGGCACCGCAAGCATCTTTTTTGTTGTCTTCAATCGAGTGCGTCACACAGAGGCCACAGTGCACAGGCAGAGCACTATCACGGCACCGCATCAGCACAAGTTGACACATGCAATTGTGAATTATGCTCCAAATTTATATCATTTGCATCAAATTTACTGAATTAACTATTTTTTAACAATATTAATTCTCTAAAGAAGTGCAATGTCGCAGCCGCACGACGGATAAATTTGTTAAAAATAGCGATTCGCATTTATCAATATACGCTACCCATCGTACGCCCCAACCCGGTGCTTGGGTAGTGCTTCACCCAGAGCAACTCTCACCAAGTTGGGGCGCTAGCACCCCAATCCCTGGAGTCCTCAGGTTTCGCAAAACTGGCTGTCTAAAACAAAAAAGCACGCCCTCAGGCGTGCTTTGGTAGCGGCTGGCATGGTTGCGGTAGGAAGGCAATGCCCTCTCCCACGCCCTTTCACGTCCAACTCAGCTCAGCTTAGAAGCTCTCCCACTCATCGTCATTGCCCCCGGCCTTCGCAGCTTTGGGTGCTGGCGCTGCTGCCTGGGGCGCCGCCAGGCTCGCCGCTGGCTTGCTTTGGGCTGGTGCCTTGGCCGTTGTCGTCTTGGGCTTGCTCAGTGCAGGCCGGGCGCTGGGGCTTTTGCCCAGGCTGCTGGCACCGGGGCTGCTGGTTCGGGCGCTGTAGCTGCTGCTGGGGGCGCTGTAGCTTGTGCCGCTGGCATCGTGGGCCAGTTTGAACACTGCCACGGCGTTGACCAGCTCGCCCGCCTGGCTGTTGAGGCTGCTGGCCGCTGCCGCCATTTCTTCCACCAGCGCCGCGTTTTGCTGGGTCGCCTGGTCCATTTGCGTCACGGCTTCGCCCACTTGGCCTACCCCTGCGCTTTGTTCGCTGCTGGCCGCGCTGATCTCTCCCATGATGTCGGTCACGCGCCGGATGGCCGTCACGACTTCGGTCATGGTGCTGCCGGCTTTGTCTACCAGCAGGGTGCCTTGTTCTACCCGCTCTACGCTGGCCATGATCAGGCTCTTGATTTCTTTGGCCGCTTCTGCGCTGCGTCCTGCCAGGTTGCGTACTTCGGTGGCTACCACCGCAAAGCCCCGGCCTTGCTCGCCTGCCCGGGCGGCTTCCACGGCGGCGTTCAGCGCCAGGATGTTGGTCTGGAAGGCGATGCCGTCGATCACGCTGATGATGTCTGCAATCTTGTTGCTGCTGGCGTTGATGCCTTTCATGGTCTCCACCACTTCGGCAACCACTTCTCCGCCTTGCGTGGCAACGGTCGATGCGCTCATGGCCAGTTGGTTGGCGGTGCGGGCGTTGTCTGCGTTTTGGCGCACGGTGGAGCCGAGCTCTTCCATGGAGGCTGCGGTTTCTTCCAGGGCGCTGGCTTGTTGTTCGGTGCGGGCGCTCAGGTCGTTGTTGCCGGAGGCAATCTCGGCGCTGGCCGAGGCCACGCCTTCGGCATTGGTGCGCACACCCGTGACCACCTTGGCAAGGTTGGCCCGCATTGCCTCCAGGGCCTGCAAAAGCAAGCCCATTTCATCCTTGCCATGCGCAGGAATCTGCACCGCCAGGTCTCCCTGAGCAATCGCACTGGCCACGGCAACAGCCTGCGCAGCAGGCCGCGTGACAGCACGGGTGATGGCCGCGCCAAGGAAGACGGCCAAAGCCACAACGGCAGCCATGCTCAACAACACCGAGATACGCGCCCCTTGGAAAATGGATTTCGCGTCACTGTCCGCCTGAATGGCAGCCTGGGCGTTGAGCTTTTGCAATTCGCCCAGTGTCTCGACCACCGCAACGAACGATGCCTCGGACTCTCCTGCAAACATCAAGCTGAGCGCGTCGCCCGTGAGCTCCAGCGTCTCTGCCGTGCTGTAGTCCACACCTTTGGCAATCTCCATCAGGTTCGCCTGCAGCTTGACGTAGTCGGCCTTGCGCTGTTTGTAGCCTTGGTAAATCTTGCGCTCTTCGTCGCTGCTGAGCAGCGGCTCATAGATGGCCTCGACCGTGCCCAGGTCTTTGTGGCGCGCATCGACCTGCTGGGCAAACGCGGCCACCTCGGCAGTGCTGCGCGCTGTGACGATCCCTGCCTCTGAGCGGCGCATGCGGTTGAGCAGCACCCGCAATTCCCCAGTCTGCACCACACTGGGCAACAGATTGGTGGCAACGTCCTGGGCGTTGGCGTGGATGCGAGACATCTGCACCAACGCGACGACCCCGAGCACCGTGGTGAGCAAGACCACAGCCAAAAACCCCAGGGCCAGCTTGACGCCAATGCGCAGGTCAGAAATTTTCATCAACAACGTCCCCATGTTCAGCAACGCAGCCCAAGCAAGACACCAGAGCGCGACTTTGTAACAAAATGCTAAAAACCAGTCTAACAGCGCTCCTGAGAAAACACTGTGGCATTAGGGACGAAAAAAAGCGCCTTGGTGTTTTCACCAAGGCGCTTTTAAGGAAGAGAAATCTGCGCGGTGCAGATTCAATCGGTCAGGCTTGTGCCTTTTGGTAGTTGGCCACGCCATCGGTGATTTCCTTCTTGGCAGAGTCAATGCCTTCCCAGCCCAGCACCTTGACCCACTTGCCCTTTTCCAGGTCCTTGTAGTGCTCGAAGAAGTGGGCGATGGCGTTGCGGCGCATGGCGTTCACGTCGTCAATGGTCTTCCAGTGGTCGTACATGGGCAGGATCTTGGAGGTGGGCACAGCGATGACCTTGCCATCCACACCCGCCTCGTCTTCCATCATCAAGATGCCCAGGGGGCGGCAGGTCACCACCACGCCAGGGTGCAGGGGGTAAGGCGTGATCACCAGCACGTCCACGGGGTCGCCGTCGCCCGACAGGGTCTGGGGCACGTAGCCGTAGTTGGTGGGGTAGTGCATGGCCGTGGTCATGAAACGGTCCACAAAAATGGCGCCCGACTCCTTGTCCACTTCGTACTTGATCGGGTCTGCATTCATCGGGATTTCGATGACCACGTTGAATGCATCGGGGAGGTTCTTGCCAGGAGTGACGTTGTTGAGGGACATGTCTTTAAAAATAGTGGTTAGCAACGGTAACCCGCGAAGCATGGCATGCCAATTTGCGTCGGGATTAACCCTGATTTTAGGGGCAGGCCCCTTTCTACCGACTTGCATTTGGGGCTTTGGCTGTAAATTGGGCCCGTTGGCCAATCGGCCCTGCTGCGCGGGGCCCGAGGAAGCAACGCAGCGGAAGCACCACCGATGCGTCGTGTTTCCATCCGTGCAACTGCCTTCATAGGAGCACCGAATGGCTGAAAACACAGCAATGACCCCTCCCCTTCTTCTCGCCCTGGTCTGTGGACTGGTGGCCGTGGCCTATGGCATCTGGGCCAGGGGCTGGATCTTGGCCAAAGACCCTGGCAACGCCCGCATGCAAGAGATCGCCGCTGCCATCCAGGCGGGCGCTGCGGCCTACCTCGCACGCCAGTACAAGACCATTGCCATCGTGGGCGTGGTGTTGGCAGTTCTGATCGGCATCTTTCTGGATGCCACCACGGCCGTGGGCTTTGTGGTGGGCGCGGTGCTCTCGGGGGCCTGCGGGTTCATCGGCATGAACGTGTCAGTGCGCGCCAATGTGCGCACCGCACAGGCGGCCACACAGGGCATTGGCCCGGCGCTGGACGTGGCGTTTCGCGGCGGGGCCATCACCGGCATGTTGGTTGTGGGGCTGGGCCTCTTGGGAGTCACCGGTTTCTTCTGGTTCCTGGCGGGCAATGGCAACCTCACGCCCACCACCCATCTGGCCACGCTGCTCAACCCGCTGATCGGGTTTGCATTTGGCTCGTCGCTGATCTCGATCTTTGCGCGCCTGGGTGGCGGCATCTTCACTAAAGGCGCCGACGTGGGCGCCGACCTGGTGGGCAAGGTCGAAGCGGGCATCCCCGAAGACGATCCGCGCAACCCCGCCGTGATTGCCGACAACGTGGGCGACAACGTGGGCGACTGTGCCGGCATGGCGGCCGACCTGTTCGAGACATATGCCGTGACGCTGATCGCCACCATGGTGCTGGGCGCCCTGCTGGTGGGCTCTGCCGCCATGAGCGCCGTGGTCTACCCCCTGGCGCTGGGGGCCGTGTCAATCATTGCGTCCATCATTGGCTGCTTTTTTGTGAAGGCCACGCCGGGCATGAAGAACGTGATGCCCGCGCTGTACAAAGGGCTGGCGATTGCGGGGGTGCTGTCGCTCATTGCCTTCTACTTCGTCACGGTGTGGATCATTCCGGACAACGCCATCGCCGCCAACGGCAGCCAGATGAAGCTGTTCGGCGCCTGCGCCACCGGGCTGGTGCTGACGGCCGCGCTGGTGTGGATCACCGAGTTCTACACCGGCACGCAATATTCGCCCGTGCAGCACATCGCCCAGGCATCGACCACCGGGCACGGCACCAACATCATCGCGGGCCTGGGCGTGTCGATGCGGTCCACCGCCTGGCCGGTGATCTTTGTGTGTCTGGCAATCCTCTCGGCCTACCAGTTGGCTGGCCTGTACGGCATTGCGGTGGCCGCCATGTCCATGCTGAGCATGGCGGGCATCGTGGTGGCGCTGGATGCCTATGGCCCCATCACCGACAACGCGGGCGGCATTGCCGAGATGGCCGAGCTGCCCAGCAGCGTGCGCGACATCACCGACCCGCTGGACGCCGTGGGCAACACTACCAAGGCCGTGACCAAGGGCTACGCCATCGGCTCGGCCGGGCTGGCCGCGCTGGTGCTGTTTGCAGACTACACGCACAAGCTCGAAAGCTATGGCCGGGCCATCAAGTTTGATCTGTCAGACCCGCTGGTCATCATCGGCCTGTTCATCGGTGGCCTCATCCCCTACCTGTTTGGCGCCATGGCGATGGAGGCTGTGGGCCGCGCGGCCGGGGCCGTGGTGGTGGAGGTGCGCCGACAGTTCAGCACCATCCCCGGCATCATGGACGGCACTGGCAAGCCCGAGTACGGCAAAGCGGTGGACATGCTCACCACCGCCGCCATCAAGGAGATGGTGGTCCCCAGCCTGTTGCCTGTGGTGGTGCCCGTGGTGGTGGGCCTGCTGCTGGGACCCAAGGCGCTGGGCGGGCTGCTGATGGGCACCATCGTCACGGGGCTGTTTGTGGCCATCAGCATGTGCACGGGCGGCGGCGCCTGGGACAACGCCAAGAAGTACATCGAAGACGGCCACCACGGCGGCAAGGGGTCCGAAGCACACAAGGCCGCTGTGACGGGCGACACGGTGGGCGACCCCTACAAGGACACCGCAGGCCCGGCCATCAACCCACTGATCAAGATCATCAACATCGTGGCGCTGCTGATCGTGCCGCTGGTGGTCAAGTTCCACGGGGGGTGACGATTCACAGGGCCAAGAGCCAAGGTAATTGATTGATCCGCATCAAGCCGCGGCGGCAGGCGCTGCGGCTTACGCAAACAATGTTTGACGCCTGCGCCCTCCCTCTTCACCATGGGGGCCAATGCGTTTTTGTTTGAAGGAGACACCGCCATGACCGAACTGGTCGTTCGCCGCCTGTTGATTGACCTGGCCCAGCCCATGGCGCAGCACTGGTGCGGGGGCGATGCGTTTCGCACGGCGCTGTTCAACGCGTTGTCGATGAGCTTTCCGATGGGGGAGCAGTTCTTCATCGATTCCGTGCGAGATGGCCACAAATCCATGCCCCCCGAGCAGCACGCCCGCTATGCCAGCGAGGTGCGCGGCTTTATCGGGCAAGAGGCCACGCACCGGCGCATCCATGGCCTGTTCAACAGCCACCTGGAGCAGCGCGGGCTGCGCAACCTGTGGGCCCAGTCCATCGAAAAGCAGCGCAAACAATTTGAAGGCCTGGACCCGCGCCACGCCCTGGCCGTCACAGCGGCCAATGAGCACTTCACGGCCGTGCTGGCCGAATGGCTGCTGGGCCACCCCGACATGCTCGAAGGCAGCGAAGAGCGCCTGCAAACCCTGTGGCTGTGGCACAGCGCCGAAGAGGCCGAGCACAAGAACACCGCGTTTGACATCTACCAAGCGCTGGGCGGCGACCACCGCTGGCGCATCGTCTGGTTTCGGCGCACCACGCTCATGTTTGTGCTGGATGTGACGCGCCAAACCGTGCACAACCTGCACCGCGATGGCAGCCTGTACCGGCCCAGCACCTGGGCCAGCGCATGGCGCACGCTGATGGGCCCCGCCGGGCTGGTGCGCCACACCTGGCGCCCCTGGAAGGCCTACCTGCGCCGCGACTTTCACCCCAGCCAGCAGGCCAGCGCTTTGTCTGGCGAATGGCTGCAGCGCAACCGCAGCCACTTCACGCTGGTGGGCGAGCGGGGCTGACGCTGTCTGCATCCAGACGCATACCTACCGCTACCAAATTCATAGCTGCTAGCGCTTGACCATTGAGCGCTAGCGGGCATTTTCATCCACACTCCGTCTTCGAAGGGAGAAGGCTGCAGCCCATCAAGCCGCCCGGCCCAGGTCACGCAGGCGCACCGGGCCGCTGCGCTGTTCAATGGCTGCCTGCACCTCTTTGCGCAGGCCCAGTGCAAAGCCCCACTCGGCCACCACAAACAGCGGCCCCACCAGCAAGCCCATGATGTCGTCCACAAACGCGGGTTTGCGCCCTTCGTAGTAGTGCCCCACAAACTGGATCACCCAGCCCACGGCAAACAGGCCCACGCCCCACAGCAGCCACGCTGTAGTCGCCAGCGGCGCCATGGCCTGGGCCAGCGCCAGCATGGCGGCCAGCAGGGCCGCCATCACCAGCCCCAGGCGCAAGTCCAGCCGCAGGTAAAAGGCGCCCGCCGCCACCGCACACACCAGCGCAGGGCTGGCGGGCACTCCCGCCACCCACCACACGGGGCGCGAGAGCAGCAACACCACCGCAAACATGATCATGGGCACGCCCACAAAATGGGTATGGATGTTGCGGGGGTCGCGGTGGTAGGCGGCGTACTGGGCCAGGTGGTCGATCAGGGTTTTCATGGGTGTCTCCGTTCGTTGTTTTGCGCAGGATCGAATGTCTGGCGTGAAAGGCGCTAACGTCTGTCGTGCAGCCGACAAAAATCGGCGCCCGCCCTGCTCCTGACCTCCTCACCGCCATCACCTCTGCCCCCACGACACCACGGCCTTACCCGCCATTTTTAGCCTTAACGGCCTGAACGGCCTCATCGGCCCCGCCAAAGCCCGCTGCTTTTCTTGACCTGCATGACGACCGAAGTCTCCGACCACCTTTTGGCACTCCAATCGGGCCGCTGGTTTGCCCAGCTGCCCGCTGATTTTTCTGACGCCCTGATCCGCATGGGCCGCATCCGCCAGCTGGCCGTAGGCCAGGCGCTGTTTTTGCGGGGCGATGCGCCCTGTGGGCTGTATGCCGTGCTGCGCGGTGCGCTCAGCGTGTCAGGCACCGGCGGGCGGGCCGACGACGCGCGCTCGGCCCTGCTCACCCGGCTGGAGCCGCCCCAGTGGTTTGGCGAAATATCGGTGTTTGACGGCAACGCCCGCAGCCACGACGCCGTGGCGGCCGAGCCCTGCACCCTGCTGCACGTGCCCCACGACGCCCTGCAAGACTGGCTGCGCACCCACCCCGAGCACTGGCACGCCCTGGCCCTGCTGGTGACCGACAAGCTGCGCACCGCCTTCATCGCACTGGAAGACGCCGCCCTGCTGCCAGCACCGCAGCGCCTGGCCCGCAGGCTGGTGATGATGGCCGAGGGCTACGGCCAGTGGAACGCCGGGGGCCTGACCCGCCGGGTGATTGCGCTGTCGCAAGAGCAGCTGTCGCAAATGCTGTCGATCTCGCGCCAGACCACCAACCAGATCCTCAAAGACCTGGAAGCGCGCCAGCTGGTGCGCGTGCAGCGCGGCGAGGTGGAGATCATGGACCTGGCCGGGCTGCGGCGCATCTACGCCTGAGACCTCACCCACCCTCACTATCAAAACAATAGCTGCTGTCGCTTGCTTTACAAGCGCTAGCGGCCATTTTGTTTAATAGTAAGCACGCATTCGATTTCTATGCAGAATGGCACCATGCAACTGAACTACATCGCCAACGCCTCCGTTCCGTCTGCCTCCGGCCGCACGCTTGCGGTGGTGGATCCTTCTGACGGCCAGCCCTTTGACGACATTCAGCGCAGCAATGCCGCCGACATCGACACGGCCGTGCACGCTGCGCGCCAGTGCTACCACGCGGTGTGGCAACGCATGGCCCCGGCAGACCGGGGGCGGCTGCTGCAAAAGCTCTCGGCCAAGGTGCTGGAACATGCCGACGAGCTGACGGCGTTGGAGCAGCGCGACTGCGGTAAGCCCACCAAGCAGGCGCGGGCCGATGCCCTGGCGCTGGCGCGCTACTTTGAGTTCTACGCCGGTGCCTGCGACAAGCTGCATGGCGAAACCATTCCCTACCTGGACGGCTACAGCGTGCTCACCTGGCGCGAGCCGCATGGCGTCACCGGCCACATCATCCCGTGGAACTACCCCATGCAGATCTTTGGCCGCAGCGTGGGCGGCGCGCTGGCGGCGGGCAATGTGTGCGTGGTCAAACCTGCCGAAGACGCCTGCCTGTCGCTGATCCGCGTGGCGCAACTGGCGGCCGAGGTAGGCTTTCCGCCCGGCGCCATCAACATCGTCACCGGCTATGGGCACGAGGTGGGCGATGCGCTGGCACGCCACCCGGGCATCGACCACATCAGCTTCACCGGCAGCCCCAAGGTGGGCACGCTCATCCAGCAGGTGGCCGCCGAGCGCCACTGCCCCGTGACGCTGGAGCTGGGCGGCAAAAGCCCGCAAATCATCTTTGCCGATGCCGACCTCGACGCCGCTGTGCCGGTGGTGCTCAACGCCATCGTGCAAAACGCCGGGCAGACCTGCTCGGCCGGATCGCGCGTGCTGATCGACTCGCTCATCTACGAGCCCCTGCTGGAGCGCCTGGGCCACGCCTTTGAAAAGCTGCGCGTAGGCCCCGCCGCCATGGACCTGGACGTGGGCCCGCTCATCCGCCAAAGCCAGCAGCAGCGCGTGTGGGACTTTTTATCGGACGCACAAGTCGCAGGCATCCCCATGGTGGCGCAAGGCGTGGTGGTGGACGAGGCCCCTGAGGGCGGCTTCTACCAAGCCCCCACGCTGCTGCGCGATGTGCCCGTGGGCCACCGCTTGGCGCAGGAAGAAGTGTTTGGCCCCGTGCTCTGCGCCATGGCCTTTCAGGACGAAGACCACGCGGTGGAACTGGCCAACGCCACGCAGTTTGGGCTGGTGGCAGGCATCTGGACGCGCGACGGTGCCCGCCAGTTCCGCATGGCCAAGCGGGTGCACAGCGGGCAGGTGTTCATCAACAACTATGGCGCGGGCGGCGGTGTGGAGCTGCCGTTTGGCGGCGTCAAATCCAGCGGCTACGGGCGCGAGAAGGGGTTTGAGGCGCTGTATGGCTTCACCACCCTGAAGACCGTCGCCATCAAGCACGGCTGAGCCGAACTGCACTGCGCCAGAACCGACTGAACACGGCCTTGCCATGCCCCTGCCCTCCCCCGCCCCCCGCAAAGCCAGCCATATCCGCCGCGTGACCTACCAGGGCTACGAACGCGAAGACGGGCTATGGGACATCGAGGCCGAGCTGCACGACAGCAAGGCGCACGACATGCCCTCCTTCCGGCGCGAGGGCGTCCGCCTGGCGGGCGACCCCATCCATCACATGTGGCTGCGCGTCACCATTGACCGGCAACTGGTGGTGCACACCATCGAAGCCGCCATGGATGCCCACCCGCTGCAAGACTGCCCCCAGGCCCGCCCCGCACTGCAAGGCATGGTGGGCACCTGCATGGCGCGCGGCTGGCGGCAGGCCATTGCGCAGCACCTGGGCGGCGTGGCCAGCTGCACCCACCTGCGCGAGCTGCTGTTCAACATGGCCACCGCCGCCTTCCAGACCCTGCCCGCAGCCTTTGGCGGCGGTGACCCGGACACCCCGCCCCGCCATCTGGGCCAGTGCACAGGGTGGGACTTTGAGGGCAACGGGGTCAAAGAGTACTTCCCGCAGTTCTACGGGCGCGGGGCGGCCAATGTGCGGCCCTCCAGCCCATCGCACCCTTCAAGCAAAAAGAGCCTCTAGCGCTTACCAATCAAGCGCAAGAAGCTATCAAAAGCAGAGCAAACCACCCTTTACCAGGAGACCCCGCATGCGCGTGCAGAACAAATCCATCATCGTCACCGGCGCTGGCAATGGCATTGGCGAAGGCATTGCCAAGCGCCTAGCCGAAGAAGGCGCCAACGTGCTGGTCAACGACATCAACACCGCAGGCGGCCAACGTGTGGTGGCCGAGATCACGGCGGCAGGCGGCAAGGCTGCGTTCTTCCAGGCCGATGTCACGCAATCTTCCCAAGTCCAGGCCTTGGTGGCAGAGGCCGAGCGCCTGTTCGGCAAGCTGGATGCCATGGTGAACAACGCAGGCTGGACGCACCGCAACCGCCCCATGCTGGAGGTGAGCGAAGAAGAGTTCGACAAGGTCTTCGCCATCAATGTCAAAAGCATCTACCTCAGCGCCATCCACGCCGTGCCCGCACTGCGCCGCGCGGGCGGGGGCAGCCTCATCAACATTGCCTCCACCGCCGGGCTGCGCCCCCGCCCGGGGCTGACCTGGTACAACGGCTCCAAGGGCGCGGTCATCACCATCAGCAAATCGATGGCGGCCGAGCTGGGGCCCGACAACATCCGCGTCAACTGCCTGAACCCCGTCTTCAACCCCGACACCGGCCTGGCAGCAGAGTTTGCAGGCGGCCCGGTAGACGAAGCCCGCCGCGCAAAGTTCCTGGCCACCATCCCGCTGGGGCGTTTCTCCACCGCACAAGACGTGGCGAATGCAGCGCTGTACCTGGCCAGCGATGAGGCCGCCTTCATCAGCGGCGTATGCATTGAGGTGGACGGAGCGCGCTGCGTGTAACCCCCCAAATGACCATGCAGGACTACTACGCCGCCCGCGCCAAGGAATACGACCAGATCTACGCCAAGCCCACGCGGCAGGCCGATCTGCGCCAGATGGAAGCCTGGCTGCCCACCGTATTGGCCGGGCGCAACGTGTTGGAGATTGCCTGCGGCACCGGCTACTGGACGCAGTTTTCAGAACCTGTTCAAAGTCTTTTTGGAGATTGCATTGGAGTGCAATCGGGATGAGTGGATGCCTTGGATGCGCCGCATGGGCTCATGCCCATGCAAGCAGCCGGGGCGTCCAATCGCCCGATTTCACTCCAACCCTTCGGGCAAGTGGCTTGCCGGGCGGTCTGCGTTGTTGCACCGCTTGCCAATAGCACGGGCTATTGGCTGCGCGCTGCGCCTAGCAGCCCATCCCGGCATGACACTTGTGCAACTCCAAAAAGACTTTGAACAGGTTCTCAGACCCCCAGGTGCACGCCGTGCTGGCCATGGACGGGGCCCCGCAAACGCTGGAGATCGCCCGCACACGGGTGCCCGCCAATGTCACGCTGGTGCAGGGCGATGCCTACCAACTGGCCGCGCTGGAGCCGCGCCCCTGGGATGCGGCTTTTGCGGGGTTCTGGTGGTCTCACATTCCACGCCAGCGCATTGCGGCGTTTCTGCAGGGGCTGCACGGCGTGCTGCAGCCAGGGGCCAAGGTCGTTTTCATGGACAACCGGTATGTGCCGGGCAGCAGCACCCCGATTTCAGAGCGTGATGCCGATGGCGACACCTATCAGCAACGCCCGCTGCGCGATGGCTCTGCGCACCGGGTGCTGAAGAACTTCCCTGAGCGCGAAGAGCTTCTGGCTTGCGTGGCACATGGCACAGCCGACGCGCAGGTCCATGAATGGCAGCACTTCTGGGCGCTGGAATACACGCTGCTGCCGCGGTAAAACCACCAGGCGCCCCTCTCGGTCTCAGCCCAGCACTTCGCGCAGGGCCGCGTCGTACAACGAGGTCAGCCGGTCCGTCACCTCCAGCAAGCGCTCGCTGGTGGTGGCCACAGCAGACATGCCCTGGGCATCGGGGTTGCGGCGCATGGCGGTTTCAAAAAACAGCCACTGGGCCTGGCCCAGGTCCAGCTCGGTGCGGATGGCGGCGGTGGACACTGGCGCTGCCGCCAGGGCTTGCAGCGCCTGTTTGAACTCGGCGGCGTCGGCATTCATTTGGGTTTGCGATGCCTTGGGCTCCACGCCCGCAGCCATCAAGAAATAGTGCTTGGCCATGCGCTGCGACAGCATGCGCTGGCGCCCTGCCAAACCCACGAGCTTGGCGCTGGGTGCGCGGGCCAGCTTTTCCAGCGCCTCGGTGGCGGTCTGCGCCGCAGCCATCATGCGGTCGGCCTGCTCGGCCACCGCCACGGCCGATGCCTTGGAAGGCGCCACCGCCGTGAGCGTGTTCAAGATGTTGTACTGCTTTTGCACTTCTTCCAGCTGCCGGCTCAGCTCGGCAGGCCAGGCCCCCGCAGTAGACCCTTTGGCCAGGTCCGCAGCCCCGGCCTGCGCCTGCTTGCGCGCCTTGGCCAACGCTTCCAGGGCGACATCGGGCATCACGCCCAAATGCTGCTGGCAATAGGCCTTGGCCATGCGCTGCGACATCGCCCGGAACGAGCCCGACACGTTGATGGCCGCAGACAGCGCCATCTGCGCCTGCACGGTGGCCGCCCAGGTAGGCAACACCACGCCCGCCGTCACCCATTGCACAAGGCGCCGACGTTGGCGCGACCACGGAACCACGGTTGGATTGCTGCATGTCATGACGGAGCCTGCTTTCTGTCAAAGTAACTGGGGTAAACCCTTGAAGGTCATGAGATTGTCATGACAATGTCAACCCGCTCCGTTGCGCCAGATCAATATGCCGCCAGCAGCCCAAGGCGAAGATCCAGCCAAGTGCACAACCCACCCGCATCTTGACACGGATCAAGACAATGAAGGACTTGCCTGGTGTGGGAAACAGGCCTTCGGGCACAATTCGGCCATGGCTGAACGTGTCATTCCCCTGGTGGACCTGCGCCGCGCTGACTTGGCAGCCCTGGTTCCTTTGCACCCCTCGCAAGCCACTGGCTTGCTAGTGGACACCCTGGGGCGCCCGCTGCGCGACCTGCGCATCAGCGTGACGGACCGCTGCAACTTCCGCTGCAACTACTGCATGCCCAAGGAAGTGTTCGACAAGGACTACCCCTACCTGCCCCACAGCGCGCTGCTGAGCTTTGAAGAAATCACGCGGCTGGCGTCGCTGTTTCTGGCGCACGGGGTGCGCAAGATTCGCCTCACGGGCGGCGAGCCGCTGCTGCGCAAGAACATCGAAGACCTCATCGCCCAACTGGCGCAGCTGCGCACGGTGGACGGCAAGGCGCCGGACCTCACGCTCACCACCAACGGATCGCTGCTGGCACGCAAGGCCAAGGCGTTGAAGGAGGCGGGCTTGAACCGCGTGACGGTGAGCCTGGACGGGCTGGACGACGCAGTCTTCCGCCGCATGAACGATGTGGACTTTCCGGTGGCCGATGTGCTGGCAGGCATCGATGCCGCACAGGCGGCGGGGCTGTCGCAGATCAAGGTGAACATGGTGGTCAAGCGTGGCACCAATGACCACGAAATTTTGCCCATGGCCCGCCACTTTCGCGGCACGGGCACCACGCTGCGCTTCATCGAATACATGGACGTGGGCGCCACCAACGGCTGGCGCATGGACGAGGTGCTGCCTTCGGCCGAGCTGATCGCGCGCCTGCGCGCCGAGCTGCCGCTGGTGCCCCTGTCGCCCAGCAGCCCCGGCGAGACCGCCGAGCGCTGGGGCTATGCCGATGCCAGCGGGCAGTACGACCGCGCGCTGGGCGAGGTGGGCGTCATCAGCAGCGTGACGCAGGCGTTTTGCCACGACTGCAACCGCGCCCGCCTGTCCACCGAGGGCAAGCTGTACCTGTGCCTGTTTGCATCCCAAGGGCATGACCTGCGCAGCCTGCTGCGCAGCGGCGCCAGCGATGCCGACATTGCCGCTGCCATCGCCCCCATCTGGCAGCAGCGCAGCGACCGGTACTCCGAATTGCGCAGCAGCCTGCCCGCCGATGCCAGCACGGGCACGCGGCGGGTGGAGATGAGCTATATCGGGGGATGAGGTGAAGCACCCCCTGAGTCGCCTTCGGCGCCTTCCCCCTCTCTCGCTGCGCGGGAGGGGGACGCAGCCCTCGCTGCGGGGCGGCCCTTGCTTGGCGGCCCTGGCCTGCACAGTTCTGGCGCCAAGGCCACGGGAAGCAGCAGCCTGGGTCCTTTGAAGAACTAAAGAGCAATTCATGATTGACACCCAAAACATCACCGGCCTGGTTCTCGCCGGGGGCCGAGGCACCCGCATGGGCGGGGTGGACAAAGGCCTGCAGAACTTTCGCGGCCTGCCGCTGGCGTTGCACACCTTGATGCGGCTGCAGATGCAGGTGGGCGCCTCATTGGTCAATGCCAACCGCAATCTGGCGGCCTATGAGTCGTTTGGCGCCCCTGTGTGGCCCGATGCCAGCAACGACTACGCAGGCCCGCTGGCTGGTTTTTTGACCGGGCTGGAGCACTGCGAAACGCCCTGGCTGCTGACGGTGCCGTGCGATACCCCGCTGTTTCCGCTGGACTTGGCCGCCCGCATGGCGCAGGCGGCTGACGAGCAACAAGCAGACATCGCCATGGCGGCGGCCCCTGAGGACAACGGCACGGGCCACACCACCGTGCGCACGCAGCCGGTGTTTTGCCTGCTGCGGGTGGACCTGCTGGAAAGCCTGGTGCGCTTCACCCAGGCCGGGGGCCGCAAGATTGACGCCTGGACGGCCCTGCACCTCTGTGCCGTGGTGCCGTTTGACCAACCCGGTGACGACCCCAAGGCGTTCTTCAACGCCAACACGCTGGCCGAGCTGCAGGCGCTGGAACGCGCCAGCTGACCATGCCACACCCAGGTGCCACCTTGGAGCGCACTGCCGTGCAGATACGCCCCCTGCAGGCCAGCGATGCCGTGGCCTACAAGGCCTTGCGCGACGAAGCCCTGCGCAGCGCGCCCGATGCGTTCACCTCCGACTACGAATCCTCGGTGGGTCGGTCTGCCGAAAGCTATGTGGAGCGGTTTGGCAACCCCCCGTCGGGCCAGTTCTTTCTGGGTGCGTTTGACGACAGCGGCGCCCTGCTGGGCTGTGTGGGCTGCGAACGCGAGCAGCGCACCAAACAGCAGCACTGCGCCGTGGTGGTGGGCATGATGGTGTCGCCCCAGGCCCAGCGCCGTGGCATTGGGCAGCAACTGGTGGCAGCCTGCATCCAGTTGGCACGGCAAGTGCCGGGGCTGACGCAACTGGTGCTCACCGTCACGGCCAGCAACACCCATGTGGTGCGGCTGTACGAGCAGGCGGGCTTTCGCGCCTGGGGCCTGCTGCCGGGCGCGATCGTGGTGAACGGCGTGCCTTACGACAAACTGCACATGCTGCTTTTGCTACCCTCGGCGCCCACCCCATCGGTCACCATCGCCACCGCAACGCCCGCAACCTAGAGCACGGCCCGCACAAGGGGCAACGCGCCGTTTTGACTCCCCGACCCAACCACCGTTTTCGCATGAAATCCATCGCCCAGATTGCCGCCGAACTGGCAGGCTACGACCCCCAGGCCCTGCACGCAGACCAGGTCAACGCGTTTTTGCAGGCCCTGGTGCAGCCCGTGGAGGGCACGCAAGAAGTCGGCATCTTCGAGGCCCTGGGCCGCGTGCTGGCGTGCGATGTGATCTCGCCCATCAGCGTGCCGCCCCACGACAACTCGGCCATGGACGGCTATGCCTTTGCGGGCAACCAACTGGTGGCAGGCCAGCCGCTGACGCTGCGCAACGTGGGCACGGCCCTAGCGGGCAAGGCCTGGGCAGGCGCAGTGCAGCCGGGCGAATGCGTGAAGATCATGACCGGCGCCATCATGCCCGCCGGGCTGGACACGGTGGTGCCGCAAGAGTTCACCACCGCCCAGGGCGAGCAGATCACCATCGCAGCCGATGTGCTGCGCCTGGGCGATAACCGCCGCTTCAAGGGCGAGGACCTGATGGAAGGCGGCGTGGCCCTGGCGCGGGGCGAGCTGCTCACCCCCGCCGCACTGGGCCTGGTGGCCAGCCTGGGGCTGAAGACGGTGACCGTGTCGCGCCGCCTGCGGGTGGCTTACTTCTCGACCGGCGACGAAATCCTGAGCCTGGGCGAGCCCCCGCGCGAAGGCGCCGTGTACGACAGCAACCGCTACACGGTGTTTGGCCTGCTTTGCCGCCTGGGCGTCGAGGTGATCGACATGGGCGTGGTGCGCGACGACCCGGCCCTGCTCGAAGCCGCCTTCACCGAGGCGGCACAGCGCGCCGACGCCATCATCACCAGCGGCGGCGTGAGCGTGGGCGAGGCCGACCACACCCGCGCCATGATGAAAAAGCTGGGCGACGTGGCCTTCTGGCGCATCGCCATGCGCCCCGGCCGCCCCATGGCCGTGGGGCGCATTGCAGCACAAAATCTTGAGGCCAAATCAGCCTCTAGCGCACCATTGGCAAGCGCTGGCAGCTATCAAAATGATATCGACGCCAACCCTGGTGGCGCCATTCTGTTTGGCCTGCCGGGCAACCCGGTGGCGGTGATGGTGACCTTCTTGGCCTTTGTGCGCCCGGCCCTGCTGCGCATGATGGGCAGCACCCGCCCTGCCCCGCCCCTGCTGCGCGCCATCAGTACCGAAGCCATGCGCAAAAAGCCCGGCCGCACCGAATACCAGCGCGGCACCGTCACCACCGCCCCCGACGGCAGCCTGCAGGTGCGCACCACCGGCAACCAGGGCTCGGGCGTGCTCAGCTCCATGGTGCAGGCCAATGGGCTCATCGTGCTGCACCACCAGCAGGGCAATGTGGCGGTGGGGGATGCGGTGGATGTGATGGTGTTTGACGGCGTCATTTAACCGAGGACCCGCCATGCCCTATACCGCCCAACACTTGACCACCCCGCCCACCCGCGCAGAGGTGGACGCACTGCCGGGCACCACGGTGCTCGAATTCGGCACCCCCTGGTGCCCGCACTGCACCGGCGCCCAGTCGCTGATCGAACAGGCCCTGCAAGGCCTGCCCCAAGTGCAGCACATCAAGGTGGAAGACGGGCCCGGCCAGCGCCTGGGCCGCAGCTACAAGGTCAAGCTGTGGCCGACGCTCATCGTGTTGAAAGAGGGGCAAGAACGGGCCCGCGCCGTGCGCCCCACCACCCGGGCCGAGGTGGACGAGGCGCTGCGCGCAGCTTTGGACTGAGCCGCGCGGGCCAACGTCCCGGTCAGCGCATCTGCACCGTGCCCGACACGCTGATGCTGACCTGCTCGCGCCCTGGCTGCACGGGCACAGGGGCATCCGCAGAGAACGACGCCATTTTCTCGCGCGACAGTCGCATGCCCATCGGCGCCACGCTCATGCCTTGGCCCGACACGCTCACCTCGCGCAGCCCATAGCCCGCAAAGCCAAAGGCTTTCGACAACTCCCCTGCACGGCTCTTGAATTGCTCAATGGCCTGGGATTGGGCCTCGCTCTCGGCCTTGGCACGGGACTCCCGCGATAGGGTGAACATCACGTTGCTCACCGCCATGGTCTGGAGCTTGCCTGCAACGGTAGTGATGCGAGCGAAATCACGCCCCTGTAGCGTCAACTCGGCCTGCCCCTGCCAACCGACGATCTTCTGGTCCTTGCTATAGCGCGGCGACAGGCTGAACGAGCCCGTGGTCACGTCCATCTGCCCGGCCTGCGCGCTGGCCTTGGCTTCCGTCAGGGCCGCATCCAGCGCCTGCTTAAGCTGCGTCTGGGCCACAGCCAGCGTGGGGGCGTCCTTGCTGGCCGTGAGGGTGATCACCAGCACATCCTGCTGCACCTCCACCAGCCCTGCGGCAGACAACTGCACCACATTGCGCGGCTCAGCGGCAACTGCCACGGCCGCTCCATTTTGAGCAAAAACAGCCCCAGCGCTTGCCAGCAAAGCGCTGGCAGCTACCAAACGAATAGCATTTTTCATCGACCCATGACCTTTCAGGTGCGGTGAACAGCACGCTTGGGCACCATGCCCAAAACGCCTATCCGCACGCCAACCCCCAGTGTGTAGGCGCGCGCCGCAAAGCTGTGTCAGACAGGGTTGACGCTGGGGCAAAACTTGTAACAGTTGGTCAAACCCGGGGGTAAAAGCCGAACTTCGGCGCCCAACTTGGTCAGAATCGGCTCTGTTACAAATTGGACTTGAGAGCAATATGGCCACTACAACCAATCGCACCGACAAAGTTTTGGTGGTGGATGACGATGCACGCATCCGCGACCTGCTGCGCCGCTACCTGACGCAAGAAGGCTTTGAAGTCATGGTGGCAGAAGACGGCAAGGCGCTGAACCGCCTGCTGCTGCGCGAAACCGTAGACATCATCGTGCTGGACCTGATGATGCCTGGCGAAGACGGCCTGTCCATCTGCCGCCGCCTGCGCGCCGCCAACGACCGCACCCCCATCATCATGCTCACCGCCAAGGGCGAGGACGTGGACCGCATCGTGGGCCTGGAAGTGGGTGCCGACGACTACCTGGGCAAGCCCTTCAACCCCCGCGAGCTGCTGGCCCGCATCCACGCCGTGCTGCGCCGCCGCCCCGCGCAAGAAGCCCCCGGCGCCCCATCGGGCGACAACGAAGTGGTCACCTTCGGCCCCTTCACGTTTGACCTGGGCACCCGCGCCTTGCAGCGCAACGGCGAAGAGTTGCCGTTGACCACCGGTGAATTCGCTATGCTCAAGGCCCTGGTGCGCCACCCGCGCCAGCCGCTGTCGCGCGAAAAGCTGGCTTTGCTGGCACGCGGGCGCGAGTTTGAGCCCTTTGACCGCAGCCTGGACGTCCAGGTGTCGCGCCTGCGCAAGCTGGTGGAAGTGGACGCTGCGGCGCCCCGCTACATCCAGACCGTGTGGGGTGTGGGCTATGTTTTTGTACCGGACGGAACGAGCTAATTCACGATGAACAAGCCTGAAGGCAAGCCCAGGCCCCGCAGGCGCACACACGAAGGACCGCCCGCCGACGCCACCAGCCCTGCACCGCTGGAGTCGTCGCTGCGCATCGCACGCGAGCAACGCGCTCGCGTGGGTCTGAATCTGTTTTGGCGCACTTTCTTTTTGCTGGCGCTCTTGCTGGTGGGCAGCATCCTGGCATGGCTGCAAACCTTGCGTGCGCTGGAGTTTGAACCCCGCACCCTGCACACGGCCCAGCAAATCGCTTCGCTGGTCAACCTGAGCCGGGCCGCCCTGGTGCACTCGGACGCCATCGCGCGCGTCTCGCTCATCAAGACCATGGCCGACCAGGAAGGCGTGCGCATCCTGCCCCGCGAGCCGGGCGACAAATTCACGCTGCTCGATGGCAACGCCCTGGGCAACCGCCTGACCGAAGAACTCACCGCCCGCCTGGGCCCCGACACCATCGTGGCCCAGAACGTGAATGGCGAGAACGGCCTGTGGGTGGGCTTCAACATCAATGGCGACCCCAACTGGCTGCTGATGGACCGCTCGCGCTTCAGCCCTGCAGGCGGGCGCACCTGGCTCATCTGGCTCATCACCGCCGGAGCCCTGTCTCTGGCCGGGGCAGCTGCCATTGCGCGGCTGATCAACCGCCCGCTCAAGCAACTGTCGTATGCCGCCAACCGCGTGCGCGACGGCGACTTTGCCGCCAGCCACCTCGATGAGGAGGTGGTGACCAGCGAGATCCGCGAGGTGAACATCGGCTTTAACCGCATGGCGCAAAAGCTGGCCAAGCTGGAGCAAGACCGCGCCGTGATGCTGGCCGGCATCTCGCACGACCTGCGCACGCCCCTGGCCCGCCTGCGGCTGGAAACCGAGATGAGCGTGACGGACGACATTGCCCGCGAGCACATGGTGGCCGACATCGTTCAGCTCGACGCCACCATTGACAAGTTTCTGGACTACGCCCGCCCCGACCATGTGACGCTGACCCCGGTGAATCTGCACGCGGTGGTGTCATCGTGCGTCTATGCCGTACAAGACCACCGGGAGCTGCAAATCACCATGCAGGTGCCCGAAGACCTGAACGTGCTGGCCGACGAAGTGGAATTGGCACGGGTGATCTCGAACCTGCTAGAAAACGCCCGCCGCTACGGCAAAGCTGCCGACACCGGCGTGACCAGCGTGGACATTGCCGCCAAGGGCCGCGAGAGCTGGGTGCTGCTCAAGCTGCGCGACCACGGCGCGGGCGTGCCACCTGAGCAGTTGTCCAACCTCACCAAGCCGTTTTTCCGGGGCGACTCGGCCCGCACGGCGGCAGCAGGCGCGGGCTTGGGCTTGTCGATTGTGGACAAGACCGTGCAGCGCATGGGTGGCATTTTTGCGCTGGCCAACTCCAGCACCGGCGGGCTGGTAGCACACATCCAGCTGCAGCGGGCCACCGAGTTGCCCGCAGGCGTGGACCCCAAGCAGCGCCTGCAGCGCCCTGCCATCAAGCGCCAATTGCCCCGCAAACGGGCGCAAGACCAAGCCTGACCACGTCAACCACGGCAGCGCAGCGGGCGATCCTCATGAGGGATCGCCCAAGGGTTCACGGGCAATAGAGTCTGAGACACATGGCCCAGTGGTAGCGATCACTATGCAGCGGTTGCCGTCATCCACTAATCTACGGCGAATGCGTACTGTCGGCCAGAGGCAGACACTAAAGGAAGCAAATCAATGAGCCTGGATTTCATTCTCATCAAGACCCATGGCCGCCCTAGTTCCGTGGATGAAATTGAAGCAGACGAAGAGTTCGATGGAGCCGCCTATGCACGGCTTGCGGAACGACTTTTCGGTCCACTTGAATGGGCTGGGAGTAGTTCCATCGCGGCCCAAGAAGAGATGAGCTTTGAGCTGACTGCCAATGACACGTCACTCCCCGTGACTGCACGCGGACCAGGCGACACCGTGGCTTATATGGAAAACATTGCGACTCAGGCCCTCGATGAGAAGGTCGTGACTGTCGAACTCGTGGGCTCAGAAATCCTCGTGCCTTTAAGTATCCGTTAGATCTCACCCAACACCATGCACCGACTGCTTGCCCTCGCCCTTGGAATAGCAATGTCTTTGCCCGTATCCGCCGCTATCAATGATGGGATTGCCGCCTACAACTCCGGCAACTACGCAGTAGCTCTCAAAGAGTTCTCGGCTGCCGCCAACCAAGGAAACGCGGTCGGCAAGCACCTATTGGCAAGTCTTTATTACCAAGGCCACGGGGTGGAACGCGATCTGAAGAAGGCGGTCTCTCTCTTCAAGGAAGCAGCGGCAGCAAACTATCCGCCATCGCTGGCAAACCTAGCCCTCATGTATTCAGATGGGGATGGCGTTCCTGCAGATCAGAAGGTCGCATTCCAGTACGGCCAAAAGGCCGCAGAAGCGGGTGATGTTCAATCTCAGTTCAATCTTGCGCAGGCGTATCGAAAGGGCAGCGCTGTGCCGCAAGACTACGAGAAGGCCGCGTCCTGGTATCGAAGAGCTGCGGAGGCAGGCTTGCCGCAAGCACAGAACGAATACGGGCTACTTTTTGCTCAAGGCCAAGGCGTACCGTTGGACTATGTTCAGGCCTTTGCCTGGATCGACATGCCGGCTTCCGCTGGAAATCCTCAGTCCGTCAAGAACCGCGCTCAGCTGCTCACAATCCTCGACACGGCGCAACAAAAAAAAGCTCGTCAGCTGGCCGCTGAATACGCAAAACTATACGGACAGAAGCGGTGAGTCAGTGAGGTCAAACCTTCATCGAGGGGCTTTCTAGAGCTATCGCTCTTGGACGCCCATAATGTCAAACGTTATGCAAACGAGGCTGCCGTGATCCCCGTAAGTACAGCGAAACTAACGCCAGGTGATTTTTGCTTTATCCCGCGTAGCGACGGAAAGTTCGTGCCTTTTGCCTTTCTTTGCGGCGCACAAGGAAAGAGGAGCTACTTCTATGGCGGGCTTCTTGATGCAGTTGTGGAGCACGCAAGCACTGATGAGTTGCCGCCCTCGTTGGCCGTCAAGCAGTTCGCGTTGCTACACATTGGCTGCTTCAAAGAGAACAACACTCCAATTGTTGGTAATGTCGCCGCTCATATCGGCTCTTCCGCCTTGCAAGAACTCGAAAGTAAAACCAAAGACTTTAGTGTTGGTGCCATATCAAGTGTATGGGGCCACCGAACCATAGTTAAGTACGCAGAGGGCGTGGGCACATGAGGCACTTGCCTAACACTGCAGTCGCGCGGGATGGTCACAAGCTGCGCTTGTGATTCCCTTCGCTTCGCTCTGGCGCCCATCACCTCGACGTTGAACGTCCGCTTTCATTTGCAGTGACCGGCTGCTCCTGGCCGATAGTACTCACTCGCGGCCCCGTCGCTTATGAGCCTGAAACGGACCTTCGCGCTGTCTCAGACATAGATGCCGCGACTGCTTATAGGTGAGTCCCCAAGGAGCACCTGTTTCAGACGTTTGCAGCGAAAGATCGTCCTGCAACGCCTCACCGCGCCCGTATGACTGTCTCAGACTTTGTTGGCAAGGAGCACACCAAGCGCTCTCGCCCCATCTACTCAGCGGCGGTACACCAAGGTGGCCGCACGCGCCTCCATCGCCAGGCCCTGGCCCACCGGCCCCAGGCGCTCGGCCGTCTTGGCCTTCACGTTGACCTGATCGGGTGCCAGGCCCAGCGCCTGCGCAATACAGGCGCGCATGCCGGGGATATGGGCTGCCAGGCGTGGAGCCTGGGCCACCACGGTGCTGTCCACATTGGCAATCTCAAACCCTGCAGCCCGCACGCGGCGGCCTGCTTCGGCCAGCAGCACCGACGAGTCAGCCCCACGGAATGCAGGGTCGGTGTCTGGGAAGTGCGTGCCAATGTCGCCCAGCGCAGCGGCGCCCAAGATGGCGTCGGTGATGGCGTGCAGCAGCACATCGGCGTCCGAGTGGCCCAGCAAGCCCATGCTGTGCTCAATCGTCACCCCGCCAATGACCAAGGGGCGGCCAGGCACCAAGGCATGCACATCCCAACCCTCACCAATCCTGAAATTCATCACATCGCTCTCTGCCCGTTGCAGGGCCAATCAAAAGGAAAACAGCAACCTGCCGCCACAGCGCCGACAGCGCCCCTCAGGCCCCCGTGGGGGGCAACCCACGCAGGCCGCCAAAGCGCTCCAGCGTGGTGCCGTGGCCGCGCTGGGCCAAAACGGCACCTGCCAGTGCAAAGTCATCCGGGTAGGTCACCTTGAAGTTCTGCGCGCCACCAGGCACCAGCCGGGGGTGCAGGCCCATGGCCTCCATGGCGCTGGCCTCATCGGTCACGCTGGGGCCAATGCGCTCGATGGCGGCCATCAGCGGGCCGATGCGGAACATCTGCGGCGTTTGCGCCAGCCACTTGTCGCTGCGGTCCACCGTGGTGGCCACCCGCACGCCACCGGGGCCGTCGATGGAGGTCTTGAGGGTGTCGGCCAGCTTGTGCGCCAAAAGCCCTCCCACCCCATCGTTGGCACAGGTATCGATCAGGGTGTCGATCAGGGCGGTGGTGACGAGGCAGCGGGCTGCGTCGTGCACCAGCACCCAGTCTTCAGGCTGCGCGCCCCGCTCCCGCAATGCCCTGAGCCCGCCCAGCACCGTATCGGCCCGCGTGGGGCCCCCACACTCCACCTTAAAGAAAGAGGGGTGTGCATAAACGTCCAGAAAATGGTCGCCCGCCGCCACAGCCACCAGGGTGCCCAGCAGGCGCCCTACCCCGGCAAACGCGGCCAAGGTGTGCAGCACCATGGGCTGCCCTGCCACCAGGTGGTACTGCTTGGGCAGCGCCTGTGCTGCGGGCACTGCCCCTGCAGAGCCCCCTGCAGGCACCGCACGCAGCCCCATGCCCGCACAGGGCACCAGGCCCCAAAAGCGGCCGTGGGCAGACAAAGGAACAGGGGCTGTGGGCAGGAGCGGTGCAGTCATGAGGGGCTCATTCTAGAATCTCCACTCCCCGATCCACCCGGCCCGTGCGCGCACCGCGCCCCAGGGGGTGCCCCGGGGCTGCAGACACCGTCCCGCATGGAACTCCCCAAACTCACTCCCGGTAAACGTTTCTCCTTGCCCCGCCCCGTGGGCAGCGCCGACTCTCTGCTGCTGGCCCGCCTGGCCGAACGCGACAAGGCGGCAGGGCGCACCACCGCCATCGTGGCGGCCGATGCCACCGATGCGCAGCGCCTCATCGAGGAAATGGCGTTCTTCGCCCCCGGGCTGCGCTGCGCCCTGTTCCCCGACTGGGAGACGCTGCCCTACGACACCTTCTCGCCGCACCAGGACCTGATCAGCGAGCGCTTGGCCACGCTGTGGCGCATCAGCCAGAAGGACAAGGACACCGGGGCCGACGTGGTGCTGGTGCCCGCCACCACCGCGCTGTACCGGCTGGCGCCGCCGTCCTTTTTGGCGGGGTACACCTTCCACTTCAAAGTCAAGCAAAAGCTCGACGAGGCGAAGTTCAAAGCGCAGCTCACGCTGGCGGGCTACAGCCATGTCTCGCAGGTGGTGAGCCCGGGCGAATACGCGGTGCGCGGCGGGCTGATCGACCTGTTTCCCATGGGCTCGCTGGTTCCGTACCGGGTGGACCTGTTCGACAACGAGATCGACAGCATCCGCACCTTCGACCCCGACAGCCAGCGCAGCCTGTACCCCGTGCCCGAGGTGCGCCTGCTGCCCGGCCGCGAATTTCCCATGGACGACGAGGCGCGCGCCAAATTCCGCAGCCGCTGGCGCGAGATGCTGGAGGGCGACCCGACCAAGAGCCGCATTTACAAGGACATGGGCGCGGGCGTGGCCACGGCCGGCATTGAGTACTACCTGCCGCTGTTCTTCGACGAAACAGCGACGGTGTTCGACTACCTCGGGTCAGAAGCCACCGTGGTGCTGCACGGCGACCTGGAGCCGGCGTTCCAGCGCTTCTGGCAGGACACGAAAGACCGCTTCCGCCTGGTACAGGGCGACCCCGAGCGCCCGGCGCTGCCGCCTGAGGCGCTGTTTCTCTCGGCCGACCAGTTCTACACCCGCGCCAATGAGCACGCCCAACTGTCACTGCGCCCCGGCGTGCAGGACGTGGATGACAACCCGCACTTCCACAAGCTGGGCGACCTGTCGGTGGTGCGCGGCGCCGAAGACCCGCTGGCCCGCCTGCACGCCCACATCCGCAACACCCAGCACCGCGTGCTGCTGCTGGCCGAAAGCGATGGCCGGCGCGAGAGCCTGCTCGACTTTCTGCGCGCCAGCGGCGTGAACCCGCCGGCCTTCGACTCGCTGGCCGAGTTCCAGGGCACGGCCGACGAAAAGGTGGGCATCGCCACCGCCGGCCTCACGGTGGGCTTCAGCTGGGTCGAGGACGGCATCGACTTCGTCACTGAGACCGAGCTCTTCGCCGCCGGCCCCACCACGCGCCGGCGCAAGAAGCAGGAGCAGGTGAGTGACGTCGAGGCGCTGATCAAGGACTTGGCCGAGCTGAACGTGGGCGACCCCGTGGTGCACAGCGCCCACGGCATCGGCCGCTACCGGGGCCTGGTCAACATGGACGTGGGCAACAAGAACCCCGACGGCACGCTCGCCATGCAGGAGTTCTTGCACCTCGAATACGCCGACAAGGCCGTGCTCTATGTGCCTGTGAGCCAGCTGCAGCTGATCAGCCGCTACACCGGTGTCAGCGCTGACGAGGCGCCGCTGCACAAGCTGGGCAGCGGCCAGTGGGAAAAGGCCAAGCGCAAGGCAGCCGAGCAGGTGCGCGACAGCGCGGCCGAGCTGCTCAACATCTACGCCCGCCGCGCACTGCGCCAGGGCCATGCCTTCCGCTACAGCCCGCAAGACTACGAGACCTTTGCCAACGATTTCGGCTTTCAGGAGACCGCCGACCAGAACGCCGCCATCCATGCGGTGATCCAGGACATGATCAGCCCCCGCCCCATGGACCGCCTGGTCTGCGGCGATGTGGGCTTCGGCAAGACCGAGGTGGCGCTGCGCGCGGCCTTCGTGGCCGTCACGGGCGGCAAGCAGGTGGCCTTCCTCGCGCCCACCACGCTCTTGGCCGAGCAGCACTACCAGACGCTGGTGGACCGCTTCAGCAAATGGCCGGTGAAGGTGGCCGAGGTCTCGCGCTTTCGCTCGGGCAAGGAGATCACCGCCGCCATCAAGGGCATCGGCGACGGCACGGTGGACATCGTGGTGGGCACGCACAAGCTGCTCAGTGAATCCACCAAGTTCCACAACCTGGGTCTCTTGATCATCGACGAGGAGCACCGCTTTGGCGTGCGCCACAAGGAGCAGATGAAGGCCCTGCGCGCCGAGGTGGACGTGCTCACCCTCACTGCCACGCCCATCCCGCGCACGCTGGGCATGGCACTCGAAGGCCTGCGCGACCTGTCGGTCATCGCCACCGCGCCGCAGCGGCGCCTGGCGATCAAGACCTTTGTGCGCAACGAGGGCACGGGCGTGATCCGCGAGGCCGTGCTGCGCGAACTCAAGCGCGGCGGCCAGGTCTACTTCCTGCACAACGAGGTGGAGACCATCGAGAACCGCCGCCAGAAGCTCGAAGAGATACTGCCCGAGGCCCGCATCGCCGTGGCCCACGGCCAGATGCCCGAGCGCGAACTGGAGCGCGTGATGCGCGACTTCGTGGCCCAGCGCTACAACATCCTCCTGTGCTCGACCATCATCGAGACCGGGATCGACGTGCCCACGGCCAACACCATCATCATGAGCCGCGCCGACAAGTTCGGCCTGGCACAGCTGCACCAGCTGCGCGGCCGCGTGGGCCGCAGCCACCACCAGGCGTACGCCTACCTCATGGTGCCCGACACCGAGGGCCTGACCAAGCACGCCGCGCAGCGCCTCGATGCCATCCAGCAGATGGAGGAACTGGGCAGCGGCTTCTACCTGGCCATGCACGACCTGGAGATCCGCGGCGCCGGCGAGGTGCTGGGCGAGAACCAGAGCGGCAACATGCTGGAGGTGGGCTTTCAGCTGTACAACGAGATGCTCAATGAAGCCGTCAAGGCGCTCAAGGCCGGCAAGGAGCCGGACCTGCTCAGCCCTCTGTCCGTCACCACCGACATCAACCTGCACGCCCCCGCCCTGCTGCCCGACGACTACTGCGGCGACGTGCACCTGCGCCTGTCGTTCTACAAGAAGCTGGCCACGGCCAAGAACCCCGACCAGATCGACGGCCTGCTCGAAGAGATCGTGGACCGCTTCGGCAAGCTGCCGCCGCAGGCCCAGACCCTCATCGACGTGCACCGCCTGCGCGTGCTGAGCCAGCCCTACGGCGTGGTCAAGGTGGATGCGGCCCCTGGCGTCATCAACATCACCTTCAAGCCCCAGCCGCCCATCGACCCGATGCGCATCATCGAGCTGATCCAGAAAAACAAGCACATCAAGCTGGCGGGCAACGAAAAGCTGCGCATTGAGCGCGAGCTCAAAGACCCCAAGGACCGCGCGCAGATGGTGCGGGACATCCTGCGCTCGCTGGGGCAGCCGGTGGCGGCGTAGCGCCTCAAAAATATGAATAAAAATAGCCCCTAGCGCTTATCCATCAAGCGCTACAAGCTATCAAAATCATAGTACTCAAATGGAAGCTGCTCTGGCCCTGATCGCCCTGGCTGCCGCGCTGCTGGCCCGCCCCTGGCGGCTGCTGGTCAGCCGCCAACCCTTGGCGCACGAGGCGCAGGGCGTGCCTGCCACGCTGTGGACGCCGCTGCTCGCCACCCTTGTCTTGCTGCCCTGGGCCTGGGCCCTGCCCACGCTGCACCACATGCCGCTGCAACTGCAGTGGTCCGGCGCGTGCCTGGTGCTGCTCATGCTGGGCTGGCCGCTGGCGGTGCCTACGCTGCTCGCGGTGGGCGCCACCGCGGCGTTGCTTTCGCCCGGCTTGGCGTGGGACGACGCTCTGGGCATGGCCGTGTGGCAGGGCGTGGTGCCTGCCACGCTGGCGCTGCTGCTGGGCGTGGTGCTGCGCCGCTTGGCGGGGGCACGGCCGCTCGCGGGCGTGCGCGCCTTCGTGTATGTGCTGGGCCGGGGTTTTTTGGGCACGGCGCTGTGCCTGTTTGTGGCGGGAACCTTGTCGCAATGGGCAGGCCATACGCTGCCGGGTGTGGGCGATCAGCTCTCGCTGGTCGCCCGCTGGCTGATGGCCTGGGGGGATGCGGTGGTCACCGGCATGCTGTGTGCGGTGTTCGTGACCTTCAAGCCCGGGTGGTTGGCCACCTGGTCGGATGATCTCTACCTGCACGCAAAAAATGGCTGAAGCGCTTATTCAATAAGCGCTAGCAGCTATCAAAAGAGAAGCACGCAAAGACACGCCAAGGGCACCACCCAGCAGGCGAAACCTGTCTGGTGCAGGAATTGCTTGAGAGTGGAACACGCGGTTTCTCCGCGACGGGGGACGCCAGCCATCCCATCAGCGGGCGCACCCGGCTTGTGTGTTCGTCTACCTTTGGGAGTTGTTCCATGCCCTTTCTGCGTCTTATCCCGGCCCTGGCCTGCACCTTGGTGGCACTGTGCTCGGGAGCCACTGCCTCGGCCCAAGGCAACTACCCCGATCGCCCCGTCAAAGTCATCGTGGCCCTGCCAGCAGGCGGCAGTGCCGACATGATTGCGCGCGTGGTCACACAGAAGATGGCGGCCGAACTGGGCCAGGCCTTTGTGGTGGACAACAAGGCGGGGGCCTCAGGCCAGATCGGTACGCCGCTCGTATCGCGCGCGGCGCCGGACGGCTACACGCTCATGGTCTCGCCCGCGTCGTTCCTCACCACGAACAAGAGCATCTTCAAGACCCTGCCCTACGACCCCGAGGCCGACTTCGTGCCCATCACCAAGTTCGTGAACCAGCCCATGGTACTGGTGGTCAAGGACAAGCAGAAGTTTCCCACCGTGGCCGCCGTGATCGCCGCCGCCAAGGCGGCACCGGGCAAGCTGACCTATGCCTCATCAGGCGACGGCAGCCCGCAACACCTGGCGGGGCTGATGTTCACCACCCGCACCCAGACCGATCTGCTGCACGTGCCCTACAAGGGTGGCGCCCCGGCCATCAACGACGCCCTGGCGGGCACGGTGGACATGCTGTTTGCCGTGCTGCCCGAGGCGCTGCCGCACATCCAGTCGGGCAAGCTGCACGCGCTGGGGCTGATGGCCGCGCAACGCACCGGCACCCTGGCGCAAACGCCCACCATGGCCGAAGCGGGTGCGCCAGAGATGAACCTCTCCGCCTGGGTGGGCCTGCTCGCCCCGGCCAAGACGCCCCAGCCCATCATCGACAAGTTGCAGCGCGCAGCGCACGCCGCCCTGGCCGACCCGGACACCCGGGCGAAGCTCGCCGCCAGCGGCATGGAGGTGGCGCCAGGCACCAGCCAGCAGCTCAAGGACGCCATCGCGCAGGAGATCAAGGTCCACGCCGAGCTGGTGAAGGCGGCGGGGCTGGTGCCGCAGTAAAGCGCCCTTGCGTGGCAAGCGGGCAGGCCCGCATGGCTTCGGCGCAAGGGGCAAAGACTGGCGCAGCCTGCGCAGGGCGGCGCCCCCTACCCCTTCTGTGCCACAGCGATAGCCCGCCAACCCCCACTGACCTGGGAAAAGCGGCACCCCGCCCCATGGCGTCGCTGCCCCGGTTTGCCCTTGGGCTTGCAATGCGTTGACAGGCTGCGATGGGCCGAGGGGTCAGGGCTGGTGCGCTGATTTGGGTAAGGCGCTCAAAGAGCCTGTTCAAAGGGCTTGACTTAGAGTGCACTCCAACTTCGAGAATTCCTCCCATGGCATCCCTCCTCACCATTACCGACGTCGCTCAACGCACTGGCTTGTCCGTCCACACGCTGCGCTACTACGAGCGCGCGGGCTTGATTGCCCCCGTGGCACGTGCGCCCGGCGGCCAGCGGCGCTATGCGGCGTCGGACATGGAATGGATCGGATTCCTGCTGCGCCTGCGCGAGACCCGCATGCCCATCGGGCAGATGCAGGCCTTCGCACGGCTGCGCAGCGAGGGGAATGCAACCGCCTCGCAGCGGCGCGAACTGCTGGAGCAGCATCTTGCGCAGGTGCTGGCAACGATCACTGCGATGCAGCAAGCCGCGCAGGTGCTGCAAGACAAGATCGGGCACTACCAGGGCCTGGAAGCTTCCCTTCGCCACACACCATCGTCCACCCGCCAAGGAAGCCCCCATGTCTCCACACACCAACCCCCGCTACCTCCAGGGCCTCGCCAAGCTGCGCGAAATCGACGGCCAAGCCGGTGAGCACGTCGTGGCAAGCCTCGCCGACATTGCGCCAGACTTCGCCCGCTATCTGATCGAGTTCCCGTTTGGCGACATTTATTCGCGCCCCGGCCTGGACCTGCGCAGCCGCGAGATCGCCGTGGTGGCCGCGCTCACGGCACTAGGCAACGCCACACCCCAACTCAAAGTGCATTTGCAGGCAGCACTGAACGTCGGCGTCACCCGCGAAGAGATTGTCGAAGTCCTCATGCAGATGGCCGTCTACGCGGGCTTTCCGGCCGCGCTGAACGGGCTGGCCGCAGCGCGTGAAGTGTTTGCGGGGGCGGAGGCCAGCGCAGCTGCCGCATAAGAACCTGCTCAAAGGCGCAGACCGCTGCGGCCAGGGCGCATCAGCCGGGCGCCAGCGCGCCATAGTCGAGCGCTGGCGGGCGCAGCAGGTCCTCATCGATGCCCATCACCTTGCTGGCACGCTCGACGGCCTGCCACAGCGGGGCGGGCATCTGCAAAATCTCATCGGGTGAAGCAGCGCGTGCAATCCACGCGCTGATTTCAGCATGCTGCTCAGGGGTGAGCAGGTCCAGGTTCAACATCTCGTCAATGGTTTTCATCTAAGGGGCGGATCGGTAAAGGCTCTCGCGGGCTCTTGAGGATGGATGTGCGGATGGCCAAGGCTACCCCACAAACATGCCGCCAAATCGGTCAATATCAACCTGGACCGGGTCACGGCCGCCTTACTCCTTTGCACGCTGGGCTGTGAAGCCCGCCCGCACTCCACGGCCCACGCTCTGGCTTCCTCGCCGCAGCCCAGCCGCATTCCATGGGCGATACCATTACGGGTTCTGATTCCAGCATTTGCCTCAAGCGCCCTGCCATGAAAAACACCACCGAATTCGCCCCCGGCCTTGTTGTCCAGGGCATTGACCCGCTCCTGTCCCTGTCCAGCTACAAGCTGATCGCGTTCGACATGGACTCCACCCTCATCAACATCGAGTGCGTGGACGAGATCGCCGACGCAGCAGGCCGCAAGGCCGAAGTGGCGGCCATCACCGAAGCGGCCATGCAAGGCCTGATCACCGATTACAAGGAAAGCCTGCGCCAGCGCGTAGCCCTGCTCAAAGGCGTGACGGTGCAACACATGGAGCAGGTGTTCGCAGAGCGCCTGCGCTTTAACCCAGGCGCCCAAGAACTCATCACCGCCGCCAAGGCCGCTGGCCTGACCACGCTGCTGGTCTCGGGTGGTTTCACCTTCTTTGCCGACCGCGTGAAGGCGGGCCTTGGCATCGACTTTGCCCGCGCCAACATGCTGGAGGTGGACAACGGCTTGCTCACCGGCCGCATGGTGGACCAGCCCTGGGGCGACATCTGCGACGGTGCCGAAAAGCGCCGCACCTTGCTGGAGCTGGCCTCGCTCATGGGCATCTCGCCATCGCAGGCGATTGCGGTGGGCGATGGAGCCAACGACCTGCCCATGATGGGCGTTGCGGGCCTGTCTGTGGCCTACCACGCCAAGCCCGCCGTGCGCGCACAGGCCAAAGTGGCCATCAACCAAGGCGGCCTGGACAGGTTGCTGGAAGTCTTCAGCCGCTAAGGATGTCCTGCATCACCCTCGCGAGGCGGTGGTAGTGGGATCGGGAGGGGCCGCAAGGCGTCTTTTGGCAGCCAATAGCTGGGCTATTGGCAAGAAAAGCAACGCAGCGAACCGCCCGAGGCCGCGCTATCACAGACCGCAGGGAGTTATGCAGGACATCCCTCAGGCGGAGTACAGGGTGTGCCGCCTTAGCGCGGGCGTTTGAGGAAAAGTGCACAGCTTGTTGCACTTCAGAGGGAAGCAATGCCCTTGGCAAGGCAAAGGCGTCGGCACAATCCGCCCGCACGGGGCCACATCGCCCCACTTTGCCACCCTCATTTGCGCTTTTGCGCCCTGCCCTTATGACCTCTTTCGCTTGCGCCACCCGTGCGCTGTTGGCAGCACCGCTGCTGCTGGCTTTGCTTGCCTGTAACTCCAAATCTGAAGACACCGCCAAGGCCCCTGCGGCGCCCAGCATCTCCGTCAACGAAGCGCCAGCCAGCGGCAAACCCACCGCGGCAACACCCCCCGCCAAGGCCCCCGTGGAGGAACCCAGTGCCGCCGCCAAGCTGCAGGACTACATCGGCTGCTACAACAGGCTGGATGGCAGAGCCCACAAGTCCATCGAGCGCTACGCCACCTGGGTGAAAAACATGAAGACCGGCCCCACAGGCCGCGAAAGCGTGGTGTACGGCCTGTACGAAACCGACCCCGAAAGCACTGCAAAGTGCAAAACCAGCTTTGCAACGTCCGCCGCACAAAAGCCCGCCATGCCCGCGCTGGATGCAGCGGGCGCCGCCTACATTCAGGCGCTTGACGCCATGGACACCCAGGTGACCGAGGCCAACAACTACTACAGCCGCGACAACTACAAAGACGACAAGTTCGCCAAAGGCAAGGCCATGCATGCCCCGCTGGTGGCCAGCTTTGAGGCGTTCCAAAAAGCCAGCAGCGCTTTCTCTGACCAGTTGGATGTAGAAAACGACAAGGTGCTGGCAGCCAAACTGGCCGACGTGGAAAAGACCGAAGGCAAGCAGTACACCTACTACCGCATGGCCCTGATGGCGCGCGCCAAGGCCCTGGTCAACTTGCTGGGCGAAGAGAAGTTTGATGTGGCCATGGCCGAGACACGCCTGTCAGCCTATGAAGCCCTTGCCGACGAATCGTTGGCATATGCCAAAGCGCACAAAGACGGCCGCGATATCCACTGGAGCTTTTTCGAGAGCAGCACCGAGCAGTTCCGCCAGACAGCCAAAGAGCGCTTTCGCCGCGTGCGCGACAAAGTGCCCTACAACGAGGGGGACCGCATGATCATGCAAACAGGCTCTGGCTGGATGGTGGAAGGCAGCCCCCAAAAGTTGCTGAAGACCTACAACGAGCTGGTCGACAAAAGCAACGATTTCTGACGGGAGCGAGGGCGCCTGGGCAGGCCCCTCACAGCCCCCTCACACGCGACCGGCCTTGAGCCTACAGGCAGCGTGCCTGCAGGCATCCTCAGTCCTTGAGCGGCAGACCCGTCACCGGTTTCGCATCCCGCATGCTGCGCCGAATCAAGGGCTGCGCCAGCATCTTGGGGTTGGGTGCATCCACCAAGTCGGCCAACGTGACGCCATCGAGCACCGCCAAATAGGCATTGATGGCGCTGCCCAGCACCCCTTTGAGCCTGCAGTTGCCGCTCAGCCGGCACTGGTTCACATTGGGGTCAAAACACTCCACAAGGTGAAAGTCCGTCTCCGTCTGGCGCACGACGGCGCCCAGGTTGATCTCGGCAGGGGCTTTCATCAGGCGCATGCCGCCCCCACGCCCGCGCGTGGTCTCCAGCAGGCCTTGTGCTGCCAGCTCTTGCACGATCTTCATCAAATGGCTGCGCGATATGCCGTAGCCCTCGGCCACCTCGGTGATGGTCACGGGCTGCTCGCGGCCCTGGGTGGCCGCGCAATACATCAGCACACGCAGGGTGTAGTCCGTCCATTGGGTAAGGCGCATGGAATTTGTCCTGGCTCAATTTAAAAGATGCTTGTTATCTGAATTTTATTGAATAAAATATTCACATCAAATGAATCTTTAAAGGAATCCCCCATGAATGCTCGACTTCAAGAAACCCAACCTGCCCTGAACGCAGAGCAAGCCATTGGCCAGATCGCCGTGCAACTGCCGGGATCGACCGCGATTTTTCGCCGCTTGAAGTTGGACTTTTGCTGCGGCGGCCAGGTCAGCCTGCGCGAAGCGGCCACCCAAAAGTCGCTGGATGTGGATGCCGTGCTGGCAGAGTTGTCGCAACTGCAGCGCAGCAGCAGCCTGCCTGGGGTGACATCGCCCACAGAGCTGATCGACCACATTCTGGAGCGCTACCACGAAGTGCATCGCGTGCAACTGCCCGAGCTGATTCGCATGGCACGCCGCGTGGAAGCCGTGCACCGCGACCACCCGCTGGTGCCTGCAGGCCTGGCCGACACCCTGGAGGCCATGCACGAAGAACTGCTCTCGCACATGCAAAAGGAAGAGGTCGTGTTGTTCCCCATGCTCAAGGCGGGCGGCAATCCGTTTGTGGGCCAGCCCATTGGCATGATGCGCGCCGAGCATGTGGACCACGGGGCATCGCTGGACAAGCTCAATGCCCTGACCAACGACGCCACCCCACCCCAAGGCGCCTGCAACACCTGGCGCGCCCTGTATGCGGGCATTGCCCAGTTGGGAGAAGACCTGATCAACCACATTCACCTGGAGAACAACGTTTTGTTCCCACAGTTTGAAGCAGCGGCCACCACGCAAGGTTGCGGTACATCAGCTTGTAGCTGCAACTGATCGTGCACACTGCGCCCATGCCAGTCACTACCGCACACCGCACCCCCGACAAGGAAAGCATCACCGAGCTGGTGCATGCGTTTTATGCGGATGTGCGCAAGGACGACTTGCTGGGCCCGGTGTTTGACAAGGCGCTGCATGGGCAGTGGGATGCCCACTTGCACCGCTTGGTCGATTTTTGGAGCACCGTGCTGTTGGGCACCCGCAGCTTCAAAGGCAATGTGCTGGACAAGCACCTGTCGCTGCAGGACGTGACCCCCGCCCATTTTGCAGCGTGGGTGCATCTGTGGAACGGGCACACCGCGCGCTTGTTTGCCCCCGAGGTGGCCCACGGCTTGCAAGCGGCAGCCCATGGTGTGGCCCGCAATTTGTTCAGAGGGTATTTTGGGAGCCTGCCTGCGTTTGCCGCGTCAGAGCCACAGGAGCCCCACGCGCAAGGCTAAGAAGCTGTTCACAGGGCCGCTTGCCACTGAGGGGGCTTCGTGGCGGTCAGCGCTCCCACATGCCCAGCACTGCGTGCAATGGCCTTGGATCAAGGCCTCTGCTCAGGTTTATCGGCCTTTGCCGCCAGGGGTAAAGAACAGTGCCAAGCCCACCGCGATGAGCGCCACCGGCCACCACACGCGCAACAACTCACGCAGGCTGATGCTGATCAGCCCCAGGTTGGTCAGCAAGAAAAACACGCCCAAAACGACCAGCACAATCGCTGCGATGTTGCCTTTCATTGGCACTCCCTCAAGTTGATAAACAGATGCCGAATAGATGCTGCCGCGATTATGGCGCTGGCCAACGCATAAGGCCTGACTGACCGCAAACCCTATCGCAATGGCGCCAGCAGGTCGGTCAGCCCGTTGTGGTCGATTTCGTGCATCAGGGCCAACAGGCGCCCCAGGTCGTTGTGGGGGAAGCCTTCCCTCGCAAACCAGTTCAGGTAATTGCCAGGCAAATCGGCAATCACACAACCCTTGTGCTTGCCATACGGCATTTGCACAGTCACCAGCCGCTGCAGTGTGGCGGGGTCCATGCCCGCAATGTCCATGGATCAGCCCCCCGCGCGCTTGACCTTGTGGCCCAGCTTTTGCAGCGCAGCCATCACGCGGTCAATGTGGTCGCCCTGTACCTCAATCACCCCGTCCTTGACGGTACCGCCCGTGCCACACGCGGTTTTGAGCTGTTTGCCCAACTGCTCCAACGCCGTGGCATCCAGCAACACGCCTTTGACCAGGGTAACGGCCTTGCCTCCCCGGCCTTTGGTTTCTCGCGATACCCGCACGATGCCATCCCCCGTGGGCAAGGGCTTGTTTTGCTTGCACACACACTGTGCCTGGGGCTGGCTGCAGTCCGGGCACATGCGGCCGTGGTCGGTGGAATAGACCAGGCCGCCCAGGCTTTTGAGATCACGCAACGAGGCCATGGTCACTTCCCCTGCGCACTCAGCAGTTGAAAGTTCAGCAGGCGCGTGGCCATCACTGTCTCGGTGAAAAACAGCACCAGCGCCATCAAAAACGAAATCACCCCGCTCAAGAAGCTCGCCACAGCCCAGCTGTGCCCCCGGAAATCCATGGTTTCCCCCAAAAACAGCAAGACGATGGTGACCCCGATCAGGAAGCCGCACAGCGTCAGCAGCCCAATGCAGGCATTGGCCAGGCGCCCCCGGGTGCGCAGGTAGCCTAGCTCCAGCATGGCACGGTCGTGGTGCTCTGTGTCGCTGGAGTTGCGCGCGCGGTCCTCGACCACCCGGGCCCGGTCAATGATGCGCGCCAGGCGCCCCGCCACGGCACCAATCATGCCGGCCACGGCGGTCAGCAAAAACACCGGGGCTACGGCCAGCTGGATGCCGTGGGTGATGGTGCCGGGTTCTATGGCGAAGCTCATTTTGTGTGTGCGTATGCGGTGGGGAAGCGATTATCGGTGTGATCCCGCACCGCAGGCCCGGGCACAGGACCCAATGCGTGAAAACCCCGAGGGCATGGCGCGACCCGTTACCCTGTGCCTCACAATCGGGGGATCAGCGCCTACTCCGCGCCCCGCCGCAGTCTCCCGACAACCCAGCCGCACGGCATGGTGGGAGCCTGCGTCGCCCAGCCCTTGATGGGTGGTGCCAACCACCCCAGTGCTTCTTTTGTCCTATCGCGCATTGCGCGCCACCTTGCTGCCGCCCCAGCGCTACACGCCATGCCTTTTGCTTCTCTCGGTCTCTCCCCTGCCCTCGTCGACGCGGCAGCAGCCAGCGGCTTCACGGCCCCCACGCCGGTACAGGTGGCGGCCATTCCCGTCGTTTTGAAGGGGCAAGACCTGCTGGCATGCGCCCAGACAGGTTCTGGCAAGACCGCCGCTTTTGCCCTGCCCCTGCTGCAGATGCTGCAAACCGAAGCGCAGCAACGCAACACCCAGGTGCTGGTACTGGTGCCCACGCGCGAGTTGGCCTCGCAGGTCGGTGAAGTGATCATCCTGCTGGCGCAACGCATGGCCCATCCCATCAAGGTGGCCGTGGTGTACGGCGGCGTTTCC
This sequence comes from Acidovorax sp. 62, assembly GCF_002754495.1. Lineage (NCBI taxonomy): Bacteria > Pseudomonadati > Pseudomonadota > Betaproteobacteria > Burkholderiales > Comamonadaceae > Acidovorax > Acidovorax sp. 62. The sequence goes on from NZ_PEFJ01000001.1 coordinate 2,064,817, forward strand.
ATCAACCCGCAGATGATGCGCCTGCGCGGCGGGGCTGATGTGGTGGTGGCCACGCCGGGGCGCCTGCTGGACCTGGTGCAGCACAACGCACTGCGGCTGGGCCAGGTGCAGCATCTGGTTCTGGACGAAGCAGACCGCCTGCTGGACCTGGGCTTTGCCGAGGAGCTGCAAGCGGTGCTGGACTTGCTGCCCGAGCGCAGGCAAAACCTGTTCTTCTCAGCCACCTTCGCCCCGCCGGTGCAGGCACTGGCCCACAGCCTGCTGCGCGAGCCCGTGCGCGTGGACATTGCCCCCACCGAGCAAACACAGCCAGACATCGCCCAGCGTGCGATTGCTGTGGATGCGCCCCGGCGCACCCAGTTGCTCAAGCACCTGGTCGAACAACACCAATGGTCGCGCGTGCTGGTGTTTGTGGCCACCCAATATGCGGCAGAGCACATTGCCGAAAAGCTCTACAAAGCGGGCATCTACGCATCACCGTTCCATGGCGGATTGAGCCAAGGCGCGCGCACCCAGGTGCTGCAGGAGTTCAAGGATGAACGCTGGCAGGTGGTGGTCACCACCGACCTCGCCGCCCGGGGCATTGACATTGCGCAACTGCCTGCCGTGGTGAACTACGACCTGCCCCGCTCGACCGACGACTACACCCACCGCATTGGCCGCACCGGTCGCGCAGGCGAAAGCGGCGTGGCCGTGAGCTTTGTCACCGCAGAGTCAGAGGCCCATTTCCGGTTGATTGAAAAGCGGCAAAACCTGAGCCTGCCGCGCGAAACGGTGGCGGGCTTCGAGCCGACCGAGCCCCCCGTACAAGACAAGGGTGAGGGCAACGGCGGCATCAAGGGCAAACGGCCCAGCAAAAAAGACAAACTGCGCGCCGCTGCCGCCCTGGCAGCAGGCACAACGGGTACGGCAGGTACACCAAAAGACTGACCGCCGCCCAGGCTGCTTCCTGCTTTCGCAGAAAAAACGGCCAAACACCAAATGCAATCAGGGGGCCTTCGGCCCCCTGGTACTCACTCAGCGTCGAAATCGTCTGGCTCGGCGTCACCTGTTTCGCCAGGCGCACGCGGTTTGCGCACTCCGGGCTTGGCCAGGATTTCCACGTAAAACTGCGCCCCACCCTCTGCCGCCACAGCGTTGATGCGCTCCGTCAGCGCCGACAGGTGCACTGCTTCAGCAGCGTCCTTGCTCAGCCCAAAGCGGCAATCAAAGTCCCAAAAATGGGCGCCCTCGGGCACATCACGGCGGCGCTCACGCTTGATGTATTTGCGGATTTCATGCTTGACGGCGTCCAGAACGCGGTCGCGGTTCTTGCCTTCAACGTGGAGTTGGAAAGTTTTTCTCATGGGCGATGGTACCGCTTGTGGTCACCCTGGGCGCCTCAGTTTGACCATTTCATGCACCCAAGCGGGATAAGCCGAGTGACGCGCACAGGACTTGCACCGGGCCTGAATGCACCAAAATGAATTCCATCCGGGCAATTCGGGTGCCAAAATGTTGCAACACTTTGGATTGTTCCAAACCAATGTCGCACAACGTCGATCTGTTGCAGGTGCTACCCGGGGCCGTGATCATCACGCAGGAGGGCAAAATCTGCTTTGCCAATGCCGCCGCCGTGGCGTTGCTACAGGCGGGCAGCGCAGCAGATCTTGTGGGCCGCCAGTCCGGCGAATTTGTGCACCCCATGGACCAGGTGCGCTCCACCAACCGCATCCAGCAAGTGGCCGAGCCCGACCAGGAGGGCCGCCCCAACAAATCCTCCGAATTCCGCATCCGCACTGCCAAAGGCCAGCTGCGGATGGTGCTGATCTCCAGCGTGGCCATTGAGTGGCAAGGAGCCCCCGCCGTGTTGATGTGCGGACTGGACATGACCCACCAAAGCGAGATCCAGGCGCAACTGCGCGAGAGCGAGCAAAACTTCCGTCGCCTGTTTGAGAACATGCAGGACGTCTACTACCGCACCGACAGCCAGGGTGTGGTGCTGCATGTAGGCCCGGGGGTGCGGCGGGTGCTGGGCTACGAGCCCCACGAGATCGAGGGACGCACGGCAGAGTCGTACTACCCCCAAAGCTCCGACCGAGACGCCTTCAAGGCCGCCATCATGGAAAAGGGTGAGGTCTCAGACTTCCCGGGGCAGATGGTGCGGCGCGACGGCTCCATCATCGACATTTCCATCAGCAGCCACCTGCTGTACGACCACGCTGGCAATTTTGCGGGGGTGGAAGGGATCTACCGCGACGTCACCCAGCGCAAAAACCTGGAGCGCGAATTGCACCGCCTGGCCACCACCGACATGCTGACCGGCATGGCCAATCGGCGGGCTTTTTTGGAGACCGCCACGGCCATCTACGAGCGCGCCCGCACGCATGCCGAGCCGCTCACCCTGCTGATGCTGGACCTGGACCACTTCAAGGCCATCAACGACCGCCTGGGCCACCTCGAGGGCGACAGGGCCTTGGTGGAGTTCGCCCACGCCGTCAGGGCGCACCTGCGCACTTCGGACATCGTGGGGCGGCTGGGCGGCGAGGAATTTGGCGTGCTGTTGCCGCTGACCTCCGCGACCGAGGCCGCGGAAGTTGCCACCCGCATTCTGCAAGGGGTAGCAGACCTGCAGTTGCAAGATGAAACCGGCCACCCGTACCACATCACCGCCAGCCTGGGGATGGGCGCCATCCGCGCCACAGACCGCAGCCTGCGCGACATGCTGGACCGCGCCGACCAGGCGCTGTACCTGGCCAAGAACCGGGGACGCAACCAGATTGCGTCGGCTGAGCACGAAGTGGGCTGAGGCTACGGCCCCCTCCCTCTGAGAATCAGCCCAGCATCCCGCGACCAACCAGGCAACCTGCCAGCGTGAATCCACCCAGCGCGCCCAAGGGCACGCGGTGGATGCCTTCATCGCGCTTCAGTAATGCGGCGGCAGCTCGTCGCGCAGATTGCGAACGCTGCCACTTCCCCCATCAGGCACCTGCTGGCGCAGGGTTTTGATCTCCTCCACCAGCCGCTCTATCAACTGCTGCTGTTGGTAGATCGTCATGTTGAGCTGGTCCAGCAAGTCCTCGGTGTAGCTGGCCTTGATCTCCAGGCTCTCCAGGCGCTGGTGCACCTGCTCCAGGTCGTTGGCGTGCGGCATGCTTTAAATGGCCTGGCCCAGGCGCGCCACGCCTTCGCGGATCTTGTCCACATCGGCCGTGGCGAACGACAGGCGGAAGGTGGCGTGGTCCGGGTTGGCGCAGAAGAACGGCGTGCCAGGCACAAAGGCCACACCCTTTTCAATCGCACGCTTGGCCAGCACGTTGCCGTCGGCCACCTTGCCGCCTGCCCCCGTGAGGCGCGCCCACACGAACAGGCCGCCCTGGGGCTGCACAAACTCGATGGCGTCACCCAGCTCCTTGCGCAGCGCATCGCCCATGGCCTGGGCGCGCTCGGCATACACCTTGCGCACGTTGGCCAGCGTGGCGGGCATGCGGCCAGCCTTGAGGTACTGCGCGGCCGTGGCCTGCGCAAAGGTGCTGGTGTGCGCGTCGCTGAACTGCTTGCACATGGTGGCCTTGCCCAGCAGCTCGGCCGGGGCAATCATCCAGCCCACGCGCAGGCCGGGCGACAGCACCTTGCTCAAGCTGCCACAGTGCACCAGCAGCTCGCGGCTGCCGGGCACGGTGGCCGACAGGTTGAGCAGGCTGGGCGGTGGGGCTTCGCCGAAGTACAGATCGCCGTAGGGGTCGTCTTCGACGATCAGCGTGTTGTGCTTCACCGCCATCTCCAGCACGGCCTTGCGGCGCTCCAGGCTCAGCATGGCGCCGCTGGGGTTGCCAAAGGTGGGGATCAGGTAGACGAACTTGGGCTTGTGTTCGGCAATGAGCTTTTCCAGCTCGTCGGTCTTCACGCCGTTGCCATCGATGGGCGCACTGATGAGTTCAGCGCCGTACAGGCGGAAGCACTGGATGGTGGCCAAAAAGGTGGGGCCTTCCACAATCACCTTGTCGCCGGGACTGATCAGCGTCTTGCCCAGCAGGTCCAGCGCCTGCTGGCTGCCGGTGGTGACGATGAGGTTATCGGCCGCCACCTCCTTGGCGCCCTTGCTGGCCATGAAGGCGGCCAGCTGTTCGCGCAGCGGGTTGTAGCCTTCGGTCGCACCGTACTGCAGCGCGGCGCCAGGTTCTTCGGCCAGGGCGGCGTTGCTCGCGGCCCGAATGCCTTCCACGTCAAACATCGCGCTGTCCGGGAAGCCGCCCGCAAAGCTGATGATGCCGGGCTTGCCCAGCAGCTTGAAAAGTTCGCGGATGGCGGAGGTTTCTACGTTGTTCAGGCGGTCGGCAAATTGCATGGCGTGTGCTGAAGAAAAATGGCTATGGACCCTGCATTGTCGCCAATTGGCACGCAGGTTTCCTGCTTGGCAGCGCCCTGCACGCAAACAGGCGCTAGCCCCTACACTGCGCGGCATGAAAACCACGATGATCGAACCGTTTTTTGCCACGCTGAAGGCGGCCAACCCCATGCCCAACACGGAGCTGGAATACACCACCGTGTTCGAGCTGCTGGCCGCCGTGCTGCTGTCGGCCCAGGCCACCGATGTGGGCGTGAACAAGGCCACGCGCAAGCTGTTTCCGGTGGCGGGCACGCCGCAGGCCATTCTGGACTTGGGGCTGGAAGGGCTGGAGGGCTATATCAAGACCATTGGCCTGTACAAAAGCAAGGCCAAGCACCTGATGGAAACCTGCCGCATCCTGGTAGAGCGCCACGGCAGCGTCGTGCCACGCACCCGCGAAGAGCTGGAGGCCCTGCCTGGCGTGGGCCGCAAGACGGCCAATGTGGTGCTGAACGTGGCCTTTGGCCAGCCCACGATGGCGGTGGACACGCATATCTTTCGGGTGAGCAACCGCACAGGCCTCGCGCCGGGTAAAAACCCGCTGGCGGTGGAGCTGCAGCTGATGAAGCGCGTGCCCGCCGCCTATGCGGTGGACTCGCACCACTGGCTCATCTTGCATGGCCGCTATGTGTGCCAGGCACGCAAGCCGCGGTGTTGGGAGTGTGCGGTGAGCCAGTATTGCGACTACCAGCCGAAGACGCTGGCTGCTTAGTGAGAAGACAGGAAGCGGGAGAATTGCTTCTATTTTTATAGCTGCTAGCGCTTACTAAATAAGCGCCAGAACCTAAAAACACTTCAAATTTGCATCAACGAGCGACGGTGTGGTCCCGCAGCCATGCAGCGAAGGCCTCTTCGGTGATGTCGCCTGCGGCGACAGCGAGCATGGTCAACGTGGCGTCCGTCTGGTTGGCCTGCAAACGCAAGCCATTGAGGTAAAGGAACAGGCCTACTGCCAAAAAGGCTGCCCGCTTGTTGCCATCCACGAAGGGATGGTTCTTGGCCAAGCCCACGCCATAGCTCGCTGCCAAGGCGGCCACGTCTGGGGGATTGTCGGCATCCGCATAAGCCACGATGTTCTGCGGCCGCATCAGGGCGGACTCCAGCAAACCTTCATCCCGCATGCCTTCGCGCCCACCATGAGTGGCTAGGCTCTCGCCGTGAAGCAGAACCAGCGCCTGCTTGCTAACCCAGCGCCAGCTCATTTGGCCAACTGATGAAAGGTGTCCCGAAAGTCGTGCATGAACTCACGGCCAGCCTTGATCTCTTCCTCAAGGGTGGGGTCGTACGGCGTCAGGGCATAGCCATCGGGCGTTTCCGTGAGAAAGATCGATTCACCTTTGCTTAGCTTCAGGCGCGCCAGGGCTTCTTTGGGCAGGACAACACCCACAGAATTTCCGATCTGGGTCAGTTTGAGCATGTGCATGGGAAATCTCCAAGTAATTACAAACGTAATACTAGGCTTTCCTCTCGGCAACGTCAAACCACTCCAGCCACACCCAGCGCAGCCATCTCCCCCGAAACCCCCGCCCAAGCCACATCAAACCCCGCCGCCTTGCGCTCAGGCGGCACAGGATGGGCACGCAGCGCCCAGGTAGCCCCGGCCACCACGCTGTCGATCACTGGCACTGACACCTGCTGCTGCACGGCGGCGGCCATGCCGGCGAGCCCTGCCCCGCCCAATATCACGGCCTGCACGCCCATCTGGCGCACCACGTCGCGGCAGGCCTGGGCCAGCAAGGCGCGGGCGGCCACGGGGTCGGCAGCCAGTTGGGCGCCGGTGGGGGCCACGGTGTGGATGCCTGCCAGCCCATGCGCATGGCCCAGCGCTTGCGCCAGGCGCTGCAGCATGGGGCCCCAGCGCTCGCCGCCCGTCACGATGGCAAAGCGGCCATGGCGCGCGGCTTCGATGAACGACGCTTCGGCCAGGCCAGTGACGGGCACCGGGCTGCTTTCGCGCAGCGCCATCAGGCCGGGGTCACCAAAGCAGCCGATCAGCACCGCGTCGGGCGCGATCTGGGGCTGTGCGATCTCATGCGCCCACACGTCGAGCGCGGCGTGGGCCGCCACGGCGTAGCTGGCTTCACACGCGATGTAAGGGGCGCCAAAGCGCGCAGTGGCCGTGCGCACTGCCACGTGCGAACCCGCAGCGGCCTGCACATGCTGCTGCAGCAGCGCACTGACATGGGCCGAGGTGTTGGGGTTGATGACGAGCAGTTGGCGCATGGAACACAGGGCGTAAAAATCAGACCCCGCCCAGCAGCTGGGTCAGGTCGGGGGCATCCGCCGCTGGGGGCGTGAATTCAAGCTGCGACTCAATGCGCACCAAATGGTCCAGCATGCGCCGGGCCGCCTCCTTGGCGTCGCGCAGGCGAATAGCGTCGATCAGCGCCCGGTGTTCGCGGCAGCCGCAGGCCGTGGCCTCTTCGCGGGTTTGGGCGTGGCTGGGGCTGTAGGTCATCAGGATGAGCGAGGTGCGCGAGACCAGCTCGCGCAGGATGCGCCCCAGCGTCTGGTGCCCGGCCGCCTGCGCGATGTGCAGGTGAAAGTCGCCCGAGAGGCGGATGGCGCGGCGCATGTCGCCACTGGCGCGGGCCGCCTCTTCGTCGTCGATGCAGGTGCGCAGCGCGGCGATGTCAGCATCGGTGGCGTTGGCGATGAAAAGCTCGACCAGGCGCGGCTCCAGCAGGCGGCGGGCCTCGAACACTTCCAGCGCCTCTTGCGGCGTGGGCTGGGCAATGGATGCGCCCCGGTTGGGTGTGAGCGTGACGACCTGCTCGTTGGCCAGCCGCACCAGCACAGGCCGCACCCGTGTGCGGGAGACCCCGAAGGCAGCCGCCAACTTATCCTCTACCAGCTTGGTGCCGGGGGGCAGGCGGTGGTCGAGGATGGCTGACACCATGCGGTCGTACATGTCGTTGTCGCTGAGCTGGCCTGGGGCCTCAGGCTGAGCGGTCGGTTCGGCGGCTGCAGCGCGTGCGCGCCGGGGCCTGGGAATAGTGGTCGTCATAAAGGTGCCGTTTTTAACCCGGGCGGCCCTGGCCCCGGCGCCCCAAGGCCCACACCAGCGCCAGCGTGATACCCATGACGACGAACGACACCACCGTGGTCAGCGTGCCCAACGCGTAGATCGATGGCGTGGTCACCGTGCTGGTCAGGCCCTGCAGCTCCAGCGGCAGCGTGTTCACGTCGCCGATGGCCTGCGAGGTGCGGGCGATCTCGTCCCAACTCAACGTGAAGCCGAACATGCCAATGCCCACGACCGAGGGCGCAATCAGCGGCAGCACCACATGCGCAAAGCCCTGCCAGGGCGTGGCCCCCAGGTCGCGTGCGGCTTCTTCGTACGCAGGGTTGAAACGGTTGAACACCGCAAACATGATGAGCAGGCCGAACGGCAGCGTCCAGGTCAGGTGGGCGCCCAGGGCCGAGGTGAAAAGGCCCAGCGACGTGCCATAGCCCTCCAGCGCACTCTCCATGCCCAGCCATTCCAGCGCGGCCTTGATGCCGTTGTCGATGAGCCGGAACTCCAGCCCGATGCCCAACGACACGATGATGGACGGCATGATGAGGCTGGCCACGACGATGAAGAACAGCGTGTTGCCGCCCGCCAGCCGCTTGCGAAACGCCAGGCCCGCCAGCACCGACAGCACCACCGTGCACAGCATCACCGCCACCCCCAGGCCCAGCGAGCGCCACAGCGCCGCGCCAATGTCCACCACGCCCAGGCCTTCCGCCAGTTTGGCGAACCAGTGCAACGACACGCCGCGCATGGGAAAGGTGAGCCCACCCTCGGGGCCCTGGAAGCTCAGGATGAAGATGACGAACATGGGCCCGTACATGAACAGCACGAACAGCGCAAAGAAGATGGCCAGGGGCCAGAAGCTGGCGGGACGAGATTCACGGACTTTCATCTCACAGCTCCTTGCGAATGTCGACGAGGCGTGTGAGGCCCCAGATGATCATCAGCACCACGGCCAGCAGGATCACGGCATTGGCCGCCGCCAGCGGGAACTGCAGGTAGGACGTCTGCACCTGGATGATCTTGCCAATCGATGCGATCTGCTGCCCGCCCATCACGCCGATGGTCACGAAGTCGCCCATGACGATGGTGATCACAAAGATCGAGCCGATGATGATGCCGGTGCGCGACAGCGGCACTATCACGTTCCACAGCGTCTGCCAGCCACTGGCACCGCTGTCGCTGGCCGCCTCGATGAGGCTGCGGTCGATGCGCATCATGCTGTTGAAGATGGGCACGATCATGAACATGGTGTACAGGTGCACAAAGGCCAGCACCACCGAGAAGTCAGAGAACAGCAGCCACTCCACAGGCGTCTCGATCAGGTTCATGCCCATCAGCGTCTGGTTGACCAGCCCATTGCGCCCCAGCAGCGGCACCCACGAGATCATGCGGATCACGTTCGACGTCCAGAACGGGATGGTGCACAGCACGAACAGCAGGGTCTGCATGCCCGATGAGCGCACATGGAAGGCCAGGAAATAGGCCACGGTGAAGCCGATCACCAGCGTGATCAGCCACACCAAAAAACTGAACTTGAGCGTGGAGTAATACGTCTTGAGCGTGACACACAGGCCCTCCGACGCATCGCCACAGCCCGCAAAGATCGAGATGTAGTTCTTGAACGTGAAGCCTGGCAGCAGCTCGTACTCGTTGAAGTCCCAGAAGCTGACCATCACGATCAGCGCCAGCGGAATCAGAAAAAACAGCGCGAACACCAGCGTGAACGGCGCAGCCTGCCACCAGGCGGCAATGCTGCGGCCGGGGACAGCTGCAGCGGGCAAGGTCGGTGTGTTGGTCGTGCTCATGGTGTTTGCATTCAGATATCAGCAGCGCTGCACGCTGCCCTTGAAACCGGCGCGGCCAGAGGCCAGTGCTCCCGCGCAAGGGCCGCCCCGCAGCGCTGGGAGCGTCCCCCTCCCGAACCGCGCAGCGGGTCGAGAGAGGGGTGAAGGCGCGCAGCGCCTCAGGGGGTGCCTACCTCATGCCGCCACGAATTCATTCCATTTTTGGACCATGTAGTTGTTCTCATCCATCAGCGCATTCCAGCAAGCGATGCCGCCCATGCGCGACTCATAACTGCCGCCGTCGCGCACCGCACCGGCCTTGGCCAGCACGTCGCCATTGGGGCTCTTGATGTCTTGCGTGGCAGGCTTGCCTTCCATCCAGTAGGCCCACTCGTAGGCTTCCATCTTGGACTTGGCGGTCTCCAGCACAGCGCTGTAGTAGCCCTGGCGGTTCAGGTAGGCACCGGCCCAGCCGTCGAGGAACCAGTTGATGAACTCGTAGGCGCCATCGAGCTTGCGGCCGCTCAGCGTGGCGGGCAGGCCAAAGCCGGCGGCCCAGGCGCGGTAGCCTTCCTTCAGGGGCTGGAAGTTGCAGGCGATGCCCTTGGTGCGCACGGCCGTCACAGCCGGGCTCCACATCGACTGGATCACCACCTCGCCCGACGCCATCAGGTTCACCGACTCGTTGAAGTCCTTCCACAGCGCGCGGAACTGGCCCTGCTTCTTGGCTTCGATCAGGGTCTTGATCGTGAGATCAATCTCCTTCTTGGTCATGTTGCCCTTGTCGGGGTACTTGTAGAGGCCCATGGCCTCGACCACCATGGCGGCGTCCATGATGCCGATGGAGGGGATGTTCAGGATCGCGGTCTTGCCCTTGAACTCGGGGTTGAGCAGCTCGGCCCAGGAGTTGATGGGGCGCTTGATCAGGTCGGGGCGGATGCCCAGCGTGTCGGCGTTGTACACGGTGGGGATCAGGCTCATGAACTGCGTGGGCGCGGTCGCAAACTTCTTGGACTTTTCGCCTTCCAGGTAGATCACCTTCTTGGGCGCCGTGCCCTGGTCGCCCACAGCCTTGCCGGCCACCTGGCCGGTGGTGAACAGCGTGGTGATCTTGTCGGCGTTCTTGATGCGCTTGGTGTCGATGCCCTTGAGGTTGCCCGTGGGCACGATCTTCTTGAGCGAGAAGTATTCGGTGTCGATCAGGTCAAAGCTGTTGGGTGCAGTAACGGCGCGCTTGGTGACGTCGTCCGTGGTCACGGCCACGTACTGGATCTCGATGCCGGTGTCGGCCTTGAACTTCTCGGCAATCGCCTTGTCCTGGTTCACCGCCGTGCCCAGGTAGCGCAGCACGATCTTTTCCTGCGAATGCACGGCCGGGAACATGCCAGCGGCCAGGATGCCCGCCGTGCCCTTGAGCAACGAGCGGCGCGCCACTCCAGTGGCATCGGAGACAACAACAGGGGAATCAGCACGGGAAGCATCGGACATGGGAAAACTCCTTGGGTTGCGGAAGGGGACGGGTGAAAAATGAGGGGACGTGGCGACGCGGTCAGGCGGCGACGGCCATTGCGGGAGCAGGCACAGACAGCGGGTGCGCCTGGTCGGGCGTCCAGTGCAGTTGCACGCCCTGCCCCACCTGGTAGGGCTGCGCAGCAAAGGCGGCTTCAGACACCATCACCGAATAGGCCGCCGTGGCGTTGGCCGACAAGGCCACGCCCTGCTTTTGCAGGCCGAGCAGCACGTAAGTGCCCTGGTACTCCACATCGGTCACCACGGCCTGCATGCGCTGGGCACCCCAGGGCAATTCGGCACTGGCGGGGGCAATCTGCAAGTGGTCGGTGCGCACGCCCACCTTGCCTTCGGGCGTGTCGATCACGTTGTGCCCGCCCATGAAGCGCGCCACGAATTCGCTGGCGGGCCGGTTGTAAACCTCGTGCGGGCTGCCCACCTGCTCGATCACGCCATGGTTCATCACCACCATGGTGTCGGCCAGGGCCATGGCTTCTTCCTGGCTGTGGGTCACATGGATGAAGGTCAGGCCCAGCTCTTTTTGCCAGCGGCGCAGCTCGGCACGCATCTGGATGCGCAGGAAGGGGTCGAGGGCAGACAGCGGCTCGTCGAGCAGCAGCACGCGCGGCTGGGTGATGAGGGCCCGCGCCAGTGCCACACGCTGCTGCTGCCCACCCGAGAGTTCTGCGGGCTTGCGCTCGGCCAGGTGCCCCAGGGCCACACGCTCTAGCAGGTCGCGCGCCTTGGCCTGGCGTTCGGCCTTGGCCACGCCTTTCATCTTCAGGCTGAAGGCCACGTTATCGAGCGCCGAGAGGTGCGGGAACAGCGCAAAGCTCTGAAACATCATGGCCGTGCCGCGTGCAGCGGCGGGCAAGTCGGTGATGTTGCGGTTCTCCAGCAGGATGTCGCCGCTGGTCACCGACTCGTGCCCGGCAATCATGCGCAGCGTGGTGCTCTTGCCGCAGCCCGAAGGCCCCAGCAGGCAGCAGTAGCTGCCGCTGGCAATGCGCAGGTTGATGGCATCCACGGCGGGCTTGCCGCTGGCGTAGCGCTTGGTCAGCGCGACGACTTCAATGGCGGCAGGAGCAGCAGCGGAAGTGGCCGAGGATGGTGCGGGTGCAGAGGTGTGGGCTTGCATGCCAACGCAGTACGCAAGCGCCATGCCAGCTTTGCACACAATGTTTGCACCATTTTGTATACAAAATGCACCTCAACGGGGAGTGCTGTTCTGGCACCCATTGGCCCCCATTTGGCCCGCACCGACAGCAAGCCTGCGGGAGCGGCCTGATACCGCAATGCGTTCAAAAAATAGAAAACCGTTCACGCTGAGCCTGTCGAAGCGCCGCACAAGGCTTCGACAGGCCTGTCCTGAGCATGTCGAAGGGCTCCGCCCGAACGGTTTAGGTTGTGATGAAAAGAAAGCGAATCCGTCTAAGAACCTGTTCAAAGGAAGCGCTACGGCGGCCCCTGCTCAGGGCCCAGGCGGTGCCCCACGCAAGTGCACGGCCAAAAACGCCAGCACCCGCTGTTGGTACTGTGTGGGCGCAAAGGCATGCAAATCCACATGCGCAGCGCCCTCCACCTTCCACAGCGCCTTGGGCGCCTGCGCGGCAGCAAACAGGTGCTCGGTCTCATGCCAGGGCGTGTGGCGGTCTTCGGAGCCCGAAGCGATGAGCACGGGTGCATGCCATTGCGCCAGCCGCTCCACGGGGCGCAGATCAGTGGTGTGCACACCCAGGCGCAACGGCAATTGCCACAGCAGCAACGGGGCAAGGTAGCGCCCCGCAGGCCCCAGCCTGCCCACCAGCCGGTTGCCAACCGCATCGTCAATGGTGGAGAACATCGACTCCAGCACCAGCGCATCCGGCTCGGGCTGGGGCAGCGCGAGCACGGTGGACGCGGCCCCCAGCGATGCCCCGATGACCGCAACCCGCTCACTCGGTAGCTCGGTTCGCAAAAACGCCAGCGCGGCTTTCACCCCCTCGCCCTCGCGGGCGCCAAAGGTGATGTGGTCGCCACTGCTCTCGCCATGGGCGGGCAAGTCAATCAGCAGCGTGGTGTAGCCCGCAGCGGCCAGAAACCGCGCCCGCGCCAGCATCTGGGTGCGGTCTGCGCGCACACCGTGCAGCAGCAGCACAGCGCCCCCATGGGGCTGCCCGGGCTTGAACCACCCCGCCAAAAACTGGCCTGCAGACGCGGGGATGGGGATGCGCACCGCCTGCGCCGCAAAGTCTGCGGGGGCCGCGCCAATAGGCCGGGCGGCGGGCTGGCTCAGCCATTCGCCCGCGCCCCACAGCACGCCAGCTGCGCCGATGCACGCGGCCAAAGCGATGGCGGCACAACGGCGAATGTTCATGGCCCGCCCCACGCAGCATCGGCGCGGCACAGCGGGCGGCACGCACCGCCCTGGCTGCGCCCAACCGCCTTGCCAATCTTCTCTTTTACTATCATTTCAATAGCTTCCAGCGCTTATTAGATAAGCGCTACAGGCCAAAATCATCAAAATCCAGCACCACACGCCACTCACGTCACCTGCCCATCCACCCCGGCAGATTCAAAGCTCGCCATCTCGCGAAGCACCGCGCAGGCCGATTGCAGCAGGGGCCAGGCCAGGGCGGCGCCCGAGCCTTCGCCCAGGCGCAGGCCCAGCTCCAGCAAGGGCTCGGCCTGCATCTGCGCCAGCATCAAGCTGTGGCCGCGCTCGCCCGAACGGTGGGCAAACACGCAGCGCTGCAGCACCGCTGGCGCGATACGGCTGGCCACCAGCACGGCAGCGCTGGTGATGAAGCCATCGACCACGATGACGCGGCGCTCGGCAGCGGCCTGCAGCACCGCGCCGGTGAGGGTGGCCACTTCAAACCCGCCCAGCGCGGCCAAGGCGGCCAGAGGTGTGGTGGCTTGCGCATTCACATCCAGTGCCTGCTGCAGCACGGCGCGCTTGCGCTCGATGCCAGCGGCGTCCAGCCCCGTGCCCGCGCCTACACATTCAGCCAGCGGCAGGCCACCCAAACGGGCCAGCAGCAGCGATGCGACCGAGGTGTTGCCAATGCCCATTTCACCCAGCAGCAGCGCATTGCCGGGCAGGCTGCGCACCACCTCGGCCCCATTCGCCAGGGCCTGTTGGCACTGGGCTTCGGTCATGGCGGGGCCTGCCGATGCGTCTTGCGTGCCGGGGGCCACCTTGCGCAGCAGCAGGCGGGGCTGGCCGGGGGCAGATTCACGCGGGGCAATGTCTTTGGCCACGCCACAGTCCACCACCGTGAGGCCCAGGCCGTGCTGGCGGGCCAGCACGCTCACGGCGGCGCCACCGGCCAGAAAGTTCTCGACCATCTGCCAGGTCACGTCGCTGGGGAAGGCCGAGACGCCTTTGGCCGCAAAGCCGTGGTCACCCGCGCACACCAGCATCTGCGGCTGCTGCAGCACAGGCGCCTCTGTGCCCAGTACCTGGCCGATGCGCAGGGCCAGTGCTTCTAGCTGGCCCAGCGAGCCCAGCGGCTTGGTCTTGTGGTCCAGCACATGCTGCAGGCGGGCTGTGAGGGCGGTGTCGTGAAGGTCAGAGATGGTGGGTAGGGTGAAGCTCGTCATGGTGTGCGGCAATGCTGTCAGTTCAAAAACAAGGGGCCGATGCTGCGCTGGGCAGCGCCCCCACGCAAGCACGGATGTCAACAAATGCGGGGATCAGTCGGGCTGCGCAACGAGGCCTTGCAAGAAGCCCGGGGCAAAGTGCGCCTCGGCCATGGCGGCCAGGCCGTCAAACACGGCGTCCAGCGTGGGCACGGGGGCTGCGCCCTCGCGGCCAAACAGGGCTTGCAAGGCGGCAGGGTCTTCCAGCAGGCCGTGCAGGTACAGGCCCAGCACGTTGCCCTGCGCGTTTTGCCAGCACATGCCAGGGATCACCTCGCGGGCCACGTCGCCTTTGGCCGCCATGGCGGGGTGCTGGGCCGTCTGGCCGTGGTGGATCTCGTAACCCTGCACAGCCACACCAGCCAGCGGCGACCAAGGCCCCTGCACCGCACCAAATTGCGCCCGGGTGCGCTGCACGGTTTTGGCCACTTCAAAGGTGGTGACCAAAGGCAGCAGGCCCAGGCCAGGCGCGTTGCCGTCAATGCCTGCGGTGTCGATCAATGCCTCGCCCAGCATCTGCAGGCCACCGCACACGCCTAGCACCGTACCGCCCTGCCCTGCATGCTGGGCAATGGCCTGGTCCAGCCCCTGCGCGCGCAGCCAGGCCAGATCGGCCGCCGTGGCCTTGGAGCCGGGCAACACCACCCAGTCGGTGGGCTTCAAGCCGCCCAGGTCTGCGGGGCTGCGCGCCCACAGCAGGCGCACGCCGGGCACGTTTTTCAGGGGCTGGAACTCGTCCAGGTTGCTGATGCGCGGGTAGGCCACCACGGCCACGGTGGTGTGCACCGTGCCTGCAGCCAGGGTGCGGTCGTCAAACACGCCGTCTTCCTCGGGCAGGCCGTGGCGCCAGTTCATGGGGATGGTGGCCACGGTGGGCACGCCGGTCAGCTCTTGCAGCATTTGCGGGGCTGGGGCCAGCAGGCTGGCGTCGCCGCGAAACTTGTTGAGCACAAAGCCGTGGATCAGTGCGCGCTCGTCCTCGGGCAGCAGCGCCCAGGTGCCGTACAGGTGGGCAAAGGCGCCGCCCCGGTCAATGTCGGTCACCAGCAGGCAGGCGGCACCCACATGCCGCGCCACGCGCATGTTGACGATGTCGTTGGCGTGCAGGTTGATCTCGGCGGGCGAGCCAGCGCCTTCGATGACGACCACATCGTTCTCGGCCCGCAGCGCATCGAGCGCGGCCGCAATGTGCGGCCACACCAGGGCGCTGCGGCCGCGCCAGGGCAAGGCCGTGAGCTCGGCGCTCACCTGCCCCATCAGCACGACCTGGCTGTGGGTGTCGGCCTCGGGCTTGAGCAGCAGCGGGTTCATGCGCACCTCGGGCTCGGCGCGGGCAGCCAGGGCCTGGAAGTATTGGGCAGAGCCGATTTCTCCTTGCCCGGTGGCGCTGCTCACCACACGTGCGTTGTTGCTCATGTTCTGCGCCTTAAAGGGCGCGACCTTGAGGCCCAGGTTGCTGTAGTAGCGGCACAGCGCGGTGGTGAGCCAGCTTTTGCCGGCGCCGCTGGTGGTGCCCAGCACCATCACGCAGCGGGCCAGTTTGGAAGAAGTGGTGGAAGTCAAGGCAGTGGGCGGACCATGCGGTCCATGATGTGATCGAGTGCAGCCGCTGCATCCGTGCAGCGGCCGGTGTGCACGGGCGAGGTCTGGATGATGGCGCTGCGTTTGGCGGTGAGCCAGTGAAAGCGCTGGCGGTACGGCAGGCGGGCAATGGGGCCGCAGCCTTCGTCGCCCGCGCAGATGGCCACGATGGCGGACAGGTGGCGGCGCACAGTGTCGATGTCGGCGTGCGGGTCCATGGCCAACAGGCGGGCCTCATCGAGCGCAATGGCGGCCTGCAGAAAGCCGGTGCGCTGGCACGACAGGATCGCGCCCGCGTTGATAAATTCCTCGCGCTCCACGCGCGGCACCACGCGCACGATGGCGTAGTCATACACCTCAGGCGCGTGCATCAATGGCCTCCTTCAATGCATTCACCCAAGTGGCGCGCCCGGCCAGGCGAGCGCAGAAGTAGTCCACATAGGCCTGGCGGTGGGTGGCGGCAGCCGTCAGCAAGCCTTCTTCATGGTCGGCGCCGGCCAGCAACAGGAACTCGTCGGACACCTCGGCCAGGATGCCGACCACCACCGCAGGCGTGAGGCGGGCAGCCAGCTCGGCATCCACCTGCGCGAGCAGCGTGGCCCGGGCCAGCAGCACATGGTCGGCAATGGGCGCAAAGGGTTTGGCGGGCTGGGCTACCGTGCCGTTCCACGCATGGTGAAAGGTCAGCGCCGCACCGTGGTCGATGAGCCAGGGCTGGCGGTGCCACATCAGCAGATTGGTGTTGCGCGCGGTGCGGTCCACATTGCCGACCAGCGTGTCGAACCACACGAGGCGCGAGGCAAAGTCGTCCGACACCGCATCCACCGCCGGGTCGAAATTGAGCGCGCCCGACAGGTAGTCCAGCCCCACGTTCAGGCCGCCGCTGGCGCGCACCAGGTCCTGGATCTCGGGGTCGGGCTCGGTCTGCGCCAGGGCGGGGTCGAGCTGGGCCAGCACGATCTCTGGCACGGGCAGGCCCAGCGCACGGGCGATGCCGCCCGCGATCATCTCGGCCAGCAGTGCGCGCACGCCCTGCCCTGCGCCGCGAAACTTGAGCACGTAGGTGCCCAGGTCATCGCCCTCGACAATGGCGGGCATGGAGCCACCTTCGCGCAGTGGCGTGACGTAGCGGTTGACGGTGATGGTTCTCAAAAGGTCTCCCTGGAACCGGTTGAATGCGGGATGGTACGGCCCGCAGGGCCCAAGATGGCCTGCCATGCGGCCCGCAGCGCATCTTGCGCGGCGGGCGCCAACACCCCCAGGCGCACCATGCCCGGCAGGCCGAACGATGTGGCGTCGCGCAGCTTGATGCCGCTGGCACGCAGCATCGCCAGGTCGCGTTGCAACGCAGCAGTGTGCGGTAGCGCGCAGAAGTAGTTGGCCAAACTGCCCGGTACCACGGCCCAGCCCAGCGCAGAGCACAGGGCCTGCTGGCGCGCCTTCCATTCGCGCAAGGTGGACAGGCAGGCTGCCACCCATTGCTGCACGGCGGGCGTGGCCCAGGCGTGAAGCAATGCCACGCCATGTGCGCCCACGGGCCAGGACGAAGCCAGGCCTTGCAGCGCCAGCACCGTGCCCTCGGCCCCCGCTGGGGCCACGGCGTAGGCGGCGCGCACGCCCGTCAGGCCCAGGGCTTTGTTGGGTGACCACAGCTGCCAGGCCGATGCGGGGAGTGCGGGGGCGGGGTCTGCAGGCTCCAGCACCAAAGGGCGGTAGGCGCAGTCCAGCACGCGCAGGCTGCCGGGAGTTTCCAGTGTCGGGTCGGCATGCCACGCGGCCAGTACGGCATCGACCGTGCCCAGCGGGCTGGCGGGTTCGCAGGCCCAGTGCAAGGTGGTGAACGCATCATGAGCATCATGAGCGCCATCCACGCCCCCTGCCCCGCGCCGCCGCACGGCCAACCCATGGGCCTGGGCGGCCTGGGCATAGTCGCCATAGCTGTGCGGGGGCAGCAGCACCTGCGCCGCGCCTTGCAGCCGCGCCCAGGTGGTGATGCGGTGAATGAATTCAGACGCGCTGCCCGCCACCACGATGCGCCCAGGTGCCACGCCGTGCAGCGCCGCCAGCGCGGCGCGCAGCGCGGTGTAGGCCGGGTCGGGGTAGCGGGTGGGGTCGGCCTGCTGCACACAAGCCAGCGCCTCAGGGCATGGGCCGCAGGCGTTGCTGTTGGTCGAGAAGTCGTGCACGGGCACGCCCTGCGCATCGGGGCCGCCATGCACGCCGACCAGGCGGTGGGAGCCATCGGCTGCGTTGTCGCCCGGCAGGGGCTGCGGGATTGGCAAGGGTTGCTGCATGCTTCAGCCCCCGGCAATTGCTATAAAAAAGAGAGCTGCTACCGCTGTAGGGACAAGCGCTAGAACCACTTTTTGTGCATAACCCGCAGCCCGGTGCGTGTCCAGCGGGCCGGGCTCATGCCCGTCGGGGTGCAAGGTGTACACGCCGGGCTTGGCCAGCCGCACGCCCAGCGCCAGGGCCATGGCGGCCATGGGCCAGCCGCTGTTGGGCGATGGGGTTTTGCGGGCCTCTTGCGCCAGCAGGCGGGCGGGCAGGCCGCCGTGCAGCGCAGCCAGCAGCAGTGCAGTGATGCGCGCGGGCAGCCACGACAGCACATCGTCGGCCCGCGCGGCCCACTTGCCCGCCCATTGCCAGTAGCGGGCGCCCCGGCTGCCGGGGTAGCCCCACATGGCATCGGCCGTGTTGGCAAAGCGGTAGATGGCCGCGCCCGGCAGGCCCAGCAGCACAAACCAGAACACCGGCGCCACCACCGAATCGTTGAGGTTTTCGGCCAGCGATTCGATGGCCGATTCGCGCACCTCGCTGGGCGTGAGCTGGCTCACGTCGCGGCTGACCAGGCGGGCCAGTTGCTCACGCCCCTCGGGCAGCGAGCGGGCCAGTGCCCGCTCTACCGCCATGACTTCATCGCGCAGCATGCGCCACGCCAGCAGCGGCTTGAGCAGCACGGCCAGCACCGGCGCAGCCAGCCACCAAGGGCCTTGCTGCAAGTGGCTTTGCAGCCACCAGGCCAGCGCCCCTGCCCCGCCCGCCCCCACGCACCAGGCCAGCGCGCCCAGCCAGAAGGAGCGGCGCTTTTGCACATGGGGCGGTGGGTCTGCCGTGGTCAGCGGGGCGACGCGGCGCCCGGCCCAGCCCAGGTAGCGCCCCATCCACACCACGGGGTGCAGGGGCAAGGGTGGCTCGCCAAAGCGCCAGTCCAGCAGCAGCGCCAGCCCCAGGGCCAGCGCGCTGACGAGCGCCCACTCCGTCTCCGGCACACCGGCCCCGCCCAATAAGCTGTGCCAGGTGTGCACCAGGCTATCGGGCGCGCCTGCGGACGCACTCACACCGGCCTCGCTCATGCGTGTGGCCCCTGGGTGCCGCCGTGGGCTGCACCCGCATCGGTGTTCATGCGCCAGGCGGTGCGCGCGCAGGCCCCCACCGTGGCGCCCACCACCCAGAACACACCCGCCACGCCGATGACGGCCCCGGCCGTGCCAAACAGCATGGGCATGAGCACGCTGGAGGCGTTGATGGCCATGAGCCGCAGGCCCAGGGCCTCGCCATGGCGGTGCTCGGGCGTGATCTGGTGCAGCAGGCTCATCACCATGGGCTGCACCGACCCGAGGGTGAAGCCCAGCAGCACCGAGCACACACCCATGGCCAGGGCCGACGCCAGCAGCGGGTACACCCCAAACAGCACCGCCGTGATCACCATGGCACCGGCCACCACGGCATGCTCGCGCACATGCTTGGCCACCAGCGGCAGCAGCAGCCGCACCACGGCCGCAGCCACGGCAAATGCGCCCAGGATGGAGCCGATGACCGAGGCAGACAGCCCCCGCTCGTGCCCGATGAGTGGCACGACGAAGGTGTGCACGTCCCAGCACGACGAAAGCACCCAGTTCACGATGATGAGGCGGCGAAAGGCGGGTTCGTTGAGCAGATCCCACGAGCCCCGGGGCGGCCCCCCCTCAGCGGCGATCACGGGCGGCAGCTCTTCGGTGTGGCGCACCCAGAACCAGGTGGCAAGCGGCAACAGGGCCAGCAGCGCAAATGCGGCGCGGTAGCCCTCGGTGCTGCCCGCAGCACTGCCTGCGTGGTCAATCATCAGCCCCGCAAAAAACGGCCCGATGAAGTTGGACACCGCAGGCCCGATGGCCAGCCAGCTGAACACCTGGCGCAGCTGGGTGGTGTCATGCGCAGCGCGGCCCACATGGCGCTGCAGCGCAATGATGGCCAGGCCCGTGGCCCCGCCCGTGAGCAGGGCCGAAAAGCACATCACCGCAAACACCGGGTAGACCAGCGACGCCCCGGCCCCCACACAGGCCATGGCCACCGCAATGCCCACGGGGCGCTTGAGGCCGTGCCGGTCAGCGTAGCGCCCTGCGGGCAGCGCCAGAAACACCTGCGTGAGCGCGAACAGCGCCAGCAGCACCCCCACGGCGGCGGCGCTGTAGCCCTCGCGCAGTGCCAGCAGCGGCGTGGCCATGCGCATGCCGGTCATGCAGGCGTGCAAAAAGATTTGCCCGGCAATCAGCCGGGCCAGCGCCATGTTCATGGGGTGTCGTCCTCCAGGCCCAGCAGCGATGCATTGGCGCCGGGCAAGGCGCCATCGCCCCCGCCGGGCAAGACGCCATCGCCCCCGCCGGGCAAGACGCCATCGCCCCCGCCGGGCAAGACGCCATCGCCCCCGCCGAGCAAGGCGCCATCGTCCTCTGGCGCAGGCAGGTCCTGCACATCGCGCAGCTTGCGCTGGATGGCGCGGGTGCGCACGCCCACCTCGTCAAACTTTTTGGCGGCGGCGTCGATGGATTTTTTGGTGGCTTCCACCACATCGCCAAACTTGGCGAACTCGGTCTTGACCATGCCCAACAGGCTCCACACCTCGGACGAGCGCTTTTCAATCGCCAGCGTCTTGAAGCCCATTTGCAGGCTGTTGAGCATGGCGGCCAGGTTGGCCGGGCCGGTGATCATCACGCGGCACTCGTTCTGCACCGCTTCGACCAGGCCGGGGCGGCGCATCACCTCAGCAAACAGGCCCTCGGTGGGCAGGTAGAGCACGGCAAAGTCGGTGGTGTGCGGGGGCGAGACGTACTTGGCGAAGATCTTCTTGGCTTCGAGCCGGATGGACGTTTCAAACGCATTGCCTGCCGACAGTGTGGCGACCTTGTCGGCAGCGTCCTGCGCGTCCATCAGGCGCTGGTATTGCTCGACCGGGTATTTGGAGTCGATGGGCAGCCACACCGGGTGCTCATCGCTCTTGCCCGGCAGGCGGATGGCAAATTCCACCAGCTCGTCGCTGCCCGGCACGGTCTTGACGTTGCGCGCGAACTGCTCGGGCGTGAGCACGTTGTCGATGATGGCGCCCAGCTGCATTTCGCCCCAGGTGCCGCGCGACTTCACGTTGGTCATCACACGCTTCAAGTCGCCCACGCTGCCCGCCAGGGTCTGCATCTCGCCCAGGCCCTTGTGCACTTGCTCGAGCCTGTCACTCACCAGCTTGAAGGATTCGCCCAGGCGCTGCTCCAGCGTGGCGTGGAGCTTTTCGTCCACCGTGCGGCGCATTTCTTCGAGCTTGGTGGCGTTGTCGGCCTGGATGGCAGCCAGGCGTTCATTGAGCGCGGTGCGCAGTTGCTCGGCGTTGTGCTGGCTGCCCTGCACCAGCCCGGTGAGCTGCTGCGACACCGCGTCTTGCAGCACCGCAAACTGGTTCTTGATCTGAAAGCTGTTGGCTTCGAGCTGGTCTTTGAGCGCCTGCGACATCACCCCCAGCTGCAACTGGGTGTCGCCCTTGAGCGCATCGAGCGTGAGGCGCGTGGCCGCGTCCAGGGCCATGAGGCGCTGCTCCAGCCGCGCCTCAAACACGCCAAAGGCGGCCAGCAGCTCGGCACGGCCGTTGCGCGATTCAGCCACCGCTTGCGTCAAGCGCTCATCGACCGCGTGGCGCAGCCCCTCCAGCGTGGTCTGCGTGGTTTGGGTGAAGCCGCGCAGCTGCTGGCCCATGCCGTCCAGCGCCCCATCGTTCTTGGCCACGGCCAGTTGGGTGGCCTGGGTGGTGCGCTCCAGCGTCTGCAGGCGGGCCAGCCATTCGGGCGGCAAATCCACACGGGGGCGGCGCAGCGCCAGCAGCGCGAGCGCGATGAACACCAGGGCCAGTGCGGCCAGCAGAACGAGGGTATCGGTAGTCAAGGCAGGTTTACTATTATTTTGATAGCTGCTAGCGCTTATCCATAAAGCGCTAGAGGCCTATTTCACTTGAAGGAGCGGTGTTACTGCGCCCGCAGGCCAGGCACGGGCTGGTTCACCGGGGTGAGGGGGCCACGCCCGCCTAAAAAGGCGATCAGGTTGTCTGCCGCCAGATTGGCCATGGCCCGGCGCGTGGGCACCGTGGCGCTGGCGATGTGGGGCGTGAGCACCACGTTGGGCACGGTGAGCAGATCGGGGTGCACGCTGGGCTCGCCCTCAAACACATCCAGCCCCGCTGCGGCAATGCGCCCTTCGCGCAGCGCCACGGCCAGCGCCGCATCATCCACAATGCCGCCGCGCGCAATGTTGATGAGCGTGGCCGTGGGCTTCATCAGCGCCAGCTCGGCAGCGCCAATGGTGTGGTGCGATGCCGCGCTGTACGGCACCACCAGCACCACATGGTCGGCTGTGCGCAGCAACTCTTCCTTGCCCACATAGGTGGCCTTGCATTCGGCCTCCAGCTCGGCGGGCAGCCGCGAGCGGTTGTGGTAGACCACCTTCATGCCAAAGCCGTGCGCGCCGCGCTTGGCAATGCCCTGCCCGATGCGGCCCATGCCGATGATGCCCAGCGTGCTGCCGTGGATGTCACTGCCCGCAAACATGTCGTAGCTCCACTTGGTCCACTTCCCGGCGCGCAGGTAATGCTCGCTCTCGGTCATGCGGCGGGCGGTGGCCATCAGCAAGGCAAAGCCAAAGTCGGCCGTGGTCTCGGTCAGCACATCGGGCGTGTTGGTGCCCTGCACGCCCGCGGCGGTCATGGCGTCCACGTCAAAGTTGTTGTAGCCCACAGCCATGTTGGCGCAGATTTTGAGGCGCGGCGCGGCGGCCAGCAGCGCGGCATCCACGCGCTGGCTGCCCGTGGTCAGCACGCCGTCCTTGTCGGCCAGGCGCTCGGCCAGTTCTTGCTGCGTCCAGATCACGTCATCTGGGTTGTCCTGCACGTCGAAATGCGCGCGCAGGCGGTCCACGATGTCGGGGAAGATCGCACGGGCGACCAGGATGCGGGGTTTGCTCATGGGGTTACCTAAACCAGATGAAAGTCATGACGATAAAGAGCGGCACCAGGATGCCGCCCGACCACAGCATGTAGCCAAAGAAGCTGGGCATCTTCACGCCACGGTCTTCGGCAATGGCCTTGACCATCATGTTGGGGGCGTTGCCGATGTAGCTGTTGGCCCCCATGAAGACCGAGCCCGCCGAGATGGCTGCCAGCGTGGGGGCCAGGGTGGTCATCAGCACGGCAGGGTCGCCACCGGCGGTGTTAAAGAAAACCAGATAGGTCGGCGCGTTGTCGAGGAAGGAGCTGAGCGCGCCGGAGGCCCAGAAGTACATGGCCGGGTCGGGCGTGCCATCAGGCCGGGTGACGGCGGCCACCACAGCGCCAAACGGGCCGTTGACACCGGCCTTGAGCATGGCGATGACGGGGATGATGGTGAGGAAGATGCCTGCGAACAGCTTGGCCACCTCTTGCATGGGCCCCCAGCTGAACTGGTTGTCCTCGTGCACCTGCTTGGGGGTGACATACAAAGATGCCAGAGTGACCAAGATCAGCCCCACATCGCGCACGAGGCCAGGCAGGCCCACGTCGGCCCCGGCCAGGGCGAACGATATGGGGGACTTCCACAGCCCGCTCATCAGCACCAGCGCCACCACCACGCCCAGCAGGGCAAAGTTGGCCTTGCCGTCAAAGCCGATGGCCTGGGTGTCAGGGGTCGGATCGGTCTTGAGCACTTCTTCGCGGCGGTGGTAGTACCAGGAGTCCATCGCAAAAAAGAGGGCCAGCAGCGCGCCGACCAGGAACAGGGTCTCCGGAAAGATATGGCCCACGGTCCAGAAAAAGTCCACGCCCTTCAAGAAGCCCAGGAACAGCGGCGGGTCGCCCAGCGGGGTGAGCGAGCCCCCGGCGTTGGAGACGATGAAGATGAAGAACACCACCACATGCGCCGTGTGCTTGCGGTTGTCGTTGGCGCGGATCAGCGGGCGGATCATGAGCATGGACGCGCCCGTGGTGCCCATGACGCTGGCCAGCACCGCACCAATGGCCAGGATGGCGGTGTTGAGCGCCGGGCTGCCGTGCAGGTTGCCCCGGATGTAGATGCCCCCCGCCACGGTAAACAGCGCGGTGAGCAGGATGACGAAGGGAATGTATTCGGCCACCAGCGCGTGCACAAAACTCGCGCCCGCTGCACCCGGGCCAAAGGCCACCGCAAACGGCAGCAAGAACGCCAGCGCCCAGCCCGCCGCCACCTTGCCAAAGTGGTGGTGCCAGAAGATGGGCGCCAGCAGGGGCATGAGCGCAATCGACAGCAGCAGGCCCGCAAACGGCACACCCCACAGCGCGGACAGCGCACTGCCGTCCAGTTCAGCCGCCTGGCTCAGGCTGGGCAACAGGGCTGCAGCCGCCGCCATCCACGGGGCCGCTCGGCGAGAAAGGGTCATTGTTCTTGTCTCCATCATTGCGGTTCTTTTTGAAAAATAGACGGGTGCGGTGGTTGGCTCAGTCAATGCATTCACAGCGCTGACTGCGCTGGCTGCGGTGCAGGGATCTCAAACACCTGCCGCAGGTAGGCCAGGTAGGCCTCGTCATCGCACATGCCCTTGCCGGGCGTGTCCGACAGTTTGGCCACGGGCTGGCCGTTGCAGCGGGTCATCTTGATGACGACCTGCAGCGGCTCGTGCGCGGGCGCGTCGCCCAGGTCGTTGGTGAGGTTGGTGCCAATGCCAAAGGCCAGCTGGCAGCGCCCCCGGAACTGCTGGTACAGCTCGATGGTGCGCGGAATGGTGAGGCCGTCGCTGAAGATCAGCGTCTTGGTCAATGGGTCGACGCGGTTCTTGCGGTAATGCTCGAGCAGGCGCTCGCCCCAGGCAAAGGGGTCGCCGCTGTCGTGCCGCGCACCGTCAAACAGCTTGCAAAAGTACAGGTCGAAGTCGCGCAGGAAGGCGCTCATGCCGTACACATCCGACAGCGCAATGCCCAGGTCGCCCCGGTATTCCTTGGCCCACATTTCAAAGCCAAACACCTGGCTGTCGCGCAGGCGCGGGCCCAGGGCCTGGCAGGCCTGCAGGTATTCGTGTGCCATGGTGCCCAGTGGGGTCAGGCCCAGCTTCATGGCAAACAGCACGTTGCTGGTGCCTGCAAACTGGCCCGGCCCCGTGGGTGCGCCGGGGCGGCGGTCGCCCGTGCCTAGGCGGGCCACCAGCACGCGCAGCACTTCTTCGTGCCAGGCGCGGCTAAAGCGCCGGCGCGTGCCGTAGTCGGCAATCTTGAGGTCGCCCAGCCCATCGGCCTGCAGCGCTGCGATCTTGGCGTCCAGGCGGCGGCGGCCTTCGGGGAAGTCGGGCACCTTTTGCGTGTTGCGAAAGTACACCTCGTTGACGATGGCCAGCACCGGGATCTCAAACAAGATGGTGTGCAGCCAGGGGCCTCGGATGGTGATCTCGATCTCGCCCGTGGGCAGGGGCGTGATGGTGATGTACTTCTCGTTCAGGCGGAACAGCCCGAGAAAATCCACAAAATCGCTCTTGATGAAGCGCATCGACCGCAGGTAGGCCAGCTCGGCATCCTGAAACTGCAGGCCGCACAGCGAACGAATCTCGTCACGGATCTCGTTGGCAAAGGGCGCCAGTTGCACGCCGGGGTTGCGGCACTTGAAGCGGTATTCGACCTGGGCACTGGGAAACTGGTGCAGCACCACCTGCATCATGGTGAACTTGTACAGGTCGGTGTCGAGCAAGCTGGTGATGATCATGGACTGGGCGACGCCCTCGCAAAAGACCGGGAAGGCTCGGGGAGGCCATAGGGTCAGGGATCTGGTTTCACAACACGCCGTGCGCGCCAAGGGCTGCCGACACCCCACAAAGCGGCCCGGGCCGGGGGCCCTGCCGCAGGCGATGCAGGCAGTGCGACACGGCGGAACCAAGGTGCCAGGGGATGGTTTGAGCGCTCTCAGGAGCAAGGCGCCAAAGTGTAGCCCTTGCAGGGTGCCCAGCGCTGCAGCAGGGCCACGGCCTACGGGGGCCGCCCCCGCGCCGGGATTGAAGAAAAATCAGCCTCTATCGCCTACCAACAAAGCGCGAGCAGCTATATTTTTAATAGCAAACCAATCGCACGCACATTGCACGGAGATCGCACTTCAATCGCGATGGGGCACCAGCTTTTCCAGCACGGCGCGCAGCGGGGCTGGCACAGGCACGGGGCGGCGGGTTTCGCGGTCGACGTAGACATGCACAAAGTGGCCTGCGGCGGCGGTCAGGGGCTCGCCCTGGGCGAACAACCCCACCTCGTAGCGCACGCTGGAGCCGCCCAGACGCGCCACCCGGATGCCCGCCTCCACCGTCTGCGGAAAGGCCAGCGGCGCAAAGTAGTTGCACTGGGTCTCGATGACCAGCCCGATGGTGGTGCCCGCGTGGATGTCGAGCACGCCCTGCTCGATCAGGTGCGCGTTCACCGCAGTGTCAAACCAGCTGTAGTAAACGACGTTGTTCACGTGGCCATACACATCGTTGTCGGCCCAGCGGGTGCTGATGGAGCGAAACGCCTGGTACGCACTGCGGGGCTGCGGCGCGGGGCGGGCGGGTGTCTGCACGGTGGGTGCAGCGGCTGCGGTGGGTGCGGAGGTGGGCGTGCTCATGCAGCCGCATTTTGCCAGCGGGCGTGGTACTGCAGTGCCACCTGCCAGGTGTTGAGCTGGGCCTGCACGGTGCTGGCAATGTCGCGCCCATAACCCCCGGCCATGGAGAAAGCCAGCGGCACGCGGCGCTGCCAGGCCCAGTCGAACACGGCGTGGTCGCGGGCCTGCAGCCCGTCGTAGCTCAGCGCCAGGCGGCCCAGCCGGTCGCCCTCGTGCGGATCAGCCCCTGCCAGGTACAACACCAGGTCGGGGCGAAAGCGCTGCGCCAGCACCTCCAGCGCTTGGTCCAGTGCCTGCAAATAATCCGCGTCGCCGCAACCATCGGGCAGCGGCACATCCAGGTCACTGGCCTCTTTGCGGAACGGAAAGTTGCGCTCGCCGTGCAGCGACAGCGTGAACACGCTGGCATCGCCTTGAAAGATGTGGGCCGTGCCGTTGCCCTGGTGCACGTCCAGATCAATCACGGCCACCTGCAGGGACTTGAGGGGTTCAAGGCCAGCCTCCGGGGCTGCGTCTTGGGCCATCGGGTGCTGGCTTTGCATCAGGCGTGCGGCAACGGCCACATCGTTGAAAACACAAAAGCCACTGCCCTTGTCGGCATAGGCGTGGTGCGTGCCACCTGCCAGGTTGCCTGCAATCCCGTCGCGCAGCGCTGCGCGGCAAGCCCCCAGCGTGGCTCCCACGGAGCGACGCGCCCGCTCGGCCATGGCCTCGCTCCAGGGAAAGCCAATCTCCCGCTGCTCGGCGGGCGTGAGCGTGCCCGTGGCCACCGCCTGCACGTAGGCGGGTGCGTGGGCCAGCACCAGCTCGGCATCCGTCGCAGTGGGGGCCACATGCAAGGCCACGCCGGGCAGCTCCTGCGCAATGCGGTCGCGCAGCATGCGGTACTTGGCCATGGGAAAGCGGTGCCCCTCGGGCAAAGGCAAAACGAACTGGTCGGCGTAATAAGCGTGCATGACGCCATTGTGGCAAGCCACCCCATTCCTGGAGCCTTGCCTCTAATTTGCTGCACTGCAACAAAAAACACTTGCAATAGCCGAGCAGCGGCCTAAAATTCAACCCATGCTGCACTGCAACATGATTCATCCGAATCACAACGTCAGAGCAGATGTCTGTAAGTACCCGGCCACCTTCGGCCCCCTTTTTTAGGAGATATGACATGACGTTGACCGCAGAACAAATCCTGGCCTCCCACAAAGCCAACATCGAAACCCTGTTTGGCCTGACCACCAAAGCCTTTGAAGGCGTGGAAAAGCTGGTCGAGCTGAACGTGACGGCCTCGCGCGCTGCCCTGTCGGAAGCCGCAACCCACACCCAAGCCGTGCTGGGCGTGAAGGACGCGCAAGAGCTGCTGGCCCTGCAAGCTGGCCTGTTCCAGCCCCTGGCTGAAAAGACCGCTGCCTACAGCCGCCACCTGTACGACATCGCCTCGGGCACCGGCGCTGAATTTGGCAAGGCTTTTGAAAGCCAAGCCACCGACGCACAGAAGGCCTTCACCAACTTGGTGGACAGCGCTGCAAAGAACGCCCCTGCTGGCTCTGAAACCGCAGTGGCCGTGATGAAGAGCGCTGTGTCTGCCGCCAACAATGCTTTTGAATCGGTGCAAAAGGCCGTGAAGCAAGCCAGCGACGTGGCCGAAGCCAACTTCAACGCCGTGGCCAACACTGCCGCCACCGCTGCCAAGACGGCCGCCCCACGCAAGCGCTAAGCGCTGCGCACACACCGGTTGCAAGGAACGCTGTTCCTGACTCCAGTTGTCTCCTTGGATCCTCTCGAAACCTGGGTTTCAGGGATCCATTTCAAGCCCGGCACCTGCCGGGCTTTTTTTTGCCTATTGGCCTCACCTGATAGATACCTCGTCGTTGCCCTGGCTTTGCGGACTAGCTATCCGCAGCGCCGCCTGGCACGATCACCCACACACAGGTGCCCCCACCCTGGCGCGGCAGAAAGCTGAACTGCCCCCCAGCCAGTTCCGCCCGCCTGCGCATGCCTGCAATGCCTGATCCGGCGTGCACCTGGGCGCCGTCATGTTGTGTATCCATGCCAATGCCGTTATCGCTGACCTCGGCGTACCAAGAGCCCGACGCAGCAAGGTAGTGCACGCTGACAGCCACTTCGGTAGCCCTGGCATGCTGCAGCACATTGCTCAATGCCTCCTGGACAATTGCCACCAAGTGGGTAGCACAGTGCCCATGCAACTGCATGGCTCCATCAAAGACTTGCACGTCCCAGGTCATCTGGATGTCGCGGCGCTCCAGCACGGGCTGCATGCGGTGGCGCAGCCGTGCCAGACGCTCGGTCACCGACTCGCCCTCCCCGCCCATGGAGTCCACGATCAAGCGCAGATCGAGCATGCAGCGCTCCAGAACATTGAGCACCTCGCTGTCGCTGGAAGGTTTGGAGTCAAGAAGCGCCATGGCACACACGAGCTGAGAGCCCAGGCTGTCGTGCAGGTCACGGGCAATGCGCCGCCGTTCGGCATGCAGTTCCGGGCTCGGTCGTGGACTCAGGCGGGGTCGCCACTGTAAGGCCCTGGGCAACTGAATGAGCAGCAGCCCCCCCAACGCCAAGCAGACGAGCAGCGTCACACCTCGCAGCCAAAGTTGCACACCACCACCGACACCCCCAAGCCAGCCAAACGCCAGCACCGTCAACACCAACTGCAGCAACCAAAAGGAAATGCAGGTGATCGCAAACCAGGCAGGACGGGTGCGAAACATAGCGCGGGCAGCAAGCCTTCGGTGATGGCAACCCTGGCTAGAACAATCCCCTCAAGGAGGCGAATCGCACGGCTTGTGCACGGGTCCTGACCTGTAGCTTGCGGTATATGTTCCGCAGATGGGTGTTGACCGTCATGCTGCTGATGAACAGGCGCGACCCGACTTCCACGCTGGTGTACCCACTGGCGACCAGGCGCAAAATCTCTTTCTCACGGGCTGAAAGGCGATCAGCATCATCGGGCTGGCGCCGCTTAGATTCTGCTGCGTTAGTGCGGTCAAACCGCTGTAGCAGGCGCCGCGCTAGGTTGGGGGTGATAGACGCGCCACCATTGGCCACCTGCAGCACCGATTGCGCATAGTTGCCAAACCAGGAATTCTTGCCCACAAAGCCCGCAGCCCCCAACTCAAAGGCTCGCATCACCTGCTCGTCGTTTTCCATCACGGAAATGACGACCGCCTGTGCCGAGGGGCGAAAAGACCTGAAAAACTCCAGCAGCTCAAAGGCCTCGCCATCGCCCAAGTTCAGGTCTACCAGCAGCACATCAAACTCATGCTGCTTGATGGCCTTGCGCCCCTCCCTGACGCTGGCGGCCTGGCCTACCAGCAAAGTGCGCGGATCTGACATCAACTCCTGCGCAATCACCATCCGAATGTGCGCATCGTCATCCACGAGCAGCACCCTGATGGGGCTGGACTCTTGACCGACCAGGAAAGCGGGCCACACCGATGGTGGATTGGAGTAGGTGGAAAACTGGCCTGAAGGCACAGAGGGATGCACGCTTGGCGCAGCTGAAGATTCGACTTGCCCATGATTGCTCACGATAAACACTCCTAGGGAACTTGAATTGCATTGAAAGCCGCGCAGAACCCTGGATGCTGCAGTGAGAGGCAAAGCCACCGTGCAGCCGGCTTAGATGAAGGCAGTCGGCAACCACACCGCTGGTGCTTCGTGCGGTCACTGCGCATCCCTTACGTTTGCGCACAGGTTTTGAGCTGACTGCATCGTGACCGCAGCGTGCTCTCCACTCCGTTCGGTAGCGAACACAATGCAACAAAATTTCCTCACGTTGTTTGGAATTGCTAAATGATTGCAAATTTCACAAACAGTTACTACCTAGGTTTTCACTGGCCATCAGGCCAAGGGGCTGATTCATCCCCGCGACGCACTAGGCTTCCAAGCGTTTTGCGTGAGAGCGCGCTCCACCGTATGGGGTAGCCAGTCCACCGTATTTGTATCAGCGAGGGGGCCGCAGACACTGACTCCAGGCAGCGAGGAAGCGCCATCACTCCTCAAAGGAAGTGAGCGCCAGACCGAGCTGTCCATTCCACTGCACCGCAGATTCGCTGCGATGCAGACAGTGTCGACACCCATCATCGAAGGATCTGTCATGAAAACCCTTGCTTTCATTGCTTTGAGCGCCATTGCCTCCTCTGCCATGGCCACAGGCCCCGTGTCTTCCAGTCCCGATATTTCGATCACTGGCACTTCGGTGCAATTCGCTTCGCTGGCCAATGTTTCTGCCAGCAATAACTCCACAGGCTCCAAGAGCGAGGCGTTCCAAAACCTGGCCTCCAACACAGGCAATGTCACTGTGGGCGGCAACTCCATCCAGGGGGTGCTGGGGGTTGGCGGCAGTGTGACCAACACCGCCAGCGGCAGCGACGCTTACGCCAGCCAGAACCTGTCCTCCAACGTTGGCGAAGTGACCATTTCGGGCAACTCGCTCCAGTTCACCGCTCTGACTGGCGCCACCATCGCCAACCTGTCCAGCGGCAGCAACAGCAAAGCGGTGCAAAACATCGCCACCAACAACGCCTGCTTCACCTGCCAGCCCACCAAGACCAGCAACTGGCCTAACTAAGGCCCCTGGCCACTGTGCTGCCTGACGGCGGCCATCACCACCTGAAGGCCTGCGGAAACAGTGCGGGGTAGCCCGTAGTGTTTCCGCAGGCCGATGACTCGGATCGCACACCCTTGAAGGCTGCTCCTTCATTCAAATCTGGAGGTGTTCCATGGGCACTCGTTACACCTGGCCCAGGCTCGCAGCCTGGAGTCTTTGTCTCAATCTCTGCGGTGTCGCCTGGGCACAGGCGCCTGGCGAAGACCCGGTCATCCTGACCAAAAAGCTCACCGTGCAAATGCAGCCCACCGGCGCTGCAACACCCTCCTCCAACCTGGATGGCAACACCAGCATGCCCGCATGGCTGCGCGCCCGCATCGCACGCTATGAGGCCAAGGCGTTTTCGGAAGACACCTCTGGTGTGCTGACCAACAACGATGTGGTCACAACGGCCAATGCACAGGGCATGCAAAAAACCTGCGTGCAGGAGGTGGGTAGCAATACGGTTTCCAGCGGTACAGCCAACACCGCCAGGTACGGCACCACGGCCGCCCCGCAAGTGGTGGTGCTGCGCGGCGATCTGGTCAACATCTGCAAGTAGCCAGGCAGCCCATTGGGCGCGGCACCCGAGGTAGGAGCACACACATGCCATCCCCCCACCTGGCCCCGGCCGGGCCCTTGCACCGCCCTTTGCGTTGGGGCATCTTGGTGGCTATCTTTGGCAGCCTGTGGCTGAGTGGCTGCACCATCCCCATGGACCCCAGGAAGGATCAGCCCTTTCAGGAGCGCGCCTCCATCACCGATCGCCCCGCCACCCGCCCCACCCGCTCGATCTCCAGCTTCTCTGATTCGCTGGTGTGCATGGACCACATGCTGCGCGACGCCCAGCAGCCCACCACACTCATCACCAGCAAACAGATTCCGGATTACTCTGGCCGCGTGGCAGTGGCCAGCAAAGACATGGTGATCACGGCACTGTCGCAAATGTCGCGCTTGAGCAATGCCTTCCGGTTTGTGGACTACGAGGTGGACATTGCACGGCAAGACACGGTGCAGAACCTGACCACCATCTTGCTGAACAACAACCAGATCCAGCTGCAAAGGCCTGCGTTGTATATCTCTGGCGCCGTATCGTTTGCGGACCAAAACGTCATCAACAACCGCTTTGACACGGGGCTGTCTGGCCCCCGCATCGATCTCGGCTACAGCCAAAGCCGCAACGCCACCATCATCGGGCTGGAAATGCACCTGGGCGACTTCCGCACCCGCACATTGATACCCGGACTGGATTCGGCCAACGAGGTCATTGTGGGCAGCGGCGGCCAGGGCGTGGACTTGGCGGGCCGCATTGGCACCTATGGGGTGCAATTCAATGTCGGGCGCGACTACACCCAAGGCGCTGGCAGCGCCATGCGGACGCTGGTCGATTTGGCCACGATTGAGCTGGTCGGCAAATGGGCACGCGTGCCCTATTGGCAATGCCTCACTTTGGAGCAAAACCACCCCGACTTTCAGCGACAGTTGCGCGACTGGTATGACGAGGGCTCGGCATCGGTGCGCATCCAGCTGGTCACGCGCTCATTGATCAGCCGGGGGTACCTCGCGGCAGGTGCTAGCCCAGCCAGCCCTCCCAGCAGCAGTTCGCTGTCAGAACCCAACCCCCAGCTTCGGGCCGCATTGGCGCGCTTTCAGGCCGACAACGGGATGGTGGTGACCGGCGTGGTGGACTTCCCGACCTACGAACGGGCTTTGCGCCACTTTGTGGACTTGGCTGCGGACGGCACATTGGCGCGCATCGGTTGGAGTTCTACCCATGCCGAGCCGGTGCAGCCCAAGCCAGAGGCCACAGACCAGCCCACAAAGCCCGTGGCGACCAGTGCGCTGATGTATGGAGCGCCCGCCGCCGAGCGCACCTTGAACATGCAAATTGAGAACGTGCTGCTGGACCGCACAGCCTTTGAAGTCGGCGAACAGATATTCTTGTCTGCCACGGTGTCACGCGCATCTTTTCTGCAGTGTTATCTGGCCGATGCCACCGGCACCGTCATGCGCTTGTTGCCCAACCAGGCCAATACGGTGGGCTGGGTGTCTGCCAACCAGGCTGTCCGCATCCCGGACTGGATGAGCCCCAACCCGGGGTTTGTGATGGACGCCGCCAGCCCGGGCCGCGAGGGAGTTGCCTGCTTTGCCACAGACGAAGACAGCACCGCCAAGCTGCCCGACGATTTGCGTGGCCCGGCCCTTAAGGCCATCCAGGGTATCCGCACGTTGGAGAAGATCAACGAAGCCTTTGCCAAGGCATGGGGCAGCACCGGCTACACAGGCAACGCGGTGTACTGGAATGTGGTGCCCCGGCGAACCCCTACCGCCACCTCTGCAGCACCAGCTCCCCGCAAATAAGACCATTGCGGCAGCTCCATGTCCAAGCCACATCGCCTGTCATTGGCCTCACCCACGAAGCTGCTGTGGATAGCGGCACTTGGACTGGGTTTGTGCTACCCCGTTGTGGCCCTGGCTGCAGCCAGGGGCTTGTCCGAATCCGCGGACCAAGGCGTGGATCCTGAAGCGCTCCATGCGCCTTCACCATCTGCGGCAACAAATAGACCCCTCCGCACTGAACAAGCAGTGCAGGCGCTGCGCGCAGCAGCGCTGGGCGGCGCGCCTGCGCCCGCTGCATCAAAGCGCCCATCCACAAACTCGTCCCCCAAACCAACCACGAGCCCAGCCGAAGCCGCTTGGCTGCTGGGTCTGCTAAGCCTGCATGGTGTGGGCACGCCCACAGACACAGCCCAAGCACAACATTGGTTTGAACAAGCCCAAGCACTGCGACACCCTCTGGCACCCGCAGGTTTGGCATGGTGTCAAATCATGGGGTGCCTGAGCCCCCCGAATCCTGCAGCAGCCATCCCCTGGATCCAGCAGTTGACCAAAGGCACGCCAGGTCTGGCCAAATATCTCGAATGGCTGGTCAGCCAGGCGATCGCTCCCATACCATCGCCCACGTCAGAGCCAGCCCAAGCCCCACACCCACTTTTGCTGGCCGCGGCCAATGCAGGCAATGCCCAGGCGACGAATGAACTAGGGCTGGAATACCTGGCGACCGGCCAACTCGAAAAAGCACTCGCGCAATTCCAGTCCGCAGCCACCAGGTCTGCCGCCGCAGCAGCCAACGCCCATCTGCTTCGCAAGCGCATTCAGCCAGGCCCATCCAAGCAGCCCCACCAACCCATCCGCAACAACGCACAGGCTTGGTATACCGAAGCGCAACGCTACCACCGTGGCGACGGTGTGCCAGCCAACTACGCAGAGGCAGTGCGCCTGTACCAAATTGCAGCCAGCAGCGGCGATGAGAAGGCTCGCAGAATGCTGGAGTTGATCTTCTCGCGCCCCACGCCCACTGGGACGGTGGACTTGGCATGGATGCAGCAGCTTGCGGCGCTGAATCCCGACTCCAACGGTTCCACGCAAAATGCCACGACCCCGCTGTCTCCCCACTCATGGCAAAGAGATCCAAGCCCCCTGTATGGACTGATCCCAGCGCAGTGGCTTGCCACGAGAACCACATCCACGCCCTGATGAATTGACGGGGGACAATGATCGCGTCGGCGACGACGCCAAACCCTTGTGACGACTGAATCAAAGACCACACCGGTGGCCCTGGGGCTCAAATGGAGAATCGGCTACCAGTGTGCGCTGGCTGCCATCGAAATCTACGCGGCCATCCCTCGACTCTGTAGGCTCTACCTCGCAGGTAGCATCGCTGTTCTGGCGGCACTGGCGGTGGGTAGAAATTAGCCACTCCGGCGAAGACGGGAATCAGGCATTGCTGTTGATGCAGCGCATGGCTTTGTTTTCTGAATCGCCGCCGTTGCACCCCTCGCGAAATGGCTTCCATACGGCGTCAATCACTCCAACGCTTCGCAGACAACAAACTGCGCAATCCCTGAAAACACAACCAAGTACCGTTGTCATCTATGAAAAACCTGCACAGATCTTTGGCCAAGGCGGCACTGGTGGCCGCTTTGCTCGGCACCGCATCCATCGCGTCGCATGCTGAAATGTCGTTCATCGCACCTGATCAGCAATCCTCTCGGCTGGGCAGCAACGACGCTGCCTTGGCCGCCAACAAGCGGCTGGTGTTTGATTTCTGGCGGGAAGTGTTTGAGGGTGGGCACATGGAGCTTGCCGACAAGTACCTGTCAGACGAATACGTGCAGCACAACCCCAATGTGCAAAGCGGCCGCGCAGCCTTTGTTGATTTCTTCTCCAAAATCAAAAAGCCCCAAACCATCGCCCCACACATCCAAGCCCCGCTGGTCTCCATCGTTGCAGAACGTGATTTGGTCATCCTGAGCTTTGGCCGCGAGTACACCGACCCCAAGGACCCGACCAAACGCTACGTTACTACGTGGTTTGACATGTTCCGGATAGCGAATGGGAAGATTGTGGAACACTGGGACCCTGCGCTCCGCCGCTGAGTCGCAGGAGTGCGCTGATGCGCGCGAATCCGCGCCTGCAACGACAGCAACCAAACTAGCGCGTGTGCCTCCTGAGATTTTCAGAGCACTCAAAATGCATTAACCTGGGGGTACAAAACACCGATCACACCAAATTGGGATGGTTGTACCCCCGGCTGTACCCCCAATTTCTCCAGGCTGGATGGGAGCCTGTATACATGCCATAGGCCATCAGTCGTTGATTTACCAAAGAAAAAGGGCGTTCGCCGAATTTCGGCGAACGCCCTTGGACGTTATGGTGGTGGAGCTGGCGGGAATTGAACCCGCGTCCGCAAGCCTTCATCGAGCAGATCTACATGTTTAGCGGTCTGTTTTGAATCTCGCCACGGTCATCGCGCAGTCGCACGCTATAACAGCAGCCAGCACCCTATTTTCTTACCCCAATCCAAGGTACCCGGATCAGGGCCAGCCCATGTAATTATCCTTGCAGCCGGGAGGCCCTGATTGCTCAGAACCCCCTTGCCCAGCCCATCGGCCAACTGTTGCAAGGCTCACTGGCAATTAAGCAGCGAGTGCGAAACGTTCGTCGTTTGCAGTTAGTTTTTTAAATCGAGATTTACGAGCGTGACTCAAGCTCGACATGCACCACACCGATTCCGAACCCACGTCGAAACCAGGACAGCCCCAGGCTTTCTATTTTAGGCCACTGCGATCCGTTGCAAGAGCTCCAGCGGAGAATTAATTGAGGCGTGGGCATTCCAACGCGTGATGTCGGTTTGCGCACCAAGATAGCCATAGGTTGCAGCCACCGTCGCCATACCAGCGGCATGTCCGGCAACGATATCCCTCTCGTCATCGCCCACATAGATGCAGCGACCAGGGTCCACCCCTAAACGCCTAGCGGCCTCCAGCAAAGGAGCGGGATGGGGCTTGGCATGGGGTGTGGTGTCACCACTGATAACGACCTCAGCGGCCGCCAGCAAAGGCATGGAGCGCGTCAAAGGGTCTGTAAAGCGCATCGATTTGTTTGTCACGATGCCCCAGCGCAGCTGGCGCAACTGCAAGGCTTCCAGCATCTCTGCAACTCCATCAAAGATGGACGTGGACACCGTCATGCGAAGTTCATAGTTCACGAAGAACTCCTCCCGCATCGCCGGAAAGTCGGGGTGTTCGGGAGTCATCCCAAACGCTTGCGCCAACATGCCACGCGCGCCAGCGCCAGCCATTGGGCGGTACAGGTCGAGAGAATAGGAGGAGAGGCCACGGTCTGTGCGCATCTGGTCGGCAGCCGCACCGAGGTCTGGGGCACTGTCAATCAAGGTGCCATCCAGGTCAAACAGCACAGCCTCAATGTTGTTGAACATACGGGGCAATCAAGAAAACTTTTGGGTTGCCAGCATGTAATTGACACTGGTGTTCGAGCTGAGCCAGTACCGGCGCGTGACCGGGTTGTATTCAAGCCCCTTGGTGTGAAGCACATCCAGGCCTGCCGCTCTGCAACTGGATGCCAGTTCGCTGGGCCTGATCATCTTGGCGTACTCGTGCGTACCTCGGGGCAACATATTCAGCAGGTACTCCGCACCCACAATGGCCAGCATGAAAGCCTTGGCGCTGCGGTGCAAGGTGGAGAAAAAAACCCACCCACCGGGCTTCACCAGTTGGGCGCAGGCTTGCACCACAGAGTGAGGATCCGGCACATGCTCCAGCATTTCCATGCAGGTCACCACATCAAAACTGGAGGGTTGTTCTTCAGCCAGAGCCTCTACGCTGATTTCTCGGTATTGAATGTGGGGGGTGCCAGTTTCCAATGCATGCAGTTGGGCTGCACGCAACGATTTGGTGGCCAGGTCGATCCCTGTCACATCGGCCCCTTTGCGGGCCATGGAGTCGGCCAAAATCCCTCCTCCACAACCAACATCCAAAACCCTGCACCGGTCCAAACCTGCGTGGGAGTTGATCCAGTCCAAACGAAGCGGGTTGATTTGGTGTAGCGGACGGAACTCGCTTTCTGGATCCCACCAACGGTGCGCTAAATCAGAGAATTTCGCCAGCTCAGCAGGGTCTGCGTTGATTGATTCGATCATTTCGCCATTTTCCTCTATTCCATAACCTAAATGGTTTTTGGCGATTGCCATGGGCCAGTCATTACCTCGCCATCAAAATTGAAAAAGCCCGAGATTCGCCACAATGATGCAAATCGCTCAGGCATAAAAAAAGCCCCTGACGGGGCTTTTTTTAGAGTAATCGAAGATTACTTGGTAGCACGGGTGCCAACCACTTCGATTTCCACGCGGCGGTTCTTTGCGCGGCCTTCGGCAGTCTTGTTGTCGGCCACAGGTTGCTTTTCGCCCTTGCCTTCAGTGTAGACGCGGTTCTTTTCGATGCCCTTGGACACCAAGTAAGCCTTCACGGCTTCGGAACGACGCACAGACAGCTTTTGGTTGTAAGCATCGGAGCCCACGGAGTCAGTGTGACCCACGGCGATGATGACTTCCAGGTTGATGTCCTTGACCTTGGAGACCAGGTCGTCGAGCTTTGCCTTGCCTTCAGCCTTCAGAACCGACTTGTCGAAGTCGAAGAAAGCGTCAGCAGCGTAGGTCACCTTTTGGGCGGCCACGACTGGAGCTGCAGCAGCTGGAGCGGCGGCAGCTGGAGCAGCTGGAGCGGCAGAAGCTGGGGCAGCAGCAGCTGGAGCAGCTGCGGCGATAGCGCCGTCGCAACCGGCGGCTGCAGTAGCAGGCGTCCAGTTGGCATCGCGCCAGCAGTATTCATTGGTGCCGTTCTTCCAGACCAGGTCGCCGGAACCGTTCTTCCAGTTGTCCACGGATTGTGCGCCAGCGGCGGTTGCGAGCGCTGCAGAGGCAAACAACATCGCCACTTTGTTCAGTTTCTTCATGGTTCTCCTCTTGGGGAAAAAGCCGCAGCCTCGCTGCGAATCAGGACGTTTAGGGTGACCACCACCAAAAACGTTAAAACGATTGTGCCATACGTAACAGGCTAAAAGCGGCTCTAGCGCATAAGGCACCGTAGGACAAAACCGCAATAGCCCGCATATGTTGCATAGGCGCTACAAGCATCTCAGCCTAAAATGGCTCTCCTTTGCTGCCACCGCCGTCCAAATGACCCAGTTTGCCAAAGAAACCCTGCCGATCAGTCTTGAAGAAGAAATGCGGCGCAGTTACCTAGATTACGCAATGAGCGTGATCGTGGGCCGGGCCTTGCCTGACGCTCGTGACGGCCTCAAGCCGGTCCATCGCCGCGTGCTGTTTGCCATGCACGAACTCAACAACGACTGGAATCGACCCTACAAAAAGTCGGCCCGTATTGTGGGCGATGTGATCGGTAAGTACCACCCCCACGGCGACTCGGCGGTGTATGACACGATCGTTCGCATGGCGCAGGATTTTTCGCTGCGCCACATGCTGGTGGACGGACAAGGTAACTTCGGATCGGTAGACGGCGACAACGCTGCGGCGATGCGTTACACCGAAATCCGTTTGGCAAAAATCGCCCACGAAATGTTGGGCGATATCGACAAAGAAACTGTCGATTTCGGCCCCAACTATGACGGCAGTGAAAAAGAGCCGCTGGTCCTGCCCAGCAAGCTCCCCAACCTGCTGGTCAACGGCTCGGCAGGTATTGCGGTGGGTATGGCAACCAACATCCCGCCGCACAACCTCAATGAGGTGGTGGATGCGTGCTTGCACATGCTGCGCAACCCCGAGACCACCATCGATGAACTGATGGAGATCATTCCGGCCCCTGACTTCCCAACGGCCGGGATCATCTACGGCATCAATGGCGTCAAAGACGGCTACCGCACGGGCCGTGGCAAGGTCGTCATGCGCGCCCGCTGCCACTTCGAGGACATCGACCGAGGTCAGCGCCAGGCCATCATCGTGGACGAGCTGCCCTACCAGGTCAACAAGAAGACGCTGCAGGAGCGCATGGCCGAACTGGTGCATGAGAAGAAGATCGAAGGCATCAGCCACATCCAGGACGAGTCGGACAAGTCCGGCATGCGCCTGGTGATCGAGCTCAAGCGTGGCGAAGTGCCCGAAGTGGTGCTGAACAACCTGTACAAGCAAACGCAGTTGCAAGACACGTTTGGCATGAACATGGTGGCGCTGATCGATGGTCAGCCGCGCCTGTGCAATCTCAAGGACCTGATCAGCGTCTTCCTGCAACACCGCCGCGAAGTGGTGACACGCCGCACGGTGTTCGAGCTGCGCAAAGCCCGCGATCGCGGGCACGTGCTCGAAGGCTTGGCCGTTGCACTGGCCAACATCGATGATTTCATCGCCATCATCCGCAACGCCCCCACCCCACCGGTGGCCAAAGCCGAGCTGATGACCCGCTCATGGGACAGCAAGCTCGTGCGCGAAATGCTGACGCGCACCCGCGCCGATGGCGGCGTGATCAATGCCGACGACTACCGCCCCGAAGGCCTGGAAAAGGAATTCGGCATGGGCCAGGATGGCCTTTACCGTTTGTCTGAAACCCAGGCCCAGGAAATCCTGCAGATGCGCCTGCAGCGCCTGACAGGCCTGGAGCAAGACAAGATCGTGGCCGAGTACAAGGAAGTCATGGCGGTCATTGAAGACCTGCTGGACATCCTGGCCAAGCCAGAGCGGGTATCCACCATCATTGGCGACGAACTCACATCCATCAAGACAGAGTTTGGCCAGCACAAGCTGGGCGCACGCCGCTCGGTGGTCGAATACAGCGCCCAAGACCTCTCGACCGAAGACCTGATCACCCCAACCGACATGGTGGTGACGCTCAGCCACACCGGCTACATCAAGAGCCAGCCACTATCCGAATACCGCGCCCAAAAGCGCGGCGGGCGTGGAAAGCAGGCCACGGCGACCAAGGAAGACGACTGGATCGACCAGCTCTTCATTGCCAACACGCACGACTACATCCTGTGCTTCTCCAACCGTGGCCGCCTGTACTGGCTCAAGGTGTGGGAGGTGCCTGCAGGTTCGCGCGGTTCACGTGGCCGCCCCATCGTCAACATGTTCCCGCTGCAGGAAGGCGAGAAGATCAACGTGGTGCTAGCCCTCACCGGCG
This sequence comes from Acidovorax sp. 62, assembly GCF_002754495.1. Classification (NCBI taxonomy): domain Bacteria; kingdom Pseudomonadati; phylum Pseudomonadota; class Betaproteobacteria; order Burkholderiales; family Comamonadaceae; genus Acidovorax; species Acidovorax sp. 62. The sequence goes on from NZ_PEFJ01000001.1 coordinate 2,105,668, forward strand.
ACATGCGCACCTTCCCGGCCGATCGTTATGTGTTCATGGCTACCAGCATGGGCACCGTCAAGAAGACCGCGCTGGACGAGTTCAGCAATCCCCGCAAGGGCGGCATCATCGCCGTCAACCTGGACGATGGCGACTACCTGATCGGCGCGGCACTGACTGATGGAAAGCACGACGTGATGCTGTTCAGCGATGGCGGCAAGGCGGTGCGCTTTGATGAAAACGATGTGCGCCCACTGGGCCGTGCAGCGCGCGGCGTGCGCGGCATGATGCTGGAGGAAAGCCAGAGCGTGATCGCCATGCTGGTGGCCGAAGACGAGACCCAAAGCGTACTCACCGCCACCGAAAACGGCTACGGCAAGCGCACCAGCATCGTCGAGTACACACGCCACGGCCGAGGCACTAAGGGGATGATCGCCATCCAGCAAAGCGAGCGCAACGGCAAGGTGGTTGCCGCCACGCTGGTGCACGCTGACGACGAGATCATGCTGATCACCGACAAGGGCGTTCTGGTGCGCACCCGGGTCTCCGAGATTCGCGAACTGGGCCGTGCCACGCAGGGCGTGACGCTGATTGCCCTGGACGAAGGCTCCAAGCTCAGCGGGCTGCAACGCATTGTGGAAAACGACGCCAATGTGGCGGACCCTGCGGCCGAAGGTGGCGATAACGCCGAAGGCAACTCCACCCCCGAGGGCGGTGAAGCACCAGAGGCTTAAACACCACAAGGCCGCAGCCACGCCACAAGGCCCAAGCTGCAATTGCTATCAAAATCAGAGCTTCTACCGCTTACTCAGCAAGCGCTGGAAGCTCTTTTTATCACTATCAGATGAACCGCCCATACAACTTCTCCGCCGGCCCGGCCGCGATTCCCGCCGAAGTCCTTGAACAAGCCGCCAGCGAAATGCTCGACTGGCACGGTAGTGGCATGGGCGTGATGGAGATGAGCCACCGGGGCAAAGAATTCATCTCGATTTACGAGCAAGCCGAAGCAGACCTGCGCGAGCTGCTGGCAGTGCCCGCCCAATTCAAGATCCTGTTCATGCAAGGCGGCGGCTTGGCAGAGAACGCCATCGTTCCCATGAACCTGTCGCGCGCTGGCACGGTGGACTTTGTGGTGACTGGCAGCTGGAGCCAAAAGTCGCAAAAAGAGGCGCTCAAATACGCCGCCGAATCGCGTGTGGTGGCATCAGGGCAAGAGTCCAACTTCACCACCCTGCCCGCCCCAGCCACATGGCAGCTCAGCAAGGGCGCCAGCTACGTGCACTTGTGCAGCAACGAAACCATCCATGGCGTCGAATTTCAAGAGCTGCCCGATTTGCAAGCCCTGGGCAGCGATGCACCTTTGGTGATTGATTTCTCCTCCCATGTCGCTTCGCGCAGCGTGGACTGGTCACGCGTGGGCGTGGCCTTTGGCGGCGCGCAAAAGAACCTGGGGCCTGCAGGCCTGACGCTGGTGGTGGTGCGCGAAGACCTGCTGGGCCACGCACTGCCCATTTGCCCTAGCGCATTCGACTACAAAGTGGTGGCCGAAAACCAGTCGATGTACAACACCCCGCCAACCTGGGGCATCTACATGGCTGGCCTGACCTTCCAATGGCTCAAGCGCCAGACAGAAGGTGGACTGAGCGGCATTGCTGCCATGGAGCAACGCAACACCGCCAAAGCCGAGTTGTTGTACAGCGCCATCGACAACTCCCAGTTCTACGTGAACAAGGTGGCAGCCAACTGCCGCTCGCGCATGAACATCCCCTTCTTCCTTCGTGACGAAAGCCGCAACGAGGCCTTCCTGACCGGCGCCCGTGAGCGCGGTCTGCTGCAACTCAAGGGCCACAAGTCCGTGGGCGGCATGCGTGCCAGCATCTACAACGCCATGCCCATCGAGGGCGTACAGGCGCTGGTGACCTACCTGCGAGAATTTGAACAAAAGCACGCCTGAGTGCACGCCACCGACGCCCACCCATGAATACTCCGCAAGCATCCCCCGATCTCGCCAGTCTGCGCGTTCAGATCGACAACATCGACCAGCAACTGCTCACGCTGCTGAACCAGCGTGCGCTGGTGGCCGAGCGGGTGGGCGAAGTCAAAAAGCGCGAAGGCACGCCCTTTTTCCGGCCAGACCGCGTAGCGCAGGTCATTGACAAGATCCAGACCGCCAACCCCGGCCCCCTCAAAGGCGCGCATGTGGCCGCCATCTGGCGCGAAATCATGTCGGCCTGCCTGGCGCTCGAATCGCCCCAGCGGGTGGCCGTGCTCGGCCCTGAAGGCACGTTCTGCGAGCAAGCGGCCATCGAGTTTTTCGGCGGTGCCGCCGACTTGATGTACTGCGCCAACTTCGACGAAGTCTTCCACGCCACGGCCGCTGGCAGCGCGCAATATGGCGTGGTGGGGGTAGAAAATTCCACCGAAGGCGTGGTCACCCGTTCGCTCGACCTGTTCCTGCACACCCCCACGCATGTGGTGGGCGAAGTGAGCCTGCTGGTGCGGCACAACCTGCTGCGCACCAGCAATTCGCTGGACGACATTGAAGTGGTGCTGGCCCACCCCCAGGCGCTGGCGCAATGCCAGTCGTGGCTGACCAAGCACCTGCCGCACGCCGAGCGCCGCCCGGTGTCCAGCAACGCCGAAGGCGCGCGCCTGGCGACGACCAACCCCGCATGGGCAGCCCTGTCAAGCGAGCGGGCGGCCACACAGTTTGGCCTGCACATCGTGGCCCACGCCATCCAGGACGATGCGTACAACCGCACGCGTTTCGCCATCATCTGCCTGCCCCACACCCTGCAGACGCCACCGCCCTCGAGCAAGGACTGCACCAGCCTGATCGTCTCGGTGCCCAACCAGCCCGGTGCAGTGCATGACCTGTTGGTGCCGCTCAAAAAGCACGGCGTGTCCATGACCCGCTTCGAGTCCCGCCCCGCACGCACAGGCCAGTGGGAATACTATTTCTACATTGACCTGGACGGCCACCCAGCCCAGCCCCATGTGGCACGGGCGCTGGAAGAGCTGCGAGGCCTCTGCGCGTTCTACAAAGTGCTGGGGACCTACCCCGTGGCCTCGTGAAGGGCGCTCGCGATGTTTGAACAACTTGGACTGATTGGCTGTGGCCTCATGGGCGGGTCCTTTGCGCTGGCGCTGAAAAAGGCGGGTCTGGTCAAAAGGGTCGTGGGCTACAGCAAGTCCCCCTCCACCACCGATCGCGCACGCCAGATGGGCGTTATCGATGTCGAAGCGCCCTCGGCCTTGCTGGCAGTGGCCGGGGCAGACATTGTTTTGGTGGCGGTTCCCGTGTCTGCCACCGAAGCCACCCTCAAGGCCATCAAGCACTTGGTCACCCCCCAAATGCTGGTGATGGATGTGGGCTCCACCAAGGCCGATGTGGTGCAGGCCGCGCGCCGTGCGCTGCGTGACCAGGTGGGCTCTTTCGTGCCCGCGCACCCCATCACCGGGCGCGAAGTGGCCGGCGTAGAGCATGCAGATGCAGAGCTGTACTACGGCCGCCAGGTCATTTTGACCCCCACGGAGCGCACCCTCACAGCGCAACTGCTGCAAGCGCAAGAGGTATGGCAAGCCATTGGCTGCCGCGTGAGCAGCATGTCGCCCGAATCGCATGACACCGCCTTCGCCGCCGTCAGCCATCTGCCCCATCTACTGGCGTTTGCCATGATGAACAGCCTGACCGGGCAGCCCGAAGGCGACGAGTTTTTGTCACTGGCAGGCCCTGGGTTCCGCGACTTCACCCGCATCGCCGCTGGCGAGCCCAAGATGTGGCGCGACATCATGCTGGCCAATCGTGAAGAGTTGCTGGCGCAATCCAAGGTCTTTCAACAAGCCCTGGCGCAGCTTGAGCAAGCCATTGCCAACGGCAACTCGCAGGCCCTGGAAGACATGCTGACCCTTGCCAGCGAAACCCGCGCCCACTGGCGCATGGGCGCCCAACGCACCTCCAAACCACGCTAAATGTTCACTACCGCCTTCCTGGACCTCCCCGCTCTCGACGCTGCTGGGGGTGAAGTTCTCTTGCCGGGCTCCAAAAGCATCTCCAACCGGGTGCTGCTGCTGGCGGCCTTGAGCCTGGGCACCACCACCGTGCATGACCTGCTGGCGTCAGACGACACACGCGTGATGCTCGACGGCCTGCGCAAGATTGGCTGCGAGGTGGTGGAAGCAGGAAGCACCGTGCACATCACGGGCTTGGGCGGCCGCAAGCCAGTTTCGCCCACAGCCCTGTTCATGGGCAATGCAGGCACGGCCATGCGCCCGCTCACCGCAGCCTTGGCCCTGCTGGGCGGCGAGTTTGAACTCTCGGGCGTGCCCCGCATGCACGAGCGCCCCATTGGCGACCTGGTGGACGCCTTGCGCCAGCTCGGCTGCCAGATCGATTACCTCGGCAACCCGGGCTACCCTCCGCTGCGCATCGCCCACGCCCAAGGGGTGCCAGCCCTGGCGCTGCACCACCCCATCCAGGTGCGCGGCGATGTCTCCAGCCAGTTCCTCACGGCGCTGCTCATGGCACTGCCCCTGGTGGCCACCACCCAGGCGGTGCACATCGAGGTTGTGGGGGAGCTGATCTCCAAGCCCTACATCGCCATCACCCTGCAGTTGCTGGCGCAGTTTGGCATCCACGTCAGCCACGACAACTGGCAGCGTTTCACCATTCCAGCGGGTAGCCAATACCAATCGCCCGGCAGCATCCACGTCGAGGCGGACGCATCTTCCGCTAGCTATTTCATAGCACTTGGCGCTATTGCATCCAGCGCTGAAGCCGGAAACAGCATCAAGATCATGGGCGTGGGCCTGCACTCCATCCAGGGCGACATCCGCTTTGTGGAAGCGGCCCAGGCCATGGGTGCACAGGTCACCGGCGGCCCCAACTGGCTGCAAGTGCAGCGCGGCACCTGGCCCCTCAAAGCCATTGACCTGGACTGCAACCACATCCCCGACGCGGCCATGACACTGGCCGTGATGGCCCTCTATGCCGAAGGCACCACCACCCTGCGCAACATTGCCAGCTGGCGCGTGAAGGAAACCGACCGCATCGCCGCCATGGCCAAAGAGCTGCGCAAGCTCGGCGCCACGGTAGAGGAAGGGGCGGACTACATTCAGGTCACCCCGCCCGCCCGCGTGCAAGACTGGAAGGCCGCCAACATCCACACCTACGACGACCACCGCGTAGCCATGTGCTTCTCGCTGGCCGCCTTCAATCCAGCCAAGTTGCCAGTGCGCATTGAAGACCCCAAGTGCGTGGCCAAGACCTTCCCGGAGTATTTCGAGGCCTTCCTGGGCACCACCGCGCTGCCCACGGCGCGCATCCCGGTCATTTGCATCGACGGCCCCACGGCCTCTGGCAAAGGCACCGTGGCCGCCGAACTGGCCCGCCGCCTGGGCTACGGCTTCCTCGACTCCGGCGCCATGTACCGCATCACGGCCTATGCCGCGTTGAAAGCGGGCCTGCACATTGATGCTGTGCATGAAGCGCAGATTGCCCAACTGGCCCAAACCCTGCCAGTGCGCTTTGACAACGGCCATGTGCTGCTGGGCACCGAAGATGTCACCGAAGCCATTCGCACCGAAGAAGCGGGCATGAACGCATCCCGCGTGTCCGCCTTGCCTGCGGTGCGCGCAGCCTTGGTTGACCTGCAGCACAGTTTTCAGCGCCTGCCCGGCCTGGTGGCCGATGGGCGCGACATGGGCACCGTGATCTTCCCAGGCGCCCCTTTGAAGGTGTTTTTGACGGCCAGCGCGGCCTGCCGCGCAGAGCGCCGCCATAAACAGTTGATTTCAAAGGGTTTTCAGGCTAATATCGACGACCTCCGTGCAGATTTGGAAGCGCGCGACGCCCGGGACAGCTCCCGCAGCGTGGCGCCTCTCAAGCCCGCACAGGATGCTCTGGTGCTGGACAACTCCTCTTTGACGATTGAACAAGCCGTCGAACAGGTACTTGCCTGGTGGCTAGAGCGTCAACCTTTTGCAGCCTCTGCACAGGGTTGATTCGGCAAAGCCGCAAGGCGTTGCCACAGGCCCATGCCGCCCCTCTCGCGCGCCAGCGCACCGGTGGCCTGGATCTTTAACCTAACCGCGGTCACACCGCAAAAAACCACCGCAAGCAGCTATAAAAACAGTAGCAATGGTGCTACTGGAATCCTGTTTGTGGCAAGGAAACACATGTCCGAATCTTTTGCCGCCCTTTTTGAAGAATCCTTGCAGCGTACGGAAATGCGCCCAGGCGAAGTCATCACCGCTGAAGTCGTGCGCGTTGAGCACAACTTTGTGGTCGTGAACGCTGGCCTCAAGTCCGAAGCCTACGTGCCGCTGGAAGAGTTCAAGAACGACAAGGGCGAAGTTGAAGTCCAAGTCGGTGACTTCGTTTCGGTGGCCATCGGCTCCATCGAAAACGGTTACGGCGACACCATCCTGTCGCGTGACACCGCCAAGCGTCTGGCTTCCTGGATGAGCCTGGAAAAGGCCCTGGAATCCGGCGAATTCGTCACTGGCACGACCAGCGGCAAGGTCAAGGGCGGCCTGACTGTCCTGGTCAACGGCATCCGCGCATTCCTGCCCGGTTCGCTGATCGATACACGTCCGATCAAGGATCTGACGCCGTACGAAAACAAGACCATGGAATTCAAGGTCATCAAGCTGGACCGCAAGCGCAACAACGTGGTGCTGAGCCGCCGCGCTGTGGTGGAAGCCTCCATGGGCGAAGAGCGCGCCAAGCTGATGGAAACCCTGAAGGAAGGCTCCATCGTTCAAGGCGTGGTCAAGAACATCACCGAATACGGTGCGTTCGTGGACCTGGGCGGTATCGACGGCCTGCTGCACATCACCGACATGGCATGGCGCCGTGTGCGTCACCCATCCGAAGTGGTGACCGCTGGCCAAGAAATCACCGCCAAGATCCTGAAGTTCGACACCGAAAAGAACCGTGTCTCGCTGGGTCTGAAGCAAATGGGCGACGACCCATGGATGGGCGTGAACCGCCGCTACCCACAATCGACCCGCCTGTTCGGCAAGATCACGAACATTGCCGACTACGGCGCGTTCGTCGAACTCGAACCCGGCATCGAAGGCCTGGTGCACGTGTCTGAAATGGACTGGACCAACAAGAACATCGCTCCCGCCAAGCTGGTTTCGCTGGGCGACGAAGTCGAAGTCATGGTTCTGGAAATCGACGAAGACAAGCGCCGTATCAGCCTGGGCATGAAGCAATGCAAGGCCAACCCATGGCAAGAATTCGCCCAGGACACCAAGCGCGGCGACCGCGTCAAGGGTCCTATCAAGTCGATCACCGACTTCGGCGTGTTCGTGGGCCTGGCTGCCGGCATCGACGGCCTGGTGCACCTGTCCGACCTGTCGTGGAACGAAACCGGCGAAGCCGCTGTTCGCAACTACAAGAAGGGCCAAGAAGTCGAAGCCATCGTGTTGGCTGTGGACGTGGACCGCGAACGCATCTCCCTGGGCATCAAGCAGCTCGACGGCGACCCATTCACGACCTTCGTGACCGTGAACGACAAGGGCCAGACCGTGACCGGCAAGGTCAAGACCGTGGACGCCCGTGGCGCTGAAATCGACCTCGGCGAAGACATCGTGGGCTACCTGCGCGCTTCGGAAATCTCCCGCGACCGCGTGGAAGATGCCCGCAACGTGCTCAAGGAAGGCGACGAAGTCACCGCTGTGGTGGTCAATGTGGATCGCAAGACCCGCAACATCCAGCTGTCGATCAAGCAAAAGGACATGGTTGACCAACAAGAAGCCATGCAAAGCCTGTCGCAGCAATCGGCCCGCGAAAGCGCCGGCACGACCAGCCTGGGCGCCCTGCTGCGCGCCAAGCTGGACAACTCGGAAAAGTAAAACTGCGCTGACCGGGTAACCGGTCGGATGGCACCGGGCGCATGAGCGCCCGTTGCACAGGAGATTGTTGAATGTCTCTGTGCAGCGGGTCACTTATGCGCCCGTTCTTATTCCACCAGCACTTGTTTCACACGCACTTGCACTACGCACATGCCACAAGACTCCATGACCCGATCTGACCTTGTTGAAGAACTGGCCGCCCGCTTTGGCCAGCTCACCCACAAGGACGCCGAATACGCCGTCAAAACCATTCTGGACGCGGTGGGCGATGCCTTGGTCAAAGGACACCGCATTGAGATTCGGGGTTTTGGCAGTTTCTCGGTCAACCACCGCCCCCCGCGCATGGGCCGCAACCCGCGCAGCGGCGAAGCCGTTCACATTCCTGAAAAGCGCGTGCCCCATTTCAAGCCGGGCAAGGCACTGAGAGAAGCGGTAGACCAACGCACAGAGGCCGCAGAAGCATTGCCCGAAGCACCTGTACGCCGAGTCGGCTAAGCCCGAACGGCACACCGTGCCCACACCCGGCACAGGCTACAGCGCCTCAGGTACATCAAAATTAATAGCTGCTTGCGCTTATATATCAAGCGCTAGAGCCTATTTTTTCTGAATATTCAGCGCCCAACGTGCCCGACTGCGCACCGTTGCCCAAACAGACACACCACAGAGCACCCGGCGAAAACCCCTCGGGCAAGCTCTTAGAATCGCCCCACCACCGGGGACACCATGAAATACCTCCTGTGGCTGCTCAAGGCAGCCATTTTCTTTACCCTGTTTGCGTTTGCGCTGAACAACCAGCAAGACGCCACGGTCCATTTCTTTTTTGGCACGCAGTGGCGTGCCCCACTGGTGCTGGTGGTGCTCACGGCCTTTGCCGCAGGCTTGGCGACCGGCGTGCTGGGCATGGTGCCGCGCTGGTGGCGGCACCGCAACATCGCCTTGAAGGCCCAGGCCCAGCAGGCAGCGGCAACCCCGTCACCCACACAAGCCACGGCCCCTGCGGCCACTGCACCCGCCTCCACCCCTAACGACTACCCGCCTGTCCATGGAATTTGATGTCACCTGGATGCTGCTGGGCCTGCCAGTGGCCTTTGTCTTGGGCTGGCTGGCATCGCGCTTTGACTTGCGCCAGCTGCGCGCCGAAAACCGCCGCGCCCCCAAGGCTTACTTCAAGGGACTGAACTTTCTGCTCAACGAGCAGCAAGACCAGGCCATCGACGCCTTCATCGAGGCCGTGCAGAACGACCCCGACACCTCGGAGCTGCACTTTGCCCTGGGCAACCTGTTTCGCCGCCGGGGCGAGTACGACCGCGCCGTGCGCGTGCACGAGCACCTGCTCTCGCGCGGCGACTTGATTGCCGCCGACCGTGAACGGGCCCAACACGCCCTGGCGCTCGACTTTTTGAAAGCCGGGCTACTGGACCGCGCCGAAGACGCACTGAACCGGCTGGAAGGCACACCGTTTGAAGCCCAGGCCCGTCTGGCGCTGCTGGCCATTTACGAGCGCTCACGCGACTGGCCACATGCCGCCAGCATTGCCCGCAAGATGCACGAAGCCGACCAGGGCGACTTCAGCACGCGCCAAGCCCACTACCTGTGCGAACAGGCCTTGGCCCTGAGTGCCCAAGGTGACCGCCCCGGCGCCCAGGCGCTGCTGGAGCAAGCCATTGCCGCTGCCCCCGATGCCGCCCGCCCCCGCGTGGAAATGGCCCGCCTGTTGCAGCTCATGGGCCAGCCCCATGCCGTGCTCGACACCTTGCAAACGCTGGGCGAGCGCACACCGGCCGCCCTGCCCCTGGCCGCCCCGCTGATGGTGGAAGCAGGCAACGCCACCGAACGCCAGGCCGAGGTGCACCAGCGCCTGCTGGCGCACTACGCGCAAGCCCCCAGCCTGGACGTGCTCGAAAGCATCGTGGCCATGGAAACGGCCGACGAGGCCACCCAAAGCACGGCACGCCAACGCTACGTGCAGCACCTGGACAAAGAGCGATCGCTGGTGGCTGCCGCCAAGTGGCTGGCCGGTGAAAAGCTGGAGCATGACGAGTTCCACCCCCAGATCCAGCGTGCGCTGGACCACGCAGTGAAGCCCCTCACGCGCTACCGCTGCGCGGCCTGTGGCTTTGAAGCGCGCCAGCATTTTTGGCAATGCCCCGGCTGCCAGACCTGGGACAGTTACCCAGCGCGGCGCGTGGAAGAACTCTGAACGCCCAGCAACCTGCCCTCAAGCTGAGCCAAGCCATCCAGGAGCCACCATGCTGAAGAAATTGCTGATCTCCATCGCCCTGCTTTTTGCATCGGCAGCGTTTGCGGCGGTCGATGTGAACCAGGCCTCCGAGGCCGAGCTCAACGGCATCCACGGCATTGGCCCCGGGTTGTCAGAGCGCATCCTGGCAGAGCGCGACAAGGGCGAGTTCAAAGACTGGGCCGATCTGATTGAGCGTGTGAAAGGCATTGGAGAGAAAACCGCCACCAAGTTCTCTTCGGGCGGCATGACGGTGCAGGGCAAGCGATTCAATGCCGCAGCGTGGGCCAGAGCACAGGCCAAGGCAAAAGCCAAAGCAGACGGCAGCAGCCATGGTGCCGCCCGTTCCAAACAGGCAGAAGGCACCCCTCCCAGCCAGCCACCAAGCCCCAGCGTGCCGCCCAAGCCTTGACCCAGGCGGCGGCCCGCACGCCGAGAAGGCAGAGTGGGGCTCGCCCCATATTCGCCCATGGATGGGCGCTGGCAGGTGTGCCAGGCGCTGTTCCGCCTCCCCAAAAAGCCCAAGCCCACACCGCCCTTTTGCGCAGGTGCGCCCATGCACCTCCTAGAATGGGCCGGGCATGCCCCTGATCACACTCTTACTCCTTCCCTTTCTGGGTAGCCTGCTGGCGGCAGTGCTGCCCACCAACGCACGCAACACCGAATCCACCCTGGCAGGCCTGATCGCCGTGTTTTGCACCGTGCAGGCCGCACTGTATTTCCCGGACATCGCCCATGGCGGCGTGCTGCACCAAAGCATCGAATGGATACCGCAGCTGGGGCTGAACCTGGTGCTGCGCATGGACGGCTTTGCGTGGATGTTCTGCATGCTGGTGCTGGGCGTGGGCAGCCTGGTGGTGCTGTATGCGCGCTACTACATGTCAGCGGCCGACCCGGTACCACGCTTCTTCTCGTTCTTTCTCGCCTTCATGGGGGCCATGGTGGGCGTGGTGCTGTCGGGCAACCTCGTCCAGATCGCCCTGTTCTGGGAGCTGACCAGCCTGTTCTCGTTTTTGCTGATTGGCTACTGGCACCACCGCAAAGATGCGCGGCGCGGAGCGCGCATGGCGCTCACGGTGACGGGCACCGGCGGGCTGTGCATGCTGGCAGGCATGCTGGTGCTGGGGCACATCGTGGGCAGCTACGAGCTGGACCAGGTGCTGGCCTCGGCCGCTCAAGTCCAGGCGCACCCGCTGTACCTCACGGCGCTGGTGCTGATTCTCTTGGGCGCCCTCACCAAGAGTGCGCAGTTCCCCTTTCACTTCTGGCTGCCGCACGCCATGGCGGCCCCCACGCCGGTGTCGGCCTACCTGCACTCGGCCACCATGGTGAAGGCCGGGGTGTTCCTGCTGGCCCGGCTGTGGCCCGTGCTCAGCGGCACCGAGCCCTGGTTCTGGCTGGTGGGCGGGGCCGGGCTGTGCACGCTGCTGGTGGGGGGCTATGCCGCCATGTTCCAGCACGATCTCAAGGGGCTGCTGGCTTACTCGACCATCTCGCACCTGGGCCTCATCACGCTGTTGCTGGGCCTCAACAGCCCGCTGGCCGCCGTGGCCGCCGTGTTCCACATCATGAACCACGCCACCTTCAAGGCATCGCTCTTCATGGCGGCCGGCATTGTGGACCATGAAAGCGGCACGCGCGACATCCGCCGCCTGTCGGGCCTGCGGCGCATGATGCCCATCACCGCCACGCTGGCCATGGTGGCCAGTGCGGCCATGGCCGGTGTGCCGCTGCTCAATGGTTTCCTGTCCAAGGAAATGTTCTTTGCCGAAGCCGTGCTGGTCGACGCCACCCCCTGGCTGCAGTGGCTGCTGCCCATCGCTGCCACCGTGGCGGGCATGTTCAGCGTGGCGTACTCCCTGCGCTTCACGGTGGATGTGTTCTGGGGTCCTCGCGCCACCGACCTGCCCCTGGCCCCGCACGAGCCTCCGCACTGGATGCGCGTGCCGGTGGAGCTGCTGGTGCTGGCCTGCGTGTTGGTGGGCACCCTCCCCGCCTGGTCGGTGGGCGCCTATCTGGCGGCTGCAGCCCGGCCCGTGGTGGGCGGTGAGCTGCCCGAGTACAGCCTGGCCATCTGGCACGGGATCAACATGCCGCTCATCATGAGCCTGGTGGCCCTGGGCGGGGGCATCGCGCTGTACCTGCTGCTGCGCCAGCAGCGCACGCGCGGCACCATCGACGCGCCACCGCTGATGCACCGACTGAACGGCCAACGCCTGTTTGAAGCCGCCCTGGCCCGCGCCAGCATGGCGGGCCGCGCAGGCAAGCGCCTGCTGGGCACGCGCAGGCTGCAATGGCAAATGCTGTGGCTGGTGTTGGCCGCCCTGGTGGCCAGCACCTGGCCCCTGTGGCTGCGCGGCTTGCACATTGGCGAACGTGCGGGCCTGCCCCTGTCGCCCATTTTTGCCCTGCTGTGGGCCATCGGCGGAGTGTGCGCCCTGGCGGCCGCCTGGCAGGCCAAATACCACCGCCTGGCCGCACTCACGCTGCTGGGCGCTGCAGGGCTGTGCGTGTGCATCACCTTCCTGTGGTTCTCTGCGCCCGACCTCGCCCTCACCCAGATCGTGGTGGAGGTGGTGACCACCATCCTCATCCTGCTGGGCCTGCGCTGGCTGCCCAAGCGGGACGAGAGCCTGCGCGTGCCCACCCTGGCGCAAGAGCGCCGCACCCAGCTGCGCCGCTGGCGCGACCTGAGCGTGGCACTGATCGCCGGGGGCGGCATGGCCGTGCTGTCTCTGGCCATGATGAGCCGCCCCTTCCCCGAAAGTACCTCGACCTTCTTCCTGGAACGCGCACTGACCGAAGGCGGCGGCACCAACGTGGTCAACGTGATGCTGGTGGACTTCCGAGGCTTTGACACCTTTGGCGAAATTGTGGTGCTGGGCATCGTGGCCCTCACGGTGTATGCGCTGCTGCGGCGCTTTCGCCCTGCGCGCGAGGTGATGGACCTGCCCCCGCAGCAACGCGCGCTGCCCCCCGACGTGGCCACCGACCTGGCCAACCCACGCCAGACGGTGGACACCGCCATCGGCTACCTCACCGTGCCCGCCGTGCTGGTGCGGCTGCTGCTGCCATTTGCCACCATGGTGGCCGTGTACCTCTTCATGCGTGGGCACAACGAGCCCGGCGGCGGCTTTGTGGCGGGGCTGGTGTTCTCGGTGGCACTGCTGCTGCAGTACATCGTCTCGGGCACCACCTGGGTCGAGGCGCACTTGCCCCTGTACCCGCGCCGCTGGATCGGCCTGGGCATGCTGGCCGCGCTGGCCACCGGCCTGGGTTCGCTGTGGCTTGGCTACCCCTTCCTCACCAGCCACACAGCGCATTTGCACCTGCCGGTGGTGGGTGAGCTGCACATCGCCAGCGCCCTGTTTTTCGACATCGGCGTATTCACCCTGGTCGTCGGCTCCACCTTGCTGATCCTCACGGCCATTGCCCACCAGTCGGTGCGCAGCCACCGCTTTCATGCCCGCGCAGCCGACGACGATGCTGCGCAGCCCCCCACCCCATCCCCCACAACCCACCAAGGAGACCGCTGATGGAAATGGTTCTGGCCTTGGCCATCGGCGTGCTCACCGGCTCAGGCGTGTGGCTGCTGCTGCGCCCGCGCACCTTCCAGGTCATCATGGGCCTGTCGCTGCTGTCGTACGCCGTCAATCTGTTCATCTTCAGCATGGGCCGCCTGGGCCTGTCGATCGACAAGGAACCCGTGCTGCAACCCGGCCTGCCACAAGACCTGGCCCACTATGCCGACCCCATGCCCCAGGCGCTCACCCTCACGGCGATTGTCATCGGCTTTGCCATGACGGCGCTGTTCCTGGTGGTGCTACTGGCATCGCGCGGCATGGCGGGCACCGACCATGTGGACGGCGCCCACGCCAAGGACGCGCCTGACTGGCAAGACTCGCACCAGGAGCTGCCATGAACGCCATCACCACCTGGGTGGCGGCGCAGTGGATGCCGCACCTCATCCTCGCCCCCATCGTGCTGCCCCTGCTCACCGCCGGGCTCATGCTGCTGCTGCGCGAAGAGCAGCAGCGCACCAAGATTCTGCTGAACGTGGGCTCCACCCTGCTGGGCCTGGTCATTGCCATCTTGCTGCTGTCACAAGCCAAGCAGCCCGGCATGCCAGGCACCCTGGGCATCTACCTGCCCGGCAACTGGCCCGCGCCCTTTGGCATCGTGCTGGCGCTCGACAGGCTCTCGGCCATGATGCTGGTGCTGTGCAGCACCGTGGGCCTGGCTGCGGCGCTGTACGCCAGTGCCCGCTGGCACCGGGCCGGGGTGCACTTTCACCCGCTGTTTCAGTTCCAGCTCATGGGGCTGGCCGGGGCCTTCCTCACGGCCGATCTGTTCAACCTGTTTGTGTTCTTCGAGATCATGCTGGCCGCCTCCTACGGGCTGCTGCTGCACGGCTCGGGGCGCCCGCGCGTGGCCTCCGGTCTGCACTACATCGCCATCAACCTGGCCGCGTCGTCGCTGTTCCTGATTGGCGTGTCCATGCTCTACGGCATCACCGGCACGCTCAACATGGCCGACCTGGCGCGCAGCATGGCCGGTGTGGCCGACAGCGACCGCGGTCTGCTGCACGCGGCCTGCGCTATCCTGGGCGTGGCCTTCCTTATCAAGGCCGCCGTGTGGCCGCTCAATTTCTGGCTGGTGCCCGCCTACAGTGCCGCCACGGCCCCGGTGGGCGCTCTGTTTGCGCTCATGACCAAAGTGGGGGTGTACGTGATCTTGCGGCTGTGGACCCTGCTGTTCAGCCCGGACGCAGGGGCCTCGGCCCAGTTTGGCAGCGCCTGGCTGGTGGGCGGCGGCATGGTCACGCTGGTGTTTGGCGCCATCGGCATGCTGGGCTCACAGCGCCTTGGGCACCTGGCGGGCTTCAGCGCCATCGTGTCATCGGGCACGCTGCTGGCGGCGGTGGGCCTGGGCCAAAGCCCCCTCACCGGCGGCTTGCTGTATTACCTGCTCAGCTCCACCCTGGCCGTGAGTGCCCTGTTCTTGCTGACCGACCTGATCGACCGCTGGCGCAACGACGGCTACAGCCTCGCCCCCTACGAGCGCACGGACGATGCCCCCTTCCTCTCGGCCGACCTTGTGCCCAGTGAGGGGCTGAACCTGGACGACAAGGAGGAAGCCCTGATCGGCGAGGTGATTCCCGCAGCGGCCGCGTTCTTGGGGCTGGCGTTCATCGCCTGCACCCTGGTCATTGCGGGCCTGCCCCCCCTGCCCGGGTTTGTGGGCAAATTCGCCATGATCCATGCGCTGCTGAACCCCCTGGGGCTGGGGGCAGGCTTACCCACATCGGCGGGGGCGCTCACCTGGGTCATCGTGGCGTTGATGGTGGGCTCGGGCCTGCTGGCGCTGGTGGCGCTGACGCGGGTCGGCATCTTGCATTTCTGGGCCGCCCATGACCGCGCCGCCCCCAAGCTGCTGGTGCTAGAGGGCCTGCCCGTGGCCGCGCTGCTGGTGGTGTGCGGTGCACTGGCCTGGCAGGCGGGTGCCGTGCTGCGCTACACCCAGGCCACGGCCGACGCCCTGCACACCCCTGCGGGCTACATCCAGGCTGTCATGTCGGCCCAACCCAAGCCCAACCCGGCCCCTGCCCAAAAAGCCGCACCGGCCAGCGCTGGGCGCCAAGGTTCAGTGCCAGGGGGCCAGCCATGAAGCACTGGCTCCACAAACTGCTCCCCGCCCCGCTGCTGTCCCTGGCGCTGCTGGGCATGTGGTTGCTGCTCAACCGCTCGCTCAGCGCCGGGCACGTGTTGCTGGGCGGCCTGCTGGCGCTGGCCATCCCGGTGCTCACCGCAGGCCTGCGGCCCACCCCCGTGCGCATTCGCCGCCCTGGGGCCGTGCTGCGGCTCATGCTCACGGTGATGGCCGACACCGTGCAATCCAACCTGGCCGTCGCCCGGCTGCTGCTGGCGCCCGGGCGGCGTCGCCACCCGGCCGGGTTTGTGCGCATTCCACTGGAGCTGCACGACCCCAACGCCCTGGCCGCCCTGGCCATGATCGTGTGCATCACCCCTGGCACTGCCTGGGCCGAGCTGGCGCTGGACCGCAGCGCCCTGCTGCTGCATGTGCTGGAGCTGGACGACGCCGCTGCCATCACCGCCCACATCCAACAGCGCTACGAACGCCCCCTGATGGAGATTTTTGAATGAACCCCGTGCTGCAATGGGCCCTGCCAGTGGCCCTCATCATGCTGGTGCTGGCCATGGGCTGCGCACTGGCCCGCGTGCTCAAAGGCCCCTCGGCGCAGGACCGGGTGCTGGCGCTCGATTGCATGGCGCTGAACGGCATGCTGCTGATGCTGGTGCTGGGCCTGCACTACAGCAGCAAAAACTACTTTGAAGCCGCCCTGCTGCTGGCGGTGTTGAGCTTTGTGGGCGCCATGGCCATGGCCAAGTTTCTGCTGCGCGGCGAGGTGATCGAATGAACGCCCACGCCCTGCCACTGTGGCTGGAGGTGCTGGTGGCCGCGCTGGTGCTGCTGGGCGCGGGGCTGGCCTTGCTGGGCTCGCTGGGGCTGCTGCGGCTGCCCACGTTTTTTGAGCGCGTGCACACGCCCTCCATCATTGCCACCATGGGCTGCTGGTGCATCGTGCACGGCACGGTGCTGTACTTCTCGGTGGACGATGGCGAGCTGGCCCTGCACGCCATCCTGATCGCCGTGTTTGTGGCCATCACCGTGCCGGTGACCACCATCTTCCTGATGCGCGCGGCCCTGTTCAGGGCGCGCCAGGCTGGCAAGAACGTGCCCCCCAGCCTGAGCGCCCCGCCTGGCAGCCCCAAGAAAAGCGCTTGAGGCCGAGGCCCTCTGGCAATTGCTATCAATTCAATAGCTGCTAGCGCTTTATTGGCAAGCGCTAGCAGCCATTTTCATCAAGAGCGGCTAACACAACTCAGCGAAGCGGCCCTGGCTAGGCGTTCCGTCGCAGGCAGTACAAGGGTACGACCAGACGGGACAACGACGCCAGGGGCGTTGTGTGAGCCGCTCCAAAATCACCGAGGCGTGCCAAAGCCGCCGCCACCCGGCGTGTGGACTTCAAACACATCGCCCGGCTGCATCTGCACCTGGCCAATGTGGTCGAGCAGCTCCACCCGGCCATCGCTGCGCACCACCTTGTTGATGCCCACCGCCCCCGGCTGGCCGCCCGCCATCCCAAACGCGCCATGGTGGCGGCCGTTGGACAGAATGCTGGCTGTCATCGGTTCCAGAAAGCGCACGCGGCGGATGCCGCCATCGCCGCCCTTGTACTGCCCGGCGCCGCCCGATCCCTTGCGGATTTCGTAGCCTTCCAGCCGCACGGGGAAGCGGAACTCCAGCACCTCGGGGTCCGTCAGGCGCGAGTTGGTCATGTGGCATTGCACGACGCTGGTGCCTGCAAAGCCACCGGTGAGCTGCCCGTTGGTATCCCACACGCCGCCCGCGCCGCTGCCCCCCGAGATGGTTTCGTAGTACTGGTAGCGCGTGCTGCCAAACGTGAAGTTGTTCATCGTGCACTGCCCCGCCGCCATCAGGCCCAAAGCGCCATACAGCGCATTGGTGATGCAGGTGGACGTTTCCACATTGCCCGCCACCACCGAGGCCGGCGGGTTGGGGTTGAGCATGCTGCCAGACGGGATGATCACGTTGAGCGGCTTGAGGCACCCGGCGTTGAGCGGAATGTCATCATCCACCAGCGTGCGGAACACATACAGCACCGCCGCCATGCACACCGCCGTGGGCGCGTTGAAGTTGTTCGTCTGCTGCGCGCTGGTGCCGGTGAAATCGATGGTGGCGCTGCGGCTCTTGGCATCCACCTTCACCGCCACGCTGATCTGCGCGCCGTTGTCCAGCGGCAGCGTGAACGCGCCATCCTTCAGGCGCGTGATAACACGGCGCACGGACTCTTCGGCGTTGTCCTGCACATGGCGCATGTAGGCCTGCACGACATCGAGGCCAAACTCGGCCACCATGCGGCGCAGCTCCTGCTGGCCTTTTTCGTTGGCGGCGATCTGCGCCCGCAGGTCGGCCATGTTCTGCTGGGGGTTGCGGCTCGGGTACTCGCCGCTTTGCAGCAGCGCAATCATCTCCGTCTCGCGCAGCACGCCGCGCTCGACCAGCTTCACGTTGTTGATCTGCACGCCCTCTTCCTCGATGCGCGTGGAGAACGGAGGCATGGATCCCGGCGTAACTCCCCCCACATCCGCATGGTGCCCTCGGCTGCCCACATAGAACGTGGGCGCGGCCTCGTCGGCAAGGTAGACCGGCGTGATCACCGTGATGTCTGGCAGGTGCGTGCCACCGTGGTACGGATCGTTGAGCACGTACACATCACCCGGCTGCATCTTGCCGGTGTTCTCGCGGATCACGGTCTTGATGCTCTCGCCCATGCTGCCCAGGTGCACGGGCATGTGGGGCGCGTTGGCGATCAGGTTGCCCGCGGTGTCAAACAGCGCGCAGCTGAAGTCCAGCCGCTCCTTGATGTTCACCGAGTACGCCGTGTTCTGCAGCTGCAGCCCCATCTGCTCGGCAATGTTCATGAACAGGTTGTTGAACACCTCCAGCAGCACCGGGTCCACCGTGGTGCCCACGGCATGCTGCACAGCGCGCGCCACACGGCGGTTGAGCAGCAGGTGGTCCAGGTCTGTCAACGCGGCCTCCCAGCCAGGCTCGACGATGGTGGTGGCGTTCTTCTCGGCAATGATGGCCGGGCCGGGGATCACATCGCCGGGGCGCAAATCCTCGCGCACCACCAGGGCGGCGTCGTGCCACGCGGGCACGCCGTCCACACCGCCGGTGTACATGCGCACGGTGCTGCGGCGCGGTACGTCGCGTGCAGGCTGCAGCGCGTGGCGCGGCTCCACGGGCGCATCGCCGGGCACTACGGCCTCGACCGATACGGCCTCCACCACCAGACCCTTGCCCTGCATGAGGAACGCAAAACGCTGGCGGTAGGCGTTCTCGAACCCTGCGGTGATCTCGGCCAGCGAGCCAAACGGCACGATGAGCGCCGAGTCGCTGCCCTCGTAGCGCACATGCACGCGGCGGTGCACCACGGCTGTGCCCGCACCCACCTGCTGGCGCTCCAGCTCGGTGCGTGCGGTGGTGGCCAGTTGGTCCAGCGTGGCTTCGATGCCGGCGAGCGCGTTTGGCACGAGCCTGGTTTCCACCGCCTGTTCGCGGATCACATTCTGGTCGGCCAGGCCCATGCCGTAAGCACTGAGCACGCCCGCCAGCGGATGCACGAACACGCGCGTCATGCCCAGTGCATCGGCCACCAGGCACGCATGCTGGCCGCCCGCGCCGCCAAAGCACTGCAGCGTGTAGCGCGTCACGTCATAGCCGCGCGCCACGCTGATCTTCTTGATCGCATTGGCCATCTGCTGCACGGCGATCTGGATAAAGCCGTGGGCCACGTCCTCGGCGCTGCGCCCGGTTTGGGTAGCGAGATCGCCAAACTTCTGCGCCACCGCGTCACCGTCCAACGCCTCGTTGGCGGCGTGGCCAAACCCCTTGGGGAAGTGCGCGGGCTGGATCTTGCCCACCATCACGTTCGCATCCGTCACAGCCAGCGGGCCGCCGCGGCGGTAGCTGGCGGGGCCGGGGTTGGCGCCCGCGCTTTCGGGGCCGACGCGGAAGCGTGCGCCGTCAAAACCCAAGATAGAGCCGCCACCAGCCGCGACGGTGTGGATGCTCATCATCGGCGCACGCATGCGCACGCCCGCCACCTGGGTCTCGAACTCGCGCTCAAACTCGCCCGCGTAGTGGCTCACATCAGTGCTGGTGCCGCCCATGTCAAAGCCGATGACCTTGTCGTGGCCCGCAAGGCCCGCAGTGCGCGCCATACCGACGATGCCGCCTGCGGGGCCGCTCAAGATCGCGTCCTTGCCCTGGAATACCTGGGCGTCCGTGAGGCCGCCCGAAGACTGCATGAAGAACAGCTTCACACCCGGCATTTCGCTCGCCACCTGATCCACATAGCGGCGCAGGATGGGCGACAGGTACGCATCCACCACCGTGGTGTCGCCCCGGCTCACCAGCTTCATCATGGGGCTGGTGGCGTGCGATGCGCTCACCTGCGTGAAGCCCGCTGCGCGCGCAAGGCGGGCCGCAGCCTCTTCGTGTGCGGTGTAGCGATAACCGTGCATGAACACGATGGCCGCACTGCGCAGGCCCGCGTCGTAGGCGGCCCACAGGCGTTCCTTGAGGTGGTCTTCATCCAGCGGCTCGATCACCTCGCCCTGCGCGCCCACACGCTCCTGCGCCTCGATCACGCGCTCGTACAACAGCTCGGGCAGCACGATGCGCCGGTCAAACAAACGCGGGCGGTTCTGGTAGGCAATGCGCAGCGCATCCTTGAATCCCTTGGTGGTGATGAGCAGCGTGGGCTCGCCCTTGCGCTCCAGCAGCGCGTTGGTGGCCACCGTGGTGCCCATCTTCACGCACTCCACCAGCTCGGGGGTTACCGCCTCGCCGGGCTTCAAACCCAGCAGGTGGCGAATGCCCGCCACAGCGGCGTCCCTGTACTGCTCAGGGTTCTCGGACAGCAGCTTGTGCGTGACCAGCGTGAACGATCCATCCGGGTTGGGGCGTCGGCCCACCACGTCGGTGAAGGTGCCGCCACGGTCGATCCAGAACTGCCAGCGCAAAGGCATCAAGGGTGCAGAAGACGACATGCTCAGGGTGCCTGTGTGTAGAAGGGAACAAACAAGCGCGTGGCGTCGTTGCCCACGGTGCGCACCCACTCACGCGAAAACTTTTCACCAAAGCGGTTGATGTCTTTGCTCAGCTCGGGCGAGATGCGGTCAATCGTCATGCCATGGCTGCGCAACTCGTTCACCGACGCCCGCAACGCCGCCTCGCTCAAACCCCAGCCTCGCTCTTCAGCGGCCTTGGCGGCCTGCAGCACGGCCTTGCGCGTGGCGGGCGACAGGGCGTCCAGCGCCTTCTTCTGTACAAACACCAAGTTCTTAGGAATCCAGGCGTTGAGCTCGTAGTAGTACTTGGTGTGCGTCCAGATCTGGCTTTCCACGCCCGTGAGCGACGAGGTGATCATGGAATCAATCTGCCCGGACGCCAGGGCCTTGGGGATGTCTGCCGTGGGCACATCCACAGCTTGCGCCCCCAGCAACTCGGCAATGCGCACCGTGGTGGCGTTGTAGGTGCGCATTTTCAGGCCCTGAAAATCTGCCTTGGTGCGCACGGGCTTCACGGTAAAAAGGCCCTGTGGAGGCCAAGGCACGGCATACAGCGGCACCACGCCCTTTTCATCGATCAGGTGCTTTTCAAGCAAGGGCGACTGGTACTGCCACAGGCGATGGGCGTCTTTGTAGGAAGACACGATGAAAGGCACCGAGTCAGCCCCCGCCAACGGCACATCCTTGACCATGGCCGACATCAGCATCTCACCCGCCTCGGCCTTGCCCGACTGCACCGCACCCAGGATTTCCGGCAGCTTGACCAAACTGTTGTTGGGATGCACTGTGATCTTCAGGTCACCCGCCGTTGCCTTCTCGACCTCTCGCGCAAACTGCTCAATGTTCTGCGTGTGCAGCGTCTCTGGCTTGTAGCCCGTGGCCAGCTTCCACTGGGTCGCAGCCCTCGCATCCCCCACACCCGCGCCCATCACACCCACGGCCCCCAGGGCGCCCATCACCGTACCCAGCATCTCACGTCGTTGCATCCCATAGCTCCCAATTAACGAATCAAAATCGAACCTGCCTCGCTTCGGCCCCATCTCACAAAGACGCGGCCGAGCGTGCGGCCTGGTCGTACATGCCCGAGAGCACACGCAGCAATCGGGCCAGCTCCCCAATGTCTTTGTTCAGTGCGTCGTCGGCCTTGAGCGCATCGATCAAGCACGACTCGCGGATATCACGGTAGCGCTGCACATGCGAGCGCCCCAGGTCGGTGGCAGCATAGGTCACTTCTTTGCCGCTTTTGTGCGAGGCCACCACGCCCAGTCCTTGCAGTTTTTTGAGGGCGTAATTCACCAAGTGCGTGTCTTCCACATTCATGATGAAACAGATGTCTGCCAGACGCTTGTCGCGCGCGCGGTGCGTCACGTGGTGCAGCACCAACACATCCAGAGGTGTCAGGTCCTTGAGACCAGCGGCCGCCATGCAATGCACCACCCAGCGGTGAAAGGCATTGCCCGAAACAATCAGCCCGAACTCAAACTCGCTCATCTCTGCGCTGCGGGCCGACACCAGGTGGGCCGAAGAGACGATGGGGCCAGACTCGGCCCGGCGTTGGGTCTTGAGGGCTTGCTGCGTCTTGGATTTGGCAACGGCGGCTGGCTTGGCTGGCATGAAAACCCTCTCAAACTTCATCTGGCACAAGATGTGCATGCCGTTTCATTGTAGGCACGTTGACAATAATTTGATGCCATTTTGTTGACGTTCAGGCAAACACCTAGCACGCCACCACAGGCATCCGATACAGTGGCACGTCACTTTTCCTTGACCTCAACCTCGCGGAGATCTCCCATGAAGCGTCGAACCTTTTCTGTCACCACCGTGGGCCTGGCCCTGGCTTGCGGCATGTCGGCCACCTCGGCCTTTGCCCAGACCAAGTGGGATCTCGCGACGGCTTACCCCGCCACCAATTTCCACACAGAAAACCTAGCCCAGCTGGTCAGCGATGTCGACAAGGCAACCGGGGGCAAGTTCAAGATCACGCTGCATGCCAACGCAGCACTGTTCAAGGCCCCTGAAATCAAGCGTGCCGTGCAAGGCGGACAAGCGCAGATGGGCGAAATACTGCTGGCCAACTTCCAGAACGAATGGCAACTTTTTGGCGCCGATGGCCTGCCCTTCCTGGCCGACAGCTACGACGCCTCCAAGAAGCTCTACAACGCGCAAAAGCCCTTCCTCGACAAGAAGCTGGGTGAGCAAGGCATGAAGCTGCTGTACTCGGTGCCATGGCCACCCCAGGGCATCTTCACCAAGAAGCCGCTGGCCAGCGCGGCAGACCTCAAGGGCATCAAGTGGCGTGCCTACAGCCCTGCCACAGCGCGCATTGCTGAGCTGGTGGGCGCTCAACCCGTCACGGTGCAGCAAGCCGAGCTGTCGCAAGCCCTGGCCACCGGCGTGGTGGAAGCCACCATGACCTCTGGTGCCACTGGCGTGGACAGCAAGCTGTACGAAAGCCTCAAGTACTACTACGACACGCAGGCCTGGCTCCCCAAGAACGCGGTGATGGTGAACAAGAAGGCCTTTGATGCGCTGGACAAGGCATCGCAGGATGCATTGCTCAAGGCCGCAGCGGACGCCGAAACCCGTGGCTGGGCCCAAAGCGCCAAAGTCAACACCGACACCATTGCCAAGCTCAAGGCCAACGGCATGAGCATTGAAGCGCCCCCCGCCGCGCTGAAAGCCGACATGGCCAAGGTGGGCGATGCCATGCTCAAGGAATGGCTGGAAAAAGCCGGGCCGGATGGCAAGGCCCTGGTGGACGCGTACCGCAAATAAGTCTGCACCATGCGCCGCTTACTGGATTTCATCTACAACAGCGCCGCCGCCCTGGCGGCGCTTTTCATGGTGGGCTTGCTGGGCATGGTCTTGCTGTCCATCATCAGCCGGCAAATGCACTTCCATGTGCCAGGCACCGACGCCTATGCGGGCTACCTGATGGCCGCCACAGGCTTTCTGGCCCTGGCGCACACACTCAAGCGCGGCGAACACATCCGCGTCACGCTGCTGCTCAATGCCCTCAAGGGCAAGGCCAAGAAGGCGTTTGAGGTCTGGGCTTTGGCCATTGCCACGCTGCTGGCCATGCTGTTTGCGGTGTACAGCTGCAAGCTCGCCTGGCAGTCGTATGAGTTCAACGACATCTCCACCGGCAGCGATGCCACGCCACTGTGGATTCCGCAGATCGCCATGGGCCTGGGCACCGTGGTACTGGCCATCGCCTTCCTGGACGAGCTGGTGCTGGAAATTTTGGGCCGACGCGCAGACACCTCGTCTGGCGAAGCCCTGCGCAACGAATAACCCCGGGACACACCATGAGTGATATCGCCATTACCGGCCTGCTGGTGCTCTCGTTGTTTCTGATTTTGGGCAGCGGTGTCTGGATCGGGCTGACCTTGTCAGGCGTTGCCTGGATTGGCATGCAGCTCTTCTCCGCCCGCCCTGCGGGCGATGCCATGGCCGTCACCATTTGGGGCAGCGCCTCCAGCTGGACGCTCACAGCCCTGCCCTTGTTCATCTGGATGGGGGAAATTCTGTTTCGCACCCGCCTGTCGCAAGACATGTTCAAGGGCCTGGCCCCCTGGGTGCAGGCCCTGCCGGGCCGCCTGCTGCACACCAACGTGGTGGGCTGCACCATCTTTGCGGCCGTGTCAGGCTCTAGCGCCGCCACCTGCGCCACCATCGGCAAGATGACGCTGCCCGAGCTGACACGCCGTGGCTACCCCGAGCACATGGTGGTGGGCACACTGGCGGGGGCCAGCACGCTGGGGCTGTTGATACCTCCCTCCATCATCATGATCGTGTACGGCGTATCGGCCGAGGTGTCGATCTCACAGTTGTTCATCGCAGGCGTGCTGCCGGGCATCCTGCTGGCGGCGCTGTTCTCAGGCTACATCATCGTGTGGGCGCTGCGCCACCCCGAGCAGGTACCCGCTGCCGATGTGCGCATGACCTTCATGCAAAAGCTCTCTGAGTCGCGCAGCCTGATCCCGGTGGTGCTGCTGATTGCCGCTGTGCTGGGCAGCATCTACACCGGCTTTGCCACGGCCACCGAGGCGGCCGCCGTAGGGGTGGTCGGCTCGCTGGTGCTGTCTGCGGTGCAGGGCTCGATGAGCTGGGGCACGTTCAAGGAATCGCTGATGGGCGCCACGCGCCTGTACTGCATGATCGCGCTCATCCTGGCGGGGGCCGCCTTCCTGACCCTGGCCATGGGCTACATCGGACTGCCCCGCCACTTGGCCGAGTGGATTGCATCGCTGGGGCTGAACCAAGCCCAGCTCATCGTGGCTCTGGCCATTTTCTACATCATCCTGGGGTGCTTCCTGGACGGTATCTCGATGGTCGTGCTGACCATGGGCGTGCTGATGCCCACGGTACAAGCGGCGGGCATCGACACCATCTGGTTCGGCATCTTCATCGTGTTGGTGGTCGAAATGGCACAGATCACACCGCCCGTTGGCTTCAACCTGTTTGTGCTGCAAGGCATGACGGGCCGCCAGCTGCCGTGGATCGCCAAGGTAGCACTGCCCATGTTCTTGCTCATGTGCGGCGCTGTGACCTTGATCTACGTTTTCCCCGGCATCGTGACCTGGCTTCCGCAGCAGATGTCCGTGCGCTGAGGCAGTACGCAAGAACGCTTCTGGCGCATGCAATGGGTGACATGCCGCGCTGCTACAGTCGCGGCATGTTGCAAGTTTTCTCGATCTGCGTGGGTGCCTGCCTGGGGGCCCTGGCCCGTTGGGGCCTGGGGTTGTGGCTGAACCCGGGGGGGTTGATTCCCTGGGGCACGCTGGCCGCCAACCTGGTCGGCGGCTACCTCATCGGTGTGTGCGTGGCGGTGTTCCAGGCCCTGCCCCAACTGGACCCAGCCTGGCGCCTGGCCTTGGTCACTGGCTTTTTAGGGGCGCTCACCACTTTTTCCAGCTTCTCTGCTGAGGTGGTCGGCATGCTGCAACAACAGCGCTACCTGCTGGCCCTGGGCACCACTACAGTGCACCTGCTGGGCTCACTGTTGCTCACAGTGCTGGGCATGCAAAGCGCTACATTTTTTATAGCTTCTCGCGCTTGATATTTGTGCGCTAGAGCCCCATTTAACTGAAACCTTCTCATACTCCCTACTGCATGCGGCCGCGCCCGCAAGACCGATCACCTTGACGACACAGACCATGGAAGCCAACACCCAACTCAACGAACGCCGCCTGGCTGATGCCTGGGCTGAACTGCACACGCACGCCACCAACGGCAACCCTCTGCACTCTGACGCGTACCGCATGGCTTTTGCCGATCCTGAGTTCCTCTTCCGCCGCGAAACGCGCGGCATCCGCTTTCAGCTTGAAATGCTCAAGCCCGACCTGGGCCAGGCCGACCAGGGCATTGAAAACACTGTGGTGGTGTTTGGCAGCGCCCGCTTTGTCGACCCCGAAGCCGCGCAAAAACAACTGGCCGATGCCCAGGCCAATGGCGACACCGCGCTGATTGCCCGCGCCAAGCAGGCCGTGCGCAACGCCCAGCACTACGACCTGGCCCGCCAGTTCTCGCGCCTGGTCGCGCAGTACAGCAATGGCAAGCCCGAGTCCGAGCGCCTGTACATCTGCACCGGCGGCGGCCCCGGCATCATGGAAGCCGCCAACCGTGGCGCGCACGACGAAGGCGCGCTGAACGTAGGCCTGAACATTGCCCTGCCCCACGAGCAAAGCGGCAACCCCTACATCACGCCCTCGCTGTGCTTCAAGTTCCACTACTTCGCGCTGCGCAAGATGCACTTCATGATGCGCGCCAAGGCCCTGGTGGCCTTCCCCGGCGGCTTTGGCACGCTGGACGAGTTGTTTGAAGTGATGACGCTGGTGCAAACCGGCAAGGCCAAGCCTGTGCCCATCGTGCTGTGCGGCACCGCGTTCTGGAAGAAGCTCATCAACTTCGAGGCGCTGGTCGAAGAAGGCACCATCTCGGCGCAAGACCTCAAGCTCTTCCACTACACCGACGACCCGCAGGAAGCGTGGGACTACATCAAGGCGTTCTACCAGCTCTGAGCTCCACCGCTGCCCAGCCCCGAGACAGGGCGGGGCTCCAAGGGCCCGTCCTATTCTGGCGAAACCACGGACGACGCAACGCCCCACGCATCGTCAAACACCACGCTGGCCAGTGGTGCACGCTGGGCCCAGCGCTCTTGCTGCAGCATGGGCTCTTCGTAAAAGCCATGCACCGGCCCCAGGCACAGCAGCGCAATGGGCTCGGCCCCTGCTGGCATGCCCACCAGGGCGGCCACGGCAGCAGGGTCAAAAATCGACACCCAGCCCATGCCCAACCCTTCGGCGCGGGCGGCGAGCCACAGGTTCTGGATGGCGCAGGCAGCAGACGCCAAGTCCATGCGCGGCAGCGTGCGACGGCCAAAGATGTGGGCCTCGCGCCCATCGGCCAAAGCCACTACCAGCAGCTCGGCAGCGTCGAGCACCCCTTGTACTTTGAGCCGCATGAACTCCTCGCGCCGCACACCCAGCGCATCGGCGGTGAGCAGGCGTTCGGCCTCTACCACCTCGTGCAATTGCTGGCGCAACGCAGGGCGTGTGATGCGGATGAAGCGCCACGGCTGCATGAAGCCCACGCTGGGCGCGTGGTGTGCCGCCCGCAGCAGCCGTTGCAGCACCTCAGGCGCCACCGTACCGCCCGCAAAGTGACGCATATCGCGCCGCTCGTCAATGGCGCGGTACACCGCCCGGCGCTCGGCCTCGGTGTAGGGCTGGGCGGGAACAGTGGGTGTGGTGGGCTCGGTCGCTGACATGGATTGAGCCAGGGCGTTCAATCCTCAATGCCACGCTGCGCAGGCACCCCGGCCTGGAAGGCATGCTTGATGAGCTTCATCTCGGTCACCGTGTCGGCCAGCTCGATGATCTCTTCAGGGCAGCGACGGCCCGTGAGCACCACGTGCACGTCCTTGGGCCGGTCGCGCAGGGTTTGCAGCACGCCTTCCAGCGGCAGCCAGCCGTAAATCAGCGGGTAGGTGATCTCATCGAGCACCACCAGAAAATGCTCGCCCGCCATGATGGTGGCGCGGGCTTTTTCCCAGCCATCGCGGGCCAGTTGGGCGGAATGTTCCAGGTCCTGGCTCTTCCAGCTGAAGCCGTCGCCCAGGCCTTCGATGGGGATGCCGATCTGCTCGAACATGCGGTGCTCGCCAAAGCGGGCCGTGGGCACTTTCATGAACTGGTAGATCTTTACGGCCTTGCCCCGGCCATGGGCGCGCAGGGCCAGGCCAAAGGCGGCCGTGCTTTTGCCCTTGCCGTCGCCGGTGTTGACGATGATGAGGCCACGGCGCTCGCCCTCGGGTTTTTCGTAACGCTTTTCGGTGGGGGCAGCTTCAATTTGCATGGGGTAGGTTCTCGTTCAAATCATTGGAAGGTGGCGCCGCCGTAGCGTGCAACTGCGGCAGCGCCATCCATTGCCCGGCCACGCTGTGGATGGCAATGCGGCGGTCAAACACGCGCTCTACGGCGCGGTGGGTGGCAGGGTCGGCCGCTGCGCCGTGGTGCACCACACGGCCACGCGCCAGCACAGCCACGTGGTCGGCCTGCAGCGCCATCGATACCTCGTGCAGCACGCTGACCACGGTCTTGCCTTGGGCCACCAGCGCTCGCACCAGCAGCAGCCAGTCGGCCTGGTGCGGGGGGTCGAGGTTGGCCAGGGGTTCGTCCATCAGCAGCACCTGAGCCTGCACAGCCAAGGCACGGGCCAGCAGCACGCGCTGGCGCTCGCCGCCCGACAAGCCCCCCAGCGTGCGCTGGCGCCAGTCCCACGCGTGGGTGGCGCGCAGGGCTTGCTCTACCGCTGCGTGGTCGGCCACGCTGGGCGGGGCCAGCCAGGGCTGGTGCGGCAGGCGGCCCAGCATGGCCACGTCGTACACCGTGAGGTCGTCGGCTGCGGCTTCGTTCTGCCCCAGCCACGACAGCGCCCGCGCCTTGTCGCGCCGAGGCCAGTCGGCCAGCGCGCGGCCCAGCAGGTGCACCGTGCCGGTGTGCGGCATCAGTCCCGCCAGTGCGCGCAGCAAGGTGGATTTGCCTGCGCCGTTGGGGCCGACGATGCTCGTCCAGCACCCGGCCAGCAGCGGCAGGTGAATGTCTTGCAATATGGGGCATTTACCCACGCTAGCGCCCATCTGGTGAGCGTGGATAGCTATTATTTCAGGAGCATGCAATGTGGTCACAGCACGCCCCCTTGTCCGGTACGCCGGTGCATCAGCCACAGCAGGTAGCCACCGCCAAGCACGGCCGTGAGCACGCCCACCGGCAGCTCTTGCGGGGCAATCACCCAGCGGGCCAGCACATCGGCGCCCATCAGCAGCACGCCGCCCATCAGGCTGGCCAGCAGCACTAGCCAGGCGTGGGTGACCTTGGCCATGGAGCGCACCAGGTGCGGCGCAGCCAGCCCCACAAAGGCGATGAGCCCCGTCTGCGCCACGGCGGTGCCGGTGGCCAGGGCCAGCACTGCCACCAGCGCCAGGCGCATGGGGGCCAGCGGCAGGCCCAGGCTGGTGGCCGTGGCCTCGCCCAGGCTCAACCCATCGAGTGCGCGGCTGAACACCCAGGCCGCTGCGGCGCACACGCACCAAGCCGCGGCCATCAGCACGCAAGACGCCCAGCCGATGAAGCCCGCACTGCCCAGGTTAAAGCCCTGCATGGACGGAATGATGTCGGGCGCGGCCAGCGTGATGAGGTCTTTGACAGCACCCAGCACCACGCCCACGATCACCCCGGCCAGCAGCAGGCGCAGGGTGTGCTGCACGCCACGCGCCAGCTGCAGCGTGAGCAGCACGGCCAGCACAGCGCCCACAAAGGCCGCCCCCGTGAGGCCCAGCTTGGCCAGCCACACGGTGGCAGGCGCCACGCCAAACAGCGCCATGGCCAATGCCACGCCCAGCGATGCGCCCGAGGCACTGCCCAGCAAGAACGGGTCGGCCAATGGGTTGCGAAACAGCCCCTGCGCCACGGCGCCCGCCAGGCCCAGCAGCGCACCTGCCAGCCACGCGCCCAGGCTGCGCGGCAGGCGAATGTCCCACACGATGCGGGCAGCCAGGGGGTCGTCGGCCAGGCGCAGCACGCTGTCAAACCCGGTGCTGCCCACGCTGGCCCCCAGGCCGGTGAGCAGCACCGACAGCGCGGCCAGCGCCAGCAGCAGCCACACAGCCCGTTGGCGCGATGGGGTCACGCCCGCATGGGGCGCAGTGCTGCGGACAGCGGCGGGAGGCAGAGTGGAATCGCTCATGGCCGGGTGGCTGGGGAGTTGGCCGCCTGGGGTTTGCGGGCCATTTTGTCGTTGATGCACTGGGCCATCAGCCGGGCGGCCTCGGCCATGCGGGGGCCGGGGCGCACCACGGTGTCCGAATCGTCGGGCCCATACACGCACAGGCGCTGCTCGCGCACGGCCTTGATGGTGTCCCACCCTGGGTACGGCACCATGTTTTGCATGCTGCGGTTGCCCATCATGATGAGGTCGGGGTTGGCGCGCACCACAAACTCGGGGTTCAGGCGCGGAAAGGGCCCCAGCGAGGCGGGCACGATGTTCTTCACGCCCAGGCGCGTGAGCGTCTCGCCAATGAACGACGACTCGCCCGCGCCGTAGGGGCCGCGGCTCACTTCAAAGTACACGCGGGTGTTGCGGGCCTCGGGCGCCAGGCTCTGGGCGGCGGCAGACACAGCGGCATCAATCACGCGCCATACCTTGCGCGCGGCATCGTCGGGTTGGCCCAGCAGGCGGGCCATGGTGCCCAGCACGCGCTGCACGTCGGCATGGGTTTTGGGCTCCAGCGTGACGACCTTGACGCCCAGCGCCTCCAGCCGCTCGCCCGCGCGGGATGAGACGGACATCACCACCACATCGGGGCGCAGGGCCACGATGGCCTCGATGTTGGGGTCCAGCCCACCGCCCACCTTGGGCAGCTTTTGCACGCTGGCGGGGTAGTTGGAATAGCGGTCCACGCCCACCAGGCGGTGGCATTGGTCGAGCGCGCAGATGGTTTCGGTGAGCGAAGGCAGCAGGCTCACGATGCGCTGGGGCGGGCGCGGCAGCGTCACCGCACGACCCCGGTCGTCGGTGACCTGCACGGGCTGCGCCCGCGCCAGTCCGGCCATGAGCAGGCCCAGAACGATGAGAATGGCGATCACCCAGAGGATGCGGCGCACGGGGGTGGGTTTCATAGTTCTATCTCAGTGAATTCGTTGCTGTACAAAGCAACCCACCGCGCTCGAAACTGGCGCGATCCAGACCAGGGCCGTCGTGCAAGGGCCGCCAAGCCGCAGATGCGGCGCTTCGCTTGTGTGCACGGACGGCGTTCCCCTCCCGCGAAGCGAGAGAGGGGGAAGGCGCGACGCGACTCAGGGGGTGATTCATTTCAGTTTCAGCGGCAAGCCTGCCGCCATCAGCGTGACGCGTTCGCACACCTGCGCTACTTGCTGGTTGAGCACGCCCAGCGCATCCACAAAGGCCCGCACTTCGCGGCCCATGGGGATCACGCCCAGGCCGATCTCATTGCCCACCAGCACCACGGGGCCGGGGGCTTTTTCAATTGCTATCAAAAAATGAGCTGCTTGCGCTTTCCAGTCAAGCGCCAGAGCCTGTTTTTGTTTCAAATCCAGAGCTTCGTCCCCAGCGGGCATGAGCCAGTTGGTCAGCCACAGCGTGAGGCAGTCCACCACCACCAGCGTGTGCGCGGTGCTGTGCGTTGCCAGGGCAGCCGCCAGGTCGCGGGGTTCTTCCAGCGTTTGCAGGCCGGGCACGCGCTCGGCCCGGTCGCGCTGGTGGCGGGCAATGCGCTCGCGCATCTCACCGTCCCACGGCTGGGCGGTGGCGATCAGCACGGCGTTGTGCGCGGGCGACTGGGCCAGCCAGTCGCCCGCCAGCAGCTCGGCACGGCGGGACTTGCCGCTTTTCTGGCCGCCGAGGATCAGCTCGGAGCGGCTGTTTAGCATGGCTTGGCTCACGCAGTCACTCCACCCAGCAGGTGCGCCACGGCCACAGGGCTGGACGGGAACCACGCGTGGAAGTAGCTGGCGTGGATGCTGCCCAGGCGGTACAGCGCCTCGCCCGCATCGGCCGCCACCGGCTCATCGGGCCGCGAGGTGCGCGACACCACCGGTGCATCGCTTTGCGCGGTGGAGTAGTGGAAGGTGTGCCCACGCAGCGTGTGCCCATCCACCACCAGTTGCTGCGGGCCCAGCGCAGCCAGGCGCTTTTGCATGCGGACATGTCCGGGCAGCAGGCCCCAAGCGGGGTGCGTGATTCCGTCGGTGTGGGTGATGGATTCAAACAGCGCCATCATGCCGCCGCACTCGGCCCACAGGGGCTTGCGCTGCAGCACATGGGCCATCAGGCTGGCCTTCATGCCAGTGTTGGCGGCGATGCGGTCGGTGTGCAGCTCGGGGTAGCCACCGGGCAGCCATACAGCGTCGCATTCGGGCAAAGCGGCGTCGTCCAGCGGCGAGAAGCACACCACGCGCGCGCCCAGTTGCTCCAGCGTTTGCAGGTTGGCGGCATAGGTAAAGCAAAACGCCGCATCGCGCCCCACGGCCACGGTGCGGCCCGCCAGCAAGGGCGGCACAGGCCGGAGATCGTCCGGTGCGGGGAAATCCACCGCCCAGCGCTGCAGGTCTTGCGGGCCCATCTGGCCCAGCGGGGTGGCGGCCAGTGCGTCGGCCGCAGCGTCCAGGCGCTGGGCGCTGTCGGCCAGCTCGTGCGCAGCCACCAGGCCCAGGTGGCGCTCAGGCAGCAAGGCCGCGCCTTTTTTGCTGGCGCCAGCTGGCTCTTCGCCATGGCTCACGCGCATCAGCGCGCCCATCCAATCGGCGCTGTCACGCAGGCCGTCGCGCAGCATCTGCGCGTGCCGCTCACTGCCCACACGGTTGGCCAGCACGCCGGCCCAGGGCATGTCTGCGCGGTAATGTTGCAGGCCAAAGGCCAGCGCGCCAAAGGTGCCCGCCATGGCCGATGCATCGACCACGGCCAGCACGGGCACGCCAAAGTGCTGGGCCAGATCGGCCGCGCTGGGCATGCCGTCGAACAGGCCCATCACGCCCTCGACGAGGATGAGGTCGTTGCTTTGCGCCGCTGCATGCAGGCGCTGGCGGCAGTCCGCCTCGCCGTTCATCCACAGGTCCAGCTGGTGCACCGGCTGGCCGCTGGCGAGCTGGTGCCAGTGCGGGTCCAGAAAATCCGGCCCGCACTTGAACACCTGCACGCGCAAGCCCCGGCGCGTGTGCAGCCGCGCCAGCGCCGCCACCGTCGTGGTCTTGCCCTGCCCCGAGGCCGGGGCGGCAATCAACAAGGCGGGGCAGCGGGCAGCGGCTTGCGCCATGGCCTGCAAGGGGGCCGATGGGGTCACTGCGGAGCCCACTTCAGGCCCACAAACAGCGTGCGGCCTGGGGTGGCATAGGTGCGGGCCAACTGGTAGTCCTTGTCGGCCACGTTGTCCACGCGGGCCAGCAAGGTGTAGTCACGCGCAATGCGGGTGCTGGCGTACAGGTTGACGAGGGTGTAGCCGCCCAGCACGTTGGTGTTGGCAATGGTGTCGTAGCGGCGGCCCGAGGCCTGCACTTCTGCCCCCAGCGTCCATCCAGCCACCACGGTATCGGCCCCGAAGGTGCCGTGGTGCTTGGCGCGGCGGGCCAGTTGCTTGCCGGTGTCCAGGTCACGCGGGCGCTGCAGGTCGAGCGAGCCGCGCAATTGCACGGGGCCCACGCGGTGCGATGCGGCCAGCGTCACGCCCTTGTATTCGGCACGGGCGGTGTTGGCGTAGCAGCCCTGGGTTTGCAGCGGCGAGCATGCCGATGCGCCCACAAAGCTGATCAGGTTGGTAACGCGGTTGCGGTAGGCCACGGCCGAGAAGCTGCTGCCCCCCTGCGCGTAACGCAAGCCCAGTTCCGCATTGCGCGCCGATTCAGGCCGCAAGGTGGCCACGCCGTACTGGCTAAAGCGCTGGTACAGCGTGGGCGCACGGAAAGCGGTGCCCACCGATACCGTGGCGCGCCACTGCGGCGTGAGGGCGTAACCATAGGCCACGCTGCCCGTGCCCTTGCCACCAAACTCGCTGTCCTCGTCGTGGCGCACGTTGACCTGCACCGTGTGCCCGCCCGCGTTGTAGCCATAGCCCAGTGCCACCCCGTTTTGCGAGCGATCGCGGTCGATGGGGTTGTTCTCCAGGTGGTCTTCACGGCGCTCCAGCGCGGCCGTGAGCAGGTGGGCGCCCTGGCGCCATTCGTTCTGGAACAGGTAGCCGCGCAGGCGCGTGTCCGACAGGTACACCGAGGGCTTGGTTTCGTATTCGTCGCGCGAATCGGTCACGCTGAACTTGGTCTTGTAGGCGCTGCTCCACTGCGCCTGCCAGTTCAGCCCCAGCGCGTGCATGGTGTGCAGGTTGCGGTCGTCCTTGCCCAGGCCGCTGTCGTAGCCGCTGTTGGTGTCGCCCACCATCAGCGTGCCTTCCAGGCGGTGCACTGCATTGAGCTGCACGCCCACGCGGGCATTGCCAGCGGTATTGCGGTAGCCATCCTTGTCAGGGTTCTGGCCGGCGACGGGGCGGGCGTTGAAACCGTCGCTCTCATCGCGCAGCAGGCCCAGGGCGTAATCGACCGTGCCACTGGCGCCGCTCACACCGGCTTCGAGCTTGGTGGTGCCCCGGTTGCCCACTCCCACAGAAACGAACGGCGCGAAGCCCTTTTCACCGCGCTTGGTAAAGATCTGGATCACACCGCCCAGGGCGTCAGAGCCGTACACCGCGCCCGCAGGGCCACGCAGCACTTCGATGCGGTCAATGAGCCCGAGCGGAATGGCCTCCCACGCGGCGCCGCCGGTGGATTGCGAGTCCATGCGCACCCCGTCGATGTACACGGCGGTAAAACGTGATTCGGCACCGCGCAGAAACAGGCCGGTCTGCGTGCCCGGGCCGCCATTGCGCGACATTTCCACCCCTGGTAGGCGGGCCAGCAAATCGCCCAGGCCGGTGGCGCCACTGCGCTCAATGCTGTCGCGGTCCACGATGGAGACATCGGCCACCAAATCGGACAGTGGCTGCTCAGTGCGCGTGGCGGCCACCACGGTTTCAGACAAAGAAGGTGCGCGCAGGTTTTGCGCCAGCACCGTGGTACCTGTGGTTTGGGCATGGGCAGGCACCGACAAGGCGCAAAGCCCAGTGGCGGCCAGGGCCATCAGGCCAGGGCGCAGCGACAACAGCGCCTGCTTGCGGGCGTGGGGGGTGGGGTACTTCATCGTGGGGGAACTCAATCAACAAACAACCCGTGCCGGCCTCCCCGCCAGCGTGTGGGTGATACGGCTGCGCAGCGACACCATGGGTCGCGCACAACCACCGTGTTGGCCGGTATCCGGGCTGGCGGAACACTCTCCAAGGCCTTCCCAGGGGCTTGTTCAAGGCCCCCAGTGGCGTGTGTGAATGGAGAGAGGATCGAGTGATCCGTCCGCTGACCGTTGCGGGGGCAGCGCAGGCCGGGCATGCCACCGTGGTGGTCGCCTTCCTGCTTCCCGTTGAACTGCAGCCTGTGAACCAAGCAGCGAGCACCAACTCGCGGATTTTAGGGCCTCTGCATGCCCCGCCTGGAACAGACGACCCTACAATCGAGGGCTGTATGGCAGAACCCTCCACCACCGATCAGATCGCCGAGCGTGTTGAGCGCCTTTTGGTACGCCACGCCGAGTTGCAACGCACCAATGCCTTGCTGGCCGATCAAGTCAGCGCCCTGACCCAGGAGCGCGATTCACTCAAATCCCGCCTGAACGCAGCGCGCGGCAGAATCGATGCCTTGCTGGAGCGCCTGCCCGCCAATACCGCGCCCGTCGCGCCCGCCCCCACCAAGGAAATCGAATGAAGCAAATCGAGGTGCAGATCCTGCAGCAAAGTTACCTGCTGGCCTGCCCCGAGGGGCAAGAATCGCGCCTGTTGGATGCCGTGGAGCGGGTCGACACCGCCATGACCCGCATCCGCGATGCCGGCAAAGTCCGCGCCCGCGAGCGCATCGCCGTGCTGGCTGCGCTGAACCTCGCTTTTGAAATCGCCGACCGCGATGCAGCGGCGGCCAAAGCAGCAGCAATGCCAGTGCACACCCCTGCCCCCACCCTGGCGACCTCAGTCCCCAGCGACGAAGAAAACCAGCGCCTGCAAAGCTTGCTGGGCCGCCTGGACCAGGCGCTGGAGCAAGACGGCCAGCTGCTTTGACGGTGCTGGCTTCAACCACCCTGGGCAGGCTGCCCATGGTGTATTTCGGCTTCTAGGCATATCTTCACGGGCCAGATGGCGGGCCCCGTAGCCGCCAGCCCAGAGCGCGCGCGCATCGGCCACCGCGTTTGACCCAAGCGTGGCAACCCCTCCCCAAATACATCACCGCTTTGCCTGCAACCTCCAGGCCAAAGGCCTACAATGGCGAGGTCTGCGGTGCTGTCGGGCTTTATATTTCCTTGAACCAATGCTCCCTGAGCTCGGGCTTGGTAATTGCCTGGTGAGCGTGATCGTCTCGCGTCAGATGAACCCAACGTCAGGCTGCCCTCGCCCCCCTGAACCCCCGGTTCAGGATGCCGGTCCGGTGGCATTCGCAGACACCTTCTTCTTACGCTTGGCCCTCTCTGTGCGAAGCGCTGCCGAGCAGCAGCTCGGGCCCCACTCCAACACCTACGGTACCCCTCCCTTATGCTGGATCCTCTGCTGATTGTTGAGTTGGGCGTTCTGGGTTTGTGCACCGGCTTTCTGGCCGGGCTGCTGGGCATTGGCGGCGGCATGCTGCTGGTGCCATTTCTGACCTACATCCTGGGCACCAAGCAGGTGGGCCCAGATTTGGCAGTGAAGATGGCCATTGCCACATCGATGGCCACCATTGTGTTCACCTCCATTTCCAGCGTGCGCGCGCACCACAAGCGCGCAGCCGTGCGCTGGGACATCGTGACCAAGCTGGCCCCTGGCATTGTGCTGGGCAGTTTGGTCGCCAGCCTGGGGGTCTTTGCGCTGCTCAAAGGCTCTTTTCTGGCCATCTTCTTTGGCCTGTTCGTCAGCTTTTCTGCCACGCAGATGTTTCTGGACAAGAAACCTGCCCCCACACGGCAAATGCCTGGCACGGCGGGCCAGATGGGTGCAGGCGGGGTGATTGGATTTTTGTCAGGCTTGGTTGGCGCGGGCGGCGGCTTTGTCAGTGTGCCGTTCATGACCTGGTGC
This sequence comes from Acidovorax sp. 62, assembly GCF_002754495.1. Classification (NCBI taxonomy): domain Bacteria; kingdom Pseudomonadati; phylum Pseudomonadota; class Betaproteobacteria; order Burkholderiales; family Comamonadaceae; genus Acidovorax; species Acidovorax sp. 62. The sequence goes on from NZ_PEFJ01000001.1 coordinate 2,142,626, forward strand.
AACGTGCCCATCCACAATGCGGTGGCCACCAGCGCTGCGCTGGGCTTTCCGATTGCCTTGGCCAACGTGATTGGCTATGTGCTGGGCGGCCAGTCGGTGGCCGATTTACCTGCAGGCTCGCTGGGCTATGTGTGGCTGCCAGCACTGGGCGTGATTGCCACCTGCAGCGTGCTGACCGCCCCATTGGGCGCGAAAGCAGCCCACAACTTGCCCGTGAAAAAGCTCAAGCGCGTGTTTGCCAGTCTGCTTTTTGCACTGGCGGCCTACATGTTCTGGAAAGGTGTGCTGGCGTCTTGAACCGCGCCAGGGCACTGCAACTGCAACGCCGCCCAAAAAGCATCAGGCCGCTGCCGCAACGCCCTGCTCTTGCATGCGCTGCGCCACCTTGCTGGGGTCGGCCAGCAACAGCCGAAAGTCTTGTGCAGGCAGCCCTGGCGCGCACAGGAATCCCTGGAAGTGGTCACACTGCATTTGCTGCAGCATGGCTTTCTGGGCCACGGTCTCAACACCTTCGGCCACCACAGCGATGCGCAGCGCGTGTCCCATGCTGATCACGGCACTCACGATGGCATGGTCACCATCATCGTCGGGCAAGCCGCGCACAAAAGACTGGTCCACCTTGAGCTTGTGGATGGGGAGTTTCTTCAGATAGCCCAGGCTGGAGTAGCCCGTCCCAAAGTCATCGATGGCCAGGCTGACCCCTAGCTTGGCAAGCACCCCCAGGCGCTGCGCCATCTCCTGCGCGTCCTGCAGCAAAATGCTCTCCGTCAGCTCCAGCTCCAGCAAGGTCGGTGGCAATCCGTGGGCGGCCAGCAAAGAGACCAGTCGGCTCACGAAATCGGGCTGCAGAAACTCCAATGCCGACACATTCACCGAGACAACAATGGGGTTTCCGGACTGCATCCAGCCCGCAGCCTCCCGTATCGCCTGCTCCATCACCCAGGCCCCCAGCGTGACGATGTAGCCAGATTCTTCGGCCAGCGGAATGAACGCCCCCGGTGACACAGGGCCCATTTCTGGATCCGTCCAACGGATCAGCGCCTCGGCTCCCGTGATGGCCCCCGTGGTCAGGCTGACCTGCGGCTGGTAGTGCACCGACATGTGGTTCAGGCCCAAGGCCTGGCGCATGGCATGCTCCAGCTTCATGCGGGAGAGCAGGTTGGCATTCATCTGCGGCTGGTAAAAGCCGTAGCTGCCCCGGCCACGTTCCTTGACGCGGTACATCGCCGTGTCGGCCTGCTTGATGAGGTCGTCCAGCGAAAGCCCATCGTGCGGGAACAACGCAATGCCAATGCTGCACTGGATAGAAAACCCCATGCCATCCAGCCCAAAGGGGCGCAGCATCTCGTCCAGAATGCGGCGCGACACCGCTTCTGCAACGGTGGCATCGCCGCTATGCAGGTAGATGACAAACTCGTCCCCCCCCAGTCGGCACAGCATGTCTGTTTGCCGAAGGCAGGTTTGCAAACGTTCGGCCACCAACTGCAGGACCCGATCGCCAAACGGGTGCCCCAGCGAGTCATTGATGATCTTGAAGCGGTCCAGGTCCAAAAACAAGATGGCAAAACTGCCGCCTTGTTGCTGTGCCGCGGCAATGGCCGCATCCGCGCGCTGCGCCAGCAACAAGCGGTTGGGCAACCCCGTCAACACATCGCTGTAGGCAAGTTCCTCAATGCGTTTCTGTGCGGCGTGCTGCACCGTGAGATCCCGCATGAAGCCAATGCTCTGCATGACTTGCCCGCTCTCGTCGTGCAAGGCCACCCAGGACAACTGCACAGCGCAGTCGCTCCCCATCTGGCGCGGCAGCCACAGCTCCCCCTCCCAAAACCCCGACGTCTTCCAGCCCTCGCCCACCCGCTCCATCAGCAGTGCATCCTCCAGAGGCCTGAACAGCGAGGCGGCCAACTGCCCCTCATGAAAGGGGGCGGCAGAGCCCATGAGTTTTTCGCAACCCGGGTTCATCCGCAAGATCCGATGCTGGCGATCGGCAATGAAGATAGCGTCCAGACTCGACTCGAACACCCTGGCTGCCAACCGAAGACTGGCTTGGGCTTCTGTCTGGCGCGTGATGTCACGGAATGAATAGACCCGCCCAACAGGCAAGCCACGGCTGAGCTGCGGGACAGACCGGCGCTCCAGTACCGTGCCAGCGCTCAGCTCCAAAATATCGGTGCTTTCTTGCATCGGGTCGGCCATGATGGCCGCCATCCGCTCAGAGTAGCCCTGCAGGTCGCGCACCTGATCTGCCATGTGGGCAAAAACGGCCGGGTCATCACGGCGGGTCAACATGTCTGGCGAGATGTGCCACAGCTTGACCAAACGCTGGTTGAAAGCCCGAATGCTGCCATCCATGGCACATACCAGCATCCCGTCTGCCGCAGAGTCCAGCGTCGCCCTCAACTCCGACAGCAAAGTCTCTAGCTCCAACTCGGTCGCTTGCTGTTGGCTGCGGTCCATCATCGCCAGCAAGAATGCCGTGCCGCCCCCCGGCAATGGCACGCGGCGCAACTGCCGCTCCACCGCAATCAGCGCGCCATTGGCATGCAGCACACTGGTTTCAGAGTGGATGCCGTCCGCGATGGCATCCACAGGCTGTGCCCAAAACACATGGTCTTGCGGGGTGGCAACGAAACCCAGCACAGATTGCCCCACCAGCTCCTGAACGGTACGCCCCAACAGCTTGGCTGCGGCCCCATTGGCTGCCAGAACTGCCAGAGACTTCTCATCCACCAGGCAGACAGCCTCCAGCATCGCATCCAGCCAAGGCTGCGGCAGTGGGTATGTCACAACGCCTGAACCTCTGCTTCGACGGAGTCTGGGCTGACTGCACGCTCAAAAAAGTAGCAGATGCGCTTGCGCGGGGAGAGGTAGTCCAGCGCATCGCGAGGCAACTGCGAAGGTTTCAGGCTGCGCCGGATGCCCAGCTCTGGCACCGTCTCCAAATCCAGGATCGGGGCTTCGTCCCTGGGAATGCGCGAGTCGTGCACAATCACCCGAGGACGCAGGGGCCGCGAAGAGTTGACCGATGCCACGATGGCATAACGGTCATTGACCAACTGGACGATGGAGCCTGGGGGGTACACCCCCATCATGCGGATGAAAGCACCCAGCACCACCGAATCAAAACGCGCCTTGTGCTGTGCAAAGATCACAGACAAGGTCTCATGGGGCGTAAGGCCCCCTCCTCCGATCGGGCTGCACATGCGGTCATAGTGATTGACCAGCGCCACAACTTGGCTGGATCGACTCAACTCTGCCGCGCCACGACGCAAAGGAAAACCCGAGCCATCGACCATTTCATGGTGCTGCGCGATGGTGGCCAGCACCGATTTGCCCCAACCCATGCGCGTGGCCAACGCCACCGAGGCGGCCACATGGCCCTCGTAGCGCGAGCGTTCAGCGAGGGTCATGGAAGAAGAGACATGGGCCAGCTGCAGCGGCATGCCCATTTTTCCGATGTCGTGCAGCAACGCTGCGACACCCAGGTCATGCAACTCGGCGCTTTTCATGCCCAGCGCTTTGCCCAGCAAAAGGCTCAGCACCATGACATTCACGGGATGCAGTGCACCGGGCTCGCCAACGCCTTCTGAAAGCAGGCGAATGACCGAGTCGCTGCTTTCGAGCAACTCATCCACACACTCTGAAACCAGCGATGCCCCCTCAGCTTGCGCAGCCTGGGGCTGGTCACTGACCAGTTTCTCCATCGACATGTACTGGCGAGTGGCCAAGCGAAAGCGCTGATCGCAGGCCAACAAAGAAGCATTTTGGGCTGCCAGCAGCAGCCTGCGCCGCAATGCCAGGGCATTCTCAGCCCCGGCGGCCAATGAGGCAGAGGGGTGATCGGCAACAACAGGCTCCGGCGATGCGGGCTCTGGGCATGCTGGCGGAGTTTCGGGTTCTGGCGGAATCACGCCATGGCGAAACTCTGGATCGCTTTTCTTGGGCAGCACCTTGATTTGGGTGAGTCCCAACTCGCGCAGGGTTGCGATCTGCTCCGCGGAACCCACCCTGAAATTGCTGACGGGAAACGGATGCTGCATCCAACTCAAATCCAGCTGGATATACATGCCAATTCGCAACTGGCTGATATCGATAAGAACTGAGGTATTCACAGCGCAATAGGTGACAGTGGGAAAATGTAACAATGCCGCGACAATTGTTAAGCCCATTATCACCAGTTCTGATGGCCGCCTGAGCAAGGCGTTTACCCCCTATTTCCAGCAGTGCTTTTCTGGAAAAGAGGTCGAAATCAGACGCAAAAGCCGCAAAACCATGTGCCCAGCGGGAGCCCTCTCAGCGCACCGTTCGCCAGACGCAGAAAAATGGCTGCCCAGCAAAGGTGGATCGGCTGCTCCAGCAAGATGTAAAAGCTGGCAGAGTGTGGTGAAATTGTCAAAAAACGACCGCCTGATCCGTGGCCATGCAAGCCAAAGCAGTCGGCCGACTCTTTGAACAGGTTCTTAGCAAGCAAGGCCAAGCGCCTGGCTCAACGGCACCACAGTGAAGGCTTGTACACCAAGTCCATCCACAGCGCCCACACCGCAACGCCGCACAATAGGGCGCCACTGATACGAGCCCCCCAATCACCCTGCAACGCTTGGAGGTGCTTGCGCCCCCAATGCCATGCCAGCGGGCCACCGACCAACCACAGGCCGCTGCCCACGGCGAAGAGCGCCATCGACAATGCCCCTTGCACAGGGCCGCCACTGAGTGCTGCCACCAACAGCGCAGAGTAAAGCAGCCCACAGGGCATCAGAGCCCACAACACCCCAGCCGACGCCACCCCGGCAGGGGTGCCCACCAAGGGACTGACACGCGCCCACACCGAGCGACCGGCCTGCTCCACCCAGGCAGGCTGGCGCAGCTGAACCATCATCATCAGCCCCCAACCCAGCACAGCAACGTGCATGAGCGTCCACACGGGCCGCAGCGCCATGGATTGCTGGGTGACCCAGGCCAGGCTCTCCATCGCCCAGGCCGACAAGGCCCCCAGCAGCGAATAGCCCAGCACACGGCCACTGTGAAAGGCCAACTGGCGCAGAAAAGAAGGTGCTGCGCTGCGCGGCATCCAGTGCACAGGCTGCTCTGCAGGACGAGTTTCTGCCGCTGAAGCGCCCGCCCCCACCACCGCACCGCAAGGCGCCGAACACATGGCAACGCAGTGGGTCCCACCCAGGAGCCCCATCACCAACGCCGTCCAGGCCACAGCACCAGTCATATAGAGGGTCAGATGATGCGAGAGAACTTGGCCCGCGTGCGATCAGCTTGCAGGTAGCGATCAAACACCATGGCAATGCCACGCACAAAGAACCACCCCATGGCCGTCACACGCACCCCCTCATCACCGATCTCTACCAGGCCTTGGGTCTGCATGTCCTGGAGCTGATCCAACTCAGCAGCAAAGTAGCGGCGGAAGTCAATCAGCCAAGCTTGCTCCATGGGCTCAATAAGCAACTCGCCTTGGCACATCAAGGCCATGATGGCAGCACGGCGCACCAGATCGTCCCGATTCAGTGCCAAGCCACGGACCACGGGCAGACGCCCCTGGTCGAGGTGGTCGTAGTACTCATCCAGAGTTTTGGCATTTTGGCTATAGGTGGCGCCAATGCGCCCAATGGCCGATACGCCCAAGCCAATCAGGTCGCAGTCAGGCTGCGTGCTGTACCCCTGGAAATTGCGATGCAAGCGCCCTTGCCGCTTGGCGATGGCCAGGGCATCGGTGGGCAGCGCAAAATGGTCCATGCCAACGTACACGTAGCCCGCCTCCAAAAAGGCATCGAGCGAACGCGACAACATGGCCACCTTCGCGCCCCCTGTGGGCAGTTCAGCGGAGATGATGCGGCGCTGGGGCTTGAAGCGGTCTGGCAAATGGGCATAAGCGTACAGCGCAATCCGATCCGGGCGGAGTTGAGCGATCTGGGAGAGCGTACGGTCAAATGACTCAGGGGTCTGGCGTGGCAAGCCGTAAATCAAATCCACATTGATGGAATCAAACCCAATGGACCGGGCGGACTCCACCAAAGCAAAGACCTGCTCGGCGGGCTGGACCCGGTGCACGGCTTTTTGTACCTCAGTGTCAAAGTCTTGCACACCAAAGCTCAGCCGGTTAAAGCCCAACTCGGCCAGCAAGGCCAAGCGCTCGGCATCCACGGTCCGCGGGTCCACCTCGATCGAATACTCCCCTCCAGGCGCCAGCGTGAAACTGCGCTTGAGCATAGACATGAGTTCGCGCAAGCCCTCATCCGAGAGAAACGTCGGAGTCCCCCCCCCCAAATGCAGCTGACTGACCACCTGCCCTGCACCGCACTGGGCCGTGTGCAGATCAATCTCACGGCTCAGGTAGCGCAAATAGACATCGGCGCGGTCATGGTGTTTGGTGATGATCTTGTTGCAAGCGCAGTAGTAGCATAGCGACTCGCAAAATGGAATGTGCACGTACAGTGACAATGGCATTGCCTTGGCACCTGTCCCCAGATGCCTCTGCGCCAATGCCAAGGAATATTCCTCTTGGCCAAATGCCTCCACGAAACGGTCTGCCGTGGGGTAGGAGGTGTATCGAGGACCTGGCACGTCAAAGCGGGTCAGGAGTTCTGGGGTAACTGCGGTCATGGGGATATCCTTGCGTACTAGCTTACTGTGCCGCACCCCTCCTCTTGCGTCCTTGACCTGCATCAAGTGAAGTCATCTCCACAAGAGCGACAATTTGATGCATATCATCTGCTACTACTCGCAGACCGAGGCATACCGGCCTCCCTCGTCGTGCACGATATGCCCGAACATCAACCAGGTTTCTGTGCCATGAATCCGCTCACCATCAAAGTCGCTTGCTCCAACTGCAACCTCCGCGAGCTTTGCATGCCCGTTGGCCTCAATGACGAACAGCTGCAGCGCATCGACGAGGTGGTGGCCGTGCGCCGCAAAGTCAAGCGCGGTGGCACACTCTTTCGCAATGGCGAAGCCTTCACCTCGCTGTACGCCATTCGCACGGGTTTCTTCAAGACCTGTGTAGCCACTGAAGACGGTCGCGATCAAGTCACGGGCTTTCAAATGGCCGGTGAGATCATCGGCCTCGATGGCATTGTGAATGATCACCATACCTGCGACGCCGTGGCATTGGAAGACGCCGAAGTCTGTGTGATGCCGTTTGATCGCATTGAAGAGCTCTCACGCGAAGTAACTGCACTGCAGCACCATGTGCACAAAATCATGAGCCGCGAAATCGTGCGCGAACACGGCGTGATGCTCCTTTTGGGCAGCATGCGGGCTGAAGAGCGTTTGGCGGCATTCCTGCTCAATCTGGTACAGCGCCTGCATGCCCGCGGCTTCTCTCAATCGGAGTTAGTGCTGCGCATGACCCGGGAAGAAATTGGCAGCTACCTGGGCCTCAAATTGGAAACCGTGAGCCGCACCTTCTCCAAATTCGTAGAGGATGGGACCGTCGAAGTTCGACAACGCCACGTGCGAATTTTGGACACCGACGCACTGCGCCGCATCGTGAACAACCAACAAGCCTGCCACTGATTGGTTGGGTCTTGAGGCATGCCAACTAACGGTGGCATGCTATCCGGCGTCATGGGCAAGATGGTGTCTTGCGGCAATCGTCAGGTCGATCTTGGTCAGGCACAGGACAGCGGTTGAGTTCAAACGGTGACATGGCCAGCAGCGTGGTCAAAGCGCCAGAGGCCATGGTCAGCACCCAGAAGGCAAAGAAGGCCAGCGTGTACACCCCCAGCCGAGACAATGCCAGCGGCTGTCCAAACCAGTGTAGGTCTTGGGGGTCCACCATGGCAAATACCAACACCTCCAAAGCCCCGGCGACCAAAAAGGCCGGCCAAGCAATCCACATCAAACGCTGTGTCCACATCGTGGTGTCTCCGTATGGTTTTGAGAAGGCATCGATGCCTGGGCCTACCACACCGCCATGGAGGCCCTGGCTCCGCAACTAGCGGGGCTGGTCTTTGAGCGGTGTCACGGCATGGTTGCGGCCCTTGAGCGCAGGTGCCATACCAGGCTGCGGGTTCTCTAGCCTCTTGTTGATGTCAATGCCTTGCTGGTAGTAGTCTTCAGCCACCACGGGGTCAGGGCTGGAGACGGCAATCCACAAGGTGACGAAGCCTGCTACCACGACGATAGCGGGGCCAGAGAGCACCAGCCAAACATGGCCAAACTTCCACCAAGGAGCCGCCTGAACGGGTGCGGGTGCTGAAGAAGAAATCGAAGACATAGCAAACTCCATCAAAACGGGTAAGACAACGAGACCACAGGCTGCTTACCGAGGAACCAAAAAGACCGTTTTTTCCGATACATGGGCGCCACCACCTTCCGCCCCAATCTCAAACGTCACAGGATGCGAACCCGGCGTTGCGGACCCATAGGGCACTTGCAAGCGCACCGCCACCCAGCGTGACTGCGCAGGCTCAATGTCCACAGCAGCCTCCGATACGACCTCCAAGCCCTCCAGCCCCTTGGCCGCTACATGGTAGCGCTGAGGCGATTCCGTCGCATTCATGATCTGGATACGGTAGATGTTCTCCAGCTTACCGCCCGCAACGATGCGAGACAAGGCGGCGCGATCCCGCACAACGTCGACCTTCAAAGGCGTTCTGGTCATCAGGCTGACAAGCATGGTCACACACAAGGTCACCAGCACGGCGCTGTAAATCAACACACGGGGCCGCAACACACGCCGCAGGATCTGGGACTGCGACCAGCGCTTCACGACGCCGTTCTGGGTAGTGAACCGAATCAAGCCACGGGGGTACTTCACCTTGTCCATGACGGTGTTGCACGCATCCACGCACAACCCGCACCCAATGCATTCGTACTGCAGCCCTTTGCGAATATCAATACCCACAGGGCACACCTGTACACACAGCGTGCAGTCGATGCAATCCCCAAGGCCCTTGGCCTTGTGATCCACGGTCTTGCTGCGGGGCCCACGCGGCTCACCACGCGCCACGTCGTAGCTGACGATGAGCGTGTCCTTGTCAAACATGGCGCTCTGAAAGCGTGCATACGGACACATGTACTTGCACACTTGCTCACGCATGAAGCCCGCATTGCCATAGGTGGCAAAACCGTAAAACAGCACCCAGAAAATCTGCCAGCTACCCTGCAACGCGATCAGCTCAGCGCCCAGCTCGCGGATCGGCACAAAGTAGCCAACGAAAGTGAACCCCGTCCACAGGGCTACTGCAATCCAAACGGCTTGCTTCAAAAACTTTTTGCGAACCTTCTCAAAGGTCCATGGACCGCCATCCAGGCGCAATCGGGCACTGCGATCACCTTCGATCTTGTGCTCAATCCACATGAAGATCTCGGTGTACACCGTTTGCGGACACGCAAACCCACACCACAAGCGCCCTGCCACGGCAGTGAACAAGAACAGAGACAGTGCTGAGATGATCAGCAGCCCCGTGAGGTAGATGAAATCCTGCGGATACAGGACCAGACCAAAAATGTAAAAGCGGCGCGCACCCAGATCGAACAGCACCATTTGGCGCTGCCCCCACTCCAGCCAGGGCAGGCCATAAAACACCAACTGGGTCAGGAACACCATGGCCCAGCGCCACCGGGCAAACAAGCCGCTGATCGAGCGCGGGTAAATCTTCTTCTGCGCCTCATACAGGGAGACGATCTCAACCTGGCTGCTGGAGGCATCGGAAGCATCAGCCGCAACGGGAGCGATGGGAATGACCTTGCGAGGAGACTCGCTGGGTTGCTTCATGGTGGCGCTCTTTAATTCTTCAAAACTTCTCAACCCAAACAACAAAGGGCGGTATCACCCGATACCGCCCCTTACCCAGCTTACTGAGCCTTGTTGTTTGACAAACCCCAGACATACGAGGCAAGAACCTTGATCTGGGCTTCTGTCAACTTTTCTGCCTGCGCAGGCATTTGGTTGACCTTGCCGTTGTTGATCATGGCAGTGATGGCCGCCTCACCCCAGCCATGCAGCCAGATGTCGTCGGTCAGGTTGGGGGCACCCAGGGCCTGGTTGCCTTTGCCGTCCATGCCGTGGCAGGCGGCACATGCCGTGAACTTGGACTTGCCCAAAGAGGCGCGCAAGGAATCATGGGGGCTGCCCGACAGGCTCAACACGTAGTGCGACAGGTTGCGCACATCTTCAGGCGTGCCCACTGCTGCAGCCATGGGAGGCATGTTGCCAATACGGCCCTTTTGCAAGGTTTCCAGAATCTTGTCTGGGGTGCCGCCGTGCAGCCAGTCACCATCCGCCAGATTCGGGAAACCCTTGCTACCGCGGGCATCCGAGCCGTGGCATTGCGCACAGTTGTTCATGAACAAGCGCTCACCAATCGCCTTGGCTTGCGGGTCAACCGCAATGCTTTCAGGTGTCATGGCGGCAAAGCGTGCATACAAAGGCTCCAACTCCTTGTTGGCCTTTGCCACTTCAGCCTCGTACTCGCCCTTCTGGGTCCAGCCCAGCTTGCCAGCCGAGGTGCCCAGGCCTGGGTAAGCCGCCAGGTAGCCCAAGCCAAAGATGATGGTGATCACGAACATCCACACCCACCAGCGTGGCAGGGGGTTGTTCATTTCAACCAGGTCTTCGTCCCAGACATGGCCTGTGGTGTTGTCGGCCGTTGCCACGACCTTCTTGCGGCCTGCCATCCAAAGCAGCAAGGCGCAGCCGATGATGCCGATCAGAGTCAGCGCGGTCACAAAGACCGACCAGAAATTGCTGGTGAAGTCACTCATGGGTTTTTCTCATTCTGGTGGAGTTCATTCTTGCTCAAAAGGCAAGCGAGCGGCCTCGTCGAACTGGGCGCGATTGCGGCCCATGTAGGCCCACACCCAGATGCCGATGAAGCAGACCATCGAGGCCAGTGTGGCCACGATGCGCATGGTGGTGATGTCCATTGCTGCTCTCCTTTACTTGAGCGCGCGGCCCATGACTTGCAGGTAGGCAATCAGCGCATCCAGCTCGGTCTTGCCCTTGACCTCATCCGCTGCGGCAGTGATCTGCGCGTCGGTGTAAGGCACACCCACCGTGCGCAAAGCCTTCATGCGGGGTGCGACATCCTTGGGATCAATGGTGGTCTTCTCCAGCCAAGGGTAGGCAGGCATGTTCGACTCGGGCACCACATCACGCGGGTTGTTCAAGTGGATGCGATGCCATTCATCGCTGTACTTGCCGCCCACACGGTGCAGATCAGGGCCTGTGCGCTTGCTACCCCACTGGAAGGGGTGGTCGTACACAAACTCGCCAGCTACCGAGTAGTGGCCATAGCGCAGAGTTTCTGCCCGGAAGGGACGGATCATCTGCGAGTGGCAGTTGTAGCAACCTTCGCGGATGTACACATCGCGGCCCATGAGCTGCACAGCGGTGTAGGGCTCTACACCCTTGACAGCCTCAGTGGTGGACTTCTGGAAGAACAGGGGCACGATTTCCACCAGACCGCCAATGGCGATCACCAGCAGAATCAACACGATCATCAGGAAGTTATTGGTTTCAATCTTCTCGTGGCTGAAACCGGCAGAAGCTTGCTTATTGTTTTGAGACATATTGGCTCCTTAAGGCTCAAGCGTGGGCTGCGTTCACGGCGGGAATCGCCACCTTGACCGAACGGCCAGAGATTGCAGTGGCCCACACGTTCCAGGCCATCACCAGCATGCCGCCCAGGTACAGCAGACCACCGGCTACACGGATCACATAGAAGGGGTAAGTGGCCTTCACGCTTTCAACGAAGGTGTAGGTCAGCGTGCCATCGGGGTTCACGGCGCGCCACATCAGGCCCTGCATCACACCGGCAATCCACATCGCAGCGATGTACAACACGATGCCAATGGTGGCCATCCAGAAGTGCAGCTCAATGGCCTTGATGGAGTGCATCTTGTCACGGCCAAACAGACGGGGCACCAGGTAGTACAGCGAGCCCATGGAGATCAAACCCACCCAGCCCAAGGCACCCGAGTGCACGTGGCCCACAGTCCAGTCGGTGTAGTGGCTCAGGGCGTTGACGGTCTTGATGGACATCATCGGGCCTTCGAATGTGGACATGCCGTAGAACGACAAGGACACGATCAGGAAGCGCAAGATAGGATCGTCGCGCAGCTTGTGCCATGCGCCAGACAGCGTCATCACACCGTTGATCATGCCGCCCCAGCTGGGGGCCAGCAGGATCAGGGAGAACACCATACCGACGGATTGCGTCCAGTCAGGCAGCGCGGTGTAGTGCAAGTGGTGAGGACCCGCCCACATGTAAGTGAAGATCAGAGCCCAGAAGTGCACGATCGACAGGCGATACGAGTACACGGGGCGACCCGCTTGCTTGGGGATGAAGTAGTACATCATGCCCAGGAAGCCTGCCGTCAGGAAGAAGCCCACCGCATTGTGGCCGTACCACCATTGCACCATGGCATCTTGCACGCCAGCATAGGCCGAGTAGCTCTTCATGAAGCCTGCAGGCACCGCGGCACTGTTCACCAGGTGCAGCAAGGCCACAGCCAGAATGAAAGCACCAAAGAACCAGTTGGCCACATAGATGTGCTTGACCTTGCGGGTGCCCACCGTGCCGAAGAACACGATGGCGTAGGACACCCAGACCAGCGTGATCAGGATGTCAATGGGCCATTCCAGTTCTGCATATTCCTTGCCGGACGTGTAACCCAACGGCAGGCTGATCGCCGCCGCCAGGATGACCAGTTGCCAGCCCCAGAACGTGAACGAGGCCAGAGCGGGGGCAAACAACCGAACCTGGCTGGTGCGCTGCACCACGTAGTAGCTGGTGGCAAACAGCGCGCAGCCGCCAAACGCGAAGATCACTGCATTGGTGTGCAGCGGACGCAAGCGACCGTAGCTGAGCCACGGAATACCGAGGTTGAGTTCAGGCCAAGCCAGCTGGGCGGCGATGATGACGCCCACCAGCATGCCGACCACCCCCCAGACCACGGCCATGATAGAGAACTGCCGCACGACAGTGTCGTTGTAGTGCGCAGCATTTGTTTTTGGAAAATCCATCGGACACCTCTTTGTATTGCGATACAAGTTTTAACCAGACTGGCATTGCGGTTATTGACGAAAGTCAACCGTCCCGGAGAATGCGCTCCCCCTCTTGCTCCACGCTCTCAAACTGCCCCCGGTACACCGCCCACCACAGGCCCGCCAGGATCATGAGCACAAGCACCACAGACAAAGGAATCAGCAAATAAAGGATGTCCATCAGGCGGGCTCCACAGCATTGAATGAAGAGGCTGCTGGCAAAACACCCGCAACCGTAAAAGAAGAAGGGCCGCCCTGCTCTGCCGACAGAACGGCGGGCAAGCCTCTGGACAAGCGGGCCGCGTTCAGCACCACCAACAGCGAGCTGAGCGCCATGCCCAGCCCCGCCAGCCACGCAGGCATCCAGCCCACCACAGCCAAAGGCACGCACAGCGCGTTGTAGCCAGCCGCCCACCACAGGTTTTGGCGCACGATAGAAAGCGTCTTGCGCGCCAACAGCACCGCCTGTGGCACCAGCGCCAAGCTGTCGCCCAGCACCACAAAATCCGCCCGCGAACGCGCCAGCGGCACCGATCGGCCAAAGGCAAACGACACATGGGCGCCCGCCATCACCGGGCCGTCATTGAGCCCATCGCCCACCATGGCCACATGGTGGCCTTGGGCTTGCAGCGCTTGCAGCGCTTGCAATTTGTCTTGGGGGGTGCACGCACCACGGGCGTGCTCAATACCCGCCTGTGCTGCCACGCGCTGCACCGCCCCAGGGCGGTCGCCAGACAGCATCTGCACCGCCAAGCCCGCCTTGGCCAGCGCCTGCACCACGGCAGCCGCCTCGCCGCGCACATCCTCGACCAACCCAAAGCGGGCCAGTTCCAGAGGCGATTCCTGGCCAGACTGTGCGCCTTCCTGCGCCAGCACCACCCACAAAGCCGTTGAATCCAGGGGCCTGGCAAGCGCTGCCCCCACAGCATCGGCCGCCCCATCAGCCACCCCGGCATGCACAGCCGACCCCAGGCGCACACGCCCCAGCGGCTGCTGCGCAGTGCGGTCAAACACATCGGCACTCAAGCCCAAGCCTGCCTGCTCCTGCAAGTCAGTGACCCGCCAGCGCCCATCGTCAGCAGCGGCCGCCGCCACCAGCGCACGCGATGCGGGGTGCAGCGATTGCCGCGCCAACGCTGCGGCCAGCGACAGAGCTGCCACCTTGTCCAGCGCCGAAGCCGCCAAGCGCACCTCTTGCAGCGCCATCGCATCGCGCGTCAGGGTGCCTGTCTTGTCAAACACCACGGTATCGATCTGCGCCAGCGCCTCCAGCCCTTGCAGGTTGCGCACCAACACCCCTTGCCGCGCCAGCGTGCCAGCTGCCGTCAGCATGGCCACAGGGGTGGCGAGCGACAGCGCACAAGGGCAAGTCACGATGAGCACCGCCACGGCCACCATCAATGCATGGCCTGGGTCTTTGGGCCACCACCAGGCCGCCGCCAAAAAGGCCGCCAGCAGCACTGCCACCAAAAAGGGCCGGGCAATGCGATCTGCAAGCTGGGCCAGGCGGGGCTTTTGCAGCGATGCGCTTTCCATCAGCGCCACAATTTGTGCAAACCGGGTTTGAGCCCCCACGCACTCCACGCGCACCTCCACAGGCGCCTGCAGGTTGTAGCTGCCGGCCGTCACCGTGCTGCCCAAGGGCCGATCCACCGGGGTCGATTCCCCCGTCAGCAGCGCCTCATCGGCCTGCGTGCTGCCCAGCGTGATGGCGCCATCGGCCGGAAACGCCTCGCCCGGCAGCACCCGCACCGTGTCGCCCACCACCAGGCGGCGCACCGCCACGCGAGTGAATGCGCCATCAGCGCCCAGCCGCTCCACGCTGTCTGGCAGGCGGTTGAACACCGCCTCCAAGGCTCCCGCCGTGCGATCGCGCAGCCGCAGCTCCAGCCAGCGCCCCGTCAGCAGGAAGAAGACAAACATGGTGAGCGAGTCAAAGTACACCTCGCGCCCAAAAATGCCGCTGGGGTCAAACGTGCCCGCCGTGCTCACCGCAAAGGTGATGCCCATGCCCAGGGCCACTGGCAAATCCATGCTCACCCGCCGCTGGCGCACATCGCGCAACGCACTGGTAAAGAAAGGCCCGCAGGCAAAAAAGATGACGGGCAGCGAAATCACCCACGATGCCCAGCGCAGCAGCGTCTCCATCTCTTGCGACAGATCACCCGGCTGCGCCACGTACGCAGGCCACGCATACATCATCACCTGCATCATGCAAAAGCCAGCCACCAGCCAGCGCCACAGTGCGCGGCGGTTTTCCACCTGGCGCTGCCCACGCACAAACGCATCCATGGCAGGCATGGCCCTGTAGCCTGCGGCTTGCACCGCGTCCATCCACTGCGATGGCAGCACCCTGCCCGGCTGCCACACCACCCGGGCACGACGGGTAGCCGCACTCACGTCCGCCTGCAACACACCGGGCACAGACTTCAATGCATCTTCAATCGTGAGGGCGCACGCTGCGCAGTGCATGCCGTCCAGCACCACATGCGAATCCCACGGCGTGCTGGCAGGGTCACTGCCCGCAGGCACGTCCAGTGCGGCACCGGCCGCCGTGCAGGGGCGGCCAAAGCCCGCCCACTCCTGCGGATCGTCGAGCAGGGACGGCGAAGCCGGTGGTGTAGTAGGCGCGACCGCAGCCTCCGCAAGAGGCACAGCGGCAGCAGGCATCACCGGTGATTCGGACGCACCAGAGCGAAACATTGACATGGTTCAAGCCTATCCGGGCAACGTGACATGTCTATTGACCTGGATCAAGTCACAAAAGATGATGCATCCTAAGCTTGTTCCATCACTTTGAGGAGCCCATCATGTACAAACGCATCCTGATCGCAACTGACGGTTCGCCCTTGTCCGACAAGGCCGTGGAAAGCGGCCTGTCCCTCGCCGCACTGACAGGCGCCTCCGTGGTGGCCCTCAAGGTCGTCCCACGTTACCCACGCAGTTACTTTGAAGGCGGCATGCCGGTGGATGCGGGCGACGTCAAGCGCATCGAAGGCCAGTGGGGTGACGCCGCCCAGGCCATGGTGGACGCCGTCAAAACCCAAGGCGAAGCCCAAGGCGTGACCGTGAAAGCCGTGACCGCCAAGTCCGACCTGGTGGCCGAGGCCGTGATTGCTGCCGCCAAAAAACACAAGTGCGACCTGATCGTCATGGCATCGCACGGCCGCAAGGGCCTCAAGCGCCTGCTGCTGGGCAGCGAAACGCAGCATGTGCTGACACACTCGCACATCCCTGTGCTGGTGCTGCGTTAAGTATCAAAACAGGTTCTAGCGCTTATCCATCAAGCGCTATAAGCTATAAAATAGATAGCAAACCCTACTAAGGCGCAACGCCTTAGGGAAGCTCTTCACGAATCGGTTCTGGCTGTGCCGTAGCGACGCCCGAACTCAAACAGCACCCGCTTTGGGTAATTGGGCACGCCCAGCAGGCGCTGCGCGAGGGCAATTGCCCGGCTTCGCGGGGGCATTACGCCCCTTGCAGACGCACCTGCCCCATACAAGCCATCAACTTGTGCCTTGCCATCCACAGGTTTGACAGCGCAAACAGCGTAACGATCTGCGCCGTGTTCTTCTTGAGTCCCCGGTAGCGCACCTTCACATACCCAAACTGCTGCTTGAGCACTCGAAACGGGTGCTCCACCTTGGCCCGAATGCTGGCCTTGATGCGCTCCAGTTGATCGATCAGCGCCTCAAGAGGCTTGTCCTTGTCCAACTCCCGGCGCAATCCTGGACGCATGGCTACGTGCCAGCGCACGGTTGGCTTGGCATCAGGCCGTTTGTGCACGCCTTGGTAGCCCGCATCTCCAAATGCGTCTGTCTCCTGCCCGTGCAATAGGCTGTTGACTTCGATCACGTCACCCACGTGGCCGCTAGTGCCTCGCACCGTGTGCACCAGGCCCGAGTCCGCATCCACGCCAATGTGGGCTTTCATACCGAAGTACCACTGGTTGCCCTTCTTGCTTTGGTGCATCTCGGGGTCGCGCTCGCCGCTTTGGTTCTTGGTGGAAGTGGGTGCGGCAATCAGCGTGGCATCCACCACCGTGCCTGCTTTGAGCTGCAGCCCTTTGGCCTGCAGCAGCGCATTGACCGTGGCCAGGATCTGATCGGCCAGCTTGTGGCGTTCCAGAATGTGCCTAAACCGCAGGATGCTCGATTCACTGGGAATCTGTTCGTCCCAGTGGGTCAGGCCCGCAAAGTCCCGAAAGGCTGGCACGTCGTGCAGCGCTTCTTCCATGGCGGGATCGCTGAGCTTGAACCATTGCTGCATAAAGTGGATGCGCAGCAGGGTCTGCACTGCAAAGGGCTGCTGACCCCGGCGTCCGGCTTCGGGCGCGTACGGCTCTATGAGCGAGACCAGTTCAGTCCAGGGCACCACCATTTCCATGGCGTCCAGGAACTCGCGCTTGCGGGTGCGCTTGACTGTGTTGCTCAGGCCCAGGCTGCTTTGCTTCATGCGACTATTGTCTGGGCTTCAGCCCTCCGCGCAATCACATCGCTTGGGGATTCGTGCAGAGAATCCCTAGCGGGGTTTTTTCATGGCCGACTGGATGCGAGCGGCTCAGTGATTGCCCAGATACAACTGCGCCATGCGCTCATCGGCCAGCAGCCCGTGTGCGGGGCCCTGCAGCACGCACCGCCCCTGGTCCAGGATGTAGCCCTGCTGGCTGATCTGCAGCGCCTGGCGCGCGCGCTGCTCCACCATCAGCACCGCCACGCCTGCGGCGGGCAGCTTCTGCACCATGTCAAACACCTTGCCCACCAGCGAGGGCGCCAGCGCTGCCGTGGGCTCGTCCAGCACCATGATGCGGGGCGACGGCATGAGGGCCCGCGCAAAGGCGAGCTGCTGGCGCTCGCCGCCCGAGAGGTTGCTGGCGGGCTGAGGCAACCGTTCCACCAGCGCCGGAAAGTCGGCCAGCACCTCGTCCATGCGGCGCTTGATGTTTGCCACGCCGCGCACCACCAACAGGTTCTCGCGCACGGTGAGCGACGGGAACACATTGGCCACCTGCGGCACGTAGGCCAGCCCGGCGTCAAAGCGGTCTTCGGCCGACAAGGCCGTGATGTCGCGCCCACCCAGGTGGATGGTGCCCGCCACCCGTGGCAACAGGCCCAGCAGCGCCTTCACCAGGGTGGATTTGCCTGCGCCATTGGTACCTGCAATGGTCACAATCTCGCCCGGCGCCACGGCCAGGTCAATGCCGTGGATGATGTCCACCTCCGAATACCCGCCGCGCAATTGCGCGATCTGCAGCAAGTTGTCTGCGCCGCTCATACCACCCCTCCCATATAGGCTTCCTGCACACGCGGGTCGTCCAGCACCGTGTGCGGGTCGCCCTCTGCCAGGATGGAGCCCCGGTCCATCACGATCATGCGGTTGGACAGCGACTTGAGCGCCTGCAGGTGGTGCTCGATCACGATGAACGCAATGCCCTGCCCGTTCAGCTCACGCACGCGGTCGCAAATTTCTTCGATCAGCACCGGGTTGACCCCGGCAAAAGGCTCGTCCAGCAAGATGCAGCGCGGGTCCAGCATCAGTACCCGGCCCAGCTCTACCAGCTTCTTTTGCCCGCCCGAGAGGCCCCCCGCCTTCACATCGCGCACCCGCGCCAGGTTCAAAAACTGCAGGATGCGGTCGGCCTTGATGGAGAGCTGCGCCTCGTGCTCGCGCAGGCTGCGCGTCTGGAAGAAGGCATTCACCAGCCGCTCCCCTTGCGGGTTGGCGGCAGCCGCCATCAGGTTCTCGTGCACCGTGAGGCTCTTGAACTCGCGCGGAATCTGGAACGTGCGCACCAGCCCCAGCCGCGCGCGGCGGTAGGGGGGCATGCGGGTAATGTCCTGCCCTTCAAACTGGATCTGCCCCGCATCCGCTGGCTGCTGCCCGGCAATGGCCGCAAACAATGTGCTTTTGCCCGCACCGTTGGTGCCTGCAATGCCCAGAATCTCGCCCCCCCCCAGTTGCAGCGACACACCGTCCACCGCCTTGAAGCCCCCGAACTGCCGCGTGACGGCCTCCACCTTCAGCATCGTTGTTGCTGTCATTGGGTTTTGCCTCCAAACAGGCCGTTGGGCTTGTACAGCGTGACCAGAATCAGCGCCAGGCCCACCGCAGCCAAACGCAGGCTGGCCATGCCAACTTCTGACACGCCCGGCACCCAGTCCTTGGCAAAGCGCGAGCCCTCCAGAAACACCATGAGCAGCAGCGAGCCAAACACCGCGCCGCGCACCGTGCCCGAGCCGCCCATCACCAGTCCCATCCACACATAAAACGTGATGAGCGGGATGAACTGCTCTGGCGTGATGAAGGTGATGAAGTGCGCATAGAACGCCCCCGCCACGCCAGCCAGCGCCGCCCCCAGCATGAACACCTGCACCTTGAACCAGGCCGGGTCCTTGCCAAGGGCCGACAACGCGGGCTCATCGTCGCCAATGGCCTTGAGCAGCCGCCCAAACGGGCTGGCCGCCAGGCGCACCGTGCCCCAGGCCACCACAGCAACCACCGCCAGCAGCGTGGCAAAAATCGCCATGTCCGACACACCACTGCCCCAGGACGCAAACAGCTTGGGCAAGCCGGGCAAGCCCTGCACGCCCTTGGTCAGCCAGCTTTCTTGCTGGATGGAGATGCGCACCGCCTCCGAAAAACCCAGCGTCACGATGGCCAGGTAGTCATCGCGCAGTCGCAGCGACAGCAGGCCAATGGGCAGCGCCAGCAAGCCCGAGAGCACAGCCGCCGCCACAAAACACAGCACCAGCGGCACGCCTTGCAGCGCCAGCAGGCCCGAGGTGTAGGCGCCCACGGCAAAGAACGCCACCACGCCAAAGTTGACCAGCCGGGTCAGGCCGAACTGCAGGTTCAGGCCCAGCGCCAGCAGACAGTAGATAAGGGCCACGATGCCAATGGCACACAGGTAAGCAATCATCGGTCGAACTCCTTACCGCACCAGTTGCACGCGGCCCATGATGCCCGCCGGGCGCACCAGCAGCACCAGGGCCAAGACCACAAACGACAGCACCAGCTTGTACGACGGCCCCATCAGTGGCACCGCCAGCTCTTGCGCCACACACAGCAGCAGCGCACCCAGCACCGCGCCCATCGGGCTACCGATGCCGCCCAGCACCATGGCCGCGAAGGCGGGGATCAGGCTCTCCCACCCCATCTCGGGGCTGACCACGGCCTTCATGCCCAGCAATACGCCGCCCAGCGAGGACAAGGCACCCACCAGCAACCAAAGGCTCAGCATCAACCCATTGGCACGGATGCCGCTGGCCCGCGCCAGGTCCGCACTGTCAGCCACGGCACGCAGCTGTCGGCCAAAGCTGGTGCGATAGATCAGCACAAACACCACCAGCAGGCAAACGGCGGCCACCGCCGCAATGGCCAGGTCGGTGGGCAACACGCGAATGCCACCAAAGTTCCAGGCGCGCACCAGGGGCAGGTCAAACGTGCGCTGGTCATGCCCGGCAAAAAAGCCGATCAGGCTGCGCAGCAAAAACCCGAGGCCAATGGCCGCGAGCATGGACGACACCATGGGCCGCCCGGCCAGCTTGCGAAAGATCAGCGTGTACGAGCCCGCCGACACCACGGCCGTGGCCGCCATGCTGATGAGCGCCGCCGCCCACAACGGCCAGCCCCCCAACAGCTGCACCGCCACGGCAGCGTAGGCGCCGGTGGTGAGCATGTCGCCCGTGGCTGCGTTGGGAAAGCGGTTGACGCCCATCACCAGGGTCATGGCCAGGGCAGGCAGTGCCACCACCAGGCCTTCGATCAATCCGTTGATCAGCAGGTTTACAAAGTCGATCCAGGTCATTGCGTCATTCCGTCATCCCGTGCACATCAGCGCTGTGCGCCGCAAAAAAATGCCCGGGGCCTGCACCTGGCAGGCGCACCGGGCGCGGTCCATCACATCGTGATGGACACCACGTCGCGCCGCACCAGCTGGCCCTTTTCGATGATGAACACGCCAAAGTCCGGCGTCACATCGCCCGCCTTGTCAAAGTCCAGCTTGCTCGATGCGCCTTCGTAGTTCACCTTGGCCTTCTTAGCCAGTTGCGCCTTGCCTTCGGCAAAGGTGAACACGGCCGTGCCGGGGGCGTTGGAGACATCGCGCATCTTGGCGTTGATCTGCTCTACCGTGGCCTTGGGGCCTGCAGCCTCCATGGCAAGCGCCAGCGAGATCACCATGTCGTACGCCATGGCGGCGTAGATGTTGGTGGAGGCCGCCTTGCCCGTGGCCTTGGTGAAGGCGGCATCAAATTGGGCGTAGGAGGCGCTCTTTTCGTTGGACACCGTGTCCACCGAAATGATGCCTTCACACACCTCTGCGCCCAGGGCCTTCACCAGATCGGGGTTGGCCGCCCAGCCGGGGATGATCCACTTGGTATCGGCACCGGACTGGAACCACTCGCGCAGGATGATGGTGGTGTCGGGCAGGTACGAGCCCATCACGATCACATCGGGCTTGGCCGCCAGAATCTTCTGCAGCTCGCTGCGGTAGCTGGGGCGGCTGGGTTCGTAGGTGACATGGGCCGCCACCTTGCCGCCGCGTTTCTCCCAGGCCTTGGTGAAGCCTTCCACGTTGCCCAGGCCGGACGCGTTGTTGAACGCCATCGTGGCCGGGCGCTTGAAGCCGCGCTTGGTGCAGATCTCGGCAAAGGCCGCGCCAAAGCGGTCGTTGGTGGCCTGAAAGCGCCACACCAGGTCCTTGGTGTCCAGCGTGGAAATGGCGGGCGCGCCCGACACGTTCATCTGGATGATGCCTGCCGCATCCGTCAGCGGCATCACTGCCAGCGTCACGCCCGAGGCCCAGGTGCCCAGCACCGCCTGCACCTTGTTCACCTCGATCAGCTTTTTGGCGGCCAGCACGGCCGCGTCGGGCTTGGTCTGGTCATCTTCGGTGAAGAGTTCGAGCTTGCGTCCACCGGCACCGCCCGCGGCATTGACCTCATCCACGGCCAGGCGGATGGCCTGCTGCATGCCCGGGCCGTAGGGGCTGCCTGCGCCGGTGATGGGCGTGAGCGAGCCAATCCGAAACACCTCACCTTGCTGGCTGAAACCGATGGAGGGAAGGAACTGCAGAGCCGCTGCGGCGCCGCCGAGCTTGACGAAATTTCTACGTTGCATGGTGATCTCCGGTAGGGGGATGGGATGGGGGTGAGGGGGTGAAAGGGACTCAAAGGGTGTTCTTGACCCACACGCCGTCCTTGGCGATGGCGCGAATGCGCTCGCCCTGGTTCAGCAGGCAGGTGATGTCGGTGAGCGGGTTGCCATCGACCAGCAAGATGTCGGCAATGGCACCGGCCGTGACTTCGCCCAGCTGGCCTTGCTGGCCCAGAATCTCCGCGCCAATCAGCGTGGCCTGTTGCAGCACCGGGCCATTGCCCAGAATCTCCGCGCGCAAGCGCAACTCGTCCGACTGCAGGTAATGCGTCTCGGCCAGCAAGTCGCTGCCCAGGCCCATCTTCACGCCCGCCTTGGCCAGGATCTCAATGGCCTGCTTGCCCTGGCCGCGCACCGAATCGATCTTGGCAATCGACACCGCAGGCAGGCCATAACGCTCGCCCTCGTTGGCCAGTCCCTCGTAGGTGATGAGCGTGGGCACCATGAAAGCCCCCATCTCGGCCATGAACTCTGCCGTGGGCGCATCCACCAGATTGCCGTGCTCGATGGTGCGCACGCCGCAGCGCACGGCGCGGGCGATGGCGCGGGGCGTGTAGGCGTGGGCCATGACATAGGTGTTGGCATTGGATGCCTCTTCCACAATGGCGTGCAGCTCGGCCTCGGAGTAGCCCAGGTTGCCAATCGGGTCGTTGGGCGACGCCACGCCGCCCGATGCCATCACCTTGATCTGCGTGGCACCCTTCAAGATTTCCTCACGCACCGCCAGGCGGCAGGCGTCCACACCATCGACCACGCGGCCAATGTTGCCCAGCTTGTAGGCGCACGAGCACACATCCAGGTCATCGTTGCGCTGGCGGAAGTCCGCATGCCCGCCGGTTTGCGACAGCGCCTTGCCCGCAGGGAAGATGCGAGGCCCCTGCACCAGCCCCGTGCGCACCGCCTCGGCCAGCGACCAATCCGCCCCGCCCGCATCGCGCACGGTGGTAAAGCCCCGCTCCAGCATGCCCTTCATGATGGGCAGCGAGCGCATCATGGTGAACACATTGGGCATCTTGGCCACGGCGCCAAGGTTGAACGACGACGCCACCACGTGCACGTGGCAGTCGATCAGGCCGGGCATGAGCGTCATGCCGCGGGCGTCCAGCACCGTGGCGCCTTCGGGGGCCACCAAGTCAGCCCCCACGGCGGCAATGCGCCCGTCCTGCACCAGAACGGACAGGCCGGTGCGCAAAGTCAGGGCATGCACATCCAGAACGCGGCTGTTTTCAATCAACAAAGTGGTCATGAGCAAGGTCAAGAAGGTGTCAGAAGCGTGATGGAGGACTTCCGGAATACTCATGGCCTGCAAAGTGCAGGCCACGGGCGTCAGGGATGAATGTCATGGCCTCAAGTTGGTGCAGCGCACCATCTCTCAGAGGTAAATCCATGACATCGATATGTCACAAGATGCATTTATCAGGCCAATTGCCCTTGGCCGCAACGCCTAAAATCTCACCCACCCATGAGCAGCACTCATACCAAGGGATAACCCTATGCGCCGCCTCTGCCCCACGATTTCAGAGCTGAACGCCTTTCACTCTGCCGCCAAGCACCAAGCCTTCACCATGGCCGCGCGCGAGCTGTGCGTAACGCAAAGCGCCATCAGCCGCCACATTGCGGCGCTGGAGGACTACCTGGGCCAGAAGCTGTTCATCCGCAAGGCCACCGGGCTGGAGCTGACCGAGGCGGGCGCCACCTACCTCAACGCCACCCGCCCCGCCATGGCCGCGCTGGAATCGGCCACGGCACAGCTCATGTCGTACGGGGGCGATGGCGGCTCGCTCAACCTGTCCGTGCCGCCCACGTTTGCGGCGCAGTGGCTGTTTCCGCGCCTGGGGCACTTCAAGCGCACACTGCCGCAGGTGTCGCTGAACTTTGTGCGCTACCAGCACGCGCACGACTTTGCGACCCCGCACGAATTCGACGCCGCCATCCAGTACGGCTACGGCAACTGGCCCAGCGCCAATGCGCGCTACCTGATTGGCAAGGAAACCAGCATCGTCTGCAGCCCCCAACTGCGCGACACCCTGCCCTTGCACACCCCGCAAGACCTGATGCGAGCCACGCTGCTGCAACACATCGAAGTGCCCCTGGCCTGGCAAGACTGGATGGAGGCCAACGGCCTGGACACCAGCGCCAGCCGCTTTGGGCCAGGTTTCAATCTCTACTCGCTCATCATCCGCGCCGCCGTCTCAGGCTTTGGCGTGGGCATAGTGCCCACCTGCCTGGTGGAAGACGAGCTGCAGGCAGGCACTCTGGTAGAGCCCTTGAAAAACCGTTTTGACAGCCCGCTCGGCTACTACCTGTGCGCGCCCACAGCCCGAACCAATTTGTCGGTGTACCGGCTGGTGGCCGGGTGGCTGGAGCATTGCTGCAACCATGGGGAAGGGGCTGCTGCGCCTGCGACTGCAGAGGCTGGGGCGGGCTGCATTTTTTGCGCGCCACAGCAAGGTGCTAACGGCGCCAACGCATTCACCACTGCTGCAGCCATGGCGGGTTGACTAGGCCAGCGCGATGGCGGCGCCGGGCATCGCGTGAACAGTCATTAATAAAAATGCCTCTAGCGCTTATAGATAAAGCGCAAACAGCTATCAATTAGATAGCAAACACCTCTTGCGTCCACCAGCCAAGAGAGGCCTCACTTGGCTCGGCATTGAGAAGAAGTGTGCGACACCAAGGAGTAATCGAACTCCGCATCGATGGAGATGCACGCCGCCTCAGGTAATGAGGGTGCAAACCACGCCACCACTTCGGCACCGTTTTCAGCATCGCGAAAGAAACGGTCGACCTTGGACCATTCCACCTTGAAGCTCTCGCTGTCTCTGCAAAACATTCGGGTGCTGATGTAGCTCTTGCTGGAAACGACGTAGCTGTATTCCACCACTGGGAACTGGCCAGTGAACTGCCGAGTGCCTCTACCTACTTGCACTGGGCGGCTGTCAATTTTGAGGAACCGCACCGGTGTGCTGAGGTAGGCGCATGGGGTAACTGGTGGGGTCAGAAAGACGGGGGCAAGGGATGCGCCGATGACCGCGACCAAGGCGATTGCGAGGGGGATGGCGAGGATGCGGCGATTCATTGGTAAGGCCTGACGAGGCTGCAGAAATGGATTTCACACGACCACTGACGACACGTGGCACACCACATTTGACGATGCCGATAGCAATTGCGGTCCTTCGATAACCGCTGTCGCAGATGAGGTGGTAAGGGTAACTACATCACTAAACAATGTAGGGAGAAGGCTTACCCGTTGGAGTCATTCACACTTGATCTAGATAGCAAAAGCAAAACCTGAGCCCATTCAGCTAGGACACCCTAAAGACTCGGTTCATCATTAGTTAGGAAAAATCCATCTCGAAACACTCTTCTAAGTTCAGCACGCCGCTGTGAAAAAAACGGAAAATTATCCACAACATCCTGAATACTACTGGTAACTCTCACCAAGTAGCCATCGCCCATTTTTTCAATTGAGAAACCCGATGCAGATATTGCATCAGCATGGACTTCATCAGAAAACTCATTCCCATAAAACATTCCCCAACCAATGTTAGGCACATCTGGCTTCAACGCCGAATTGAAAGAGCCTATCTGAAAACTATT
Source organism: Acidovorax sp. 62 (assembly GCF_002754495.1). Classification (NCBI taxonomy): domain Bacteria; kingdom Pseudomonadati; phylum Pseudomonadota; class Betaproteobacteria; order Burkholderiales; family Comamonadaceae; genus Acidovorax; species Acidovorax sp. 62. Next base: position 2,168,382 of record NZ_PEFJ01000001.1, read on the forward strand.
ATTCATTTCATGAACACCAAGCTCAGGTGGCGTAAAAATATGCAGCATTCCGATTTGCGGCGGAAAAATATCGCACCACTCTCTAAACAAAGAGAGCCAATCAACCTTCTCACTATATACGGAGCTCAAAGAAATTGAGCCAGGAACGATTTGCCCTCTCATATTTCGAGTTGTATGAACAACGCTGCCCATAGATTTTAGCGATCTACTTCTTTTCCAGGCAAAGTCTAGGTAAAAATCAGTTGAAACCCCGTTATATTTAACGGAAGCACGAGAGGCCCAATATTTCTCGCAAGACACCTTCCCCAAGAAAGGCTCAGTGAATCTATCAACGTTATTTGATATTCTCCCTGGAAGCAACCACTCTCCATTCAAACCAAGAGACTCAAGAAGTCGTTCTCCATTTTTCCAATCGATCGTTTCTGTCTTTGTTCGAATAGCCAACTCTACATATGAGTTCATAAAATCAAAATTCTATTAAATTATCGCCAATTGCACCCAAAACAACTGCAACTACCACCCACCATTTCACGGGTCCGTCCGGAGTCAGGTCTTCTCTTTTGCTTCCAAATTTTTCTACGCTACATTCTGATTCAGGCGTTAAATATTCGGTACTGGCAGCTATCGAAAAATAGCATCTATCGCCTTCCGTCCACCAGCTACCGACACCCCAAAAAATCAGGCCCGCGATGGCGGGCCTGCGAAGGTGAATGCAGTTGATATCCGCTTTAGTGCGTCAAACAAACAACCCCTTGTACTGATCCCGCAGCAGATTCTTCTGCACCTTCCCCATCGTATTGCGCGGCAGCTCCGCCACCACAAAACACTTCTTCGGAATCTTGAAGTTGGCCAGCTGCGACTTGAGCTGGGCCACGATGGCATCGGCATCCAGCTTGGCGCCGGGCTTGGCAATCACAACAGCCACGCCCACCTCGCCAAAGTCAGGGTGAGGCACGCCGACCAAGGCGCTTTCGGCCACGCCAGGCATGTCGTTGATGTAGCCCTCGATCTCTGCGGGGTAGACGTTGTAGCCGCCGCTGATGATGAGGTCTTTGCTGCGCCCAACGATATGGGCATAGCCGCGCTCATCGACTTTGCCCACATCGCCGGTCTTGAAGTAGCCGTCCTTGGTGAACTCTTCCGCCGTCTTTTCGGGCATGCGCCAGTAGCCCTTGAACACGTTGGGGCCCTTGACCTGGATGCCGCCGATCTCGCCCACGGGCAGGTCTTTGCCGTCGTCGCCCTGCACGCGCAGGCTGACGCCCGGCAAGGGGAAACCCACGGTGCCGCCACGGCGTTCATCCTGGCCTTGGTAGCGCTTGTCAGCGGCGTAGGGGTTGCTGGTGAGCATGATGGTTTCGCTCATGCCGTAGCGCTCCAGAATGGTGTGGCCGGTGCGTTGCTGCCATTCCTTGAAGGTTTCGATGAGCAGCGGTGCAGAGCCTGCGATGAACAGGCGCATGTTCTTCACGGCGTCTTTGTTCAAGCCCGCCTCTGCCAGCATGCGCACGTACAGCGTGGGCACGCCCATGAACACTGTTGCGCGGGGCATGGCGGCGATGACGGCCTTGGGGTCGAACTTGGCCATCCAGATCATCTTGCTGCCGTTGATGAGCGCGCCGTGGATGGCGACGAACAGGCCGTGCACGTGGAAGATGGGCAGCGCGTGAATCAACACATCCCCCTTCTTCCAGCCCCAGTAGTCCTTGAGCATGACAGCGTTGCTGAGCATGTTGCCGTGCGTGAGCATGGCGCCCTTGCTGCGGCCCGTGGTGCCGCTGGTGTAGAGGATGGCGGCCAGGTCGTCGGCGCTGCGGGCCACGGCCTGGTGCTCGTCGCTGTGGTGGGTGGCGCGCTCGAGCAGGCTGCCGGTGCGGTCGTCGCCCAGGGTGAACACATGCTGCGTGCCCAGGGTGAAGGCAATCTTGCTGACCCAGCCGAAGTTGCCGGGGCTGCACACCACCACGGCGGGCTCGGCGTTGCCGATGAAGTATTCGATCTCGGCGCTTTGGTAGGCGGTGTTGAGCGGCAAGAAGACGTAGCCCGCACGCAGCGTGGCCAGGTACAGCGCCATGGCTTCGACCGACTTTTCGACCTGCACGGCCACGCGGCTGCCCTCGGGCAGCTTGAGCGATGCGAGCAGGTTGGCGATGCGGGCGCTGGCGCGGTCCAGGTCGCGCCAGGTGTAGAACAGCGGGGAGCCGTCTGCGGCCGTGGTTTCGACGGCGGTGCTGTCCAGGTCAGACGGGAAGGCGGCGCGCAAGGCGCTGAAGAGGTTGTGTTGGCTCATGGCAATTCAGGAGTAACGGAGGTGAGCGGTTGAGGAAATGGTGAGCTTTGAATGAAGCGGTTGATGGATTCGGCGCAAACTGGGTGGAAGCGTTCGAACAGATTCTTTCGACGGGCTCAGGACAAGGGGCGGCGACAAGCCTGTGCAAACCTCGCGCCAGGTTTCGACAAGCTCAACCCGAACGGATATTTGAGGTTCACAGAGGCGCGTGTTCGCCATCCCACCCTCATTGCGGGCTCCGCCCGATCAGATATTTCAAGTTCACAAAGGCACTCTCAATCAAACTGGGGCGAACGCTTTTCTAGAAAGGCGGTGATGCCTTCGCGGTGCTCGGGGCTGTCGGCATAGGCGTAGGGGTCTTGCGGGCCGTTTACTATCATTTCAATAGCTGCTTGCGCTTTACCAGCCTGCGCTAGCGGCATTTTTAATGCCCTAAGCACCTGCTTGTTCATGCGGGCGGCACCGGGGGCCAGGGCGGCGATGCGGCGGGCGCTGCCCAGGGCTTCGGTGGCGACCATGTCGTCGGCCACCACACGGCTCAAAAAGCCGCGCGCCTGCATGTCTGCGGCGTTGAAGGTGGCGGCCTCCAGCAACATTTGGCGGGCCGTGACATCGCCCACAGCGCCTGCCACCAATTGCGCCTCGCGCGGGGCCATGGGAAAGCCGAGCTTGGCAATGGGGGCGCCAAAGCGGGCCGATGCACCAGCCACGCGCACGTCACAGCAGCTGGCAATCTCTACCCCCGCGCCCATGCAGGCGCCGCTGATGCTGGCCACGATGGGCACATCGCACTGGAGCATGGCATTCAACCCGCCCCACACGTCGTTTTCATGAAAGTCGCGCAGCGCTGCGGCATCGAAGCGAAAGCCGGGGTATTCCGAAATATCGCCCCCCGCGCAAAACGCCCCGCCCTCGCCCGCGATGAGCGCACAGCGCGCATCGGTGCGGCGCTGCACGTCTTCAAACACCGCACGCAGTTGCCGCCACATCGGGCGCGACATGGCGTTCAGCCGCCCGGTGTGGCGCAGCGTGACATGCACCACACCGCCCTCACCGACTTCCATCAATACTTCACCCGACATGTTGGCAACCCATCCACTTGTGCAAGCTACTCATATCCGTAGGCATTCAAAAATACAAATCCGTTCACTGAGCGCAGTCAAAGCGCCGCGCAAGGCTTCGACAAGCCTGTGCTGAGCCTGTCGAAGAGCTCAGCCCGAACGGTTTGGGTTCTGATGAACTGAACACAAATCCGTATCAGCCTTCAGAGCCCGCGCGGCCCCATCACCAGTGCCACCGTGGAGCTGGCTCTGCCAGGCCACCGGTGGCGTCCCCCTTTGAGGGGGATGGCGCAAAGCGCCTCAGGGGGCTAATCCAGTTTCGCGCCAGAGGCCTTGACCACCTCCGCCCAGCGCTTAACCTCGCTGCTCACAAACGAACCAAACTGCTGCTGCGTCATGCCGCCGTAGTCAGCGCCGTTGGCGGCCCAGATGGTCTTGAGTTCATCGAAGGTGCCCAGGCGCTTGGCTTCTTCCACGATGCGCGCTTGCACATCGGCGGGCGTGCCCTTGGGGGCCCACAGGCCGTACCAAGTGGTCACGGTGTAGTCGGGCAGGCCCACTTCGGCGGCGCAGGGCACGTCGGGGAAGGCCGGGTTGCGCTTGGCACCCGACACCATCAGCGCCTTGATGCGCCCACCCTTGATGTGCGCGGCCGACGAGCCCAGGCCGTCAAACATCATGTCCACATTGCCGCCAATCAAGTCTTGCAGCGCCGGGCCTGCGCCACGGTAGGGAATGTGCGTGATGAAGGTGCCTGTTTGCTGCTTGAACAACTCGCCCGCTAGGTGGTGCGATGTGCCCGCACCGGCCGAGCCGTAGTTGAGCTTGGCGGGGTTTTTCTTGACGTGGTCGAGGAACTGCTTGAAGTTGGTCGAGGGTATCTTGGGGTTCACCACCAGCACCTGGGGCACGCGGGCCAGCAAGGCCAGCGGGATGAAGTCTTTCTCGATGTCGTAGTCGAGCTTGGGGTACATGGCGGGTGCGATGGAGTGGTGCACGCCGCCCATGAACAGCGTGTAGCCATCGGCCGCCGCACGGGCTGCAAAGCTGGCCCCCACGGTGCCACCTGCGCCACCCCGGTTGTCAATCACCAGCATCTTGCCGGTGGACTTGGAAAACTGCGCCGCCAGCGGCCTGGCAAAGGCGTCGGTGCCGCCCCCGGCCGGAAATGGCACCACCAGGTTCACTGGCTTGGAGGGCCAGGCCGATGCCTGCGCCCACAGGCTGCCCGTGCCCAGCAAACCCAGGCCCGTGCCAGCGGCTGCGCGCAGCAGTTGGCGCCGCTGCAGGTGTTGGCGCTGCAGGTTGTTGTCTCTCGTCATTCCTTGTCTCCTGTCGTCGTTATAAAAATAGGAAAGTCCGTCCCTTGCCATCTGCCGCAGCAAGCCCAGGCGGCGTGGCAATCAGTTGCGGCAAAGGCTGTCGATGTCTCCCGACACTGGCACTTTGCCCTGCGCCAGCAAGCCGCGGTGCTTGTCTATGCGCTTCAAGTCGTACAGGTAATTCACCATCACCCCATACGATTGTTTCAGCCCCTTGGCAGAGGGGTCGCCCGCCCAGTTCAGGCGCTCCACGCGGGCCCCGTTGCCCAGGTGAAAGCGCGCCACGGCGTCCACCGGCTTGCCCTCTTGCATCTCGCGGCCCAGATAGTACGCCGCGCACTCCAGCAGCATCTGGCGCACGGGGGATTTGGCATCCAGCTCCAGTGGCTTGTCCAGCGCTGCCAGAAAGTGCGTGGGCTGTGGCGGCTCAAACCCCACCGCACGGCCCAGCTCGCTGCGGCGCTTGTCGTCCAGGCGCTCGAGCATCGCACCGGCATGCTTGCCCAGCCAGGCGCGAAAACCCGGAATGGGCGACAGCGTGGCAAAGGTGCGCAGCCGCGGAAACTCCTGCGTCAGCGTCTCCACCACATGCTTGATGAGCGAATCGCCAAAGCTCACGCCGCGCAGCCCCGTCTGCGTGTTGCTGATGGAATAAAAGATGGCCGTGGTGGCCTTGGCCAGGTCGGCCGGGGCAGCAGCCTCGTCCAATAGCGGCGTGATGCTGGACGAGATTTTGTCGACCAGCGCCACCTCCACAAAAATCAGCGGCTCGTTGGGCAGCCGGGGGTGGAAGAAGCCGTAGCAGCGGCGGTCGCTGTCCAGCCGGTTTTTCAGGTCGGCCCAGCTGCGAATGTCGTGCACCGCCTCGTACTTGATGAGCTTTTCAATCAGCGAAGCGGGCGAGTCCCACGACAGGCGGCGCAGCTCCAAAAATGCCACGTCAAACCAGGTCGAGAACAGGTGCTCCAGCTCGGCATCGAGCGCCAGCAAGCGCTTGTCGCTTTTGAGCAGCGGCAGCAGCTCAGCGCGCATGTCCACCAAAAAGCGCATGCCTTCGGGGAACACCGCAAACCGCTGCAGCAGCCGGGTGCGCGGCGACACCAGCGCGCGGCGCAGCGAGATTTCGGCCTGCCCCTCTTCGGCCGTGCCTGCGGCTGCCTCGTAGCGCTGGCGGGCCGATTTGAACTGCGTGGCATCGGGCGCAAACTGCTCGCACAGCAGCAGCCACATGTCGCGCCGCTCTTCGGCCTCGGCCGTGGCATACCACTCGGCCACGGCCTGGGCGCGGCGGCCACCTTCGAGCTCGCTCACCTGCGGGGCCACCACTTCCTGCAAGTCGGTCAGCAAGCGGCGCAGCGCACGGGGCGACAAGGCCTCTTGCCCCCGGCGCAGCGTGGCCTGCAGCCGCTCGTGGGTAGAGCGCGGCACCGCCACCTTGGCTACCACGTCGGTCACGCCGGATTTGTCGGTACTGGTGCGGACCTGCTTTTCAGGGCCTTTGCCGCCCTCTTTGGCTGCTGCAGGGGCGGCAGCGCGCAGACGGGAGACACTGCGGGAGATCCATTCGGCGGTGCTGTTCATGGTGTCAACCTCGATTGCTGGTTACGGGCCACATCGCGCAGCGCATCACGCTGGCGCAACAAATGGGAGCGCATGGCGTCTTCAGCAGCGGCACTGTTGCCCGCCTTGAGGGCGGCAAACACGGCCAGGTGCTCGGACAGGCTTTGTTGCAAGCGTCCTGGCGCATGCAACTGCTGCAGACGGGCCAGACGCAAAATCTTGCGCAAATCACCAATCACCTGAGCCAGCCAGCGGTTGTCCGCCAGGGTGATGAAGGCCTCATGGATGGCGTGATTGGTGACGTAGTAGTCGGTGATGCGGCCTTCGCTGGCGCACTGTTGCAGGCGCTGGTGCAAGGTCTCCAGCGCCGCCACATCGGCACTGCTGGCCTTTTGCGTGGCCTCGTGGGCGGCACGCCCTTCCAGCAAGGCGATCACGGGGAAGATCTCGTCCAGGTCGCGGTCCGTGACCTCGGCCACAAAACAGCCCCGGCGCGGCTCATGGCGCAGCAGCCCCTCGGCCACCAGAACCTTCAGGGCCTCGCGCAGCGGCGTGCGCGAAATCTCCAGCCGCTCGCACAGCGCAGCCTCGTCCAGAAAGCTGCCTGGCGGCAGTGCGCCACCAAAAATCTGCTCGCGCAGCCGCGAGGCGACTTCATCGTGCAGTGAATTGGGAACCGGGCGCATGGTGTGAAACCGCTCCTGAAAATGTGCGAAACCGCCTTGCCTGCGGAGTGCTGTTGCAGCCAGGACCACCGCCCTTTTCGCTGCCTACCACTCACTGCTCTACAAGCTTTTATCGCGTTGCAGGTGACTGTAATTTCTCATAATTACGCAAAATAACAAGGGGGAAACCCTGAGTTTTGGGGGCTGGGGATACACAAATTTAAGGGGTGCGGCCTGGGGGCAACACCTGGGCGGCGGGGCTGGGTGGTGGGGGCAGAGCGATGCCGGCTTGGCGGTGGGCGCTGCTGTGGCCCACGGGGTATTGGAATACCAACCAAAACAGTGCCTAGCGCTTTTGGAATAAGCGCTAGCAGCTATTAAATAGATAGCTAACTACAAATAGCGCTACAGCGGGCGATGTCCAAGGGGCAAGAGCCATGCACCCAGGAGTGAGGTACGGCAACGATCATGGGCGCGAGGGATACACCGCTTGGAATCTGAGCCAACACTTATCATCAGGCTCGCCGACTGCGCACCAACCCGACGTGTGCGCCTCAGCTCAAACATTAAATTGCAGAGATGTCTCGCCCCCCACCTCAAGTATCTTCCGCGCAGAAGCAAAATCTAGCCGTTCTTTCGCGGGCGCAATCACATGATGAAACCGCAAGACGCAAACTTGAAGCAATGGGTCAAGAGTTGGACCGGAGCTTCGCTGAAGCCAGGCAAGAATTCGATGGGCCCAAACGATACGGGCACTGGCTCGCCCGACTGGCCCTCATTCCAATTCTTGCCTTGGCAATTGGAATGGTCGTTGTTGTGGTGCTTGGCCTTTGGAATGGCGAAATCAAGGAACTTCAGAAACACAGCAAACTTTCTGTGACCCGGACTGACAATCCCATTGCGTACTGGGCGTCCGTGACTTATCACAGCGCCCTTGCATCGTTTATTACCTGGATTTCCGTAGTTGTGTTTCGAGCGTCGCGAATAGGACGGAAAAATGCCACTTAGCAGCTTGGGTTACGTGATCGGTGCCGCAGCCTACGGTGCCCTCGGCTTCGCGCTGACCAAGGGCTGGGCTGACTGGCTTCAGTAAACGGCAGCAGCACCCTGCTCGGTCAAAGAGTCGCCCCCGAAACGCCCCTGCAGCGATTTGCCGAGCCACACCTCCAAATACTCAACGCGCCTTGGGCGCGGGGCTGCCCCACCCGCGCCAAGTCAGCATCACCGCGCGACTCAGAACGAATACCGCTGAGTCACCCAGTTCTTCTTGCTGTTCTTGAAAGCGGAAAACACAAACAACGCGGTGACCAAGCCACCTGCCACCAAGGTCCCCGTGGGCCCCAGGGTGTGGGCGATGGTGTACAAGAACTCTTCCTTGCCCGCGTTTTTGCCGGTGCGCTGCACCGAGTCGCTGTGCAGAGACGAGACGATGTAATAAAACGCCGCCGTCAGCACCAGGCTGCAGACCGCCAGCACGATGGATTTGCCCGAGCGCTGGAAGAGGCCCGCTTGCACTTGCGCTTGCTGGCCCTTGCGGCCTAGCAGGGCTTGCACGCTGGCAACGATGCGCTGTTGTGCGGCCTCACTCAGGGCGTGCACCCCGATGTCGTCGCCCATGCCCTTGGCAGAGATGACGGTGGTGAACTTGGCGTCCTTGACGGCGTGCACCGAAGCGACCTTGTCCTTCTCGATCACGATGCCGTGCTCTCCCAGCTTGGCTTTGTCACCCTTGCCCAAGGTGGCCACGGCGTCTGGCGCCAGGGTTTTGAGGGTGCTGAAAAACACCGCTTTGTCTGACACGCCCACGACCCCACCATTCACTTCAATCATGCTGACTCCCTCGTTGTTAACTGTTTGATTTTTTTGGCCCCTGCATTGCGAGGCGGACACTGGCACGCCGTGGCGGCCCAGATTTCGATGGCGCAAGCAGCAGCAAAGACCGTGCCGACGGCGCCAGGATGCCTGGGCCGCTCAGCTGCGGTTGGGCCGATCAGCGCCGCATGCAACTCACTTGCGCCCCACCACCGGCTGGCGCTGCGCCCACACCCACAGCGCCACACCTGCGGCCACCATGGGCACGCACAGCCACTGGCCCATGCTCATGCCCAGTGACAACAGGCCCAGGAAGGCGTCGGGCTCGCGGAAATACTCGGCGATGAAGCGGAAGCTGCCGTAGCCCACCAAGAAGGCGGCGGCCACTTGGCCCTGTTTGCGCTCGCGCCGGGCATACAGCCACAGCAGCACAAAGAGCAGCAAGCCTTCCAGCAAGAATTGGTACACCTGCGAAGGGTGGCGGGGCTGCATGGAGCCGCTGTGCGCAAACACCATGCCCCAGGGCAGATCGGGGCTGGCAAAGCGGCCCCACAACTCGCCGTTGATGAAGTTACCCACACGCCCGGCGGCCAGCCCGGTGGGTACGCAAGGCGCTACAAAGTCGGCCACCTGCAGCCAGGGGCGTTTGCGGGAATGGGCAAACCACAGCATGGCTGCAATCACCCCCAGCAAGCCGCCGTGAAACGCCATGCCGCCCTGCCACACCGCAAAAATCTCTAGCGGGTGGGTGAGGTAGTAGCCAGGCTTGTAGAACAGGCAGTACCCCAGGCGCCCGCCGATGACGACACCGGCCACACCAAGGAAAAGGATGTCCTCGACATCCCGGCGCGTCCAGGCGCTGGGGCCGGTGATGGAGGCAAAGGGCTCGTGCCGCAGGCGGCGCGTGCCCAGAAACATGAACAGCCCAAACGCCACCAGGTAGGTGATGCCGTACCAGTGAATGGCGAGAGGGCCCAACTGCAGGGCAACGGGGTCGATGTGGGGGTAAGTCAGCATGGTGGGCGGTATTGTGCCCGCAACCCATGACGGGCTTGGCGTGGGGCCAAAGTGCCCTGCGCACCAAAACCCAGGGCGGCCCTGGGCACCCCAATGAGCGGGTTACATGCCAACTTTGGCATAATTGATAAGCATTCCTATTTGCATTCACACACCCGCTTCCGCCCATTTGCCAGTTTGCCCGTTTGTTGCCGTGCAAGAGCTTTACCTAGACCACCACCCCTGGCTGCAAAGCCTGCTGCGCAAGCGCCTGGGCAACCGGGAGGACGCGGCGGACCTGGCGCACGACACCTTTGTGCGAGTGATGCGCTCAGAGCTATCGCCCGCAGACCTGCGCGAGCCGCAGCGCTTTTTGGCGACGGTGGCGCGCGGGCTGGTGGCTGACCTGTTCCGGCGCCGCACGCTGGAGCAGGCCTACCTGGACTACCTGGCCGCCTTGCCCGAAGAGCAAGCCCCCTCCCCCGAGGACCAGGCGCAAGCCCAGCAGGCCCTGCTGGAGGTAGACACCCTGCTGCGCGCCCTGCCCACCAAGGTGCGGCAAGCGTTTTTGCTGGCGCAACTGGAAGAGTTGCCCTATGCCGAAATCGCCCAGCGCCTGGGCATATCGCACCGCACGGTGAGCAACTACCTGACCCGCGCCATGGAGCACTGCTGCCTGGCCCTGGCCTGACCCTGCCTGCCCGCATGAAATCCACCGCCACCCGCACCCCAGCCGAGCGCCAGGCCCTGCACGAGGCCGCCCGCTGGCACACCCGCCTGCACGACGAAGCCTCCACGCCCGAGGACCAGCAGGCCTGGCAGCACTGGCACAGCGCCCACGCCAGCCACCAGCAAGCCTGGCAAACGGTCCAAGCCGTGAGCCAGCGGCTGGCACGCATCCCCGCCCCGGTGGCCCTGCAGGCCCTGGCCCAGCCCCCACTGGCACGGCGCGCGGCGCTGCGGGGCGTGGCGCTGGGCCTGGGCGGGTGCGCGGCAACGTGGCTGGCGTGGCAAGCCAGCCCCTGGCAGGCACTGGGCGCCACGTACCACACCGCCACGGGCGAGCGCCAGCACCTGGGCCTGCCCGATGGCTCTGAGCTGGCGCTGGACACCGCCACGGCGGTGGACGAGCAGTTTGACGCACACGAGCGCAGGCTGCAGCTGCGCTCTGGCCGCATCCAGATCAGCACCCGGCCGGACTTGCACCAGCGCCCCTTCAGCGTGCAAACCCCGCAGGGCACCGTGCTGGCGCTGGGCACACAGTTCACCGTGCAGGTGCTGGACGCGGGGCACACCCGCGTGGCGGTGCAAGAAAAATCGGTACGCGTGCAGCCCACCCATGGCGAGGCGCGCCTGCTGGTGGCCGGGCAGCAGCTGGATTTTTCGTCTACCGAAGCCCTGCCACCCCAACCGGCCAACCTAGCGCAGGCCAGCTGGCGCAACGGCGGGATCATCGCCCTGGACATGCCCCTGGGCGAGCTGGTGCAGGAGCTGGCCCGCTACCGCCCCGGCTACCTGGGCTGCGCACCCGAGGTGGCGCACCTGCAAGTGTCTGGCGCGTTTGCGCTGGACCACACCGACCAGGCCCTGGCCGCACTGGCCGCCAGCTTTGCCGTGCAGGTGCACTACCGCACCCGGTACTGGGTGCGGGTAGAGGCAGCGTGAGCGGCTGATGCCCCTCGCCCACCACACACCAGCACGCTCCGCACCAAATTTGCTATTAATAACATAGCTTCCAGCGCTTGATATATAAGCGCTAGCTGCCTAAAACACCCATGATCTATGGAGCGATCCGCCTGACTTTTTGCCTTTAATTTGTAACAGCCTTTGCATGATCGGCGCCTCTCGTTCGGCATACCAGTGAAGCGAATTTTTTCCATCCCACCGAACCGAGGAAGCTCCATGTCCCGCACCCGAATGAACGGCGGCCACACCGCCCACCCCCACTTTGCACTGCACCCTATGGCCCGGGCGGCTCGCATTGCGGCGCTGAGCGCTGCTGCGTTGCTCACGCCCCTGGCCTACGCGCAGGGCAATGCCGCCACGGCAGAAGCCACGGGCACATCGGCCGCTGCCAAGTCCTTTGCGATTGAAGCGGGCCCCCTGGCCCAGGTGCTGGCGCAATACGCCCACGCCGCAGGCGTGACCCTGGCCTTTGACGCTGCGCAACTGGGCGGCGCCCGCTCTGGCGGCTTGCAAGGCAGCTATGGTGTGGACGCAGGCTTTGCAAAAGCGCTGGAAGGCACCGGCTGGCGCGCCGTGCGCGAGGGCAATGGCGCCTACGTGCTGCGCGGCACCGCAGCCCCCACCCAAAAGGCGGCGCTGGCAGAGGTGGTGGTGTCCGAAGAAGCCGAGGCCATTGGCGGCCTGCAAAAGACCTACTCGGGCGGCCAGTTTGCACGCGGGGGCGATCTGGGCATTTTGGGCAAAACCGATTTGATGAACGTGCCCTTCAGCACCACCAACTACACGGCCGAGCTGATTGAAAACCAGCAGGGCCTGACGGTGTCGGACGTGGTGATGAGCGATGCCTCGGTACGCACACTGCAGGCCCGGGGCGGCTTTGGTGACGACTTTCAGATTCGCGGCTTTGCCGTGTCGCCGCGCGACGTCAGCATGAACGGCCTGTTTGGCCTGACACCGTCCACCCGCATCCCGCTGGAGATGATCGAGCGCGTGGAGGTGCTCAAGGGCCCCGGCTCGCTCACCAACGGCATTGGCCCCAGCGGCAGCGTGGGCGGCAGCATCAACGTGGTGACCAAGCGCGCGAGCGATGTGCCGCTGACGCGCCTGACCACCACCTACATGGGCAAGGCCCAGCTGGGCACCCACCTGGATGTGGGCCGCCGCTTTGGCGAAGACAACCAGTGGGGCGTGCGCGCCAATGGCGTGTGGCGCAATGGCGAGGGCAACATCGACGGCGGCCGCCAGCGCCTGGGGCTGGGCTCGCTGGGGGTGGACTACGCCGGTGCCGGCCTGCGCTGGTCGATGGACGCGCTGACCAGCAGCGGCAAGACGACCGAGTTCCGCGCACAAAGCGCCTTCCTGGCAGGCATCACCCAAGTGCCTGCGGTGCCCGATAACCGCACCACGCTATACCCCGGCACTGAGCTGACGGACAAGGCCAAGACCGTGATCTCGCGCCTGGAATACGACATCAACGACCGCACCACGGCCTATGGCGCCGTGGGCTACAGCGACGTGACGAGCAACCAGAACTTCCCCACTGCCATGCGCCGCATCGATGCGCTGGGCAACTTCACCGTGGCCAACGGCTATTACGACGAATACAACAAGACGACCTCCGCCGACGTGGGCCTGCGCACAAAGTTCAAGACAGGCGATGTGGGCCACACGCTGGTGCTGTCGGCCAACAGCATGGCGCGCGAAAGCGGCTACTTCTACCAGCTGACCTCGGCAACGGTAGCCTCCAACATCTACCGCCCCGCGGCCCTGCCCGCCATTGACTTTGTGCGTGGTGCGCCCAGCAAGACGGCAGACCTGTCGCAGTCCAGCATTGCGGTGGCTGACACCCTCGCGTTCTTCAACAACCGCTTTTTGGCCACGCTGGGCCTGCGTGACCAGACCATTCACCAAAAGAGCGTGAATGGCTCCACGCCCTACAAGGCCAGCACCGTGACGCCACTGGTGGGGTTGGTGCTCAAGCCGCAAAAGAACATCTCGGTGTATGGCAACTACACGGCAGGCTTGGCTGCTGGGGGCATTGCGGGCGCCAGCACCGCCAACCAGGGCGAGGTGTTTGCACCGCAAAAGACCAAGCAATACGAAGTGGGCGTGAAGGCCGACTGGGGCAGCCTGACCACCCAGGCGGCCTTGTACCAAATCACCAAGCCCAATGCGTTGACCGACCCCATCACCAACATCTACAGCTACGGCGGCGAGCAGCGCAACCGGGGCCTGGAGCTGACGGCGTATGGCGAAATCCAGCGCGGCCTGCGGGCCATGGCCAGCGCCGCGTTCAACGATGCCAAGATGGCCAAAACCCAGGGCGGCGTGAACCAAGGCAAGGATGCCACCGGCGTGCCCGACCACACCTTCAACCTGGGCCTGGACTGGGACACCCCCTGGGTGCAGGGCCTGAGCCTGAACGGCCGCGTGATCAATACCTCGGCCATGTACTACGACGCCGCCAACACCTTGCGCATGCCCGCATGGACGCGGGTGGACATTGGCGCGCGCTACGCCACCAAGGTGGCAGGCAAGGCCGTGGTGTTCCGCGCCAATCTGGAGAACGTGGCCGACAAGGCCTACTGGGTGACGGCATCGGGCTACGTGACGGTGGGCGCGCCGCGCACGCTGATGCTGTCGGCCGCCATCGACTTCTAAGCCTGTAACGCAGGTCTGCGCGAGCGGCCTCCGCCCATCCACCAGAAACAGCCGGTGGATGGGCAAAGGGCTTAACGCAAGCGCTAATGATGACGGTTCGCATGCAGAGTGACATACGGGGTTATGACCCGGAACCCGTTCCAGGCGCGCGATACTCGCCGCCTCAGAAGAACGGAATGCACCATGCAGGGAAACCCACAAGTCATCGAATATTTCAAAAACCTGCTGCGCGGCGAGCTGGCTGCGCGTGACCAGTATTTCATCCACTCGCGTATTTACGAAGACCAAGGCCTGGTGAAGATGTACACCCGCCTGGACCATGAAATGCAGGAAGAAACCCAGCACGCCGACGCGCTGCTGCGCCGCATCCTCTTTTTGGGCGGCATGCCTGACATGCGCCCCAACCCCTTCACCCCCGGCACCACGGTGGTGGAGATGCTGCAAAAAGACCTGGCCGTGGAATACGAAGTGCGCGATGCCCTGCAAAAAGGCATGCAACTGTGCGAGAGCGTGCGCGACTACGTGAGCCGCGACCTGCTGCTGGCCCAACTGCGCGACACCGAGGAAGACCACGCCTACTGGCTGGAAAAGCAACTGGGCCTGATCGAGAAAATGGGCTTGCCGAACTACCTGCAAAGCCAGTCGCAGCCTGCCGCCTGAATGGCCTGAGCAAAGGGGGCACCCAGCCCCATTCGCAGGTTTTACTCAAATCAGGCTCTAGCGCAATCCAATCAAGCGCAACCAGCTATCAAATCAATAGCAAAACCATAAAAAAAGCCGCCATGCATTGCTGCCTGGCGGCTTTTTTGTTCTGGGCTACTCGTTCAACCAAAGCGCCACCTGGATGCCGCAGCACGGGTGGCGATGGCCAGTGCGGATCGACTTTTCAGTCGCCCCAATCAATCGTCGAGCAAAGACAGATCGCGCACCGCGCCCTTGTCGGCCGACATGACCAGCTTGGCATAGGCCTTGAGCGCCGCAGACACCTTGCGGGGGCGTGGCTGCGCGGGCTTCCAGCCCTTGGCGTCCTGCTCCACGCGGCGCTGGGCCAGTTCTTCGTCAGACACCAGCACGTTGATGCTGCGGTTGGGAATGTCGATGCGGATGCGGTCGCCGTTCTTCACCAAGCCAATGGCGCCACCAGCGGCCGCTTCGGGCGAGGCGTGGCCAATGGACAGGCCCGAGGTGCCGCCCGAGAAGCGGCCGTCGGTCAGCAGCGCACAGGCTTTGCCCAGGCCCTTGGACTTGATGTACGAAGTGGGGTACAGCATCTCTTGCATGCCAGGGCCGCCCTTGGGGCCTTCGTAGCGCACGATGACGACATCGCCCGCCTTGACCTTGTCGGCCAGGATGTTGGCCACGGCTTCGTCCTGCGACTCCACCACATGGGCGGGGCCTTCAAACACCAGCAGGCTGTCGTCCACGCCTGCGGTCTTGACCACGCAGCCGTTCAGGGCAATGTTGCCGACCAGCACGGCCAAACCGCCTTCTTTGCTGAAGGCATGCTCGATCGAGCGGATGCAGCCCTCAGAGCGGTCTGTGTCCAGGCTGGGCCAGCGTGCGGCTTGGCTGAATGCGACTTGCGTAGGGATGCCGCCAGGGCCGGCCATGTAGAAGGTCTTGACCGTGTCGGACGGGTTGCGGGCAATGTCCCACTGGTCCAGCGCGTCTTTCATGGTCTTGCTGTGCACGGTGGGCACGTCGGTGTGTAAACGGCCTGCGCGGTCCAGCTCGCCCAAAATACCCATGATGCCGCCCGCACGGTGGACGTCTTCAATGTGGTACTTGTTGGTGTTGGGCGCGACCTTGCACAGCTGCGGCACGATCTTGGACATGCGGTCAATGTCGGCCATCGTGAAGTCGATTTCGGCCTCTTGCGCAATGGCGAGAATGTGCAGGATGGTGTTGGTGGAGCCGCCCATGGCGATATCCAATGCAATCGCATTCTCAAACGCCTTGAAGCCCATGGAGCGCGGCAGGATGCTGCTGTCGTCTTCTTCGTAGTAGCGCTTGCACAGCTCTACCACCAGGTGCCCAGCGCGCTTGAACAGTTGCTCGCGGTCGGCATGCGTGGCCACCACAGTGCCATTGCCGGGCAGGGACAAGCCCAAGGCTTCGGTCAGGCAGTTCATGGAGTTGGCGGTGAACATGCCAGAGCAGGAACCGCAGGTGGGGCACGCAGAGCGCTCTACCTCGGCCACATCGGCGTCGCTGACCTTGTCGTCGGCGGCCATCACCATGGCGTCGATCAAATCGAGCTTCTTGAACTCAATCTTCTGGGTCGTGGGGTTGAGCAACTTGACCTTGCCAGCCTCCATCGGGCCGCCCGAGACGAACACCACCGGAATATTCAACCGCATGGCGGCCATCAGCATGCCGGGGGTGATCTTGTCGCAGTTGGAGATGCACACCATGGCATCGGCGCAGTGCGCGTTGACCATGTATTCCACCGAATCCGCAATGATGTCGCGGCTGGGCAGCGAGTACAGCATGCCGTCGTGGCCCATCGCAATGCCATCGTCCACGGCGATGGTGTTGAACTCTTTGGCCACACCGCCCGCCGCCTCGATCTCACGCGCCACCAGCTGGCCCAGGTCCTTGAGGTGGACATGGCCGGGCACAAACTGTGTGAACGAGTTGACCACCGCAATGATCGGCTTGCTGAAGTCGTCGTCCTTCATGCCGGTGGCACGCCACAGCGAGCGGGCACCAGCCATGTTGCGACCAGCGGTGGAGGTTTTGGAGCGGTAAGCGGGCATCGTGATGTCGGTTGAAGTGTTGGTAGAGGGAAGCCGAAGCCAGGAGGCGGCGGGCGAATTATCCTCCAGCACAACCAACAGCACCGGCGGCAGGGGCGATCGCTAACCCTGAGCCTTTGGGTGTTTCAGGCGCAGGGGCTGAGCGAGCCAGCCCCTGCCCTTGTCGAATTACCTGGGCTTGCGCGGACGCATGCCCAAGGCTTCTTTGTTTTTATTGATGCGCTCTTTCTTGCGCTCGTCCATTTTTTCCATGGCTTTGCGCTTGGTGTAGCCTGTGGCATCGGCCCACCACCACCACGCCGCAGTAGCGCCGAAAGAACCCACAATCACCCACCAGGACCAGGTGGCCACGGGCCCGATCTCCAGATACTTGAGTAACAGCAACAGCAGCGAAACGCCTAAAAGATACATAGCAAGCTCCCCCAAAAGATGCGATTTGCGTTCCTTGACCGAGGACAAATTTTGGTCAACCCACGTCACTACAATCGCGTTGAAAGAACTGTAACCCAACCACAGGAAAACCCACCATGAAACGTGCCCTGATCACCATCGCCATGACGCTTGCCGTTGCAGCCCCCGCCATGGCCGACCAAGCCCTGGCCACTTCCAAGAACTGCATGGCCTGCCACGCTGTCGACAAGAAGCTGGTGGGTCCTTCCTACAAAGATGTCGCTGCCAAGTACGCTGGCCAGAAAGACGCTGTAGACAAGCTGGCCGCCAAGATCATCAAGGGTGGCTCTGGCGTGTGGGGCCCCGTGCCCATGCCCGCCAACGCCCAAGTCAATGAAGCAGAAGCCAAGAAGCTGGCTGCCTGGGTTCTGACGCTGAAGTAAGCCCCGTGGTCCTGCCGTGGGGCTTATCCCACGCAGCAAAAAGCCGCACACCGTCAAGGTTGTGCGGCTTTTTGCTTTGCAGGCCGTGCGCTTTGGCCTGCGCCCGCTTACTCCGTCGCGCCTGGCCCGCCAACCAAGCGCTGCTCCAGTTGTCCCACGTAGGCCGCAGTGGTGTTGTCCGACTCTTGCGCACGCGCAGCCAGGCGGGTTTCCAGGCTGTCGAGCCGTGCCATCACAGTGGTGTGCCCTTGTGCGTGCTGGTTTTCTAAAAACGCACGCAACTCGGTAAACCGAGAGGCTTCCGCCTTGTCTGCCAGTTCGCGCTGCGCTTGCATCTCTTTGGTGTGGCGGCGGGTCTCCAGCAATACCGAGCCCTGAAGCGACAGCACGTACGCCACCAGCAGCACACCCAGCAACGAGGTCAGCCCCAGCATGAGCAAACCCAGCGGGGCATCGAAAGTGGCCAACCCCACAGACACGGCAGAAACGACCGAAAGAGCCTCCCAGTTGAGCGCAGCCAGACTGGTAATGGCCACGATGATGAAGAGCAGCACGGTAGAAAGCATTTTCACGGTAAGTCCTTTCAATGCGAGAAGTGTGCCTGCCGCCCCCGGCGGCGGGCATGACAAGCCATGGCGCATGGTTGCACGCCGCCCGGCACAGAGGGGCAAAGCGCTTTCGCATGATTTTTGCCAATGCGAAGACTGGGTTTGCTACCACTTGCGCGGATGACTCCACGCTGGCGGGCGGGCTCTATCGCGGCATCCTACCGTGCCTGCGGGCAAGGCTTGGCAAAGCAATGTATCTGCCAAGGGCATAAAAAAAGCGCCTGATGCGCAGGCGCTTTTGAAGGGTGTGCCCCAAAGGTCAGTTGGTCTGCGACCGTTGGTCCAGGATGGCCGGGTTCTGAGGCCACGTCACATCGCTGCGCGATATGAGTGTCCCCAAACCCCGCAAGCGCTCCGCGCTGGCGCCGCTCCACGGCGCCTTCTCGATCAATTGGCCTTGGCCAATTGATCGAGGATTGCGGGGTTTTCCAGCGTGCTGGTGTCCTGGGTGATGGCCTCGCCCTTGGCGATGCTGCGCAGCAAGCGGCGCATGATCTTGCCGCTGCGGGTCTTGGGCAGGTTGTCGCCAAAGCGGATGTCCTTGGGCTTGGCAATGGGGCCGATTTCCTTGGCCACCCAGTTGCGCAGCTCGTTGGCGATCTGCTTGGCTTCTTCGCCAGTGGGGCGCGAGCGCTTGAGCACCACGAAGGCGCAGATGGCCTCACCGGTCACATCGTCGGGGCGGCCCACCACGGCGGCTTCGGCCACCAAGTCGGTCTTTGCCACCAAGGCGGATTCGATCTCCATCGTGCCCATGCGGTGGCCCGACACGTTCAGCACATCATCGATGCGGCCGGTGATGCGGAAGTAGCCGCGGTCAGCACTGCGCACCGCGCCATCGCCCGCCAGGTAGTAGCCCTTGAGTTCTTCGGGGAAGTAGCTCTTCTTGAAGCGCTCGGGGTCGTTCCAGATGGTGCGGATCATGCTGGGCCAGGGGCGCTTGATCACCAGGATGCCACCCGCGCCGTTGGGTACGTCGTTGCCCATTTCGTCCACGATGGCTGCGGTGATGCCGGGCAAAGGCAGCGTGCAGCTACCAGGCACCAGTGGCGTGGCGCCAGGCAGCGGGGTGATGACGTGGCCACCCGTTTCGGTCTGCCAGAAGGTGTCCACGATGGGGCAACGCTCGCCGCCCACGTTCTTGTGGTACCACATCCAGGCTTCGGGGTTGATGGGCTCGCCCACGCTGCCCAAGATGCGCAGGCTCGACAGGTCGGAGCGCGCGGGGTGCACAGCCTCATCGGCCTCAGCCGCCTTGATGAGCGAGCGGATGGCGGTGGGGGCGGTGTAGAAGATCGTGCACTTGTGGCGCTCGATCATCTGCCAGAAGCGACCCGCGTTCGGGAAGGTGGGGATGCCTTCGAAGATGATCTGTGTGGCGCCTGCGGCCAGCGGGCCGTAGGCGACGTAGGTGTGGCCCGTGATCCAGCCGATGTCGGCCGTGCACCAGAACACGTCGTCTGCGCGCAGGTCAAACGTCCAGTCCATGGTCATCTTGGCCCACAGCAGGTAGCCGCCGGTGCTGTGCTGCACGCCCTTGGGCTTGCCGGTGGAGCCACTGGTGTAGAGGATGAACAGCGGGTGCTCGGCCCCCACGGCCACGGGCGCGCATTCGGTGCTTTGGCCCGCCAGTGCTTCAGCAAAGGTCTTGTCACGGCCTGCCACCATGTTGCACGCCGTGGCGGTGCGCTGGTACACGAACACGTT
The DNA here is from genome assembly GCF_002754495.1 of Acidovorax sp. 62. Taxonomy (NCBI): domain Bacteria; kingdom Pseudomonadati; phylum Pseudomonadota; class Betaproteobacteria; order Burkholderiales; family Comamonadaceae; genus Acidovorax; species Acidovorax sp. 62. The sequence goes on from NZ_PEFJ01000001.1 coordinate 2,188,342, forward strand.
GCGGATGGTGTCGCAGCCGCCCATGGCCAGAGCTTCGTCAATGATGGACTTGAGCGGCAGCTCCTTGCCACCACGCATCTGGTAGTTGGCAGTGATGACGGCCACGGCACCGGCATCGATGATGCGCTCGTGCACGGCCTTGGCGCTGAAGCCGCCAAACACCACGCTGTGCGTAGCGCCGATGCGGGCACAGGCCTGCATGGCGATCACGCCCTCAATGGTCATGGGCATGTAGATCAGCACGCGGTCGCCCTTGGCCACGCCGTGGGCCTTGAGCGCGTTGGCGAACTGGCTCACGCGGGCCAGCAGCTCTTTGTAGGTGATCTTGGTGACGGTGCCGTCATCGGCTTCGAAGACGATGGCCGTCTTGTTTTCCGTGGGCGTGCCGATGTGCTTGTCTAGGCAGTTGACGCTGGCGTTCAGCTCGCCGTCGTCAAACCAGCGGAAAAACGGGGCGTTGGACTCGTCCAGCGTGCGGGTGAAGGGCTTTGACCATTGCACGTTGGCACGTGCCTGCTTGGCCCAGAAGCCTTCGAAATCGGTTTCGGCCTCTTTGCACAGTGCCTCATACCCGGCCATGCCGGAAATGCGCGCCGCCTTGACGATGACGTCGGATGGTGGAAACACGCGGTTTTCAACCAACACAGACTCGATCGCGGATGTTGTTGCACTCATGGTGTTGTCTCCTGGGTCATTGGAATAGGAATTGGCAGCTACTGTCTTCTGCCGCACTTACATGCTACTGACTCGCCGGGGCCTATCCGGCTTGGGGTTAGCCCTTGGTTGTGAAGGCTGTCACGGCTCGCCCCTAGAATCGCGCGTTTTCCCGTCGCCCCTTTTTCTATTACCTATCGCAGGCACGCATGTCCCATCCCAAGCCCAAAACCAGCGCTCCGCTGCGCCCCCTGCCCTCGCTCATTTTCGCCAGCCGCTGGCTGCAGCTGCCGCTGTACCTGGGGTTGATTCTGGCGCAGGCGGTGTACGTCTTTCACTTCTGGGTGGAGCTGGTCCATCTGGTGGAAGCCGCCTTCGGCAACAAAGCAGCCCTGCAGCAGCTGGTCACCAGCATTGGCTACAAGAGTGACTTTGAGGTCATGGCACTCAACGAGACCATCATCATGCTGGTGGTACTGGCATTGATTGACGTGGTGATGATCTCCAACCTGCTCATCATGGTGATTGTGGGTGGCTACGAGACTTTTGTATCCCGCTTGCACCTGGAAGAGCACCCAGACCAGCCTGAATGGCTGAGCCACGTGAACGCCTCCGTGCTCAAAGTGAAGCTGGCCACTGCGATCATCGGCATCAGCTCCATTCACCTGCTCAAGACCTTCATCAATGCGGCCAACTACGACCTCAAGGTGCTGATGTGGCAGACCATCATCCACGTGGTCTTCTTGCTGAGCGCCCTGGCGATTGCGCTGACCGACCGGCTGATGTCCCACCCCAGCGACTCCCACTGAGCCGCCAGCACCCCGCCGCCGCGCAAGCCCAGCGCCCGGCGGGGCGATGGAGTGCACTGCGCACCGCATAGCGGCATCAGACCATGCTGCGCGGCACCACCCAGGCATCAAACTCCTCAGCCGTCACATGGCCAGAGGCCAGCGCGGCCTCTCGCAAACTGATCCCCTCTTTGTGTGCCGTCTTGGCAATGGCGGCAGCCTTGTCGTAACCGATGTGGGGGTTGAGCGCGGTCACCAGCATCAGCGACTGCTCGACCAGCGCTTCAATCCGGTCATGGTTGGGCTCAATGCCCGAGGCACAGTGCTTGTCAAAACTGACCATGCCGTCTGCCAGCAGGCGAACACTCTGCAAAAAGTTGTGGATCACCATGGGCCGGAACACGTTGAGCTCGAAATTGCCCGAGGCCCCGCCCACCCCAACCGCCACATCGTTGCCCATGACCTGGGCGCACAGCATGGTCATGGCTTCGCACTGGGTCGGGTTGACCTTGCCCGGCATGATGGACGAACCCGGCTCGTTTTCCGGGATAGTGATCTCGCCCAGCCCGCTGCGCGGACCACTGGCCAGCCAACGCACGTCGTTGGCAATCTTCATCAGGCTGGCCGCAAGCCCCTTGAGCGCACCATGGGCATGCACCAAGGCATCGCAGCTGGCCAGGGCTTCGAACTTGTTCGGGGCCGTCACCAGGTTCAACCCGGTCAGGTCGGCCAGCTCTTTGGCCACCGCCTGGGCATAGCCCGCAGGCGCATTCAAACCCGTGCCCACGGCCGTGCCGCCCAAGGCCAGCTCACACAAATGGGGCATGGCGGCGCGAACATGGTGCTCGGAATGCTCCAGCTGCGCCACCCAACCCGAGACTTCTTGCCCCAAAGTCAGCGGGGTTGCATCCTGCAAGTGCGTGCGGCCAATTTTCACGATGTCCGCAAACGCCTCGGCCTTGGCGGCCAACGTCATGCGCAACGCATGCAGGGCCGGCAGCAGTTTGTGGGTCAGTGCATCCACAGCCGCCAGGTGCATGGCGGTAGGAAAGACATCGTTGCTCGACTGGCTCTTGTTCACATCGTCGTTGGGGTGCACCAGCCGCCCCTCCCCACGCGGGCCGCTGAGCAACTCACTCGCCCGGTTGGCCAGCACCTCATTCATGTTCATGTTCGTCTGGGTGCCCGACCCGGTTTGCCACACCACAAGAGGAAACTCCTCTTCATGCGCACCGGCCATCACTTCATCGCACGCGGCCACGATGGCCGTGGTGCGGGTGGCATCCAGCAAACCCAGGCTGTGGTTCACATACGCACTGGCACGTTTGACCTGGGCCAGAGCCCGGATGAGCTCGGGGGCCATGCGCTCGCCCGAGATGGCAAAGTGCTGTAAAGAGCGTTGTGTTTGCGCCCCCCACAACCGCCGCGCAGGCACGTCGATGGGGCCAAATGTGTCGCGCTCTGTGCGGTAGGCCGATGCTTTGTCGTTTTGCAGTGTCATGTGCGTGATCCTGGCTTACAAGTAAAGGACGGCACCCAGCATAACCAGTCCATTGCATGGCGCACAAGCCCGTGCCTCAAAGCGGGCACGCAAGCCGCCAGATAACCCTGACAGAACCACGCAAGCCCGCAGAGGGATAATCGAAGGCTGTCGATTTCATCCCCACAAACTTCCCGCCATGACCACGACATCCATTCGCCAAGAAGACCTGATCGAATCCATTGCTGGCGCACTGCAGTACATCAGCTACTACCACCCCACCGACTACATCGCCCACCTGGCCCGCGCTTACGAGCGCGAGAAGAGCCCGGCGGCCAAGGATGCGATCGCCCAGATCCTCACCAACAGCAAGATGAGCGCCACTGGCCAGCGCCCTATCTGCCAGGACACGGGCATCGTCAACGTGTTCCTGAAAGTGGGCATGGACGTGCGCTGGGAAGGCTTCACCGGCAGCCTGGACGACGCCATCAACGAAGGCGTGCGCCGTGGCTACAACCACCCCGACAACACCCTGCGCGCCTCGGTCGTGGCCGATCCGCAGTTCGCCCGCAAGAACACCAAGGACAACACCCCCGCCGTGATCTTCACCGAGATCGTGCCCGGCAACACCGTGGACATCACCGTGGCGGCTAAGGGCGGCGGCTCGGAGAACAAGTCCAAGATGTACATGCTCAACCCCGGCGACAACGTGGTGGACTGGGTGCTCAAGACCGTGCCCACCATGGGCGCTGGCTGGTGCCCGCCCGGCATGCTGGGCATCGGCATTGGCGGTACGGCCGAAAAGGCCGTGCTCATGGCCAAGGAAAGCCTGATGGACGACCTGGACATGTACGAACTGCAAGCCAAGGCCGAAGCCGCCAAGACCGGCGGCCCCGCGCTCGACAAGGTTGAAGAGCTGCGCCTGGAGCTGTTTGAAAAGGTCAACGCCCTGGGCATTGGCGCGCAAGGCCTGGGCGGCCTGACCACGGTGCTGGACGTCAAGATCAAGATGTACCCCACGCACGCAGCCAGCAAGCCGATTGCGATGATCCCCAACTGCGCCGCCACACGCCACGCGCACTTCGTGATGGACGGCTCTGGCCCCGTGTACCTCACACCCCCCAGCCTGGACCTGTGGCCCAACGTGAACTGGGCGCCTGACTACAACAAGAGCAAGAAGGTCAACCTCGACACGCTGACCAAGGAAGAAGTGGCCAGCTGGAAGCCCGGCGACACGCTGCTGCTCAACGGCAAGATGCTCACGGGCCGCGATGCTGCACACAAGCGCATCCAGGACATGCTGGCCAAGGGCGAGAAGCTGCCCGTGGACTTCACCAACCGCATCATTTACTACGTGGGCCCCGTGGACCCGGTGAAGAACGAGGCCGTGGGCCCCGCAGGCCCCACCACCGCCACGCGCATGGATGGCTTCACCGAGATGATGCTGGCCCAGACCGGCCTGATCGCCATGGTGGGCAAGGCCGAGCGCGGCCCGGTCGCCATCGAGGCCATCAAGAAGCACCACAGCGCCTACCTCATGGCCGTGGGCGGCGCCGCCTACCTGGTCAGCAAGGCCATCAAGACCGCCAAGGTCGTGGGCTTTGCCGACCTGGGCATGGAAGCCATCTATGAATTTGACGTGGTGGACATGCCCGTGACCGTGGCCGTGGACGCCGGTGGCACCAGTGCCCACATCACGGGCCCAGCTGAATGGCAAAAGCGCATCGCCTCGGGCGAGTTCAAAGGCATTGAAGTAGCCGCCGCCTGATGCTTGGGGTCACCACCGGGGCACGGCTGTACTGCGAGCCCTGAGCACGCCCTCACAAAACCGCCTTCGGGCGGTTTTTTCACATCCCTTCGACGGACTCGTGGGCTGCAAGCGGCGCACCAGCGCAGCAGCCCCGTCTTTCCTACAATCCACGGCTTGTCTAACTGCCAGAGCTTGATTCCACGATGCCGCAGTCCTCTTCCCCCATCGGTGTATTTGACAGCGGCGTCGGCGGGCTGAGCGTGCTGCGCATGCTGTTGGCAGCCATGCCCAACGAGCGGTTCGTGTACCTGGCCGACAGCGCCAACGCCCCCTATGGCGAGCGAGGCGATGCGTTTGTGGCGGCACGCACCCATGCCATCACCCAATATTTGCGCGAAAAACACGATATCAAAGCACTGGTGGTAGCCTGCAATACCGCCACTGCAGCGGCCATTCATGAAGTGCGCAGCAGCCACCCTGACCTTCCCCTCGTCGGCCTGGAGCCCGCCATCAAGCCAGCACTGGCAGCCACCAAGACGGGGCATGTGGGAGTGATCGGCACGCGGGGTACGCTCAGCAGCGCCAAGTTCGGAAAGCTGATGGCCTCTCTGGCCGATCAGGCCCACTTTGTAGTGCAACCCTGCGACGGCTTAGCGCACGCTGTCGAGCGCAGTGTGACACTGCCACCGACCACGGCCAGCAATGCCGTCAACTGCACGGAAACTGGTGCACTTTGCGAGCGCTATGTGCATGCCATGGGCCCGTTTGGTACAGCAGCCGGGCAGATGGACACCCTGGTACTGGGCTGCACCCACTACATTTTTGTGGAGCACGAGTTGCGCGCACTAGTGGGGCCCGATGTCCGATTCATCGAGACCGGTGAGCCGGTGGCGCGCCAGACACGGCGCCTGCTAGAGGCAGCAGGCTTGCTACGCCAAACGCAACAGGACGGCGGTGGGGAACCACAAGCCCCCACAGATGCAGCCCCACCGGTACAACTACTGACCACAGGCCCCGTGAGCATGCTGGAAGCCGCCGCCCAGCGTTGGCTCCAACTCCCGGCACGTTGCTGTAGTACCGTATCAGTTCCCTGATTTGTGATCAAAAATGGGGGTAGCGCTTGAAATACAAGCGCAAGAAGCTATCAAATTAATAGCAAAACAACCGACCCCGAGCAGAATTCACGCGGACTCAGCACCCCACAACCGTGTGCCCGTGCTCTCCACGTGCGTGAGGTACAGGCGCAGATCAAACTCGTACTGGTGGTATTGCGGCTCCATGTGAGCGCACAGCTGGTAAAAAGCCTTGTCGTGCCCTTTTTCACGCAGGTGGGCCAGCTCATGGACCACGATCATGCGTAAAAACTCGTCCGGCGCCTGCTTGAACATCGACGCGATGCGGATCTCATGCTTGGCAGCCAGTTTGCTGCCCTGCACGCGCGACACCGCCGTGTGCAAGCCCAGGGCGTGACGCACGACGTGAATCTTGTTGTCAAAGAGAACTTTGTTGACCGTGCCTGCGTTGCGCAGATAGCGGGACTTGAGCTCTTGCACATAGTCGTACAAAGCCTTGTCACTGCGCACCGAGTGCGCCTGCGGGTACTTGCGCTGCAATACCGGCCCCAATTGCCCTTGGGCCAACAGCTCACGCGCCTGACCTTGGAGCGCAGCAGGATAAGACCGCAGGTAGGGCAAATCAGGGATCATTGGAAATATGGCGGCGACCACAGGGCCGTTGAAGGGCACATTGCAAGCCGACCACTTGTTCGCATGAAGCCATCGGCTGACAAAGGGCTGAGGGAGGAAACAGAACAGCCCCCACCGGGCAAGACTCAGTGCAAATGGCGTGGGCGACGGCCACCGCCGCCGCCGTGGCCGCTGCCAGAGCCGCCGGGGCCGCGCGGGGGCTTGCCAATTTCAAGCGAGTTGACCAGCGCATCGAAACGCTGGGTGAACAACTTATCGATCTCTGCCACCACGCCGCCAAGCTCAGCGCCGTCAAAGTGGCGCTCCATCATGTTCACCACATCTTGCACCAGCAGATCACGCTGCACCTGCATGATGGCTGCTGGGGTAGGCCCCACAAATAGCATCACGAAGTCATCGCGCGACTCGACACCGTCTTGGCCTTCGTCTTCTTCAAACTCAGCATCGTAGAAGGTCACCTCCAAGGCGGCCCCCATCTCGCAGAGCTCGTTCAGGCTCATGCACATCTCGTCCAAAGTCTGGCGAAAGTCGTCATCGCCCCGCACCGTCCAGCAGATTTGCAGAAGATGCTCCTGGGCATCGAATTTGATGCCAGGCTCCTCTTCGTAAGCACTTGCGGCACCGTCGGCCAAAGACCGAGCGCCGGCATATTTCCACAATGGTTTCAAGGCATCTTGGAGCTGGTCAAAACTGGCATCAGCACGCAACTGCACCTGCCCGTGGACATGGATTTCGAAGGGAGCGTTGTAACTTGACATGATTGAATCGTAATGGTGCCCCGAGCCGGGGTCGAACCGGCACGCCCCTTTTCAGGAAAGCGGCGGATTTTAAGTCCGCAGTGTCTACCAATTTCACCATCGGGGCGCCAGCTACCGTATGCGCGATTGCATGGCAGCGTAACCCGGACGTCACCGCTAAGCAACGCCCCATCGAACAAGAGCAACGCAGCGACTACAAAACCAGCGCTGCCACGCTGCACCAAGAAAAAAGGGAAGCCTAAGCTTCCCTTTTAAATTTGGAGCGGGAAAAGAGTCTCGAACTCTCGACCTCAACCTTGGCAAGGTTGCGCTCTACCAACTGAGCTATTCCCGCATTTTGCCTTCAACACAACAGTGCATCAGCAAGAGTAAAATTATAACACAAAATTTTTGATCAACACAAGAAAATCAAAAACTTTCCAACCGTCTAAAACAAGCTTTTGCTTATTTCAGCAAGTCAGCTGCATCCTGGAGGCGCGGTCCGGAGTCGAACCGGACTAACCGGATTTGCAATCCGGGGCATAACCGCTTTGCTACCGCGCCAGAAACTACTGCCTTGGCAAAAAAGGGAAGCTTTTGCTTCCCTTTTTTGGAAATTGGAGCGGGAAAAGAGTCTCGAACTCTCGACCTCAACCTTGGCAAGGTTGCGCTCTACCAACTGAGCTATTCCCGCATTTACCGAAGCCTTACATTCTACAACGTTTGCTGCGATGGAATGAATTGTAGCGCATTTTTTGGCTGTTTTTGAAAAAATGTTCAGTGCTTCAAAGAATCACTGCCAACCGCCGCAGTGCCCTTGTCTGCCGACACGGGGACCACAGCCGCCTCTTCATCCGTCAGCGGTACAGGCTTGCGCTCCAAGGCCACTTCAAGCACCTTGTCGATCCATTTAACCGGCACGATCTCCAGCCCGCTTTTCACGTTGTCTGGAATCTCCTGGAGATCTTTCACGTTTTCTTCAGGAATCAGCACGGTCTTGATGCCCCCGCGCAATGCCGCCAGCAACTTTTCCTTGAGTCCACCGATGGCCGTGACTTCACCGCGCAGCGTGATCTCACCGGTCATGGCGACATCTCCGCGCACGGGGATCCCGGTCAAGGCAGACACAAAAGCAGTGGTCATGGCAGCCCCCGCGCTAGGGCCATCCTTTGGCGTCGCACCGTCAGGCACGTGGATATGGATGTCGCGCTTGTCGAACATCTCGTCCTTAATGCCCAACAATTTGGCTCGGCTACGCACTACGGTGCGCGCAGCTTCCACGGACTCTTTCATCACGTCGCCCAGCGACCCAGTGCGTGTGATCACACCTTTGCCTGGCATCGTCGCCGCTTCAATGGTGAGCAAATCACCGCCGACCTCGGTCCACGCCAAACCAACGACCTGCCCCACCTGGTTTTGCAGCTCAGCACGCCCGTAGCTGTACTTGCGCACGCCCAGAAAATCCGGAAGGTTGTCCTCGCTCACCACCACCTGGGGCGTGAGCTTTTTGAGTTGCAGGCCTTTGACCACCTTGCGGCAAATCTTGGACAGCTCACGCTCCAAGGAGCGCACACCGGCCTCCCGGGTGTAGTAGCGCACCATGTCGCGCACAGCAGACTCGGTAATCAATAACTCTTCGTCCTTGACGCCGTTGTTCTTGAGCTGCTTGGGCAGCAGGTACTTCATTGCGATGTTGGTCTTTTCATCCTCGGTGTACCCCGACAAACGGATGACCTCCATGCGATCGAGCAACGCTGGCGGGATGTTCATCGAGTTGGACGTAGCGACAAACATGACGTCGCTCAGATCGAAATCGACCTCCACATAGTGATCGCCAAAGGTGTGGTTTTGCTCAGGGTCCAGCACCTCCAACAGCGCACTGGAGGGATCGCCACGGAAGTCGGTCCCCAGCTTGTCGATTTCGTCCAGCAGGAACAATGGGTTGCGCGTTCCCACCTTCGAAAGGCTCTGAAGCACCTTGCCGGGCAGCGCGCCGATGTACGTGCGGCGGTGCCCACGAATTTCGGCCTCGTCACGCATGCCGCCCAGGGCCATGCGGACGTATTTGCGCCCCGTGGCCTTGGCAATCGACTGGCCCAACGAGGTCTTGCCCACACCCGGTGGCCCCACCAGGCAAAGGATGGGGGCCTTCACCTTGTCCACACGCTGCTGCACTGCAAGATATTCAAGAATGCGGTCCTTGACCTTGTCCAGGCCAAAGTGGTCTTCGTTCAAAACACCTTCGGCATTGAGCAGATCGTGCTTGATCTTGGTCTTTTTGGCCCATGGCAGCGCAGTCAACACATCAATGTAATTGCGCACCACCGTCGCCTCAGCCGACATGGGCGACATCAGTTTGAGCTTCTTGAGTTCCGCATCGGCTTTTTTGCGAGCCTCGGCAGACATCTTGGCGAGCTTGATCTTCTTCTCAATCTCTTCAATGTCGGCGCCATCATCACCCTCGCCCAGTTCTTTCTGGATGGCTTTGACTTGCTCGTTGAGATAAAAATCGCGCTGGTTCTTTTCCATCTGGCGCTTCACGCGCCCACGGATTTTTTTGTCGACATTCAGGATGTCGACTTCGCGGTCCAGCTGCTCAAACAGGTTTTCCAGCCGTGACTTCACATCCGACAAGTCCAGGACTACCTGCTTGTTTTCCAACTTCAGCGGCAAGTGCGCAGCGATGGTGTCTGCCAGACGACCTGGGTCATCGATGCTGGCAATGGAGGTGAGGATTTCCGGAGGAATCTTCTTGTTCAGTTTGACGTACTGGTCAAACTGCTGCATCACCGCACGGCGCAAAGCCTCGATTTCACTGGGCTTGCTCGCCTCGGCAACGGCTTCGACCGGGGTCACGGTGGCAGTGAAGTGGGTGTCCGCGTCTTCAATCGAAGCGACCAAAGCACGCTGCTGGCCTTCCACCAGCACCTTGACCGTGCCATCGGGCAATTTGAGCATCTGCAAGATCGTTGAGACACAGCCGACATCAAACATGTCAGAAGCGGAAGGCTCATCTTTGGCTGCCGCTTTTTGCGCGACCAGCATGATGCGGCGCTCGGCCTCCATGGCCAGCTCCAACGCCTTGATGCTCTTGGGGCGCCCCACAAACAAGGGGATCACCATGTGAGGGAAGACCACCACGTCGCGCAACGGCAACAGCGGCAGTTCAATGGGTGTGGCGGGAAGGGGGGTATGTCCGGACATGGAAATCCTCAGTTAACTCTGTGGAAGATGATCCACATTTGGGGATTTTCAACCCTTGTGCGCAGCCGCGCTGGCACAAGGGTTGTGATCGTTGAAGGGGCGACCAATGGGCGACCCGTACCGGGCATTTCAGGCCTTCTTGGCCGCTTCGCGGTAAACGAGCAGCGGTGGCTTGTTTTCTTCAATCGTGGATTCGTCCACGACCACCTTTTCAACATTGCTCGCATTGGGCAAATCGAACATGGTGCCAATCAGCGACTGCTCCAGGATGGAGCGCAGGCCACGAGCACCGGTCTTGCGTGCCAATGCCTTGCGGGCAATCGCCTTGAGCGCTGCAGGGCGAATCTCCAGATCAACGCCCTCCATGCCCAGCAGCTTGCTGTATTGCTTGACCAACGCATTCTTGGGTTCGGTCAGGATCTGAACCAGCGCATCTTCGCTGAGCTCAGCCAGCGCAGTGACCACGGGCATACGCCCCACCAGCTCAGGGATGATCCCGAACTTGATCAAATCTTCGGGCTCGATCTCTTGGAAGACATCGGTGAGCGAGCGCTGTTTTTTGCTGCGCACGGCCGCACCAAAACCGATACCCGAAGCCTCGGTGCGATTTTCAATGACCTTTTCAAGACCAGCGAACGCACCGCCACAGATGAACAAGATGTTGGTGGTGTCGATTTGCAGGAAATCCTGGTTCGGATGCTTGCGCCCCCCCTGCGGAGGCACACTGGCCATCGTGCCTTCGATCAACTTGAGAAGCGCCTGTTGAACACCCTCACCCGACACGTCACGGGTGATCGAAGGGTTGTCAGACTTGCGGGAGATCTTGTCAATTTCGTCGATGTACACGATGCCGCGCTGGGCACGCTCTACGTCGTAGTTACAGCTCTGCAGCAGCTTTTGGACAATGTTCTCAACGTCTTCGCCCACATAGCCAGCCTCGGTCAACGTGGTGGCATCGGCCATCACAAAAGGCACGTCCAGCATGCGTGCAAGGGTTTGGGCCAGTAAAGTCTTGCCAGAGCCGGTGGGGCCAATCAACAAGATGTTGCTCTTGGACAGCTCCACATCGTCTTTGAGTGCCTTGTCCTTGTGACGCAAGCGCTTGTAGTGGTTATAGACCGCCACCGCCAAGGTGCGTTTGGCAAAGTCCTGACCAATCACGTAGTTGTCCAGATTGGTCTTGATCTCGATGGGCGTCGGCAGATCGCTGCGAGCCTCTTTGGACAGCTCGCCCACAGGCAGCTCATCACGAATGATCTCATTGCACAGGTCAATGCACTCGTCACAGATAAAGACCGACGGACCAGCGATCAGCTTTTTGACTTCGTGCTGGCTTTTACCGCAAAAGGAGCAGTAAAGGGTTTTTTCGCTGGAAGAGCCTTTTTTCTCGGCCATGGGGCAACGCCTTGTTACGGAAAGTTGTCAGGATGATAACCAAATAAAAACGGCGTCTTCCCCGAGGGAAAACGCCGCCCAGTGTCCTACCGGGTTCAGGCGCGCTTGCTGATCACCTGATCGACCAGACCGTATTCCTTGGCCTCATCGGCCGACAGGAAATAGTCGCGCTCTGTATCGCGCTGAATCTTCTCAAGCGACTGGCCCGTGCGCTCTGCCAGGATGCTGTTGAGTTGCTCGCGGGTCTTGAGAATCTCACGGGCGTGGATTTCAATTTCTGTTGCCTGCCCTTGCATGCCACCCAGCGGCTGGTGGATCATGACCTTGGAATTGGGCAACGCAAAACGCTTGCCCTTGGCGCCAGCAGCCAGCAAGAAGGCCCCCATACTGGCCGCCATGCCCGTGCACAGGGTCGACACATCGGGCTTGATGAAGTTCATGGTGTCAAAAATCGCCATACCTGCGCTCACCGAGCCGCCTGGCGAGTTGATGTAGAACGAGATGTCCTTGTCAGGATTTTCGCTCTCAAGGAACAGCAACTGGGCCACCACCAAATTGGCGGTCTGGTCATTCACCGGCCCCACCAGAAAGATCACGCGCTCCTTGAGCAGGCGAGAGTAAATGTCATAGGACCGCTCACCGCGGCCAGACTGCTCGATGACCATAGGGACCATACCCAGGCCTTGTGTTTCCAATGCGCTCATGTTTTCTCCAGTCAAGCAGGTACTGTACCCAGAAATGAATTGGGGCCTGTGCACGAAAGCACAAGCCCCTTGGTTCGCATTACCGCCGCCTCACCCACAGGGCAAATGGCGGTATGGGCTTTAGCCCTGGCCCATCAGTTCATCGAACGATACGGCCTTGTCCACAACCTTGGCCTTGCCCAGAACGAAATCGGTCACGTTGTTTTCGATGACAACAGCTTCGACTTCTGCCAGGCGCTGACGGTCACCGAAGTACCAGCGCACCACATCTTCGGGCTTCTCGTAGCTGGCAGCCAGCTCGTCAATGTGGGCCTTCAGTTGCTCGGGCTTGGCATGCAGTTCGTTGGCACGCACCAGCTCGGCCACCACCAGACCCAGGCGCACGCGGCGCTCGGCTTGGGGGCGGAACACGTCTTCAGGGATTTCAGCCTTGTCAGCGTCCTTGATGCCACGTTGCTTCAGCTCAGCGCGGGCGCCTTCCAGCAGGCGGCCGATTTCGGCTTGCACGCTGGCGTTGGGCAGATCCAGTTCGGCCTTTGCCACCAGAGCATCCATCACGGCTTGCTTGTTGCGAGCCAGCAGACGGAACTTGACTTCACGCTCCAGGTTCTTCTTGATGTCGGCGCGCAGACCGTCCACAGAGCCGTCAGCGATACCCAGGGACTTGGCCAGGGCGTCGTTCACTTCGGGCAGGTGGGCGGCTTCGATCTTCTTGACGGTGACGAGGAAGTCTGCAGTCTTGCCTGCGACATCCTTGCCGTGGTAGTCGGCGGGGAATGCCAGGGGGAAAGTCTTGCTTTCGCCAGACTTCATGCCGCGCACTGCGTCTTCGAACTCCTTGAGCATCTGGCCTTCGCCGACCAGGAACTGGAAGTCTTCGGCCTTGCCGCCGTCAAAGGGCTCGCCGTCGATCTTGCCTTCGAAGTCCACAGTCACGCGGTCGCTGTCTTGGGCAGCTGCGTCCAGGGCGCGCTGTGCGAAGCTGCGACGCTGCTTGCGCAGGATGTCGATGGTCTTGTCGATGGCTGCATCGGTCACTTCGGCCGACAGCTTTTCGACTTCAGCGTCCGAAAGGTCTGCAATCTTGACTTCTGGGAACACTTCGAAGATGGCGTCAAAAGTGACCTGGCCTTCAGGGGCGCCTTCTTTTTCAGTGATGCGGGGCTGGCCAGCCACACGCAGGTTGGCTTCGTTGGCTGCCACGGCAAAAGCCTCACCCACCTTGTCGTTGAGCACTTCGTACTGAACGGAGTAGCCATAACGCTGAGCGACCACATTCATGGGCACCTTGCCGGGACGGAAGCCGTCCATCTTCACAGTGCGGGCCAGACGCTTCAGGCGCGTGTCGACTTCGGACTGGATCAGGGTGACGGGCACGCTCAGCGTGATCTTGCGCTCGAGCTTTTCAAGGGTTTCAACAGTAACGGCCATGGCTATTCCTCTTATGAATGTGGATCGTGCTGGCTGCAGCGCAGCAGCGCCGTGTTCCGCAAAGTCTCACATGGATGGTGCGCGGGGGGGGACTCGAACCCCCACACCATTGCTGGCGTCAGGACCTAAACCTGGTGCGTCTACCAATTTCGCCACCCGCGCGGTTTAACAAACAAACAGGCGGCAAGCACAGCTCGCCGCCTGTGTGAAATCGGTCAACCTTCTATTTTACCCTGATGTACGGGGCAATTAAAACGAAGACCTGTTTCAAAGCACTTCCGCCGTCGGTCGACGCACCCGGAACCAGGCGGCATACATGGCGGGCAAAGCCAGCAGCGTCAGCACCGTGGCCACCACCAGACCACCCATGATGGCCACGGCCATCGGCCCCCAGAAGACACTGCGCGACAGCGGGATCATCGCCAGCACGGCGGCGGCGGCCGTGAGCACGATGGGGCGCAAACGCCGCACGGCCGACTCCACAATCGCATCCCAGGCAGGCACACCCCGCGCACGGTCTTGCTCGATCTGGTCGATCAGGATCACCGAGTTGCGCTGAATCATCCCCATCAGCGCGATCACGCCCAGCAACGCCACAAAGCCAAACGGACGGTTGAGCAACAACAACGCCCCCGCCACGCCCGCCAGCCCCAGAGGGCCGGTCAAGAAGACCAGCATGGCACGGCTGAAGCTGTGCAGTTGCAGCATCAACAGCGTGAAGGTGATGAACAGCATGATGGGGATGCCCGCGGCAATCGAGGCCGACCCCTTGGAACTCTCTTCCACAGCACCCGCCACTTCAATGCGATAAGCCCCCTGCCCTGCGGCATGCCATTGGGCCTCGATCTCGCGCAGGCCAGGCAGCAGGGCACCGGTCACCGTCGCACCCTGGATGCCCTCTGTCACATCGCCTTGCACAGTGATGGCGTAGTCACGGTTTTCGCGCCACATCACACCAGGCTCCCAGGTGAACACTGGCTTGGCAATCTGGGTCAGCGGAATGGCCTTGCCCGATGCCGTGGGCAGGTACGCACTGCCGATGTCAGTGATGGCGTTGCGCTCGTCCAGCGGCTGACGCAGCATGATGTCGATGAGCTTGTCACCCTCGCGGAACTGCCCGATTTGTGAGCCCGCCAGAATGATCTTGGCAGCCTGCGCAATCGACTGGCTGGTCACCCCCAGGGCCCGTGCCTTGTCCTGGTCCACCTCCAGGCGCAGCACCTTCACCGACTCGTTCCAGTTGTCGTTCACGCCGCGCATGTCGGCGTTCTTGCGCAGGGCGGCCTTCACTTCATCGGCGCGCTCACGCAACACCAATGGGTCAGGCCCCATCACGCGGAACTGCACTGGGTAGGCCACAGGCGGGCCGTTGGGCAGCAGCTTCACCCGCCCGCGCACCTCCGGAAACTCCTGCGCCAGCAGCGCAGGCAGCTTGATGCGCAGCGACTCCCGTACCTTCAGGTCGGTGGGCAACACGATGAGCTGGGACACGTTGGTTTGCGGAAGCACCTGGTCCAGCGGCAAATAAAAACGTGGCACACCGGAGCCAACCCAGGTGGTGACCGAATTCACCCCCGCTTCGGTCAGCAGGCGTTGCTCCACGCGCTTGGTCACCTCTTCATTGCCCTCAAACGAGGTGCCCTCCGGGAACCAGACCTCCACCATGATTTCCGGGCGGCTGGAGTCCGGGAAAAACTGCTGTTGCACCTTGCCCATGCCCACAATGCCCAGCGCAAAGGTCAGCACCGTCAGGCCAATGGTGATCCAGCGGTACTGCACACACCAGTTCACCAGACGCCGGAAGGCCGTGTAGAACGGGCTGTCAAACACTTCATGTGGGTCGTCAGTGATGCCTTTTTGCGCCTGCGCAGCTTGCACATGCGGTGGCACCTTCAAGATCAGTGTGCCCAAGTACGGCACAAAGTACACCGACACCACCCACGACAGCACCAGCGAGATCACCGTCACGGCAAAAATCGCAAAGGTGTACTCGCCCGTCATCGACTTGGCGATGCCGATGGGCAGAAAACCTGCCGCAGTGATCAGCGTGCCGGTGAGCATGGGCATGGCCGTCAGCTCATAGGCAAAGGTGGCCGCGCGCACCTTGTCGTAGCCCTCCTCCAACTTCAGCACCATCATCTCCACGGCAATGATGGCGTCATCCACCAGCAGACCCAGCGCGATGATGAGTGAGCCCAGCGAAATCTTGTGCAGACCAATGTTCCAGTACCACATGGCCAGGAACGTGACGGCCAGCACCATGGGGATGGTGATGCCCACCACCAGCCCGGGGCGGGGGTCGATGTACCAGCGCTTCCACAGCGGCTGGTTGCCGGGGCGCTTGTGCAGGCCCAGGCTGATGAAGCTCACGGCCAGCACGATGACCACGGCCTCGATCAGCACCTTCACAAACTCGTTGACCGAGGTCGACACCGCCTTGGGCTGGTCTTGCACGTTCACCAGCTTCACACCCGCAGGCAGTGACGTGCTGATGCTGTGGGTGACCTTCTCCAAAGCCTTGCCCAGGGCAATGATGTCGCCGCCCTTGGCCATGGAAATGCCCAACGCCACCACTTCGCGCCCCTGGTGGCGCACCTTCACCGTGGCCGGGTCCACATAGCCGCGCTTGACCTCGGCAATATCACCCAGGCGGAACTGCGCCCCGGACGGGCCGCGAATGGGCATGGCCTGCAGGTCTTCAATGGCGTTGAACTGACCGCCCACACGCACCTGCACCTGGTCCAGCGGCGTTTGCACCGCTCCGGCAGGCTCCACCGCGTTTTGCTGGCCAAGCTGCGACAGCACCTGGTTGAAGTCGAGCCCCAATTGCGACAAGCGCTTTTGCGAGACTTCGACAAACAGCTTTTCGTCCTGCACGCCAAACTGCTCGACCTTGGCCACATCGGGCACGCGCAGCAGCTGCTGGCGCACATCGTCGGCAAAGGTCTTGAGTTCAGCGTAGCTGAAGCCTTCGGATTCCAGCGCGTAGATCACGCCGTACACATCGCCGAACTCGTCGTTGAAGAACGGGCCCTGCGTGCCCGTGGGCAAGGTGTAGCGCATGTCGCCCACCTTTTTGCGCACGGTGTACCAGACGTTAGCCACCTCTGCAGGGCGCGAGGAGTCCTTAATCTGAAAGATGATTTGCGACTCGCCGGGTTTGGAGTAGCTGCGGATCTTGTCCGCGTAAGGCACCTCCTGCAGCGTGCGCTCAATCTTGTCCGTCACCTGCTCGGCCACCTGCTGCGCCGTAGCGCCAGGCCAGTAGGTGCGCACCACCATCACCCGGAAGGTGAAAGGCGGGTCTTCGTCCTGCCCCAGCTGAAAGTAGGCCGCAAAGCCCAGCAGCATCAGCACGACCATCAGGTAGCGCGTGAGCGCTGGATGGTCGAGCGCCCACTTGGAGAGGTTGAACCCCTCTTTTGGTTGGTTCTGGCTCATGGTCTGCCTTATTTGGCGGCGGGCTGGGATGCTGCGGCAGCCGAAGCCGCGGCGGCCGATGCAGCCGCATCAGTCGCTACTGAATTGGTAGCTTCTTGCGCTTTACCAACGGGCGCTGGAGTCGATTTTTGTTGATAAACCATGACCTTTTGGCCCGGAGACAGCACATGCACGCCGGTGGACACCACCTGCATGCCCGGCGTCAGGCCTGACGACACCACGGCGTCGTTGCCATCGGCCGTCGCAATCTGGATGACCTGTGACTTCACGGTGCTGGTGGCAGGGTCGTACACCCAAACGGCTGTGGCCTGCCCCTCCTGGCGCAAGGCGCTGGTGGGCAGCTTGATGGCCGGCGCGCCCGCATGGCTCAAGGCCTTGGGCGTGACATACACCGTGGCGCCCAGCGCAGGCGATTCGGCCCGGTCAATCGCCACCTTGACCTGGAAGGTGCGGGTGCTGGCGTCGGCGCTGGCGGCCACCTCGCGCACCTTGCCTGCGATGGTGTTGCCACCCGCCCAGCCGCGCACTGACACCTCTTGCCCAGGAGCCATCAGGGCCACTTTGTCTTCCGGCACGGCAAACACCACGTCGCGCGCACCATCTTGCGCAATGCGCACCACTGGTGTGCCTGCGGTCACCACCTGGCCCGGCTCGGCGTCAATGCCGGTGATGACACCCGACACATCAGCCACCAGCCGCGTGTACGTGGTCTGGTTGCCCTGTGATGCCAATTGCGCGCGGGCCTGGTCCAGCGTGGCCTGCGCGGCCTTGAGCGTCGTGTCGCGGCGCTCCAGCTCGGCACCGCTGATGAAGTTCTGGTCTTTCAACGCAGCGTAGCGCTTGTAGTCTGCTGCGGCCAGGTCGCGCTGCGTGGTGGCTGCGGCCAGCTGGGCTCGGGCTGCATCGGCGGCCAATTGGTAGTCCTTGGGGTCCAGCTGCGCCAGCACATCGCCCGCTTTCACGCGCTGGCCCAGCTCGGCCTGGCGCTGCACGATCTTGCCCGCTACCCGAAAGCCCAGGCGCGACTCCACACGGGCGCGCACTTCACCGGCATATTCCAGCTGCGACTGCAGCGCGCCCAGGCCCACCGTCATCAGCTTGACGGAGCGCACCGGCTCTTGTGGTGGCTCGGGGCGCGAGCATGCCGCCAGCAGCGCCACTGCGCCCAAAAGCGGTAGATACCTGGTGAACCTGTGAACGGGCCGCGAAGCGGAAGGTGTACGCATGGGAAATCCGATGAAGATAAAAAGAGCGACCAGGGACGCCCACACTGCCAACGAGGCTTTGCAGAGACGCCACAGCCAAGGGCCCGCCAACGATTTCCATCCGCGCGCACAAACACGCGCGCACCGCTGCACCCACAAGGCCTGAAGGCTCAGACCCTAGAGCCCCTGTGCACGAATCACCGTGCCGTGCGCCTCTGCGGTCTCGGGCGGTCTGCTTTGTTGCAGCCCATCCCGACCCGCAGCGCACACTTGCCGCTCGATTCGCACAAAGGATCCCTGGCGCGCGTTGTCTGGAAAATGATGTGAACGGACCCCGAACAGCCAGCCGCCAAATCAGCTACTGACTGACTGGTTAGTAATCTATGGGATGCACATGACCTTGTCAAGCGACAATCCACGCCGCAATGAAGCCTGAACAACGCACCCCATCCGCCCCTGCTGCGGCGCCCCTGCCCAGCGCCGCAGCGCCGCAGCCCGCAGCCGTGACCCATTACGAGAACTTTCCGGTCGCCTCGCTGCTGTGCCCCGCCCCTCTGCGCCCCGTCATCCGGGCGATCTACGCCTTTGCACGCACCGCCGATGACATTGCCGACGAGGGCGATGCCCCGGCCACACAGCGCCTGCAGGACCTGGCCGCGTTTGAGGCCGATCTGCAGGCCATTGCCCAAGGCCAGCCCCCCAGCACGCGTTGGGCTTCGGTGTTCCTGCCGCTGCAGGGCATGCTCAAACGCCACCAGCTGCCGCTAGGGTTGCTGACAGACCTGCTCAGCGCCTTTGCCCAGGACGTGGAAAAAACCCGCGACGCAGAAGGCTACGCCGACCGCCAAGAGCTGCTGGACTACTGCCGCCGCTCGGCCAACCCCGTGGGGCGGCTGCTGCTGCACTTATATGGTGTGAACAGCGCACAGGCCCTGCAAGAAAGCGATGCCATCTGCACCGCACTGCAGTTGGCCAATTTCTGGCAAGACCTGAGCGTGGACATTCCACGCAATCGCCACTACCTGCCCCGCGCCGACTGCGCCGCGCATGGCGCCTGCCAGTCCGAATTGCTGGCGCGCCAGACCACCCCGGAAAACATGCGCCTGATCATGGAAAGCGCCGCCTGGGCCCGCGCCACCATGCTGCGGGGCGCCCCCCTGGTGCACCGCCTGCCTGGCCGCATGGGCTGGGAGCTGCGGCTGGTGGTGCAAGGCGGCTTGCGCATTCTGGACAAGGTCGAGGCCCTCAACGGCGCCAGCCTGCACACTCGCCCCCGCCTGCACGCGTGGGATTGGTGCGTGATGCTGGGGCGTGCCATCGCAATGTAAGAAACATTCATGGGCAGCAAGCGCCACTGAAGCGCCCACGCTACACCGGCCACTCACTTTAAGAAAAAATGCACTCTAGCGCTTATCCATCAAGCGCAAGCAGCTATTACTTCGATAGCAAATAAGTAAAGCGGTATGCAAGCCCACCACCCTGTCCACCTGCCAGGCCCCACGGCAAACGCAGGCTGGGCAGGGATTGTGCGCATGCCCCGGCTGCGGCGCAGCGGCTAGCCTAGAGGCCTCTCTGCAGCCACCCAACCTGCGGCCCCACAACGCCAGCGCAGCGCCAAAAGCACTGTGGCCCCACACCCCACCCCATGTCCGTCAGCGTCTTCGATCTTTTCAAAATCGGCATCGGCCCCTCCAGCTCCCACACCGTGGGGCCCATGATTGCGGCGCGGCAATTTGCCTGCCATCTGCGGGACAGCCACGGCCTGGCGGCCGTACACCACGTCACGGCAGAGCTGTACGGCTCGCTCGCCGCCACAGGCGTGGGCCACGGCACCGACACTGCGGTGCTGCTGGGCCTGGCCGGCCACGAGCCCGACACCATGAACCCCGACCAGATCGCCCCCGCTGTGGCCCAGATCCGCACCCAGCAAACGCTGGCACTGCTGGGCGAACATGCGGTGCCCTGGGTCGACAAAGAACACCTGCAGCTGCGCCGCAAAAGCCTGCCGCGCCACCCCAACGGGCTGTGCTTTCGCGCCTTCAATGCCCAAGGTGAAGAGATTGCCGTGTGCGAGTACTACTCTGTGGGCGGCGGCTTTGTGGTGGACGGGCAAGGCCAGCGCGTAACCAACCCTGGCCTGGCCGCAGGGCGTGACGTACAGGGCCATGGCCAAGGGCTGCCCCACCCCTTCAGCACCGGCGCAGAGCTGTTGGCGCAATGCCACGCCACGGGCCTGAGCATGGCCCAGATCACCGCCGCCAACGAACAGCATTGGCGCAGCCCGGCCGAAGTGCAGCGCAAGCTCCAGCACATCTGGCAAACCATGGCGGCGGCCGTACAGCGCGGCTGCGCAGCCACCGGCCAGTTGCCCGGCCCCATGCGCGTGCGCCGCCGCGCGGCCGAGCTGCACCGCAGCCTGAGCAGCCACCCCGAGGCCGCGCTGCGCGACCCGCTGTCGATGCTGGACTGGGTGAACCTGTACGCCATGGCGGTGAACGAGGAAAACGCGGCCGGTGGCCGCGTGGTCACGGCCCCCACCAATGGCGCCGCCGGGGTGGTTCCGGCCGTGCTGCATTACTACGTGCGCTTTTTGCCAGGCGCCAACGACGAGGGCATTGCCACTTTTTTACTCACCGCCGGGGCCATAGGCATCATCTACAAGATCAACGCATCCCTGTCCGGGGCCGAGGTGGGCTGCCAGGGCGAGGTGGGCGTGGCCTGCTCCATGGCCGCAGGCGCCCTCGCCGCCGTGATGGGCGGCACGCCTGAGCAGGTGGAAAACGCCGCAGAAATCGGCATGGAGCACAACCTGGGCATGACCTGTGACCCGGTAGGCGGGCAGGTGCAGATTCCCTGCATCGAGCGCAACGCCATGGGGGCCATCAAAGCCATCAACGCCGCGCGCATGGCACTGCGCGGCGATGGGCAGCATGTGGTCTCGCTCGACAAGGTCATCAAGACCATGATGCAGACCGGCGCCGACATGAAAAGCAAATACAAGGAGACTTCGCGCGGCGGTCTGGCCGTAAACGTTGTGGAATGCTGACGCGCCGCAACCAAGTATGCGCACATAGGGCACGGGTCGAATCACAATGGGGGGACAGGGTGTGACAGGGCACACCCACCGCACTATTCACCTCCATTCATCAAGATGCAACTCTCTTCCAAACTGCGTCCCTGGGCTCTGATGGCAGCCCTGGCTGTGGCCAGCGTCCCCGCACTCGCCCAAGACACGCTCTCGCGCATCGCCAGCTCTGGCGAATTGCGCCTGGGGCACCGCGAAAAGTCTCTGCCGTTTTCGTACAAGGACACAAGCTCCGGGAAGGTCCAGGGCTACACGGTCGATATCTGCCTGCAGATTTTTGAAGAGATCAAAAAAGAACTGAAACGCCCCGACCTGCGCGTGAACTACCTGCTGGTGGACGGCAAGAACCGCATCTCCGACGTGAAGGACAACGTCGTTGATCTCGAGTGCGGCGGCACCGCCAACACAGCGGCGCGGCAAAAAGAGATCTCCTTCAGCCACCACATCTTTGTGGCATCGTCGGCCTTCCTGGTGCGCAAGAACTCCAACATCAAGACGCTAGACGACCTGCAAGGCAAAAAGATCGCGGTGCAAGGCAAAACCACCAACGAAAACCTGCTGCGTGCCAACGAGCGCACCTTCACCCGCAAGTTCAACTACGTGTTGGTCGAAAGCACCCTGGACGCAGTGAACGCACTGGCCAAGGGGGAGGCCGATGCCGCCTTTGCCGACGATGCCGGCATCTGGATCCCGCTGACCCGCCTGGGCAAGTCCATGAACGACTACCAGTTCCTGGAAAAGCGCCTGTCGGTCGAGCCCTACAGCATCGGGCTGCGCAAGGGCGACCCCAAGTTCAAGGAGTTGGTGGACCGCGTCACGCGCCGCATGATCCAAAACGGCGAAATGACCGCGCTGTACAAAAAGTGGTTCAGCTCTGATCAAGGCACCCTGCCCATCAGCATGTTCATGAAGGAAGCCCTGCGCCGCCCCAGTGACATTGGCGTAGAGCAAATCGCTTTCTAAACAAGCCCCGGCTGCGCTGTGGCTGGCAATTGCCCCCAGGGGTGGGGCCTGCCAGCACAGCGCTAAATCTTGGATGCAGGCCCCGCAGCCCATGGGACAATCCCGCCCCATGACACCGGAACAGTACGTCCAACAAAAAGCCGCCGCCTCGGGCAGCAGCTTCTATTACGCCTTCTTGTTCCTGCCAGCGCCACGGCGCGCCGCCATCACGGCGTTCTACGCCTTTTGCCGCGAAGTCGATGACGTCGTTGACGAAGTCTCGGACCCGGGCGTTGCGCGCACCAAGCTCGCCTGGTGGCAAGCCGAAGTGGCCAAGGCCTTTGGTGGCCAGCCCACCCACCCGGTGATGCAGGCCCTGATGCCGCACACCCAAGATTACGGGATTGAGCAGCGGCACCTGCAAGCAGTCATCGACGGCTGCCAGATGGACCTGGAACAAACCCGCTACCTTGATTTTGCAGGCCTCAAGGGCTACTGCCACTTGGTGGCAGGCATTGTGGGCGAGGTTGCTGCGCGCATTTTTGGCCAGACCGACGAGCGCACCACGCAGTACGCCCACACCCTGGGCCTGGCGTTCCAGCTCACCAACATCATCCGCGACGTGGGCGAAGACGCCATGCTAGGCCGCATCTACCTGCCCGTGAGTGAGTTGCAGCAGTTTGATGTGAAAGCGCATGAAATCCTCAAGCGCCAGTACTCCGACAAGTTCACGGCCCTGATGCACTTTCAGGCCGAACGTGCACACAGCCTGTACGACGAAGCCCTGGCCATGCTGCCTGCGGCAGACCGGCGCACCCAAAAGCCCGGGCTGATGATGGCCAGCATTTACCGCACCTTGCTGCGGGAAATCGAGCACGAGAACTTCCAGGTGCTGCACCAGCGCATTCGCCTCACGCCGCTGCGCAAGTTCTGGCTGGCATGGAAGGTCCAGGCCCTGGGGCGCATGTGATGCGCGTGGCCGTGATCGGCGGTGGCTGGGCCGGCATGGCCGCCGCCGTGGCGCTGGCACAAGGCGGCAGCCAAGTCACCGTGCTGGAAGCCGCACGCACCCTGGGCGGGCGGGCCCGGCGCGTACCTGTGACCGGGGCCGATGGCGCCGAACTGTCGCTCGACAACGGCCAGCACATCCTGATCGGTGCCTACACCCACACCCTGGGCCTGATGCGCACGGTGGGCATTGATGTGCCGAGCGCCCTGCTGCGCACCCCGCTGGCCTTGAGCTACGCCGACCAGACCGGCCTGCAACTGCCTGACCTGCCCCCCCCATGGGACGCCCTGGTCGGCGTGGCCCGCGCCCGGGGCTGGCGCTGGACCGACAAGTTGGCCTTGCTGCGCGCCTGTGCGGGCTGGCAAATCCGAGGGTTTCAGTGCGACGCGCACTGGTCGGTAGCACAGCTGTGCCACGGCCTCACGCCACGCCTGCTGCAAGAGTTCATTGAGCCCTTGTGCGTATCGGCCCTGAACACCCCGGCCCACGAGGCCAGCGCACAGGTGTTTTTGCGCGTACTGCGCGACAGCCTATTCAGTGGCCGGGGGGGCTCCAACCTGCTACTGCCCCGCATGGACCTGGGCGCCTTGTTCCCCGAGGCTGCCGCCCGGTGGCTGGCAACGCAAGGCGCCACCGTGCACACCGGCCAGCGTGTGCAGCAACTCCAGCACACCCACACCGGCGCCACCGAAGGCTGGCTGGTGGATGGTGTGCCTTTTGACGCCGTGGTGCTGGCCACGCACAGCACCGAATCCGCCCGCCTGGTGCGCGCGGCCTTGCCCAGCATGCCTCAGGCAGCACAAGCCCCGATGACCCAGTGGGCAGACACCGCCCAAGCACTGCGCTTCACGGCCATCGGTACCGTGTATGCCCTGGCTCCACAC
The DNA here is from genome assembly GCF_002754495.1 of Acidovorax sp. 62. Taxonomy (NCBI): domain Bacteria; kingdom Pseudomonadati; phylum Pseudomonadota; class Betaproteobacteria; order Burkholderiales; family Comamonadaceae; genus Acidovorax; species Acidovorax sp. 62. The sequence goes on from NZ_PEFJ01000001.1 coordinate 2,212,757, forward strand.
GCGGCAGACACGACAGGCATGGGCCACACCTTGGCGCAGCCCATGCTGGCACTGCGCCCAACACCGCAGGAACCGGCACAGTTTGTGTTTGACCGCAGCCACCTGGGTGGCCCACCCGGCTTGCTGGCTTTTGTCGTGAGTGCCAGCGAGCAAGACCGCGCCACGCTGGAGCAGCAAGTGCTGCAACAGGCGCAGCGCCAACTGGGTCTGAGTGGACTCATCCCCCTGCAGACCGTGGTGGAAAAACGCGCCACCTTCGCCTGCACCCCTGCCCTGCAACGCCCTGCCGTGGCGCTGCTGCCCAGCTTGTGTGCAGCGGGTGACTACACGGAAGGCCCCTACCCGGCCACGCTGGAAGGCGCAACCATGAGCGGCCTGCAGGCGGCTCAACACCTGCTGTGCGGGCAGCAAGCAACGGCCGCAGCCCCATCAAATTGACCCGCATCAAACACTGCGCATTCAACCCAAGAATGCACAGCTGGCCGCGCCTTGACCTCAGGTCAACCGCCGTAACACGCTGATACGCAGCGATAAAATGGGTTCCATGCAGCCCCAAGACCGTCTACCGGTCCTCTCCAAGATAGCGGCGCGCATCGGCACACCGCCTTTCCCCAGACAGCCTGACACCGGCGTACTGGCCGAAACCCTGGGCTGCACAAAGGGCAAGCACGCTCTCTCCACTTTTCGGATGCCGCCCACCAGAGGTGCGCCATGAAAAAAAACCTTGTCCACTGGCGCACTCTGGGCGCCTTGATGTTGCTGGTGTTGGCCTGTGCGGCCTATTGGTGGCAGCTCCTGGGTCAGCAACGCGAGCAGATCGCCTTTACTCAAGAGCAGACCCAGCTGCGCGCTCAGCAAATATCGCGCACCCTGGCGGCGCAAATCGGTACGTTGATGGGCGGTATCGAATACCTGGCCCGCAACCTTGCCGTACTGTACGAAAGCGACCCCCAGCATGCCTTTCAGCTGGCGGCAGGCAACGCATTGGCCACCTTCCCAGCAGGCAGCATCTTGCAAATTGCGGTTGCTGCCGCCGACGGAAAAATCGTCTACTCCTCTCTGGCATCCAATGACGGGGCATCTGCCAGTGCCGTCTCTATTGAAGACAGAGCCCATTTTCAGGCCCACACACTGGACGCGGAAAAACGCCTCTACATCAGTCGCCCGACATTGGGACGCTTGTCAGGCCAATGGTCCGTGCAAATGTCCTACCCGCTGCAAAGCCAAGGTGCTTTTGGCGGCGTGGTGGTGCTGTCGGTCAACCCGGAGTACCTCTCACGCAATTTTCGGGAGGTCTTTGCCCAGGGCAAGGACGTGGCACTGCTAGTGCGTGCTGACGGCGCCTACCTCGCACGCTCGCACTTGCAAAGCGAAGTGCTGGACCAGAACATTCCCCCAGAGCGCGAATTCCTGACCCACCCGGAGCGCAGCAGTGGGCAGTACCAAATCCCAGCACCCATCGATGGCGTTGACCGGTTGTATGCCTGGCAGCGTTTGGCCAACTATCCACTGGTCGTGAGCGTGGGGCTAGGGCGCGACCAAGCCCTATCTGCCACGCAGCTTGCGGTGCGCGAAAGCCGCTGGCGCAACGCCCTGGGTACAGGCGTACTGCTGCTGGCGGCCACCTGGATTGCAGCGCTGTTTACCCGCCAAAAACAGGACCACGCACAACTGCAGCGCCACAAGCAGCGCTACAGCCTGGCGCTGGAGGGCGGCAAACTTGGCACCTGGTACTGGCCCCTGGGCGCTGACAGCGTGCAGTTTGATACGCGCTGGCCCAGCCTGCTCGGGCTTCCAGTACACGCCCAACAACTGAATCGACAACAGCTGGAGGCCTTCATGCACCCCAGCGACTGGCCCACCTGGCAAGAGGCATTGCAAGCCCATGCAAGGGGCGAGACGGATTACTTTGAAGCCGAACCCCGGCTGCGGCACCAAAGCGGCCAATGGATTTGGGTGCACCTGCGCGGAAAGCTGGTGGACCCAGATGCAATGGAGACGACGCCCCACATCGCTGGCACCTACCTGGATGTCACCCAACGGCATGAGGCGGAAGCCGCGCGCGCCGAGATGCAAATGCGCCTGTCCAAACTGCTGGCCCAGGTGCCAGGCACGGTGTACCAGTTCCGGCTGCGCACGGACGGCAGCGCCTGCTTTCCTTATGCCAGCCCAGGCATCATGGACATCTACGGCATCACGCCCGAACTGGCGCAAACCGATGCACACCAAGCATTTGCCAGTGTTCACCCAGAGGACATGGATCGGCTGGCGGCCAGCATCCGGCAGTCTGCAGACACGCTGGAGGCCTGGTCCTTTGAATGGCGCCAAATACGACCGGATGGCGAAGTCCGCTGGCTGGCGGGCAGAGCCAACCCCGAGCGTGAGCCCGATGGCAGCACCTTGTGGCACGGCTACATCCACGATGTGACCGAGCAACACGCCATGGTGGAGACGCTGCGCCGCAGCGAAGCCCGGCTGCGCCTGACCATGGCGGCCGTTCAAGACGGGCTGTGGGAGTGGGACACGCACTTCGACACCATCCTGATGGACACCCGTTGCCACGAAATCCTGGGCTATGCCACTCTGCCAGCGCCCCTGCATGTAAACACCTGGAAGCGCCTGGTACACCCTGACGACCGCCCGTCCGTGCTCACCACGCTGCAACGCCAAGTCGCTCTCGGACAGCCTTTTGACGTGGAGGCGCGCCTGCGCACCCAAGAAGGCACGTGGCGATGGGTGGAGATCAGAGGCCAGGTCGCCCCCGACGCCGCAGGGCGGTCGGCGCTGGTGATCGGTACACAGACAGACATCACCCAACGCATGCAGGAGGCTCACCTGCGCCGTGCGCTGCTCGACAACGCAGCGGCAGCCCTGCTCATCACCACCCCCGAGCGCACCATTGCGCTGGCCAATCAACGCGCAGTGGAAACCTTCTCGGAAGACGGCCTGCCCTTGCAAGGCCAAAGCACGCAGGCCCTGCACCGCCACGAAGCGTCTTACGCACAGTTTCGCCAATATGTGGACACCGTGCGCCTGCACGGCGCGGTGCAGGTGGAATACCTGCTGCGCACGGCCAGCGGCGCGCTGCGCTGGTTCTCGATGCGCGGCACGCCGCTGGACCCAGAACACCCCGAAGGTGACATTGTGTGGACGCTGGTGGACACCACCGAGCGGCGCGAAACGGAAGAGGCGCTGGCGACCGCCCAGGCCCATTTGCTGGAGGTGATTCAGCACTTCCCGGGTGGCGTGCTGGTGCAAAACCAGGCAGGCGACGCCGTGGTCATCAACCAGGCCATGTGCGATCTATTCAACGTGCCCGCGCGCTCCAAGGACCTGGTTGGCTACGATCGCGAGGCGCTGCTGGCACTGGTGCCCCCCGAAGCCAGGGCCGTGCTTCCCTCCCGCGAAAATCCGCACAACGAGGGCTCCAGTGCGAGCTATGAAGTCACCTTGCAAGACGGGCGCACCACACGCATCGACCTGATCCTGATGCGCACCGGACGGGGAGACGACCTGGGCAGGCTGTGGCTGGCACAAGACATCACCGAGCGCCGCCGCCACGAACGCACGCTGGAGCGGTTGGCCACCACAGACACACTCACCAGCTTGCCCAACCGGCGCGCCTTCATGGCCCGGCTGGAGGCAGAAATCACCCACATTGCCCATGGTGCCCCACCGGCCATGGTGCTGATGCTGGACCTGGACCACTTCAAACGGGTGAACGACACCTGGGGCCACGCCACGGGCGACCAGGTGCTCATGCACCTGGCCAAGCTGCTGCGCGGCAACCTGCTGCGCAAGGACGACATGGCCGGGCGCCTGGGTGGCGAAGAGTTTGCGGTACTGCTGCCCGACACCACCGTACCAGAGGGTCTGGGAATTGCGGAGCGCCTGCGCGCCGCGCTGGAGCAAAGCCAGATACTGAGCGACACGGGCCAGACCATTCGGGTCACCATGAGCGTGGGAGCCTGCACCGTGGGCACCCACTCGGGCAGCACCCTGGCCAGCGCCGATGCGGCGCTCTATGAAGCCAAGAACACCGGGCGCAACCGCGTCGTACAGGCACGAGCGGCCGGGACGGCTGCGCCTGACCAGCCCCACGGCGCCCCTGCAAAGTCGCCACACTGACAGCATTCCGAAAGCTAGCGCGCGGCAACATGCTCTGGATTTCAGGCGTTGCTGAACTCCGCCCATCATGGACGACCAAGGCAAGCCACGCCATCATTCACCACCACATCACAACAACACCAGGAGACAAGACCATGTTGGAAAACACCCCTTCCCTTCACCCCACAAGACGCCAGTGGCTGGGCACAGGCTCTGCCTTGGCCCTGGGCGGCCTGCTGCCGTCCCTGGCCTCTGCACAAGCAGCCTGGCCCAGCAAGTCGGTGCGCTTTGTCGTGCCCTTTGCCCCCGGCGGTAGCTCTGAAATCGTGGCGCGCTCCACGGCGGCCGAGCTGTCCAAAACCCTCGGTCAGAGCGTGTTCGTGGACAACAAGCCGGGCGCGGCAGGCAACATTGCCATGTCGGAAGTGGCACGCGCTGAAGACCAGCACACCCTCATCCTGGGCCACATCGGTACCCTGGCGGTCAACCCGTTCATCTTTGACAAGCTGCCCTACGACGCCAACAAGGACTTCAAGCCCGTGAGCCTGCTGGCCAAGGTGCCCAGCCTGTACGTGGTGCACCCCGATGTGCCGGTGAAAAATCTCAAGGAATTCATTGCTTACGCCAAGAAGAACCCCGGCAAGCTCAGCTACGGGTCTGCGGGCAATGGCAGTGCGGGCCACCTGGCGTTTGAATACCTGAAGATGACGGCCGATCTGTTCATGTTGCACGTGCCCTACCGCGGCACCGGCCCCATGATGACCGACCTGCTGTCGGGCCGCCTTGAGGCTTCGGCCGTGGGCGCAGCCGCCATGTTGCCGTTCATCAAATCCGGCAAAGTGCGCTGCATTGCCACAGGCTCAGCCAAGCGGTTGCCGCAGTTGCCCGATGTTCCAACCGTGGCAGAGCAAGGCTTTCCGGGGTTTGAGATGACACAGTGGTACGGCATGCTCGCGCCTGCCAACATGCCTGCCGCCAACCTCGACAAGCTCTCAGCAGAGACCATGAAAGCCGTCAAGGCCCCTGCATCGCTGGAGCGGCTCAACGCCGATGCGGCAGAGGCCATTGGCGGCACACCGGCACAATTTGCGCAGTTCATCGCCGCTGAGCAATTGCGCTGGAAGAAAGTGCTGCTGCGCGCCAAGGTCAAACCAGATTAACCCCCTGAGCCGCTTCGCGTTTTCCCCCTTTCTCTCGCCCCGCTGCGCGAGTCGGGAAGGGGGACGCAGCCAGTGCGGCGAGGCGGCCCTTGCACGGCTGCCTGGCCTGGACAGCGCCTGCTCGCAAGCTGACTGCTGGCGCTTGCGGGCCGGTCCGCGTTGAATGGTCCACTGCAGCATGCAAGCGCTACGCCATCCGCACAAACGGTAGCATCGCCCCATCATGCGCATCCTTTTGGCCGAAGACGAACACAGCCTGGGCACCTGGCTCAGCCGTGCGCTGGAGCACGCAGGTATTCAGGTCGAGTGGGTGACCGATGGGCGCATGGCCGACCGGGCACTGCAGCAATCAGACTACGACGCGCTGGTGCTGGACCTGGGGCTGCCAGGGCTGGACGGGCAGACCGTGTTGCAGCGCCTGCGCGAACGCGATCAGCGTTTGCCCGCACTGATCCTGACGGCCCGCAGCTCACTGGAAGAGCGCGTGCGCTCGCTCAACGCCGGTGCCGATGATTTTTTGGCCAAACCCTTCGAGCTGGCCGAGCTGGAGGCGCGACTGCATGCCCTGGTGCGCCGCGCGCGCGGCACCGAGCACCCGCGCCTGGCCTGCGGGTCGCTGGTGTACGACAGCGCCCGCAAGCAGTTCACACTGCAAGGCGCGCCCCTGCCCCTATCACCCCGCGAGCAGGCGGTGCTGCGGGTGCTGGTGCAGCGCAGTGGCGAGCCTTTTTCCAAACAACAGATTCTGGACCGCGTCTTCTCGGACGACGAGGACGTTCACCCCGAAGCCGTGGAGGTGTTTGTGCACCGACTGCGCAAACGCCTGGAGGGCAGCGGCGTGCGCATCACCACCCTGCGAGGGTTGGGCTACGCGCTGGAGTGCGACTGAATGCGGCCGATGCCACAGGCCACCGGGGTGCAGAAGGCACCGCCGCAGCCCCACAGGCAGCGCCCCCGCACCCGGCTGTGGCAACGCTTGGCACTGGTGCTGCTCCCTCTTTTGGCGCTGGTCACGGCGCTAGAGCTATGGATGACACGCCACGACGCCCTCGAAGCCGCCAATGCAGCCTATGACCGTTCGCTATTGGGGGCACTCAAGGCCATTGATGCAGGCATATCGACTGCGTCGGGCGGGCTGTCGGCCGAACTGCCTTACAGCATGCTCGAATTTTTTGAGCTGACCGCCAGCGGCTCGGTGTATTTCCGCGTGGCGTCCTCCGATGCGCTGGTTGAGCTGGGCAATGCCGATTTGCCCCTGCCACCGGACCCCTTGGCACCCGGCGTTCCGCGCTTTTACGACGCCAGCTATTTTGGCGAATCGCTGCGGCTGGTGGCCTACCAGCGCCCCACGCCGTCCACCGCCTTCGCCGCAGAGGCTGCGCCAGGGGTTTTGGTGCAGGTGGGGGAAAGCACGCAGTCGCGCCAGGATTTCACCCAGCGGTTTGTGCGCCGCGCAGCACTGCGCGACGGATTGATCCTGGCGCTGATGGTGCTGGGCTCTGCAGGCACGCTGGCCTTGGCGCTGCGCCCCTTGGCCCGTCTGGCGCAAGAAGTGCAAGACCGCAGCCCCGAAGACCTGGACCCGATCGCCCCCCAAGACTTGCCCGCCGACATCCTGCCGCTGGTCTCGGCAGTCAACCAACACATGGCGCGCAGCCAAGCGCTGATTGCGCAGCAGCGCCAGTTTTTGGACGATGCCTCGCACCAGTTGCGCACGCACCTGACCACTTTGCAAATGCAGATCGACTGCGCCCGGCGCGAGCCCGACACTGCAACCGTGCAGAGCACGCTGGAAGCCCTGGGCGCAGAAATATCCCGCGCCACGCGCAGCACGCAGCAGCTGCTGGCCCTGGGCCGCAGCGATACGGCGGCCCTTGACTGCACCCCCATGGATTTGGCCGCCCTGCTGCGCAGCGTGGCGCTGGAGCTGCTGCCTCAGGCCCGCGCCAAGCACATTGACTTTGGCATCCACCCTCCATCGCCATCGCGCAATATGGCGATGGCAGATGCCCAACTGATGCGCGAGGCCCTGACCAACCTGGCCGCAAATGCCATTGCCTACACACCGGCGGGCGGCACGGTCACACTGGCAGCCGCTGGCGATGATCTGGGCTGGAGCCTGAGCGTGGAAGACGACGGGCCTGGTTTGAGCGAGGAAGAACGCGCCACACTGGGCCAGCGCTTTCGGCGGGGAGCACAAGCCAAGGCGCCTGGATCAGGGCTGGGGCTGGCCATCGCACGCTCCATTGCGCAGCGGCACCAGGGCACACTGCGGTTGCAGGCGCGCGAGTATGGCCCAGGGCTGCGGGTATTGGTGTGGTGGCCCGCACCGGCCCCCAACGGGGCGTGACCATAATCAGGCTCCCAGCCCACCCGCCCCATGTTTGCGCCCACCCACCAGCCCCTCACTCCATCGCGCCGCCAAGCCCTGCAAGCCGCCGCTGCCGCGCTGCTGCCCTGCGGCAGTTGGGCCGCAGATGCCGTGGCCCCATTCGCAGGCGCTGAATGCATTGCCCCCTCCAAGCCCGGTGGCGGCTTTGATCTGACTTGTGCTGTGGCATCACAGGCCATCGCCAGGGTACGGCCCCAGGCCAACGCGCTGCACACCCGCTACCTGCCGGGGGGCATCGGGGCCGTGGCATTTGACCAGGCTGCCAGCGGGCGGCTGGGGGGACCGGGCACCCTGGTGGCGTTTTCCAGCGGGTCGCTGCTCAACATTGCGCAAGGCCGCTTTGGCCCCCACCCGGTGCAGGCCGTGCGCTGGATTGCCACCTTGGGCACCGACTACGGTGTGGTTGCCGTGCACCGCGACAGCCCCCACCAAAGCCTGCCGCAGCTGGTGCGAGCCCTGCGCGAAGCGCCCTCTAAGCTGGTGTTTGGCGCTGGTGGCACCCTGGGCAGCCAGGACTGGATGAAAGCCGCACTGCTGGTGCGGGCCGCAGATCAAGACCCGCGCAAGATGCGCTTTGTGTCATTTGAAGGTGGTGGCGAAGCCATCAAGGCGCTGGAAAGCGGCCACCTGGGCGTGTTCACCGGCGATGCAGCAGAAGCCATGAAGGCCCTGTCCAAAGGCGCCCAGTTCAAGCTGCTGGCGGTGCTCGCCCCGGCCCGGCTCCCGGGGCGGCTGCGCGATGTGCCCACGGCCACCGAGCAAGGCGTGGCGCTGGTGTGGCCCACCGTGCGGGGCGTTTATATGGCAGCAGGCACGCCTGATGCCGCTGTGGCCGCATGGACGGCTGCCTTTGAACAAGCCCACAGCGCCCCAGGTTACGCCGCGCTGTGCCAGGAGCATGGCCTGGCCCCCCACCGCCTGACGGGAGCGGCACTGGAGGCATTTGTGCAAAAAAGTGTAGAGGACTACCGAGCGCTGGCCAAGGAACTAGGGCTGCGGTTGTGGAAGGCCCCCGCGCCCTGACCCGTTCCACAGGGAACATTGGGCTTGAAAGACCTCAGGCCGCAGGCTCGGCGCTGTCTGCAGGAGCATCGTCCGTGGTTTGCATGCGGGTGGCCAGCACCTTGTCGATGGTCTTGCCATCCATGTCCACCACTTCAAGCTTCCAGTTTTCCCACTGCACGGTGTCTGTCACCTTGGGCAGGCGGCCCGTCAGCAGCATCACCATGCCACTGAGGGTGTGGTAGCGGCCGCGCTCTTCCTCAGGCACGGCGTCCAAGTTCAGGCGGTCCTTCAACTCAGGCACGGGAATGTGCCCGTCCAGCAGCCAACTGCCATCTTCGCGCTGCAGCGCCCACGAGGTCTCGGGGTCGCGTGGCTGAAACTCGCCGGTGATCGCTTCAATCAGATCTTGCAGCGTGACAATGCCCTGCACTTCGCCGTATTCGTCAATGACGAAAGCCATGTGCACATCCGACAGGCGGAAGTTGTCCAGCAACTCCATGCCCGTGATGGTCTCAGGCACATACAGCGCGGTCTGCAAGGGCTGGTCGGTCAGGGTGTGCTTGGGGTCGCGCAGCGCACGAGACAGCCACTGCCGCGCATTGATCACGCCCTGCAAGTGGTCCATGCCACCACGCACCACCGGAAAGCGGGCGTGGTCCGAGTCTTCAATGCGGCGCAGGTTTTCCTCAAACGGTGCGTCCAGGTCCAGGCAAACCACATCGCCGCGCGGCACCATGAGCGAGCCAATCTGGCGGTCATCCAGGCGAAACACGTTGCGCACCATGGTGTGCTCGTGCGATTCGATCACTCCGGCAGTGGTGCCCTCCACCAGCATGGCGTGGATCTCTTCTTCCGTCACGGGGCTGCCGCTGGTTTCCTTCACGCCCAGCAAGCGCAGCAGCATGCGGGTAGAGCCCGAGAGCAACAACACAAAAGGCTTGGTGGCCAACGCCAGCAGATGGATGGGGCGCGCCACCAAACGGGCAAAGGTTTCGGGGTAAGACTGCCCGATGCGCTTGGGCACCAACTCGCCCACCACGATGGAGAAATAGGTGATGAGCAACACCACCAGGCCCGTGGCCGCGTAGCCGCCATAAGGCGCAGGCACGCCCACAGAGGCCAACCAGATCGCCAAAGGCTCGGCCAAAGCGGCCTCACCGACGATACCGTTGAGCACGCCAATCGACGTGATACCGATCTGGATGGTGGAGAGAAAACGCGTGGGGTCTTCCCCCAGTTTGACGGCGGCGGCTGCGCCGTTGTCGCCCTCATCAATCAACTTTTGCAGCCGGGCCTTGCGCGCTGTAACAAGCGCAATCTCCGACATGGCAAAGACCCCATTGAGGCAGATGAGGGCGAACAGTATTGCTATTTCCATAAGAAGGGTGCCGAACGCACCCTGTGTACCAAGAAGCTATTGATTGTAAGAAACTCTGCAAAACGCTCATGAAAAGCACGCAGATACATGCACGTTGTGGCACGCAAGAAACATGCTTGGCTGGGCCTGCGACCGATATCGAGCCCCCTGAACAGAACTTACCGCTCAAGCCACCACTGGATGACCACCTTGGCCAAAAAACCGATGAACCCTACGCCCAAGCCTAGAAACAGCACAAAGGTGCCAAAGCGCCCCGCCTTGGACTCCCACGCCAGCTGGCCAATGATGAACAGCATGTACAGGATGAAAGCCCCCACCCCGTAGGTGAGGAAGAAGCCCGAAATTTGCGCTTCGGTAAAACCAAAAATCACGATGCCACTCCACTGCGTTGCCCTTGGGGTGCCGAGGTATCACGCAGCGGCAGGCTCGAAGCGTCCACCAGATCGCGATAGGCATGCCAGCTGGCATGGCCCAGCATGGGCATCACAAAAATCAGCCCCAGCAGCAAGGAGCCCAGCCCCAGCAGCGTAAAGCCCAAAATCAAAGCCGCCCAGAACGCCATGGGCAGCGGGTTGGCCACCACCACCTGCCAGCTGGTCAACACGGCCAGGCGCAGCGATGCCCGCCGGTCCAGCAGCAGCGGCATGGCCACCACGCTCGACGCAAAAATGGGCGCCGCCAGCAGGCTGCCCAGCGCCAACCACCACTCAAACAGCCAGCCATCGTTGGCCAGCACCACATGGCGCATGAAGTCCATGGGTGTGTTCACGGGCACCGGCGTCAGCAGCGTGATAAACGCCGCAGAGGTCAGCACCCAGCCCGTGGCCGCCAGCGCCAGCAACGAGCCGAACTGCACCATGCACCAGTAGTCGTTGCCCCATTTGTTGATGTGGCTGTTTTGCCAGTTGAACCAGGTCTTGAGCACCACAGCCATGCCTGCGGGCTGGCGCTGCTCCAGCGCCCGGCTCAGGGCATACAGGCTGGTGGCCAGCACCGGCGCCACCACCATGAAGCCCGACAAAGCCCCTGCCAGCAACCAAAAGCGGTTGTGCGCCAGGGCCAGGATCACGCCACCCAACGCCGTCAATGCCAAGCCGTGGGCAAAGCTGATCCAGCCAGCGCGGGCCATGTCACGCCAAGCCAGCACCAGCCACGTCATGGGCTGCATGAGGCCAATGGTGCGCACCTGCGGCAAGGGAAGGGGTGTTTTGGGCATGGCGGTTTCACCAATCGTCAAGCTAAACAGTCGAACAAATAGAGGAGCAAGGCAGGCTGCTGAACCGGGCCATTTCGGCCATCAACCCAGCAAACGGCACAGGTGGGTGAGGCTGCTCACGGTGGCGTGGGGCTGGGCGCCGTGCGGCCACGCCTGCCCGGCGGCGTTCAACCACACCGCTTGCATGCCCGCGCCAAGCGCGCCCAGGGCGTCGGCCGTGGCGTCGTCGCCCACGTGCAGCACCTCGTGCGGCTGCACCTGCACGGCACGGGCGGCTTCCTGAAAAATGCGCACATCCGGCTTGGGGGCGCCAAAGTCTTTGGCATTGATGCTGGCCTTGAAGTAATGCCCAATGCCTACGCGGTGCACATCGGCGTTGCCGTTGGACAAAGCCACCACCGGGTAGCGGGCTGACAAAAAGGCCAGCGTGTCGTGCGCGTCGTCAAACAACTCCACGCGCTGGCGCTGGTCAAAAAACACATCGAAGGCCGGCTCGGCCAGCGTGGGCTCGTCCCCCGCCTGCACCAGCGCCATTCGGATGGATTCACGGCGCAAGGCACTCAGGTCGTGCTCCAGATCAGGCCGCAGGTGCACCATCTGGTTGCGAATGGCGCGCAGCGCATCGGTGTTGGCAAACAACCTGGCCGTGGCCGGTGCATGTAACGCCAACCACTGCAGCAGCACCTCTTCGGCTTTGGCAATGGTGGGCCAGATGGGCCACAGGGTGTCGTCCAGGTCGATGGAGATGGCGCGCACGCGGCCTACGTCCAGCGCCGGGGCTGGGTGGGCGGTTTGATGCGCATCAAGAGGTGGGGCAAGCATAGGTGCCTGAGAATACTCCACCGCCGCGCCAGCCCCGGCGCATTTGCCACAATCGGCGCATGCGATCTCCCTTCCGACCAGAACCCCCCTACACCCATGGCCAACCCGAGCGCACCGCTGTGCTGCTGTGCAACCTGGGCACGCCCGATGAGCCCACCGCCCCGGCGCTGCGGCGCTACCTGGGCCAGTTCCTGTCGGACCACCGCGTGGTGGAGATTCCCAAACCCCTGTGGATGCTGATCCTGCACGGCATCATCCTGCGGGTGCGGCCCGCCAAGTCGGCCGCCAAATACGCCAGCGTGTGGACGCCCGAGGGCTCGCCCCTGGCGGTGTGGACGGCCAAGCAGGCCACGCTGCTGCGCGGCTGGCTGGGCGAAGCCGGGCACAACGTGCTGGTGCGCCACGCCATGCGCTACGGCAACCCCTCCATTGCCAGCCAGCTCGATGCCCTCAAGGCCGAGGGGGCCACACGCATCCTGATCCTGCCGCTGTACCCGCAATACTCCGGCACCACCACCGCCAGCGTGTTTGACGCGGTCTACACCTGGGCCGCCCGCACCCGCAACGTGCCTGAGCTGCGCTTTGTGAACCACTACCACGACGACACCGGCTACATCGACGCCCTGGCCCGCACCGTGGAAACCCACTGGCGGCACAACGGCCAGCCCGACCAGCTGGTGATGAGCTTTCACGGCGTGCCCGAGCGCACCCTGCACCTGGGCGACCCCTACCACTGCGAATCGCGCAAAACCGGCCGCCTGCTGGCCGAGCGCCTGGGCCTGCGCGAAGACCGCTACCAGATCACCTTCCAGTCGCGCTTTGGCAAGGCCAAGTGGCTGGAGCCCTACACCCAGCCCACGATCGAAGCCCTGGCCCAAAAAGGCACCCGCCGCGTGGACGTGATCTGCCCCGGCTTTACCAGCGACTGCCTGGAAACGCTGGAAGAAATCAACATGGAAGTGCGCGAGGCCTTTTTGCACCACGGGGGCAAGGAGTTCCACTACATCCCGTGCCTGAACGACAACAGCCACTGGATCACGGCCCTGAGCCGCGTGGCCCAGCAGCACCTGCAGGGCTGGCCCACCCAGGTGATGCCAGACGCTGCCCTGCAAGACCGGCGGCAGCACGCATTGGCTGGCGGTGCGCCCCAGGGCCGCTGCCCGGTGGCACACTGAGCCCCACTGCGGTAGCGCCCGGCCTTCCGGCCCCGGCTCTGTCGCTACAAAAACAATAGCTGCCTGCGCTTTTTTCATAAGCGCTAGCGGCCATTTTCATTATCAACCTGCCGCTGCGGGCTTGCACCAGCCCCGACAGCGGCCCCCACGCTGCCCATGCCCGCTCACGCCCTCTCTGCCCCGCAACTGCGCCTGACCATTGACCCCGTCACCCTGGGCTTTGCCAGCACGGCCGAGCTGCAAGACCTGCCCCTGCCCTGGATTGGGCAGGAGCGCGCCCAGGCCGCCGCACAGTTTGGCCTGCAGATGGCCCAGCCCGACTACCACCTGTTTGTGCTGGGCGAAGTGGGCAGTGGCCGCGCCTCGCTCATGCGGCAGGCCATGCACACCGCAGCCGCCTTGCGCCCCGTGCCGCCCGACCTGTGCTACCTGCACAACTTTGAATCGCCCGAGCACCCGCGCGCCCTGCGCCTGCCCGCAGGCCAGGGCCGCGTGTTGCGCCGCGCCATGGCCGAGCTGGCCAAAGCCCTGCAGACCGACATCCCCCGCCACCTGACAAGCCCCGACTTCCGCGCCCAGGCCCGCAGCATCGAGCAAGCCTACGAAGCGCAGGAGGCGCAGGCCTTTGCCACCCTGCAAGCCTTTGCGCAGGCGCGGCAGTTCCAGCTCTCGCGCACCGATGAAGACGGCGGGCACCTGGTCTTTACCCTCACCGGGGCCAACGGCGAGCCGCTGACAGAGAGCGAAGCCCGCGCACTGCCGCCCGAGCAGCGCGCCCGCATTGACGAAGCCGAGCAGGCACTTCGCAACGAAATCGTGGCCTTTGCGCAAACCCTGCGCCCCCTGGAGCGCACCCGCGACGACGCGCTGACCGACCTGCGCCGCCGCACCGTGCGCCCCGTGGTGCAACAGGCGCTGAACGCCGTGCGCGCCGCCGTGCCTGAGCAACCCGAGCCCCTGCCCGCCTGGCTGCAACAGGTAGAGCGCGAACTGCTCAACCACCTGCACTGGTTTGAACTGGCCGACCTGACCTCTTCCGGCAACCCAGGCAACACCAGCAGTTCCGGCAACTCTGGCAAAGACACACGTTCAGCCCCGGGCAACGAGCGCAGCGACCGTGATTACCGCGATCACCGCGACAACCGCGCCAATGACGAGGAAGACGACAACAACCGGAACAACCAGGATGACGACGCGCAAGACGCGCTGGACCACCTGCTGCACCTGTGCCAGGTCCATCTGGCGGTAGACCACCACGGCCAGGCCGGTGCGCCCGTCATCGTGGAAGACAACCCCCAGCACCGCACCCTGTTTGGCAGCATCGAATCGCGCCACGACGGCGACACACCCCAGGCCGACTACACCGGCATCCGCGCAGGCAGCCTGCTGCGCGCGCACGGCGGCTTCTTGCTGCTGCACCTGCACGACCTGACGCATGAAGAAGGCCTGTGGGCGCGCCTGCGGCGCTTTCTGCGCTGCAACCGCCTGCACATTGACGAGGCCACCAGCGGTGCCAGCGCAGGTGCGCCCGTGGCCCTGCAGCCCGAGGCGGTGCAGGTCGATGTGAAGATCGTGCTCATCGGCACCGTGGACGAGTACTACGCCCTGCAAGAGGCCGACCCCGACACCGCCCGCCGTTTTCGTGCCAAGGTGGACTTTGTGGAGCGCTTTACCGCCAGCCCCGCCACCCGCCTGGCCAGCGCCATCTTTGTGGCCCACAGCTGCAAACGCCGGGGCCTGCCCCACTTTGGCGCGCCCGCCGTAGCCCTGCTGCTGGAGCAAGCCCACCGCGAGGCCGACGACCAGGGCCGCCAAAGCGCCCAGTTCGGCCACATCGAAGCCCTGCTGATGGAAGCCGCCGCCCTGTGCCAGGCCCGTGGTGGCACGCTGGTAGAGCCCGCCGACGTGCACGCCGCCCAGCAGGCCCGCACCCTGCGCCACAACTACCCTGAAGAAGAACTACACGAATCCATCGTCGAAGGCGAGCGCCTCATCACCCTCACCGGCAGCGCCGTGGGGCAGATCAACGCCCTCACGCAAATTGACCTGGGCGACTACCGCTTTGGCTTCCCCGTGCGCATCACCGCCCGCACCTTTGCGGGGCAAGAAGGCCTGCTCAACATCGAGCGCGAGGTCGACATGTCCGGCCCCATCCACGACAAAGGCGTGCTCATCCTGCACAGCTACCTCACCGCGCTGTTCAGCCATGTGGCACCGCTGGCGCTCAACGCGTCTATCGTGTTTGAGCAGGAATACAGCGGCATCGAAGGTGATTCGGCCTCGTGCGCCGAGCTGTATGCGCTGCTGTCCAGCCTGTCAGGCCTGCCGCTGCGCCAGGGCATCGCCATCACCGGCGCACTCAACCAGCATGGCGAGGTGCTGCCCGTGGGCGGCATCAACGAAAAAATCGAAGGCTGGTTCCGCGCCTGCCACACCGCGGGGCTGGACGGCACGCAAGGCGTACTCATCCCCGCCCGCAACCAGCGCCACCTGATGCTCAGCCGCGCCGTGCTGGACGCCGTGGAACGCGGGCTGTTCCACGTCTACACCATGCAGCATGTGAGCGAAGGCATTGCGCTGCTGACGGGCGAGGCTTCGGGCATGAGCCCGGCGGAGCTGGTGCAGGCGCAGGCTGATGAGCTGGCCGGAGGCGCGGCTACGATGGAAGATACGGTGATGCAGCGGGCGGAGCAAACGCTGCGGGCGTATCGGAGGGCTTGTCAGGTGGCGGGGGGTGCGCGTAGGGGGCGTGGGGGGCGTGGGAGATAGGCGGGTCTGTGGCCCTGGGCTTTGGGTATGCCCGCATGAAAATGCGCTGATGTGAGGCATCGAGAGAAACAATGAAATACGAAGCAAAGCTCAGTTCTGATGTCCCAGTGACCAATCCTAAGCAGGATGCATACGGATTCACTGAATTTGCAAAGAACGTATCCAAGGCTATTCGAGTGACGCCCAGCCCTCAGGGGCTTGTGATGGCAATCAACGGCCCCTGGGGTTCCGGCAAATCCAGCCTACTCAACTTGATCAAGTTCGAACTGAGTACGGTGTACGAAAGCGACTGTCCGATCATCATTGACTTCAATCCCTGGTGGTTCAATGGACGAGATCAACTGGCTGCCCAATTCCTGTCGTTATTTGGAATCAAGCTTCGAAACGAATCGCCCGGACTGTTGAAGATCGGAGAACTGATGGCGGAGTACTCCGGGGCACTCTCCAAAGCCGTCGCGTTGTCGACGGGCATTCCGTGGATTGACTGTCCGGTAAATGCCCTGCTGAAGTTGCTCAAGCGCAGGCCCAAGGAAGTACCCCAGCTAAAGGAGGAAATTTCTAAGCTTTTGCGCGAGTCTCCTCGGCGCATCCTTTTTATCGTCGATGACCTTGATCGACTCACACCGGAAGAGATTCGAGAAGTCTTCAAGGTGGTCAAGGCCCTCGCCGACTTTCCGAACGTTATCTACCTCTTGTCGTTCGACAAGGTTGCGGTCGCTGATGCTTTGAGCAGATCGCTGGGCATCGATGGGAGCTCGTACCTGGAGAAGATCGTCCAAGCTTCATTTGCGCTCCCGGCCGTTGGCAGCAATCGGCTGCAAAACAAACTGTTCGGTGATTTAGACCGCATCGTAGAAGCTGTCCCTTCCGCTGAGTTCGACTCGACCTACTGGGGCAACGTCTACTTCGACGGGTTGGATCACTTCATTGCCAAGCCGCGCGACATAGTTCGCGTAGTCAACGCCTTGGCGGTGACCTATCCTCCCGTCGCGGGAGAAGTCAATCCAGTCGATTACATCGCACTGGAGTTTCTCCGCGTTTTTCAACCTACAGCATACAACTCTATTCGCGACAACAAGGATATGTTCGCAGGCGTACTGGCGCGGGAGGGAGGGCGTGACGACGTCAAGGCATTCCACCAAAGCTGGCTCGCATCTCTGAACGATCGCGATCGCGCCCCTGTCACAGCGTTGGTGGAGCGCATCTTCCCGAAAGTGGAGTCCGCTCTTGGACGGATGGGGTATGGAAGTGATTTCTTGCCCGTTTGGCGCAAGTCCCTTCGCGCCTGCTCGCCGGAACTCTTCGACATCTATTTTCAGTTCGGAGTACCTGATGAGCATCTAACGCAAGCCGAGCTAATGAAGCTTCTTGAGTTGTCCGGCGATCTTCCCGTTTTGGTCGAAACCCTCAAGGCTGCTGCGCGGGTAACGCGAACTGATGGTCGCTCGAAGGCCAGAGACTACGTCGTCCGTCTGACGCAGTTGACTGAAGATGAGATCACAGTCAATCAAGCGGAGCGTTTTTTGCAGGCAATCTTCGCCATAGACGAGGATCTTTTAACTCCGGGAGATGAGCGTGGCGGCATGATGTCGATCCCGAACGCTTGGCGCATGATGTGGCTGATGAAGCGCCTGCTTGAGCGGATTCCTGAGGGTAATCGGACTGCTCTACTTCAGCGCTGTATTCGCGAAGGCCACTCCTACTGGGCAATGGTCAACGTGGTCGGTCAGCTGGTCGACGCTCTGACCGATCCGTCCAAGAAGGATGACTGGATGGCAGGGCTTTCAGAAGATATGGTCGGTGCCATGAAGGCGAGCGTCGTAGAAAGAATCCATACGGCAAATCTGCACGCTTTGCTTGCAAGCGAAGATGCCAGCCTTATTCTTTTCAATTGGTACCGCTGGGACGAGCCAGCAGCTGTCCGCGCCAAGCTGCTGCCAGTGCTGGATGACGCATCTTTGCTGGAAAGACTTCTCCCGCGCTTCCTAGGCACGGGGAGCAGCTACGTCTGGGGAGATAGGGTATCCAAGACAACTTATCACCTCGATCCGAGAGACTTGGAGCAATACTTCAACCTTGACGAGTTGCTGGTTCGGGTTGAAGCCTTGCTGCCGACACTGAAGGCCGGTTCGCCGACCTGCATTGCCGCGCAGCGATTCATCCTGGGCATGGAGCGCGTGAAGGCGGGGTTGCCCACAGGTCGTAATGTGCCCGGCGGCGACTGAACGTGCGTGCGCCACGCTACTTGCGGTTTCAGCCACATCGCGTAGCACACGCGGCCCGCGAGCGAATCAAATGCCGCAAAGCCGCCCTTGGGGAGCTTTCTTTGTTAGCCCTAAAGTAGGCTTCGACTACGCCACCCTGACCCGCGCCAGCAACCACGCCACAACATCCCCCATCACCTCATCCCGATTCGTCTCATTCAAGATTTCATGCCGCGCTGCCGGATACAGCTTGACCGTCACATCGGCCACACCCGCATCCCGATACCGCTGCCCCAGTTGCTCCAACAAGACGCCGCCTGCGGCCAGCGGGTCTGCGTCGCCGGATGCGATGAGGATGGGCAAGTCGCTGCGGATGCGGGCAAGTTGCGCAGGGTCGGCCAGGCGCGGCGCAGGGGCGAAGAGTGAGGGGATGACGTCGGGTGGCACGTCCCAGCCGCACCATGGGTCGGCCACGTAGGCGTCTACCTCGGCGGCGTCGCGCGACAGCCATTCGTAGCCAGTGCGGTGTTCAAAGCCTGCGTTGAAGGCCGCAAGCCCGGCAGGGGCATCAGCAGGCGCATTGGCCATGGCGGCGGCAAACAGGTCAAGCGCGGTAGAGCCTGACAGGATGACGCCGGACCAGGTGGCGGAATGATCCAGGATGGCCGCCTGCGCTGCGAACGAGCCCATGGAGTGGCCGAACAGGAACACGGGCAGTTGCGGCCCGTGCTGGGCGCGCAGCAGTGCGCCAAACTGGGCCACATCGGCAATCAGGCCGACAAAGCCTGCGCTGCCAAAGTCACCCAAGCGGCCACCAGCGGTGCGCCCGTGGCCGCGATGGTCTACGGCGTGGACGATGAAGCCTGCGGCGTTGAGGGCGCGGGCAAAGCGGTCGTAGCGCTCGCCGTGCTCTGCCAAACCGTGAGAGATTTGCACGGCACCCACAGGCTGGCCCGGGGTTTGGGCCCAGGTGTAGGTGGTGATGCGGGTGCCGTCGGCGTTGGACTGGAATGAGGAGGTGGTGCTCATCATTTCATTCTGGCACGGTGATGGGGCCGCGCTGTCGCTTGCGCATCATCGCCGCCTGATGCGGGTGCGCGATGTGCAGCAGGCCGTGGCAGTGACGCTGGCCCACGCGCTGCAGCAATGTGGGCACGCCAACCGGGCCATGGCAGATTTGCGGCCGCCGTCACTGCAACTTTTTGGCCGTGCCACCCGTTGCTGGTTACCCCGTTACCACTTGGGCAGGATGCGCTCGCCCGGCAGCATGTCGTAGGGGCTGGCCCATCCGGGCAGTTGGCGCAGGCGCTGCAGCCACGCATGGATGTGGGGGTAGCTCGTAGCCACGTCGTAACCGCTTTCTTCCAGCGGGTAGAACATGTAGCCGCACAGCGAAAAGTCGGCAATGGTGGGCTGCTCGCCCACCATGTAGGCCCGGTTTGCCAGGTGCTTGTTGACGATGCCAAAGGCGTTGTCCATGCGCCCTTTCAGCCAGCCCATCACCGCTGCATCATGGGCTGTGGGGCCAAACGATTTCATGAAGCGATAGGGGGCAAAGTAGCCGGTGAATTTGTGGTTGTCGAACAGCACCCAGCGCAGCACTTCCAGCTTGTCGTCCTCGGTGTTGCCCAGATACGCGGGGGCGTGCTTTTGGGCCAGATAGGTGAGGATCACGCCAGACTGGGTGAGGCTGCGCTCTCCGTCCTCCAGCACAGGGGCTTCGCCCATGGGGTTGACCTGCTCTCGCCAGTCTGCCGTGCGGGTCACTCCGTTCATGAAGTCCACAAACACGGGCTCCCACTCCAGACCCAAGGTCTGCAGAAAGAACGCCACCTTGTATGCATTGCCAGACTGGCAAAAGCTGTGAAGACGGTACATCGCACACTCCTCCTTTGTTGTCCAAAGGGAGCAAGCCATTTACCCCCAGGGCTGAGCAGTGTCACAAAAAATCACCGCAGGCGCTGGGTACTGGGCATTCGCCCTCAACCCAGCGGCCGCAACCACATCCACAAAGCCGCCCCCAAGGCCAGCCACAGCGCCACCACCAACACCGCCCCTGCCATGCTGCGGGGCTTGGCGCCCTGCGTCTGCATCCAAGCATCGGCCTGGTCACGGCAATCGGTCAGCACATCGGAGGGTAGCAGCCGCAAGGTCAGCCAGATCAAACCCGGCAGCAGCAGCACATCGTCCACATAGCCCAGCACCGGAATGAAGTCAGGGATCAGGTCAATCGGGCTCAGCGCATAGGCCACCACAAACAGCCCCAGCGCCTTGGCATACCAAGGCGTCTTGGGGTGCTTGCCCGCAAACCACAGGGTGACTCCATCGCGCTTAACGCGCTTGGCCCAAATCTTCAGTGTGTCGCTGATGCCCATAAAACCCTCGAAGTGCCACCGGATGCAATGCCGATGATGCCCGTGACAACAGACGCACGATGCAGGGCATCAGCTCAGCGTTCGCAAATATACAAAACATATACAATTCAAATACGTTTTACATATTACTGAATCATGGGCATCGTCAAAATTTCCGATCAAATGCATGAAAACCTGCGTCTGGCCAGCACGGCGCTGAGCCGTTCCATCAACTCCCAGGCCGAGCACTGGATGCGCGTCGGCATGCTGGCCGAGCTGTACCCCGACCTGGACCACCGCGAGATTTGCCAGATGCTGGTGCGGGCCGAACTGGCGGGCGGGCTGGATGTGACGCTGGCCGCGCGGGGGGCGCTGGACAGCAAGCCTGCGACCTCTTCAGCAGACGTTGCCCCCGCCGCCCGCGTCAGAAAGCAGCCGCACTGATGGCCCGCGCTGACCGTGGGGTGCCGATTCGATCGGCAGAAGAACTGGTGATGGCGCGGCGGGCCGCGCAGCTGGCGGCCGAGGTGCTGGCGATGATCGAGCCGCATGTGGTGCCGGGCGTAACCACTGACACGCTGGATCGTCTGTGCCACGACCACATCGTGAACGTGCAGGGCGCGCGGCCTGCCAATGTGGGCTACCTGGGCTACCCCAAAACGGTGCTGACCTCGGTGAACCATGTCGTGTGCCACGGCATCCCGTCGCCCCAGCAGATACTGAAGAAGGGCGACATCGTCAACATCGACGTGGCCGTGGAAAAAGACGGCTGGTACGGCGACACCAGCCGCATGTTCTGCGTGGGCACGCCCAGCGTGCTGGCCCAGCGGCTGGTGCGCACCACGTACGAGGCGCTGTGCGCGGGCATCCGCACGGTGAAGCCCGGCGCCACACTGGGCGATGTGGGCCACGCGATTGCCACGGTGGCGCAGCGCGAGAACTTCAGCGTGGTGCGCGAGTACTGCGGCCACGGCATTGGTACCGTGTACCACGATGAGCCGCAGGTGCTGCACTACGGACGGCGCGGCCAGGGGCTGCGGCTGGAGGCAGGCATGGTCTTCACCATCGAGCCCATGCTGAACGCGGGCCAGCGCGAAACGAAAGAGCTGGCCGACGGGTGGACCGTAGTGACCAAAGACCGATCCCTGTCCGCCCAGTGGGAGCACATGGTGGCCGTGACGAACGATGGCTATGAAGTTCTGACGGCGTGGCCGGGGGGCACGGGGGCTTACCCCATCATTTGAGCCATTGCACCGCGGCCTTTTGATTGAATCCGAATGAACCGTTAGCGCTTGAAGGACGGCAGCATTCGGTATCAAAACCATAGCAAACTCCCTGCACGCATCAGAGCAGCTACCAAGGCAGCTTATCCCCGCTGTACGCATAGAACCCGCCCGTTTCTTCCACCGGCATCCCATCCAGCACCCGCAGCATGTCCCCCGCCGCATCAGCAGCCGGGCGGCCAATTTCTGCGCCGTTGAACGGGGCCGACAGGGCTGAATTGACGGTGCCCGGGTGCAGCGCCACCAGCACGGCCTGCGGGTGAGTGCGGGCCACTTCGATGGCAGCCGTTTTGACCAGCATGTTGAGCGCAGCCTTGCTGGCGCGGTAGCTGTACCAGCCGCCCAGGCGGTTGTCGCCAATGCTGCCCACCTTGGCCGAAAGCACGGCGAGCAGGCCACGCCCGTGCGTTGGCAGCAGCGGCGCAAAGTGGGCCAGCACCAGCGCGGGGCCGAAGGTGTTGGTGCGGAAGGTGGCTTCCATCTGCGCGTAGTTCAACTGGCCCAGGCGCTTTTCAGGCATGCCGTGGGGGCCATGCAGCAGACCTGTGGCGTGGATGATGCAGTGCCATGGCCCCTGGGCCTTGAGCTGCTGGGCGGCGTGGGCGATGGTGGCTTCATCGTCCAAATCGACCGCCGGGTGGGTGTGGCGGCCCAGGCCCAAGGCCAGAGCGCAGCGCGGATCGGCCTGCAAGTGGGCCAGAAAGGCGCTGCCAATGGCGCCGGTGGCACCGATGACGATGGCGCGGTAGCCGTGAGGAAGCGAGTTCATGGAGAAGACCAGTCACCAGGGTGTGTGGCCTGCGCATAGACCAGGGAGCCATCGCAGAGCACTTTAGTTTGGTAGTGCGGGAACACGTGATGACCACAGTGCTCAGTGAAAACCGCGATGGTGCGGCGTTCCTCACTCACCAGAGCGAACGCATACTTGAACTCCACTACAGATTCGTCCATGAGTTCGATACGAAGCGTTTGGGATGGGAAAAAGATGGTGTGATTGGGTTTGTCCAAAAACGCCTCTACCGTGCAGCCATATCGGACCGCAAGTTCAGGAGCCCACTCCTGAATGATCTGGGCAGATAGGCGCGGCACGGGGTATTCGTGCAATCTCATGGTGCGTGTGGAATGTGTAGTCAAAGCATATCGAGTCTAGTGCGCAGGCTGGCCGCATGCTCGCGCAGCGCATCGAGCTGCGGGCCCTGCATTTTTTGCAGCTGGCGGTACACCATGCCGAGGCGAAAGTTGTTGCCCAGCACTGCTTCGTTGCGCGCAAAGAAGTCCCAGTACAGAGCGTTGTACGGGCACGCACGCTCACCCACCTTCAGCTTCTTGTCGTAGTGGCACCCGGTGCAGTAGTCGCTCATGCGGTCGATGTAGGCGGCGCTGCTCACATAGGGTTTGGTGGCCAGCAGGCCGCCGTCGGCAAACTGGCTCATGCCCACGGTGTTGGGCACCTCCACCCATTCAAAGGCGTCGATGTACACGCCCAAATACCAGCGGTGCACGGCAGCGGGGTCAAGCCCCGCTAGCAGCGCAAAGTTGCCGATGACCATGAGGCGCTGGATGTGGTGAGCATATGCATGCTCCAGCGACTGGCCCACGGCGTGCTGCATGCAGCGCATGCGGGTGTTGCCCGTCCACAACCACTCTGGCAGCGGCGTGCTGTGGCCCAGGGCGTTGCGCTCGTCGTAGCCGGGCATGTGGGCCCAGTAGATGCCGCGCACGTATTCGCGCCAGCCAAGGATCTGGCGGACAAAGCCCTCCACCGCAGGCAGGGGCGCGGTGCCTGCGTGGTACGCGGCCTGGGCGCGTTGCACTACCTCGTGCGGGCGCAGCATTTTGGTGTTGAGCGCAAAGGATAACAGGGAGTGAAAGAGCCGCGCGCTCTTCGTACTCATGGCGTCCTCATAAGCACCAAAGTGCGGCAGCGTGGTGGTGATGAAGTGGTCGAGCCAGACCAGCGCCTCGACCCGATTCAGCGGCCAGCGCAGCGCATGGGCCTGCGGGTTGCCAAAGCTTTGCACGCCTGCGGCCTGGATGGTGGCCCACAGGACGCTGTGGTCGTGCGTGGGGCGGGCGTCGGGCGGCAGCGCGGGTGTGCCGGGCCAGGGCTTGCGGTTGTCGTGGTCGTAGTTCCACTGCCCGCCTTCGGGCTCGCCTGCCTCGTCGATCAGCACGCTGTGGCGCTGGCGCATGCGGCGGTAGAAGTGCTCCATGAGCCACTGCTTGCGGCCCTTGAACACCTCGGCCATTTCGGTGCGGGTGGTGTAGAAGTGCTCGCTGCTGACGGCCTGCACGGCAAAGGATTGCTCTGCACCCCAGGTGCGCAATTGCTCGTCCAGCCGCCATTCGTCGGGGAGCTGGTAGTGCAGCGTATGCGCGCCGTAATGGGCCATGAGGGCGGCCAGGTTGGCGGGGATGGACTGGCGGTTGCTGGCGTCGTCAATCGCCACGTAGCGCACGCGGTGCCCGGCTTCGCGCAAGTGGCGGGCCAGGTCGCGCATGGCGGCAAAGATGGCGAGGATTTTTTGCGCGTGGTGCAGCACGTAGTCGGTCTCTTGCCGCACTTCCATCAGCACGTAGACCACGCCCTCGTCTTGCGTTGCAAACCAGGAATGCTCGGGGTTGAGCTGGTCGCCCAGCAGCAGGCGCAGCGTATGTGCGCCCTGTGGGGTGCGGGGTTGTAGCGTGCTCATAGCGTGCCCCACATGCGGCGGTAGCTGCCGTCGGCATCGTGGTCTTGCGCCTGCTTGATGGGGTTGAAGCGGCGGCCCCCGCGCGGGTCGGTGCCGCGCCCGGCAATGTAGAGCCAGTTGGCCTGGTTGCTGTACACGTCGTAGTCCACCAGTTGCGATTCGAACCACGCGGCGCCAGCGCGCCAGTCGCTGTGCAGGTCGTAGATGAGGTAGCTGGCAACCACCTGGCGCAGGCGGTTGCTGAGGTAGCCGGTGGCAGCCAGCTCGCGCATGGCGGCATCGACCAGGGGCTGGCCCGTATCGCCCTGGCACCAGCGATCAAAACCGCGCGGGTTGTGTGGGGCGGGCGGCAGTTCTGACAGGCCACGCGCCCGGTACAGCGCTGCACCGTATTGCAGGTGCAGCAGCCGGAAGTAATCGCGCCACAGTAGCTCAAACCACAGCCAGTAGGTGCCGTCATTGGCGCCGTGGTCGCGCTCGAAATTTTTCAGATCGGCATAGATCTGGCGCGGAGACAGCGCGCCGGTAGCCAACCAGGGCGAGAACTTGCTGGAGTAGTCCAGCCCCGTGAGTCCATTGCGTGTGTCTTTGTAGCTGTGGGGCAGCTTGCGGGCCAGGTACTGCGCCAGGTGGGCCAGCGCTGCGGCCTCGCTGCCATCGCAAGCAGGCGTGCCGTAGGGGAAGGACGAGCGCGCATCGCTGCCCTGGGGCAGTGCGGGTGGCTGGATGCTGGCTGCGCCCTGCTCTGCGCCCACGGCCTGCAACACGGGCGCAGGCACTTGGGGCGGCGGCAGCAGTTTGGTGGGTGCGGGCAGTGGTGCAGCGGGGGTAATGCCTGCGCGCTCGACCTTCTGTCGGAAGCTGGTGAACACACCGGGCAGGTCAGAGGCAGGCCAGGGCATGTCGGCCGGGTGCAGCAGGCTGCTGTGCCAAACGGTACGCACCTGCAAGCCAGCGGCGCGCAATGCGGCCACCTCGGCCTGTTCGTAGGGGGCGGCAATGTCTTCGCACACCACGGTGATGGCACCCACGGCCTGGGCAAGTTGCGGCAAGGCGGTGGCGGGCGGGGCCTGGCAGATGAGCAGCGGGTTGCCCAGTGCGCTCATCTGCCCTTGCAGCCCGCGCAGCGCTGCGGCGGTGAAGGCCCGGCGGTGTGCGCCCACACGGGTAAAGCCCCAGGGTGTGGATTCATCCGGCGCGGGCAGGCACACCACAGGCAGGAGGTGGGTAGCACCGCTGGTGAGCGCTGCGCGCAGCGCGGGTTGGTCGTGCAGGCGCAGGTCGTTGCGGAACCAGAACAGCACGGTGCTCATAAGGTGCCCTCCCCTGCGGATTTGTCTCCGCGCTTGCGTTCGCTGCGGCAGCGGTCGGAGCAGTACTTCACCTCGTCCCACACCTTGTCCCACTTCTTGCGCCAAGTGAAGGGCAAGCCGCAGTGCAGGCAGGTCTTTTGCGGGAGGTCTGATTTTTTGCGCATGCGCATGGTTCAAAAGTCCAGGGTTTGCTGCTGGGGGTGCTGGGCGGCGTTGCGTGCGCGGGCCCGAGCGCGTGCCTGCGGGCTGCCGCCATCGCGAAACTGGCGGGAACCGTGTCTTTCGACAATCGCGGCCTGGGCGGCGCGCACGGCGGGTTGGGCGCGCAGGCCGTGCACGCGGGCCTTGGCGGTGCGGGTGGCGGTGTCCAGGTCTACCAGCGGCACGGCAATGTCGGGGCCCACACGCACGCCGCAGCAGGCCTGCACATCGGGCAGCATGCGCCAGGGCTCCAGCAGCCAGGCATCGGGCACGCGGCGCAGGGCGGGCAGCCACTGGCGCACAAAGTGGCCGTGCGGGTCGTGGTCTTGCGCCTGTTTGATGGGGTTGTAGACGCGGGTGGTGTTGATGCCGGTGGTGCCCGCCTGCATTTGCATCTGGCTCCAGTGGATGCCGGGTTCGTAGTCCAGAAACTGGCGTGCCAGCCATTCACCCACGGGCCGCCAATGCAGCCACAGCGGGTACGAGGCCACAGACACCAGCATGGCGCGCATTCGGAAGTTGATCCACCCCGTCTCGCGCAGCATGGCCACGCAGGCATCCACCATGGGCCAGCCGGTGCGCCCGGCGACCAGGGCCTCGAAGTGGGCGGGGTTCCATTCCCCTTCGCGCAGGCCGTTGTAGCCCCGGTGCAGGTTGTGGTATTCCAGCGCGGGCTCGGACTCCAGCTTTTGGATGAAATGGCAGTGCCAGTGCAGGCGGCTCATGAAAGCCGTTAGCCCCTTGCGCTGCCATGCGGCTCCAGGCTCGGTGCTGGTTTTGAGCTGTTGCTGGCGGCGCTGGGTGGCCTGCACCACCTCGCGCATGCCCAGGCAGCCCAGGGCCAAGTAGGGCGAGAGACGTGAGCAGGCGCTGGGCGCGGTCAGCGGCGATGAGATGCCGCCCCGGTAGCCCTGGCTGCGCTGCAGCAAAAAGTCTTGCAGCACGCGCAGCCCCTCTTTGCGGCCTCCGCGCTGGCGCTGGGGTGGGTCGTGCGCCGCCAAACCCAGCTCGGCCCCGATGGGCCAGGGCTGTGCGAGCCACGGCAGCATGCGGCTGTGCAGGGCCTCTGGTGCGGGGGCAGGCACTACGGAGGCGTGCATGAAAGCCTGCCAGTGCTGGTGCCACTCGTCGCGCGAGCGCAGGCGGCGCATCACGCCGTGCTGCGGCAATTCGCGCCAAGCCACGCCCTGCGTGCGACACCAGCGGCCCACGGCCAGGTCGCGGGCATAGGTGTGGGCGTTGCCCGTTTCTTCGTGCGCCACCAGGGTGTGAAAGGGGGCCAGCGCATGCAGGCGGGCCAGCACGTCCACCACCTCGCCCACGGTAACTTGCAGCGTGGCACCCCGCCGCTGCAGGGCCTGGGCCAGGTCGTGCAGGCTTTCTTGCACAAAGTGGTAGTGCTGCAGCGCGGCATCGGGCTGCGCCCACAGGCTGGGCTCGATGACATAGAGGCACAGCACCGGGCCCTGGGCGGCGGCGTGGTGCAGCGGGGCATGGTCGTGCACGCGCAGGTCGCGCTTGAACCAGACGACGGTGTAGCTCATGCCCTGCGCCGCTCTGGCCCCGTCAGTCCGCGATCAGCCCGCCACGGCGCGGGCCAGCGACCGGCCGCTGAGCCACGCGCCCTCGACCTTGCCGCCGCTGATCCAGTCGCCACACATGCCCAGGTGTACATCTGTGTCCCACCAGTAGCCCAGCGTGAGGGCGGGTTCGGTGTCGGCATAGCGCCAGCGGTGGGCGGTGGCTTGCACCTGCGCGGGTGCGGGGCCACCCAGTGCCTGGAAGGCGGCGAGCAAGGTGGCAGTCACGCTGTCGGCGGTGTCTTCGATGTGGGCATCGCTCCACTCTGGGCTGGCGTGCAGCAGCCAGGTCTCGGTGCCTGCGGGGGTGGTGCGGCCGGGCTTGCTGCTGTCGCGCGCCACCCAGCGCAGCGGGCCGGTGTTGATAAAGGCACCGTCCCACGGCAGGGCGACGGGCGCTGGGCAGCGCACCATCACCGCCCAGCTGCCGCGCATGCGTGCACTGGCGGCCACTGCAGCGCCCGTGGGGGCCACGGGGTGCAGCAGGGGCACGGCTTGCGGGGCGGGCACGGCCAGCAGCACGGCGCTGTAGCGCTGCGCGTGCGGGCCATGCTCGGCCGAGGTGATGGCCCAGCCATCGGCATGGCGCTCCAGCTTTTGCACGGTGGTTTGCCACTGCGCCAGGGCTCTATCGCCCGCCTGCTGCAAGCCCTGCACCAGCCAGCCTGCGGGCGATGTCATGCGCGGGGTGCCCACAAAGCGCTCCAGCGGAGTGGCGGGCGTGGTCCACGCGGAGCCATCAAAGCTAGACAGGCGTGCGTCCCACAACGCGGCTACCCCGGCCTGCTGCCAGCGGGCGACTTCAGCACGGAACTGCGGATCGCGTGCGGTGAAGTACTGCGCGCCGTGGTCGCATTGCCAGGGGCCTGCGGCGTCTTCAGCGCGGCGCGTGCTCATGCGGCCAGACGGGCCCCGGCTTTTATCGAACACATGCACGGTGTGCCCTGCCTGCAGCAGGGCCTGTGCGCAAGATAGGCCCGCAAGGCCCGCGCCGATCACGGCAATGGGCAATGGGGATACCGATGTACTCATGGCTGCGGATCGGTACGGTCGTGGGTCACCCAAATGAGGGCCTGCGTGTCGATGCCCAGTGCCTGGGCGCGGGCGATGAGCTGCTCGCGCACGGTGGGGGCCAGTTGCTTGCTGCGCGACAGAATCCAGCAGTAACTGCGGTCTGGCCCCACCACCAGCGCCCATTGGTAGTCGGCATCGAGCGCGGCCACGTGGTAGCCGCCGTAGAACGGGCCAAAGAACGAGACCTTGAGCGACGCCGTGTTGGCATCGCCCGTGAACTTCGCCTTGCCCTCGGCCTGACGCCAATCGTTCTTGGCCGTATCAAAGCCCCGGTTCAGCACGCGCACGCTGCCGTCGCTCTGGCGCTGGTAAGTGGCAGACACATCGGTCATGCCCCGCTCAAAAGAATGCTCGAGCCGCGCGGCTTCGTACCACTTGCCCTCGTAGCGGGCTAAGTCGAAAGGCGTGACCGGGGTGATGCCCTGGGGCGACTGGGTGGACGAGCAACCAGCCAGCAAGGCCGCAGCGCCCAACGCGGCAACCAGAACAAACCGGCGGTGTATGGGGTGGGATGAAGGCATAAAAACCAATCAGTCACAAAACAAACCGAATGGTAAACCCAAACTACCGCAGGTGCCCCAAAGGGCTAACAGGCGCCGCCAGCGCGCCAAGCACCCGCGCAGGCCAACGCCTAAAATCGAGCGTATGACCCTCAAGATCACCGTCTACTCCAAGTCCGCCTGCCCCCAGTGCGAATCGGCCAAGAGCCTGCTGAAAGCGCGCTCGCTGCCCTACGAAGAAATCAAGATCGATGACGAAGCCGAACGCCTGGCCTTTTATGCCAAGTGCGGCCCCGCCGTGCGGCAAATGCCGCAGGTCTTTATCAACGAACAGCGTGTGGGTGGGCTCACCGGCCTGCAAGCGGCACTCAAGCAACTGGGGCATTGACAGACAGCCTGGCACCTTGATGCCGCTAAAGACGCCGCAGAGCGTGCCGGGCTCTCCACCTTAAACGGCCTGGTGGCCCCCAGCATCGCCCTCAGCGCAGGCTGCGCGGCAAGATGCCGGGCAGCAACGGGCGACTCAGGCGCTGGCACCACCATTTGAAGGCCTCGCCGGGGGTGCCAGACTTCCAGGCCAACCAAAACGTTTCCTCGGCGCGGGGTTCTTCCACCGCCACCTCCACCAACCCCCCCTCTTCCAGCTCTGCCTGCACGCAAGCTTTGGGCACAAAGCCATGGCCCAACCCTGCGACCTGGCAGGCAATCTTGGCCTGCATAGATGGCACCGTGATTCGCCGCTGGCCTGAGAGCAGCCCCACCGTGCGGTCCGTGAGCGAGCGTGCCCCATCGCCCACCACCACGGCGGTGTGCTCCAGCAAGTCGCTGCGGCGCAACGGGCGGTCTGGTCGGCCCAGGCGGGCCAACGGGTGCGTGGGTGCCACACAAAAGACAAAGGCCAGCGTACCCACAGCCACGGCTTTGTAGCCACCGCCGGCAGGGCCTTCGCCGGCAGCCACGATGAGGTCAGCACGCCCATCTCTCAACGCCTCCCAGGTGCCAGTCATGGCCTCACAGCCAATGCGCAGGCGGGTGCCGCAGTTCAGGTCTTCAAAAGCGCAGATGTCCTGATTGAAGGCGCTGGTGGGGATGAGCGAGTCATGCACCAGGCGTACTTCCGATTCAAACCCCGTAGCGATCTGCCTCATGCGCGATTCCAGCTGCCGCGCCGACACCAGCAGCCAGCGCCCTTCTTTCAGCATCTCCTGCCCCGCTGCCGTGAGGGTGACGCGCGGGCCATTGCGCACAAACAGCGCCAGTCCTAACTGATCCTCAAGCTTGCTCACGCTGTAAGAAATGGTGGAGGGCACCTTGTGCAGGTGCTCTGAGGCCCCCGCAAACGAACCGTAGCGGGCGATGGCATCGACCAATTCGATGGCTTCCAGCGTCAGTTTCAACATGGAAATTTCCTTGATTTACATCATCGAAATTATCGATGATGAATACCCAAACGTTTCAACCTTGACCCGGATCAAAAGCCAGATACTTTCTCCATCGCAACACGAAATACACGCTGAAACGGCACAGAGCCAACTGGAACGCCAGTGTGAATTTCATCGAACCTAAAGAAAGGAATTGCACCATGCTCGACATCCGCAGATCCCACCAACGCGGCAACGCCAACCACGGCTGGCTCCGTTCACGCCACACGTTTTCGTTTGGCCACTACCACGATGCACAGCAACAGGGCTTTTCAGACCTGCTGGTGATCAACGATGACCGGGTGGCCCCAGGCCAGGGTTTTGGTACCCACCCCCACCGCGACATGGAAATCTTCTCGTATGTGCTGGAAGGGGCCCTGGAGCACAAGGACTCGATGGGCACAGGCTCGGTGATCCGCCCCGGCGACGTGCAAATGATGAGCGCAGGCACCGGGGTGCGCCACAGCGAGTTCAACCACTCCAAGCAAGACGGCGTGCACTTTCTGCAGATCTGGATCGTTCCCGGAACCACCGGGGTTGCACCGCGCTACCAGCAGGTGCACTTCAGTGAAGCAGAAAAGCGTGGCCAACTGCGCCTGATCATCTCGCCCGAAGGCGAACAGGGATCGCTGGCCGTGCACCAGGACGCCAGGGTGTACGCAGCGCTGCTCCATGGCGAAGAAGCCGCCAGCCTGGATGTGGGCCCTGACCGCAATGTGTATGTGCATGTGGCACGTGGCAGCCTGGAGGTGAACGGTGAGCGCCTGGAGGAAGGCGACGGGGCACGCATTCGCAATGCCCAGGCCTTGCACTTTGCCAACGGCCAGGATGCAGAAGTGCTTGTCTTTGACCTGCGCCCGCTGGAATTGCCCACCATGCCGCACTGACGCCACGCCGCGAGGCAAGCCTCGCAGCGCGACAAAACACCATTCGGCCCCTGGCACCGCATCAGCGAATGCCGGGGGCCCGATACGGCCGACAGTCCGGGCTCAGCCCGGTCTTGCCCAGGCCATTCTTTCTTCACGTTCCATTCATTTTTTACCAGGGAGTTTCACCATGACCATCACCGCCCAAGCCACCCCCGGCGCACGCTTGCTCAGCCCCAAGGACCACACGCTGATCCTGATCGACTTCCAGTCGCAAATGGCCTTCGCCACCCATTCGATTGACGCGGCAAACCTGCGCACCAATGCCTCGCTGGTCGCCCAGGCGGCCGCAGGCTTTGGGGTGTCCACCATCCTGACCACGGTGGCAGAAAAGAGTTTTTCGGGCCCCATGTTTGACGAGATCACAACACCCTTCCCCGGCCAGAAAATGCTGGACCGCACGTCCATGAACACCTGGGAAGATGCCGCTGTCATCGCCGAAGTCAACCGCATTGGCAAGCCACGCATCGTGCTGGCAGGCCTGTGGACCAGCGTGTGCATCGTGGGCCCGGCCCTCTCCGCGCTGGACCAGGGCTTTGAGGTGTATGTGATCACCGATGCTTGTGGCGACGTGTCTGTGGAAGCCCACAACCGCGCCGTGGAGCGGATGGTGCAAGCGGGTGCACAGCCCATGACATCGCTGCAATACCTGCTGGAGCTGCAGCGCGACTGGGCCCGTGGTGAAACATATGACCTGACGACTGGCATTGCGAAGAAGGTGGGCGGCGCCTACGGCATTGGCATCAACTACGCCAAGACCATGTTCAACGCCCACGAAGGCTGATAAGAGGGCCGGCCGTGAAGACATACCTCCTGTCTGCCGCTGCCGGCCTGCTGGTCGGCGTCATCTACAGCCTCTTGAACGTGCGCTCGCCTGCTCCACCGCTCATCGCCCTGCTGGGGCTGCTGGGAATGCTGGTGGGTGAGCAGGTGATTCCGGTGGGCAAGAAGTTGCTGGGCGGGAGCACCTTCAGCACCGCGTGCCATGAGACCAGGGCAACGGCTTCCGTGCTGGGCCACCTGCCAGGCCGACAAGCGCCAGCAACACCCACCGAGGACAAGCAGGCCTGACCGCCTGGTCATCCATACGCCATGCCTTGCGTGCGCTGCTGCAGCGGCAGCAGCGCACCGGCATTCCACGAAAGAAACCCATGACATCCCGTCGAAACATCCTGGGCGCCGCGACGACAGTGGCACTGGGTAGTCTATTGGGGCGCAACGCCTCTGCAGCCGAACACCAAGGAGCCACTGCCATGTCCGATTCTTATCCAGACGCCGTCTTCTTTAACGGCCAGATCACCACGCTGGACCGCAGCAAACCCACGGCCAGCGCCGTCGCAGTCAAGGCGGGCCGCTTCGTGGCCGTGGGCGATGACCAAGAAATTCTGGCGCTGGCCGGAGACCGCACCCGGCGCATCGACCTCCAGCGCAAAAGCGCGCTGCCGGGTCTGTTCGACAACCACACCCATGTGGTGCGCGGCGGGCTCAACTACAACACGGAGCTGCGCTGGGACGGCGTGCGCTCGCTGGCGGATGCGCTGGACATGCTCAAGCGCCAGGTGGCGGTCACCCCGGCGCCGCAGTGGGTGCGCGTGGTGGGCGGCTTTACCGAGCATCAGTTCGTTGAAAAGCGCCTGCCCACGCTGCAGGAGATCAACGCCATCGCACCCGACACGCCAGTGTTTCTGCTGCACCTGTACGACCGCGCACTGCTCAACGCCGCGGCACTGCGTGCCGTGGGCTACACCAAGGACACGCAGGCGCCTCCTGGCGGCGAGATCGTGCGCGACGCAAGCGGCAACCCCACCGGCCTGTTGCTGGCCAAGCCCAACGCCACCATCCTCTATGCCACCCTCGCCAAAGGCCCCAAGCTGCCACTCGACTACCAGGTCAATTCCACGCGCCACTTCATGCGCGAGCTCAACCGCCTGGGCGTGACCGGCGTGATCGACGCGGGTGGCGGCTTCCAGAACTACCCCGATGATTACGAGGTGATCCAGCAGCTGGCCGACGCCAACCAGATCACCGTGCGCTTGGCCTACAACCTGTTCACGCAAAAGCCCAAGCAGGAGAAAGAGGACTTCCTCAAATGGACGTCTTCAGTCAAGTACAAGCAGGGTGACGACTATTTCCGCCACAACGGCGCGGGCGAGATGCTGGTGTACTCGGCAGCCGACTTTGAGGACTTCCGCGTGGAACGCCCCGACATGCCGCCGCAGATGGAAGGCGAGCTGGAGGAGGTCGTGCGCGTGCTGGTGCAGAACAAATGGCCTTGGCGCCTGCATGCAACCTATGACGAGACTATCTCGCGGGCACTGGATGTGTTCGAGAAGGTGCACCGCGATACGCCAATCACAGGCATCAACTGGTTCTTCGACCATGCAGAGACCATCTCCGACAAGTCCATAGACCGCATTGCGGCGCTGGGAGGCGGCATAGCAGTGCAGCACCGCATGGCCTACCAGGGCGAGTACTTCATCGAGCGCTACGGCGCCCGGGCAGCAGAGGCCACGCCTCCGGTCAAGCGCATTCTGGAAAAAGGTGTCAAGGTTTCGGCCGGTACCGATGCCACGCGGGTGGCCTCTTACAACCCCTGGGTCTCGCTGTCATGGATGATCACCGGCAAGACACTGGGCGGCACACAGCTGTATCCACAGCGCAACCTGCTGGACCGCGAGACGGCCCTGCGCATGTGGACCGAAAACGTAGCCTGGTTCAGCAACGAAGAGGGCAAGCGTGGCCGCATTGCCGTGGACCAACTGGCCGACTTCATCGTGCCCAGCAAGGACTTCTTCAAGGTGCCGGAAGACGAGATCTCGTTCCTGACCTCACACCTCACAGTGGTCGGTGGCCGAGTGGTCTACGGCGAGGGCGAGTTTGCCCGGCATGACGACAACCCACTGCCCCCGGCCATGCCCGACTGGTCGCCGACCAGGCTGTTCGGCGGCTATGCCGGTTGGGGTGATCCGGAAGGGGCGGGCAAGAACTCGCTCAACCCGGTGCGCTATCGCAACATGGCAGCGGCTTGCGGCTGCAGCACCAGCTGCGGGATGCACGGCCACAACCATGCCGACGCGTGGGCATCCAACGTGCCGTCCTCTGATCCGAAGAGCTTCTTTGGGGCACTGGGCTGCTCTTGCTGGATGGCCTAAAACAAAAGGGCCTCCCTGAGCTACGGCGCGGCGTCCCCCTCACACTCTTTGAGCGGGGGACGCAGGACCGCGCATGACTGCACAAGACTCCAAGGAGAAATGCGATGACTACATCCTCATACGGCGTTCAGGAACGCCTGGCAACCGTGATGCGCCCTGTTTTCGGCAGCGCTGCCATGCGCTTTGTGGGCTATCTGGGCCTGTGCGCCGCTTATCTGCAGGGAGGCCTGACCAAGCTCACCTCCTTTTCCGGTGCCATGGCTGAGATGCAGCACTTCGGGCTGGTACCTGCGCCGCTGTTCGCGGTGCTGGTGATAGCACTGGAGCTGGGCGCCTCGGTGCTGATTCTGGTTGGCCGGTGGCGCTGGCTGGGTGCGCTGGCCCTGGGCTGCTTCACCTTGCTGGCCACGATGCTGGCACTGCGCTTTTGGGAACTGCCCCCAGGGCAGGAGCGCTTCATGGCGACCAATTCCTTTTTTGAGCACCTGGGCCTGGTCGGTGGCTTTGTGCTGGTGGCCTGGCAAGACCTGCGAGGTAACCATGTCACCCAATGATTCCCACAAGCCGCCGCCGCAGGCGGGAGCAACCTCTCAACAGCAACCCGGCACTGCCTTTGCGGCACTGCGCTTTCCGGTGTTTGCCGTGCTGTGGACTGCCACGGTGCTTGGCAACATTGGCAGCTTCATGCGCGATGTGGCCAGCGCGTGGATGGTGACGGAGCTGACGTCCAGCCCGGCAGCAGTGGCCTTGATTCAGACCGCCGCCACCTTACCCGTGTTTTTGCTGGCCATCCCTGCGGGGGTGTTGTCTGACATTCTGGACCGGCGGCGTTTTCTCATTGCGGTGCAGGTGTTGCTGGCATCGGTGAGCGGCACGCTGCTGATGCTGGCCTCCACCCACACGCTCACCGTGGAGTGGCTGGTGGCCTTGACGTTTGTGGGCGGCATGGGCGCGGCACTCATGGGGCCCAGCTGGCAGTCCATCGTGCCGGAGTTGGTACCGCGCAGCGAGCTCAAAGGCGCCGTGGCACTGAACTCGCTGGGTGTGAACATTGCACGCTCTATAGGCCCTGCCGCCGGCGGGTTGCTGCTGGCCAGCTTTGGGGCGGCCATGGCCTACGGGGTGGACTTGCTGAGCTATGTGTTTGTGATCGGTGCGCTGTGGTGGTGGAAGCGCACCCCCACCGCATCCAATGGGCTAGACGAGCATTTCTTCGGGGCCTTGCGTGCGGGGCTGCGCTTTGCCCGTGCCAGCCGCGATCTGCATGTGGTGCTGCTGCGTGCGGCCGTGTTCTTTGGCTTTGCCAGCGCAGTGTGGGCCCTGCTGCCCCTGGTGGCGCGGCGCATGCTGGGCGGCGGCGCCGGGTTTTATGGGGTGCTGCTGGGCGCGGTGGGTGCTGGTGCCATTGCAGGCGCCGTGCTGCTGCCCAGGTTGCGCCAGCGCTGGGATGCAGACCAACTGCTGCTGGGCGCATCGGCACTGACCGCCGCTGTGATGGCGGTGCTGGCCGTTGCGCCGCCCCAGTGGGCTGCCGTTGGGCTCATGCTGCTGCTGGGCGCAGGCTGGATCGTGGCGCTGACGACCCTCAATGGCGTGGCCCAGTCGGTGCTGCCCAACTGGGTGCGCGGGCGGGGGCTGGCCATCTACCTCATGGTGTTCAACGGTGCCATGGCAGCGGGCAGCCTGGTCTGGGGACTGATGGCAGGCCAGGCAGGACTGGCCCCCACCCTGTGGATGGGGGCTGCAGGGTTGGTGGTGGTGGCCTTTGCCGCACACCGCTTGCGCCTGCCCAGGGGGGAGGCCGATTTGCAGCCCTCCAACCACTGGCCGGAGCCTTTGGTGGCCGAACCTGTACCCCATGACCAGGGCCCGGTGATGGTGCAAATCGAGTACCGCATCGCGGCCCACGACAAGGCCGCCTTTGCACAGGCCATGCAGGCGGTGGGGGAAGAGCGCCGCCGCGACGGCGCCTATGCCTGGGGCATCGCGGAGCACACGGGAGAGCCAGGCCGGGTCATGGAATGGTTTCTGGTGGAGTCCTGGGCCGAGCACATGCGCCAGCACACCCGCGTTTCGCAGGCCGACGCAGACCTGCAGGCGGCAGCCCAACGCTTTCACCAGGGCCCCGGTGGGCCGGTGGTGCACCACTACCTGGCACTGCACGCAGCAAGTGCCGCAGGCACAGCAGGTGCCGCAACACCGTGACCGTCCTACACCACACGCGGCACGGCTGTGCTGCAATACCACCCTGCCCCACTGCACGCACGGGCAAGGTTTGCCGCAAGCCCGCCCGCAAGGCACAAGGAGCTTGTACCACCCCATTCACCTCTTTTCAAAGATTGCGAACTTCCATGGAAACCGGAATCCACACCATGTCCGACCTGTTTGACCAATTGGGCCTGCCGTCGGACGAGGCATCAATGACCACCTTCATCGCCACGCACCGCACCACGGCAGTCAACTTCACGTTGCCCGACGTCGCCGTGTGGACGCCCGCGCAAGCCAAGTTTCTGCGCGAGGCGATTGCGGCCGACGCCGACTGGGCCATTCCGGCCGAGCAGCTGAGCCAGGCTTTGGGCTGCGGGCTTGGCGTGACCAGGGGCTAAACAGGTTGATGAGGGCCCAGAAGGCGGGCTACGGCCGACCTTCTGCACGCGCCAAAAACCCATCGACCAGCGCGTAGTGCGCAGGCACATTCAACGCGGGTGCATGCCCACAGCCAGGCACCTCCACCACCTGCAGCAGGCCCTTGGCGCCGGGGCCGCGGTGCTGCATCTCTGCCACCGTATCGGGCAGCACCAGGTCTGAATCAGCACCGCGCAGGCACAGCACCGGAATGTCCAGCCGGTCGTAGTGGTCCCAGATCAGGTAGTCGTTCTCATGGCGGGTGAACTGCTGCACCATGGCCGGGTCGTAGTGCGGGGTCACGCGGCCATCGGGCAGGCGGCGGGTCGATGTTTCGGTCAACCGACGCCACTGCGCATCGCTGAGCCAGCCGTAGGGCTGGTACACCTGACGGAAAAAAGCCTCCAGCTCGGCCACGGTGTCAAACGCGGGGGGCTGGCCCGCATAGGCCTTGATGCGCTCGAGCGCTGCATCGGCCAGGCGGGGGGCGTTGTCGTTGAGCAGCAGGCTGGCAATGCGGCCCCGCAAGCTGGGCTCAAACACCCCCGCAGCGCACACGGTGCCAATGGCCCCGCCCATCGAGGTGCCTACCCAGTGCGCGCGCTCAATGCCCAGCTGGTCAAACAGGTCGGCAGCGATGCGGGCGTAAAACGCCAGGCGGTACTCCTGCAGCGGCTGGCGGCTCCACTGACTCAGGCCCCGGCCGATGGTGTCAGGGCAAATGACGCGGTAGCGGTCTGCCAGGTGCGCGGCCAGGTCGTCCATGTCGCGCCCGGTGCGCGCCAGGCCATGCCATGCGATCACCACCGGGGCGTCGGGCCTGCCCCATTCGGTGTAGTGGATTTCGTAGCCAGCGCAGGTGGCGTAGCGGGAGATGGGAGACATGGTGATGGCCTGTGAAACGGGACAAACTGCAGGGCACGGCCCTGCTGGGGCCGTGCCCTGCGTGGGCGCCTAGTCGGGGATGGCGATGGCCCCCGCCGTGATGGCAATGGCATCACCGGCGAGCGGTGTGGTCGCCATAGGAGGCAAGTTGGCAGTGGTGATGGCCGGGGCGCTGCCGGGCGTGCCGCCGCGTGGCACCGTGCGCACCACCTGGCTGGCGGGCAGTGTTTTGCCGCTGGCCAAGTGGTCGTACATGGCGTCCAGGGCGCGGTTCAAGTACACGTGCAGGGGCACATAGCGGGTGTCGTAGCCAGGCAGCACGGTGGGCAGGCCGATGAAGCTGTCGAAGTGCTGGGCGTTGGTCACCTCCACATAGCGCAGCTTGCTGGCACTGCCCTCCACCTTGCGGTTGAGGGCGGCGTAAGGCCGCGACGTGTGGCTGACGGGCAGCAGCGCATCGGCGCGGCCGTGCACGATGATGGCGGGCTTGCCGCGCAGGTTGCCGTTGCGGCGGGTTTCGTCCACCCCGGCTTGCAGTTTTTGCGCGGCGGCATCGGTGCCGGTGACCAGGTTGCGCAGGCACAGCGCACCGGCGGTGTTCCAGTCGGCCAAGCCGCTGGCAGACACCGACAAGAAGTCGCGCCCAGCCCCCAGCTTGCCGTTGTTGTTGATGAGCTGCACCCCACTGGAAGGCGGCACCCCATTGCCCGTGGCAAACATGCCCGCCAGCGCTGCGGGCGCCAGCGGCCCCACGGCGCCAGTGGATGTGGTGGCGGCATAGCTGTAGCCGCACAGGTGATCCTTGACGCTGGCGCGCGAGAGCGCGTTGGCAAAGGTGACCGCCACAGCCGGCGCCACTTCAAACGCAGCCAGGGATGCGTGCAAGTCGCTCGACTCGGCCTCCCACCCATAGTCGCGCAGCTTTTGCAGGGCCTGCTCTGCCTGCGCGGCAGGGGTGCTGCCCGTGAGCAAACCCGCTGCCACCAGGGCCGAGCAGCGGTTGGGCGCAATGGGCAGGGCGCTGGCCGCAAAGCCCGCGCCAAAGGCAACTGCATAGGGCGAGCTGCTGATGGAAGGCGCCAGCGCCGCGCAGGATTGATAGAGATTGGCATAGGTGGTGAAGTCCACCAGCGTCTTGCCAGTCACGGCCACGGCGCTGCTGCCGCGCTGCACCGTCACACCGGGGTTGGCGGGCAGCTCCACGGCGGGCTCAGACACCGCCACGCCGCTGATCAGGCCCTGGGTGTCTTGCTCTGCCGCCGCAATGGCCGCGCCGCCGCCGTTGGAGATGCTGGACGCGATGACGATGGTGTTGGCGGGGGTGAGCGTCTTGAGACGCTGGCCGTTGTCCAGCGCGCCAAAGCGCTCGTTGAGCACGTAGTAGGCAAACTCCACCGCCTGCAGCGTGCTGCGGCCCCAGTCTTTCTCGGGGTTTTGGCCCGAGTGGGCGTGCTTGAAGGCAAAGCGGTTGGGTGTGGCGGCGTTGAAGGCGGCCAGTTCGCTG
This sequence comes from Acidovorax sp. 62, assembly GCF_002754495.1. Lineage (NCBI taxonomy): Bacteria > Pseudomonadati > Pseudomonadota > Betaproteobacteria > Burkholderiales > Comamonadaceae > Acidovorax > Acidovorax sp. 62. The sequence goes on from NZ_PEFJ01000001.1 coordinate 2,252,496, forward strand.
GCCGAGAGGCCCGCGTTGAACGCGGCGTTCTTGCCCGCCGCTGTGGCCGTGGCGCGGGTGCCATCGATCAGCGGCACGGTGTCGTTTTGCAGGTCGTGCGGGGCCGCACCTGTGCCCTTGTCTGAGTAGGCTACGGCGCAGCCGCGCTTGAGGCCCCACTCGCCCGTGCTGATGCCGCCATACACCCCACGCGAGCCCGATGCCGTGGCCGTGATGACGCAGGGCTTTTGCGGGTTGAAGCTGGCGGGCACCTGCACCATGAGGGTGACGTTCTGCCGCCCGCTGCCATCGTCGGCAAAGGCGATGTATTCGGTGCCCGCCACCTTGCCCTCGCTGGCGGTGATGTTGCCCTGCGCATCGACGTTGGGGCCATACAGGCTGCCGTAGCCACCTGCCGCCGTCATGTCGAGCAAGGCGCGGTAGTTGGTGTGGATGGTGGTGCGGCGCAGCTCGGCCGCCGTGGGCTTGAGGGGGTCGGCATACGCCGGGGCGGCCGCTGCGGCCAGGCCGGCTTTACCCAGGCCGGCGGTGAGCAAGTCGTCGGTGGTGCCGTCGTAAGCCGTGGCCTGAATGGCCCCCAGGTACGTGGGCTTGGTGTTGGGGCTGGCGTTGCTGCCATCTCCCCCACCGCCGCCGCAGGCGGCCAACACAGCAGCGGCCACGGCCGCAGGCAGGAACGGGCGAACACAGGTTTTCATGCGCTTGTCTCCAGGGTTGGTTTTTGTTGCACGACCATCACACCGATTCAAGAAGTCATGGAGCTGCGAAGTCAGAAACTCCGCACCCTTATCCCGGCCTGTGCGCCGCCGCAGCGCGCAAGCGCCCCACCACGCCGGTGGGGAAGTAATAGACCGAAAGCACAAACAGCACGCCCAGCCACAGCAGCCAGCGGTCTGGCGAGAGCAAGGCGGCCAGCCAGGGCCAGCCCGCCGCAGCCTCGCTGCCTACGCGCAGCAGGTCTTGCAGATAGCTTTGCGCCACCAAAAACAATACGGCGCCAATGGCCGAGCCGTAGATGGTGCCCATGCCGCCGATGACGACGATGAGCAGGCAGTCCATCATGATTTCAAAGCTGAGCGAGGTGTCGGGCCCGTTGTAGCGCAGCCAGAGCGCCAGCATGCAGCCCGCCAGCGTGGCGAACAGGGCCGACAGCACGCTGGACGTGGTGCGGTAAACCACCACGCGGTAGCCAATGGCTTCGGCGCGAAACTCGTTCTCGCGGATGGCCTGCAGCACCCGCCCAAAGGGCGAGTTGACGATGCGCAGCAGCGCCAGCACCAACACCACGGCGGCCACAAACAGCAGGTAGTAGCAGATCAACCGGCCATCGATGGCCACGCCCAGAAACGGATCATCAAATGGCTCGAAGCTGGGCGACAGCACCTCGGGCACCTTGAAGGTCAGGCCATCTTCGCCCCCGGTGATGTCGGACAGCTGCGAGGCCAGCGTCTGGAAGGCCGCAGCCACGGCCAGCGTGATCATGGCGAAGAAGATGGCCCGCACCCGCAGCGAGAACAGCCCCACCGCCAGCGACAAGAGCAGCGACAGTAGCAGCGCCCCGCCCACGCCCACCAGCAGGGCCGACCAAGTAGGCCCCATGCGCGTGGTGGCCACGGCAATGCCATAGGCCCCAATGCCAAAGAACATGGTGTGCGCAAAGCTGACGATGCCGGTGTAGCCCAGCAGCAAGTCAAAGCTGGCCACCAGCACCACAAACACCAGCACCTTGGCCGCCACGTTCAGCGCCTTGACGCCCGGGAATAAAAACGGCGCCAACGCCAGACCCAACAGCACGGCCAGCAAGATGGCTGCCAGCACCTTGCTGCGGGGATAGTCGCCAGAGAGAAGTCGGTTCAACATGCTTGCGGCTCCTCAACGGTTCGTGACCGGGTACACGCCTTGGGGGCGCCACAGCAGGATGGCGACCATGAGCGCGATGTTGGAAAACAGCGCCACCTTGGGGGCCAGAAAGCCGGTGTAATTGGCCATGAGGCCCACCAGCAACGCGCCAATGAGCGCCCCGCCCGTGCTGCCCAAGCCGCCGATGATGATGACGATGAAGATCAGCACGTTGACCTGCGCGCCCATCTGCGGCACCACGCTTTGCTGGTACAGCCCCCACATCACGCCGCCCAGCCCCGCCAGGGCCGAGCCCACCACAAACACGGCCACAAACAGGCGGCGAATGCGGTAGCCCAGGCTTTCGACCATCTCGCGGTCTTGCACACCCGCGCGGATGAGCAGGCCGACCTTGGTGCGCGACAGCGTCCACGCCAGCACGCCAAACACCACCAAGCCCACGGCCACGGCGACGAGGCGGTATTTTTCGATGGCGGCATCGCCCAGCAGCAGCGAGCCGCGCATGCCGCCCGGCAGCGGCAGCGGGATTTGCTGCGGGCCCCAGATGACCTTGATGAGTTCCTCGCCAATGATCATGCCGCCCATGGTGATGAGGATTTGCTTAAGGTGCTGGCCATACACGGGCCGCACGATGAAGCGCTCAAACGCCAGGCCCAGCGCGCCCGCCACTGCCATGGCCACCAGCATGGCGGGCAGCACCGCCACCATGTTGCGCCACAGCTGGTCAGAGCCCGTCCAGTCGCCCATCGCGCCCAGCACGCTGGTGGCCACAAAAGCGCCCAGCGCAATGAACACGCCGTGGCCAAAGTTGAGCACGTCCATCAGGCCGAACACCAGCGTGAGACCCGAGGCGATGATGAAGATGATCATGCCCATGGCCAGCCCCGCCACCGTGAGCGTGAGCCAGGTGCTGGGCGATCCCACCAGCGGCAGCGTGATGAGCGCAAGCAGTGGCACCAGGGCCAGGGGCTTCCAGTCGAAATCGCTGGCAGTCATGCGGGCGGTCATTCGTGGCCTCCGGGTTGGGTTTGATTCACTATTCTTTTGATAGCTGCTTGCGCTTTATCCATAGGCGCTAGAGGCATATTTCGCTTGTAATTCATAGCGACAGCCCCAGCAGCGATTGCTGCAATGCCTCGTCCGCCGCCAGCGCGGCCATACTGCCCGCGTGCACCACGCGGCCGTTGTCCATCACCGCCACGGTGTCGCCCAGGCGTTTGGCAAAGTGGATGTTCTGCTCGACCAGCAGAATGGTGACGCCGCTCTTTTTGAGCTGGTCGAACGCCTCGATCATGTTGTTGATGATGGCGGGGGCCAGGCCCTTGCTGGGCTCGTCCACGATGAGCAGGTCGCGCGGCTCGATGATGGCGCGAGCCACGGCCACCATCTGCTTTTGTCCGCCGCTGAGCTTGCCAGCGGGGTGGTTCCAGAACTTCTCCACGGCCGGGAACAACCGGAAGATCCATTGCAGGCGGGCTGCATCCATCTGCGCTGCGTTGCTGGCCTTGCGTGCGGCCAGCAGCAGGTTTTCCTTCACCGTCAGGTCGGCAAAGATGCCCATGTTCTCGGGCACGTAGGCAATGTTGAGCCCCGCAATCTGCGGTGTGTGCAGGCGGGTGATGTCGCGCCCGTTGAAGTGGATGCTGCCCTGCGAGGCCTGCCACAGGCCCATGATGGTGCGCAGCGTGGTCGTCTTGCCCGCGCCGTTGCGGCCCAGCAGCATGGTGAGCTGGCCCTTGGGGATGGCCAGGTCCACGCCGTGCAGGATGTGGTACGCCCCGATGTGCGTGTGCACACCTTTCAACTCCAGGAGGTTGGCGGTGCTGCTCATGCGGCCTCCTTGTCGGCGTCCTTGCTGATGCCCAGGTACGCCTCCTGCACCACGGGCGAGGCGATCACCTCGGCCGGAGCGCCATCGGCCACCAGCGTGCCGTTGGTCAGCACAATGATGCGGTCGGCCAGCTCGCGCACCACGTCCATCTTGTGTTCCACCAGCAAGATGATCTTGGTCTTGTCTTTTTTGAGCTCGCGGATCAGGTTCAGGATCACCGGGGCCTCGTCGTGGCTCATGCCTGCGGTGGGCTCGTCGAACATGTAGACCTGCGGCTCCAGCGCCATCAGCAAGGCCACTTCCAGCTTGCGCTGGTCGCCGTGCGGCAGGCTGGCCACGGGGGTGTCGCGCCGCTCGAACAGGGCCACGCTGCGCAGGATGGATTCGGCCCGCTCGGTGAGCTGGCGGTGGTCGCTCCAGATGCTCCACAGGTTGAGCCCCCGGCGGTGCGAGCCGCCCTGCGTGGCCTGCACGGCCAGGCGCACGTTCTCCAGCACGCTCAGGCTGGGGAACAGGTTGGTGAGCTGGAATGCGCGCCCCAACCCAGCCCGGGTGCGAGCCGAGGGGCTGAGCGCCGTCAGGTCACGCCCGCCCAGTTGCACGCTGCCTGCACTGGCCTTGAGCTGGCCCGAGATGAGGTTGAAGTACGTGGTCTTGCCCGCGCCATTGGGGCCGACGATGGCGGTGAGCGTGCCCGGCGCAAAGGCACAGGTCACGCCATTGACCGCCACATGGCCGCCAAAGCGGATGGTCAGGTTGTGGGTTGCAAGCATGGAGGCAGCAGGTGGTGGAGTGGCAAACGACAGGCCAACACAAAAATCAGAGTCAAAACAGCCCCTGGCGCTTATTCGATAAGCGCAAGCAGCTATCAAAAAGTGAGCAGTAAACTGCGTACGGCGATCACCGCGCCCCACGCAGCCGCTGTTTCAGCGCAATCAGCGCTTGTTCCGGATGGGAACGTTCATCTCTTCGGGCTTGATCTCGCGCACCAGCTCGGGCACGCCCCAGGCAAAGGCCGGGTCCACCTTGATCTTGAAGTGGTACATGCTCTGCAGGGCTTGGTGGTCTTCCTTGCGGAAGGTCATCTTGCCCTTGGGCGTGTCAAAGCTCATGCCTTCCATGGTCTTGATCAGCTTGTTGGTGCTGGTCTCGCCGTTGGTGGCCTTGAGGGCGGTGACCAACGCCATGGCCGAGGTGAAGCCCCCGGCGGTGAAGAAGTCTGGCGGGGCCTTGAACTGCTTGTAGTGGGCCGAGACCAGCGCCTCGTTCACGGGGTTCTTGGGAATGCCGAAGTAGTAGTACGTGGCGCCTTCCATGCCCGGGAAAGCCTTGTAGCTGGCCATGGCGGGCAGGATGTTGCCGCCCGTGGCCACGTCAATGCCAAAGCGCTTGGACAGCTCTTGCGCAGCCAGCGCGGCATAGGGCGGCGTGCCCCCGGCCCAGATCACCATCACCACCTTGCGGCCGGGCTGGTCCTTGAGTTTGTCGACCACGCGCTGGATGCCGGCGGTGAAGTCGGTGGTGCTTTGCGGCAGGTATTCCTCGTGCACCAGCTTGGCGTTCTTGATGGCTTCCTTGAAGGCCTTCACGCCGTCGCGGCCAAAGGCATAGTCTTGCGCCAGCGTGACGATGGTGGTGCCCGCCTTGTCCACCGCCACAGCGTTGCTGATGGCGTCCTGGCTGCTGTTGCGGCCGGTGCGGAAGATGTACTTGTTCCACTTGTCGCCGGTGATGGCGTCGGCCACAGCGGGCTCCACCAGCAAGATCTTTTTGTATTCCTCAGCCACAGGCAGCAGCGCCAGCGCCACGCCGCTGGAGGTGGGGCCGACGGCAATGTCGGCCTTGTCGTCCGAGTAGGCCGAGGCCAGCAGACTCTTGCCCAGGTCGGGCTTGCCCTGGTCGTCTTTCTCGATCACCACAATCTTCTTGCCGCCCACCTGCATGGTGCCGCCGGTGGCGTAGTCCAGGCCCATCAGCAGGCCGGTCTGCGTCTGCTTGCCGTAGGCCTCCAGCGGGCCGGTTTTGCTGTAGATGTGGGCGATGCGGATTTCGCCCGACTGGGCCCAGGCGGGGGCGGCCAGGCTGGCCGCGAGAACGGTAACGGTAACGGTGGCAGCGGCAGCGGCAGTGACCAGGGTGCGGCGTTGCATGGCGGTTGTCTCCTGTGGTTATGCAGGCTGTAGTGCACATGGCGTGCCAGCGAGCGCGGCTTGCACAGGGGCGCGCAAGTGGTTGATTTGATTGGGCGCCGCACCAGAGCGGCCACAATCATTTCACCCATATGATCAATTTTCAGACAAATCAACGGCTGAAATTTAGTCAACTGTCTGTTTTTAGATCAGGGTTTTCCAGACGTTCATACAGCGTGGCCCGTGAGATGCCCAACTGCCGTGCGGTGGCCAGTTTGTTGCCGCCATTGGCCTTGAGCGTGACGGCAATGGCGCGGCGCTCCAGCTCTGCCACCTGCTCGGCCAGGGGGCGCAGGTAGCGGGCGTCGTCGTCGGACTCCAGCGCGGTGGCGCTGCTCAGCTCGGCCACGGGCGCCGGGGCGGCGGGCTCCACGCCCGCCTCACGCAGCACGCGGGCCAGTTGGGCGGCGTCGACGGTGCTGGAGTCGCTGCGCATCACCGCCTGCTCCAGCACGTTGCGCAGCTCGCGAATATTGCCGCGCCAGGGCTGGCCCGCCAGCAGGGCCAGGGCGTCGGGCTGCAGCTCGGGCGGCGGTGTGCCGTTGCGCAGGGCCAGGTCTTCGCCCAGGGATTCGACCAGCGCGGGGATGTCACTGCGCCGCACGCGCAGGGGCGGCACTCGCACCGGCAGCACATGCAGGCGGTAGAACAAGTCTTCTCGGAACTTGCCCTCGCGCACCAGCGCGGCCAGATCGCGCGAGGTGGCGGCGAGGATGCGCACATTGAAGGGCACGAGCTTGTTGCTGCCCAGCGGCTCGATCTCGCCCTCTTGCAGCGCCCGCAACAGCTTGGCCTGCAGGCTTTGCGGCATGTCGCCAATTTCGTCGAGGAACAGCGTGCCGCCATCGGCCAGCTTGAACTTGCCGTCGCGCCCCTTGCGGTCGGCACCGGTGTAGGCGCCGGGGGCCACGCCAAAGAATTCGGCTTCGAGCAGTGTGTCGGGCACGGCAGCGATGTTGACGCTGACAAAGGGGCCACTGGCGCGGCTCGATGCGGCATGGATGGCGTGGGCCAGCAGCTCCTTGCCCGTGCCCGTCTCGCCCAGCAGTAGCACCGGGCTGCTGGACTGCGCCGCGCGCCGTGCCTGGCGCTTGACCTCGGCCGCCGCAGGGCTCGAGCCAATGAAGCTGGCAAAGGTGTACTTGGCGCGGCGCTGCCCGTCGCCCAAGCCCGCCCCCACCAGCGTGCGGCTGCGCTGGCTGGCCAGCTCGCGCCGGGCGTCGTCCAGGTCGCGCTGCAGCAGCGCAAACTTGCTGATGAGGGGCTGCAGCGTGGTCTCGGGGTGGTCAAACAGCACGATGCCGATGGCACCGATCACGCGGTCGGCCTCGTCGCGCAGCGGAATGCGGCTGACCACGAAAGTGCCCGCATGGTTGGTGAGCAAATCCACCAGCACGGGCTGGCCGGTGGCCAGCACGCGGTGCATCTGGGTGTTGGGGATCACGTCCTCCACCATGCGGCCCACAAACTGGTCGACGGACGAAAACCCCAGGTCGGGCAGAAAGCGCAGGTAGCCCTCGTTGATCCACACAATGCGCCCGCTCAGGTCAATGAGCAGCATGCCCTGGCTGACGCTGGAAAACAGCTGGAACATGGAGCGCGCCGCCAGCTCCAGAATGCCTTGGGCATCGAGCGGCAGTGCGGGGGTGTCGTCTTTGAGCGGGGGCATGGGGCGATGGTAGCGCGGGGCCCGTGGGCCATTGCCATGCCGCGCATGGGATGGCCATGCGCTACCAAAAATATAGCTGCTAGCGCTTTATAGATAAGCGCCAGGGGCCTTTTTACTTATGAACCTGTTCCAAGACCTCGGCAGGGGTGGCCTTGGAATCGAGCGGGGTTTGCAGCGCTGCATGCGCCCCCGCGGGCAGGTCGCCGGGCTGCCCCCATCCCGGCACACCGCGCACGGCCCGCAGGCCCTGGGCCATGCGCAGCACCACCACGGGTTGCTGCAGCACATGCACACCAGGCGCCGGGCTGGCCTGGTCCACCAGAATGCAGGGCTTGCCCGTGCGACGGCAATGGTCTTGCACGCGCCAGTATTCGTCGTGGCTGATGCAGCCGGTCTGGCAGATCACCAGGTCTGCGGCGGCCAGGCTTTCGTCCAGATCAGGCTGCGCGGGCGCGGCGCTGTGGCTTGCTTGGGGCCGGCCTGCAAGGGTGGCTGCCGCTGCCGGGCTCGCCACGGGCGCATCGGCCAACAAGCCTGCCCCCTTCCCCCCGCCCGCCCCCACCACGGCTTGCAAACGCCAGCGCAAACATTCGCGTGAGAGCATGGCCACCCGCTCGGCCAGGGTGCGGATGTGCCGCGCCATCTCTTTGCGCCGGGGCAGGCCAGGTGGCTGGGCCTGCCGGGCCTCTTCCAGCGCTGCGCGGGCTTGCTCCAGCCGGGTGTCGCGCACGATGACGGCCGCGCGCAATCGCACCACTTCGCGCTGCAGCCGCTCCAGCTCGGCAGCCTGCGCGGCCATGGCGGCACTGCAACGGGTCTGCGCTTCGCCCAGTTGGCGGCACAGGGCCAGAAACTCTTGCGATAGTGAGTGCATGCGCCATCCTTGCAAATAAGAACGATTCGCATTTTAGGGTACAATCTGCGGCGTGAAAGCAAGTACCTGGTGGGAGGGCATCGGGGGACCACCCCCCGATGCCTGCTTGCGAAGCCAGCGTGATGGGGGTGGGTGGCCCGGTTCTCCTCCCACCCCGCAGCACCTTGGCTGTGCACTGCGGCTCAGCCCATAGGGCACATCCCCGCGCCTGCCCACTCGTACTGCATGTTTGCAAAGCGAATCGCGGGCCATTGCCCTGCTCTGCGCTGTACCCACGCGCACCCGCCCTATTCCCGTCCTTCTGCTACTTTGTCCGCGCCCATGAAAAAAGGGTGTGCAGACATCGCCGCACACCCTCAGGGGTCACTCGCCCGCTGCACCTGGGCAGCGGCAGTGAAAGGAAGGTCAGCCTGCGCTGGCCTCTACTGCCTGGATTTTTTTGGCCGCCCAGCGGCGCAGCAGGCGCGGCACGATCAGCACGGCCAGCACGATGACGATCAGCGTGACCGAGCCTGGGCGCTCCAGGAAAATCGTCCACTTGCCTTCGCCAATCGACACGGCGTTGCGCATTTGTGCCTCGGCCAAGGGGCCCAGGATCATGCCCACCACCACCGGCGCGGCCGGGAAGTCGTAGCGGCGCATCACCACGCCCAAGAGGCCAATCGCGTACAGCAGCACCAGGTCGAACGCGCTTTGGCGCATGCCGTACACACCCAGCGTGGAGAAGACCAAAATGCCCGCGTACAGGTACGACTTCGGGATGTTCAGCAGCTTGACCCACAGGCCCACCAGGGGCAGGTTCAGGATCAGCAGCATCACGTTGCCGATGTACATCGACGCGATCAGCGCCCATACCAGCGCACCGTTGGTGTCAAACAGCTGCGGGCCAGGCTGGATGCCGTAGTTCTGGAACGCGCCCAGCAAGATGGCCGTGGTGTTCGATGTGGGAATGCCCAGCGTGAGCAGCGGAATCAGCGTGGCCGTGATGGCCGCGTTGTTGGCAGCCTCGGGGCCTGCCACGCCTTCGATGGCGCCGGTGGTGCCAAACTCTTCCTTGTGCTTGCTCAGCTTCTTTTCTGCGGCGTAGCTCAGGAAGGTCGGGATCTCGCTGCCGCCCGCAGGCACGGTGCCAAAAGGAAAGCCAATGGCCGTGGCGCGCAGCCAGGCGGGCCAGGAGCGCTTCCACTCTTCCTTGGTCATGTGGGTGCTGGTCAGGCGGTTCTGGGTTTCGTCCGCCTTGCCTTCGTACATCACGTTGTACAGCGCCTCGCCCACGGCAAACAGGCCCACGGCAATCAGCACCACCTCGATGCCGTCCATCAGCTCAGGCACGCCACCGGTGTAGCGGGCCTGGCCTGTGATCTGGTCGATGCCGATGAGGCCCATGGCCAGGCCGACAAACAGTGCCACCATGCCGCGCAGCGTGCTCTTGCCCAGCACCGCGCTCACGGTGGTGAAGGCCAGCACCATCAGCATGAAGTATTCGGGGGGGCCCAGGCGGATGGCGTATTCGGCCACCAGGGGTGCGCAAAAGGTAACCAGGATGGTGGCGATGGTGCCCGCCACAAACGAGCCAATGGCTGCCGTGGCCAGCGCGGCGCCGGCGCGGCCATGCTTGGCCATCTTGTTGCCCTCCATGGCCGTGACCATGGAGCCCGCCTCACCCGGCGTGTTCAGCAGGATGGAGGTGGTGGAGCCGCCGTACATGGCGCCGTAGTAAATGCCGCCAAAGAAGATCATGGAGGCCGTGGCCTCGACCTTGACGGTGATGGGCAGCAGCATGGCCACGGCCACTGCGGGGCCAATGCCTGGCAACACCCCCACGGCGGTGCCGATGATGCAGCCCACAAAGGCCCACAGCAGGTTGATGGGAGTGGCAGCGGTGATGAACCCCTGCATCAAGAGATTGAGCGTATCCATAGCGTGCTGGCTTTACAGCCACCCCGTGTTTGTGAGGCCGGGCAGGTTGATGGCCAGCAATTGCGTAAACATCCAGTACACCGGCGCCGCTACGGCGATGCCAATGGCCGAGTCCTTGATCCAGGCCTGCAGGCGCAGGTCCAACTCGCCCTCCGAGCTTTTGAAGCCCCGCACCGACAGCACGAAGCACAAGGCGCAGCTCAGGATGAAGCCCAGGGTGGTGATGAGCAGTGCATTGAGCAGCAACCCGGCAGACACCCAGATGAAGCCCTTCCAGTGCGCCCGCTCGTCGCCCGAGCCGTCTTCCAGCTCGCGAAAGCCGCCGGTCTGCGCGTGCACCACGCACAGCACCCCGCAGATCAGCAGCACGATGGCCACCACCCAAGGAAAGAAGTTGGGCCCCACGCCACCGTAGCCCGCCTCTGAGCTGACAGAACTGGCCCCCCAGGCCAGCAACCCCGCCAACGCCACAATGCCTACGCCAATGAGGGTCTGCAACGGCTTGGAGCGCGATGAATGTTGTTGTGTCATGATTTTTTCCTTCGCACCAACTGGCACAGCGGCGCTGCGCCCGCCCCATCAGGACAGACGCAAAGCCGCTGCAGCCCTACCTCGCTTTAGATCATTCCGGACTTGGCCATCGTGGCGCGCAGGCTGGCAAACTCAGCGTCCACGAAGTTGGAGAACTCATCACCCGCCAGCCATGCCGGGGTCCAGCCGTTCTTGTCCATGGCGTCTTGCCAGGCCTTGTGCTTGAAGGTCTTGGCCAGGGCATCGATCAGGGCCTTGCGCTGCTCGGCCGTGATGCCAGGGGCGCCATACACGCCGCGCCAGTTGCCGATGTCCACGTTGATGCCTTGCTCCTTGAGCGTAGGCACATTGACGCCCTTGAGGCGGGTGGCCGATGTCACGCCCACAGCGCGCATCTTGCCCGCCGAGATGTACTCGGCAAACTCGCTGTAGCCGCTGCCGCCGACGGTGACGTTGCCACCCAGGATGGCGGCCGTTGCCTCGCCACCCCCACGGAAGGCCACGTAGTTGATCTTGGCGGGGTCCACGCCCACTTCACGCGCAATCATGGCGGCGGCGATGTGCTCGGTGGAGCCACGCGAGCCACCACCCCACTTCACGCTACCGGGATCTTTCTTGAGCTGCTCGACCACGTCCTTCATGGTCTTAAAGGGCGAGTTGGCAGGCAGCACGAACACGTTGTATTCACTGGTCAGGCGCGCCAGGGGGGTGACCTTGTCCAGGCCCACAGGTGGCTTGCCGGTGATGATGCCGCCCAGCATCACAGCGCCCATCACCATCAGGGCGTTCGGATCGCCCTTGCTGGAGTTGACGAACTGCGCCAGACCGATGGCGCCCGCAGCGCCGCCCTTGTTGTCATACGAGACCGAGGAGGCAGCGCCCGCCTCTTGCATGGACTTGCCCAGGGCACGGCCCGTGGTGTCCCAGCCGCCACCAGGGTTGGCGGGGATCATCATTTTCAAAGCGGCAGTCTGCGCCGACACTGGCAGGCTGCCAGCGGCGGCCAGGGCGGCCAAAGACTTGAGGAAAGTATCGCGACGCATCGGTGTCTCCTGGAACGGTTGGCGAATCTGTCGATGATGCGTGCTCTGCCTGTCAAAAGGCTGTCTGCGAACTCAGGGAAAACACCCATACGGCGATGGCCTGCCGCGCCCCAGCCTGGGTGTCGCAATCCGGCATGTCCCCTTGAAAACTCTGGAAACCACGGCCCAGTCGGTGCTATGGTGCCGCGCATGCAATTGCTCCTTGTAGAAGACGACCCCACCATGCAGACCACCTTGCAGCGGGCGCTGACGCGCCGTGGCATGGAGGTGGCAGCGGTGGGCGACGGCAAAGCCGCTCTCACGCAATGGGTAGGCCGGGTGCCGGACGCCGTGATCCTGGACCTGACGCTGCCCGGTCTGGATGGGCTGCAAGTGCTGCAACGCGCCCGCGCACTGGGCCTGCGCACACCGGTGCTGATCCTGACGGCTCGGGGCACCGTGGGCGACCGCGTCATGGGCCTCAATGCCGGGGCGGATGACTACCTGCCCAAACCCTTTGACCTGGATGAGCTGGAGGCCCGCCTGCGCGCCCTGGTGCGGCGCAGCGCCGACCCAGGCGCCACCCCAGTGGGCAGCAACACCACGCAAATCGGCGCCATACGCTATGACAAGGACAGCGGTGCGCTGTACCTGAATGGCGAGGTGATGGAGCTGACCCCGCGCGAGCTGGCCCTGATGCACGCACTGCTGGCCCAGCCCGGCCATGCCGTGACCAAGGAGCGGCTGTACGAGCTGGTGTTCCCGGGCCAGTTGGATGTGCAGTACGAAGCCATTGAAGTGGTGGTGTACCGGCTGCGCAAAAAGCTGGCGGGCACGGGGCTGACGCTGATGACGCTGCGCGGGCTGGGCTATTTGCTGCGCACCGATGCACAGGCCTGAGACGGCAAGAGAAGAAAGCGCCCTGCATGACCGAGCCGCTGCAAGCCACCCACTCGTTGCGCCGCAGGCTGCTGCTGGGCATTTTGCTGCCGGTGGTGGCGTTCATCAGCTTCAACACCTACAGCCTCTACCACCAGACGCTGGCCTCGCTGAACACCGCTTACGACCGCACGCTGCTGGCATCGGCCAAGAGCATCAGCGAGCAGCTGGATGTGGAGGGCTTTGACGACGACGCCCACATCCGGGCCATCGTGCCCTACTCTGCGCTGGAGGCGTTTGAGGCCGACAACCAGAGCCACATGTTCTATCGCGTCTCCACCCAAAGCGGCGAGGTGATCTCAGGCTTTGACGACCTGCCCGAGTGGCGCGGCAAGATCCCGCTGAAGCCGCCCTACGCCGCGCTGGTAGATTTTTACGACGATGTCTTTCGCGACCAGCCCGTGCGGGTGGCCGTGCTGCTGCAGCCTGTGGCCAGCGCCGAAGGGCGCGGCATGGCCGTGATCCAGGTGGCCGAGACGCTGGAGGTGCGCGAGACGTTGGCGCTGCAGATTCTGTGGAAGACCCTGTTGCGACAGGCCCTGCTGATTGCGGTGATCGCCTTCACCGTGCTGTGGGTCGTGCAACGCGCCACACGCCCCGTGCGGCACCTGAGCCTGCAACTGCAGGCCCGTGGCGAGGGCGACCTGAGCCCCATCGCCGCGCCCACAGCCCCGCGCGAACTGCAGCCCCTGATTGCCGCCACCAACCAGGTCATGCAGCGGCTGCGCCACCTGCTGCGCCACCAAAAGCGGTTTGTGCGCGATGCATCGCACCAGCTGCGCACCCCCTTGGCCGTGCTCAAAACCCAGGTGCAATCGGCCCTGCGAGGCGACATGCCTGCCGAGCAGGCCCTGCATGAAATCAGTGACACCGTGGACCGCGCCACCCAACTGGCCAACCAGATGCTGGCCCTGGCCAAGGTGGAGCAACTGCGCCAGCAAAGCGAGCCGCCCATCACCCGGCTGGACGAGGTGCTGCGCACCGTAGCGCTGGAGATCTCGCCCCTGATCGCACAACGCGACCTGGACTTTGGCATCCAAACCGAGGCGGCCCCCGTGCGCGCCCATGAGTGGATGCTGCGCGAGCTGACCCGCAACCTGCTGCACAACGCCGTGCGCCACGCGCCGCCCGGCAGCGAGTTGACGGTGGACCTGCGCAGCGACGCACACCACACCGCACTCACCATCAGCGACCACGGCCCAGGGATTGAGCCGGAGTTGGCATCACGGCTCTTTCAGCCATTTTCTGCCGGTGATGTGCGCAGCGGCAGTGGCCTGGGCCTGGCCATTTGCCAGGAGATCGTGCAGGCGCTGGAAGGCAGCATTGCGCTGACCAATCGCGAACAGGGAACCAGGGTGCTGGGGCTGGACGCCGTGGTGCGCCTGCCGCTGGCGCGGCCGCAGCCAGACGCGGGCCACCCCACCATCCCCCACGGCAGCGAATAAGGCAACGCGGCACAATCCACCCCCATGAATTTGACCGAAACGATGCGCCTGGACAAATGGCTTTGGTGCGCGCGCTTTTACAAAACCCGCAGCCTGGCGACCGAAGAAATCAGCAAAGGCCGCGTGACCGTGAACGGCCAGCAGGCCAAGCCCGCGCGCGACCTGCGCTGCGGCGACACCGTGGCTTTGCGTCAAGGCCCCGTGGCCCGCACGGTGCTGGTGCGGGCCCTCAGCGGTGCCCGGGGCCCTGCCCCTGTGGCCCAGCTGCTGTACGAAGAGACGGTGGAAAGCATCGCGGCCCGCGAGCAGGCGGCAGAACAAAGGCGCCTGGCGCCCGAGCCCGCCGCCACCCTGCAAGACGGGCGCCCCACCAAACGCGATCGGCGCAACATCGAGCGTGCCCAGGACTGGGGCAGCCGCTGGAGCGCATCCATCGACGAGTGAGCGCCCAGCCTCACGCAGATCAAAGCAGCTGCAGCGTCTAAGAACCTGTTCTAAGCAGCCTGACACCCTCGCGCCACACGGGTTTTATTAAGAATAATTCGCGTTTGTTTTATCATCCGGGGGTTACAACCCCGAAAGAAGCATTCCATGTCGAAGACCGTGAAAGCCTTGCTGACCGCCTGCGCACTGGCCGCCACTGCGGGCGCCGCATTGGCCCAAGAACAAGTGGTGAACCTCTACTCCGCACGCCACTACTCGACCGACGAGGCCCTGTACACCGGCTTCACCAAGGCCACTGGCATCAAAATCAACCGTGTGGATGCTGACGATGCAGGCATCCTGGCGCGCCTGAAAGCCGAAGGCACCGCCTCGCCAGCCGACGTCATCCTGCTGGTGGACGCTGCGCGCCTGTACAAGGGCGAAGTGGATGGCCTGTTCCAGCCCATCCAGTCCAAGCTGCTCAACGACGCGATTCCTGCCAACCTGCGCAGCACGCCCGCAGCCGACGGCGGCATTTCGTGGTTTGGCCTGTCCACCCGCGCACGCGTGATCGTCTACAACAAGGTCAAGGTGCAAAAGACCGATGTGGACACCTACGAGTCTCTGGGTGACCCCAAGAACAAGGGCAAGCTGTGCATTCGCTCGGGCTCGCACCCTTACAACCTGAGCCTGTTCGGCGCCGTGACCGAGCACATGGGCGAGCAAAAGGCAGAAGCCTGGCTCAAGGGCATGGTGGCCAACCTGGCACGCCCCCCCAAGGGTGGTGACACCGACCAGATCAAGGCCGTGGCCGCTGGTGAGTGCGATATCGGCGTGACCAACACCTACTACCTGGCCCGCATGATGCGATCCAACAAGCCCGAGGACGTGGCTGTGGTCAATAAGGTGGGGGTCGTGTTCCCCAACCAGTCCTCCTGGGGCACGCACATGAACATCGCTGGCGGCGCAGTGGCACGTTACTCCAAGAACCAGGCCAACGCCGTCAAGTTCCTGGAATACCTGGCCAGCCCAGAAGCCCAGAACTACTTTGCCAATGGCAACAACGAGTGGCCTACCGTCAAGGGCGTGACGCTGGACAACCCCGCCCTCAAGGCCATGACCGGTGGCGCGCCGTTCAAGAGCGAAACCATCCCGATCAGCGCCGTGGGTGCGAACGTGACCAAGGTTCAACAGATGCTGGACCGCGTCGGCTTCCAGTGATCTGAGGGCCTCCTCCCAGTCCTACCAGCCCGGCTCTGCCGGGCTTTTTTGTGCCCGCAAGCGCAATGCAAGCACCAAAGACAAAGAGTTTTGGGGTTTGAGAATGCGCCTGAAGGATAATTGACGTTTACGTTAACGTAATTCACAAAGGAGATGGCTCATGGAGATCAAAGGCAAAGTATTCATCGTGACCGGCGGCGCTTCGGGACTGGGTGAAGGCACGGCACGCATGCTGGCGCTGCGCGGCGGCACCGTGGTGATTGCGGACATGCAGGCGGACAAAGGCGAAGCCGTGGCGCGAGACATTGGCGGCACCTTCATGCGCTGCGATGTCAGCAGCGAAGCCGACGGCCAGGCCGTGGTGGACAAAGCCGTGTCCTTGGGCAAGCTGATGGGGCTGGTCAACTGCGCCGGCATTGCCCCTGCGGAAAAAACCGTGGGCAAAAATGGCGCGCACTCGCTGGCCTTGTTCAGCAAGACCATCACGGTGAATTTGCTGGGCAGCTTCAACATGATCCGGCTGGCCGCCCAGGCCATGTCCCAAAACACCCCCGAAGTGACTGGCGAGCGCGGCGCGATGATCTCCACGGCGAGCGTGGCAGCCTACGACGGCCAAATTGGCCAAGCCGCCTACTCCGCATCCAAAGGCGGCATCGTCGGCATGACCCTGCCCATCGCCCGCGACCTGGCGCGCAACGGCATACGCAACATGACCATCGCCCCCGGGATCTTTGGCACCCCCATGCTGTTCGGCATGCCCCAGGAAGTGCAGGATGCGCTGGCCGCGGGCGTCCCCTTCCCCAGCCGCCTGGGCACGCCGGAAGACTACGCCAAACTCGCTTTGCACATCTTTGAAAACGACATGCTCAACGGCGAAGTGATCCGCCTGGATGGTGCGATTCGCTTGGCCCCTCGTTGAGCCGGAGCAAGGAACCAGGGCATAGAAACGCTATATATTTAATAGCACCTCACGCTTATTCCTCGAGCGCAGGGGGCATATTTGGCATCAAACCCGCCAAAACGGTGCTTGGCGAGGCTTCGCGCCACGCTGAACACTCGGCAGGCACCAACACCTGCCCGCCGCGCTGACAACGCAGCGGTTCTGTTTTGGCCAGGAGCTTGCCCATGCCCCGCCCCCGCCTCTCACCCCGCGACTGAGTGGCCTCGCACCAAAAGCTGTTCCAAGGCGGCCGCTGGCACAGGGCGGCTGAAGTGGTAGCCCTGCCCCGTGTCGCAGCCCAAGCCCAAAAGCACGTCGCTCTGCGCGGCCGTTTCCACGCCCTCGGCAATGGTCTCGAGGCTCAGGCTTTGCGCCAGGCCAATGATGGCGCGCACGATGTGGGGCGCACTAGG
The DNA here is from genome assembly GCF_002754495.1 of Acidovorax sp. 62. Classification (NCBI taxonomy): domain Bacteria; kingdom Pseudomonadati; phylum Pseudomonadota; class Betaproteobacteria; order Burkholderiales; family Comamonadaceae; genus Acidovorax; species Acidovorax sp. 62. The sequence goes on from NZ_PEFJ01000001.1 coordinate 2,269,773, forward strand.
GTCGTCGCCCAGGTGGCGCACAAATGACTGGTCGATCTTGAGCTTGTGCACCTTGAGGCGCTGGATGTAACTGAACGACGAGTACCCGGTCCCAAAGTCGTCGATGGACAGCTGCACGCCCAGGTCATACAGCTGCCGCACGATGGCAATCACCTGTTCTGGTGCATCCATGGCAATGCCCTCGGTCAGCTCCAGCTCCAGCATCTGCGGCGGCACCTCGCTGTCGGCCAATGCCCGGCCCACCATGTCCACCAGGCCCGGATGACGAAACTGCACCATCGACAGGTTCACCGCCACCACCAGCTCGGTGTGGCCCGCATCGCGCCATTGCCGCGCCTGGGCCAGCGCGGTGCGCAGTACCCATTCGCCCATGCCCAGAATCTGGCCGCTGCTTTCAGCCACCGGGATGAACTCGGCCGGGCCGACGGCACCCAGCTCAGGGTGGGTCCAGCGCAGCAAGGCCTCCACCCCCACCAGTTGACGGTCCTTCAGCCGGATTTGCGGCTGGTAGTGCAGCGTCAGCTGGCCCTGCACCAGGGCGCTGCGCAGAGCGTTCTCGATGTGCAACACCCTGAGCGAGCGTGCCTGCATGTCCGCCGAGAAGAACCGGTAGGTGTCGCGCCCCGACTCTTTGGCGCGGAACATGGCTGCGTCGGCGCGCTGCGCCAGGGTTTCAAAGTCACCACCATCTTCGGGGTACATCGCAATACCGATCGATGACGTGACCACCAGTTCGTGGTGCTCCAGCTTGCAGATGCGGCGCACCTGTGCCTGCAGCTCGTCGGCCACGTGGGCCGCCTGCTGGGCATCGGTGAGCGGCAGCACGATGACAAACTCGTCCCCGCCCTGCCGGGACACCGTGTCTTCGTCGCGCACCACCGACTGCAAGCGCTGCGCAATCTCGATCAGCAGCCCGTCGCCCACCTGGTGGCCCAGCGAGTCGTTCACGTTCTTGAAGTGGTCCAGGTCCAGGTACAACAAGGCCAGCTGATGGCCGCTGCGCTGCGTCAATGCAAGGGCCTGGCTGAAACGGGAGGCAAACATCGTGCGGTTGGGCAGGCCGGTCAGCGCATCAAAGTTGATCAGCTTGCGAATCCGCGCCTCGTCACGCCTACGTTCTGTCACGTCCTCCTGCACAGCTAGGTAGTGGGTGATGTGGCCCTGCTCGTCCAGCAGGGGCGAGATGATGGCGGACTCGTTGTACTCGCCGCCACCTTTGCGGCGGTTCACAAACTCACCGCGCCACGGACGGCCAGAGGTCAAATGGGCCCACAGGTCGGCATACACACCCGCGGGTGTGGCGCCCGCGCTCAGCAGACGTGGGTTGCGGCCAATCACCTCCTCGGGGCTGTAGCCCGTCGTGGCGGTGAACGCAGGGTTCACATATTCGATGTTGCCGTCGGCGCCTGCAATGAAGATGGAGTTGGGCGCCTGCTCCACGGCATGGCGCAACTTGCGCAAGGTGTCCAGCATCTGCACCCGCTGGGAGATGTTACGCGACAGCACCACAAAGTGATCGTCTGCGTCATCGTCCATCACCTTGCGCGCCACGGACAGCTCAAACCAGTGTGGGCCATCCGGCAAGTCCAGCACATACTGAAAATCACGGGCCAGGCCGTGCTCAGCCGCCGCATTGATCGCAGCCTGCGCCACGGCCGCCGCTGCTGGGGGCAGGATGTCGTGGATCGACCGACCCACCACCTCGCTGGCCGGCATCAGCAGCAACTCGGGCTGGCGCGTATGGATCTGTACGTAACGGCCATCACGGGTCACCTCAAACATCAGGTCGGGCACCGCATCCAGGACGGCGCGCATGGCCTTGTCGGACTGCTTGAGCACCCGGTATGGCGCCTCGATGGTGCCCACAAAGATGGCCCGATAGAGGTAGTAGTACCCCACCACCTTGTACAAATGGCCCAGCAGATTGAAGGGGTCGGTCGCGATGACGTAGAACGTGAAAAAGAACTCGCTCAGGGCCATCACCCACACGGCAGCGAAGAGCCTGGCCACATCAAAGGCGGCACGCTCCCGCGCCCAGCGAAGCAACAGCACCAGCGACGCTGCATACAAGGCGACCACACCGTATTCGGAGGCGATCTTGAACCGTGTCAGCCCTTGGGCATCGTAAGTCTGCGGGTACCACTGCGGAAACCAGAAAACGATGGCATGGACAACAGCCACCACGGCCAAGACCAAGACCACCACCGCAAACCTGCCGGGGCCTGGATCGGCAACATCACCCGGCTCACGCCAATGCAACGCCACTGCGCCCAGAAGCGTCAACGCCCCCAAATACCGGGCGGGCAACCAGAAATTGATCCCCTTGGCCACCGAATTGGGCGTGATGTAGTCCGGCATGCCGGCAAAGGACAGCATGTGCGAAAAATCCAGGACCGCCACCCCCAAAAAACCGCAGGCCAGAAGAAGGACGTTCCGCTGGGGATTTAAGCTGTGCGCCTTCCACCCCACCGCAAACACCAACGCCGACACGGCAATGGACAGCGTCTCCAGCACTTGGTGCAATGTGAGGTAATGGCCCACACGCTGTGGAGTTGCCACCGAAAAATAGGCCCAGGCTGCAATCACTCCACCCGTCAACAGGTAGAGCACCGGGGCTACCGCTTTGAAGCTGGCCAAGTGTTGTGGGTGAATCTGCAACCGAAGAAGGTTCATGGGCGCCTGATGGTCTCTGAGAGCCACCTGAGCGGTGCGGTGGCATGCAGACGATTCTTGCACAGGCCTCACCACTTGTAACAAACCTGGCCACAACCATACGGTTCAAGCGCGGCTTTCGTGGCCTGCGGGTCAGTTAAGTCATTCATCAAGGCATAAAAAAACCGCTGCAGCCTTTCGACTACAGCGGTTTATGCTTGGCGGAGTGGACGGGACTCGAACCCGCGACCCCCGGCGTGACAGGCCGGTATTCTAACCAACTGAACTACCACTCCTGGTAGATAGCTTTTGCTTGTATCTCTGACACAAGCCAAGCGCTACAACTTGGCGACCCCACGGGGATTCGAACCCCGGTACTCACCGTGAAAGGGTGATGTCCTAGGCCTCTAGACGATGGGGTCAAAACCTTGGAACTAACCGAACTGATACTGACAAATTTGGTGGAGGTAAACGGGATCGAACCGATGACCTCTTGCATGCCATGCAAGCGCTCTCCCAGCTGAGCTATACCCCCACGGAACTTCAATTGCTTGAAGACCCAGCCTGAATGACTTCAGGCCCTGGATTTGGCGGAGTGGACGGGACTCGAACCCGCGACCCCCGGCGTGACAGGCCGGTATTCTAACCAACTGAACTACCACTCCTGGTAGATAGCTTTTGCTTGTATCTCTGACACAAGCCAAGCGCTACAACTTGGCGACCCCACGGGGATTCGAACCCCGGTACTCACCGTGAAAGGGTGATGTCCTAGGCCTCTAGACGATGGGGTCAAAACCTTGGAACTAACCGAACTGATACTGACAAATTTGGTGGAGGTAAACGGGATCGAACCGATGACCTCTTGCATGCCATGCAAGCGCTCTCCCAGCTGAGCTATACCCCCTTAATGGCTTTGACTTAAATCTAAGTCATCGTCATCACAGCCTTGAATTATATACAGATATTTAGCGGTTTTGCAAACGTGCGAGAACTTTTTCGCGGCCAACCAGTTCAAGCACGGCGTCCACAGAAGGCGTATGGGCAGTACCCACGGTCAACACCCGCACTGGCATGGCCAGTTGAGGCATCTTGAGGCCCTGCTCTGCCAACGTGGCTTTGAACGCAGCACTGATGGAAGCCTTGTCCCATGCACAAGCAGCCAGGGCTGCAGCCAGGGAATCCAGGGCCGCAAAAATGGCGGGGGTCACATGCTGCTCCATTTCAGCAGCTTGCGGCTTGACATCGCCATAAAAGACAAAGGCCCAGTCCGCCAAAGCCACGGTGGTGTCGCAACGGTCCTTGAACAAACCACAAATGCGAGGCAAGCGACCGTCGTCCAGTGCCGACCGATCAATGCCGCGTTGAACCAACTGCTCTGCCACCAAAACGGCCAACGCCTCGTCTGCGGTTGTCTTGATGTGCTGCGCGTTCACCCAGCGCAGCTTGGCATCGTCAAACTGTGCTGCACTGCGGCCCAGATGGTCCAGGTTGAACCATTGCAAAAACTGCTCACGGCTGAAAATTTCATCGTCGCCATGGCTCCAGCCCAGGCGGGCCAGGTAATTGATCATGGCCTCGGGCAGATACCCTTCGTCGCGGTACTGCGTCACTGGCTTGGCGCCATTGCGCTTGCTCATCTTCTCGCCCTGCTCGTTGAGCACGGTAGGCAAATGCGCATACACCGGCGGCTCAGTCCCCAAAGCACGGAAGATATTGATCTGGCGCGGCGTGTTGTTCACGTGGTCATCGCCTCGGATCACGTGGGTAATTGCCATGTCGATATCGTCCACTACGACGCAAAAGTTGTAAGTGGGGGTGCCATCGGGGCGTGCAATCACCAAATCGTCGAGTTCGTCGTTGCGGATCTCGATGCGACCTTTGACCTTGTCATCCCAAGCAACCACGCCATCTTTGGGATTGCGAAACCGCAGCACAGGCAGAACACCTTCAGGGATCGCAGGCAGTGTTTTGCCTTCCTCAGGGCGCCACGTACCGTCGTAACGGGGTTTTTCCTTGGCAGCCATCTGGCCCTCACGCAGTGCATCCAGCTCGGCCACACTCATGTAGCAAGGGTATACATCCCCTTTCGCCAGCATTTGGGCCAGCACGGCCTTGTAACGGTCCATGCGCTGCATTTGATAGAACGGCCCCTCGTCGGGCTCCATACCCAGCCACTGCATGCCCTCCAGGATGACGTCCACCGCCGCTTGGCTGGAGCGCTCCACGTCCGTATCTTCGATGCGCAAAATGAAATCCCCACCAGTGGCGCGCGCAAACGCCCAGGGGTACAGCGCAGAGCGAATATTTCCCAAATGGATAAACCCAGTGGGAGAAGGAGCAAAGCGGGTGCGCACGCGTGCAACGTTGGTTTCTGTCATGGCAATAGGGGTGAGCCAACGCGAAGTGTGCCGCGCAGCTCAGGGGTAAATCAATAAATCAAAGGGCTCGGCCACCCAATAAAGGAAGGGCGGCCAAAGGGAGATCAGGCTTCCTGGGCGTTGGGCAAAGCAAGCCGAGAGGTGTCCTCCTCCCCCTCCTCAGCCCCCACGCGACCTTCATTGAGGCGCGCAATGTCTTCTGCAGTGATGTCGCCGGTGACGTATACGCCATCAAAGCAAGATGCATCAAAGCCAGAGATGGCGCTATTGAGCGACCCCACGGCCCGCTTCATAGCCTCCACATCCTGGTAAATCAGCGCATCACAGCCGATGGCCTGGCGAATCTCTTCGACCGTGCGACCGTGGGCCACCAACTCCTTGCTGGTGGGCATATCGATGCCGTACACGTTGGGATAACGCACCGGGGGGGCTGCACTGGCCAGATACACCTTGCGGGCGCCGGCATCGCGCGCCATTTGAACGATTTCGCGCGAGGTGGTACCACGAACGATGGAGTCATCTACCAACAGCACGTTGCGGCCCTTGAACTCGCTACCGATCACGTTGAGTTTTTGGCGCACTGACTTTTTGCGAATACCTTGCCCCGGCATGATGAAGGTACGTCCCACATAGCGATTTTTCACAAAACCTTCGCGGTACGGAATGCCCAGCAAATGGGCCAGTTGTGTGGCGCTGGGGCGGCTCGACTCAGGAATGGGAATGATCACGTCAATCTCATTGGGCGGCACGGTGGAGACCACCCGCTTGGCAAGAGCCTCACCCAAATTCAGGCGCGCTTGGTAGACGGAAATTCCATCCAGCACCGAGTCAGGCCGGGCCAAATAGACAAACTCAAAAATACAAGGATTCAACTGTGGTGCCTGAGCGCACTGACGCGAGTGCACCGTACCGTCCAGGGTGATGAAAACCGCCTCGCCAGGTTCAATGTTGCGTTCGAACACCTGCGAGGTGCCCTCCAGCGCCACAGACTCGCTGCCCACCATCACCGTTCCGTCCTGGCTTCGGCCCATCGCCAGGGGGCGAATGCCATGGGGATCGCGGAATGCCAACAATCCGTGACCCGCAATCAACGCGATCACAGCATACGAGCCCTTGATACGCTGGTGCACAGCGCGTACCGCGGTAAAAACATCCTCGGGTTGCAGTGGCACACCTCGGGTTGCGCGCTCCAGCTCATGGGCAAAAACATTGAGCAGAACCTCGGAGTCGCTCTCGGTGTTGGTGTGCCGATGGTCCGTCTGAAACAGCTCTGTGCGCAAGGTCTGCGCATTGGTCAGATTGCCGTTGTGCACCAACACAATGCCGAAAGGTGCATTGACGTAAAAGGGCTGTGCCTCTTCTTCACTGTAGGCATTGCCCGCTGTGGGATAGCGCACCTGACCCAAACCCACATTGCCAGGCAAGGCGCGCATGTTGCGAGTGCGGAATACGTCGCGCACCATGCCCTTGGCTTTGTGCATAAAAAATTTGCGGCCTTGCTGGGTCACGATGCCAGCAGCATCTTGCCCACGGTGCTGCAAAAGCAACAAAGCGTCATAGATCAGTTGATTGACCGGCGCAGTACTGACAACACCAACGATTCCACACATAGTTTTATTCCATCCGATTGCAGAGGGTTCTGCACAAAGCAATTTTCATGGGCGAGTTGCAGGCACGCACTCGCTCATTCCGACAAAGGAAGCAGGCTTCCAAATTTCTGCGGCAGCACAGGCTTTAAAACACCGAGCGCCTCACTCAACACAGGTGCCGACAAAGAAGCAGCCCACCAAGGTTCATCACGCAAAGGCGTCAAGCCCACCAACACAGCAACGGCCAGCAGCAGCACACCGCCGCGTGCCAAGCCGAATCCAGCCCCTAAAACCCTGTCTGCTGGGCGCAGTCCAATCGCCTCCACCAGCTTCTTGGCGAGCCACGCAATAAATCCACAAGCAAACACCGCAGCAATGAACACAACGGCAAACCCACTGGCATAGCTCAGGGCGCTATCGGCATCTGCAATAGGCAGCATGCGCCCCACATCCGCGGCAAACCACTGCGCCACAAAAAACGCTGCCACCCACCCTGCCAAGGAGAGCAACTCAAACACCAGACCACGCCACGCGCCGATCAGCAACGAGGCCGTCAATATGCCGACAAAAATCCAATCCAGAGCATGCATGAAGCAATCAGCGACCGAACAGACTTACAACGTCAGCACGGAGGCCGACAAATCCAGTCCCTTGATGCGCGCAGCAGCCTTTTCCGCCTCCGCACGGCTGGCGTATGGGCCTACACGGACACGGGTTCTTTTTCCATCTTTGGCATCGACGACCTGGGTGTATGTTTTGAGCCCCGCACGCTCCAGCTTGAGGCGCACCTCTTTCGCCTTATCGGCATCGGCAAAAGCGCCGACCTGCACAATGAAACGCTCATCATCCGTGCGATCGGGCGCTGCAGGCGGCCGCACCTCTGCTGCAGACTTGCTTCGCGCCCCATCTTCTGTCTTGGCTGGTTTGACCGCCGTAGCACCCGCGCTCTTCGCTTCAGGCTTCGGCGCAGGAGAGGCGGCAGAGCTAGCCTTGGGTGCACTACGGCTGCTGTGGCTGGAAACAACAATTTCCTCGCCATCGCCCAGTGTGGCACTCGCGGCCACCCGCTCCGCACCTGCTCGGCTTTGGGCACCACCAGACGCCGCAACATTGCTGGGCTTCGCCTGATCGGCATCGCTTTGCCGCACCGGCACCACCAAAGGCGCCACTTTGCCGCGATCAGGAATTTCTATGGGAACGTCTACAGGGATGGGCCTTGGCTGCGTGTCAAACAACAAGGGGAAACCCACAACCCCGAGTAACACCAGCACGGCCGCCCCCATCAAGCGATGCCGGGCGCGGCGCCGCATCACTTCGATGCTCTCGGCCTGGGGAGAACGGCTGCGTTTGGTCGGTTTGTCGGCTGGATCACTTTGACCGGGCCACCGAAACTTGAAAAATGCCATGGGGAAAAAGACTCGTGTGGACCTTATGCGCCCAGATGTTTGGCGTTCAGGCGAGGAGTTCCGTTCACAAGAACCCCGCCCACTGTGTAGAACGAGCCAAAGACCACAATTCTATCAGCCGGGTCTGCCGCATCGACAGCGGCCTGCAGGGCATGCAGCGGATCCGCGAACGCGCTAGATGACACATCCTTGCGACCACCCGCGACCATCTGCACGGCATTCCATTTTTGCAACAGCTCCGCCCCCGTCAATGCCCGGGGCGTTGGAAGACCTGTGAAATACCAGCGATCCACCAATGGCCCAATTTTGGCCAGCATCGGACCCAGGTCTTTGTCAGCCATGGCACCAAACACTGCGTGGGTCACAGGAAAGTAACCCATTGCATCCAAATTGGCCGTGAGCGCCGCCACAGAGTGCGGATTGTGAGCAACATCCAACACCAACGTGGGCTGACCAGGAACAATTTGAAAACGCCCCGGCAAATCAACCATCGCCATCCCATTGCGTACCGCTTGCGCAGTCACCGGGAGCCGATCCCTGAGAGCCTCATAGGCGGCCAACACCCCCGCTGCATTGACCAATTGATTGGCGCCTCTCAAGGCAGGATAGGCCAACCCAGCGTACCGACGCCCTCTTCCCGCCCAACTCCATTGCTGCTTGTCGCCGGCTACGTTGAAATCATGGCCGACGCGCCAAAGATCAGCCCCAATCTCCCTCGCATGATCGACAACACTCTGGGGAGCCATCGGGTCACTCACGATGGCAGGGCGACCGGTGCGCATGATTCCGGCTTTTTCACGACCAATCGTTTCCCTGTCCGGCCCCAGGTACTCGATGTGATCAATATCGATGCTGGTGATGATGGCGCAGTCGGCATCAATGATGTTGGTCGCATCCAGACGCCCGCCCAGACCTACCTCCAGAATGGCAACATCCAGCAAGGCTTGGCTCATCAACCGCAAAATCGCCAAGGTCGTGAATTCAAAGTAGGTGAGAGATATCTCACTTCCGCCCATCGTGCGAGCGGCTTCTACCGCTTCAAAATGGACCAGCAAATCGTTGGCGCCCACGATTTCCCCGTGGACACGACACCGCTCCTGGAAATGAACCAAGTGGGGTGAGGTGTAAACCCCCGTGCGGTAGCCTGCCTGGAGTGCAACCGCCTCCAGCATGGCGCAGGTGGAACCCTTGCCATTGGTGCCCGCCACGGTAATGACAGGACACTCAAATTTCAACGACATCCGGTGCGCAACCTCACGGACGCGCTCCAGGCCCATATCGATACCGACGGGGTGCAGCTGCTCGCAATGACGGAGCCAGCCTTCCAGTGTTTGGGGAATGGTGTGCATACGCAGCCAATTGTCGCCCAGCCTGTGCATGGGGCATGATTTGCCCATGAAACAACCTCAAATCACCCTGTACGGCATTCCAAACTGCGACACAGTCAAAAAAGCCAGGGCTTGGCTGACCACCCATGGCCTTGAGCACCAATTCCACGACTTCAAAAAAGAGGGAGTATCCGCAGAGCGACTTGCCACTTGGTGCAGCGCTGCTGGCCTGGACAAGGTACTCAACCGCAAGGGAACCACTTGGCGCGGACTCACTCCTACCCAACAGGAAAGTGCTGGCCAACTGGAGCATGCACTGGCCCTGATGCAAGCAAACACAAGCCTGATCAAACGCCCAATCGTCGAATGGGGTAGCGAAACCGAGGCGCAACTTACAGTCGGTTTTTCGCCAGAGACTTGGATGAAACACATTCAACCCGGCGCCAAGTGAAGTGGGGCCCGGCCATTTGCAAGCGCCGTGGCTGGTGGCTATTGCGCAGTGAAATGTGAAAAATCACATGGTTTTTACCTAACTTCACATTTCTAGCCCTCAAAACGACGGGGCGGCACTAAACTTTTTGAGCGCATCGTGCGTTGTATGTGCTCACAGACAGGAGCTTCCCATGAAAAAAACCGCCATCGTTACAGCACTTGTAATCTGCGCACTCCCTGCGTTCGCACAAGAGCAGGGACGCGTCCTCTCTTCCACCCCCATCGTTCAGCAAGTCGGCATACCACAACAGGTGTGCGGCAACGAGACCGTATACAGCGGCTCACGCAATACGGGCGCGGGTGCCGTTATGGGCGCTATCGCAGGCGGGGCTGCAGGCAATGCCATCGGCAAGGGCCATGGCAGAACGGCAGCCACCGCATTGGGCGTGATTGGCGGCGCAGTGCTTGGCAACCAGATTGAGGGAAGCGGCCAACCCCAATACCAAAATGTGCAGCGCTGCACCACTGAAACCTACTACGAGAACCGCACTGTGGGCTACAACGTGCTCTACGAGTACGCAGGCCGCCAGTACACCACCCGTACGCAAAATGACCCCGGCGCCTGGATTCCCTTGAGCGTGCAACCGCAAAACGGTCAAAGCTATTCCACACAGCCCAGCGGTTACAGCCAATATGGATCAGGCAACACCTATGTGCAGCCTGGTGTCGTCACTTCCACCTACCCCGCACCAGCAGCCTACGTAACGCCGCCCGTCACGGTTATCGAGTATGGCTACATCGATGGCCGCCGCCCTTACTACCCGCCGCATCATGGCAACCCTTATTGGAGATAACTCCGATTTGGGACAAACCAAAGAGCCCTGAGGGGCTCTTTTTTCATGGCCTCACGAGAGTTTGAGTTGGGTGGCACCTGAAACGAATCGCTCCATAGGCCCTCTGGCCTAAAATCAAAAGTTGAATTCTTTTTGCACACACGACCATGACCACCCAAACTATCGACGGTGTGACCGTCAACACCCAGGCCAATGTGTACTTTGACGGTAAGTGCGTGAGCCACGGCATCACCCTGGCAGATGGCACCAAAAAATCGGTGGGCGTGGTGCTGCCAGCCACGTTGACGTTCAATACCGGCGCACCAGAAATCATGGAATGCGTCGCTGGCTCCTGCGAATACAAGCTGGACGGGACGGACACTTGGATTCCATCCAATCCAGGCGAGAAATTCAGCATCCCTGGCAACTCGAAGTTTGACATCCGCGTCACCGAGTCGTACCACTACATCTGCCACTTCGGCTAATTCCTGCAACCGCAACCCCCCCAGCACATGGCCACCATTCTTCAAAATCTGCCGACAGGGCAAAAAGTCGGCATCGCCTTTTCAGGCGGCCTCGATACCAGTGCGGCCCTGCACTGGATGAAGCTCAAGGGCGCCGTCCCTTACGCCTACACCGCAAACCTCGGACAGCCCGATGAGCCGGACTACGACGCTATTCCTCGTAAAGCCATGGAATATGGCGCCGAAAAGGCCCGCTTGGTCGATTGCCGCTTGCAATTGGCCCATGAAGGGATTGCAGCCCTCCAGGCTGGCGCTTTCCACATCTCCACAGGCGGTCTGACTTACTTCAACACCACCCCCCTGGGCCGTGCCGTCACCGGCACCATGCTGGTGGCAGCCATGAAGGAAGACGATGTCAACATCTGGGGAGATGGCTCCACCTTCAAGGGCAATGACATTGAGCGCTTCTATCGCTATGGTCTGCTGACCAACCCGTCTCTGCGAATCTACAAGCCCTGGCTGGACCAACTGTTCATCGACGAACTGGGCGGTCGTGCTGAAATGTCCGCGTTCATGACCAAGGCTGGCTTTGGCTACAAGATGAGCGCGGAAAAGGCTTACAGCACCGACAGCAATATGCTGGGTGCCACGCATGAAGCCAAGGATCTGGAGTTCCTGAACAGCGGCATCCGCATCGTCAACCCGATCATGGGGGTTGCTTTCTGGAAAGACGAAGTCGAAGTCAAGCGCGAAGAGGTTTCGGTGCGCTTTGAAGAAGGCCAGCCCGTTGCTCTCAACGGCGTGGAATTCAGCGACCCTGTTGATCTGATTTTGGAAGCCAACCGCATCGGCGGGCGGCATGGTCTGGGCATGAGTGACCAGATCGAAAACCGCATCATTGAAGCCAAGAGCCGCGGTATCTACGAAGCCCCGGGCCTGGCACTGTTGCACATTGCCTATGAGCGCCTGGTCACAGGCATTCACAACGAAGACACCATTGAGCAATACCGCATGAACGGCCTCAAGCTAGGCCGACTGCTGTACCAAGGCCGCTGGTTTGACCCACAGGCCATCATGCTGCGTGAGACAGCCCAGCGCTGGGTGGCTCGCGCCGTCACCGGCACGGTGACGCTGGAACTGCGCCGTGGCAACGACTATTCGCTGCTCAACACCGAAAGCCCAAACCTCACCTACGCTCCAGAACGTTTGTCGATGGAAAAGGTGGAAGATGCGCCGTTCTCCCCACTCGACCGCATCGGTCAGTTGACTATGCGCAATCTGGACATTTCGGACACCCGCGACAAGCTGGGCGTTTACTCTCGAGCAGGGCTGCTGCTGCCAGGTTCGCAAAACGATCTGCTGACCCTGACTTCAGGACAAAAATAACGCGGTGATTGCACCTAAAAAAACGGCCCTCATTTTGAGGGCGTTTTTTTGCCCAAAATAATCATTTAAATCATTTTTGCCATAAAATATTGATCACATTTCATTCCACTCATTGGAGGTCAGCCATGCAGTCCATTTCTTTGCTGTCTAGATGGCTCATAAAAATTGCAGCGGCGTCATTCATTGCGATGCCTGTCTGGGCACTACAGCCCCCCTCCGGCGAAGTCATTCTGACCATTTCAGGAAAAATTGACGATGCCAACCGGGAGAACACAGCGGTATTTGACCTGGACATGCTGCAAAAACTGCCCCAGCAGACCTTTGTGACCAAGACGCCTTGGGACAAAAACCCCACCAAGTTCACAGGCCCCCTCCTCCGCGATGTACTGGGAGCCGTAAAGTCCAGCGGAAAAACGCTGACAGCCTTGGCCTTGAACGACTACAAAACGACCATCCCCGCTGAAGATGCGGCGTTGTTCGATGTCATCATCGCCCACCGCATCGACGACATGCCCATCTCTGTTCGTACCAAGGGGCCGCTGTTCATCATCTACCCGTTTGACTCCAAGCCAGAGCTGAAGTCATCCAAATACTACGGCCGCTCTGCCTGGCAGCTGAAATCCATCAAAGTCGACTGATCCCATCGATGCCAGCTCGCCGCACCAACCAGCGTTACCTGTTGTGGCTTGCGCTGGGCACCATATTGATGGCAGCAGCCATGGCTGTTTTGCTTGTGCTGCAGCTCACGCAACAGCAAGCCATTCGCAAAAGTGGGGATTTGCGTAGCGACTCGATCACTGCACTCACGTTCCAATTGGAACGCGAGTTTTTGCGCCTTCGGCAGTCGATGGAGCTGGCTTCACGGAGCAAACCACCTCTGGCCCTGGATGAGTTGCGGCTGCGCAGCGATATTTTTGCCAGTCGCTTTCAGCTGATGCACGACACACCAAGTACCACGGCCTTGCAAGAGAGGGAGGAGTACACCAAAGTCATGCCCCGGCTTGAGGCTTTGGTGACGCAAGTGGATCGTCTGCTACAGAACGGTCATAGCCCTCAACCGCACGAGCTGCGCCCACTGCTTGCCGAGCTCAATGAACTGGGGCCGGATGTGCAGGAATTGACGATGGCGGCCACGAGCCATATCGCAGGGCTACTGGAAGAGCAAGAGTCCACCATGCTCACCCAAGGTCAGCAAATCATGGCTCTGATCTTTGCCCAGTTGGTCCTTCTGCTACTCGCCGCAGGTGCCTTGGCGTGGCGCCAAACCAGGCAAGAGCAAGAACGCATTGCCCTGCAGACGCTGACAGATAACCTTCGGGCTGCGAACAATGCGGCAGAAGAAGCCAACCGAGGAAAAAGCCAGTTTTTGGCCAACATGAGCCATGAATTGCGCACCCCCTTCAATGGCGTTTTGGGCATGTTGACGCTGCTGGAACGCACCCGCCTGGACGGCAGCCAGCGAGAATATGTCTACACGGCCCGCAACTCAGCAGATCACCTGCTGTCCCTGTTGAATGACATTCTCGACGTCTCTGCCATGGAGTCCGGCAAGATGGGCATCCACCCCATCGCCATCCCACTGCAGCCCTTGGTAGACAGCATTGATCAACTCATGCGCCCACTGGCAAGCCAAAAAGGGCTGGGCTTTGCCATCCACACAGCGGCAGACCTTCCCGCATGGGTGGAAGCCGACGGCACCCGCCTCAAGCAGATTGTTCTCAACCTGGTGACCAACGCCATCAAGTTCAGTGACAGCGGCGCAGTGACGGTGAAAATAGGACGCGCTCCTCAAGCCACAACGGGCAACGAAGGTATTTACCTGTTGCAGCTGGAAGTAGCGGACCAAGGCATCGGTATGGATGCAGCGACCTTGTCCCGCTTATTCGAGCGGTTCACCCAAGGAGATGCAAGCACATCCCGGCGTTTCGGGGGAACAGGCCTGGGGCTGGAAATTTCTCGCAACCTGGCTCGGCGCATGGGGGGCGACATCACAGTCCAGAGCGCGGAGGGCCATGGCAGCACATTCACCGTCACACTCCCCTTGCTGGAGGCTGCCCCACCCAATGCAGCCACTCAGCCCAGCGAAATGCCAGCACCGTTCCAACCAGAGCTGACGGGGCTGGACGTCCTGGTGGCCGATGACCAGATGGTCAACAGAAAGTACATGGGAGCGCTGCTCATCAGCATGGGGCACCACCCAAGATTTGCAGAAAACGGAGAACAGGCCTGTCTTGAGATTCAGAAAAAGCCACCAGACTTGGTACTGATGGACTTGCACATGCCGATCATGGATGGATTCCAGGCCACTCAGCAAATTCGCCAGTGGCCCCAATTTACCAAGGTACCCATCGTCGCCTTGACCGCAGACGTGTTTGCAGAAACCCGCCAGCGGGCCAACGATGTGGGGATGAATGCGTTCATCAGCAAGCCCGTGAGCGTGGACACGATCCAGTCCCTGCTTGCAGACATGTTCTCTGCCAACGAGAAAAGCGCCCCTGCCACATCCTCTGTAGCGGACCTTCAGGAAGCGCCCTGCGCCCCCACAGCATCCGCAGAGCCCGAGGCACCAAAACCCGCCGCCCAACGAGCCCCACGCCGACGCTTTCGCTCCGGGGATGTCACGGCACATATCAACATGCCCATGGTGGGAGAGGTCTGCATCGGCGTGAACGTTCAAGGTTACCGATCTCTGCTGCAAGGCTATTTCAGCGATGAATCAGGCAGTCTCGACGCGTTGTTGCAAGCCTTGCAAGAGGGAAAACCGGAGAGCTTGCGCGCTGCCGCCCATGGGTTCAAAGGTGCCTCTGCCAACCTGGGGTTCCAGAAGCTGGCGGACTTGGCCTTTGAATTGGAAAAACACGAGGAAAACGGCAGAAGCCTTCGAGAGGCACACACGCAGTTGCTCGCGGCCTGGGAGATGACCCATGCGCTTTGCCTGCGCATGGGGCTGACCGATGTAGAGAATGTGCTCGACCGCCACCGCAACCCATCAGCCGTCACCGAAATAACCTCAGCCCCAGCCCCAGCCCCAGCCCCCGCCTGACGCCGGGCTACACGCGAAAGCGTCTGGGTCAAACCACAACAGGCTCAGGCTCCAGTCGAATGCCAAACCGCTCGTACACGCTGGTCTGTATGGCCTTGGCCAGCGTCATCACTTCGCCACCGGTGACGCTGTCTTGCTCCGTACCGCGGTTCACCAGCACCAGCGCCTGCTTCTCATAGACACCGGCTTTGCCAATCGATTTGCCACGCCAGCCACAGGCATCAATCAACCAGCCAGCGGCCAATTTCACGCTGCCGTCTGGCATGGGGTAGTGCACGATTTTGGGCTCTCTGGCGATGATGTCGGTGCATTGCTCTGGTGTCACCGTCGGGTTCTTAAAGAAGCTACCGGCATTGCCCACTACGGCGGGGTCAGGCAACTTGGCCCGGCGAATCTCGCAGATCCATTCAAAAATCTGCCACGCATCGGGGCTGTCCACGCCCGCTTGCTCCCTGCGGCGCTCCAGGTCCAGATAGCCCAACACGGGCTGCCAGGGGCGAGGCAAACGAAAACGCACGTGGGTGATCACCGCACGCCCAGCCAGCCCCATATTGCGCAAATCTGCACCCTGTGCAGCAGGGGTGGAAGCACCGTGCTTGAACACAGAATCACGGTATCCAAACGCACATTGCTCGGCCGTCAAGGTGAAGGACTGACCCGTGCGCATATCCACTGCGTCCAGCGACTCAAAGCGGTCTTGCAGCTCCACGCCATACGCACCAATGTTTTGTACCGGCGCGGCCCCTACCGTGCCTGGGATCAGCGCCATATTCTCAAGGCCTGGATAACCATTGCGCAGCGTCCACGCCACACAGTCGTGCCACAGCTCACCCGCCCCCGCTTCGACAATCCAGGCCTTTGGGGTCTCTTGCACCAGACGAAAACCCTTGATGTCCATCTTGAGCACCACCGGCTTGACGTCTCCCGTCAGCACGATGTTGCTACCGCCTCCAAGGACAAAGAAGGGGGCATCACACAGCTCAGGCGCTGCGCGCACTTGCAACAAATCAGCCGCGCTCTGGATGCGCACCAGCGACAACGCGCGAGCGGCAATACCGAAGGTGTTCCAGGGCTGTAAAGGGACGTTTTTCTCGACTACCATTGCCAGGATTGTCGCACCGGGGCAACCGTGCGCGACTGCCCCTTTTGTTTTGCCAAGCCAGTGAAAGCCGCTATGCCCTCCTTTGATACCGTTTGTGAAGCCAACCTCGTAGAAGTCAAAAATGCGGTGGAAAACACCGTCAAGGAGATCTCCACACGCTTTGACTTCAAAGGGACCTCCGCCAGCATTGAGATCAAGGACAAAGAGATCACCATGATTGGCGACGCTGAATTTCAGCTCACGCAGATCGAAGACGTTCTTCGCAACAAGCTGACCAAACGCAGCGTGGATGTCCGTTTCCTCGACAAGGGCGACGTGCAAAAAATGGGCGGAGACAAGGTCAAGCAAGTCATCAAGGTGCGCAACGGCATCGAGAGCGAACTGGCCAAGAAGATCCAGAAACTGCTCAAGGACAGCAAGCTCAAGGTGCAAGGCGCCATTCAGGAAGACAAAGTCCGTGTCTCAGGCGCCAAGCGCGATGACCTGCAAGCAGCCATGGCACTCATTCGCAAAGACGTCACAGACGTCCCGCTGTCTTTCGACAATTTCCGCGACTGACACCGCAGATGAAATACACACCGGCACTGGCCTTCTCCCTGGCGCTCGCTCTTCTGAGCCCCACGCTGGCGTCTGCCCAATCGGCGGTCGCCCTGGCAGGCATTTTGGGTGGCAAGGCCTTGCTGGTGGTCAATGGTGGCGCGCCACGCGGTGTAGGCACGGGTGAGAGCCACCAAGGCGTCAAAGTGCTGTCCGTTGGCAAAGAAGAGGCCGTGGTGGAGATCGATGGCACTCGGCGCTCACTGCGCCTGGGCGAGGCACCGGTGAGCGTGGGCAGTGCCTCCGCCGGCAAGCGTGTTGTGCTGGCCGCAGACAGCCGGGGCCATTTCATCAACACTGGCCAGATCAACGGCCAGCACATGCAGTATGTGGTGGACACGGGGGCATCGTCGGTTGCCATTGGCAAGACAGACGCTGACCGCATGGGATTGAAATACCTGCAAGGCCAGCCCATGCGCTTGAGCACCGCCAATGGGGTCGCGCAGGGCTGGCGTATCCGGCTCGATTCGGTGCGCATTGGCGATGTAGAAGTGTTTGGCATTGACGCCGTGGTCACCCCCCAACCCATGCCTTATGTGTTGTTGGGCAACAGCTTCCTGGGCCAATTTCAGATGACCCGCACCAACGATCAAATGGTGCTGGAAAAGCGCAACTGAGCCTCATCACCATGTCGGCTCCCCTGCCCTCAGGCAAACCACACCACGACGGTGAATACGAAGACCTGCTCAGCCTCTGGTCCGACCTGGAGTCAGCGCTCTCGCTACTGCTGTCCAAACCCCTGCTGGTGCAGGACTTTTCAGCAAAGATCCGGCAGCTGGATTTGTGGCTGCAGGACTTGGTGGCGCACGACAACGACGCAGCGCTGTACCTCATGTTTCAACTGGCGGCCACCTCCACCGCAGGCTACAGCGCATCGCACGCGCTGGTGTGCGCCACGCTGTGCGACATCATGGCCCGCGAGCTGAAGCTGCCTGCCAACGAGCGCGACAGCCTCGTGCGCGCAGCGCTCACCATGAACATCGGCATGACAGTCTTGCAGGACGAGCTGGCCGAGCAACGTGAAAAGCCGACGCCACCGCAAAAAGAAGCCATCCAGAGCCACCCGCTGGACAGCCAGGCCCTGCTGGAGCGCGTCTTCATCAACGATCCCTTGTGGCTGGATGTGGTGGGGCAGCACCATGCGCCGATTGCCGATCGGGTGCCACTGGCCACCCAGGCGCCGCAAGACCGCCTGACCCGCATCCTTGGGACGATTGACCGCTACGCGGCCATGATCAGCCCCCGCAAATCACGCGCTGGCCGCAGTGCCACCGACTCCGTCCGGGCCATTGTGGGCCAGGAGGTTGAACAGCACGATGAAGTGAGTTACGTCTTGGTACGTGCCATCGGCCTGTGCCCACCAGGCACTTTTGTCCGGCTCGACAACGGCGACACGGCCATTGTTCTGCGCCGCAGCGACAAGGCCAACCACCCGCTGGTCGCCAGCCTGCTAGACCGTGCAGGCCACCACAAACCCCAGCCCATCTTGCACTCCACCGCACTGGGCAAGCCCCGCATTCAGTCGGCGCTGGCGCGCTCCGCCGTGACCGTCGACCTGCACCACCAGACCATGGTGCGGCTGGGCCTCTATGCAGCCCAGCACCACACCGGTATCCACCACCTGGTCACCACACCCGCCACACTCGGATTGCAGTGAGCCCCGGGCATGCGTGCCCACCCAAGACGGGGTGGGTAAAGCTTATTTCTTGGATTTGCCCAGTTTCGACTCTTTACCAGCCAGCAGGCGCAAGACGTTCTCACGGTGCCGCCACACCAACAGCAAAGCCATGGCAGCAATAGCCACAGTAATGCTTTGCTCTGCATACCAGACCACGCCATCCAGCAACAGGTACAGCACGGGGGCCAGGATGGCCGCCACCAACGAGGCCAAGGACGAATAGCGGAAGGCCACCGCCACCAGCAGCCAAGTCAGCGCCGTAGCCAAGCCCAGCCAGCCACTGATGCCCACCAACACCCCCAGCGCCGTAGCCACCCCCTTGCCACCCTGAAAGCGGAAAAACACCGGCCACAGATGGCCGAGAAACGCGGCCAGGCCCACCAGCGCGATCGTGCCGTCTTCCAGCCCATAGGGTTTGCCAAACCAGCGCACCAGCACCACGGGCACCCAGCCCTTCACAGCATCAAGCAGCAGGGTCACGATGGCGGCCACCTTGCTGCCAGAGCGCAGCACATTGGTGGCGCCCGGGTTTTTGCTGCCGTAGGTGCGCGGGTCGCTCAACCCCATCACGCGGGTCACGATCACGGCAAAAGACAATGAGCCCAGCAAATAGGCAGCCAGGGTGGCAAACAAAGGGTACGCGGCGGTCAAAACAACTCCTTGGGTAGACGCTCCATGCGGGCAAACTCCGCAGGGGCGCAAAAGCAACGCTACACAGCGGCTACAAAAACGGTGGGCAAAAAAAGGCTGGTAAAAGCGGCTGGCTATTCTGCCAGCGCGCACTGCACTGTCTTGGCAGACAGCAATTGCACGCACACCTGCGGGTCGATCTGGACCAGAAAGCCCCGGCGCCCGCCGTTGATGGCAATGCGGGGCAAGCCGAGAATCGTCTCTTCGATATAAACCGGCATGGTGCGCCGCGTCCCAAAAGGTGACGTGCCGCCCACCAGATAACCGCTGTGGCGGTTGGCCACCTCAGGGGCACAGGGCTCCACCGACTTGGCCCCGATCTGGCGTGCCAGATTCTTGGTGGACACCTTGCGGTTGCCGTGCATCAAAACCACCAGCGGCTTCGCATCCTGGTCCTGCATGATCAAGGTCTTGACCACCGTGAACGGATCGAGCCCGAGCACAGCCGCACTGTGCTGGGCACCTCCGTGCTCCAGGTATTCATAAGGGTGCTCGGTAAAAGCCACTTTGTTGGCTTTGAGCAGTTGGGTCGCCGGGGTTTCTGAAACGTGATCTCTCTTGGCCATAGTGCAACGCAAGGTAACGCCCAATGGTAACCACCCTGCTTGCCCTGCACGGCGCCCCGCGCAGGGGCGCGTCCCGGCTCACCCCGCCTTCGCTGTGGCCTTGGCCACAGCGGCCTTCTTGCGACGCCCCACCTTGCGCGTTCCATATTCGCCAATGGCGGCCACCAAAGTCTCGGTGAACGCCCGTACCAAGGCCGACGGCTCACGTCCCTCGGGTGCCAGCACCTGCAGGCGGCGCTGCTGCAACTGGGCCTCCTCAAACGGCACGGCCACCAGGCGCCCGTCTTCTACCCAATGGGCGGCTGTCAGGTAGCCCGCCAGCACCACGTCCAGCCCCTCCAGCAGGGGCAGCAAGGCCGACGAGAAATTGCTCTCGACGGCGGGCGCATAGCGCAATCCCTGCACGGTGCAACTCAAATCAAACAACTGCCGCCCGGTGATGCTGGCACCGCCCATGAGCAGCGGGTAGGCCACCACATCGGCCACGCGCACGCTGCGCTGGCGGGCCAGCGGGTGGCCCGGCACCACCACGGCATACACCGGGGCCACGGCCGAGTGCAGCACCTGCAGCCCTTTGTCGGGCGCCAGGCTGTACTTGAGGGCCAGGTCCACCTCCCCCCGCAGCAGCAAGGCCGAGGCCTCCTGCGGCACCACCACCTGCAGCTGCATCTGTACCGAGGGGTGCTGCGCCCGGAAAGCAGACATCACGCGGGGCAAGAACCCCACCGCGAAGCCCTCGGTACACGCCACGCGCACCTGCTGTGCCTGCTGGGTGGCCAAATCCTGCAACTGCTGCACCAACCCGTGGGATTGCGCCTCTTGCGCATTGACATGCGCCAGCAGCCGCGCACCAGCGGCCGTAAGGGCCATGCCACGGGGCTGGCGCTCGAACAGCGGCACCCCCACCGAGTCTTCGAGCTTGGCCAACTGGCGACTCACCGCCGACGCTGCCACATGCAAGCGTTGCGCCGCCTGGTTGACCGAGCCTGTGCGCGCCACCTCAAAGAAATACCGCAAAGGCAAACTGAAGAGTGAGAACTGCATGACCATCCTTTGCCCAAAATCGGCGCCATATTGCGTTGCAATAAAGGCAACACTTTTTTGCCTATTCTCTATGAATCAGAACGAATAGCAGGCGCCCATCTTGCGTGTTTCAAGGCTCCAATCGACCCTATGGCATGAAGCACCAAGCAGCAAAAGCCCCAAGCCCGCTGCACAGCCCAAGCCACCACCCCAGGAGCCATTCCATGAAACGCCGCGCCTCACTCACCCTTTTGCTCGCCACCTGTGGCGCCCTGGCCGCTATGGCCAGCAGCGCGCAGCAGCCCAACAGTGCAGCCAGTGCATCCGCCGCCTGGCCGCAGCGCCCCATCCGCCTCGTGGTGCCGTTTCCGCCCGGCGGCGGCACCGATGCCGTGGCTCGGGCCCTGGCGCAAAAGCTGGCCACCCGCCTGGGCAGCCCCGTGGTGGTCGACAACAAACCCGGTGCCTCCACCATCATCGGCACCGAAAGCGTGGTCAAGGCCGAACCCGACGGCTACACCCTGCTGGTGTCTGGCTCCACCAGCTACACCGTCAACGCCGCCCTGCGGCCCAAGCTGCCGTACGACCCGCTCAAAGACCTGGCCCCCGTCGCCATCGTGGCCAAGGCACCGCTGGTGATCGTGGTCAATGCCAGCTCGCCACACAAAGACCTTGCCTCGCTGCTGGCAGCGGCCAAGGCGGCGCCCAAAACCATCAACTACGCCACGTTTGGCTCGGGCTCTGCGCCGCACCTGGTGGGCGCTCTGCTGGAGCAAGCCGCTGGCGTGCGCCTGCAAGACGTGCCCTACCGTGGCAGTGCCCAGGCCATGATGGGCCTGATTGGCGGCGAGATTCAGCTCGCCATCGACACCGTGGCCAGCGCTGCGCCGCATGTGCGATCGGGCAAGCTGCGCGCCCTGGCGATTGCGGGCAATGACCGCTCGCGGGCGCTGCCAACTGTGCCCACCGTGCAAGAGCTGAAGATGCCCGATGCTGCCTTTGACGGCTGGTACGCCATTGCAGCCCCGGCACGCACCCCGGCCGCCATCCTGGCCAAGCTGCAAAAAGAGGTGGACGCCAGCATGCGCGACGCGGGCTTGCAAGAGCAGGTGCGCAACCAGGGCATGGAGCCTGTGTTCATCGGCCCCAAGCCCATGGCAGCCGCCATGGAGGCCGAAATTGGCCGTTACCGCGCCCTGGCGCACCGCGCACAAATCGCAGTGGAGTAAACCCCCATGAGCAGAGAACAACTGATCCGCAGCGTGCAGCAGCACTTTGACGGCGGCGCCTTTGCCACCGACCTGGCCCGCCGCGTGGCCTGGCGCACCGAAAGCGACACCGGCACCGTGCCGCCAGAGCTGCACACCTACCTGACCGAAGAAATGGTGCCCAGCCTGCACGCCCTGGACTTTGACTGCCAGGTGATCGACAACCCGGACCCCAAGGGAGGTCCCCTGCTGTTGGCCCGCCGGGTGGAAGACCCTGCCCTGCCCACCGTGCTCACCTACGGCCACGGCGACGTAGTCAACGGCCAGGAAAGCGGGTGGCGCGAAGGCCTCTCGCCCTGGGCGCTGACGCAAGAGGGCGACCGCTGGTACGGCCGAGGCACCGCCGACAACAAGGGCCAGCACACCGTGGTGCTGACGGCCCTGGCGCACGCCCTGCAAGCCCGGGGCGGCCAACTGGGCTACAACATCACCGTGCTGCTGGAGATGGGCGAAGAAGCAGGCTCGCCCGGCCTGGCCCGCTTTTGCGCAGACCACCGCGAAGCCCTGCACGCCGACCTGTTCGTGGCCAGCGATGGCCCACGCATCAATGTGGAGCGGCCCACCCTGTTCCTGGGCTCGCGCGGGGCCCTCAATTTCTCGCTGACCGTGCGCAGCCGTGACAAGGCCTACCACTCAGGCAACTGGGGCGGCGTGCTGGCCAACCCGGCCACCGTGCTCAGCCATGCGCTGGCCAGCATGGTCGATGCGCACGGGCGCATTCTGGTGCCCGGCCTGCTGCCTGCTGGCGTGCCCGACAAGCTGCGCGCCGCACTCAAGGACGTGGCCATTGGCACAGGCGCGGACGACCCCACCCTCACCCCTGGCTGGGGCGAGCCGGGCCTGACGCCCGCCGAGCAACTGGTAGGCTGGAACACGCTGGAGGTGCTGGCCCTGGGCTCGGGCAATGCGCAGCGGCCCATCAACGCCATCCCTTCGCAAGCCGTGGCGCACTGCCAGCTGCGCTTTGTGGTGGGCACCGACTGGAAGAACGTGCAGGCCACGCTGCGCCAGCACCTGGACGCCCACGGTTTTGAGCAGGTCGAAATCGCCATGGGCATGGTGTGCGGTGCCACGCGGCTGGACCTGGACAACCCTTGGGTGGACTGGACCCTGGCCAGCATGGAACGCAGCGCAGGCCAAAGCGCCACACTGCTGCCCAACCTGGCAGGCTCACTGCCCAACGACATCTTTGCCGACCAACTGGGCCTGCCTACGCTGTGGATTCCCCACTCCTACCCCGCCTGCGCGCAGCATGCGCCCAACGAGCATTTGCTGGGCTCCGTCGCCCGCGAAGGGCTGGCCGTGATGGCCGGGCTGTTCTGGGATTTGGGGGAGACCGCAGGCGTGCCGTGGAAGGAAGGTGCGCTGGCTAACGCAGCCTGAAAGTTGCCCGTTGCCCTCCAAAACTGGCGCGCCCCGCGCCAGGGACACCGAGCAAGGGCCGCCCCGCAGTGAGGGTGTCGTCCCCCTCAGGGGGAAGGCGCCGCAGGCGACTCAGGGGGAGCCATCACAACGCCGGGTCGCGTACTTCCCAGCGAATGGCATCAATGGCCTGCAGCACCTCGGGCGACAGCGTGGTGCCCCAGGCGTTCAGGTCTTCGTCCAGCTGCGCCACAGACGTCACGCCGATGATGGTGCTGGCCACCTGCCACTTGGTGTAGCAAAACGCCAGCGCCAGCTGCGTGGGCGTGAGACCGTTGTCGCGCGCGAGCTGGTTGTAGCGGCGGGCGGCGGCCAGCGCCTCGGGGCGGCCCCAGCGCTGTTTGCGCACCGACTCGTAGCTGGCAATGCGCGCGCCCTGGGGGGCGTTGGGGCCGGTGATACCGCTCTCGTCGTACTTGCCCGTCAGCAGCCCAAAGCCCAGGGGCGAGTAGGCCAGCAGCGACACGTTCAGCCGATGGCAGGTTTCGTCGAGCGCGTTTTCCCAGGTGCGGTTGATGAGGCAGTACGGGTTCTGCACCGTGGCCACGCGCGGCAGACCGTGCTGCTCGGCCAGACGCACAAATTCGTGCACGCCGTAGGGGGTCTCGTTCGAGAGGCCGATGTACCGCACCTTACCCGCCTTCACCAGCCTGGAGAGCGTCTCCAGCTGCTCGTGGATGGGCGTTTGCGAGGTTTCCTTGGCCGGGTCGTAGTACACCGTGCCAAAGGCGGGCACATGGCGCTCGGGCCAGTGGATCTGGTAGAGGTCGATCACATCGGTCTGCAGGCGGCGCAGGCTGGCCTCGCACGACGCCACGATGTCAGCAGGCGTCATGCCCTTGCCCTCGCGCACCCAGGGCATGCCGCGCGAGGGGCCCGCCACCTTGGTGGCCAGCACCAGCTTTTGGCGGGCTCCGGGGTTTTTGGCAAACCAGTTGCCGATGATGGTTTCGGTGGCTCCAAAGGTCTCGGCCTTGGCAGGCACCGAGTACATCTCGGCCGTGTCGATGAAGTTGACGCCCCGTGCCAGCGAGTGGCTGAGGATGGCGTGGGAATCGGCTTCGCTGACCTGTTCACCAAAGGTCATGGTGCCCAGGCAGATGGGGGTGACTTGAAGATCGCTGTGTCCGAGCTGAATGGCTTTCATGGGGTCTCCGTTGGCAAGCCCGCCAGTTTACGGTGTGGCCATATTTGCTGCTGGCATCAGCTTATGCGCCGGGGCGCGGTGCGTGGGTTTGATATGGCGCACCTGGCATTTCAATAAAAAAACAGGCTCTAGCGCTTATCAATCAAGCGCAAGCAGCTATCAAATAAATAGCAAACACACCACAACAGGCCCTCGACATGGCCGCTGTGTGGGCAACGCAACCCTAGGCCTGGC
This sequence comes from Acidovorax sp. 62, assembly GCF_002754495.1. NCBI lineage: Bacteria > Pseudomonadati > Pseudomonadota > Betaproteobacteria > Burkholderiales > Comamonadaceae > Acidovorax > Acidovorax sp. 62. The sequence continues at coordinate 2,295,011 of NZ_PEFJ01000001.1, forward strand.
ACGCACGTTGGCCTTGCGGTCGTGTCACTACACCGTGAGGTAACGGGCCCACAGGCTGCGGTCTGCGTTCAGGGCATCAGAGTCGCCCTGCCACACCACACGCCCGCGCTCCAGGATCACATGGCGATCGGCCAGACCCATGAGGCGGTGCACGTACTTGTCCACCACCAAAATGGTCTGCCCCGCCGCCTTGAGCGTGCCCAGGCAGCGCCAGATTTCCTCGCGGATCACCGGGGCCAGGCCTTCGGTGGCTTCGTCCAGGATCAAGAGGCGCGGGTTGGTCGACAGTGCCCGGCCAATGGCCAGCATCTGCTGCTCGCCACCCGACAACTGGCTGCCCAGGTGGTGCTGCCGCTCTTTGAGGCGTGGAAACACGCCGTAGATGCGCTCGATGTCCCACGCATCGCGCAGGCCGTTGCGGTGGTCGGCAAAGGCCACCAAGTGCTCGCGCACACTGAGGTTGGGGAACACATGGCGCCCCTCGGGCACGATGGCCAAGCCCAGGCGGGCAATGGCATCGCTGGGCATGCGGGTGGTGGCCTGGCCCGCAAAGCGCACCTGGCCTGCCGTGGGGCGCAGCGCCCCCACCAGGGTCTTGATGGTGGTGCTTTTGCCCATGCCGTTGCGGCCCAGCAGCGATACCACCTCGCCCGCTGCAATCTGCAGGTCCACACCAAACAGCACCTGACTGGCGCCGTAACCCGCCTCCACGGCCTGGCAGTTCAACAAGGGCTCGGGGGTGCTCATGCAGCGGTCTCCAGCGTTTCGGTGCCCAGGTACACGGCCTGCACTTCGGGGTGGTTGCGAATCTCGTCGGGCGTGCCTGCCGTCAGCACCCGGCCATACACCAGCACCGAGATGCGGTCGGCCAGGCGGAACACGGCCTCCATATCGTGCTCGATCAGCAGCACGGCCATGCCCTCGCGCAGGGTCTCGATCAGCTGCACCATCTGCTGCGACTCGTCCGGCCCCATGCCCGCCATGGGCTCGTCCAGCAGCAACAGCTTGGGTGCCGAGGCCAGGGCCAGCGCCACATCCAGCGTGCGCTGCGCACCGTGGGGCAGCGCACCGGCGGTGGCATTCAGGCTGTGCTGCAGCCCCACGCGCTCGGCCAGTTGCTCAGCCTGGGCGTACAGGCCTCGCGCCTGGGCGCGTGGCTGCCAAAACCGAAAGCTGGAGCCGCTGTGCGCCTGCACCGCCAGCAGCAGGTTGTCACGCACACTCTGCTTGGGAAAGATGCGCGTGACCTGAAAGCAGCGCGACAGCCCATGCGCCACGCGCCGGTGCATGGGCAGTGCCGTGATGTCCACACCGCCCAGCACCACCAGGCCCTCGTCCGGCGTGAGCAGGCCCGAGATCTGGTTGACCAGCGTGGTCTTGCCCGCGCCGTTGGGACCAATGAGCGCATGGATTTCGCCGTGCTGCACCGACAGGCTCACATGGTCGGTGGCCAGCAGGCCACCAAAGCGCTTGACCAGGCCCTGTACTTGGAACAGGCTCATGGCTTGCTCCCCTCGCGCAGTTGGCGCAGGCCGCGCAGCCCACCCCATGCCGCCAGCCCCTGGGGCGCATACAGCGCGGTGGCAATCAGCAGCAGCCCCAGCGGCATGTGCCAGTAGTGGGTGTTGAGCTTGAGCACCTCCTCCAGCACCAGCCACACCGCAGCGCCCAGCGGCCCGCCCCAGCGGCGGCCCAGGCCGCCGATGACCACCATCACGATCAGCGTGGCCGATTGTGTCCAGTGCATCATCGACGGGCTCACAAAGCCATTGCCCGTGGCCAGCAGCGCCCCGGCCAAGCCCGCAATGGCCCCGGCCAGCACAAAAGCCGTGAGCTGCAATGCGTACACCGGGTAGCCCAGCGCCCGCATACGGATCTCGTTGTCGCGGATGCCCGCCAGCGCCACGCCAAAGCGCGACTTTGTGGCCCGGTCCATCCACCACAGCACCGCAGCCACCAGCGCCAGCACCACCCAGTACAGCGTGGACTCGTCGGCACTGTTCAGACCCCCGCCCAGCGCGGGCCGCGCCATCAGCGTGTAGCCATCGTCGCCGCCGTAGCTGCGCAGCGACACGAACACGTAGTACAGCATTTGCGCAAAGGCCAGCGTGATCATGATGAAGTAGACGCCCTTGGTGCGCAGCGATACCGCACCAATCACCAGGGCCGCCAGCGCAGCAACCCCCATGGCCGCCGCCCACATCCCCCAGGCCGAGCCCACCCCGGCATCGCTGAGCACCACCACGGCATAGGCCCCCACGCCCATGAACCCCGCATGGCCCAGCGCCACCATGCCGCCAAAGCCCATGATGAAGTTCAGGCTCGCGGCGGCCAGCGCCACCACCAGCACGCGGCGCACAAAGCCGATGTAGAAGTCCAGCCCCAGGGCAGATGCGATGGGCGGAAACACGGCCAGCGCTATCAACAGGGCCAGCGGCAATGCCACCCCCAGCCATCGCGGTGCGGCTGCGCCCGGGGCCGCTACGGCAGCAGAGTTCATCGGTACGTCCGACATGGTTCAGGCCCTTGCAGAGAAAAGCCCCGCAGGGCGAAAGGCCAGCACAGCGGCCATCAGGGCATACATGGCCACCTCGGCAAACAGCGGGCCCAGGTCTGCCGCCAGCGCGGGGGGCAAGGTGGCACGCAACAGCTGCGGCACAAACGCACGGCCCATGGTGTCCACCAGGCCCACCAGCAGCGCGGCCACAAAGGCGCCGCGCACCGAGCCAATGCCCCCAATGACAATAACCACCAGCGCCGGGATGAGGATGGATTCACCCATGCCCACCTGCACCGCCATGATGGGCCCCATAAGTGCGCCCGCCAGCGCCGCCAGCGCGGCACCCAGCACAAAAATGCCGCTGAACACGCGCTTGACGCGCACGCCCATCAGCTCGGCCATCCAGCGGTCTGAGGCACCCGCGCGCACCAGCATGCCCACGCGGCTGTGGTTGACCAGCAAGTACAGCAGCCCCGCCACCAGCACGCCCGCACCCAGCACCACCAGGCGGTACGAAGGGTATGGCAGCCCGGCGAACAGATCCACCGGGCCAGAGAGCGCAGCGGGCGTGGGCGCCATCACGGGCGAGGGGCCCCACACCATCTTCACCGCATCGTCGGCCACCAAAATCACGCCAAACGTGGCCAGCACCTGGGCCAGGTGGTCGCGCCCGTACAGGCGGCGCATCAGCGTCACCTCCAGCAGCACGGCCACCAGCATGGTGGCCGCCACGGCCACCGCCACCGCCCCGGCAAACGAGCCACTGTGCACATGCACCGTGGCCGCCACATAGGCGCCCACCATGAACAGCGAGCCGTGCGAGAGGTTCATCACGTCCATGATCCCGAAGACCAGCGTGAGCCCTGCCGCAATCAAAAACAGCATGAGCCCGTAGCCCGCGCCGTTGAGCAACTGCTCGAAAACAAGTATCGGATTCATCGTGTGGCGTGCATGTGCAAGGTGGATGGCTGGTTCAGATGGGTCACAGCGTATGGATTCGAACTGAATGCATAGGAGCCGTGCGCGCCGAGCTTGCCCAGGCGCCGCGCACGGCCCAAGCAGGCGCTGCCCAGCGGCGGCGGCCCCAGGACTGCGCGACCCCCAGCGGGAGGGCAGGCACGCAGCGGCTCAGGGGGTTGTCACTTCAGAGGACACTGGGCCGAGTAGGCATCGCCGTAGTTCTCCAGCACGGTGCGGATGGTTTTGTTGGTGACGCGGCCCTCAGCGTTCTTGCCCACGGTACGCAGGTAGAAGTTCTGCACGGGGTAGTGGTTGTTGGCGTAGCGGAAGTTGCCACGCACCGAGGGGTACTGCGCCTTGGCCAGGGCCTTGATCAAGGCGTCCTTGTCGCTGACCTTGCCACCTGCGGCCTTGACGGCGGCGTCCATGGCCATGATGGCGTCAAACGCCTGCGCGGCGTACAGCGATGGCGTGCGGCCCGCGTATTCCTTGCGGAAAGCCGACACGAACGCCTTGTTGGCGGCATTGTCCAGGTCGTGTGCCCAGTGGGTGGTGTTGAACAGGCCCAGCATGGGCTCGCCCACGGCGGTGATCACGTCTTCGTCGGCCGAGAAGCCGCTGGTGACCAGCGTGATGTCCTTGGACAGGCCCGCCCCCACAAACTGCTTGATGAAGTTGATGCCCATAGCACCGGGCAGGAAGAAGTACACCGCATCGGGCTTGGCGGCGCGCAGCTGTGCCAGTTCGGTGGCGTAGTCAATCTGCCCCACCTTGGTGAAGATCTCGTCGGCCACCTGGCCCTTGAACTTGCGCTTAAAGCCAGTCAGCGAATCCTTGCCCGCTGGGTAGTTGGGGGCGATCAGCACCATGCGGCCAAACTTCTGGTCGGCGGCAAATTGGCCTGCGGCCTCGTGGAACTGGTCGTTCTGGTAAGCCGTGCCAAAGAAGTACGCATTGCACTGCGCCCCCGCCAACTGGCTCGGCCCTGCATTGCTCGACAGGTACGGCACCTTGGCCGCAAACAAGGTGGGGGCAACGGCCAGGGCCACGTTGCTGGCAATGGGGCCAGTGAACAGGTCGATTTTTTCGCGCTGCACATAACGATCCACCAGTTGCTTAGCCTGGTCGGGGCTGCCCGCCATGTCGGTCTGGATGAACTGTGCGGGCTGCCCGCCCAGCTTGCTGCCTAGTTGCTTGATGGCCAGCGCAAACCCATCGCGCGCCTCGGCACCGGGGCCGGCAAAGGGGCCGGACACATCCAGCGCAATCCCGACCTTGATGGGCGCGGCGGCCGTGCCCTGGGCCTGGGCCGACAAGCAAGCGCTGGTGGCCAGCGCCGCCAGCAGGGTCAGTTGCGCAGCGCGGCGCAGGGCAGGTCCGGAGAAAGGGCGAAATGTGGGGGCCATCGTCTGTCCTGTGGAGTTGAATTTGAAAAAAAGCGATACGCAGTTGGCAACCGCGAATGCTACAGCCCTACTTCGACCCTGCCCGCCACCACGCGCACCGGGAAAGTACGCACCGCTTCGGTGACAGGGGCCTTGCAAGGGGCACCCGTGCGGATGTCAAAGGTGCCCTGATGCAAGGGGCATTCCACGCAGCCGTCTTCGACCCAGCCATCGGACAATTTGGCCGCGCCGTGGGTGCACAGGTCGTGCAGGGCGTACAGCCCCTCACCCTGCCGGAACACGGCCACCGGCAGGCCGCCCGCCACCACGGGCCAGACGGCGCCGTCCGGAAAGTCATCGGGCTCGCCCACGTCGTGCCAGCTTTGGGCAGCGGCGGCGGCTTGGGCCAGCAGGGTCAAAGAGCTCGGGGTTTCGGATTCTGTGTGCATGGATCGACTCGTCATCAAATAGGGGTGGCCAACAGGGTGGGAACGCGCAAGGTGTCGTAGATGACGCGCTTGCTGCGGTAACGCCACTCGCCCTCGTGCTGCACCACCTCGTCCAGGTAAGTGCCCGCCTGGTACACGCTCGAATCGCCCGCCTGGCCGGTGATGACGACGATGTAGCTGGACTGGGTGTGCACCACGCCCTCCTCCACCGCCGTAATGACCAGGCCCGAAGTAGCGTGGCGGTACACATGGTCTTCAAAGATGTTGGCGTTGCGCAGCGAGAGCACACGGTCGCGCAGCATGCCGGCGTTGCGGCAATACACAATGGGCGCGGGCAGGCCTGCGTCGAAGTTCTCTTTGGGGATGATTTCGTAGCGGCAGTCTTCGACAAAGAAGCCGGGCCAGTCTTCGAGCCGGTTGTTGTCCAGCGCGTGCACGTAGCGGTACTGCAGCTCCAGCAGCTCGGTCCACAGCGGCAGTCGTTGTTGTGGTTGTTGGTTCATGCGGTGTTTCCTCAATAGCCCATGAGCTTTTGGTAGCCCACCCAAAAGCGGCGGATCAGGTTTTCGGTGATCACGGTGTCTTGTTGCTCGGGGGCATCGCGCGCCATGGCGATGTAGGAGTGCTTGTCGCCATCGCGCGCAGTGCCGCGCTGCACCAGCTCGGTGGCCTCGGTGTCTTCCATCGAGATGTAGCCCGCGGGCCCCACCAGGTTGGCCTGCAACAGGCGCAGTTCGCGCAGCTCGGGCGTGTCGTCTTCGTAGCCGAAGAAATGGAACACCAGCTCAAAGTTGCTGGGCCCTTTGGCCAGCAGCTGGCGCGCCACCAGGGTGTTGTGGATCTGCTGCACCACCAGCTGCGGAAAGATGGGCTGGATGTGGTTGGTGGTCATCTCGTCAAACTCTTTGATTTGCCCGAGCAGGGCCGGTTCTTCGAGCGCAAAGCCTTCGTCCATCGAGCGGATGTTCTGCGCGCTGTAGGCCGCCGCCGTGTCGGTGTCCACCTCGGGCTTGGTCACGGTGATGATGCTGTGCAGGCCGTGCGTGGCATCGGGAATGGAGCGCGCCTTCATGCCCACGCGAAAGATGTTGAACGTGGTGTGGAACAGGTGCAGCAGGCTCGCGTGGTAGGGGTCCTTCACATTCTCGAAGTACAGCTTCCAGTTCGACTTGGAGTACTGCCGCGTGCAGCCCAGGTACACGATGGGCTTGTGGAAAATGCGGTCGATCCAGGGGCGCATCTGCTCGCCCAGGTAGTCAGGCAGCGGCGGGGTTTGGTCGCTGAAGGTGGCAAACAGCAGGCCCTTGTAGCTGTCCACGCGCAGCTTGTGCAGGTTGTGCTCTTCGGGTTTGAAGTCTTTGGGCATGCCGACCATGCCCTTTTGGCCCCGGCGAAACGGCACACCCTGCAAGTCGCCATTGGCCGCAAAGCTCCACTGGTGGTACACGCAGGTGTGGCTGGCCGCGTTGCCGCGCTTTTCGCGGCACACCATGGCGCCCCGGTGCGCGCAGCGGTTGACCCAGCAGGCCAGGCCCTCGGGGGTGCGGGTGACCACCACGGGCGTATCGCCGATGAAGGTGGACTTGAAGTCGCCCACGTTGGGGATCTCGGCCTCCAGGCCCAGAAAGCTCCACACCGGGCCGCGAAAGATGCGCTCTTGCTCGCGGTCGAATACTTCTTGCGAACTGAAGACGCTGTAGGGCACGCTGGAGCCGTCGGGCTGCGGGAAATGCACCTGCCGCTGTGCCTTGAGCGATGCGGGTGGCGCAATGGGAATCACAGGGACCACGGGGATGTCGGACATGGGCAAACCTCTTCGATGGGGATGCCTTCATGCTAGAAATCGCGGCGCCTGGGCGCTATCCACTATCGGCACGCAAGGCGCTGGGTCTGTCCGCTTCTTGCAAATCTGCGGAGGGGTGCCAATCACCTGCGCATGCGGCAGCCCCACCCCTGCGCAGAACCAAGCGGAAGAACCAATAGAGCAAAGGTGAGACATAGGCAGCTACCCGCCCGCCGTCTGGCTGGGCAGCTCGCCAAAGCGCTCGCGGTAGTAGCTGGAAAAGCGCCCCAGGTGGCCAAAGCCAAACTCCAGCGCTGCATCGGTCACGCACGGGCTGGGCTGCTGCAACAGCCGCGCACGCACGGCATCCAGGCGCCGATTGCGCAGCAGCGCCATGGGCGATGTGCCGTGGTGGCGCTGGCACAGCTGGTTCAGGCCCCGCACACTTACCCCGGCCGCACGGGCCAGGTCTTCCAGCGCCACGGGCGCGCCCAGGCGGTTGAGCAGGTAGGCGTCCAGCCGGTCCAGCCGCCCTGCATCGCTCAGGCTGCCGTGGCTGGCTGGCAGCCCCATCTGCGGTGCGGCGGGCTCGCCACAGTCCTCCTCACGACCCGGCTTAGGCACAGGGAGGGCCTGGGCGCACGATGCCAGGAACAGCGCCACATTGCTCTCCATGTGCTCCACCCAGCGGGCATGCGCGGTGCTTTCTACCGGCTGCTGGCTGACGTGCAGCAGCGACTGCATGAGAAAGTGCCACTGCTGCCCCTGCACGGCCGACAAGGGCACCAGCGGGTGCACAAAGCGCGTGTCATTGAGCAGCGACTCGGGCGCCCAGGCCCGCAGCAGTGGGCAAGGCACCTTCAGGATGAGCTGGCGCGCCCCCTGCTGCCAGCGCATGTGCAGGTTGCGCCGGGGCGCAATCAACGCGGCGGCACCGGCGGGCAGGCGAATGGGCACCCCGTCGGACACCATCTCGGCCACGCCCGAGAGCGACAGGTGCACCAGCACGAAGTCATCGAATGGGCGCGGGCGGATCTCGACCTCCGCACCGTATTGCAGCAGGAACACCTGCAACTGGCGGATGCGGACCTTGGACAGCGCGGTGTCCACCGCCCCGCTGCACCACTTCAGACCATGGTCTGAGAACTCGCGGGCGACCAGGTCATGCGAATCCACCCGCGCGCGCGACGTGAACACCGGCCGCCGCTGCAGGGCGGACAGGTCCAGAGACAGGGCGGGCTGAAGCAGCATGCGACAAGGCCTTTTCGCGGGGGGTGGGCGCAGCGCACTCAGGGGCACCGCTTTGATTTGCGTCAAAACAGCAATTTCCATACCCAATGCCATTGCGCTGGAGGGAAAGTCCACCTATGGATGTCCTGCACCAGCCACCTGCGCGACAGCCCAGCGCCTGCGAGACCGGGGTGCCCGACGTAACATCCCGCCACACCCTGGCTGCACAGCCTTCCCTTTTTTCCGCGATCGCCCCAGCAACGATGTACCAAGCCCTCAAACCCTCGCGCAGCAGCACACTGGCCCTGCGCCACCTGAACTATCACGTCCGCCACTGGGGGCCCGACACCAGTCCGCTGCCCACGCTGGTGCTGCTGCACGGGTGGATGGATGTGGGCGCGTCGTACCAGTTCACGGTGGACGCGCTGCAGCGCGAGCGCCGCATCATCGCGCCCGACTGGCGCGGCTTTGGCCTGACCACCGGCGCGCCGGTAGATCACTATGTGTTTGCCGACTACCTGGCCGACCTGGACCTGCTGCTTGACCATTACGCCCCCGGCGAAGCCGTGGACCTGGTGGGCCACAGCATGGGGGGTAACGTGGCCATGATGTATGCGGGTGTGCGGCCGCAGCGCATTCGCCGTCTCGTCAACCTGGAAGGCTTTGGCATGCCCGCCACGCGGCCCGAGCAGGCACCCAGGCGCTACGGGCAATGGATCGACGAGATCAAGCAACTGCACCAGGGCGATGTGGCCCTGAAAAGCTACGACAGCCAGGACGGCGTGGCCCGCCGCCTGATGAAAACCAACCCGCGCCTGTCCGAAGACAAGGCCCAATGGCTGGCGGGCCACTGGGCACGGCCCAATGCCCAGGGCCAGTGGGCCATCCTGGGCGACCCGGCCCACAAGATCTCCAGCGCCCAGCTGTACCGCCTAGACGAGGCGCTGGCCCTCTACCAACACATCACCGCCCCCGTGCTAGCCGTGGAGGCCAGCGACGACAGCCTGGGCCAGTGGTGGAAAGGCAAATACAGCCTGGCCGAATACCACCAGCGCCTGACCCATGTGCGCGACGCGCGCACCGCCGTCGTGCAGGACGCCGGGCACATGCTGCACCACGACCAGCCGCAGCAAGTGGCACAGCTCATAGAGCAGTTTCTGGACGCCGCCTGAACCACCAGTTAAACCACCAGCAAAGTCACCATGCATCAAAATAGCCTCTAGCGCTTATGCATCAAGCGCTAGCAGCTATCATTTTTGAAAAGGCATCCGAAACATCTGGCAGCCGCCTGCCCCGGCTGTGCAGGCGCAAAGCCCTCCTGGGGACATTGACGGGGCGGATTCACTTCCCATGAGAAAATCGCGGGTTATTCCACAGAACACGCAGGACAAGAACCATGGACGCAGAACGCACCAACCTCATCGGCACCACCCTCGAAGACCTGGCTCTGCGCACGCAAGAGTTACGGAGGTATCTTTGACTTCGATGCCAAATTTGAACGCCTGCGCACGGTAAACGCCTCGCTGGAAGACCCTTCGGTCTGGAACGACCCAAAGAAGGCCCAGGAGCTGGGCAAGGAACAAAAATCGCTCTCAAGCGTGGTCGTCACACTGGAAAAGCTCACCCGCGACTTGGCCGACAACGCCGAGCTGTACGAGATGAGCAAGGAAGAAGGCGATGAAGCCGGCCTGCTGACCATCGAGGCCGAAGTCGCCACGATGCGCACGGCCGTGGAAGAGCTGGAGTTCCGCCGCATGTTCAGCAACGAGGCCGATCCGCTCAACTGCTTCGTCGACATCCAGGCGGGCGCCGGGGGTACCGAGGCCTGCGACTGGGCCAGCATGCTGCTGCGCCAGTACCTCAAGTACGCCGAACGCAAGGGCTTCAAGGCCACCGTCGAAGACGAAACCCCGGGCGACGTGGCCGGTATCAAGAGCGCCACGATCAAGATCGAGGGCGAGTACGCCTTCGGCCTGCTGCGCACCGAAACCGGCGTGCACCGCCTGGTGCGCAAGAGCCCGTTCGACAGCTCAGGCGGCCGCCACACCTCGTTCGCGTCGCTGTTCGTGTACCCCGAAATCGATGACTCCATCGAGATCAACATCAACCCGGCCGACGTGCGCACCGACACCTTCCGCGCATCGGGCGCGGGCGGGCAGCACATCAACAAGACCGACTCTGCCGTGCGCCTGACGCACATCCCCACCGGCATCGTGGTGCAGTGCCAGGACGGGCGCAGCCAGCACAGCAACCGTGATGTGGCCTGGCAGCGCCTGCGCAGCCGCCTGTATGACTTTGAAATGCGCAAGCGCATGGAAGAGCAGCAGAAGCTGGAAGACACCAAGACCGATGTGGGCTGGGGCCACCAGATTCGCAGCTATGTGCTGGACAACAGCCGCATCAAGGACCTGCGCACCAACGTCGAAATCTCGGCCACACAAAAGGTGTTGGACGGCGACCTGGACGCGTTCATCGAAGCCTCGCTCAAGCAAGGGGTGTGATGGGCGCAGCGCACGGCGCCACCCCTGCCCACCGCCTGCGTGCGGTGGGCGCCGCGCCCTCTGGCCGCTGACCTGCCACCGAACCCCACACCCTGCACCCAACCCGCACCCGAAAGGCGGCATGACACCCACCCAAGCCATCATCTTCGACATGGACGGCACCATGATCGACTCCATGCCCTGGCACGCCAAGGCCTGGGTGGAGTTTGCCCGCCGCCGCGACATGGCCCTGGATGTGCCCGACCTCATGGCGCGCACCACCGGGCGCAACGGCACCGAATGCATCCGCGAACTGCTGGGCCGCGAGGTGTCTCAGGACGAGGCCGACGCGCTGACCCGCGAAAAAGAAGACATTTACCGCGCACTGTTTGGCCCGCAATTTGCCGAGGTAGCGGGCTTTCGCCAATTTGCCCAGCAGGTGGCGGGCCGTGGCCTGAAAGTGGCCGTGGGCACGGCGGGCGACATCCACAACGTGGAGTTCGCCATGTCGCGCCTGCAGATGCAGCCACAGCCCTTGGCGGTGGTGCGGGGCGATGAAGGCCTGCCTGGCAAGCCGGAGCCCTCGATCTTCCTGGAAGCCGCCCGCAGGCTGGCCGTGGCGCCAGAGCACTGCATCGTTTTTGAAGACGCCCCCTTTGGCATTGAAGCCGCCCGCCGCGCTGGCATGCGCGCCGTGGCGGTGTGCAGCACGCACAGCCCCGCGCAACTGGCGGGGCCCCATGTGCTGGCCGCCGTGCGCGATTACACCGAACTCATGAACACCGACTTTTTGGAGAGCATCCATGTTGCAACTGTCTAAAGAAGACGGACAGGCCGTGCCTGTAGCCATCCACCGCGAGAACTACACCGCCCCCGCCTACTGGATCGACAGCGTCGAGCTCACGTTCGACCTGGACCCTGCCAAGACCCGCGTGCTCAACCGCATGGTGCTGCGCCGCAACCCCGACGTGGCCGCGCAACCTCTGCGCCTGCACGGCGAAGACCTGAACCTGGCGCGCGTGCTCGTCAACGGCCAGGGCACCTCGTTCAAGATGGACGGCGGCCAGCTGGTGCTGGAGAACCTGCCCGAAGGCAGCGAGCCCTGCGCCATTGAGATTTTCACCACCTGCGCGCCCGCGAAGAACACCAAGCTCATGGGCCTGTACGTGAGCAACGAGTCGTTCTTCACGCAGTGCGAGGCCGAGGGCTTCCGCCGCATCACCTACTTCCTGGACCGCCCGGATGTGATGGCCAGCTACACCGTGACGCTGCGCGCCGACAAGACGCAATACCCCGTGCTGCTCTCCAACGGCAACCTGGTGGACAGCGGTGACCTGGAAGACGGCCGCCACTTTGCCAAGTGGGTGGACCCGCACAAGAAGCCCTGCTACCTGTTCGCCCTGGTGGCGGGCAAGCTGGTGGCGCGCGAGCAAAAGATCCGCACCCGCGCGGGCACAGACCACCTGCTGCAGGTGTATGTGCGCCCGGGCGACCTGGGCAAGACTGAGCACGCCATGAACTCGCTGATGGCCAGCATCGCCTGGGACGAAGCCCGCTTTGGCCTGCCGCTGGACCTGGAGCGCTTCATGATCGTCGCCACCAGCGACTTCAACATGGGCGCCATGGAGAACAAAGGCCTGAACATCTTCAACACGAAGTACGTTCTGGCCAGCGAAGCCACCGCCACCGACACCGACTTCGCCAACATCGAAAGCGTGGTCGGCCACGAATACTTTCACAACTGGACAGGCAACCGCGTGACCTGCCGTGACTGGTTCCAGTTGAGCCTGAAGGAAGGCCTCACCGTCTTCCGCGACCAGGAGTTCAGCATGGACCTGGCGGGCAGCCCCTCGGCCCGCGCCGTCAAGCGCATCGAAGACGTGCGCGTGCTGCGCACCGCCCAGTTCCCCGAAGACGCGGGCCCTATGGCCCACCCGGTGCGGCCCGACAGCTACGTCGAGATCAACAACTTCTACACCGTCACCATCTACGAAAAAGGCTCCGAAGTCGTGCGCATGCAGCACAACATGGTCGGCCGCGACGGTTTTGCCAAGGGCATGAAGCTGTACTTCGAGCGCCACGACGGCCAGGCCGTGACCTGCGACGACTTCGTGCAATCAATAGCCGATGCCAACCCCGCCAGCCCGCTGGCGCAGCACCTGCCGCAGTTCAAGCGCTGGTACAGCCAGGCGGGCACGCCCCGCGTGCGCGCGACCGGGGTGTATGACGCTGCCACGCGCTGCTACGCCCTCACCTTGTCGCAAAGCTGCCCCGCAACGCCCGGCCAGCCGACCAAGGAGCCATTCGTCATTCCGGTGGAGCTGGGCCTGCTAAGCACCTCAGGCGCCCCCCTGCCCTTGCAGCTGACGGGCGAGGCCGCCACTGGCGCCCTGTCGCAAGTGCTGGTGCTGACCGAGGCATCGCAAACCTTCACCTTCACCAACCTCGACAGCGCCCCGGTGCCTTCGCTGCTGCGCAATTTCAGCGCCCCGGTGGTGCTGGACATCGACTACACCGATGCCGAGCTGCTCACCCTGCTGGCGCACGACACCGATGCCTTCAACCGCTGGGAAGCAGGCCAGCGCCTGGCACTGCGCATCGCTATCAATAGCATAGCTTCTAGCGCTGATTTGGCGGACGCCACAGCCACTTCAGAGCCCAAAATCCTGGGCACGGCCTTCGTCGAGGCCATGCGTGCTGTGCTGCGCCATCCCGGCTTGGACGCCGCCTTCAAGGAGCTGGTGCTCACCCTGCCGTCGGAGACCTACATCGCCGAGCAGCTGGACGTGGTGGACCCGCAGCGCATCCACGCCGTGCGCGAAGCCATGCGCACCGAACTGGCGCTGGCCCTGCGCGCCGACTGGGAAGCCGCCTGGGAGCAGCACCAGAACACCGGCGGCTACCAGCCTGACAGCGTCTCCAGCGGTCGCCGCGCCTTGAGCGGCATGGCCCTGCACATGCTGTGCATCGCAGCGCAGATCACGGGCGATGCCGTGTGGCCCGGCAAGGCCTACCAGCGCTTCAAGGACGCGGGCAACATGACCGACCGCTTCAACGCCCTCACGGCCCTGGTGGCCAGCGGCCACGAACTGGCAGCCCCTGCCCTGGCGCGCTTTCATGCGCTGTTCAAGAACGAGCCGCTGGTCATCGACAAGTGGTTTGCCCTGCAGGCGGGCGCGCCCGACCGGGGCGGCAACGTGCTGCCCGCCGTGCGCCAGCTGATGCAGCACCCCGACTTCAGTCTCAAGAACCCCAACCGCGCGCGCAGCGTGATCTTCAGCTACTGCAGTGCCAACCCCGGCGCCTTCCACCGCCTGGATGCGGGTGGCTATGTGTTCTGGAGCGACCGCGTGATTGAGCTGGACGCAATCAATCCGCAAGTGGCCGCCCGCCTGGCCCGCGCACTGGACCGCTGGAAGAAGCTGGCCGAGCCCTGGCGCACCGCCGCCCGCGAAGCCATCGCCCGCGTGGCCGCCCGCGAGGGCCTGAGCAACGACGTGCGCGAAGTCGTCAACCGCGCACTGGCCGAATAAACAAGGAGTCTCCCCATGGCAAAACCCATCAGCCTCACCCGCTACCTGGTCGAACAACAGCGCGTTGACGGCCATATTCCCTCTCAACTGCGCCTGCTGCTGGAAGTGGTGGCACGCGCCTGCAAAGGCATCAGCCAAGCCGTCAACAAGGGCGCGCTGGGCGGCGTGCTCGGCAGTGCCGAGAGCGAAAACGTGCAGGGCGAGGTCCAGAAGAAGCTGGACATCATCGCCAACGAAGTGCTCATTGAAGCCAATGAATGGGGCGGCCACCTGGCGGCCATGGCATCTGAAGAAATGGACGGCATCTACCTGGTGCCCAACCGCTACCCGCAAGGCGAATACCTGCTGCTGTTCGACCCCCTGGATGGCTCCAGCAACATCGACGTGAACGTGAGCATCGGCACCATCTTCAGCGTGCTCAAGAAGCCCGATGACGACCGTGGCGTGGAGGAAGGCGACTTCCTGCAGGCAGGCAACCGCCAAGTGGCCGCGGGCTACTGCATCTACGGCCCGCAAACCACCCTGGTGCTCACGGTGGGCGACGGCGTGGCCATGTTCACCCTGGACCGCGAGCAAGGCTCCTTCGTGCTAACGCAAGAGAACGTGCGCATCCCCGAGGACACCAAGGAATTCGCGATCAACATGAGCAACATGCGCCACTGGGATGAGCCGGTCAAGCGCTACATCGACGAATGCCTGCAAGGCAAGGAAGGCCCGCGCGGCAAAGACTTCAACATGCGCTGGATTGCCTCGATGGTGGCCGACGTGCACCGCATCCTGACCCGTGGCGGCGTCTTCATGTACCCCTGGGACAAGCGCGAACCCAACAAGCCCGGCAAGCTGCGCCTGATGTACGAAGCCAACCCCATGGGCTGGCTGGTAGAGCAAGCCGGCGGTGCCGCCACCAACGGCAAAGGCCGCATCCTGGACATCCAGCCCCAGCAACTGCACGAGCGCGTCAGCGTCATCCTCGGCTCCAAGAACGAGGTGGAGCGGGTCACCAGCTACCATTCGACGCTATAATTTGAGGCTAACGCCGGTGTAGCTCAGTCGGTAGAGCAGCTCATTCGTAATGAGAAGGTCGGGTGTTCGATTCATCTCTCCGGCACCAAATGAAAAGCCCTGATTCGCAAGAGTCAGGGCTTTTTTCATGAGTTTGGGCTGTGCCGACAGGCCACTCGGCCGGTTCTGAAATTCAGTGGGTTGGCGCAAACTTTGTTTGCGAATGGCGGCAAATTGTGGACACTTGGAACGCCCGCTAGGTTGCCACGTGCAGGCGGGCTGCCCACAATTTTCGGGACTCTGCGCACAGCTGGAAAGGCCATCACACCATGCAAAACAGAACCCCCACCGACCGCAGAAGCGGCATCGACCGCCGACAAACGCAAAATGAGCCACCCGCCAGCTATGAGCGGCGCAGAACCATTGAGCCCCGGCAGCCGGAGGTCGTAGAGATCGAGCTGTCGCCCGAAGAGCTCATCGCACTCGGCTTTGACACGGCACCAAAGCCAAACAAACCCTGATTGCCCCCATAGGCTTGCACTGTCGCTGAAAGGCTAGAGACATCGCTGCCTGAAAAATCCCGTAGCTTTTGCCGTACTGACTTAGCAGGCGCTCACTGAAACCCTGTGCTCGCTTTGGGCATGCAGCACCTCCAGTCAGTCTGGACGCACCATCAAGACGCGGTGCACCACCATGTCCAGTGCGGGCTTGGTGTTGCCTTGCTTATCGGTCCAGACCTTGGGGGTCAAAGCACCCGATACGGACACGGCCTCGCCCTCTTGGGCATCGTGCAAAAGCTCGCACACCCTAGGATCAAAGGCGATGAGATTGACGAGCACGCCATCGACATCCACGCCCGTCACACGCAAGCGCGCCACCGTATAGGACTTGCCCGCCTTGTCCACCCGACGCTCGGCAGCGCTCCACAGCCTGCCTGCCACCAAACCATCAATCATCTGATCCTCAACTTCCAGACTGGCTCTGGCCCAAAGCAAAAAAGCCCGGCTCCTTTCGGAACCGGGCTTTTGCTATCAATGGTCGGCGTGGCGGGATTCGAACTCGCGACCCCTTGCACCCCATGCAAGTGCGCTACCAGGCTGCGCTACACGCCGACAAGACTTAGATTATATACACAAAAACAGGGGCTTTAAGAAAGCAGCGCCTTTATCTCCAACAATTCTTGGCGGACAGCGGCGAAGTCCAGAATCTGCTCTTCTCGCAGCGCCGCAGCAGATGGGTCAGCAGGTTCGGCATGCAACGCATCTGGACCATCCTCATCTGCAACAGCACCGCTGTCACGCTCTAGGTGCGTCAGCTCTTGCAACCGGTTGCGTGCGCCGCTGATGGTGAAGCCCTGGTCGTACAGCAGATCCCGTATCCGCCGGATCATCAACACTTCATGGTGCTGGTAATAGCGGCGGTTGCCGCGCCGCTTCATGGGACGCAGTTGCGTGAACTCCTGCTCCCAGTAGCGCAGCACGTGAGGCTTTACGCCGCAGAGTTCAGCGACTTCACCAATGGTGAAGTAACGCTTGGCTGGAATATGAGGAAGCGTTGTGCCCATGAAGGGAAGACCGGTGTACTCGAAAACCGCTTAGCGTACTGCAGAGGCCGCATGGCCGCCAGCGCGAATCCACGGATTCCCATTCAAAACAGGAAAAGGTTCACACGGGCTCTGTCGCGCTGCCCTGAATCTGCTCTTTGAGCTTGCTGCTGGCGTGGAAGGTGACAACCCGCCGTGCCTGGATGGGAATGGCCTCACCCGTGCGCGGATTGCGCCCGGGCCGGGGGGCTTTGGTTCGGATCTGAAAGTTGCCAAACCCCGACAGCTTCACATCCTTGCCCTCGATCAGGCTCTGCACGATGAGGTCAAAGAATGCGTCGATCATGTCTTTGGACTCGCGCTTGTTCAGCCCGATCTGGTCAAACAAAAGGTCTGCCAGCTGAGCCTTGGTCAGCGCGTTGGTCTCTAGGCTGTCGACTGCGAATTCAATCACTTGGGCCATCTCCACGCCAGTATCAAACGCGCAGGCGGCCGCCCGTGCGCGCCACCAGTTGGGCCATGACGGCCTGCACCGCCGCTTCAATCTCGGCTTCAGTCAGCGAAGCCTCGCCACTGCCCAAGGTCAGGCGCACCGCCAAACTCTTTTCACCGGCCGCCACGCCTGCAGTGGTGGATGGCTCTTCGCCGGGCTTCAGCGCCTTGGGACGGTACACGTCAAACAACACGGCAGAGCGCAGCAAGGTGCTTGGCACGGCAGACTCAACCGCCGCCATGACTTCGCTGTGCGTCACACGCTCTGCCACGACGATGGCCAGATCACGCTCCACGGCCTGGTGTTTGGCCACGGCGGTGAAACGGGGCACCGTGCGCAGCAGCACGGCATCCAGCTCCAGCTCGAACATCACGGGCGCCTGGGGCAACTCCCAGGACTGGCGCCATTGCGGATGCAACTCGCCCACAAAGCCCACGGCACGGCCTTGCACCAGCACGCGGGCGCAACGGCCGGGGTGCATGGCAGGGTGCGTTGCGGGCTCAAAGGTGGCGCGCAGCGGCGCCAACAAGGCCTCGACATCGCCCTTGACGTCGAAGAAATCAATACCTTGCTCTTTGCGGCCCCACTGAAGGATGTCACTGGCACCATAGGCCACGCCTGCCACCCGCATGGGCTGGTGAAAGCCCTCGACCGTAGTGTCGGTGTTGGCCACAGAGGCATCGCGCAAAAACACGCGGCCCAGTTCAAACACGCGCACCCGCTCGGCCTTGCGGTCCAGGTTGAACTTGAGCACTTGCAGCAACGAGCCCAGCAAGGTGGAGCGCATCACGCTCATCTGGCTGGCAATCGGGTTCAGGAGCTTGATAGGGTTGGCATTGGCCGCCAACTGCTGCTCCCAGCGCTCTTCCACAAAGCTGAAATTGATGGTCTCTTGGTACCCCAACCCCGCCAGCACGCGACGCACGGCGAACGGGCTGCGCTGGGCCTCGGCACGCAGCTTGGGGGTGATAGGCGCCAAGGGCGGTGTGGTGGGCAGGTTGTTGTAACCCACCATGCGGGCCACTTCCTCGATCAGGTCTTCCTCGATGGCAATGTCAAAGCGGTAGCTGGGCGGGGTTACCGTCACCACACCGTCAGATTCAGACACCGGCAGCCCCAGGCGCTGGAGCGCGTCCACGCACTGTGCCTGGGTCAGTGGCATACCGATGACCTTGGCCGCACGTGCCACGCGCAATGCGACAGGCTGTGCCGTGGGCAGATTGACCGTGTGGTCATCGATGGGGCCGCAAGCCGTATCGGCAGTACCGCAGATATCGAGAACGAGTTGAGTGATGCGCTCGATGTGCTCGACGGTCAGGCTAGGGTCTACACCCCGCTCAAAGCGATGGCCTGCGTCGGTCGAGAAGTTGAAACGGCGCGAACGCCCCGCCACGGCCTTGGGCCACCAGAAGGCGGCTTCGATGTAGATGTGGCGGGTGTCGTCAGACACCGCCGTGGCATCGCCACCCATAATGCCAGCCAGCGATTCGACCTGGCTGTCATCGGCGATCACACCCACCTTGTCATCGACGGTGATCGTGTTGCCATTGAGCAGCTTGAGCTGCTCACCGGCCTTGCCCCAGCGGACTTGCAGGCCACCGTGGATTTTGTCGAGGTCAAAAATATGCGAGGGGCGGCCCAGCTCAAACATCACGTAGTTCGAGATGTCCACCAGTGGCGACACACCGCGCTGACCGCAGCGGGCCAAGCGGTCCAGCATCCATTGGGGAGTGGCAGCGCGCGTGTTCACGTTGCGCACGATGCGACCCGAGAAACGGCCACACAGATCGGGCGCACTCACCTTCACGGGCAGCTTGTCTGCCAGCTGGGCTGGCACGGCCTGGAACGACGGTTGCTGCAATGGCGCACCGGTCAATGCAGACACTTCACGGGCAATGCCGTAGACGCTCAGGCAATGCGCAAGGTTAGGCGTGAGCTTGAGGGTAAAGAGCGTGTCATCCAGATTCAAATGCGCGCGGATGTCCTGACCCACAGGGGCCGATGCGTCCAGCTCCAGCAAGCCGCCGTGGTCTTCCGACAGCTTGAGCTCACGGGCCGAGCACAGCATGCCCTGGCTTTCCACTCCACGCAGCTTGCCCACCTTGATCAGGAAAGGTTTGCCATCGTCGCCCGGGGGCAACTCAGCGCCCACCAAGGCACAAGGCACCTTGATGCCCACACGGGCATTGGGCGCACCGCAGACGATGTTGAGCAAGGCGCCCTGCCCCACATCGACCTGGCACACGCGCAGGCGGTCGGCATCAGGGTGCTGCACAGCCTCCTTGATCTCGCCGACCACGATCTTGGTGAAGGGCGGAGCGACGGGGCGCAGTTCCTCAACCTCCAGCCCCGCCATGGTCAGGGTGTCGGCCAGCTCTTGGGTGGTCAGTGGTGGATTGCAGAATTCGCGCAACCAGGACTCGGGAAATTGCATAGTGAGATTCTTTGGCGTTTGCTCTTAAAAAAGGAGCTGCTGGCGCTTTTCAATCAAGGGTTTCAGAACGAAATGATGTTGAAACCCAATAAATACGTACGCAGCCAGCTCACTTTTTGGCGTTATTGGAACTGCGACAGGAAACGGATGTCACCGTCGAAGAACAGGCGCAGGTCGTTGACGCCATAGCGCAGCATGGTCAGGCGGTCAGGCCCCATGCCGAAGGCGAAGCCGATGTACTTCTCAGGATCGAGCCCCATGTTGCGCACCACGTTGGGGTGCACCTGGCCCGACCCCGCCACTTCCAGCCAACGGCCGGCCAAGGGGCCCGTCTGGAACTGGATATCGATCTCGGCGCTCGGCTCGGTGAAGGGGAAAAAGCTGGGGCGAAAGCGCAGCACCAAGTCATCGCTTTCGAAGAAGGTGCGGCAAAAGTCCGTGAAGATGACCTTCAAATCCTTGAAGCTCACGTTCTCGCCAATCCACAGGCCTTCGCACTGGTGGAACATGGGCGAGTGCGTGGCATCGCTGTCCACACGGTAGGTGCGGCCAGGGGCGATGACACGGATTTCAGGCATGGACTGGCCTGCATCCAGTGCAGCGCGGTGCTTTTTCACATGCTGCACGGCATGGCGAATCTGCATTGGGCTGGTGTGCGTGCGCAGCAGGTTGGGGGCGGTGGCAGTGCCGCCCTCCACGTAGAAGGTGTCGTGCATGGAACGCGCGGGATGGTCTTCCGGCGTGTTCAGTGCGGTGAAATTGAACCAGTCGGTCTCGATCTCGGGGCCTTCGGCCACATCAAAACCCATGGAGCCAAAAATGCCCTCAATGCGCTCCAGCGTGAGCGACACAGGGTGCAAGCCGCCTTGGCCGCGCTGACGACCTGGCAGACTCACATCCAAGGCCTCAGCCTTGAGTTGGGCTTGCAGTTCCGCATCCGCCAGAGCCTGCCGGCGCGCAGTCAGCGCAGCCTCAATCGCTTGCTTGGTCAGGTTGATTGCGGCGCCACGGGACTTCTTCTCTTCGACGGACAGCTGCGCCATCCCCTTCATGAGCTCCGTCACACGGCCTGATTTGCCCAGAAACTGCGCCTTGGCGTTTTCCAGCTCGGCAGGGGTAGCGCTCTGCGCAAACAGCTGCGTTGCGCTTTCGACCAGAGAATCCAACTCGTTCATATCGACTCTTGAAAATAAACAAGGGCTAGTGCCTTTTCAAGCTCTAGCCCTTGCTGTTATTGCGCAAGAAGCTATCAAAATGATAGCCCCTTATCGTGATCTCAAGCAGCCAGCTTGGCCTTGACTTGGTTCACGATGCTGCCGAAAGCAGCCTTGTCGTGCACGGCGAGGTCGGCCAGCATCTTGCGGTCGATCTCGATGGATGCCTTCTTCAGGCCGTTGGCGAACTGGCTGTAAGTCAGGCCCAGTTCACGGGCAGCGGCGTTGATACGGGCGATCCACAACTGGCGGAACACGCGCTTCTTGGTGCGGCGGTCACGGTAGGCATATTGCCCAGCCTTCATTACCGCCTGTTTGGCGATACGGAAGACGTTACCGCGGCGACCACGGAAACCCTTAGCAAGGGCGAGAACTTTCTTGTGACGGGCACGGGCCGTTACACCACGTTTGACGCGAGGCATGTATGTACTCCTTGTTCGTCAGTAAATTAAACGCCCATGCCGGGCAGCATCTGTGAAATCGAGCCCATATTGGTCTCGTGCACAGCAACCGCACCACGCAGATGGCGCTTGTTCTTGGTGGTCTTCTTGGTCAAGATGTGACGCTTGAAGGCTTGACCGCGCTTGACGGTGCCACCTGGACGAACGCGGAAACGTTTTTTCGCGCTGCTCTTGGTTTTCATTTTGGGCATTTGAATGCTCCTTTTAGTTGTGCTCGTGAGGCGTTTGCAAACCGATCTGCAAACTTGTTGGCCCCGAGCCACTTCTACCCTGAGGGTCGCCCCTCAGGGTTTGGCGGTGCAAGCACCGCCTTTGCCAGGCGCCCCATCCTTTGACAGATGGCACACCCACAAACCTATCGAATCCGAATCACGCCAGGACGATCCCTGCTCAAGCAGGAGTACCGCCAGCGGCATTCTCCGCCGCAGGCTTTGCTGCAGCAGGCTTTTTCTTACCAGGGGCAATCATCATGATCATCTGGCGGCCTTCCAGCTTGGGAAACTGCTCGACGAGGATGGAGTCTGCCAACTCATCACGGATACGGTTGAGCAGAGCCAAACCGAGTTCCTGATGGGTGATTTCACGCCCGCGAAAACGCAAGGTGATTTTGCACTTGTCACCATCCGCCAAAAAGCGGCGAATGTTGCGCATCTTGATGTTGTAGTCGCCATCGTCCGTACCTGGACGGAACTTGACTTCTTTGATCTCGATGACCGTCTGCTTGGCCTTGGCTTCGGCAGCGCGTTTTTGTTCCTGGTACTTGAACTTACCGTAGTCCATCAGGCGGCACACTGGGGGATTGGCTGTAGCAGCAATCTCCACCAGATCCACATCCAGTTCGCCCGCCATGCGCAAGGCTTCCATCAAACTCACCACACCCAAAGGCTCGTTCTCAGGCCCAGAGAGACGAACTTCTGGGGCCATGATTTCACGGTTCAGGCGGTGTTTGCGCTCTTCACGGTGGCGACGATCACGAAATTCAGTAGCGATGGCTATCTTCCTTGAATCAAAATGCTACGAAAATTGTAGCTACACCCGCGCAACTGGCGTGCCCCAGAGCTAGATTTATTCAAAATCAGGCTTTGTCAGCAATGTCTTTGGCGATGAGTTCGATGAACGCATCCACGGACATTACACCGAGGTCACGATTGCCTCGGGCGCGCACTGCGACGGCTCCTGCCGCCTTTTCCTTGTCACCCGCGACGAGGATATAGGGCAGCTTCTGCAACGAATGCTCACGTATTTTATACGTAATCTTCTCGTTGCGCAGGTCCACGGCCACCCTAAGGCCTTGATTGGGCAGCGCTTTTTGCAGTTTTGCTGCAATTTCACGACAGTAATCGGCTTGCGAGTCGGTGATATTGAGCACCGAAACCTGCACTGGCGCGAGCCAAGTGGGCAGCGCACCAGAGTGCTGCTCGATCAAGATGCCAATAAAGCGCTCCAGACTGCCCACGATGGCGCGGTGCAGCATGATGGGCCGGTGGCGTGCGCCGTCCTCACCCACAAACTCCGCATCCAGGCGCTCTGGCAGGTTGGGGTCCACCTGGATCGTGCCGCATTGCCACGGGCGACCCAACGCATCTTTCAGCGTGTATTCGATTTTGGGACCGTAGAACGCGCCTTCGCCCGGCAGGTATTCAAAATCGCAGCCTGACGCGCGCAAGCCATCGGCCAGCGCCTGCTCGGCACGATCCCAGCTTTCTTCGGAGCCAATGCGCTTTTCTGGGCGGGTAGACAGCTTGTAAATGATGTCCGAAAAGCCAAAGTCCTTGTAGACCTTTTGCAGCAACCGGGTGAACGCCACCACTTCAGACTGGATTTGGTCTTCGGTACAGAAAATGTGGCCATCGTCTTGCGTGAAAGCGCGCACGCGCATGATGCCATGCAACCCCCCCGTGGGTTCGTTGCGGTGGCATTGGCCAAACTCACCAAACCGCAGCGGCAAGTCGCGGTAGCTCTTGATGCCCTGCTTGAAAATGATGATGTGCCCAGGGCAGTTCATCGGCTTGAGCGCGTAATCGCGCTTTTCCGACTCTGTCACGAACATGTTTTCGCGGTACTTGTCCCAGTGCCCTGTTTTCTCCCACAGGCTCTGGTCCAGAATCTGCGGCGCCTTGACTTCTTGGTAGCCGTTGTCACGGTACACGCGGCGCATGTACTGCTCCACTTCTTGCCACACCGTCCAGCCCTTGGGGTGCCAAAACACCGTACCGGGCGAGTGCTCGTCGATGTGGAACAAATCCAGCTCACGCCCCAGCTTGCGGTGATCGCGCTTTTCAGCCTCTTCCAGCATCGTGAGGTACTGCTGCAAATCGTCCTTGGACGCCCAGGCGGTGCCATACACGCGCTGCAGCATTTCGTTGCGATGATCGCCGCGCCAATAGGCGCCCGCCACCTTCATGAGCTTGAAGAACTTCAGTTTGCCGGTGCTGGGCACGTGAGGGCCACGGCACAGGTCTTCAAAGTCACCTTCGCGGTACAGGCTCACATCTTCATTACTAGGGATGCTGGCAATGATCTCTGCCTTGTAGTGCTCACCCAGGCCCTTGAAATAAGCCACAGCCTCGTCGCGCGGCAGCACCCGACGCACCACCGGCTCGTCTTTGGCGACCAATTCGGCCATGCGCTTTTCGATCGCCACCAAGTCCTCAGGCGTGAAGGGGCGCTTGTAAGCAAAGTCGTAATAAAAGCCGTTTTCGATCACCGGACCAATCGTCACCTGCGCATCAGGAAACAACTGCTTGACCGCATAAGCCAGCAAGTGAGCGGTCGAATGGCGAATGACCTCCAGGCCATCGGCATCCTTGGCGGTCACGATGGACAAGGGGCTGTCTGCCGTGATCTGGTAGCTGGTGTCCACTACCTTCTCGCCAATCTTGCCCGCCAGTGCCGCTTTGGCCAAGCCAGTGCCGATCGATGCAGCAACTTCAGCCACCGTGACCGGGCCAGGAAATTCGCGCTGCGAGCCATCAGGGAGCGTAATGTGAATCATGGGGATGTCCGTAAAGATAAGAGGCAGCGGGCAGCAAAGGCCCACAAAAAATTCAAAACAAAAAAGCGCGGAACCGGCCGCGCTTTTTGGAAGGGAGAGTGCATCTCGTACAGGCGCGAACGGCCAGCCACTAGTGGCCGGTAAGGATCTCCGTCGTAGTTCGCGGTGTCATAACCAGGATGCCTTTCTCGCTCTTGTGAATCAATCTTGCTGATATTTTAACCATCCCTTGCCAGCAGCCAGAAAAAAGCCCGGGCATGCCCGGGCTCAGATAGCGCGACCAGCCGCGCAGATCAGTGGAACTGCTCTTCTTCGGTCGAACCCGACAGGGCCTTCACGGAGGACGAGCCGCCTTGGATCACCGTGGTCACGTCGTCGAAGTAGCCTGCGCCCACTTCTTGCTGGTGCGACACGAAGGTGTAGCCCTTTTCGCGTGCTGCAAACTCTGGCTCTTGCACCATCTCGGTGTAGTGCTTCATGCCTTCGCCGTTGGCGTATGCATGGGCGAACTGGAAAGTGTTGTACCAGTTGATGTGGATGCCAGCCAACGTGATGAACTGGTACTTGTAGCCCAAAGCCGACAGGTCTTCCTGGAAGGAAGCGATCTGCTTGTCGTTGAGGTTCTTCTTCCAGTTGAACGAAGGCGAGCAGTTGTACGACAGCAGCTTGCCAGGGCAGGCAGCGTGCACAGCTTGCGCAAATTCGCGGGCGAAGCCGATGTCTGGCACGCCGGTTTCGCACCACACCAGGTCGGCGTAGGGGGCGTAGGCGACGCCACGGCTGATGGCTTGTTCCAGGCCGTTCTTCACGCGGTAGAAGCCTTCTTGCGTGCGCTCGCCGGTCAAGAAAGGCTTGTCGTTGGCATCGTGGTCGGACGTGATCAGGTTGGCGGCTTCTGCATCGGTGCGGGCCAGCACGATGGTGGACACACCCATCACATCAGCGGCAAAACGTGCGGCAATCAGCTTCTCGCAGGCTTCTTGGGTGGGCACCAGCACCTTGCCGCCCATGTGGCCACACTTCTTCACCGCAGCCAGTTGGTCTTCAAAGTGCACGCCAGCAGCGCCCGACTGGATCATGTTCTTCATCAACTCGAAGGCGTTCAGAACACCGCCGAAACCAGCTTCTGCATCGGCCACGATGGGCAGGAAATAGTCGATGAATTCCTTGTCGCCGGGATTGATGCCACGGCCCCACTGGATTTCATCAGCGCGCTTGAAGGTGTTGTTGATGCGGCGAACCATGGTGGGCACCGAGTCGTAGGCGTACAGCGACTGGTCGGGGTACATGGTCTCAGACGTGTTGCCGTCGGCAGCCACTTGCCAGCCCGACAGGTACACGGCTTCAAGGCCGGCCTTGGCTTGTTGCATGGCCTGGCCGGCGGAGATGGCGCCGAACGCGTTCACATAGCCCTTCTTGGCGCCGCCGTTGATCTTGTCCCACAGTTTTTCAGCACCACGCTTGGCCAGGGTGTGCTCGATGGGCAGCGAGCCGCGCAGACGCACCACGTCGGCTGCGGAGTAGCCGCGCTTCACACCCTTCCAGCGGGGGTTCTGGGCCCAGTCTTTTTCCAGGGCAGCAATTTGCTGTTCGCGGCTCAGTTGTTCGTTGAGGGATTGAGGCATGTGGACACTCCTGAGGTTGGTTGAAAACACCGGGCGGCTTCGCTGCTGCCCATGGAGATAACTCTAAGTCTTCTATAAGAGTTGAGCAAGCTCTTATGTCTTATAGAAGATATAAATTTTCTTGTTTTAAAACAATCACTTAGAGTACAAATATCTCAATACGAGAGTTGTTTTCTCATATTGAGAAAATTTGCGGCGTCGCACCAAACTCTTTATTTCATATTGCAAAAACATGTTTCCGCAATACAAAAAAATAGGGATCCCAAAGAGTCAGGCCTTCATCCAGTCCCCATGCACGATGCATGCCGCATTGGCAACATACCTAGGGTTGATTTCATACACAAGACAGCGCACCACCGCCCCATTGCAGGGCACGGCTACCTCGCGCTTCACATATTCATCTGTCGCGCACGGCCCCAACAAGCCTTCGATCGCATCCAGCACGGGCTCCAGTGCCGGATCCATCTGATACACCTCGCCCACTACGGGCGGGCCGCCTGCGCGCAGCAGCAGCCCCGGGTAGGCACCAAGGTGGTACAGGTCGCCGGACACATGGGCTGCGCCCACCCATTGCGGTGCAGGGTGCAGCCGCCGGATGTCATTGGCCCCACCCGCGCGCAATGTGCCATAGACAAAAACACAGCGCGCCTGCCGTGGCGGCAATGGCTCATCGGGCATGATGCGGGCTCCTTGATTTGGTGATCCGATGAGTCTAGTGCCCCACCCCAACCGCACCGTTTCCTACTTTTGCCTGGCACTCAGCATGGCCCTGGTGG
The DNA here is from genome assembly GCF_002754495.1 of Acidovorax sp. 62. Classification (NCBI taxonomy): domain Bacteria; kingdom Pseudomonadati; phylum Pseudomonadota; class Betaproteobacteria; order Burkholderiales; family Comamonadaceae; genus Acidovorax; species Acidovorax sp. 62. Next base: position 2,321,874 of record NZ_PEFJ01000001.1, read on the forward strand.
GCAGCTACGTGGCACTGTCCAAGCCTCTGGCGGCCGCCATTCCGGTGTTTTTGCTGGCGTGGTTGCGCTTTGGCATCGGCGGGCTGGCCATGCTGAGCTGGTTACGCAAACCGGCGCAAGAGCCCCCGCTGAGCCCCCAAACCAAAAGACTGCTCTTTCTGGAGTCATTGCTGGGCAACTTCCTGTTCACCCTGTGCATGCTATTTGGCGTCAGCCTGACGAATGCACTCTCCGCCGGGGTGACCATGGCGGCCATTCCTGCGGCAGTGGCCGTGATGAGCTGGGCCTTTCTGCGCGAACGGATTGCCCCCCGCACCTGGGCCGCCGTGGCACTGGCTGTGCTGGGCATCGCCCTGCTTTCGCTATCAAAAACAGAGCATTCAGCGCACAGTGCCATTACCCTAGAAGGCAAAAACTCATCCGACCTGGTCTGGCTGGGCCAGTTGCTGCTGATTGGAGCGGTGCTGTGCGAGGCCGCTTACTCGGTCATTGGAAAAAAGCTCACCGGCAGCCTGGGGCCCAAGCGCATCACCTCCCTCATCAACCTGTGGGGCTTTGTGCTGGCCACTCCCCTGGGCCTGTACACCGCCTGGAGCTTCAATTTTGCACAGGTCAGCACGGGCAACTGGGTGCTGCTGGTGTTTTATGCGCTGGCCGCCAGCATGTGGACGGTGTGGCTTTGGATGACCGGGCTCAAATCGGTGCCTGCAGCGCAAGGCGGCATCTTCACCGTCATGCTGCCGGTCAGCGCGGCGCTGGTGGGGGTGCTGGTGCTGGGCGAACAACTGACGGGCATCCAGATGCTGGCGCTGGGTATTGCACTGGCCAGCGTGCTGCTGGCCACTGTTCCATCGCGCGCAGCCGCCCGGGTGGGCCGTGGGCCGCAATGACACCCTGACAGCTGGGCAGTCGCTCAAAAACAGCGCTTTGTCAAAAATTTGTCAAGCACAGGACCCCCCATCGGTGACACCGGGTAGCCCTTGCTACAAATCGAGGCAAAAAAAGCCTTTTCTCCCTTGGAAACCCGTTTTTTTCAAAGTAGCATCAGGCGGCCAGTGGGAACGCAGCTTTTCTCTGGTGAAGATTGATGTCCAAAAAGGAAAAACCCAACATGGCAACTGCAAAAAAAGCCCCGGCAAAGACAGCCGCCGCCGACAAGGCTGCAGCACCGGCAAAAAAGCGCACCCCTAACGCGGCCTTCATGAAGGCCCTCACCCCCAGCCCAGCTCTGGCTGCGGTGGTCGGTGCCGCACCGCTGCCACGCACGGAGATCATCAGCAAGCTGTGGGTCTACATCAAGGCCAACAACCTGCAAGACGCCACCAACAAGCGCAACATCAACGCCGATGCCAAGCTCAAGGAACTGTTTGGCAAGCCCCAGGTTTCCATGTTTGAACTGGCTGGCCTGATTGGCAAGCACGTCAGCTGATCGGACTCCCGATCGGTCATGCAAAAAGCCGGCTTTGCCGGCTTTTTGCTTTTAGGGCGCACAAACCCCTTCCTGGCGAACCCAGGAACCCGTTCCAAGACCTGTGTAAAGCTGTTGTTTGCAAACATCAATACAAATGAGAATGACCCTCATTTGATAGAATGTGTGACAGCCGACAATGCACAGCCATGTACAACACAGCGTAGCGCTGTGGTTCTAGCCACTGCCTCTGGTCTGCTTTGGTACGCCCACCGTTCGCTCTCCGTGCAACTGCCGTTGCAGCGCTTCGGGCCTGGGTCACACCACCCGCACCACACCATCCACGGAGGCCATCTTGGCAACAACAAGCGCACCGCGCGGCAGCAGCATGCTGCAATCCACACCATCCATCGCCCCCCAGTCCGACAAAGCCCTGCTGCCTCTGGGCGCCATGATGCTGGCCGCCTCCATGGGCAGCTGGGCACAATCCAGCGCCACCCCTGAGGTTGCCTTGCCCACCGTGACGGTGAAAGAGCAAGCCGCCCCCCAAGGCAAGGACACCCTGCTGCTCAAGCAAACCACCGTAGGCAAGGGCAAGCAAGACATCAAGGACATCCCCCAGTCCGTCACGGTGTTCACCGAAAAGCTGATGAACGACCGCAACCAGGACGACTTCCGCGAAGTGCTGCGCACCACGGCGGGCGTGACCTTCCTGGCGGGCGAAACGGGCGAGGAAGACGTGCGTCTGCGCGGCTTCTCGCTGGGCCAGGCCGGTGACATCTACAACGATGGCATGAAAGACGCCCCCCTGCTGGAGCGCGACACGTTCAACAACGACCGTGTTGAAGTGCTCAAGGGTTCGGCCTCCATGCTGTTTGGCAAGGGCTCGACCGGCGGCGTGGTCAACCAGGTGAGCAAGGCCCCCTTGCTGATCAACCAACACGAAGCCTCGTACACCTACGGCACGGGCAACACCCACCGCGCCACAGGCGACTTCAACTTCATCACCGGCGAAAACGCGGCCTTCCGCCTGAACGCCATGGTGCAGGAATCCGACAACTTCGGCGCCAAGCAAGACAAGCGCGGCATTGCGCCCACCTTTGCCTGGGGCATTGGCACGCGCGACGAATTCTCGATCGGCGCCTACTACCTGACCACCGAAGGCCGCCCAATCTACAACCACCCCTGGCGCCTGTCGGCCGACGGCAAGATCAACACCACCTTGCCTGCCCGCAACTTCTACGGGCTGCAAAGCGACTACAACAACACCGAGTCGAAGTACGTCACGCTGGGGCACATCCACCGTTTTAACGACGGCGGCGAGCTGAACACCCGCCTGCGCTGGGGCAACTACAAGCGCGACATGCTGGCCAGCACGATTGGCTTCCAGAACAGCGCCATCACGCTGGACCAGATCAACGACAGCACCGTGCTGACCCGTGGCTCCAAGGGCCGCATTGGCGAGAGCGATGTGCTGCAAGCGCAAAGCGACTACAGCAACACCTTCAACTGGGGTGGCAAGAAGCACGCCGTGCTGGCTGGCGTCGACTATTACGACGACGACGCCAAGCGCAACCAGAACTACGCCAACACCACGGCCCGCCCCACCACCATCGTGGGCGCACCCGATAACGGCGCTGCCGTGGTCGATGGCCGCACGCCCGTGCAGTGGAACACCTTCAAGTCGCGCAACCTGGGCCTGTACGCACAAGACACGATGTCGTTGACCGACACGCTGAAGCTGGTGGGCGGCCTGCGCTATGACGACTTCAAGAACTCCTACCGCAATGCGGCAGGCTCCGTGACCAACGAAGTCTCCGACAGCCTGGTCAGCCCCCGCGTCGGCCTGATCTTCCAGCCCAACGAACTGTCTTCGTACTACGTGTCGTACGGCACTTCGTACAACACCTCGGGCGACACGTACCAGTACGGCATCAACCTGAGCAGCGCCACCAACCGCACAGCCGCCACGCCGCCCGAGAAGAGCCGCAACATCGAAATCGGCAGCAAGTTCGAGCTGTTTGAACGCCGTGCCCTGCTGGGTGTGGCCATGTTCTACAGCGAGAAATACAACGAGCGCAACACCGACCCTGACACCGCCGCTGCGCAAGAGCTGCTGTCGGGCAAGCGCCACGCCACGGGCATGGAGTTCAACCTGGCTGGCCGCATCTCGCCCCAGTGGGAAGTGTTCTGGAACCACACCTGGATTCCTGAAGCCAAGATCGACCGCAGCAATGTGGCCCTGGCCGCCAACGGTGGTGGTGCACAAGTGCAAGGCGACCGCCCTGGCCTCACCCCCAAGCACAGCGGCAGCGTGTGGAGCACCTACGCCATCACCTCCAAGATCCGTGCGGGCGCTGGCGTGACCTACCGTGGCAAGCAAAACCCCGAAGGCTCGCGTGCGGTGTACGCCAGCGGCTTCGGCGTGATCGATGCCATGGTCGAGTACGCTATCGACGACAAGACCTCCGTCAAACTCAACGTGAACAACCTGTTTGACAAGGTCTATGCCGACTCGCTGTACCGCGGCTTCTACGTCCCTGGCGCCGCCCGCTCGGTCCAGCTCACCCTGAAGACCCGCTTCTGATCCGCAGTCCAACCCGCTGCCTGTAAAGCCTGCAACCACCTGCACACCATGTTCCTGCACATCCAGAACGTTCTGACCCCTGAGGAAATCGCCTTTTTCAGGCAATCGCTCGGCGCAGACGCCCCCTGGGTGGACGGGGCACGCAGTGCGGGTGGGCAGGCCTTGCACCAGAAGAACAACCTGCAGCTGTCGCAAGCCAGCGAGCTGTCTGCCCAGCTGCAGGCCAAGGTCAAGGCGGCCGTGCACCGCAGCGCCCTGTTTTTTTCAGCGGCATTGCCACGGCGCATCTTCAACCCGCTGTTCAACAACTACGGCGACGGCGCCAACTATTACGGCAACCATGTGGACAGCGCCGTCATGCACTCCAAGGCCGATGGCTGCTGGGTGCGCAGCGACCTGTCTTGCACCCTGTTTTTGACCGCGCCCGAAGACTACGACGGTGGCGAGCTGGTCATTGCCCAGGCCCTGGGCGAAAAGCGCATCAAGCTGCCCGCAGGCGACCTGATTCTTTACCCCAGCAGCACCGTGCACCAGGTCTCGCCCGTCACACGCGGGCACCGCATCTGCAGCTTCTTCTGGGTGGAGAGCATGGTGCGCGGACTGGAGCAACGCCAGTTGCTGTTTGACATGGACATGGCCTTGCTCAAGCTGCGCCAAAGCGTGGGCGAGACCGACCCTGCAGTGATTGCGCTCTCCGGCACGTACCACAACCTGCTGCGCATGTGGGCCGATGTGTGAGGGCCATGGCACCATCCCCGAATGGCATCTGCCCCGAATCACTCCTTATTTGATAGCACCTTGCGCTTACAGAACAAGCGCCAGGTGCTTTTTTCATTGCAATGACCCACTCCCCCGCACTGCAAAAGGTTCCACCCACCGTGGTGTCCCTGGCCGACCACGAACAGCACGCCCGTCAGCACCTGGACGACAACGCCTGGGCCTACTTCAGTGGCGGCGCGGCCGATGAGATCACCCTGCGCGCCAACCGCAGCGCGTGGGACGCCCTGACCCTGTGGCCGCGCGTGCTGCGTCCCCTGGCGGGCGGACACACCCGCGTCAGCCTGCTGGGCCGCACGCTGGCGCACCCCATCTTGCTGGCCCCCATTGCGTTCCAGCGCATGGCCCACCCCGACGGCGAACTGGCCACCGCCTACGCCGCCGCCGCGCTGGGCGCGGGGCTGGTGCTCAGCACCCAGGCCAGCCTGCCGCTGGAGCCCATCGCGCAAGCCGTGCTCAGCGACCCAGGGCGTGGGCCGCTGTGGTTTCAGCTGTATCTGCAGCACGACCGGGGCTTTACCCAGGCCCTGGTGCAACGCGCCGAAGCCGCAGGCTACGAGGCCCTGGTGCTGACCGTGGACGCCCCCACCAGCGGCATCCGCGACCGGGAGCGCCGTGCCCACTTCCACCTGCCGCCCGGCATCGGCCCGGTGAACCTGGCCGGCCTGCAGCCCCCGCCCACCCTGGCCCTGCAGCCCGGGCAAAGCGCGCTGTTCGATGGCCTGCTGCACCAAGCCCCCACCTGGGACGACATCGCCTGGCTCAAATCCATCACCCGCCTGCCCGTGCTGCTCAAAGGCGTGCTGCACCCGGCCGACGCTGTCCAGGCGATGGCGGTGGGGGCCGACGGGATCATCGTCTCCAACCACGGTGGCCGCACGCTCGATACCGCACCGCCCACCGCCCTGGCCCTGCCCCGCATTGCACAGGCCGTGGCGGGCGCGGTGCCGGTGCTGGTGGATGGCGGCATACGCCGGGGCACCGATGTGCTCAAAGCCATGGCGCTGGGTGCCAGCGCGGTGCTGGTGGGCAGGCCCGCCGTGCACGGGCTGGCCCATGCAGGCGCAGCGGGGGTCGCCCATGTGCTGCGCCTGCTGCGCGATGAGCTGGAGGTGGCCATGGCTCTTACAGGCTGCAAAACCCTGGCAGATGCACCGGCAGCCCTGTCGGCAGACTGATGGGCAGACTGCTGGGCCGCCATTGAACAGGCGCAAGACCCTGTTGCAAAGCGGCTTGCGCATTGTCAACCCCACAGGCGCAAGGGAATGCATTGCAAATGCGATGGATTCGTATTTATAATTCGGTCATTACCAACAGCCAGCTACTCTGCTTGCCGCCATGATCGTCTGCGTATGCCGCCGAGTTTCGGACCGAGAAATTGCCCGCCACGCCCGGGCGGGTCTGAGCTTTGACGAAATCCAGTTCGAGCTGGGCGTTGCCACCCAATGCGGTCGCTGCGAAAGCTGCGCCCGCGATGTGGTGGCGCAATGCAGTGCTACCCATCCGATTGCTGCGGTGCACAATGAATCCGTGCCGCAGACGATCCAGCTTGCCAGCTCCATCACGGAAAGCAAGGCATGGACCTCCTCTCTACACTCGCAGGCAGCCTGATCCTGGTGGCGGGCTCCGCCTGGTGGATCTTTCGCAAATAAAATCAAAGGTCATTTAGGCCTCTAGCGCTTATTCTGTAAGCGCTAGCAGCTATCATTTTTATGTCGCAGCCTGATCGTTTTGCCCCTGCCGGGGGCTTGAGTCGCAACACCGTCATCGTCAGCAGCGTCGTGCTCTTTCACGTGGCTGCCATCTGGGCCCTGCAGTCGGGCTTGGTGCGCAAGGCGGCAGAGATCATTGTTCCTGCCGAACTGCTCAGCGAGTTCATCAACCCGCCGGCCCCCAAAGTAGCGCCGCCACCGCCCAAGCCCGCGCCGACCCCGCCTGCACCCAAAACAGCCCCCAAAGTGCAAGCCCCCAAGCCAGCGCCCATGCCGCTGGCCATCAACGACCCCACCCCAGCGCCTAATGCGCCCACCGGGGCCACCACGCCGCAGCCCCCCGCGCCCCCCATTACCGAGCCCGTGGCCGCCGCGCCTGCAGCGCCGCCCGCACCACCGGCCCCGCCCAAGATCGAGCTGCCGTCGAGCGATGCCGCTTACCTCAACAACCCTAAGCCCAGCTACCCCGCCATTAGCAAGCGCATGGGTGAGCAAGGCAAGGTGGTGCTGCGCGTGCTGATCGGCACCGACGGCACGCCCCAGAAGGTGGAAATCAACAAGTCCAGCGGCTACGAACGCCTGGACCGCCAGGCCCAGGAAGCCGTGATGCGCTGGCGCTTTGTGCCCGGCAAACGCAACGGTGTTCCCGAAACCATGTGGAACCTGGTCCCCGTCAATTTTGTTCTCGAATAATCATCAGGAGTTTTCATGGAATCGCAATTCGGTATCGCCAATGTCTGGATTCAAGGCGACTTTGTTACCCGTGCCGTGGCCATTCTGCTGCTGGGCATGTCCCTGGCCTCGTGGATCGTCATCCTGATCAAGGCCATCGACATCATCAAGTTCAAGAAGCACGCCCGCGCTGCGCAAGATTTCTGGCACAGCGAAGACTTTGCCGCCGGCATGAGCAAGCTGGGCGCCGACCCCACCAACCCCTTCCGCCACCTGGCACTGGAAGGCCGCGAAGCCACCGCCCACCACCGCAACACCAAGGCGCACCTGCACGATGCGCTGGACGTGAGCGACTGGGTGACGCGCTGCCTGCGCAACACCATTGACGAATTCACCGCCCGCCTGCAATCGGGCCTGGCCATCCTGGCCTCGGTGGGCTCCACGGCTCCGTTCATCGGCCTGTTCGGCACGGTGTGGGGCATCTACCACGCCCTGCTGGCCATCGGCACCTCGGGCCAATCCACCATCGACAAGGTGGCTGGCCCCATCGGCGAAGCGCTGATCATGACCGCCCTGGGCCTGGCCGTGGCCATCCCTGCGGTGCTGGGCTACAACGCCCTGGTGCGCGGCAACAAGTCCATCCTGGGCGGCCTCAACAGCTTTGCCCATGACCTGCACGCCTACTTCGTGACCGGTGCCCGCGTGAACGCCGGTGGCGAACAAGGCAAGGTGCTGCCCATGAAGAAAGGCGGCTAAGCCATGTCGTTTGGAACCCAGGACAGCTCCGATGAGGTGATGAACGAGATCAACATGACGCCCCTGGTGGACGTGATGTTGGTGCTGCTCATCATCTTCATCATCACCGTGCCGGTGATGAAGCACTCGGTCAATGTCGACCTGCCACGGGCCACCAACCAGCCCGAGGACGTCAAGCCCGAGACCGTGCGCCTGAGCGTGTCGTCCGAAGGCAAGTACTACTGGAACGAGTCGGAAGTGACGGAGGAAGAACTCTTCCCCCGCCTGCAGGCCGAAGCCGCCAAAGAGCCCCAGCCCGACCTGCACATCCGTGGTGACAAGGCCGTGCGCTACGAAAAGGTAGCCACCGCCATGGCGGCCGCCCAACGTGCGGGTGTGCGCAAGATCGGGTTTGTGACGGACCCGCAGCAGTAACCCAGCAGGCGCTGTGGACCGCTCCACACACCCCCAGGCTCCGCAAGGAGCCCCTCTCAAAGCCCCGGGCCCTGTGCACGGGGCTTTTTGCGTTGGGAGGCCTATGGCCGCAGGTGCGGCCTTGGACAAGGGCACGGCATCCCCCGCCGCCAGAATACGCACACACCCGATGTCGCAGCCTTGCCACCATGGGCGGGCCAGGCACCAACCTTCAGGAGACGCTGATGAAACTCCACCCCGCCATCCACATGGTCTGCGCTGCCATCTGCCTGGGCCTGCTGCTCGCCGGGCAAGGCAGGCTGGCAGGCGTTCTGTACGTGGTGTTTTTAGCGGTCGAGATTTTTGTCTCCGCCGTCACTGGCAAGCAGGGGAACGATACCGAAAGGTGATGGGCGCTCAGCCCCACGGATCGAGAACGCCCTTCGTGGCGCAGCACCTGCACGGTCATGCGCGCCGCCCTGCAAAGGCGCCGTCAAACCTGCGAACACATCTGGGCACACAAATCTCCGAAATATTTTCAGAAATCGCTTGCCAAGTAATTGCGAATCGTTATCATTAGCACATCGATCAGCATCACACCGCTTCAGGAACACAGACATGCAAGCCACATTGACCACCGCCTCGTTCTTGCGTTCTTCCATGGCCTCGGCCAACGCCGCTGCCGTGCCATCGGCCGCCTCGGAAGGCCCGGTGCTGGCCGTGGACAGCAGCACCTTGCTGCAGGGTCAAAAGGCCGTGGCCATCAGCCACAACGGCTCGTTGTACCGCCTGCAAGCCACCAAACTGGGCAAGCTAATCCTGACCAAATGAGTTTCATCGTGGGGCGACTCCCGGGCTCAACAGCAGTCCGCAAGGGTCGTTTTTGCCAGCCAACGGTTTATCCCGCGTAGCCAGGCTTTTTTTCTCCACGGTATGGTTTCCCCCATCAAAAAACCGGTCGCTGACCGGTTTTTTTGTGCCCGCCTGGTTGGCGGGCGGTGCACCCCAGCGGGGTGCTAGGGATGTCCTGCATCACCCTCGCGAGTCGGTGGTAGTGCGGATCGGGAGAGGCCGCAAGGCGTCTTTTAGCAGCCAATAGCCCGGCTATTGGCAAGAAAAGCAACGCAGCGGACTGCCCGAGGCCGCGCTATCACCGACCGCAGGGAGTGATGAAGGTCATCCCTAGGCCATCACAAGCCCAGGGCGGCAATCCCAGCGCGGGCAATCTGCGCGTCTTCCGTCGACTTCACACCGCTCACGCCCACGGCGCCCAGGCATTGGCCGTCTTTCATGATCGGCACGCCGCCTTCGAGCATGCCTTCCAGCGTGGGGACGCTCAGGAACGAGGTGCGGCCACCGTTGATGACGTCCTCATAGCCCTTGCTTTCGCGACGGCCCAGTGCGGCCGTACGGGCCTTGGCGGGGGCAATGTGCGAGGACACAGCGGCAGCACCGTCCAGGCGCTGCAGCCACAGCAGGTGGCCGCCGTCGTCCACGATGGCGATGGTGACTGCCCATTGGTGCTTCAGCGCTTCGGCTTCAGCGGCGGCGGCAACGCGCTTGATGTCTGCCAGTTCGAGTTCGTGTTTGGTCTTCATAAAGGTATGTACCGGTTTGGATGAATAAGGCCATTGAATGGCAGGGCAAGCCCGCCACGCAGGCAAAAAGCACGCCAAGCATAGCGGCCCGCCGCACGCCGGGCTGAAGGCCAGCAGCTTGAGCCCCTGGTGCGCCATGGCTTTGCCTCGCTTTAGTTGACATCGCTCACCCGAAAAGATCGCAAACAGGTTCTCAATAAGCGCGTGCCGATGCCGATAATGGTGGTACATGCGATCCAGACACCCCCACCCTGCCCTGCTCAAAGCGTTTGCCGTTTCTGCGGTGCTGCTGCTGGCTGGCTGCGAGATTCCAGGCATCTGGCCCGACCCGCGCATTGCCCAGCGCGAGGAAGAATCCAAAGCCATCGGCGGCGCCTGCCGCCATGCCCTGCGCGGACTGGAAGACTGCTACACCCTGAACCCCAAGGCGTCCAAGGCGTCGGTGTTTGCAGGTTGGAAGGAGATGGATGCCTACATGCGCGAGAACAAGCTCGAAGGCAGTCCGTCGGTCATCGAAAAGACCGATAAACCGGAGAAGAAGGCTGCGGCTTCCGCGTCTGTGTCTGCATCTGCCGACAGCAAAAGCGCCAGCGCAAAGCACTGAGGGCTCGGCCGGTGCGGACAAGCCCCCGCATTTAAAGCCCCAAATCGATACAGCCTTTAAGAGATACCCCCAACCCAGCAGTTGGGCATGTGGCTGGGTGGTTGACAGCAGGACCAGGGCGTCGAAAGCACTGGCCCTGCCCCCTCAAGCTCGCTGCATCAGGCGCGCTCAAACACCGCCATGCTCTCGACGTGCGCGGTGTGCGGGAACATGTTGACCATGCCCGCAGCCACGCAGCGGTAGCCTGCCAGGTGCACCAGCAAACCGGCATCACGCGCCAGGGTGGCGGGGTTGCAGCTCACGTACACGATGCGTTTGGGCGGGCTCCAGTGCTCCGCGCCCTCGGGCAAGGGCGGCGCATCTTCAGCACCTTGGCGGGCCTGCTCGATGTCTGCCAGGGCCTTGGCCAGCGCAAAGGCGCCTTCGCGTGGGGGGTCCACCAGCCACTTGTCGGCCACTCCATCGGCGATCAGCATGGCGGGCGTCATTTCAAACAGGTTACGCGCTACGAAATCAGTAGCTGCTAGCGCTTGATTCTCTTGCCTTAGAGCCTGATTTGACTGGTAATTCTCGCGCGAACGGGCCACCAGCGCCTCACTGCCTTCAATGCCCAGCACCTCACGCCCTTGGGTGGCCAGCGGCAGCGTGAAGTTGCCCAGACCACAGAACCAGTCAATCACCCGCTCGTGCTTTTGCACATTCAGCAGCCGCAGGGCACGCGACACCAGCACGCGGTTGATGTGCGGATTCACCTGCGTGAAGTCGGTGGGCTTGAACGGCATGGTGATGCCGAAGTCGGGCAGCGCGTACGACAGCGGCTCACTGTCCTCGTCCAGCAGCTTGACGGTGTCAGGCCCCTTGGCTTGCAGCCACCACTGCACCTGGTGCTGGGCGGCAAAGGCGCGCAGGCGGGCGATGTCGTCGGCAGACAAAGGCTCCAGGTGGCGCAGCACCAGGGCCGTGACATGGTCACCGCAGGCCAGCTCAATCTGCGGGCAGGTGTCCCGCGCGTCCATGTCGGCAATCAGGCCGCGCAGGGGCATCAGCATGGCGCTGACATGGGGCGGTAGCACGGGGCAGACCTCCATGTCGGCCACGTAGCGGCTCTTGCGCTCATGAAAGCCCACCAGCACCGTGCCCTTTTTGATGACATGGCGCACGGCCAGGCGAGCGCGGTAGCGGTAGCCCCAGGCCGGGCCCTCGATGGGGCGCAGGATGGTTTCGGCCTTCACCTTGCCCAGGTGCCAGAGGTTGTCCTCCAGCGCCCGCTGCTTGACGGCCACCTGGGCGCGCGTGTCCAGGTGCTGCATCTTGCAGCCGCCGCAGGAGCCGCCGTGCAGACCAAAATGCGGGCAGCCTGGGCGCACGCGCTGCGAGGACTCGCGGTGGATGTCCGTCAGGCTGGCCTGTTCCCAGTTGTTCTTTTTGCGATGGGTGTTGGCGCTGACCCACTCGAACGGCAGGGCGCCATCAATGAAGACAACCTTGCCATCGGGCTTGCGGGCAACACCCTGGGCGTCCAGGTCCATGGACTGCACCGCAAGCCAGCCCTCGGGAAGATCCGGAAGGTCTGGCAGGTTTGCGGTGTCTTGAATTTCTTGTGGGGAGAGTGGTTCTGTCTGTTCGCTCATCCCCCGATTGTCTCAGGCTCGGGACCCCTGGGCCGCCCGATGGGTGGCCAGCCGGTGTTTGAGGGCTGGCCTGATGGGGTTTAGCCCCGGTCAGCGCGCCGTGCGCGGGGGGCTGCGCTGGCTGCCGAAGGCTTGGTGCGGCTGGGCAGCTTGTTGATGACGACTTCGCAACCTTGTGTGTCCAAGGTGAACACCATCTTGCCGCCCGGCGCCACCGAAGACAAGGTTTGGTGCAGCGGGAAGGACAGGTCCACCGGGGCTTCGTACGAGCGGTAGATCAGCTCGGAATCTGCGGCATAGATGTAATAGCAGGCGGCCGATGCAGCGGGGCTGAACAACGTGGCGGCCAATGCTGCGGCAGCGGCTGCGTAAGGCAATGCGGGCATCTTCTTCTCCTCGGTATAGACTGAAATTGGTTGCATTATGCGGCGCCACCCCCTCGCAGCCCAAGCGCAAGCGTTGCATCCGCAGCCACTGCCAGCCGCTCGAAACAGTTGGATACAGCTGCTTGGCACACCCCAGGCCGTCACCCGCCGTCAAATGTGCAGGTGCAAATGGTTGGTGTGCTTGACTTCCTCCATCACCGCATAGGTCCGCGTCTCGCGCACGCCGGGCAGTTGCCACAGCACATTGCCCGCGAACACACGGTAGGCGTTCATGTCAGCAGATCGCGTCTTGAGCAGGTAGTCAAACCCGCCCGCCACCATGTGGCATTCCATGATCTCGGGGTGCACCTGCACGGCAGCCTTGAACTGGTCGAACACATTGGGCGTGGTGCGGTCCAGCAGCACCTCCACAAACACCAGCATGCCCGCGCCCAGCTTCAGGGGGTTCAGGCGCGCCTCGTAGCCCAGGATGAAGCCATCGCGCGTGAGGCGCTGCACGCGCGCCAGCACCGCCGTGGGCGACAGGGCCACCGCCTCGGCCAGCTTGAGGTTAGCAATGCGGCCGTCTTCCTGCAGGATTGACAGTATCTTGCGGTCAATCCGGTCGAGATCGGGTTCTGTTTGCATGTCGATTAGAGTTTTATTCGGCTTCAGCGCCAATTTTCGACCATTTATTCATCGCCAACCCAAGGATCATCGCCAATAACGCGCCCAACCAACACTTCCCACCGTGTTGGGCCCCGCCAAATCCCTGAAAGACACCGCCATGACGCAGCCCTCCGCCCCGTTTGCAGACTTCGCGCCCCGCGCGCCGCTGAACAACCCGCTGCGCGCCGCCATCACCGCTGCCACCCGCCGCTCCGAGCCCGAGGCCCTGGCCCCGCTGCTGGCCCAGGCCCGCCTGCCTGCCGATCAAGCGGCGTCCGCCGAGCAATTGGCGCTGCGCATTGCCAAGGCGCTGCGCGAACGCAAGGCCAGCGCCGGGCGCGCGGGCATCGTGCAGGGGCTGCTGCAGGAGTTTTCGCTGTCGTCGCAAGAAGGCGTAGCGCTGATGTGCCTGGCCGAGGCCCTGCTGCGCATCCCCGACAAGGCCACACGCGATGCGCTGATCCGCGACAAGATCAGCCACGGCCAGTGGGATGCCCACCTGGGCAAGAGCCCGTCGCTGTTCGTCAACGCCGCCACCTGGGGCCTGCTCATCACCGGCAAGCTGGTGGCCACGCACAGCGAAGGCAGCCTGGGCAACTCGCTCAGCCGCCTGATCGGCAAGGGCGGCGAGCCCCTGATCCGCAAGGGCGTGGACATGGCGATGCGCATGATGGGCGAGCAGTTTGTGACCGGCGAGACCATTGACGAAGCGCTGCGCAACGCCCGCACGATGGAAGCCGAGGGCTTTCGCTATTCGTACGACATGCTGGGCGAGGCCGCGCTGACCAGCGAAGACGCCAAGCACTACTACGCCTCTTACGAGCAGGCAATCCACGCGATTGGCAAGGCCTCTGCCGGGCGCGGCATCTACGAAGGCCCGGGCATCTCCATCAAGCTCTCGGCCCTGCACCCGCGCTACAGCCGCGCACAGTTTGGCCGTGTGATGGACGAGCTGTACCCGCTGGTGTTGCGCCTCACGGCCCTGGCCAAGCAGTACGACATTGGCCTGAACATCGACGCCGAAGAAACCGACCGCCTGGAGCTGTCGCTGGACCTGCTGGAGCGCCTGTGCCACGAGCCCACCCTGGCGGGCTGGAACGGCATTGGCTTTGTCATCCAGGCCTATCAAAAGCGCTGCCCGTTCGTCATCGACTACGTGGTTCAACTCGCCCGCAGCACCCAGCGCCGGCTGATGGTGCGCCTGGTCAAGGGCGCGTACTGGGACAGCGAAATCAAGCGCGCCCAGGTCGATGGCCTCACGGACTACCCCGTCTACACCCGCAAGGTGCACACCGACATTTCGTACATCGCCTGCGCCAAGAAGCTGCTGGCCGCGCCCGAAGCCGTGTACCCCCAGTTCGCCACGCACAACGCCGAGACGGTGGCCACCATCTACCAACTGGCAGGCAGCAACTACTACGCAGGGCAATACGAATTTCAGTGCCTACACGGCATGGGCGAGCCGCTGTATGAGCAGGTGGTGGGTGCCATCACTGCGGGCAAGCTCGGCCGCCCCTGCCGCATCTACGCCCCCGTGGGCACGCACGAAACGCTGCTGGCCTACCTGGTGCGCCGCCTATTGGAGAACGGCGCCAACACCTCGTTTGTGAACCGCATTGCCGACGAAACCATTGCACTGGACGAGCTGGTGAAGAGCCCCGTGGAAGTGATGGACCAGCAAGCTGCCGTGGAAGGCGCCGCTGGCCTGCCCCACCCCCGCATTGCCACGCCCCAGGGCCTGTATGGCGCGCACCGCACCAACTCGCGCGGGCTGGACCTGTCCAACGAAAACACGCTGACCGAACTGGCCGCCGCCCTGCAAGCCACGGCAAGCCACGCCTGCACGGCAGCGCCCCTGCTGGCTACTGACTTGCCCGCAGGTACCACCCAGCCCGTGCGCAATCCTGCTGACCACCGCGACGTGGTGGGCCAGGTGCAAGAGGCCACCACCGCCGACGTAGACCAGGCCCTGGCCCACGCCCAGGCCGCAGCAGCCCCTTGGGCCGCCACCCTGCCCGCCGAGCGCGCAGCGGCCCTGCTGCGTACCGCCGACCTGCTGGAGGCCCGCATGTTGCCCCTGCTGGGCCTGCTGATGCGCGAAGCGGGCAAGAGCGCCAGCAACGCCATCGCCGAGGTGCGCGAGGCCGTGGACTTCCTGCGCTACTACGCCGCCCAGGTGCAAAGCACCTTCGACAACGCCACCCACCTCCCGCTCGGCCCGGTGGCCTGTATCAGCCCCTGGAACTTCCCGCTCGCCATCTTCATGGGGCAAGTTGCCGCCGCATTGGCCGCAGGCAACCCGGTGCTGGCCAAGCCCGCCGAGCAAACTCCACTGATCGCCGCCGAGGCCGTGCGCCTGCTGTGGCAGGCCGGTGTGCCGCGCGCCGCCGTGCAACTGCTGCCGGGCCAGGGCGAGACCGTGGGCGCGCGTTTGATTGGCGATGCCCGCGTGATGGGCGTGATGTTCACCGGCTCCACCGAGGTGGCGCGCATCCTGCAACGCACCGTGGCAGGTCGCCTGGACGCCGCAGGCCGCCCCATCCCGCTGATTGCCGAAACCGGGGGGCAGAACGCGATGATCGTGGACTCGTCCGCGCTGGTGGAGCAGGTGGTGGGCGACGCCGTGTCTTCCGCCTTTGACAGCGCAGGCCAGCGCTGCTCCGCCCTGCGCGTGCTGTGCGTGCAAGACGAAGCTGCCGACCGCGTGGTCGAGATGCTGCAAGGCGCCATGGGCGAGCTGCGCGTGGGCAACCCCGGCGCGCTGCGCGTGGATGTGGGCCCGGTGATCGATGCCGAAGCGCAGGCAGGCATCGCCCAGCACATCGAAAAATTCAAGGCCCAAGGCCATCGGGTGTTCCAGCACACCAGCCATCTGGTGGCGACCAGCGCACCAGGCACCTTCGTGCCCCCAACACTCATCGAACTGAACCACATCGGCGAGCTGCAACGCGAAGTCTTCGGCCCCGTGCTGCACCTGGTGCGCTACGCGCGCAACGACCTGGATCGCCTGCTCGACCAGATCAACGCCACCGGCTACGGCCTGACCCAGGGCGTGCATACCCGCATCGACGAAACCATTGCCCGCGTGGTGAACCGGGCCCATGCAGGCAACGTGTACGTCAACCGCAACATGGTGGGCGCCGTGGTGGGCGTGCAGCCCTTTGGCGGCGAAGGCCTGTCGGGCACGGGCCCCAAGGCAGGCGGGCCGCTGTATCTGCTGCGCCTGCTGTCGCAGCGCCCGGCGGATGCACTGGCCCGCACCTTTGCCGAAGCCGACCGCACCAGCCCCCCCGACACAGAGCGGCGCGAGCGCCAACTGGCGCCCCTGGCCGCCTTGCAGCAATGGGCGCACAACCAGGGCAACCTGGCCCTGGCGGGCCACTGCCAGCGTTTTGCGCAAGAGACCCAAAGCGGCACCGCCCGCACCCTGCCCGGACCCACCGGCGAGCGCAATGTCTACACCCTGGCGCCCCGTGCCCGCGTGCTGTGTCTGGCGCAAAGCACGGACGACCTGCTGGTACAGACGGCCGCCGTGCTCGCCAGCGGCGGCACCGCCCTGTGGCCCAACGCGCAGGCCAGCCTGCATGCCAAACTCCCCACGCAGGTGCAGGCCCAGGTCATGCTGCAAGACAATGCGCTCAGCAGCGCCGCCGTAGCGCTGGACGCCGTGCTGCACCACGGCGAAGCCTCGGCCTTGCAGGCCGTGTGCACCGCCCTTGCACAGCGCCCCGGCCCCATCGTGGGCGTTACAGCACTGCAACCCGGCACGGCAGACATTCCGCTGGAACGCCTGCTCATCGAACGGGCCCTGAGCGTGAACACGGCCGCCGCCGGGGGCAATGCAAGCCTGATGACGATCGGCTGAGGGTTCTGCACAGGGCCACCGCCCTGCAACTAAAAATTTGAATCAAATCAGCCGCTAGCGCTTGCAGATAAAGCGCTAGAAGCTATTAATTCAATAGCATTCAAGATGCGGATGCCAACGGCAGATTGAGCAACAGGTTCTGCGGTTTGATGCGCACCACACCCTCGGCGTTGGTCGCCAAACCCAGATACACCGGCTTGCCCGCCACATCGGCGCGCATCTCGGCCGGGTTGGCAAAGGTCAGCGTGAACAAGCTCACCAGCCGCGCCATGCGCTCAGACTCCACGGGCCGGTCCTGATACAGGTCGTTGAGGATGGCGGTGGACTCCACATCCAGCCCCACATGCCAGCGCCAGGCGCTGTCGGTGACCTCGTGCACAGGCTCGATCAACACCTGCACACCCAGCAGGTGGGCGACCCAGTGCTCCAGCACGCGGGCCAAGGCCTTCAAGCCTGACCGGGCGCGGGTCATCTTGAACGTCAGGCCATGGCTCAGGTCCTGTGTCAGCTCGTGGGTCAGGTCGAGCAGGAAGTGGTGGCGCTCGCTCGCCTGCCAGTAATCCACGGCATTGTCCGCGGTCAACACCTGCACCTGCGCTGTGGGCTGCAAGGCCCCGCTTTGCCGCAGCAGACGCCCCACCTCGCCCAAGCCGGCCGTCTCGTTCAGCATGTCGAGCGTGGCGCGGTCGCCTGCCAGCATCTGGCCTTCGTACTGCGTGATGCGCTGGGGGCGGAACAGCATCTCTGCGGCGCGGGCCTCCAGGGCGTCGTTGCAGTCGGCCAGCAGGTGGCGCAGCAGCGCCTGCACCACCGCGTCAATGAACACCACAGGCACATCCACCACCCCGCTGCGCATCAGTTGCAGGTAATACGCCTGCAGCGTGCCCGCTGCCAGCAAGCCATCGCGAAACCGCAGGAACACGGCGTAGTTCTCGCGGGCGTCGTCGTCCTGCACGGCGGCCAGCTCGGCCGCCGCCACGGGCTTGAGCGGTGCAGCCTGCAAGCCCTCGTGCAGGGCCACTTCTGCGGCGCAAGACTCGGGCACCAACGCCAGCTCAGGCCGCGCGAGAAACGTGCGCACATAGGCCTGCGTGGGCACCAACCAGCCGCGCGCATTCTGCTGCAGGTGGGCGTACCCACTGCGGGGCCAAAAGTCATGGAGGGGTGGCGTCACGGCGGCGGTTCCTGAAAATCAAAACACCCAAGGCTACACCGGCCTCTCCGTGCTTTCCCGAGCTTTCCCACACGGGCCTGCGTTTTTGCAGAGCCGACGGCACAATGGGCACGATGAACGCGCTGCCCACCACGTTCCCCATCCGCACTGAATGCCCGCCCGGCGCCTGTGTGTGCGACCGCGATGCCTTGCTGCAAAACCCGCAAGGCGACACGCGCGTGCTGCTGCTAACCCGCGAGGAAGAAAAACGCCTGCTGCAGCGACTGGAGCAACTGACCAGCCTGGCCGACCTGCGGCGCATGCAAGCGCGTATGGAGCAACAACTGGGCATCCGCATCACCATCACCCCCAGCCCCAACGAAGTGCGCACCCTGCGCGGCATCACCATTCTGGTCCACGAACAACCCGGCCTGTGCCGCAAAACCCGCCAAGCCATTCCCGCCGCCATCAAGCAAAGCCTGGAACAGCGGCCAGAGATCAGCTACGAACTGCTGGACGAAGGGGGGTTGTTTGGTGGGCAATAGCCCACAGTAGTCCACTGAATCCTCCGAAACAAAAAAGGCCTTGAATGACTTCAAGGCCTTTTTCGTTCGTGCATCGAAGCTCAGTCGATAGACCTGAGCCGTGTGCCGATCACTCCCACTCGATCGTCGCTGGCGGCTTGCTGCTCACGTCGTACGTCACACGGTTGATGCCGCGCACTTCGTTGATGATGCGGCCCGACACCTTCTTGAGCAACGCATAAGGCAGTTCAGCCCAGTCGGCGGTCATGAAGTCGCTGGTCTGCACGGCGCGCAGGGCCACCACGTAGTCATACGTGCGGCCGTCGCCCATCACGCCCACGCTCTTGACGGGCAGGAACACGGTGAAGGCCTGGCTGGTGAGGTCGTACCAGCTCTTGCCGGTGGCGTCGTCCTTGAAGTTGCGCAGCTCTTCGATGAAGATCGCATCGGCACGGCGCAGCAGGTCGGCGTATTCCTTCTTCACCTCGCCCAGGATGCGCACGCCCAGGCCGGGGCCGGGGAAGGGGTGGCGGTAGACCATCTCGGGCGGCAGGCCCAGGGCCACGCCCAGTTCGCGCACTTCGTCCTTGAACAAATCGCGCAGAGGCTCCAGCAGCTTCAGACCCAGCTGTTCGGGCAGCCCGCCCACGTTGTGATGGCTCTTGATGGTGACGGCCTTCTTGCTCTTGGCGCCGCCGGATTCGATCACGTCGGGGTAGATGGTGCCCTGAGCCAGGAACGTCGCGCCTTTGACGGTGCGACCAACATCCTCGCCCTTGTGGCCGCCCGTGCCCGCCTTGAGCTTGGCAGCCTCGGCCTTGAACACGTCCACAAACAGGCCGCCGATGATCTTGCGTTTTTGCTCGGGCTCGCTCACCCCGGCCAGCTTGCCCAGGAACAGGTCACTGGCGTCCACGCGGATGACCTTGGCGTGCAGCTTGCCCTCGAACATGTCCATGACCATGTCGCCTTCGTTCAGGCGCAGCAGGCCGTGGTCCACAAACACGCAGGTGAGCTGGTCGCCAATAGCGCGGTGGATGAGCGCGGCAGCCACGGACGAATCCACACCGCCCGACAGGCCCAGGATCACTTCTTCGTCACCGACCTGCTCGCGGATTTTCTGGACGGCTTCTTCGATGTAGTCGCCCATGATCCAGTCAGCACGCGTGCCGCAGATGCCCAGCACAAAGCGCTCCAGCAGCGCCTTGCCCTGCACGGTGTGCGTGACTTCGGGGTGGAACTGCACGGCGTAGTAGCGGCGGCTTTCGTCGGCCATGCCAGCGATGGGGCACGAAGGTGTGGAGCACATCACCTTGAAGCCCGGGGGCAAGGCTGTGACCTTGTCGCCGTGGCTCATCCACACCTTGAGCATGCCGTGGCCTTCGGGCGTGGCGAAGTCTTCGATGCCCTTGAGCAGTTCGGTGTGGCCATGGGCGCGCACTTCGGCGTAGCCAAATTCGCGGGTGTTGGAACCCTCGACCTTGCCGCCCAACTGCTGGGCCATGGTCTGCATGCCGTAGCAGATGCCCAGCACGGGGATGCCGAGTTCAAACACCGCATCTGGCGCCTTGTCATCCACCTCGTACACGCTGGCGTGGCTGCCCGACAGGATCACGCCCTTGAGCGAGCCATCCTTGGCGTAGTCGCGCACCCATTCGTCCGTCACATCGCAGGGGTGCACTTCGCAGTAGACATTGGCTTCGCGCACGCGGCGGGCAATGAGCTGGGTGACTTGCGAGCCGAAATCGAGGATGAGGATTTTCTGGTGTTGCATGGTGGGGTTCCGTCAGAGGCGGGAGAGGTCAAGAAGGGGGACACCGCTGCGCTGAGCGGCAGCGATCTGTTGGGGATCGAAAGTGGCCAAGGGCAGGCGCAACGAGCGGGCCAGCCACAGGTATGCCGCATCGAAAGTGGGCAGGCTGGTCTCCAGCGCCACATCCAGCACGGCCTTGTGCTGCGCGGGGGCCAGCTCGTGCAACTCCACCCGGTGGCGGATGGCTTCGAGCACGCTCCACAGGCCTTCAACCGATGCGGCGGGGATGCGCCCACTGTTCACACCGCTGGCGAGGATGTTGTGGCACTCCCAGTGCCAGAGGTTGGGCGCCTGGGGCTCGACCTCATCGCGGCGGATCAGGGTGTAGAGGCGGCGCGTGTGGTCGCTGGCGGCATCGGGCAGCAGCCAGGCGGCGGTGACAGATGCATCGAGCACGAAAGCGGTCATGCAGCGCTCCGCCCTGTGTGGCGCAGAGCCTCCACCATCGACGGCTCGGCAGGCTGGATGCTGGCATGCAGTGCGTCCATCTGGCCCAACTCGCGGGCAATCTGCTCGTCCGAGATGACGGGACGGCGGCGCACGGGCAGCATGCGCACCACCTCTTTGCCGTGGCGGGTGATGCGCACCTCCTCGCCCTGCTCGACCAACTCGATCAAGGCAGAGAACCGGGTTTTTGCTTCGTAGATGCCGACGGACTGCATAAGTAAAAAAGTCTGGCCTGAATGGTTAATTCAGACCAGACTATATCAGTCTGACTAGATTTTTTCAATCTAGCCAGATTAGAAGCACCAAAGATCAATCCGCCCGGTAGTTGGGGGCTTCCTTGG
This sequence comes from Acidovorax sp. 62, assembly GCF_002754495.1. Classification (NCBI taxonomy): domain Bacteria; kingdom Pseudomonadati; phylum Pseudomonadota; class Betaproteobacteria; order Burkholderiales; family Comamonadaceae; genus Acidovorax; species Acidovorax sp. 62. The sequence goes on from NZ_PEFJ01000001.1 coordinate 2,343,189, forward strand.
TGATCTGCACATCGTGCACATGGCTTTCGCGGATACCAGCGGTGGTGATCTCGACGAACTCTGCCTTGTTGTTCATGTCTTCAATAGTGGCGCAACCGCAGTAGCCCATGGAGGCGCGCACGCCGCCAGCCATCTGGAACACGATGGAGACCATCGATCCCTTGTAGGGCACGCGGCCTTCAATGCCCTCAGGCACCAGCTTGTCGGCATTGGGATTGCCGGTGGTCGATTCCTGGAAGTAGCGGTCGGCGCTGCCCTGCTGCATGGCGCCGATGGAGCCCATGCCACGGTAGCTCTTGTAGCTGCGACCCTGGAACAGAATCACTTCGCCAGGCGCTTCTTCGGTGCCCGCAAACATGCCGCCCATCATGATGGTGCTGGCACCAGCGGCCAAAGCCTTGGCGATGTCACCGCTGTAGCGAATGCCGCCGTCGGCGATCAGTGGCACCCCGGTGCCCTTGAGTGCCGTGGCCACGTTGTCGATGGCCATGATCTGGGGCACACCCACGCCAGCCACGATGCGGGTGGTGCAGATGGAGCCAGGGCCAATACCGACCTTGACCGCATCGGCACCGGCTTCGACCAGCGCCAGCGCTGCAGCGCCCGTGGCGATATTGCCGCCAATCACATCCACCTGCGGGTAGTTTTGCTTGACCCAGCGCACACGGTCGATCACGCCCTTGCTGTGGCCGTGGGCGGTGTCCACCACGATGGCATCGACACCGGCGCGCACCAGCGCTTCAACGCGCTCTTCAGTGCCCTCGCCCACGCCTACCGCCGCGCCCACGCGCAGGCGGCCCGAGGGGTCGCGCGCTGCATTGGGGAAGCTGGTTTGCTTGGTGATGTCCTTCACCGTGATCAGACCCTTGAGTTCGAAGGCATCGTTGATCACCAGGATCCGTTCGAGCTTGTGCTTGTTCAGCAACGCCTTGGCTTGCTCGGGCGTCGTGCCGTCTTTTTCATTGACGGTGATGAGCTTCTCGCGCGGCGTCATGATCTGGTGGACCTTGACGTCGTATCGGGTTTCAAAGCGCAGATCGCGGCCCGTGACGATGCCGACCACCTTGCCACCATCGCACACCGGGAAGCCAGAAATACCCAGTTGCTCTGACAACTGCAGCACTTGCAGCACCGTGTGCTCGGGGGTGATGACCACAGGGTCACGCAGCACGCCGGACTCATAGCGCTTGACCTTGGCAACATGCGCTGCCTGCTCTTGCGGGGTGAGGTTTTTGTGAACGATACCGATACCGCCCTCTTGGGCGATGGCAATGGCCAAGCGCGCTTCGGTCACGGTGTCCATTGCGGCGGACACGAGCGGCAGATTCAGCTGGATATTGCGGGAGAGTTTCGTCGCGAGGGACGTGTCCTTGGGCAGGACCTGGGAGTACGCTGGCACCAGCAACACATCGTCGAAGGTGAGCGCTTTTCCAAGTAGGCGCATGAGAAGGCTCCAAAAGACGGATTGTACCCGCACTGCTTCGTGACACGCTGGCCAGAGCCCTACCATCCGTTGCATCAAGGAGTCCGTCCATCTGTAACCATGTGCTATTGCTGTGACAACAAACAGCGTGCACGGCTAAACTCATCGCCATGAAAATGCACAAGCTTCTCCTGCTGGCCGTGGCCTGCACTTGGGCACTGGGCGCCGCCGCTCAGTGGCAGTGGATCGACAAGGACGGCCGCAAGGTGTTCAGCGACCGTCCACCTCCGTCCGACATCCCCGCCAAGAGCATCCTGAAGCAGCCCGGTGGGTCCGCTGCAGTGCGCATTGCGCCAGATGCTGGCGCCGCAGCGTCCGGTGCCGACGATGCCGCACCGGCCACGGCAGCCAAAGCACCCACCAAACCCGCCAGTGCAGGCAAGGACAAAGAGCTGGAAGAGAGAAAAGCCCAGGCAGAGGCCGCAGAAGCCGCCAAGAAAAAGGCCGAGGAAGAGAAGCTGGCACGCGCCAAGGCAGAAAACTGCGCACGCGCCCGCCGCGCCAAGGCCGACTTGGAGATGGGCCGCCCCACCATGCAGGTCAACGCCCAAGGCGAGCGCGTTTTTATGGATGAAGCCAGTCGCAACGCTGAAATCAAGCGTGCCAGCGAGATTATGGCAACGGATTGCGCACGCTGATTCGCTGCTGATCCAGCGCCGCGCAGCCAGACAAGGCTGCGGCTCTGTTCAATACCCTGCCTTGGCACCTGGGCGTTTGCTGGCAAAGAGCCCGGTGCTGCGGGCACCCTGTTTGGCAAAACGCTCGCGCCTGGCGACCTTGGGGTCCACTTTCAGGGGGCGGTACAACTCCACCCGGTCCAGGTCTTGCAGCACCGTCTCTGGGGCCGCAGACCGCCCCCATACACCGATCAGCCCCCTGCCCTCTTCGCATCCTATAGACAGTGCGGACAGTGCAGCACCCTGTCCGCAGGCCTTGAGGGCATCGGCCACGGTAGCCCCCTGGGGCAAACTCAATTGCCATTGCTGCGTCTGACGGGGTGCCGTGCACGCCACCAGCACAACCCTCAGCGGCTGCATTGCGCCGCCACTCTTGGTGGGCGGCTCACCCATACACCTGCTCCGCACGCTTGACGAAGGCATCCACCATGGTGGCGGCAATGCGGTCAAACACCGGGCCCACCAGCGCGGCCAGTGCCATGCTGCTAAAGCCATAGTTCAATTGCAACTCCACTTTGCACGCCCGCTGGCTGCCATCGCCCACGGGCAAAAAGCGCCAGTCTCCCTCCAATTGCGAGAACGGGCCTTTCACCAAATGCATCTGTACCCTCTGGCCAGGGACATGGGTATTGCGGGTCACAAAGGTCTGGCGAATCCCGCCCAGGGCGATGCCCACTTCGGCTGTCATTCCGCCCTCCACATGCTCCAGCACCCGGGCCCGGTCGCACCAAGGGAGAAATTCTGGGTACTGCTCCACGCCAGTGACCAAGGCAAACATTTCTTCGGGGGAATACCAGATGAGGACAGACTTTTGAACGGTTTTCATGCAAACAGGACCGCTACACACAGCATGATGGCTGGCGGGTGCAAGGGGTCAGAGGAAATTAGAATCGCAGCTGCGAGACAGCGACAATTGTAGGGAGGCCTTTTATCTTCCGGTTTGCGTCTTATCTAATTCCTCATGGCCAAAAAACCCGATCCATCGTCCCGCATCGCTGACAACAAGAAAGCGGCTTTCAACTACTTCTTTGAAGAACGCCACGAGGCAGGCATGGTGCTGCACGGCTGGGAGGTCAAGGCGCTGCGCGAGGGCAAAGTGCAACTGACCGATGGCTACGTGCTCATCCGCGAAGGCGAGCTGTACCTGCTGGGCTGCCTGATCCAGGCGCTGAAGACGGCCTCCACCCATGTGAACCCAGAGTCGGCACGCACCAAAAAGCTGCTGCTCAAAAAAGACGATATCAAACGCTTGATCAGCAAGGTCGAGCAAAAGGGCTACACCCTCGTCCCCCTGAACCTGCACTGGAAGAACGGGTTTGTGAAATGCGAAATTGCCTTGGCCAAGGGCAAGGCCGAACATGACAAGCGCGACACCATCAAGGACCGCGAGGGCAAACGAGAGGTGGAGCGGGCCATGAAAAGCCGCAACCGCTGAGACGAACGCAGCCACTACTCTGCACAGCACGAACAGTCGAGACTGGGACTACAGGGATGCCATCGGGGAAACGAGAAAGATAACCTCAGCCTCATTGCAGCCTCTGGGTTGAACCACTGGACTGGCTCTGTGAATCAGCTAGCGCAAAACGCAAACGCCCGATGCAACCCATCGGGCGTTTGCGTTTTCAATCACTTACGTCCCGTTGTTGGATCCGACATTGCGCCAAACACAATGCCATGCGCTGAACCTGCAGCAGCACAAAGCGCTTCAGCAAGACACCTGAATCAAGATTGCAAACACATTGTATAAAGCACTTAAGAGTGGCTAACACGACCGGTCCACGAACCGAGAACAGATGATGGCTGCGGCCAGCGTAAGCAAGGCTTGATGAATGTCGAGTCGCCTCTCGAATCGGATCCGCAGTTTTCCAAACCCAGCAAACCACGCGTGCGTGCGCTCTACAACCCAACGGTGTTTGCCCAGCCGTTGACTGCTTTCAACGCCTCGTCTTGCAATCCTGCTCAAGATGCCTTTGGCCCTCAAATAGGCCCGGCAACGGCGGTAGTCGTAACCCTTGTCTGCATGTAATTTCCTGGGGCGTTGGCGAGGTCGGCCCGCCAAACCTCTCAGCGCTGGAATGGCGTCAATGCACTGCTCGAAAAGCATGGAGTCATGCCGGTTGGCGCCACTGACCAATACTGCCAAAGGGATGCCTCTTGCATCTACGACGATGTGCCTCTTGGAGCCTAGTTTGCCCCTGTCGGTTGGGTTGGGGCCGGTTTGCGCCCCCCCCGGGGGCTTGGAACTGTCGAGCCGTCAATGCTGGCTCGTTCCCAATCGATTTGGTCATGCTGACGAAGGCGAATCAGCATCGCATGGTGCAATTGCTCCCACACCCCAGCGGCTTGCCAATCGCGCAGTCGACGCCAACACGTCATGCCACTGCCTAAGCCCATGGATTGGGGCAAGTCTTCCCAGGGGATACCTGTTTGAAGCACAAACAGAATTCCATTGAGAGCAGCCTCATAGCTGACAGTGCGCTTGCGCGGGCCTCCCTTGTTGGATGGAACAAAGGCGGGGATCAGGGGCTGTAGCTGCTGCCACAGTTCTTTGCTAACGGGACGTCGGGCCATGGGGGCGCAGAGCATAACTGCTCCGCAGGCCGTCAGAAGCGAGTCGCGTTAGCCACTCTAAATCCGCTTGCAATGACTCACGCATTCAGATGGCTCGATACAGATGAAATCAAGCCAGTTCAGACTGAAGCACCAACCCATAAAGGCAATGACCCCCATGCCAAAACTCTTGGCGCAGCGACTCAAGTCCATTCCCCATTCGGCAGCTCGTTCGGTAAAGACTTTCGCGCCCGATCTCGCAAAATTTATCACTGCGACCTCCTATGAGCTGATGGGGGTGAAGAGCTTGCCTGCCCAAGCGAGGGGTGGAGAAAGTCTGATTCTCCCGAAGATGTCCGTGGGTGCTGACGATGCTTTGCTGGAAGTCACGTTGCAGCTGGACGGGACACGTGCCGAGTTTGGGCGTTACTTGTATAGCAAGCTTTACTACACCACCCACCCACAGGCGCAATTCAGTGAAGATGCGGTTGTGTGTTTCGAGGTGCGCGAACGATTCAGTCCGCAGCGTTTGCAAATCGCGTTGCCCGATGCGGCCCTACGGGCAGCGAGAGCCAGTGGCTGCCTGCGGGTCCGAATTGATGGACTGCCCTATTCGCAAGGCACATGGCAATTGATTGAAATGCGGCTAGGGGCTGTTGAGAATCAAGCACAACGGCTCGGAGGGCTGTGATGCAATAGGCGCATGAGCATTCGATGGGTACTGACAGACGAGCAATGGGCCAAAATGGAGCATCAATGCCTTGGCAAGCCAAGTGATCCTGGACGCAGCGGCACAGACAACCGCCGCTTCGTTGAGGCAGTGCTGTGGATTGCCCGCACAGGTAGCCCCTGGCGAGACCTGCCGTCAGAGTTCGGCAAGTGGAACACGGTGTTCAAACGCTTTAGAGACTGGGTTAAGGCCGATGTGTTCCAACGCCTGTTCGATGCAGTGAGCGAGCAGCCGGACATGGAATACGCGATGGTGGATGCCACGATTGTGAAAGTGCATCGGCACGGCCAGGGGGCAAAAGGGGGACTTCGGGCCAGGCCATAGGCCACTCGAGGGGTGGCATGAGCACGAAGATACTGGCGCTGACGGATGCGTTGGGCAATCTGGTGAATTTCGTCTTGATGCCAGGGCAGCGCCATGACACCAAAGGAGTCAAAGAGCTGATCGCTGATGTGCGCTTTGAAGCCTTGCTCGCCGACAAGGCCTTCGATGTGAACTGGCTGATCCAGGAGTTGGACAAGCGCGGGGCGCAGGTGGTGATCTCACAGATGCCGCGAAGGAGAGCGCCACTGGAGATTGACCGGGAGGTCTACAAATGGCGTCACTTGATCGAGAACTTCTTTTGCAAGCTCAAGGAGTTCAACCGTATCGCAATGCGCAGCGACAAGACGGATAGCAGCTTCGCAGCGATGATCTATCTCGCAGCTGGGGTTATTAACTCCCGTTGATTCTCAACACGCCCTAGTCAGTGAAGCACATAACACCACGCTCACTCAACATGCCAAGCGCGTAGCCCACCGGCAATGGGTGCGCGAACAAGTCAGGGTCAGCGAGTCGAGCCGCCGGGTCGATTTGCCGCACTACCCAGAGTCAGTCTCCATCGAGTTGACGCCTGTGTGCAATCTGCGCTGCCCACACTGCAGCTCTCATGGGATGCCACATCTGCACAAACACCACAACTGCAGCCCAGAAATGCCCGTTGAGAACTTCATGCAACTGGCCCAGGAGACTTTTCCACACGTTTCGGTGGTCAGCTTGGTGGGCCGAGGCGAGCCCACCCTGGCAAGCGATGAACTATGGAATGCTGTCACTCAACAACTACGTGAACACGACGTGCGCATGAGTTGCGTGACCAACGGTACGCGCGTGCGGCAACGTTTTAACGCGGGCTTGATGCCATGGGTACACGAGTTGATTTTTTCATTCGACGGCAACACTGCTGCAACGTTTGAAACGAACCGCGCTGGAGCCAAGTTTGAGACCGTGCTGGACAATCTGCGTTACTACCATGAGTTGAGGAACACGGCCCCTTTGTCACGGCGCCCACAACTCACCATCTCCTGGACACTCAAACGCAACAATGTGGCAGAAGTGCCTGATTTCGTCAGACGAATTGCCGAATTCGAACCCGACCTCATCTCGCTCAGACATCTGGTGGTATTCCAAGACAAGGAACGATCCGAAAGCCTGCTGGACTACCCAGAAGAAGCCAATGCAGCACTGAGTGAAGCCTATGCGGAAATGGATCGCCTTGGCATACGGCATGAGAGCCCACCGCTAATGATGGCATCCGAGTCCAAATCAATAGCTGTAATCCCCATCCGACTGGTATCACCGAATGACCTGAAACATACCGCCAGCGACGCCAAAGGCATGGCGCCAAACACAACGACACAGCAAGCATCCAAGGCAGCAGAATCCACGGCCCATAGGGATGAAAGCCCTGCAGGCTCAGCGCAAATCAAGGCATCTACGCCCCCTGCTCAACACGATTCAGCCCACGCCATGCCGCCCCATACATGGGACAGAGAGACCTCCATTGCTTTGCGAGAACCAGAGTGCAACTGGATGCATCGCACTGCGATCATCATGGCGGATGGGGAGGTGATCACCTGTGGGAAGCACTATGGAGAACAAGTGGGCCACCTGACCCAGAAAAACTCTCTATGGGATCTTTGGAACGGCCCGCGCATGCATTCATTGCGGGCAGGATTTGGCACTCCATGCATGTGGGATCAATGCAAAGACTGCTGGTTGCGAGAACTCAAATGGCACTCGCAACGGCAGGCAAAGGACCTCATTGCCCCCTACAGCCTGGCCAACAGCATGGACTACTCTGAAGCCGCTTGGGACTATCGCAAATACTCCGAGCTTTGAGCAGATTCCTGCTGTAGAAAACTGTGCGAGCTGCCAGGCAGCATCCAGCCATCCTGAACACCGCATCGGCTCGATTCAAGCCGATGCCATCAAATCACGCTACGCTAGTGCCGCCAGGGGGTGCGCATGCGCCGGCCAGGGACTTGCAAAGAACGGCGCCACCATTTCAGGCGTCACATCTTCAATTCGGCCGGGGTTCCACTGCGGGGCGTGGTCCTTGTCTACCGCCAGGGCGCGGATGCCTTCCACGGTTTCACTCTGCCCAGGGCGCAGATAGAAGCAGTGGCGCACCATGTCGCGCTCCATGCGCAAATCATCGGCCAGGCCCATGCCGCGTGCCCGGCGGATCTGCTCCAGTACCACGTGCAGCATGAGCGGCGAGCGCTTGCGCAGCGTGGCCGCCGCAGTGCGCGCCCAATCGGTGTCCGCCGCTTCCAGCGCCGTGACAATCGCCCCGACGGTGGAGAGCGAAAAATACTGATCAATTTGGGCCCTAGCGCTTGTGTGATAAGCGCTAGCAGCTAAAAATTTTGAAGCAACAAACGACCGGACCGCCTGCCCGTCGGCAAACGGCTGGCTGCCCAGCGCCTCCCACACGGCAGCTTGCTGGTCTGACGGCAGGCAGCCATCGGCCAACTGGTTCTCGATAGCGTCGCCCGCGCCAATGGTGTCGCCCGTCAGGGCCAACCACTCACCCACGCTGCCAGGGCAGCGACTCAGGAAGTAGCCACCGCCCACATCGGGGAACAGGCCAATCGCCGTCTCAGGCATGGCCATCTTGGTGCGTTCGGTCACCACGCGCAGCGCTGCGCCCTGGCTGATGCCCATGCCGCCACCCATCACGATGCCATCCATGAAGGCGATGTAGGGCTTGGCGTAGTTGTGGATCAGGTGGTTGAGCGCGTATTCTTCAGTGAAAAAATCTTCGAGCTGTGGATTGCCCTGGCTGCCTGCCTGGTGCAAAAAGCGAATATCGCCACCCGCACAGAAGGCGCCAAAGGGGCCTTCCTTGTTGCTGCCCCGGATGGCCACGGCCAGCACCCGCTGGTCTGCCTGCCAGGCCAGCAACGTGCCCATCAGCTCGCGCACCATGCCCAGCGACAGCGCATTCAGCGCCCGGGGCCGGTTCAAGGTAATGAACCCGACCTGACCGCGCAATTCGCTCACAACGTCACTCACCACGTCTTTCGATACTTCCGTCATCACTGTCTCCATCATTTTTGTTCCTTCCAACCCAGCATTTCATTCAACACCAAGGCACCAATCACCAGGGCGCCACCAGCCAACACGGCGGGTGCCGGGCGCTCACCCGCGCCCAGCCAGGCCAAGAGGATGCCAAAGATTACCTCCAGCAGGCCAAGCAAAGCCATCTCAGGTGCCTTCAGCACGCGGCCACAGCGCACCGCCAACACGCAGGGGATGGCCAGTTGAAACACCCCCAGCAAAGCCAGCAAGAATAAATCATGCGGCGTGGCCTGAAATGGCAGAGCTAACGGCAAAGTGACCAGCACCGACAGCACTGCCCCCACCAACACCGCAGGCACCAGATCGACGGCGTGACCGTGTCGTTGGGAGTGTTGCACCACTGTCCAGTTGGCAGCGGCTGCCACCGGCACACACAGCGCCACCAGGGTGCCCGACAGCGGCAACCCCGCCATCTGCGAGCCATACATCCAGCCAATGCCCAGCCCGGCCAAGCCAATGGCTGCCCAGGTGCGTGGCGCAATGCGATGGCGAATGAACATGCGCGCAAACAGCGCAGTGAGCAGCGGGCCTGCCGCCATGGTCACCAGCACATTGGCCACAGGCATCAGCATCATGGCCACCATGAAGGCGGTGAACATCACCGCCCAGCACAGCCCAGACAGCCACAGGGCCGCCCCACCCCTGCGCATCGCCCCAAACACCTCTCGCCCCTGCACAGCGGGCAACAGGATCAGCAGACTGAGCAGGGTGAAAAGGCTGCGCCAGAAAGTCACCTCAAAGCTGCGTGCCTGCTCCAGGTGGCGGGTCACCACGCCGGCGATGGACCACAGCAGGGTCACAACCACCATGAGGAGCACCGCGCGGGAATGTGTGAGTTTCAACATGGATCGGTTGTGTCAAACCATCAAATCAAATGAAAAAAAGGGCCTCAGCATGGCTGGGCCCTTTTTCTGCGAGAGCAACGCACACCCGCCAAAAGCTCAGTGCGCGTGCTTCACCGGTCCGCTCAGGAACGGCCAGCGCGCTTGCGCTCGTTTTCGGTCAGGTGGCGCTTGCGCAGGCGCACGCTCTTGGGCGTGATTTCGACCAGTTCGTCGTCCTCAATGAATTCCACGCCGTATTCCAGCGTGAGGTCGATCGGGGGCGTGATCTTGATCGCGTCTTCCTTGCCGGAGACGCGGAAGTTGGTCAGCTGCTTGGTGCGCGTGGCGTTCACGATCAGGTCGTTGTCGCGGCTGTGGATGCCGACGATCATGCCTTCGTACACGGGGTCGTTCGCCTTCACGAACATGCGGCCACGGTCGTCCAGCTTGCCCAGAGCGTAGGTGAAGATTTCACCATCGTCCATGGAGATCAGCACGCCGTTCTTGCGGCCACCGATGTCGCCCTTGTGCGGCTCGTAGCTGTCGAAGATGTTGGAGATCAGGCCGGAACCGCGCGTCAGGTTCAGGAATTCGTTGGTGAAACCGATCAGGCCACGGGCCGGAATGCGGTATTCCAGGCGCACGCGGCCACGGCCGTCGGACTCCATGTTCACCAGCTCGCCCTTGCGCTCGCCCAGGGCTTGCATCACGCCGCCTTGGTGGCCTTCTTCAATGTCGGCAGTCACCAGCTCGATAGGCTCGCACTTCTCGCCATTGATTTCCTTGAACACCACGCGGGGCTTGGACACAGCCAGCTCGTAACCTTCGCGGCGCATGTTTTCCAGCAGGATGGTCAGGTGCAGTTCACCACGGCCCATCACTTCAAAAATACCTTCTTCGTCGGTTTCCTTCACGCGCAGGGCCACGTTGTGCTGCAGTTCCTTTTGCAGACGGTCCCAGATCTGGCGGCTCGTCACGAACTTGCCTTCGCGACCTGCCAGGGGCGAGGTGTTCACGCAGAAGTTCATGGTCAGCGTGGGCTCATCCACCTTCAGCATGGGCAGCGGTGCGGGGTTGGCCGGGTCGGTCACGGTCACGCCGATACCGATGTCTTCGATGCCGTTGATCAGCACGATGTCGCCAGGGCCAGCCATCGGCGTCTGCATACGGTCCAGACCCTGGAAGGTCAGCACCTGGTTCACACGGCCCTTGACGGCCTTGCCATCGGGGCCTTCCATGACGACCACATCCATCATGGGCTTCAGCGTACCCTGGCTGATACGGCCCACGCCGATGCGGCCCACGAAGGTGGAGAAGTCCAGCGCCGAGATTTGCAGTTGCAGTGGCGCGCTCGCGTCACCCGTATTCGGGGGCACGTGCTTGAGGATGGTGTCGAACAGGGCCGACATGTCGGGGCCCCACTGCTCACCAGGAGCGCCTTCTTCCAGCGACGACCAGCCGTTGATGCCCGAGGCGTACACCACGGGGAAGTCGAGTTGTTCGTCGGTCGCGCCCAGCTTGTCGAACAGGTCGAACGCAGCGTTCACCACCTTGTCGGGGTTGGCACCGGGCTTGTCCACCTTGTTCACCACCAGGATGGGGCGCAAGCCCAGGGCCAGGGCCTTCTTGGTCACGAAACGCGTTTGGGGCATGGGGCCTTCTTGCGCGTCGATCAGCAACACCACGCTGTCCACCATGGACAAAGCGCGTTCCACTTCACCGCCGAAGTCCGCGTGACCAGGGGTGTCCACGATGTTGATGTGCGTGCCCTTCCAGCTCACGGCGCAGTTCTTGGCCAGGATGGTGATGCCACGCTCTTTTTCAATCGCGTTGTTGTCCATCACCGTATCGACGACCTTTTCGTGGTCGGCAAAGGTGCCGGACTGGCGCAACAGCTGGTCAACCATGGTGGTTTTGCCATGGTCAACGTGGGCAATGATCGCGATATTGCGGATTTGTTTAGTCATAGTTTTTCCAATGTGCCGCTGGCCTGTGGTTGCGGCGTGCTTTCCAAAATTTGTTGAATTTCCAGCGGACTCAGGAGCCTGCCCGGCACCAGCTCCCCGCCAACGATATGGCCCACCCCCAGCAATGCCGAAGGCTTGTCGCCAAAAACCGCCACGGCACTGGCGTCAGGCCAAGCTCCACGGCGGCGCACGCCCGACAGGAACCGGGCCGCATTGTCGCCGTCCAACGTGACACGCGTGTGCCCCACCAGCAGCGACTCAGGGGGCTCCAGGCAGGCCAGACGCCCTGCCTCGTCCATGGCCTCCAGCTGCGCCAGTGTGACGCAGCGCTCAATGCCAAGGCCCCCCGTATCAATGCGGCGCAAAAAGGTCAGGTGAGCCCCGACCCCCAGCGCAGCACCAATGTCTTCCCCCAGGGTACGGATGTACGTCCCCTTGCTGCAAGTCACTATCATTTTGATAGCTACCTGCGCTTGATCTGTATGCACCAGGGTCAATTTCAATGCATGAATGACCACATTGCGCGCTTCGCGCTCTACGGCAATGCCTGCACGGGCATATTCGTACAGCGCCTTGCCGTCCTTCTTCAGCGCACTGTGCATGGGTGGCACCTGGCTGATGGGCCCCGTGAACTGTTGCTGCACGGCAGCGATGCGCTCTGGCGTCACCTGCTCGGGCAGCACCTCACGGCGCTCCAGCACATCCCCCTCGGCATCGCCGGTGGTGGTGGTGGTGCCCAGCAGCGCAATGGCTTCGTAGGTTTTCGCCGCCTCTAACTGCAACTGGCTGAACTTTGTGGCAGCACCAAAGCACAGCGGTAGCACGCCGGAAGCCAGCGGGTCCAGCGTGCCGGTATGGCCCGCTTTTTCGGCGCGCAGCAGCCACTTCGCCTTTTGCAAGGCGTCGTTACTGGACAGGCCCAGGGGTTTATCGAGCAACAGCACTCCGTGCACCGGGCGCCGCTGCACCCGGATGCGGGGAGCGCGCTCGGTCATGCTTCCTCGTCGTCTTTGGCGCGAGAAGCCACGGCGCGCGCAATCAGCGCATTCATATCGGCCGCCCGCTCAGAGGTGCGATCGAACATGAAGTGCAGCGTAGGCACCGTATGGATGTGCAAGCGCTTGAACAAACCATTGCGCAAAAAGCCTGCGGCCTGGTTCAGCGCCACCTGTGTCTCCACAGGGTCGCCCGTGAGCAGGCTGAAGAACACCTTGGCGTGGGCGTAATCAGGAGTCACCTCCACACCCTGCAGCGTCACCATGCCCACGCGCGGGTCTTTCAACTCGCGCGCGATCAATTCCGTCAGATCGCGTTGGATCTGATCGGCTACCTTGAAGGCCCGGTTGGGAGTGGAGGATTTCTTCGCTGCCATATCGTCGTCGCTCTTGCTCGAGTCGCCTTACAGCGTCCGGGCAATTTCCTTGATGTCAAAGAATTCGAGGTGATCGCCTTCCTTGATGTCGTTGTAGTTCTTGAGTTTGATACCGCACTCAAAACCTTCCTTGACATCACGGACGTCGTCCTTGAGGCGCTTGATCGAATCGACCTCGCCGGTGTAGACCACCACGTTGTCGCGCAGCAGACGGAAGCGAGCATTGCGGTGCACCATACCGGACGTGATGTACGAACCGGCAATCGTGCCGATCTTCGTTGCCACGAACACAGTGCGGATTTCGGCCGTACCAATGATCTCCTCGCGTTGCTCTGGGGCCAGCATGCCCGACATAGCGACCTTGAGCTCGTCCACAGCGTCGTAAATGATGCTGTAGTAATGCAGGTCCACGCCATTGCCTTCGGCGGTCTTGCGAGCGCCGGCATCGGCACGCACATTGAAGCCAATCACGATGGCCTTGGAGGCGATCGCCAGGTTGATGTCGGACTCGCTGATGCCGCCCACGCCGGCGTACACCAGTTGCACCTTGATTTCGTCGGTCGAGAGCTTGAGCAACGATTGCGACAGCGCTTCCTGCGAACCCTGCACGTCGGCCTTGACGATGATGGGCAGGGTCTTGACCTCGCCCGCCGTCATGTCGGCAAACATGTTTTCCAGCTTGGCGGCTTGCTGCTTGGCCAGCTTGGTGTTGCGGAACTTGCCTGCACGGTAGGTGGCGATTTCGCGCGCACGGCGCTCGTCGGTCATCACCATGAAGTCGTCGCCTGCCTGCGGCACTTCCGTCAGACCCTGGATTTCCACCGGGATCGAAGGACCTGCGGTCTTGGCGACCTTGCCGTTTTCGTCCAGCATGGCACGCACGCGGCCATAGGTCTGGCCAGCCAGCACGATATCGCCCACTTTGAGCGTACCGGATTGCACCAGCACCGTGGCCACAGGGCCGCGGCCCTTGTCCAGCTGGGCTTCAATCACCAGGCCCTTGGCCAGCGATTCCACCGGGGCCTTCAGCTCCAGCACTTCAGCTTGCAACAGCACTTGCTCCAGCAGTGCGTCAATGCCCATACCCGTCTTGGAAGACACAGGCACGAACGGCGAATCACCACCGTATTCTTCCGGCACCACCTCTTCCACCACCAGCTCTTGCTTGACGCGGTCGGGGTTGGCATCGGGCTTGTCGGCCTTGGTGATGGCCACCACGATAGGAACACCAGCCGCCTTGGCGTGCTTGATGGCTTCCTTGGTCTGGGGCATGACACCGTCGTCCGCTGCCACCACCAGAATCACAATGTCGGTGGCCTGGGCACCGCGGGCACGCATGGCCGTGAAGGCCTCGTGACCAGGGGTATCCAGGAACGACACCATGCCGCGTGGCGTTTCGACGTGGTAGGCACCAATGTGCTGCGTAATGCCACCGGCTTCGCCCGCAGCCACCTTGGCGCGGCGGATGTAGTCCAGCAAAGAAGTCTTGCCGTGGTCCACGTGGCCCATGACGGTCACCACAGGGGCACGAGGCAGCAGCTCTGCGTTTTGCTGGCCTGCATCTTCGTCGGTGAAGGCTTCTGGATCGTCCAGTGCCGCCACCACAGCCTTGTGGCCCAACTCTTCCACCACGATCATGGCAGTGTCCTGGTCCAGCGGCTGGTTGATGGTGACCATCTGGCCCATCTTCATCAAAGCCTTGATGACTTCAGAGGCCTTGATCGACATCTTGTGCGCCAGCTCTGCCACCGTGATGGTTTCAGGCACATGCACTTCAATGATGCGGGCTTCCACCGGCGCAGATTGCTGGTGGTCATCACGCTGATCGCGGTTATCGCCACGGCGGCCACGAGGACCACCACGCCAGTTGTTGCGCCCCACACCACCGCTGCTGTCGCCGCGGGTCTTGATTTCTTTCTTCTTGGCCGTGTCATTGGCCCAGCTGGAGGACAGCTTGGCCGATTTGACTTCCTTGCCAGCCCCTGCGCCAGGCGCAGCAGGTGCAGCAGCACCCGCATTGCGCGGCCCTGTGCCGGTACCAACGGCAGGCTTGTGCAAGGTGCCCTTCTTGGCGTCGCCCACAGCAGCGGGCTTGGCCACTGGCTTGGGTTCTTCGGGCTTCTTGGCCACCATGACCGCCTTCTTGGGCGTTGCCATCATGGAGCGGATCGCTGCAGCTTCGGCCTCGGCCTTGCGGCGGCGGGCGTCCAGATCGGCAGCGCGCGCGGTTTCTTCGTCGGCACGCGCCTTGGATTCGGCAGCGGCCTTTTCGCGGGCTTCGGTCTGAGCGGCATTGCGCGCAGCAGCTTCAGCAGCCTGTTCGCGGGTGGCTTCCTGCTTGACAGCAGACGCCTGCGCCTTCTTTTCGGCTTCCTGGGCTGCGTAGGCGGCGGCACGCTCTTCGGCTTCGCGCTCACGCTTTTCGCGGGCTTCGCGCTCGGCACGCTTTTCAGCGAGCTCTGTCTCCTGGCGGCGAATCAGCTCGGCCTGGCGGCGGGCTTCTTCCTCGCGGCGAGCCAATTCGATGTCCTCGCTGGAAACAGCGGCTTCTTCGGCGGCAGGCGCTGCAGATTCAGCAGCGGACTCGACGCCTTCATCGCGCTGGATGAAGGTGCGCTTCTTGCGCACTTCCACCTGGATCGTGCGGGCCTTGCCAGTGGCATCGGCCTGCTTGATTTCGCTGGTGGACTTCTTGACCATGGTGATCTTCTTGCGATCACCCGAAGCGGTGCCGTGGCTGGCCTGCAGGTAAGCCAACAGCTTTTGCTTGTCGGGCTCGGTCAGGGCATCCGAAGGGGCAGCCTTGCTCACACCCGCAGCCTTGAGCTGGTCGAGCAGAGTTTCAGGCGATTTTTTGAGTTCGTTTGCGAACTCGGCGACAGTATTACTGGACATATTTGGTTCGTGCCTCCCTGACCTTTACTCTTGCCCCGCCGCGAACCAATGTTCGCGGGCCTTCATGATCAAGGCCTTGGCATCTTCTGCAGACTGCCCGGTCAGGTCGGTCAGCTCATCAATGGCCAGATCGGCCAGGTCGTCACGTGTGTGCACACCGCCTTCAGCCAGCTTGGCAATCAGGTCGGGGGTGATGCCGTCGAGGTCGCGCAGGTCTTGAGAGACCTCATCCACGCTTTCCTCACGGGCGATTTCCATGGTCAGCAGCGCATCCTTGGCACGGGCACGCAGCTCGTTCACGGTGTCTTCGTCAAACGATTCGATCTCCAGCATTTCCTGCAGCGGCACATAGGCCACTTCTTCCAGGGTGGCAAAGCCTTCGGAGATCAGGATGTCGGCGATTTCCTCGTCCACATCCAGCTTTTCCATGAACAGACGGCGCGAGGCATCGGACTCGTTGGCCTGCTTTTGGGCAGACTCGGCAGCGTCCATGATGTTGATCTTCCAGCCCGTCAGGTCGGAAGCCAGGCGCACATTCTGGCCACCACGGCCGATGGCGATGGCAAGGTTTTCCTCGTCCACCACCACATCCATGGCGTGTTTTTCTTCGTCCACCACGATGGAGGACACATTGGCAGGCGCCAGCGCACCAATCACAAACTGGGCGGGATCTTCAGACCACAGCACGATGTCCACACGCTCGCCAGCCAACTCGTTGGTCACGGCGTTCACGCGGGTGCCACGCACACCAACGCAGGTGCCGATGGGGTCCACGCGCTTGTCGTGGCTCAGCACGGCGATCTTGGCGCGCGAGCCGGGGTCACGGGCGCAGTTCTTGATCTCCAGCAGGCCTTGCTCGATTTCGGGCACTTCCTGGCGGAAGAGTTCGACCATGAATTCAGGGGCCGAACGCGACAGGATGATGGGAGCGCCACGCAGCGTCAGGTCCACTTCCATGATCATGGCGCGCACACGGTCGCCGCTGCGCAGATTTTCCTTGGGGATCATCTCGCTGCGACGCAGGCGGCCTTCCACACGGCCAGACTCGACAATGATGTCGCCCTTGTCCATGCGTTTGACGGTGCCGGTAAAGATCTTTTCGCCGCGCGACATGAAGTCGTTGAGCAGCATTTCGCGCTCAGCGTCGCGGATCTTTTGCAGGATGACCTGCTTGGCCGCCATGGCGCCAATGCGGCCAATGGGCACGGATTCCACGCCCTCTTCAATGTACTCACCCACCTCGATATCGGCCACGCGTTCGCGGGCATCCATCAGCAGCTCTTCGGCTTCGGGGTTTTGCAGACCGGCGTCATCGGGCACCACCAGCCAGCGGCGGAAAGTCTCGTAGTTGCCGCTGTCGCGATCGATGGACACACGGATGTCCACCTCGCCTTGGTACAGCTTTTTGGTAGCCTGGGCCAGGGCCGATTCCACCGCACCCAAGACCACATCACGCTCCACGTTCTTCTCGCGCGAAATGGCCTCAACCAACATCAACAATTCGCGATTCATGCGACGACTCTCCTATTTCAATCACCCGAAGACGCAGGCCCCAGCGGGCGGCCTGCCATCCCAATTGTTCTGAACAGCTCAGGCAGCGCCCTGCTCTGCCTTGCCGGCACGCCCCTTGAAGTCCACGATGGGCGCCAGGCGCGCATCACGCAACTCATCCAGGGCAAAGCCTAGTGCCTGCAATGGTGCTGGCACCCGTTTTTTGCTGACTTTCTGGCCGGGCTTGACCGCAGGCTCGTCTCTCCAGACGATCTGCCAGCCCCCGGACTCGGCGCGCTCGAGCGTGCCGCGAAATTTCTTGCGGTTGGCACTGACCTGGCCCGCCGCTGCTGCGCCCATGGGCGCCTTCAAGGTGATGTCGATGACCGAGCCTTCAAAGCGCACGAAGTCCTGCTCGTGGCGAAGGGGGCGGTCAATGCCTGGGGATGACACTTCCAGGCGCTTGTATTCGACGCCATCCACTTCCAGCGCAAATTGCAGCTGGCGGGTGACTTTTTCGCAGTCTTCCACCGTGACAAACTGATCCAGCACAGGCTGGGGAGCATCCACAACAGGCGCCACCCAGGGCAAATCAATGGTGATGCGCAGCAGGCCACCGGCAGAGCGCTCAATCTCTACCAGGTCATAGCCCAGACCGATCACAATTTGTTCGACGATTTGCTGCAGTGCCACGTGTTCAGTTCAATCCCGGGAAAAACAAAAAACCCGATAACCCCCAGAAGACTCCCCCTTCTGACAGCTTCGAGCTCCAAAACCAAACGGCCAAAAAAAACGGGCGGTTGGTACCCGCCCGCTTGGTCGTGAGAAACGTATTGTAGCCTGTAACGCCTTGATTTGCAAAGCCAGCCTGTTGCCAAACGGCCATTTCCGTGCCATGGCACGTGGCATGCCCCACCCAGGCGCATGGCACTCACAGCGCCGACAGGGGCTGTAGCAGTTCGTGCAAGTCGGCCTCGGTGAACAGCGGCTCCTTGCGCGCGGCATCGCCGCCATAAATGGCCTGCGCCAGCTGTGCCTTGCGCTCTTGCAGCGCCAGGATGCGCTCTTCGATGGTGCCCTGGGCCACCATTTTCACCACCCACAGGCGCTGCGTCTGGCCGATGCGGTGGGCCCGGTCGGTGGCCTGGGCCTCGGCAGCGGGGTTCCACCAGGGGTCGTAGTGGATGACGGTATCGGCCTGGGGCAGGTTCAGCCCCACACCGCCCGCCTTCAGGCTGATGAGGAACAACGGCACCTCGCCGCTGGTAAAGCGCTGGATGATCTCGTCGCGCTTTTGGCTTTGGCCAGTGAGCTTGACCCAGGGCAAGCCCCGGGCCTTGAGCTCGGTCTCGATCAAGCCCAGCATGCTGGTGAACTGCGAGAACAGCAGCACCCGCCGCCCCTCGGCCAGCATCTCGGGCAGCAGCTCCATCAACTGCGCCATCTTGGCCGACTCGCGCACCTGGCGGGCGGACTCCAGCGGCACCAGGTGCGGGTCGCAGCACACCTGGCGCAGCTTGAGCAGCGCATCTAGGATGGTGATCTGCGACTTGGCCAGCCCCTTGGAATGCAGAGCTTCGCGCACGGTCTTTTCCATGCCCAGGCGGATGGTTTCGTACAAATCGGCCTGCGCGCCCGTCAGCTCCACGCGCATCACGGTCTCCACCTTGGGTGGCAGCTCAGACGCCACCAGTGCCTTGGTACGGCGCAGCATGAACGGCGCCACCCGGGCGCGCAGTTGCGCCAAGCGCCCGCTGTCGCCCTGCTTTTCCACCGGGTTGCGAAACAGCTCCCTAAACCGCTGCTGGCTGCCCAAAAAGCCGGGCATGAGGAAGTGGAACAGGCTCCAGATCTCGCCCAGGTGGTTTTCCATGGGCGTGCCCGAAAGGCACAGCCGATGGCGCGCCTGCAACGCAGACACCACCTGTGCCGCGTTGGTGCTGGCATTTTTGATGTTCTGCGCCTCGTCCAGCACCACCAAATGCCACTGCACTTGCAGCCAGCGCTCGCGGTCGCGTTGCAACAGTGAATAGGGGGCGATGACCAGGTCGTGCTCGGCCACCGAATCGGCCAGCTCATGGCGGCCAGCGCCGTGCAGCACCAGGGTGCGCAGGCCGGGACAAAAGCGCGCGGCCTCGCTGTGCCAGTTGCCCATCAGGCTCACTGGGGCAATCACCAGCGCGGGGGTTGTGAGGCGGCCCGCGTCTTTTTCAACCTGGATGTGGGCCAGGGTCTGCAGCGTTTTGCCCAGGCCCATGTCGTCGGCCAGGATGCCGCCCAGGCCCTGAGCGCGCAGAAACTGCAGCCAGTTCAGCCCCTGCTGCTGGTACGGGCGTAGGCTGGCGTTCACGCTGGCGGGCACGGGCACCTCGGCGATGGGGCTGGAGCCCTGCAGTTGCCGCACCAGGGCCTGCAGCGCAGCCGCGCCCTGCCACACCGCGCCTTCGCCCAGGGCGGCGCTGGCGCGCAAGGCCTCCAGGCGCGACAGGCGCAGACTGGGCTGGGCAAAATCCGGCCCCCGCTCGCCCACCAGTTCGAGCAAGGCGGCCAGCCAGGGGCGGAGTGGCTCGGTGGGCAGGCGCACAAAGCCACCCTGCGCGTCGCCACGCGGCACATACACAAACGGCGGCAGCTGCGGCTGCCCGGTGGCAGCATCGGGCGGGTGCTGCGCCGCCTGGGCGATCAGGTCCGGCAGCCAGGGCAGCACGTTGTGGCGCTGGCCATCCAGCTCCACACCCAGCGACAGCGAGAACCAGGGCGAAGTGTCTGCCACTTCGTCAAGAAGGGCATCGGGCACTCCATCGCCCCCTGCCTCGCGCTCGCTCCGGGCAACCTGTGCAAACGGGCTGAGCGGCTCGCCTCTATCGCCACTCCCCGCCAGCACCACCGGCGGCGCAACGGCCACCGGCTGCGGTGCCAGCGCCACCGTCAGGTTTTGCGCATGGCTCACCCAGCCCTGCAAGGCCAGGTCCTGGGTCACCTCAAACCCTGCCTCGCTGAACACCACAAAGCCCGCATCGGCCCAGGGCATCCAGGCCTGCTGCGAACGCTCGCCGGGCAGGCCAAACACGCCATCATCGGTGGCCAGCAGGCCCAGGGCCATCAGTTTCTGGATGGCTTCCAGCTCCGCCTGCGGGTGGCGCTGCAGCAGCACCCTGGGGCCATCGCCCCCGTCCAGCGGCGCCACCATCACCTGCGCGCCCTGCCCCGGCCACCAGCCCCGGTGGCCTGCGTAGTCAAAACTGAGCCGCGCCATCACCAAACCCAGCGTGGGCCGCTGGGCCAGCGGCGTGGGGGCCAGGTGCAGGCAAGGCCGGGGCACCACGCCTTGCACCCGCTGCACGCCCTGCACCACCGGGGGCAGGGGCACATGGGGCAGGCTGCGGGCCATTTCGTCCTGGTACTTTTCGATGGCCGACACCCGCAGCGCGGGGGCCTTGAGCAGCACATCCAGCTGCGCCGCAGTGACCGTGCCCAGGTCCACCGGCCCGCATTCGCCCCGCTCGGCGTCGATGAACAAGGGCGGGCTGTTGTGGCACAGCGTGCCGCCATCGCCTGCCAGGGCGGCGCGCAGTTGCCAGGCGGGCTCGGCCGACAAGGCTCCGGGCTGCGCGGGCACTTCGCGCCACAGCCACTGCAGCGCGCGCGCAGGGGCAAAGCGCAGCGGCTCGCCCACGGTGGAGCCACCGGCATCGGCAAACAGCCGCCCGGTGCTGGCCGCCTGCTGCAGCGCCAGCAAGCCCACCTGCCCCTCCAGCACCGCGCAGGGCGCGCCGCTGTAGGCCGAGTAATACCCTTGGCTGCGTGGCATGGCGCGCAGCAGTTGCAGCACCTGGCGATCGGTCTCGCTGGCTTGGTCGTACACCGCCTGGCCCTTGGCGGGCTGGGTGCGCACCTGCTTGGGCTTGGCCCAGCCGCCGGTCAGCTTGGGGTAGGACACCACCGCTTCGAGCTGCAACTGGGTGGACTGGCGCGCGCCACCCACCACCGACGCCAAATACAAATACTGCTCAGGCCGCGCGCTGCGGTCGGTGGGGCTGAGCACCACATCGCCCCCCGCGGCGCGGTCCAGCGCGGCCAGCCAGTTCACCAGCTGGGCCTGAGCCTCGGCCTGCTGCACGGCGGCCATGCGTTCGCGGGCCGATAAGGACGCTGCCGCCGCGCTCACATCCTTGCGCGGGGCCGCTGCCGCGCGGGCTTCATCGCTCAGCGGCAGGCGGGCCGCCTTGAGCATCAACGCCACGGCATGCTTGCACTGGCGGCCCACGGGGCAGTCGCACACGCTGCGCCAGTAGTCCACCTGGCCATCGGGCATCACCGCCAGGGTCACAGCCACCTCGTACGGTATGTGCTGGGTGCCCTGCACCAGGGCCTGTATCCGCCAGCCTTCGTCCAGTGGCTCAATGTCCGGCTCGCCCACCACACCTTGCGCCAGCAAGGCCTTGCCGCGCATCCAGGGGCCGTCCTCGCACAGGGCGCGCAAAGAGTCGGGGTCGAACCAGAAGGTGTCAGACATTACAGATAAAAATGGCCTCTGGCGCTTGATAAATAAGCGCTAGCAGCTATATATTTAGTAGCATCAAGCACCCGCCACAGCGCGGTCTGCACGCACGCGGTCAAACACCTCTTGCGCCATGGGGTCGGTGGCGGCGCCCGAAGGGGCACCGCTGCGCAGGGTGGCCAGCAATCGATCGAGCACAGCCGCCTGGGGCAGCAAGGGGCCCAAAAAATGCGCCTTGCGCCCATCGGCAATCAACAGCGTGGGGAAGGTCTCCACATCCAGGTCGCCTGCCAGCTCCGATTCGTCCTCAATGTCCACCCATTCAAAGCGCACATCGGGGTGGGCCTGGGCCAGGGTGTCAAACAGCACCCGGTAATCGCGGCAGGTGCCGCACCAGCCCGCGCACAGGCACACAGCCCACCAGCCGCTGGGCTGGGCGGTGGTGGCGGAATCAACAGGCAAGGCGGCAGGGCTGGGCATCGGTTCAACTCCTCAAGCCCGCAAGGCAAGGGCCAGGGCTACAACGGGATCACGGGCCGCGCCGTTCTCAGAATCTGTTCTCAGGCGCGGTAAGCCCCGATGGTACCCACTGCCCGCTAAGAACCTGTTCAAAGGCGTTTGACGGCGCGAGGCTGGTGATGCACAGCAGCTCGTTCAGCAAAAGCCTGGCGCCCGGCTAGCGCGTGGGCTGGGTGGCGGCGGGCCGCTTTGCCACGGCGGTACAGCGGCTCAAACTCATGACCACACTCTCGGCCGCCACGCCATCGCAGCAGGCGCTGTCCGAATACCTGGCCCAGGGCGGCTACGACCGGCATCTGCGCCAGCTGCGCCGCAGCCTGGCCCAGCAGCAGGCCATCGCGCTGGCGGCGGTGGCCGCGCGCTTTCCGCTTGGCACGAGGGTGTCGCGGCCCGAGGGCGGGTACTTTTTGTGGGTGGAGCTGCCGCCCCCGGTCAATGCACTGGATTTGCACCGCCTGGCACTGCAGCAGGGTATCAGCCTGGCGCCGGGGCAGATCTTCTCCGCCGACCGGCGGTTTGCGCACTGCGTACGCATCAACTACGGCCACCCCGCCCAGCAAAGGCCGCAGGCTGCACTGGCCACCGTGGGCCAACTGGCCACGGACTTGGCGAAATCCACGGTATGACGCAAGCGAGGCCAAAATGCTACAAAAAATATAGCTAAAAAAGCATACTGATCGAGCGCAGTGGTCAATTTTTCCATCAAAAACCTGACACTTGAACCCTGCGCGCGTCCCTTTTCTCCTTCGCCAGCTTTGCACAAAGCCGACACCCGTCCCTACGTTGGAAAGGCCCAACCCCGGGTTCTCCCGAATCAGGCGCCGCGCTTGCAACGGCATACTTGCGCCCGCCCGCATCCCGGGCAACACAGTCCCTGCGCGAACCGTCCTTACCAAACATCCAACACCAACGCCCAGCACCATGGCCGCACCCCAGCATGTTCCGTTTGTGACGGTGGAAGACGAAGACGACTGGGTGGTCTCGTTCGCGCTGGCCCCCCGGGGCACCGACCGCCTCACCCTGGTGCGTACCCCCCACCTTGAATTCATGCTGCGCACCGAACAGCGCGGCGTATCAGTAGGAGTAGGCGCCCAGGCAGGCCAGCGCCCAGCACAGCTCGTGGCTGTGCAATGGGGCCACAAATGTGTGGACGTAGTCTCCACCGCCAAACACTACAGCCTGGACATCAGCAAGGTCGACAACGCCACCCGCAATGCGGCGTTGCGTGTGCTGGGCAAGATGAATTTCGATCAGCGGTTTCAGCTGGCAGGCGTGTAGCCCGCTGCTCCAGGCCTGCCCAGGCCGGTAAAAAAGCGCCATTGCAAGCGCTATGGCGGACGCTATGCACAAATTAACGCATCATCTTGAACAAGGCAGTGGTGACGGCTACTTGCGACTCATCCCGTGAAGTGGGCGCCGTACTGCCGAACGCCATACGGTCGTCGATGGGCCAGACAATCCCGGGGGTATTGGCCGTGGTGTCGTTCGCCAACGAAACTTCGCGAAGTCGGCCAAACCTTGCATCGCTGTTGCCATCGATCTGCTGGTCCAATGCGGCGGCCAGCGAGAACGTGGTGCCACGAATCACCATGACGTTGCGAAACCGCGTCTCGTAAGCACCCACGCTGGCGCCAGGCTCCGCCCACTCCCGGCTTTGGAAACACACGCGAACCTCTTGAGGGTTCCCGTTGCTGTCTAGATAAACGTAGCGATCCTGCTGCCCTTCTGTACGCCCCGCAGGCAACCGGATCCCCGCCGCCAAAAACGCATTGATCATCGGGTCGCCGCACAACTCCGAACCGGGGGTGGCACTGTTGCCGTTGACCCGGCCAGTAGGGTTGGTGGGATTGTCACCCGGGGGGTAGCCAACGCCGTTGAAAAATGCCTCGTAGGCCAGTTGCCACCCCTGTATGAAATCAGTGGAGAGGCGCTGATTGGCTGCAGATCGCTGCAGGTCCCGTCCCACGGCCACTGCACCAAGCACCAAACCAATCACCACCAGGGCGATACTCAGTTCCAGAAGCGAGAACCCGCGCTGCCGCCTCGCGGGTGTGGCCCAATAGTTCGTTCGTTTCGTTGTCATGGTGTACAGCTCTTTGAGCACAAGTTCTCAATAGCCAATGGCATCAGCCTTCAGCGTGTTGTTGTTGATGGAAATGGCAAGTTCCGTCATGGCGGTGGTTCGCGTGGCGAAGTCCGAGTGCGTTTTTTTGGCCTCAGTCACTGCATCGCCCGCCAATCCCAGGATCCCTATAGACGCGTACGTACTCAAGCCGGCTGCCACGATAGCTGCAGCGGCGAATCCGATCTGCGCAGACCGGGCGCCCGCACTCATTGTCGTGTCCGCTGCGGCTGAAACCCCCTCCTTGATCCCAGCCAAAACACCCGCCGCTGCACCGGCAACCCCCGCAGCTGCGGCTGCCGCGTTGGCTTCTGCCAGTTTGACGGCTACGAACAACTGGTCTCGGTAGTCGTACAGAGCCCGCTCCATCACAAAGGCGCCGGTGGCGGCATTAAAGTGCGCATGCGATATGGCCGACAAGGCCGCGCCACAATGTAGTTCGCCAAACAATTCCGCATGGCTGGGCGCCACAACGGAGTCGTCATAAGCGCTGGTCGCAGCGGTACCGGGTGCCTCAAAGGTCGGGTCTGCCGAAGTGGCAGACGCATTCGCACCGTCAAAAGCCTTTCCGTCCCCATCTGCATCCAACATGCCAGGGGCAACAAGAACGAAGGCCACCGAGCGACGGGTGCCGAGCATTTTCGCCGCCAACCTGCCCGTGGGCGCCACCAGATTGTCATTGGCGGTATTCAGCGCCAGGCAAACATCCACTAGGTTGACCGCCTTGGCCACCCCCAGGGGGCAAGGCGGGCTGTCCGACGCGTTGCAGGCGGTATTCAAAGGGGCGACATCGTTGCCAGACTGGGTCATCCCCAGCTGAACCGTGGACACCGAAGGGATCGGGGACGCTTTGTCGTTGGGCGCGTCCTTGTTCTGTGGCTTGGGGTTGGGTGTGCGCACGCGCAACGGATTCATGCGATCGACAGCACTGGCCAGATCCCGGTCCTCATGCGCAGTGGCTGATGGCCCACGATACACACCATAGCGCAATCCACCCGCCTCAGGGCGGGGAAGTCCCAGCGTGCGCCACGGGACAAACCCCACGTGGCGCAAGTCGCCGCCATCCGTGCAGGACTCCACGCCAGCAGTATCCGCAGCAGGACAAGGAAGTCGATAGTTAGAGTGCAGATACCCCACCAGAGCATCGCGTGTTTGCTGCTGCACATCTACCTGTACGGTCGTAACACGTTGACGCTCGGAAAGCTGCCAAAGAACAATGGCGCCTGGCAGTATCAACCCCAGTGCGAGCAAGATGACCGATATTTCGACCAGGGTGAACCCCTGCATGCTGCGCTTCATGGGTTGAGCCCCTTCACATCCAGTTTGGTAGCGTTGGTCAGTGCTTGCGTGAACGTGTCATACACCTTTGCAGCGTAGGCATCGGTGGCAGCCTGCTTCTCCTTGGCGACCTTCAGCGCTTCCTTCGCGTCATCCAGCGCCAGGCCCGCTAACACAGTTTGGGCAATCGCCACTATGACGTTGGCTGCGGCAACTCCCACCGTAAAAGTAGTGAGCCCCTCCGAGTTGGCTGCCGACGCAATACTGATGTTTCCGCTGGCGATTGCCAGCGCCAGGCCCAGGGCCGCCGTGGCAACACCAGCCTCAGCCGATTGCACGGCAGACTCCGCCGACGTAATGTCATACACACGCAACGACCAGTACTCTTGCATGACGCGCGCACTGTCATACGCAGCGTAGGCACCTTGCGCCGTGGCCTGCATTTCGCTCAACCGTCCCACACATCCAATCCGTGCATCCAGATCCGAAGGCCCCACTGCGAGAGTCAAATCGTCGTAATTCGTATCTTGCAGTCGCCCGGGAAAGTCGAACCGCCACGTGGCGCTGGCACCCACTGCGTTATTGCCATCAAACTGATTGTTTTCGCCCGGGTGAATAAGGACATAAGCGACTGGCATGCTATCGGACACATTGCCAGCGCTGAGTATGCCGGCCGCTGCCGAGTTGGAAGCAAATCGACGCAGCACGTGGCACCAATCCAGACCATTCGCCACGGCACGGCGAGCGCCGGCTGCCGTGATGGCTGCCGTGGCGCGAGCGGCAGCTGCGGTGACAGTCGCTGACGCCGAGATCGGTGGAGAGAAAGAGGGGTACGTCGGTATGACCGGCATGCCCGTGAAATCAACATTCAGGTCTGGGGACACGGACGCCGCCGGAGCGACGGCCAAATCCACGCCGCCCCCCCGATTGACACCATAGTGAAGTTGCCCAAAAGTGCTGCTCAGGCCCAAGCTTTTCCAAGGCAGTAGCACGGCGGTGGCATCGCTGCAGGCTTCGCTGCCACCCGAGTTGGTTGCCGGGCAAGGCAGTCGGTGGTTGGCAAGCACAAAGCCCTCCACAGCAGCTTGTGCCTCACTCAACTGCCGCAGCATCGCAGGCCTCTGCAAAGGCTCACGGGTAGACACCACCCATCGCCAAACAAAAATACCAATGATTCCAACGATCGCAAGAACCACGGCCAGCTCCACCAGGGAGAAACCACTGTCTTGACGCAGGGAGCGCTTCATCGCGTTCCCCCTTTCTGGTCCACCTTGATGAGGATATCCATCGCTGTACTCGGGGGCATGGGTGTCACGCCCTTTCCAGTGATGTTGCAAGGTGGAGGATTGTCAGCCTGGGTCTTGACTTGGTTGTACATGTTTTGGGCATTAGTCACTCGTTTGTTGGCCTCACCAACAATGCTCTGAAGGGCGTTGAGCTCCCGTTGCAGTTTGATGGGCTTCAGGTACTTTGCGTTCGGGTCCGGACTGACCGATGAACCACCGAAGAGGTCCACCAACGCCGACTGGATGCCTCCAGATGTCACGATGTCACCCGACTTGCACACGCCAGCGGCCGTCGTGGTGCATCCGGTTGCTGCCGCCACTGCTCCCACAAAAATGGTGTAGCGACCTGCATTGCGCAAGTTGGAATAAGCTCCCTGGAAGCTCGTTTGCGCAGATCCGGCGCTTGCCTGGGCAGCCGACAGATCGGACTGGGCAGCATCCAGGTTGCTTTGCGCGTTGTTCCTTTCAGTCACTGCCTTGTCGTACTCAGCATGCAGAGCCACGGGGTCGTTCAGAAGCGTCAGTTGCGAAGTTTTTTCTAGCCTCTGCTTGCTCAAAGCCGCCTTCACCGCGGGATCTGTGGTGGCGGCAATTTGTGCGTCCAGCGCCTTAATATCGGTATCGAGCTGGGCGATCATTGCGGTCCGATTGGCCAACATGTCGGCATAAGTCGCCACTTGGTTGGTCCACTGCGTCACCGCTGTCTGGTAGTTGTCGCGGCGGTCTGTGGCTGCTTTCAAGGAGAACGAGCTGGACTCCCAGTTGGTTGCAGCATCCAGAACTGGCTGTATGCGCGAGTCAATGCTAGTGCTGGTTCCAACGACGCGCACCTGTGCCACCAAGTTGTTGATGGCGTTCGTGCGCGCGGTGTTGGCCGCGCTCAGTTCATCAGACTTGTCGTTGATCTTCTTGATGAGACTGCTGCGATCCGCGATGGCGTCATCCCACTCCTTCTTTGCAGCAGCGAGTGTCTGCGTGTAGTCGGTGGACGGACATGTGAGCGTGGAAGAGTCCACCGAGCTGTCTGCCAGCGCCAACGCATTGCCAGCCATGGCGGCTGCCGCAACGTTCAGCACCACGGAGGCACCATTGGCATACAACACGCCACCAGCCAGGCCCACTGCCACCGTGTGTTGTGGCGCAGCAGCACAAGCGTTTACCGCCAGCCCCAGTGAGGCCGCACAAACCGCCCAATCCACTGCCGCATTCGCAGCGTCCATGACCTCTCCCAAAATCGTGCCCGCCATATCGTTTGCCGTTATGGCAGCCCCCAGAGCGGCGAAAATGATGGCTTGCTTGGCCGCGGCAATATTCCCGGTTTTCAGGTCGTCCACCTGGGATACCACATCGTGCGCCAATGCCACGGTGTTGATGGAATCAATAAGGGGAGCACAGTGCAGCCCAGCGAGCAGGCTCGCGTAGGAATGCTCCAGCACGATATCGTTGTAACGCGCAAGCAAAGGCCTATGGATCGGATCTTCCACGACACTATCGGCAGAAGCGTTCGCTCCGTCAAAAGGCGATCCATCACCGTCCGCATCATCATTGCCCGGGTGAACGAGCGCGTAGGCTGTCGTGCGCACGGGCGAAGAACGAACCTCAGCCATGCCAACTGCGTAAGGAGTTTCACGTCCATCATCCAAGCGCTTACAAAGGTCCGTCAACGTCAGGATATCCGCTTGATAGTCTCCACCCGTCGCGGTGGTCGCACGCATAGAGCTATAAGTTTTTCCTGTGGTGTCGTACTCCAATGGCCGCCAAGCATCATCCAGTACCGTCAGGTCATTGGCTCCCCCGCCTCGTTGAACGAGGTAGCGCAACTGACCCACATTGACGCCAGGGTCAGCACCTGCCATTCGCAAGGACACGGAAGGCAACCAGCCTTTTTGGTCACCAGCGCTGCAGTCCTCGATACCGTCGCGATTGATATCGGGACAAGGCAAGCGCCTCATGACGGTTGCAAAGGTCACGATGGCGCGGTCGGCTTGCGCCAACGCCTGCCGCTCTTGGCGCGAAGAATCTACGGCAGAGCGCTCACGCCATTGCAAGTAACCCATGCTCGCAAGGCCCGCCAAAACAGCGATAAGGAGCAGCACCTGCACCATTCCAAAGCCGCGAGAGCGAGATGCGTACACGCCCGCGCAGCCGCGCCCAATGGCGACCTGAGGGCAATGGCTGCGCACTGCATGCCGCCCCAGTGGTCCAAGAACGCTTGAACGTGGGCCAGAAGCCCCCCAGAAGGAGTTTGCCGCGATATGTGCAATGGCAACTATCAACATGAACATGAACATGAGCTATCAGTCCCGAATGCGGCTACGGCAAATTTGAGCGCAGCCAGCCAGCCAACTGAGCGGGTGACTCGGCCACGACCACGTCATCAGAGGCAAACCTCAACGGGGCTGATGGGCTCGCCGCACACAGGCTGGTCATCGTGTGAGGTGGATCCATGCGGCTGCCATCGTTGTCCCTGTCTTGCAGTGGCACAACCACCCAATAGGCCGCTGGCATAACAGCGTTGGCACCACAATTGATGACCCCAGCCGGGCCTGCATCTCCGGTAAGGTAAGCACGTGCTGTCGACAAAGGGACGACAGAAGCATTCTTAAGCGCAGCAATCAAGTCGGTGACATCAAGATAGTTGGCTTCACCGGCGGAGTCGCCTGTACGCTCCTTGGAGACAGCAAGATCGGCGTCCAGCGAGACATCGGCGTTGGCTGCACGAAAAACGGCGTAGCGTGCTCGAAGCTCCTGAGTAGGAATCTCGAGCCCCAGGCTCACGTAAGGAAACCACCCCAACTGACTGCCACTCGAACACTCACCCGCAGTCAGTGACTCATACCCGTTTGCCACTGCGCTCACATCCGGACATGGCAGGCGCCCGTTGCGTAGCGCGAAGGCGCGCAATATCGACTGCAGCTGTTGCGCCTGCGCTCGCCCTTTTTCGATCTGCTGCTGTGCGGAGACAGTCTCGTAAGCGCTGAACGAAGCCCAGGACAAAAGCCCCGCCACTACCAGCGCCACAGACAGTTCGATCAGCGAAAGGCCAGCCTGCGACCTACGCGCACACCTTCCAACCAACGACAAACTAGCACGTACCATCACGACTTCCCCGCTTTGGGCGGCTGTCGCACGCTGGATTGGAGATCAGCAGCCTCCGCACTGATGCGCGTGCTGAGTTGCTTCAACTGGCTTATTACCTCTTTGCGACGAACAACATCCTCGGGCTTGGAACTTCCCGAGATCTTCTGGAGCTCCGCACTGAGCGCCTGGACCTTGGCTGTGCTCTCCAGCATATTCCGAAGCGTCTGGAAGTAGCGTGGGTCGGTGCTCCCTTGCGACAGCTGCTCCAGTTCGTTGATAAGGGGCAAAGCCTTCTCGGGCGATCCGAGCGCACCGCTGGCCATCATTGCCGAAATATCGGATTGCACCTGGGCCACCCGCTTGCGACGTTCCTCAGGCGTGAGTGGCGATGTAGATGCGGGCGCTGAAGCCCCAGTCGCAAGGGGCGGCATGGACGAAGCCCCCGCATCCAGCGGACGAGACAACGCACCAGCCGATCCACTTTGCTGAGGCAGAGACGGCAACACCGTTGACGATTGCCTCGCCGGGTCCACTGCCGCGGAACCACCCCGCCCCCCTGCAGCCCACCCCGCGAAGAAAACCACGACCAAAATCAGTGCAGCCAAACCGCCGCCAATCCATATGGGTCTTTTCATTGCACTCCCCCCGATATCAACAGGCCGCCGTTGTTGAGGGTTGAGCCAGCCCCTGCCGACGGGAGCCGACACGAAATCACTCCTCGGTGGCCACACTGGGCGGTGAATTTCACAACGCTGCGCATCATCAACCTCCCATGCTTTGAGTGACCGATTGCCGCACCAAATCGTAGACAGGCAACAGCAACGCAACTATCAGAAACAGGAAAAGCCCCCCCGCTGCCAGAATGATCAGAGGCTTGAGGATTTCCGCCAGCGACTTCACCAGCACCTCCAAGCGCTTGCGGTAGTCCGCCGCAAGATGAGAGAGTTGCTGATCCAGACTGCCGGACTCTTCGCCCACGGAGATCATGCGTACAGCCATGGCTGGAAACCCACCTACGCGCCGCATAGAGGAAGACACCGACTCACCACGCGATACGGACTCCGCCACATGGATGAGGCGCGTTCGGTAGTACCGGTTCTTGGTGGCGCGGCCCAACACACGCAGGCTGGACACCATGTCCACCCCCGCACGCACCAGAATCGAGAGGTGTTCGGTGATATGCGCCATGCCAGACGAAACCAGCAGCGTACGCACGATCGGCAGACGATGCATGAGGGTATAGGTGGCCAGCTGGAATCGCTCGGAACGCTTGAAGGCAATGACACCAATCGACACTACGATGGCCGTGACCAGCAGAACCCAGGGTAGATGGGTGGAAAGCAAGTCCGCGAACGCAACCAGCCCTTCCGTAATGGGCGGCAATTTCGCCTGCAGCTGTTTGAACAGCCGCGCCATGGAGGGCACGACGTAGTAGATCCAGAAGATTGCAACACCAATGATGGAGGCAAAAACAAACGCCGGATAGATCAGCGCAGTCTTGATGTCCCGCCGGATATTGATCATGCGCTCCACGTGCTCAGCAGCTTCGCCAAGCATGTGGTCCAGCGTACCTGTCTGGTCCCCAATGGAGACCAGGTTGCGAACCGTCTCCGGGAATACGTTGGGGTGCCGATTGAAGGCCTCGGTCATGCCCACACCGGCGTTCAGATCGTCCAGCATGTTGCGGGCAACGGCCGCCATGGCAGGGTTGCCCACGCTGTGGCTTTCTTCCACCAGGGTGGCCAGCGCATCGAGAGCGGGGACGCCAGCGCGCATCATGAGACCTAGGTCACGAAGGAAACCTGCGAGGTCTTCACTGCGCACTTGCTTGCTGAACAAGTGCAGCAATGCATCGGCCACCACCGCCAGCCAGGCGGGGAAACGCCAGAGGTTGATCACCGTGCCATCGGTGTCCGCTTCCAGCCGCATGCGCGCTGACAAGTCACGCTTGACCGCCAGGCGCAACAGACCTGAGCGCACACCACCATGGGGCAGTAGTACGCGGTAGTAATAAGTGTTGAGATTGGCCATGCATTACTTCCGCCAAAGCGGCTCAGTCCTCGCCCACCGTACGGAGGATTTCCTCCATAGTTGTCTCGCCCGCCAATACCCTGTGCCTGGCCAAGGTCAGAATGGGACGCATGCCCGAAGCCAGAGCGCGTTGCCGCATTTCGGCGCGCGTAGCGTCCGAAGCAATGGCGTCGGCCAGGTCGCGGTTGACCACCAGCATTTCGTACACCGGCAGACGGCCCAGATAACCCGTGTCTCGGCAGTGATGGCAGCCTGCACCGTGGAACACCTGCAGCATTTCACCCGCAGCACCCTGCCCCAGCCAGTGGCGCTCATCATCGGTTGCAAGGCGCGGTTTGGCGCAATGCGGGCAGATGCGGCGCACAAGTCGCTGGTTGATCACCGCCACAAGGTTTTCTGCAATCGTTTCGGTGTCCACACCCAGCAGTTTGAGGCGAGGCATCACACCGAAAATGCTGCCCACGTGCAGTGTGGACAGCACCAGGTGACCTGTGGACGATGCGTCGAGCGCAGCGCGTGCTGTTTCAGAGTCCCGGATCTCTCCGACCAAGATGATGTCGGGATCGTGGCGCAGAAAGTGCCGCATGGCATTGGCAAACTCATAGCCGGCACGGCGGTTCACTTCGGTCTGGCAGGCGACAGGAACACGGTACTCCACCGGGTCTTCCACAGTCAGCACGTTGCGCTCGATCAGGGGCTGCATTCGCAGTGCCGCGTGCAGCGTCGTGCTCTTGCCAGAGCCTGTCGGCCCCGTAATGAGTATGAGGCCATGCGGACGCGAGAACGCTTTGGCCATGATGGCGACGTCCTCTTCGAGAAATCCCAGATCCGCCAACTTGTCCAGATTGCTGCGTTCGGGCAGCAATCGAAGCACCATACGTTCGCCAAACTCGGATATCAGCGTTGAAACACGGATGGTGAAGTTGTGCTCCATCACCTGGGCTGTGAAGCTTCCGTCCTGTGGCAGGCGCTGCTCGCTGGCGTCCATGTCTGCCTGCAGCTTGACGTAAACCACCAAGCGGTCAAGGGCGGGCGAGAGTGCGAAGACGGGACGCAAAACTCCGTCCACACGGAGCAACACAGAACGGCTGCGCGCCGTGGGTGCCAAGTGGATATCCGTCGCCCGTTCGCGTACCGCCAAGTGCAGCATGTGCTCCAGCAAACGCGCAGGACTGTAGGCACGATCCACGTCGGCTTCGAGCTTGCGGACCTCGCTCTCGATCAGTCGTGCTGGCGGGTGCTCGGCAAAGTAATAGTGCTGCTGGATGGCCTGGGCAACGCTGTCGAACTCTCCCTGGAAGAAATGGCAACCTTTGCCCAGCTTGCGCTGAACAAGCTCGGTCACAGTGTCTGGCTGCGCGTCGCCCAGCACCACCTCGATCAGACCTTCGTCGTTTTCTCGCACTGGCAGGAAACCGTACGTCAGGCACAGCGATCGGTTGAAGATGCCTGCTACCGCTGTATCGGGCTCTGGCATTTCGCCGGCGTTGACAAAGCGCAGCCCGCGCTGGCCAGCGAGTTGACGCGCGACCTCATTGGCACTTGCGAAACCCAGCTCCACCAGAAGGTTGCCCATGGGCACCTTCTCGATCTTCTGCTTTTGCAACACGTAGTCGATGGCGACTGCCGACACAAGGCCAGCGTTGACCAATGCAGCGCCCAAGGAAGGACTCTTGTCACGCAGCACCGCCAGGCGATCCTCGGCCGTAGGGTCTGC
The DNA here is from genome assembly GCF_002754495.1 of Acidovorax sp. 62. Lineage (NCBI taxonomy): Bacteria > Pseudomonadati > Pseudomonadota > Betaproteobacteria > Burkholderiales > Comamonadaceae > Acidovorax > Acidovorax sp. 62. The sequence goes on from NZ_PEFJ01000001.1 coordinate 2,377,115, forward strand.
GGGCTGCAACTGGCCCGAGGCCTCTAGCAATGATTCAGCGGGGGGATGCATCCTGATGCTCCAGAATTAAGAAGGTCAGTTCGTCGGGTTTGCCAGTTGGCGGCAGACCCTGCTGCAGTTGAAAGCGGGCAAACGCCTCTCCAGTCTTCGAACCAAAAAAACCGTCGTCCGGCTCACGCTTGTCCAGAAGGCCCATGCTCTTGAGCTTGGCCTGTACCTTGCGCGTGACCTGTTCAGCGGCCTCGATGTCGCGCGTGTTGTTGCGCCCCAGCCATGCGACCCAGGACTCCTTGTCCACGTTGAAGCGGCACATGCGCGTCGATGGTTTCAGGCTGTCCACCATGCCATCGGGCAGGCGGTAAACGTGCACGACCTCGTCAGCAGCAGCCGCCGCCTTGAGCTGGTTTTCGCAAGCTTCACGCCTAGATCCCCCCGCCGAAGGCCGCGGCTTGGGTGCAGGTGCAGCAGCTACTAGGGCGGCCGCAGAGCTGCCATTGAGCGGAACCGCCGACGCAGCGCCCGACACCGTCGGCCGGATTACCTCAGGGGTGGGGGCTGCCACCACTGCGGCGGCTGGCGACACATGCTCGCCGGGTTGGGCGGCCAACCCCCAGCTGGCCAAGGCGACGGTTGCTGTGGTGCCCGCCAGCAAGCCAGCAAGCACCCAGGCTTTGCGGCCACGAGTGCCGCCAGTTACCTTGGCAATCGCTGCAGCTTCATCCCCCAGCGCGGGCAGATCGGCCACCGCACGCTGAACCAGGGATTCCGTCACCACAGATGCCCTGGTACTCGCCAAACCGTACAGACAACGGTCCAGCACCAAGTGAATGCGTCGCAGGTTTCCCTGCGTGGCGCGGTGCAAAACGTCTGCTGCGGCAGGTTCGATGGAGAGGCGCCCCTCTGCGCCCGCAGCGTTCACGCGAAAGTCGAAATAACGGGTGACTTCATCCTTTTGCAGACCCGACAGGCGAGCGTGTTTGATGATGCGACTCTTGAGCTGACGCAACTCTGGCATCGCCAGGGTCTCTTCCAGCTCAGGCTGTCCGACCAGCAGGATCTGCAACAGCTTCTCCTGGCCGGTCTCCAGATTGCACAACAAGCGCACCAGCTCCAGCGATTCCACACTGAGGTTCTGCGCATCATCGATCACCAGCAAGCTGATCTCGCATGCCTGGTGTCCTGCAATCAGGAACTGTGTGAGTCGCGCCAGCCCCTGCTCTACGGAGTCCGAAGGCGGCAAACCGAAGTCTGACTGTATGGCGGACAACAGGGCGCTGTCTTGCAAAAAGGTGTTCAGGATCAGCGCTGAGTGGCAGCTCTTGCCACTGAGGGTGTCCAGCAGGCGCCGCACCAGAGTGCTCTTGCCCAGCCCCACTTCTCCGGTGAGAAGAACAAAGCCCTTGCGCGCTTCGATGCAATGCACGATCTCCGCGAAATCCTCCTCCAGCCGCGGCGTGAAGAAGTACGAACCCGCATCCGGTGTCGGCGGAAACGGATTGCGCGACAACCCCAGCGTGGCATAGATGGAATTGGCCGTCATTGGCGTGCAGCGGGTGTGAACTGGGCCAATGCAGCCCGCAGCGCAGCCGAATCTGGTTGCAGTCGCGATGCAGCATCAAGGGTTGCGCGCGCTTCCTCCGTCTTTTGCTGGCGCGACTGGATGCTGGCCAAGTTGATGGCAGCCTCTTCGTCACCAGGCAGGCGCTCAAGGATGGTGCGATAACCATCAGCGGCGGCTGCATCGCGGCCAGCACGCAGGTCAAACCAGGCTTGGGCGCGCACGAGTCCCAGGGACCCCGCGGGCAGACGCTCCTTCAATGCGGCCAATTCACGTTCAGCATCGGCTGTCCGCGACTCTTTCATGGCGGCGACGAAACGGGCGAAGCGCAGCTCTACGGGAGCATCATCCACAGCAGGGGCTGGCGCCACAGCAGGCGCAGCCGCCGTGGTGGACCGATTGACACCACGCACCTGTCGCGTCGTACTGCTGCGATTCACAGCAGCCGCTGCAGGCGTAACGGTCTCACCGCGCGGGTCGGCCGCAAAAACCGTCTTGGGTGCGGCAGGCTCCACGGCAACTGCCGGAGCGGGAGTCGGTGACTGCACTGGTGCAGCCGCAGGAGCCGCCGCAGCAACAGCGGGAGCTGGCACGACTGCAGGCGCAGGGACTGCTGGTGCGGTCGCAGCAACAGGCGCAGCCGTTTCAGCAACCGGCGAAGTGACCGCCACCGGCGCCGGCGCTGGAGCAGGAACCGGGTTTGGCGCAGCAGCCATTGGCGGCGGCAGAGCCTTGGGCTTCATCTGGGTTTGCCAGACAAACCACCCCAAAATCCCCGCCCCTAATACGACGGCAAAAGCCAGCATGGCATCCAGCCATGCAGGACGGCCACGCACCGCCGCCTTGGAAGCCCTTGCCATGGCAGGCTTGGAATCTTGAGGCGCATCCATGGATTTCAGCGCGTCGTGGATGAGGCTCATAGCACGCGCACCCGCAAGACGATCACCAGTTCACGGCTTCCGTGCACCTTGTTTTCGTTGCCAAACAACTTGCCCAGCAACGGCACGTCGGAGACACCGGGTGCGCCGCGATCATTGTTAGAACTGCGCTGGTCGATCAACCCCCCGACCACCACCACGTCGCCATCACCCACGTTCAAGGTCGTGGTCAGCCCCTTGTAGCTCACCTTGGGCAGGGAGACCAGGTTATCGCCCCCTACCGAGACCAGCTGCAGGCTTGCAGGGTCCACATCGCTCTGCATGGGGTTCAGTAGTAGCTCAATGCGACCATCATCACGCACCATGGGCAGCACGCCTACCATGACGCCGGAGAACACCGTGTCGGTCTGTACGCTGGAAGATGTGGTGGAAGCTCCACCGCCCGGCACAGTCTGCGTCGATGCGGACTGAGATACATATCGCGAACTGGTGCCCACCGACAGCAACGCAGGGGTGCCATTGCGTACCTGCACATTGGGGTTGGACAAGACCTTGAGATTGCCAAACGAACGCAGCGCGTTGATCACGATGCCGTAGTTGCTGCCCTGGTAGGAAACGCCCAGCGCAGGCCCGGCCACGCTCCCGATCAGCGCAGCAGGGATGGAAATGGTCCGCGAAGGGTAGCCAGTGGCGGCATTCGGCAGCGTGCCCGAACTGCCACCCAACTGCATGGGCGACGAGCCAAAACCGGCAGCCAGACGGCTGCGCAAAGACGTCCAGTCCACTCCAAACTCGAAGTTGTCAGACAGTTGTACGTCGATCAGCTGCGCCTCGACATACACCTGCTTGCCCAGCACCTTGTGCACCTGGGCCAGCATCTTTTCGACCGCCCGCATCTTGGAGGGCCGGGCCTTCACATACAGCGTGCCCGTCATCTTGTTCAGCGTGAAGCCACTGTCCTCGGTCATGGTGGCCAGAGGTGCCTGTGGCAACTGGGCTGGACGTGTGGGGTTGGCACCGCTTCCAATCCAGGGAGAAGAAGAACCCGGCGTCGTCATGGTCAGGTTCTGCTGCTGCATTTGCTGCTGGGCCAAACGGTCCTGATTGGCGTCGCCCAGTACCGACTTCAGCGCTGTCTCGATCTCCTGGTACGGGTCCGTGCTGCCGCCACCAGAGCCCGACATGGTCAAGTTGCCCTGCTGCGCACCCGATCCACCGCCACCGCCACCGCCGCCGCTACTACCGCCGCCCGAGCTGGTACTGCCGAACACATTACCGCCAGAACCCATCTGGATGCTGGTCTTGGTATTGAGAAAGTTCAGTGAGAAGAACTTTTCCTCGGTCAGGTTCACACGCAGCGTATTGCCCCGGAACTCGCCAGCCACGTCGTAGGTGCGAAGCACCTCATTGAAGCCTTCACGCAGTGTCACCTGGCGCAAGTGCATGTCCGCAAGCTGGCCACCCTTCAACACATTGGGATCTACGATCAGATTCAGGTTTCCTGCGTCTGCGAATGCGCTCAGGATCTGGCTGATGCTGGCTCTGGACATCGCCACATTGATGAGCTTGCCTTCCAGGGGATCGAACACCGGTGCCACCGGAGCAATGACCGGCGCCGCAGCGGTCTTGTTGATATCGGCCAGCAACATCTGCTGGTGCACCAACAAGCGCTGCGCTTCTTGCGCAGCATGTTCGCGGATCTGGTCTGCCGCCGAGGTGTCTGGCGGTGGCAGGCTGGCGGCGCTGCGGGGCGAAGGGCTGGCGCAACCAGCCACCACGAAGGCGGCACATACCAGCGCCAATGGCTTGAAAAACGGAGGATTGTTCATGTCGCTGTCCTTGGCGCTACTTGCGTGTTTTCTTGAATTGGTCATGAGGAGAAGCCGGCGGGAGCACGCAACGCAAGGTGCCTATCGAACCGTGCGTCAACGCCGCCTGCCTGCTGCCAGCGGGCCTTCGTGGTCATGGCAAGCTCTTGATGGGCGTGGGTTGCCCGCCTAGCAGACCGGAGCGAAACTCTTGGGTATTGATGCTCGCCAGCGAGCCATCCGGCCAGCGCAACGTACCCACCCGCAGATCGCCTTCAGGCAATGTCAGCGTCTGACGACCCAAACGTTCCGTGACCACCGCCTCACTCGGGCGAACCTGCACCACGCGCCCGCCCCCATCCAGCCGAGCGCCCTGGCGAGCCAACTGCCCGTCAATCACTACCGACTGCCGCTCAGATGCCAGATCATCCAAATGCAGCGACAACGACCGGCGCGGCATCTGCACACTGCCGGCTACATCGGAGCCCGGTACAGGAAGAGCAATCAGACGCTGCGGATCAGTGCCAGCCGTCGTCGTCTGCGCCTGGATGCGGGACATTGCGCCAAAAGCTTCAGTAACGCGCTCCTGATCCGTCCGCAAAGCAGTTGGCAAGGGCGCCAGCTCCACGGTCATGGGACGCATCGACGGAGTGCGAGCCTGAGTGAGCTGAAAAACGCCATACAGCCCCCAGCCGAGCAAAAGAATGGCAAGCCCATTGAGAAGTAAAGCTGCGTATTTCATGGTTTCACATTTCCTGGTGCTGCGGCATTAGCCACCAGCTCATACGAGAACGAACCTGGCAGTGTGAAGGTGGGATCCACGGCCTTGAGCGTCCAGCCGGCCTCGGCCATCTGCGAAACCCAGCGCGTGACCGCAGCAGAAGCTCCGGGCGCGACCGCTCCGTCCACACGAAAGGCTTTTCTGCTCGGTTGTGCACTGCCCAACGAGTTCGTCGTTTCCAAGCGCACCCGCTGAATCCGAATGTCTTTGCTGGATGCGGCCTTCAACACGGCCATGAATGCCACTGGATCATGGCGCGCCCCTTCGTCCAGCGTGCGGGAGAACTCGGCCACTGGCAACAGCTTCTGTGGGGCGTCGACCGACGACACCGCCTGGATTCGGCTTTGCAGCGTCTCCAGCTCGGCGCGCTGACTTAAGCCTGCGTCGCGTTGTTGGTCAGCCAGTTGACCCAGCAGCACACCTGCAATTGCCAGGACTACACCGACCAGCGCCGTCACCACAGTAATCGGAGCGACCCAACGCTCGGCACGCCATGCAACCCGTTCCAGACCCGGATTCAGCGCATGACGGCCAGCCGCCTTGCGCGCCATCGTTGGCATGACCGTATGCACCCGCTCAGCCGCCAGTACCATCTCTTGCGCATTCAACACCATAGGCGCGCCGCCTGCCACACTGCGCACAGCCGCCAAGCAAGTCTCTACGTCTGCCGGTTGCGCGGACCACAAAGTGCCCCACTCGATCGCATCGGCACCCAGGCGCGTCAGCAAGGCACTGTGATTGCTGGTCAACACCTGGGCTGCACTGGCCATGGCCGAAGGCCCAGATCCCAACGCCTGGGTAGAGCCGAACACCATGCCCTCTTCGGACTGCGCAAAGCACATCAGCCGCCGCTGTGTCAGCACGATACGCGCACTGCCAGAGCCCACACCGTCGCACAGCAGGCCGCCCGCCATCATCACCAGACAATGGTCGTCCTGCTCCTTGGCCCACTGCGTGCAGCGTTGCCACAGATCCAGGGAGATGGCCGAGAAGAACACCTGAAAGCCCCCAGGCAACTTGAGCAGACGATGCACCACCACATGGGCGGCGCCTTCAACGAGGCCTTGCGTGCGCACCCGTTTCTCCACCAGCGCGGCGGCGTACTCGGTCTTGCCTTCAAAACGCCAGACATCGGTATAGACATCGTCCATGTCCAACACCACCAGCGCGCTGTGCGCCACGCGCGGCCATGCGGGAACCTCTTCTACCTGATGTCCGCGGCAGTGCAGCCAACCCGAGCTGGCAATGCGATACACATGTTCTGCACTCATGGTGTCACCTTCGGCGATGGCGAAACTGCCGCCGTCTGAGTCTGAAAGTGCAGCGTGCCCGAGACGCCAAGCAAAAGCCCTTGGTCACCAGGCAGCGGCGGCTGAAACAGGCTGGCCTCAGGCGACACGGCTCCGATCTCGAACACATCAGCCACAAAAATCTGCCCCGCGCCGCCACGGCCCAGCTCACCCAGAAACTGGGCAGCCTCAACCCGCGTGGCCGGAGCCACGGCCCGGCGCAACCGGCGCTCGCCCCATTGGGATGGGTCAAAGCCCATACGCTCCACCTGCTGCGACACATCTTTGATGGAACGCACCAGTTGCTCGCGCCGCTGCACTTCAGGCACAAGACTGCGGGCGCTTTCGAGCCCCTGCTGCAACTGAGCGAATTGCTGACGCTCCCACGCCAGTTGCTTGAGACCGCGTTGCGCCAACCAGGCCCCACCGCCGAGAACGGCAGTGGCCAGGGCCAGGCAGGCCAGCTTGAGCGTACGGGTGCCGTTCAATTACTGCTCCATGATCCAGTGGGCGGTCAGCAAGATGACCTGGTCCTCATCAAAGGTACGGCCGGCTGTAGTGCCCCCCGCATTGCCCGCTGTGTTGACCACGGCCGAGCGCGCGTCGCTGTTGTTCATTTGCGTGCTGTTGCCGCTACCGACATTGATGGCAACGCCTTGCGTGTTGTTGGCCTCCCACTGGGTGCCGGGTGCATTGGCTTCGGTGGATGCCGTCTGCTGGGGGCGGCCCTGGATGCGGAAGCGGCCTTCGCGGGAATCCGGCTTACCATCGATCACCTGGTCCATGAACCGTGCCAGGTCTGGCGTCAGGCCACGGATCACCATCACGTTGCCTGCACCACTTGCAACGCCTGCGTCATTGAACTGGAAGCAAACCTGCAGCTCGGCCGGGTTGCCGTTGGAGTCGATGTAGAGGAAACGGTCTTCGTGACCTTCGCCACGGCCAGGGGGCATGCGCACACCGGCACGGGTCATCAGTTCGCGTAGATTCGCTGTTGTGGCCAGCGTGGCATCGCCTGCACCCACGGTGTTCGCCGCATAACCTTGGCCAGCGCAGATCTTTCGGCCACGGTCAGTGAAACTGGCGGGGATACCGGGTACGGCCATGGAACCAGCACGGGTGCAGGCATTGCCGCCATTGATCGAAGTTTCTGAGCCATCCACCATGTAAGTCGGCGCTTGCTGGCAATCACCCACCACCACGCCGGTGCGCTGGTAGTACTGGTCGTACGCCATCTTCCACTGATAGGCAAACTTGTTGACCGCCTTCTGGTACTCAGCATTTCGCTGAACATCCTTTGCAATGGCCACGGCACCGATGATCAGGCCGATGACGGCCAGCACAATGGCCAGCTCGACCAGTGTGAAACCTTGCTGAACCTTGCGGCCCAACCTGCGAAATGAGTGCATCTTTGTCATTGAAACCTCCGACGAGGGGAATAAGTTGTGTAAAGAGTCAATGGTTGAAGGGCTCGCGCCACATCACTGATTCATGCGATAGATGGCCGTGACGATGGCGATCTGGTCTTCGTCAAAAGCACGGTTGTTGGTGGTACCGATCTGGTCACGGTTGGTGGCTTGCCACTCCTGCCCCGGCTCATTGGCATTGGTGCCGCCAGCGTTGTTCAACACGCCCTGGCGACGGAAACGGCCTTCACGTTCGTCAGGCTTACCGTCGATCATTTGGTCCAGTGCGCGTGCCAGGTCGGGCGTCAGGCCAGTGATGACCATCACGTTGCCCATGCCGTCACCCACTGCATTCGCAGCAGATCCGTTGCCCAGAGGCACATTCCACTGGAAGCACACCTGGACTTCTTGCGGGTTGCCATTGGTGTCCAGGTAGACATAGCGGTCTTCCAGACCTTCCGCACGGCCGGGGGGCATGCGAATACCAGCACGCGTCATCAAAGCGCGTAGATCAGGGTCCGTGCCAACGGTGAATCCTCGGGCCATGCCCTGCCCTACAGCCGCGCGGCAAATGGCATTGGGTGGCGTCACACCGGTCATATCGCGACCAGAGCGCGTACCTGCGGCCAAAAAGCGCTCGCCATTGACCATGTTCTGGGGCGCAGTCTGGCTGTCTCCCAACACCACACCATTGCGCTGGTAGTACTGGTTGTAGGCCTGCTCCCACTGGTCGATGAACTTGTTCTTGATCTTGGTGTACTCGGCATTACGCTGCACATCCTTGCCGATGGCCACGGCGCCGATGATGAGACCGATGACTGCCAGCACAACAGCCAGTTCGACCAGCGTAAAACCCTGCTGGCGCACAGAGCGCGGGCGACGGGTCAAGTTCTTGAATACTTGGTTCATGATGTTGTTTCCCTCGCGCTGATTACTGATTCATCTTGTAGATGGCGGTCAGGGTGATGACCTGCTCTTCGTCACGGGTGTTACCCGCGCCAGTGGCTGTAGTTGCTGCAGCGCCGCGGCCAAAAGAGTTGTTGGCCGACCACTCAACACCGGGCCCATTCGGGGTCCCGTTGGCCACGTTCCGCAGACGGAAGCGCCCCTCTTGCGCATCGGGTTTGCCGTCGATCATCTGATCCAGCATGCGAGCCAAGTCAGGGGTCAAGCCAGCGATGACCATGACGTTGCCTGCGCCTTCAGGCGTCGTTGGCCGATTCCACTGGAAGCACACCTGAATTTCCTGCGGAGAGCCGTTGGTATCGGTATAGACGTAGAGGTCTTCCTGACCCTCGGCACGGCCCGGTGGCATGCGGATACCCGCGCGTGTCATGTGGGCACGAAGGTCATTGACGTTCACGGTGAAGGGGCTGTCAGAGCGCATGACTCCCGCCTCAGGATTGCGAGCGCAAACGGGGAGCGGCTCGGAGCCGGCCGCTACCAGCGTTGCCATGTCGCCCCCCGACGTGGGCGCTCCGGTCGCAGCCACGTACCCAGTCCCGTTCACCATGATGCGCGGAGCCGTCTGGCTGTCACCCACCACCACGCCGGTGCGCTGGTAGTACTGGTTGTACGCCTGCTCCCACTGGTCGATGAACTTGTTTTTGATCTTGGTGTATTCGGCGTTCCGCTGCACGTCTTTGCCGATGGCAACCGCGCCGATGATCAGGCCGATGACTGCCAGCACAACGGCCAATTCCACCAGGGTAAAACCACCCTGCATCACTCGGGAACCAGGAGAACGGTGTGCACGCCGAGCAGGCAGGACGGAGAGAAGTGATCGCATGATTTCCTCAAGCGTTGAAAGAAGAGTGGGCGCGGAGACTAACAAACGTAACAAAAACTGACAAATCAAAAATGGGCTCGGCGAACGGACTGTTCAACCCCCAGTAACCATGCTTGATCGCTCACTAAGGCACCGAAAAACGGCAATCCCGCGAAACAAAAAACCATTGATTTAGTGATTAAAATCAATGACTTAACGAACAATTTGACTTAGCAAATATCTGAATAGGCGGGATCATCGCGCATGGAGACTTTCGTGGCCATAGTGCGTATGTACTAGTGACACCACAACAACAATAATAAAAATAAACAATCACAAATAAATATCGATAATTTTTATCTATCGATTTTGTAAGGACTTCCAAGAAGTTGCCAGCGCCAGCCCTTTGCCTTGAAAACCAAGGTGCAGAACTGCGGCAAGCGTGCTCGTCGAGATAGTGCAGGCAAGCGTTGGGATGGGACTCGGATTGAAGTGCTTGACAGTGCGCGCACAGAACAGCCCCAATAGCGCAGGCCCTGTGGTTCAAACGGGCCGGCTGGTGTGCTCTGAAGAAGGTCACGGTACCGCGCCACGCAGTCCTCAGACACGCCAGAGCTCTGCAGCCGCTGCGCCGCCCAATTCGACATCTGCCGACTCAGGCCCACGCCGTCGAAGCGCCTGCCGGGGATCGCCTGCGCCATGCCTTCTAGCCTTCAATGCCCTGCGGACCAGGATTCGCCGACCACCACTTGACCGCAGTGGTCCATTTTTCAGTGTCTTTATTACACCGTGGCTGGGCTATCGCGATGGGGATACAGCAAGAACGACCATCGCTGGGGCCCATTCTTAGGAAACCTTCGGTTTGTGCTGCCGACGCTCCAAACGCGACAGACTCCTACCCGCCGCCCGCGCCCACCATCAGCACGCAGCCGTGTGCGGGCACGCGTTCGGCCAACAAGATGCGGACCATGGGCAGCAGGCCGCGGTAGCAGGGCACGTTGCGGCGGGGGCCGCCCCAGAGGCCTCTTCAACCGCGGTGGCTGGAAAAATCCTGCATCAAATTGGCCATCTCCGCGCTTCCCGAAAGCGCTAGAAGCTATTGATTACATAGCACCAATGCCCAGCATTGGGTGGCTTTTTGCTGCACCCAGATGGCTGGGCTGAGGTATGCAGATTTGCTGATCGGTGAAGCCCTTGCGCGCAAGCTGCGGCCCACTCGGCAGGCAAAGCCTCCGTGGTTCAAAACCGCGCCAGCACATCACCATGACCTTTTCATCGCTGCATCGCTTGCGCGTTCGTACGCGTTTTACTTCATGCTCCGGCCTGGGTATTCGTTTGCTGCTGGCCGCAGCGCTAGGGTGCGCCGCCACCTTGGCCCAGGCGGCTGGCTTTGCATTCATTGAGGTACCTGCGGACAAAGAGGGGCCTGCGCTGCGCGACGCCATGTGGTCGCCGCCTTGCAGCACACAGCCGGGCCGCATCGACCTGGCGCCGCTGGTGCTGCAGGGCACGCGCGACTGCGCAGTAGCTGGCCAGGGCTTGCCGCTGGTGGTGGTGTCGCATGGCGCGGGCGGATCGGCCCTGGGGCACCACGGCACGGCGGCTGCGCTGGCCGATGCGGGCTATGTGGTGGCGCCCATCCACCACCCGGGCGACAACTTTCAGGACCTGAGCCGCCAGGGCCACCTGTCGGCCTTTGCCACGCAGCCGGTGGACATGCGGCGGCTGACGGACTACATGCTGGGCGTATGGCACCTGCACGCACAACTGGATGCGGGCAAGGTGGGCTTTTTTGGCTATTCGCGCGGCGGCTACACAGGGCTGATGGCCATGGGCGCCAAGCCAGACTGGATGCTGCGCCCAGACCTGTTCCCGCCGCTGTCCATGCGGCCCCTGTGTGGCGAGATCCGGCGCAATGAAATCCCCGCCACTCCCGCACCGGATGCGCGCATCAAGGCGGAGGTCATCGTGGACCCGCTGAGCGTGTTCGACGCCAAAGGGCTGGGGCAGGTGATCACGCCCGTGCAGTTATGGGCCTCGGCACTGGGGGGCAGTGGCGTGACGCTGCAGAGTGCGGAAGCAATGCGCCAGGGCCTGCCCCGCGCGCCTGACTGGCATGTGGCGGCCGATGCGGAGCGCTATGCTTTTCTGCCACCCTGCCCGCCCGCGCTGGCCCAGGCCGCGCCAGAGATTTGCCGCGACGCGCCGGGATTCGACCGGGTGGCGTTTCACCAGATTTTCAACGCGCAGGTAGCGGCGTTTTTTCAGCGGCACATCGCGACCACCAGAACACCCTGAGACACACTGAGCGCAGTGCGGGTGGCTGAAAAGCTGTTGGCAGAGCCACGCCGCCCCAATCACAAAAACTGCGCGCGCAGCCCCGCCAGGGCAGCGCGCAACTGCCAAGCGGGCTCGGCCGACAAGGCGCCGGGCTGGGCGGTAGTGGTGGACGCAACGGATGAAGTGAAGGGCAAGGCGGCAGGACTGGGCATCGGTTCAACTCCTCAAGCCCGCAAGGCAAGGGCCAGGGCTACAACGGGATCACGGACTGCGCCGTTCGCGGGCGCGGTAAACCTCGATGGTACCCACACCGGCGGCCTGGTTGCCCCAGCTGCTCCTGACAAAGGTGGCCACAGCGGCCACATCCTCATCGCCCAGCAGGTGCTGAAAGGGCGGCATGCCATGCGGGCGCGGGTTGCCCGCCGTGGCGGGCAGGTAGCCGCCCTGCAGCACCACGCGCACCAGGTTGGTCGGGTCGGCCAGCACCACGGCGCGGTTGCCCGCCAGGGGCGGGAAGGCGGGTTGCCCCGCCTCGTCCTTGGCGCCCTGCCCTTGCGCGCCGTGGCACTGGGCGCACTGGGCTTCGTACACCTTGGCCCCACGCGCCATGGCCGATGCGGCGGGTGGCGCTGGCGGCGCGGATGGCACCTTGGCCTGCTGCGGCAAAGCCTTGAGGTACACGGCCATGGCACGGGCGTCGGCATCGCTCAGATACTGGGTGCTGCGGTACACCACCTCGGCCATGGGGCCGATGACCGAGCCGTGCGGGGCCACACCGGTTTGGAGCAAGGCCATCACATCGGCCTCGCTCCACGCCTGCACGCCCGCCTGGGCGGGGTCGGTGAGCGCCGGGGCCAGCCAGTTCTGCACAGGGATCAGCCCCCCTGCCAAAGCCTGCCCGTCCCTGGTGGCGCCCATGGCATTGCGCGGCGTATGGCAAGCCGCACAGTGGCCCAGGCCGTTGACGAGGTAGGCGCCGCGCTGGTAGTCGGGGGTGGAGGAGGATGAGGTGGTGATTGCAAAGGCCGCCTGCGCCGCCGGGGCACCGGGCGCGAAGAACAGCGCCCGCCACACCCCCAGCGCCGCCTGGGTGCTGTACGGAAAGCGCAGCGCGTGCGCCTGGTTGGCCTGCGCCACGGGCTTCAGGCTTTGCAGATAGGCGTAGAGGGCGTCCGAGTCTTCGCGCGTGACGTGCGTGTAGCTGGGGTACGGAAACGCCGGATAAAGCAGGCGTCCATCCTTGCTGCGCCCATGGTGCAGGGCGCGCCAAAACTCGGCCGATGTCCACGCGCCCAGGCCCGTGGCTGGGTCGGGCGTGAGGTTGGGGCTGTAGACCACGCCAAACGGCGTCTCAATGCCCCGGCCACCGGCCCACGGTGCGCCCCCCTGGGCGGTGTGGCAGGCCATGCAGTTGCCCACGCGGGCCAGGTACGCGCCCTGCGCCACCAGCGCGGGGGTGGTCTGCAGGGTTTCGGCCGTGGGCAAAGGGGCTTCGCCGCGCAGGTTCAGCGCCACGATGGCGGCAGCCGCCACGCCCACCGTGGCCAGGGTGCCGGACACCCATCGCAAAAGTCGCCGCAGGTTCATCCGTTTCATGGGCGGCCTCCTTCGGCCACACCGCCACAGCGCGCAGGCATGGCTGCGGGCAGGCTGCTGGCAGGCTTGCCATGGCCGGGCACCGGCTGCGCGGCCAGCCAGGCAGACACCGCACTCACATCCTCGGGCGTGAGCTGGCGGGCCACATCGGCCATGCAGTCGGGCGTATGGGCCTTGCGCTGGCCAGTCTTCCAGGCGCCGAGCTGGCTGTTGAGGTAGTCACGCGGCAGGCCCAGCAGGCCGGGGATGGACGGGGTCACCCCCGTCAGGGCCGCACCGTGGCACTGCACGCAGGCCGGAATCTTGCGCGCCGCATCGCCCTGCTGCACCAACGCCTGGCCTTGGGCCCGTTGCGCAGGCGTGCCCTGGGGCGCGGGGGCCGGGGGGTACGGCACGTCCAGCGCCGCAAAGTGGGCGGCCATCTCCCGCAGGTAGTCGTCGCTCAGGTGCTCCAGCAGGTAAGCCATCTGCGGGTAGCTGCGCCGCCCATCGCGGAAGTTGAGCAACTGGTTGGCCAGGTAGCCCGCAGGCTTGCCCGCGATGCGCGGGAAGTAGCCCTCGGGCGTGGCGCGGCCTTCTTTGCCATGGCAGGCGGCGCAGGCCAGCACGCGCGACGCCATGCCTGAGGGCGCAGCAGTTGACGCAGCGGCAGCGGGCACGGGCTGGACGCCAGCGGCATCCGCAGCGCCGGGCGCAGCCCCTGCAGCACTGCAGGCCAGGGCGGCGCCCCACAGCGCCAAGGCGCGCAGCCGGGTGCGAACAAATTCGGTCATGGGGTCGTTGTGTGGAGGCTTGTAGGGGACGGCACAAACACAGAGCAAGGCCTGCGGCCGCCTGCCACTTTACGCGCCCGGCGCACCACCGAACAGGCGCAGTGGTGGCGCAAACAGGCAGAGCAGATGCGTTCCACCCGCCTGCGCGGCAGGGGCGCGGGGCTAGGCCGCGGCTGTGGCCATCTGCCAAGTCACTATCAAATCAATAGCTGCTTGCGCTTATTCTGCAAGCGCTAGCGGTCATTTTTGCCTGATTGGCGACCCGCCTCAGACGCCTTCTCGTCCCCACCCGTTCGGGCTGAGCCTGTCGAAGCCTTGCACGCACGCGGCAAGCCCTGGCTTCGACGGGCTCAGCCCGAACGGATGGAGTGGTATCTGAGGCAAGTAGCTAATCAGGCATTTTTGCTGATGAGGCACCGATCACCGATGGCCCTCACTCCCTCTCCCCTGGTGGGAGAGGGGGTGAAACAGGCGCAGCGCTTGTGCAGCCCCCCTCTCCCCAACCCTCTCCCGCGAGGGGAGAGGGGGCAATCCCCGAGCGCCGCGGCTGGTGCACAGGCTGATGCGCCTCTCTGAGACATCCACCCAATCCAGCATCTCCATGAAAGACGGCCCCTTGCTGCGGCCAGCAAGGCACTGCCGTCCCCACCCTCCCCCAAACCCTCAGCGGCCCGCGTCTGCGTGCTGCGCCTGCTCTTGCGCAGCCATGCGCACGGCGGCGTTCACGGCACCATAGCCGTCGTAGCCGCCTTCGCGCTGCACCACTTCAAAGAAGAAGCGGTCGGCAAAGGGCTCGGTGTAGGCGTGCAAAAAGCGCCCGCCGCCCGGCGACACATCGGCCACGATGTTCAGCGCCTGCATGCGGCGCACCAAGTCCTCGCCCAGGTCCAGGCGGGCCAGCAGGTCGTCGTAGTAATTGGGGCTGATGGGCACCCACTTCACGCCCTGGGCCGTGAGGCGCTGCACGGTGGCAAAGATGTCGTTCGTGGCCAGCGCGATGTGGTGCACGCCGCCGCCCGATCGGCCCGTGGCCCGCACCTGCTGCGCCGTGCGCGTGCGCTGGCTTTTGGAGACATTGAGCACCAGGCGCAGATTGCGCTCGGCATTGGTGAGCGCGCAGCTGCGGATCAGCCCGAACGGGTCGGCCAGCTCCAGGCTCTCGCCCGCACTCAGGCCCAGGATGGACTGGGCAAACAGCGTCCAGGTGTCGAGCTGGTCGTTGGCCAACGCCAGGGCCATGTGGTCCACATGCGTGAGGCCGCACTGCGCAGGCACCGGCGCGCGCGGCACGGGGGCGACGAAGTCGACATCGAGCGTGGAGCCCGCGTGCACAAAGTGCACCACCGCCCCGCCGGGCGAGATGATGGCGGGCAGTTGCAGCTCATTCGGCCCCAGCGGGCTCACGTGCCGGGCCGACAGCAGGGCGGCTGCGCGGTTGGCGGCCTGCACCGGGTCGGGCGCGACCAGGCCCATGGCGCACACCGAGGGGCCCAGCTCGTCAAAGCGCTGGCGCGCCTCCGAGCCCGGCTGGGTGTTGATGACGAACTGGATATCGCCCTGGCAGTACAAATCCACCGCCTTGCTGCGGTGGCGGCCCGTGTGCTCAAAGCCCAGCGCGGTGAAGGTGCTGGCCAGCGCCTGGCCCGTGGGCTCGTCCACACCAAACTCGATGAAGCTGAAGCCGCCCACGGGCTGCACGGCAGGCGGTGCGGCCAGGTCCAGCCGCTGCAGGGCGCGGGTGGCGGCGGGGGCGCGGGCCTCGCTCGATGCGGCCTGCGTACGGGCCGTCAGCCGGTTCTTGCATTCGCTCTCTAAGAACAGCAGCGAGCGCATGGCGTCCAGCGCCGTGCGACGGTTCGGCGTTTCGCGGAACACATCGTTGAAGATTTCGAGCGACAGGTTGCCGGTGTAGCCCGCCAGCAGCGCCTGTTCAAAAAACGTCACCACATCCAGCTGCCCCTGGCCGGGAAAGTTGCGGTGGTGGCGCGCCCACTGGATCACGTCCATGGCCAGCAGCGGTGCGTCAGCCATCTGCACAAAGAAGATGCGCTCACCCGGAATATCGGCAATGCCCATCGGGTCGTCGCGCAGCGACAGGGTGTGGAAGCTGTCCAGAATCAGCCCCAGGTGCGGGTGGTCGGCCTTCTCAACGATGTTCCACGCCTGTTGGTACAGGTTGACCCACTTGCCCCAGGCCAGGGCCTCGTAGCCAATGCGCAGGTTGCGGCGGCTGGCGCGCTCGGCCAGCTCGTGCAGTTGCGCCGCAGCGCGCTCGGCATCGCCCAGCGATGCGGGTGAGGTGTTGGAGCACACCAGCATCAGCGGGCAGCCCAGCTCTTGCATCACGTCGAACTTGCGCTCGGCACGGTCCAGGCTGCGGCGAAACAGGTCGTCGGGCATGCCTTCAAAGTCGCGAAACGGCTGGTACAGGTCAATGCCCAGGCCCAGGTCGGCCGCCTGCTGGCGCAGCTCGCGCGCGCTGCCGGTGAAGCTGATGAAGTCGGGCTCAAACAGCTCAATGCCATCAAACCGCGCAGCGGCAATGGCTTCGAGCTTCTGGCGCAGGGTTCCGCTCAGGGAAACGGTGGCAATGGATCGGCGCATAGGTAAAGCTCTATTCAGCAACAAAGTCTTCAAGCAAAAAGGCGGGTCTCGTGCTAAGCAGTGAGTAGCGCGCTACCTCGGCAACTGGCGCGCCACCCAGCGCAGGACGGCCAGCAAGGGCCGCCCCGCAGCAAAGGCCGTCGTCCCCCGAGGGGGAAGGCGCGAAGCGACTCAGGGGGCATATCAATACTTCAATACTTGATGCGCGCCACGGCGCGCAGCTCATCGGCCGTGGCGGTGCCATAGCCAAAGAATTCCAGGTAGGCCGGAATCATCTCGAACAGCATGTCGGTGCCCACCTGCACACCGCAGCCCTTGGCCAGCGCGGCTTGCAGCAGCGGCGTGTATTCGGTCTTCATCACCACCTCGCCCACCATGGCACCAGCGTCGATGCGCGCCACATCAAAGGGCAGCGGGTCGCCCTCCTTCATGCCCAGCGGCGTGGCGTTCACCACCACGTCAAAACCCGCCGGGTCGTTCGATCCCGTCTGCACCACCAGCTGCGGGTAGTGGGCGCGCAGGCGCTCGGCCAGGCCTTCGGCGCTGGCGGCATAGGTGTCATACAGGCTGATGTGGGCCACGCCTTCGGCCGCCAAAGAGGCCGCGATGGCCGAGCCCACGCCGCCCGCGCCCGACACGATCACACGCGCCCCGCGCAGCGTGCGCCCCTTGCGCAGCAGCCCCCGCACAAAGCCCGCGCCATCAAACTGGTCGCCCAGCCAGGTGCCATCGGGCCGCAGCAGCAGCGCGTTGCAGGCACCGGCAATGCGGGCCGTGGGCGTGACTTCGTCGGCCAGCGACAAGGTGGTGACCTTGTGCGGCATGGTCACCAAGGCGCCCTTGAGGTTGGTAAAGCGCGAGAGCGCGGCCAGCGTGGCGGTGTAGTCATCGGGCTTGACGCCCATGGGCACCACCACCGCATCAATACCCTGCTTTTCAAACCAGGGGTTGTAGATCATCGGGGCCTTGAACGACTCCGTGGGGTAGCCCAGGTGGGCGATGAGTGCGGTTTTGCCGGAGATCATGCGGTTTGTGCCCCACGTTGCGAAGATTTGGTTGGGGCAGCCGATGCGGCGCCGTACTTGCCCAGCTGTGCCATGGGCACACGATAGGTTTCACGCGCGGTGAAGGCCGAGATGGCCGACACCACCGCAGCGCCCGTGGTGAACGCCGCCACCGGAATCCAGCCCGTGGGGCCGGTGCCCAAAATGGCCGCGCTGATGGTGGGCGCAAAGCCACCCAAGGCAAAGCCCAGCTGCGTGCCAATGGCCATGCCGGACAGGCGCACGCGGGTGTCAAACATCTCGCCATACAGGGCGGGCCACACACCGTTGGCGGCGCTGTACACCACGCCCGACAGCAAAATGCCCAGCGCAAAAATCAGCGGAATATTGGCCGTGCTCAGCGCCCACATGTAGGGCCAGATCAGCGCGGCAGAGCCCAGGGCACCCAGGATGAACACCGGGCGGCGGCCAATGCGGTCTGACAGCGTGGCCCACAGCGGGATGGCGCCCAGCGCCACCAGGTTGGCCAGCACCAGCACCGTGAGCATGGTGGCGCGCGGGATGTGGATGGTGTTGACCGCATACGACAGCGTGAACACGCTGAAGATGGTGCTGACCACCGACACCAGCGCGGCAAACACCACACGCAGCACCTGGGCCTTGTGCTGGGTGAACAGCTCTACCACCGGCAACTTGGCCTTGCCCTTGGCTTGGGCGTCTTCTTCAAAAGCGGGCGTCTCAGGCAAGGTGCGGCGCACCCAAAAGCCCACCGCCACCACCACTGCACTCAGCAAAAACGGAATGCGCCAGCCCCAGGCCAGCAACTGGTCCTCAGGCAAAGCCGAGATGGGAATAAACACCAACGTGGCCAAGATGAGCCCCGCCTGCGTGCCCGACAGCGTGAAGCTGGTGAAGAAGGCGCGGCGGTGGTCGGGCGCATGCTCCAGCGTCATCGAATTGGCACCGGCCTGCTCGCCCGCCGCCGAGACACCTTGCAGCAAGCGCATCACCACCAGCAGCGCAGGCGCGGCAAAACCAATCTGGTCATACGTGGGCAGCACGCCAATCATGAAGGTCGAAAAGCCCATGAGCAGCAGCGTGAGCGTGAGCACCTTCTTGCGCCCAAACTTGTCGCCAATGTGCCCCAGCAGCACCGCCCCCAGGGGCCGGGTGATGTAGGCCACGCCAAACGTGGCAAACGCCGCCACGTTGGCCAGTTGCGGGTCAATCGACGGAAAGAACAGCTTGCCGAACACCAGCGCAGCGGCCGTGCCGTAGATGAAGAAGTCGTAGTACTCGACAGCACTGCCAATCCAGCTGGCGAGGGCCGCCTTGCGTGGGTTGTGGCTGGCGGTGCCAGCCGCTGAGGCTGACCTGGAAACATTGGAAGTCATGCACATCCGGCGCAGAAAAGCGCCCTGTTTTGTCAAAGTGCATGCAATGTACTAACTAGTACGTTATTCAATGACTAGGATAAACCCTAGGTGATTTGCACCGTGTCTGACGAAGGTCATTGCACCAAGCCACCGGCTGATGGCATGCGCCCGGTGGCATCTACAACGGCGCTCACAGCCAGGGCGGGTGCAGCGCAGAAGCACTCGCCCGCCCCAGCTCAAACTCAGTGGGCCTGGATGTTGTGCTCCTTCACCAGCTTGCCCCAGCGCTGGGTCTCGGTCTGCATCCAGTCGGTGATCTGCTGGCGGCGCACACACGAACTGGTGGGCCTGCTGGGCACGCCCGGCTACGAAGCACGCGCCCGACTGCCTGGCGAAACCGTCTTGTCCCAGCGCCTGGGCGTGTCGCGCCCGGTGCTGCGCCAGGCGCTGGCCCGGCTGCGGGATGAGGGGCGCATTCACACGCGCAAAGGCTCAGGCAACTTTGTGGCCGACGTCATGCCCCAGGGCGAACGGCTGTCGTTTGGCACGCTCAGCAACATCCCCGACATCCGGGCGTTTTTGGAATTTCGCTGCGGCATGGAGGGCGAAACCGCCGCCCGGGCCGCCCAGGTGCGCACCGATGCGCAAATGGCCCACATCCACCACTGCCGCGAGCGCTTTGAGGCCGCACTGCACGCGGGGCAAGACGCCATGGAGGAAGACATCGCCTTCCACGAAGCCATTGCCTTGGCCTGCGGCAACCGCTTCTTCAGCATGACCATGGCCGCCCTGGCGCCGCAAATCCGCTTTAGCATCGGCCTGGTGCGCAGCCTGGCCGGTCGCCCCAAGGGCGAACGCCTGGCCGATGTGTGTCGGGAGCATGCGGCCATCGAGCAGGCCATTGCGCAGCAAGATGCGGCAGCAGCCAGACAGGCGGCGGAGTCGCATTTGCAGGGGGGGATTGCGCGGTTGTTTGGGGGGGTGAAGTGGTGAGGCAGACTCCCGCGCTCGAACTTAGACTGCAGACCTTCTCCAAGAAGGATCCGCGTCAAGCACTTCCCGCAGTTTTTGCGAGATGCATCGCGTTGACGCATCACTCAGATGAATCGACCATTCGACTTTGAAGGGCTGTTTACGCTCTGTACTTCACACGGTGCCGTGACCTCGGGCTATCGACCCCAGCACGCTCTGCACGAAAACTATCAAAGTAGCGGGATGCACACGTATCCGTCACAGGGCTTCGTTCATCCAGGGGAGACAGCGGCGGTTGAAGTGCACTTGATCTCGCCCGAGACTTACCCCCATTGTCTTTGGGAAGGCCGAACCTTGCAGGTATTGGAGGGTTCTTGCATCGTTGGAACTCTGGAAGTCACTCGTATCGTTACCGAAAGTCTTCGCGTTGACTCAGAGAAATATCAATCCCGCTGGGCCGAGCCCGTGGAGTTGCGGGGGCGCCCGTGAGCTTCAACCTATCATTGCGGCGAACCAGTGCCAGCCAAGCAGGCTGGGTTGCTGAATTTCTACGCTAGATTGCATGCGTCGCCTCAGTAAGCTCTTCATTTCGTCATCTGTCGCATTGGCCGCGATGCTTCCTGGTGCTTCGTCTTCAGAGTCGAAGATCATCACAATGGAGCTTCTCCAGTTGAGCGATGTGCATACCACCATCCAGCTCTACAAACACGACTTCAAGGGGTTGCCAAGCGATCTTGATCAGCTCTACGAACGAGGCCAGATCCTAGTCCCTCCCAGAGACCATTGGGGGCATCCTTACGTGTACAGCCGGATTGAAGGTCTCCCCGGCTATGTGCTGTATTCGAAGGGAAAAGACGGCATCGACCAGAGGGGCGGCGGCGATGACATAGTTGGCACGGAGAAGCAATACACCTGCGAGGACTATGGCGTCAACTGCTTCTGGTCAGCACCACTGGTTAATGGAGCCGTCATGCTGCTTCTCCTAGCCGCATTGACTTGGGTCATATGCCGCGGGTGGCATCTTCTGCAGCGAGGGCGATGGAAACGAGATGCAATCTAGCGGGCAGATGCCTTCGGCGTCCACTGACATTGCTGGGTCCTAGCGCAAGGCAACGATTGGCTCTATGTTGAACGTTCGCTTGGAAGAGCTGCCACCGAGTGCTCTTGGCCGAACTCAGTTTCTCATCCTGATCATGCACACCCCACCCACCCCCTGAACGCAAACCCCATATAAAACATCCGCACGTCACTGAACCCCGCCTCGCGCAAAAACGCCTCGTCCTGCTGCGGTGTCAGCACCTCCAACTCCGCAGCCACCTTGTCTCGCGCTCTGGCAGCATGCTCTGGCGGCACGCCAGACGCCACCTGAAACGCGGCATAGCGCGACAGCCACAGATCGCGCTCCCCTGCCCCGCCCTCGCCGTCAGCGCCCTCCCCGTCAGGCACGCTCAAATGCGCCACCACCAACGGTGCACCGGGTTTTAGGCGCTGGCGGATTTCTTTCAGCATCGGCACACGCTCCTCGCGCGACACGAAGTGGCACGTCAGCAGGCAGGTTGCGCCGTCGAACGGCCCGGCGGGCGCGCTGTCCACATAGCCGTGGTGCAACGCCACGCGGTCGCCGGGCACGCCCGCGCTCTGCAGCCGCTGCGCCGCCAAGTCCAGCATGGGCTGGCTGGGGTCCACGCCGTCGAAGCGCCAGCCGGGTTGCGCCAGCGCCATGTCTTCCAGCTCCAGCCCGCCGCCCGCGCCCACCACCAGCACGCGGCCGTCTGCCGGCACGCACTCGGCCAGCAGGATGCGCGACATGCGCAGCAGGCTGTCGTAGCCGGGCACGTTGCGGCGGGGGCCTTCGGCGTAGCGGGCGACGGCGGCGGGGTCGGTGAAGGGGGATGCCGTGGTTTGGGTCATGGTGTGCGGTGGGTTGTGGCGGGTATGGCGCTTGGGCTGCGCTTGGCCTGCGGGTTTGACCGGCGGTGCATGGCTTCGACGGGCTCAGCCCGAACGGGCGGGGTGCGCGGGGTATGCGGCGCGTGGCATGAGAATTTGAGCCAAATTGGCCTCTAGCGCTTATGCGATAAGCGCTGGCAGCTATCAATTCAGTAGTTCACTGTCCGTCTGCCAGCGCAGTTTCCAGACCCATGCTAGCATCACGCAACTTTTAATGTTGCATGAAACGAGATAGCCGACTTTCCAACGTTCTCCACGCGCTGCTGCACATGGCAGAGATGGAGGGGCCCGCCACTTCAGAGGCGATGGCGAAGGCAATGCAGACCAACCCGGTGGTGGCGCGCCGCCTGATGGCGGGGCTGCGGTACGCGGGGTTTGTGTCGTCGGCCAAGGGGCATGGCGGCGGGTGGGTGCTGTCGTGCCCGCTGGCAGACATCACGCTGCGCGACATCTACGAGGCGCTGGGCGCGCCCACGCTGCTGGCGGTGGGCAACCGGGTCGAGAGCCCCGGCTGCATCGTCGAACAGGCGGTAAACCGCGCGCTGACCGATGCCTACCAAGCCGCAGAAGAAGCGCTGCTGGCGCGGCTGGGCGCGGTGACGCTGGCGCAACTGTCGGCCGAGTTTCATGAACGCATGGTGGCTGGGTGCCACGGCCACAAGGAGATTGCCCATGGCAACGACAACAACGACCCCAACAACGTATGACGTGATCGTGGTGGGCGGCAGCTTTGCGGGCCTGTCGGCCGCGATGCAGCTAGCACGTGCACGGCGGCGGGTGTGCGTGGTGGACGCGGGCCAGCCGCGCAACCGGTTTGCGGCGGCGTCGCATGGCTTTTTTGGGCAAGACGGCGAGCCGCCGCTGGCGATGATTGCGCAGGCGCGGCGCAAGCTGGCAGCCTACCCCTCGGTAACGTTTGTGCAGGGCACGGTGGTGTCGGCCACCGCTGCAGCCCACAGCGGCCAGGACTTTGCCGTGGCGCTGCAAGGTGGCGAACAACTGGCTGCGCGCAAGCTGGTGTTGGCCTTTGGTGTGCAGGATGGTTTGCCCGAGATTGCGGGCCTGCGCGAGCGCTGGGGTGCCACGGTTTTGCACTGCCCCTATTGCCACGGCTACGAGTTTGCGGGCCAGCGGCTGGGCGTGCTGTACCACTCGCCGCAGTCGGGCATGCACGCGCAGCTGATTGCCGACTGGGGGCCGACCACCCTCTTCCTGAACGGCGAGACGACGCTGGACAGCGCCGAGCACGAGCGACTGCTGGCGCTGGGCATTGCCATTGAGCCTGCGCACATGGCGGCACTGGAGGGCCCAGACCAAGCGCTGACGGGCGTGCGCCTGCAAGCGACCGAGGGCGAAGATGCGCGTGTGGTGCCACTGGCTGCGCTGTACGTGGCCAGCGCCACCCGCCCCGCCAGCCCGCTGGCCGAGCAGTTGGGCTGCGCATTCGACGAAGGCCCCATGGGCCCGTATGTGCGCACCGATGCCAACAAGATGACCACCGTGCCCGGCGTGTACGCCGCTGGCGACCTGACGCTGATGCGCCACAACGCCACGCTGGCGTCGGCTGAGGGTGTGCTGGCAGGCACAGGGGCGCACCAGGCGCTGGTGTTTGGGGTGTGACTGCCGCGTCACAGGCCATGAGGCGCGCGCCCACCTGACGCGGCTCGCGCTGAGCCTGTTGACTCGCCATGCAAGGCTTCGACAGGCTGCGCCCGAACGGGTGTGGAGAGTCAAGAAGGCTGACTCGCGCACCGCAGCGGCCTTGCCCGGCTGCCGCAGCGGCACCACAGTGAGCCTTGTGCGGCAAGGCACTTGCGCGACCGTGCTTGCGGCGCAGCCAAGTTGTAATGCGCAGTACCCAGCCGCGCCGTTGAACGAATGGCGCCCCGTCTTTTCACCGAAAGCGAGCCATGACCACCACCACTGCCATTCCCACCACCGCCCTGCAACTGCGCTCCCTCGTCCAGCCCGATGGCACGCTGCAGATCAGCCTGGAGCCCACGCCCGTGCCCACACCAGGGCCGGACGAGGTGCTGATCCAGGTGCAGGCCACGCCCATCAACCCGTCGGACATTGGCCTGCTGCTGGGCCCGGCCGATTTGTCTACCGTGCAGGTCACCGGCACGGCAGAGCGGCCTGTGGCCACGGCCCGCATCCCTGAGCGCGCCATGCCCAACATGGCGGCGCGCCTGGGCCAGAGCATGCCGGTGGGCAACGAGGGCGCAGGGCTGGTGGTGGCGGCGGGTGCATCGCCCGCCGCGCAGGCGCTGCTGGGGCGCACGGTGGCGGTGATTGGCGGGGCCATGTATTCGCAATACCGTGCCATGCCCGCAGCGCAGTGCCTGGTGCTGCCGCACGGCACCACGGCGGCAGAAGGCGCATCGTGCTTTGTGAACCCGCTCACGGCCCTGGGCATGGTGGAGACGATGAAGCGCGAAGGCCACACGGCGCTGGTGCACACCGCTGCGGCCAGCAACCTGGGGCAGATGCTGAACAAGGTGTGCCAGAAGGACGGCATTGGCCTGGTGAACATTGTGCGCAAGCCCGAGCAGGCTGCGCTGCTGCGCGGCATAGGTGCCCAGCATGTGTGCGACAGCAGTGCGCCCACCTTCATAGCCGACCTGACGGATGCACTGGCCGCCACGGGCGCCACCATTGCGTTTGATGCCACGGGCGGCGGCACGCTGGCCGGGCAGATCCTGCAGTGCATGGAGGCGGCCATCAACCGCACGGCCAAGGAATACAGCCGCTACGGATCGGCGGTGCACAAGCAGGTGTACCTGTATGGCCACCTGGACACGCGGCCCACCGAAGTGCACCGCACCTTTGGCATGGCCTGGGGCATGGGCGGGTGGCTGCTGTTTCCGTTTTTGCACAAGATGGGCGAAGAGGCTGCCCAGGCGCTGCGTGCGCGTGTGGCAGCGGAGCTGAAGACCACGTTTGCCAGCCACTACGCACGCACGGTGTCGCTGGCGGGTGCACTGAGCGCCGAGGCGATTGCCTTTTATGGCCCGCGCAACACGGGGGCCAAGGTGTTGATTGATCCGTCGATGGGGTGAGCCAGCGCGAAGGCCATCCTGCAGACTCGCGTTGAACCATTCCCTCCCGTTCGGACTGAGCCTGTCGATGCCTCGCGCCGCGCTTCGACAAGCTCAGCGTGAACGGGCTTTGATGAACCCACTTTGGCAATCATTCAACACCGTTCGGGGTGAGCTTGTCGACGCCCTGCGCGGCGCGTCGACAGGGTCAGCGTGAATGGGTTTGATGAACCCACTTTCGCGATCACTCAACACCGTTCGGGCTGAGCTTGTCGAAGCCCTGCGCGGCGCTTCGGCAGGCTCAGCGTGAACGGTTCTTGGTGTTTAAAAGTGGCGCGCTGCGCTGCCTTCAAGCCGCAGCCGCACGCACCAGCGCCACCAACTGCTCGCGCGCCCCTAGCAGCGCATCGCCGCCCAGCAGCTGCAGCGCCCCGCCCTTCCCTGCAACCACCAACTGCGGCACGCCGCGCGCACCCACGGCGCGCAGCATGGCCTGGGCGGTGGCCGTGCGTTCGGCGGTGGCGCGCTGCAATGCGGTGTCTGGGGCAAGGGCCAAATCAGCCGCTTCTTGCAGTCCAGTGGCTCGCAACACGTCAGCGATCACTGCGGGGTCGGTGTTGTCGCGGCCATCCACATAGCGGGCGTGCTGCAGGGCATGCAGCGCATCCAGCTCGCGCTCGGGCGCGGTCTGGGCCACAGCGGTCAGGGCCAGCGTGGCGGGGCCGGAGTCAAAACGGCCATTCGCAGCACCCAGGATGCGATCGCGGTAGGCCTGCGTAAAGGGCTGGCCCGTGAGCTGCTGGATGCGTTGGTCGTTGGCCCAGGCGTAGGCGGCAAATTGCGCGTCCATGGGCCGGGCGCCCGCGCCTGCAAACAGGCCGGTGGGTGCGAGTGCCACATCGATACCCTCCACGCCCTGCAGGTACTGGAGCGCAGGTGCAGCGGCATAGCACCAGCCGCACAGGGGGTCGAACAGGTAGGTCACCGTGACGGTGGGCATGGAAGTCATGGATGAAAGTCTCTCTTTAAATGTGAGGCGGCGTGGAGGCAGACGGCGCCGCTGCTGGTGCGGAGGATGCGGCCAGCGCGGCCTCCAACGCCGCAATTTCTTCGGCCAGCGTGCCCCGGCTGCGGAAGTGGCGGGCGGCGCGGTCGTACCAGTTTTCGGCGTCTTCTAAGTCACCCTCTTGCAGGTGCAGGATGCCGTGCAACCACGCGCCCAGCATGGAGCCGTCGTGCTGCACCAGATCGTGCGCCGCGTTCCAGCGCCCGGCGTGCAAGTGCTGCAGGACTTGCTGGAGGGGGTGCGTTGCGGTCACGGTCTGGTTCCTTTCAAACGGTGGGCTGGGGCAGCATTGGCCTCGCGCTTACCACTTCATCTCACCCTTGTTCACCTTGGCGCCAATGTCCAGCGACAGGCCCATGGGGGCGGCGGGGTAGGCCTTTTTCATCGCGTCGATGAGTTCGACGCTGGTCTTGGTGGCGGCGGCATTCTTCTCAAACGTTTGCAGGTAGCCCTTGGTGTAGGTCACGTTGCTCACGTCCAGCGCTGTGCCTGCGGGCATGTGGCCTGGCACCACCACGGTGGGCTGCAGGGCGGCCATTTCGTCCAGCTGGGCCACCCAGGCGCTGCGTTCGGCCACGGTCTGGGTGTCGGCTGTCCACACATGCATGTTGGTGCCGAACACGCCGATGTTGCCCACCACGGCCTTGATCGATGGAATCCAGGCGTAGGGGCGGTGCGCCAGTGCGCCTGTGGTGCCACGAATCTCCACCGTCTGGCCGTCCACCGTGAGGGTGTTACCGCTCAGGGCCTTGGGCAGCACGGGCGTGCGTGGTGCATTGGCGCCCATCTTGGGGCCCCAGAAGCCGAGCTTGCCTGCCAGCTTGGCGTTGATCTTCTCCAGCACGGCGGGGGTGGTCACCACCTCGGCTTTGGGGAAGATTTCCTTGATGGTCTCCACGCCAAAGTAGTAGTCAGGGTCGGCCTGGCTCACGTAGATGGTCTTGAGTTCCTTGCCGCTGTCGAGCACGTTGGCAGCAATGCGCAGCGCGTCGGCACGGGTAAAGCCTGCGTCAATGACCATGGCTTCCTTCTCGCCATAGACCAGGGTCGAGTTCACGTTGAAGCTGTTGCCGTCGGCGTTGTAGACCTTGACTTGCAGGGGCTGGGCGGCCTGGGCGCCGGCAAAAGCCAGGGACAGGGTGGCGGCGATGAGGGTGGTGCGGAACATGGCGGTTTCTCCAGAATTTGAGGGGGTTGCGTCGATCACAGGATGCAGTTTATTTGCACCAATCGATCTAATAAACACCATAAAATGCGCAAACTTGTTTCACAAATCGATCAAATAAACACCCTATGGACCGCCTGACCGCCATGCGCGTGTTTGCTGAAGTGGCCACCAGTGGCAGCTTCAGCGCCACGGCCAACAAGCTCGATATGTCGCGCGCCATGGTCACGCGCTATGTGAGCGAGATGGAGCAGTGGCTGCAGGCCCGCCTGCTGCAGCGCACCACCCGCAGCGTGACGCTGACCGATGCGGGCGAGCTGGCCCTGCGCCGCTGCCAGCAGATGCTGGCACTGAGCGAAGACCTGGAAGAAGAAACCGCCACCACCGCCGAGGGCGAGCTGCGCGGCCAGCTGCGGCTGACCTGCAGCGTGTCGTTTGCGTTTGCGCAGATGGGTGCGGCGATTGCCGATTTTCTGGCCCAGCACCCGCAGCTCAAGATTGATCTGGATGCCAGCGAAGGCTCGCTGAACCTAGTGGAGCGGCGCATCGACCTGGCCATCCGCATCAGCGCCGAGCCCGATCCACTCCTCATCGGTCGACCGCTGGCGCAGTGCACATCGGCCCTGGTCGCATCGCCCACCTACCTGGCCGCGCACGGCACGCCGCAGCAGCCCGCCGACTTGGCCCAGCACCGCTGCCTGAGCTATGCCAACTTTGGCAAAAGCGTGTGGCAGCTTACGCAGGGTGATGTGGTGGAGCGGGTAGGCGTGTCAGGCCACTTCAGCGCCAACGAGGCCACCACGCTGATGCGTGCGGCGCTGGCGGGCGGCGGCATTGCGCTGCAGCCAACCTACCTCGTCAACCCGCACCTGCACAGCGGCGAGCTGCAGGCCGTGTTGCCGGGCTGGGATTTGCCGGTGATGACGATTTATGCGCTGTACCCCTCGCGCAGGCACCTGTCGCCCGCCGTGCGGGCGCTGCTGGACTTTTTGGTGCAGCGGTTTGCCCAGGTGCCGTGGTAGCGCACCGGCGCCCCCCCAATAGCAGCCACTAACACACGGGCGGGCTTCAGCCTTTGGCGCCTACTTCGCAAGACTCGCGCACCCAGGCACGGGCCTGGTCGCTTAGCGAGATGCCCAGGCCCGGGCGCTGGGGCACCAGCATGCGGCCATTGGCGATCTCGATGCGCTCGTTGAACAGCGGCTCAAGCCACTCAAAGTGCTCTACCCAGGGCTCTTTGGGGTAGGCCGCCGCCAGGTGCACGTGCAGCTCCATCGCAAAGTGGGGGGCCAGCATCAGGCCAGCGTCTTCGGCCTTGGCAGCGATCTTGAGAAAGGGCGTGATGCCGCCTACGCGCGGGCCATCGGGCATCAGGTAGTCGGCCGCCTTGTGGCGGATCAGGTCGCCATGCTCGGCCGCGCTGGTCAGCATCTCGCCGGTGGCAATGGGGGTGTCGAACTGCAGTGCCAGCGCGGCGTGGCCTTCGTGGTCGTAGGCGTCCAGCGGCTCTTCGATCCAGACCAGATTGAACTGCTCGAAGGTGCGGCACATGCGCTGGGCGGTGGGCCGGTCCCATTGCTGGTTGGCATCGACCATGATGGGCACCGCATCGCCCAGGTGCTTACGCACGGCCTCCACCCGGTGCACATCCAGCGCGCCGTCGGGCTGGCCCACCTTGAGCTTGATGCCGCCAATGCCCCGGCCGATGGAGTGCGATGCGTTGACCAGCAACTCCTCCAGCGGCGTGTGCAAAAAGCCGCCCGAGGTGTTGTAGCAGCGGACCGAGTCGCGGTGCGAACCCAGCAGCTTGGCCAGCGACAGGCCCGCACGCTTGGCCTTCAGGTCCCACAGCGCCACATCAAAGGCACCAATGGCCTGCGTGGACAGGCCACTGCGCCCCACCGAGGCACCGGCCCAGCACAGCTTGTCCCACAGCTTGGCGATGTCGCTGGGGTCTTCGCCGATCAGCACCGGGGCGATCTCGCGCGCATGCGCAAACTGCCCGGGCCCGCCCGCGCGCTTGGAATAGCTGAACCCCAGGCCCTGGTGGCCCTGCGCGGTTTGCACCTCCACAAACAGCATGGCGATTTCGGTCATGGGCTTTTGGCGGCCCGTCAGCACCTTGGCATCGCTGATGGGCTGGGCCAGCGGCAGGTAGCACGACGACACGCGCAGCCAAGTGATACGGTCGCCCGGGGCAGCGGCGGCAGAAGCGAGAGGGGAAGAAGCAGTCGTCACGGCGAGTCTTTCAAAACAACAATAAGGAACAGGAAGCAGAACGGGGCTGGCGGGAAGCGGAGCGCACGGGGAATACAGCGGCGGGCCAAATCGCCCACAGGCCTGCCCGCCGCCCTGCCCCACGGCGTGCCTCAGTCGAGCGAAATCTTTCCGGCCTCGATCACCCGCTTCCAACGCGCAGACTCGGCTTGCTGGAAGGCCGCGAACTGCGCCGGGGTGTTGACCACCATCTCAAAACCGATGGAGACAAACTGCTCGCGCACGGCGGGGTGGTTCAGCGCCTCGGCCACGGCGGCATAGGCGCTATCGCGGATGGCCGGGGGCAAGCCCTTGGGCGCCACCACGGCTTGCCAGGAGGTGACTTCGACGTTCTTCACGCCCGCCTCGGCCAGCGTCGGCACATCGGGCAGCACGGGCGAGCGCTGGGCGCTGGTGATGGCCAGCGCACGCATGCGGCCGTTCTTCACGTACTGCACGACGGCGTTGATGTTCTGGAACGACGCATCCACCTGCCCGCCGATCAAATCGGTGTGTGCGGGGGCGCCGCCTTTGTAGGGAATGTGCACCCCGCTCGTTCCCGTCTGCTGCCAGAACAGCTCTGCCGTCAGGTGGTCGCTACTGCCGCTGCCCGCCGAGGCAAAGCTCATCTTCCCGGGATGGGCCTTGGCAAAGGCGATGACATCGGCCACGGACTTGTGGGGCGAGTTGGCGGGCACCACCAGCACGTTGGGCGATTGCACCGCCACGGTGATGAGGTCAAAGTCCTTGAGCGGGTCGTACTGCAAACCCTTGAGCAAATGCGGCGTGATCGCCAGTGGGCCGAGGGAGCTGACCAGAAAGGTGTAGCCATCGGGCGCCGCCCGCTTCACAAACGTGGCGCCAATCGTGCCCGTGGCCCCGGCCCGGTTGTCCACCACCACCGATTGTTTCCACCGCTCGCTCAGCCGCGTGCTCAGGGCCCGGGCCACCTGGTCGGTAGAACCCCCGGGCGGGAACGGCACCACCAGCGTCACCGGCTTGTCGGGCCACGCCTGCGCATGGCACGCCATCGCGCTGCAGGCCAGGGCGGTCACCGCCAAAACGTTTTTCATCCATTGCATTGCTTGTCTCCTGATTGAAGGCTGTGCCGGCGGCGGGATGGGTCTCGGTGCGAGGCGGGCGACCGGGTTCATTTCTTTGAAAATGACAACGTTGTCATTTTTAAACGAAGAATAAAACCCATCACACAGCTCCCAAAACGCTCCGCTTCTACCCACATTTCAGCCCATTGAGTGATTGCACTGACTCGGTTGAAACCAGTCAGCCGCAGCAATGATAACGTTGTCATTTTTAAAATGTCAACCCTGCAAGACGGCGTGACAAGTGCCGGGCATGACCGACAATCCCACCCGGGCAGCGTGCAGCACGCCGCCCTCCCACACTTTGCCTACCCTACGTTGCCCACCCTGTTAGAGCCGTTCACTGCTGAGCCATCGCGCCCCATGTCCTCGCCCACTCCCTTCAAAGCCGCCACGCTCCACGACGTTGCCCGCGTGGCCGGGGTGTCGCTCATCACCGCATCGCGTGCGCTGGGCAACCCCTCGCTGGTGTCTGAAAAAACCATCGCCCGCGTGCAGCAGGCGGTGCGCGAGACGGGCTACATCCCCAACCTGCTGGCGGGCGGGCTCAAGTCGCGGCGCAGCAAAACCGTGGCAGCGCTGGTGCCCGCCATCTCGGTGCAGCAGTTTTTGCCCACGGTTGAAGCGCTGACCGAGGCCCTGGCCGCGCAGGGCTACCAGCTCATCCTGGGCCAAAGCGGCTACGACTACGCCCGCGAGGAAGACTTGCTCAACACCCTGATTGCGCGCCAGCCCGACGGCATCGTGGTGACAGGCCTGGTGCACTCGCCCAAGGCGCGCGAACGGCTGGGGCAGCTGCGCATTCCGGTGGTGGAGACCTGGGACCTGAGCGAGCGCCCGGTGGACATGGTGGTGGGCTTCTCGCACACCAAAGTGGGCGCGGCCATTGCCGGGTTCTTTTTGACCCAAGGCTGGAGCCGCGTGGGCATTGCCACCGGCAACGACCACCGCGCCGCCTTGCGCCGCGACGGCTTTGTGGCCGCCATGGGCCGCGACGTGCCCACGGCCATGGTGCCCGCCCCCAGCAGCCTGGCCCTGGGCCGCCGCGCCCTGGCCGAACTGCTGGCCCAAGACCCCACCCTGCAGGCCGTGTATTGCAGCTCCGACGCCATGGCCCAGGGCGTCATCGTCGAAGCCCAGGCCCGGGGCCTGCGTGTGCCCGAGGACCTGGCCGTGTGCGGATTCGGCGACGCAGACTTTGCCCAGCACATGCACCCCTCCCTCACCACCGTGCACATCGACGGCGCACGCATCGGCCAACTGGCCGCGCAGATGATCACCCAGCGCTGCCGGGGCGAGGCCATAGAGCAGCCCATCGTGGATGTGGGCTTCTGGATTGCCGAGCGGGAATCGACCGGCGGCCCGGGCCACACAGACCGGCAGATGCCAGAGTGAAGGCAGCGGGCATCCTCTGTCATCAACAAACGCTATCTATTTGATAGCTGCTAGCGCTTATTTTTTCAAGCGCTGCAGCCCTTTTTTACTCAAAACCTGCCTGGAGCCACGTCCAGAGCAACGTCCAGGCAGGTCATCGCACTGGCGATCAGGGCAGCACCACCGTCGCCTTGGCCCGCGCAATCTGCAAGTCCGCATCGCGTTGCAGCAGCAGGCGCTGGGCCACCAGCGCGTTGGCGGCGGCGGTCACGGCCGTCACGTAGCCGTCTTGCGTGCCATACAGCTCTTCCAGCGAGGGCCGTGCATCGCCCGCCGCCAGCCGCGCGGCGCGCGTCTTGTGGAAGGGGATGAAGCTGCCCGTGAGGTTGGCCAGGTCGGTGATGCCGGGCGTGGCCACGTAGTTGAACTCGATGCTGGTGCCCAGCGGCGCACGCGCCTCCACGCTGCGGATGCCTGCACGGGTCAAGCCTGTGGACGCATCGACCTGCGGCACGAGGATGGCGTAGTCGCGGCCCAGGTTGCGCGGGGGCAGCACGGTGGCAATGCCGGCTTCGTCCTGCGGGACGTATTGCGGGCCAAAGTCGAACAGCGGGAAGTTGTTGTACAGGCCCCGGTAGCTGAAGTCGGGGATCGCCGTCTGCACGCCGCCCACCGCCCAGGTCAGGCCCTTCATGGCCGGGAAGGCCAGTGCCTCGGGCCGCACCAGCGTGCCATCGGCCAGCTTGGGCACCTGGCTGGCGGGTGGCTGCGTGCCGCGCACCACCCAGTCTTCCAGGTTCAAGAACAGCGCACGGAAGGTGTCGTTGAAGTGCACCACGGTGCCCGTGGGGTAGGTGGCGCGGGTGGGCGCATAGGCAATGCTGGCCGTGCCCCCTGCCCCGCCGTGCTGCGTGCTGGCGTAGTAGTAGATGCGGGCGTTGTCGGGCTGCGCCAGGTCCTTGGTGCCGTTGGCGTCGGTCAGCACGGGCGAGCCCTGCAGTTGCCAGAACTCGGTGCCCGACAGGCCCAGGAAGAACTTGGGGCAGGTGTTGGTGGCAGCGCAGCGCTTCATCACGCCGCCCTGACGGCCGCTGATGTCGTCTGCGTAGTCCTTGTCCAGCCCGCGCGGTGCCGTCTGGCCGAAGGCCGTGTGGTCGGTGCGCAGGCCACCACCGCCGCCGGGCACGGCAAAGCGGGTGTTGATGTTGGTCTGCCGCGCGGCGACGTGGGCGTACATGCCGTCGAACACCTTGCCACCATCGAGCGCCTGGTTGAAGCCCAGGTGCAGGAAGGTCTTCATCGCGTTGCCCGACTGCGAGGTGCCCTGCCCCAGCGTGTACTGGATGCGGCCTGCCAGCGGGTTGGGAGTGCCGGTGGAATCGGCCGCCTTGCTGCGGAAGAAGCTCACCGTATCGCGCAGCGCGGCCAGGCCCACGCCCATGACTTTGGGGTCTTTGGCGACGTAAACCAGCTCGTACAGATACGCCGGGTCAAACCCGCCTTTGAGGCACACGCTGGTGGGGCTGGCCGTGCCGGGGAAGGCGTTGGTGCCCGTGTCACAGGTGGCGAACTTCCAGTCGGCAGCCGCAATGATGACGCGCGCATCCGTCTCGTTGGCGCGGCGGGTGAGCGAGTAGCCGCTCTGCGTGTTGTCCAGGCTGGCGGGCTCGTACGGGATCATGGTGCCGTTGAACACGCCGCCGGGCAATGTCATCGCGGGGGTGGCGGCGGTGGGCACCAGCTCAGCACGGTAAGGGCCGGTGATGCTGCTGCCGTCCTTGTTCTTGGCCACGGGCACAGTCACAGTCAGGCGCGCAGCGCTGCTCTTGGGCACATCGCCCTGCCAGGCCGAGTACAGCATCACGTAGCCGCGCTCCAGGTACACCGCATCGCTGGGCGTGGCCGTGGGGTTGAGCAGGGTGAGGATATTGCCGCGATTAGGCGCGTCGTAGCGCAGCACGCCACTCGCCTTGGCCATGTTCTTGGGCTTGAGCATGACGAAGTCGGCCTTGTACTCGACCATGCCATTGGCGTTGGTGGGGGCCAGGGCCAGGTCTTGAATCACGGCGTTCTTGGGGTCGGCCGGGTCCACCTCGCCGCTGAGCGTGCCTTTGACGGTTTCGTACTCGCCCACATCGCCGTAGGTGCCGGGGAAGGCCTCGGTGGATGTGACCTCCAGCTTGAACGCTGGGGCTTTGGTGGGGGTGGAATCGCTGCCGCCGCACGCAGCCAGGGCGGCTGCAGCAGCGGCCGTGAGGGCCAGTTTGCCGAATGCATGAAGTTGCTTCATGTTGTCTCCTAGGGTTGGATGGATATCGCCGCAAGGGCGAGTTCTCTCTACGCAAAAGCGGCAGCGTCTGTTGCGCTGCTCATCGCTCACGTTGGGGTTGCGCAGGGCGCGGTAATGGCCTGCGGGCAAAGCTCCGCCCACACCGGCGGGCGGGCCGGTGGTGTAGCGCAGCTGTAGAAAAAAAAGGCCTGAGGAGGTTGCCTCAGGCCTTGGACTTATTCCGCCTCGATCCCGGCGGCTTTGATCACCTTGCCCCACTTGAGGGTCTCGGCGGCCTGGAACTTGGCCAGGTCGGCGGGGGTGGTGGTCCAGGCCTCTGAGCCAGACATGTCGAAGAACGACTTGGCCGTGGCGCTCTTGGTGGCGTTCTGCATCAGCTCATTGAGGCGGGTGACCACAGCAGCGGGCGTGCCTGCGGGGGCGTAGGCGGCAAACCAGTAGCCCATGTCGTAGCCCTTGACGCCTGCTTCGTCGATGGTGGGCACCTCAGGCAGTTGGGGGCTGCGCTTTTGGGTGGAGTAGCCCAGCGCCCGCAGCTTGCCCGCGCTGATTTGCGGCATGCCGGTGGAGGTGTCGGTGATCATCAAGTCGATCTGCCCGGCCAGCAGGTCGGTGATGGCAAAGGGGTTGCTCTTGTACGGCACGTGCAGGATGTCCACGCCCGCAAGCTGCTTGAACATTTCGCCCGCCACGCGGCTCGATGCACTGCCGCTGCCAAAGGTGAGCTTGCCGGGGTTCTTCTTGGCAAAGGCGACCAGCTCGCCCACGCTCTTGTGCGGGGATGCGGGGTTGACCACCAGCACCTGCCCGCCCTTGCCCAGGCCGGAGATGGGGGCGAAGTCTTTCACCGGGTCGTACGAGAGCTTTTTGTACAGGTGCTCGTTGGCGGCGTGCGTGGTGTTGGTGGTGATGAGGATGGTGTAGCCATCGGGCGCGGCCTTGGCCACCGCGGCGGCGGCAATCATGCCGCTGGCACCGGCCTTGTTGTCCACCACCACGGCCTGCTTGGTGTCGTTGGTGATGGACTGGCCCACGGCACGGGCCAGCTGGTCGGTGGCGCTGCCCGCAGCAAAGGGCACCACGAAGGTGATGGTCTTGGCCGGAAAGGTTTGCGCGGCAGCGGGTGCGGCGATGGACAAGGCCATCAGGGCACCGGCGGCGGCTGTCAGCGCGTGGCGTCGATTCAAGGCAAAGCGGTTAGCGGGCATGTTGTCTCCTTCTTTTCTACGGGCAAATAAGTTGATTCAGCGCAGTTGAACCGACACCGTCCGTTCGGGCTGAGCCTGCCCGAGCCTTGCGCAGCGCTTCGACAGGCTCAGCGTGAACGGTTCCAGTGGATTCATGGCCAATCAACGACAAAAACAGGGGCGATCACAGAGCAATCACAGGTCTGGGCCAGCTAGGTGCCGGGCCAGCGCGGCGGGCACCTGCACAGGCAACGACAGCAGCCAATAGCTCAGCGTCTTGCCGTGGCTGTCGAGGTTGAGGGCGTCGTTCACGCCGCCGTCCAGCACGTCGTCCAGCACCAGGTTCATGGCGTGCAGCTGGGGCAGCAGGTAGCGGGCCACGCGGCTGGGCTGGCGGGCGGCAAAGTGGCGGGCCACGGCCTCTTCCGTCACTTGCTGCACCAGCACATCCCACAGCGCGGGGTGCCAGGCGATGACGCTGAGGTTGGAACGGTTGCCCTTGTCGCCGGTGCGGCTGTGGGCCAGGCGGTAGAGGGGCACGGTGAGCATGGGGGCGGCCTCGGCAGTGCGCGTTTCGGTCATTGCAGGCCTCCTTCATTCCACATCTGGTAGCCGGTAACCACGGCACTGCGCGGCACCAGGCACGACACGGTGCCCAGGCGCGGGCGCATGGCGGTGCGCACGCCGCCGCCGCCCGCAGGGCCGCAGGTGTACAGCGCCGTCACCTCGCGCACCAGGCGCTGGGCGCTGGCGTGGTCGCGGTGCTGCAAGGCTACGCGCAGGCGCACATCGCGGGCTTCGTCCAGGCCCGCAGCAGGCGCATCCAGCCAGGTGCTGGCGTCGTCGCCCAGCACGCTGGTCACGCCAATCAGGTCCACACGCACCGGGCCCAGGCCCTGCAGCCGCTCGCGCAGCACCTGGCCTGCCAGGCGGGCGCGGGCTTCGGCGCGCGGGCCTGCATAAGAGATTTCGCCTTCGGCAAACCAGCCGGTTTCAAAGCACACATTCACTTTGAGCGTGGGCGGCTGCGGGTGGCCGCGCACACCTTCCAGCCGCACCGCGTCAGGCCCCACGGGCAGCACCTGCGCGGCGGTGATGTCGGCCACCACATCGGGCGTGAGGTAGGCGGCGGGGTCGTGCAGCTCGTACAGCAGCTGCTCCTTCACCGTGCGCTCGTTGATGCAGCCGCCCGTGCCTGTGGGCTTGGTGATGGTGCAGTGGCCGTCGGGGTCGATCTCGGCAATCGGGTAGCCCAGCGTGGCCAGGCCGGGCACGTCTTTGTAGCCAGGGTCGGCAAAGTAGCCGCCGGTGACTTGCGCGCCGCATTCCAGCAGATGGCCCGCCATGGTGGCGCGGGCCAGGCGGTCCCAGTCGTCTGCCGCCCAGCCGTAGTGCGCCATGGCCGGGCCCAGCACCAGCGATGGGTCGGCCACGCGGCCGCACACCACGATGTCAGCCCCGGCGCGCAGCGCATCGGCAATGGCCTGTGCGCCGATGTAGGCGTTGGCGCTGACGATGGGCTCGGTGGGCATCGCAGAGCCCAGGGCACGTTCGAGCAAGGCACGGTGGTGGGGGCCGCTCAGGTCGTCGCCCTGCACCACAGCAATGCGCGGGGCGCGCAGGCCCAACTCGGCCGCCAGCTGGTGGATGCGGCGGGCGGCCCCGGCTGGGTTGGCAGCGCCAAAGTTGCTGACGATGCGCACGCCGTGCGCCAGGCAATCGGCCAGCACGGGCTGCAGCAAGTCCACCAGCAGGGGTTCGTAGCCCGCATCGGGCTGGGTGCGGCGTGCCAGTTGGGCCAGCGCCAGGGTGCGCTCGGCCAGGGTTTCAAAAATCAGCACAGCGGGTTGGCCGCTGGCGATGAGGGCCTGCACCACGGGCGCAGCGGCATCGGTGCGGTCACCCGAAAAGCCGGCCGCGCAGCCAATGCGCAGGTGGGGGATGTGTTGTGACATCGTTTGCTGTCTCCTGCGACGCAATGTACGCAGGCTGCGCTATTCTGTGAAATCGATTGTTGCAATCAATCCATCTGCAAAGCAAATGAATGAGAACCCCGCCCTCTCCACCCGCCAGCTCGATGCCTTTGTGGCGCTGGCCGAGCACCGCAGCTTTACCCGCGCTGCCGCGCAGTGCCACCTGTCACAACCCGCATTCAGTGCGCTGATCAAAGCGCTGGAGGACGAGCTGGGCGCGCGCCTGTTTGACCGCAGCACCCGGCATGTGGACCTGACGCCTGAGGGGGTGAACTTTCTCGAATCAGCCCACCGCATTCGCGCCGAGATGCGCGCCGCCGTGGCGGCCCTGCGCGATGCCGTCACGCTGCAACGCGGCCGCGTGGCCGTGGCGCTGCTGCCTTCGCTGGCGGCGGGCTGGCTGCCGCAGGTGCTGGCCAGCTACCAGCAGGCCCACCCCGGCATTGCGGTGGACATTGCCGATGTGTTGTCTGAGCCCTGCATTGACCGCGTGGCCAGTGGCGCGGCCGACTTTGCCCTGGCCGCCATCCGCGCCGATACGCCCGCACTGCAGGCCGAGCCGTTTTGCAGCGATGCCTTTTACCTGGTGTGCCCCGACGCCCACCCGCTGGCACGGCGCAAAAAGCCGCTGGCCGTGGCCGACCTGGCCACCTACCCCTTCATCCACCTGGCGCGCAACAGCAGCGTGCGCCAGTACCTGGAGGCCGCCTTTCACCCCCAGGGCATGCACACCTTGATGGAGGTGGAGCAACTGGCCACCGTCACCGGCATGGTGCGGGCGGGCCTGGGCATCAGCGTGGTGCCCGCGCTCACGCTGTTTCACTTCCAGCAGCCGGGGGTGGTCACGCGCCCTTTGCCGTTGCCCGGTCTGCAGCGGCAGATATACCTGGTGCGGCGGCGTGACCAAAGCCTGTCGGCCGCCGCCCAGTCGCTGTACGAGTGGGTGGTGGCGCGCAAGCCCCGGCTGGCTTGAATCAGGGAACGCAACGGAAAAAGCTATTAAATCAATAGCTGCCAGCGCTTATCCATCAAGCGCTGCAAGCCATTTTGATTCAAAAACAAGCGACACAGACAGCCCGTGCGACCCACCTCGCACCCACCCAAAGGCCGGAAACCCCGCAGACTGGCAAGGCAAGCCCCGCACACCGGCCCGCAAATCCGCGAAAATCTCGCCCCTTAGCATTTCTCTCCATCCCGCCCCCATGACCGAAGCGACCGCCGCCCCCGCCCTGCCCGACCACCTCTCGTCCGACCCGCGCAGCCCCCACCACAACGCCGCCGTGTTCGAACACGACATCGGCATCCGCTTCAATGGCAAAGAGCGCTTTGATGTGCAGGAATACTGCATCAGCGAAGGCTGGGTCAAAGTGCCTTCAGGCAAGACGGTGGACCGCAAGGGCCAGCCCGTGATGATCAAGCTCAAGGGCACGGTCGAAGCGTTTTACCGCTGACCCGGCCCGGCGCAATCGCCTTCACGCCTGCATGGCCCAGCACCCCACTTTGCCCGTGGCGCAGCCTGCGCCGCCAGGGCTCTGGGTCATTCACTGCGATGGCAGCGCCATTCCCAACCCCGGCCGCATGGGGCTGGGGGCCACCCTGCTGGCCCCCGATGGGCAGCAGCACAGCCTGTCGCTCACCAGCAGCCTGGTGGGCTGCAACAACGAGGCCGAGCTGCGCGCCCTGATGGCCGCACTGCAGCACGCCCACGCCCTGGGTGCGCGGGCCGTGGCGGTGTACAGCGACAGCACCCTCCTCATCGAACAATTGCAGCCGCCGCAAGCCAACCAGCGCACGCCCGCGCCCATTGCCCGGCTGGCCGAACTGTTTGACAGCGCACGCGCCTGGCTGGCACGCTTTGACAGCGTGCAGCTGCAGTGGATTCCGCGCCACCGCAACAGCGCCGCCGACACCCTGGCGCGTGCCGCCCTGGGCGCCCCCGCCAAGGTGGCAAAGCACCCGAGCCACAAGAAAAAGAAGCGCTGAAGCACCGCCGGACGGCCCCAGTACAGGCCCAGTACAGGCCCAGTACAGGTCTGTTGCAGGCCTGCACCGGCCCAGCTGTGTCGCAGTACCGTCACACAAAAGTCACAAAATTTACGTTTAGGCAACAATCCTCCTGCATACTTTGCCGGCTTGGCACCATCCGTCCAAGCCGCAAAAACTCATGGAGGAAAAACCAATGCGACGTGATGCACGCTGGGTGGTGCTTTTGGCAGGCGCGACTGCGGTGCTCGGCACTGCCACAGCACAGAACAACAACGCAGCAGCCCAGGCCCGCGCCGCTGCCGCCAGCCCGGCCCCCAACTTTGCCAGCAGCCCCCGCGAAAAGCTGGTGGTGGCCATGCCCAAGACCTACGCCAAGGCCGAAACCATGCTGCTGTGGGGCGACTACTTCAACCACCTGGCACGCTGCGGCAACCTGGATTTGCAGAACCAGCAAGGCGAGTCGCTGGAGCGCAGCTCCAACATCGACCTGCTAGGCGAAAAAGAGCTGATCGAAGGCATCACGTCAGGCAAGGTGCAACTGGCCCAGGTCAACCCCGGCCTGGTGCCGCAACTGGTGGCCGCAGGCCAGCCCACGCCGTTTGCCGTGCCGGGCAACAAGGCATCGGGCAAGCGCAACTCGTACCACCTGATCCTGATTGCGCGGGTGGACAGCCCCTTCAAGGAGCCCAAGGACCTGATCGGCAAGAAGATTGCCCACTCCACGCCCACCTCCAATTCGGGCAACTTGGCACCGCGCGCGCTGTTCCCGGCCATTGGGCTGGTGCCGGACAAGAACTACGAAGTGGTGTTCTCCAACGGGCACGAGCGGTCGGTGACGGGCGTGATGCACGGCTTTTACCCCGCAGCCGCCGTGGCCAGCGACCTGTACCAGCGCATGGTCCTCAAGGGCGATGTGAAGGGATCGAGCATTCGCACCCTGTGGGAAAGCGCGCCCTTCATGACCGAGACCTGGACACTGGGCAAGAACGCCTCGCCCGATGTGCAAAACCGCGTGCAGAAATGCTCGTACGCCTACAGCTTCTCGCCCAAGCTCAAGCAGCTGCTGCCGGGCAACGACACCATGCTGCCCATCAACTTCGAGCGTGACTTTGCCACGGTGATGGAGGTCCACAAAAAGACCCAGGCCGCCCTGGCAGAAGCCAAGCCTGCAGCGGCCAAGTAAGGCGCGGCACAGAACCTGTTTACGATCTTTTCGGTGGCGGGCCTATCCCGCCAGCCGATCCCGGGTGCGCCGGGCCACATCGCGCACCCAGGGTTGGGCGGCCCAGTGCCGGTCTGCAAATGCACGGATGTGTTCGGCGTAAGTCAGCGAGGCGCCGATCACATCGAGCCCCTGCACAAACATGCGCTGGTGCCGGTCAGACAGCACAAAGCCGGCGCTGTGCCCCGGGCTGCGCACCACGCGCTGCGCCACGTCGATGGTGAGCGGCAGCGGGCCAGGCTGCGCAGCGGCCTCTGCCATGAAGGCCTGCACATCGGCCTCGTCCACCATGGCCAGCAGCAGCCGGTTGTTGAGGGCGTTGGAGTAAAAAATCTCGCCAAAGCTGGACGCCACCACCGCCTTGAACCCGTATTGCTGCATGCCCCACACGGCGTGCTCGCGGCTGGAGCCGCAGCCGTAGTTGGAGCCCGCAATGAGCACATCCACGCCAGCAAAGGCGGGTTGGTTCAGCACAAAGTCTGCG
The DNA here is from genome assembly GCF_002754495.1 of Acidovorax sp. 62. Lineage (NCBI taxonomy): Bacteria > Pseudomonadati > Pseudomonadota > Betaproteobacteria > Burkholderiales > Comamonadaceae > Acidovorax > Acidovorax sp. 62. Next base: position 2,418,299 of record NZ_PEFJ01000001.1, read on the forward strand.
CGGGGCTGCCCGCCCTCATCAAAGCGCAGGTCGTACAGCAGGCCGGGCGCCAGGCCCGCCTTGTCGATGCCCCGCAGAAACTGCTTGGGCATGATCTGGTCGGTGTCGAGGTTGGGCGTGGCCAGCACGGCGGCTTGGCCGTGAATCACGCGGTGGTCGGCAGTGTTTTTGTCGGTGGTCATGCGGCGGTCTCCAGGCTGCGGACGTCGGTGATGCAGCCGGTGACGGCGGCTGCGGCGGCCATGGCCGGGCTCATCAGGTGGGTGATGGCGCCGCGGCCCTGGCGGCCTTCAAAGTTGCGGTTGGTGGTGGATGCGCAGCGCTGGCCGGGGGCCAGCACATCGTCGTTCATGGCCAGGCACATGGAGCAGCCGGGCTGGCGCCATTCAAAGCCCGCAGCCACCAGGCGCGCGGCGATGCCCTCGGCCTCGGCCTGGGCCTTCACTGCGCCCGAGCCGGGCACGACCATGGCGCGCACGCCGTGCGCCACGCGGCGACTGCCAACGATACGGTCTACCTCACGCAGATCCTCGATGCGCGCGTTGGTGCACGAGCCGATGAACACATGCTGCACCGGCACGCCCACCAGCGGCTGGCCTGCCGCCAGCGCGGTGTAGCGCAGGGCCTGCTCGGCGCTGCTGCGCTGCACGGCATCGGCCATGTCGTCGGGCCGGGGCACCGTGGCGTGGATGGCCATGGCCTGGTCGGGGCTGGTGCCCCAGGTGACGAAGGGAGCCACCTTGGTCGCGTCGAACACATGCTCCACGTCAAACACTGCGCCGTCGTCGCTGCGCAGCGTGGCCCAGTGGGCCAGGGCCTGCGTGCGCACGTCGCCGGTGATGTCGGGGGCCTTGGCCAACACGTAGTCGATGGCGGTGGCGTCGGGTGCAATCAAGGCGCCACGCGCACCGGCTTCCACGGCCATGTTGCACAGCGTGAAGCGCGCCTCGACCGACAGGGCGCTGATGGCGCTGCCGCAGAACTCGACGACGAAGCCGCGCGCGCCCTGCGCGCCGATGCGGCTGATGATGAGAAGGATCAGGTCCTTGGCGGTGGTGCCCAGGGGCAACGCACCGTCCACACGGATGCGCATGTCCAGGGCCCGGCGGTAGACCAGGGTCTGCGTGGCCAGCACATGCTCCACCTCGGACGTGCCAATGCCGAAGCCCAGCGCGCCCAGGGCGCCATAGGTGGTGGTGTGGCTGTCGCCGCAGATGATGACCATGCCCGGGCGCACCATGCCGTGCTCGGGCGCGATCACGTGCTCGATGCCCTGCAGCGGGTCGTTGGTGTCGAACAGCGGGATGCCGTGGCGGTCGCAGTTGGCCTTGAGGTTGCGGGCCTGCAGGGCCGAAGGCGGGTCTTGAATGACCCGGTGGCGCCCCGGGTGCGTGGGGATGATGTGGCTCACCACCGCCACGTTCTGCCCCGGCACGGGCACGCCGCGCCCCGCCTCGTGCAGGCCAGCGAAGGCCTGGGGGCTGGTGTATTCGTTCATCAGGTGCAGGTCACAAAACAGCAGCACGTTCTGTTCGTCCAGAACGGCCACGGTGTGCGATGCCACCAGCTTCTGGTAAAGCGTTGCGGGCGTGGTCATGGTCATCGTGGTGGGTGTGGGGGAATGGGTTATTGGCCTGCGAGCAGGAAAGGCAGCGCCGCGTCGAGCAGCGCATCGGGCGCTTCTTCGGCGATGTAGTGGCCGCAGGGCAGCGCATGGCCGCGCACGTCGGCCGCCACGCGCTGCCACTCCTTGAGCGGCTCAAAGCACTGGTGCACCACGCCCTGCTCGCCCCACAAAGCCAGCAGCGGCATGGCCAGCTGGCGGCCCGCATCGCGGTCGGTGCGGTCGTGCACCAGGTCGATGCCTGCGGCGGCGCGGTAGTCCTCGCAGACGCCGTGGGCCGTGCCAGGCAAGGTCAGGCAGCGCACGTACTCGGCCAGGGCCCGGGGGTCGAACGGTGCCAGACCTGCGCTGCGCCGACCCATCACGTCGCGCACATAAGCAGCGGGGTCTGCCTCGATCAGGCGTTCAGGCAGCGGGGCGGGCTGGATCAAAAAGAACCAGTGCCAGTAGGCTCGGGCGAAGGCATTGCTGGTTTGCTCGTACATGGCGAGCGTGGGGGCTATGTCCAGCAGCACCATGCGCTGCACGGCATCCGGGTGGTCGGCCGCCAGGCGGTGGGCCACGCGGGCGCCCCGGTCGTGGGCCAGCACGGCAAAGCGCGGGTGGCCCAGGTACTGCATCACAGCCAGCATGTCGGCGGCCATGGTGCGCTTGCTGTAGAGCAGGTGCTCCGCGTCGCCCTCGGGCTTCGCCGAATCGCCATACCCGCGCAGGTCCGCCAGCACCAGCGTGAAATACTGCGCCAGCACGGGTGCCACCTTGTGCCAGATGGCCGAAGTCTGCGGGTGCCCGTGCAGCAGCAGCAAGGGCGGGCCTGAGCCACCGACAAGTGCATGGATGTGTTGGCCATCGGGCGTGGGCACGCGATGGGGAGTGAAGCCGGGGAAAAGCGGAGTGGTGGTCATGGTTGTGAGGCAATGTGGAACGCGAGCCCGCTCACTCGGCGGTGATACCGCGCTCTTTGATCAGTTTGGCCCACTGGGGCATTTCCTGCTCCAGCCGGGCGCGGGCCTGCTCGGGGGTTGAGGGGATGGGATCGAACCCATCTTTGGCCATGCGCTCCTTCAAGGCGGGGGTGCCCAGCGCCTGGTTGAGTGTGGTGTTGAGCTTGTCGATGATGGGCCGGGGCGTGCCAGCGGGTACGAAGACGATGAACCAGGTTTCGAAGGCGTAGCCCGGCAGGCCTGCCTCCGCGATGGTGGGCACTTCAGGCATCAGGGGCGAGCGCTTCGTGCCCGTGACGCCCAAGGCGCGCAGCTTGCCCGCCTGCACATGCGGTTGCGCGGCCGACAGTACAGGAAAGCTCATCGCCACCTGGCCTGACATGGTGTCGATCATGGCCGGGCCGCCGCCACGATAGGGGATGTGCACGATGGGCGTGCCCGCCACGGCCTTGAACAGCTCGGCCGACATATGAAAGGTGCTGCCCGCCCCGGCCGAGCCATAGGAATATTGCCCCGGCTTGGCCTTGAGCAGTGCGATGAGCTCCTTGAGATTTTTCGCTGGCAAGGCGTTGTGAACCACCAGCACATGCTGCGAGCTGGCCACCATGCCAATGGGCGCCAGGTCCTTCAGGGTGTCGTAGGGCATCTTGGCGGTGAGGCTGGGGTTGATGGCCAACGACACCGTTTGCAAGCCGATGGTGTAGCCGTCTGGCGGCGCCTTGGCCACCATGTCCACACCAATGTTGCCGCCCGCGCCGCCCTTGTTCTCGATGAACAGCGAGGCGCCCAGGGCCTTGCCCCATTCGTCCGTCACCAGCCGCGCTGCAATGTCGGCACTGCCACCGGGCGCGTAAGGCACCACGAGCTTGACGGCGCGGGCGGGGTAGGCCTGTGCCCAGGCGCCCGCAACGGCCCCCAAAGCCAAGGCGGCGGTCACCAGGGTGCGGCGCGCCAGCCCAGGTACAGGGCAGCGGCGGAAGGATGCGTTCATGGGTTTGTCTCCTGCAGGTCTTTTTGTTGGGTCTGGGCATCTTATGAGTGCATTGCATCGGCATAAAGTCATTCAAAATCACTTCATTCGTAAATTAAAAGCATTAATCACCCCACCCCATGGACGCGTTTTCAGACCTGCGCTTTTTTGCCTTGCTGATGAAGGAAGGCAGCCTCGCTGCCGCCGCGCAGCAAATGGGCATCACCCCGCCTGCGGCCAGCCGGCGCCTGGCGCAGCTGGAGCACCGGTTGGGCGTGCGCCTGCTGCACCGCACCACGCGGCGCATGGCGCTCACGCCAGAGGGCGAGAGTTACCTGCTCGAAGGCACCCGCATCCTGGCCGACCTTGATGCGCTGGAGCGCACCGTGGCAGGCGCCCGCAGCACGCCACGGGGCCTCATCAAACTGGCTGCCACGCTGGGCTTTGGCCGTGTGCACCTGGCCCCTGCCCTGTCGGCCTTTGCCCAGGCCTACCCTGAGGTGGAGGTGCAACTGCACCTGACCGACCGCCCCATCAACCTGGTGGAGCAAGGCTTTGACGCGGCCGTGCGCTTTGGCGATTTGCCCGATTCGCGCCTGACCGCACGCCGCCTGCGGGCCAACCGGCGTGTGCTGTGCGCTGCCCCCAGCTACCTGGCCCGCGCCGGCACACCGCAGCAACCCGCCGACCTACTGGGTCACCAGTGCATCGTGATCCGCGAAAGCGACGAGACCTACGGCACCTGGCACCTGAGCCAGGGCCCACGGCAAGAAACGGTGAAGGTGCGCGGCATGCTCAGCACCAACGATGGTGGCGCCGCCACCACCTGGGCGCTGGATGGCCGGGGGGTGTTGCTGCGCTCAGAATGGGACGTGGCCCCGCACTTGACCACAGGACAGCTCATCGCCGTGCTGCCCGCCTGGCAGTTGCCACCGGCCGATGTAATGCTGGTGTACCCCACGCGCAGCGACCTGTCGGCCAAGACGCGGGCGCTGGTGGATTTTTTGGGCACCTGGTTTGCCCGCAACACCCTCCCCCGCCCCCAAGAGGCAGGTACACCGCCGTCAGCGTGATGGCGTGGGGTGCCCTGCCACATGCAGCGTGTGAAACGGCATGTGGTGCATCAGCTCGCGCAGCAGCAACAAGGCGGCGAAAAACGATGCTCGCTCGGGCAGGCCTTCGCTGGCGGCAGGCCGACCCTGGGCAACGTAGGTGAGGCGCTGGAACAACCGCTCCATGGCGTCCAGTGCCAGCACCTGGTCGGCAGCGGCGGGCACACCAGCAAGCCCAGCCAGTTCGGCCAAAGCCTCGTCGGCACTCCACCACGCCACAGGCCCACCAACCGCCTGGGCCGCCTCGGCCCAAGGCAGGTACTGCTGGTGCGCAAGGTACACCTCGTCTTCCACATGGGCGATGGCTGTCTCCAGATCCAGCGGCGAAGGAATGGCAGCGCGAAAAAAGCGCTGCGCCGTGGCCTCCATCCCCAAGGGCAACACCAACAGGTGCGCTGGGCGTACCTCAGCAGGGCTCCACAGGCACACCTGCGTGGTGTGTGCCCCCAGGTGCAGCAGCGCGAGGGGCTGTGCGGGCGCGGTGGGCGTGCCCTCCATCCTCATGCGCTCGATGAGCTTCGCAGCCCACGGCGGCAAATCGGCCACCACGCTGGGGCTTTGGAGCGGTTCGTGAGAGTGTGTGGGCATGGCGTGTCGGGACGTATCCAAGAACCTGTTCAAAGCACTTTACGGCGGTGTCTGGGCGCGAGCTTGCGCGCTGGTGCCCGGCTGCAGCGCCTCTGACGAAGGCAGGCCGTGGCGAATGCGCTCGTGCATCTCGACGGTAAGTGCCTCAATGCGTTCCGTCAGCTGCTTGGTCAGCTCGGTCAGGCGGGTGTTTTGCTCCAGCAGCTCCAGCATCTGGGTGGCGTTTTGCGCAGCGATCAACTGGCGCTGTTCGTTGGCCACGGCCAGGGCCTCGCGGTGCTGGGCGTCGGCCTCGGCGTGCATTTTGTCGCGGGCGGCCTGCCGGGTTTGGGCCAGCAAGATCAAGGGCGCAGCATAGGCCGCCTGCAGGCTGAAGGCCAGGTTCAGCAAAATGAAGGGGTACACATCAAAGTGCAGCCACCCCGCAGAGTTGACGATGATCCACACGGCCACCACCACGGTCTGCGCGCCCAGGAACAACGGGGTTCCAAAAAATCGGGCAAAAGCCTCGGCCCGCAGGGCAAACTGGTCGGCCCCAAACGTAGGGGCCAGATGCGCATGCTGCGAGTGGTAACGCCGGTGCTCGGCCCCGGCCGCTGCAATGGCCCGCGCACCCGTTTGCGTGGCTGTGGCGGGGGCGCTGTCTGGCCCCTGGCCGGGCTTACTTGACGGGCCTGCAGGATGGTTCATGCCGATACCTTTCGCACTATGGAGTGATCACCCACGCACGGCCGCGGCTGGCAATGCGCGTTGAGCGGGGTTTGAGAACCAGTTCAAAGAACGTCTGGGCCTAGTGTCCTGCATGGCCCTCGCGAGGCGGTGGTAGTGCGGATCGGGATGGGTCGCAAGGCGCTTTTTGGCAGCCAATAGCCGGGCCATTGGCAAGAAAAGCAATGCAGCGAACCGATCGAGGCAGCACGACCACAGACCGCAGGGAGTTATGCAGGACATCCCTATGGCTTGAGCGTGTGGTCCAGATCGGGTTTGCGCCAAGGGTCCACATGTGTCATGAGGTTGAGCACCCGGTGGCGCTGCATGACGCGCTGGCGCGCCAGCACGGCAATGTCGTGCCCGGCTTCCACGGTGATGCGGGCGTCTACCTCCAGGTGGGCGTCCACCACCACCATGTCGCCCATTTTGCGCGTGCGCACATCGTGCACGCCTGCCACGCCGGGGGTGTCCAGCAGGGTCTGGCGAATGGCCTGCACCTCTTGCTCGTCCACCGCGCGGTCCATCAGGTCGTGCATGGCGTCCCAGCCAAACTCCCAGCCCATCTTGCCCACCATGAAGCCCACGATCAAGGCCGCAATCGGGTCGAGGATGGGGTAGCCCGCCAGGTTGCCCGCAATGCCCACGCCCACCACGAGCGATGAGGCGGCATCCGACCGCGCATGCCACGCGTTGGCCACCAGCATGCTGGACTTGACCCGCTTGGCCACGGCCAGCATGTAGCGAAACAGCAGCTCCTTGCCCAGCAAAGCGCCGCCCGCCACCCACAGGGCCACGGCGTGCACCTGGGGCACGGTGTCGGGGTTCTCCAGCTTCAGCACGGCCGACCACACCATGCCCACACCCACGGCCAGCAGCAGCAAGCCCAGCACCAACGAGGCTGCGGTCTCAAACCGCTGGTGGCCGTAGGGGTGGTCTTCGTCGGCGTCTTTTTGCGAGTGGTGGTTGGCAAACAGCACCACAAAATCAGCCACCAGATCGGACAACGAGTGGATACCGTCGGCAATCAAGCCCTGCGACTTGGACAGCACGCCCACCACGATCTGCACAGTGCTGAGCACCAGGTTGACCACCACGCTGACCCAGGTGCTGCGCGAGGCGGCAGCGGCGCGCTCTTGGGGCGTATGCTGGGTGTCTTCGCTGCCGTCAAGTTCGTTGAAGTTCATGGGCGGTGATTCAAATTCCGTGAAGCACCACAGGCTACACGCCCAGTCTTAAGAATGCATTGAGGCCCATTCAGTTTTGCGCAAATATGCCGATAACCCTACCATGCAAGTCTCTAGCGCCTCCTCCACCAGCAGGGCATCAGGCGCCCAGTCCTCCAGCGAAATCGCCAAGCTGCAAAAGCAGCTGCGCCAGTTGACCGACGAACTCAAAGGCGTGGCCACCTCTGACATGGACGCCAAAGCCAAAAAGCAAAAGGTAGAGGCCCTGCAAGCGCAGATCCAGATGGTGCAGGCACAAATTGCAGCCATTCAGCGCCAGAACCAGCAAGCGCAGATCGAAAAGCAAAAGCAGGCCGAGCTTGCCAAGGCACAAAAAGCCGCTGAAACCCAGGCCAAGCAAAACAACAGCGCCACGTCCGGCCGCCAACGCACACCCGGCCTGGGCGACAACGTAGACACCTTCGCCTGACCGCCGCCCGACAGCGTGCCGCGAACTACGTTTGCGAAGCGACCATCGTGGCTGCAGCCACGAGCTTTTGCGTGTAGGGGTGTTCCGGTTGGTTCAGCACGGCATCGACCGTCCCACACTCCACAATGGCGCCGTCCTTCATCACCAGCACATCGTGCGCCATGGCGCGGATCACCTCCACATCGTGCGTGATGAGCAGGTAGCTCAAGCCCTTTTCACGCTGCAGGCGCTGCAGCAAGGCCAGCACCTGCTGCTGGATGGTCACATCGAGCGCGCTGGTGGGCTCATCGAGCACCAGCACCTGGGGCTGCACGATTAGGGCTCGGGCCACCGCCAGCCGCTGGCGCTGGCCGCCTGAAAATTCGTGCGGGTAGCGCGCCAGCAAGCCGGGGAATTGCGCCTCGGTCAGGCCCACCTCGGCCAGGGCTGTTTCCACGCGGCGGCGGCGCTCAGCCACCTCCATCGCAGGCTCATGCACCCACAGGCCCTCGCCCACAATCTCTTCCACCGTCATGCGTGGCGAGAGCGACGAGAACGGGTCTTGAAACACCACCTGCACCCGCCTGCGCAAAGCCTGGTTGGCCGGGGTGTTGCGCGTGGCGGGCTGCTGCCACGCCTGGCTGTTGACCTGCAAATCGCCACCCGACGGCAGCAGCCCCAAAATGGCCTGCGCCAAGGTGGACTTGCCCGAGCCTGATTCGCCCACCACCCCCAGTGTTTGCCCCGGCAGCAGTTGCAAATCAGCCCCCTGCACGGCCACAAACTCGCCCTTTTTGAACCAGCCCCGCACGCCGGGCAGGGGCGTGGGGTAGGTCACGCGCAGCTGGCGCGCCTGCACCACGGGCGGCGTGCCTGCAGGCGGGTCCGCCTCGACCACGTCACGCCGTGGCTGGCTGGCCAGCAGGCGGCGGGTGTAAGCATGCTGCGGGTTGGCAAACACCTCGGCCACAGCGCCCTGCTCTACCAGCACGCCCTGCTCCATCACGGCAATGCGGTCGGCAAAGCGGCGCACCAGGTTCAGGTCGTGCGTGATGAGCAGCACGGCCATGCCGGTCTGGCGCTGCAGCTCAGAGAGCAGGTCCAGAATCTGGCCGCGCAGCGTCACGTCGAGCGCTGTGGTGGGCTCGTCGGCCAGCAACAGTTTGGGGCTGCTGGCCAGGGCCATGGCGATCATGGCGCGCTGGCGCTGGCCACCCGAGAGCTGGTGCGGAAAGCTGTTGGCGCGGCGCGCGGGCTCAGGGATGCCGGTTTTTGCTAGCAATTCAATAGCTGCTTGCGCACATTGCGCGCCCGTCAGGCCCTTTTTGAGCAACAAAATCTCGGCAATCTGCTGGCCGATGGTCATCAGCGGGTTGAGGGCCGTCATGGGCTCCTGAAAGACCATCGCCACATCACCCCCGCGCACGCCGCGCATCTCACGCTCGGTCAGGGCCAGCAAGTCACGCCCGGCAAACAATGCCTGGCCCGAGACTGCTGCATCGCCAGCCAAACGCAGCAAGCTCAAAGCGGTGATGGTCTTGCCCGAGCCAGACTCGCCCACCAGCGCGAGCTTTTCACCGGGGGCAATGTCAAAGCTCACGCCACGCACCACCTCTTTGGTGCCAAAGCGAACGCGCAGGTCTGCGACCTGCAGCAGGGGCTGGTTCATAGGCTGTGGCATCACTGGTCAGCCTTTCTGGGGTCGAGCGCATCGCGCAGGGCATCGCCCATGAATGTCAAAAGCAGCAGGGTCACCACCAGCACCGCAAAGGTGGACAGCGAAATCCACCACGCGTCGATGCTGTTCTTGCCCTGGCTCAGCAGCTCACCCAGGCTGGGGGTGCCGGGCGGCACGCCCAGGCCCAGAAAGTCAAGCGAGGTCAGCGCGAGGATGGCCCCGCTCATGCGAAACGGCAAAAAGGTGACCACGGGCGTGAGGCTGTTGGGCAGGATGTGGCGCCAGATGATTTGCATGTTGCTCACACCCAGGGCGCGTGCGGCCTTCACGTAGTCAAGCTGGCGATTGCGCAGGAACTCGGCACGCACATAGTCCGACAGGCCCATCCAGCCAAACAGGCTCAGCAAAATCAGCAGCAACGCAATGCTGGGGGCAAACACGGCGCTGAAGATGATGAGCAAATACAGCTCGGGCATGGACCCCCAGATCTCAATGAAGCGCTGAAAGGCCAGGTCCGTCTTGCCCCCAAAAAAGCCCTGGATAGCGCCCGTGACCATGCCCAGCACCACCCCGGTGGCTGTGAGCGCCAGGCCAAACAGCACACTCACCCGAAAGCCGTAGAGCAGCTGTGCCAGCAAGTCACGCCCCCGGTCGTCCGTGCCCAGCCAGTTGTCGGCCGTGGGGGCCGACGGGTTGGGCGACTTGGCAAAGTAGTTGAGCGTGTTGGGGCCGTAGGGGTTCAGGGTGTACAGCGCCCAGTTGCTACTTGCAGAGAGGCGCTCTTTGATAAAGGGGTCCAGGTAATCCGTGGGGGTCTCAAAGTCGCCGCCAAAGGTCTTCTCTGGGTAGTCCTTGAGCATGGGGAAGTAGGTCTGCCCCTCGTAACGCACGATGAGCGGCTTGTCGTTGCTGACCAACTCGGCACACAGGCTGACCAGCACCAGGGCACAAAACAACCACAGGCTCCAGTAGCCCTGCCGGTTGCGCTTGAAGCGCAGCCAGGCACGGCGGGAGGGGGACAGCGCAACGGAAACGGCGTTCATGTCTGGATGCCCAATAGTCGATGCAGTCATGCGGATACCAATTGCCATTTGCCAGCAGCGCTGAGCACAACATTGCTACGCCCCTGCCTTCTGAACGTCATGATTTCAACCTCTCCGGTGCTGCGCACGGCTGCTGAATAAACCCAACGCTTCTCGCCATGGGGGTCGATCAGGATGGAACCATGGCGCACGCAACCCAGCTGTGGAACCACTGCGCGCTGGGAACGTGTTGGGCAAGAAGGCATTTGCAACGACAGCCCCTCTACATCGCTCATGGATTGCTCAAGCCTCCGCAGCAGCGCAATAGTTTCTTCAGAGGTACGTCCGATCGTTAGCTGTTGCAACCATTCATCGGACCCACACTCAATCAACGGGCCATCAGGTAGCGTGAAGAAGTCAGTAACTAACAAGCTCAAGTAGTCGTCGTCTGAGAGCAGTCGATCAAACAGCGAAACATCACCCGTTCTCTCATACGACGCAGCCCAAATGACGCCAAGCACCATCTCGGAAAATCCAATCCACACACTCACATCCGGTTGGCATTCCGTTGCCAAACTCCATTGGCCACTGCGAACAGCGTCATAAAACTCCTGGCCTCTGAGAGTAACGGCGCAGCGCAGGTTGAGAAACTCCAGATCGTTGCTACACAATCTTTCCTGCAAGACGAATTTGGCAAACTCTGGGTGCTTCAATTGACTTAATGCAACCACCCAGCGTGCAATAGCGGCAGCAAATACCTGCTCATCCAAGGCCACAAGCTGCGGGGTCAGCTTCTTGCAGTTAACGCGGAATTTCTGACTGGAGTCGCACGACGGAAAAATCCTCCAAAAAACGTCGTTTTGCAGTGGTGAATGGTTAATGCAATCGTCTCGCATATTCAAATCCTCACGCCTCAAAATCGCAGTCAATCGAATTTGACGCGCGGGTCCACCCACACGTAGCACAGGTCGCTCACCAGCTTGGTCACCAGACCGATCAGCGTGAACAAATACAGCGTGCCCAGCACCACCGGGTAGTCGCGGCGGATCACGCTTTCGTAGCTGAGCAGGCCCAGGCCGTCGAGCGAGTACAAGGTTTCGATCAGCAGGGAGCCGGTGAAGAACGCACCGATGAACGCGGCCGGAAAGCCGGTGATGATGGGAATGAGCGCATTGCGAAACACATGCTTCCACAGCACCTGCCGGTCGCTCAGGCCCTTGGCGCGGGCGGTGAGCACGTATTGCTTGCGGATCTCTTCCAGAAATGCATTCTTGGTGAGCATGGTGGTGACGGCAAAGCTGCCCAACACCATGGACGTGATGGGCAGCGCAATGTGCCAGAGGTAGTCGGTCACCTTGCCCCACAGCGACAGCTCTTCCCAGTTGGCAGACGTGAGCCCCCGCAGTGGGAACCACTGCAGCTGCCCGCCAAACACCACCAGCAGCGCCACCCCCAGCACAAAGCCCGGAATGGCGTAGCCCACCAGCACGAGCAGCGTGGTGACCAGATCAAACCGCGAGCCCGCGCGCACCGCCTTGGCCACGCCCAGCGGCACTGCAACAAGGTAGCTGATAAAAAACGTCCACAGGCCCAGGCTGATGGAAACAGGCAGCTTTTCGCGAACGAGGTCCCAAACCGCCTTTCGCTGATAAAAACTCTGCCCCAGATCAAACCGGGCAAATGACCAAAGCATTTTTACGAAGCGCTCATGTGCAGGCTTATCAAATCCATAGAGTTCCTTAATTTCCTGAATCTGCTTCGGACTCAGCCCTTGCCTGCCACGGTAATCCCCCCCCGTCCCAGAACTCGGAGCAGCCCCCTCCCCACCGGAAGAACGGCCTTGCAACTGAGACACCAGTTGCTCAACCGGTCCGCCCGGCACGAACTGAATGACCACAAAGGTCAGAAGCAGCACCCCCAACAGCGTGGGCACCATCAACAAAATGCGTTTGAGTATGTAGCTGAGCATGCAATGTGGACCTAGCGGGTCGTTGGCGAAGCCCACCATGTGGCGGCAGCCCAGGAGTCTGGCTGGTAATAGGGCGGAATCGTCGCGGGCAAGACAAAACCAGCAGGCCGGTAGCCAACAAAAAACTCGTCGCTGTACCACTGGGGAATCGAGTAGTAGCCGTGCGACAACACCCGATCCAGTGCGCGCATCGCAGCAGACACATCCGCCTTGGACTTTGCAGAGAGCACCGAGCGAATCAGACTGTCCACGGCCGGATCGGTAATACCCCACATGTTTGCTGACCCCGGGGTGGTAGCGGCCTTGGAACCAAAGTATTCAAAGAGATCGCTACCAGGAGAAGTTCGCCCTGGAATGCGAAGGCTGCCCAGTTCGAATTCGAACTCATCCATTCGCTGCTGATAAAGGGCACCATCCACATTACGGATCTTCAGATCGATTCCCAGCTTTTTCAATGCAATCTGCATGGGACTGACCAATCTCACCGACGATGGCTGAGCATTCAGATATTCGATCTCGAACGCCTCACCTTTGGCGTTTCTCAGGGCTCCGTCGCGGTAGACCCACCCCGCCTCCGCAAGCAACTGTTTCGCCTGGCGCAGGTTGTCCCGCAAGCTGGATGGAGGTAGCGTGCTGGGTGATCGCAAAGCCGGTCCAAAAACATCGGGGTTCAGCTTGTCGCGCAGTGGCTCAAGCAAAGCCATTTCTGCAGGCCCTGGCAACCCAGACGCATGGAAATCACTATTTGGGAAATAGCCCTCCACCCGCTTGTACAAGCCATAGAACATCTGACGGTTGAGCCATTCAAAATCCATCGTCAGTGCAATGGCTTTGCGGACGCGAATGTCCTTGAACTTGGGATTACGCAAGTTGAATGTGTAGCCCTGAAAGTCTCCAGGGTTGCGATGCTCAAACACCTGCTTTTTGACTACTCCGGAATCAAACGCTTTGCCCGTGTACTGGCGCGCCCAGTTTTTTGAAATGAATTCCCGCTTCAAATCATATTCACCCGCTTTTAGCCCCTCAAAACGGCTGGTGTCGTCCAAATAGAGTTTGTAGGTGATTCGATCAAAGTTATACGTACCCTTGCGCACAGGTAAGGATGTGCCCCAGTAGTTCTTGTCACGAACGTAGGTAATGTCGCGACCCAACTGAGACCCGGACGGCCGGTAAGGCCCAGATGCAATTGGCAAATCAGTGACTACTTCGTCGAAAGGCTTGCCGGCACCCCATTTCCGACTGAAAACGGGAATGCTCCCAGCCACGAGCGGTAACTCTCGGTTAGAGCTGGCGAACTCAAATTTGACCAGTCGCTCGCCCAACACGCGAGCTGTCTTGATGTCAGCAAAAATCGTCCGAAACTGGGGAGATGCCTGCTTGCTCATCAGCGTGTTGAACGAATGAACCACATCAGCGGCCAACACCTCAGATCCATCACTGAAACGCGCCTCCTTACGAATCCGGAAGGTCACCGATAAACCATCAGGAGGCACGTCCACGTCTTCTGCAAGCAATCCATACCCCGTGGACGGCTCCTCTAAGTTACCTGTCAACAGTGACTCGAAAACCAACTCCTGCATCCCCGCAGGGGGAGTTCCTTTCAGCGTGAACGGATTAAATTTATCGAAATTAGTGACCGCAATGGGCGGGACCAAACGAATCTCACCGCCCTTCGGAGCGTTAGGGTTGACATAGTCAAAATGGGTAAAGCCCAGCGGGTACTTCACATCACCAAATTGTGAATAAGCATGCGCGGCCCAGGACGTCGATCCAATAACCATGCCACACACAGCACACAACACCGCGCGGACCCAACGAGAGCAGATTGCAACAAGGCACATGCGACAATTCTGCACTACGTTCATCGGCCACTGCAGCAGGCAGCGCATATCCACATGCACTGCGCCTGCAGGCCCCATCCCCATTCCACAAGGAGAACAAACATGGGTTTTCTGACCGGCAAGAAGCTGCTCATCACCGGCGTACTGTCCAACCGCTCCATCGCCTACGGCATCGCCAAGGCCTGCCACGAACAAGGCGCCGAGCTGGCTTTCAGCTACGTGGGCGAGCGCTTCAAGGACCGCATCACCGACTTTGCCGCCGAGTTCAACTCCAAGCTGATCTTTGATTGCGATGTGGGCAGCGATGAGCAGATCGAGCGCATGTTTGCCGACCTGGCCCAGGTGTGGCCTAAGTTTGACGGCTTTGTGCACAGCATTGGCTTTGCCCCCCGCGAGGCGATTGCCGGCAACTTCCTCGACGGCCTGAGCCGCGAAGGCTTTCGCATTGCGCACGACATCAGCGCCTACAGCTTCCCGGCCATGGCCAAGGCGGCCCTGCCTTACCTCAACGACAAGTCGTCGCTGATCACGCTGAGCTACCTGGGCGCGCTGCGCTCCATCCCCAACTACAACACCATGGGCCTGGCCAAGGCCAGCCTGGAAGCCTCGGTGCGCTACCTGGCCGAGGCCGTGGGCCGCACCGAAGACGGCCGCAGCATCCGCGCCAACGGCATCAGCGCGGGCCCCATCAAGACCCTGGCCGCCAGCGGCATCAAGGACTTCGGCAAGCTGCTGTCCCGCGTGGCCGATGCCTCGCCCCTGCGCCGCAATGTGACGATTGAAGACGTGGGCAATGTGGCCGCCTTCCTGCTGTCCGACCTGGCCAGCGGCATGACGGCCGAGATCACCTACGTGGACGGTGGCTTCAGCCAGACCGCAGGCCTGAGCGCTGACCAGGTCTAAAACCCTGCTGGGCTGAACAGGCTCCATAACAAATTGGCTTCTAGCGCTTACCCCATAAGCGCTAGAAGCTATTTTTTTGATAGCAACACCCATACACACACCACCCTATGCACCGCAGACGCTGCCTGACCTGGCTGGGCCTGGCGCCCCTGAGCCCTCTCCTCACGCTGGCCCTCCCCCAGGCCTGGGCCGCAGACGCACCCGCCCTGCTGCTCGCCAATGTGTACCGCCCTGGCATGCCGCTGGCCGACTACTGGGTGAGCGAGAAGTACGACGGCGTGCGCGGCTACTGGGATGGGCACACGCTGCGCACGCGGGGTGGCGAAACGGTGGCCGCGCCCGCGTGGTTTACCGCAGGCTGGCCCGCCACGCCCATGGATGGCGAGCTGTGGGCCGGGCGCGGGCGCTTTGGGCATGCCCAGTCCACCACGCGCCAGCAGCAGCCCGATGACGCCGCCTGGCGGCAGATGCGCTTCATGGTGTTTGACCTGCCCGCCCATGGTGGTGTTTTTGACGAACGGCTGGGGGCCTTGAAGACGCTGGTCGCATCCATTCAGCAAAACTGGGTGCAAGCCGTGCCACAGCAACGTGTGGCCACCGATGCCGCCTTGCAGGCCCTGCTGCAACGCACGGTGCGCGCCGGGGGTGAGGGGCTGATGCTGCACAAAGGCAGCTCGCTGTACCGGTCAGGCCGCAGCGACGATCTCATCAAGTTCAAGACCCACGAAGACACCGAGGCCCTGGTGGTGGGCCACCTGCCGGGCAAGGGCAAACATGCCGGGCGGCTGGGCGCGCTGCTGGTGGAGATGCCCACAGGCCAGCGCTTCAAGCTGGGCGCAGGCCTGACCGACGCCGACCGCGCCGATCCGCCGCCCGTTGGCAGCTGGGTGACCTACCGCTTTCGCGGCACACATGAGGGCGGCCTGCCGCGCTTTGCCAGCTTTGTGCGGGTGCGGCTGGACATGCCTGCCACCACGGCGCCCCCATCGATTCGGCAATAAGCTATCAAAAAAATAGCTGCTAGCGCTTGATGGATAAGCGCTAGCAGCCATTTTCACTCAAACCCTATCGGCAAGCAGGGCCTCGGATGGCCCTTCAGCGGCAATCAGGGCTTGTTGGCCACGCAGTCCGCATAGAAGCGGACTTGGCCGCTTTCGTCTTCCACCTCGACCAGGCCGTGGATGTCGGTCTCAAAGCCGGGGCACAGCTTGGCAAATTCGCGGGCGAACTTGAGGTAGTCCACGATCTTCTTGTTGAAGACTTCGCCGGGAATGAGCAGTGGAATGCCCGGTGGGTACGGTGTGACCAGGCCCACAGTGATGCGGCCTTCCAGGTGGTCAATCTCCACGCGCTCGGTCTTGCGCTGGGCAATGTGGGCGTACGCGTCCGAGGGCTTCATGGAAGGCGTCAGGTCCGACAGGTACATCTCGGTCGTCAGGCGCGCGATGTCGTACTTGGCGTACATCTCGTGCACGTGCTGGCACAGGTCCTTGAGGCCCATGCGCTCGTAGCGCTTGTGCTGCTGGCAGAACTCGGGAAGGATGCGCCACATCGGCTGGTTCTTCTCGTAGTCGTCCTTGAACTGCTGCAGCGCGGTGAGCAGCGTGTTCCAGCGGCCCTTGGTGATGCCGATGGTGAACATCACAAAGAAGCTGTACAGGCCCGTCTTCTCCACCACCACGCCGTGTTCGGCCAGGTACTTGGTGACGATGGATGCGGGGATGCCGGTCTTGTCGAACTTGCCATCCAGGCTCAGGCCGGGCGTGACGATGGTGGACTTGATCGGGTCCAGCATGTTGAAGCCGTCGGCCAACTGGCCAAAACCGTGCCACTTGCTGCCCTTCTTGCCCTTGGCGTCGCTGCGGATGATCCAGTCTTCGGCGCGGCCCATGCCCTCGTCCACGAGCTTTTCAGGACCCCAGACCTTGAACCACCAGTCGTTCTTGCCGAAATCGTCCTCGATCTGGCGCATGGCGCGGCGGAAGTCGAGCGCTTCCAGAATGCTCTCTTCCACCAGCGCGGTGCCGCCGGGCGGCTCCATCATGGCGGCAGCCACGTCGCAGCTGGCAATGATGCTGTACTGCGGGCTGGTCGAGGTGTGCATCAGGTAAGCCTCGTTGAACAAGGGCCGGTCGAGCTTCACCGTTTGCGAGTCCTGCACCAGCACGTGCGATGCCTGGCTGATACCGGCCAGCAGCTTGTGGATGGACTGCGTGGCATACACCACCGAGTGCTGGGGGCGCGCGCGCTTCTTGCCCATGGCGTGGTAGCTGCCATAGAACGGGTGGAAAGCTGCGTGGGGCAACCAGGCCTCGTCAAAGTGCAGGTTGTCCACGTAGCCGTCGAGCATGCCCTTGATGGTTTCGGTGTTGTAGAGCACGCCGTCGTAGGTGCTTTGCGTGAGCGTGAGCACGCGGGGCTTGACCTTTTTCGCATCCACACCCTTGAGCAGCGGGTTGGCCTTGATCTTGGCCTGGATGGCGGCGGGCTCGAACTCGCTTTGCGGGATGGGCCCGATGATGCCGAAGTGGTTGCGCGTGGGCTTCATGAACACGGGGATGGCTCCGGTCATGATGATGCTGTGCAGGATGGACTTGTGGCAGTTGCGGTCCACCACCACCACATCGCCGGGCGCCACGGTGTGGTGCCACACCATCTTGTTCGATGTGGACGTGCCGTTGGTCACGAAGAAGCAGTGGTCGGCATTGAAGATGCGCGCGGCGTTGCGCTCGCTCTCGCCGATGGCGCCGTTGTGGTCCAGCAGCTGGCCCAGTTCTTCCACCGCGTTGCACACGTCGGCGCGCAGCATGTTCTCGCCGTAGAACTGGTGGTACATCTGGCCCACCGGGCTCTTCAAAAACGCCACGCCACCCGAGTGCCCTGGGCAGTGCCAGCTGTAAGAGCCGTCTTCGGCGTAATCGAGCAACGCCTTGAAGAAGGGCGGCTGCACGCTTTCGAGGTAGCTCTTGGCCTCGCGGATGATGTGCTTGGCCACGAATTCGGGGGTGTCCTCGAACATGTGGATGAAGCCATGCAGCTCACGCAGGATGTCGTTGGGCAGGTGGCGGCTGGTCTTGGTTTCGCCGTGCACGTAGATCGGCACCTCAGTGTTCTTGCGGCGCACTTCGCCAATGAAATTGCGCAGGCTCAAAACGATGGGATCTAGCCCCTCGCCCACAGTGAATTCTTCATCGTCGATGGACAGAATAAAGGCACTGGCGCGGCTTTGCTGCTGGGCGAACTGCGACAGATCGCCGTAGCTGGTCACCCCCACCACCTCGAAGCCCTCGGCCTCTATGGCCTGCGCCAACGCGCGAATGCCGAGACCCGAAGTGTTCTCGGAACGATAGTCTTCATCGATGATGATGATGGGAAAGCGAAACTTCATGCGCAGCCTCCGTGAAACCGTGCCCTGCCCGGCCAAAAAACGAAATAGGCGCGAAGTGTAAGGAATAACCGTGTCACGCCTTTGAAGTCCAATCCTTTTGACCCAGAATGTGGTGCACTAAACACATCACACAGGCGCGTGCCCGCACGCAAGGAGGCTGTATGGCGGAATCCACCCTCTGGTGGTTATTGGCCGGGGGAATTGTGGCGGCAGAACTGCTCACCGGCACCTTCTATTTGCTCATGCTGGCCCTGGGCGTGGCCGCTGCAGCCATCGCAGCCCACCTGGGCATGTCCACCACACTGCAAATAGTGACGGCCGCCGTGGTGGGCGGAGGATCGGTCATCGGCTGGCATGCCGTGCGGCGCAAGCGCCCCGGAGATCCATCCGCCCGCGCCGACCGCAGTGTGAACCTGGATGTGGGCGAAACCATTCTGATCGACCACTGGAACCCCGACGGCACCAGCAGCGTGAAGTACCGCGGCGCCACCTGGACGGCCATCCACCGCTCGGGCGTGCAGCCGGCCACAGGCATGCACCGCGTGGCCGAGTTGGTCGGCAACCGCTTGCTGGTCGACCCGGTCTGAACGCCCTCTTTCTGGCGCACCTCGTTTTATTTGTTCACCTGCAAACCAAAGGCTTCTCATGGAAATTGCCATCGTCTTCCTGATCATTGCGGTGATCTTCATCGCCCGCTCCGTCAAGGTCGTGCCCCAGCAAAACGCCTGGGTCAAAGAGCGCCTGGGCAAGTACGCCGGCACCCTCACTCCGGGCCTGAATTTTTTGGTGCCGTTTGTGGACCGCGTCGCCTACAAACACAGCCTCAAGGAAATTCCCCTGGACGTGCCCAGCCAGGTCTGCATCACCCGCGACAACACGCAATTGCAAGTGGACGGCATCCTGTACTTCCAAGTCACCGACCCCATGCGCGCCAGCTATGGCTCCAGCAACTACATCATGGCCGTGACCCAGTTGGCGCAGACTTCGCTGCGCTCGGTCATCGGCAAGCTGGAACTGGACAAGACCTTTGAAGAGCGTGACATCATCAACGCGCAAATCGTGCAGGCCATTGACGAAGCGGCGCTCAATTGGGGCGTGAAAGTGCTGCGCTATGAAATCAAAGACCTGACCCCGCCGAAGGAAATCCTGCACGCGATGCAGGCCCAGATCACCGCCGAACGCGAAAAGCGCGCACTGATTGCGGCCTCCGAAGGCCGCCGCCAAGAACAGATCAACATCGCCACCGGCGAGCGCGAGGCTTTCATCGCCCGCTCCGAAGGCGAAAAGCAGGCAGCCATCAACAAGGCCCAGGGCGAAGCCGCCTCCATCACCGCCGTGGCCGAAGCCACCGCCCACGCCATTGAACGCGTGGCCGCCGCCATCCGCCAGCCAGGCGGCGAGCAGGCCGTGCAACTCAAGGTGGCGGAGAAAGCCGTCGAGGCCTACAGCCAAGTCGCATCGGACGCGACCACCACCCTCATCGTGCCCAGCAACATGACCGAGGTGTCTGCCTTGATCGGGTCTGCCATGAAGATGGTGCAGACCACGCAGCGCGGCCAGTAAACGACACGCCCGCCCGGGGCGCCCGAAAGAAATTCTCACAGTTCAAACGTAACCCGCAAAAGCAATGCTATAGTAGCGGGCTTCGGAGAGGTGGATGAGCGGTTTAAGTCGCACGCCTGGAAAGCGTGTGTGGGCTAATCCCCACCGCGGGTTCGAATCCCGCCCTCTCCGCCATATGCAAGCCCAAGTGGTTCTACCACTTGGGCTTTTTGCATTGGGCAGTCCGTTTGTTTGAAGCCGTCCAGGCCATACAGGGCAGGCCCGGCGATGCCAGTAACCCTCTGGCACAGACACAAATGCAGCTGTGGCCGAAGCCACTCGGCCCTGCCTTAAAATGCCCGGCTCACCCTCTTGTCTGTCGAGGCAGCCCCAGCGGCTGCCTCCTGCAACACCACACCATCCATGAGCACGCCCCTGCAACAACCCGGCCTCGAAAGCCTGTCCAAGTCCTTTGAACCCGCTGCGCTGGAAGCCCACTGGGGCCCTGAATGGGAAAAGCGCGGGTATGGCACCGCAGGCCACCGTGGCACGGGCGCGCCGCAGGCGGGCGAGCCAGCGTTTTCCATCCAGCTACCGCCCCCCAACGTGACGGGCACGCTGCACATGGGCCATGCGTTCAACCAGACGATCATGGACAGCCTCACGCGCTATCACCGCATGCGCGGCTTCAACACGGTGTGGGTGCCGGGCACCGACCACGCGGGCATCGCCACGCAGATCGTGGTGGAGCGCCAGTTGCAGGAACAAGGCATCAGCCGCTACGACATGGGCCCCACCCCGCCCGAGGCGCGCAAGAACTTTGTGAGCAAGGTGTGGGAGTGGAAGGAAAAGTCCGGCAACACCATCACCACGCAGATGCGCCGCATGGGCGACAGCGTGGACTGGAGCCGTGAATACTTCACCATGGACGACAAGCTCTCCAAGGTGGTCACAGACACCTTCGTGAAGCTGTACGAACAGGGCCTGATCTACCGCGGCAAACGCCTGGTGAACTGGGACCCGAAGCTGCAGTCCGCCGTGTCCGACCTGGAAGTCGAAAGTGAAGAAAAAGACGGCTCGCTGTGGCACATCGCCTACCCCCTGGCCGACGGCTCCGGCAGCCTGACGGTGGCCACCACCCGGCCTGAAACCATGCTGGGCGACGTGGCGCTGATGGTGCACCCCGAGGATGCACGCTATACGCACCTCATCGGCAAGATGGTCAACCTGCCGCTGTGCGACCGTCAGATCCCGGTGATCGCCGACGAGTACGTCGACAAGGAATTCGGCACGGGCGTGGTGAAGGTGACGCCAGCGCACGACCAAAACGACTACGCCGTGGGCCAGCGCCACAAGCTGCCCATGATCGTTGTGCTGACCCTGCAGGCCACCATCAACGAGAACGCCCCCGCCAAGTACCAGGGCATGGACCGCTTCGTGGCCCGCAAGGCCGTGGTGGCCGACCTCGAAGCCCTCGGCGCGCTGGTCGAGGTGAAGAAGCACAAGCTCATGGTGCCGATCTGCACCCGCACCGGCCAGGTGATCGAGCCCATGCTGACCGACCAGTGGTTCGTGGCCATGAGCAAGGTGAGCGACCAGGACCCCACGGGCAAGAGCATTGCGCAAAAGGCCATCGACGCGGTGGCCACCGGCGAGGTGACCTTTGTGCCCGAGAACTGGGTGAACACCTACAACCAGTGGATGAACAACATCCAGGACTGGTGCATCAGCCGCCAGCTGTGGTGGGGCCATCAGATCCCAGCCTGGTACGACGAGGACGGCAACGTGATCGTGGCCCGCACGGAAGCCGAGGCCCAGGCCAAGGCGCCCGGCAAAAAGCTGCGTCGCGACGAGGATGTGCTGGACACCTGGTACTCGTCGGCCCTCGTGCCCTTCAGCACCATGGGCTGGCCTGAACAAGGCGACGCGCCCACCGACGACTTCAACCTGTACCTGCCCAGCACCGTGCTGGTGACCGGCTACGACATCATCTTCTTCTGGGTTGCCCGGATGATCATGATGACCACGCACTTCACGGGCCGCGTGCCGTTCAAGCATGTGTACATCCACGGCCTGGTGCGCGACGCGCAGGGCAAGAAGATGTCCAAGTCCGAAGGCAACGTGCTCGACCCCGTGGACCTGATCGACGGCATCTCTCTGGAGCCGCTGCTGGACAAGCGCACCACCGGCCTGCGCAAGCCCGAGACCGCACCCACGGTGCGCAAGAACACGCAAAAGGAATTCCCCGAGGGCATTCCGGCCTACGGCGCCGATGCGCTGCGCTTTACCTTTGCGGCGCTGGCCAGCCTGGGCCGCAGCATCAACTTCGACAGCAAGCGCTGCGAGGGCTACCGCAACTTCTGCAACAAGCTCTGGAACGCCAGCCGCTTCGTGCTGATGAACTGCGAGGGCCAGGACTGCGGCCTAAAAGAGCACACCAAGGAAGAGTGCCAGCCCGGCGGCCCCGCCCACGGCTACATGCATTTCAGCCAGGCGGACCGCTGGATCACATCGCTGCTGCAAAAGACCGAGGCCGAGGTGGCCAAGGGCTTTGCCGAGTACCGCCTGGACAACGTGGCCAACACGATCTACGACTTTGTCTGGAACGAGTACTGCGACTGGTACCTGGAGATCGCCAAGGTGCAGATCCAGAACGGCACGGAGGCCGAGCAGCGCGCCACGCGCCGCACGCTGATCCGCACGCTGGAAGCCATCCTGCGCCTGGCCCACCCCATCATCCCGTTCATCACCGAAGCCCTGTGGCAAACGGTGGCGCCCGTGGCCGGGTTGCAGGGTGAGTCGGTCAGCATCGCTCGTTACCCCCAGGCCCAGCCCGAGAAGATCGATGAGGTTTCAATCGCCCACATGGGCCGAGTGAAGGGCTTGGTGGACGCCTGCCGTGCACTGCGCGGCGAGATGAATGTCTCGCCCTCCACCCGCCTGCCGATGTACGTGGTGGGTGACACCGACTTCATGCGCGGCGTAGCGCCCGTGCTGCAGGCGCTGGCCAAGCTCAGCGAAGTGAAGGTGTTTGACGACGAAGCCGCGTGGGCTGCCGCCGCACAGGCGGCACCCGTGGCCGTGGTGGGCGAAGCCCGCATGTGCCTGTACATGGAAATTGACGTGGCGGCCGAGAAAGCACGTTTGTCCAAGGAAATCGCACGCATTGACGGCGAAGTCACCAAGGCCAACAACAAGCTCTCGAACGAAGCGTTTGTGGCCAAGGCACCGCCCGCTGTGATCGACCAGGAGAAAAAGCGCATCGCCGACTTTGGCGCCACCTTGACCCGCTTGCGCGATCAACTGGCGCGGCTGGGCTAAGCCGCCCTCACCAGCGCTGCCGCCCTGTTATTTTTTGCACGCATTCCACTCTAGAAGGAGCTCCATGACTGCTGTATCCACCATCCGTAAAGCTGTTTTTCCCGTCGCTGGCCTGGGCACCCGCTTCTTGCCTGCCACCAAAGCCAGCCCCAAGGAGATGCTGCCCGTGGTGGACAAGCCGCTCATCCAATACGCGGTGGAAGAAGCCTATGCCGCCGGCATTCGCCACATGATCTTTGTGACGGGCCGCAGCAAGCGCGCCATCGAAGACCACTTCGACACCGCGTACGAGCTGGAGTCCGAGCTGGAGACCGCGGGCAAAAAAGAGCTGCTGGCTTTGGTGCGCTCCATTCAGCCGGACGACATGGACTGCGCCTTTGTGCGCCAGCCCCGCTCGCTGGGCCTGGGGCATGCCGTGCTGTGCGCTGAGCCACTGGTGGGCAATGAACCCTTTGCCGTGCTGCTGGCCGATGACCTGATGGTGGGCCCCGAGGGTGGCCAGCCGGTGCTGGCCCAGATGGCAGCCGCTTTCCGCCAGCAAGGCCGCTCGGTGATTGCAGTGCAGGAAGTGCCCGAAGACCAGGTCCACCGCTACGGCATCGTGGCGGGCGAGCCTGCCGGTGGCCCGCTGATTCGCATCAACCGCATTGTGGAGAAGCCCAAGGCCGACGTCGCCCCATCGCGCATGGGTGTGGCGGGGCGCTACATCCTCACGCCCGGTGTGTTTGATGAAATCCGCAACCAGCCACGCGGCGTAGGCGGAGAAATCCAGCTCACCGACGGCATCGCACGCTTGATGCAAAACGAGGCCGTGTACGCCTTTCAGTACGAAGGCAAGCGCTACGACTGCGGCAGCAAAGAAGGCTTTTTGGAGGCCACCGTGGAGCTGGCATTGCAACACCCCCAAGTGGGCGACGCCTTTCGCAACTATCTCAAAGGCTTGTCGCTGTAATCAGCGCCAAGGCGGGGTGCCCTGCCCCGCCCTCCATGGCATATGGCGACCGCACGGGCCTGTGCCGGGCCCAAAGGCTGGGCCGAAACGCAGGGCCCATCTGCAAGCCGCCC
Organism: Acidovorax sp. 62; assembly: GCF_002754495.1. Lineage (NCBI taxonomy): Bacteria > Pseudomonadati > Pseudomonadota > Betaproteobacteria > Burkholderiales > Comamonadaceae > Acidovorax > Acidovorax sp. 62. The sequence goes on from NZ_PEFJ01000001.1 coordinate 2,442,609, forward strand.
GTTCAGCGGCGGCGCAGGATGTGAATGAACTCCTCGCCCACGGTCTGCTGCTCCACCAGCTCATTGCCCGTTTGGCGGGCAAAGGCCTGAAAGTCGCGCAGCGAACCCACATCGGTGGCCAGCACCTTGAGCAACTGGCCGCTGGCCATGTCAGCCAGGGCCTTCTTGGCCTTCAGGATGGGAAGAGGGCAATTCAGGCCCCGGGTGTCGATTTCTTTGTGGGTTTCCATGGTCTTCAATCCTTAGGCGGCAGGCCCAGCCCGCGGCGTCGCTCTGCGTTCTCTTCTTCTGTAAAAAATACGGGCTCATGCCCCCGTGTGCGCAGCCAGTCGGCCAGCGCATAACCGGTGCCCGCAGGCCAGCATTTGAGGTCTGCCAGATCATAGAGCCGGTAGTCCACCAGCTCGGGCGACAAACGCACCTCGCCTTGCGCCACCACATGGTAGGCAATGATGATCTGGTTCATGCGCAAAAATTCATAGGCCCCCACCAGCGTGGCGGACTGCACGTCGAGATTGGTCTCTTCCTTCACCTCGCGCGCAATGCCTTCTTGCGGCGACTCACCCTCCTCCATGAAGCCGGTAATCAGCGCAAACATCTTTTCGGGCCAGGCCGCATTGCGGGCCAACAGCACCTGGCCGCCCACCTCCACAATGGCGGCCAGCACGGGCGTGGGGTTGTTCCAATGCGTCCAGCCGCAAGCGGGGCAACGCAGCCGCGCCTTGTCGCCGCCATCTTCCGCCTGTGTGATCCAGGCCAGCTGCGTGCCGCAGTGGGTGCAATGTCGAACTTCGTACTGCGTCATGAAATGCTTCCAAAACAATAGCTTCTCACGCTTATTTGGCAAGCGCTAGAGGCCAATTTCATTCAAAACAACCCCACTCAAGGGCTCTGCAATGCACTGCCCGGCAGACGCCAGCTCAGGCCGGAAACACGCCGGTAGACAGGTAGCGGTCACCCCGGTCGCACACCACAAACACCACCGTGGCGTTTTGTTCGCGCTGGGCAATCTGCTGGGCCACCCAGCAAGCGCCTGCCGCAGAGATGCCCGCAAAAATCCCCTCTTCGCGGGCCAGGCGGCGGCACATCTCTTCGGCGTCGTCCTGGCTCACAGACACCAGCTCGTCCACGATGCGCGGGTCGTAAATCTTGGGCATGTACTCTTGCGGCCACTTGCGAATGCCCGGGATGCGCGAACCTTCTTGCGGCTGCGCCCCCACGATCTGGATGCCAGGGTTCTTTTCTTTGAGAAAGCGCGAAACCCCCGTGATGGTGCCCGTGGTGCCCATCGCGCTCACAAAGTGCGTGATGCGCCCGCCCGTCTGCTCCCAAATCTCGGGGCCCGTGGTTTCGTAGTGCACCCGCGGGTTGTCGGCATTGCCAAACTGGTCCAGCACCTTGCCCTCGCCACGCTTTTGCATGGCCTCAGCCAGGTCACGTGCGTGCTCCATGCCACCACTCTTGGGCGTCAGCACCAGCTCGGCACCAAACGCCTTCATGGTCTGCGCACGTTCAATCGACAAATCCTCAGGCATCACCAACACCATGCGATAGCCCTTGATGGCCGCCGCCATCGCCAGCGCAATGCCCGTGTTGCCAGAGGTCGCCTCGATCAGGGTGTCGCCAGGGCGAATGTCCCCACGCTCTTCAGCGCGGCGAATCATGGACAGCGCAGGCCGGTCCTTCACCGAACCGGCGGGGTTGTTGCCTTCCAGTTTGCCCAGAATCACATTGCCGCGCGCGGCGTTGTCCTGGGCACCAATGCGCTGCAGCGCGACCAGTGGCGTGTTGCCAACCGCTTGTTCGATAGTTTGGTAATTCATGGTCACTACTGTGCCATAATTTGCGTCTTCACAAATTACCCGCCCGGGTGGTGAAATTGGTAGACGCAGGGGACTCAAAATCCCCCGCCGCAAGGCGTGCCGGTTCGATTCCGGCCCCGGGCACCACAGATAAGGCCGCATGGTTCCACAACCGTGCGGCCTTTTTCATTTCCCCTTTGGAATCAGCATCTTCGCTGTCCATCCCCATCCAAACCAGTCCACCCCATCCGAGAAAATTGGGGGCACATTTGGGGGCACATTTTTAAAATGCGGGGGCACATCGTGTACGCCGTCAGGCCCAAAGCATGCGCCCATACGCCAGAGCCATGGCGCAACCAGCAAAACACCTCGTCGCTGAGCTCCTGGACTACCGCAGACACGCAAAGCTTCCACAAGCTTCCGGCTTTTTTCCTTTATTCAGCGCCCACAACAATCCATCCCCAAACCCGCCCAACACGCCGCCCTCGCCCTGCATCTCAAAATACTGTATATTTAAACAGTATTCAAAACCAGGAGCCCGGCATGGAAGTGATTGACACCCTGTACACCGTCACCCTGCGTGACTACCCCGATGATGTGCCCGCCAAAGCAGTTGCTGCGGCAGAAGCACGCTACACCAAAGCGCTGGAAAACGCGCTGGGCGGGCCCGAGCAGGTGGCCGCTGCCCTGGACACCATGGGAGACCTGGAAGGCGCCAGCGCTGATGAAATCTCCAAGGCCGACATGGAACTGGCTGCGCGCTGGGCCAAAGCCTGCAGTACAGCCCGCCAAGCCGGGTTTCGGGATTTGGGGGAGGCAGAAGGCATGTACTTTGAAGTACAGACTTCATAAAGCCAACACCGCCTCCTCTGCCAGATGGCGTGCACGACACAACTGGTCACAAACTGCATGCCAGATAAGCACTTGTCTTACAGACGGAACTGGGCAGGTTTGGTGGAATCTCATCCACTGGCCATTGAGGCTGGCGCGGGGTGAGCCATTGCGGCCCCCGCACCTTTGAATTGCGCAAGAGCGGTCCGTCTCATCCGGCAGCGATGCCGCCATGCTTGGATTAACCGCACTCCCCTGAAAGGAGCTATGCCATGACACTTCATCACCTCTCTCCGCAAACGGCTGCCGTGCTTGCGTTCCTCGTCACAGTGGCCTTGGCCGTGGCGGCCGCACTGGTTGGCGCCATGCCAGAGTGGGTGGCGCAATCTGCGGATTCGCTGCCTTTGCTGCCCGCGCAGTGGGACACATTGTTACCGCTGGAGGCTTCTGCCTCGCACTGACAAACTGAGACTGGGCGTGGGGCATGCAATTGGTTTGCTATGGCCTGATCGCTCAAGCCCAGCGCGGCATAGGCCTGCGCACCCCTCGCAGCCCCACCCTGCCGCCGTCGATTCAAAGTAACGTTCAGGGCGCCACCACGGCCAGGCGCCTGCGCGCACGGGCTGCAGTGTCCACATCGCCTGCAGCTTGCGCCTGATCGGCCTGCACGGTCAGCCAAGCGATCAGCGGGCGGCGCCACCCTTGGGCTGATGCGGTGTCTACCGCCAGCGCCACCACCGCAGGCCCCGCCTGTCCGGCCTGGAACAGCGCCGCAGCCCCCACCAAGCGAGACAAAGGATCTTCCACAGCAACCAGCATGGCTGCCGCATCGCCACCGCTGGAAGTGCCTGCAAGGCGCTGCGCCACGGCGCGCTGGGGTGGCGGCAGCACGGAGACCTGCGCAGCCGTCAAACGCTGGGCTTGCAAAAAGTCGGCGTAGGCCAACTCCGGCGCGGCGGCATCTGGGCGCAGGGACTCAAAGCCTGCACAGGGCCCTGTCAAGGCCAGGCTGGCCGATTGGGCGGCGCACCGCAGCAACTCAGTGCGGGCCAGCAGGTCGGCACGACCGGTGCTGGCCAGCGCCTGGCGGGCACGCTCCCACTCTTGCGCTTCGACGCGTGCCTGGCCGGTCAGGTAGGCGTTCAGGGCTTTTTGCGTGGCAGCGTGGGCATTCATCTGCCAGTCGGGCACGGGGGGCTGGCTGGAACACGCCGCCAGCACCGCGCAAGCCAATAGCCAAGGCCACCGGGCGCCGCGCAAGGCCCGGTGGCGCCATCCGGTGTTAGGTGCAAAGCTCATGGCAGCTTGATCTCCGTGTCGCGCGCAAACGGCCATTTGCGCTGGATGTCGTTGACGAGGCCTTCCACCCGGCGCAGGTTGCTCTCCACCTCGGCACGCAGCGCGCCCAGGTCGGTGGTGGCTTCACGGGCGTTGGCACCGATGGCCTGGGCCTCGGCCAGCACGGCATCCACCTTCTTGAGGCTGGTGCGCGTGTCTGCCAACAAACCATTGAGTTGCGCCACCGTAGCGCGCAGGTCGGGCACCAGGGCATCTTTGCCGTTCTCGCCAAACACCTGCCGATCGGCCTGCTTGGCCAGCCCGTCCAGCCTCGCCAGCAGGGTGTTGGAGCGCTCCAGCGTCGCGAGAACTTTCTTGGCGTCGGCCTCGTTGCCCATCACCACGCCCAGTGCGCCGCTGGGACCGTTCAGCCGCTGGGTGAGCGCCTGCACGTTGGCCAGGCTGCTGCCCAGGGCGGCGTCCTGCGCCGTCAAGGCATTGAGGTTGCCCAACAGCTCACGGGCAGAGGCCATCAGCTGTGGAATTTCTGCGGTGGCATCGCCGCGCAGCACGGGGCGCGTGGCGCCGTCGGGCAGCAAGGGGTCGGTGAGGATGCCACTGTAGGCTCGGATGTTGGTGGCGCCCACCACCCCGCGCACCAGGGTGAACACGCTGGACTCGCGCAGCCAGTGGGCGTCTTTACGGGGCACGTCCACGATGATGCGGGCGTTGCCGGTTTCGGCCAGCTCAATGCGGCGCACGCGCCCGATGGGAAAGCCCGAGAACGTCATGTCCATGCCCACCACCACGCCCTCAGAATCATCGGCCGTGAGCACCAGGGTTTGCGTGGGCTCGAAAGCCCCCCGGGCATAGAGCAGGTACAGACCAGACCCGGCAATCAACAGCACGGTGAACAACAACAGCGCAGCCGCCTTGAGCTCCAGGTAAGCCACCGGCCGCAGGGTCTCCACAGGGGCAACGCCAGACTCCTGTGGCGGCGCATTGGAAGGGGATGGGGATGATGGAGGATTCATGGCATCAGAAACAGGGGTTGGGCCAGTGCGCGCGCATGGCCATCAGTAGTAGTTGCCCACCAGCGAGCCCACCTCGATGAGCAGCAGCACCGCAAACATGCGCGCCAGGCCGCCCAGCTCGGAGTCGGGCTGGGCACGCTCGCCCGTGTCGTGCAGCCCAGCGGCCATGGGGATGAGCGCCACGGCCAGGCTGAACAGCAAGGTCTTGATCACAAACACCAGTGTGACGGCGGGTGCAAACACCTGCCCGAACATGCGCGTGTAGCTGGGCAGGCCCGCCAGGTTGAAGCCGTACACCCCCAGGTACGCCAGCACCAGCGCCACCACGCAGCTGAGTGCGGCGAGAGTGATGCAGGCAAACACGCCCGCTACGGCACGCGGCAGCAGCTCGACCCGCACCGGGTCAGCCCCCAAACGGCGCAGGTGGTCAAACCGGCCTGACTGGCGCAGCAGGGCCAGCTGCGTGCCGTTGGGGATGGTGCAGCGCATAGCCACGAAGAGCGCGGCCGTGAGCGGAATCAGCTCCAGCACCAGCACGCGAATCACCATCTCCAGCGCGTAGCGCGACAAGCCGTAGCTGAGCGCAGTGACCACCACAATGCGCGTGAGCACCAGGCTGATGAGCGCCGCCAGCACGGTGAAGCCAATGAGCACCGGGGCAGTGTCCAGGTACAGGTGGCGCGCCAGGGCGCGGCGTGTGCCCCGCCCGTAGCTGGATGGCGACAACACCAGCACCAGCACCACCGCCCCTAGGTACAGAATGCGCCACCACGCCAGCGCCCAGCGCCGAACCACGCTCCAGACACGTTCGGGCAAGGAGAGGCCGGGCCAGTGCGAAATCATGGCCGGATCATAGCGAGGTGCTGCCAGCGCAGTGGCAAGCCCCTGGCCCGCAGCACCACAAGCCTTTTAGGCCTCTAGGGCCATTGGATAAAGCGCGATTAGCTATCAAATCAATAGCAAAACAATCCAAAGCCCTGGGCGCGCTGAAACAGGTGCTCACAGCATCGCTGGCAACCGCGTCAGACATGGCGCTTGCCGAGCGCCGCACCCGCCAAGGCGGCCAGCGTGTCAGGCACCTGGGCATCGGCGCGCTGGTGCAGGGCCTCGATGATGTGGCACTGCGCGTCGGTGCCGTCGCAGCGGCTGCGCAGGGCCAGCAAATCGGCCTCCAGGGCCTGCAACTCTGCCAGCCGGGTGCGCACATGCTGCAGGTGCTCGTCCAGCGTGTCGCAGGCGGCATGGCAGTCTTCCTTGCGGCCCCAGTCCAGCGCCAGCAGGGTGCGCACCTCGTCCAGCGACATGTCCATGGCGCGGCACAAGCGGATGAAGCGCAGGCGGTGCACATCGTCCGCGCTGTACAGGCGGTAGCTGTTGTCGCTGCGGGCGCCGGGCGGCAGCAAGCCTTCTTTTTCGTAGTAGCGGATATTCGCGGCCGACACGCCAGACTGCCGGGCGGCCTCTCCAATGCGATGCAATGCCAGCGACTGCGCCATAGAGCCATGCCTTTAAGTGACTTGAAGGTTTTCATCATGCCATCGCGGCACGCTGCCAGGCTGGCCCTGGTATCTCTGCACGCGCGAACAGAACGCTTGTTTGATAAAAAACTGCCTCTAGCGCTTTAAAATCAAGCGCTACCAGCTATTTAATTGATAGCATTCAGAGCACAAACCTGAAAAGCCCCTGGCCCAACCAACGCCAGCGCCCCTTTGCTTCTTGACCCACAGCAAGCCCAGGCACAGGGCTTGCATGGTCCAATCCAGCCTTCCCTTTCTTTTGCCGCCATGTCCCGCTCCACCGCCGCCCCCGTCACGCCGCCCCCTGTTGCGGTGCCCCACTCGCTGACCGAAGACGCCGTTGCCATCTTCACCGGCGTGCTGCTGATTTCGGTGGGCGTGGCGTTTTTCACCAGTGCCGGCTTGCTGACGGGCGGCACCGCCGGGCTGGCGTTTTTGCTGCACTACGCCACGGGCATTGGCTTCGGCAAGATTTTCTTTGTGGTGAACCTGCCCTTTTACTGGCTGGCCCTGCGCAAACTGGGCCGGGCCTTCACCGTCAAGACCTTCATCGCCGTGCTGCTGCTGTCGCTGCTGACCGAGCTGCAATCGCAGTTTCTGCAATTTGCCCAGCTGCAACCGCTGTACGCCGCCATTGCGGGTGGGCTGATCACGGGCACCGGATTTTTGGTGCTGTTTCGCCACCGCTGCAGCTTGGGGGGCGTGGGCATTTTGGCGCTGTACCTGCAAGACCGCTACGGCTGGCGCGCAGGCAAGGTGCAGATGGCCGTGGACTGCTGCGTCGTGCTGCTGGCCCTGTGGACGGTGGAGCCTCTGCGTGTGGTGTGGTCCATTGCCGGGGCCGTGGCGCTGAACCTGGTGCTGGCCATGAACCACCGGCCCGGCCGCTACATGACGACCTGAGAGTCCATCCACCTAAAGAGGCTGCGCGACGGAACCAACCCCACCGCCGCCGTATCATTCACCCCATGCGCCGCGCCCTGTCCCTGTTGCTGATCACCTTCCTGATCCTGCGCGGCCTGGTGGGTACGGCCATGGCAGCAGGCATGCTGCCCCCGGTGGCCGTGGCCCACAGCCAGGTGATGGCCACACAGACGGGAGCACAGATGGGCGAAGCGGCCCACGGCGGCCCACATGCCGAGGCAGCACATCCCAGCGACCACCACGGTGCGATGGACCACGCGGCTGCGCAGGCAGCCCATTGCGGCGACAGTGAAGAGGGTGAGGGGCACGGTCACTCTCACTGCGCATCCACCGCAGCAGCCACACCCGCCCCCACATCGACCTGTGCAGACAGCCACGGCAGCACCTGCACCGTGTGCGAAATCTGCCATGCCACCATGGTGCTGCCTGCGGCCCCGTCGGCCGCACAGGGCCCAGCCCCCACAGCCGCCATTGCGCGCGCCGTGCACACACCTGCCAACGCCCCCGTCGCGCTGGCCCACAAGCCTCCCATCGCCTGACCTCCGACACCCGTAGTGCGTCTGCAGTGGCCTGAAAAGGTCAAGTGCAACGCTCCTTCGAGCTTGTTTTTGGAGACCGCGATGCCATCGCACCTTGATTTTTTGGCCCGCGCCCTGCCGCGGCGCTGCCCGCCCTTTTTCCGCCTGCCAACCACCAGCCGCCTGCTGGCGTGGCTGCTGGCCAGCACCCTGGCAGCACCCGCCTTGGCTCAGCCAGCGCAGGCTTCAAACACCCCAGCGCCGCTGCACCACCCCACCTTGCCGCTGCAGAGCCCCCAAGCCCCCGCCGAGGTGGACTGGGCTGCCGCCAACCGTGCCGTGGCCGAGTTTCCACGCGGCCATGCCGACATCGTGAACTGGGAGGCGCACAACACTGCCGCAACTGTGGCGCCCCCAACCCCCTCGCCCCCAGCAGCCACAACAGATGGCACACCGCACCCCGGCATGCGCCACAAGATGCCCCAGCAGATGCATGACAAGGGACCGCACCCCATGCCCCACGGCCACCACACCAACCAACCCACCACACCTCCAGAGGGCCGCCCATGAACACCACTGCGCCCACCCTCTGGCGACTGACCGCCGCAGCCGCCGCCCTCACGGTGCTGGCAGGCTGCGCCAGCGTGTCGCCCGACGGCCTGCAAGGCCGCGCCATGGAGCAAGCCGCCCGCAGCGCCCCCACCCTGGCCGCACAACTCCCGCCCGCTGACCCGGCCACACGCAGCGAGGCACAGGCCCAATTGCGCACCTGGCTGGCCCAGCCACTGACGCAAGACAACGCCGTGCGCATTGCCTTGCTGCACCAGCCCGCGCTGCGCGTGCGGCTGGCAGAGCTGGGCATTCAAGATGCGCAGCGTGTGCAGGCCCTGCAACTGCCCAACCCGCACCTCACCCTGGGGCGGCTGGTGAATGGGCATGAGCGGGAGATCGAGCGATCGCTCAGCTTCGGCCTGCTGGACCTCATCACCCTGCCCTGGCGCACCCAGCGCCAGGCTGAGGCCCGCGACCACGCCACCCTGCTGGCCGCGCAAGACGTGCTGCAGGTGGCCGCCGATGCCCGCCGCGCCTGGCTGCGCGCCGTGGCCGCGGAGCAAGTGGCCGCCGTGCACAGCCGCATGGTGGAGGCCGCGGAGGCCGGTGCCGAGCTGGCCCAGCGCATGGCGCGCACCGGCAACTGGAGCCGCCTGCAATGGGCGCGCGAGCAAGCCCTGCTCAGCGATGCCCGCTCCAGCCAAGCCCGGGCGCAGCTGGCCGCAGCCACGGCACGCGAGCAACTGCACCGCACCCTGGGCCTGTGGGGTGGCAACGCCAGCTTCACGCTGGCCAGCAGCCTGCCTGCCCTGCCCCCAATGCCGGCCGACGTACTGAACGCCCAGGCCCTGGAAGCCCAGGCCCTTGAGCAGCGGCTGGACCTGCAGGCCGCGCGCCGCCAGCTTGACACCACCAGCACCCGCGCAGGCTGGGCAGGTGCTGCCGCCCTGTTTGGCAGCGTGGGCCTGGGCTACCAGCGCAACACCACCACAGAGCGGGACAGCGGCCACCGCGACACCACCCGAGGCTGGGAGCTAGAACTGCCCCTGCCCTTGTTCGACTGGGGCGGCACGGCCCGCACGGCGGCGCGGCTGGAGGTGGAGCGCAACGCCGCCCAGTTGCAAGACACCGCGCTGCGCGCACGCACCGAGGTGCGCACCGCCTGGCTCACCTACCGCACCAGCCACGACCTGGCCCGCCAGCAGCGCGACGAAGTGCTGCCGCTGCGCGCGCTGATCCAGAGCGAAACCACGCTGCGCTACAACGGCATGCTGGCCAGCGTGTGGGACCTGCTGGCCGAAGCCCGCACCGCCGCCGCCGCCAGCGCCCGCGCCATCGAGGCGCAGCGCGACTTCTGGCTGGCCGACACCGATCTGCGCCTGGCCCTCATCGGCGCACTCGACACCCCAGCCACAGCCCTGGGCACCACCACACCAGCAGAGGCCGCCGACAGCCGTGGCCACTGACCTCTCTCCAAAAAATCCAGGACACCCCATGCAACGACGCCAATTTTTCGCCGGTGCCGCTACCGCCGTCGCGGCCACATCGGTCAGCCGCGTGGCACTGGCCGCCCTGCCCGAGCCCGCCACCCAGGCATCGCCCGACACCGCACCGCCCCTGGTGCCCCCCAACGGGCGCCCCTACCAACCCGTGGTCACCTTGAACGGCTGGACCACGCCCTGGCGCATGAACCAGGGCGTCAAAGAATTCCATCTGGTGGCCGAGCCCGTGGTGCGCGAGGTGGCCCCCGGCTTCTTCGTCAACCTGTGGGGCTACAACGGCCAAAGCCCCGGCCCCACCATCGAGGTGGTCGAAGGCGACCGCGTGCGCATCTTCGTCACCAACCGACTGCCCGAGCACACCACCATCCACTGGCACGGCCAGCGCCTGCCCAATGGCATGGATGGCGTGGGCGGCCTCACCCAGCCCGCCATCCAGCCAGGCAAAACCTTTGTGTACGAGTTTGTGGCGCGCAGGCCTGGCACCTTCATGTACCACCCGCACGCCGACGAGATGGTGCAGATGGCCATGGGCATGATGGGCCTGTGGATCACACACCCCAAGGGTCAACACCCGCACATCGCCAAGGTGCAGCGCGACTACGCCTTCCTGATCAATGCCTTTGACGTGGAGCCGGGCAGCAAGACCCCCAAGGTCAACACCATGCTGGAGCACAACATCTGGTGCTGGAACAGCCGCGCCTTCCCCGCCATCAGCCCACTGGTGGCGCGCCGTGGCGATCGCGTGCGCATCCGCGTGGGCAACCTCACCATGACCAACCACCCCATTCACCTTCACGGCCATGAGTTCGAGGTGACCGGCACCGACGGCGGCCCCGTGCCCCCCACCGCCCGCTGGCCCGAGGTGACCACCGACGTGGCCGTGGGCCAGATGCGGCAGATCGAGTTCACGGCCGACGAGCTGGGCGACTGGGCCCTGCACTGCCACAAGAGCCACCACACCATGGGCGCTATGGGCCACGGCGTGCCCACCATGATCGGCGTGGATCACAAGGGGCTGGTGGGCAAGATCCAGAAGATCGTGCCCGACTACATGGTGATGGGCGAGCGCGGCATGGCGGACATGGGGGCCATGGAAATGCCGCTGCCCGACAACACCTTCCCGATGATGACCGGCACCGGCCCGTTTGGCCCGCTGGAGATGGGCGGCATGTTCACCACCCTCAAGGTGCGCCAGGGCCTGGGCGCCAGCGACTACCGCGACCCCGGCGACTTCCAGCACCCGCCGGGCACCCTGGCCTATGAATGGCAAGGCGCCCCTGCCGCCACGCCACGCCCGGCGCGCGTGGACGCCCCCGGCACCGCCCCCACCGAACCCAGCGCCCGCAAACCCGCCGCCAGCGGCCACCAGCATTGAGCCCCGCCACACCATGAACACTATTAAATTTATAGCTACTAGCGCTTTATTGGCAAGCGCTAGCGCCGTCTTTTCTCATGAATCAGCACCACACCACGCGCCCGTAACTGCGCCAGTGAAAGAGCAAAAGGCCTGGGGCATTGCGGGCGACGCGCAGGCCGTGCGCCGCACCATCACCCTGCGCATGACCGACGACATGCGCTTTACCCCCAGCCACATCGAAGTGCGCGAGGGCGACACCATTCGCCTGCGGGCAGCCAACCAGGGCCAGGTGTTGCACGAGATCGTGATCGGCACCGAGCCCGACCTGCAGGCCCATGCCGAGATGATGGCCAAGCACCCCGGCATGGAGCACGACGAGCCCTACATGGCGCATGTGCCACCCGGCCAACGCGGCGACATCGTGTGGCATTTCAATCGCGCAGGCCGCTTCGAGTTTGCCTGCCTGATCGCTGGCCATTTCAGCGCGGGCATGAAGGGCACGATCACCGTAAAGCCCAAATGCCCCCCCCTGAGCCGCTTCGCGCCTTCCCCCTCTCTCGCTTCGCTGCGCGATGCGGGAGGGGGACACCCCCAGCACGGCGGGGCGGCGCGGCCGGCATAGGCCCTTGTGCGGGGTGCTGGCCTAGGCCGTGCCAGGCCCAAGGGCAGCGGCACACCCCCGGCGCATTGGATTGAACTGCAATTGCAATACAGGAGCACCACCATGACTCACTACACACCCACCCCAACGAAAAACACCCGCCGCCAGTGGCTGGCCCAGGCCATGGCCTGCACGCTGGCTGGGCCCGCGCTCGCGGCCTACGCCGCGGCGCCCACCCCGGTTGAGGTCTGGAAAGACCCCAACTGCGGCTGCTGCCAGGACTGGGTGGACCACATGCAGGCCCACGGGTTTGCCGTCACCATCCACGCCACAGGCAACAATGCCGTGCGCGCCCGCCTGGGGCTGCCGCAAAAGTTGGGCTCGTGCCACACCGCGCTGGTGGGCGGCTACGCGGTGGAAGGCCATGTGCCCGCCAGTGACGTGCGCGCCCTGCTGAAGCAAAAGCCCCAGGCCCTGGGCCTGGCCGTGCCCGGCATGCCCGTGGGCTCCCCCGGCATGGATGGCGCGGTGTACGGCAACCGCCGTGACCCCTATGACGTGCTGCTGGTCGCCCGAGATGGCAGCACCCGCGTGTTCAAAAGCTACCCTGGCAATCAGAAAGAATCCACATGAGTCACCGCCCCTTCCCAGACACGGCAGCCCAGGCAACCCATCGGCTCACGTCCCCTCTGCGCGCCGCCCTGCTGGCCCTGGGCATGCTCGGCGCGACCACGGCCTTTGCGGGCGACGACCACGACCACGGCGAAGCCTACGACAGCCATACGGCATCCACCCAGGTCGCAACCTCCGCCGCACCGGCTGCAGCCCCCGCTCAGGCGGCCACAGCGGCCGAGCTGAGCGAGGGCGAAGTGCTGCGCTGGGATGCACGCAGCGGCAAAGTCACCCTGCGCCACGGCCCCATTGCCAACCTGGGCATGCCCCCCATGACCATGGTGTTCAAGGTGCAAAACGCCGACCAGGGCAGCGCCCTGCAAGCGGGCATGAAGATGCGCTTCAGGGCCGAGCAGTTGCAAGGCGCCTATGTGCTGACGCACATTGCACCGGCACCGTGACGCAGCCAGCAAACCGGCGATAACCCCCAGCCCATAATCGGGCCATGAGCAGCACCCCACCCGCCAGCGACGCTGGCAGCATCACCCGCGTGGCGGGCATTGAGGTTGGCCACCACACCGACAGCCGCCGCCCCACGGGCTGCACCGTCATCCTGGCGCGTGACGGCGCCGTGGCCGGTGTGGATGTGCGCGGGGCCGCCCCCGGCACCCGCGAGACGGACTTGCTCCACCCCTCCAACCTGGTCGAAAAAGTGCACGCCATCGTGCTGGCCGGTGGCAGCGCCTGGGGGCTGGATGCGGCCACGGGCGCCGTGCGCTGGCTGGAGGAGCAAGGCATTGGCTTTGACGTGGCCGTGGGCCGCCTGCCACTGGTGCCTGCTGCGGTGCTGTTTGATTTGCTGGTGGGCGACATGCGCATCCGCCCCGATGCGGCAGCGGGCTATGCCGCCTGCCAGGCCGCGAACCGGGCCGACCCGGCAGAAGGCAACGTGGGCGCGGGCGCAGGCGCGGCCGTGGGCAAAATTTTTGGCATAGGCCACGCTATGAAGGGGGGCGTGGGCACGGCTTCGGTCACGGTGGCGGGCGTCACGGTGGGGGCTTTGGTGGCGTGCAACGCACTGGGCGATGTGCTGAACCCCGACACCGCCCAGGTGCTGGCGGGTGCCCGCACGGACGACGGCAAAGGGCTGCGCGACACCCGCCGCGCGCTGCTGCGCGGCGAGCCCCCCCAGCCGCTGCTGGCAGGCACCAACACCACGCTGGGCGTGGTGGCCACCGACGCACGCATCACCAAAGTGCAGGCCCACCGGCTGGCCATTGCGGCACACGACGGGCTGGCCCGCAGCATCAACCCCGTGCACACCATGAGCGACGGCGACACCGTGTTTGCCCTGGGCACCGGTTGTGTGGAAGCCCACCCCGGCATGATGGTGCTGGCCACCATGGCCGCCGAGGCCACCGCACGCGCCACGGCACGGGCGGTGCTGGCCGCACGTTCTGTCACAACCGCCGAAGGCCTGCACCTGCCGGGCATGGCAGACTGGCGCCCTTCCCGACTTTGAACAGGGTCTAAGAACCTGTTCAAAGTCTTCGCAGGTGTCCTGCAAGGGCGCCCTGCTCTGCTTCTTCCGCTTCAGAATGAACTCCCGCATGTCCAAGGCCCTTCGATCCACGCTGCTGTCATTGCGCGATCTGCTGCTGTCCGCTGGCCCGCTGGCATTTTTGGCGGTGGGCCTGCTGGCGCTGGCGTACTGGTGGCTCAACCCCACGCCGCCCAAGTCCGTCACCCTGGCCACCGGCCCGGCGCAAAGTGCGTACGAAGAGTTTGGCAAGCGCTACCAAAAGGCACTGGCCGCCGAGGGCATCGAGGTGCGATTGCTGCCCAGCGATGGTTCGTCAGCCAACTTGCAGTTGCTGCGCGATGGCCAGGCCGACCTGGCCTTTGTGCAAGGCGGCACGGCCGAGCTGCTGCCCGAGGACCCTGATGAGCTGGTGTCGCTGGGCAGCCTGTTTGTCGAGCCAGTGTGGCTGTTTTATCGCACCGACGCTGCACTGCGCCTGCACCACAGCCCCCGGCTCGATGGGCTGCGGCAGCTGCGTGGCATGCGAGTGAATGTGGGCTCGGACGGCAGCGGCGTGCCCACCTTGATGGACCGGCTGCTGGAAGCCAACCGGCTGGAAAAAGGCGCCGTGACCATGTCGCGGCTGGAGGAGACCCCGGCCACCGTGGCCTTCCTGGCGGGCAAGCTGGACGCCCTGGTGTTTGCGTCGGCCCCCGAGTCGCTGATGGTGCAGATGCTGCTGCAAACGCCCGGAGTGCAATTGCTCGACATTGCCCAGCACGAGGCCTATGCGCGGCGCTTTCCCTTCCTCTCGCCCGTGACACTGCCGCGTGGGGTGGTGGACTTGGCCAGCAATGTGCCCGCGCGGGATGTGCGCATGGTGGCCTCGACCACATCGCTGCTGGCCCGCGAATCGACCCACCCGGCCTTGCTCACGCTGTTTGCCCAGAACGCACAGCGGCTGCACAGCAGCCCGGGTTGGTTCAACCGCGCACGGGAGTTTCCGAACATGCGGCACAGCGAACTGCCCATTGCCAAGGAGGGCGAGCGCGCCATCAACGAGCCGGTGCCGATGATGCAGCGCTACCTGCCGTTCTGGCTGGCCAACCTGATTGAGCGCATGTGGCTGGTGCTGGGTATTTTGCTGGCCGCGCTGCTGCCGCTGTCGCGCATCGTGCCGCCCCTGTACCAGTTCAGGGTGCGCTCGCGCGTGTTCCGCTGGTATGGCCGCCTGCGGGAAATTGAAGACACCGTGGAGTCTCAGCCCGCCGAGCATCCCGAGATGCTCAAAGCCCTGGACGCCCTGGAAGCGCAGGTGGAAAAGGTGACGGTGCCGCTGTCGTACGCAGACGAGCTGTATGCACTGCGCAACCACATCCACCTGGTGCGCAAGAAGCTGCTGCGGGCTTGAAGAGGCCCAGCCTGTCAAAGGCCAGAGCGCTACGAGGTCAACGGCCCTTGGCCGCCTTGGCGGCGGAACGCGACAGGCCTGCCGGGGCCGAGTTGGCACTGCGCGAAGAAGGCTTCACCCGCACCACACGCAGCGTGCCTTCGCCAGCCAGCTTGTCGCGCATGCGCCGTGTCATGGACTGGGTGCTGCCATCGGGCGATGTGAACAGGAACAGCGTGCCATTGGGGCTGGCCCAGGTCAGCTGGGTGCGCACTGGGCGCTGGTTGGTGATCAGCTCCACCCAGGCGCCCACCACAAAATTGGCAAAGGGGTCTGCCGCCGCATCGCTGGCCGCAGAGCCACTGCCAGTATCCAGCACGGCCTGCAAGCTGTCTTCTGACGGCATTTCAGAGCCCAGGCTGTCGGGCGACTCGGCAAACACCTCGCCTTGAGGCAAGGGGATGGAGGTGCCCGAGGGCATGGGCATCTCAAACGCAGACTGGTGCAAGGCCACCAGCCGCTCCAGAAATGTGCTGGTTTTGGCGGCGGGGTAATCCACGGTGCGCAAGCCCTCACGCAGCTTGGCCAGCATGTCGGGGATCGCCTGCGTCAGCCGGTCCAGCTCCAGCCGGGTCAGCTCTGGCTGCGCACTCCACAGCAGCATAGGCACCAGCGCGAGGTAACCCCCTGGGTCATCCTCAGCACCATCGGCCTGGCTCACCTGCGCCAGCGCCACCACATCGGCCCAAGGGCCCGCAGCAAAGTCGAGTACATCGGCAGGCACCTGCCCCATGTCGGGCAGCCGCCGAATGTCGGCCGCAATTTTCTCGGCCAGCATGGCGCGCTGCTCGGCCCGCTGCAGGACCCTCTTTTGTGCCGCTTCTTTCGCTTTGGCGCGCTGCTCCTGGGTGTCCCAGGCGGAGTACAGCGCCTTGAGCACGGTTTCAAAGGGCGTGGCGTCCTTGATCTGGCTGGCAGACAGATGGGTCACCGCTTCATTGATCAGCCGCACAAATTGGGCAAACCCTGGGGCCTCTTCAGAGGCAAATGCCAAGCTGCGCTGGGTCATTTCGTCCAGCAAACGGCGCGCGGGATGGCCAGCATCAGAGAAGAAGCGGGGGTCAAACCGTACCAACTGCTTGAGCGCGGGCTCCAGGTTTTGCACTGCACGCTGCACCGGAGGGAGCAAGCGGGTGTCTTGCGCCAGGGCCACCATCATGCCCCCCACCACATCGGCAGCAACTACAGGCGATTCTGTGGGTGCCACGAAGGGCACGGTGTAGATGGGCTGCCCCATTTGGGTGGGTGCGCGCCAAGCAGACAGGGGCGCCGCCTGGCTACCGCCGCTCAGGCGATTGACCAACCTCTCCAGCTGCGCGATGTCTTCCATGGCGTCGGCCGCCACTGCGGGCACTGCAGCGTAGGCAGTGCCCATAGCGGCATGGCCACTGGGCACCGCCGTGCGCCCATCCACCCAGCCCACCGCAGGCATCTGACCAGACTGCAAGGGCACCGCCTGAGAAGGCACGGCCACATAGGCTCCACGGGGGTCAAAGGGGTCGCCCCCCGCCAGCATCTGGCGCAGAATGCCCACCGTCAAGATGGCCTCTTCCGCCTCGGCAGCCATCTGCGGCTGCATGGCCGGTTCGCCCTGCCAGCCCGTGTGCCCACCCATGCCACGGCCATAGCCTGTGTTGCCACCGTAGCCCGTGGTGCCTCCGTACCCACTAGGTTGCCCATAGCCCGTGGAATAGCCGCTGCCATACCCCGTGCCCCCCCCCATGCCTTGCGCCGGCCCGTAGCCTGTGCGCCCAGCCATGGCGGGCGAACCCAGCACGGCATAGCCCACGGGCTCAATGCCTTGCTCGCGCAGGCTTTTGGCCATGCGCTGGTATTCCACCTCCAACAACTTACCCAGCAGGCCACGCATGTGTTGCATCCACAACTGGCGCACCTCAGAGGGGGCACCCGTTTCAGACACCACACGCTGCAAAGCACGGATGTAATTTTCGGGACGCAGAGGATTGCGCTCAGGCTGCACGCTGCGCAGGCCCTGGGCCGAGCTGACCAGGGTGTTGAGCTCTGCCAACACCGCTTCGGTCGCATGTACCGCCTGCTGCTGGGCCTTGGACAACTCCACCTGGTCTTGCATTTCGCTCTCGTCCATGAGCGAAAGCTCGCCAAAGTCCATCCCGGTTTCGTCGGCCGGACGGGCTTTGGCGTTGGAAGGGCCTTCTGCAAAGATCTCCAGCAAGGCCATGGAGTAGCCCTTGACCATGCCAGCTTCGTGCTGCTTGAGCACACCCAGCGCATCACTGATGTTGTTGCGCTGCTGGACGTTGCGAACTGAAGACTCCTCTTGCGTCAACGCATTGCGCGTGACCTCCACCAGTTTTCCCATGAGCGCTTCGCCCTCGCGCACAGCGCTAACGACGCAGGCGCGAAAAACAGTTCTCGAACGGGACGCTGCCTGGGACATGGTGAAAGGAAGAAAGAGGGGTTTCCAGTTGCAATCCTACTTGACCTGCAGAACTTTGGAGCCTTACTTGAGTGCCTTGTAACGCATCCGCTTGGGCTTGGCGCCCTCTTCGCCCAGGCGTTTTTTCTTGTCCGCTTCGTACTCTTGGTAATTGCCGTCAAAAAACGTCCATTGGCTGTCACCTTCGGCTGCCAAGATGTGGGTGGCAATACGGTCCAGGAACCAGCGATCGTGGCTGATGACCAACATCGTGCCAGCAAACTCCAACAGCGCATCTTCCAAGGCACGCAGGGTTTCCACGTCCAAGTCGTTGGACGGCTCATCGAGCATCAGCACGTTGCCGCCCGCAATCAAGGTCTTAGCCAAGTGCAAACGGCCACGCTCTCCCCCGGAGAGCATGCCGACCTTCTTTTGCTGGTCGCCGCCATTGAAGTTGAAGCGACCGCAATAGGCACGGCTGGCCATCTGGAATTTGCCGACGTTCAGGATGTCAAGTCCGCCCGACACGTCTTCCCATACCGTCTTGTCGTTGGACAGATCATCACGGTGCTGGTCCACAAAGGCCATCTTGACGGTGGAGCCGATGACGACTTCCCCCGAGTCCGGCTTTTCCTTGCCCGCAATCAGCTTGAACAGCGTGGACTTACCGGCGCCGTTGGGCCCGATGATGCCGACGATGGCGCCTGCAGGGATGTTGAAGCTCAGATTGTCGATCAGCACCCGGTCGCCAAACGATTTGGTGACGTTCTTGAACTCGATCACCTGGCTGCCCAAGCGGTCGGCCACGGGGATGAAGATTTCGTTGGTTTCGTTACGCTTTTGGTATTCGTAATCGCTCAGTTCCTCAAAGCGGGCCAGACGGGCCTTGCTCTTGGCCTGGCGGGCCTTGGGGTTCTGGCGCGACCATTCCAGTTCCTTCTTCAGGGCTTTGGCGCGGGCTTCCTCACCCTTTTGTTCGGCTTCCAGACGGGCGCCCTTCTGGGTCAGCCAGTCGGAGTAATTGCCCTTGTACGGGATGCCGGACCCACGGTCCAGTTCCAAAATCCATTCGGCGGCGTTGTCCAGGAAGTAGCGATCGTGGGTGATGGCCACCACGGTGCCGGAGTAGCGCTGCAGGAACTGCTCCAGCCAGTCCACCGATTCGGCGTCCAAGTGGTTGGTTGGCTCATCGAGCAGCAGCATGTCGGGCTTGGACAGCAGCAGGCGGCACAGCGCCACGCGGCGCTTTTCACCGCCGGAGAGCACGCCGATGTTGGCGTCCCACGGGGGCAGGCGCAAGGCGTCGGCAGCAATTTCAAGCTGGTGCTCGGAGTCGGTGCCAGCCGTGGCGATGATGGCTTCCAGCTCGGCCTGTTCGGCGGCCAGAGCGTCAAAGTCGGCGTCTTCGGCACCGTAGGCGGTGTAGACCTCTTCCAGGCGCGCCTTGGCGGCGAACACCTTACCCATGCCGGCTTCCACGCTCTCACGCACGGTCTGGGTGGGGTCCAGCTGGGGTTCCTGAGGCAGGTAACCAATGTTCAGGCCCGCCATGGGGATGGCTTCGCCTTCGATTTCCTTGTCAATGCCTGCCATGATTTTCAGCAGGGTGGACTTGCCCGAGCCATTGGTCCCCAGCACGCCGATCTTGGCGCCTGGGAAAAAGCTCAGGGAGATGTCTTTCAAAATCTGCCGCTTGGGCGGCACGATCTTGCCGACGCGGTTCATGGAGAAAACATACTGAGCCATTACATGCCCCCCCACGAGCAAAGCGAGTGAAGGCCGCCAAAGGCGGGCAGTTGTTTCGATAAAACGTATTGGGCCATTACTTGTTCAACCTGCGAAAGTGGGCAGAAATTCTGCGTTCAAACCGAGATTATCGGGCCATGCGACAATAAGCGGCGTAACGGGCTCCAGTTGCTCGTCACATCAGCAGTTTGCTGGGGACGAAGGAATCACTTTCCTGGCTCCCAATCTTGAACCTCATCTGCCTGAGACTGGCTCAGCAACCCCTCTTTGGTTGCGACGACAGGCCGATACCCAGCGCCCGGACGGGCGCAATCTACGACATGAAATTTGAAGAACTGAATCTGGCTCCTGCCATCCTGAAGGCGGTGCTCGAACAAGGCTACGAGACACCCACCCCCATTCAGGCCCAGGCGATTCCCTCCGTACTCGCAGGCCATGACCTGCTGGCCGGAGCACAGACGGGTACCGGCAAGACCGCAGCATTCACACTGCCAATGCTGCACCGCCTCAGCCAGGGCACAGCCCCCAAAAGCAAATTCGGCGGCAAGGGCATCCGCGCCCTGGTCCTGACCCCCACCCGTGAACTGGCGGCCCAGGTTGAAGAGTCGGTGCGCGACTACGGCAAATACCTGGACATCAACTCCACCGTCGTCTTCGGCGGCGTTGGCATGAACCCGCAAATCGACCGCATCAAGCGTGGTGTGGACGTGCTGGTTGCCACACCAGGCCGTTTGCTGGACTTGCAGCAGCAAGGCTTCCTGGACCTCTCTACCGTCGAAATTCTCGTTCTGGACGAAGCCGACCGCATGCTCGACATGGGTTTCATCCACGACGTCAAGAAAGTCCTGGCGCTGGTTCCTAAAGACAAGCAAAGTCTGCTGTTCTCCGCCACATTCAGCGATGAAATCCGCGAGCTGGCCAACACGCTGCTCAAGAACCCGCAAAGCATCCAGGTCACGCCCAGCAACACCACGGTGCAACGCATCACCCAGGTGATTCACCCTGTGGGCCGTGGCAAGAAGAAGCAAGTGCTGCTGCACATCATTCAGCAGCACAACTGGAGCCAAGTGCTGGTATTCACCCGCACCAAGTTTGGCGCCAACAACGTAGCCGAGTTTCTGACCAAAAACGGGGTTCAAGCCATGGCACTGCATGGCAACAAGAGCCAGAGCGCCCGTACACAGGCCCTGGCGGGCTTCAAGAGTGGCGATATCCGCGCCCTGGTGGCTACCGATATTGCTGCCCGCGGCATCGACATCGACGATCTGCCCCATGTCGTTAACTACGAAATCCCCAACGTCTCCGAAGACTATGTGCACCGCATTGGCCGTACGGGCCGTGCAGGCGCTACGGGCGAAGCCGTGAGCCTGGTCTGCATGGACGAAGAAGGCTTCATGATGGACATCGAGCGCTTCACCAAGCAGCAGATTCCAGTGCAAGTCATCGAGGGCTTTGGCCCAGACGCAGGTGAAAAGGCAGAGCCCATTGCCATGGGCCGCCAAACGATCTGGGGCGGTGCAGGCAAGCCCCCAAGCCGCGAAGTGATGCAGGCAGCTGCCAAGGCCGCCCGCAGTGAAATGATGGAACGCATCCGCACCAACAAAGCCGGCCAGGGTGCAGGCAACGGCAATGGCGGCGGCGAGCGCGGCCCCCGTCCTGCCGGTGGCGGCAATGGCGGCGGTGGCCGTGGCGGTCGCGCCGGTGGCGGTGCCGCAGCGAATGGCGGCGGCAATGGCCCACGTGGCGGTCGTGCCGGTGGTGGTGGCCAGGGCGGCGGCGCACGCGCTGGCGGCCAAGCCCCTCGCGGTCGCTCCGGCGGCGGTGGTTACGAAGGCGGCGGTGGCGGCAATCGCTATGACGACTCGCAACCTCCGCGCGCCAATGCCCACCTGGGCACGCACTCGGGTCACAGCAACCCAGGCAACCGCCACTCAGGCCATTCGGCAGGCGGCCAGCCTGACCCGATGCGCACCAGCGTAGACAGCATGGGCGGCGGCGGTCGCCGTGGCGGTGGTGGTGGCTACCGCAGTGGTGGTGGCAATGGCGGCGGTGGATACGGCGGCGGTGGTGGCCGCAGCAACGGCCCTCGCGGGTCTGGCGGCGGCCCTCGCGGCGGCTCGTTCAACCGATAAGTTATCCACCCGCTGAGGGTCTGAGTGCCCGACCTCCCGCAAAGATGCCAGGGATGTCGGGCACAGTCACATCTGAGTGACAGAACTGCAGATGCCCCACAAACTCATTACACCCTGGGTGCACCCACGCCCGCAGTGCAGGCTGATGTAAACCCGCAGCCACACGCCAACATCTCCTACAGGCATCAACGGGTAACATCCGCAAGTTCCGTGACGCCCTCTTGCGACCTTTACAGCCCCACACCATGACTTTGCGCTCCGCACTCTTCAATGCCCTTGGCCCCCAGTCAATGCCTGAGAGCCCCGAGCCAAGCGGTAGGTGGCGGCTGCATGCACTCACCGCAACCATCATTTCAGCGGCTTTGCTGGCGGCTTGCAGCAGCACACCGTTGCCACCGTGGCCCAGCGCCGGGAGCAAGCCCACGGCAACAGTCCCTGCACCGTTGCCACGCGCCGCATCGGCCAAGCAGGTTCCGCCCCCACTCGGCACTACACCTAAAGCAGCCGAAGCCACAGCGACGCCTGTCCTGCCAACCCCAGCTTTGGTGGGCAGAAACGAAGAACCACTCACGCCACCTTACAGCGCAGCGGTGGCAGCACGTTTTCCTGATCCAGCCATCCAATACAGCACCCCTGGGCTTGGGAAAGATCGCCGCTCATTCACAACCAATGCCGAGCTGGCGCAATGGCTGACAGGGCTTGCAGACATGCGATCTGGGGCCACCCCACCTCCCCAGTTGCTTCAGCTAGGCGTGTCTCAACTTGGCACTCCAATCTTGGGCTTGCTGCTGACCAAAGCCAAAAACCCCAGCCCAGCCGCACTGGAAACTGCAGGCCGCCCCACCGTGATCATGCTAGGGCAACAGCACGGGGACGAGCCGGCAGGAGCGGAAGCTCTCCTCATCATGGCCCGCGAGTTGGCCCCTAATGGGCTGCTCGATGCGCTGCTGGACAAGATCAACGTGATTGTGGTGCCGCGCGCCAATCCCGATGGCGCCGAAGCACGAACGCGCAACACGGCCAACGGTGTCGACATGAACCGCGACCACCTGCTGCTGCAAACCCCCGAGGCCCAAGCGATTGCACGCCTGGTACGCGACTACCGCCCGTTGCTTGTCATTGACTCACATGAATACACCGTGGCAGGTCGGTTCAAGGACAAGTTCAATGCCATCCAGAAATACGATGCTTTGTTGCAGCATGCGACGACAGCCAACTACCCCGAGTTTCTGACCAAGGCCTCCCTGGAGTGGTACCACGCCCCCATGGTGGCAGCCCTGAAAGAGCAAGGCCTGAGCAGCGAGTGGTACTACACCACATCCACCGACCGCGAAGACAAGAGCATTTCCATGGGCGGCACACAGCCCGACACCGGCCGAAATGTGCACGGACTTAAAAATGCGGTCAGCCTGTTGATCGAAACACGGGGCGTCGGTATTGGCAGGCTGCATGCACAAAGGCGGGTACACACCCAGGTCACAGCCATCACCAGCGCATTGCGCAGCACGGCCGACAAGGTAGGCCCACTGGAGCAAGTGCGCTCATTTGTTGCACGAGACACCGCTGCGCAGGCTTGCCGCGACCAAGTCGTAACCGAAGCCGCCGCCACACCCACCCAACGCGACCTTGTTTTGCTGGACCCAACCACCGGAGAAGATCGCAGCCTGCGGGTGGACTGGAATTCCTCACTGAGCCTGCGCAAACTGCAGACCCGGGCACGCCCATGCGGCTACTGGCTGGATGCCAGTGCAACCGCTGCTGTAGAGCGGCTCAAGCTGATGGGCGTTCAAGTGATGAAGGTTGCCGAAGCAGGCTCGCTACTCGCGGAAAAATACCAGGAAACCGCAAGAGAAATCGGGGAACGGCGCGACGTGCGGGGCGCCATTGCAGCCAGCAGTGACACCATCCGCATCAAGGTGGCGCCCGTGCGCGCAGCCATCGACGTCCCCACCGGCAGCTACTACATTCCGCTGAACCAAGCCTTGGCACACATCGCCGTGGCGGCTTTAGAGCCCGATACCCAGAGTAGCTACTTTGCAAACCACTTAATCGGCGAGCTGGAGCACACAGCTCGAGTAATGGCCACCCCCTCCCTGGTTTTTGAAGAAGCCGACTGATTCAGACACTAAAGGCACCTCACCTGCTGCAAGCTGAACGGTCTGAAAAGGACCAAAAGCACATCGGCACAGCAGGCATTGGTCCGCATATTTGCGCCGTCAGCCCCGTAGGACAAGTGTCTGCGGGTTATCATCAGACTCTCGGGTTCAGCATGTGCACATGCACAGCACCTCAAAACCCATTGAGGCTATCCCATCCATCTGCCCGTAGCTCAACCGGATAGAGCAATTGCCTTCTAAGCAATAGGTCGGGGGTTCGAGTCCCTCCGGGCAGGCCAATCCAGTCAGGTCATGCGAAACATCCAAGGACGATGTTGCCCATGGCGATGGCACTCCTCCAGATCAAAGATGAGCCCGCAAGAATGGGTTGAAATCACCCTGGCAACACTCTATCGGTTGGCCGCATTTGCAGTCTTCAATTTGACGGAAGATGCCGCATTGCTTGCACTGGTGTTTTGTTAATCAAGCAGTGCCGCAGGTCAAGACCTGCAACGACAGCACCTCGACACCACCAAGCAAATTGAACCGCCATCGGTGGCTTTTTTGCACAGCAGCAGGCGCCAGCGCCCAGCCCCACCGAAGCAGCATACAAACTGCACCGATAACGCCGAACCAAAAACAAGAAAACCCGCAGTGCTTTCACACTGCGGGTTTTTATTTGGGGTGGCTGATGGGGCTCGAACCCACGACAACAGGAATCACAATCCTGGACTCTACCAACTGAGCTACAGCCACCGTAGACTCAAATTATAACGGAAATTTGAACACTCCAATCAACTTCCAGAACTTTCTATTTCAAATAGCGGACGCTTGTGGACGCGTGGGCTTGATCTGCACCTTGAAGCGCTCCTTGAGCATTTCATAGTAAGCGAAACCTTCGGCAGTGGTCCACCACTGCTGCAATTGCTGGCGTTGTTGCGCCGTTTGCTGGGCGTCTGCAGCCTCACGGGGCAATATGCGCGACACCTTCACCAAGGCAGCGCCTTGGGCACCAAGGTCTGCAACCACCCACGCAGGCAATCCATCCGGGGAGACGCGCAAGGCCGCGTCCAACACTTGGCGAGGCTGGCCTTGGGTCTGGTCACGAGAAACCGTCACAGCAGCCGAAAGACCGGTCGCAGCGGCTGCGTTGGCAGTCCATGCAGCCTTCTTGGCCTCTGCATCCTTGCGGGCCAGCTCCAGCGACTTTTCTTGCACATGCAGGCTGCGGGCACGGTCGCGGACCTCAGTCAAAGGAAGCGTACGGGCAGGCGCATAGGTAGAAACGCGCCCAGCCACCAGTTGACTAGGACCCACTTCGACAGCGCTGGTGTTGCGCTTTCCTTCGATGGAATCACTGGAAAACAAGGCTTCCAAAAACTTGGCATTGGCCAGGGGGCCGGTCACACCAGCCGCGGGAACCCGGGTGACTCCATCTGCCGTTTGAATCTTGAGTTTCAAACTGTCCGCCACAGGCTTGAGGCTGTCTGGCTGCTCATACACACTGTTCGTGAACAACTCTGCCACCTCGGCAAATTTGCGCTGGGCTTGTTGCTGCTTGAGTTCAGCTTCCAGCGAAGGACGCAGTTCCTCAAAAGACGGCTGGCGAGGGGTTTTGATATCCGTCAGCAAAATGATGTGATAGCCGAAATCCGACTCCACCACATCACTGATATCGCCTTTCTTCATGGAGAAAGCGGCTTCCTCGAAAGGCTTGACCATGGCGCCGCGGCCAAAGAAATTCAGATCACCGCCAACTATTGCAGAACCGGTGTCCTGCGAGGACTTCTTGGCCACTTCAGCAAACGAGCCTGGCGCCTTGCGAACTTGCGCAAGTAACTCTTCGGCGCGGGCCTTGGCCTTCTCGCGCTCCGCGGCAGAAGCATCCTTGCTTGCACTGATCAGGATATGGCTGGCACGGCGCTCTTCTTTTGCCGCCAGACGGGTCAGATTTTCTTTGTAGTAAGTGCGCAGATCATCCTCATTGACGCGAATGCTGCCACGCACGCTGTCCAAATCCAGCACCACGTATTCGACTGCAGCCTGCTCTTGCTGCTGAAAGCGTGCACTGTTGGCTTGGTAGAAAGCCTCTACATCAGCGTCGCTGGGATTGACCTGCTTGGCATAGTCCGTGGCATTGAAGCGGGCCACCTGTATCTCACGGCGTTGATACAAGGAGTCAAAAGCCAGGCGCGTGGCCGAATCTGTGGCAAAGGCCGAGCCCATCACGCCGCCCATCACTTGGCTCACAGACAGCTCTCGGCGAACATTCGACTCAAACCCTTCAGGCGTCAGCCCCTGGGCGCCCACCAGCGCGCGATAGGCCTCGGTGTCCAGCGAGCCATCTGGTCGCTTCAACCCAGCAATGGCAGGAATGTCTTGCAGAGCACGGGCAAGGCGGGCATCACCCGTCACAAGATGGGCGCTTTGCGCAGCAGCAGCAAACACACGATCACGCACCAAGCGCTCCAGCGTTGCATACCGGGCCTGGGGCGTATCCAGCTGCTTGGGATCCACATTGGGAGACTGCGCGCGGATGCGATCCGTCTCCGTCCTGTGGGCATTGTCCCAATCGGCTTGGGTGATTTTGTGCCCATCAACACGCACGACCACTGGGCTCTTTTCAGAGAAGTAGTTGCTGTCGATACCCACAAGAACAAACGAAGGAATGACCAGCAAGAACAACAAGAACATCACGATCTTGGAATGCTTGCGGATGGCTTCAAACATGGTCGATCTTTCAGTGACAAAAAGAAAAGGCGAACTTTCGTTCGCCTTTGTTTGATGGTGGTGGGTCCTGACGGTCTCGAACCGCCGACCTACTCCGTGTAAAGGAGCCGCTCTACCAACTGAGCTAAGGACCCAGCCTAAAACAATTTTCAGTTCACAGCATCTTTCAATGCTTTACCTGGACGGAACTTTGGAACTTTAGCAGCTTTGATTTTAATCGCATCGCCGGTACGGGGATTACGACCTGTACGCGCAGCACGCTTGCCAACAGCGAATGTCCCAAAACCCACCAAAGACACGGTGCCGCCCTTCTTCAGGGTCTTCTTGACAGCTTCAATCGTCGACTCCAGTGCGCGTGCAGCAGCTGCCTTGGAGATATCGGCGTTGTTAGCGATGTGCTCGATCAATTCGGTTTTGTTCACAAGAAGCCTCTCGGGAAAAACGTTGATGGAATTTGTCTTGGGTATCTGGTCTTCACACGTCAAAGCGCCTCAACAAGAGGCCTGGATCAATGGACTGGAGAATGACTGGAGTACACAGCAATGGCTGCTGCGTCAGATTAAAACCATCGACTTTCCGGGTGTCAATACAACATGCCGTTTGGCGGCGATGTTTGCCTGAATTCTAGTCGCATTTCTCAGCCTGGCCGGGCTTGCTGCGTGTTTTTGTCTCAATCGCGCTGCATGCGCACCTTCACCGATTGACACGGGCACACAGGCCCGAGTGACCTGCAAGCGCCGCACGAACCCAGCGCTATCGGACCCTCGCACGAATCTCCGGAAGGGCTTTTTGCAGGTAGTAAACCATGGACCACACCGTGAGCACAGCGGAGGCCCAGATCAGCCAAGTGCCCCAGACCCCTGTATCCACCACACCCAGCAAACGGCCGTCGAACAAAAGAAAGGGAATCGCAACCATCTGCACCGTGGTCTTGACCTTGCCGATCATGTGCACGGCCACGCTCTTGCTGGCACCGATCTGCGCCATCCATTCGCGCAGTGCCGAGATCGCGATCTCTCGGCCAATGATGATGAGGGCAACAAACACATCGGCACGCTGCAAGTGCACCAGCACCAGCAGCGATGCGCAAACGAGGAATTTGTCAGCCACCGGATCGAGGAAGGCCCCAAACGACGAAGTCTGGTTGAGCTTGCGGGCCAGAAAACCGTCCAGCCAATCGGTGGCAGCAAACACCACAAACATCACCGTGGCGATGAGGTTGCGAGTGGCCGGATCCACCGGCGCATAGAACACTCCGACGATCAAAGGTATCGCGACAATGCGCGTCCAAGTCATCAGGGTCGGTATAGTCCAAAACATGCGGCGATTGTGTCACGCGCCCAAAGCCCTGGCACCATGCCCTTGCAACTTCACCGCAACGCGCGGTAAATCTCTTCGGCCAGCTCACGCGAAATACCGTCCACCGTGGCCAGGTCCTCCACGCTGGCCGCTGCCACGCCGCGCACCCCGCCAAACCGCTGCAGCAACCGCGCCCGCTTCTTGGGGCCCACGCCAGTGATCTCTTCCAGCTGCCCGCCACCCACACGCACCTTGGCCCGCGCAGCGCGCATGCCGGTGATGGCAAAGCGGTGGGCCTCGTCGCGGATCTGCGCCACCAGCATCAGCGCGGCCGAATCCTTGCCCAGGTAGACCTTTTCGCGCCCGTCGGCAAACACCAGCTCTTCCAGGCCCACCTTGCGGCCCTCGCCCTTCTCGACCCCCACGATACGCGTCAGGTCCAGCCCCAGTGCCGTGAACACCTCGCGCGCCACGCCCACCTGGCCCTTGCCGCCGTCGATGAGCACCAGGTCGGGCAAACGCGCCTGGCCCTTGGGCCGGGCTGCGGCTTGCACCTCGGGCGATTGCGCATAGTCGATGCCGCCCTCCTCGCGCTGTGCCTCCACCACCTTGCTGTAGCGGCGCGTGAGCACCTGGCGCATGGCGGCATAGTCGTCGCCCCCCGTGATGCCTTCGATCTTGTAGCGGCGATATTCGCTGCTTTGCATCTTGTGGTGGTGGAACACCACACACGACGCCTGGGTAGATTCGCCCGCCGTGTGCGAGATGTCGAAACACTCGATGGTGAGCTGGTCCAGGTCTTCGGGCGGCAAATCGAGCGCCTCGGCCAGCGCGCGGGTGCGGGCCTGCTGCGAGCCCTCCTCGGCCAGCAAGCGGGCGAGTTGCAGGTCGGCGTTCTTTTGCGCCATGTCCAGCCAGGCTCGGCGCTGCTCGCGCGGCTGGTGGATGGCGTTCACGCGCAAGCCACTTTGTTCGGTCAGCGCATCCAGCAGCCCCTTGTCCACCGGCACGCTGGTCACCAGCAACGGGGGCACCGGCACGCCGATGTAGTGCTGGGCGATGAAGGCTTCAAGCACCAGCGCCTCCACGGGGCGGGTGGGCTGTGCAGGCGCGGTGTTTTCCCCTTCAACGCCCTCCACAGCATCTATCCCCTCACCCCCCTCTTCCGCATACACCGCTGCAGCGTCTTCCACATGCACCGGGAAATAAGGCCTGTCGCCAAGGTGGCGGCCACCGCGCACCATGGCCAGGTTCACGCAGGCGCGGCCGCCCTGCACACGCACCGCCAGGATGTCCACATCCTTGTCATCCACCGTCTCGATGGACTGCTGGTGCAGCACGCGCGACAGCGCCTGGATCTGGTTGCGCACCTCGGCGGCCTGCTCAAACTCCAGCTTGTCGGAGTGCGCCATCATGCGCGCCTCCAGCGCCTGCAGCAGCTCCTGCGTTTCGCCGCGCAGCAGTGCCTCGGCATGCGACACGTCGGCCGCATAAGCCTCGGGCGATATCAAGTCCACACAAGGCCCGGTGCAGCGCTTGATCTGGTACAGCAGGCAGGGCCGTGTGCGGTTGGCAAACACCGTGTCCTCGCAGGTGCGCAGCCGAAAGACCTTTTGCAGCAGCTGGATGGTTTCCTTGACGGCCCAGGCGCTGGGATAGGGGCCAAAGTAGCGGTGCTTTTTGTCCACCGCGCCCCGGTAGTACGCCATGCGCGGAAACACCTGGCCCGGCGCATCGCCCCGCGTGTGGGCGCCCGGTGTGCCGGTGATCTTGAGATAGGGGTAGCTCTTGTCGTCGCGGAACAGGATGTTGAACTTGGGGTTCAGCGTCTTGATGAGGTTGTTTTCCAGCAGCAGCGCCTCGGCCTCGGAGCGCACCACCGTGGTCTCCATGCGCACGATCTTGCTGACCATGTGGCCGATGCGCGTGCCGCCATGGTTCTTCTGGAAGTAGCTGGACACCCGGCGCTTGAGGTTGAGCGCCTTGCCCACGTACAGCAGCGCATCCTGCGCGTCGAAATAGCGGTACACGCCCGGTAGCGCGGGCAGCGCAGCCACCTGCGCGAGGAGTTCTTCGGAATGCACATCAGACATGGCGCGTATTGTGGCCCCGTGCGCAGCCCGCCCAGGGCAATCGCATCTAAACCCTGATGCCCAGGACATGTGCCAGATAGCCCACATCCCAGCCAGCGCGCTTGCGCTTTGCCTGCACACCCACCTTCACCGACGTGTCACTCTTGAGCAACTGCAGCGCCATGCGCCGCAGCAGCGTCTGGTTGTGCTGTCCCTGGTCTTTATAGGACTGCGCCGCATCCTCGCGCATCGCCACATCCAGACTCCAGTGCAACTGGTTCTCCACCGCCCAGTGCGAACGGATACTGTGCGCCAGCACCCGTGCAGGCGTGTGCACTGGCAAGCTGCTCAGGTAGTAGCTGACTTCTTCGCTAGCCTCGCCTCCCGTTTGTTGGCGCTGGCGCGTGACTTGCACCACGCTGGCCAGCCCCGGCCAGTGCACTGCCGCTCGCTGCAATGCCTCGGGCACGGGGCTGAGCCGGTAGCTGCGCAGCTCCTGGCGCCCATGGCCGCTTGAGCGCTCGGTGTAGGTGTTCTCATCGGGCGGCTCTTGGCTCGCCTGCACTTCAAAGTGCTTTTGAACCACTGCGTGCATGTGCCGCTGGTTGCCTTTGAGGGACAGAACATAAGCCGCACCATGCTCGTGAAGCTGCTGGGCGATGCTCTTTTGGCAGCCGATGGCATCGATGGTGACGATGCAGCCTTTGAGGTGCAGCAGCCTGAGCAACTCGGGGATGGCGGTGATCTCGTTGCTCTTGCCGTCAACCTTGCACTGGCCCAGTAGCAATCCCATGTCTGCAGCCCAGGCGCTGACCATGTGCAGTGGCCTGCGAGCCTCCCCTTTGCTGCTGCCGCGCACGCTTTTGCCGTCAATCGCCACTGTGCCGTATACCCGGCCCGCCACTTGGGCCAGCCACTGTTGGCAGGCCAGCTCCAGTTGCTTGGCGTCAAGCAGGCGAAACACTCGCGCGAAGGTGTCGTGCGAGGCAATGCCTGAGGGCAGCGGAATGAAACGAATGAACCAGTCGTGGTGCAACTCGCCGAACTCGGCTACTTCCACCCAGTTGTCTGCGCCTGCGATGGTTGCGCACAGCGCTATGGCCAGGATGGATTGGAGTTCATGGCGACGCGTGCGCTCTAGGCGCGGGTCTGGGATGACTTGCAGGTGCTGCAGCAGCGTCACGGGAGCGTTGGTTGGGTGATCACACGCTGCAGTTTCGCCGCAAATAGCTGCATCTATTTAGATGCGATTGCCCTGGCAGCCCGCCCCATTCACTATCAAATAAATAGCTGCTAGCGCTTATCTATCAAGCGCCAGCGGCCATTTTCATCAAAACACCCGAATCATTCCGCCTCGATCTTCGAGGTCTTCACCACCTGCGCCCAGTTGGCCAGATCGGCCTTCACCTTGTCACCCAGTTGCGCAGGGGTCTGGTAGTCCGCCGTGGCGCCCTGCTCCTGCGCCTTTTGCAGGAAGGCCGGGTTCTGCACCACGGTGCGGATGTCGGCCGTCAGCTTGTCCACCACGGCCTTGGGCACGGCGGCGGGGGCAAACACCGCAAACCACGAGGTGGCATCGACCTTGGGGTAGCCCGCCTCGGCTGTGGTGGGCACATCGGGCAGGCTGGGCAGGCGCTGCTTGCCCGTCACGGCCAGCACGCGCAGCTTGCCGCTGGCGATGTGGGGCATGAACGGCGGTGCAGTGCCAAAGGTCAGGTCCACCTGGCCGCCCAGAAGATCCTGCAGCGCGGGGCCCGTGCCCTTGTAGGGCACGTGGACCATCTTGACGCCTCCCTGCTGCTCCAGCATGGCACCAGTGACATGCTGCAGCGAGCCGTTGCCCGACGAGGCATAGTTGAGCTTGCCGGGGTGGGCCTTGGCGTAGGCGATCAGCTCGGGCAGCGTTTTCACCGGCAGGTCGGCACGCACCACGATGATCTGCGGGGCCGAGATGACGTTGGCCACGGGTTGGAAGTCACCCTGCTCCCACTGCTTTTGTTTGGTGATGTGGGGCGAGATGACGTGGTAGCCCGAGTACTGCATCAGCAGCGTGTAGCCATCGGCCTCGGCCCGCTTGACGGCGCTGGCCGCGATGTTGCCGTTACCCCCGCCCTTGTTGTCTGCGATGACCGACTGGCCCAGCACCGGCGCAAGCGCCTGTGCCAGCATGCGGGCCGACAGGTCGGTGGTGCCACCGGCGGCGGTGGGCACCACCAGGGTGACGTTCTTGGACGGGTAAGCGCCCTGCGCCGCTGCGTGGCCGATGAAGCCGGTGGCCAGTGCGGCCAGTGCGGCCAGTGCGAGGGTGGTGAACTGCTTGCGGGTGGTTTTCATGAAAGCGATGTCTCCGTTGTCGTTGTTGTCAAAAATCTGAAAAGCGAGGGGCCGTTGGGTGCCCAGAAAAATGCGCGGTCAATCGACCGTGGCGCCCGTGTCCTTGACCACGCGGCTCCACTTGGGCAGGTCGGACTGCACCAGCGCGGCCAGCTGCGCTGCCGTGCCCTTGAAGGGTTCGCAGCCGACGGTGGCCAGCTTGTCCACCACGTCCTTGTGCTCCAGCGCGCGCGCCACCTCGGCCTGCAACTGCGCCACGATGGGCGCGGGCGTGCCAGCCGGGGCAAACAGCGCATACCACGGCGCCTGGCCAAAGCCCTTGATCGTCTCACCAATGGTGGGCGCATCGGGCAGCGCGGCCACACGCTTTTCATTGACCACACCCAGCACCTTGAGCTTGCCTGCCTTGATGAACGCAATGGCCGACGGCAGGCTTTGCACCGACAGCGGCACTTGCCCGCCCACCACGTCGGTGGCGGCTGCCGCCGAACCCTTGTACGGGATGTGCTGCAGCTGGATGCCCGCCGCCTTTTGCAGCATCTCGCCAATCAGGTGGTTCAGCGTGCCGTTGCCCGCCGAGGCAATCGAATACTTGCCGGGGTTGGCCTTGGCCAAAGCCACCATTTCGGCCACGGTGTTGGCCGGGAAGGACGGATGAGCGACCAGCACATAGCCCGCCGTGGCCACGGGCGCCACGGGTGCAAAGTCCTTCACCGGGTCAAAGCCCGGGTTCTTGTACAGCGCAGGGCCAATCACATGGGCGCTGTCGGCCGTCAGCAGCAGCGTGTAGCCATCGTTGCGCGCACGGGCCGTGGCGCCGGTGGCCAGCGTGCCGCCCGCGCCAGGGCGGTTGTCCACGATCACGCTCTGGCCCAGCTGCTCGCTGAGTTTTTGCGCCACCACGCGCGCAATGGCGTCGTTGGCGCCACCCGCAGCCTGGGGCACGACCATGGTGATGGGCTTGGAGGGGTATTTGTCCTGCGCGCCCGCAGCCAAAGCAGCGGAGCACAGCACGGCGGCGGTAAAGATGCGGCGGGACAGCGTCGTTTGAAATGTCATGGCTTTTGTCTCCTGGTGTTATGTATGAATGCAGGCTCGCCCGCATTCAGCGGGCAAGCGCCCTTTCGCGAATGGCTTCGAAATCCGCAGGCACCGGGTGCAGCGCCAAGCGCGGGCCCGCCTTGGCGATCTGGCTGGGAATATCGTGGCCGATCAACGCAGGCAGTTGCTGCGCAGCGGCCACCAGTTGTGCCAAGTCCACCCCCGTGTCATAGCCCATCAGCGCCAGCGCATGCACGATCTCTTCGCTGCACACATTGCCGCTGGCGCCCGGCGCATAGGGGCAGCCGCCCAGGCCGCCCAGCGAGGCATCGAACCGGTCTGCGCCTGCGTCAATGGCCGCCAGCACATTGGCCAGCCCCATGCCGCGCGTGTTGTGAAAATGCAGGGTGAACTCCACCCCCGGCCAGCGCGCGCTGGCTGCCGCCGTGAGCTGGTGCACCTGCGTGGGGTAGGCCATGCCCGTGGTGTCGCACAGCGTGATGCCACGCGCGCCGAGGTCCACAAAGCGCTGCACCCAGCCGAACACATCGGCCTGGGCCACATCGCCTTCCATGGGGCAGCCGAACACGCAGGACAGCGACACATTCACCGCCACGTTGGCGCCCCGCGCCAGGGCCACCACTTGCGCCAACGCCGCAAACGACTGTTCCTGCGTCATGCGCAGGTTGGCCAGGTTATGGGTGGCGCTGACCGACATCACCAGGTTCAGCTCGTCCGTGCGCGACTCGATGGCGCGCTCGGCGCCGCGCAGGTTGGGAACGAGCGCGGTGTAGACCGTGCCCGGACGCCGCGTGATCTCGCGCATCACGACCTCGGCGTCTTTCAGCGCAGGAATGGCCGCGGGCGAGGTGAACGAGGTCACCTCGATCTTGGCCAGACCCGCCGCCGACAGTGCGTTGCACAGCGCGATCTTGTCGGCTGTGGGAACAAAGGCCTTTTCCATCTGCAGGCCGTCGCGCAGGCCGACTTCCTGCATGTGGATGCGGCGGCCTGTGCCCTGCCACACCGTGTTGTATGCACTCATTGAATCACCCCCTTGCTGCGCAGCAGCGCAATCTGTTCGGCCGTCAAACCCGCCTCGGCCAGCACCGCATCGGTGTCGTCGCCCAGATGCGGCGCGCTGCTGCGGATGCTGCCCGGCGTGGCAGAGAGCTTGGGCACGATGCCGGGCACTTCTACGCTGTAGCCATCGCGCGTCTGCTGGGTCAGCAGCATGTCGCGGGCGCGGTAGTGCGGGTCTTCGGCAATGTCTTTGGCGGTGTAGACCTTGCCCGCAGGCACGCGGGCGGCGCCCAATGCATCCAGCACCTGCTGCACCGTGCGCTCGGCGCTCCAGGCGCCAATCGCAGCGTCGATCTCTTGCACCCGTGCCACGCGGCCGGTGTTGTTGGCCAAGTCGGGCGCGGCACCCAGATCGGGCCTGCCAATCGCGTCCATCAACCGCTTGAAGATGCTGTCGCCATTGCCCGCCACCAGCACCCAGCCGTCCGCGCAGGGGTAGGCATTGCTCGGTGCAATGCCCGGCAGCGCGCTGCCTGCGGCCTCGCGCACGGCGCCGAAGGCGCTGTATTCGGGGATCAGGCTTTCCATCACGTTGAACACCGCCTCGTGCAGCGCCACGTCAATCACCTGGCCCTGGCCGCCGTTGACCTTGCGGTGGTACAGCGCCGTGAGCACGCCGATGGTGCCGTGCAGCGCTGCCAGCGTGTCGCCGATGGACACGCCCACACGCACCGGAACACGGCCCGGCTCCGCCGTCAGGTGGCGCAGGCCGCCCATGGCTTCGCCGATCACGCCAAAACCTGGCAAGTCGCGGTAAGGCCCCGTCTGGCCGTAGCCAGAGATGCGCAGCATCACGAGGCCGGGGTTGAGTTGGTGCAGCTCCTCGGGCGACATGCCCCAGCCTTCCAGCGTGCCGGGGCGGAAGTTCTCGACCAGCACATCGGCTTCTGCAATCAGCTGGCGAGCGATGTCCTGCCCCTCCTTTTGCCGCAGGTCCAGCGCCACCGAGCGCTTGTTGCGCGACTGCACCTGCCACCAGACAGAAGTGCCTTCCTTGATGAGGCGCCAGTTGCGCAGGGGGTCGCCGCCCGACGCACCGGGTCGGCTCGGGTCTGCGGGCGCTTCGATCTTGATCACATCGGCGCCAAACTCGCCCAGCGTCTTGCCACAGAAAGGCCCAGCAATGAGCTGGCCCATTTCGATGACGCGCACGCCTTGCAGCGCGGCGGGGCTGGCTGGGATGGGCGAAGCGGGCGGATAGGCGGGTGGCAAAGCCATGCGGGGGTTCTCCTGGGGTCCGTCAGACAATCAATGCACCCTCCATGCAACATGGAGGGGATGGCGCGCATCATGCGCAAAGCCCACGCCATCTGCAAAACGCTGATACGCGAAGCTGCCATCGCCAACGGGCATGGCCGGGGTACGATCTGACGACCATGAAACTAGACCCAGTCTCCCTGCGCCTCTTCGTTGCGGTGATGGAAGAAAGCACCATCGCCGCCGCCGCAGAGCGCGAACACATGGCGGCCTCGGCCGTCAGCCGCCGCCTGGCCGACCTCGAAGAGGCCTTGCGGGTGGAGTTATTCACCCGCAGTAACCGGGGCGCCACGCCCACCGCTGCGGCGTTTGCGTTGCTGCACCTGGCGCGCGGGGTGCTGAATGATCTGGACAGCATCACCACCCAGATGCGCGAGTACGGCAGCGGCGTGCGCGGCCACGTGCGGGTGGTGGCCAACATTTCAGCCATCACGCAGTTCTTGCCTGCGCAACTGCAAAGCTTCATGGCCTTGCACCCGCAGGTGGATGTGCGCCTGCAAGAGCAGATCAGCACCGCCATCGCCACCTCGGTGGCGGAGAACGCGGCCGATATCGGCATCTTGAACGATGGCGACTACGGCGACCGCGTCACCCTGCTGCCCTACCGCACCGATGAACTGGTGCTGGTGATACCCGCAGACCACCCCCTGGCCCGGCGCAAGGCCGTGCGGCTGCGCGAAGCGCTGGCCTATGACTTTGTGGGCGCCCACCCCGGCAGCGCCATCAACAACCAACTCAACCAGGCCGCCGCGCAGGCCGGGTTGCCGCTGAAGCTGCGCATCCAGGTCACCAGCTACGACGCGCTGTGCCTGATGGTGAACGCAGGCCTGGGCGTGGGCGTGATGCCCAGGGGCAGCGCGGCGCTGTACAAAGGCACACTGGGCATCCGCGCCATCACCCTGAACGAGCCCTGGGCGCACCGCCACCTCAAGCTGTGCGTGCGCTCGGAAGAATCGCTCTCCAGCGTGGCCCGCCTGCTGGCAGACCACCTGCGCAACGCGACCGAGGCCACGGTATGAGCCTGCCGCCCACACCGCCGTCTGCGCCGCCAGCCCCGCCGCTGCAGTGGGATGTGTTTTGCCGTGTGATCGACAACTTTGGCGACATTGGCGTGTGCTGGCGCCTGGCCTCGCAACTGGCTGGGCAAGGTCAACGCGTGCGCCTGTGGGTGGATGATGCGTCGGCCCTGGCCTGGATGGCCCCCAGCGGCTGCCCCGGTGTGGAACTGCGCGACTGGAATGCCCCGCCCCCCAGCGCCGATGAAGCCCCCACCGATGTGATGGTGGAAGCATTTGGCTGCGAAATTACTCCTGAATTCATAGCTGCTTGCGCTTATCAGGCAAGCGCTAGATGCCAAAAACCTGTTTGGATCAACCTCGAATACCTGTCTGCCGAGCGCTATGTGGAGCGCAACCACCGCCTGCCCTCCCTCATCTCGCAAGGGCCTGCGCAGGGCTGGACACGGTGGTTTTTCTACCCCGGCTTCACGCCCGCCACGGGGGGGCTGCTGCGCGAGCCCGATCTGGTGCCGCGCTGCCAAGGCTTTGATGCGCTGGCTTGGCGCGCAGCCAACACACACCCCCAACGGCCCACGCAAACTGCGGCCAACGAACCTGCTGCGCGCTGGATGTCGCTGTTCTGCTACGAGCCCCACGCCCTGCCCCAATGGCTGCAGCTGTGCCAGACTGCCGCCACGCCCACGCACCTGCTGGTGGCCCCTGGCCGCCCCACGCACGCGGTGCAGCAGGCGCTTATCCCTCAAGATGGAATCGACCTCCAGCCCCCTACAGACAAGCGCGAGCAGCTATACATTTCATACCGATCGCACTGCCCGCAGCCTGCCTTTGACGAGATGCTTTGGGCCTGTGACTTCAACGCCGTGCGCGGCGAGGACTCCCTGGTGCGGGCCCTGTGGGCGGGCAAGGCGCTGGTGTGGCACATCTACCCCCAGGACGACGACGCCCACCACGCCAAACTGCTGGCGTTTTTGGACTGGCTGCAGGCGCCAGCCTCCATGCGCCAGTTTCACTGCACCTGGAACGGTTTGGACGCCCAGCCACTGCAATGGCCAGGCGACACCACCCTGCGCGAATGGACGGCCTGCGTGCAAGCCGCCAGAGCGCGGCTGCTGATGCAAGACAACCTTGTGGCACAGCTTTTGGGCTTTATCGCGGAAAAACGGTAAAATCCGAGGCTTTGCGCAAATCCAGCGCGGCACACCAGTGCCCCGCAACCGCGCACTTCCGCCGCGGAACATGCGCCGGCAGGCACCGCCCCACAAGGCAGCCCGCCCGCATTGAGCGGCCCCAACCCAAGCAATCAGCTATGAAAATCGCTCAAGAAATCCGCGCCGGCAACGTGATCATGCACGGCAAGGACCCCATGGTCGTCCTGAAGACTGAGTACGCCCGTGGCGGCCGCGGTGCAGCCACCGTGCGCATGAAGCTCAAGAGCCTGATCGGCAACTTCGGCACCGAAAACGTGTTCAAGGCCGACGACAAGATCGACAACGTGATCCTGGACAAGAAGGAGTGCACCTACTCCTACTTCGCCGATCCCATGTACGTTTGCATGGACACCGAGTTCAACCAGTACGAAGTCGAAGCCGAAAACATGGGCGACGCACTGAACTACCTGGAAGACGGCATGGCCCTCGAAGTGGTGTTCTATGACGGCAAGGCCATCTCGGTCGAACTGCCCACCAGCGTGGAACGCGAAATCACCTGGACGGAACCCGCCGTCAAGGGCGATACCTCTGGCAAGGTCATGAAGCCCGCCAAGATCGCCACTGGTTTTGAAGTGCCCGTGCCCCTGTTCGTGTCGCAAGGCGACAAGATCGAAATCGACACCCGCACTGGCGAATACCGCAAGCGCGTCTAAGCCTTTGCACCGGGGGCACCCCGCCACCGCCCTGCTCACCGCAGGGCGTGCGTGGCAAAAATGCACAAAAAAGGAGCCCGCGTGGCTCCTTTTTTTATCCGCTGGTCCTTTTGGCGCGCGCGCAGCCCACCCAAACCAGGGGGACGCTGGCACCATCGCGGGTTGCACAGGGTGGCCCGAGGTGGCCCCTTAGCACCCCAGCCCGCCACATGCCCCATGCAAAGCACCACCCCAGCAACAGCCCCCACGCCACCCGCGTTCGCAGAGCGCACCAGCGAGCACCTCTACGCCATCGTGCACCGCTGGCCGGGCACCTGCCAGCCACAGGAACAACTGCAGCCGCCCGAGCAATCCCTCGCACGCGATGAAGACGCCCGCGAAGTCCTGGCCCTGGGGTACCTGGCAGACCTGCGCCTGCGCTTTGTGTTCACCCAACCAGGCACTGAATCCATGGCCCTGGCCCGCGCCAGCGATCTGGCCCGGCTCGACCTGACGCCCCACAAAGCTCTGGCCCTGGCCACCATGCACCTGCGCAAGTCCGGCGCAACCCCCACCTTTCAGCCGCAAGCCAACGGCACCTACCGCTTGCAGTCGCCCCAGCCCCTGCTACTGGAGAGCCACCTCACCGACCGCAATTTCTGGCGAGGGCTGCTCGCACAGTTCCCATCCGGCGTGGTGGTGGCCATGCCACGCCGAGGCTGGATGGCCCTCGCACCGGCAGACGACACAGCCGCCCAGGCCCAGCTGTTTGACGCTGCAGACGCCGAATTTGCCGCCGCCGGGCCGCAGCAGCTGTCGGGCTGCCTGCTGCACTTTGACCAGACCGGCTGGCGCCTGCATGTGCGGCTACCCGCCTCGCTCAAGCCCACCCAACGCAAACGCAGGCGCAAAAAGACCGAGGAAGCCGACCAAGGCAGCGCAAGCCAGACGACACAGCGCCCCCATGCCGCACCGACCGCTGCAGCCCAAATCAGCGGCGCGTCCGCTGCGGCAGCGCTGGAGCAGCCAGAGACAGCAGAGCGATATGCCAGGCAAGACTTCGCAAACGCTGGAGACATCGAGGACTCGCACCTCGTGACCACAGGCATGCAATGCCTGCTGGAGGCCCTGGTGGTGTTTGTGTTGGGAGTGCTGCTGTGGAAGCTCAGCCCCTTCATGCGTCTGGGGCCAGCGCAACTGCTGGGGACGGCGGCGGCGGCGCTGGGCGCCATCGGAGCGGTGCGGCTGTCTTATGGACTGGGGGCACAAACCACCACCGCGCTGCTCTACGCCGTGGCCTCCTTCACACCCGTCGCCAACATGGCGCTATGGGCCTGGCTGATCTACACAGGACTGCGTGCACTGCGGGATGCGGGTTGGCAGCCCAGCTGGCGCACCTTCATTCCTTGAAGCACCACCCGAAACCCAATCCCCAGCCCACAGCAAAAACGCCCCCAAAGGTTTGCCCATGGCCAAATGGCTTCTTTACTTTCCACTGATCCTGCCCGTCTGCGCCTTGCTGGCCGGAGCCGCCACCTGGGTGCTCATCCGCGACCAAGAGCCCGACAGCACTGACTTGTTGATGGACTTTGGCGCCATTCTGGGCATGGCCTTGCTTTGCTCGTACGGCGTGTTCTCATTGCGATAACACACGCCCCTTCGCGCCCCCGTCAACCGCCGCAACGGGCCGAGAAACGCGCTGAAAACCCACAAGACAAAGGCCATGCGCCCCTCGGCACGGGCAATGCCGTTCAGATGGGCAGAGCCACCAGGTCGTGCCCTTGCACACCCACAATGCGCGCCTTGGTGAACTCGCCCACCTTCAGCGTCTTGCTGATCTTCTCGGGTGGCAGCAGGTGCACCACGCCATCGATCTCGGGGGCATCGCCGTAAGTACGGCCCGTGCCGCCCTTGCGGCCCAGCGCAGGAGCGTGGTCCACCAGCACCTGCATGGTCGAACCCACACGCTGACGCAGCCGGGCGATAGAGACTTCCTCGGCCACCGCCATGAAGCGCGCACGGCGCTCTTCGCGCACTTCCATCGGCAGCATGCCGGGCAGCTCGTTGGCGGCAGCGCCATTCACATCGCTGTAGGCAAAGCAGCCTGCACGGTCAATCTGCGCCTCGCGCACAAAGTCAAGCAGGTGCTGGAATTCTTCTTCCGTCTCACCCGGAAATCCGGCAATGAAGGTACTGCGAATCACGATTTCAGGGCAGGCCTCGCGCCAGCGCTGGATGCGCTCGAGGTTGCGCTCGCCACTGGCGGGGCGCTTCATGCGCTTGAGCACGTCAGGGTGGCTGTGCTGAAAAGGAACATCCAGGTAAGGCAGCACTTTGCCCGTGGCCATGAACGGAATCACCTCGTCCACGCTCGGGTACGGGTACACATAGTGCAAGCGCACCCAGGCGCCGTAGGGCTCGGCAATCTCGCCCAGCGTCTGCACCAGCTCCAGCATGCGGGTCTTGACGGGCTTGCCATCCCAAAAACCGGTGCGGTACTTCACATCCACACCGTAGGCCGAGGTGTCTTGGCTGATGACCAGCAGCTCTTTCACCCCGCCCTCAAACAAGGCCTTGGCCTCGCTCAGCACATCCCCCACCGGGCGCGATACCAGATCGCCACGCATGGAAGGGATGATGCAGAACGTGCAACGGTGGTTGCAGCCTTCGCTGATCTTGAGGTAGGCGTAATGCTTGGGCGTGAGCTTGATGCCCGCCACACCGAAGCCACCGGGCACCAGATCGATGAACGGATCGTGCGGCTTGGGCAGGTTCAAGTGCACCGCGTCCATCACCTCTTGCGTAGCGTGGGGGCCGGTCACCGCCAGCACGCTGGGGTGCATTTCACGCACCATGTTGCCGCCGCCCTCACCTGCGCGCGCGCCCAGGCAGCCGGTGACAATCACCTTGCCGTTTTCAGCCAGGGCTTCGCCGATGGTGTCCAGGCTTTCCTTGACGGCATCGTCGATGAAACCGCAGGTGTTGACGATCACCAGATCGGCGCCCTGGAAGGTTTTGGAGGTTTCATAACCCTCAGCGCTCAGTTGCGTGAGGATGAGTTCGGAATCGGTCAGTGCCTTGGGGCAGCCAAGGCTCACGAATCCGACTTTGGGTGTTTTGGTGGGGGCAATTGCTTCGCTCATATCCCCGTATTGTCCCAGTTCCGGCGTTCGGCGGGTGGAGTTGCCTATTCGCGGCAAGGTTTGGCGCGGGCAGAGCCCCTGTGACGGGGACCGCCGCCACGCGGCTCAGGGACTACCTTTTGATTCCAAACGCACCCAGCATCTGCTCGGTCTGCTTTTGCATCTGCTCCTGCATTTGCGTGAGCATCGATTGGGATTGCTCCACATAGTTGCCCATCATGCCCTTGAGCATCGGCGACTGCAGGTTCATGAACTGCGCCCACATCTCTGGTGTCACGCTTTGCGACTGCTCGGCCAGCTTGGTTTGCACATCGGTGAAGGCCTGGACGTTTTTCTCCAGATAAGCCCCCATGAAGCCCTGCATGGCATGGCCGTAGAACCGGATGATGTTGGCCAGCACCGCCTCACTGAACATGGGCGCTCCGCCCGCTTCTTCTTCCAGAATGATCTGCAGCAAGATGCTGCGCGTGAGGTCTTCACCGGTCTTGGCGTCGCGCACCACCACATTCTGGTGGTCCATGACGAGTTGCCGCACCTCGGTCAACGTGATGTAGGTGGAGGTATCGGTGTCGTACAGGCGCCGATTGGGGTACTTCTTGATCACGCGCTGCGCTGGTTTGGCAGAGGCGCTGGTGGATTCAGGCAAATCGTGGCTCCTTGGGCGAACGCCCATGTGGGTATTGCAGTGCAACACATTCTAGAGAGCCACAGGGCGGAGATTCTCCGAGGATTACCCTGATGGGCGTGCGCGCCGATTAAACACCCGGTTTCACGGCGGAAAATAAAAAAGCCTTCCAAGCAGTTTGCTTTGGAAGGCTTTTTACCAATGGTTAGTTGGTAGGCGCGATTGGACTCGAACCAACGACCCCCACCATGTCAAGGTGGTGCTCTAACCAGCTGAGCTACGCGCCTGTTTGTATTCGAGAATGCGAGTATAGCATCAAAAAAGCAGGTCTCGCAAAACTCTGCTTTCAGCGCCGCCGCGCCGAGCGAACCCCCGGCACCGAAGCCACAATGCCCAGCACCTTGTTGAGGCGGCCAGAGTCTGCCACTTCTACCGTGAAAGTCATCCAGGCGGTGCCCTTGACGGACTGGGTCTGCACCCCGATCACGTTAGTCTTTTCACGGGCAAATACTTCCGAGATATCGCGCAGCAGCCCCTGACGGTCAGCCGCCTCGACTGCCACATCCACCGGGTACACGGCAGCAGCGGCGGCCTTGGGGGTGCCCCATTCCACCTCGATCACCCGTTCGGCGCTGCGCGCGGCCATCTCACGGAAGTTGCTGCAGTCAGCGCGGTGCACGCTCACCCCCTTGCCGCGCGTGACAAAACCCCGGATCAAATCGGGCGGCGCTGGCTTGCAGCACTTGGCCAGCTGGGTCATCAGCGAATCAATGCCCACCACCAGCACCCCGCCCTTGGGGGCAGATTCATTGGTACGGGTTTTCTTGAGCAGCAGGTAATCGTCCGGCTGCAACACGGGCTCGGGCGGGCGCAGCAGGTTCTCGATGTTGCGCAGCGAAAACTCGTCCTTGCCCACCACCTCAAACAAACCGTCCGCAGATTTGAAGCCCAGCTGCGCAGCCAGGTCGTCCAGCTTCATGGCGGTTTTGCCTTCGCGCTGTAGCAGCTTTTCCACCGCCTCACGCCCACGGGCCACCGTTTCGTGCGTGGCCTGGGCGTTGAACCAGGCGCGCACCTTGGCCTTGGCACGGTTGCTGGTGAGGTAGCCCAGCTCGGCATTGAGCCAGTCGCGCGAGGGGCGGCCTTCCTTGACGGTGCTGATTTCCACCGTCTGGCCGTTTTGCAATGGGGTGTTCAGCGGCACCATGGCGCCGTCCACCCGTGCGCCTCGGCAGCGGTGCCCCACACTGGTGTGCACGGCATAGGCAAAGTCCACCGGGGTAGCGCCTTGCGAAAGCTCGATCACCGCCGCATCGGGCGTGAGCACGTAGATGCGGTCTTCAAACAGGCCCCGGTTGGGCACGTTGCCAGCCAGGTCGCGCTCCCAGGCCAGCAACTGGCGAAGCACCGCGATCTTGGCGTCGTACTCGCCTGCGGCAGACACGCCTGCGTAGCCTTTGCTACCCGCTTCTTTGTACGCCCAGTGCGCGGCCACGCCGTGCTCGGCATGGTCGTGCATGGCCTGGGTACGGATCTGGATTTCGACCGGGCGGCCCTGCTCGTCCCGCACGATGGTATGCAGGGACTGATAGCCGTTGGGCTTGGGCTTGGCGATGTAGTCGTCAAACTCTTCCACGATGGGGGTGAACTGCTCGTGCACCCAGCTGAGGGCGGCGTAGCAATCCTTCACGCTGGGCACCACCACGCGCAGCGCCCGCAGGTCCAACACCTGGTCAAAGTTCAGCGACTTGCCTCGCATCTTCTTGACGATGCTGTAGATGTGCTTGGGCCGCCCCTGCACGGTGGCGCTGATGCTGCGC
The DNA here is from genome assembly GCF_002754495.1 of Acidovorax sp. 62. Classification (NCBI taxonomy): domain Bacteria; kingdom Pseudomonadati; phylum Pseudomonadota; class Betaproteobacteria; order Burkholderiales; family Comamonadaceae; genus Acidovorax; species Acidovorax sp. 62. Next base: position 2,486,744 of record NZ_PEFJ01000001.1, read on the forward strand.
CCGCGCAACTCAGACTCCAGCCGCTGGCGCAGCTGCTGCATGTACACCTCGCGCTCACCGCGCTTTTCATCGAGCAGGCGGGCCACGTCCTTGTAGGTGTCGGGCTCCAGGAAGCGAAAGGACAAATCCTCCAGCTCCCACTTCATCTGCCAGATGCCCAGGCGGTTGGCCAGCGGCGCAAACACCTGCAGCGATTCGCGCGCCAGGCTGGGTGACACCGGCCGCTTGCTGGCCGCATGAAAGCGCAGCGTTTGCAGGCGCGATGCCAGCCGCAGCATCACCACCCGCAAGTCACGCGAGAAGGCAAGCAGCATCTTGCGCACGTTCTCGGTCTGCACGGCAGGGTCATCGACCTGCTCGGCGGCCAGGGCCTGGCGCTGTACCCGCATGAGCTTGGTGGTCTCGACCGCCAGGGCAGCAAAGTTGTCACCAAACGCTTTGGCGATCACCTCTTCGGGCTTGTTGAGGTGCACGCAGGCATACACCAAATAGCACGCGGCCTGCATGGCTTCAGAGCCGCCAATGCCTTTGAGGATGGCCGCCACGGCGTCGGCGTGGACCAGGGTGTTTTCGCCAGAGTCCAGCGTCTCGCAGGCCAGCAAGGGCTCGGCAAAAGCCCGGGCCCGGGCCAGAGCGTCCACTTGCTCGGGCAGTGCATGGGCCGTGGCAGCAATCAGCTGCGGCAGGGGCTCGGAGGGCGCGAGGGTGGGGACGTGGGTCGATGGGTTCGTCTTCATTCTGCCAAGGCACCTTTTTCGAGGGGAGCGGCCAGAAGAAAGTCCTGCACCACGGCCACCTGGTCGGCAGCCACCAAGGTGGGGGCATGCCCCACGCCTTCCAACTCCACGCAGCGTGCCCTGGGGCCACGGGCCTGCATGGCGCTGGCCGTCTCTCGCGACAGCAAGTCCGATTGCGCCCCACGCAGCAGCAACGTTTGCGCCTGGATATGGTCGTACAGCTGCCACAAGGCGGCTTCACCCGCAGCGGCCGCCTCGGGCGTCAACGCCCGAAACGGCACGGCAATGGCCGGGTCGTAGTGCAGCGCCAAGCCCCCTTCGGGCAGGCTGCGCACCATGGGTTGAGAGAGCGCCAGCCACTGCGCTGGAGTGTGCGGCCCAAAGCTGCTGGAGATGGCCCACATCGCATCGGCCGCCTGCTGCAGCGATTCAAACCGCGCTGGGTAGCCCAGGTATTGACCAATGCGCTGCAGCGCCTGCCACTGGATGACCGGCCCCACATCGTTGAGCACCAATCGGCGAACGGGTGCGGGCAAGGGCAAGCCCGATTGCCCCGCCAGGGCCATGCCGATGAGCCCCCCCATGCTGGTGCCCACCCAATCGAGGGTGGCAATGGGGCCTTGCTGGTGCACCTGCGCCAGCAAGGCCAGCATGTCGGCCGCGTACACCGGCAGCTGATAGCCCATGGGGTCTGCCAGCCAGTCGCTTTGGCCACGCCCCACCACATCGGGGCAAATCACGCGCGCGTGGGCGCTGAGGCTGCGGGCCAGGGTGTCAAAGTCGCGCCCTTGGCGCGACAGGCCATGCACGCACACCACCACATGCGGGTGGGCTGGGTTGCCGGTGGCATTCCACTCCCAATACGCCATGCGGTGGGCTGCAGGGTGGACGGCCGGTTGGGCCGCAGGATGCTGCGCAGGCGATGCGTCGGTCACGTCGGTCAGGGCTGCTGGTGCCGAAGCCGCAGCAAGGCCTGGGCACGGTACGTAGTTCAGCGTAGGTTCAATCATGGGTGCGAAATCCGAAGGCAGCGCTTGATAATGGCTGCGTTGCATCGTAATTCATTAGGACTTGCGCAAACCGGTATGCAGCAAAAGCCTTTGCCCTGCGGTGGGGCCACCTGCACCCTGGTTGCGCCAGTCATGTCCCCCAGTCATGTTCATTAGGGAGAAACTCTCATGCTGAAAGGCAAAACGGCCCTCGTCACCGGCTCTACCAGCGGCATCGGCCTGGGCATTGCAAAAGCCCTGGCCCGCCAGGGGGCCAACATCGTGCTCAACGGGTTTGGTGACGTGGACACGCCCCGGGCCGAGGTGCTGGCCGCAGGCCAGGCGGCGGGTGCCCAAGTAGCCTACCACGGGGCGGACATGAGCCGGGCCGCAGACATCGAAGACATGATGCGCTACAGCGCCACCCAGTTTGGCCAGGTGGACATTCTGGTCAACAACGCGGGCATCCAGCATGTCGCCAATGTGGAAGACTTTCCCGTGGAGAAGTGGGATGCCATTTTGGCCATCAACCTGACCAGCGCCTTCCACACATCGCGCCTGGCCTTACCCTGCATGCGCAAGGCCAACTGGGGCCGCATCATCAACGTGGCGTCGGTGCATGGGTTGGTGGGCTCGGCCCAAAAATCCGCCTATGTGGCCGCCAAGCACGGCATCGTGGGGTTGACCAAAGTGACGGCACTGGAGACCGCCACCACAGGCATCACGGCCAACGCCATCTGCCCCGGCTGGGTGCTGACACCGCTGGTGCAAAAGCAGGTGGACGCCAAGGCCGCCGCCCACGGCCTGAGCAACGAAGAGGCCACCAAGCTGCTGCTGGGCGAGAAAGAGCCCTCCATGCAATTCACCACCCCCGAGGAGCTGGGTGACCTGGCGGTGTTCTTCTGCTCCACCGCCGCCAACAACGTGCGTGGCGTGGCCTGGAACATGGACGGCGGCTGGGCGGCTCAGTAAGCAACCACCCAAATGCTATTAATTTAATAGCTGCTAGCGCTTATTCAAAAAGCGCTAGGGATGCTCTGCACGAATCCCTCTGAGATGTGCTTGAGCCAGTGTGCAGGCGAGGACAATACGCTCATGAAGCAAAGCAGCCTGGGCCTGAGCAATACCACCAAGCGCACCCGCAAGCGTGAGTTTCTTGATGCGATGGAGTTGGTGGTGCCCTGGGTCGAGTTGGTCTCGCTCATTGAGCCTTATGCCCCAGAGATCGGACGCCGGGGCCAGCAGCCCTTTGCAGTGCAGACCCTGCTGCGTATCCATTTCATGCAGCAGTGGTTCAAGCTCAGCGATCCAGCCATGGAAGAGGCGCTGCACGATGTGCCAGCCTTTCGTGACTTTGCCGGCCTGTCTCACTGGGACGAACACATCCCCAGTGAATCGAGCATCCTGCGTTTTCGGCATCTGCTAGAGCGCCACAAGCTGGCCGATCAGATACTCGCTACGATCAATGCACTGCTGCAAGCCAAAGGGCTGCAACTCAAGGCAGGCACCGTAGTGGATGCAACGCTGATTGCGGCGCCGACGTCCACCAAGAACGAAGGCAAAGCACGAGACCCCGAGATGCATCAAAGCAAGAAGGGCAACGAGTGGTACTTTGGCATGAAGGCGCACATCGGGGTGGATGCTGACTCTGGGCTGGTGCACAGCGTGCGCGGCACCAGTGGCAATGTGAACGACGTGATTGAGGCCAACAGCCTGCTGCACGGGCAAGAAACGGATGCCTTTGGTGATGCAGGCTATCAAGGTGTAGACAAGCGGCCCGATGCTAACAAGAGTGTCCGCTGGCATGTGGCCCTGCGACCAGGACTGCGTCGGGCTTTGGACAAAGACAAGCCTCTTGAGGCGCTGATCGACCAACTTGAACGCACCAAGGCCAGCATCCGCGCCAAGGTAGAGCACCCTTTCAGGGTGCTCAAGCAGCAGTTTGGGTACGTGAAGGTGCGCTACCGTGGGCTCAAGAAGAACACGGCGCAGATCGTCACGCTGTTTGCGCTGTCAAATCTGTGGATGGCAAGGCACAAACTGCTGATCAGCCAGGGACAGGTGCGTGTGCAGGGGGCGTGATGCCCAAAGATCAAGGGCCAATGGCCCCCGCGCAGCGTCTGAGGGCGCACTGCTCAGGCCGAAGTTACTCAACGTGAGTGCTTTTAACTTCGCTCTGCGCCGTGGAACAACCACACCCGATTCGTGCAGAGTTTCCCTAGAGGCAAATTCAATTAAAAAGGCCCTTGGCGTGATGCCAAGGGCCTTTTTTTGTGGGTGCAGCCAGTGCGACTCAGCCGTGCGCCGCCGCAGACCCTACAGGGCCATCGGCGTGCGGCGTGGCACTCTCCACCGCCACGGTGGTCTTGGCCCCCGGCACCGCCTTGCGGGCAAACAGGGTGTACATGGTGGGCACCACAAAAATCGTGAGCAAGGTGCCCAGCGACATGCCGCCCACGATCACCCAGCCAATCTGTGACCGCGTCTCGGCTCCAGCCCCGGTGGCCAGCGCCAGGGGCACAGCGCCCAGCACCATGGCGCCGGTGGTCATCAGAATGGGGCGCAGGCGCTGGGCCGAGGCTTTGACCAGCGCGTCCACCATGTCCATGCCCTCTTCGCGCAGCTGGTTGGTGAACTCCACAATCAAGATGCCGTGCTTGGTGATCAGGCCCACCAGCGTGATGAGGCCGATCTGCGAGTACACGTTAAGCGAGCCCCCGCTCCACTGCAGCGCCAGCAGCGCACCGATCATGGACAGCGGCACCGACACCATGATGACCAGGGGATCGATGAAGCTCTCGAACTGCGCGGCCAGCACCAGGAAGATGAACACCAGCGCCAGCAAGAACACGATGCCCAGGGCGCCCTGCGAGCTTTTGAACTCGCGCGAGGTGCCGTTGAGGTCGGTGGTGTAGCCGGGCTTGAGCACCTTGGCAGCCGTGGCGTCCATGAAGGTCAGAGCCTCGCCCAGCGAGTAGTCGGGCGACAGGTTGGCCGTGATGGTGACCGAGCGGCGCTGGCCAAAGTGGTTCAGCTCGCGCGGGCTCACACTCTCCTTCACGTTCACCAGACTGGAGAGCGGAATCATTGCGTCGTTGCGGCCACGCACGTAGATGCTGTCAATGTTCTCTGGCGTGGTGCGGCCCCGGGCCTCGGTTTGCACAATCACGTCGTACTGCTCGGCATCGCGTTTGTAGCGCGTCACGGTGCGCCCGCCCAGCATGGTCTCAATGGCCTTGGCCACCACGTCCACACTCACGCCCAGGTCGGCTGCGCGCTCGCGGTTCACGCTGATGCGCAGCTCGGGCTTGTTCAGGCGCAGGTCCACATCGGGCGAGATGATGCCGGGGTTCTTGGCGATCTCGGCCATCATCTGGTTGGTGACGGCGTTCAGGTTCTCGTAGCTGTCCGAGGTCTGTATCACGTACGTGAGGGGCCGCGAGCGAAAGCCCTGGCCCAGCGACGGCGGGGTGATCAGGAACGAATTCACCCCCGGCAAAGCAGCCACCTTGGGCTGCAGGTCACGCGCCATGGCCAGGGTGCTGCGCTCGCGCTGCTCCCAGTCCACCGTGCGGTAGATCACGCTGCCTTGCGCTACCGTGGGGTTGCCGATGTTGGCGAAGATGCGGTCGAACTCGGGGTACTCGCGGCCAATCTTTTCCAGCTCCAGCGCGTAGCGGTTGGTGTAGTCCAGCGTGGCGCCATCGGGCGCAGTGACGTTGACGAGAATCGTGCCCCTGTCTTCCATGGGCGACAGCTCTTGCTTCATCTTGGGGTAGATCGCCACCAAACCTGCCCCACTGACGAGCATCACCGCCACCACCAGCCAGCGGGCCTGGAATAGCGCACCACGCAGCCCTCCACCCGAGCCGTCTTCCCTGCTACCACCCCACCGCGCGGTGACCACCCAGCGCAGCAGGCGGCCATAGGCGCCTGACAGGGCCGTGAGCCACCGCTCCATGGAGCGGTCAAACCAGTTCGGATTGGGGTTGTGCTTGAGCAGCAGCGAGCACATCATGGGCGACAGGGTCAGCGCCACAAAGCCCGACACCACCACCGCCCCGGCCAGGGCCAGCGCAAACTCCACAAACAAACGCCCGGTGCGGCCCGGGGTGAACGCCAGCGGCGCGTACACCGCCACCAGCGTGAGCGTCATGGCGACGATGGCAAAACCGATTTCACGCGCCCCCTTGATGGCGGCGGAGAACGGGTCCAGCCCCTCTTCAATGTGCCGGTAAATGTTCTCCAGCATCACGATGGCATCGTCCACCACCAGCCCGATGGCCAGCACCAGGGCCAGCAAGGTCAAGGTGTTGATGGAGAAGCCCGCCAGGGACATCAGCGCAAACGTGCCCACCAGACTCACCGGGATGGTGATGATGGGAATGATGGAGGCACGCAAGGTGCGCAAGAACACAAAGATCACCAACGCCACCAACACCACCGCCTCGCCAATGGTGTGGTACACGCTCTTGACCGAGCGGTCTATGAACAGCGAGTTGTCGTTGGCCACGTCGATGGTGATGTCGGCGGGCAGGTCGGCCTTCAAGGTGGGCAGCATGGCGCGCACACCGGCAGACAGCTCCAGCGGGTTGGCCGTGGCCTGGCGGATCACGCCCATTGATATGGCTTCGCGGCCATTGAGACGCACGCGGCTGCGGTCGCTGGCGGCGCTTTCCTCCACCCGCGCCACATCGCGCATGCGCACCGGAAAGCCACTCACCGTGCGGATGACGATGTCAGAGAACTGCGCCGGGCGTGCCAGCTCCGTCTGCGAGGTCACGCTGAACTCGCGCTGCTGCGACTCGATGCGGCCCGCGGGCAGCTCCAGGTTGTTGCGGCGAATGGCGTCTTCCACGTCCTGCGTTGTGAGGCGGTAGCCAGCCATGCGCTCGGGGTCCAGCCAGATGCGCATGGCATAGCGGCGCTCGCCGTAAATCGGCACATCGGCCACGCCCGTCACCGTCTGCAGCCGGGGCTTGACGATGCGGTTGAGCAGGTCATTGATTTCGAGCGGGCTGCGCGTGTCGCTGCTGAAGGCCAGCCACATCACGGGCGAGGCATCGGCCTCCACCTTGGCGATGACGGGTTCGTCCACCGCGTCGGGCAGGCGGTTGCGCACGCGGGCGGTGCGGTCACGCACCTCGGCGGCGGCGTTGTCGGCGTCTTTCTCCAGGCGAAAGCGCACGCTGATCTGGCTTTGCTCGGCGCGGCTGATGGAGGTGATCACGTCCACCGCATCAATGCCCGCAATCGAGTCTTCGAGGGGCTTGGTGACCTGGGATTCGATCACCTCGGCCGAGGCCCCCGCGTAGCGCACGCTCACGGTGACCACGGGTTCGTCGATCTTGGGGTACTCACGCACCGTCAAGCGGGTGAAGCTGACGGCCCCCACCAGCAAGACCAGCAAGGACAGGACGGTGGCGAAGACCGGCCGACGGATGGAGATTTCAGCAAGTTGCATGGCGGGCGTCGGGCGATGTCAAAAATGCAGAACTCAGGAGGAACGCGCGCCACGGGCCGCGCGCGTGGGGCCAGGCGGCACTGTAGGCTCTGCCGCCCCTTGGCACGGATTGGCAGCACGCACATCGGGCAACCCAGGCGGCGGGCTGGCAGCAGCAGACGCTGCGCGGGTGCTGGTCGCCACCACCGTGGCGGAAGCCGCAGCGGGGGCTGCAGCCGCAGGGTCTGCAGCGGATGCAGGCGGGGTTGGAGTGGGCGCCGCCGCTGCCTTGGCATCGCCCGCAGACTGACCCAGCTCGACCACACGCACGGCCAGACCATCGCGCTGCAAGCGTTGCTGCCCGGCGGTCACCACCACGTCCCCGGCGGCCAACCCTTCCACCACCTCGACAAAGCCGGGGGTACGAGCACCCAGGCGCACCGGGGTGCGTTTGGCAATCTTGCTGCCCTCTTCCTTGCCGGGCACGATGCGCAACACATAGGGTGCGGTGCCATCAGGCACGATGGCTTCCTCAGGGATCACGCGGGCGTCTGCACGCTCGCCAAACACCGCCGTCACGCGGGCAAACATGCCGGGGCGCAACTGCAAGCGGCGGTTGTCGATGCAACCGCGCACGGCAATGGAGCGCCCATCGGCGTCAATTTGCGGGTTGATGGCCTGCACCACTGCCGAATACTGCACACCCGGCAGCGCATCGAAGGCCACCCGGGCCAGTTGGCCGGGTTTGACCTTGTCCTGCAGCCGCTCGGGCAGGCGGAAGTCCACATACACCGCGTCCAGGTCTTCCACGTTGACGATGTCGGCGCCATCCTTGAGGTAGTCGCCCACGTTCACCCCCCGAATGCCCGCGATGCCATCGAAGGGCGCCAGGATGCGCAGGCGCTGCGCCGTGGCCTCTGACAGGGCCAGCTTGGCCTCAGCCACTTCGAGGTTGGCCGCACTTTCGTCCACCGAACGCTGGCTGATGAAGCCCTGGGCCACCAGCTCCTGGTTGCGTTTGTGGTTGGCGCGGGCAATCGACAACTCAGCCCGGCTTTGCTGCACCTGGGCCCGGGGCAACTGGTCATCCAGCTGCACCAGCAACTGCCCCTTGTGTACCCGCTGTCCATCGCGAAAGTTCAATTGGGTGATGCGCCCACTGATTTCAGGCCGCAGCACCACGCTGCGCCGTGACCGCAGGCTGCCCACGGCCTCGGCGTCGTCGCGCAAGGCCATCTGGCGCACAGCGGTGGCTTCCACCATCACAGGTTTGCCACCGCCTTGAGGCGCCGACTTGGCCTGAGGGGCTGCCGCATCGGGGCGCGAAGCCTTCGAGGGTGACTGGAGCCACCAGGCAGCACCGGAAGCAGCGGCCAAACCGATAACCGCAAAAACGACGTATTTGTTCTTGAGCGCCATGGATCCATCAAACCTGGGGAGTTGCGACATGCAGCGAAGCAATGTATCAGTGCGTACCAAGTTGTGCATTCACTTTGGCGCTTACCCCCGTGGTCTGTTGTGCGAGATTTACACAAGCTTTACACGCAGCCACGGTGCGGTGCGCTTCCCACCTCAGGCAAGGCGCTTTGCGCAGAGCCCGCCCCGCGCGCTCGGGGCGAAGCCCTTGCCTCAACGGCCGTTGGCTTTGTCCACGCCTTTGTTGGCCAGCGCATCTGCCCGTTCATTGCCCGGATCGCCCGAGTGGCCCTTGACCCAGCGCCATTCAATGCGGTGCCCCCCCGTGCTCACCAGCGCGTCCAGGCGCTTCCACAGCTCCACATTCTTGACCGGTTGGTTGGACGACGTGCGCCAGCCTTTGGCCTTCCAGCCATGAATCCACTCGGTGATGCCTTTGCGCACGTATTCGCTGTCCAGAAACAGCGTGACGGCGCAGGGCCGCTTGAGGGCCGTGAGCGCCTCAATCACCGCCATCAGCTCCATGCGGTTGTTGGTGGTGCCCAGCTCGCCGCCAAACAACTCTTTTTCCAGCGTGCCTGAACGCAGCAGCACCCCCCAGCCCCCTGGGCCAGGGTTGCCTTTGCATGCGCCATCTGTGTATATCTCGACCTGGTTCAAACTGGATTCCTGCAAATGTGAAGATGATGAATAGGAGGGTGTGGGAGCGCAGCGCCCAATCGCCCTGCCCAGCAGCAAGCCCATGCGTGGCCTGCGCAGCCCCTGGGTCAGCGCCTGCGCACCGGGCCACCGGGGTCCGTGCGCCGCACCACGGGCACCGTTGCGGCCACGCGGGCCTTGCCAGAGCGCCAGGCAGGGCCCAGCAGGCGCATGCCATGGACACGCTTGACCGCTACCAAAAAATAGGCCGCACCAAAAATGGGCCACCACTTTTCGCCCAGCGGGTCCACCCAGGCAAAGCGCTCCAGCCACTCGGCACTGCGCACCGCTGGACGATAACAGCCAAACTGGGCCGACTCGACCTCAAAGCTCAACAATCGCAGCCAGTCACGCAAGCGCCCAAAGCCGATGAACTCACCAGCATCTGGCAAATACAGCGAGCCGCCCATCCAGCGCTGGCACAAGCGCACCCGCATCTGGCGCAGGGCCCACAGGCTCAGGGGGTTGAGCCCGGCAATCACCACACGCCCCTCGGGCACCAGCACACGCTCGACCTCGCGCAGGGCCATGTGCGGGTCCTCGCTCAGCTCCAGGGTATGGGGCAACACCACCAGGTCCAGGCTGGCACTGGGAAACGGCAACGCCACAGGCTCGGCCCACAAGGCCACTGCGCGCGGCGCATCAGGGGGGATGGGGCCGCCCCAGTCCCCCGGTTCATTCAGCAATGCATCTGCGCCCAAGGCAAGCCATTGGTGCGGCATGCGGTTGGTGCGCAGGCCATCAATGCGGGGCATACCCAACTGCACCGCGTGGTAGCCAAAGATGTCGGCCACGGCCTCGTCCATGCAAGCCTGCTCCCAGGCCAGCAGGTACCTTCCGGGCGCAGAGTCGAACCACTGGTGCAAATCTATAATTTGAGAGCTCATGAACTTGCTGCCGCTACCCGCCTTTACCGACAACTACATCTGGATGCTGCACGACGCGCAGCATGCGGTGGTGGTGGACCCTGGGGACCCCGCGCCCGTGCTGGAGGCGCTGCAGTCCATGGGGCTGTCCTTGCAGGCAATTCTAGTCACCCACCACCATGCCGATCATGTCGGTGGCGTAGGGGTTTTGCGTGAGCACACCGGGGCCCGCGTGTACGGCCCGGCAGGCGAAGACATCCCCCAGCCCCTCACGGGCCTGAGCCAGGGCGACCAGGTCACAGTGCTGGGCCTCACACTGGACGTGCTGGACGTGCCCGGACACACCGCCGGGCACATTGCTTATTACGGCGCTGGCGTTGGAGGCGGGGACGAGCCCCTGCTGTTCTGTGGAGACACCTTGTTCTCGGGTGGCTGCGGTCGGTTGTTTGAGGGGACTCCGGCACAAATGCACACATCGCTCAGCCAGCTCAGTGCACTGCCCGACAACACACGGGTATGCTGCGCGCACGAATACACACTCTCTAACCTGAAATTTGCGCTGGCGGTGGAACCCGCCAACGCAGCACTGCTCAACTACAACGCCTGGTGCCTGGCCCAACGGGCAGCCAACCGCCCCACGCTGCCATCCCACATGGCGCTGGAGCGCAGCATCAACCCATTCCTGCGGGTTCAGCAGCCAGAGGTTGCACGGGCAGCCAAGGCCCACGCGCCGCAGATCAACAGCAACGACGCAATCGCCGTACTGGCCGCTTTGCGCACATGGAAGAACGAGTTTCGATGAAATTTCTGCACATTGCCAGCCTGCTTGGCATGCTGTGGCTGACAGGCTGCGCCACCACCGGTGGAGCGCCGGATACCGCCAGCAACTCGCCCAACGAAACACCCACCAGCCGCCAGGCAGGCCACACGCCACTCATCCCCAAGGGGCCGCTGCAGCCCATCACGGCTGCCAACGCCTCCAGCCGCGAAGTGGCGTCGCTCTCCGCTCCTGCAGATCTGTGGGATCGCATCCGTCGCGGCTTTGCCATGCCCGACCTGCAAAACGATCTGGTGCAAGACCGGGAGCAGTGGTATGCCAGCCGCCCAGACTACATGCAGCGCATGACCGAGCGCTCCAGCAAATACCTCTTTCACATCGTTGAGGAACTGGAGCGGCGCGGCATGCCCACCGAGCTGGCCCTGCTGCCTTACATTGAAAGCGCCTTCAACCCACAGGCTGTCTCCAGCGCCAAGGCAGCGGGCATGTGGCAATTCATGCCCGCCACCGGCAACTACTTCGACCTGAAGCAAAACGCGTTTCGCGATGACCGGCGCGATGTGCTGGCCTCCACCCGTGCAGCGCTGGACTACCTGCAAAAGCTCTACGGCATGTTTGGCGACTGGCACCTGGCCCTGGCCGCCTACAACTGGGGCGAAGGCAGCGTGGGCCGTGCCATTGCACGCAACCAAAAGGCAGGCCTGGGCACCAGCTACACCGACCTGAACATGCCCGCAGAAACACGCCTGTATGTGCCCAAGCTGCAGGCCGTCAAGAACATCGTGGCCAACCCGGACGCCTTCAAGACCGAGCTGCCACTGATTGAGAACCACCCCTATTTCCAGACGGTGGACGTCACCCACGACATCGATGTGTCGCTGGTGGCGAGCCTTGCGGGCATTCGCGAAGCAGATTTCAAGGCGCTGAACCCTTCTTTCCACAAACCCGTGATCCTGGCGGCGGGAACCCCGCAGATCCTCTTGCCCTGGGACAACGCCAAAGTCTTCCAGCGCAACCTGGAAGCCCGCAGCGAAGGCCAGTACGCGAGCTGGACCGTGTGGTCGGCCCCCAGCACCATGAGTGTGGCCGAAGCGGCACGCCGCACTGACATGAGCGAGAACGACCTGCGCAGCCTCAACAACATCCCCCCGCGCATGCTCATCAAGGCGGGCTCGGCGCTCATCGTGCCGCGCAGCGCCACCACGCGCCAGGATGTGTCATCGCACCTGGCAGACAACGGCCAAGTGGCGCTGGCCCCCGAAATCGTGACACGGCGCACCTCGGTGCGGGCCGCCAAAGGCGAAACAGTGGCCAGCATTGCGCAGCGCTACAAGGTCAGTGCCGCCAACGTGGCCGATTGGAACGATGTGAAGCTGAGCGCCGCCTTCAAGGCCGGACAACAGGTGGTGATGTACCTGCCCGTGCGCCAAATCGCTGCCGCCGCACAGCCACGCGTGCAAGCCCGCAGCAGCGCCAGCAAGACCGCATCGGCGCCAACGCGCCGTGGTGGCACGCCCTCTAAAGTACGCCGCCGCTGAGCACGCCCCTGCATTCACTTAACAAAGCGCCTGCAAAGACAGGCGCTTTGTGTTTGAGAGCCCTCAGAGGCGCAGCGACGCCATGCCCATCAGGCCCAAAATGCCCATGATGATGAGGTACAGCGCCACGATGGTGCTGAGCAAACGGGGCATGACCAGGATCAGGATGCCAGCAATCAGGGACACCAAAGGGCCGATACTGAGACTCAACGACATGGCGGGTCTTTCTGCACAAAGTGAAACAGGCCGCTATCTTGCCCGAGCACACCCTGCCCCGCGCCCTCACACGTTGAATTTTTGCCGTGCCTTGCGCACCCAGTCGTTCGAGAAGGTGCGCGCCAGGTCCACCTTGCTGCCCGCCAACTCGGGGTAGGCCAGCGTCAGGGTGCGCAGCGCCACGGCAGGGCCGTCGTCCGGCATCACCCCGTTGGGCGAGAAGGTCTCGCGCATGCGATAGAAAGCGGCCAGGTACAACGCCCTGTCACCGGCCAGATAGGCCGCTGGCAACGCCTTGACGATATCGGCAGGCTCTGCCGTTTGCAGCCACTTGAGGGTGTGCACCATGGCGTGCACAAGGGCCTGCACTTGGTCGGGGCGCTTCTGTACAAAGGGCTGGGCTGCATACAGACAACTGGCAGGCATGTTGCCGCCAAACAAATCCTGCGAGGACTTGAGCGTGCGCGCATCGGCCACCACGCGCAGGGCCAGCTTTTGCTCGGCCTGCGCCACGATGGGGTCTGAATGGCACAGCGCGTGCACCTGCCCCGCACGCAGGGCGGCCAGGGCTGCCGCCCCAGAAGGCATGGCGACAAAGGTCACATCCTCCGGTGCAAGCCCTTCACGCGCCAACACCCAGCGCGCAAAGGTGTGGGTAGACGAGCCCGGGGCCGACACGCCAATGCGCCGCCCAGCCAGGTCACGCAAGGATTCGTACTTGGGCAGCGCACGCTGCGATATGCCCAGGGCCACCTGGGGTGCGCGCCCGTGCAGCACCATGGAGCGCAGGGGCAACCCACGGACCTGCTGGCGGATGGTGTGCTCGTAAGCGCCCGAGACCACATCCACCGCCCCCTCTTGCAACGCCTGCAAAGCCAGCGCACCGGCATTGAAATCGCGCAGCACCACGTCCAGCCCTTCGGCGCGGAAGAACCCGAGCTGGTCGGCCAGCAGCACCGGCAGGTGGTACATCTCGTTCTGCCCGGCCACCGCCAGCGTCACCCGCCCCAAGTCACCCACAGGGGCCGACTGGGCGCCCAGCAAGGGCGCAAAAACGCCAGCGGCGTACGCAACGGATGCCGCCCCCAGGGTACGGCGGTGGATCAGAAAACGCGACATGAAATCAAGACAGCCCAAAAAAGTGCAACGCACACAACGCAGCGCAGAAAAGACCAAAGATGCTGCACTGCAACAATTGTGCCGGAGCCATCGGGCGAAAACATCAGGGATCACCCCTGCGGGCTTCTACGTACCGTGAAAAAGGTGGGGAAACAGTCGAAAAACTGAGGTAACCAGCGGGCAACGAGAGGGACGAACATGCCCGAGCACCCGTCACGGGCCTGCAAGCCGGTCTACGACAGCTCTAAAGCCAAAGCGCCCCCACCGCGCAGACCAGGGTTTGCCTGAACCTGCACCGTAGAGGCGCGTGGATGTGATGGAGAGGGAGCGGTTGAGCGACAGATGAGCGTTCGGCGCCTCAACACACGGGTGTCAGTGGTAGCCCACAAACAAGATGGCGATGTTCACAAAGAACGCCGCCCCCCACACCGCACTGCGGGCCGTGGGCATGTTGGACACGTACATCATGATGTAGAAGATGCGCAACATGATGAACAGCATGGCCAGCAAGTCCAGCCAAGTCTGCCGGGCCCCGAGCTGGTGCGCAATGATGACCGCGCCGATGAAAAACGGCAGCACTTCAAAACTGTTGGCCTGCGCGGCGTTGGCACGGGCCCGCCAATCGGACTGGCGGGCCAGCCAGCCCCGTGGGTCACTGTTGTCGAAGCCGCCCTGGCCTACGGGCTTGCCGAGGGCGCCCCGCTTGGCGATCCAGGCGCACACGATGGGCAGCAACGCGGCCACCAGGACGCACCAGTACGCCACCGTGAAGCGGGCCAGTTGCATAGATGTGTTCATTTTTAAGCCTTTAAGGGCTTAAAGCCCCTGTTTATAAGCGCTAGCCGCTATGAATTCGGGAGTATTCTACCCACGATGGTCAGGCCTCAGGCCCGCACTTCAGCGGCGGTCGACCAGCGCGTGCGCAATGGTGCCCAGGTCCACGTACTCCAGCTCGCTGCCCACCGGCACGCCGCGTGCGAGGCGGGTCACATGCAGGCCACGGCTCTTGAGGGCCTCGCTCAACACATGCGCCGTGGCCTCGCCTTCGGCATTGAAGTTGGTGGCCAAAATCACCTCTTGCACCACGCCATCGCTGGCGCGCTCCATCAGCTTGTGCAGGCCAATTTCCTTGGGGCCAATGCCGTCGAGCGGGCTCAGGCGCCCCATCAGCACAAAGTACAGCCCCTTGAACGCCCCCGTGCGCTCCAGCGCCGATTGATCGGCCGGGGTCTCCACCACGCACAGCCGCGAAGCATCCCGCTCAGGGTCCAGGCAGGTGCTACAGATGTCATCCTCGGTGAACGTATGGCAGCGTGCGCAGTGGTGCACGTTCTGCACCGCACCATGCAGCGCCACCGACAACGCCTCGGCCCCATCGCGGTCATGCTGCATCAAATGAAACGCCATGCGCTGCGCAGACTTGACCCCCACCCCCGGCAAACGGCGCAGCGCCTGAATCAAGACATCAAGGGCGTTGGTGGAAGACATGGGTGGGTGCGCAATCTGGGAGAGTCGGGACAGAAATACGGGAAAGTGCGGTGCAAGGCTTCGACAGACTCAGCCTGAACGATAAGGGGATAGCCCTGGCTTCGACAAGCTCAGCCCGAACGGGCTGGAGAAAGATCAGAAATATCCCATCCAACCCCTGTCCTCTCCTGCCTTCACACCCCACCCTCAAGGGCGTAGCGAGCGGGATGAGCTGCTAGGCGGACGGAGCACAGCAACCGGAACGTACTTGAAGTACGTGAGGATTGCGAGCACCGCCCAACGACGCAGATCGCCCGCTCGGTAGCCAGCATCAGAAAGGGAATTTCATGCCGCCGGGGAGGCCTGGCATCCCTGCTGTGAGTTTGCCCATCTTCTCCGACGAAGTCTCTTCGGCCTTGCGCACCGCCGCATTGAACGCAGCCGCTACCAGGTCTTCCAGCATGTCCTTGTCTTCGGCCAGCAGGCTCGGGTCGATGGTGATGCGTTTGACATCGTGCTTGCAGGTCATCACCACCTTGACCAGGCCCGCGCCCGATTCGCCTTCCACCTCGACAAACGCCAGTTCGTCCTGGGCCTTCTTGAGGTTGTCCTGCATGGCCTGGGCTTGCTTCATCAGGCCGGCGAGTTGTCCTTTGTTGAACATGGATGGTTTCCTTCTTTTGAAAAATGGCGAGGGTCAAAAATTACAGTGGCTTGATGCTGCCAGGCACGATCTTCGCGCCGTGGTCGCGCATCAGCGTCTGCACGTAGGGGTCGTTCATCACGGTTTCTTCGGCCAGGCGCTGGCGTTCGGCGGCCGCGGCGGCGTTGCGGCGGGCGGGGCTGTCGATCACGCGGCCCACCTCCACGCTGATCTGCGTGGCGTGGCCTGCAGCTTCCAGCGCCGAGCGCAGGCGCTCGCGGGCCGTGGGCTGGTTGAGCGATTCGCGCTCCACCCGCAGCAGCCAGTGGGCGCCATCGCGCGCCACCAGTTGGGATTGCAAGGCCAGCTCGCGCACCAGGGCGGTGATGGCCTCGGCCGCCACCAGCTGCTGCACCGTGGCGTGCCACACATCGCCCTCTTCGGTGGGCGTGTAGCGGGTCGATACCGGGGTGGGGGCCGACAGGGGCAAGGGCTGCAAGCGTTCGCTGGGCTCAGACGCCTCACGGACCGGGATTGCTACCAATTCAGGAGCTGCTTGCGCTTGATTGTTAAGCGCTGGAGGCAGATTTTGTTCTGAATTTTGAGCCGCATGCGCTGGCGGAACGACGGGGGCAGGCACCGATCCATCGTCCGCGTCGGGCCAGGGCGGGGGTTCGCTGCCAGCGTCATCCCACGGGGCTACCGCATGGGCTGGGGCAGTCGCCGGGGCGGGCGCCGGGGCGAGCGCCGCCACAGGGGCCTGCACAGACGGCACGGCCCGGGGCGCAGGCTCTGGTGGCTGCGCAGCGGCAGGAGCCATTGGGGTCGTTGTGGTCGTTGGAGCGGAGGGAGCCAACGCAGCGGGAGGTACCGGCTCAGCAGGGGCCACGGGCGGCAGTGGGGCAGCCTGCGGAGCAACCGCTGCAGGCTGCACTGCAGGCGCCAAGGCGGGGCCTGGGGTCGATGGCAGTGCGGGCTCAGGCCGCGTCAGAGTTTTTTTTTCAGCCGGGTCTGCAGGGGCTTTGAAGGCCAGCAGGCGCAGCAGCACCATGGTCAGCGCAGCGTACTCATCGGGCGCCAGGCCCAGCTCGGCTCGGCCGTGCAGGCACAGGCTGTAGAGCAGCTGGGTTTCGTCGGCTGGCATCTGGCCCGCCAGACGGGCGGTTTCCACGGCTTCGGGATCGTTCGCGTCCACCGCCTGCGCCATCTGCGGCACGGCCTGGTACACGGCCATGCGTTGCAGCACGGCGCTCATTTCTTCCAGCGTCGATGCGGCCGACAGGCCGTTCATGCGCAGGGCATCGGCCGTTTCCACCACGGTCTTACCGTCGCCCTGGGCCAGCGCATCGATGAGGCGGAAGACGTAGGAGCGGTCTACCGCGCCCAGCATCTGGCGCACACCGGCTTCTTGCAACTGGCCGCTGCCAAAGGCGATGGCCTGGTCGGTGAGCGAGAGCGCATCGCGCATGGAGCCCCGCGCGGCGCGCGAGAGCAGGCGCAGGGCCTGGGGTTCGGCGGGCACGTTTTCGGCCGCCAGCACCTGGGTGAGGTGCGACAGCACAGTTTCAGGCGCCATGGGGCGCAGGTTGAACTGCAGGCAGCGTGAGAGGACGGTGACCGGCACCTTTTGCGGGTCGGTCGTGGCCAGCACAAACTTGAGGTATTCGGGCGGCTCTTCCAGCGTCTTGAGCATGGCGTTGAACGCCGTGTTCGTGAGCATGTGCACTTCGTCGATCATGAAGACCTTAAAGCGCCCTTGCACCGGCTTGTACACCGCCTGCTCGAGCAGACTTTGCACTTCGTCCACGCCCCGGTTGGAGGCGGCGTCCAGCTCGGTGTAGTCCACAAAGCGGCCGCTGTCGATGTCCATGCAGGCCTGGCACCCTCCACAGGGTGTGGCGGTGATGCCGCCTGTGCCGTCCGGCCCCTGGCAGTTAAGCGACTTGGCCAGGATGCGCGACACCGTGGTCTTGCCCACGCCGCGCGTGCCGGTAAACAGGTAAGCGTGGTGCAGGCGCTGCTGGGTCAGCGCATTCGACAGGGCCTGGACCACATGCTCCTGCCCCACCATTTCGGTGAAATTGCGGGGGCGGTACTTGCGGGCGAGCACGAGATAGGACATGGGCGGGATTCTACGGGCTGGGCGGTGCCTGCTCTTTTTGCCGCACCCACAAATCCCCTGCGCGCCGCAAAGTGCCCTGCATCCGAAGTACAATGCGCGCTGACGGGCCTCCCCGCATGGCAAAGCAGCCAACCGGGTCAGGTGGGGAACCAAGCAGCCCTAACTGTAGAGTCAGTGCCGGGGGTAAGGCTCGTCAACTTCTTTAGATGCCATGCCCGTCATGCGCACCGCACCCGTGCCAGCAGGCACACCCCAGGTGCACCGTTCCCCCACAGTGATTGCAAGCATCGGCCCACGGCCCATGCCAAAACCCTTGGCCGCTGACGCGCGCCAGGCTGGCCTTGCGGCGCACCTGAAGCAGGCGCTCAGCGCCCCACACCCGACCCGCGCATGAATTTTTCCATCTCTTCCAGCGTGGAGACGATGGTTTTCAGCTCGGCTTCCTTCTCGCGCAACTCGGCAATGGCGGTTTCGTGGGTGCGAATCTGCGCCTGCAACTCAGCGATCTGGGCTTTCATGCCGGCGATGTGAGGGGCATTGGACTGGCTCATACAAAATTCCCTTTCATTGACACGTTGCCAGCAGGGCACGGGTGCATGGTATCCCCCGGAGGCTGTTTAGAGGAAACACAACCGTGCACACCATTGCTATCAATTCAATAGCTGCCAGCGCTTACCCATCAAGCGCTACGCCCCAAAAATGCCAAAACACCCTGCCCGGCCTGCACGCCACTTGCCAGGCAGGCGGTGAGCAAATAGCCCCCTGTGGGCGCCTCCCAGTCCAGCATTTCTCCCGCACAAAACACGCCGGGGGCGGCCTGGGCCATGAGGTGCGCGTCCAGCGTCTCGAACGTGACGCCGCCCGCTGTGCTGATGGCCTCGTCGATGGGCCGGGCGGCCACTACGGTGATGGGCAGCGCCTTGATGGCCTGGGCCAGGGCCACGGGGTTGTTCATGCCGTCTTTGCCCAGGTGCTCAAAAAGCACCCCGGCTTTGATGCCATCAAGCCCCAAACGGCTTTTGAGGTGGCTGGACAGTGAGCGCGAGCCGCGCGGGTGGCGTACTTCCTGCAGCACGCGCTCAGGGGCGTGGTCGGGCAGCAGGTCGAGGTGGAAGGTGGCGTGGCCATGGGCCTCGATCTCATCGCGCAGCAGGCTGGAGACGGCGTAGACCAGGCTGCCCTCCACCCCCGTGGCCGTGGCCACGAACTCGCCCCGGCGCTGGAAATGCTGGCCGGTGCTGCTGGTAAAGCCCAGCGCCACCGATTTGAACGGCTGGCCCGCAAAGCGCTCCACAAAATGCGGTGTCCAGCCCACAGGCACGGCGGGCGTGCGGCCCAGCAGCTCCTGTAAAAAGGCGCGCCGCGTCTCGCCCGCCGGGGCGTGCATGCCCGCCACATCAAAGCCGCAGTTGGACGGGCGCAGTGGGGCCACGGCCACACCGCGCTCGGCCAGCAGGGGCACCCAGGCACCGTCCGACCCCAGCCGCGCCCAGCTGCCACCGCCCAGGGCCAGCACCACGGCGCGGGCCGTCACCACCGCCTCGCCCGCAGGCGTGGCAAAACGCAGCGTGTGCGGCCCTTCTTCGGATGCCTTGACGCCATCTGCCCAACCCAGCCAGCGGTGGCGCATGTGCAGTTGCACGCCCTGCCCGCGCAAGCGGTGCAGCCAGGAGCGCAGCAGGGGCGCGGCCTTCATGTCTGACGGGAACACACGGCCCGAGGTGCCTACAAACGTCTCCACCCCCAGGCCCTGCGCCCAGGCGCGCACCTCGGGGCCGCCAAAGGTGCGCAGCAGCGGCTCGATCTGCGGCTGGCGTGCGGCGTAGCGGCTGGCAAAGGGCTCGTGCGGCTCAGAGTGCGTGAGGTTGAGCCCGCCTTTGCCCGCCAGCAAAAATTTGCGCCCCACCGAAGGCATGGCGTCAAACAAATGCACAGCCACCCCGGCCTGGGCCAGCACCTCGGCCGCCATCAGGCCCGCCGGGCCACCGCCGATGATGGCCACGTCGCACGACAAGGCCCCCGCAGGCAGGGCTGGCGCAACGGGTGTGGGGGAAGAAGAGAGGGTGTGGGACACGGGAGAACCTTGCTAAAAAGAGGGGCGTTGCGCGGATTGAGGGCCCTGGGTGCAGGTCAAAACAAGGAGCCTTGTGCAGAATCTGCAGGCCCCGGCGCGGCGCGCGGGCGTTCGGACTTCGGGGCCGCAGCCGAGGCGACGGGGGCGGAAGTATGCCCCACGCCAGAGGCCTGGGCGGCCGATGGGCCTGCTTTGCCACTCTCGCTCGTACCCCCGCTCGCCCCTGTGCCACCCGCAGGCCCATCGCCCACCCGCACCATGCGCCCATCGCCCGTGAGGAAGGCCGCGTGCACCACCTCGCCCGGCATCAGGGCCTGCACAGCCTCGTGGTAGCGCTGCAGTTGCGCCACCAGCGCCTGCTGGCGCTGGGGCTGGGCGGCGCTTTTGTAGTCCAGCACCCACCAGCCTGCCACGGCGTCATCTGCAGGCGACGCACGGCGCTGTACCAGCCGGTCGATGCGCAGGCTCTGGCCCTGGTAGTGCAGCGGGGCCTCGTTGATGGCGGTCTGCACCTGGGCCAGGTCCCAGGCCCAGGCGCCCTCGCCCGCCAGAATGCCCCGTGCCATGCGGGCGGCCAGCTCGGCGGCAGCCGGGGCAATGTCGTGGTCGCTGGCCAGCCGGGCGATGCGCGCCGCAGGCCAGCCGTGGGCGCGCAAGTCGGCCAACGGGGCACCGGCCACACCGGCCTGCTCCAGCAGCTGGTGCATGGCATCGCCTTGGCGCGACAGGGGGGTGGAATCGCCATCGCCAGGCATGGCCACGGGCGTGGCGCCACTGGGGTCAGCGGAGGCCGCTGCACCCGGTTTCGTGCGGGCGCTTTGCAGGGCCTCGGGCAGGGGTTGCAGCGCGGCGATGGTGAAGGTGTCGGGGGTCGCCTCTGCCCCGGCGGCGGGTGCCGGGGCAGTACCCGCATCCACCTCGGTCACTAACGGAGCCAAGGGTGTCAGCCGGTTCCACCAGCTGCCCGGCGCCGAATTGCTGGGCTGCACGGACGACAGCGCCAGGCAGTGCTTGGCGCGTGTCATGGCCACATAGAGCATGTTCAGCTCCTCGCGGCTGCGGGCCTGCTGCTCGGCGGCGAGCGCAGCTTCTGCGCTGGGCGGCGGATTCGATTCGCTGGCCAAAAAGACGAAGGCCGAGGGCACGGTCTGCTCGCCAGGCCAGTCCACCAGCACGCCCATGGTCTCGGCCTTTTGCGGGCGGGTGTCGGTGTCCAGCAGCAGCACGCAGTCGGCCTCCAGCCCCTTGGCGCCGTGCACCGTCAGCAGGCGGATGGCCTGCGCGTCGGCACGGCCCGGGGCACGCACGCCGCCTTTTTTCATGGCCCGCACCAAGGCATAGGGCGTGAGGTAACGGCCCCCATCGTGCTGCAGCGCTGCGGCCAGCAGAGCGCGCAGGTTGGCCTGCACCGACAGGCGCTGGGTGGGGGGGGCGGCGGCGGCAAAACGGGCCAGCACATCGCCATGCTCGTAGATGGCATGCAGCGCGTCGTGCGGCGGCAGGCTGCCTACCCAGGCTTGGTATTGAATCAAAACAGGCCCCAGCGCTTGCATATCAAGCGGTAGAAGCTCACTTTTTAATAGCATATCAAACCAGCTACTGCCCGCATGCTCGCTCTGGCGGCGCAACACGGCCAGGGCCACCAATGCGTCATCGCCCAGGCCAAACAACGGCGACTTGAGCGCGCGGGCCAAAGACAGGTCGTGTGTGGGCGACACCAGCACATCCAGCAGCGCCACCATGTCCTGCACCTCGGGCGCGTCGAACAGGTCGGCCTTTTCGGGCTGCACACAGGGCAGGTGCAGGGCGCGCAGGGCGTCTTGCATGCTGGCCAGGCGGTCGCGCTTGCGGGCCAGCACCAGCACTTCTTTGGGCGGCGTGCCGCTGGCGATCTGCGCGGCCACCCAAGCGGCGGCCTGGGTGCATTCGCGCATGCGCTGGGTCTCTTCGGCCTCGTGGCGGGGTTCGGTCAGGCTATCGCGCCAGGCCAGGGCGTCGCGGCCTGCGCCTTGGCTGTCGTCGTCCGCATCGGTGACGGCGGGCAGGCGCAGCAACTGGCCGGGGTGTTTGGATTCGGTGGTGTGGTCGCGGAATCCACTCGTTTCGTGCTGCGCCTGGGCCTCGCCCATCACGGCGTTGACGGCGCCGATGACGCCCTGCGCGTTGCGACGTGTGTGGTCGCAGCTCAGCAGGTCGCCGCCCAGCCCATCGCGCACAAAGGCCTGCGCGGCGATGAACACCTGCGGCTCGGCACGGCGAAAGCGGTAGATGCTCTGCTTGGGGTCGCCCACGATGAACACGCTGGGCGCGGCCGACCCACCACCCGATCCCGCGTAGCCAGACAGCCACGCGTGCAGCGCCTGCCACTGCAGCGGGTTGGTGTCCTGAAACTCATCGACCAGCAGGTGGCGGATGCGGGCGTCGAGCCGCTCCTGTACCCAGCCGGAGAGGATGGGGTCGGCGAGCATGACCAGGGCGGTGCGCTCCACATCGTTCATGTCCACCCAACCGTGCTGCTGCTTGACGGCCACAAACTGCGCGATGAGGCAACGCGCCAGCCGGGCCATGCGCTGCTGGTGCTGCCAGGCCTCGTGCTGGCGGCGTGCGGTGAGCAGGCGCTGCAGCTCGGGCTCGGCTTCTTGCGCGGCGGGGAACTTCTCCAGGTTCTTGGAGAGGCGGTCTTCCTTGGCCACGAACATCGCACGGCGCAATTGGTCCAAGCGCTGATTCAGGTCGGCGCAGGCCAGCGCGTCGATGATGGCGTCCGCCGCTTTCTGAGGGGTCTTGTTGGCCTCTGCGCCCAGGGCGCTAGCGCGGCTGCGCCAGCGTTGAAGAGCAGCTTCGGTCTGCAAGGCATCAGAGGGCTCTGCCAACGCGGCCAGTTCGGGGTAGGCCTGCTGGAACGGCGGCACCGAGGCATCGACCACACCTGCCTCGTCCGCCAGATCGAACTCCACCCGCTTGGCCAGCGCCGCCGCCAGCGCCTTGTGCGTTTGCGAGCGGCCGTGGCGGGCCACCACGGCCTCGTAGTCGGCGCGCAGGCTGGCGCTGTCGGCCACGGTCTGCAAGAACGGGGGCCACACCTCGCGCACGGCCTCCGCATCGTCTTCGAGCAGCTCAAAGTGCGCGGGCAGGCCTTGTTGTTGCAGCAGCGCCAGCGGCGCCGTGCCCAGCAGCGCGGCAAACCAGCTGTGGAAGGTGCGGATCTGCACCGGGCGGCCTGCAGTGAGCAGCTGGCGGTATAGATTTTGTAGCGCCTCGCGCTTTTCCAGTGCGCCCTGGGGGCTGATTCCCCTTGCAATCAGCTCGGCCGTGAGTTCCTCCAGCGGCTTGTGGCTGAACTGCTCCAGCCACTCCTGCAGACGCTGGCGCATTTCGCCCGCCGCCTTTTTGGTGAAGGTGATGGCCAGGATTTCGTGCGGCGCGCAGCCGTCGAGCAGCGCGCGCAGCATGCGCGAGACCAGCATCCAGGTCTTGCCCGCACCCGCGCAGGCCTCCACCGCCACGCTGCGAGCGGGGTCGCAGGCGATGGCGTAGAAGGCCTCGCGCGAGACGGGGCGGCCGTTGTGTTCGTAGGCGGCCTGGCTGGGTTGTGGAATGCTGACGGTCATGGCGTCTCTTGCGCGGGCAACGCCTGTTCAGCGTCCGCCCAGTAGTCTTTGCGGCACAGGCCGCGCACGGCGCAGAACTCGCACACCGAGCCCTCGCCCAGCGCGGGCAGCGGCGCACCGGCGGCGATGCGGACCATGTCGTGCTGAATGCCTTCGATCAGCACATCGCGCAGGTGCACCACCTCGTCCTGTTCGTGCATCTGTGTCTCGCCGCGCTCGCCCACGTTGACGTAGGCAGCGCGCAGGGTGTCGTGGCTCAGCAAGGCGGCGTAGAAGGCCAGTTGCGTGTCCTCCGCTCCGCTCTTGATGCGTTGGCGGGTCACGCTGTCGCTTTCGGTTTTGTAGTCGATCACCAGCACCGTGGGCTCGCCCGTGGACGAGACGCCATCGATGCGGTCGAGGGTGCCGACCAGCTCCAGGTCGCCCAGCGGCTGGCGCGCCTTGACCTCGGCCTGGCGGAAGCTGGCGCCCTGCTGTTCATGGCCCGCCAGCCACTGCAGGTAGCCATCGCGCAGCTGCGCCCAGCCGGCGGCAAAGGGCAGGAAGTCGCCGTCTTGCAACCGCTGCTCGCGGGTGACGGCCTCAGCAGCAGCGTCCACGCGGGCGCGGCGCTCCTCCGCGTGGTCGGTCGGGTCGGCCAGCAAGGCTTCATGAAAGTGTTGCAGCACGGCGTGTAGCCAGGTGCCAAAGTCGCGCTTGTCCACCTCGGCGTCCAGCTCGTCGGCCTCGCGCAGGCCCAACTGGCGCTGGGCAAAGAAGCGGTAAGGGCAGTGGCGCAGGTCGGAATACGCAGTGGAGGACAGGTGCGCCACCGGCAGCGCCTGGCCCACGGGCTGGGGGCGCAGCGTGGGGGTGGCAGCCACTGCGCGGGCCGCACGGTCGTCCGCGCCGGGCGTGGCGGTGCCGTCCAGTTGCAGGGACAGCACCAGGGCGCTGGCCAGCAGGGGCTCGCCGCCCTCGTCGCCGGTGCGCCACAGCACATCGACCACCGGCGTGCGCAGAGCATGGTCCCAGGCGGCACGCTGGGCGGCTTCGAGCGATGCGCGCGTGGGCAGGCCCCAGGCCTCGCGCTGGGCCTGCGACCAGTCGCCAGCGGGCTCAGGCGCAGCTTGCAAACGCTTTTCATCGCAGCCTGGCAACACGGCGGCGGCAAAGGGGCGGGCCAGCAGCTGGGGCAGCGGCAGCACGACCACGGGGGCATTGGCCGCCTGAGACGCCACATAGCGCCCGGCTTCGAGCACGTCCTTGGCCCAACGGGTGAATTCGGCCAGCGCCATGCGCCGGCCCGCGCTGTCGCCCCAGCCGTCCAGCTCGGCCTGCTGGCCGTCTTGCAGGCGCAGCGCGGCCAGCACGCGCATGCCGGCCGGGTCGGCCTGCAGGGCTTGCCACTGGCCGGCTTGCTCCAGCACAGCGCGCAGGGCGGGCAGCCACTGCGCCAGCGGGCGGGCGGTGCGCAGGGCGTCGCGCCAGGCCTCCACCGTAGCCACGGTACGGGCCAGGTGGGGCTGCGCACTCAGGTCGCGGGCGGCGGCAGCGCTCCAGTGCTGCACCACGCCCTTGCGCAGCCATTGCTCCAGGCGGTTCACCTCGCCCGACATCAGCGCAGGGGTGTGTTTGATCCAGTCCAGCACCTCGTTGGAAGAGGCATTCCACGCCGCCGCCTGCAGCGCGGCCATGACCCGTGAAGCGGCACGGGTGGTGGAAAGAATCCAGCCGCTTTCATCGCGCACCAGCACGCCGCTGCTGTCCAGGTGGGCCAGCACGCGGCGGATCAGTGCCCGGTCAGTAGCAGCCAGCGCCACAGGCACGCGGCCATCGCGCACATGGGCCAACACGCAGGCTGCGGCGCGGTGGGCTTCGTCTTCGGCATCGGTGGCGGCATGCAAGGCCCACTGCGGCGGTGCGGGGGCATCGCCCACCACATCATCGACCAGGGCGGGCAACGCAATGCAGGTGCCTTGCTCGCCCCAGTGGGCCATCAGGGCTGGGGTCAGCGCGTCGGACTGAAAGCCTTCGAGCACCACCACGGCATCCACCGCCGCGCGCACGCCAGGCTCAAACAGCACATCGGTGGCATGGCGCGAGGCCAGCACCCATTCCAGCGCCAGGCGCGCCACCAAGGCCTCGTAGTGCAGGGTACTGCCCTCGTCGGCGGTGGCCAGCAGCTTGCGGGCCTCATCGCCCCAGGCGGCGCGCTGCGCGGGGGGCACAGCGGCCACGGCGGGGGCCAGTTGGGCGGCGGCTTCTTGCAAGGGCGTGGCCAGCATCTCGCGCTGGGCGCCCTGCCCCACGCGCTCGAGCAAGGCGCGGGCAGTGAGGGTGTCGCGCGCCACGTCGCCCGCAAAGTCATCGGCCGAAGGCTCAAACACCTGCAACTGGCGCGCCCAGTTGCGGCTGGTTTCAAAGCGCGGCGCAAAGCCTTGCGGAAACTGCAGCGCCCAGTGGCGCTGGGCCCAGGGCATGAGCTGGGCGTAAGGCACCAGCACCACGGTGCGCGCCAAATGGGCACCGTGGGCCTGGGCATGCACGGCCACCTGGGCCAGCGCACGTTGCCACAGGGCCGCGCCCAGGCCCGTGCCATGATCGCTTTTCGCTATGACAGTCATAGCGTCACAAGCCCCGGCCATAACGGTGTACGTGGTATTGGTTTCTGTCACAATGCCCAGACTTTAAACGTACACCGGTCACAACCCGCTCAAAATCAAGGAATCCGCCATGGCCAGCGAACTCATCAAACATGTCTCCGACGCCAGCTTTGAAGCCGACGTGCTGCAACCCGGCACCCCGGTGCTGGTGGATTACTGGGCCGAGTGGTGCGGCCCCTGCAAAATGATTGCCCCCATCTTGGACGAGGTCGCAGGCACCTACCAAGGCAAGCTGCAAATCGCCAAGATGAATGTCGACGAAAACCGCGAAATCCCTGCCAAGTTCGGCATCCGCGGCATCCCCACCTTGATGCTGTTCAAGGATGGCCAACTGGCCGCCACCAAAGTGGGCGCCATGAGCAAGGCGCAACTGACCGCCTTCATCGATCAGCAACTGGCCTGATCCCCCAAGCCCCGCTGGTTTGCTGCCTGCGGGGCATTTTTTTGGGGTGCGTGCGACACGCAATGGATCCAAAGCCCTGCCGCAGCACCAGCCCCCATTGCGATCACGCAAAGCGCCTGCATTTTTTCCTGTCATAATTCCTTCAGATCACCGGCCTGCACGCACTGGCAGACGGACCAAGATCCCCGGCAAGTCGGACCTGCAAACAGCAGCCCATCTGGCACCAGCCCCCACTCCCCCAAGATTCTTACCAGCTCCGCCAAGGAGTCATTCCATGCACTTAAACGAACTCAAGGCACTGCACGTGTCTGAAGTCCTGAAGCAGGCCGAAGAACTCGAAATCGAAAACACGGGCCGCATGCGCAAGCAGGAGCTGATGTTTGCCATCATCAAAAAGCGCGCCAAGGCGGGCGAACAGGTGTTTGCAGACGGCGTGCTGGAAATCCTGCCCGATGGTTTCGGCTTCTTGCGCAGCCCCGACACGAGCTTCACGGCCAGCACGGACGACATCTACATCAGCCCCAGCCAGGTGCGCCGCTTCAACCTGCACACCGGCGACATGATTGAAGGCGAAGTGCGCACGCCCAAGGATGGCGAGCGCTACTTTGCCCTGACCAAGCTCGATGCAGTCAACGGCGGCCCGCCCGAGCAGAACAAGCACAAGGTGATGTTCGAAAACCTGACGCCCCTGTTCCCCAAGGAACAGATGCGCCTGGAACGCGAGATCAAGGGTGAAGAGAACATCACCGGCCGCATCATCGACATCATCGCCCCCATCGGCCGCGGCCAGCGCGCGCTGATCGTCGCCCCGCCCAAGAGCGGCAAGACAGTGATGATGCAGCACATCGCCCACGCCATCACGGCCAACAACCCCGATGTGCACCTGATGGTGCTGCTGGTGGACGAGCGCCCTGAAGAAGTGACCGAAATGCAGCGCACAGTGAAGGGCGAGATCATCGCCTCCACCTTCGACGAGCCCGCCGCCCGCCACGTGCACGTGGCCGAGATGGTGATCGAGCGCGCCAAGCGCCTAGTCGAGCTCAAGAAGGACGTGGTGATCCTGCTGGACTCCATCACCCGCCTGGCCCGCGCCTACAACAACGTCGTGCCGTCGAGCGGCAAGGTTCTGTCCGGCGGTGTGGACGCCGCCGCACTGCAGCGCCCCAAGCGCTTCTTCGGCGCTGCCCGCAAGGTCGAAGAAGGTGGCTCGCTCACCATCATCGCCACCGCGCTGGTCGACACCGGCAGCCGCATGGACGAAGTGATCTTTGAAGAATTCAAGGGCACCGGCAACTGCGAAATCCACCTGAACCGCCGCCTGTACGAAAAGCGCGTGTTCCCCGCCATCGAGCTCAACAAGAGCGGCACGCGCCGCGAAGAGCTGCTGCTGGCGCCCGAGATCCTGCAAAAGACCCGCATCCTGCGCCAGTTCATGTACAACATGGACGAGATCGAGTCGATGGAGCTCATGATCAAGAACATGAAGGCCACAAAAACGAATGTGGACTTCTTTGACATGATGAGACGAGGGGGGTGACAACCCCCTGAGGCGCTGTCGCGCCTTCCCCCTTCTCTCGAATTGCTACGCAATTCGGGAAGGGGGACACCGCAAGCGCGGCGGGGCGGCCCTTGCGCGGCGGTTCTGGCCCAGGCCACGCCAGTTTCAGCGGTCACAGGCCATCGCAAAAATGCCGTCCGACCGCCTGTGCAATAATAGAGGGCTTTTTCTGCGGAAAGTACGCTGGATGTTCCACGGTGCAAAGGTTGCCCCGGGTCCTGCACGGCTCCCGCACTTGACAAGGATTGATCATGAAAGAAGGCATTCACCCCAATTACCGCGAAGTGTTGTTCGTTGACCTGTCCAACGGCTTCAAGTTCGTGACCCGTTCTTGCGTGAACACCAAGGAAACCGAAACCTTCGAAGGCAAGGACTATCCTCTGTTCAAGCTGGACACTTCCTCTGAATCGCACCCCTTCTACACTGGCACACAAAAGTCGGTGGACAACATGGGCGGCCGCGTGGAGAAGTTCCGCAACCGTTTCGGCAAGACCACCGCAGCGAAGTAATTCGCGGCCGTTTCGCCAAAAAGGCAGCCCGGGCAACCGTGCTGCCTTTTTTCTTTGGCTCTGGCTCTTTGGTTTTGCCTTTATCCTCGGCAACGCCTCTTTTTTTCGTCCCCCTCATCTTCTTGCCTGGCATTTCGCGTGACCCCGCCCACACCCGCCATCGTTAGCCAAAAAGCCGCCAAGGCACTGCCCCGCTGGGCCCTGCTGTTGCTGTGCATGGCGTATGTCATCCCGGGCTTTGTGGTGCGCGATCCGTGGAAGAGTTCTGATGTCAGCGCCTTTGGCTACATGCTGGAGCTGGCGCGGGGCAAAACCTCCTGGTTAAACCCGCTGCTGGGCGGGGTAGCCCCCGAGACCGATGGCCTGCTGCCTTACTGGCTGGGGGCCTTGGCCATCCAGTGGGCACCCGCAGGCATATCGCCCGACATGGCTGCGCGCCTGCCTTTTGTGGGGCTGCTGGTGCTGACCCTGGTGGCCACCTGGTACGGCGTGTATTACCTGGCCCGCAGCCCAGCCGCCCAGCCGGTCGCGTTTGCGTTTGGTGGTGAGGCCCTTCCCACCGACTACGCCCGCGCCATGGCCGATGGCGGGCTGCTGGCCCTGCTGGCCTGCCTGGGGCTGGCGCAACTCTCGCACGAGGCCACCAGTTACCTGGTGCAGTTGTGCTGCACCGCCCTGGTGTTTTTTGGCTTCGCAGGCCTGGCGTTTCACCGCGTGGCACCTGCGCTGGCCCTGGTGGCCGGGCTGGCAGGCCTGGCGCTGGCAGGTGCGCCCACACTGGCCACCTTGCTGGGCCTGGGTGGGGCCTGGCTGCTATGGCATGCCCCGGCCCAAGAAATAGCGCACCGCCGCACCTGGGCCTGCGCCACCCTGGCGCTGCTGGCAGCCATCGCCGGAATGACCTGGCTGCTGGGCCTGTGGGGCTGGCGCATCGTGGGCATTGCGGCAGGGGGCAAGGAATGGCTGAGCCTGGCACGCCTGCTGCTGTGGTTTGGCTGGCCTGCCTGGCCTCTGGCCATCTGGACTTTGTGGCGCTGGCGCAAGCAGATTGCCAGTGCCCAATGGCACCGCCACCTGTGGTTGCCGCTGTGGTTTTCGCTGGTGTCCATCGGGGCCACCATCACCACCAACCCGGCCGACCGCGCCCTGCTGCTGGGCCTGCCGGCCATGGCCACGCTGGCGGCCTTTGCCCTGCCCACACTCAGCCGCGCCGTGGCAGCGCTGATCGATTGGTTCACGTTGCTGTTCTTCAGCCTTTCAGC
This sequence comes from Acidovorax sp. 62, assembly GCF_002754495.1. Classification (NCBI taxonomy): domain Bacteria; kingdom Pseudomonadati; phylum Pseudomonadota; class Betaproteobacteria; order Burkholderiales; family Comamonadaceae; genus Acidovorax; species Acidovorax sp. 62. Next base: position 2,516,839 of record NZ_PEFJ01000001.1, read on the forward strand.
CTTGGCCATCTGGGTGATCTGGATTGCCATGCAAACTGGTGTACCCGCCAAACCGGCAGCCAACGTGGCCAAGCTGGCGCCTGAGTTTGCGCCCTCCTTCTCATGGCTCGCCTTGCTGGCGGCATTGGCAGCTTCGGTGGCCTGGTGCAGCCTTGTGTGGTGGCGGGCTTCGCGCGACCGCGCCGCTATCTGGAAAAGCCTGGTGCTGCCCGCCAGCGGTGCCGCGCTGGGCTGGCTGCTGCTCATGACGCTGTGGTTGCCATTGCTCAACCACGCGCGCAGCTATGTGCCTCAGGTGCAAAACATGCTGCGGGTGATGCCAGATGCGCAGCAAGGCTGCGTACAGACCTATGGGCTCAGCCGCGCGCAAACGGCGGCCTTCCAGTACCACGGCGGGCTCACACTGCTGCCGGCGGACAGCCAAAACGGCAACAAGGGCTGCCACTGGTTGCTGGTGGATGCAAGCGCGTGGCCCGCGCCGCCGGGCATTGTGCAGACCGCGGAATGGACGCCCGTTGCCAACGTACCCCGCCCTACCGACAAGAACGACCAGGTGCTGGTGTTCCAACGCACCTCGCAGTTGGCGCCCTAGGAGCCAGAACACGCCCGTGCAGCCCCATGTTGGGCAACGCTGGCGGCGTGTTGTGGACGGGTGTGCCAAGGACGCACGCGCTCCATCCGCGATCAAATCTCGCCTCCTGCGGGCCAGCCCGCCTTCCCAACCCTGTCCCGCATGACCTCCGCCCCGCCCCACACTGCAGAACAACCGCCCGAACTGCCCCAGATTGCCCGCCACGCCGCCACCGTGCTGGCAGGGCAGTTGGCGGTGATGGCGTTTGGCGTCACAGACACCCTGGTCGCAGGCCGGGATGGCGAAGCGTCCTTGGCGGCTCTGTCGGTGGGGTCTGCGATTTTCATCAGCATTTATGTGGGCCTGATGGGGGTGCTGCAGGCACTGATGCCGGTGTGGGCGCAGCAACGTGGCGCAGGCGACCTGCCAGCGGTGGGGCGGTCGGTGCGGCAGTCGCTGTACCTGTGTGCAGCCGCATCGGTGCTGGGCATGGGGCTGCTGCTGTCACCCGCCCCTCTGCTGCGATGGACCGAGATCCCGCCCACCCTGCGCGTCGAGGTGGTGCAATACCTGGCGGTGCTGGCCTTCGCACTGCCTGCCGCGCTGCTGTTTCGCATCTACAGCACACTGAACCAGGCGCTGGGCAGGCCGCAATTGGTGACCTGGCTGCAGGTGGGCTCGCTCTTTATCAAAATCCCGCTGTCCATCTGGTTCACACTGGGCGGCGCGGGCCTGCCCGCCCAAGGGGTGGTGGGGTGCGCCTGGGCCACGCTGATCGTGAACTACACCATGCTGGGGCTGGCGCTGTGGCTGCTGCGCACCCAAAGCATCTACGAGCCGCTGCAACTGTGGCGCCCGCTGGAGCGCCCCCATGGCCCCACGCTGGGCAGTTTCTTGCAACTGGGCGTGCCTGCGGGCTTGGCCATCATGGTGGAAGTGACGTCGTTCACGCTGATGGCGTTGTTCATCGCGCGCCAGGGCACCACGGCGGCGGCCGCGCACCAGATCGCCTCGAACATGGGGGCCCTTCTGTACATGGTGCCCCTGTCACTGGCGATTGCCACCAGCACCCGCGTGAGCTACTGGCTGGGCGCGGGCGACCCGCAACACGCCCGCCGCATCGTTCATATGGGTTTTAGGCTTGCAGCGCTCACAGGTATTGCGCTAGCAGCTATTTTATTTATAGCAAACCATGCCATAGCCCGCCTGTACTCGGGCAGCCCTGCCGTGGTGGCGGTGGCGTCGGGCCTGCTGCTGTGGGTAGCGGCCTACCACCTGGCCGATGCCTGCCAAACCCTGTGCGTCTTCGTGCTGCGCAGCTACCACATCACGGTGGCACCACTGGTGGTGTATTGCGTGCTGCTGTGGGGCCTGGGGCTGGGGGGCGGCTACCTGCTGGCCTACGGCACGTGGAGCCCCTGGGCGCAGATGGCCCACTCACCCACTGCATTCTGGGCCTGCAGCGCCCTGGCCCTGGCCATCACCGCCGCCGCGTTTGGCGCCATGCTGCTCAAAGCCGCCGCACGGACGGCGCTGCCCCCGCCATCAGCGTAGGCGATTGGCTGGGAAGGACACTGAGAAGGTCGAGCCTTTGCCCACCTCACTGGCGATGTTGAGCGAAGCACCGTGGCGCTGCAGCACATGCTTGACGATGGCCAGCCCCAGGCCGGTGCCTCCGGTTTCCCGCGAGCGGCTGCGGTCCACACGGTAAAAACGCTCTGTCAGCCGGGGGATGTGTTCGGCGGCAATGCCTGGCCCGGTGTCGCGCACAGAGAACACGGCCGATCCATCGCTGGAGCGCTCCCAGGTCACCGTGATGCTGCCGCCGACTGGCGTGTAGCGGATGGCATTGTTGATGATGTTGGAGAGAGCGCTTTGCAACTCAGCGGGCACCCCTGCAATGTCACCCATGGCGCGCAACTGTTCGGGCGCAGGAAACCCCAGCACATGCGGGCGCGCCTGGTTGGGCGTAAGCAGTGAGGACAACGCCCGAGCTTCCTCTTCGCAGCGGTGAAGCAACGCCTGCACGGGCGTCCATTCCGAAATGCCGGGCGGCGGACTGCCCTCCAGGCGCGAGAGCGTGAGCAAATCCTGCACCACGCTTTGCATGCGCGAGGCCTGCTGCGCCATCATGCCCAGGTAACGGTTGCGCTCTTGTGGCGAGAGCTGCAGGGTCTGCAAAGTCTCCACAAAGCCGATCAACACCGTCAACGGCGTGCGAATCTCGTGCGACACGTTGGCCACGAAATCGCGGCGCATGGCATCGGCCTGCTCCAAGGCCGTCACATCGCGCGACAGCAGCAGTTTGCGCCCGTCGCCATAGGGGTGCAGGTGCACCGAGATGCGCACCGGGCGTGAAGGCTTGCTGTCGCGGCCCTGCAGCACCACGTCGTGCGAAAAATCATGTGCGGCGTAGTAGGCACTGAAGTCGGGGTCGCGCACCAGGTTGCCGATGGACTGCATCACGTCGCGTTGCGCATCGATGCCAAACTGGCTGGCCGCGATCTGGTTGCACCATTCAATGTGGCCCTCGCTGTCGAGCAGCACCACGCCATTGGGCGTGGCTTGCAGCGCGGCCAAAATTTCGTGCAGCCGGCTCAGGCTGTCTTGTTCTCTGGCATCGCTCTGGCGCAGCAGGCGCCGAGCGCGGTCTGCGGCCTCGCCCCACATGCCACGCATGTTAGGGGCCTTGGCCAACTCGCCCGTGCGCAACCACAGCAGCACGCGAGCCCCCCGCGACAGATCCCAGACAAACCAGGCCCAGGCCGCCACTGCAGCCCCCAGCGCAGCCCCCCAGGGCCCTGCCCGCCACCAACCCAGCCCGCCCCCTGCCAGTTGCCAGGTCAGGAAAAACACAAAACGCCAAAACATGCGAGACGCACAGCTTTCTCAAAAATGCGGGCCATTTCGATGGCAGGCCCGCCTGTGGCCCGTTCAGTGCAAACCCAGCGGCAGCTGGGGGCTGGCCCTCAGGCCTGCATCAGCGCCTGGGGCTGGGCCGTGAGGCGGTAGCCTGCGCCGCGCACGGTCTCGACCATGGTGCCCGCCGTGCCCAGCGCCTCGCGCAGGCGCTTGACGTGGACATCCACCGTGCGCTCTTCAATGAACACATGGTCGCCCCACACCTTGTCGAGCAATTGCGAGCGGCTGTGCACCCGCTCCGAGTGCTTCATGAGAAAGTGCAGCAGCTTGAACTCGGTGGGGCCCACCTTGAGGGGCTGCGTCTGGAAGGTGACGCGGTAGGTGGCCGCGTCCAACACCAGATCGCCAATGGTCACGCTGTCGTTCACCTGCTCGGGCGCGCGGCGGCGCAGCACGGCGCGGATGCGGGCCAACAGCTCTTGCGTGGAAAACGGCTTGGTGATGTAGTCGTCTGCACCAGCATCCAGACCGGCCACCTTGTCAGGCTCGTCTCCACGCGCGGTGAGCATCAAGATCGGGATGGCCTTGATGCGGCTGTCGGCGCGCCACTTGCGGGCGAGCTGCAGGCCGCTTTGGCCTGGCAGCATCCAGTCCAGCAGGATCACGTCTGGCAGCACGGCATCCAGCTCGCGCTGGGCCGACTCGCCGTCTTCCGACCAGATGGGCTGGAACCCGTTGTGCCGCAGGTTCACGGCAATCAGCTCGGCAATCGCGGGTTCATCCTCAACGATCAAGACCCGGGGCATTTTCTTCATGGCTACGCCCTTCCCTTACTGCAACACGGTCGATTCAATATCGTCCATCGCGGCATGGCGCACGTCCTTGCCTTTGACCAGATAGATGATGAGTTCGGCCACATTCTTGGAGTGATCGCCAATGCGTTCAATCGCCTTGGCCAAAAAGAGCAAGTCCAGGCTGGCAGAGATGGTGCGGGGGTCTTCCATCATGTAGGTGACCAGCTTGCGCACAAACCCGTCGAACTCCTTGTCGATCAGATCGTCTTCTTTCAAGATGGCGAGCGCGGCTTTGGTGTCCAGGCGGGCAAAGGCATCCAGGGCCTTGCGCAGCAGGCCAGAGGCCAAATCTGCCGCCATGCGCAAATCACTGGAGGGCAGTGAGCGCGCGGCACCGCTTTCAATGATGGACTTGACCATGCGCGCCATCTTGTGTGCTTCGTCGCCCATGCGTTCGAGGTTGGCCGTGGCCTTCGAGAAGGCAATCAGCAAGCGCAGGTCGCGCGCCGTGGGTTGCCGGCGGGCGATGATGGAAGAAAGCTCATGGTCAATCTCCACTTCCATGGCATTCACGCGCTGCTCCATGGCAACCACTTGCTCCACGGCCTCCATGCTGAACTGCGACAAGGCATAGATCGCCTGGCGGATTTGGGATTCCACCAAGCCGCCCAACTCCATCACACGGGAAGAGACGTTGTTAAGTTCGCTGTCAAACTGGGTGGACAGGTGTTTTTCGGGCATGGTGTCTCCTCAGCCGAAACGGCCGGTAATGTAGTCTTCGGTTTCCTTGCGCTGGGGCTTGAAGAACATCTGCTCTGTCTCGCCAAACTCCACCAGATCGCCCAGGTACATGTAGGCGGTGTAGTCGCTGCAGCGCGCGGCCTGCTGCATGTTATGGGTCACGATGACCACGGTGTAGTCATTCTTCAGCTCGGCAATCAGCTCCTCGACCTTGGCAGTGGAGATAGGGTCCAGCGCCGAGCAAGGCTCGTCCAGCAACAGCACTTCGGGCTTGATGGCAATGCCGCGTGCAATGCACAGGCGCTGCTGTTGGCCACCCGATAGGCTGGAACCGCTTTGGTTGAGCTTGTCCTTGACTTCGTTCCACAGTGCCGCCTTGCGCAGCGCCCATTCCACACGGTCGTCCATGTCGGTGGCATTGAGGCTTTCAAACAGCTTCACACCAAACGCAATGTTGTCGTAGATGGACATGGGGAACGGCGTGGGTTTCTGGAACACCATGCCCACCTTGGCGCGCACCAAGGCCACGTCTTGCTTGCTGGTCAGCAGGTTTTCACCGTCCAGCACGATCTGGCCTTCAGCGCGCTGCTCAGGGTACAGCTCGAACATGCGGTTGAAGGTGCGCAGCAGGGTGGATTTTCCACAGCCCGAGGGTCCAATAAAGGCCGTGACCTTGTTCTCGGGGATGTCCAGGTTGATGCCCTTGAGGGCGTGGAATTTGCCGTAGTAAAAGTTCAGATCGCGCACCGTGATCTTGGAGTTGGCGGATGCGGATGCTTGCAGGGTGGAGGGCATGAATGTCTTCCTTGTTTATTTCTGGCGTGTCAAAACACGCGCCAGGATGTTGAGACCGAGAACCGCTACCGTGATCAGGAACACGCCGGCCCACGCCAGCTCCTGCCAGTTCTCATAAGGGCTCATCGCAAATTTGAAAATCGTGACCGGCAGGCTGGCCATGGGTTTGGAAAGATCGGCATTCCAGAACTGGTTGTTGAGCGCGGTGAACAGCAGAGGTGCTGTCTCACCCGCAATGCGCGCCACAGCCAGCAGCACCCCAGTGATCACACCGGCACGGGCCGCGCGCAAGGTGACCATGGTGATGACGCGCCACTTGGGCGTGCCCAGGGCATAAGCCGCCTCACGCAGGCTGGCAGGCACCAACAGCAGCATGTTTTCGGTAGTGCGGATGACCACCGGAATCACGATCAGCGCCAGGGCCAGCACCCCGGCGTAGCCTGAGAAGCTCTTGAACCGGGCCACCACCACTGCATACACAAACAGGCCGATCACGATGCTCGGGGCGGACAGCAAAATGTCGTTCACGAACCGGGTCGTGGCCGCCAGCCAGCTGCGCGACTCGTACTCGGCCAGGTAGATCCCGGCCATGATGCCGATGGGCGTGCCCACAAACGTGGCCATCGTTACCATGACCAGCGAGCCAAAGATGGCGTTGGAGATACCGCCCACCTCGTTGGGTGGAGGGGTCATCTGCGTGAACAGCGCCACACTCAGGCCACCCAGGCCCAGGCGGATGGTTTCCCACAGAATCCAGACCAGCCAGAACACACCGAACAGCATGGCCGCCAAAGACAGCGTGAGCGCAATCTGGTTGACGCGCTTGCGGCCGTTGTAGCGGGTTTGCCGCATTTGCGCCAAATCGGCGGCAGAAATCAGGCGTTGAGAGGTACTCATGAACGCGCCCCTTCACTCTTTTTAAGACGCGACAGCAACAGCTTGGACAAAGACAGCACCACGAAGGTGATGAAGAACAACACCAAGCCCAGGTAAATCAGCGATGCCTGGTGCAGGCCTTCGCCCGCTTCAGCGAACTCGTTGGCCAATGCTGAGGTGATGCTGTTGGCCGCCTCAAACACCGACAGGGAGTCAAGCTGGTTCATATTGCCGATGACGAAGGTCACGGCCATGGTTTCGCCCAACGCACGGCCCAGGCCCAGCATGACGCCGCCAAGCACACCGGTCTTGGTGAACGGCAGTACCACTTTGAAGACAACCTCCCAAGTGGTTGCACCCAAGCCATAGGCAGACTCTTTGAGCAAGGCGGGGGTCACCTCAAACACATCACGCATCACCGACGCAATGAAGGGGATGATCATGATGGCCAGGATGATGCCCGCCGACAAAATGCCGATGCCCACGGGAGGGCCCGACACAAAAGCGCCCAGGTAAGGCACGCCGCTGAACATCGCTTGCAAAGGCTGCTGCACAAAGCGCGCAAGAATGGGGCCAAACACCATCAGCCCCCACATGCCATACACAATCGACGGCACGGCCGCCAGCAGCTCGATCGCAGTCCCCAAAGGACGCTTGAGCCAGGCGGGAGAAAGTTCGGTCAAAAACAGCGCAATGCCAAAACTCACGGGCACCGCGATCAGCAAGGCAATGACCGAGGTGGCCAAAGTGCCGTAAATCATGACCAAGCCACCGTACTCGTTCTGTACGGGGTCCCAGACGCTACGGGTCAGGAAACTGAGGCCATATTTCGCGATCGAAGGCCAGGCTCCGATCACCAAAGAAACAAGGATGCCCACCAACAGCAGCAGGGTCAGCACGGCTGCGCTGCGAGCGAGCCAACCAAAAATGCGGTCAGCCAACATGCCAGAGATCAAGGGCTGCGGACGAGGTGGCGTGGTCCGTTGAGCGCCACGCACCGCCTTGGCAGACGGGGTTTGCGGGACCGGCAAGATAGTGGACACGTTAAGAGCCTTCTATAAATGCAATCTGGGGACTGGCCAGGCCATCAAGCCAGCCAGCCCCACCAGACTACTTACTTGTATGCAATCGCCTTACCAGCCGTGTCTTGGATACCAGCCCAAGACTTCAGAATGACACCCTTCACAGCGTCAGGCATAGGCACATAGTCCAGGTCTTCAGCGGTCTTGTCCCCAGACTTGTAAGCCCATTCAAAGAACTTCAGAGACGTAGCAGCCTGCACAGGCTTGTCTTGCGACTTCTGCATCAGGATGAAGGTGGCGCCAGTGATGGGCCAGGATTCCTTACCAGGCTGATTGGTCAAGATTTGGTAGAAGCTCTTGGCCCAATCGGCACCTGCAGCAGCAGCCTTGAAGGCCGAGTCGTCAGGGGCGACAAACTGACCGTCGGCATTTTGCATCTGCACGTAGGTCATCTTGTTTTGCTTGACGTAGGCGTACTCCACGTAACCGATGGAGTTAGGCAGACGGCCCACAAACGCAGCCACGCCTTCGTTGCCCTTGCCACCTGCACCGGTAGGCCAGTTCACTGCAGTGCCCTCACCCACCTTGCTCTTCCACTCGGCATTCACCTTGCTCAGGTAATTGGTGAAGATGAAGCTGGTGCCCGAACCGTCGGCACGGCGCACAGGGGCGATGGCGGCATCAGGCAGAGCCACACCGGGGTTGAGCGCCTTGATGGCGGCATCGTTCCAGTTGGTGATTTTGCCCAGGTAGATGTCACCCAACACTTGGCCGCTGAGCTTGATCTGGCCGGCCGCAATGCCCTTGATATTGACCACAGGCACCACGCCACCGATCACGGTAGGAAACTGAACCAAGCCCTTTTTGCTCAGATCTTCATCCTTGAGCGGGGCGTCAGAGGCACCAAAGTCCACCGTCTTGGCTTCGATCTGGCGCAGACCAGCTCCGGAGCCAACGGATTGGTAGTTGATCTTCACGCCAGTGGCCTTGTTGTAATCAGCAGCCCACTTGGAGTACAGGGGTGCAGGAAAGCTGGCACCCGCGCCAGTTGCCTCTTGCTGCGCCATGGCGCTGGAAAAAGCACCCGCAGCAACCACACCGGCAACCAGAACTCGAATCGCAGACAGTTTCATGGAAAGACCTCTAGAGTGAATAAGTTGGGATGTCGGTACTCTAGGATCACTCTATGACAGTGTTGTGACACAAAAAATGGATTGTCACAACAGCGGCAGGAGCGATTTTCAGGAAATCGTGGGCGCATCAATGCCCTACCGATCCGCATCAAAACTGCGCATGACTACCCCCCTCAGGCGACAACATCACGCGGACCGACTTGTGGAGTTCCTGCAGCACTCCGTCACAAGACTGACACAAAGCCCCCTTAGTCTCCCGCCACCGGCCTACGCGCTGCTACGACCTCGCAAGAGACATCGATGGCATGGACGCTGCCCTAATTTAGGACCCATCGCAGGTCTGCCCGCCCGAGACAAGCACCAGCCATGACCGCACCAGAGCGCCGCCGACACCCCCACTCGCCCCCCATGCTCGCCCACATCACGCCCCACCCAGCCTCGCCTCCCCGGCGCAGTAGCAATGGCGCCTTCGCGCTGGGGCGACGTGATTGGCTTCGCTGCGCAACAGGTATGGGGGTATGGGTTGCGGCCGGGCAGCCCACCTGGGCACAGGGGGACAGCTCACGCACCGTTTCGATAGCGCAGGTGGTGGACATGTCGCCCACCCAACAGGATGTGAGCCGAGATTTTCTGACCGGATCGCGCGCTGCGTGGCAAGACACGAATGCACGCGGCGGCATCCAGGGCAAACCAGTGCAGCACATGGTTCTGGAAACCGATGGCACCCCAGGACAACTTCAGGCGGCCTGGCAAACTGCCCACCGCCAAAGCCAATGCGCAGCGCTGGCAGGCTGCGTAGGGCACAACGCGGCCCAAGGGCTTGCCAAGCTGCAAACCGGTGCGGACGTCAACAACCCGCTGCCTTTGGTGGCCCCATGGCTGCACCACACGGCAACCCAAGGTGCAGTCGATACCGTCTTTGATGTCTTTGCCGACTTGCGCGCCCAAGTCACCCATGCGTTGAAGTCCTTGGCATCCATGGGGGTCCCTGAGCTGGCCGTCGCCTATGCGGCGGGCCATGACCCGGCCCTTTGGCAAGCCGCAGTGGCACAGGCTGCTCGCGAGCAGAACGTCAAGGTGCAAACCATCAGCGCGGGCGCGCAGCTGACGCAGCCCATCGTTCTTTTTGTGGGAGGCACCCCCGAACTGCACGCGTTTGTGGAAAAACTCAAACTGCCAGCGGGGCGCCAGTGCTACGTGATTGCATTGGCCGACGTGAATTTACAGGTGCTGGCTCAGATGGGTAATCTGCCCCAAAAAGTGTCCATCGTCGCCACACAGACCGTTCCCCTGGTCACTGCGGGCCTGCCCATCGTCCGCGCATACCGAGAAGCCCTGGCACGTTTGTACGACGAGCCCCCTTCGCCCCAGGGGTTGGCCGGCTTTATTGCAGCCAAGTACACCGCCGAGGTCTTGCAACAAATCAACGGCCCCATCACCCGGGCCAATGCGCTGGCGGCCTTCCAGCAACGCAAGCCCGTCACCGTGGGTGGCTGGGCTGTTTCCTATCAAGACAAGAAACGCTCGGCGCCCTTTGTGACCCAAAGCATGCTGTCATCCGACGGCCGCATTGTGGGCTGAGCCCCGGCCGCCATTCGCGCAAGGCAGATGCTATGCTGCCCAAGATCAGAGCCAGAGAGACTGCGCACACTGCGCCACCCCATGCAAAACGGAACATTGCTCGCCGCTGTGGATCTTGGATCCAACAGCTTTCGCCTTGAAATTGGCCGCTTCGAGCACGGCCACATCCACAAAGTCGAATACCTCAAGGAGACCGTTCGCCAAGGCAACGGGCTGGACGACAACCGCAACCTGACACAAGACGCGCTGGAGCGCGGCTGGGCTTGCCTGGCACGGTTTGGTGAACGGCTGGCAGGATTTCCTCGCGAACATGTGCGAGCCGTCGCCACCCAGACTCTGCGCGAAGCCCGTAATCGAGACGATTTTCTGACCCGCGGCAGTGAGGTGCTGGGATACCCGATTGACGTGGTGTCTGGCATTGAAGAAGCCCGACTCATCTACCAAGGGGTGGCCCGGCTGCTGCCGCAATCCGATGAACGCCGGCTGGTGGTGGACATTGGGGGGCGCTCTACCGAACTGATTTTGGGCCAGCAGTTCTCCCCCAAGTCCGTGGCTTCGTTCAGGGTGGGCAGCGTGGCATGGTCGTCCCGCTATTTTGCGGATGGCGCCTTCACCCCTCAGGCCTTTCTGGCCGCTGAAATCGCCGCCAAAGCCGTGCTGGACGAGGCTCTGGCCGTGTTTCGCCGAGACGCGTGGGATGTGGCGTATGGATCATCGGGTACCGCCGGTGCCGTGGGCGATGTGCTGGCAGCCATGGGTGGCCCCAAGGGCATCATCACTCGCTCAGGCTTGGAGGCATTGCGCGACAAGCTGCTGCGCGCCCAAAGCGCAGACCGTGTTCGCATGGAAGGACTCAAGGAAGACCGGCGCGCCGTGATTGGCGGCGGGATCAGCATCCTGCGGGCGGTGTTCGATCTTCTGGATATTGACGAGATGCAGGTGGCCCAGGGCGCCTTGCGACAAGGTGCCCTCTACGACCTGTTGGACCGCGAGCAGCCCGAGACCGACCTGCGCACCGACACCGTGAACGCCCTGATGCAGCGCTTTGCCGTGGACGTACCCCACGCCGAACGTGTTGCCGAAACAGCCTGCAAGCTCTTCTTGCAAGCGGCGCAGCCCGACAGTGAACGGGCCGCACGCAAACTGGAATGGGCCGCCAAGTTGCACGAGGTGGGCTGCCGCATTTCGCACAGCGACTACCACCGGCACGGCGCCTACATCCTCGACAACACAGACGCTGCAGGCTTTGCGCTGCCCGAGTTGCATCGACTGAGCGTGCTCGTCTTGGGGCAACGTGGAAAAGTGCGCAAGCTGGAGGCGGATTTGTCCGACCCCATCTTTGCGCTGCAGCTGCTGTGCCTGCGATTGGCCGTAGCGCTGTGCCACGCACGGCGCGCCCCCGATATCTCCGGCATACGGTTGCACGCACAGCCTGGCGTATTCACGCTCTCAGCCCCACCGCCTTGGTCAAAGGCCTATCCCCAATCGGCCCACTTGCTGCAGGAAGAAGTCACCGCTTGGCAAAAAACGCCTTGGGATTTGCACATCGTGGGTGATTGATACACCTCCTTAAACGGTATAAACTGTTTATACCGTTTAAGGAGAGCTACATGAACACCGCCCAAGAAACAACGCCTGTCGCCACTGCTGCTGAAAAAGAACCGACAAAAGCCACCAAAGCAGTCGCCACTCCCGCAAAAAAAGCACCAGCATCGCCTACCAAGGCTAAAGCCGAAAAAGCCAAGGTAGCTGCGGCCCCCAAAGCCAAAGCAGTCCCGAGCAAGGCGAGCCTCATCAAAGAAGCCAAGGCCAAAAAGCCCAAGCTGGTGCGCGACAGTTTCACCATCCCCAAGGACGAATACCTGGTGATTGAAAACCTGAAGCAACGGGCACTGGGTCTCTCGCACCCTGTCAAAAAGAGCGAGCTGCTGCGCGCTGGACTGAAGCTGCTCGCAGGTCTTTCTGATGCCACGCTGCGCACCGCCTTGCAGGCTGTGCCCTCCATCAAAACCGGGCGCCCAACCAAAGAAGCGCAGACACCACAACCCAAACCAGTGGCTGCCCCTAAGGCAAAGCCAGCCGCCAAGGCTCGCACCAAGTAAGCCCACCGGCTGAGCCCAGCATCACAGGTATTCGGGGGACTGAACGGTCATTAAGACCGTTTGGCTCTGCTCCAGGCGTTGCCGCTGGCGCAGCCACCACACAGCCCCTTTGCGTACAGCACACTCAGGCGACTGCAGCCCGAGCAATTGGGCAATCACCTGCCCCAGTACGGGCTGGTGCCCCACAATCAAGATGGTGCCCCGGGCGTTGGGCCATTGCACCAAGTCGAGCAAATCCTGCACGGTGCCGCCTGGTGACAGTTCAGCACGCATTTTGAATTTGCGGCCCAACGCTGCTGCGGTCTGCTCTGTTCGGCGCGCCGGGCTGGCAATCACACGCAACCCTTCAGGCAATTGGCGGTCCAGCCAGGCGGCCATTCTGGCCGCCTGCTTTTCACCGCGCGGTGTCAAAGAGCGCGCCAAGTCATCCACACCTGCTGCCGCCTCTTCGGCCTCGGCATGTCGCCAGAGAATCAAATCCATTTCATCCCCCGTCACGCAGACCGAAGCCCCGCCGCACCATAGCGCACCATCAAGGCGTTCTGCGCGCCATGTCCTGTCGATGGGCGACTTGCACGCTGGTACGCCCCATTGGCGTCCAAAGTCCATGCATCGCGGTCGTCATGCAAATAGGCCACCAGGCACTCATCCACAATTTGCTGGCGCAGTTTCGGGTCCATCACTGGCCAAGCCAGCTCAATGCGCCGCATCATGTTGCGATTCATCCAGTCGGCACTCGACAGATACAAGTCTTCTTGGCCATTGCTGCGAAAGTAAAACACCCGCGTGTGCTCCAAGAACCGGCCAATCACCGAGCGCACCCGGATGTTGTCGGTGACGCCTGGTACCTGAGCTGCCAACATGCACGCGCCACGCACAATGAGATCAATGCGCGCACCGCACTGCCCGGCCAAGATCAGCGCCCGGATCAAAGCCTCGTCGGTCAATGCGTTCATCTTGAGCACGATGCGTGCATCTTCTCCTCGGCTGGCAGCTTGCCCCACCTGTTCAATCTTTTCCTGCATGCGGCGCTGCAGATGAAACGGGGCCAAGATCAGCTGGCGCAGCTTAGGTGGGCGATTCTGGCTGGCAAGGTGGCTGAAAACGCCATCCATGTCTGCAGTGGTTTCCTCGTTCGCCGTCAGGTAGCTGAGGTCTGTGTACAAGCGTGCTGTGCGCACGTTGTAGTTGCCCGTGGAGAGGTGCCCGTAGCGGCGCAAACGCCCACCTTCCCGGCGGGTCACCAGCAGCATCTTTGCGTGTGTCTTGAGGCCGACCACACCATACACCACCTGTGCTCCCACAGACTCCAGAGCTTCTGCCCAGTTGATGTTGGCTTCTTCATCAAAGCGGGCTTTCAGCTCCACAACCGCCATGACCTCTTTGCCACGGCGCACCGCTTCCGTCAGCAACTCCATCAACTCTGAATCAGCCCCCGTGCGGTAGATCGTTTGCTTGATCACCAGCACTTGAGGGTCGTTGACGGCCTCGCGCAAAAAGGCCAGAACGCCATCGAAGCTCTCAAATGGCTGGTGTATCACCACGTCCCGCTGGCGCACCTGCTCCAGGATAGAGACCCCCTGCTGCAACTGCCGTGGCCAGGACGAGCGCCAAGGCGGAAACAGCAAAGCGGGGTCATTGACGAGATCCACCAATTGCGTCAGCCGCACCAGATTGACGGGCCCCGGAACCCGGTACACCGCCGCAGGCGGTAGCGCAAACTGAGCCCTCAAAAACTCAGACAAAAACGAAGAACAACCGGCAGATACCTCCAAGCGAACCGCTTGGCCATAGTGACGCTGCTGAAGCCCTTGGCGCAAAGCCGTGCGCAGATTACGCACGTCCTCCTCGTCCAGCGCCATGTCCGAATGCCGGGTGACCCGGAACTGCGAGAACTCAGTGACTTCGCGGCCTGGGAACAAGTCGTGCAGATGGGCGCGGATGATGCTCGAAAGACTCACAAACCACGTGCCTTGCGGGGCCACCTTGCTGGGCATGCGCACCAAGCGTGGCAAGGCCCGAGGTACTTTCACAATGGCGACTTCGTTCTCACGACCAAAGGCATCTGGTCCGCGCAAGCGCACAATGAAATTCAAAGACTTGTTGGCCACTTGCGGAAACGGATGGGCCGGATCCAGCCCCACCGGTATGAGCAAAGGCCGCACTTCTTTCACAAAGTAGTCTTGTACCCAGCGCCGCTGCGCGGCATTGCGCTCCCCGTGAGAGACGATGCGAATTCCATGCGACTCAAACGCGGGGACCAAGGACTCGTTGTACAACGCATACTGACGCACCACCAGGTTATGGACGATTGCGGACAAGGACTCCAGCGACGCAGCACTGTAGAGGCCTTTGGCGTCCCCGTTCTTAGCGGCAGTGATGTGTGGCGCGGCCCGTACTTCAAAAAACTCATCCAGATTGGATGACACGATGCACAGGTAACGCAGCCGCTCAAGCAAGGGCACATCCGTGCGTGCGGCCCAATCAAACACCCGCTCGTTGAATGCCAGAATGCTCTGATCACGGTCCAGCATCACAACAGGAGACATGGGGCTTTTGCGTCGGAAAGCTCCAGAATCGTCAGGACTGCCCGACTCTTCAGCACCCTCAACAACAGCATCGGTCAGCGGTTTGTCTAAAGGCAAGGGCAGCATGAGAGGCGCAATCAAAGTCACAATCAGACGCGCAGTATTTGCTATTCAGATGACAGTGATGTGACAGTTTTTTGCATCACCTTATGCGGTGTCACAAAACGATTGACCGGCACAAGATGGCCGAGAAACTGATCTGCAGCCGAGCCCCAGGTGAATGCCAGGGCACGCTGACGCGCCTCATGCCGAGGGATACGCAAAGCCTGCTGACAGGCTGACAACAGGTCTTCGTCCAGCACACCGCCCTGGGCTGCAGCACCGTCATGCGCACCCAGCACCTCCACAGGCCCATCGACAGGAAATGCCGCAACCGGAGTGCCACAAGCCATGGCTTCCAGCATCACCAAGCCAAAAGTTTCAGAGCGGCTGGGAAAAACAAACACATCGGCCGCTGCATAGACCTGCGCCAGCGTGGGCCTGTCCAAAATGCCCAACCAGCGAACGTGGGGAAACCGCGCCTTCAGCCCCGCTTCCAACGGTCCAACCCCGCAGACCACCTTGGTCCCAGGCATCTGCATTTGCAGGAAGGCCTCAATATTTTTCTCGTAGGAAACACGGCCGACATACAAACTGACAGGGTGTGCCAATGCCCCTGTCACATGACAAGGCTTTGTGACGGCTTCAAATTGAAATGCCTGAGTGTCTACCCCATGGGTCCACCTGCGCAAGTTGCGAAAGCCACGTTGGGCCAACATATTCATCACGTCCCGCGTCGGCACCATCACCCCTGAAGAGGGTCGGTGAAAATGGCGAAAAAGGGCATACCCCCAAGCCAGTGGAATACGCAGCGCCGCTTGCAGAATCTCTGGAAAACGCGTGTGAAAGGCGGTGGTGAACGCCAAGCGGTGCCGCAAACAATATTTGCGAGCAGCCCAGCCCAGAGGGCCTTCCGTGGCCAGGTGAATCGCGTCGGGCTGGTAATCGTTCAACAAGCCAGTCAACACTTTGAATGGCCGTACCGCCAAATCAATGCCTGCATAGCCAGGACAGGGGCGGGTGCGAAACAGCCCTGGATGGATGACCATCACCTGGTGTCCACGCGACTCCAGTTGCTGCACCAGCTCCACCAGCGTTGTCACAACGCCATTAACCTGAGGCTGCCATGCATCGGTGACGAGGGCAATTTTCATGCGGCCACCTGCTGTCCCACGGGCTCCGACACGCGGGGCAATGCATTTCCATGCCAATGCACGAGTTCCAAGCGCCCGTCGCGGTGCTCAACCAAAGCCGTGCAACTCTCCACCCAATCACCATCATTGCAATACAAGATACCGTCGATCTCACGCATCTCTGCCCGATGGATATGGCCACACACCACGCCCTGGTGCCCCCGGCGACGGGCTTCAGCCGCCACGGCGTTCTCAAAATCAGTCACGTAGTTCAATGCCTTTTTGACTTTGCCTTTGAGGTAGGCTGAAAGCGACCAATAGGGCAGCCCCATGCGTGCGCGCAAGCGATTGAGGTGCCGGTTGAGTTTGAGGGTCAACTCATACAGGTTGTCCCCCAGGTAGGCCAACCATTTGGCGCATTGGATGACGCCATCGAAGTAGTCCCCATGGACCACCCAAAGCCTTCGCCCATCGGCTGTGGTGTGTACCGCTTCAGTCTGCACGTGGATTCCCCCAAAGGAGTGCCCTTCAAACGCTCTTGCAAACTCGTCGTGGTTGCCCGGAACAAAGACGATGCGACAACCTTTGCGGGCACTTCTCAATAATTTCTGCACCACGTCGTTGTGCAACTGGGGCCAAAACCAGCGGCGGCGGAGTTGCCAACCATCCACAATATCCCCCACCAGATACAACGAGTCGCTGGAGTGGTGACGCAGAAAATCCAGCAATGCAGCAGCCTGAAAGCCTGGAGTTCCCAAATGCAAATCGGAGATAAAAATGGCTCGGTACCTGGGGTGAGACTCTGCCTCCGGGCTGTCTGCATCCGCGGCTTGCGCTTCGGGTGGCAGAAAAGGCCGGTTCATACCACCCCATGCACCGGAAGCATCCAGCGCGGCCCGCATCAAGCCCCCAGAAAGTGCTTGCGATAGCGGGGATGCAAATCTGCCAAACGCATCAACATGGGCAGATCTGCGGTGTTGAAATCGGGATCCCATGCGGGTGCGCCCAATACACGGGCCCCCAGGCGCAGATAGCCTTTGATCAAGGCTGGTGGCTCGGCCAATACCGAGTTGTCGAGCTGTTCTACAGGCAGAGGAAGGCGGGGACGTACGTGGTATTCAATGGGCGCAAGGTGGGTTTGGCGAAGCTGCTCCCAGATACTGGCAGCCACGTCGCCACTGACCACACCGTTGTGCAGCATGGGGATGCTGGCGCAACCGATCATGGTGTCGAGTTGGTTGCGAACCATGAAATCGGCCAACGCGCCCCACAACGCCATGATCACACCGCCAGTGCGATGTGCCGGGTGCACGCAACTGCGCCCCAACTCCACCATCCTTGACCGCAGCCCACGCAAACGTGTGAGATCAAACTCCGTGTCGCTGTAGGTGCCCCCAACCCGCTGGGCCTGGGCGGGTGTCAGGACCCGGTAGGTTCCGATGACTGCCTGGCTCGCCTCATCAAGCACCAAGAGATGCTCGCAATAGTCATCGAACAGATCAATGTCGTGACCCGGCACTGGAGTCGATAGGCGTGCACCCATTTCAAGGCCAAAGACCTCGAACCGCAGTCTTTGTGCCTGCCTGACTTCGTCCAGATGGCGCGCCCAGCGGACCTGAATTCCCGCCTGGACTGGCTTGCCAGCGCCCCAGACTGCCCCAGGCGCAGACGAGCGCTCGGTGGCGCTATGTACAGTCTCTACAACGGGGGATAAACCGCCATGGGTGGGCTCTTGCATGAATAGGCTCCTTCGTTCAACCCAAGAATCTGGAGCCAGGCAAATACCTCAACCCGGTCCATTTTTCGGAAGTTTGAAAGAACCCCATGACACTGGCGTTGCAGTGCCAAGGCGAATTCATGACACAGGGCCATCAGTCCATGGCCGATTGACATCTACATCAAAAGTGGATGGCCGCAGGAACCACCCGTCAACCCATCAACCGGCCCGCGCTGCGTCAGCCAATTTTTGAGCACAGCGATTGGCCTGCTCCTCGTCTCGCGACTCCACCATCACACGCAGCAGGGGCTCGGTCCCGCTGGCGCGGATCAGTACCCGGCCTGTTTCGCCCAGCTCGGCCTCAACTTGCCCAATCGTGTCGGACAGCAGGGCATTGCCCTTCCAGTCTTGCCCAGGTGTGAGACGCACGTTCAACAACACCTGCGGAAACAACACCAGGTCCTTGAGCAAATGCGGCAAGCTGGAGCCGCTGCGCACACAGGCTTGGAGCACTTGCAGGGCGCTCACCAGACCGTCTCCCGTGGTGTGCTTGTCCAATGCCAACAAATGGCCAGAGCCTTCGCCACCCAATGTCCAGCGGTGCTTGGCCAATTCTTCCAGTACGTAGCGGTCACCCACTTTGGCGCGCTCCAGGCGAACGCCACGCTGTTTGAGCGCCACCTCCACCGCCATGTTGGTCATCAATGTGCCCACAACGCCCGGCACATGTTCATCACGCCCCATGCGGTCGGCAGCCATTAAATACAGCAACTCATCGCCGTTATAGAGGCGCCCTGCCGCATCCACCATCTGCAAGCGATCCGCATCGCCATCCAGCGCTACACCGTAGTCAGCGCGATTGGCACGCACAGAGCGCACCAGAGCTTCGGGGTGTGTGGCGCCCACCTCATGGTTGATGTTCAGGCCATCCGGTGCGCAGCCAATGGACAGCACTTCTGCGCCCAGTTCATGGAATACCTTGGGAGCCACTTGGTAGGCTGCGCCATGCGCTGCATCCACCACGATCTTGAGCCCACGCAAGGTCAGGTCTTGAGGGAAAGTGCTTTTACAGAACTCAATGTAGCGCCCTGCCGCATCGTCCAACCGACGTGCTTTACCCAGGCTGGAAGAATCGGCCCAGACGGGTGTCTCGTCCAGCGCGGCCTCAACCGCCTGCTCCCAGGCATCTGGCAATTTCGTGCCTTGGGCGCTGAAAAACTTGATGCCATTGTCTGGATAGGCGTTGTGGCTTGCACTGATCACCACCCCCAAGCTGGCACGCTGAGCCCGCGTCAGGTATGCCACCCCAGGCGTGGGCAGCGGCCCGAGCAGCACCACATCGACCCCAGCGGAGTTGAACCCTGACTCCAAGGCACTCTCCAGCATGTACCCAGAAATGCGCGTGTCTTTACCAATCAACACGGTGGGGCGGTCTTCTGTGCGACGCAAGACGCGTCCCACGGCATGGGCCAAGCGCAACACAAAATCTGGAGTGATGGGGTACTGCCCCACCGTGCCTCGAATGCCATCTGTGCCGAAATACTTGCGGGTCATGTCTCTCAATCTCCAATCGTTAACGAAGGCGTATCCAACGCCTTATGGTGTTGCCCGCCCATCGCGCAGATCGGGCTGCAGACCTTGGCCCGCAGCCCGCCACACGGCCAAGGCCGCCACCGTCTCTCGCACGTCGTGTACGCGAACGATGCGAGCCCCCCGCTCCACCCCCAGCAAGGCGGCAGCCACGCTAGGGACCATGCGGGCATCCACGTCCAAACCTGTCACAGCCCCTAGTGAGGATTTTCGAGACCATCCCACCAGCAAGGGGTAGCCATCGGCCAGCAGCTCGGACTGGTGAGACAACAAGGCAAAGTTCTGCTCTACCGTTTTGCCAAAACCCACGCCCGGATCCAGCACGATACGCTCGCGCTGCACTCCGGACGCTCGCAAATTGGCTGCTGATTCTTGCAAAAATTTTCTCACTTGCGGCACGATCTCTCCTGGCATGGGAGACACCTGCATGGTTTGCGGATCACGGTGCATGTGCATGAGGCATACACCGCAAGAGGGGTGGGCAGCCACTACGGCCAGCGCCCCCGGCTGGCGCAGTGCCCAGATGTCGTTGATGACGTCTGCGCCCAAGTCAAGAACGACCCGCATGACTTGGGGCTTGTAGGTATCCACAGAAACAGGAACCCCCAAAGACACCGCCTCCCGAACCACGGGAAGTACGCGGGCCAGCTCCTCCTCAAGCCCGACAGCGGGGCTGCCTGGGCGGGTAGATTCGCCCCCAATGTCCAGGATATCCGCCCCCTCACGGATCAAGCGCTCGCAATGGCGCAAAGCACTGGCCGTATCAAAGTGCTGGCCGCCGTCTGAGAAGGAGTCAGGCGTGGCATTGACGATGCCCATGACGAGGGGCCTGTCCAGCGCAAGAGAGAACCTTGAAGTTTGCCAATCCATGTGATCCAGGGAGCTTGTGGTTTGCCTGCGAAAAACGCGAGGAGTGCAAAAAAGAAACGGGGCATGCGCCCCGTTCTTTCATTCAAAAGCCTGCAGGTCAGGCCGCTGTGGGTGCAGTATCTGCCGCCACAGCGGGTGTACCACCGCTGGAGCCATCGCCACCAGAAGACGGTGTGCGGGGAGTCCAGTCCTTGGGAGGGCGGGGCTCCTTGCCAGCCATGATGTCGTCCAGTTGCTCGCTATCGATGGTTTCCCAATCCAGCAAAGCCTTCGCCATTGCATGCATTTTGTCGCTGTGCTCTTCGATCAAGCGGCGGGCTAGGTTGTATTGCTCATCGATGATACGGCGGACCTCGCCGTCCACCTTCTCCATCGTTTGCTCGCTCATGCTGGTCGTCTTGGTCACCGAACGCCCCAAGAAGACTTCGCCTTCATTCTCGGCATACACCATGGGGCCCAGAGCCTCCGTCATGCCATAACGGGTCACCATGTCACGCGCAATGTGTGTGGCTCGCTCAAAGTCGTTGCTGGCACCAGTGGTCATCTGGTTCATGAACACCTCTTCCGCAATACGGCCACCAAACAGCATGCTGATCTGGTTGAGCATGTACTCGCGGTCGTAGCTATAGCGGTCTTGCGCAGGCAGGCTCATGGTTACACCCAAGGCGCGGCCACGGGGGATGATGGTGACCTTGTGCACAGGATCGCATTTAGGCAGCAGCTTGCCAATGAGTGCATGGCCTGCTTCGTGGTACGCCGTATTGCGCCGCTCTTCTTCGGGCATGACCATACTCTTGCGCTCGGGGCCCATCAGGATCTTGTCCTTGGCCTTCTCGAAGTCCTGCATCTCCACCGTGCGCGCATTGCGGCGGGCAGCCATCAACGCAGCTTCATTACACAGGTTGGCCAGGTCCGCGCCGCTCATGCCAGGTGTGCCGCGGGCGATGATGCTAGGCGCAACATCCTGTCCCACCGGAATTTTGCGCATATGCACATTGAGGATCTGCTCACGGCCACGGATATCCGGCAATGTCACATACACCTGACGGTCAAAGCGACCGGGGCGCAGCAGGGCGGCGTCCAGAATGTCTGGGCGGTTGGTGGCAGCCACCACGATCACACCAAGGTTGGTTTCAAAACCGTCCATCTCCACCAACATCTGGTTAAGGGTCTGTTCGCGCTCGTCGTTACCACCGCCCAGGCCTGCACCGCGCTGGCGGCCCACCGCGTCAATTTCGTCAATGAAGATGATGCAAGGCGCATTCTTCTTGGCGTTCTCAAACATGTCGCGCACGCGGGCAGCACCCACGCCCACAAACATTTCCACGAAGTCAGAACCAGAGATGCTGAAAAACGGGACCTTGGCCTCGCCAGCAATGGACTTGGCCAACAATGTCTTGCCAGTGCCTGGAGGGCCAACCAGCAGCAGACCACGGGGAATGCGCCCACCCAGCTTCTGGAATTTTTGCGGGTCTTTGAGGAAGTCCACCACTTCCTTGACTTCTTCTTTGGCCTCATCACAGCCAGCCACATCGGCAAAAGTCACCTGATTGGTGTTTTCGTCCAGCATGCGGGCTTTGCTCTTGCCAAAGCTGAAGGCACCGCCCTTGCCACCACCTTGCATCTGGCGCATGAAATAAATCCACACACCAATGAGCAGCAGCATGGGGCCCCAGCTGACCAGCAAGGTCATGAGCAAGGAGCCTTCTTCACGCGGCTTCACATCAAACTTGACCTTGTGCTCGATCAGGTCGCCCACCAAGCCACGGTCCAGCACCGATGCGTTCGTACGGATCTTCCGATCATCGTTGGTGGTGGCGATGATTTCACCGCCACTCAACCCTTCAGGAATCACAGCGCTCTTGATGCGGTTGTTGCGAACCTCATCCAGGAACTCGGAGTACCCGACGGTCGTAGCACCACCGCTGCCGCGGGTGTCAAACTGTTTGAACACCGTGAACAACACCATGGCAATGACCAGCCACACGGCAAATTTCGAAAACCACTGATTGTTCAAGCGGAACTCCAGTTACAAGGGAGAAAAATGGCTAAATGCCCATTGAGGCTATAGCTTTGGGTGATTTTAGGTCTTTCAAGCCACAGAGCCAGTCTTATTCCCCCTAGTGCCCATGGACTCCACGCGGGATGGAGGGGGCGTTACAGGCCAAAATTGATTTTCATCAAGAAAAATCAATCCCGAGGACAGTGTAGGAGCCCCGCACACTTGAAGCGAACGCCTACAGAACCGCCATCCGATTACGGCTTGGCCTTCAACCCCATGCCAACCAAAAAAGTTTCCGACGACTTGTCACGCGAGGCTTTGGGTTTGAGGGGCTTAACGACTTTGAAGGTCTGTTTGAACAAATTCACCAAGTCGCTGTAGCCACTGCCGTGAAACAGCTTGACCACCAAAGCGCCATCAGGCTTCAAATGGGCACAGGCGAACTCCACCGCCAGCTCCACCAGGTGCGCAATACGGGCAGCGTCGGCAGACTCGATGCCGGAGAGGTTGGGCGCCATGTCTGACACCACCACGTCCACCACCCGACCGTCCAGTGCCTGTTCCAGTTGCGCCAAGACCTCAGGCTCGCGAAAATCGCCATTCAAGAAGGTCACGCCCTCAATGGGCTCCATGGGCAAGATGTCCAGCGAGATGATGCTGCCATTGAGCTGCCCTGCAGCCGCCCCCGACGGAGACAGACGACGGCGCACATACTGGCTCCAGGCTCCGGGGGTGGAGCCCAGATCGACCACCGTGTAGCCAGGCTTGATCAACCCCAACTGCTCATCAATTTCCTTGAGCTTGTAGGCGGCGCGGGCGCGGTAACCCTCTTTATGGGCCAACTTGACGTAGGTGTCGTTGACATGGTCGTTAAGCCATGCCTTGTTGACCTTCTTGCTTTGGGTTTTTACTTTCATTGTGTTTTTCTTCCTGCCTCGATAATACGGCCATGCCCCAAATTCAATTGACTCCCGCAGAGCGCCGGGAACACCGCGCCAATGCCCACCATCTGGACCCTGTGGTCCTCGTCGGTGGAGACGGCATGACCCCTGCGGTCAAAAAAGAAATCGACGCGGCGCTCAACGCCCACGGACTGATCAAGGTCCGCGTGTTCGGTGATGACCGGGTCGCTCGCGAACTCATTTACCAAGAAGTGGCGGCAGAGCTCAATGCCGCCCCGATCCAGCACATCGGCAAACTGCTGGTGCTGTGGCGCCCGATGCCTGCCAAAGAGCGTGCGATCGACGAAGACCGCATGCCTGGCCCTCGCGATGTGAAGGTGCTCAAGTTCAGCAAACGCGGCGGCCAGCGCCCTGAAATCAAGCAGCTGCGCGTGCTGGGCAACCAGCGCTTGACGTCCGGCGGCCAGATCAAGCGCGCCAAGCCCAAGCAAAAGTCCATCAAAAAGCGCCAGGCCGACTGATCCCGATGCCAGGACACGGAGACACCGCCGGGCGCGAACGCCACATCATCTGCATGAAATGGGGCAAGAAATACGGCCCCGAGTACGTCAATCGGCTCTACGCCATGGTGCGGCGCCACCTCACTGGAGACTTCCGGTTTGTCTGCTTGACCGACGATAACACCGGTATCCGAAGCGAGGTGCAGTGCCTGCCGATTCCCCCTCTGGATTTGCCGCCCGGCATCCCCGAGCGGGGCTGGACCAAGCTGGTGACGTTCAGCGCGGACCTGCACGGGCTCAAGGGCACGGCACTGTTCCTGGATGTGGACGTGGTGGTCACCGGCAGCCTGGATGACTTCTTCACCCAACCGGGCGAATTCCTGATCATTCACGATTACAAGCGGCCTTGGCGCGTCACGGGCAACTCGTCGGTGTACCGCTTTGAACTGGGCGCCCACCCCGATGTACTGGAGTACTTTCGCGGCCACTTTGCCGAGATTCGGCAACAGTTTCGCAACGAGCAGGCGTATCTTTCGGATTTCCTGCACAAGCAAGGCAAGTTGCAATACTGGCCTGCCAGCTGGTGCCCCAGCTTCAAATACCATGGCATCCCAGCCTGGCCCACCAACTACTGGAAAGCCCCATTTGTGCCGCCCGATGCACGCGTGGTGATTTTTCATGGCGAGTGCAACCCCCCCGACGCACTAGCAGGCAGACGCAATCGGCGCTTTCGCTACATACGCCCCGCCACGTGGGTGGCAGAGCACTGGAAAGAATAGTCCAGTACCCCACCACGGCCATAAAAAAACCCGCATCCAGCGGGTTTTTTTATGGCCGTGGACTGCGCAACACCGCTGTCAATCGGAGCAGCCAAAACAACGCAAACGTACTCAGGCGCCCTGCGCAGGCCCGTCCACACCATCGGCTTCTGACGGCACCAAGGCCTGAGACTTCGGCAGCATGTGCAGCAAAACCACCAAGGCACACACCCACTGAAGCGCAAACATCACCGACCCCACGCTGTGCCACAGGCGCAAGTCCTGCCGCGCCACAATGCGTGGCGCCACACCGTACTGGGACAGCAGCGCCAGCAACATGCCGCCCACTATAAAAATCATAGCTGCTCGCGCCCATGGGTATTGCGCTACAGACCATTTTGGCCTGGACACCAAAAGCAACAGCAAGGTACAGCCGACAGACACCCAGGTCTGTGCGGCAAACAACTGGGCAGCCATGCCCCCTGCCATGGCAGGCGATGGAAGGTGGGCGAACAGCAAAGGCACCACCAACAAGCCAACGGTGGATAGGCTGCCCCACCACAAGGCAGCAGCCAGCAGGGGAATACGCCCGGGCATGGTGGTCAATCCCTGGTCACAAGTAGCTGACAGCCACCACCTCGTAGCGACGGATACCGCCTGGGGCTTGCACTTCAGCGGTGTCGCCCTCTTCCTTGCCAATCAACGCACGGGCGATAGGGCTGGAGATGTTGATCAGCCCCTTCTTCAGATCGGCCTCGTCTTCCCCCACGATTTGGTACTTCACCAAATCGCCAGACTCTTCGTCTTCCAGTTCCACCGTGGCGCCAAACACCACTTTGCCGCCACCGTCGACGGCGCTAGGGTCAATCACCTGGGCCACGGAGAGCTTGCCTTCAATCTCCTGAATGCGTCCTTCGATAAAACCCTGGCGGTCTTTCGCGGCGTCGTAGTCAGCGTTTTCGCTCAGGTCGCCCTGGGCACGGGCTTCCGCAATCGCAGTGATCACGGAGGGGCGCTCCACGGTCTTGAGTCGATGCAGCTCTTCCTTGAGTATTTCAGCGCCGCGCTTGGTAATTGGAATGGTGGCCATTCGTGTCACTCTCCATAAATCAGGACAACTGCAGCGCCACAGGGCTGCAGCCATTGGGTCGGTATGAGGTCGGTCGGTGCTGCTGCGCAGACACCACGTATTCACGACCCTACAAAAGGAAACCGCCGCACGTTGCCGCGCGGCGGTGTCTGGTCAGGGGCCGATTATGCCGCTTTTGCGATGGCTCGGGCCACCCTCAAACAACGCGATCGGAGCGCCTCAAGCTGCCAATTGGGCGTGGAGTTCCTGCACCGAATACACATCGAGCTTGTCGAGGTATTTCATGCCTTCCACAGCCGCCTCGGCACCGAAGATGGTGGTGAAGGTGGTCACGCGGGCCAGCAGCGAGCTGGTGCGGATCGCACGCGAATCGGCGATCGCATTGCGGCGCTCTTCCACGGTGTTGATGACCATGACGATCTCGTTGTTCTTGATCGCATCCACGATGTGCGGGCGACCTTCGGTCACCTTGTTCACCACGCCCACAGGCACGCCAGCTTCGGCAATCGCAGCGGCAGTGCCCTTGGTCGCCACCAACTCAAAGCCCAACGCCACCAGTTGGCGGGCGATGTCCACAGCGCGCGGCTTGTCGGCATTTTTCACTGTGAGGAACACTTTGCCCGAGGTGGGCAGCTTGGTGCCCGCGCCGAGCTGGCTCTTCACGAAGGCTTCGCCGAAGGTCTTGCCCACGCCCATGACTTCGCCGGTGGACTTCATCTCGGGGCCGAGGATGGTGTCCACGCCGGGGAACTTCACGAAGGGGAACACGGCCTCCTTCACGCTGAAGTACGGCGGTGTCACTTCCTTGGTGATGCCTTGCGAGGCCAGGGTCTGGCCCGCCATGCAGCGTGCCGCCACCTTGGCCAGCTGGATGCCGGTGGCCTTGCTCACGAAAGGCACCGTGCGCGAGGCGCGCGGGTTCACTTCGAGCACATAGATCACGTCCTTGCCGTCGACTTCCTGGATCGCGAACTGCACGTTCATCAGGCCCACCACGCTCAGGCCTTCGGCCATGGCAGCGGTCTGGCGCTTGATCTCGTCAATGGTCGGCTGCGACAGGTAGTACGGGGGCAGCGAGCAGGCAGAGTCGCCGCTGTGCACGCCAGCCTGCTCGATGTGCTCCATCACGCCGCCGATGAAGGTGACGCCTGCGGAGTCACGCACGCAGTCCACATCGCACTCGATGGCGTTGGACAGGAAGCGGTCCAGCAGCACGGGCGAGTCGTTGCTCACCTTGACGGCTTCGCGCATGTAGCGCTCCAGGTCACGCTGCTCGTGCACGATTTCCATCGCACGGCCGCCCAGCACGTAGCTGGGGCGCACCACCAGGGGGTAGCCCAGGGCAGCGGCCTTTTCCAGGGCCTCGGGCTCAGTACGGGCCGTGGCATTGGGCGGCTGGCGCAGACCCAGGTCACCCAGCAGCTTCTGGAAGCGCTCGCGGTCTTCGGCCGCATCGATCATGTCGGGCGTGGTGCCGATGATCGGCACGCCTTCGGCCTCGAGGCCCAGGGCGAGCTTCAGGGGCGTCTGGCCGCCGTACTGCACGATCACGCCGACCGGCTTTTCCTTGTCCACGATCTCCAGCACATCTTCGAGCGTCACGGGCTCGAAGTACAGGCGGTCGGAGGTGTCGTAGTCGGTGGAGACGGTCTCGGGGTTGCAGTTGACCATGATGGTCTCGTAGCCGTCTTCGCGCATCGCCAGTGCGGCATGCACGCAGCAGTAGTCGAACTCGATGCCCTGGCCGATGCGGTTGGGACCGCCGCCCAGCACCATGATCTTCTTGTTGTTCGTAGGCTCCGACTCGCACTCGGCGACACCACCGTGGGGTGCGACTTCGTAGGTGGAGTACAGGTACGCGGTGTTGGTGGCGAACTCGGCCGCACAGGTGTCCACACGCTTGTACACGGGGCGCACCTTGAGCGCACGGCGTGCTTCGCGCACTGCCTTCTCGGTGGTCTTGAGCAGCTTGGCCAAACGGCGGTCCGAGAAACCTTTTTGCTTGAGCGTGAGCAGCGTGCCCGCATCCAGCGCCGCCAGGGCACCGTCACCCTTTTCGGCCACCAGCTTGTCGATGTCGAGTTCGATCTTCACGATCTGCTCGATTTGCACCAGGAACCACTTGTCGATCTTGGTGAGGTCAAACACTTCATCGACCGACAGGCCCATGGCGAAGGCGTCACCTACGTACCAGATGCGCTCGGGGCCGGGCTCGCCCAGTTCCTTTTCGAGCACTTCGCGGTCCTGGGTCTTTTCGTTCATGCCGTCCACGCCCACTTCCAGGCCACGCAGGGCTTTCTGGAAGGATTCCTGGAAGGTGCGACCCATGGCCATGACTTCGCCCACGGACTTCATCTGCGTGGTCAGGCGGCTGTCGGCCGTGGGGAACTTCTCGAACGCGAAACGTGGGATCTTGGTGACCACGTAGTCGATCGAGGGCTCGAACGACGCGGGCGTAGCACCGCCCGTGATTTCGTTCTTGAGCTCATCGAGCGTATAGCCCACCGCCAGCTTGGCCGCGACCTTGGCGATCGGGAAGCCCGTGGCCTTGGAGGCCAGCGCCGAGGAGCGCGAGACGCGCGGGTTCATCTCGATCACGACCATGCGGCCGTCCTTGGGGTTGATCGAGAACTGCACGTTCGAGCCACCGGTGTCCACGCCAATTTCGCGCAGCACGGCCAGGGACGCATTGCGCAAGACCTGGTATTCCTTGTCCGTCAGCGTTTGCGCGGGGGCCACAGTGATCGAGTCGCCCGTGTGCACGCCCATGGGGTCCAGGTTCTCGATGGAGCAGATGATGATGCAGTTGTCCGCCTTGTCGCGGACCACTTCCATCTCGTACTCTTTCCAGCCGAGCAGCGACTCTTCGATCAACAGCTCGTTGGTGGGCGAAGCTTCCAGGCCACGCTTGCAGATGGTCTCGAACTCTTCGGGGTTGTAGGCAATGCCGCCCCCCGTGCCGCCCAGTGTGAAGCTGGGGCGGATCACCGTGGGGAAGCCCACGCTCTTTTGCACGGCCCAGGCTTCGTCCATGCTGTGGGCGATGCCCGAGCGCGCGGAGCCCAGACCGATCTTGGTCATGGCGTCCTTGAACTTCAGGCGGTCTTCGGCCTTGTCGATGGCCTCGGGCGTGGCGCCGATGAGCTCGACCTTGTACTTGTCGAGCACGCCGTTGTGCCACAGGTCCAGCGCGCAGTTCAGCGCGGTCTGGCCACCCATGGTGGGCAAGATGGCGTCGGGGCGCTCCTTGGCGATGATCTTCTCGACCGTCTGCCAGGTGATGGGCTCGATGTAGGTCACGTCGGCCGTGGCCGGGTCGGTCATGATCGTCGCGGGGTTGCTGTTGATCAGGATGACCTTGTAGCCCTCTTCGCGCAGGGCCTTGCAGGCCTGTACGCCGGAGTAGTCGAATTCACAGGCCTGGCCGATGATGATCGGGCCGGCGCCAATGATGAGGATGCTTTTTATGTCGGTACGTTTTGGCATGGTGCGTCGATCAGTCGATCGTAGGTTCGGCTGCCTGGGGGCTGGAGGATGGGGCGGCGGCAATCGCGTCGCGCCGCAGGGTCAGCTTGTCGAGAAGGGCCTGCACACGCTCTGGGGGCAGGTTCTTTTGCATCAACTGCAAAAGGCCATCGCCTTGAATCAGCGGGCGCAGCACTTCGGCTTCGGCCTCATAAAACGTCACATCCCAGTCCTGCATTGCCTCGGCAAACGTGGCGTCATCCCAGGTTTTGCCCTTGGCCACCAGGGTCACCAACGGCATGGCCTTGTTTTCAATGAACGCCTTTTTGTAAGGCTTTTGCTGCCAACGCTCGGTAAACCACTCTTTGTGGGGCGAAGGCAAGGTGAGCACACGCTTGTGGATCGCTTTTTCCAGCGAGGCTGCGGGGAAACTGAACAATTTCATGGGGCAAGACCTTCTCGAAACGAGCTTCTTACGCAGCTTTCGCTGCCTGCATGGCGCGGGTGAAGCGGTCAAACAGGTAGGCGATGTCGTGCGGACCGGGAGAAGCCTCAGGGTGGCCCTGGAAGCAGAACGCGGGCTTGTCAGTGCGCTCCAGACCTTGCAGCGTGCCATCGAACAGGCTGATGTGGGTGGGGCGCAACGTGGCGGGCAACGACTCCATGTCCACCGCGAAACCATGGTTCTGGCTGGTGATGCTCACGCGGCCAGTGTCCAGGTCTTTCACGGGGTGGTTGGCACCATGGTGGCTGTTGACCATTTTGAAGGTCTTGGCACCCGAGGCCAGGGCCATGATCTGGTGGCCCAGGCAGATACCGAACGTGGGCACACCACTGTCCATCAAGGTGCGCGCAGCGGCAATGGCGTAGTCGCAAGGGGCTGGGTCACCCGGGCCGTTGGACAGGAACACGCCATCGGGGTTGAGGGCCAGCACGTCGGCTGCGGGCGTCTTGGCGGGCACCACGGTGACCTTGCAACCGCGCTCGGCCAGCATGCGCAAGATGTTTTTCTTGACGCCAAAGTCGTAAGCCACCACATGGAACTGGGGGGCAGTGAGTTCGCCGTAGCCCGAGCCCAGCTTCCACTCGGTCTGGGTCCATTCGTAGCGGGTGGCCGTGGTCACCACCTGGGCCAGGTCCAGGCCCGCCATGTTGGGGGCGGCCTTGGCTTTGGCCACCGCCTCATCAATCAATGCCTGCGTCACCGACTGGCCTGCCGCCAGACCGACGATCGCGCCGTTTTGCGCGCCCTTGCTGCGCAGCAGGCGGGTGAGCTTGCGGGTATCGATGTTGGCAATGGCGACCGTGTTTTCACGGACCAGGTACTGCGAGAGCGTTTCGGACTCGCGGAAGTTGCTGGACAGCAAAGGCAAGTCTTTGATGATGAGACCTGCGGCGTGGATCTTGTCGGCTTCGACGTCCTCGGCATTGACACCGTAGTTGCCGATGTGCGGATACGTGAGCGTCACGATCTGCTGGCAGTAGCTGGGGTCTGTGAGGATTTCCTGGTAGCCGGTGATAGCGGTGTTGAAAACCACTTCGCCGACGGTGGTGCCGGTGGCACCAATCGAATTGCCGATAAAGACCGTGCCGTCTGCGAGCGCCAGGATGGCGGGCGGGAAGGTTCCCTGGATAGACAAAAGCACTGGGTTCTCCGGATGGTTACGGTCGCCCGGCGCCTGCAGGCCACTCGCAAGGCGAGTGCCAGTGGCTGCTCTCAGATGGGTTATTGCTTTGGGTGCGGTCGGGCGACGCTGTTGCGAGAAAAGCCCCTGATTATACCCGCATCGGGCAAAAACCACGATGCAAAATGATGCACCGCAACATGGTTCGCAGAGAAAGGGTTAAGCGCTCGCTTACGCGGAGCGCATGGCGCCGCTGGCATGCAGGCAAATGGCGGCGGCGGCGCCCACGTTCAAAGATTCCTCGCCCCCCGGCTGGGCGATGCGGATGCGCAAGGCGGCCCGGGATTCGAGCGACGCAGCAACGCCCTGCCCTTCGTGCCCCATGACCCAGGCACAAGGCCAGGGCAAGGCTGCCTGGTGCAGGTAGCTGCCACCATGGGAGCTGGTCACCACCAGAGGCACCTGCAAGGCGTCCAGATCCTGCTCGCTCACCCCCTCGACCAAGCTGAGCGCGAAGTGGGCACCCATGCCCGCACGCAACACCTTGGGCGACCACAGGGCCGCGCTGCCCTTGATGCCCAACACCTGGCGAAAGCCAAAGGCCGAAGCGCTGCGCAAGATGGAACCCACATTGCCCGCGTCCTGCACCCGGTCCAGAACCACCGTGGCAGCGGCGGGGTCCAGGGGCTGAGCCGCAGGCATGTCCCACAAGAACCCCATGCCGGCCGGGGACTCCAGCCCGCTGATGTCTTTGAACAAGGCGTCTGGAATCACTACTATTTTGATAGCTGCCAGCGCTTTATCGTATTGCCATTGGGGCCAAAAAGACTCTGAAAATACCGCCATGGAGGGGCGAATGGAGCGGTCCAGCGCTGCGCGGCACAGGTGGTCGCCCTCCAGCCACACGCGGCCTTGTTTGCGGTAGGCCGTGGTGTCTTGCGCCAGGCGGCGTAAGTCCTTGATCAGGGCGTTGTCGCGGGACTGGATGAGGGTGACGGCAGCAGAGGTCATGCGATGGTTTTCTCAGGGGCACCAGCGGCAATCGCCAGCACCTGCGCTACAGGCGCAAACGAGCGGCGGTGGTGGACACAGGCCCCGTGCTCTTTCAAGGCGGCCATGTGCACGGCCGTGCCGTAGCCCTTGTGCCCTGCAAACCCGTACTGGGGGAATTGCCCGTGCACCTCGGCGCACCAGCGGTCGCGGTGCACCTTGGCCAAAATGGACGCAGCGGAAATGGATTGCACCAGCGCATCGCCTTTGACGATGGCTTCTGCAGGGATATCGAGCTGCGGGATGCGGTTGCCGTCCACCAGCACCATCACCGGCTTGAGCCGCAAGCCCATGACGGCACGGCGCATGGCCAGCATCGTGGCCTGCAGGATGTTGAGTTGATCGATCTCTTCCACACTGGCTTGCGCAATGCTGCAGCACAGGGCTTTGGCACGGATTTCATCGAACAGTTTTTCGCGCCGGGCGGCGGTGAGCTTCTTCGAGTCGGCCAAGCCCGCTATGGGGCGCAGGTCGTCCAGGATGACGGCCGCCGCCACCACAGGCCCGGCCAACGGGCCGCGCCCGGCCTCATCCACCCCCGCCACCAGCCCGGGCGGGTGCCACGGCAGGCTGGCTTGCTCAGGAAAGGCGTCAGGAGGCGAGGACTTTTTGGATCGCATCTGCGGCCAGTTGAGAGGTGTTGCGCTGCAGGCTTTCATGCAGGGCATCAAAGCGCTGCTCCAGCGCGTGGATTTTTTCAGGCTGCTGCTCTTTGGCCTGCAGCCATTGCAGGGTGGCCGCACACAACGCCTGGGGGGTGGCGGCATCCTGGATCAGCTCCGGCACCACAAACTCGCCGCACAAAATATTGGGCAACCCCACCCAGGGCTGCAATTGCTTGCGGCGCATCAGCCACCAGCTCAGCGGTTGCATGTGGTAGCCGATGACCATGGGGCGCTTGAACAAAGCGGCCTCCAGCGTGGCGGTACCACTGGCGATCAAGGTGGCATCGCAGGCGGCCAGCACCGTGTGCGACTGGCCCGTGACAACGCGCACCACCCCTTCGAGCCCGGCGGCACGCACCAGTTGCTCAATGCGCCCCTGCAGCAGCGGCACCGCTGGCACTATGAATTTAGTAGCTGGTCGCGCTTGGTGGATAAGCGCTGCAGCCGAAAAGAAGGGCGGCGCAATGTACTGCACCTCAGACGAACGGCTGCCGGGCAGGATCGCCAGGATCTCGTCTTGATCCGCAAACCCCAGCGCGGCGCGTGCCGCGGCCCGATCAGGCACCCGAGGGATGACGCTGGCCAGGGGGTGGCCCACGTAGGTCGCAGCAATGCCGTGCTGGGCCAGCAACGCAGGCTCAAACGGAAAAATGCACAGCACATGGTCGGCACTGCGACGGATTTTCTCAACCCGGTTGGCACGCCATGCCCAAATGGAGGGGCAGACAAAATGCACGGTCTTGATGCCCGCCGCCCGCAAGTCAGCCTCCAGCCCCAAATTGAAATCGGGGGCATCCACACCGATGAAGACGCCAGGGCGCTCGCGCAGCAGCCGCTCGCGCAGTTGCTTGCGGATGCCCAGCAACTCGCGCAGGCGGCGCAGCACTTCCATGCTGTAGCCATGCACGGCCAGCTTCTCACTGGGCCACAGGCATTCAAAACCCCGGCGCGCCATGTGCGGGCCGCCGATGCCCTGGGATTGGAGGTCAGGCCACTGGGCCTGCAAACCATCCAGCAGCAGGCCTGCAAGCAAGTCGCCAGAGGCCTCGCCCGCCACCATTGCGATGCGAGGGGTGGATTCCATCAGCACGCGCTCAACGGGCAATGCCAGCGGCAGAGCTGGCGATGAAGGCGTCCATCAACGCCACATCGTCCTGCGCCTGCGGCATCTGCTGGGGCAACGCCAAGATCGCTTCACGCGCTTGCTCCAGCGTCAGCCCCTGTCGGTACAGCAGCTTGTGCATTTCACGGATGGCCGCAATGCGCTCATCAGAAAAGCTGCGGCGGCGCAAACCCACCAGGTTCACGCCGCGCACAGCCAGCGGGTTGCCATCGACCACCATGAACGGAGGCACATCCTTACCGATATGGCTGGCAAAGCCCACCATGGTGTGCGCACCGATGCGCATGCGCTGCAGCACCCCGGTCAAGCCACCCACCGTGGCCCAGTCACCCACATCCACATGGCCCGCCAAGGTGGTGTTGTTGGCCAGCGTGGTCTGGTTGCCCACCTGGCAATCGTGCGCAATGTGCACGTAAGCCATGATCCAGTTGTCATCCCCCACGCGGGTCACGGCACGGTCTTGCACCGTGCCGGTGTTGAAGGTGCAGAACTCGCGGATGGTGTTGCGGTGGCCAATGACCAGCTCGGTGGGCTCGCCCGCGTACTTTTTGTCCTGGGGCTGCGCCCCGAGCGAGGCAAACTGGAAAATCCGGTTGTCCTCGCCAATCGTGGTGCGCCCCTCGATCACGCAATGGGCACCCACCACCGTGCGCGCACCGATCGAGACCTGCGGGCCAATGACCGCATAAGGCCCAATGGTTGCCGTCGGGTCAATACTGGCGGCTGGATCGACGACCGCAGTTGCGTGGATATTGCTCACGATCGGTCAAATCAGCCCACGGCACGCATGGTGCACATCAACTCAGCCTCGCAGGCCACTTCTTCGCCCACGCGGGCCACGCCCTTGAACTTCCAGATGCCACCGCGCACACGGTCGATCTTGATCTCCAAATGCAATTGGTCACCAGGCTCCACCGGGCGCTTGAAACGGGCGCCATCAATGCCGACAAAGTAGTAGATGTTGTTTTCGTCAGGAACCTGGCCCATGGCATCAAAGGCCAGCAGGCCTGCGGCCTGTGCCAGCGCTTCCAGAATCAGCACCCCAGGCATGACAGGGCGGCCTGGGAAATGCCCCATGAAATAGGGCTCGTTGAAAGTCACATTCTTGATGGCCAGAATGCGCTCATTGCGCTCGAGCTCGAGCACGCGGTCCACCAGTAGAAACGGGTAACGGTGGGGCAGTTGCTTGAGAATTGCGTGGATATCCATCATCGAATTGTTCTTCCGTTCATGCTGCTTTGAGGGCTTGCTCCAGCGCCTTGATGCGCTCACGCAAGCTGTGCAGTTGTTTGAGTGTTGCAGCGTTCTTTTCCCACTTCGCATTGTCGTCGATGGGAAACATGCCAGTGTATTGACCTGGGCGCGACAGCGAGCGGGTGACCACCGTGGCTGCAGAGACGTGCACATTGTCTGCCAGTTCCAAGTGGCCCAGCACAATGGCACCGCCACCCACGGTGCAGTGGGCACCAATGGTGGCACTGCC
The DNA here is from genome assembly GCF_002754495.1 of Acidovorax sp. 62. Taxonomy (NCBI): domain Bacteria; kingdom Pseudomonadati; phylum Pseudomonadota; class Betaproteobacteria; order Burkholderiales; family Comamonadaceae; genus Acidovorax; species Acidovorax sp. 62. Next base: position 2,551,916 of record NZ_PEFJ01000001.1, read on the forward strand.
GGCCACCCCTACACACCCCGCCATGGCCGCGTGGCGACCAATGCGCACGTTGTGCCCAATCTGGATCAGGTTGTCGAGCTTCACACCGTCTTCGACCACGGTGTCTTGCAGTGCTCCACGGTCAATGCAGGTGTTGGCGCCAATCTCCACGTCATCCCCGATCTGCACCGCACCCAGTTGCTCAATCTTGACCCAGGTGCCTTGAGAGGGCGCAAACCCAAAGCCATCGGCCCCGATGACCACGCCGGGGTGCAGCAGACAACGCGCACCCACACGGCAGTTCTCGCCCAGCGTGATCCGAGAGGTGAGCACCGTGCCCTCCCCCACCACGGCACCGCGCTCGATCACACACAACGGACCGATGGTGGCCGTGGGGTGAATTTGAGCCGTGGGATCCACCACCGCACTGGGGTGAATGCCCACCAGGCGCGCAGGCGCATGCTGCTGCTTCCACAGCTGCGTGGCCCTGGCAAAGTAGACATAAGGGTTGTCCACCACGATGCAGGCGCCGCGCGCCAAGGCGGCCTCGCGCATGGCAGGCGCCACAATGACACAGGCCGCCTGAGAGGCGGCCAGTTGCTGTTGGTAGCGCGGGTGGCTCAGAAAACTGATGTCACCCGGGCCGGCAACCTCCAGCGGCGCGATCCGGTGGATGGCGGTGTCCCGCCCCCCACCTTCGAGCGAGCCGCCCAGCGCATCCACCATCTGCCCAAGAAGCAAGCTCACGCGCCGACCACCCGTTGCATCCAATTACTTGGCAGCATTCAAAGCCTTGATCACCTTGTCGGTGATGTCGTGCTTGGGGTTGATGTACACGGCTTCTTGCAGGATCACGTCGTACTTTTCGGCCTCAGCCACTTGCTTGACGACCTTGTTGGCGCGCTCCAGAACCTGGGCCAACTCTTCGTTCTTGCGAGCGCTCAGGTCTTCCTGGAACTCGCGGCGCTTGCGCTGAAAGTCACGGTCTTGATCGACCAACTGGCGCTGGCGGGTGGTGCGCTGGCTCTCCGCCATGGTGGGGGCTTCGCGCTCGAATTTGTCAGTGGCGGTCTTGAGCGAACTGCCGATGTCGACCAGTTCTTTCTCACGACGGGCAAATTCCTGCTCCAGCTTGGCCTGCGCCGTTTTGGCGGTGTTGGCTTCACGGAAGATGCGATCCGTGTTGACGAAACCTGCCTTGAACTCTTGCGCCTGTGCCGAGACGGCAAAGACGGTTGCGCCCATCAACAGGGCCAAAGATGTCTGACGGAAAAGGGATTTCATTAGAAAGACGTTCCAATCTGGAATTGCAGTTTCTGGATTTTATCGCCAGCGAACTTACGCACTGGCTGCGCAAAGGCCAGGCGCAATGGGCCCAAGGGGGAAATCCAGCTCAAACCGACCCCTGCCGAAGCCCGCATGTCGCTGAATGTCACCTTCTGGTCTTCGCCGTACACGTTACCCACGTCCACAAAAGTGAAGACGCGCAAGGTGCGGTCATTGCCCGCACCTGGGAATGGCGCCACCAACTCGGCATTGAGCGTGACCTTCTTCGGGCCACCCAAGGACGCGCCAGTCACGTCACGTGGACCCAACGTGCCTTGATCGAAGCCACGCACGGAGCCGAGACCACCCGAGTAAAAGTTCTTGAACACAGGGAATGGACGGCCATTGAGCCCCTTGCCATACCCAAACTCACCATTGAAGGCGACCGTGAAGCGCTTGTTCAAAGGGATGTATTGCTGGTACTGGTAGTTGCCTCGTACATAACGGGCGTCACCGGCCACCGACCACTCGGAATTGAGTCGCTGGTAGCGACCCGAGTTGGGTGCCAAGGCACTGTCACGGTCATCGCGCGACCAACCGATCGTCAAAGGAATCGAGTTGCTGGTGGCGCCATAGGTGTTGGCGTAGGCCAAGTACGTGGCGGGGATGTTGGTCCCGGCCTTGATCTGGGTCTGCTCCAGTCCACCACCGAAGAACACGGTGTCGATCTCGCTGAATGGCACACCAAAGCGCATGGAGGCACCCGTGGTGACCAATTCGTAGTTGCCACCCTGGTCCTCGTAAGGCTTGTCGGTGCGGTAGTACACGTCCACGGTGCGGGAGATACCGTCTTGCGTGAAATAGGGGTTGGTGGTGCTGAACACCAGCGTACGGCGGTACTTGCTGGTGTTGACATCAATACCCAGGTAGTTGCCCGAACCAAAGAAGTTCTCTTGCTTGATGCCGAACGACAGCGCCACTTTTTCAGCGCTGGAGAAGCCAGCGCCCAGTTGCAGCGACCCTGTGGGCTTCTCAGCCACGTTCACCACCAGGTCCACCTGGTCAGGAGAGCCGGGCACATCTTGCGTCTCCACATTCACTTCGGTGAAGAAGCCCAGGCGGTCCACGCGGTCGCGCGACAGGCGAATGCGCTCACCGTCGTACCATGCGGCCTCGTACTGGCGGAACTCGCGGCGAATCACTTCGTCGCGGGTGCGGTTGTTACCGCTCACATTGATCTTGCGCACGTAGGCACGGCGCGATGGCTCAGCCTGCAACACCAGCGTGACGCGGTTGTTTTCGCGGTCGATTTCAGGCACCGCCTCAACGCGCGAGAAAGCAAAACCAAAACGGCCAAAGTATTCAGAGAAAGCTTTGGTGGTTTCCGTCACCTGGTCTGCGTTGTAGGGCTCACCCGCACGGATGCTCACCAGCGATTTGAACTCGTCTTCACGGTCCAGGTAGTTGCCTTCCAGCTTCACTCCTGCCACCACAAAGCGCTCGCCCTCGGTCACATTCACGGTGATGGTGATGTCCTGCTTGTCTGGCGAAATCGCCACCTGGGTGGAGTCCACCCGAAACTCAAGGTAACCACGCTGCAGGTAGTAAGAGCGCAGGGTTTCCAGGTCGGCGTTGAGCTTGGTGCGCGAATAGCGATCGGACTTGGTGTACCAGCTCAGCCAGCCGCCAGTGTCCTGGTCAAACAAGCCTTTCAGCGTGGATTCGCTGAATGCCTTGCTGCCATTGATGCGCACTTCCTTGATGCGGGCGGGCTCGCCTTCCACTACGGTGAACGTCAGGTTCACACGGTTGCGCTCAATGGGAGTCACCGTCGTCACCACCTCGGCGCCATACAGGCTGCGGTTGATGTACTGGCGCTTGAGTTCCTGCTCCGCACGGTCTGCCAGCGCCTTGTCAAACGGGCGTCCTTCCGTCAGGCCCACGTCGCGCATGGCTTTCTTGAGAACCTCTTTGTCGAATTCGCGCGTCCCCGCAAAGTCGACATCGGCAATCGTGGGGCGCTCTTCCACCACGACTACCAGCACATTGCCATTGGCTTCCAGACGCACATCCTTGAACAAACCCAAAGCGAACAGCGCGCGAATGGCGGCCGCCCCCTTGTCGTCGTTGTAATCGTCGCCCACGCGCAGCGGCATGGAGGCAAAGATCGTCCCAGGCTCCACGCGCTGCAGACCTTCCACACGGATATCCTGGACCTTGAAAGGCTCCAGGGCCCACGCCGCATTGGCGACGAATACCATGGCAGCAACGGCAGATGCAGTGCGCACGCCAAGGCGAGTAATGTGTTTTTTCATGAATGAAACTGAAGCCGATATGGCTAGGCAAATACGGCCAGAAGTTTGGCGAGGTATCGGGAGATATCGTTAAAGAGAGCGATAGACATCATCACGGCAAGGACTGCAACGCCGCCACGCTGAAGGTATTCCGTCCAGGTGTCGGAGACACTTTTGCCTGTGACTCCCTCCCAAAGATAATACATCAGGTGCCCGCCATCGAGCACTGGCAGAGGTAACAGGTTCAACACCCCCAGGCTCACGCTGATGAGAGCCAAGTAGGCCAAGTACTGCATCAACCCCATTTCAGCCGAGCGGCCTGCGTAGTCGGCAATCGTGAGCGGACCGCTCAGGTTCTTGAGCGATGCCTCTCCCACCAGCATGCGCCCCATCATGCGCAAAGTCAGGGCAGACACCTCCCAGGTGCGGTCAGCGCCTTTGAGCAAGCCTTCCAGGGGGCCGTACTGCACCTCCACCATTTCAGGGTTGCCACCGACGTAGGCATTGATGCGGCCCACCGCACCCGTGGACTCCTGGACCACATCAGGCATCACCTCCAGCGCCACCAATTGCCCACCGCGCTCAACCTGCCACGACTGCATGACATCTTGATCGCCGCGCACCGACGTGCGAATCAATTCACGCAACTGCATGCCATCCACCACTGCAGTCTGCCCAATCTTGCGCACAAGATCCCCCTGGCGAAGGCCCGCACGCTCGGCAGCACCGCCAGCCATCACCTCGCCAATGGCTGGGCGCGTCCAGGGTGCAAACACCCCAATCTTCCGAAACAGTTGGGCATCGGCATCACGCACGTTCAGGGTGGACAGGTCCAAAGTCACCTCGCGCAGTGATGCGCCGGGTGCAGGCTCCAGCTCCAGGCGCACACGCTGGCCATCCAGGGCGCCCTGGGTCAAAACCCAGCGCAGCTCTTCAAAAGAACGCATAGGGGCCAGCTCTTCATCGCCCGCCGCAGCGCGGCGCACCAACTCGCCGCCCGCCAAGCCTGCGCTCTGGGCGATAGAGCCCGCGACGGGGCTGGATAAAACGGCCTTGGGCTCTTGCACGCCCCCCCAATTGACCAGCGAATACAGCAAAACCGCCAACAACAAATTGGCCAAGGGACCTGCCGCCACGATAGCGGCACGCGAGCGCAAGGGCTGGGTATTGAAAGCTAGGTGGCGCTCATGGGGTTCTACCGGGGCTTCGCGCTCGTCCAGCATGCGAACGTAGCCCCCCAGGGGAAACAGGCCCAAAACAAACTCAGTGCCTGAGCCTTTGGCACGCCACATCAGCAGGGGTTTGCCAAAACCCACGGAGAACCGCAGCACCTTGACTCCGCAAGCCACGGCGACACGGTAATGCCCGTATTCATGCACAGCAATGAGCAGACCCAGCGCGACGAAAAAAGCAACCACGGTCAGCATACGAAGCTCCAGAAGAAACGGCCGATCAAAGCGCCAAGGAGGCGGCAATGCGCCGGGCTGCATCGCGGGCCTGTGCGTCCAGCCCCAGCAGCGACTCCAGCGAATCCGGCTTGGAGGGCGGCACGGCCTCTAAAGTTGCAAGGTTGACCGCATGAATATGGTCAAAACGCAAACGTTCAGCCAAAAAGGCCTCCACCGCCACTTCATTGGCGGCATTGAGCACCGCCGTGGTGCCCTCTGGCGCATTCAATGCTTGCCAGGACAGATGCAGACCCGGAAACCGGTGGGCATCGGCTTGCTCGAAGGTCAACGCCGTCAACGCAGCGAAATCCAATCGGCCGGCCCCGCTCTCGATGCGCTCAGGCCAGGCCAGGCCGCAGGCAATCGGCACACGCATGTCCGGCGTACCCAGTTGGGCAAGGATGGAGGCATCGTTGAACTGAACCATGGAGTGGATGATTTGCTGAGGGTGGATCACCACCTTGATCTGCTCGGGTGCCAGACCAAACAGCCAACGGGCTTCGATCACCTCCAGCGCCTTGTTCATCATCGTGGCGGAGTCCACCGAAATTTTGCGCCCCATGGAGAAGTTGGGGTGCGCACAGGCTTGCTGCGGTGTGATCTGCGCCAGCGTGTCAGGCGCACGCATACGAAAGGGGCCGCCCGAAGCCGTCAACAAAATATGGTCAACGCGCTCGACCCAGCAGGCTGGGTCTTCTGGCAGGCACTGAAAAATGGCGGAGTGCTCACTGTCGATCGGCAGCAGCGTGGCACCCCCATCGCGCACCGCCTGCATGAACAAGCCGCCGCCCACGACCAGGGCTTCTTTGTTGGCCAGCAGCAATCGCTTGCCTGCACGGGCGGCAGCTAGGCAGGGCGCCAACCCAGCCGCCCCTACGATGGCCGCCATCACTGCATCTACCGACTCATGCGACGCTATTATTTCAAGAGCATCTTGCGCTTGTAGTACGGACGTTGGAAGCCCATTTTGCTTGATTTTTTCCGACAACAACTGGGCATGCGGCCCACTGGCCATCACCGCAAACTGGGGGCGAAAGCGGGCGCACTGCTCCAGCATCAGATCGACCTGGGTCGCCGCACTCAGCGCAAACACTTCATACCGCTCAGAGTGGCGAGACACCACATCCAGCGTGCTTTTGCCAATGGAGCCCGTGGAGCCCAATACCGTGATTCTTTGCTTCATACAGAAATAAGTCGGGTGAGCATCAACGCCAGCGGTAAGGTAGGCAGCAGGGCATCCACCCGGTCCAACACACCACCGTGGCCTGGCAGCAGGCCACTGCTGTCTTTCACACCAGCGCTGCGCTTGATCAGCGATTCCACCAAGTCACCCGCCACACTCATGGCCACCATGAACACCACGGCAATCGCCAAAAACCACCACCCCGCACCATAAAGCCGCGTGTAGAAGCTAGCGACATCTGCTTGCCAATAACGATCCGCTACGACCCAGACAATGGCCAGACACAAGACACCTGCCAGCCCCCCCCACACACCCTCCCAGCTTTTGCCTGGGCTGATGGAGGGCGCAAGCTTGCCCCGGGTAAAACGCAGGCCAAATGCCCGCCCCGCAAAGTAGGCAAAAATATCGGCCGCCCACACCAACGTGAGCACGGACAAAAGAAAATTGATACCCAAACTACGCGCCTGCACCACGGCCAGCCACGCCAGCCACAGCGCCAGCACGCCCAGCACGATGCGCACAGGCGCAGGCACCTGAGGCCAGCCCGGCACCCCGGCGCGCAACAGCCACGCGGCGCAGACCACCCACAGCCCACCGCCCACCATCCAAAGCGTGGACAAGGGCTGCGCCACCCAGCCTGCCCACCATGCGGCAGCACACAAAGCGGAGCACACCACGGCAAGGCCGATGGACACAGTATGGCTGCAACCATTCAAACGCCCCCACTCCCACGCAGCGGCGGCCATGAACACCAGCACTACCAGAGCAAAGGGCGCGATGGAGGGGTAAAACAGGGCTGGCAGCAAAATGGCCAGCAAGACCAGGGCAGTGATAACGCGCTGTAGAAGCATGGTGCCTTTTCAGCCCGGCATCGGATCAGGATGCACGGACACTATTTGTTCAGACGTTTTGCCAAAGCGGCGTTCACGCGCCTGGAAGGCGTTCAATGCCTCGTCCAAGGCCGACTCATCAAAGTCAGGCCACAAGCGATCACTGAAGTACAACTCGGAATAGGCTGCCTGCCAGAGGAGGAAATTGCTGATACGCATCTCCCCTCCGGTGCGAATGATCAAGTCTGGATCTGGCACATGGGACATTCCCATGGCAGCGTGCAAACTCGCTTCGGTGATGGTCTCGCCACGGGCTGCCAGTGAGGCCGCCGCCTGTGCGATGTCCCAACGGCCGCCATAGTTGAAACACACATTGAGGATCAGGCGCGTATTGTCGGCCGTGGCTGCTTCGGCCTGGGCCAAGCCGTCGCGCACCCTGGGCGACAGGCCTTCACGGCTGCCTACAAAATAAAGCCGTACCCCATCTTTTTTGAGCTGCGGCACCTCGCGCCCCAAGGCCATGGCCAGCAACTCCATGAGGCCAGAGACCTCATCCGCAGGGCGATTCCAATTTTCGGATGAAAAGGCGAAGACGGTGAGCACCGCAACACCCCGCTGCACACAGGCTTGCACACAGCGGCGCAGCGAATCCACACCTTGCTTATGCCCGGCCAAACGCGGCATGAAGCGGCGCTTGGCCCAGCGGCCGTTGCCATCCATCACGATGGCGATGTGGTGGGGCACCACCGGCGAATCAGACATGCAAACGATCAGTCAGCTCCATTGACGGGAGCTTAGACCGCCATGATTTCTTGTTCTTTGGCAGAGACCAGCGCATCGATCTCAGCGATGTGCTTGTCGGTGAATTTCTGCACGTCGGTTTCTGCACGCTTTTGGTCGTCTTCCGAAGCGAGCTTGTCCTTGACCAGTTTCTTCACGGATTCATTGGCATCGCGACGCAGGTTGCGCACGGCGATTTTGGCGCTCTCGCCCTCATTGCGGGCCAGCTTGGTCATTTCCTTGCGACGCTCTTCGCTCATGGGCGGCATTGGCACGCGAATCAAATCCCCCATCGACGCTGGATTCAGGCCCAAATCGCTCTCGCGGATGGCTTTTTCGATTTTCGCGCCCATGCCCTTTTCCCAGGGCTGCACGCTGATGGTGCGCGAATCCAGCAGGGTCACGTTGGCCACCTGGCTCAGGGGCACCATGGAGCCGTAGTACTCCACCTGGATGCTATCGAGCAACGCAGGATTGGCACGGCCCGTGCGGATCTTCTGGAGGTTGTTCTTGAACGCTGCGATGGACTGGTCCATCTTGGTTTCAGCGGTTTTTTTGATATCGGCAATCGTCATGTTGTTTCCTCAGGGCGAAGCTGCTGCGGGGCACTTGGATGGTCAAGCGTAGACCAAGGTACCTTCGTCTTCACCCATCACCACGCGCTTGAGAGCGCCATGCTTGATGATGGAGAACACGCGCACGGGCAGCTTTTGATCACGGCACAAGGCAAACGCCGTGGCATCCATGATGCCCAGATTGCGGGACATAGCCTCGTCAAAGCTGAGCTTCGTGTAGCGCGTTGCGGTGGGGTCCTTGTGAGGGTCGGCAGTATATACGCCGTCGACCTTGGTGGCCTTCAACACCACCTCAGCACCGATCTCGGCGCCGCGCAGGGCAGCGGCGGTGTCTGTGGTGAAAAACGGGTTGCCCGTGCCTGCGGCAAACACCACGACCTTGCCCTCTTCGAGGTACTGCAGCGCCTTGGGACGCACATAGGGCTCCACCACCTGCTCAATGGCAATGGCCGACATCACCCGCGCCGTCAGGCCTTGCTTGTCCATGGCATCTGCCAAGGCCAGGGCATTCATGACCGTGGCCAGCATGCCCATGTAGTCGGCAGTGGCCCGGTCCATACCGACCGAGCCGCCCGCCACACCACGGAAAATATTCCCCCCCCCAATCACCACCGCGACCTGGACACCCAGGCGGGTCACCTCTGCAATTTCCTCCACCATCCGGACGATGGTGGCGCGGTTGATGCCAAAGGAGTCATCGCCCATCAGCGCCTCACCGGACAGCTTGAGCAAAATACGCTTGTGGGCTGGCGCGGCGGTGGTCATGGGCAATTTCTCCAATGGATGATGGTGTTTGAGGGTTAAGCGGGAGTCAGAAGATCAGGCTGCAGCCTTGGCAGCAGCCACTTGGGCGGCCACTTCAGCAGCAAAGTCGTCTACCTTCTTCTCAATGCCTTCACCCACCACGTACAGGGTGAAACCCTTCACAGTGGTGTTGTTGGCCTTGAGCATTTGCTCAACGGTTTGCTTGCCATCCGCAGCCTTCACGAAGACTTGGTTGAACAGCGAGACTTCCTTGAGGAACTTCTGCACGCCGCCTTCGATGCGCTTGGACACGATTTCATCGGACTGCACCGGCTTGCCTTCAGCTTCGGCCTTGGCCTTGTCTTCAGCCGCCTTGGCTGCGGCCACCGAGCGCTCTTTTTCGATCAGTTCGGCAGGCACATCAGCGCTGGTCAGCGCCACGGGCTTCATCGCAGCCACGTGCATTGCCACATCCTTGGCGGCGGCAGCATCACCGTCAAATTCGATGACCACGCCAATGCGCGTGCCGTGCAGGTAGGAAGCCAGGTTGCCACCCGAGAAACGCTTGAAGCGGCGGAACGACATGTTCTCGCCGATCTTGCCGATCAGACCCTTGCGCACATCTTCCAGCGTGGGGCCAAAGGTCTCTTGCTCGTACGCCAGAGCACTCAGTGCAGCGATATCAGCGGGGTTATGGTCAGCCACCAGCTTGGCAGCAGCGTTGGCCAGGGCGATGAAGCTGTCGTTCTTGGAGACGAAGTCGGTTTCGCTGTTCACTTCGATCAGGGCACCCACATCGCCGTTGATGTAGCTGGCCACGACGCCTTCAGCCGTCACGCGGGCAGCAGCCTTGCCAGCCTTGGTGCCCAGCTTGACGCGCAGCAGCTCTTCCGCCTTCGCCATATCGCCGTCGGCTTCTGTCAGTGCCTTCTTGCATTCCATCATGGGAGCGTCGGTCTTGCCGCGCAGTTCAGCAACCATGCTTGCGGTAATTGCAGCCATCTGTGTTCCTTCAGTATTCAGTTCAAACGATTCAAAACTCGGGCTAAAAAAAAGGGGGCTAACCAGGAGCCCCGCTTTCATTCGCGACCACGGTCGCGCAGCCGGGCGCTCAGGCAGCCGACTCTTGCACTTCCACGAATTCGTCAGTGCTTTCCGAAGCCACAGCCTTCACGACTTCGTTCACGGCGTTGGCACGGCCTTCGATGATCGCGTCAGCGATGCCACGGGCGTACAGCGTCACAGCCTTGGCCGAGTCGTCGTTACCAGGGATCACGTAGTCGATGCCTTCAGGCGAGTGGTTGGTGTCAACCACACCGATCAGTGGGATGCCCAGCTTCTTGGCTTCAGCCACGGCGATCTTGTGGAAGCCCACGTCGATGATGAAGATGGCATCAGGCAAGGCAGCCATGTCCTGGATGCCGCCGATGTCTTTTTCCAGCTTGGCGATTTCGCGGCTGAAAGTCAGTTGTTCTTTCTTGCTCAGGCTGTCCAGACCGGTTTCCATCTGGGCCTTCATGTCCTTCAGGCGCTTGATCGAAGTCTTCACAGTCTTGAAGTTCGTCAGCATGCCGCCCAACCAGCGTTGGTCCACGAATGGCACGCCAGCGCGCTGCGCTTCAGTGGACAGGATTTCACGGGCTTGGCGCTTGGTACCCACCATCAGGATGGTGCCGCGGTTCGCAGCCAGTTGCTTGGCGAACTTTTGGGCTTCCTGGAACAGTGGCAGCGACTTTTCCAAGTTGATGATGTGGATCTTGTTGCGGTGACCGAAGATGTACGGGGCCATCTTGGGGTTCCAGAAGCGGGTTTGGTGACCAAAGTGGACACCGGCTTCCAGCATTTCGCGCATAGTAACGGACATAAAAATACTCCAAAGGTTGGGTCTAAAATCCAGCCCCATAACTTGCGACTTCTGCTTGAAGCCGCAACACCTTGACGGGGCTGGTTTGCGATTGGTTTTGCCTCAACTGCGGGCCCAGGCCAAAAGACCACGCGCCACTGCGTACAGCAAAACCCAAAGATTCTAGCACACCCATGCAAGCCGACCTGATCGCGACCCGCGCCCTGTTACAAGAGGGCGCCCTGACCGCAGCCCAGGCCATGGAGGCATCGGAGCGCTTGGCGCAAGCCCCTGCTGCGGCCCACTGTTTTCTTTCCTCATCCTTTGAGCAAGAGCGTGATCGGTTGCAACGCACCGAAACAGCGCACCAACCCTTGGCGGGCCTGGCCATTTCCGTCAAAGACCTTTTTGACGTGGCAGGGCAAGTCACCGCAGCAGGCTCGCTGGCTTTGCAAAATGCCCCGGCAGCCGCAAGCGATGCGCCCGCCGTGGCCCGGCTGCGCGCCGCAGGCGGCAGCATTGTGGGCCGCACCCACATGGTGGAGTTCGCTTTTTCCGGAGTGGGCACCAACCCGCACTTCACCACCCCCGCCGCCTTCGACGCCCGCTTTGGCGCCATCCCCGGTGGTGCGCGCGTGCCGGGCGGATCGTCCTCGGGTGCCGCTGTATCGGTGGCCAGTGGCGCCTGCTTTGCCGCGCTGGGCTCAGACACAGGGGGGTCCATCCGCATCCCTGCGGCTTTCAATGGACTGGTCGGTTTCAAAAGCACGGCAAGGCTGGTGCCCACCGGGGGCGCCATTCCCCTGTCGACCACCCTAGACACCGCCTGCGCCATGACACGCAGCGTGCGCGATGCCATCCTGGTGCACGAGGTTCTGGCCGCACGGCACGCAGTGCGCAGCGCTGCCCCCCTGTCACAGTGGCGCCTTGCGGTACCCGCCACCACATTTTTGGAAGACCTCGCCCCAGAAGTTCGCACCGCGTTCCAGCGCTCTCTGGACGCACTGCAGCAAGCGGGCGCACACATCGAGACCATCGATCTGCGTGAAACAGCCGAACTAGGCCCCATGCAAGCACAGGGCAGCCTGGCCGCCGCCGAGAGCTACGCATGGCACCGCCCCCTGCTGGCCCAGTCGGCCCATCGGTACGACCCTCGGGTTCGCAGCCGCATCGAGCGGGGCGGCACCATGGGCGCCGCCGATTACATCGACCTGCAGCACGCCAGGCAAGACTGGATCAACCGCATGCAAGCCCGCATGGCCTCTTTTGATGCCCTGCTCTCCCCTTGCACCCCCATCCCCGCCCCGCTCATGGCCGATGTAGCACCAGGCGAAGCGCGTGACGAGGCCTTCTTCAAGGCCAACGCTTTGGTGCTGCGCAACACCAGCGTGGTCAATATGCTGGACGGCTGCGCACTCTCATTGCCCTGCCATGTGCGCGGCGAATTGCCCACCGGACTGATGGTCTGGCACGCGGGGGAGCACGATGACGCCGTGCTCGACATTGGCTTGCGCATCGAAGAATTGCTACAAAAATAATAGCTGCTAGCGCTTATAGAAAAAGCGCCAGAGCACCATTTCATTCAAAACCATGAAGATCGCCATTGTGGGCGCCGGGATCATCGGCGTAACCACCGCATACGAATTGGCCCACGACGGCCATGAAGTGACCGTGCTGGAACAGCGCAGCGCCGCCGCCGAGGAAGCCAGCTTTGCCAACGCCGGGCTGCTCGCCCCCTACCTGACCACCCCCTGTGCACTGGCTGGCAAAGCCGGGCTGCTGGGCAGCACACCAGCGGGCATCCGCATGGCGCAAGGCGCCGGACTGAAGGAGCTGGCCTGGCTGTGGCGCTGGCGGCGCAGCCAAACGCCACTGGCAGCACTGGAGGGCCTGGCCCGCTACAGCCGCCAACGCACCCTGGACCTTGCCGCGCACCACGAGCTGGATTTTGAAAGCAATACCGCCCGCTTGGTTCTTTTCCGGTCCGCCAAAGACCGCGCGCAGCTCCAGCCACTGCTGGACTGGCTGCGCGAATCCGGCACCCCGGTCCAAGACATCAGCCCAGACAATGCGCGCCAACTGGAGCCCGGCCTGTCGCCCGAAGCACCACTGGACAGCGTGGTGCTGCTGCCCTCCGCCGCGTCCGGCAACTGCCGACTGTTTGCCCAGATGCTGCGCCAAGGCATGCAAAGTGCCGGGGTGCAATTTGCGTTCAACACCCCAGTGACTGCGCTGTCCAGCGAGCCCACCGGCCTGTGGCTGCAGGGCGAGCCCGACATGCGACGGTTTGACGCCGTGGTGCTGTGCGCGGGCGCCGCCTCCCCCGCCCTGCTGCGCCCACGCGGGCTGAAGCTGCCCATGGCCTCGGTGTTTGGCTACTCCGTCAGCGCCCCCCTGCGCGAGGCCACCCATGCGCCGCTGACCAGCGCCATCGACGCGCAACAGCAAATCACCATCACACGGCAGGGCCAGCGCATTCGCATTGCTGGCGGCGCCGAAGTCGGATCGCCGCAGGCGCCGCACCACCACGCCACCCTGCAAAAGCTGTACCGCGCCGTCAATGACTGGTTTCCCGGCGGCGCGCAATTGTCTGGCAGCCTGCAAATCTGGCGGGGCGCACGCCCCACCCTGCCCGACGGAGCGCCCGCCCTGGGCAACAGCGGCTTGCCCGGCATCTGGCTCAACACCGGGCACGGCGCCGGTGGCTGGGCCCTGGCCTGCGGCAGCGCCCGCGTGTTGGCCGATCTGATCGGCCAACGCACCCCGGAAGTCAACCTGCAGGGGCTGGAGGCGCAGCGCTTTTAAGCGTGCTCAAGGCATGGGGGCTTCTCACCCTCGCGAGATCGTCAACAGCCCCCCAGCAGCGCAAAATCAAGGGATAAGCAGCCCTTTGCGCTGCGGGACCCTGCCATGCAACGCATCACGCCCGACCAAGCCCACCCGTTATTCGACACCGCCGCCACGCGCCGACAAGAACAGGCCATGGCGGCCGCACTCCCACCCCACACCCTGATGCAACGCGCCGGACGGGCCGTGGCCCAGCTGGCGCAGGCGATTGCCCCGCACGCACGCACCGTGTGGATTGCTTGCGGCCCGGGCAACAATGGCGGCGATGGGCTGGAGGCCGCCACCCATCTGGCACGCAGCGACCGCCAGGTCATCATCACCTGGCTGGGCTCGCCCGAGACACTGCCGGACGACGCACGGAAGTCCTGGGAGAAAGCCCGAAACACCGCCCACACCACCTGGAGCGACACCCCACCCGAGCACCTGACGCCGCAAGACCTGTGCATCGATGCCCTGCTGGGCATTGGCGTGCGCGCCTCCACCCCGCCCGCACCAGCCCCCAACACCGCAGGCAGCGTGCTCGCCCAATGGCTGGCACAGCTGCACACCTGCAGGGCCCCGGTGCTGGCAATCGACGTGCCATCGGGGCTGGATGCAGACACCGGGCAATATGCCCACGGGCTGGAAGCCGCTGCCAGCGCAGGCCTCGCGGGTGGCGCTGGGGCACGCTACACCCTCAGTCTGCTGACCCTGAAGCCGGGGCTGTTCACCGCCCACGGGCGAGACGCAGCAGGACAGGTGTGGCTGGACGACTTGAGCGCACCACCCCATCCGCACACACCGCACAGCCGCGCACAGGAAAACAGGGAGCCCCCCACCGCCTGGCTGGCAGGCCCACCCGCCAGAGCGCAGCGCCACCATGCCAGCCACAAAGGCAGCTATGGTGATGTCGCCATCGTGGGCGGCGAAGGGCTGGCCCAGCGCGGCATGGGCATGACAGGGGCCGCGCTGCTCGCCGCATCAGCAGCATTGCATGCAGGCGCTGGCAGGGTGCTGGTCAGCCTGCTGGACCCCGCGGAGACCGCCGAGATCAGCACACAGCCTGAGCTGATGCTGCGCCGTTTTGAAGCCTTGGAGCTGGAGGCCCTCACCGTGGTGTGCGGCTGTGGCGGCGGGCAAGCGGTGCGTGGCGTGCTGCCAGCCGTGCTGCAACGGGCAGGCACCTTGGTCTTGGACGCCGATGCCCTCAACGCCCTAGGCGCAGAGGGCAGCCTGCAACAGGTGCTCAAGGCGCGCGCCGCACGCCAGCACACCACCGTGCTTACCCCCCACCCGCTGGAAGCCGCACGCCTGCTGCACACCCACACCGCCCAGGTGCAAGCCCATCGGCTGGCTGCAGCGCAGCAACTCGCCCGTCAATTTCAGTGTGTGGTGGTTCTCAAAGGCTCAGGCACCATCATCGCCCCCCCCCAGGGCACCCCCACCATCAACCCCACGGGCAATGCCCGCCTGGCAACGGCGGGCACCGGCGATGTCTTGGCAGGCATGATTGGTGCCTATCTGGCACAAGGCATGCCCCCCGAGCAGGCGGCCATGACCGCCGTCTTTGTCCATGGGCAAGCAGCAGACCAGTGGCCAGAGCAAATGCCGTTGACTGCGGGAACACTGGCGCAACGCTTGGCCTAGCCGCCAGGCCTAACACGCCACCGGGGACGCCCCCCCCCCCCGGTGGCACTGTGCTCAACTGCGGCGCGCCTTACGGCCCTTGCCCTTGGCGGGCTTGCCACTGGTCACAGCCTGCTTGACCGAGGCCTTCAGTGACTGGATGGGGGAACGGTTGCCCCGGTCACGCGCGGACGGGGTCGCGTCCAAGGCCGATGCATCTGCCGCAGGCCTGCGGCCCTTGCCCGCCGCCCCTGCGGCAGAGCCTTTGCGCTCTGCCGCAGAGCGCCCTTTTTTACCGCCCGGTGCGGTGGCCGAATCACCGCCAACCCCCTTGTCCCTGAGCGCACGGCCGATCAGCTCTTCGTTCTCACGCACCAGACGGAAGTCAATCTTGCGCCCGTCCAGGTCCACACGGCTGACCTGCACCCGCACCCGCGTGCCAATGGCGTAACGGATGCCCGTGCGCTCACCGCGCAACTCCTGGCGCGCTTCATCGAACTTGAAGTACTCGCCCCCCAGCTCGGTGATGTGCACCAGCCCTTCGACATACATGGCGTCCAACGTCACAAAGATGCCGAAGCTGGTGGCCGCGCTGACCACGCCGCTGTACTCCTCGCCCAGATGCTCGCGCATGTACTTGCACTTGAGCCAAGCCTCCACATCACGGCTGGCCTCATCGGCGCGGCGCTCATTGGCACTGCAGTGCAGGCCCGCCGCCTCCCAGGCCTGGGTTTCACGGCTGGCAGGCTTGGCTTCTTTTCTTGGCTTGGTGCCCGGGGGCGCCACGCGCGCCGCCAGCCGCTTGGCCAGCTTGGCATGGGCCTCACCAGGGGTGGGCAAGGCGGGCAACTTGTACTGCGTCTTGCTCAAAATGGCTTTGATGACGCGGTGCACCAGCAAGTCGGGGTAGCGGCGAATCGGGCTGGTGAAATGTGTGTAGGCCTCAAACGCCAAGCCAAAGTGCCCACTATTGATGGGCGTGTAGATCGCCTGCTGCATGGAGCGCAGCAGCATGGTGTGGATCTGCTGCGCATCCGGGCGGTCTTTGGTCGCCTCGGCAATCGCCTGAAACTCCGAAGGCTTGGGGTTGTCGCTGATCGACATCCCCACCGCCATGGCCTTGAGGTAGCCCCGCAGAATTTCTTGCTTTTCAGGGGTTGGGCCCTCGTGCACCCGAAACAATCCGGGCTGCCCACCCTGTGCGATGAAGTCGGCACTGCAAACGTTGGCAGCCAGCATGGCTTCTTCAATCAGCTTGTGGGCATCGTTGCGGGTGCGGGGGACGATTTTTTCGATGCGTCCGTTTTCATCGCACACGATTTGCGTTTCAGTGGTCTCAAAGTCCACAGCCCCGCGTTCACGGCGCGCCACCAGCAGGGCGCGGTACACATCGTGAAGGTTCAGCAAATCCTTCACCCGGTCCTTGCGCTTGCTGGCCTCAGGACCACGGGTGTTGGCCAAAATCGCAGCCACTTCGGTGTAGGTGAAGCGGGCGTGGCTGAACATCACTGCCGGGTAGAACTGGTAGGCATGGACCTCGCCCTTGGCGGTCACCAGCATGTCGCACACCATGCACAGCCGCTCGACCTCGGGGTTCAAAGAGCACAGGCCATTGCTGAGCTTCTCGGGCAGCATGGGAATCACGCGGCGCGGAAAGTAAACGCTGGTGGCACGGTCGTAGGCGTCAATATCGATGTCACTGCCGGTTTCGACGTAGTGGCTCACATCGGCAATCGCCACCAGCAGGCGCCAGCCCTTACTGCGCCCCACTTTAGCGGGCTCGCAATACACGGCATCGTCAAAGTCGCGCGCGTCTTCTCCGTCAATGGTGACCAAAGGTACATCGGTCAAATCCACCCGGCGCTTCTTGTCCAACGCCCGAACCTTGTCTGGCAGCGCCTTGGCCTGCGCCAGACAGTCCGCAGAAAACTCATGCGGAACACCGTACTTGCGCACCGCAATCTCAATCTCCATCCCTGGGTCATCGACCTCGCCCAGCACTTCCACAATGCGGCCCACAGGTTGCCCGAACAAAGCAGGCGGCTCGGTCAGTTCCACCACCACCACTTGCCCCGGCTTGGCAGCGCCAGTGGCCCCCTTGGGGATCAGGACATCCTGTCCATAGCGCTTGTCCTCAGGGGCCACCAGCCATACGCCGCTTTCCTGCAACAAACGGCCAATGATGGGCTGAAAAGGACGCTCAATGATCTCAACGACCCGCCCCTCAGGGCGACCGCGGCGGTCCTGGCGAACGATGCGCACACGCACACGGTCCTTGTGCAACACAGCCCGCATCTCGTTGGGAGGGATGAAGATATCGCCATCCCCGTCGTCGCGGATGACAAACCCATGCCCATCTCGGTGCCCCTGAATGCTGCCTTCGATTTCGTCAGACAGGTGTGCAGGCGCTGCGCCGGGGGTGTTTTTTTTGATATACAATCTAAATCTTTCCTGAAATGCCCAGGTGGCGGAATTGGTAGACGCACTAGTTTCAGGTACTAGCGAGTAACATCGTGGAGGTTCGAGTCCTCTCCTGGGCACCAAGTTTAACGACAACCGATGACGGTTTTCTAAATAAAAAAGCCACTGCCTCTGCGGTGGCTTTTTTATGGATGGCAAACGGACTGCACAAGCCATCCTTCAAAAAAATCAAAACAACTTATAAAAACAGGAAAAACCTGTTCTATAATTCAAATCTTTCCTGAAATGCCCAGGTGGCGGAATTGGTAGACGCACTAGTTTCAGGTACTAGCGAGTAACATCGTGGAGGTTCGAGTCCTCTCCTGGGCACCAAATCATTAAAAAGCCGTTGCACATGCAACGGCTTTTTTGTTTTGCGCTAACCCTTTTTGGCAAAGTACCTCGCCGCAGCCCATTGGCCTTCACGCATGCCAAATGCGTTACAGACCTCGCCGAAACCCAGGAGAGAAAGAAAGATGATTCAGGGTCGGCACTGGAGCAAGATCGCGCTGACACACCAGCGCACCCAATCCGCACTCAATGGTCAGGGATCAATCGCTTGCCAAGGCAAAAAGCCTCATCCCGCGCGTAACCCAGCGCGTCATAAAAGCCAAGCACCTGCACATTGCTGGTCCGCACCAGCACATTGACCTTGGGGCAGCCTAGCGCCAGCAGACGCTGCTCCACTTCCTGCATCAGCCGACGACCCAAAGCCGCCCGCTGATGCCCTGGCGCGACAGCAAGGTAGTACACCGATCCACGGTGACCGTCGTACCCCGCCATGGCAGATCCGACCAACACCTCCACACCCGCCGCATCAGCCTGCGTGGCCACCAAAAAAAGCCCGGGCTGAAAGCTTCGTTTGCGCTCAATATCCTTGTACGGATCATTCCAGGGGCGCACCAGCCCGCAGGCATGCCAAAGCGCCACCACCTCCGACTCGTCAGCCGAGTCGAAGGTGCGGATGCACAGCGCAGCAGCGGGCATGGGCAGAGTTACTTGCGCAGCAATGCCTTCAGCACATTTTGCAAACGCCGTGCACCGGCGGCGTCGCTGGCACTGGCCAACACCTGGGCTGCATCAGCGCCCCAGGTTTGGTCTGGCGCTGGATCGTTGCGGCGCGTGAGCAATTGCAGTTGCAGCATGCGGCGAGCGGCAATGTGCTCTGCCGGAGTGGGCACTTCAGCGGCCATTTCCAAGCGCAACAGCGCCTGGGCCGCATCGCCCTTGGGCGCTGCAGACAAAGCCTGCGTCCAGGCAGAGCGAACAGCTGGCGTGACACGCCCGCCCAGATCCTGAGCGCTGGGCACCTGCGCCGCATCGCGCTTTTCCCAAGCCGACAGCAACTGGGTCAGGGCTTCGCCATGAGCCTGTGCCGCCAACTTTTTCAGCGCTTGCTGGGCATGCTCCATGGCATCGCGCTGGGCTCGGAAAGCAGCGTCCCCCAGACGAGGGCCACGGTCTTCGCGCTCTGCACGGTCGCCAAAGCGGCCTGGACGGTCATTGCGATCACCGAAACGCCCCTCCGTGCGAGGACCACGATTGGCATCGCGGTCACCAGGGCGCGCATCGCGGCGATCACCTGGGCGTGCGCCACGACCAGGGGCGGCCGGGGCTTCTTTTTTCATACCGGGTCGATCATCACCACGCACAGCCACCACTGGACGGGCCACTGGCTTGGGCGCTGCAACAGGCGCAGGGGTCGCCACGTCCTCAGAAGTTTCTGAAGAGGCCTCAACCGCTCCTTCTTTAGGAGCATCTTGCGCTGATTCAACGGGCGCTGGCGCCTGATTTGACTCATCTTTTTGCGCCGTCTCCACGGCTTGGGCTGCTTGCGCTTGTCCACGCAAAGCAGCCTCCAGGGCCTGCATGGCAGAGCGAATCTGCTGTGCGTCACCCGTGGCGTTAGCAGCCTCCAGCGCCTTGGAGGCATCCACCACCACACGGTCTCTGGCACTCAACTCAGTCACTGCGCGCTCACGGTCTGCAGACTTGCGATTGAACGCCTCATCAATCGGCTTACGGAAAGCATCCCACAGCTTTTGTTCGTGCTTGCGGTCCAGAGGCACAGACTGTGCCTCGCCTTGCCAGCGCTGCTGCAGCGCCTTGACCGCATCAATGCGCAACATGGGCGCGGCACCCAGGGCCGTAGCCTCTTCAATCATGGCATGGCGCCGGGCCAGACTTTCCTTCTGGGCTGCCTCAAACGGCGCGGCAGCGGCGGCAATGGCCTGCTTCCACAACGGCTGCAACTCGGCAAACAGCTTTTCACCGATATGACCGCTTTCGCGCCAACGGTCGCCAAACTGGTACAGCGCACGATGGATGCCCTTCCAATCGCCAGAGGCTGCATGCTGCTGGGCCCAGGCCTTGACCTCTTCGATCAAAGCCAGGCGCTGGGCCTTGTGCTCAGCAGCCTCCGCCCGGATCTTGTCCAGCCATGCTTCCACCACTTTGTGGGCTGCATTGCAGGCCTCGTCAAACTTCTTCCACAACCCGTGGTTGGGTGCGCCACCCTGGTCGGCTTGCTTCCATTGCTCACGCAGCTGGCGCAGGGTTTCCTGCATCTTGCGCCCACCCAAGGCCTGGCCTTCAGGGCGATTGAGCAGCGCTTCGGCCTTGGCCACCAACTCTTCACGCACCTGATCGGCACTCCAACGCTGCCAGCCTTCCAGCTCACCAGCGGCCACCAAGGCAGCATGCACTTGCTGCTCCAACGCGGCATCCAGGTGCTTGCCATGGACCTTCAGCACGGCGCGCAAAGCGGCTGCCGCACCCGCGCTGGCCTTGCCGTGGCCCTCGGCAGTTTCCTTTTCTAGCACGACCAGCGCTTCGCGTACGGCCTGCACCGCCTTGTCGCGCACCTCGGGAGCCACCTTGGGCTTGGCTGGACGGGCCGCCTTGGCCGCTGCGGCAGCCGCCTCAGAGGGCAGGCCCCGCGCCACACGCAACTCATCAGCCCACACAGGCACAGGCGGCAGTGGGGCATTGGCATCCTCGGCCGCCGCAACCGCTTGGGCCAGCGCAGGCTGAAATGCCTCCCACACCACCAGCAGCTGGGACTTGGAAGCATCCAACAGCGGGGGAAAACGGGCTTCCACACTGGCCCAACTGGCATCACCTGCCAGACCAAGGGCTTGCTCTTGCCAACGGGCGACATCCGCCCCCAGCAATTCCAAGGCGGCCTGCGCATCACGCCAAGATTTTGTCGATAGCACTTCAATGCGCTGTGCGAGCAATACGGCCGCTTCGCGCTGCACCTGGACACGGTGCTGCAGGTCTTCAATCACCTTGACGCGGTCGGCAATTTGCACCTTGAGCACAGACAGGGGCTCACGCGACAGAGGTGCACCTGCCTTGGCGGCATCCCGCTGCCAGGCTAAAGCGTCAGCGATATTGAGCTTGGAGGCCGCCAGCAGTGCCTGGGCTTTCTCGGCCCACTCGGCCGCGATCGCTTCTTGCCCCTTGGCCCGGCGAATCTCATCCAGACGCTCGCGCACCGCGCGGGCCGCGCCCTTGTCCCGGCCACTCAGCTCCTTGAACACCTCTTGCAGTTGCTCAGGCGCCGGCTGCGTGGTGAGCCAATCGCGGATACGCGAAGCGCGCTCACCAGAGGTCGCTGCTGAAAAAGCACCACCAGTCAGTGCGTCCAGCGGGTGCAACTCTTGGGTTTTGGCCGGGGCCGGATTCACTTCAGGGGCTTCAGACATTTTGCTGCGGGAAAAAAAAGGAAACATGGATCAATCAAAAACGAATGGGGCCTGGAGGCCAACACCCCTAGCCAGACCAGCCATGGCACCGGCCTTACAGACAGGCCATGGCAAAAGAAACTATTGTCACAGACAGGCCAACCGACCTGCGTGGGGATGATGCCCGGGCATCCGCCCGATCAACATGACATGGCACAAACACCCCCTGCCCATGCACAGCAACCCTGCTGGCCAGTGACCAGGGTCTAGGGCAACCCCAAGGGCAACAGCGCCCATTATCTATATATATGCAAAGGTACCGATTGACAGCCCCTGGAGCCGAGGAAAAACCAAAGGGGTGTCAACCACACCAAGCGCCAGCCCACAAACAAGAAAGCCCGATGAACACGGCCATGTGGCTTGCTCACCGGGCTTGACGGCTGACACAACGGTCTTTGCCATCGCTTCGCAACGCGGAGGTTCACGTCCTCGTTGCGAGGGGGCAATGGATTGCCCCCATGGGGTGCCATGAAAGCCTCGTCTGCTGCACCTAGGCACTGAATGCGGTTGGAGGGAGATTTGGCTTCGTCCGGCGATGCCTGATCTTTCAGGCGCCTCCACGTTAACAAACTACGCCAACCGCTTCAAACAGCAATTTCAATCACCACATATCAATTGATTGAAAAAATCTTTCAAACAACACCCTCCCCTCGACAAACCGAGGCCACAAAGCACTTCCTCCATCAAAAATATGGATGCAATCACAGTGTTTTTATAATTTTTATGTCTTAAATCAATTTTTGATAGTATTGACCATGAATTAAGTACCCTCCTAGAATCCGCCAGCCTTCAAAACCAAGGCTGGTAAAAACCCCAACCCGCTGCCGAACCCGGCTAAGTCAACTCTGCCAGCGTCGCAACCTGCGATCGCACCGACACAGAGTTTGATGGCGTACCAATCCAAGCGGACACCCGCAACCGCACTGCCAACACCGGCAGGCGCCCCGTGCGGAATCCGCCTCAGAAAGGAAGAGCTATGACAGCGTCAGGAAAAATAGTCTCCGGCGTACGAACCTTCGTTGCCGATGTGACCAACGGTTTTCTTGAGATCACCCACAACAGCTTTGCCCTCATCGGCTTGGCCGTTGCCTTTGTGGCCATCACTTTGACGGCCCGACCCGACCTGCGCCAAGCCGGCGAGGAGCAGCTCATGGGCTGGCTTCAGGCCCGGCAGGTCGCAGCCATTGGCATGCCCGTTGAGCCCGAGGCCAGCGAGCGCGCCACGGCCAGCAACCCCAAAGACCTGCCCAAAGAGCAGGCTGCGGTGGCCTTCTGGCTCAGCAAAAAATACAAGGTGGCAGCTGAGCCCCTGAGCGCGCTTGTGGCAGAAGCCTACGAAATCGGCGGGCGTACCAAGCTGGACCCCACGCTCATCCTCGCCATCATGGCGATTGAGTCCAACTTCAACCCCTTTGCGCAAAGCGCGGTGGGTGCGCAGGGCCTCATGCAAGTGATGACCACGGTGCACACCGAGAAGTACCAGAATTTTGGCGGTCACTTTGCCGCGTTTGATCCCGTCTCCAACCTCCGGGTTGGCGTCAAAGTGCTGCAGGAATGCATTGCACGTGCAGGCTCGATCGAAGGCGGGCTGCGCTACTACGTGGGCGCAGCCAACTTGGCAGACGACGGTGGCTACACCGCCAAGGTGATGGCCGAACATGCCCGCCTGAAGCAAGTGGCCAGCGGCCGCTCGGTGCCACTGAACGCACCAACGATGCTGTCAACCCAGGCGCCAGCGACACCAGCCCAGGCAACCCCCGCCACCTCGCGCAACACGCCTTCCGCAGCAGGGAACGACAGCAAGGTCGCGCTGCTCACGACCGGGCTCTGACAGCCCTGGTCAACGGGCCACCAAGGCACCGCCATGGCCCGCAGCGGGAGCACATTGCTTCGCACAGCCCCACAGCAAAGTCAGGCAAAGTGGCAGTCCCCAGACCTCAGCTACACTACGCGGGTACGCAACTGGCGATAGGCGCAAGGCCCTCACGGGTGTTGCCGCTGACGTGGAAACCAGCAAGAACCTGCTTCTTGTGAACCACTGGGGAGCGTGCCGCAAGGTCCCAAGACTTTGCGTTCCGCCGTTCGCCTGGGCAGCCCTTGTTTCAAGGGACACAAGTTCATAGGACTGCCAACACCATGTACGACCGCAATATTCTTGTCGAACAAACCGATCCCGAGCTGTTTGCCGCCATCCAGGCTGAAAACGCCCGCCAAGAGCACCACATCGAGCTGATCGCCAGCGAGAACTACGCCTCCCCCGCCGTGATGTGGGCGCAGGGCACCCAGCTCACCAACAAATACGCCGAAGGCTACCCAGGCAAGCGCTACTACGGTGGCTGCGAGCATGTGGATGTGGCCGAGCAACTGGCCATTGACCGCGTCAAGAAGATCTTCGGCGCCGACGCCGCCAACGTGCAGCCCCACTGCGGCGCATCTGCCAACGAAGCCGTGTTCCTGGCCTTCTTGAAGCCCGGCGACACCATCATGGGCATGAGCCTGGCCGAAGGCGGCCACCTGACACACGGCATGCCGCTGAACATGTCGGGCAAGTGGTTCAACGTGGTCAGCTACGGCCTGGACAAGAACGAAGCCATTGACTACGACGCGATGGAAGCCAAGGCCCGCGAACACAAGCCCAAGCTCATCGTGGCCGGTGCATCCGCCTACAGCCTGCACATCGACTTTGCCCGCTTCGCCAAGATCGCCAAGGAAATCGGCGCGATCTTCATGGTGGACATGGCCCACTACGCTGGCCTGATCGCTGCCGGCGTGTACCCCAACCCCGTGCCCCACGCTGATGTGGTCACCTCCACCACGCACAAGAGCCTGCGCGGCCCCCGTGGCGGCATCATCCTGATGAAAGCCGAGCACGAAAAAGCCATCAACAGCGCCATCTTCCCTGGCCTGCAAGGCGGCCCGCTGATGCACGTGATCGCAGCCAAGGCCGTGGCCTTCAAGGAAGCAATGCAGCCCGAGTTCAAGGCCTACCAGGAACAAGTGGCCAAGAACGCCAAGGTCGTGGCCGAGACGCTGACCGCACGCGGCCTGCGCATCGTGAGCGGTGGCACACAAAGCCACGTGATGCTGGTCGACCTGCGCGCCAAGGGCATCACCGGCAAGGAAGCCGAGGCCGTGCTGGGCGCCGCCCACATGACCATCAACAAGAACGCGATCCCCAACGACCCTGAAAAGCCGATGGTGACCAGCGGCGTGCGCATTGGCACCCCCGCCATGACCACACGCGGCTTCAAGGAAGAAGAAGCCCGCATCACTGCGAACCTGATCGCCGACGTGCTGGACAACCCACGCGATGAAGCCAACATCGCCGCCGTGCGCGCCAAGGTCAACGCCCTGACCGCACGCTTCCCTGTCTACCGCTAAGCCGTCAAGCCGATAGCGATCAGCGACCATGAAATGCCCCTTCTGCAGCCACCTGGAAACGCAAGTCGTTGAAACACGGGTGTCTGAAGACGGGGTGTTCATTCGCCGCCGCCGCCAGTGCGGCGCGTGCGACAAGCGCTTTACCACCTACGAACGGCCGGAAGTGAACTTCCCGGCCATCGTCAAAAAAGACGGCCGCCGCATCGAGTACGAGCGCGGCAAGCTGCTCGCCTCCTTCAACCTGGCGTTGCGCAAGCGCCCGGTGAGCACCGAGCAAATCGACAGCGCCATTGAGCGCATTGAAGAAAAGCTGCTGAACCTCGGCCAGCGCGAAGTGAACTCGGGCCGCATCGGCGAGTTGGTGATGCGCGAGCTCAAGAAGCTCGACAAGGTCGCCTACATCCGCTTTGCGAGCGTGTACCGCAGCTTTGAAGACATTGATGAGTTCCGGGCACTCGTAGACGAAGTGCGCAAGTAAGTCACCGCACCTCGCATTGGCGACCCGGGGCAAAGCTGCCGCAGACTGCACTGCAGTCATTCCACTTCTTCGGTAGCCCAGCGCCCAATTGCTACCAAATTTATAGCTGCCAGCGCTTTAACCACAAGCGATAGAGGCCTATTTGGCTTAAACCTCCAGCAAAAGCTCCAGCGCGCTTGCCGCCTGATGTGCGGTGCGAGGCAACGATCCCACAGGCATCCATCCCAGGCGGCGGGCTCACCCGGCAGTGGGCCGGGTCCGTAGACCTGGCTGCCACCACGCAGGGCGAAGCCCCTCAACCCATCAGCGCACCACCCGCTGAATGCGATCGGTGGCAGGCGGCACCACCGGGTTCTGCGCCCGCACATAGGCCTCCAGGGCATCCAGGTCCTGATCTCCCCCCAGGGTGTCACGCCCTTCAGAAAATACGGTGAACCCATCGCCCCCGCTGGCCAGGAAGCTGCTGATGGCCACGCGCACCTGGGCGCCCTCTTCCAGCGGCTTGCCGTGCATAGTCATGTGGGTGATGCGAGCCCCCGCAGGTTGCGAAAGGTCGTACCGGTAGCCAAAGCCTTCAGACACCGACAGCACCCGGGGTGCCTCTGGCCGGCTGGTGCCGCCGCTGAACTGCTGCTCCAGCACCGCGCGAATCTGAGCCCCGGTGTAGGTGCGCACCATGATGTTGTTGCCAAAGGGCTGCACGCTGAACAGCTGCCCATAGCTCAAGCGGCCCTGGGCATCAGGCACCAGGTCGGCACGCAGGCCGCCGGGGTTCATGAACGACAGCTGGGCGCCGCCCTTGTCAGGCGCCTGGGTAGCGGCCAGTTGCGCGTCGGCAATCAGGTTGCCCAGCGCGCTTTCCTGGGATGCGGCACGCGCCCGCAGCACCGGGGCGCTGGCCCGCCCCACAGGCCGCTGGGCCAGCGGCTCGGCCGCAGCGCGGTAGCGGGCCACCAGTTGGTGCACGAAGGGGTCTGCAGCGAAGGCTGGCACGGCCGGGTTCAGCGGCACCAGCCCCTGGCTGCCGGTAAAGGCCTCGCCTTGCACGATGTGGTTGTGTGCCGTCTTGCGCACCACGCGGCGGGTGCTCAGGTCCACCTGCAAAGCCACCTCGGTCACCAACGAGCCATATTGCCCCGCACTGGTCAGCAAAAATGGCCGTGAGGGGTTTACCCGGCCGTAGTCGCACACGTAGGCCTGGTGGGTGTGGCCCGACACCACCACATCCACCGCAGGGTCCAGCCGCTCCAGGATGGGCACGATGTCCCCATTGATGCCCGAGCAGCTCTGCTCCAGCACCTTGGCGTTGGTATAGCCGCCTTCATGGATGGCCACCACAATCACATCGGCGCCTTGGGCACGCAGCTGGGGAATCAGCGCATTGGCGGTGCTCGCCTCGTCTTCAAAGCGCAGGCCCTTCACCCCCGAGGGGCTGACCATGGTGGGCGTGGCCTTGAGGGTCATACCAATGAAGCCCACGGTCACGGTCACCCCGCCTTGGGTAAAGCGCTTGATGCCCGTGGCAGGCAGCAGCGGCTGTCCGTCTTCACGCAGGGTGTTGGCGGCCAGAAAGCCAAAACGCGCGCCCTCAAAGGGCTTGCTGATCTGGCACGGCTCGCGCACCGTGAACTTCTCGCAGCCGCCCCGCTGCAGGCGCAGCAGTTCCTGCCAGCCCCGGTCAAACTCATGGTTGCCCACGGCAGAAAAGTCGATCTGCATGTGGTTCACCGCTTCGATGGTGGGCTCGTCCAGAAACAGTGCCGAGACCAAGGGCGAGGCCCCCACCATGTCCCCCGCCGTGATCACGGCGTGGTGCGGGTTGCGCGACTTGAGCTGGGCGATGGCACTGGCCAGGTAGGCCGCTCCACCGGCAGGCACGCGTTCGACGCCAGCGGCACCACGGATGGGCACCGCGATGTGCGGTGGCTCCAGGTTGCCATGCAGGTCATTGAAGGCGATCAGCCCGATGTCCATCGTGGCGGCGCCAGGGGCTACCGCGCCGGGCTGCATCGCCGGGCCCGCTTCAGGGCCATGGGCACAGCCCACCAATGCGGCCGCAGCCAGCACGCAGGCCGCAGCACCCACCCATCGCACTTTGCCCGTTTGAATCTGATTCATGTCATCTCTCCCTATTCACTGCGGAAGGCGGGCAGCCAGCCGCCCCACCCTCCACGCACACACACAGGCCAGCAGGCTGCTGCCCATGGCCAGCCAGTACACCGAGGCCAGACCCAGCGCCGCGCCCACCGCGCCACCGGCCAAGGCACCCAGCACCCCTGGTAGGCCATAGGCCAGCACCGAGTACAGCGCCTGCCCCCGGCCACGCAAACGCCCTGGAAAGAACTGCGACAGCAACGCAATGCACGCCGTGTGGTGCGCGGCAAACGTCAGCGCGTGCAGCACCTGCGCAGCGCACAACACCGCCCACCACTCGCCGCCTGCCGCCGTCATGCCCATGCGCAAAGCCATGGCGGCAGCGCACACCAGCAGCCAGCCCGTCAAGGGCCAACGCGGCAGCCACCGGCTTTGGGTAAAGAACCAAACGATCTCGACCACCACCGACACCGCCCACAAAATGCCAATGGTGGATTTGGCGTAACCCAGCGCGTCCAGGTACAGCGAAAAAAACACATACACCGCCATGTGCGCCAGCACATGGAAAAACGCGGACGCAAAAAACCACCGCACCACGGGCTGGCACAGCACCGGCCACACAGGCGGGTTCAGGGTGCCGGGCGTAGCGGCCTCGGCAGCGTCTTCCTTGAGCCCCGGCAACAGCCAGGTGCTGACCACCACGGCCAGCAAGGTGCCCAGCGTCCAGCCCGGGAAATGCGCCATGCCATGGCGCTCAAACCAGGCCCCAGCCGCAAACACCGTGACCAAAAAGCCCAGCGAGCCCCACAGCCGCACCCGGCCATAGCGCCGCGCATCAAAGCTGCCACCCTGGCTGACCAGGTGCGCCATGGCGGCCTCGCTCATGGGCATCATGGCGCTGGTGTGGGTGAACATGAGCAGCAGCACAGCAGCCAGCCAGAACACACCAGCCTCCCACCACAAGCCCAGCGACACCACCAAGGCCACCGTGGCACACAAGCGCAGCCAGCGCACCCGCTCGCCCGTGTGGTCGCTGAGCATGCCCCAGCCATAGGGCGCAAACAACCGCGTGAGGGACTGCACCGACGTCAGCACGCTGATGGTGAGCAATGGCAAGCCCAGGCTTTTGAGCCACAGCGGAAGGTACGGGTTAAAGAACCCGATGTGCGCAAAATAGCTGGCCGACAGCGCAGCAAATGGCAGCAAGGGGCGGCTCGCCCAGGCCGTGCGCAGCCTGTTCATGCCTGTCAGGCCGCGCAGGCACAACGTGCCCGCGCAGCAACGCCCATGCCATCACGCCGCAAATTGCGCACAGGCCGTGCGGGTCTTCAGAGGAACGAGGCTTTGATCGGTGCCACGTCGTGCACCACATCGCCGCACTGGGCGCGGTGGCGCAGGGCATGGTCCATCACCACCAGCGCCAGCAGCGCTTCTGCGATAGGGGCCGCACGGATGCCCACGCACGGGTCGTGGCGGCCCTTGGTGATGACTTCGGTGGGGTTGCCGTGGATGTCAATGGAGTCGCGCGGGCTGATGATGGAGCTGGTGGGTTTGATGGCAATGCTCACTTCCAGGTCTTGCCCGGTGCTGATGCCGCCGAGCACACCGCCCGCGTTGTTCGAGAGAAAGCCGTTAGGCGCCATCGAATCGCCATGCGTGGTGCCCCGCTGGGCCACGCTGGCAAAGCCGGCACCAATCTCCACGCCTTTGACGGCATTGAGCCCCATCATGACAAAGGCGATGTCGGCATCCAGCTTGTCGTACAAGGGCTCGCCCAAGCCCACTGGCACGCCCGTGGCCTGCACCCGGATGCGCGCACCACACGAATCACCCGCCTTGCGCAGGGCATCCATGTAGTCCTCATACTGGGCCACATCGGCCACAGGGGCAAAAAACGGGTTGCTGCGCACGTGGTCCCAGCTCTCGAAGGGAATCTCCAGCTCACCCAGTTGCGTCATACAGGCACGAAACTGCGTGCCATATTGCTGCTGCAGCCACTTCTTGGCCACGGCGCCCGCCGCCACGGTGGGGGCCGTCAGGCGTGCAGACGAGCGACCACCGCCCCGAGGGTCGCGAATGCCGTACTTGTGCCAGTACGAATAATCGGCGTGGCCGGGGCGAAAGCTCTGGGCGATGTTGCCGTAGTCTTTGCTGCGCTGGTCGGTGTTGCGAATCAGCAGGGCAATGGGGGTGCCGGTGGTCTTGCCCTCGTACACGCCCGAGAGGATCTCCACCGCGTCAGGTTCGTTGCGCTGGGTCACGTGCCGGCTGGTACCAGGGCGGCGGCGGTCCAGGTCGATCTGGATGTCGGCCTCGGTCAACGGCATGCCGGGGGGGCAGCCGTCAATCACGCAGCCAATGGCTGGACCATGGGATTCACCAAAATTGGTGACAGCGAAAAGGGTGCCTAGGGTATTGCCGCTCATTCAAGGATTATCCCAGAGCAAACCTGTCCCGCATGCGTATCCAGCGCTTGGCAGAGCGCCCGCCAAGGGCTAGCATGGGGTACGACTCCTCCTGAGAAGCGCATGCCAGCCTCCATACTGCCCCCCGGAGACCCAGCCACCGCTGCAACGCAGCCAGCACCGGCCCCATTGCCGGAACTGGCCAATGGCCCTTTGCGCAACGCCCTGGACTGCAGCGACAACGCCATCGCCATGACCAACAGCGACCGCCAGGTCGTGTACGTCAACCACGGCTTCACGCGCCTGTTTGGCTTCAGCATGGAAGACATTCGCGGCAAATACCTCAGCAACCTGCTGCAAGGACCGCACACACAGCAAGGGCTGGCCGACGCCATTCGCAACGGGCTGCGACTGCACGGGCACTACCACGGCGATGCCCTCATTTACAGCCGCGACGGCCAGCCCCGCTGGGTGTCGATGGTGGTCAATGCGGCCGACGAAGCCGTGGGCGGACCCGGTGGGTCCATCACCGTGCTGACCGACATCACCCTCACCAAGATGCACGAAGTGCTGCAAAAGCGCGTGCTGGAGAGCATGGTCAGCGAAACCAGCCTGCCCGCGCTGATGGCCCAGGTGTGCAAAGAGGTCGAAGGCATTGCCCCCGAAGTCACTGCCTCCATCCTGGCGGTGGATGCCAACGGCCTGATCCACCCGCTGGCAGCCCCCGGCTTGCCGCCAGATATTTGTGCAGCGCTGGACGGCTTGCGCATTGGCCCCAAGGCGGGCTCGTGCGGCACCGCCGCCTACTGGGGGCTGCCCGTGGTGACCACCGACATTGCCACCGACCCACGCTGGGACGACTACCGAGCTCTCTTCCAGCCCACCGGGCTCAAGGCCTGCTGGTCCAGCCCCATCCGCGACCACCAGGGCCTGGTGGTGGGCACCTTTGCCTTCTACTTCAAAGAGCCCCGCGAACCCAACGCACTGCACCAAAGCCTGGTGCAGGTGTGCCTGCACCTGTGCGCCCTGGCCATCGAGCGCGATGCCGCACGCCAGCGCATCCACCAACTGGCGTTTTTTGACGCACTCACCGGTCTGCCCAACCGCGCCATGTTCCGCAGCAATGCCGAGCGGGCCCTGTCCCAGATGGAGCGAGACCACCAAAGCGGCGCTGTGCTCTTTGTGGACCTGGACCGGTTCAAGCAAGTGAATGACACCCAGGGCCACGCAGCGGGCGACGCACTGCTGCGCGAAGTGGCACAGCGCCTGGGCGAATGCGTGCGTGCGCAAGACGGCATTGGTCGCCTCTCGGGTGATGAATTCGTGCTGCTGCTGTCCAATTGCAGCAGCCAGCAGGCGGTGCAAACGGCCCAGCGCGTGCTGTCCAGCATCGCCCGCCCGGTGGACATCCAGGGCCAGGTCAACCTGCCCAGCGCCAGCATCGGCATTGCCATCTACCCAGACGACGGCACCGACATCGACACCCTGCTGCTGCACGCAGACCAGGCCATGTACCAGGCCAAAAGCGATCATCTGCACAGCCTGCAGCTCTTCAGCCTGGAGATGAACCGCCGCGCCCAAGAGCGCGCGGCCATGGAAAGGGCCTTGCGCCAGGCGCTGGAGCAGCGCCAGCTCACGCTGCACTACCAGCCGCAGACCACAGCGGACCCAGTGCTCACCCTGCACGGAGTGGAAGCTCTGGCCCGCTGGAGCCACCCCGAATGGGGCGCCATCTCGCCAGCCCAGTTCATCCCGCTGGCCGAAGAAACGGGGCTGATCCACCCTCTGACGCGATGGCTGGTGGACGAGGCCTGCACGCAGCTCACGGCCTGGCGCGCTGCGGGCCTGGCCGTGCCACATGTCGCACTGAACCTGTCGGGCCGCAGCTTCCACCAAAAAGGCTTTGCGCAAAGCATCAGCGCAACCCTGCTCCAGCACGGGCTCTGCGCCCAAGACCTGCTGCTGGAGATTACCGAGCGTGTGGTGATGGATGGCCGCGCCGTCACCCAGGAGAACATCGAGCAGCTCAGCCAGCAGGGCTTCAAGCTATCGCTGGATGACTTTGGCACCGGGTATTCCAGCCTGAGCTATCTGCACCGCCTGCCCATTGCAGAGCTCAAGCTGGACAAATCGTTTGTGCAAGACCTGGAACACAGCGAAACGGCACGGGCGCTGACCATCTCGGTGCTCAGCATCGCCAAAAGCCTGCACATGACGGTGGTTGCCGAAGGGGTGGAAACGCAGCACCAATGCCGCTGGCTCAAAGACCACGGCTGCGAGGTGATGCAGGGCTATTTGCTGGGTCGCCCCATGCCAGCAGAGATGCTGGCGTCGTGGATGCCAGGGGCTAGTACGGCCTGCTGCGCCTAATGCTGCAGGACAGGGACTGGGGTTACCGGTAATGACCCGCCCCACGTGGGCGGGCACCACATTGGCGCCCTAAAAACACCGTGACTTGTCAGGCCTTGGTGTCGTCCTCAGCGGGCCAGTCGCGGATGTAGGCCTTGAGCATCTGGTTTTCAAAGTTCTGGCTGTCCACCACGGCCTTGGCCACGTCGTAGAAGCTGATGACCCCCATGAGCATGCGCTTGTCCATCACGGGCATGTAGCGGGCATGGCGGTCCAGCATCATGCGGCGCACCTCGTCCATCTCGGTTTCCAGCGTGCAGGTCAGCGGCGCATCGTCCATGGCCGATCGCACCCGCAGCGTGCCCACCGAGCCCCCGTTGCGCACCACGGCCTGGATCACCTCGCGGAAGGTGAGCATGCCCACCAGGTCACCCAGCTCCATCACCACCAGCGAGCCAATGTCTTTCTCGGCCATCACCTGAGCGGCGTCGGCCAAGGGCTCGTCCGGTGTCACGGTGTAGAGGGTGTTTCCTTTGACGCGCAGGATGTCGCTGACTTTCATGGGGCAGGGTCTCCGAGGGGATGCGCGCAGCGCTGTAGGCTGCGTCTTAAGGCTGATTCCGGGTAAATATAGCCCACAATTTGCGCCCATATCGACAACATCGGAGACAGACACCTATGCCCGGATATTCAGACCCCGGCTTTGACACGCTCGCCTTGCACGCAGGCGCCGTGCCCGACCCCGCCACCGGCGCGCGTGCGGTGCCCATCCACCTGACCACCTCGTTCGTGTTCGAGTCCAGCGAACACGCTGCCTCGCTGTTCAACCTGGAGCGGCCCGGCCATGTGTACAGCCGCATCAGCAACCCCACCAACGCGGTGCTGGAACAGCGTGTGGCCGCGCTGGAAGGCGGCGTGGGCGCCATTGCCGTGGCCAGCGGCCAGGCCGCGCTGCACCTGGCCATTGCCACGCTGATGGGCGCGGGCAGCCACATTGTAGCCAGCACGGCCTTGTACGGGGGCAGCCAGAACCTGCTGCACTACACGCTGAGCCGCTTCGGCATTGAAACCACGTTTGTGAAGCCCAGCGACATCGACGGCTGGCGCGCGGCCATGCGGCCCAACACCAAGCTGTTCTTTGGCGAGACCGTGGGCAACCCAGGCCTGGATGTGCTGGACATCCCCACCATCAGCGCGATTGCGCACGAGGCCGGGGTGCCGCTGCTGGTCGATTCGACCCTCACCTCGCCCTGGCTGATGAAGCCGCTGGAGCATGGGGCCGATCTGGTCTACCACTCGGCCACCAAATTCCTCTCGGGCCACGGCACTGTGGTGGGCGGCATTGTGGTGGACGGCGGCAGCTTTGACTGGGATGGCCCACGCGCGGCAGGCCGCTTTGCCGAGCTGACAGCGCCCTACGCAGGCTTTCACAACATGGTGTTCACCGAAGAAAGCTCAGTAGGCGCCTTCTTGCTGCGCGCGCGGCGCGAAGGCCTGCGCGACTTTGGCGCCTGCATGAGCCCGCACACGGCCTGGCTCATTTTGCAGGGCATTGAGACCCTGCCCCTGCGCATGGAGCGCCACATGCGCAACACGGCGCGGGTGGTCGAATTCCTGGCCAGCCAGCCCTTCGTCTCGCGCGTGGGCCACCCCATGCTCGCATCGCACCCCAGCCACCAGCTCGCGCAAAAGCTGCTGCCGCGCGGCGCGGGCTCGGTGTTCAGCTTTGACCTCAAGGGCAACCGCGAGCAAGGCAAGAAGTTCATCGAAACCCTCAAGGTCTTCAGCCACCTGGCCAATGTGGGCGACTGCCGCAGCCTGGTCATTCACCCCGCCAGCACCACGCACTTCCGCATGAGCGATGAGGCGCTGGTGCAGGCGGGCATCACGCAGGGCACCATCCGTCTGTCCATTGGTCTGGAAGACGCGGACGACCTCATCGACGACCTGAAGCGCGCACTCAAAGCGGCAGAGAAAGCGGGGGCCTGAGCCATGTACACCACCGTCAACGGACACAGCACCTTCTGCTACACCGGCGGCAAGCCCTTCGATGCTGCCAAGCCCACCGTGGTCATGGTCCACGGCGTGCTCAACGACCACAGCGTGTGGGCCCTGCAAAGCCGCTACCTGGCGCACCACGGCTACAACGTGCTGGCCGTGGACCTGCCAGGGCACTGCAAAAGCGCGGGCGATGCCCCCGCTACGGTAGAGCAGGCGGCCGACTTCATCGTGGCGCTGCTCGATGCCCTGGGCATTGCCCGCGCTGCGCTGGTGGGCCACAGCTGGGGTTCGCTCATTGCGCTGCAGGCCGCCGCCCAGTTGGGCGAGCGCGCCACACACCTGGCCCTGGTGGGCACGGCCTACCCCATGAAGGTCTCGCCCGCGCTGCTCGAATCGGCACTGAATGAGCCAGAAAAAGCCCTGCACATGGTCAACGTGTTCTCACGCTGCTCGCTGGCGTCGCCCTCAGGCGCCGGGTTCTGGGTGTTTGGCGCAGGCATGGCGCTGGGGCGCAAGGTGCTGCGCAGCAATCCCACCGTCAACGTGTTCCACCGGGGCTTCAACGCCTGCAACACCTACGCGAACGGCGAACAGGCCATGGCGCAAGTCACCTGCCCGGTGCTGTTTGCGCTGGGCGAGCAAGACCAGATGACCCCGCCCAAAGCGGCGCAGACCCTGGTGAAGGCCGCCCAGGCCGCAGGCAAAGCGGTGCAGATCCGCCACCTGCCCAGCGGCCACCACCAGATGACCGAAGCCCCTGAGGAGACGCTGACAGCGCTGCGCGATTTTCTGGCGCAGTAAAGTGCGCACTCACGAGGAATGCAGCGGGCCACCGTCTACCCAGCGCAGGTAGGCACTCCAGGCCCCGTTCCTCGAGGGAGAAAACATGAACCTGCGCACCGCTTGGCTGGCCCTCGTCCAGCACCACGCGCTGGACCGCCCCGCCGCGCTCCAGCTCGAATCCCTGGCCCCCTGGCACGAGCCCCCGCCCCAGCTGCAGCGCCACCTGTGGCGCACCGTGGCCGTGCTGGCGGCCGCCCTCGGCGGCCTGGGCATCGTGATGTGGATCGCATCGAACTGGGACACGCTGGGCCGCCCCGCCCGCTTTGCCCTGCTGCAAGGCTTTGTGGCCGTGATGTATGCCGGGGCGCTGTGGCGTGCAGCGGCGCGGGTGCCTCTGGGCATTCTGGCGCTGCTGGGCACGGGCGCTCTGTTTGCCTACTTCGGGCAAACCTACCAAACCGGGGCCGACCCCTGGCAGCTGTTTGCCTGGTGGGCCGTGTTGACGCTGCCCCTGGCCATAGCCGGGCGCAGCGATGCGCTGTGGGCCCCGTGGGTGCTGGTGGCCACCACCGGCATTGCGCTGTGGGCGCAGGCCCACACGGGCCACCGCTGGCGCGTGCTGCCCCAGGACCTGGGCGTGCACCTGCTGGCGCTGTCGGCGGCGCTGGGCGTCACGGCCGCCATGCTGCCCTTGCCCGCCTTGCAGCGCGTGACGGGCGCCGGGCTGTGGTCCTTGCGCACCGCGGGCGCACTGGCCATCACGCTGGTGACCACCACGGCCCTGCCCGCACTGTTCCACTCGCCAGTGGCGCCGCACTACGCGCTGGGCTTGTTGCTGCTGGCGGGCACTGCGGCCGTCACAGGGCAGCGCCGGTGTTTTGACCTGTTCTTGCTCAGTGCCTCCACGCTGGGGCTGAACGTGCTGCTGGTCACCGGGCTGGCCCGCTTGCTTCTGGAGGGCTCGCGCGGCGATTTGATAGGCGGGCTGCTGATGGTGGGCCTGATGGCCGCAGGTTTGCTGGCAGGCAGCGTGCAGCTGGTGATGCGCATGGCGCGCAATGCCCAGGCCCTGGACCCGCAGCCCCAGCCAGCCCACAACAGTGCCGATGCCCACGCAGACGCCACCAAGGACAACGCATGAGCCAGACCGCGATACCTCATACGGACAACACCCAGGCAAACAACGATTTGCCTGGATCGCCGCTAGAAAAAATGCTGCACAGCGCCCAAGCCCTCGGCCTGTTGCCCGCCAACGCTCAGCCCACTGCAGACCCCGGCCGCCCCTGGCCCGTGGTGCTGCTGACCCTGCTGGGCGCATGGCTGGCAGCCCTGCCTGTGCTGGCGATTTTTGCGCTGTTTGCCGGCCGCTGGCTGCTGGACGGCGCGGGCACCTACGTGGTGGGCGCGCTGGCCCTGGCGGGTGCCGTGGCGCTGCTGCGCGCACAGGGGCTTGCCCTGTTCCTGGAGCAGATCGCCATCCCTGCGCTGTTCACCGGCGGGTGGCTGCTGGGCTTTGCCCTGGTGCGCGATGGGCCTCACTTGCTGGCCGCGGCCACGCTGCTGTTGATCACGCTGGCCGTGGCCGCAGCCGTGCCCCAACACTGGCTGCGCACCCTGCTGGGGGGCGCGGCCGCAGGCCTGTGGGCCTGGACGGTGGGGGCCACTTGGCACCACCTGCACCGCAGCATCGACGTCACTATTTTGTGGGGGGCCCTGCATGTGGCGCTGCTCACCTGGGTGGGCCTGCTGGCCCTGCAACACCAAGCCCTGGGCCAGCACAACCGGTTGGCCGTGGCGCTGGAACCCCTGGCCTGCGGCTGGGTGGTGGCGGTGCTGTGCGGGCTGGCCCAGCTGTCGGGCATGACGTTCATGCTGGCGGGCGTGCTGGGCGGCAGCGGTGGGCTGTGGGAGCCTGCCAACCACACCACGGGGTCGGGAGCCTCGTCGCTGGTGTCCGTGAACCAGGTGGGTTCTGTGGCGCTGGTACTGGCGGCAGGCTGGGTGGCGCAGCGGGCCTGGCCTGCGCTGCGCCAACCCCAGGCGGCCGCGCTGCTGCTGGTGCTGGCCGTGCTGGGCTTTTTCATGCCCACGCTGGGGGCCGCCCTGCTGGCGCTGGCCATCACCGGCACCACGCAGCGCTGGCGCCAGGCCGCAGTGGCCGCGCTGGCTGCGGCGTGGATGGTGGGCAGCTTTTACTACCAACTGGCCTGGCCCCTGGCCACCAAGGCCATGGTGCTGGCAGGCTGCGGCGCCGTGCTGGGGCTGCTGGCCTGGACGGCACTGCGCGCAGCGCAACACACCGCCACCGCCCAGCCCGCCCACAGCACCGCGCCCGCAGCCCAGGCTGCTGGTGCTATCGGGGCTATCGGGGCTACACCGCGCATCGCCATCTGGGCCCTGGTGCTGGGCCTGGCCTGCACCCTGCTGGTGGCCAATGTGGGCATTGCACAAAAGGAGCACACCATTGCCCAGGGCCGCAAGGTGTTTGTGCCCCTGGCTCCGGTAGACCCACGCTCGCTGATGCAGGGCGACTACATGCGGCTGAACTTCCAGCTGCCTGCAGAGCGCATCACTTACGAGGAACTGGCCTGGGGCCAGCGCCCCCACGCCGTGGGCACGCTGGACGAGCGCGGCGTGGTGCAGTGGCTGCGCATCGACTTGGCCGAAGCACCGCTGCAGGCCGGGGAGATGCGCTTTGCCCTGACCCCACGCGACGGGCAGTGGACGCTGGTGACCGACGCCTGGTACTTCCGTGAGGGCGATGCGGCCCGGTGGGAAACGGCGAAGTTTGGAGAGTTTCGCGTAGAGCCCGATGGCAAGGCCCTGCTGGTGGGCTTGGCGGATGCGCAGTTGCGCGGCATTGCCCCCTGACGGGACAAAGGGGGCAGAGCGCGCCGCAATCTATTTCACACCAAACGCCTGATTAGCAACCTGCCCCAGACCGCTTACCCCCAAGCCGTTCGGGCTGAGCCTGTCGAAGCCAGGGCGCCTTTTTCCAACAGCCCTTCGACAAGCTCAGGGCGAACGGTCTATCTGAGGCAAGTAGCCATTCAGAAAAAACAGCCTCCAGCGCTTATTTCACAAGCGCTAGCAGCTATTTAATTGATAGCAAATCCTGCAACCGCAACCGCGCAAATCCAGCGGCATCCCACAGGGGGGCCAGCCGCACGGTCTGGTCCAGCAGCAGGCATTGCACCAGCGGCTCCAGCGCGGTGCGTTCGGGGTCGGCCAGCAGCACGTAGCGCAGCTCGGGGGCGTCGGACGGGCCCGCCACCGCATCGCTCACCTGGGCAATCCAGTCCAGCGACGTCAAGGTCTCCAGCACAGGCTCCAGCTGCAACGCATCCACGCGCAGCAGTTCGGCCAGTTGCGCTGCCCGCAGGCCTTTGCTGGGCAGCTGACGTGCCCGGTGCAGCTCTTGCAGCACCTCTACCGCCAACTGAAACCCCCAGCCCGCCACCGTGCCACGCCGCGCCACGCCTGCCAGCAGGCTGGGCAAATACGCCGTGACCACCGCCCCCAGCAGCACGATGACCCAGGCCACGTAAATCCACACCAGCAAAATCGGCAGCGTGGCAAACGCACCGTACACCACCGAATAGGTCGGCACCTTGGCCAGGTAGGCGGCCAGCACCTTCTTGGCCAGCTCCATGCACACGGCCACAAACAGGCCGCCCACCCAGGCGTGCTGCCACTTCACCGGCGTGTTGGGCACATAGTGGTACAGCCCCGCCATGCCCGCCGCCAAGATCAAGAACTGGATCGAATCCACCAGCAGGCCCACCCCATCGGGCAGCGTGCGCACCAGCCCGCTGGATGCCGACATGACATACGACGTGAGCGCCAGGCTGCCGCCCAGCAGCAAAGGCCCCAGCGTGATGGCCGCCCAGTAGATCAGCACCCGCTGGCCCAGCGGGCGCAGCCGGCGCACGCGCCAGATGTTGTTGAGCGTGCGGTCGATGGTGAGGATCAGCATGAGCGCTGTGCCCAGCAAGATGCTGAAGCCCAGCGCCCCCAGCCCGCTGGCCTTGGCCGCAAACTGGGTGAGGTAGCCCAGCACCTGGCGCGAGATGCTGTCGGGCACCAGGCTTTCAACCAGCCACTTCTGCACCACGCCCTGCAGCTTGCCAAAGATGGGAAAGGCCGTGAACACCGCCAGTGCCACCGCCAAAAATGGCACCAGCGCCAGCACCGTGGTGAAGGTGAGGCTGCTGGCCGTCAGGCCCAGCTGGTCCTCGCGAAAGCGCTCGCGCAGCGTCTGCGCTGTGGTGCGCCAAGGAAATTTCGACAGATCGTCCAGCAGCATCTCAATGCGCTGGGCCACTGTCTGCAAGGTCAATCGCATGGCCTATATGATCCAAAGCCCGTGATGGGCCCCAAGGGTTAAACGGGCGCCTGGCAGCTGCAGACCCATGGCCTGCAGCTGCCAGGGCAACAGCGCGCATTGTGACCGCTTGCCGCCCCCTGCCCCGCCCGGCCGCCTGCCCATGGCGCCCATCCCCCTGCACCCAACGTTTGCCCATGACCGACACCGCCCACCCCGCCACGCTCCAAGCCGCCCCCCCCGAAGTGGCTGCCACCCGCTGGGTGGCCACCGCCAGTCTCATCGCCCTGATTGCGCTGTGCGTGGCATGGGAGCTGGTGCTGGCACCACTGCGCCCCGGCGGCACCTGGCTGGCCATCAAGGCGCTGCCGCTGTGCATCCCGCTGGCAGGCATCCTCAAAAACCGCATGTACACCTACCGCTGGGTCAGCCTGGTGATCTGGCTGTACTTCACCGAAGGCGTGGTGCGCGCCTGGAGCGACAAAGCCCCCGGCAACTGGCTGGCCATGGCCGAGATTGCGCTGTGCCTGGTGCTGTTCACGGCCTGCACGCTGCACGTGCGGCTGCGCCAGCGCAATGCGCGTGCGCTGGCCGCCACGCAAGTACTAACCCAGCCCGCCAAGCCCGCCCACCCTGACACCGCGCAAGCCGACACCGCGCAAACTGACACCTCGCAAACTGACACCCCACAAAGCGATGCAGCCAGCGCACCCACTGCCCTCACAGAACCTCTCGCGCGAAAGGACTAATGCCATGCCGAACCTGACCACCCCGCTGCTCGATACCTTGCGCTCCATCGTGGGCGATGCCCATGTGCTGACCGAGGGCGACCTCACCGCCTGGGAGCAAGACTGGCGCCGCCGCGTGCGCGGCAAGGCCCTGGCCGTGGTGCGCCCCGCCAGCACGCCCGAGGTGGCTGCCGTGGTCAAGGCCTGCGCCGCCGCAGGCACCGCCGTCGTGCCGCAGGGCGGC
Source organism: Acidovorax sp. 62 (assembly GCF_002754495.1). Classification (NCBI taxonomy): domain Bacteria; kingdom Pseudomonadati; phylum Pseudomonadota; class Betaproteobacteria; order Burkholderiales; family Comamonadaceae; genus Acidovorax; species Acidovorax sp. 62. The sequence goes on from NZ_PEFJ01000001.1 coordinate 2,592,306, forward strand.
AACACCGGGCTGGCCGTGGGCTCCACGCCCGACGACACCGGCACGCAGATCGTGCTGAGCCTCACGCGCATGAACGCTGTGCGCGCCGTGGACACCGACAACCTCACCATGACGGTGGAGGCGGGCTGCATCCTGCAAAACCTGCAAGAGGTGGCGCGCAACGCGGGCCTGCTGTTCCCGCTGTCGCTCGCGGCCGAGGGCAGCTGCACCATTGGCGGCAACCTGGGCACCAACGCAGGCGGCACCCAGGTGGTGCGCTACGGCAACACGCGCGACCTGTGCCTGGGGCTGGAGGTGGTCACCGCGCAAGGCGAGGTGTGGAGCGGCCTCAAGGGTCTGCGCAAGGACAACACCGGCTACGACCTGCGCGACCTGTTCATCGGCAGCGAGGGCACGCTGGGCATCATCACCGCCGCCAGCATGAAGCTGTACCCCCAGCCTGCCGCCAAGCTCACCGCCTGGGCCGCCGTGCCCTCCATCGAGCACGCCGTGCAGCTGCTGGGCATGGCCCACAAGCAGTTGGGCGCGGGCCTCACGGGCTTTGAGGTGATGGGCCAGTTTGCGCTGAGCCTGGTGGGCAAGCACATGCCCCAGTTGCGCGTGCCCTTTCTGGGTGAAGAGACAGCGCCCTGGTGCGTGCTGCTCGAAAACTCCGACAGCGAATCCGAAGAGCACGCCCGCGCGCGGTTTGAAGCCTTGCTCGAATCCGCCTTTGAAGCCGGCTGCGTGACCGACGCCGTGGTGGCCGAGAACCTCACCCAGGCGCACCAGCTCTGGCACATCCGCGAGAGCATTCCGCTGGCCCAGGCCGAAGAGGGCCTGAACATCAAGAACGACATCTCCATCCCCATCTCGCGCATCCCTGCGTTTGTGGCCCACACCGACGCGCTGCTGCAAAGCCAGATCCCTGGCGTGCGCCTGGTCAACTTTGGCCACCTGGGCGACGGCAACCTGCACTACAACGTGCAGACACCGGCCGAGGGCGATGCCAAGGCCTTCCTACGCGACTACGAGGCGCAGGTGAACCATCTGGTCTATGAAGCGGTGGCCGAGTTTGGTGGCTCCTTCTCTGCCGAGCACGGCGTGGGCGAACTCAAGGCCGACAAGCTGGAGAAATACCAGTCCCCGGTCGCGCTGGGCATGATGCGCGCCATCAAGCAGGCGCTCGACCCACAAGGCCTGATGAACCCGGGGCGGGTGTTGAAGGCTTAGGCCAAGGGACGGACAAGCGTCATCCGCTCTGGACAGCTGGGTGACTCAGGGATGTCGTGCATAACCCCTGCGAGCTGCGATCGCACGGTTTCGGGCGGCCCACTGCGTTGCGTTTCTTGCCAATAGCACGGCTATTGGCAAGAAATAACGCCTTCTGATCCATCCCTACCAGCACGGTCACTGCCGCGCGACGGATATGCGGGACATCCGTTAAGCGGTGACGGTTGAGGAAGGTGACTGCACTCGCCGGTCAGCTTTTGCAATCGGCGGTTGTAAGGCGTATGCGCGTGATCTCCACACCATCAGAGCCACTGTATACATACACCATATTTACGTTGTTATCGCGAAACATCCGCATGTCCGGACCCTTGCAAAAATCTTCAAGGTGAGGGGGGCGCAATAACTGCCCGACTCGATTGGAGTCAAGGCCAGACGATTTGAGCGCCATCAGCGTATGAAAATAATAAACCTGTCTTCCAGGCTCAGCAGAAATTCGATCCAGACGAATTTCGTTAGAAAGCAGCATGGGCAATTTTTTGTTGTTTATTTCCGCAGCTTGCGCCAGTTGTTTTTCGACACTAGGCCCTTCCGACTCTTTTGCTGCGACATTTTTATGGCCTGCCGAAGAAATATTCTTCAGTGAATTCCCGATATCTTTAAACCCAACCAGGAATACGAGGGCAACCACAGAAACAAGGTATGCCAGAACGATTTTCCAGCGCGGCGCGTCCATCCTTCCTCTGCCAAAAAGCCAACCAACAAATAAGGATGGGAAAAATAGAACCACGATCAAACCGCCAATCATCTTTGGCTCGGTGACACCATTAATCTTCAAAAACACCAATGCAGCCACAAAAAACAAAACTGCACAACCAAAAGCTACCCGATAAGGACTCGATTCCGTTTTCATAAAAACAATTATTATAAAAATATAAAAATGAAATTCACCAAATAGAATTCGAAAAATTTCACCCCCCGATCCCCTTTAATCTACAAAAGGTTCTCATCCTCGAATATAACTTCACTCAAGCCAAAATTTGAGGGAAAAGCATGCAGTGCGAATGACCCGACGAGGATCGAACCGGTGTGCTACCTCAGTGACCTGTTTACCCACGAAGCGGCGCGCGGGCGCGGTGTGGGCCGCGCGCTGGTGGAAGGCGTTTACTCAGCCGCACGTGCCGCCCGATCGCGGCGGATGTACTGGCAAACCCAGGCCACCAATGCCGCCGGACGCCACCTGTACGACCAGCTGGCCAAGCACCAGGGCTTTATCGTGTACGCCCACGAGCTGCTTGCGCACCAAACGCTACCAAAACGATAGCCTCTAGCGCTTATGTATAAAGCGCTAGAGGCACTTTAGACCACCAAAAATGGTGCAATGAGTGTGCGCCCCGGCCCCCGCTCACAGGCGCTTGCGCATGGGCTGCGCCTGCAGACCAGCCCAGGCCTGCACCGCACCGGCGGGCTCGTACCCATGCCGCCGGTAAAAGGGTTCTGCCGTGCGCGTGCTCTCTAGCTCCACAGCGGCCACACCCGCTTGCCGTGCAGCGTCTTCTGCGGCCTGAAGCAGCGCACGCCCCACGCCCTGGTGCAAGGCCTGCGGCACCACGTAGCACAGGGCGAGCTTGCTTTGCATGAGCAGCACAAACCCCACCATGCGGGCGCCCTCATCACCGCCCCGGTAAGCCCCCCAGGCCATGGCGCCCGGCGCAGTCATCCAGGCAGCGAAGCGTTCTGCCGTCTTGTTGGCCAACCACGCGGCAAGCACCTGCGGGTCATCGCGATGGTCCAGTGCGCAGCAGTGGGTGATGGACTGCCGCACCACGTCGCAGGCCTGCGCCGCCTCAGCGGCGTTGGCGCGGCACACGTCGGTGTGGGGTGTGAGGAGAATTTCTGGCGTGGCCATGCTGCTGGACCCAGGCGAATCAAACTGCCGGACGCTGAGAGCGATTCAAACCAAAGAGCTGACCATGAGAGCCGCAAAACCCAGCAGCACGTAAAACACCAGCCCGGCCAGCTGCATACCGCTCCAGGTGAAAACCCGCTGACCATCACGCTTGAAGGAGAGCGCGCCCGCAGGGCCATGCATACGGCCCTCCGCGCCACCCAGCGACTCACCACGCCAGCGGCCGAGGCTGATCATTTGCACAAACAGTTTTCCCGAAAGGGCGATCACCAACTCCATCGCGCCCCATGCAAGCGCGGCAAGAAGTTCGGGCATTTCAGTCTCCTGGCTCAAGAACGGGACACAGCATACATGTCGACGACAAGACTGGGACCGCAGACCCCCAACCAGATTTGCGGAATGCCAGAGAACGGCTTGCCCTCTCAGCCTGAGCATCTGTTCAGACCAACGGAAGGGGGCGATCCATGGAAACGTGCGGCTGCCGGGAGGCGTAGTCCTGCCCCTTTGGAACACACGCCGCCAACCCCATAGCAAGCTAGCCTGCAGGCATGAGCCACCTGACCTATCTGCGACCACCAAGGATGTAGATGGGCACGTAAATGGCAGGGCTTACACACGCACTGGACACCGGCATCGCCCGCGTTTCTGCGCGCCGCACCTCGCCCGTCACGTTCGGATAGTGGGTCCGAAGGTAACGTGTCGCAGCGGCGATGTCGTCGCGGTACTGCACACCGATCTGAGCCCCCGATGGGGTGTATTCAATGTCGCCAAGATAGACCACCGAGGCTTGCGGAACTTTGAGCACCAGTGCCTTCGCGCCGTTGCAGGGGGCATAGGGTTTCGCAAACGCTCCGGCGCGTGTATCGGCGATCATGGTCAGTCCGATCAACTGTTCCGGCTTCACTTTGGCGACGAGATAACCGTCGGTTGGGGTGCCATTGATCACGGCATTCGACCAGCTGCTCTTGACGAATCTGCCTTGTTCCTCGGAACCAGGAAAAAACAGCACTTTGTAATGCGCCGGTTTGATACCAAGCACAACGACGGTTTCATCGGCTGCAGGCGCCTCCGCTCCCGCCTGCAATACGGCAGAAGTCCCGCAGGCCGTCAACAGCGCCATGGACGCGCAAACGATAAGTGTTTGTATGCGTTTCAAAAAAATCTCCGAAAGTCTTTCCAAAGTTGTTGCCAACATCTCCGGTTGCTGGCCCGATCCGATGACCTGCGGCAAAACCTGCACCGTCTCAGGCAGACGCTTTGAATCAGCCAGGCGCAGCACACACGACGCAATCCCGATAGCCCAAAACGTCGAGATGGTCAAAGCACGGCCCTTCGCAAGCGAAGCACACCATGCGGCGGTACGTATGGGTGATGTTTGCGCTACTAAACGGTCACTGTTTTTTGAACGACGACCACGCCCACCAGACGACCCAACCCAGCACCAAACCACCCACAGCGGCGCCAACGAATGAGCCGATGACTTCAGGGGTAGCAAGCTCCTTGCGGTTCACAAAATTATTGATGCGGACCACAAGGCTGATGACGGTGGCAACCAGCAAGAATTTCCAACGAGCTTGACGCGCCGACTCTCTGACAACCATAGAACCTCTGTTGAATGAAGAAACCGGCGGCATGTTATCGATGGATGCTGTTCAAAGCTGATTCCATTTGTACGCAACCAATGCCCCCTCCAGAGACTCGTTTACCAGCGAGCGATCATGCCGTCTGCGCCGGATGCTTTTGCGCCCAATCCACCGCCGCCTCCCACCCCGGCGGAACACACCCCTGCTCCATCACGCACAGGCTGGCGCTGGCCAGGGCGTGGCGCAGTGCGTGTTGGCAGGCGGTGTCTGACAGCGCCGCCACAAACCGCGCAAACGACCCCGCCCCCGCTGGCTGAGACTGGCGCAGCAGGTGGGCCAGCAGGCCCGCCAGAAAGCTGTCGCCCGCGCCCACGGTGTCGGCCACGGGCAAGGGCTGGGCCTCTTGGGCAAAGCACTGGGTGCCGTTGCGGTGCAGCAGCCATGCGCCGTTGGCGCCGAGCGTGAGGGCCAGCAGATGGGCTTGGGGGTTGGCGGCCAGCAGGTGGCGGGCGCGCTCCAGCGCGCTGGCGCCGGGCACGGCCAAGTGGTCCAGGTCTTCGTCGCTGGCTTTGATGAGGTGGGCGTGCGCCAGGGCGGCGTGCACGGTGCTGCGGTAGGCGGCCAGGTCGGGCATGACGGAGGGGCGCAGGTTGGCATCGACCACCACGCAGTGGCCTGCGGTGCGCTGGGCGGCTAGCCAGGGCAGGTAGGTGGCGGCGTCGCGGGCATCGAGCGCCAGGGCGCCGGTGCAAACCACCTGCAAAGCGGGCAAGGCGGTGCAGGCATGGCCCAGGCCTTGTGCTGACACGGCGCGGTCGGCCACGCCTTCGCGGTAGAAGGCGTAGTCGGGGTGGCCGTTGGCGTTGAGGTTGACGACGGCCAGCGAGGTGACTTGCTGCACCGGATCGGGCTGCGCCAGGTGCACGCCATCAGCCATCAACTGGGCCTCCAGCTCGCGGCCAAAGCGGTCTCGGGACAAGGGGTTGAGGTACTGCGTGCCCACCCCCTGGCGGGCCAATGCGCGGCACAGGTTGTAGAGCGCACCGCCCAGGCAAGGCAGGTAGCTGCCATCGGGGCGGCGGATCAGGTCGATGAGGGCTTCGCCCGCGATGGCGGCCTGGATTGGGGTTGCGGCGGGCATTGGAGAGAGATCAACAGCGTTCATGGGAATCGGTGGTGGGGTGGTTCAGGCACACATCCCGTTCACCCTGAGCTTGTCGAAGGGCATGCATGGCACACGCCCTGGCTTCGACAGGCTCAGACTGAACGGTGGTGGTGGCTTGGATACAAAACGGCCTGCAGACCAGATAAATCAAGCGCTGGCAGCTATGGTTTTTGATGATTCTGTGCCAACGCCTCGACAGGCTCCGCCCGAACGGCGGGAGGAATTCACGGCGGAGGTGCATTGGCGGCAATGCGCTACGGCCGTCAGAACTGCGCTTGCAGCGCCGGGTACAGCGCCACATAGCGGGCATAGCGCTCGGCCAGCAGGGCTTGCTGGGCGGGCTGGGGCTGGAAGGTGGCATCGGCCGCCAGGGGTTGGCACCAATGGGCTTCGTCGCCACTGCAGGCCATGGCGACCAGGCGGGCCGCGCCCAGCGCGGCGGCGGCGTGGGCGCCCTCGGGGCGCTGTAGTGGGGTGCCCAGGGCGCTGGCCAGCAGCTGGGCCCAGGGGTTGCTGCGGGCACCACCGCCGACCAGGGCGAGGGGGCTGGAGTTCACTTCAGTGTTGGAACGGAGACGGGCTTCGACAGGCTCAGCCTGAACGGCTGGGGTGGAACCCGCAGCGCGCATGGCGTTGAGGCCATCGAGCAAACCAAAGCCCACGCCTTCCATCACGGCATAGGCCAGGTCAGCGGCGTCGTGCTCGGCCCGCAAGCCCATGAAGACGCCGGTGGCAGCGGCGTTGTTGTGCGGGGTGCGTTCACCACTCAGGTAGGGCAGAAACAGCGGGGCCTGGGCCTGACGCGCGCAGGGCAATGCGCCGACTGCGGCGGACAACTGGGCCTCGTCGCCCCGGCCGGTCAAGCGGGTGACCCAGCCAAAGGCGCTGGCCGCGCTGAGCATGACGGACATGTGGTGCCAGCGCTGGGGCAGCGCGTGGGCAAAGGCGTGCACGGCGCGCTCGGTGGCAGGGGCAAAGGCATCGGTCACCCGAAACACCACGCCCGAGGTGCCCAGCGACACAAAGCCCTGCCCAGCGGTGCGCGCGCCCACGCCCACGGCGCTGGCGGCGTTGTCGCCCGCGCCTGCAGCCACGACCACGCCTTCGCCCAGCCCCCAGCGGCGGGCTACGTCACCCAGCAGCGTGCCGGCGGGTGCATTGCCCTCAGCCAGGGCGGGCATGTGCGATGCATCCAGCCCGCAGGCCTGCAGCATGGCCGGGCTCCAGGCGCGGGCCTGCACATCCAGCCACAGGGTGCCGGATGCATCGGACATATCACTCACCGCCGTGCCGGTGAGCTGCAGCCGCAGCCAGTCTTTGGGCAGCAGCACGGTGCGGATTTGGGCGAAGACTGCGGGCTCGTGCGTGCGCAGCCACAGCAGCTTGGGGGCGGTGAAGCCGGGCATGGCGAGGTTGCCGGTGATCTGGCGCGCAGTGGGCACGGCCTGTTCGAGCGCAGCGCATTCGGCGCTGGCGCGGCCATCGTTCCACAGAATGGCGGGGCGCAGCACCTGGCCCTGCGGCCCCAGCACCACCGCGCCGTGCATGTGGCCCGACAAGCCGATGCCACGCACCTGGGCCCAGGCGGTGGGCACCTGCGCGCGCAACTGGGCGACGGCGGTCTCGACGGCAACGAGCCAGTCGGCGGGGTGCTGCTCGCTCCAGGTGGGCTGGGGACGGTACTGAGGCACGGCGGCATCGGCCGTGGCGATGACGGTGTGCGCTTCGTCCAGCAGCAAGAGCTTGACGCCGGAGGTGCCTAGGTCGATTCCGAGGTACATGGGGTGGTGATGCAATGGGTCAGCCCAAGAGGGCCGAGGCGGTTTGAAAGCGAATGCGGCGGGGCGGCTTCGACAAGCTCAGCCCGAACGGCTGTGGCGATGGTTTTTTGAATAAAAATGGCCTGTAGGGCTCGTCAATAAAGCGCTGGCAGCTATGGTTTTTGATGACGCTGCGCCCTGGCTTCGACAAGCTCAGCCCGAACGGTAGGGGGAAAGCTGGGAGCACAGGTTTGAACGCAGGACGCAATGAAGCCCCGGTGCCAGATAGACATCACACCTTGCCAAACCGCCCCACGCCCTGCTTGCGGTATTCACTGGGCGTCATGCCCTTGATGTCCAGAAAGCGGCGGTTGAAGTTGGCCATGTTGTTGAAGCCCACGTCATAGGCGATGTGGGTGATGTAGCGGTCGGTCTCCATCAGCAGTTGGCAGGCGCGGTTCACGCGCACCAGGTTCACAAAGTCGGTGAAGGTGTTGCCCGTGGCACGGCGAAAGAAGCGGGAGAAGCGGCTTTCGGTCATGTCCAGCTCTTGCGCCAAATCGGCAGCCGACAGCGGCTCGGCAAGGTGGTCGGTGATGCGGCTGACGATGGCGTTGATCTGCGCGAGTTGGGTGTCGCTGTCTTCGCTTTGCAGCTGGGCGCTGGAGAGCAGGCGATAGTCCGTGCAGCGGGCCAGCTCGCCCATCCATTCGCAAAACGCCGCAAAGCGCGCCAGCCCCTGGGTGGACTTGATGCGCCGCCAGTGCTCCGTGGCCTGGGCCTGCTGGCCAAAAAACTCGATGCCGTGGCGGGCGCGCTCCAGCAGAGGCAGCACCTCGCGCAGCTCGGGGATGCCCTCGCTGGCATCGACCAGTGGCTGGTGCGGGAACTGCACCACCAAGTCGCGCTCGGGGTAGCCCGCCTCGGGCACGTCCATGCTGATCCAGTTGTGCGGCAGGCGCGGCCCTGTCAGCACCAGCTGGCCGGGGGCGAACTGGCCAATCCAATCGCCCACAAACAATTTGCCCGACGAGGCCGTGATGAGGTGCAGCTCGTACTCGTCGTGGTAATGCCAGCGCGCCAGCGGGGTCGGAAAGCCGTGCGACAGGCAGCGGATAAAGCCCGCAGTCTCTGGTGGCTCGTAGCCGAGCTCGGGTGAGCGGGAGTAGGCATGCTCCAGCTCGGGCTTGGTCTGGCGCGGCAGTGCATGAAGCGTGGACATGGCGTTTGGAATGCAGAGTCGGGTGACGTGACGGCTTATTGTGCGGCGGTGCTGCTGCCCAGCCCCGCCTTGCGCGGGTGCCGGGCCACAAACGCGGCCACCTGGGCGCTGGCCGTGCGCAGGGCCTGCACCAGGCGCGCATCGCCCGCCAATTCGCCCCACAGCACCTTGTCAGCAGCAAACGCGGCCACGGGGTCAGCGGCTTCGCAGATGGCATGGGCGGCGGCTGGGTCCATGGCCTGGTCTTGGTAGGTGTAGGGGATGTGCCCCGCGTGCCAGCGCTGCAGATAGGCCAGGAACAGCGCAGGCAGCACGGCCACGGCGGCAATGCCCTCGCCCCGGGCCAGGCGTTCGCGCACCGTGGGCGCGATGAAGCCGGGGATCTTGCTGTAGCCGTCCATGGCCACGCGCTGGTTGGTGTCTTCAATGGCGGGGTTGCCAAAGCGCTCCAGCACCACGTCTCGGTAAGCGGCCAGATCAATGGGGCTGGGTTGCAGCACGGGGATGGTGTCTTGCGTCACGTAGTCAAACGCCAGCTGGCGGATGGCGTCGTCGTGCGTGCCTTCGTGGATGAAGCGGTAGCCCACCAAGGTGCCCGCCCAGGCAATGCAGCTGTGCGTGGCGTTGAGCAGGCGGATCTTGGCCTCTTCGTATGGTGCGACAGATTCGACCAGCTCCACGCCCACGCGCTCCCACGCGGGGCGGCCATTGGCAAAGCGGTCTTCAATGACCCACTGGATAAAGCTCTCGCCCATCAGCGCAGCGGGGTCGGTGCGGCCGGTGGCCGCTTGAACGCGGGCCACCACATCGGCCGTGGGGCGCGGGGTGATGCGGTCCACCATGGCGTTGGGGCTGGTGGTGTGGGCTTCGATCCAGGCGACCAGATCGGCATCGCCCAGGGCCTGCACAAACTGCAGCAGGCCGCTGCGCGAGCGGTCGCCGTTGTGGCGCAGGTTGTCGCAGTTGAGCAGCGTCACAGCCCCTGCTCCGGCCTGTCTGCGCGCACGCAGCAAGGTGGTGAGCGCGCCGTAGATGGTGCTGCCCGCGCGGCCCTCCCGCAAGGCTTGCAGGTCGGCCTGCAGATCGGGCGCGCTGGCCCAGTCGAGCTGGTGGCGGCTGTCGAGGTAGTAGCCCGCCTCGGTCACGGTGAAGGAAATGATGCGGGTGCCGGGCTGCGCGGCAATGGCGATGAGCCCCGCCAGATCGGGCGTGTAGGGCACCACGGTGCGGATGGACTCGACCCAGGTGTAGCTGCGCTCGCCCTGGGCGGTCACCGTCTCCAGCGTGTAGGCGCCGCCTTGGGCTTGCAGGGCGGCAATGGTGTCTTGCATGTCGGGGCGCAGGTTGCCGCCGGCCAGCACCCAGCGGGTGTCGCCCAGCTGGTGCAACTGGTGCAGGTACAACGCCTGGTGCGCGCGGTGGAAGGAGCCCAGCCCCAAGTGCAGGATGGTGAGCGTGTCTTGTGCGGTGGTCATGGAATGCGGCGTCTGAAATGCGAAATCGGGGTTGCAAACGAATGGGGAGTCAGCGGGCAGTCAACGGGAATTGGCCTGGGCCAGCACCACACGGCCTGCGCTGTCAAACCAGTGGGCCTGCTCGGTGGCCACGTTGAGCGACACGGCATCACCCGGCAGCAGCAGCGTGCGTTCATTGAGGCGGGCCACCAGTTGCGCGCCCTCGGCGGTGCGCACATACAGCAGCGTCTCAGCCCCCAGGGCTTCGACCAGCTCGACCTGGCCGGTGATGGCGCCCTGCCCTTTGGGCTGCACCGTCACGGCCTCAGGCCGCAGGCCGATGGAGCCCCCCGCAGCCGCGCCAGGCGCCAGTTGCTGCACCGCCGCAGGCAATTGCGCCAGGGGCACCACGTTCATCTGCGGGGTGCCGATGAACTGCGCCACGAACTGGTTGGCGGGGCGGTCGTACAGCTCCAGCGGCGTGCCGACTTGCTCGATCTGTCCATCGCGCAGCACCACCACTTTGTCGGCCAGCGTCATGGCCTCGACCTGGTCGTGCGTGACGTAGATGGTGGTGGCGCCCAGGTCGCGGTGCAGCTTGGCGATCTCCACACGGGTCTGGCCGCGCAGGGCGGCGTCGAGGTTGGACAAGGGCTCGTCAAACAAAAACACCTTGGGTGCGCGCACGATGGCGCGGCCAATGGCCACGCGCTGGCGCTGGCCGCCCGACAGCTCCTTGGGTGTGCGCTGCAGGTACTGCGTGAGGTTGAGGATGCGCGCCGCGTTCTGCACTTTCTCGTCGACGACCTGCTTGTCGACCTTGGCCAGCTTGAGGGCAAAGCTCATGTTTTCGTACACGCTCATGTGCGGGTACAGCGCGTAGCTCTGGAACACCATGGCCAGGTCGCGCTTGCTCGATGGCTGGTCGGTGATGTCGCGGCCGTCCAGCATCAGCGTGCCACCGTCGATGGCTTCGAGCCCCGCAATCAGCCGCAACAGCGTGGACTTGCCGCAGCCCGAAGGGCCGACGAAGACGATGAACTCGCCCTGGTTGATGGTGAGGTCAATGCCCTTGATGGCGCGGTGTTCGCCAAAGAATTTTTCGATGCCGCGCAGTTGAAGGTAGGCCATGGAATCAGGTTCCTGAAATCTTGAAAAACTGTGGAGACGACAGGCTGCGGATTTACTTCACCGCGCCGAACGTGAGGCCCTGAACGAGCTGCTTCTGGCTGAACCAGCCGAACACCACGATGGGCGCAATGGCCATCAGCGATGCGGCGGACAGCTTGGCCCAGAACAGGCCCTCGGGGCTGGAGTACGACGCGATCAGCGTGGCCAGCGTGCCTGCCTTGGCGGCGCTGAGGTTCAGGCTCCAGAAGGCTTCGTTCCACGACAGCACCAGGCACAGGAGGCCGGTGGATGCGAGGCCCCCCATGCCCAGCGGCAGCAGCACCAGGCGCACCTCTTGCCACAGCGTGGCGCCGTCCATGCGGGCGGCCTCCAGGATCTCGCGTGGGATGTCCTTGAAGTGCGAGTACAGCATCCAGACCATGATGGGCAGGTTGGACAGCGCGAACACGATGATGAGTGCGAGCTGCGTATCGAGCAGGTGGCTCTTTTGCGCCAGCACGTAGATGGGCACCAGCGCGCCCACGGCGGGCATCATCTTGGTCGAGAGCATCCACATCAAAATGTCTTTGGTGTACTTGCCCTTGAAGAACGCCATGGCATAGGCCGCCGGTGCGGCCAGCAGCAGGCCCAGCAGCGTGGAGAGCACGCTGGTGATGACCGAGTTCTTGGCGTACAGCAGGTAGTCGCTGCGCTCTTGCACTTCGTGGAAGTTTTCGAGCGTGGGCGTGAACAGGATTTGCGGGGGCACTGCAATGGCCTGCAGCTCGGTCTTGAAGGCGGTGAGGAACAGCCAGGCCAGCGGAAACACCAGCAGCAAGGCCACGGCCCAGGCCACAGCGGTGCGCAGGGCCAAGAGGCCGAGCGGGAATTTGGAACGGCGGCGAGCAGTCATGGGCTTTCTTTCTTACTTGTCCAGGTTCTTGCCAACCATGCGGATCAGGAACACGGCCGCGATGTTGGCCAGCACCACCGCAAACAGCGCCCCGGCCGAGGCCACGCCCGCATCAAAGTTGAGCAGTGCCTGCTTGAAGATGAGGAAGGTGACGTTGGTGCTCGCATCGCCCGGGCCACCGCCTGTGGTGGTGTAGATCTCGGCAAAGATGCTGAGCAGGAAGATCAGCTCAATCATCACGACCACCGCGACCGAGCGGCCCAGGTGCGGCAGGTACAGGTAGCGCAGCTGCTGCAGGTAGGTGGCGCCGTCCATGCGGGCGGCTTCGAGCTGCTCGTGGTTCATGCTTTGCAGCGCGGTCATGAAGATGAGCGTGGCAAACGGCAGCCATTGCCACGACACCATGACGATGACGGAGAACAGCGGAAAGTCGGTGAGCCAATCCACCGGCTGCGCGCCAAAGAACATCCACACCTGCGCCAGCACGCCGTAGATGGGGTTCATCATCATGTTCTTCCACATCAGCGCGTTCACGGTGGGCATGACGAAGAACGGCGAGATCAGCAACACCCGCACAATGCCGCGCCCCGGAAACGGGTCGTTGATGAGCAACGCAATCGCAATGCCCACCACCACCGTGATCAGGATGACACTGCCCAGCAGCCACACGGTGTTGAGCACGGCGGTGCCAAACGACGGGTCGGTGACGAAGTACTCGAAATTCTCCAGCCCCGCAAAGCCCGACTGGTCGGGCTGCATGAGGTTGTAGCGGATGAGCGAGAAGTAGATCGTCATCACCAGCGGCACGATCATCCACAGGAAGAGCGTGGCCATGGCTGGCGTGAGCAGCAGGCGGGGGAGCAGGCGGTTCATGGGAGTCTCAGGAAAAGTCCAGCCGAAATGGGTATTCATCCAGCCGAAATAGGCATTCAGTCGACACAGCGAAGGCCGAGGTGGCGGTGGTGTTCCTCGCCCTACTTTCGTACGGCGAGGAACACCACCGACAGATCAGCCCACGCAGTCGCCAGATGAATGCTTACTTGTAGTAGCCGCCCTTTTTCATCTCGCGCTCGGCGGTCACCTGGCTGGCCTTGAGCGCGGCGTCCACCGTGGTCTTGCCCGCCAGGGCTGCACTCATTTGCTGGCCCACGGCGATGCCGATGGCCTGGAACTCAGGGATGGCAGCAAACTGCACGCCCACGTACGGGCTCTTGGGCAGGGTCGAATCGGTGGGGTTGGCCGAGTCGATGGCCGTCTTTTCTGCGGCGGCAAAACGGGCGGCTTTCTGGAACTCTGGCGACGCGTAGGTGCTCTTGCGCGTGCCGGTGGGCACGTTGGCCCAGCCATTGGTCTTGGCCACGAGCTGGATGTAGTCCTTGCTGGTAGACCAGGTGATGAACTTCTGCGCGGCATCGACCTTCTTGGAGCCTGCGGGGATGGCCAGATTCCACGACCACAGCCAGTTGGCGCCCTTGGGCGTGTTCATGGTGGGCGCCTGGGCAAAGGCCATGTGCTCGGCCACCTTGGACTGCTTGGGGTCGCTCACGAACGAAGCCGCAATGGTCGCGTCGATCCACATGCCGCACTTGCCGGAGTTGGTAAGTGCCAGGATTTCATTGAAGCTGTTGGACGACGAGCCGGGGGGGCCGTAGTTCTTGAGCAGGTCGACGTAGAACGTGATGGCGTCCTTCCAGGGCTTGGATTCGAGCTGGGGCTTCCACTGCATGTCAAACCACTGGCCGCCAAAGGTGTTGACCAGCGTGGTGATGAAGGCCATGTTGTCGCCCCAGCCGGGCTTGCCGCGCAGGCAGATGCCGTACACGCCGTTCTTGGGGTCGTGCATCTTGGCGGCCAGGTCCTTGATCTGCGGCCAGGTGGGGCGCTCGGGCACCTGCACACCCGCCTTGTCGGCCAGGTCCTTGCGGTACATGAGCATGGAGCTTTCGGCATAGAACGGCGCGGCAAACAGCTTGCCGTCCACCGACAGGCCGCTGCGCACGGCGGGCAGCAGGTCGTCCGCATCGTAGGCGGCGTCGGTCTTGAGCTCTTGCAGCCAGCCCTTCTTGCCCCAGATGGGCGCCTCGTAGAGGCCGATGGTCATCACGTCGAACTGGCCGCCCTTGGTGGCGATATCGGTCGTCACGCGCTGGCGCAGCACGCCCTCTTCCAGCGTCACCCACTTGAGCTTGATGTCAGGGTTGGCCTGCTCGAAGTTCTTGCTGAGCTTTTGCATCTCGATCATGTGGCCGTTGTTCACGGTGGCGATCACCAGCTCGGTCTGCGCCTGGGCGGCGCCACCGCACACGGTCAGCGCCAGGGCAGCAGCCCAAGCCAAGCGGGCGGGCACGGCACGAAGGGAAGAGGACATCGAAAGGTCTCCTGGATAGTTGGTATGGATTCCGGGGTTCAGCACCGCAGGGCGGGCGGAACCTGTGCAAACCCCAGGTTCCTGCGCTGAGGGGTTGAACGATACCGATCTCCGCTTGCCCAATTGGTACTCAAAACACCAACATCCATACTTCATTGCACCAAAAACCTAGGATTTATCCCTAGTACGGCCAAATGGGTACGCACAGGCACCTATCAGGCGGCATTTTGTGCACCGCAGCATCACCTTCACTATCAAAACAATAGCTGCTAGCGCTTTTCCATAAAGCGCTAGAGGCAATTTTCATTCAAATACCAGCGGCAGATGGCGCGCGCAGCGTGGGCCGCCATCCAGCCCGTCCACCGGCCGCTGAAGACCTGCAGCGCGGATGGGCTGGCCCGCTTAAAATCGGCCGCTTGGTCTCCGGCCCCTGCCGTGTGCCGTTTCACCCTGCGAGCCCCCTCCCATGAACCAGCCTGTCGCCCCCACACTGCAACGCCCCGTCCGGTCTCAGTACGAAGACCTCATGCGGCTGGTGTTCACCCAAGGGGTGGAAAAGGCCGACCGCACCGGCACGGGCACCAAGAGCGTGTTCGGCCACCAGATGCGGTTTGACCTGAAGGAAGGCTTTCCGCTGGTCACGACCAAGAAGGTGCACCTGCGCTCCATCATTCAGGAGCTGCTGTGGTTCCTCACGGGCTCAAGCAACAACAACTGGCTCAAGGAGCGCGGCGTCAGCATCTGGGACGAATGGGCGCGCGAGGACGGCGAGCTGGGCCCCGTGTACGGCGTGCAGTGGCGCAGCTGGCCCACGCCGGACGGCGGGCACATCGACCAGATCAGCGATGTGATCCAGACGCTCAAGACCAACCCGGACTCGCGTCGCATCATCGTGAGCGCCTGGAACGTGGCCGACCTGAACAAGATGGCGCTGATGCCTTGCCACGCGTTCTTCCAGTTCTACGTGGCGCCAACGCAGGAGCCCGGCGGGCGCGGCACGCTGAGCTGCCAGCTGTACCAGCGCAGTGCGGACATCTTTTTGGGCGTGCCGTTCAACATTGCCAGCTATGCGCTGCTCACGCACATGGTGGCGCAGCAGTGCGATCTGGACGTGGGTGACTTCATCTGGACGGGTGGCGACTGCCACATCTACAGCAACCACTACGAGCAAGTCACCACGCAGCTGGCGCGTGCGCCCTACCCTTACCCCACACTGAACATCAAGCGCAAGCCGGCCAGCATCTTCGAGTACGAATACGAAGACTTTGAGGTGCTGGACTACCAATGCCACCCCGCCATCAAGGCGCCTGTGGCGGTGTGATTCCATTTCCACATCATCCGTGTCGTTGTTGCTTCGCCTTGCCGTGCTACAGCACTGTCTGCGGCTTCGCGCCTAGACACGAATAATCTGGAAACGGAATGACACCAGCCCCCCGTTCGCTTTGCGCTGCAGCGGCTCCTCGCGCAGCGCAGCCCTGATTGCCTCTGCGGCATCGCGGCATCCACTCAACAACCACCATCACAAAGAGCACCCACCATGTCTTCCGGCGGATTCCACGTACACGGCCCCCACGACCATGCCATCGAGCACGCCACCCAAGGCCATGGGGACGACCACGCCCCCAGCCACGGCGAGCAAGGGCACGGCGGCGGCAGCAGCACCAACAAGATCGCAATGTTCACCGCCATCGTGGCCACGGTGGGCGCCATCTTTGCCTACATGGGCGGCGCCACGCAGGCCAATGCGGGGTTGATGAAAAACGACGCCGCAATCAAGAAGACCGAGGCCTCCAACCAGTGGAATTACTTCCAGTCCAAAAGCACCAAGCAGTCCCTGGCCGAGCTGGCCCGCGACCTGACACCGGGCGAGCAAGAGAAGACCAAGTACCAGGCCAAGATTGACCGCTACGAGACCGAAAAGAACGAGATCAAGAAAGTGGCCGAGGGCATGGAAGCCGATGCCCGCGCGTTTGACCACCAAAGCGATGCCCAGATGCACCAGCACCACCGCTGGGCCCAGGCCACCACGGCACTGCAAGTGGCCATTGCCCTCGCCGCCATTGCCCTGCTGACGCGCAAGAAGTGGCTGGAATGGGGCATGTATGGCGTAGCAAGCATTGGCCTGGGCGTGGGCGTGCTGGCCATGCTGCACATCTGATCGCACCGCTAACCGAAGCCCCCGCGCCATGACCCTGCCGCCACTGCACCTCATCTACGCCCGCGCTGCCAATGGCGTGATCGGCAGAGACAACGCCATGCCCTGGCACCTGCCGGAAGACATGGCGCACTTCAAGCAGCTCACGCAGGGCTGCGTGGTCATCATGGGGCGCAAGACCTGGGACTCGCTGCCCCCGCGTTTTCGCCCGCTGCCTGGACGCACCAACATCGTGGTCACCCGCCAGGTCGACTGGCAGGCCGCAGGCGCGCTGCGCGCGGACAGCCTGGCGCAGGCCTTGCAGCAAGCCCAGGCGGCCAGCACCGAGCCCGGCCGGCCGGTGTGGGTGATGGGCGGCGCGCAAATCTACGCCCAGGCCCTGCCCCTGGCCAGCCGGGTCGAGGTGACTGAGATTGCGCAAGACTTTGACGGCGATGCCTACGCCCCCACGCTGGACGCGCAATGGGTGGAGGCCGTGCGCACCCAGCACGTCAGCACCAACGGCCTGCCTTTTCACTTTGTGAGCTATGTGCGGGGCTGAGCGATAGCCACACCGCACACGGCCAATCGCTAACCGCTCCTTATTTCATAGCTGCTAGCGCTTATTAAAGAAGCGCTAGAGGCCTTTTTCATCCAAACCACAGGCCCATCTGCCTTGCCTGTTTTTCATTGGCTTGACGTAACACGCGTGTTACAACGACGACTTTCTTCGGAGGAAAAGCGTCCATGGCCCATCGGAAAAGTCTCAACCGCACGGCAAAGCAACGCCGCATCGCGCACTTCTTGTCACAGCCCCTGCAAGCGGCGGCCCCTGGCCAAAGCGCCACGCTGACGGCGGCCCAAAAAGCCGACCTGGAATCCCGCACCGTCGGGCACGTGGTCTTCCCGTGGGACCCTGACTATGACCAGGACCGGCAGGAGACCAACCCTGCGTTTCAGTATTACCCCCTGGCCATTGTTTACTGCACTTGCGAAACCGATGTGCGGGTAAGCATGGCGGTTGCCCAGGATTGGGGGCTGGCGGTTTCAATCCGCTCGGGCGGGCACAGCACGGCAGGTTATTCGGTCAACACCGGCGGCATCGTGATTGACCTGAGCGAGATGAAGGGCGTGGTGCTGGACGAAGACCGGGCCCTGGTGCATGTGCTGCCCGGCACGCCGTTTGAGGTGTTCAACGGCGCACTCAATGGCACGGGCTGGCATGTGCCCACGGGGGCTTGCGGCAGCGTGTGTGTGGCCGGGTTTGTGCAAGGCGGTGGCTATGGCTACACCTCGCGCACCTTTGGCATCCAAAGCGACAAGGCAGCGGCGTTTCGCGTGGCACTGGCCAGTGGCGAGGTGGTGACTGCCAAGGCCGACGGCGAACATGCCGATCTGTTCTGGGCCTTGCGGGGCGGCACCGGCGGCAACTTTGGCGTGGTGCTGCAGGTCAGCTACCACATGGTGCGCCTGCCATCGGTGTGGGGCTGGTCCATCACCTGGCAAGCCGAGCAGGCCGCACAGGTGCTGGAGCTGCTGCAAAGGGATTACACCCGCCAGGGAGCCCCCGACCAGCTGGGCTACATGATGAACCTGGGCTACTACAACGGGCAGGTGGTTTACATGGTGCAGGGCATGTACTGCGGCCCGCGCGACGAGGGCTACGCAGCCATCCAGTCGCTGCTGCAAATCCCCGGTGCGCAGCTGGTGGTGGACAAGGTGGGCACCTACCCAGAGCTGAACAACTACTTTGAAGACAACCCCTACCCCCTGCCGCAAGACCTGCCCGACGGCATTTGCGAGACCAAGGCCAGCGGGTACATCGACAAGCCTATTCCCCAGGCGGTGTGGCAGCAGGTCATCGACCAGTTCCACAAGGCCGTCAACCCCTGGAGCATGGTCTACACCGAGCCCTATGGCGGCGCCATTGCCCGCTACCCCGTGAAGGACAGCGCCTTCGTGCACCGCCATGTGGACATGGATATCGTGATAGATGGCTGCTGGCGCAACGAGGACGAACGCGTGAAGGTGCAAGCCTGGATCGACGGGCTGTACGACCTGCTGCGCCCCTACATGAACGGGCACGTGTACCAGAACTACCCCAACCGGGCTTTGCAGGACTTTGCCCAGGCCTATTGGGGCGACGAGGCGTACCTGCGGCTGCGCGAAGTCAAGACGAAGTACGACCCGACCAACTTCTTCTGCTACGAGCAGAGCATTGCGCCTTTGTGAGCGAAGCGGCGCCCGTGGGCGCCGCGCCTTGCCGGGCTGCTTGCGCAGCCCATTAAACGGGGGATGGGACGGCGTAATGCACGCTGCCCTTACCGCCCCGTTTGGCCTCGTACATGGCATGGTCCGCGCGGGTCAGCAGCTCGTCCACCTGCGCAGGCAGCGGTGGGTGGGCGGCCACCCCAATGCTCACGCCCAAGGTCACCCGCACGCCATCGGTGTCGGGCAGCGCAAAGGGCGTGGCAAAGGCCTGCATCAGGCGTTCGATAAACAGCTTGAGGTCGTGCGGGCTGGGGTTGCCACGCATCAGGATGGTGAACTCATCACCCCCCAGCCGGGCCAGCGTGTCGCCCGCGCGCACCACGTGGGCCAAGCGCTGGGCCACCAGGCGCAGCACGGTGTCGCCCATGTGGTGGCCATACAGGTCATTCACCTCCTTGAAGCCATCCAGGTCCATGAACAGGATGACCACGCCCTCTGCGGCGCCGCCTTGTCCGTCCAAGCTGCCCACGGCCTCGTGCGCCCGCACCATGAAGGCGCCCCGGTTCAACAAACCCGTGAGGGAGTCGTGCTGCGCCAGATGCAGCAATCGGTCTGCAGCAGCCACGCGTTCGGTGATGTCTTCGATCTGGCACATGATGGAAACCGTCTCGCCGCGCAGATTGATGAGCGCCGAGTTGAACCACATACAGTGCTGAACGCTGCCGTCGGGCCGGACGAAAGAAGCCTCGACCCGGTTTTGGCGCTCGGCCCCTGACAGCAGGCTGTGGAGCCCCTTGCGCAGCGCACTGACCCGGGCACCATCGCCCACCAGGTTCAACAGCGATTCGCCCTGGTGAGAGGCGTGGTGCCAACCAAACCATTCCGTGGCACGACTGGAGCAATGCACCAGCCCCAGTTGGGCATCCAGCTCCACCACGGCCAGCGGGCTGTTTTCCATGTGCGAGAAAAGCTTTTGGTTGGCTGCGCGCAGGGCCTCGGTGGTGACTTTGAGTTCGTGCACCTCCAGCGCGGAATTGACCAAACCACCGACCTGCCCCTCACCATCGAGCCAGGGATGCAGGCTGATGGAGAACCAAACCTCTTGCCCTTCGGAGTTGCAAATCTGCCGCTGATAGGTGACTTCATGGCCTGCCAAGGCACGGTCGATATGGGGGCGAAACTGCGCGCGGGCGGCATCGCTGTACAGCGAGGTCAGGGTGCGGCCCAGCAGTTCTTTAGGCCGGGCGTTGAACCAGTTGGCATAGGCCTCATTGGCGTACAGAATGCTCAGGTCATTGTCGACCACGCAGATCGTCGCACCCGTATGGCGCGTGACGATCTCCAGCAAATGGGGTGCCGGCAATGACTCACCAAGGGCTGTAGAGCAGGACAAACGATCGTTCATAGAAAGCAGGTCGACACCAATTGGCTCCGATGTGAACGGGGTCCAAGCCTATCTGGGACCCTCATCCCAACGCCATGCGCTAAGCCACTGAAAACCACCAAGGGCTGAAGCCACTACGTGGCAGCACTAGGATAACCCAGGCCACCCAAAACAACACCCCGAATTACAGGGCAATCTGTCGTCTGTCACCCCCAAAGTGGAGTGGCGACCACAATGCGGCGTCACTCAGTGCCCGAATGCGCCACCCGGGCACCCAAACGGGTTCTAATGCGCCCCATCTTTGGCCCCTCATCACACACAATCCCCATGAAGCTTGCCACCTGGAACGTCAACTCCCTCTCGGTTCGCCTGCCCCAAGTGCTGGCCTGGCTGGCCGCCAACCCGGTCGATGCACTGTGCCTGCAAGAGCTGAAGCTGACCGACGACAAATTCCCCCACGCCACGTTGCAAGAGGCGGGCTACCAAGCCGTCGCTTTCGGGCAAAAAACGTACAACGGCGTGGCCATCCTCAGCCGCCAGCCGCTGCGCGATGTGGTGCGCAACATCCCGGGCTTTGCCGACGAGCAGTCCCGCGTCATTGCCGCCACGCTGGACACACCTGAAGGGCCCTTGCGATTGCTCAATGGCTATTTCGTGAATGGGCAGGAACCAGGCTCGGAAAAGTTTGCCTACAAGATGCGCTGGCTGCAGGCCCTGCACGACTGGATTGCCACAGAAATGGCTACCCACCCACGTCTTGTGCTGGTGGGCGACTTCAACGTGGCCCCGGAAGACCGCGACTCTTACGACCCTGAGGGCCTGCGCGAGACGATTCACCACACCACCGAAGAGCGCAACCACTTCAAGGCGCTACTGGCACTGGGCCTGACCGATGCGTTTCGCCTGTTTGAGCAGCCTGAAAAGAGCTTTTCGTGGTGGGACTACCGCATGCTGGGGTTCCAGAAAAACCGGGGACTGCGCATTGACCACATCCTGGTCAGCGAGGCCTTGCGCCCCACCGTGACGGCCTGCGTGGTCGACCGTGCGCCACGCAAAAACCCGCAGCCCAGCGACCACACCCCCGTGGTGGTGACGCTGGGCGAGTCACAGAGCGAATAACCGCCGCCGCAAGGCCAATGTGTAAAAGCGCCAAGGGCAGCGAGCATGGTGCGCGCTGCCCCTGGAAATCAACATATCACTATAAATTTAATAGCTGCTAGCGCTTTATTAACAGGCGCTAGAGTGCTTTTTAACCCTCATCCGGAGCATCCAGCCCCAGCTCCTGGATCTTGCGGGTGATGGTGTTGCGACCAATGCCCAGGCGTTGTGCGGCCTCCATGCGGCGGCCATGGGTGGCCGCCAAGGCCGTGCGAATGAGGCGCGACTCAAAGCGGCGGGTCAGCGCGTCCCACACATCGGGCTGGCCAGAGGCCAGCAGCTTCTGCGCATCACTCTCCAGCGAATGCTCCCAGCCAAGTGCGGCGGCAGGCGCTTGCGACGCCAGGGCCGCAGGGGCGATGGAAGCCAGGCCCGCACCCGACGCGTCATACCTGCCTGCGCCAGCGCCCACGGGGGCGGCAGCAGCCGGAGCGGCATAGGGCACCGCTGGGCTCACACCCGCAGGTTGCCCATCGGCAGGCACCGCCGCCGCAGGCGCAGCCACGGGTGCCAATGCCACAGGCACGGCCAGGGCAGGCTCGTGTGTTGGCACAGGTGCTGCGGCTGGCGCTGCAGCGGCCACCGGCACCAAGGGGGCTTCGAGCACCTCAGGGGGCAGGTCTTGCAGCGAAATCACCTGGGCGGGCGCCATCACCGTGAGCCAGTGGCAAATGTTCTCCAATTGGCGCACATTGCCAGGAAAGGCAAACTGCTCCAGGCGGGCCAAGGCCGCGTCGGCAATGCGTTTAGGCTCCACCCCCAGTTGCCGCGCGCTTTGCTGCAGGAAATGGCGGGTGAGCATGGGCACATCGGCATGGCGCTCGCGCAGTGCCGGCAAGCGCAGGCGAATCACGTTCAGGCGGTGGAACAAGTCCTCGCGAAACCCGCCCTCTTTGACGCGCTGCTCCAGGTTCTGGTGGGTTGCAGCGATCACGCGCACATGCGACTTGACGGCCGCATGGCCGCCCACGCGGTAAAACTGCCCATCCGACAGAACACGCAGCAAGCGGGTCTGCAGGTCAAAGGGCATGTCTCCGATTTCGTCGAGGAACAGCGTGCCGCCCTCGGCCTGCTCAAAGCGGCCACGCCGCTGCGTTTGCGCGCCGGTGAAGGCGCCCCGCTCATGGCCGAACAGCTCGGACTCCAGCAAATCTTTGGGGATGGCTGCGGTGTTGATGGCCACAAAGGGGCCATCTGCCACGGGCGAATGCTTGTGCAGCGCACGCGCTACCAGCTCTTTGCCCGAGCCCGATTCGCCGGTGATGAGCACCGTGACCTGGCTCTGCGAGAGGCGGCCAATGGCGCGGAACACGTCCTGCATGGCGGGCGCCTGGCCCAGCATCTCGGGCGTCTCGGCCTGGCGCTCCTCAGTCACCTCTTCGCGCTGGCTTTCTTCCACCGCACGGCGGATCAGCTCGACCGCCTTGGGCAGGTCGAAAGGCTTGGGCAGGTATTCAAACGCGCCGCGCTGGAAGGCCGAGACGGCGCTGTCGAGGTCGGAGTACGCCGTCATGATGATGACGGGCAGCCCAGGCTGCAGCTCGCGCACCTTCTCCAGCAATTGCAGGCCCGAGCCGCCAGGCATGCGGATGTCGCTGACCAGCACCTGCGGGCCTTGCCGGGCGGGGTCGCCCGCTGTCACATCGGCCAGCGCATCCAGCACTTCGCGGGGGTGGGTGAAGCTGCGCGTGGGCAGGTTCTCGCGGGCCAGCGCTTTTTCCAGGACGAAGCGGATCGACGGGTCATCATCTACTAACCAGATCGGCTTCATGTGTTTCTACCTTCCCTGTGGTTGTGTGCCTCGGACCTCAGGGGAGTGGAATCAGGATTCGGAAGTCGGTGCGACCCGCCACGCTGTCGCACTCGATCAACCCATGGTGGCGCTGCACAAACGTCTGTGCCAGCGTCAAACCCAAGCCCGACCCGCCATCGCGCCCCGACACCAGAGGGTAAAAAATCCGCTCTTTGATGGCATCGGGCACCCCCGGTCCGTTGTCGATGACATGCAATTCCAATGCCAGGCGATAACGCTGCCGGCCAAAGGTGACCTGTCGGGCCACGCGGGTGCGCAGGGTGATGACGGCATCGCCTTGCGCAATGCGCTCGGTCAGGGCCTGGGCGGCGTTCTGTACTACGTTGAGCAAGGCCTGAATCAGCTGGGCGCGGTCGCCACGAAACTCAGGGATGGAGGTGTCGTAGTCGCGCACGACTTTGAGGCCCTGCGGGTATTCCACCAACACCAGCGAGCGCACACGCTCACACACCTCGTGGATGTTCACATCACCCACCAAGTGGGGGTGGCGGTGGGGGGCCAGCAAGCGGTCGACCAGGCTTTGCAGCCGATCGGCTTCGTGGATGATGACCTGGGTGTACTCCTTGAGTTCACGGCTTTCCAGGTCCATCTCCAGCAACTGCGCTGCGCCGCGAATGCCCCCCAAGGGGTTCTTGATTTCGTGCGCCAGATTGCGAATCAGCTCTTTGTTGGCCAGCGCCTGCTCCCGCAGGCGCTCCTCGCGGTCCTGCCGGGCCTGCTGTTCCAGCGGCCACAGTTCCACCAGCATTTCGCCCAAGCGCTCTGAAGCCGCCACGTTCACATGCACAGGCACTGGGTCCTGGGTCAGGCGCCGCAGGCTAGCCTCAAAGCGCAGCGCGGCAAAGTCCTGCACCTTGGCACCCGACAGGGCCGTTTGCAGCAAGGCGGGGTCGGTGAAAAAGGCCGAGAAGTCAGCCCCCTCGAGCGTGCGGCGCGACAGCCCCAGCGTGTTTTCCAGAGCCGCATTGGCAAACTGCACCGAGCCATCGGTGCGCAACACGGCGATCAGGGTGGACAGCAGGTCCAGCGAATGAAAACGGCTGAGGCCCTGAGTGGCATCAGCCGTGTGGTTTGTTGTCACAGTGAAAATATCAGTTGGCGGGTAAACGGCTCAGTTCGCGTTTGATGCCAGCGACATCGCTCTCGCTGCGGGCGACTGCGGCCTTGAGCTCGGCAGTGCGCTCCATGTAGCGCTGTGGGTTGCGCAAATCCAGCGCATTGCGCTCTGGCGCGCCGCCGTTGTATTCCTTGACCAGTTCCGCCTGCCGAGCCTCGGCCTTGCGCAACTCGGACTCGAGGATTGCGCGTGCATCAGAGTCGCGCGCACGCTGGTCGTTGTTGCTGACGCGCGGCGCCCCTGCAGGGGATGACGATGAGGCGGAGGAAGAAGCAGAGGAGCCACCAGACGAGGCCCCGCCGCCGCCCGAAGGCCGCGAACCCTGGATGACGGTGACGTTGCCACCTTCAACCAGTTTGCAGCCACGCTCTTTGGCTTGGGTGGCATTGTTGGTGTATTCGTTGCCGCAGCGGTAGATGCGGTCTTGCGCCAGGGCGGCGACTGGCAGCGCCGCCAAGATCCACAGGGTGAGTAGCGTTTTGTTCATAGATTTTCCTCGCACAGTGCATGCAGGGTTGCCGTGGAGTATCTCCCAATCACTCCGCATCGCCAATGTAGCGATGGGCACGGCTGGCAGGGATTTGTGTAAGGATGCAACGCTTTACACGACGGCCCTGCTGGGGTGGATAAACCGCGCTCACCAATGTTCCATAAAAAAAGGCGGCCGAAGCCGCCTTTTTGGCAAGTGACAGCCGCGTTGCGGGCTATCAGAGCGAGTAGTACATGTCGTACTCGACAGGGTGCACGGCCATGCGGAAGCGGGTCACTTCGTTCATCTTCAGATCGATGTAGGCGTCGATCATGCTGTCGGTGAACACACCACCCTTGGTCAGGAATGCACGGTCCTTGTCCAGGTGCTCCAGCGCCTGGTCCAGGCTGTGGCACACGGTAGGCACCAGCTTGTCTTCTTCTGGGGGCAGATGGTACAGGTCCTTCGTAGCGGCTTCGCCGGGATGGATCTTGTTTTCCACGCCGTCCAGGCCTGCCATCAGCAGGGCTGCGAAGCCCAGGTAGGGGTTCATCAGTGGATCGGGGAAGCGGGCTTCCACGCGACGGCCCTTGGGGTTGGCCACGTAAGGGATGCGGATCGAGGCAGAACGGTTCTTGGCCGAGTAAGCCAGCTTCACCGGGGCTTCGAAGTGGGGCACCAGGCGCTTGTAGCTGTTGGTACCAGGGTTGGTGATGGCGTTCAGGGCACGGGCGTGCTTGATGATGCCGCCGATGTAGTACAGGGCATAGTCAGACAGGCCTGCATAGCCGTCGCCAGCAAACAGGTTCTTGCCATCCTTC
Organism: Acidovorax sp. 62; assembly: GCF_002754495.1. Lineage (NCBI taxonomy): Bacteria > Pseudomonadati > Pseudomonadota > Betaproteobacteria > Burkholderiales > Comamonadaceae > Acidovorax > Acidovorax sp. 62. Next base: position 2,618,106 of record NZ_PEFJ01000001.1, read on the forward strand.
CAGACGGACTGGTGCACGTGCATGCCGGAGCCGTTGTCACCGTGGTATGGCTTGGGCATGAACGTAGCCGTCTTGCCGTAGGCGTTGGCCACGTTGTGGATCACGTACTTTTGCAGGATGGTCCAGTCAGCGCGCTCGACCAGCGTGCTGAAACGGGTGCCGATTTCGTTCTGGCCAGCGCCCGCCACTTCGTGGTGGAACACTTCAACCGGAATGCCCAGGGATTCGAGGATCAGGGACATTTCAGCGCGCATGTCTTGCGTGCTGTCAACCGGAGGCACAGGGAAGTAGCCGCCCTTGACGGTGGGACGGTGACCACGGTTGCCACCTTCGAGCTTGGCGCCAGTGTTCCAGGGGGCTTCGTATTCGTCGATTTCGTAGAAAGTGTTGTTGGGCTCTGTGCTCCAGCGAACGCCGTCGAAGATGAAGAATTCTGGCTCGGGGCCGAAGTAAGCTGTGTCGCCCAGGCCAGAAGCCTTCAGGTAGGCTTCAGCGCGCTTGGCGATGGAGCGCGGATCGCGGTCATAGGCCTTGCCATCGCTGGGCTCGATCACGTCGCAGGTCAGGATCAGCGTGGTTTCTTCAAAGAAGGGATCGATGTTGGCCGTGCTGGGGTCAGGGATCAGCTGCATGTCGGAGGCTTCAATGCCCTTCCAGCCAGCGATCGAAGAGCCGTCAAAGGCGTGGCCCGAAATGAACTTGTCTTCGTCGAAGTGAGAGACAGGCACCGTGGTGTGCTGCTGCTTGCCACGGGTATCGGTGAAACGGAAGTCAACGAACTTGACTTCGTTTTCCTTCACCATCTTCATCACATCTGCAACGGTCTTGGCCATCAGGTTCTCCTGGGTAAAGCGCTTGTTGAAAAAATTTAACGAAATTAAGCAGGTTGCGTGCCAACTGGCCACAACCACTGCACTACCGTGGCGCAAAGCCTTGGCATCTGAAGTGCCGAGGACAAAGCAATGCACCAAAAGAAATCAAACCTCACAAAAAACCAACCCACTCACAAAGATCGCACCAATTCAGGGCCTAAATTTGCACCAATTGAGTGCAACCCCTGCAACAGACTGCTCCAACCAGCGGGCACCAGGTCTTTGGGCCCCTTCACCCCGAGCTCAATGTGGCGCCCATATTGGGGGTGGTCCACACTGGGCAGGCTGAAAACACGCAGGCCACGGTGGCTTTGCTCAATCTGCTCCATGAGCGGCGTCAGCGACGACTCCATGGCGCCAAACACAATCACCGAGCGCTCGACTTGGGGGGCTGAGTGAAAGTGGTCCTGGTAGTAGTGGTCCAACGCCCACTCCATCATGGGCCACGCCATGACGGGAAAGCCGGGTACGAAATGTACCCTGCCACCACCCTCGCCCAGACAACTGAAACCCGGAATTTTGTTGTACGGGTTAGGAATGATTTCAGCCCCTTGAGGGAAGACGCCCATGTTCAATCGATGCAGATTGTCCGCGCGCTCGGGCTCATACGCAGCGCCCTGCTCCCGCGCCACATCCTGCATTCGCTCGCGGATCAGCGCTGCGGCACCTTCGTGCAGCGCCAGCTCACGCCCCAACGCAGCCCCAGCGCATTGCCTGGTGTGATCGTCAGGCGTTGCGCCAATCCCACCGCAGGAGAAGACCACGTCACCCGAGGCAAAGGCTCGCTGCAACGTGGCCGTGAGGCGGGCGGGGTTGTCTCCCACGTAGTCAGCGTAGGACAGAGACAGGCCACGGGCTGCAAGCAACTCTATGGCCTTGGGCATGTGCTTGTCCGCACGCTTGCCGGACAGGATTTCATCGCCAACGATGATCAAACCAAAGTGAGGGGTCATGGCGCAGCTCTATGTTGCTCTGTGAGGTTGTTGGCATCAGGCGCATGGGGAGGGTCAGACGCCGAGACATCCCGAGCCAGGGAATTCCCCTCGACAGGTTGGGCCCGCAGTTCACGCTCCGCTCGTAAACGCTCCAGCGCATGAAGACAAAAATGGGCAAACCAGAGCGAGGAAAACGCAAAGACCAGGGTGTAAATCCAGATCGCTAACGGTAGCAGCACCACAAAAGCCGCGGCAAACACCACACCGGAGGCCCAAACAATGCTCGGTGCAGCCCCCAGGTATCCCGTCAATATGCCGATCCCTAGCAAACTGGGGCGGTACCGTTTAAACAGCTCCATGCGCTCTTCCTGGGTCGCATGCTCTGCCAAGGCATCGAATGCCATGACCCTGTAGCTCAGCCAGCCCCAAATCAATGGCGGCAGCACCAGCACCAGAGGTGGCACCAGCCAGAGGGGCATAGAGACCACCAAAGCCACCAGCGCCATCAGCGTGGAAGCGATGGACCACAGCAGGCCAGAGATGAAAGTCCCCCCTTGCTTACGCATCAGCTGAGGAAATCGCCTGGCAGCCACCATGTTGACCAAGGCAGGCGTCATGAGCAGTGCCACCCCCAGGAGTGACAACACAACCAAAACAGGAGACACCAGTAGCACCAGCATCAGCGGCGCCAGCCAGTCCAGCACGCTCGACACGCCCCAGGCTTCCAGCCACGTCAAAACACTGGACAAGAGGGAGGAGCCATCCAGCAATCGGGTCATTGCAGCAACGGCGCTATCCCAATAAAAGTGATGCGACACCAACGCCAAAATCGCCATCAATACCAGCGGCGCCGCAGACAGCAGCATGACGCGTGGGCGCAAACAATATGCGGCAGCACGCCAAAAGGAATCAAAAAGCAGACCCATAGCGCGAGCATAACGCGCCTGCAGAAAAGCCTTGAATACGCCTACGCGCGCCCCAACAAACGCAACACTCCGCGCCATTGCTGCGACCAGAATCCCTGCCCATAGTCACGTACCCTGCCATTGGCGTCGGGCTCGATCTGATCGCGGACTCCAGTGGGGTCACAGCGTTGTTCGAAATTAGCGGTCCCCATCAACATGTCCCACCAGGGTAAGAGCACACCAAAATTATGGCCACCCAGCACGACATGTTTTGCCGATACAACCTGCCCATCTGCACCACAGCGGGCGTCCTTCACAGTTTCATGGCCGATACCGATACTGTGATGCAAGCGGTGGAATCGCGGGCTCACCCAGAGGCGCTCACCAATCACTCCAAACCACACTCGTAGGTTGGCGTGCTGAAAGCTCTCGCTCAACTGGGCAATCGCCACGATCGCAATGAACTGGGCCGGTGCCACGCCAATGCACTGTGCAACGACCACCCAAATGACATCTCGCAATACGTCATCCAACAGGTGATTGCGGTTATCAGTCCACATGGTCATTTGCCGCTGCGAGTGATGCAGTGCGTGCAGCTTCCACCACCATTCAAAATGATGTTGACCTCGGTGAATCCAGTAGTCCACAAAATCGAATACCACCAAGTAAACGATCAAGCTGACCCAAGGAATATCTGTCCAGCCAGGCAGCAATCCGTCTAGTTGCAAAGGGCTGAAACCCGCCAGCCTCAGCACGCCAAACAGCGAATCCATCACTGGCGCCAAAAGAAAGAACATCGCGACGCGGAACAACCCAAGTCGATGGATCAAGGTGTAAAGCACATCCACGCGCACTGCGGCGCGATCCACCACCAGCTCTACAGGCCGCCATTTCTGCAAGGGCCCAATCACCAGACAAATCACTGCAATTTGAAGCGCACCAACCAGTAGCCAACCTGCCGCGTCGTAACCTGACTCAAGGATGCCCCCCAAGCCCATCGCAAACAAAAGCGGCTGCATGACGCTTTCAAAAATCCACTGCTGCGCGGCATCAAAAATACTGGCGACCCATTCCATAAAACAGCGACCTCAATTTCTTTCAACGCAAGCGACCGCAAAGAATCATCGCGACCAACAAGACCAAGCTGGGGATGTTCTCTCAAGGTCTTAAAGCAAAACCCTTTTTGCTTCAATCCCACGATCAAAGGCTCCAACACGGCGGGAGCCCAGGGCTCTTGCCGTGACCAGATTCCAAGATGGGCCATCAAAATATCGCCACTGCGTATGTCCCGCAGAGCCTGGGCAAGTAACTTAGCGTTACCGAACTTTTCGCTGGGCAGTTCATCACCCAAAAAACCTGCTTGAGCCCAGCCTACGTGGCTGTAGCCGCAGGATTTTGCGGCCCGCTCCAATGCCGGGGAGAGCTTTCCACCAGGCGCCCGGAACAGTGGCAAGGTCGCCTGCCCGGTGAGAGCTTCAAGTCGTTGTGAAGCTTGTGTGAGTTCAGAGCAATAGGCTGCGGTGTTCATCACAAAAGATTCGCCTTGGCGAGACCCTGCCGAAGGCTTGACCCTGAAGGCAGACGCGCTCACATCCGATTGCCAGTAAACGTGGTTAAAGGTGTGCGATGCAAACGCATGCCCCTCTTTTGCCCGATCACGCCACCAAGGAGCCCAATAGTCACCCAGGCTGCCATCACCTTCTTTGGTTTTCTCATTTGCCGCGAAAAAAGTGACCAGCACCTTGTGTCTCGCCAACACATCCGCGATCAATGGGGCCACGCCCATGTGGCCCGTATCAAATGTCAAATAAAGCGGCTGACGACAAGGCTCGACGGACGTTGCGAAGACTGAAGAAGCAAACAACACTCCGCAAGACAGCAAAGGCACAACCAAGGCTCGCATGTTGAGCTACTTTTTGTGCGTATCAACGCGGTGCGTGCTGCAAAGTCCAGACGCCATGGGGTGATTTGCCTACCGGAACCTGGCGGACGACTTTTTTCTCAACGGTGTCGACGACCGACAGCTTCTTCGCCCAGCGGGAACTCACATAAATATATCGACCGTCTGCAGACACATCCATGCAATCGGGGCCACCCGGCACTGGATAGCTCTCAACCACCTCCTGGCGTTGCATATCAATCTTGCTGATCGTATTGGCCACTCGGTTGCTCACATACAGATGTTTGCCGTCCCCTGTCGCGCGAAAAGCATGTGCGCCACTGCCCGTTTTGATTTTCTTGATGCTCTGAGGCTGCGAAGCAGACACGTCAAAGACCTCTACGCTGTCACTGCCGGTCAGCCCGACAAATAACTTCTTGTCATCTGAGCTGCCATACACATCGGCAGGCATAGGTCCGGTTTTGATACGCCACCTAATGGACTGGGAAGCGATGTCCATTGCAACCAGCTCGTCACTGTCCTGCATCGTGACGTAAGCCGTAGTACTTTTGCTATCAATCCAAACATGACTAGGGGTGCGCGAGGTAGCAACCCGCTTCACCAAGGTCAAATCCTTGCCATCCCATTTATAAAAATCCACGTGATTCAAACGGTTGGCAGCAGTAATCAACCACTTCATGTCTGGCGTAAAACGCAATTGGTAGGGGTCGACAATGTCGCGGACTGTCCGCTGCACTTCTGCAGTACGAGGATCGATAAACGTCAAGGTGTCACTCAAGGCGTTCGCAATGATCAGCGAACGCTCATCGGGCGTCAGATACAGGTGATGCGGTTCTTTGCCGGTAGCAATCCGCTGTGTCTCGGTCCATGTCTCCGGGTTGATCACGCTGACGTTTGCATCCAGCGAGTTCAACACAAACAATGGTGGGGACTGAACGGCGAACGCTGACACAGAGAGCAGTGTCGATGCCAAAAAGATGGGGACAAAACGGAAATAGACAGAAAAACCCACAAGCTACCTTTTGAATAAACGCACTCTAAGCATGCAAAGCACGTGCAATGTTCACAGACCTCATGAAACCAATCACGCGTGGAAGCCCAACTCTTTCAGATGGGTTGCATCCAGCCACATCCAATCGCCGGGCTTCATCGACTCAGGCAAAACAAGCGCCCCAATCTGCGAGCGGTGCAAACGCTCCACGCGGTTCCCCACTGCTGCAAGCATTCGTTTGACTTGATGGTACTTGCCTTCCAGCAAAGTGAGCTTCAAATGCGTCGAACCCACCATCTGAGCCGCTGCGGCGCGCACAGGCCCGGGATCATCATCCAAAACCACGCCACCTAACAGGCGTTGAATTTGACTTTCATCAAGAGGGTGCTTTGTTGTGACCTCGTAAACCTTAGGCACATGCTTTTTAGGCGAGGTCATCCGATGGATGAACTGCCCATCATCACTGAGCAGCAGCAAACCTGTAGTGTCCTGGTCTAGGCGCCCAACCGCTTGGACCCCCTGAATCGCATTTTTGTTGGGTCGCTGCCTTAGAGGGGCTGGTAAAAGCGTGTAAACGCTAGGGTGCATTGAGGGCTTTTGGGAACACTCTGTACCCTCGGGCTTGTACAACAGAATGTAGGCCTTCTCACACCATGGCCACTCAGCACCCTGTACACGTAACCGCAAATCCCTAGGATTGAAATCCCGGGTTGAATCGTTAATCAACTCAAAACTGTCAGAGGAAGGAACAGTGGCGACTGACACCCAGCCTTGCTGAACCAGACCTGCACACACGCGACGCGTACCAAATCCCTGAGAAAAAAGAATATCTTGTAACTGCATTGCGATTCGGACTTGCCATTTATTGCAAATTCAATACCCATAACGCAAAACCCCCCAATCCTTGTGGACTGGGGGGTATTGGGGCTATAAGAGCCTGACGATGACCTACTTTCACACGGGAACCCGCACTATCATCGGCGCAAAGTCGTTTCACTGTCCTGTTCGGGATGGGAAGGAGTGGTACCAACTTGCTATGGTCATCAGGCATAACTTGGTGCTGGGCTGTTCGTGGAACAGCCTGGCGAATTCATAGAGTTTGGAATCAGATTTTATGTGTTTTGACTGCGTCAACTTGGCATAACAATCTTTGAGCTTTTCACACAAGCATGACTGCTTGAGCGTTGGCTATCAAAGTTATAGGGTCAAGCCTCACGAGCAATTAGTATCAGTTAGCTTAACGCATTACTGCGCTTCCACACCTGACCTATCAACGTCCTGGTCTTGAACGACTCTTTAGGGGGCTCAAGGCCCCGGCAGATCTCATCTTGAAACGAGTTTCCCGCTTAGATGCTTTCAGCGGTTATCTCTTCCACACTTAGCTACTCGGCAATGCCACTGGCGTGACAACCGATACACCAGAGGTGTGTCCACTCCGGTCCTCTCGTACTAGGAGCAGGCTTCCTCAAATCTGCAGCGCCCACGGAAGATAGGGACCAAACTGTCTCACGACGTTTTAAACCCAGCTCACGTACCTCTTTAAATGGCGAACAGCCATACCCTTGGGACCGGCTACAGCCCCAGGATGAGATGAGCCGACATCGAGGTGCCAAACACCGCCGTCGATATGAACTCTTGGGCGGTATCAGCCTGTTATCCCCAGAGTACCTTTTATCCGTTGAGCGATGGCCCTTCCATACAGAACCACCGGATCACTATGTCCTGCTTTCGCATCTGCTCGACTTGTCAGTCTCGCAGTTAAGCACGCTTATGCCATTGCACTATCGTCACGATGTCCGACCGTAACTAGCGTACCTTCGAACTCCTCCGTTACGCTTTGGGAGGAGACCGCCCCAGTCAAACTGCCTACCATGCACTGTCCCCGATCCAGATAATGGACCTAGGTTAGAACCTCAAACACACCAGGGTGGTATTTCAACGTTGGCTCCATGAGAACTAGCGTCCTCACTTCAAAGCCTCCCACCTATCCTACACAGATCTGTTCAAAGTCCAATACAAAGCTACAGTAAAGGTTCATGGGGTCTTTCCGTCTTTCCGCGGGGAGATTGCATCATCACAAACATTTCAACTTCGCTGAGTCTCAGGAGGAGACAGTGTGGCCATCGTTACGCCATTCGTGCAGGTCGGAACTTACCCGACAAGGAATTTCGCTACCTTAGGACCGTTATAGTTACGGCCGCCGTTTACTGGGACTTCAATCAAGAGCTTGCACCCCATCATTTAATCTTCCAGCACCGGGCAGGCGTCACACCCTATACGTCCACTTTCGTGTTTGCAGAGTGCTGTGTTTTTATTAAACAGTCGCAGCCACCGATTTTTTGCAACCCCTTTGGGCTCCCTCTGTACGAGTTCACCTACTTGGGGCATACCTTCTCCCGAAGTTACGGTATCAATTTGCCGAGTTCCTTCTCCTGAGTTCTCTCAAGCGCCTTAGAATACTCATCTCGCGCACCAGTGTCGGTTTGCGGTACGGTCGTCAATAGCTGAAGCTTAGTGGCTTTTCCTGGAAGCAGGGTATCACTCACTTCGTCTGCAAGCAGACTCGTTATCACCCCTCATCTAAGCCCGGCGGATTTGCCTACCAGGCACGACTACAGGCTTGAACCAACATATCCAACAGTTGGCTGAGCTAACCTTCTCCGTCCCCACATCGCACTATTGATCGGTACAGGAATATTGACCTGTTTCCCATCAGCTACGCATCTCTGCCTCGCCTTAGGGGCCGACTCACTCTACGCCGATGAACGTTGCGTAGAAAACCTTGCGCTTACGGCGAGGGGGCTTTTCACCCCCTTTAACGCTACTCATGTCAGCATTCGCACTTCTGATACCTCCAGCATCCGTTACCAGACACCTTCACAGGCCTACAGAACGCTCTCCTACCACGTGCAATAAATTGCACATCCGCAGCTTCGGTAACTGGCTTAGCCCCGTTACATCTTCCGCGCAGGACGACTCGATCAGTGAGCTATTACGCTTTCTTTAAATGATGGCTGCTTCTAAGCCAACATCCTGACTGTTTTAGCCTTCCCACTTCGTTTCCCACTTAGCCAATTTTAGGGACCTTAGCTGGCGGTCTGGGTTGTTTCCCTCTTGAGTCCGGACGTTAGCACCCGGTGCTCTGTCTCCCAAGCTGTACTCGTCGGTATTCGGAGTTTGCATAGGTTTGGTAAGTCGCCATGACCCCCTAGCCTAAACAGTGCTCTACCCCCGACGGTAATACTTGAGGCACTACCTAAATAGTTTTCGGAGAGAACCAGCTATTTCCAAGTTTGTTTAGCCTTTCACCCCTATCCACAGCTCATCCCCTAGTTTTGCAACACTAGTGGGTTCGGACCTCCAGTACCTGTTACGGCACCTTCATCCTGGCCATGGATAGATCACTTGGTTTCGGGTCTACACCCAGCGACTGATTCGCCCTATTCGGACTCGATTTCTCTACGGCTTCCCTATTCGGTTAACCTTGCCACTGAATGTAAGTCGCTGACCCATTATACAAAAGGTACGCAGTCACCCTTGCGGGCTCCTACTTTTTGTAAGCATGCGGTTTCAGGATCTATTTCACTCCCCTCCCGGGGTTCTTTTCGCCTTTCCCTCACGGTACTGGTTCACTATCGGTCGATTACGAGTATTTAGCCTTGGAGGATGGTCCCCCCATATTCAGACAGGATTTCTCGTGTCCCGCCCTACTTTTCTCTAACTTAGTACCACACGTCTGTTTTCGCATACAGGGCTATCACCTGCTATGGCCGAACTTTCCATTTCGTTTTGCTAACAGTCGTGCTATCACTAGAAGGCTCTTCCGATTTCGCTCGCCACTACTTTCGGAATCTCGGTTGATGTCTTTTCCTCGAGCTACTGAGATGTTTCAGTTCACCCGGTTCGCTTCGCATACCTATGTATTCAGTATGCGATACCTCTTGCGAGGTGGGTTTCCCCATTCAGAAATCTCCGGATCAAAGCTTATTTGCCAGCTCCCCGAAGCTTATCGCAGGCTATCACGTCTTTCGTCGCCTGTAATCGCCAAGGCATCCACCACATGCTCTTAGTCACTTGACCCTATAACTTTGACATCTCTTTCAAGATATCGCCATTATTTTCAAGGACTTGCCAGGTCTTTCACCTGACGCGTTATGCCGTAATGTGAATAATTCCTCGACTCCAGGTATTTCTACCTTTCATCTGAGAACATTCGTCATTACTGAATTTCAATCAGCTTTCGCTTATTGAATATTCGTTTTGACGCAATCAAAAAATTGTCATCAGAGGCACGGTCTGCACTAAACCTTTACGAATGTGCAGTTTCCTCTGACAACTCTGATTCGACTCTATGAATTTTTAAAGAACAGCCGATTGATCAATCGATATTGATCAACAACAAAGTGGCCTTTTGCAAAGCCGCTTTGGTGTTGAAGTCCGATGCTTGTTGGTGGTGGAGGATGACGGGATCGAACCGACGACCCCCTGCTTGCAAAGCAGGTGCTCTCCCAGCTGAGCTAATCCCCCAGTTTCCTCTCACGTATCCGTCTATTGGAATATGGTGGGTCTAGTTGGGCTCGAACCAACGACCCCTGCGTTATCAACACAGTGCTCTAACCAGCTGAGCTACAGACCCATTCCGCCTTCTTGCGAATGACTTCGCAAGTCAGCAGCTTGTTCCAACAACCGATAAGTGTGGGCGTTCAATATTGAATGCAGTTTTCCAGAAAGGAGGTGATCCAGCCGCACCTTCCGATACGGCTACCTTGTTACGACTTCACCCCAGTCACGAACCCTGCCGTGGTAAGCGCCCTCCTTACGGTTAGGCTACCTACTTCTGGCAGAACCCGCTCCCATGGTGTGACGGGCGGTGTGTACAAGACCCGGGAACGTATTCACCGCGACATTCTGATCCGCGATTACTAGCGATTCCGACTTCACGCAGTCGAGTTGCAGACTGCGATCCGGACTACGACTGGCTTTATGGGATTAGCTCCCCCTCGCGGGTTGGCAACCCTCTGTACCAGCCATTGTATGACGTGTGTAGCCCCACCTATAAGGGCCATGAGGACTTGACGTCATCCCCACCTTCCTCCGGTTTGTCACCGGCAGTCCCATTAGAGTGCCCTTTCGTAGCAACTAATGGCAAGGGTTGCGCTCGTTGCGGGACTTAACCCAACATCTCACGACACGAGCTGACGACAGCCATGCAGCACCTGTGTTATGGCTCTCTTTCGAGCACTCCTCTATCTCTAAAGGATTCCATACATGTCAAAGGTGGGTAAGGTTTTTCGCGTTGCATCGAATTAAACCACATCATCCACCGCTTGTGCGGGTCCCCGTCAATTCCTTTGAGTTTCAACCTTGCGGCCGTACTCCCCAGGCGGTCAACTTCACGCGTTAGCTTCGTTACTGAGTCAGTGAAGACCCAACAACCAGTTGACATCGTTTAGGGCGTGGACTACCAGGGTATCTAATCCTGTTTGCTCCCCACGCTTTCGTGCATGAGCGTCAGTACAGGTCCAGGGGATTGCCTTCGCCATCGGTGTTCCTCCGCATATCTACGCATTTCACTGCTACACGCGGAATTCCATCCCCCTCTACCGTACTCTAGCTATACAGTCACAAATGCAGTTCCCAGGTTGAGCCCGGGGATTTCACATCTGTCTTATATAACCGCCTGCGCACGCTTTACGCCCAGTAATTCCGATTAACGCTTGCACCCTACGTATTACCGCGGCTGCTGGCACGTAGTTAGCCGGTGCTTATTCTTACGGTACCGTCATGGACCCCAGGTATTAACCAGAGTCTTTTCGTTCCGTACAAAAGCAGTTTACAACCCGAAGGCCTTCATCCTGCACGCGGCATGGCTGGATCAGGCTTTCGCCCATTGTCCAAAATTCCCCACTGCTGCCTCCCGTAGGAGTCTGGGCCGTGTCTCAGTCCCAGTGTGGCTGGTCGTCCTCTCAGACCAGCTACAGATCGTCGGCTTGGTAAGCTTTTATCCCACCAACTACCTAATCTGCCATCGGCCGCTCCGTTCGCGCAAGGCCTTGCGGTCCCCTGCTTTCATCCTTAGATCTTATGCGGTATTAGCAAAGCTTTCGCTTCGTTATCCCCCACGATCGGGCACGTTCCGATGTATTACTCACCCGTTCGCCACTCGTCAGCATCCGAAGACCTGTTACCGTTCGACTTGCATGTGTAAGGCATGCCGCCAGCGTTCAATCTGAGCCAGGATCAAACTCTACAGTTCGATCTTGATAAATTTAAAGTCTTTCGACTTAACTCATAAAAACGGAATTGAAGTGAACTTCACTTCTATTCTCATGAGCGTTTGTAGTGCTAAGCACTAGTTCCAAAGAACTTGGCACTCGCCATCAAACGCCCACGCTTATCGGCTGTATATTTTTAATGAACCGGATCACAAAGCAACCGAAGTTTTCTTTATTTTCCCGACTTAGCTGCAATCAGCTGAGCCTTGAATTCTAGCACAGGTTTTAAAGTCCTGTCAAACTTTAGGGTCTTTGCAGTTTGCAGCAATCACTCTTTTCAGAACAACCACCGCATTTAGCGCAGCCTTAGATTGTACAACAGCTTTTAACCCGCCGACAACAAAAACCTAACTTTCTGCAATCCCCTTCGCTACCTCAACAATCTAAACCGTCTCAGTAGCGAAGCCCTCGATCATAGCACTACTTTGAATCCAAAAACCTCAAAGCTTCCACTTTTCCAACAATCTATCGGGTCCCAAACTGTCGTAGCCTTCGAAAGGCTGATGTATCCAAGGGTTTGAGGGCAAGAACTCAACAGAGTAGTCCGGAGTGAAAGAAGACACCCCCTTTGTCCAAATCACAGCACTACGAAGCTCTGTGATTGGCGCATAGTTTGTTCTCAACATATCCAGCACTGCCCTGAGCGTGTGACCCGAATCGGCCAAGTCATCCACCAACAGCACTCGCCCAGCAATTTCGCCTTTGGGTGTCGTGATGAAGCGCGCGATGTCCAAATGGCCTTGAACAGTGCCGGCTTCCGCTCGGTATGAACTCGTAGACATGATCGCCAGCGGTTTCGAAAAAATTCGACTGAGAATGTCTCCCGGCCTCAAGCCACCTCGCGCCAAACAAAGAATCGTGTCAAATTCCCAGCCAGATTGATGCACCTTGAGTGCCAGTTTTTCAATCAGGCTATGGTACTCATCGTAACTTACGTATAGGTGCTTGCCATCTTCTGTCAGCATCATCTTGCTCCAAGCGTCAGTTCATTGCATAGGGGTGACGCATCAGGATCGTGTGATCACGGTCCGGACTGGTCGAAATCATCGCAATCGGGACGCCAGTAACCTCTTCTATGCGCTCCAAATAGCGCCGCGCATTCGCTGGCAACTTTGAATACTCCGTCACACCCACTGTAGAGTCCGCCCAACCGGGGACGCTTTCGTAGATAGGAAGGCAGCGGGCAATATCGTCTGCGCCCATGGGGAGCAGATCAACACGCTCACCATCAAGCTCGTAACCAATACACAGCTGCAACTCGGTCAAGCCATCCAAGACGTCTAGCTTTGTGATGCATAAACCACTTAAACCATTCACTTGGGCACTGCGCTTCAGCAGCGCAGCATCAAACCAACCGCAACGGCGGCTACGACCAGTCGTCACGCCCTTTTCTGCACCGATCGTGCTCATGTGATATCCAGGAGTTCCTGGAACCTCCCAATCCAACTCCGTGGGGAACGGACCGCCGCCGACACGCGTGCAATAAGCCTTGGTAATCCCCAAAATATAGTGAAGCATTCCCGGCCCAACCCCTGCCCCCGCAGCAGCATTGCCAGCAACACAGTTGCTAGAAGTCACATAGGGATAGGTGCCGTGATCAACATCAAGCAACGTACCCTGCGCACCTTCGAACAACAGATTGCTGCCTTGACCGTGTGCAGCATTCAACTCGCACGACACGTCCGCCATCATGGGACGCAACAACTCGGCATGCAGCATTGCTTCGGAGTAGACCGGATCGAATTGGACTTCTCCATTCTTGAGATACGGAGCAAGCGACTCTCCGAACACGAACTTGGCCGAGCCCAGATAGGTCGTTAGAACATGGTTGTGGAGGGCCAACAATTCCTTGAGCTTCACGGCAAAACGATCTGGATACTTGAGATCTTGAACACGCAAGGCACGACGGGCAATCTTGTCCTCGTATGCTGGGCCGATACCGCGACCAGTCGTTCCAATTTTTTCTACCCCACCCTGCTCACGTACTGCTTCACGGGCCACATCCAATGCAGCATGAAAAGGGAGGATCAGGGGACAGGCTTCACTCACACGCAAACGAGAGCGGACTTCAACACCTGCACGCTCAAGACCTTCAATTTCCTCAAACAATTTGGCAGCAGACACCACTACACCGTTGCCGATATAACACTTGACCCCAGGCCGCATGATGCCGCTGGGGATAAGGTGCAAAGCCGTCTTTACTCCGTTGATCACCAATGTATGACCAGCATTGTGCCCCCCTTGAAAGCGGACCACCCCTTGAGCACTCTCGGTAAGCCAATCAACGAGCTTGCCCTTGCCCTCGTCACCCCATTGGGTACCAACTACGACGACGTTACGACCTTTGGTTGCTTTCATCTCAAACCCAATTCAATTTTCAAAATCTTAGATTGCACGAACAGTCCAGAGACCGGATATTTCAACCAACTCTCGGTCAAAGTTGAATTCATCAGCATCACTCTCATGTCCGGGAAGTACGCAGACAACAGTCTCACCTTGACTGCGCAATGCGATAACCGCCTGGTTGACGGCCACACAATCCACCCAAGGAGCGCGTATTGCTGTTTGAAGAGATCTAGCAGGAACGACGCCCACAATCTGCTTGATATCCAAACTAAAGCCCGCAGCAGGTCGGTTGCGCCCAAACGCAGCACCGACCTCGTCATATCGACCACCGCGGGCCATAGCGTCAGGGGCGCCAGGAGCGAACACAGCGAAACGCACACCGCTGTAGTACGAATATCCACGCAAATCCGCTAGGTCAAAGGTAACGGTCTGATCGCTAAATGCCGAAGCCAAACGCTTCAACTCGTCAACCAAGTCAGCCACCCCGGGGAAGCTACCTAACACCCGCAGGGCCTTGTCCAAAACCGACGCATCGCCGAAAAGCCCCGGCAGGGCCATTAGCCCATCCCGGCTTGCCTTTGGAAAGGGCTGCGAAAGACGGTCAATTTCCGTCAAATCTTTGCGAGCCAATGCTCCATGCAAATCTCGCAATACAGAAGGACTTACTTGCACGCCAGCAAGCAGGCAACGAACGATACGAACATCTGCAAGATCAATCGTCATTTTGACAATGCCAGCCCGATGCAAGCACTCAACAGCCAGAGTCAGAGCCTCAACGTCAGCTTCCAGCCCGGCATGGCCATAAATTTCAGCTCCAAACTGGAGCGGCTCTCTCGTAGCATGCGGCTTATCGGGTCGCGTATGCAAAACGGGCCCGCAATAACAAAGCCGAGTTACGCCTGAGCGATTGAGCAGATGGGCGTCAATCCGTGCCACCTGTTGTGTAGTGTCAGCACGCAAGCCCATAGAACGGCCAGACAACTGATCGACCAACTTGAACGTTTGTAAACTTAATGCTTCACCCGCACCCGTTAACAAAGAATCCAAGTGCTCCAACATGGGTGGGATGACCAATTCGTACCCATAGCTGCGCGCAGTATCGAGCATGCCTCGGCGCAACTCTTCGATGTGTCGAGCCTCTGAGGGCAGAACATCGGCAACGTGATCCGGCAGGATCCAAGCAGACATGTAGAAAGAGGGATGCTGTTAAAACCGCAATTCTACCGGGTGAGCGAACAAGGACCAGCAATCCCTACCGGTTCGTGCCGATCAGCATGCAAAAACTTCAGACAGATCGGTGCCGAAGAATCATGCGATCGAGCAA
Organism: Acidovorax sp. 62; assembly: GCF_002754495.1. NCBI lineage: Bacteria > Pseudomonadati > Pseudomonadota > Betaproteobacteria > Burkholderiales > Comamonadaceae > Acidovorax > Acidovorax sp. 62. Next base: position 2,633,654 of record NZ_PEFJ01000001.1, read on the forward strand.
ACGACTAGCGACGAGCAGAGGCACTGCCAGCACCCTGCCCATCGCGAAAGACCTTGAAAAAATCTGATGTCGATGGATCCACAACAACCAAATCAGATTTCTTGCTCAAAGTCGCTTTGTAAGCCTCCAGGCTGCGATAAAAATGTGCAAACTGAGCATCGCGACCAAAAGCCTCGGCATAGACGCGAGCAGCCTCGGCATCACCTTCACCCTTGACTCTCTGAGCGTCTCGATTTGCATTTGCAATCGCAACTTCGCGCTGACGATCTGCATCGGCGCGAATTTTCTCACCTTCAGCAGCACCTGTTGAGCGCAACTCGTTGGCAACCCGCTTACGCTCCGCCTCCATCCGACGGTACACAGATTCGGTGATAGCTTCCACATAATCGACCCGTGTGATGCGGACATCAACAACATCGACACCCCAAGGCTTTGCGCCACGCACGGCACCCAATACCTCTCGCTTAACGTCTTCCATGACGGCTTCTCGCTTCAGAGAGAGGAGTTCCTTGACCGTGCGTTTATTGATTTCTTCCTGGAAAGCATTCCGAACAACGCGATTGAGTTGAGCGGCGCCTGCCTCCTCATCCAGCCCGACATTGCGGATGTATTGGGCAGGTTCCGAAATACGCCAGCGCACATACCAATCAATCACGACCCGCTGCTTTTCGGCCGTCAGCATAGGCTCCGTGTCCTTGCTGTCCAGCGTTAGAAGCCGCTTGTCAATGTATGAAACATTCTGAAAAGGCGGCGGTAACTTGAAGTTCAAGCCGGGTTCGGTGATGACCTCTTTGATTTGTCCTAGTGCGTAGACGACACCAAACTGGCGTTGATCGACCACGAAGAACATAGAACTCATCAAGGCCAGCACAACCAGAAAAGTTGTAGCAATAAATCCAATTCGATTCACAAAACTCTCCTAGCGAACTTCGCGCTCACGGCTACGACCACTGTCACGCCCCCTGACGTCAACGGGCGCCGAGTTTGAAGAGGCTTGCGGAACAACGCTCCCCGAAGCACCGGAAGCAGGCTCAACCAAAGCAGCTCCCGGAGCACTGGCAGCACTTTGCATGATTTTGTCCAAAGGCATATACAACAGGTTTGAACCTTGGCGAGACTCCACAATCACCTTAGTCACATTCCCATAAATTTGCTGCATCGCATCAAGATACATGCGATCCCGGGTGATCTGAGGCGCCTTTTGGTACTCCATCAAAACCGAGGAAAACCGCTGCGCATCACCTTGGGCCTGGGCAACGATTCTTGCCTTGTATGCAGAAGACTCTTCAGCAAGCCGAGACGCCGCCCCCACAGCTCGCGGAATAACGTCATTGGCATAGGCCTGCGCTTCATTTTTCGCGCGTTCACGCTCTTGCCCTGCCTTCAAGACATCATCGAACGAGGCTTGTACCTGCTCAGGAGGTCTAACCCCACCCTGTTGCAAATTAATGCCGACAACCTCAACACCCACCTTGTACCGATCCAGGATGGTCTGCATAAGTTGACGCACCCGAGGAGCGATTTGGTCTCGCTCCTCAGATAACGCCGTGTCCATTCGCATCTTGCCAACGACCTCACGCACAGCGGTTTCTGCAGCCTGGACTACAGCGTCAGAGGGGTTTTTGCTCTCAAACAACCAAGCTCTGGCATCGCTCAATCGGTACTGCACAGCGAACTTGATTTCGACGATGTTTTCATCCTCGGTCAACATCGCTGATTCACGAAGCCCAGTACTCTTGACAATCGAATCCCTGCCAACATCCGCAGAGCGAATTTGGGTCACGAACACCAACTCGTGGCGCTCGATTGGATAGGGCAATCGCCAGTTGAAACCAGCCCCTACAGTTGATTTGTACTTTCCAAACTGGGTGATGACGGCCTGCTGACCTTCTTTGACGATAAAAAAGCCCGAGGCCATCCACACCGCCAAAGCAATCCCCCCAATCAGGGCGATGCCAACACCCGCATTGCGCATGTCAGGCTGCCCACCTTTAGGAGCCCCGCCACCTGAGCCCCCACCAAACAGACCGCTCAGCTTGCGGTTGAGATCTCGCCAGAGTTCATCCAGATCGGAGGACTGCCCGCCGCCTGCCGCCTGGCCACGGTCTCTTGGACTAGGAGTCTTGTCCCCGGGTTGGCGACCTTCATCGGGCTTATCTTCGCTCCGCCCCCATCTAGGGTCATTCAGATTGAAAACCCCTAGTGCCAACCTCTGCAATGCAGCTAAGCGCGAATCGCGATTTTGAAAATTCATGCGCAAAATCTCTTGGTCTCTATAGGTAACGATCAGAGCAGCATTGTGCCCAATCAAGCCGAAAGCTCTGAAAATTCAGCCCCGTCAGCTGGGGACATCTCTGCGGCTTCACGCAAAACGATCTCAGAGAGTATTTCCCTCAGCGCGCCGACACCCATCCCCGTCAAGGCACTCACAAAAACCCGCGTGCACAAAATGCCATTCAAGTCGTAAGTGTCTTTTGACACAAGAGGATGAGACGCCTCCGCCAAAGCATCAGACTTGTTAAATACCAAAATCTGAGGAATTCGGTCAGCGCCAATTTCGGTCAGAACGCGCTGCACTTGCTGAATTTGCTCTGGAAAAGCAGGGTTGGCCGCATCCACAACATGGAGCAACAAATCGGCATCCACAGCCTCTTGCAAGGTCGCCTGAAACGCATCGACAAGTCCGTGCGGAAGATCACGAATGAATCCGACCGTGTCAGACAAAGAGATTGATCGGCCAGCGTCAGCAAGGTACAGCTGTCGCGTTGTAGTGTCCAACGTTGCAAACAGCTGATCAGCAGCATAGGCGCGCGCCTTGACCAAGGCATTGAACAAAGTCGATTTGCCTGCGTTCGTGTAACCCACCAATGAGATGGTGAACGCGTCACGCCGCTCGCGCTGCTTGCGCTGCGTAGAACGCTGGCGCTTGACCTTGAGCAACCGCTCCTTCGTCCGCTTGATGGCGTCTCCAATCATGCGCCGATCAAGCTCAATCTGCGTTTCCCCAGGGCCACCACGTGTGCCGATACCACCGCGCTGCCGCTCCAAGTGGGACCACCTTCGCACTAAACGCGTGCTCAAATACTGCAGCTTGGCAAGTTCCACCTGCAGCTTGCCTTCGTGGCTGCGGGCACGTTGCGCAAAAATCTCCAGAATGAGGAGAGTACGGTCGTTGACAGGAAGCTCCAGATGTCGCTCAAGGTTGCGCTGCTGCGCAGGACTTAAAGACTGGTCAAAGAGCACCTCGACGGCGCCATGCATTTGCGCCAGCATTCTGATCTCATCGGCCTTGCCACTACCAACGAACAAAGCTGCATCCGGAGCTTTGCGCTTGCAGGTCACACGAGCAACAGGGTTCAATCCCGCCGTTTGAGCAAGCAAACCCAACTCTTCCAGTTCGGCATCAAAATGAGGAAACCCCATATCAACACCGACCAAGATGACTGGAGGTGTCGTTTGGGGCTTCATTGTGCAGACCTCGGCACGCTCTTAATGAGGTATGCCACAAGCAAAGGAGAAGTTAGGACGGTGATAAATGTCAGGCCTGAGCACTAACGTCCGTGTCCGATGACTCTGCAGTCGAAAAATTCACAGCACGCCCAGGAACGATTGTGGAGATAGCGTGCTTGTAGACCATCTGGGTCACCGTGTTACGCAGTAAAACGACGTACTGATCAAAAGACTCAATTTGACCTTGTAACTTGATTCCATTCACTAAATAAATGGACACTGGAACGTGTTCACGCCGCAGTGCATTCAGGAATGGATCTTGAAGAAGCTGACCTTTATTGCTCACGATATGCTCCGTGTTCAAAATGTTGTTGTAAAGCAGCACCATACCACACCAAGGATAGCTGGCAGGTGAAATGATGCATTGCCCTTTGGCACCAATGGACAGTCAACCCACCGAACCATTGGTTCAAGCGCCTTTCAAGCCAACGAAGCCACCAGGCTACGAGCTCTCGCCGTCCTTGAAGGGATTGTGAGACGTTTTCATCTCGATTCTCAGTGGCGTACCGACCAGTTCAAACTCTTTGCGAAAACGACCTTCAAGGAACCGTTTATACGCCGCCGTCACATGTTCCAGCGAGTTACCGTGGATCACGATCACTGGTGGATTCATGCCACCCTGGTGGGCATAACGCAGCTTGGGCCTGAACATGCCTGATCGCTGAGGGCTCTGAAATTGCACGGCCTCCAATAGCAACCTCGTCAAGACAGGTGTAGGCATTTTGCAGTTTGCTGCCTTGTGGGCCTGCGCAATGGATGCCCACAACGGACCAAGGCCCTGCCTCTTCTTCGCAGAGATGTAGTGCAAAGATGCAAATTTCAAAAAGGACAGCCGAGACTCGATAGAACGCTCGAGCAGTTGACGCTGGTAATCATCCACAGCATCCCATTTGTTCACTGCTATCACAACAGCCCGCCCACTCTCAAGAATGTACCCAGCGATGTGAGCATCTTGATCTGTCACCCCTTGGGTCGCATCCAAGAGCAGCAAGACGACGTTGGAGGACTCAATCGCCTGCAGGGTCTTGACCACCGAAAACTTTTCGATCGCCTCAAAGACCTGCCCTTTGCGTCGCAAGCCCGCCGTGTCAATCAACTCAAATTTCTGCCCATTTTTCTCAAACGGCACAGAAATCGCGTCTCGCGTGGTTCCCGGCATGTCAAAAGCGACCAAGCGCTCCTCACCCAGCCAAGTATTGATCAACGTCGATTTCCCGACATTGGGTCGCCCTGCTACAGCCAGCTTGATGACATCAGAGGAAGTTTCCGAAACCGCCTCATCATCAAGGTCGGAGATGTTGAGAAGAGCAAACGCGGTATCGACGATGCCGCGAATACCCTGGCCATGGGCCGCGGATGCTGGGACCACAGCCCCCAAACCCAACTCATAGAACTCAGCAAGCTGAACACCCTCCACCATACCTTCGGCCTTGTTCGCCACAAGCAGACAGGGCTTGCTCAGGCGTCGCAGGTATTTGGCAATGTCATGGTCTTGTGCGGAAACGCCAGCGCGAGCATCCACGATAAACAAAACCACATCAGCTTCGGCAACCGCTTGCTGGGTTTGTTTGGCCATCTCGCGGTAAATCCCCGCAGAAGCATCTGGCTCGAATCCACCAGTGTCCACCACGATGTACTCGTGCTTGCCCTGCCGCCCATTGCCATAGTGACGATCACGCGTGAGACCCGCAAAATCAGCAACGATAGCGTCCCGCGATTTGGTTAAACGGTTGAAAAGTGTTGACTTCCCAACATTTGGGCGCCCGACAAGGGCAATAACTGGCTTCATTCAATACCTATCACTATCAATCTGGACGGAAGCCGTACACGCCGCCACTACGCGTGACAACAACCAAAGTATCTGCAGCAACCACTGGGGCCGTAACCATGCCCGAGGAATCAGTCATGACGCGATTCAGAGGAGCGCCATCGGCGCGCGACAAAAAGTGGACCCAACCGGACTCATCGCCCAAGACCACAGATCGCCCCAAGACCAAGGGTGCTGTCAACTTTCGCAACCTGAGTCGATCAGAAGACCACAAGCGTGTCCCATCATCGCGGCGCCAAGCAATCACATGTCCATTGCTCTCAGTCCCATAGATGGCTTCAGAGTCCCCGTGAACACCTTCAGAGCCACTGGCCTGCTGAGACCAAACAACATTGGCCCGATCTCGGACCACATTCACACAGCCCACAGAGGCTTGGAATGCACGCACACAAACCGAATCCCCCACACGGCTGACGCGTCCCACCAACTCCACCAAACGCTCAACGTCATTGATTCCACGTGGACTGGCCAAAGGAGCCTCCCAACGGACCGTCCCAGTGTCAGGATTCAATCCGACCAGCCGACCTGACATACCAACCACCAAGGTATCACCCACAGCAGCTATCACGCCACCCTGCCTCAAGACCAAGGCTTCGCCTCCAGACCGTGCCTGGTTCCAGAGCTTTCGCCCCGTATTCAAATCAAACGCTGAAACCGAACGATCTGCAGCCAAGACGAATACGCGGCCACCAGCGACCAAAGGTGCCGTAAATACCTGCGAAGCAAGACTTTGACGCCACGCTTCTTTACCCTGGTCCAGCACGATCAGGGCATTGGATCGAGAGACAACCGCCGTATACCGAGCGTCACCACCGACGCCAGCCGATAAAGGCGCCCCAAGACTTGCACGCCACAAATCACCACCGGTTCGGGCGTCAATCGCAACCAGGCTGCCCTCGGACGATGCAATCGTCACCCGATAGTCCTGAACACGGACATCTAACGCTGCGCCAGACGAAGCGCCAACCTTGGCACTCCAAGCCTGACGAACACCCAGAACCGGGATGTTTTCTCCCAAATCAGGGGCGACAGCTTTGCTTCCACCCCACATGGAGCAGCCGCTCAAAGCGATTGCAATCACCAGAGGAGCAACTCGCGCACACCATCTGGACGGACGAAGTGAAGACATGGAAGCTATTGATTTCATTTCTTTACATCCGGCGAAGCAATAGCACCAGAGGACGTGCTTTGAGGATCGACACCCAGTGCATTCAGTTTGACTTCCACCATGCGCCGGTATTCAATGGTTTCATCCAGTGCCTTGTAGGCCCGGCCGTACTCAACCGCAGCGTCTGACCGGCGATCAAGCAACATCAGAACATCACCTTTGCGGTCGGCTGCGACACCCTCAAACTCAGGTGGGAAGCTGCCCTGCAATTGCTGCAAAGCTGCATCAAACTGCTTTTGCTCCATCAGCACACTAGACAACCGCAGCTTGGCAATGGCCTTGTAACCCGCATCCGTAGATTGCTCGGCCACCCAACCAAGCGCGGATTTAGCAGCATCCAGGTTGCCGGCTTCCTGCATCGTCTTTGCCAAAGCAAAACCCGCCATATCGGCCTGTGGCGTACCAGAGTACTTCGCCTTGATATCGGTAAACGCCTGCTCTACGCGTGATTGATCTTTTGCTTGGGCGGCAACTTCTACGGCATCCAGCAAAGCAGCCGCCTGGGAAGCTTGTCGATTCTGCCAATATTGGTAGCCATTCCAAGCCGCAAGTCCCCCCATCACCACCAGCAAGACTGCCGAAATAGGTGTACCCCAGGTATTCCAAAAATGCTTGAGTTGATCAAGCTGTTCTTGTTCTTCCAGATCTAAGTGATTTGCCATGAATGCTTTACGTCAGTTCAGTTGGTTGGGCGCGATTGTAGGTTGCCAGCCCAAAGAGAAACGGTTTCCAAGGATTGCTCGACCTGGGCCCCCACCCCATCGCGAAGTGACTTGATGGATACGACGCCACGCGTTAGCTCTTCATCACCAAAAACGAGCGCATACGCAGCACCACTGCCATCGGCCCTCTTGAATTGCGACTTCATGCTACCCATCGAGCCATCAGCAGACGCCGATGCGTGCATCTGAATAGAGAGACCCAAAACACGAAGTTGCTCTATCGTCCTCATTGCCACAGGGAGGGACGAGATACTGGGAACCACTGCATACACATCGGGGGCTAGTGAAATCGCGGCCTTGTCCTGCTCTTTCAACAACTCCAACACACGCTCAACTCCCAAAGCCCAGCCGACGGCGGGAGCGGCCTTCCCACCCACTTGCTCCATCAAATAGTCATAGCGCCCGCCACCACAGATAGTGCCCTGAGACCCAAGCTGGTCCGTCACAAACTCAAAAACAGTGAGGTTGTAATAGTCCATGCCGCGGACCAGCCTCGGATTGAGGGTCCATGCCACACCATTCGCATCCAAAATCGCCTTGACCCTGTCAAAGTGGGCCAGTGACTCTGGACCCAAGAAATCGATCAATCTCGGGGCCGCATTCACAATGGCCTGCAGCCCAGGGTTCTTCGTGTCCAAGATACGCAGCGGATTGCTATGGAGTCGGCGACGAGCCTCTTCGTCAAGGGATTCGCTGTGTTGCTCCAAGTACGCAATCAATGCGGCCCGGTGGGCTTGTCGCTCCTGCGGCTGACCAAGGCTATTCAACTCCAGGCGCACACCTTGCAGTCCCAACTCCCGCCATAAAGAATTGGCCAGAAGTATCAGCTCCGCATCCACCTCCGCCCCAGGAAAGCCAAGCGCTTCGGCACCGATCTGGTGAAACTGGCGATATCTTCCACGCTGCGGCCGTTCGTGGCGAAACATAGGCCCCATGTAATAAAGGCGTTTCCCACCGTCATAGAGCATGGAGTTTTCAGAGACAGCCCGCACAACGCCAGCAGTGGCTTCTGGGCGCAAGCTCAAATGCTCTCCGTTGAGACGGTCTTCAAACGAATACATCTCTTTTTCCACGATATCCGTCACCTCGCCCAAGCCGCGCACGAATAACGCTGTAGGCTCCACAATGGGGGTGCGGATGTTGCGGTAGGAGTAGCGATCCATCAGCGTGCGAACCTTACCCTCCAGCCATTCCCAACGGGCGGAGTCTGGGGGCAAGATATCGTTCATCCCCTTCACCGAGGTCACTTTTTCCGCCTTTGAGGCGGTTACGACTTTGTCTGTGCTCACAGCTTTGCTTTTCTAAAATCTGATATTTCAAGGGTGCGAAAAAACGCGCACCTCATCGAGAGATGGCTAGGCAGCAACCACGCCACCGAATCGGCGTTCAATGTAGCTCTCAACGATCTGATGGAATTCGGCGGCAATGTTCTCGCCACGCAGAGTCAGGGCTTTTTCTCCATCGATAAACACAGGGGCCGCAGGCGACTCACCCGTGCCTGGCAAGCTGATACCGATATCCGCGTGCTTGCTCTCCCCAGGGCCATTCACAATGCAGCCCATGACAGCCACACGCAATCCCTCAACGCCGGGGTACTTGACACGCCACACCGGCATCTGCGAGCGCAAGAAGTCATCAATCTGCTTGGCAAGCTCTTGAAAGGTCGTGCTGGTGGTTCTCCCACAGCCAGGGCAAGCCGTCACACTAGGGACAAATACGCGCAAACCCAGGGCCTGCAAAATCTCGGAAGCAACCACGACTTCCTGATTCCGAGACTCACCAGGTTGGGGTGTCAAGGACACGCGAATCGTGTCGCCAATCCCTTCTTGCAGAAGCACCGAAAGGGCTGCAGCAGACGCCACAGTGCCTTTGGTTCCCATACCTGCCTCTGTCAACCCCAAGTGCAATGCGTAGTCACACCGGCGTGCCAACTCACGGTACACACCGATGAGATCCTGCACACCGCTCACCTTGCACGACAAAATGATCTGGTTGCCGTCCATCCCCATTTCCTCTGCGCGGTGCGCAGATTCAATAGCCGAGGAAATGAGCGCCTCGTACATGACTTGACGGGCATCCCAAGGCTGGCTTCGGCGGCTATTCACATCCATCAAACTCGCCAGCAACTCCTGGTCCAGGCTCCCCCAGTTAACGCCGATGCGAATGGGCTTATTCCAGCGCATCGCAGCTTCAATCATCTGACCAAACTGGCGATCACGCTTCTCACCCTTGCCTACATTTCCCGGGTTGATACGGTACTTTGACAAAGCCTCTGCGCAAGCAGGAAACTGCGTGAGGAGCGTGTGCCCGTTGTAGTGAAAATCACCCACAAGCGGAACGTTCTCACCCATACGATCCAGTTGCTCACGGATGTATGGAACGGCCGCTGCGGCTTCAGGCGTATTGACCGTGATGCGCACAAATTCAGAGCCCGCCTGGGCGAGCTCTTTGACTTGAATCGCGGTGCCGATGGCGTCGACGGTATCCGTGTTGGTCATCGACTGCACGCGTACCAAGGCACCACCACCCACCGTGACAACACGATCGCCCCAAACCACTCGCGCCTGGCGAGATTTACGCACGGCAGGAGTCACCAACGGAATGGGACCGGAAACGTTTGTGAAGTTGCTCACTATTTCACCTCGAAGCGCGCGACGTTCTCACGCGACACAGCATTCAGCTCCAGGGGCTTGCCACGAACAAAGACGTCGGTCACATCGGCACGCCCCACAACCACGCTCAAGGGCAAAACCCCCGACACTGGTGCGGCGTCGCCTGACGCTAACTTTTTCTCGAAAACCACGCGCCCTGTTGCATCACGCACTTGAACCCAAGAGTCCCCACGCGCGCGCAACATCAACAATGCAGCAGACGTATCAGCGATCGCAGGCAACGCAGCAGAAGCGGGTTGAGCGACGGCAGGAGAAGGGGCTACGGGCACTAAGGCAACCGTACTGCTGGCAGCAGGCGCTGGCTCTGCAGCCACCGGCGGCTGAACAACGGCAACAATCTCCTCAGTCTTTGAAGCCGACGCCTCTTGGCCCGAAGTGGGAACAGCTGCGCTCCCCACCAAGGAGAGTGGTCTGGAATTCCAAGGCTGAAAGCCAGCAGGCCAATAAAAAACGGCAGCGGCTCCAATCAAAAGCACGAACACACCGAACATCAACCACGACGAATGCCTCGAACCACCGTTGGAAACAAAAGTCTTGCCGGCCACACTTTTCACGGGTGTGTTGATATCGGATCGCTCGGGAATCAAGCGCGGATTTTTTGACTGAGGCAGAAGAGATAAGACTTGCGCAGGATCCAGCTTGAGTGTCCGACACACACTGGAAGCCAAAGCCCGCATGAATACGGTATCGGGGAGCAACTCAAGCCGATTGGACTCCAACGCTTCCAGCTTGCTGACAGGCACCTTCAGAGCCACAGCCAACGCCTCAATGTGAACACCCGACGCCTCACGGGCACTGCGCAAAATTTCACCCGCAGTGGGCTGAGTCGCACCGTCTTGAGCCGATGCCAAGGCAACCGTGGGCTCACTCATTGAAGGCTCCACGCTGGTACGCACCCATCTCAGCAGACTCTGGGAAGCGCTTGCGCAGTTGGTCAGCCAACTGAAGCATTGCTACGTTGTCGCCTAGCGCCTTCTCGACCTTAATTCCCAACCAAAGGGACTCGGAGTTGGCCATGCCGCTGTTGTTCAATCGCCGAATGTAAAACTGCGCACGCGTCAGTTCTTGACGGCGAAACAGCAGCGAAGCAAGGTGATAACTCACCACCGGATTGGCGGCATCCAGTTGGTATGACTTGAGCAAGGACTGCTCGGCATCCTCTAATTTTCCAGAACTCGACTGGCACAGCCCCTTGCCCATCAAGGTTTTGCTTCTGGCTACGTAAGCAGGGTTCGCCAACGCCCTATCGAACTGCTGATCTGCTTCTGCATACTTTCTTTGCTGACAAAGCAACCAGCCATAGTTGTGCAGCAGATTCGAGTCCGTAGAACGCATGGAAATCGCACGACGGAAGCTGTCCTCCGCTTGGGCTACATCATTCAACTGCATGTAAATCAACCCACGCATATTGAGGGCATCTACATAGGTGGGATCGGTTGCGAGTGCCTGCTTGACCTCATCCAACGCGACGCTGGCCTGTCCGTTCTCAAAATACTTGGCCGCCAACTCAAGCCGGATGCGGGCACGCCGACGCACCTCTGACTCGTCAGAAGGCGTCACCACACTGGAATTGGTGTCAGAGGCCTGCACACCACCATTTGTCGCGCAACCAGGAAGCAGAAAACCCGTGCTTGCTACACCCAACACCCAAAGCGCCCCACGGCAATAGATTCGAATACGCCCAACCAATCTCACCATACAACGCCCCTCTTTGTGTCAGTGAATCAAGCTATCGGCTTCAGCACAATGGTGCGTTGTTTAGCCATGCGCTCTGCAGCGCGCGTTCTGTCCTTAACATCTCCAGCCAACTGCCCGCAAGCCGCATCGATATCATCACCGCGCGTTTTGCGAACTGTCGTGACAATACCTGCATCGCTGAGCAATTTGGCGAAAGCAAGCACCTGATTCTGCGGCGATCGCGTCAAACCCGATGCTGGAAATGGATTAAATGGAATCAGATTGAACTTGCACCGAACACCGCGACCGCGTGCGGGTTGGACCAGCTCAATCAACTGCCTGGCATGCTCAGCTTGGTCATTGACGCCGTCCAGCATGCAATATTCGAAGGTGATGAAGTCACGCGGAGCATGCTCCAAATAACGCTGACAGGCATCCAGCAATTCATGGATGGGATATTTGCGATTGAGCGGGACCAAGTTGTCCCGCAGGGCATCATTCGGGGCATGCAGCGAAACCGCCAGCGCCACAGGGCAGTCTTGGGCCAACCGATCCATCATCGGAACAACGCCTGATGTAGAGACCGTCACCCGCCGCCTGGACAGACCATACCCATGGTCGTCCAGCATGACGCGCAAAGCCGGAACCAACGCAGAGTAGTTCTGCAAAGGCTCACCCATGCCCATCATCACCACATTGGAAATCACCCGGTCAGAGGTATTCAACCGGGCACGCAGCGCATGCTCGGCAAACCACAGTTGCGCAACGATCTCACCCGAAGTGAGATTGCGACTGAAACCTTGGTGACCCGTGGAGCAAAAGCGACACCCCACGGCACAACCTGCCTGGGATGAAATGCACAAGGTGCCTCGATCATCCTCGGGGATAAAGACCGACTCCACAGCGTTTCCATCGCCCACGTCAAAAAGCCATTTGACGGTGCCATCCGCAGACACATGCTCACTGATGACGGGTAACGCTTCGATGTGCGCGCAGCCTTTGAGCTTTTCTCTCAATGCCTTGGCCAAATCGCTCATGGCATCGAAATCGCTGGCCCCGCGCTGGTGAATCCAACGAAATAACTGGGTCGCGCGAAAACGCTTTTCGCCCAATCGCTCACAAAAAGCGATCAGCGCATCCAGGTCAAATTCAAGGAGGTTGGTGGTCATTGCGGCAGCCTTGCGCGAGACCGCTCGCAGCTGTCCCCATGGCACATCCACCCCACACAGGTGGGACAAGTCATGGGGACCGCCATCTCAGCGGGAGTAAATGTTCAGGCCAGGGAAGAAGAAGGCAACTTCCACTTGCGCTGTTTCAGGAGCATCAGAACCGTGCACTGCGTTGGCATCGATGCTGTCTGCAAAGTCAGCGCGGATCGTGCCAGCATCAGCCTTCTTAGGATCGGTAGCGCCCATCAGCTCGCGGTTCTTCAGGATGGCGTTTTCACCTTCCAGAGCCTGGATCATCACAGGACCGGAAATCATGAAGTCCACCAGATCTTTGAAGAAAGGACGTGCCTTGTGCACAGCATAGAACTGCTCGGCTTCCAGGCGCGACAGGTGGGCCATACGGGCAGCCACCACCTTGAGGCCGGCAGCCTCAAAACGGGCGTAGATCTGGCCGATCACGTTCTTGGCCACTGCGTCAGGCTTGATGATGGAGAGAGTGCGTTCGATAGCCATGTTGATATTCCTGAATAAATGTTACTGAAATTCTTTTGCCTAGCAGACAAAACCCTCGATTCTAACCGTGCTGCGCGATCAAGAGCGACCACGGCCGCGTCGAGCGCCCCCCCCACCCGGGGCGCGTTGCGCCTGGCGTTGACGGGAGAGGCTGTCGGACCCGATGTATCCCACCGACGTTTTCATCGGGTCGGGCTGGGCTCCGCCACGCTGGCGATCACCTGCCGAGCCCGCACCACCATCATCACGACGGCGCGAACGTTGCCCGCCAAAGGCACCCACAGCACCTCGGTCGTTGCGGCGGGCTGGCGCACCCGGGCCACCACTTTTGCCACGGGGGTTCGCTCCTGCACGCCGCTGCGCACCCGCATCACCATCACGGTCAGGCGCTGCATCGTTGCCCTCGCCTGCGGCGCGCAACAGCGAGCGGATATCGGAATCATCCAACTCCATCCAGGCACCGCGCTTGAGCCCTCGGGGCAACATCATGGCGCCATATCGGATGCGAATCAGACGACTGACGGCATGCCCGACCGACTCAAGCATGCGGCGCACTTCCCGATTGCGCCCCTCAGAGATCGTGACCCGATACCAGCAGTTTGATCCCTCACCGCCACCGTCTTCAATGGAGCCGAAGGAGGCCATGCCATCGTCTAGGCGCACGCCATCGAGCAGCCGTTGCTTTTCTTCGTTGCTGAGCGCGCCCAAGACACGCACAGCGTACTCGCGCTCCAGCCCGAACCGGGGGTGCATCAACTTGTTAGCCAACTCTCCGGAGCTGGTAAACAGCAACAAGCCCTCGGTATTCAAATCCAAGCGCCCCACAGACTGCCACTTGCCATTTTGAAGTCGGGGTAATTTGCGAAACACCGTGGGCCGGTTTTGCGGATCGTCGTGGGTCACCACTTCGCCGACGGGCTTGTGGTACGCGATCACCCTGGGTGGCGGCGGGTCAATGCGGTAGCGAATGGGTTTGCCGTTGACCTTGACTTGGTCGCCGTACTGGATGCGCTGACCCACGTGGGCGGGCTCGTTGTTGACAGAGATCCGCCCCTCCAGAATCAATTGCTCCATCTCAAGGCGCGACCCCAAACCCGCCTGGGCCAAGACCTTATGCAACTTGGGGGTTTCCACCTGCGGCAACAGCACCCGCTTGGCTGGCAGGACATCGCCTTCGGCATCCTCATCGTCAAACCGGCCCGACACCACATCAGAGAACTGATAACCCTGCGCAGCACCTGCAGAGGGCTGAGGCTTGGCACCGGGACGCCCCCCACGGGACTTAACGGACGGAGACTCGGGTGCAGAATTTTCTGGCACAGCGTCAGCCACTAGTGGCTCCACAGCAGCGCCAACATCATCTGCCAGGTCCGCCGCAGAGGATGCTGGTTTTTTGGTTGCGGCACGCTTGCGTGGAGCCCGTGCTGCAGGTGCAGCATCGTCTTGGACAAGTGGCTCGCGCGGAAGGTCTTCCGCATTCACTGGAGTCGAATCATTCATGTGGGGTTCCTGTAATGCCATCACTGGCATCTACCTGGTCATTGCGGAGCGTGTCCTCCGCCATTTCAAACAAATCACCGCCCAAAGCACCACCCGCCCCCCCAGCCTGTGCTGACGGCACATCGGCTGCAGCCTCTAGCGGAGTCAAGTCGCTCCCGCCACCTTCTTGTACACCTGTGGACTGGGCCACTGCCATCGCCTCCAGTACATTGGCGTGGGACGAAGGATCGTCCAACACCGGCAGTTGGTCCAGCGATGAAAGCCCCAGGTCATCCAAAAACTGCCGGGTCGTTGCAAACAATGCAGGACGACCCACCGTTTCCCGGTGACCAATCACCTCCACCCACCCTCGGTCTTCCAGTTGCTTGATGATCAGACTGTTCACGGTCACCCCGCGAATGTCTTCAATATCCCCCCGGGTGACCGGCTGGCGGTACGCAATGATGGCCAAAGTTTCCAGCGTGGCGCGGGTATACCGGGGCGGCTTTTCAGGATGCAGGCGGTCCAGATACTCGCGCATCTCAGGCTTGCTCTGAAAGCGCCAACCTGTCGCCACTTGCACCAGTTCCACACCACGAGATTCCCAGTCGCGCTGCAAGTCTTGCAGCAGCATTTTCAGCGTGTCTGAACCCAGGGCATCATTGAACAGCACCCTCAGCTCACGCAAAGGCACGGGCTGAGGAGCACAGATCAGGGCAGTCTCTAGGACCCGCTTGGCATCCACCGTATTCATGGTTCAGCGATTCCGGAAAATGGCCCTCGCAACAGGAAGGGCTCACCGATAGCAGGGATTGGTCAAAGGGCGCTGAAAGCGCGGTCGGTATACGACAGGGCCCGGCGGGATTCCGTCTTCGGGCATTCTCAGGCCTCACGGCCCGTTGCTACGGATTGTAGCTCAGCCCCCAATCGGACAGCGCCAAGCGCATATCCGCAGGCACGGGCGCCTCAAGCACCAAGTCATCACCTGTGACTGGATGCCTGAAGGCCAGACGGTAGGCATGCAACGCCTGCCTTTGGATTGCCCCCACGGGAGAGCCGCCATACAACGCATCCCCTACCAGCGCATGCCCCAGCGAGGCCATGTGAACGCGAATCTGGTGGGTGCGCCCAGTGTGCAAGGTGCATTCAACCCAGCACCCCTGCCCACAAGACTGCAGCAGGCGAATATCAGTGCGCGCCGCCTTGCCTGCATGGGTAGAGAGATCCACCACCGCCATGCGCAGCCGATTGCGAGGATCACGCCCTATTGGTGCATTCACCGCACGCAGGGCATTACCGACCCAGGGCTTGTGCGCCAAAGCCAGGTACTTGCGGCTGACGTCGCGGGCCGCAATCATGGTCACCAGCGCATCCATCGTTGACCGATCGCGCGCCACCACCATCAGGCCACTCGTGTCCTTGTCGAGTCTGTGCACAATGCCCGCACGGGGCACCAAAGCAGCCCGCTCATCACGCCCCAAAAGGCCATTGAGCAAGGTACCGCTCCAGTTACCGGGCGCCGGGTGCACCACCAAACCCGCAGGCTTGTTGATCACCAGCAGATGGGCGTCCTCGTACACCACATCAATGGGCATGGACTCTGGACGAAACGCCTGGCTTTGCAACGTAGGGCGCATTTCCAGCACCACTGCATCACCAGCCTTGACGCGGGTGGACGGCTTGGGCACCACCCGGCCATTAACCGCCACCAACCCCTGCCCCAGCAGTTGCTGCAAATAGCTGCGTGAAAACTCAGGCACCAACTCTGCCAGGGTGCGATCCAGGCGCTCGCCGTGCTGCGATGCAGGCACAGACATTGTGCGCAACTCAGACTCTGCCGCAATTCCATCGGCCAGCTCGCCCTCCAAACCCTCCTCTGCCACAGACTGGATGACGCCCAGGGCCCCATCTTCGGATTCAGGCTGTGCGAGGGGCGATGCTGCGTTTGCGCCCTCCAAAACGCTCAAAGGGGCTTTCGCCCCTTTGACTGCCACAGACTTGGCCACGCTCAACGGGCCGCCAAGTAGCGCGCCGGGTCTACCGGTTTGCCCTGACGGCGAATCTCAAAATGCAACTTCACCCGGTCTGCATCCGTGTTGCCCATCTCGGCAATCTTCTGACCGCGCCGCACTGCCTGGTCCTCCTTGACAAGCAAGGTCTGGTTGTGAGCATAAGCCGTCAAGAACGTGTTGTTGTGCTTGAGGATGATCAGGTTGCCATAGCCACGCAAACCAGCCCCCGAATACACCACACGGCCGTCTGCTGCAGCCAGCACCGCGTCTCCAGCCTTGCCGGCAATGTCATAGCCCTTGTTGCGGGCTTCATCAAACCCCGCCAACAAAGCGCCGGACGCGGGCCAGATGAAGGACACATCGTCTTCGACCGCACCTGCGGGAGGTGCCGCTGGTGCAGGGGCAGGCGTTGGCGTTGCAACAGCCACCACAGGCGCTGCCCCAGAGGCAGGCGTCTTGGGAGCGCTGGATGCGCTGGCCGCAGCGGCTGGCGTCACAGACGACGATGTGACGGGGCGCGTCACCACGCCGGTGTCGGAAGCAACGGCCGCAGAGGCGGCTGGCGCGGGAACAGGCACTGAGGCACTCACTCGCAACACCTGCCCGACCTCGATCAGATTGGGGTTCTCCAGGTTGTTCCAGCGGGCAATGTCTTTCCAGCCCTGGCCGTTTTCCAAGCCGATGCGGATCAGGGTATCCCCAGGCTTGACGGTGTAGTAGCCCGGTTTGCCGGCATTTTCAGCGCCAGGCAACGGCTTGATGGGGGTTGCCACCACCACACCAGGCTGAGAGCTGGAGCCAGACGCGTTGCCAGAAGACGTTCCCCGATCTTCCACTGGGGCCTTGCTCAGCCGGGTGCCGCAGCCGGACAGCAGGACCCCCGCCATCGCCACAGAAAACCCAACGACAAGACCACGCGATACGAACATAAGCAATTCCCTTCAGGCAATCCCCGATTTTAGAGGGACAAAATGGACCGGTTCGAGCACGTTTTGTTTCAAACCGTGCACCGTTTTGTCGATTACGAGCAACATTTGCTGACCGCCGGCCACCGCCATAGGGGCCACCAAGCGCCCCCCCACGGCCAATTGGTCGCACCAGGCCTGCGGCACCGAGTCGCCACCCGCCGCCGCAATGATGGCGGCGTAAGGGGCGCCCTTGGCATATCCCAGCATTCCATCGCCAAACAGCAGATGCACATTGGGCAAGCGAAAGGGGCGCAAATTGTCACGGGCTTTTTCATGCAGATTGCGCACACGCTCCAGCGTGTAGACCTCGCGGGCCAGCAGGCTCAGCACCGCCGCCTGGTAGCCACAGCCCGTGCCAATTTCCAGAACACGCCCCATTCCACCCGCACGCGCACCTTCAGCACCCAGAAGCAACTCGCACATGCGGGCGACGATGCTGGGCTTGGAGATGGTTTGCCCCATGCCGATGGGCAAACTGGTGTCTTCGTAGGCTTGGTTACCCAGGGCGCTGTCGACAAAGCGATGGCGCTCCACCGCCCCCATGGCCTGCAGCACCTGGGGTGAAGCACTGCCTGCGGCTGCCAGCTTTTGCACCATGCGGGCACGCACCGCCGCAGAATCCAGCCCCGTGCCCACCGCCGTCGGCACGGCCACCCGGCCCGCCACGGGCAAGGCTGGTGCCGGGGGCTTGGCCGCCGGGGCGTTGGATGCCCCCGGCAATTTGGCGGGGAAACCAGGGCGCCGCTGCATCAATGCCCGCCTCCGCCAGTACCGCCAGACTGCATGCGGGCCGCAGTTTGCGCCCAATACCCCAGGTGGTCGTGGTCTGTCAGGTCAACCTTCAAGGGCGTCATCGACACATGGCCCTGCGCCGTGGCATGGAAGTCCGTGCCCTCGGCATCGTCCTTGGCAGGTCCCGCGCCGCCGATCCAGTACATCACCTCGCCCCTGGGGCTTTCCTGTGTGATGACCCGCTCTGCAGCATGGCGACGCCCCAGGCGGCACAGCTTCAGGGGCTTGAGCGCTTGCAGCGGCATGTTGGGAATATTGACATTCAGCAGCCAAGGCGCTGCCGCCGAAGACGCCACAGGGGCCACCAAATTGCTGTGCAGCAACTGCGCCACGATCTCACGCGCCTTGGCGGCCGCAGCGTCAATCTCGCCCCAACCCTTGTCCACCTGTGAAAAAGCGATGGCCGGAATGCCGAACAGATAGCCCTCCATGGCCGCGCCCACGGTGCCTGAATAAATGGTGTCATCCCCCATGTTGGCGCCGTTGTTGATGCCAGACACCACCAGATCGGGCCGGTAACCCAGCAACCCCGTGAGCGCAATGTGCACGCAATCTGCGGGGGTGCCATTCACGTAGCGAAAGCCATTGGCCGCCTTGTGCACGTACAGGGGGGAATGCAGGGTCAGCGCGTTCGACTTGGCACTGTTGTTGTGCTCTGGGGCCACCACCTCAACGTCTGCCAGAGACTTGAGCGCCTCGTACAACGCCACAATTCCGGGCGCCTGGTAACCGTCGTCGTTGGAGATGAGAATTTTCATGGGGTACGGGTGCTGATTGCAGCGCATTGTAGGAGGGGTGCCCAAGAATGCCCCAAGTGGACATTCGCTGCTTTGGCGATACAGATCAACCCGGGCCCAACCATCCTGGCCATGAAGCGGCCGAAACCCAGGCCGACGCCTGCCGAGGGTCTTTGCTGTCGGTTCCCGGGGGTCGCTCGTGGGACATCGCCCCACCCCAGCCCCACCTATCATCCGCGCCCATAACGACCCAAGGAGACAACCATGCACGCCTGGCTTTGCACCAACCCCACTGGCGTAGACGCGCTGGCCTGGACAGAACTGCCCACGCCCACCCCCAAAGCGGGCGAGGTGCTCATCGAGATCAAGGCCGCCAGCCTGAACTTCCCCGACCTGCTGATCGTGCAGAACAAATACCAGATGAAACCACCGCTGCCGTTTGTGCCGGGCTCTGAGTACGCGGGCACCGTGGTGGCCGTGGGCGATGGCGTCAAGCACCTGCAGGTGGGGCAAAGCGTGGCCTGCCTCTCCGGCACCGGGGGCTTTGGCACCCACACCCTGGCGCCAGCGGCGCTGTGCATGCCACTGCCCGCAGGATTTCCGGCGGTGGACGCTGCTGCATTCATCATGATTTATGCCACCTCGCACCACGCCTTGGTAGACCGCGCCCAGCTCAAGGCGGGAGAAACCGTGCTGGTGCTGGGCGCCGCCGGGGGCGTGGGCACCGCAGCCATCCAGATTGCCAAAGCCATGGGCGCCCGGGTGATTGCGGCCGCGTCCAGCGATGAAAAGTGCGCGCTGTGCACCTCCATCGGGGCAGACGCCACCATCAACTACAGCAAAGAGAACCTGCGCGATGCCATCAAGGCCCTGACCGATGGCAAAGGCCCCGACGTGATCTACGACCCCGTGGGGGGCGACTTTGCCGAACCCGCCTTCCGCTCCATCGCGTGGCGGGGCCGCTACCTGGTGGTGGGATTTGCCTCGGGGCCCATCCCCGCCCTGCCCTTCAACCTGGCGCTGCTCAAAGGCGCGTCCATCGTGGGCGTGTTCTGGGGCGACTTTGCCAAGCGCGAGCCCCAGGCCAATGCCGCCATGATGGCCGAGCTGGCCCAGTGGTACGGGCAGGGCAAGATCAAACCTGTGATCGACCGCATCATGCCCATGGCCGAGTTGCCCCAGGCTTACGCCCACATGGGCTCGCGGGGCGTCATGGGCAAACTGGTCATGGTCAACGGCTGACCGCCCGGGGTGCCAGCCACCACGCCCCAGCCAGGGGCGTGCAGACGCCCCAAAGGCCACCAAAAGGCCACCGCGCCGCAGCGGGGCTGTGTCACACTCGGGCACCCTTGCTGTCCTTGATACTGGTGTTCGCACATGGCAGACCGTCAACCTTACGAAATCGCGCGCGAAACGCTCAAACAACTGGCCACCCGCCGGCTGGCCCCTACGCCAGACAACTACCTGGCCATTTACGACGAGATTGCCGGCACCCGTAGCAGCCAGCCTTTTCCTGACGCCCAGTTGAGCAGCATCCAGCGCCTGCTGCCGGCGCAAACGCCGCCCCAAAAGCGGCTGCTCACCCAGTTTGAAAAAGCCATTGCCAACAAAGACTGGTCAGCGCTGCAAAGCGTGATGGTGGGCTACGCCAACCTGGGACTGAGCCCTGTGGCCGCAACGCCCGCAGCCGCCCCAGAGGGCGCCACCAGTGGCGTGCTGCCCCCCGACTTTGCCGAGCTGCTGGCCCGCCTCATCGACAACACCCTGCCCGCCCTGGGCGAAGACGATGCACGCGTGCACGACATGGCCGGGCAACTCACCGGCTTTCTGCGCGAGCCTGCGCCGCCGCTGTCCACCGTGCAGCTCATGCTGGGCAACTTCACCTACCGCCTGTCGTTCGCCACCGAAGACCAGGCCGCCATCCGCGCCAGCCTGCTGCAATTGCTGCACATGGTGTTTGAGAACATTGCCGTACTCAGCGTGGACGACCGCTGGCTGCGCGGGCAGGCCGAGGCGCTGATGGCGGCCTCGACCCCGCCGCTCACGCTGCGCCGCCTGGACGACGTGCAACTGCGCCTGAAGGACGTGATCTTCAAGCAGACCGAAGCCAAGGCCCGTACAGCGGAGGCCCAGGAGCAAATGAAGGACATGCTGGCCACCTTCATCGAGCGCCTGGCGCAGATGACGGCCTCCAGCACCACCTACCACGACACCATGGAGCGCTGCGCCGACCTGATCGGCAAGGCCAACAACCTCCAGGAAATCGCCCCGGTGCTCGAAGAGGTGATGACCGCCACCCGCGCCATGGCCCTGGACACCAAGCTCACCCACACCGAACTGCAAGAGCTGCGCGAACGCACCGACGCCAAGCACGCCGAGGTGGCCAAGCTGCAGCAAGAGCTGGACCGCGCCAGCGCCCAGGCAAGGCACGACCCGCTGACCGGCACCCTCAACCGCAAAGGGCTGGACGAGGCCATGGAGCGCGAGGTGGCCCGCGCCCGCCGCCTGGGCAACCCTCTTTGCCTGGCGCTGCTGGACATCGACAACTTCAAGAACATCAACGACCGCCTGGGCCACACCGTGGGCGACGCGGCCCTGGTGCACCTGGCACAGGTCACCCGCGAAGTGATGCGCCCCCAGGACCTGCTGGCCCGCTACGGCGGCGAAGAATTCGTGCTGCTGCTGCCCGACACCAACGTGGACAGCGGCGTGGCCGCCATGACGCGGCTGCAACGCGAGCTGACCACACGCTTTTTCTTGCAGGGCAGCGAAAAAATCCTCATCACCTTCAGCGCGGGCGTGGCCCAACTGCACGACAGCGAAACCAGCGTGGACGCCCTCAAGCGGGCCGACCAGAGCATGTATCTGGCCAAACGCTCGGGCAAAAACCGGGTGATGGCCGCGTGACCCCAAAGCCCCCCTGAGTCGCCTGCGGCGCCTTCCCCCACCGGGGGACACCGCCAGCGCACAGAGCGAAGCCGACATTGGCATGTCGGGGCGGCCCTTGCACGGCGGCTGCGCGCCTCGGCCGCGCGATTTTGAAGCGCCGCGGACCGCAACCACCGCCCTGAAGCTGCAAACGGAGTCAGCAAGGGAACAACACAACCCCGGAGCCTGCCATGCACCCCCAGCAGAGACGACTCTTTTTGCAGCGTGCTGCCATCGCGGCGGCCGCCACCACCCTGCCCCGCTGGGCTTGGCTGCAAACCGCGCACCTGACGGGCGACCCCTTTGCCCTGGGCGTGGCCAGTGGCGACCCAACGCCTGATGGCGTGGTGCTGTGGACGCGCCTCATCGCTCCGCTCGGCCAGCCCCTGCCCGCGCAGACCGTGCACTGGGAAGTGGCCCACGACGAGGGCTTTCAACGCATCGTGCAAAAAGGCCAGGCCACCGCCAGCCCGCAGCAGGGCCACAGCGTGCATGTGGAGGTGCAGGGGCTGGAGCCCGCCCAGTGGTACCACTACCGCTTTTTGCTGGGGCAGGCCACCAGCGCCACCGGGCGCACCCGCACCGCACCGGCGGCTGACGCCCTGGTGGCCAGGCTGCGCGTGGCCTTTGCCTCCTGCCAGCGCTGGGAGCACGGCCACTACGCCGCCTGGCGCCACCTGTGCGCCGATCAGCCAGAGCTGGTGCTCTTTTTGGGTGACTACATCTACGAATACGCCACGCCTAAAAACACCGACGGGCTGGCGCGCACCCACAACCTGCGCCACGCCACCACACTGGCCGATTACCGCGACCGCTACGCCCTGCACAAAAGCGACCCCGCCCTGCAAGCCGCCCACGCCGCCTGCCCCTGGGCCGTGACCTGGGACGACCACGAGGTGCAAAACGACTACGCGGGCACCAGCAATGGCCAGGGCGATGCCACCGCTTTCTTGGCGCAGCGCGCCGCCGCGTGGCAAGCGTTCTACGAAAACATGCCCTTGCGCTCCAGCAGCCTGGTCGATGCACAGTTTGGGCAATTGCAGGTGTACCGCCACCTGCGCTGGGGGCGGCTGGCCCAGCTGCACCTGCTGGACGACCGCCAATACCGCGCCCTGCAAGCCTGCCGCAAACCGGGTGCCAGCAACGCAGGCGCCGTGCGCCCAGGCGACTGCGCCGAGCTGGCCGACCCCGCACGCAGCCTGCTGGGCCCTGCGCAAGAGCAATGGCTGGACGCAGGCCTGGCCGCAGACGCGAAAAACGACCACACCCGCTGGAGCGTGCTGGCCCAGCAGACCCTGTTCTCGCCGCGCCACTACCCCAGCGGCCAAGTGGCTACCGATGGTTGGGACGGCTACCCTGCGGCGCGCGAGCGCCTGCTGCAATCGGTACAGCGCCACCAGCCGCGCAACACCGTGCTGCTGGGCGGCGACATCCACCAGAACTATGTGTGCAATGTGCACGCCCCCGGTGCGGGCGCCAGCGGTGGCAGCCTGCCGGTGCTGGCCAGCGAGTTCTGCGGCACCTCCATCAGCTCGCGCGCGGGCACCACGCAAGACAAGGTGGATGCCATCGTCCGCCACAACCCCCATGTGCTGCTGGCCCGTTGCGAGCAACGCGGCTACGGCCTGGCCGACATCACCCCCACGCGCTGGACCACCACCTTGCGCGTGGTGGACAACCCGATGGACGCGGCCAGCACCGCCAGCACCCAGGCCCGCTTTGTGGTGGAAGACCGCAAGCCGGGGCCCGTGGCGGCGTAGGCCTGCGGTGCCAGGTGGCTTAAAATGCTATCAAATAAATAGCTGCTAGCGCTTATCAATCAAGCGCTAGGGGCCAAAATCATTGAAACCCCAGCCCCTCAAAGCCTGCCCAAGGCTGGTGCCAGGCGGCTGCGATGCTTCAGCACGGTGCTGTTGCGCAATTTTTAACAAAAAAGAGGGTGTAGCGCTCACCAAATAAGCGCGAGCAGCTATCAAAACATGAGCAATCATGGCAAGATTGCCCGCTCTGGAGAGCCTGCCGACGATCTCGCAAGAGGTCGTGACCCGGTTCTTGCCGCCGCCTTGCGGCCCCTCCACCCTGTTACCCCGCACCACCATGCACACCACGCCCCGCCGCTTGCCCACACTGGCCCTGCCTTGCCCTCCTTCATTGCGCACCGCCTGCCTGGCTGCCACGCTGTGGGCACTGGCGGGCTACAGCGTGGCGGGCAGCCTGCCCGCAGCCGCCAAGGCCGAGGTCAACACCCTGCTCACCCGGCTGCAAACGTCTGGCTGCGATTTCAACCGCAATGGCTCTTGGTACAGCGGCGCCGAGGCCAAGGCGCATTTGCTCAAAAAGCTGGACTACCTGGACGGCAAGAACGCGGTGCAAACCACCGAGCAGTTCATTGAGCTGGGGGCCTCGTCCAGCAGCGCCAGCGGCAAGGCCTACCAGGTGCGCTGCGCCGGGGCGGCGGCGGTGGAAGCCGGGCCCTGGCTCAAGGGCGAACTCAAAGCCGTGCGCTCAGGCACCGCGGCACCTGCGGCCAAGTAAGCCCAGCCACCTCACACGTTGATCGCGCTGGCCGACCCGGCCTGCTTGCGCAGCTCAAACTTCTGGATCTTGCCCGTGCTGGTCTTGGGCAGCTCGCCAAACACCACGGCGCGGGGCACCTTGAAGCCCGCCAGGTGCTTTTTGCAGTGCGCCACGATGTCTTCGGGGGTGGCGGTGGCACCGGCCTTCAGTTCCACAAAAGCGCAGGGGGTTTCGCCCCACTTGACATCAGGCTTGGCCACCACGGCGGCGGCCAGCACGTCGGGGTGGCGATAGAGCACGTCCTCCACCTCGATGGACGAGATGTTCTCGCCGCCCGAGATGATGATGTCCTTGCTGCGGTCCTTGATCTTGATGTAGCCGTCGGGGTACTGCACCGCCAAGTCACCGCTGTGGAACCAGCCACCGCGAAAGGCGTCCTCGGTGGCTTTGGGGTTCTTCAGGTAGCCCTTCATGGCAATGTTGCCCTTGAACATGATCTCGCCCATCGTTTCACCATCCCAAGGCACGGGCTGCAGGGTTTCCGGGTCCAGCACACGTACATCGCGCTGCAGGTGGTAGCGCACGCCCTGGCGGGCGTTGAGGCGGGCGCGCTCGCCAATGTCCAGGGCATCCCACGCCTCGTGCTTGGCGCACACAGTGGCGGGGCCATACACCTCGGTCAGGCCGTACACGTGGGTCAAATCAAACCCCATCTTCTCCATGCCCTCGATCATCGAGGCCGGTGGCGCCGCGCCCGCCACCATGGCCTTGACGCCTGCGGGCACGCCCACCTTCATCGCGTCGGGGGCGTTGACCAGCAAGCCGTGCACGATGGGCGCGCCGCAGTAGTGCGTGACGCCGTGGGTGCGAATGGCATCAAAAATCGCCTGTGCCTCCACGCGGCGCAGGCACACGTTGACGCCCGCGCGCGCCGCAATCGTCCACGGAAAGCACCAGCCGTTGCAGTGGAACATGGGCAGCGTCCACAAATACACGGCGTGCTTAGGCAGGTCCCACTCCAGCACGTTGCTGATGGCGTTGGTGGCCGCACCCCGGTGGTGGTAGACCACGCCTTTGGGGTTGCCGGTGGTGCCGCTGGTGTAGTTCAGGGCGATGGCGTCCCATTCATCGGCGGGCAGCTCCCAGGCAAACTGCGGGTCACCGCTGGCCACAAAGGCTTCGTAGTCTGGGCCCGGCAAGGTCTGGGCTGGCGCGCCATAGAGGTCGTCTTGCACCTGCACCACCAGCAGCGGCGCGGTGGACTGGCGCAGCGCCAGGGCCTTGGCCAGGGTGGCGGTGAACTCCGGGTCCACGATCACGGCCTTGGCCTCGCCGTGGTCCAGCATGAAGGCAATGGTTTCCGGGTCGAGCCGGGTGTTCAGGGCATTGAGCACGGCCCCGGCCATGGGCACGCCAAAGTGGGCCTCGACCATGGGCGGGGTGTTGGGCAACATCACGGCCACGGTGTCGTTTTTGCCGATGCCGCTGCGCTGCAAGGCGCTGGCCAGCTGACGGCAGCGGGCGTAGGTCTGCCCCCAGGTCTGGCGCTGCGCACCGTGCACGATGGCCAGGCGGTCTGGGTAGACCTCAGCGGCCCGCTCCAAGAACCCCAACGGGGACAGGGGCGCAAAGTTGGCCGGGTTGCGCGGCAGGTGCTGGTCGTACGCAGAGGTCATCACATCCATCCTTGAGCAGAAAAACAGGTAATTTCCCATTACAGCCCCCCGGGCTGACAGCGCGCTGAAAGCGCCCTGGCCGCAATTTACGGCGCCCCGCCCGGGAAGCACCACGCATGGGCGAAAATACTCCCGTGTCCATCCCCCAGTCGTTCATCCAAGAGTTGCTCTCGCGCGTCGACGTGGTCGATATCGTGGGCCGCTATGTGCAACTCAAAAAAGGCGGCGCCAACTTCATGGGGCTGTGCCCCTTTCACGGGGAAAAGTCGCCCTCGTTCAGTGTCAGCCCCTCCAAGCAGTTCTACCACTGCTTTGGCTGCGGCAAGAACGGCAACGCCATCAGCTTCCTGATGGACCATGCGGGCATGGGCTTCATCGAGGCGGTGAACGACCTCGCCCAAAGCGTGGGCCTGCAGGTGCCCGACGACGACATCTCCCCCCAGGAGCGCGAGCGCGCCGCTGCCGCCCGGCAAAAGCAGGCCACGCTGAGCGATGTGCTGGAAAAAGCCGCCGACGCCTACCGCCGCCACCTGCGCGAGTCGCAGCGCGCCATTGGCTACTTCAAGGGCCGGGGCGTGTCGGGCCATGTGGCCAAGCAATACGGCCTAGGCTATGCGCCCGAGGGCTGGCGCAGCCTGGCCAGCGTGTTCCCGGCGTACGACGACCCGCTGCTCGAAGAAAGCGGCCTGGTCATCGTCAACGATGAAGACGGCGGCAAGCGCTACGACCGCTTCCGCGACCGGGTGATGTTCCCGATCCGCAATGTCAAAGGCGAGTGCATTGGCTTTGGCGGGCGGGTGCTGGGCGACGACAAGCCCAAGTACCTGAACTCGCCCGAAACCCCGGTCTTCCACAAAGGGCGCGAGCTGTACGGCCTGTTTGAAGCCCGCACGCCCATCCGCGAGGCGGGTTACGCGCTGGTGACCGAGGGCTACATGGACGTGGTGGCGCTGGCGCAGCTGGGCTTCCCCAACGCCGTGGCCACCCTGGGCACGGCCTGCACGCCCGAGCATGTGCAAAAGCTGCTGCGCTTTACCGATGCCGTGGTCTTCAGCTTTGACGGCGACGCCGCCGGGCGCCGCGCCGCGCGCAAGGCACTCGATGGCGCCCTGCCCCACGCCACTGACACGCGCAGCATCAAGTTCTTGTTTTTGCCCGCCGAGCACGACCCCGACAGCTACGTGCGCGAGCATGGCACCGACGCCTTTGCCCGCTGCATTGCCGAGGCCATGCCGCTGAGCCGCTTTCTGGTCGAAGCCGCCAGCGACGGCTGCGACCTGGCCACGGCCGAGGGCCGCGCCCACATGGCCAGCAACGCCCGCCCCCTGTGGGCCAGCCTGCCCGACGGCGTGCTGCGCCGCCAGCTGCTCAGCGAGCTGGCCCAGCTCACCCAGTTGCCCGCCAACGACCTGTCTGACCTGTGGAGCCAGGCATCGGCGCAAGAGCACCACCGCCGCCCCGGCCCCAGCGCGGGCGTGCAGGGGCACAGCGCACCAGCCCATTCCCCCTACCACTCGCCGGACGAGCCGCCCTGGGGCGGGCCACCCGATGGCGCCGAGCCCTGGCATGGTGCCCCAGATGCGAGCTACGACGCCGGTTATGGCTCACACCAAGGCCAGGGTGGCAGCGCCAAGCCCCCGTTTCGCAAAAGCGGAGACTGGAAGGGCAAGGGCGACTGGAAAGGCAAAGGCAACTGGAAAAAGCGCGACGACAGCCCCTGGCCGCCCCAGCCCCGCCTGCCCAACACCCCCATGGCCAGCCGGGTGGACCATGCAGCGCGGCTGCTGCTGTCGCACATGGCGTTTTTGGAGCACCTGGCGCCGGACGACCATACCGCCCTGTGCGCCCTGCCCGCGCCCCACGGCCCGCTGTTTGCCTGGCTGGAGGCGCAATTCATGGAGCAAGGCCCCCTGGCCTGGGCGGTGCTGCGCGAGAGCCTGCGCGGCCACGAATGCGAAACGCTGGCCGTGAAAGTGATGACCGGCGCCCATGCGCAAACCGAAGGCGACGTGGCCGAGCTGCGGGCCGAGCTGAGCGACCTGCTGACGCGCATCCAGCTGGAGCAGATCAAAGAGCAGCTGAGCGCGGCCAGCGCCAGCGGCGACCTGGCCCTGTGGCGCGAGCTGGATGCGCGCTCACGCACGCTCAAGGCCGCGCTGGAGCCTGCGGCGCCCAAATAACGCTCAGATAACGCCCCAGCAGCGCCTGGGCCCAATGGCGTGGCAGCGCGCAGGCCACCGTCCACACGCCAAAACCAAAAAACCACAAAAGCCACACTGCGGGCTGCAACGGCTGAGAATTACAGCGAAAGTCCTTGAAAAAGCCCCCCGCTGGTATAATGTAGGGTTTTTTGGCAAGAGCGACAGCAGCACCTCCGAGCCGGGCCATCGTGACACGCGCGCACATCAGCGCAGATCAGCCCACTTATCGCAAGGACTGCACACCAAATGTTCGCCCAGACATCTTGCCAATGAGGGCCTCCCCTCCAAGCGCCTGAGCTTTTGCGCTCATGCGTTGCCACCCGCGCCGGGATCTGTGGCGTTTGCGTTTTCTTTGTGTCCGTTTTTGATTCTGAGGTTTTTCATGCCCGCTCAAAAGTCCGCGAAGCCGCCCAAGACTGCTCCAGACACCGCCGCCAAGGCTGTCTCCAAAACCGCTGCCAAAGCGCCTGCCAAGGCTGCAGCGACCAAGAAAGTCCAGACCGTGTACAAAAGCCCAGCCGAGCTGAAAAAAGCCGCCGATGAACTGCTGAAGAAGAAGCCCACCCGCGCCAAAGCCGCGCCGGCCGCCGAGGAAGAAGAAGCAGCTGCTGCCGAAGCCCCCAAGAAGAAGCCAGGCCGCCCTGCCAAGGCTGCAGCCTCCGCCGAAGCCAAGGTGCCCGCCAAGCGTGGCCGCAAGCCCAAGGCAGCCGCAGCGGGCGATGACAGCGGTGACGACACCGACCTGTCGGACATCGAAGCAGACTTGGAAGGCGAAGTCGAGGAAACGACCGAGACGGCCGCTACGGTCGAGAAGGTCAAGCCTCTGCGCATGAAGATCAGCAAGGCCAAGGAACGCGCCTTGATGAAGGAATTCGGCCTGGACGAGACCGTCCTGTCCGAAGAAGACCTGCAAAAGCGCCGCTCGCGCCTGAAGACGCTGATCAAGCTGGGCAAGACACGCGGCTACCTCACGCACGTTGAAATCAACGACCACTTGCCCGACAAGCTGGTCGATGCCGAAACCCTCGAAGCCGTCATCACCACGCTGAACGACCTGGGCGTGGCGGTGTACGAGCAAACGCCTGACGCCGAAGCGCTGATCATCACGGACAACGCCCCCGCAGGCGCCACCGAAGAAGAAGCCGAAGAAGCCGCTGAAGCCGCGCTGTCCACCGTGGACTCGGAATTCGGCCGCACCACCGACCCCGTGCGCATGTACATGCGCGAAATGGGCACGGTGGAGCTGCTGACCCGCGAAGGCGAAATCGAAATCGCCAAGCGCATCGAAGGCGGCCTGATGGCCATGATGGAGGCGATCAGTGCATCACCCGCCACCATTGCCGAAATCCTGAACATGGGCGAAGAGATCCGCGAAGGCAAGGTCGTCATCTCGACCATCGTGGACGGTTTCTCCAACCCCAATGAGGCCGACGACTATGTGGCCGAAGAAGACTTCGACGAGTTCGACGAAGCCGACGACGACGACGGCAAGGGCGGCTCCAAGGCGCTGACCAAGAAGCTCGAAGAGCTGAAGAAGCAGGCGCTGGAGCGTTTTGACAAGCTGCGCGAGCTGTTCGAGAAGATCCACAAGATCTATGACAAGGAAGGCTACGGCACCCCTGCCTACATGAAGGCCCAGGCCTCTTTGTCGGAAGAGCTGATGACCATCCGCTTCACCGCCAAGACCATCGAAAAGCTGTGCGACATGGTGCGCGGCCAGGTGGACGATGTGCGCAAGAAGGAGCGTGAGCTGCGCCGCATCATCGTGGACAAGTGCGGCATGCCCCAAGAGACGTTCATCAAGGACTTCCCACCCAACCTGCTGAACCTGCAGTGGGTCGAGAAGCAAGCCGCCGCTGGCAAGCCCTGGTCGTCCATCATTGCGCGCAACATCCCGCCCATCCAGGACCTGCAGCAAAAGCTGATGGACCTGCAGTCGCGCGTGGTCGTGCCGCTGACCGAGCTCAAGGGCATCAACAAGCGCATGAACGAAGGTGAAGCCACCTCGCGCGATGCCAAGAAGGAAATGATCGAGGCCAACCTGCGCCTCGTGATCTCGATCGCCAAGAAGTACACCAACCGTGGCCTGCAGTTCCTCGATTTGATCCAGGAAGGCAACATCGGCCTGATGAAGGCGGTGGACAAGTTCGAATACCGCCGGGGCTACAAGTTCTCGACGTACGCCACGTGGTGGATTCGCCAGGCCATCACCCGCTCGATCGCCGACCAGGCGCGCACCATCCGTATCCCGGTGCACATGATCGAGACGATCAACAAGATGAACCGCATCAGCCGCCAGCACTTGCAAGAGTTTGGTTTCGAGCCCGATGCGTCCATCCTGGCGGCCAAGATGGAAATCCCCGAGGACAAGATCCGCAAGATCATGAAGATCGCCAAAGAGCCGATCTCCATGGAAACGCCGATCGGCGACGACGACGACAGCCACCTGGGCGACTTCATCGAGGACGGTGCCAACACTGCGCCTATCGAAGCTGCCATGCAAGCCGGCCTGCGCGACGTGGTCAAGGACATCCTCGATGGCCTGACCCCCCGCGAAGCCAAGGTGCTGCGCATGCGCTTCGGTATCGAAATGACCAGCGACCACACGCTGGAAGAAGTGGGCAAGCAGTTCGACGTGACCCGCGAGCGCATTCGCCAAATAGAAGCCAAGGCGCTGCGCAAGCTCAAGCACCCTTCGCGCTCGGACAAGCTGCGCAGCTTCATCGACTCGCTGTAAAGCGCTGCAAAGCTCGGTACAGGGCCCGCCAGCCGGTGTCCCTGCCCCAGTCATTGGGCTCAAGCCCGCCGCCTCTGAACAGGCTGGCGGGCTTTTTCATTGGCGGGGTGGATTATTTAGACAAAAGCAGGCCCTAGCGCAATCTAGATAAGCGCTAGCAGCTATGTTTTTCATAGCGAGTTGCCACACGATGCAGCGCCTGCACTGAGGGCCTCTGTTCAATCCCCTCAATACACGTCGCGCCGGTAGCGCCCTTCGCGCAGCAAGTGGTCCAGGGCGTCTGCCCCCAGAATCTGGCGCAGTGTGCTGTCCACTGCCTGGGCCATGCCCTGCAGGCTGCCGCACACGTACACCGCTGCGCCTTGCGCCACCCAGGCGCGCACAGTGTCGGCCTCGGCCGCCAGCAGGTGCTGCACGTACACGCGGGTGGGCTGGTCACGCGAGAAGGCCACATCCAGCCGCTGCAAGGTGCCTTGCCGGTGCCAGCCCTCCAGCTCGGCCTGGTGGTGAAAGTCGTACGCCGCATTGCGCTCGCCAAACAACAGCCAGTTGGGCCCGGCCCCCACGGCCGCCCGGGCGCGCAGGTGGGCGCGCAGCCCGGCCAGGCCGGTGCCGTTGCCAATCAGAATCAAGGGGCGCTGGGCATTGCCCTCCAGCCGGAAGTTGCTGTGCGCACGCAGCCGCAGGGCTATGGCCGCGCCCACGGCAGCACCCTGCGTGAGCCAGCCCGAGGCCAAGCCGAGCGAGCCATCGCCCCGCACCGCCTGGCGCACCAGCAAGTGGACGCCGCCGTCGCTGGCGATGGAGGCCACCGAGTACTCGCGCGGGTGATCGGGATCTTGCGGGGCACGCACCTGCACCAGGTCGCCCGACTCCCATGCCACGGCAGCGCCTGCAAGGTCTGCGGGGGGCACCAGTTCGAGGTGAAACACCGCCCCGCCCGCGCTGCCGGGGTTCAGGTGCGTGCGGCCAGCCAGCACCCAGTCGGCAAACTCGGGCGCCTGCCAGGCGGGTAAATCGCTGACATGGGCCACCTGCCCCAGGTGGTGCTGCCACTGCTGCAGCGCCTGGGCATCGCCGTTGTCCATCTCCACGGTGTCAAACAAGCGCGTGGCGCCGCAGCGCTGCAGCCACGCGTCCACCTGGCGCCCAAAGCCGCAAAAGTGGGTGTACTGCCGGTCGCCCAGCGCCAGCAGGCCGTAATGCAAGTTCGCCAAATGCGGCTCGCTGGCCAGGGTGTGGCTGGCAAAGGCGGCGGCGTGGTCGGGCGGGTCGCCCTCGCCGCAGGTGCTGACCACCCACAGCGCGCATCGCGCCTGGGCCAGCGCCTCGGGGGTGAGCTGGTGCACGGGGCACAGTCGCACGGGCTCTCCGGCGGCGTGCAGCAGGCGGGCGGTTTCTTGCGCCAGCTCCTGGGCCTGGCCGGTCTGGCTGGCGTACACCACCAGCAGGGCATGAAGCCCCTCGCGGGCAGCGGCCAGCGACGCGGCTTGCGCCTGGGCCGCCTGGCGCTTGCGGCGCTCGCGCCACCACACGGCGGCGCACAGGGCGGCATACAAAGCCACCAGGGCTGCAGCAGCCGTCCAGCGTGCAGCACTCACCATCGCCAAGTCACCCAAAAGCCCCATGGAGTTTCCAAAGAATTTCAATCCACCCGAGCAGGTGGGTTCAGCCACTCAGAGCAGCTCAAAAGCGTCGCTGGTGTGCACCACCAACCCCGCATCCGTGTGCTCGCACAGCAGCGCGGCAATGCCGTGGCGCTGCGCAAAGGCCAGCCCCTTGTGCGGCCCCAGCACCGTGAGCACGGTGGCCAGGGCATCGGCCTGCATGCATTCGGCATGCAGCACCGTGACGCTGCTGAGCCGGTGCAACACCGGCTCGCCCGTGCGCGGGTCCAGCGTGTGCGAGTAGCGGCGCCCGCCCAGCTCGAACGCATGCCAATGGTCCCCCGAGGTGGCCACGGCCCTATCGCGCAGCGGCAGTACGCGGGGAGCAGCCTGCGAGGGCTGGTGCGCCCCATCGGTCACCCCTGCAATCTGCACCCGCCAGGGCTGCCCATCGGGGCGCTGGCCGCTGGCGCGCAGCTCGCCGCCCACCTCCACCAAAAAATGTTCAAAGCCCAGGCGCTGCAGGGTGCGCGCCACCAGGTCCACCCCATAGCCTTTGGCAATGCCGCTCAAATCCAGCTGCGCGCCACCAGGCTGCAGCACGCGGCGCTCGGCCGGGCTCAGTTGCAGCCGCTCAAAACCCACACGGGCCCGGGCCGCCTGCAACCGCTGCGGTTGGGGCAACTGGGCACAGTGGTCTGCCAAAGGGTTGGCACGCGGGCCAAAGCCCCAGGCGTCCACCAGCGGGCCCACAGTGGGGTCCCACGCGCCCTGGCTGGCGCGTGACCAGTGCAGCGCACACGCCATCACTTCCATGAACTCGGGCGATATCACCTGCCACGTGCCCGCCTCCGCGCGGTTGAAGCGGCTGATTTCTGAATGGGCCTCCCAGTGGCTCATCTGCTGTACCACGGTGTCCAGCGCCTGCTGCACCGCTGCCTGCACGGGCTCCAGCGCCTCAAACCCCGGGTTGGCCAGGCGCACCGACCAGGTGGTACCCATGGTGGCGCCCGCCAGGGTGTGCAACGCCGCCGGATCGCGCGCGCGCAGCACTGCGGCCGGGCCCGCGGCATAGCCAGCGGCGGCAGAAGCCAAAGATGCGGTCGGCAGGCCACCGGGCTGGCAACCGGCCCCGTAGCGCACGCGGATGCGCGGGGCCTGGGGTGTGGTGTGCTGGGCGTACAAGGTGTGCGGTGCGCTCAGGGCAGCACTTCCAGGGTGCCGACGTACGACAGGCGGCGCTCCTTGGCCTGGGGCACCGAGGTCTTGTCGTCCTTCACATCGGCATCCACCCAGTACATGCCAGCCGCTGGCCAGGTGATGCTGAACTGGCCCTGCGCATCGGTCTTGGCCTTGATCTCGCCGAGCTTGTCGCGGTAGCGCGAGCTGCCCGCCACCACCACCACCTCCACGCCTGCGGCAGGCTTGCCATCCACATGGAAGGCGAAGGTGGCCTTCTCGCCCTGGGCCAGGTCGTTGGGGTGCGTCACGGGCACCAGCTCCAGCCCCTTGCCGCTGGCCTTGACGGCGCTGGGCTTGCCCACGGTGACATAGGTTTCTACCCGCCCGGCGGACTGGGTGACCTTCAGGTCTTGTGCGTCGGCTGGCACTTCGGCAGCGAACTTGTCGGGGGTACCGCGCCAGCGCTTGGGCTGCCCGGCCTTGTCCTTGTAAGTGGCCATCAGGCCGCCATTGAGCACGGCCAGTCGGTAGGTTCCGGGCTGGGTCAGGTTCAAATCAAACACGCTGCGCAGCTTGCCTTTGTGGGCGTTTTCCGGGGCCAGCGTGGAGCCATCGGGCGCAGTCACCACCAGGTTGTCCAAACCCAGCGGCACGTGGTTGAAGAAGAACAGGTCGTTGGACACCGCAGCGTCCACCGTGATCCATTCCGACTTGGACAGCACAGTGCTCGAAGGCAGAAGCCACACGTTGTGGGCCTGGGCGGCCGAAGCAGCTGCCAACATCAGCGCCACGCCAGCGGCCAGGTGCGCCCACCGGGCGCGTGCAGGAACAGGAAATTTCATCAATGACTCCAGTTGAGCGAAGAGAGCGAATCAAAAAAAGGGGATGTGCCGGAGCAGCTCAGGGCTTCAGGTCCAGGGTGATCTCGCCCAGCTCGCTGCTGCCTGCGACGCGCAGTTGCTGCGCCTTGGCCGCAGGCCAGGTGAAGTGCACCGACACCACCTCGCGCCCACCCACCTCGCGGGCGGCTTCCACCACCAGCTTGTAGTTGCCTGCGGGCAGGGCGGCCAGCGGGTTCTTGCCTTCGGTGAACTGCAGCTGGTGCTTGCCTGCGGGGCGTGTGGGGCTGGTCACGCCATCGATGGGCATCTCCAGATCGCGCCCGGCGCGGCGCCACCACTGGCGCATGTCCTTGAGCCACTTGGTGCCCGTGCCCTCGGCGTTCTTGAGCTTGACGTCGTACCAGACCGACAGCGTGGACGCCACGGTGTTGTCCGCACGCTCCAGCCAGATGGCCACGTAGGGGCGGTGGTACTCGGCCACGTCCAGGCGGGGGATTTCCACCCCCACATTCAGCCCCGCCGCAAAGGCAGGGGCGCCCAGGCACGCGCCCAGGGCCACGGTGTAGCGCAGTTTGGATGGGGAAGGCTTCAGCATAGGCAGGCTTTCTTTCGTGAAAGTTCAGTGGATAAACAAGAGCGCCAGCAGCGCAGGCACCACCAGGCCCAGCCCCACCATGGGCCAGGTCCAGGGGCGGTTGCCCGCGTGCATCTTCAAAATGAACAGGCCCGTGAAAGAGAACACCAGGCAGGCCACGGCAAACAGGTCGATGAACCAATTCCAGGCCACTCCGGTGTTGCGGCCCTTGTGCAGGTCGTTGAGGTAGGCAATCCAGCCTCGGTCGGTGCTTTCGTATTCGGCCTCGCCGTCTTGCAGCCCCAGGCGCAGCCAGGCATCGCCGCCGGGGCGTGGCAAGGAGACATAGACCTCGTCGTCAGCCCACTCGGCCTCGCGCCCGGCCAGCGAGACACCCCACTGCGCGTGGGCCCACTGCGCCAGCTCGGGCGGCACGGCAGAGCGCTTGCCCGCACTCTGGGCCCGCGCTGACAGCACCTGCTGCAACGCCTGCGGGGCCTGCGCCTGGGCCCGCAACACGCGGGGCTTGGATTCGATCTGCCCTGCATGGTTGAGCGTGATGCCCGTCACCGCAAACAGCAGCATGCCCAGCAGGCACAGGGCCGAGCTGACCCAATGCCACTCGTGCAGGGTTTTGAGCCAGAAAGAGCGCCGCCGGTGGTCTTGTAACTTGGTCATGCCTGGGGAAAAAAGAACACGAGGCCGCCCCAACCCGCCTTGGAGAGGCGCAGCCCAAACCCGGCATTGTAGTTTTCAAAACGACAATCATTCTCATTTGCAAAAACTTTACACACCACATGAATCGCAGCGGTTGGCCTTCTCACCGTTACCGCAATGGTAGTAACCCCTACAACCCAGACAGCAAACTGACAGCTTTGCAAGTCACGATTACATCCATTACAAAAACTTCCAGGCATGGACCCGCTCGCCGGGCTGCATGACTTGGCGTGGCGCACACTGCATCCACACCCGGAGCCAACGGGTAGAAAAAAAGCAGGGCCCACAGACACCCCAACCGTTCGTTGTTTCATCGTTCGTTGTCTGGGTGCAGGCCATGAGCCCGCACCCGCTTCAGCCCACTACCCAAGGTTCCATGACCATGCAACGCAGACAGATCCTGGCGCGCAGCGCCGCAATGGCAGCCCTCCTGACCCCGCTGGCACCTGCCGCCCTGGCCCAGGCCACCGCGCCGCGCCCCGGCGCACCCGCCCCCAAGGCCGCCAAGGTGGCGGGCACGCTGCGCATCGTCATCCCGGCCAACCCCGGCGGCGGCTGGGACCAGACGGGCCGCGCACTGGGCGCCGCCCTCAAGGCCGTGGGCGCGGCCGACCAGGTGGAGTTTGAGAACATTGGCGGCAAGGGAGGCACCATCGGCCTGGCCAAATACGCAGAGAAGTACGGCAACGACGCCAACACCCTGCTGATGGGCGGCATGGTGATGGTGGGCGCTGTAGCCCTGCAAAAGCCCACCGTGGATATGGGGCACATCCAGCCCATTGCCCGACTGACCAGCGACTACCTGGTCACAGCGGTGCCAGCCTCGTCCCCCATCAAGAGTGGCAAGGACCTGGCCGAAGCCATGCGCGGCGACCTGCCTGCCCTGCCCGTGGCCGGTGGTTCCGCCGGTGGCGTGGACCACATCTACGCCGGTGTGCTGGCACGCGCCGCCAAGGCCAAGCCCGAAACCTTGGTGTACCGCCCGTTTGCCAGTGGCCCAGAGGTGGTGGAGTCGCTGCTCAAAGGCGATGCCGCCGTGGGCATCTCGGGCTACAGCGAGTTCAGTGATGCCCTGGCCGCTGGCAAACTGCGGGCCATCGGCGTATCGGCGCGGCGCAATGCGTTTGGCATCCCGGCCTTCAAAGACCAAGGCATTGACGCCGTCATGGCCAACTGGCGCGGCGTGTTCACCGGCAAGGGCGTGAGCCCCGCCCGCACCGCCGAGCTGCTGGCCGCCGTAGAGCAGGCCACCCACCACGAAAGCTGGCTGCAAACGCTCAAGCAAAACCGCTGGGAAGCCTCCTGGCTGGCGGGCAAAGACCTGACCGAGTTCATGGAACTGGACCTGACCACCGCACGCGTGATGGTGTACCTGCTCAAGCTCAAGGCCTGAGCCCACTCTCCAGCCCCCTGACTCAGCCCACTGCGGGGTCTGGGTCCGCACGGCCCAGCTGAGAACCTGTTCAAAGTCTTTTTGGAGTTGCACAAGTGTCTTGCCGGGATGGGATGCAAGGCGCGGTGCGCAGCCAATAGCACGGCTATTGGCAAGCGCCGCAACGCCGCAGACCGCCCGACCAGCCACTTGCCCGAAGGGTTGGAGTGAAATCGGGCGATTGGACGCCCCGGCTGCTTGCATGGGCACCAGCCCATGCGGCGCACCCGAAGCATCCACTCATCCCGATTGCACTCCAATGCAATCTCCAAAAAGACTTTGAACAGGTTCTGAGAGGTGTTGTAAGCCGCCCTCACCCGCCATGCCCCCCGCACAGCCCCGCTTGCGGGGCGCCGCCGCCATCGGCACACTGGATTCAGCCCAGGTGCTTTTCTGGATCGCTGCACAGCTAGGCAAGCTGTGCCCATGCCAGAGGGGGCCTGGAGCCGCAGTGCATCCCATTTTTGACCCGCCCTGACCCGCGAGGCTTTTTATGAAAATGTCCCACTTCTCCATTGGTGCACGCATGGCGGGAGCGCTTGGGCTGGTGCTGGCGCTGTTGATTGGTGCCGCGCTGTTTGGCATTGCCGCGCTGTACAAAACCCTGGGCACCTACGACAGCACCGTGCTGCAACGCGTGGCGCAAGAGCGCGCCGTCAGCCGCATGGAAAGCGAGTTCAAAACCCAGGTGCTGGAGTGGAAGAACACCCTGCTGCGCGGCGAAGATGCCCGCAAGCGCGAGTTGCATTGGGGCGCCTTCCAGGCCAGCGAAAAGCGCGTGGCCGAGGCCGCCCGTGCGCTGGAGCCCCAGCTGAGCGACCCGCAAGAAAAGGCAGCGCTGCAGAAGTTCACCGAGGCGCACACGCAGATGGCCCAGGGCTACCGCAAGGGGTTTGAAGTGTTCCAGTCGCTCGGGTTTGTGCCTTCCGCAGGCGATGCCGATGTGGCCGACATCGACCAGGGCCCGGCCAAGCTGCTCACCGCGCTCAGCGAGCAAGTGGCCAACAGCAGCGCCGCCATTGCGCAAGAGGCAGCCCAGGACGCCCGCCACGCGCTGGTCAGCAGCCTGGTGGCGCTGGCGCTGGTCACCGGGCTGGGCGTGGTGGCCGGGCTGGTGCTCACCCGCTCGGTGGTGCGGCCGCTGCGCGAGGCGGTGTCGGTGGCGCACAAGGTGGCTGCGGGCGACCTGACATCGACCATTGCGCTGGAGGGCCAGGACGAGCCCGCCCGGCTGCTGCAGGCCCTCAAGGCCATGCAAGAGAACCTGGAGAACGTGGTGTCAGGCGTGCGCAGCAGCGCCGAGAGCGTGGCCAGCGCCAGCGCCGAAATCGCCCAGGGCAACGCCGACCTGAGCATGCGCACGGAAGAGCAAGCCTCGTCGCTGGACGAGACCGCTTCGTCCATGCAGCAGCTGCAACAAACCGTGCAGCAAAACGCCGCCAACGCCCAGCGCGCCAGCGAACTGGCCCGCAACGGCTCGGCCGTGGCCGAGCGCGGCGGCGCCGTGGTAGAGCAGATGGTGCAGGTGGTGCAAGGCATCCAGGAAAGCTCGCGCCGCATCGCCGACATCATTGGCGTGATCGACTCGATTGCTTTTCAGACCAACATCCTGGCGCTGAACGCCGCCGTGGAAGCCGCCCGAGCAGGCGAACAAGGCCGGGGCTTTGCCGTGGTGGCCAGCGAGGTGCGCAACCTGGCCACCCGCAGCGCCAGCGCCGCGCAAGAGATCAAGACCCTGATCCAGACCAGCGTGGAGCGCGTGCAGGCGGGCTCGGCCCTGGCCCAGAACGCGGGCGGCACCATGGCCGAGGTAGTGGCCTCCATTCGTGGGGTGAGCGAGCTGATGCAGGAGATCAGCCACGCCAGCAGCGACCAGACCAACGACATGCAGCGCGTGACCCAGGCCATCGTGCGCATGGACGAGGCCACCCAGCAGAACGCCGCCCTGGTGGAAGAAAGCGCGGCCGCCGCAGGCAGCCTGAGCGGCCAGGCCAGCGAGCTGGTGCAGGCCGTGGCAGTGTTCCGCGTGCGGCACCAGGGCTCCCACGCACCGGCCTTGTTGCGTTGAGAGCAACGCCAAAATGCTCACATATTCATAGCTGCTAGCGCTTTATTAGCAAGCGCTAGCAGGCAAAAACATTCATAACCTCGCCTCAATCCACCTTCACGTTGGCGGCTTTCACCACCTGCGCCATGCGCGCCGCCTCGGTGCGGAAGAAGGCGGTAGCAGCATCGGGCTGGGTGAGCTTGATCTCGTAGCCCTGCGCGATGAGGGCATCGCGCGCCTCGGGCATGTCCATGGCGGCCTTGAAGCCGTTGAACAGGCGGGCCAGCTCCGCCTTGGGCAGGCCGGTGGGCGCCACGGGGGCGATCCAGCCGTCCAGCTCGTACGCGGGCAAACCTTGCTCTGCAATGGTCGGCACGCCGGGCAGCGAGGCCACGCGCGTGGCCGTGGTCACGCCCAGGGCGCGCAGTGATCCCGACTTGATGTGCGCGGCCGCAGGCGCCACGGCCACCACCGCCAGCTGCACTTGGCCGCCCAGCACGTCGTTCATCAGCGGGCCCATGCCCTTGTAGGGAATGTGCTGGATGGCGACCTTGGCCTGGTCCACAAACATGGCAGCCCCCAGGTGCAGGATGGTGCCGTTGCCCGACGAGCCGTAGTTGAGCACCCCGGGCTTGGTCTTGGCGTAGGCGATCAGCTCCTGCACATTTTTGGCGGGCACCGACGGGTGGGCCACCAGCACAAACGGCGTGGCGCCCAGGATGGTGATGGGCGTGATATCGGCCAGCGAATCGAACGGAATGTTCTTGTACACGCTGGGATTGACCACATGGTTGTTCGACACCACCCCGATCACCGAGCCGTCTTTGGGTGCACGCACGATCTGCGTGGTGCCGGTGATGCCGCCCGCGCCGGGCAGGTTCTCGATCACCACCGGCTGGCCCAGCGCCTTGGCCAAGCTGTTGCTGATGGCGCGGATGGCACCGTCGGCCCCCGAGCCTGCAGACAGCGGCAAGATGATGCGCAATGGCCGGTCGCCCAGGCTTTGCGCCCACACCAGGCCCGGGCGGGTGATGGCGGCAGCGCCCAGGGCGGCGGCCCCCAGCCACAAGGCTTGGCGCCGGGTGGGGGATACCAGAGATGCCGGGGTGGCAGAGGGAGCAAAGGGGCTGCGCAGGCCTGGGGCCACGGCTTTCGGGGGCTGATTCGTCATGGTGTGTCTCCGTTATGGTGGTCAATCCGCCGTGGGCCGCGCAGTCTGTTGCTGTGCTGGTCTCAGGCGGGGGTGTTCAGGGCCTGCCCAGGCAGTTCAGGCCACGGCGCCCGCCTGCTGCAGCGCCTGCACCTGCTCGGGCGTATAGCCCAGCTCTTGCATCAAAGCCGCCGTGTGCTGGCCCAGCACCGGGGGCTGCAGGCGCACGCCCAGGCGCTGGCCGTCCATGGCCAACGGGAGCAGCGTGGTGCGGGCGGTTTGCCCGGCACGCTCGCCGTCGGGCAATGTGATGTCGGCCAAGCCGCCAGTGGCGTTGAGGTGCGGGTCGTCCAGCAACTGCTCGGGCCGAGAGATGGGGGCAAACGGCAGGCCGTGCTTTTCAAAAATGGCGGCCAATTCCGCCGCGCTGTGGGCGGCCAGGCGCTGGCGCAGGTCGGGCATCAGCGTGGGGCGGGCGCGCACGCGGTCGT
Organism: Acidovorax sp. 62; assembly: GCF_002754495.1. Taxonomy (NCBI): domain Bacteria; kingdom Pseudomonadati; phylum Pseudomonadota; class Betaproteobacteria; order Burkholderiales; family Comamonadaceae; genus Acidovorax; species Acidovorax sp. 62. Next base: position 2,675,002 of record NZ_PEFJ01000001.1, read on the forward strand.
TGTTGGTAACGAGTTGCGGGTCGGCCTTCAGGTCGGCATAGCCCATGGCGTCGCAGAAGGTGAGCCACTGCGCATCGCTCACGGCGGCCAGGAAGATTTGCTCGCCCTCTTTGACCGTGAACACGTCGTACAGCGCCCACGAGGAGATGCGGTCGGGCATGGGGGCGGCGGGCTTGCCGGTCACGGCGTACTGCATCATGTGCTGGCCGACGAGGAAGACGTTGTTCTCGAACAGGGCTGAGTCCACCTCTTGCCCGCGCCCGGTGATGCCGCGCTGCATCAGCGCCGCCATGGCGCCAATCGCGCCAAACATGCCGCCCATGATGTCGTTGACGCTGCTGCCTGCGCGCAGCGGGTCGCCGGGGCGCCCGGTCATGTAGGCCAGGCCGCCCATCATCTGCACCACTTCATCGAGCGCGGTGCGGTGCTCGTACGGCCCGGCCAGAAAGCCGGTGTGGTTCACGTAGATGAGGCGGGGGTTGATCTGCGACAGCGCTGCGTAATCCAGCCCGTACTTGGTCATCACGCCGGGCTTGAAGTTTTGCGCAACCACATCGGCCGACGCGGCCAGCTTGCGGGCCACTTCCAGCCCTTCGGGGTTGCGCAGGTCCAGCGCGATGCTTTTCTTGTTGCGGTTGAACATGGGAAAGAAGCCCGCCCCGGCGCCCAACAGGTGGCGAGTGCGGTCGCCTTCCACGGGCTCGACCTTGATGACCTCGGCCCCCAAATCGCCCAGCACCATGCCGCAGGTGGGGCCCATGACCATGTGGGTGAACTCAACGACCCGCAGGCCCGCCAGGGGCAAGGAGCCTGCGGACGATTTGGGCGATTCGGACGGGAAAGAAGAAGTAGAGGTGGTGCTTGTCATGGGCGAACGATACAGAAATCAAACCGCTGCAGCGGCCAGGGTGGGCTGTGCGTGGCGGGGCAAGCCCGCCTGCCACAGGGCGCCGTGCAGGGTCTCGCCCACCAGCCAGCCGGCTACGCGATGGCGCAACGCCAGCAGCGCAGGCACGTCGACGCCGGTGGCCACCCCCATGCGCTGCAGCATGTATTCCAGGTCTTCGGTGGTGACATTGCCGCTGGCGCCCGGCGCGTGGGGGCAGCCGCCAATGCCCGCCAGGCAGGCGTCAAAGCGGGTGATGCCGGTTTGCCAGGCGGCGTAGGCATTGGCCAGGCCCATGCCGCGCGTGTCGTGGAAGTGCGCGCAGGCCAGTCGGTCGCCCACCAGGGCGCGGGCCTTGGCAAACAGGCGCTGCACGCTGGCCGGGTCGGCAAAACCTACCGTATCGGCCAGGCTCACGTGGTCGGCCCCAGCGTCGAGCAGGGCTTGCATCAGGCGCAGCACTTCGCTCTCGGCCACCTCGCCCTGCAGGGTGCAGCCAAACGCGGTGCCGACGCCGCCTTCAATCAGCATGGCGCTGCCGGCAGCGTCGCGGGCAGCGCGGATACGGGCCACCTCGGCCACCACCTCGTCGGGCGTCTTGCGCAGATTGGCCAGGCTGTGCGCATGGCTGGCCGATAGGGGCACGACCATCAGGTGCGCGCCACATTCCAGCGCACGCTCTGCCCCTTTGAGGTTGGGCACCAGCACCGAGGCACGCAGGCCCGGTAGCGTTTGCGCATGGGCCAGCACCTCGGCCGTGTCGGCCAGTTGGGGCAACAGACGGGCCGGGACGAACGACCCCACCTCGATCTCGCGCTGCCCGGCGGCGTAGGCGGCGTTCACCCACTCGATCTTCTGGGCCGTGGGCAGCACACGGGCAATGCTTTGCAGGCCGTCACGCAGCCCCACTTCGCGAACGATGGCGCGGGCCACGGGGGGCTGCAGGTCTGACGGGATCGGGGAAGTGCTCACGGGATGTCTCTTGGGGTGGGTTTGTGGAAGATTCTAAAAATTCCAAAAAGAATCAGAAAATACATCTCGGAATCCATAACATTCCCAAACGGAACATCACACCCCCTGGAGACTTGCCATGCGTGACCTTGATTTGCAGACCCTGCGCCTGTTTGCCGCCGTGTGCGAACAGCGCAGCATTGCGCGGGTCGCCGAGCAGGAATCCATCGTGGGCTCGGCCATCAGCAAGCGGCTGGCGCAACTGGAAGACGTGGTGGGGACGCCCCTGCTGCTGCGCAAACGCCGGGGGGTGGTGCCCACCCCGGCGGGCGAGACGCTGCTGGAGCACGCCCGCACCATGCTGGCCAGCGTGGGCCAGATCGAGCGCGACATGGCCGCGTATGCCACCGGCACCCGGGGCCATGTGCGCATGCTGGTCACAGCCTCGGTCATGGCGGAATCGTTGGCCGATGATGTGGCGGCGTTTTTGCAAGACCCTGCCCACCGAGACATTCAGATCAGCATGGAAGAGCGGGTGAGCCCGGACGTGGTGCAGGGCATCCGCGAGGGCAGCGCGTCCATCGGCATCTGCTGGGACGCAGCCGACCTGAGCGGCCTGCAAACGCGCAGCTACCGCAGCGACCACCTGGCCATCGTGGCCCACGCATCACACCCTGTGGCACAACTGCCCACGGTGCGCTTTGCCGATGTGCTGGGCTACGAGTTTGTGAGCATGCCCGCGCTGAGCGCGGTGCAGGTGCTGCTGGCCCGCGCGGCGGCAGTGGAGGGCAAGACGCTGGACCACCGGGTGCTGGTGTCCAACTTTGACGCGGCCCTGCGCGTGGTGCGGGCCAACCTGGCCATCAGCGTGGTGCCCCGCGAGGTGGCTGCGCCCTTTGCCAGCATGGCGCCGGTGCGCATCGTGCCGCTGAGCGATGCCTGGGCCCAACGCCGCTTTGCGATTTGTTTCCGCGATGAGGTTGCCTTGTCTCCCGCCGCACAGTTACTGGTGCAGCACCTGGCCGCCCAGACACAAGCCATGACTGCGTAGCCTGCGTGCCACACTTGAAAGGCCGCCGTGGCCGCTTTGCCCCAGCAACAGCGCGTGCCAAAAAGCCGTTGCCGCACGGGCGAAAACCCCTGACAAAACCCCGCTGGGCAGGCATAAAAACAAGGCCCAAAATCAAGGGTCTATCGCATATGCAGATTGCCTTTTGAGCTACCAAACTTGTAGCAAAATAGGTTCCGCGCTATAGTCGCAGCGCATTGGCAGGTGCGCAAGCACCCTGCTCCCAAATAACCGACCCAACACTCGCGCAAGGAGAAGCATCCATGAGCTCCAAAGAAAACGCCGCCATCCACCAGCTGTTTGAACGGCTCGAATGCCGTTACGCGCTGCGCGTGCTGTGGGCCCTGCGGGACGGGCACCCCCAAACCTTCCGCCTGCTGCAAGACAGCGTGGGCGGCATCACCCCCAACACCCTGAACACCCGCATCAAAGAGCTGCGCGAAGCCGGCCTGCTGGACCACGGCAACGACGGCTACACCGTGACCGCCTCGGGCGCCGACCTGCTCAAGCGCCTGAACGATGTGCAAGCCTTTGCCACACGCTGGGTGGCAGGCCGCGCCAAAAAGCAGGCCTGAACCCGGCCCACTGATGGCAGCGCCCCAGGCGGCGCAAACATCAAGCAAAAACACCCCCTAAGGCTTGATAGACAAGCGCTACAAGCTATATTTTCAATAGCAAAAGGACATTCCATGGCCCTCACCACCACCGCCTCTGGCCTGCAATACGAAGACACCACTGTGGGCGAAGGCGCCGAAGCCACCAAGGGCGCCAGCGTTTCGGTGCACTACACCGGCTGGCTGTACAAGGATGGCGAGCAAGGCGCCAAGTTCGACTCCAGCCGCGATCGCAATGACCCCTTCGAGTTCTCGCTGGGCGCTGGCATGGTCATCAAGGGCTGGGACGAAGGCGTGCAAGGCATGAAGATCGGCGGCCAACGCACGCTGATCATCCCCGCAGCCCTGGGCTACGGTGCACGCGGCGCGGGCGGCGTGATCCCCCCGAACGCCACCCTGAAGTTTGATGTGGAACTGCTGAAGGTGCGCTGAGCGCTGGCAGCCCCGCGGCTCACGCCCCCCAACAAAAAAGCCAACCGGATCGGTTGGCTTTTTTCATGGTGAATCCGATGGGTTGGGGCGCCCCCCATCACCCAAACAGCGCCTTGCGCAGGGGTTCGTACTTGGCCTCCCCCACCGCTTCCTTGATCTTGGGGGCCAGTGCGGCCAGGTCTTCAAAGCTCGAAGCCGCCTCCACCGCCAGATTCAGTCGAAAACCGCGCAGGCCCAGGGCGGCCGTCATGGCCGTGGCCACCGGGTAGGCATCTTTGTAACGTTGCTGTGACGGCCTGGCAGTCTCGCCCGCCCCGCCCTCCGCAGGGGTTGCCGATGGCGCGGCAGCAGGTGCTGCAACCGCTGCTACGGGCAGGGCACCACCGCCCACAGGGGCCAGCAGGCCTTGCTCGATCATCGCCTGCACATCGTCCTGCGTAATGCCCATGGCGGCCGTGGCGGCCAGCACCTCGCCCAAAGTCCGCTTGCCATCAAACAGGATGAATGCCGAGCGTTGCCTGGACGTCAGCCCACCGTGCCGATCCTTCATTGCATCCTGACCTGCCTGCGTTTTGACGAGAACCATGTGCCTCCTGGGTTTAAATCAGGCTGCACCGCTGGGCGCAACCTGGGGCACAGCGTGGCACATTTGGTGACAATTGGGTATGGGGTTTATCCATAAGAATTTGTTCACCTTTGCCGAACGCCGTGCAGCGCCGGAACAGAAGCCGAATCGCCACCGCAGGGGCTGAGACAGATTCTCAGATTTCGAGCCGCACCCCGGTGGGCACGGGCGCCGGGCGCGTGATGCGGCTGACCACCGCTGCCGCAACAAACCCCGCCGGCACACCAAACACCCCGGCCGAGATGGGCTGGATGCCAAACCACATGCCATTGGCCAGCAGCCATCCAGGCAGCGCACCGCGCACAGCAGGCACATGCGAGAGCAGGTAGTACACCGCCACGCCCAAGCCCGCCAACATGCCTGCCACCGCCCCCTTGCGGGTGGTGCCGCGCCAGAAAATGCCCAGCACCATCACCGGCACAAAGGCCGACGCTGCCAGCGAAAACGATGCCGAAACCATGGTCAGGATCTCGGACGGTTTGAGCGCTGCCACAAAGGCAGCCGACAGCGCCACCGACAGCAGCGTGAACTTGGTGAGAATCACCCGCTGCTCAGGCGATGCATCGCGCTTGGTGCCCCTGAAGTACAGGTCGCGCACCAGCGCATTGCTGATGGTGAGCAGCAGCCCATCGGCCGTGGACAGCGCCGCCGCCAGCCCTCCCGCAGCCACAAGGCCCGACACCACATAGGGCAGGCCGCCCAGCTCGGGCGTGGCCAGCATGATGAGGTCGGCCCCCAGACGGATTTCGCCAAACTGCACGATGCCGTCGCCGTTGACGTCCTCAATCGACAGCAGCGAGCTGTCCACCCGCGCCCACTGGGCCATCCAGTTGGGCAACGCCTCAAAGCTGCTGCCCACCAGGTTTTGCATGACCTCGAACTTGACCAGCACCGCCAAGGCGGGCGCGCTCAAATACAGCAGGGCAATGAAAAACAGCGACCACGCCACCGACGCCCGCGCGCCCGCCACCGTGGGCGAGGTGTAGTAGCGGGTGAGCAAGTGCGGCAGCCCTGCCGTGCCCACCATCAGGCAAAACATGAGTGCCAGAAAGTTGCGGCGAGCTAGGTCGTATTCATGCTGCTCCTCAGGCGTCCCATTGGGATCGCCCGCATAAGCCTGGCTGTGTAGCGGCAGCCCACCCAAGGGTTTGGCGCGCTCGTAGTTCTCGTGCATTTCGCGGGTCCAGCGTTCGCGAGCACCTGCCACATCGCGGGGCAAGGCGGCCAGTTCGCGGCTGGCCGAGACGATGAGTCCTACGTCGGCGTTCTGGGCACGCAGCAGGTGAATGCGCTCGCGCCCTAATTCGCGCTCGCGCTCCAAGGCGCCTTCCACATCCTGCAGCCGCGCCTCCAGCTCTTTGGCACGGCGCAGATAGGCTTGCACCACCTGGTGCTCTGACGGCGAATCCAGCAGCTGCGCCTCCAGGTCTGCAATCTTGCCGATCTGCGCACCATACACGGCGGGCGCCAACGGGTTGCCCAGTTGCTTGTAGGCCAGCCAGGACACAGGAATCAAAAATGCCAGCAGCAGCACCACGTACTGCGCCACCTGCGTCCAGGTGATGGCGCGCATGCCGCCCAAAAACGAGCACAGCAACACGCCCCCCAGGCCGAGCATGATGCCGATCTCGAACTGCACCCCCGTGAGGCGAGAGGCGATGAGCCCCACCCCGTAAATCTGGGCTACCACGTAGGTGAACGAGCACAGCACCGCCGCCAGCGCCGCGATGATGCGCGGCCAGCGCCCGCCAAAGCGCACATGGAAAAAATCGGGCACGGTGTACAGGCCCATGGCCCGCAGGTGCGGCGCAATCAGCATCGCTACCAGGCAAAAACCGCCCGTCCAGCCCAACAAGTAGGCCAGCCCACCGGCCTGCCCCGAGGTGCCAGAAAACCCCTGCAGGTACAGCGCCCCGGACAGGCTGATGAACGACGCCGCGCTCATCCAGTCGGCGGCAGCGGCCATACCGTTGTACATGGGCGGAATGCGCCGCCCCGCCACGTAGTACTCCTCCGAATCGGACGTGCGCCCGTACACGCCGATGCCGGCGTACACCATCACCGTGAGAAAGAGAAAGATCGGCCCGATCCAGTGGCGCGACAGGCCCTGACTCTCGGCCCAGGTCATGAGGGCCAAAAAGCCCAGCACCCCCAGCACATAGAGCAGAAAAAACCGGTGGGGGCGCAAAAAGGAAGGCAGCCACCCACCCGTGGAGCGGCGCTCAGACACCGTGGCGCCCCACCGCTGAAGGACTGGACGGCTGGGCGCCGCGTGATGTCTCGACAGCCGCTGCGGCGCGTGCGGCGGCGTCCTGGCGTTCAAACCGGCTCATGGCCCAGGCATACACCACCACGATGCCGATGAACACCAGCACGGCGCCCTGGGCGGCAATCCAGTAGCCCAGGGGCCAGTCACCCAGGGAGATGTGCTGCAGATCGCGTGCAAAGTAGGTGGCCACAAAAGACACCAGCACCCACACGCCCAGCAACCCGGCCTTGAGCCACAGGTGGCGCACGTCGTGCAGGTCGGGCGGAAACGGCCCTGCCAGCTCGGGTTCGGGCTGCGGGGGAACGATGGATCGGGGCGCAGGGGCTCGCATCGGTCAGCGTCTCTTCAGCCGTGCATGCCCCAAGTGCCCCGCCTCTGGCCAGGGCGATCAGCCCGCCAGTTGCTGCCAGGTGGCGACCACGCTGTCAGGGTTCAGCGAGATGGACGAGATGCCTTCATTCGACAGCCACTGCGCAAAGTCAGGGTGGTCGCTGGGGCCCTGGCCGCAGATGCCGATGTACTTGCCCTGCGCCAGACAGGCCTTGATGGCCTGGTGGATCAGCGCCTGCACCGCAGGGTCGCGCTCATCAAAGTCGTGCGCCAGCAACTCCAGGCCCGAGTCGCGGTCCAGGCCCAGGGTCAGCTGGGTCAGGTCGTTGGAGCCGATGGAGAAGCCGTCGAAGAACTCCAGGAAGCGCTCGGCCAGGATGGCGTTGCTGGGCACCTCGCACATCATGATGACCTTGAGGTCGTCCTTGCCGCGTTGCAGACCATGGGCGGCCAGCAGCTTGGTCACGCGCTCGGCCTGGCCCAGCGTGCGCACAAAAGGCACCATCACCTGCACGTTGGTCAGGCCCATGTCGTTGCGCACGCGCTTGAGCGCCTCGCACTCCATGGCAAAGGCTTCGCCAAAGTCAGCACTGATATAGCGCGCCGCACCCCGGAAACCCAGCATTGGGTTTTCTTCCTCAGGCTCGTAGCGGCTGCCGCCGATCAGCTTGCGGTACTCGTTGGACTTGAAGTCCGACAGGCGCACGATGACGGGCTTGGGCCAGAAGGCGGCCGCAATGGTCGCCACGCCTTCAGCAACCTTGTCCACATAGAAAGCACGGGGCGATGCATGGCCACGGGCCACAGATTCGACGGCCTTCTTCAGGTCGGCATCGATCTGGGGGTAGTCCAGGATGGCCTTGGGGTGCACACCAATGTTGTTGTTGATGATGAACTCCAGCCGCGCCAAGCCCACGCCTTCGTTGGGCAGCTGGGCAAAGTCAAACGCCAGCTGGGGGTTGCCCACGTTCATCATGATCTTGGTCTTGATGGGGGGCATGGCGCCGCGCTGCACTTCGGTCACTTCGGTTTCGAGCAGGCCGTCGTAAATGTGGCCAGTGTCGCCCTCGGCGCAGCTCACAGTGACCAGGGTGCCGTCCTTCAGGCGTTCGGTCGCATCGCCACAGCCCACCACAGCGGGGATGCCCAGCTCGCGCGCAATGATGGCGGCGTGGCAGGTGCGGCCGCCCCGGTTGGTGACGATGGCGCTGGCGCGCTTCATCACGGGCTCCCAGTTGGGGTCGGTCATGTCGGTCACCAGCACATCGCCGGGCTGGACCTTGTCCATCTCGGAGATGTGGTGCACCAGGCGCACGGGGCCGGTGCCGATCTTCTGGCCAATGGCGCGGCCTTCTGCCAAAACGGCGCCCTGGCCCTTGAGCTTGTAGCGCAGCTCGGCCTGGCCTTTGGACTGGCTTTTCACGGTCTCAGGACGGGCCTGCAGGATGTAGAGCTGGCCGTCGGTGCCGTCCTTGCCCCACTCAATGTCCATGGGGCGGCCATAGTGCTGCTCGATCACCAGCGCGTACTGGGCCAGCAACTCCACATCGGCATCGGTCAGCGAATAGCGGTTGCGTTGCTCGGTGGGCACATCCGTGGTTTTGACCAGCTTGCCAGTGGCAGCCTTTTCTTCGGGTGTGGAGAACACCATCTGGATCAGCTTGCTGCCCAGGTTGCGGCGGATCACAGCCTTCTTGCCCGCCTTGAGCATGGGCTTGTGCACATAGAACTCGTCAGGATTCACGGCGCCCTGCACCACGGTTTCGCCCAGGCCGTAGCTGCTGGTGATGAACACCACATCTTCAAAGCCGGATTCAGTGTCGATGGTGAACATCACGCCCGCTGCGCCCAGGTCCGAGCGCACCATGCGCTGCACACCGGCCGACAGAGCGACCACATCGTGCTCAAAACCCTTGTGCACGCGGTAGGAGATGGCGCGGTCGTTGTACAGCGACGCGAACACTTCCTTCATCTTGTGCAGCACGTCGTCGATCCCCACCACGTTGAGGAAGGTTTCTTGCTGGCCCGCGAACGAGGCGTCGGGCAGATCTTCCGCCGTGGCGGACGAGCGCACTGCAAACGATGCGCTGGGGTTGCCCGCGCTGAGCTTGGCGAATTCGTCGGCGATGGCCTTTTGCAGATCGGCCGGGAACGGCTGGGCCTCGACCATGGAGCGGATTTCAGCGCCGACCTGCGCCAGGGCGCGGACGTCTTCGGTATCGAGTTTCGCCAGTTTGGCGCTGATCTTGTCGGCCAGACCATCGTGGGCCAGGAACTGGCGGAAGGCATGGGCCGTGGTGGCAAAGCCGGTGGGCACCCGCACGCCCTGGGGCAGCTGCGAGATCATTTCGCCGAGGGAGGCGTTTTTACCGCCTACCGACTCGACATCGGTCATTCTCAGGTTTTCAAACGGTACGACCAGGGCGGTCGGGCTGAAAAGTGCAGACATGGGAAAGCTCCAGAAGTTGAAACCGGGTCTGCATGCCTGGCCCCGGCGGGCGTCAGGCAAGCGGCCATGCACAGGCTGCAGCTTTGTCGTTGTGGTTGTAGGCCGACGGTGTGCATGGTGAGAATTTGGATAATTGTGACAATTGTAGGCCCGAGCTTCTGGCAACGGGCTGACGACGCAATAGGACGGACACAAATCGGGACGCAACGCCTGCCCCAACCCTGTTTGGCGTCCATCATGTTTACAAAAGGGCCTCCATGCACACCCGCACCGTATTTTTCGTGTCAGACGGCACCGGTATCACCGCCGAGACCTTCGGCAACGCCATCCTGGCCCAGTTTGAGATGAAGCCCCGCCATGTGCGCCTGCCCTTCATCGACACCGTGGACAAGGCCCACCAGGCGGTGCGGCAAATCAACCACACCGGCGAAGTCGAGGGCAAGAAGCCCGTGGTCTTCACCACCCTGGTCAACATGGAAGTGCTCAAGGTCATCCAGGACGGCTGCAAGGGCATGCTGCTGGACATGTTTGGCACCTTCGTCAACCCACTGGAAGAAGAGCTGGGCATCAAGTCCAACCACCGCATTGGGCGCTTCAGTGATGTCAGCCGCAGCAAGGAATACAACGACCGCATCGAGGCCATCAACTTCAGCCTGGCGCACGACGATGGCCAGAGCAACCGCGACCTGGCGGGCGCTGACGTGATCCTGGTGGGCGTGAGCCGCAGCGGCAAAACCCCCACCAGCCTGTACCTGGCCATGCAGTGCGGCCTCAAAGCGGCCAACTACCCGCTGATCCCCGAAGACTTCGAGCGCCGCCAGCTGCCCCCTGCCCTGGTGCCGTTTCGCAGCAAGATTTTCGGACTGACCATCAGCCCCGACCGCCTGGCGGAGATCCGCGCCGAGCGCCGCCCCAATTCCAAATACGCCAGCCTGGAAAACTGCCGCGCCGAAGTGGCCGAGGCCGAATCCATGATGCGCCGCTCGGGCATCCGCTGGCTGTCCACCACCACCAAGTCCATCGAAGAGATCGCCACCACCATCTTGCAGGAAGTGCGGCCTGAGCGACTGGTGTATTGAGGCGTATTGAAGAGCCGCGCCTTAAACGCTATCAACTTGATAGCTTCTAGCGCTTATCAATAAAGCGCTAGCAGCCTAAAACACTTCAAACCCTGAATCGGAAACACCGCCCGCCATCAACAGCTGGCGCACACCATCCGCCAGACGTACGTCGGTACAGCCCACGCCCCACACACGGCCCACGGCCTCGGGCGTGATGACCGCATCCACAGCGCCAAACTGCCCCCAGCCCTCGGCCAGCAGCACCGCGTCGTGCGCGTAGCGCAGTGCCAGGTTCAGGTCGTGCAGCACCACCACCACGCCCACACCGTGCTGCTCGGCCCAGTGGCGCAGCAGGCGCAAGGTTTGGTGCTGGTGGGCCAGGTCCAAGGCGGCGGTGGGTTCGTCCAGCAGCAGCCAGCGGTGTGGGGCGTCTGGCAACGGTTCCCAGATTTGCGCCAAGGCCCGCGCCAGGTGCGTGCGGGCGCGTTCGCCGCCTGAGAGGGTCGTGACGCTGCGCCCGGCCAGATGCGCGACGCCCGTGGCCTGCATGGCGGCGTCCACCACCTGCGCCTCGTTGGCGCTGGGCTGGCGGCGGTGCGGGTAGCGGCCCATGTCCACCACCTCGCGCACCGTGAAGTCAAACGCCACGGCAGTGTCCTGCGGCATCACAGCGCGCCAGCGGGCGATGTGCTCGGGCGGGTGCGCCGTCACCGCCCTGCCCTGCAGCAGCACCTGCCCGTGTGCGGGCTCGGCCAGCCCCGCCAGCAAGCCCAGCAGGGTGGATTTGCCCGCGCCGTTGGGGCCCAGGATCGCCGTCACACGCCCCGGCGCAAAGGTGCCGCTGGCCCGCACCAACACGGGCTGCCCCGGCGGGGCCACGCCCACATCCAGGCATTGCAACCCGTGCCCGGCACGGGCCAGCGGTGGCCGCTCGGCCGCCTCTCCTTCTCCCTCTGTAATCCCGTCGGGGTAGCGCCTCACACCCGCCCCTTGAATTGCCGCAGCATGACCAGAAACAGCGGCGCACCCAGCACCGCGGTGAGCACGCCCAGCGGCAGCTCGGCCGGTTTGACCGCCGTGCGCGCCACCGTGTCGGCCAGCAGCACCAGCGCCGCCCCCAGCAGGGCCGATGCGGGCAACACCACGCGGTGGTCTGGCCCCGCCAGCAAGCGCACGCCGTGCGGTGCCACCAAGCCGATGAAGCCGATCACGCCCGTGGCGGCTGTGACGGCGCCCACCGCCAAGGCGGACACACCGATGGCCAAGCGCTTGGTGCGCTCCACCGGCACACCCAAGAGGCGCGCCTGCGCCTCGCCCAGCGCCAAGGCATTGAGCGGGCGGGCCAACCAGCCAGCGCCTGCCGCCGCCACGCACACGGCCAACGCGACCACCGAAGCCGTGCCCCAGCGCGCGCCGCCCAAGCTGCCCATCAGCCACATCTGCAGGTTGCGCAGTTGCTCATCGGTCGAGACAAAACTCAAATACCCCAGGCCCGCCATAGCCAGCGCATTCACCGCCACACCCGCCAGCAGCATGAGCCCCACCCGCGTGCCACTGGCCGACTGGGCCAGCGTGTAGATGACGAGCGTGACCACCAGCCCACCGGCAAACGCCATACCCAGCAGCGGCCAGCTGCCCAAAGAGCGCGGCAGGCTAGGCCACCACAGGCCACCCAGCACGATGGCCGTGGCCGCCGCCAGTGCCGCACCACTGCTCACGCCCACCAGGCCCGGGTCGGCCAACGGGTTGCGAAACAGCCCTTGCATCAACGCCCCAGCCAGGGCCAGCCCAGCGCCTGCGGCAGCGCCCAGCAGCAGGCGCGGCAGACGGATGTGCATGAACACCAAATGGCCCGAGCCCGCAGGCTCCGCACCGGTCAGCGCGCTCAGCACAACCTGCAGCAACTCTCGGGGGCTGAGTGCGTAAGCCCCCTGGGTGCTGGCAATGCCAAGGGCAAGCAACGCCAAGGCCCCTGTCAGGCCCAGCACCCACCGTGCGGGCAAACGCCGCTGGCCCAGGGCCTGCAGGGCACGGCTGGCGCGGTGCCACCAGGGCAGGCGGGTGTTCAAAGCAGCCATGGCAATGGCCGTGGATGGCATGGAAGTCCCCGTCCGTGCGGATCAAGCCACCAGGCTGCGCATGCGCGTGTGCAGCGCTTGCACCACCCCGGGCAGGCGGGGACCAAAGCCCAGCAGGTGGTTGGCCTCCATGGCCACCAGGGCCTTGCGGGCAAAGGCAGGGGTCAGGGCCAGCTCGGGCCGCTGCCAGAAGGCCTCTTCACCGCCCACGGCTTCGATGCCCTGGGTGGTGTTGAGCAGCACGTCGGGCGCAGCTTCGGCCAGGGCTTCGGCCGTCCAGGGGCGGTAGCCTGCAAAGCCGGTGACGGCATTGACACCGCCCGCATAGCGGATGAGTGCATCGGCCGCCGTGCCTGTGCCCGCCACCATGGGGCTGCCGCCGTGCGACAGGATGAACAGCGCGCGCGGCTTGCGCGGGGCGGCGGCCACCTGCTGCTGCACGCGCGCCCATTCGGCATCCAGCCGCACAAACAGGGCTTGGGCGGCGCTCTCGCGCCCCACCACCTGGCCCACCACGGCCACCTTGCGCTGCACCTCGGCCCAGTTGTGGCTGGCGGGCACCAGCTCGATGCGCACCCCGGCGCTGCGCACCTGGTCCAGCACCACACGGGGCCCCGCCTCTTCGGTGCCCAGCAAACAATCAGGCCGCAGCGACAGCAGCCCTTCGGCCGAGAGCTGCCGCATATAGCCCACCTTGGGCGTGCGCTGGGCGGCTTCGGGGAAGAGGCTGGTGGTGTCCGTGCCCACCAGTTGGGCCTGCGCCCCCAGCAGGTACACCACCTCGGTCAGCGCGCCGCCCAGCACCACCAGGCGCTGCGCCGCGCGCGCAGGGGTGGTCTGCGCCGACGCTGCAATGGGGAAAGCCCATGCCGACGCACCCCATGCGCCCATCGCGCCCAGCACGGCTCTGCGCGGCAATGAACCGGCTGCAGAGCTGGCGGTTTTCATCTCGTGCTTCATGGCTGCAGCACCGGCATATCGACACGGGGCAAGCCCGCCACCAGGTCGCGCCAACCTATCAGCTCTGCTTGGCCGGGTTTGCGCTCGCCAAAGAACATGCACATCAGCTCGCCGTCGTGGTCAAAGGCCTCGACCGAGGTCACCACGCCATCGGCCGTGGGCTTCTCCACCGCCCATACGGCGGCGATGCGGTCGGTGCGCAGGTGCAGGTTGAAGCCGGGGTCCAGCACATTGATCCAGCGGGCGTCTGCCGTGTCCATGGGGCGAATGGTGTGCACCGGCCCCGTGTGGATCTGGATGCAGCCACCACTGCCCACAAACACCATGATGGGCAGCGCGTCGCGTGCGGCGCGCTCGAGCAGCCAGGGCACGGCCTGGACCTGCAGGCGCTGGGTGAACTGCCCCTCCACCAGCCGAAAGCTCTGCTGCCGCTCTGCGCCAAATTGGCGCAGCAGGCCAAAGAACTCGTGCGTGTCCTGCATCGCGCTCCACGCCTCTTGAAGGCCTTGCGCGTCGATGTCCGCGTCGGGCCGCACGGCAGGCTTGGGGCCTGCGGGCTGGAACACATAGCCCGCGCTGGGCTCGGCAAAGCGCGCCACCACGGCGTTCCACACGGCCAGGTCGGTCTGCTCGCGCAGATAAATCTTGTGCACCGCATGGCCCTGGGCGTTGAAGAACTGCAGGCTTTGCGCGCTCGGGTGGCCGGGGCGGCCCGGCTCCGTCACGGCAAAGCCGGCATGCCACTGGGCAAAGAACAGGCGCAGGTCAATGTCTGGCCCCAGCGCCAGCCCCACAGGCCCGGTGGCCGAGACGTTCTGGTACACGCCGGTCTTCTCGTGCACGGTGGATTCGTTGCGGGTCAACGCCATCAGCGGGCCGCAGGCCTGCAAGGCTTGCAGCAACTCCAGCCACGGCCCGCGCAGGGCCAGTGCCTTCAAGGCATAAGCATGTTCACCCGCATGGGCCGCCACCACAGCGCCTTCGGGCTGCTGCATGCGCTCGGCCGCATCGCGGGCGCGCAGGCCCTGGGCGCGCAACGCGGCAAACTGCTCACGGATGGCGGGGGCCAGGGCCGCGGGCGGCACAGCGTCCAACGGCGAAGACAGCACGGCACTCATTGCACAGCCTCCGGTGCGGCCAGCCACAACGCGCGGCGCTGCTCTGCCGCCGTGAGGGCGGCACTCGCGTGCTCTTGCAGGCCCTGCGGTTGCCAGCGCGCCTGCAGGTTCCACAGCATGGTGCGAAAGTGCGGGCTCAGCGCCTGGGCCTGGCCCAGCGCCTCCAGGTTGGTGGCGATCTTGCGGGCCATGGCTTCGCGGTGGCTGTCGCAGCAAGCCTGCGCGTAACCGGTCATCAGCGCCAACGTGCCTGCCAGCAGGGCCTCCATGCACGGCATGCTGTATTCCTCGTCGCGGTTGGCCTCTGGGGTGGCGGTGTTGTCACCGGGGATGGTGCCCATGGGGTTCTCCTGGTTGGGGTGGACAGGGGTTGGGGTGGCGTGCGTCAGAAGTCCGCCACCAGCGACACGCGCACCGAGCGCCCTGGCTGGCTGTAGGCGTCGATGGTGCTGTTGCCAGCAGCCAGCCCGCGCACATCGGCCCAGCGCCAGTACTTCTTGTCGGTGAGGTTGTAGATGCCTGCATTCAGGCGCAGGTCCTTGCGGATGCGCCACTGGCCGCTCAGGTCCAGCGTGGTGTAGGCGGGGGTGAGGTATTGCGTGCTGCCCGCAGCGGTGTAGACGTCGTCTGCCTTCTTGGCAGCGCTGTGGGTGGCATCGAGGCGCACATGCCAGGCGGCGGTGTCGTAGCGCACGCCGGCCGTCAAGCGCTGCGGCTCCACCGAGTTGACGGCACGGCCCGTGTTGGTGTCGCGCCCGCGCGCCTGGCCGTAGGCAAAGGGCGTGCTGATGCGCCCACCCAGCCAGTCGCCCCAGGCCATGTTGCCCTTGATTTCAAAGCCGTCGATCTTGACGCGGCCCAGGTTGATGGACTGATAGACCACAGGATTGCCAGGCGCACCCGTGCCGCCAACGACCTGCAAGTCCTCAATGAAATCTTTGTAGCGTCCCGTGAAGGCAGCCGCCTCAATGGACAAGGCCTGCAGCCGCCCACGTGCACCCACTTCAAAGTTCTGGCTTTTCTCGGGGCGCAGGTTGGGGTTGGGAATGCTCTTGTATCCCTGGGCGGTGTTCTCAAAGAACGCGTTCACCTGCCCGGCATTGGGCGCACGGAAGCCCGCTGCGTAGTTGCCATACAGGCTCCATGCCTCGTTGGCACGGTAGAGCACACCCAGCTTGGGCGATGTGGCGTGGCCCGAGAGCGAGACGGCGTTGGCCGCAAAACCAGCCTGGTCGGCTTTGATGCGGAAGCTGTCGAAACGCACGCCAGGCGTGATGCTCCACGGCCCACGGATGAACTCGTCCTGCACATACAGCGCGGCGCTGCTCTCGGTGGTGTCCGGGAAGCGCTTGAGCGGGAAGGTCTCGCCCGCAGGCGGCGTCACGCCGGTCTGCAGGTTTTCGACCTCTGCGCGGGTGTAGTCCAGCCCGTAGGTGAGCTTTTGCGCCCAGGCATCTGCGCCCGATCCCATGCGGACCAGCTTGCTGCCCTGCAGGTTGGCCTGCAGCGTGCGCTCGTCATAGGTCACATCGCGCACGCGGTCGGCGGCGGTGTTGCGGTCTTCGGTGATGTACTCGCGCGACTGCGCATCCTGGTAGCTGAGCACCGCCTTCACATCGTCGGCCCAGGCGGCGTTCACGCGCCAGTTGCCCTCCCAGGTGGCGCGGCTGCGCTGCATGTCGGTGAACGAGGTGGAACCCAGCACCGAGGTGCTGGTGAGCGGCGCTTTGCTGCGGGCGCTCAGCAGCTCGTAGTCGGCCGTTTTGTCCACATGCTCCAGCGTGAACACATGGCGCTGTCCGCCGCCGGGGGTGACCACCACCTTGCCCAGCACCGAGGCGTTCTTGTCCTTTTGCGGGTTGGGCAGCGTGCGGTCCACATTGGCCGCGCTGTTGGTGCCCATGTTCTCCAGCTCGTTGGCGCGGCCCACGTTGGCGCTGATGAGCCACTGCACCGTATCGTTGGTGCGGCCCGCCAGCGTGGCACCCAAGCGCTTGCCATCGTCATCACCGTCATAGGCAGCACTCACGCGGCCACCCAGGGTTTTGCCGTCCTTCAAAAAGGCGGACGGGTCGGCCGTGATGAAGTTGACCAAGCCCCCCATGCCGTCAGACCCATACAGAGCCGAGGTTGCGCCACGCAGCACCTCGATGCGCTGCAGCAGCCCCACGTCCACATAGTCACGGCCAAAGGCATTGGCGCTGAAGACATAGCTGCGCGGCAAGCGAATGCCATCGACCAGCATCAGCACCCGGTTGCCCTCCAGGCCCCGGATGTTGAAGCCCGCATTCTGGTCACGCCCCGTGGAGCCGCTGGCCAGCGTGAAGCGCGCAGGCGAGCGCGGCACGGTGATGTTGGGCTGGTCGCGCGCCACATCGCGCAGATCGCGCACCTGCCCCTCCTCCAGCGCCTGAGCATTGATCACGTCAATGCGCATGGGCAGGTCGTCGGGGTTTTGCTCGCTGCGCGTGCTGCTGATAACCACCTCTTTGAGCTGCGGCGTACCACCGGCCTGGGCCAGCAGCTCTTGGCCGTGCACTGCCGACAAGGACGCGACGGTGAGGGCCGCTGCCAGCGCGACCGGCTTGAGGGGGAGCGGAGAACGAAAAAAAGATGCGTGAACGTGCGCCAAAGCGGGCCTCTTCCTGGGTCAAAAATGCGTGACAAGAAGCTGGCTCCGCGTGCAGACCGTGCCCCAAGCATGGGGAGGCCTGCGCTGGCTGGCGTGGATGCAATATATTACATGAGAATAATTATCAATACCAACAACTACCCCACGCCCTCCAAGGAACTTGGCACAGCCACCCCATGAAAAAAGCCGGGGCAGCATCGCCCCCCCGGCTTTCTGTTCAGCGCTGAAGGCGCCTGATTTGCTACGTTTTCTATAGCTTCTAGCGCTTTATCCATAAGCGCTAGAGCCCAATTTAACTCACATCAAGCCACCACAGGCATGCGAATCATGTGGTCGAACGCGCTGAGCGCTGCCGTGGCCCCGGCACCCGCCGCAATCACGATCTGCTTGTACGGCACTGTGGTGCAGTCACCGGCGGCAAACACGCCGGGCACGTTGGTGTGGCCCTTGGCGTCGATCACGATCTCGCCGAACTTGGAGAGTTCGACCGTGCCCTTGAGCCATTCGGTGTTGGGCACCAGGCCGATCTGCACGAACACGCCTTCCAGCGGCACCAGGTGCTCTTCGCCCGTGGCGCGGTCCTTGTACTTCAGGCCGTTCACCTTGCCGTCGGCACCAGTGATTTCGGTGGTCTGGGCGTTGGCGTGGATGGTCACGTTGGGCAGGCTCTTGAGCTTACTCACCAGCACCGCGTCGGCCTTGAGCTGGTCGGCAAACTCGATCAGCGTGACGTGCTGCACGATGCCTGCGAGGTCAATCGCCGCTTCCACGCCCGAGTTGCCGCCGCCAATCACCGCCGTGCGCTTGCCCTTGAACAGCGGGCCGTCGCAGTGCGGGCAATAGGCCACGCCCTTGTTCTTGTACTCGGCTTCGCCGGGCACGTTCACATTGCGCCAGCGGGCGCCGGTGGACAGGATCACCGTCTTGGACTTGAGCGTGCCGCCGTTAGCCAGTTGCACCTCGATCAGGCCGCCGGGCTGCGCGGCGGGGATGATCTTCTCGGCGCGCTGCAGGTTCATGATGTCCACGTCGTAGGCGCGGGTGTGGGCTTCGAGGGCCGCGGCAAACTTGGGGCCGTCGGTTTCGAGCACCGAGATGTAGTTCTCAATGCCCAGCGTGTCGTTGACCTGGCCGCCAAAACGCTCGGCAGCCACGCCGGTGCGGATACCCTTGCGGGCGGCATACACCGCCGCTGCGGCACCAGCGGGGCCACCGCCAACGATGAGCACGTCGTATGCATCCTTGGCGCTGAGCTTGGCGGCTTCGCGGGCCGCAGAGCCGGTGTCGAGCTTGGCGACGATTTCTTCCAAGGTCATGCGGCCCGAGCCAAACAGTTGGCCGTTCAAAAACACCATGGGCACGGCCATGATTTCGCGCTCGGTCACTTCGGCCTGGAAGGCGCCGCCTTCGATCACCGTGGTCTTGACCTTGGGATTCAAGATGGCCATGAGCGACAGCGCCTGCACCACGTCCGGGCAGTTGTGGCAGGTCAGGCTCATGTACATCTCGAAGTGGAAGTCGCCATCCAGCGCCTTGATCTGGTCGATGACTTCTTGCTCGACCTTGGGTGGATGGCCGCCCGTCCACAACAGGGCCAACACCAGCGAGGTGAACTCATGGCCCAGGGGCAGACCAGCAAAGCGCAGGCTGTTGTCGCCGCCCACGCGCTGCAGGCTGAAGGATGGCTTGCGGGCGTCGTTGCCGTCGGTGCGCAGCGTGATCTTGTCGGCGCGCAGGGATTGGATGGTTTCGAGCAGCTCGCGCATCTCGCGGGCAGTGTCGCTGTCGTCCAGAGAAGCCACCAGTTCAAACGGCTGTTGCACGCGTTCCAGATAGGCCGAGAGTTGCGATTTGAGTTGGTCGTCGAGCATGGTGGCTTCCTAAAAATTCGAGTTGTGGTCTTGTAGGTTTAAGGGCAAGCGGCTGTGCTTTCAAGCCTGATTGCCAAATTCCGGGCGAAAAAAAGCCGGACGGCATGGCGTGAACGCCATGGCGCTGTCCGGCTTTGGGGAGCGCGCTGCAGTCGCGCGCTCAGCCGATGCAATGCAGGGCTTAGATCTTGCCGACCAGGTCCAGGGATGGAGCCAGAGTCTTGGCGCCTTCCTTCCACTTGGCGGGGCACACTTGGCCAGGGTTGGCGGCGGTGAACTGGGCAGCCTTGAGCTTGCGCAGGGTTTCGGACACGTCGCGGGCGATTTCGTTGGAATGGATTTCCAGGGTCTTGATCACGCCATCGGGGTTGATCACGAAGGTGCCGCGCAGTGCCAGGCCTTCTTCAGGGATGTGCACGCCAAAAGCATTGGTCAGGGTGTGCGTTGGGTCGCCGACCAGGGGGAACTTGGCCTTGCCCACGGCGGGGGAGGTTTCGTGCCACACCTTGTGCGAGAAGTGCGTGTCGGTCGTCACGATGTAGACCTCTGCGCCAGCGGCCTGGAAGGCAGCGTAGTTGTCAGCAGCGTCTTCGATTTCGGTGGGGCAGTTGAAAGTGAAAGCGGCAGGCATGAAGATCAGCACGGACCACTTGCCCTTCAGGCTTTCTTCCGTCACGGTGATGAACTCACCCTTGCCATTGCGGTTCACAAAAGCTTCGGTCTTGAAAGGCTGGACTTGCGTATTGATCAGGGACATTGCTGTTTCCTTAAAGGGTTGGTTGACTGAACAGGACTGAAGTCTAGGCGCATTGGAGCCATGCATCCAATTAATTGATTTCATTGAATCAATTGCCTGTGACTATTTTATGAAAGAGTATCTGCTCCCCAAAAGGCCCGCGAATGCAAACGGTATTGCGCATCACACGCAGCCAATGCGGGCCAACAGGGGCTTGTGTTGTCAGCGCACTCTCAGGCCCGGCACAATCGCGCATCCACACAACAAACAAGGAAGGAGCCCCCATGAAAGGCGACGCACAAGTCATCGCGCACCTGCAGGCGCAACTGAAGAACGAACTCACGGCCATCAACCAGTACTTCCTGCACTACCGCATGCTCAAGCACTGGGGCTTCGACAAGCTGGCCAAGAAGGAATACGAAGAGTCGATTGGCGAGATGAAGCATGCTGACTGGCTGATGGACCGCATCTTCATGCTGGACGGCCTGCCCAACCTGCAAGACCTGGCCAAGCTGCAAGTGGGTGAAGACGTGCCAGAGATCCTGGCCTGCGACCTGCGCGCAGAACAAGGCGCACAAGCCACCATCAAGGAAGGCATTGCCCACTGCGAAAGCGTGCGCGACTATGTCTCGCGCGACCTGCTGCAAAAAATCCTGGACGACACCGAAGAGCACATCGACTTTCTGGAAACCCAGATCGACCTGCTCGACAAGGTGGGTATCCAAAACTACCTGCAGTCGCAAATGGGCGACGCGGACTGATCACACCGGGGCGTGCCTGGCACGACCTCGCTGCGGCACCACCGCACTCTCAACGGGCCCAGGCCCGTTTTTTTTCGCCCAGGCTTGGCCCACGCACCCGCTTTAGGTCGTTGCAATCTTGCGCCAACACAAGCAAATCTTTACAAAATGAATACGAATACTTCTCAATAAAAGTAGAATCGCGGCCCAGCAAGCCAGCATGACCGGAGCCAACCCGGTAAGCAGCCAGCCTTTGAATTGGTTCTGAGAACCACCCCAAACTGGAGCCCCTGCCATGCCGCGCCGCGCACTCTGCACCCATCGTTTTGCCCCACGGGTACAGCCATGAAAACCGCCCGAGTCGATTGGCGGTACCGCCTCACCATTGCCTCACGCACCCTGGCCGCTGCCGCTGGGGGCTATGCTGTGGCTGCGGCATTTGCGGCGGCGCTGTCGCTGGCGCTGGCACAGGCCATGCCCCGGGTGGATGCGGTGCTCACGGCCACCATGCTGGCCTGGCTGGCGTATGCCGCAGCGGTGGCCTGGGTGTTTTATGCGCGCACCAGTTGGGGCGCCTGGCTGGGCACGCTGGCACCCGCGGCCGTGATGGGCGCCGTGGCCATGGCGCCGCGCTGGCTGGGGGCTGCTGCATGAGCACGTTGCCAGCCACCGAGAGCGCCCTGCCCGCACAGGCAGGGGCCAGGGCCAAAGCCAAGACACCGAACGACCGCGAAGGCTTTCGCCAAGCCATGTCGTGGCTGCACACCTGGGCCGGGCTGGTGCTGGGCTGGCTGCTGTTTGCCATCTTTCTCACAGGCACGTTGTCGTTCTTCCGAAACGAGCTGAACCTGTGGACGCACCCTGAGCTGCACGGGCTGCCTGCCACCGCCGCAGACACCGAGACGAACACGGCAGAAAAAGCCCTGGCCGCCCTGCACCGCAAGGTGCCGGACGTGACCCAATGGATCATGCACCTGCCCGACGAGCGCGACCCGGCCGTGAACGTGCTGTGGCGCGACACGGGCAATGGCCGCTTTGAAACCCTGCGCATGAACCCGCAAACGGGCGAGGCGGTGGACATCCGCCAGTCCATGGGGGGCGATTTTTTCTACCGCTTTCACTTTGAGCTGCGCACTGCGCAAAAGGGCCGCTGGACGCTGGAAGGCCGCTGGGTGGTGGGCGTGGCCACGCTGCTCATGTTCATTGCCCTGCTGACCGGTGTGGTCACGCACCGGCGCATTTTCAAAGACTTCTTCACCTTCCGCCCCGGCAAAGGCGGCCAGCGGGCCTGGCTGGATGCGCACAACGTCTCGGGCGTGCTGGTGCTGCCGTTTTACCTGATGATCACCTTCAGCGGGCTGATGATCTTCCACTCGCTGTACCTGCCCAGCGGCATCGCCACGGCGTATGTCGGGGCCGATGGCAAGGTGGACTCGAACACCTACTTTGCAGACCTGCAGGGCGACAAGCCCGAGCGCCGGGCCCGGCGCGACCCAGGGGCCAAGGTCGATCCCCTGCCGCTGGTGCCCATGGCCACCATCATGGCCGCGGCGCAAAAGCACTGGGAGGGCGGCCGCATTGGCGCCATCCAGGCGCGGCGCGACACCAAGGGCAACCCGGTGGTGGAAGTCACCCGCCACGAGGGCGACCGCCTGCAATACCGCCCGCCCCGCCTGCTGTTTGATGCCACCACCGCGCAGCCCATTGCCGAGGCCAATCCCACCAGCGCTGGCATCGCCACCTATGGCGTGCTGTATGGGCTGCACCTGGCCCGCTTCGCAGGCACGGGCCTGCGGTGGACGCTGTTTGGCTTTGGCCTGCTGGGCAGTTTGATGATTGCCACCGGCATGGTGCTGTGGTCCGTCAAGCGCAGCGCGCAGGCCAAGCGCAAGAGCGCCGCCCAGACCCCGCCGCGCCTGCCGCTGGGCGAGCGCCTGGTGGCGGGCCTGAACATTGCCACCCTGGCGGGCCTGCCGCTGGCCTGCGGCGTGTTCCTGGCCGCCAACCGGCTGCTGCCGCTGGCCCTGCCCGAGCGTGCCGACACCGAGCTGGCCTGCTTCTTTGCCACCTGGGCCCTGGCCTTGGTGTGGGGCCTGCTGTGCCCCCGGCGTATGGGCTGGACCGTGGTGGTAGCCCTGGCCGCTGTGGTGTGGGCCTTGCTGCCCGTGCTCAATGCCTTGACCACATCCGCCCACCTGGGCGTCACCTTGCCTGCGGGCGACTGGACCTGGGCGGGGCTGGACCTGGCCTTTTTGGCCACGGGCGCCGTGCTGGGCGCCGTGGCGTGGCACCTGCACCGCCGCCAGCCGACCAAGGCGTCCCCCACCCAACAACGGCCCGCCCGCACCCACACGGCGGCGCCCCAAGCCCCCGCGCCGGCGGCGCATGCCCTGCCCAACGC
The DNA here is from genome assembly GCF_002754495.1 of Acidovorax sp. 62. Classification (NCBI taxonomy): domain Bacteria; kingdom Pseudomonadati; phylum Pseudomonadota; class Betaproteobacteria; order Burkholderiales; family Comamonadaceae; genus Acidovorax; species Acidovorax sp. 62. Next base: position 2,698,224 of record NZ_PEFJ01000001.1, read on the forward strand.
GGCCTCAGAAATCACCGCAGGAACCTGAACCCATGTCTGCCTTCCTGTTTTGCTTTGCAGCCTGGCTGGCCATGGCCCTGGGCATGGACAAACACCACGAAGACGCCTTGGGCCACGAGGCCGCCGCCGCACGCCTGCGTACGCTGCGCCGCGTGGGCTGGGTGCTCTTGCTGGCCTCGTTGTGGCTGGCCACCCGCACGCCACCGGGCGTGCCAGCCTCCATCGGTGTCACGGTGTGGGCCGCAGCCCTGTCGGTGGCGGCCGTGGCGGCCACCGCCACCGTGACCTGGTTGCCCCAGCGCGCCCCCCCACTGGGCGCCACAGCGCTGGCGGCAGGGCTGCTGGCGTACTTCAGCGGGTTTTAGCCCAGCGGGTTTCAGCACCCAAGCGGCTTTCACTGCCGCCGTTGCCCGTCTTCCAGTGCAGCGCCACCGTGCGCAGGCTGTTGCCTGCGCGGTGGTGCGGCGCCCCTGTGTTTCATCCACTCTCCTCTCAGGAATCGCTATGCCTTCATCGTCCACGCCACACCTGTGGAACACCGCGCCCTTGGCCCACACCCTCAGCCCACTCGCTGCGGCCGTGTTGTTGCTGGCCTGTGGCACCGCCCTGGCCCAAGGCACCCCGGCCGACGCCGCCGCCCCCAAGGCGCTGGGCGAAGTCACCATCAAGGCCGCGCCGCAAGACGACACCTACACCCCCACGGCCACCTCCACCGCCACCAAGGGCAGCGCGCCCCTGCGCGATGTGCCACAGGCCGTGAACGTGGTGCCTGCCCAGTTGCTGCGCGACCAGGGCGCCCGCTCGATGGAAGACGCACTGCGCAACGTGCCCGGTGTGGCCATGAGCCACGGTGACGGCCAGCGCGACCAGGTGGTGATTCGCGGCTTCACCGCCATTGCCGACCAGTTTGTGGACGGGGTGCGCGACGACGCGCTGTACTTCCGCGACCTGGCCGACATCGAGCGCATCGAAGTCCTCAAAGGCCCGGCCGCCGTGCTGTATGGGCGCGGGTCTTCGGGCGGCCTCATCAACCGCGTCACCAAGAAACCGCAGTTTGGCGAGACCTCTGGCGAAGCCTCGGTGGGCGTGGGCAGTTTTGACTATCGCCGCGCCACGGCCGACCTGAACGTGGGCATCAGCGATGCGGCGGCCTTTCGCCTCAATGCCGCCGTGGAAGACTCTGGCAGCTACCGCGACCAGCAGTTTGTGAAGCGCCACAACTTTGCGCCGTCGCTGGCCCTCAAGCTCGCGCCGCAAACCGATTTGCTGCTGCAATACACCCACGCCCGCGACAAGCGCCTGACGGACTTCGGCATCCCGGCGCTGAACGGGCGCCCGGTCAACGTGGCGGCCAGCACCTACTACGGCTCCAGCAACGCCGCGCAGGACGACACCACCACCAGCGCCATGCAGTCGTTCACCGCCACGCTCAATCACCGCTTCAACGACGACTGGTCGGTGCGCAACGTGACGCGCGCCTACGACTACAGCCTGGACCGCTACAACACCCTGCCCGGTGGCACCACCGACCCCGTCGCCATGACGGTGGGCCGCACCCGCGCCTTCATCCTGCGCGACGAGAAGGGCGTGTTCAACCAGACCGATGTGACCTGGCGCAACCAGCTCGGCGGGCTCAAGCAAGAGTGGCTGATGGGCATGGAACTGGGCCAGCAAAAGAAGCGCTCTGAATCCGTCTCGGGCGGGGCCGACCGGGTGTCCATCCTCAACCCCAGTGGGGCGGCACCCGTCATCCCGGCGGCCAACTACAACGCCGACAGCGCCATCCCCAGCCACACCACACAAGACACCGCCGCGCTGTACTGGCAAGACCAGATCACGCTGGCCCCCCAGTGGAAAGCCCTGGTGGGCGCACGCTACGACGTGTACGGGCAAGAGACGCGTTTTGACCGCAAGCTCGCCACGCTCTCGCGCACCGACAAAAAGCTCAGCCCCCGCGCCGGTCTGGTGTGGCAGCCCAGCGATACCGTCTCGTACTACGTGTCGTACAGCAAGTCGTTCCAGCCCTCGGCCGAGGCCTTTGCCCTGGCCACCAACATCACGGCGGCCGAGCCAGAAATCACCCAGAACAAAGAAATTGGCGTGAAGCTGGACCTGCTCGATGGCAAGCTGAACCTGACGGGCGCCCTGTTCAACCTGGAGCGCACCAACATCAAGAACACCGACCCCGCCAACCCATCGCGCCAGATCAACGTGGGCACGCAGCGCACCAATGGCTTTGAACTGACCGCCAACGGCCGCCTGCCCGGCCGCTGGGATGTGAGCGCAGGCTACGCCTACCTGGACGGCCGCATGACCAAGTCGCTGGCCACCACCACCTCGTCGCAGCTGCCCACCGCAGCCGTGCCAGCCCTGGGCAAGGTACCCGCCCTCACGCCCCGCAACAGCGCCTTTGCCTGGGTGATGAAAGACCTGGGTCAGGGCCTGCGCCTGGGCGGCGGTGTGAACCATGTGGGTGAACGCTTCACCTCGCTCACCAACCTGGTCACCCTGCCCGCCTACACCACGGTGGATGCGGCCCTGCAATACACGCTGGGCCAGTGGGACCTGGACGTGAACGTGAAGAACCTGGCCAACCGCAAGTACTACGTATCGAGCCACGGCAGCAACGACAACCTGATCCTGCCGGGCTCGCCCCGCGCCCTGCAGGTCACGCTGCGCACGCACTTCTGACCCCCGCACGCAAACCGGCGTGCGCATCGCTCGCGCACGCCATTTCAAGCGAAACAGGCCTCCAGCGCTTTATCAATAAGCGCTAGCAGCTACCAATTCAATAGCAATATTTCAAATACCGAGGAGGAGAAGCACCATGCGCATGCACCCACTGGCCCTTGCGGTCTCGCTGCTGGCCACCATGGCCACGGCCCAGCAAACCCAGGCACAGACCACCACCGCACTGCCCGAGGTGAAGGTGACCGACGGCGCCGACAGCGCGGCCACCGAAGGCTCGGGCCAGTACACCGCCCGCGAGGTGAGCGTGGGCAAGCTGGTGCAGTCGCCCCGCGAGACGCCGCAGTCCATCAGCGTCATCACACGCCAGCGGCTTGATGACCTGAACATCACCAAGCTCGAAGACGCCGTCAAGCAGACCACCGGCGTGAACGTGACGCGCCTGGACGGCGCGGGCAACTACAACACCATCCAGGCACGCGGGTTTGACATCGGCGCCATCCAGCTCGACGGCATCGCCATTCCACAGGGCGCCAACTTTGCCACGGCGCTGGACACCGCCATCTACGACCGCATCGAAGTGCTGCGTGGCCCCTCCGGCCTGCTGCAAGGCGCGAGCGAGCCGGGAGGCACCATCAACCTGGTGCGCAAGCGTGCGCGCAGCCAGCTGGGCCTGTCAGCCACCCTGTCCGCAGGCGCGTGGGACATGCGCCGCGCGGATGTGGACATCACCGGGGCACTCAACGCCACGGGCAGCCTGCGCGGGCGGCTGGTGGTGGTCTCTGATGAGCGCAAGAGTTTTGTGGACACGCTGTCCAACGACAAACAAGCGGGCTATGGCACGGTGGAGCTGGACATCAACGCGGCCACCACGCTATCGGTGGGCCACACCCGCCAGCGCGTGCGCGCCACCATCGACCAGGGCCTGCCCGCCTATGCCGATGGCCGCCTGCTCGACGTGCCCCGCTCCACCTTTGCCGGGCTGGCGCGCAACCAGCAAAACCTCGACACCACCGACACCTTTGCCGAGCTGGAACACCGCCTGGCCAATGGTGGACTGGTGAAGCTGGCGGCGCGCCAGGTGCAGCGCGAATCGTTCTACAGCGCCGCCCGCGCCAACTCGGCCGTGGCCGCCAATGGCAGCTACCAGATGCAAACGGTGGACTACCTGCAGGAGAACACCGACCGCAACTACGACGCCTACCTGACCACGCCGGTGCAGTGGCTGGGCCGCACCCACCGCGTGCTGCTGGGTGCCAGCCACAGCCAGAACAACAGCCTGGGCGGCAACTACGTGTACGGCCCCACGTCCACCGCCAACATCTTTGCGCCCAACTACACCGCGCCCTACCCCGTGCTGACGCTGCCCGGGTATGACAGCGACACCCGCCGCACCGAGAACGCGATGTACGGCCAGGCCCAGCTGAGCGTGACCGACCGCGCGCGCGTGCTGGTGGGCGGCCGCCTGTCGTGGGCCAAGGTAGAGACCGAGCGCCTGAGCGACGGCAAGATCACCTCCACCGCCAACCCGGGGCGGCAGTTCATCCCGTCCGTGGCGGCACTGTATGACTTGAACGCACAGACCACGGCCTACGCCAGCTATGCCGAGACGATGGTGGTGCAATCTGCGCTGACCGCTGCTGGCAGCCTGCTGCCCCCGCGCACGGGCTCGCAGGTCGAGCTGGGGGTGAAGGGTGAATTCCTGAACAAGCGCCTGCAAGCCCATGCGGCGGTGTTTCGCATCCTCGACAGCGACCGCGCCATTGCCGACCCAGTGGTGACCACCGCGTCCATCCCGGGCGGCAAAGTGCGCAGCCAGGGCCTGGAGATGGAAGTGAGCGGCCAGGTGGCGCCCGGCTGGGATGTGCTGGCGGGCTACGCCTACACCGACACCAAGTACCTGCAGGCACCCGCTGCGCAGCAAGGCCAGGTGTTCAGCCCGGTCACCCCACGCCACAGCCTGAACCTGTCCACCCGCTACGCCTTGCGCAGCCCCGGTTTGCAGGGATGGAGTGTGGGCGGTGGCGTGTCGTATCGCAGCGAGTTCTACGCACAAAGTGGCGCGCTGCGGCTGGTGTCAGGCGACTATGCGTTGCTCAACGCACAAGTGGCCTACCAGATCAATGACCACCTGGGCGTGAGCCTGACGGTGGACAACCTGCTGGACAAAACCTACTACGAAAAAGTGGGCAGCTTGGGCCGCCAGAACTTTTACGGGGAGCCCCGCCGCATCACCGTGGCACTGAAGGCCAAGTACTAGTCCACCGAGTCAGTGCAATCGAGGGTGCGCCGGGGCTGCAGGGGGAGGGCTGCGCATTTCGGCGCAGGCGGGTGGCTCGGCCACCGCTGTGATTACATCGACTCCAGATGCTGGCGCGCATGCCAACCCGAAAGGTAGCGCTGCACCGCATCGTGCAGGGCCTCCAGGTCCATGCCTTTGACTTTGGTGGTGCCCACCACCAGCTTGTTCTTCTGGGGGCGGTAGGTGACACGGCGCAGGTTCGTGTGGGGGGCCTGCAGGCGCGGGGCGGCAGGGTCCAGGTCAAAGGTCATGACCATGTTGGAGCCGTTGACCACGGTGGAAGAATAGTTCGCCACGGCTGACCAGGGCACCACCTGCGGCCAGCCCGGCACGCGCATGCCCTCGGCCGTGAGCTGCATCACCATGACCGAAGAGCGACGCCAGAACAACCAGGCCATACCTGCCAGCCCACCAAAGCAGGCCAAGGCAATCATCACCACATCCTGCACACGGGCAAACGACTTGCCCGCCGCGAGGGCCTGGGCGGTGATGGCCACGGCGCTGATCAAAGCCACCAGCGCCATCCCACCAAACAGCCACACATTGCCCCGGCGCTCATACAGGTCCAGCGAGCCTTGCGCTTGCTGCACCGCCTCGGCCAGATCCTTGCGCACCTGCTCGTTGTGCTCTTGCGCCACGCCTTTGAAGTCATTCAACAGCCGTGCCTGCAGGCCCTGGCTGTCGGCGAACAGTGAGCGCACCCACACCAGCGCCTGCGCATCGGGCTGCACCAGAGCGGCTTGCACCATGGCATCGGTCACGGGGGCGTTCACGGCCTTGGCGCGTTCCAGCGTGGGGGGGTGGGTGTCGGTCGGGTGCACGGTGGCCACTTCGGTGGCGAAGTTGGGGGCCGTCAGGCCCTTGGCCTGCACAGCATCGTGCAGCATCTGCACCACGTCGCTGCCCACGTCTTGCGGGCGGCGGCCAATCTCATGGAGGACATCGCTCACCACCTCATGCAAGGCTGTCACACGCACCAGCGAGCGGGCGATGGCGTCGCCGCTGACCAGCTTTGCCGCCACCTGGTCAGCGGCAAACTCGCGCTCGCGGCTCCAGTGCTTCACCGCCAGGTCAAAGCGCTCCAGCAGGTATTCGATGAACGAGGTGGCGGGCAGGTCCATCCACGGGCTGCTGTCCTCGCGCCCATAAATGGCGTGCAGGCTGGCCACCAGCCGCTGGTAGATGGGCGAGAACTGCAGGCTGTAGGCCGTGTCGGCCCCGGCAAAGTGGCCCAGCTCGTGGGCCAGGATGGCGCTGATCTCATCGCGCTGCAGCAGCGACAGGTAGGTGAGCGGCAGGTACATGGTCTCGCCCGTGAGCTGCTGGCCGCTGGGCACCAGGCGCATGGCATGGGCCGTGACGTAAAAGCCATCGGTCAACCCCACCACCAGGTGGGCGGGGGCTGCGGCACCGGCGCCCTGGGCCAGGGTGTCCACATAGGCCCACAACGCGGGGGCCTCCTGGCGCGACACGGTCACGCCCATCACTTCGCTGGGCTCGTCGTGCAGCTCTTGCAGCGACTTGTACAGCGCGCGCAGCAGCGTCACGCCGCACCACAGCACCGTGCCCGCCAGGATCAAGATGAGCGCCTGGAACTTCATCTCGCCCTTGCCTGCATGGCCCAGGATCACCACCTGGTACGCCACGCCCAGGCGCACCACCAGCAGCGCCCCCACCGTGGCCAGCAGCAGGCCCATGTGCACCGTGAGGTAGGTGGGCAGCAGGTTGCGCCAACGGGCAAACTGCACCATCAACGCATCGCGCGACTGCAAAGCCCGGCGGCCTGCGGCATTGACGCCCCACAGCCCTGCCAGCGCCACCAGGGCCGCCAGCACACCCATCACCATGGCCACGATGCTGGCCGGGCGCACCACCGACGCCACCTGGTCATGGGCTTCGCTGTCGCCCTTGGCGCTTTTGGCGATCTGCTGCAGCTTGAGCGATGCAGAGAAACCGCTGTACTTTTGCCCATCGATGGTGAGTGAGGCGCGCGGATTCTCGGCCAGTGCGGCCTGGGCCTGCGCCACTTCTTGCAGCAGTTGTAGCTGCGCTGGAGACAAAGCCGGGTGCTGGTACTGGCGGTACTCCCACAGCCCGATGCCAGACAGCAGCAAGGGAATGCACACCGCCCACAGCACCAGCTGTGCGCTGCTGGGCAAGCGGTTCCAGGCCTTGCGGAATTTTTGACCCAATGAAGATGCCATAGTGATTTGAATCGTTGGTTTGAATGGACAGGTAGGGCGTGGCCCAGAGGGTGCGCAAGGCGCACAGTGCTGAGCGCACAAGGGCTGCCTCCTCCGCAACCCCGCGTGGTGGGCACCTTCCCAGGCGCCACCACGCCAAGCGGGCCGATTCTGCCGCCGCACAAGGCCGCAGCGCACAGCCCGCGCAACCAAGAAGCAACCGTTTGTGTATTTGTGCACGAAGGGGCGCGTGCATTGCATTGCCTGTCACCGCCCTGGCTTTCATGCCATGCACCACAGCTGTAACAAATATGACTTATGCGTTGTTTAAATTGGTAACAGCGGCTGCCAGAAAGTCACCGTCATCCTCTTCGATAAATTCAACTCACATCACGGCAATGAAAACAAAAAAAACGCGCTCGCACTACCTGGCACTTGCCATTGGCACATTGGTGACCTCGGCTTCCAGCTTGGCATTGGCGCAATCCTCCGTCACCGTTTTTGGCGTAGTGGACGTCGGCATCACCAGCGCCAAGGTTGGCAACGCCAGGCTCAATGCATTGAATTCCAGCCAAGGCAAGACCAGTCTGATTGGCTTTCGCGGCACTGAAGACCTCGGTGGTGGCAACCGTGCTCAGTTCTGGCTCGAAGGTGGCCTCAACCCAGACACCGGCAGTGGCGGTAGCAACGGCTCTTTGGGCTTCGAGCGCCGCTCCACGATCGGACTGATGAACGACTCTTGGGGAGAAATCCGCCTGGGCCGCGACTACACCCCCAGCTACAACATCTTTACCGCGTTTGGCGGTCCCGACACCACGACAGGCGTGCAGGCGAACCTGTTCCAGACGATCCGCCAGACGGCCTATAACGCGGCCAGCCAGAGCGGCACCGTGGATCGCACGCGCATCAGCAACTCCGTAGGCTACTTGCTCCCGCAGGACTTGGGCGGTGTCTACGGCCAGGTCGCGGTTTCCTTTGGTGATGAAAACGCCTCCAACTCTGGCGCAAGCAAGGCGCGCAAATACGTCGGGGGTAACCTGGGCTATCGCTCTGGGCCACTGAACGTTGGCATCGGCTACGGCAAGATGAACGGCACTGCAGCCATGACTTCGCCCAGCGCCATTGCGGCAACCAGCGATCTGGAAGATTTGGTGCTGGGCGCTTCCTACAACTTCGGTAGTTTTGTGCTCAATGGCGGATACAACAGCCTGAAGTGGGAACCCGCCAACGGCACAACCTCCGGGAAGGTGGATGGGTTCTACCTGGGCACAACCATCCCAGTGGGGCCGGGCAGCCTTCGCATCAAGTACGCCAGCGCCAAGTTCAGTGGTAACGCCACAGCCCTCACTCGCAGTGGTGGCAAGTCCGACAAGTATTCCGTCGGTTACGTCTACGACTTCTCCAAGCGCACCTCGTTGTACGCAGGGGTCGCACGTGTCAGCAACAAAAATGGAGCCAGCACTGGCCTGATCGGCGGTCCCGCAGGTGTGGCAAATACCGGATCGACCGGTTTGGACCTGGGCATCAGCCACTCTTTCTGAGTAGCACAACGCTTCTTTCCATCACGAAGTCGCCAAGGTTGAGCAGGTCCTTTTCCATGAGGGCCTGTTTTTTTTGGGGCTTCAACTTCTCCAAGCCATTCTCACCATGCGCCACTTCACTTCTTCATCCCGATTGATGGCAGTGACCGCTGCGGTTGCCTTGCTGAGCGCCTGCGCCAACACCCGCCCATCCGATGTCGCTAGCTCCGAGACGGTCACACAGACCACCGGCGTTGGCAGCATCAGCGCCATCGTCACACGCCAGGACATCCAGTTCGACGACAAGTTCTATTTCCCCTATGAAGGTCACCACCCTGCCACCAAGGCCGATTTCCCCAAGGGCTTTCTGCCAGCCTACGGTTCCGGCCTGGCCTTGAAGGGCAGGCGTGCCGACGGAACGCTGGAGTTCTACGCCATCACCGACCGTGGCCCGAACGCCACCACCGGCCCAGTCACGCAGATCACCGACGGCTCCAACCCCATGGGGTTCTCCAGCTCCACGGTGTTTCCTTCGCCTAACTTCACACCGTCCATCGGCGTGATCACCCTCGGCAAGGACGGAGCCAAGCTCGTCTCCACCCTGCCGATCAAGTTCAGCGCCACGCAAAATGCCAATGGGCGCGTCCAGCCACGCGGCATCACAGGCAACACAGGCGAACAAGTGTTAGACGACTCCTTCACCTACCCCGGTAAGGCCAAGGGCTACAGCGAGTTCGGCCTGGACACCGAATCCGTGGTGGTGGATACCGCACGCAATGCGCTGTGGGTGTCCGACGAATACGGGCCCTTCATCGTGAAAATTGATCCGGCTACCGGCATCATCCAGAAGAAATACAAGCCCGGCACTGGTGAGGCCGATCTGCCTGCCATCCTTGCCAAGCGCCGTGCCAACCGTGGCATGGAGGGCCTCAGCATTGATCTGGCCAGCGGCAAGCTGCACGGGTTCCTTCAAAGCCCGCTGAACGACGGTAAGGCTGACTACACCACCTCAGCCGTTCCTGACGCGACCGGCAAGTCGGAAAACGTGCGCGATTACGCCCGCTTTGTGCGCTGGGTGGAGTTTGACCCGACGACAGAGAAAACCCGTCTGTTTGCATTGCCCGTGGACAGCAGTTGGTACAACCAGGGCAAGACCGGCAATGCCAAGTTTGGTGATGTGGTCTCGCTGGGCAAGGGCAAGTTCATCGCCATTGAGCAAGGCACAGGCAAAGACAAAAAGGTTTTTAACGATTTAGTGTTGATTGAGTTTCCAGCCAACTCTACCGACATCACCGCGCTGGGCTCCGACCTGGAAAAGAGCAGCATGACCGGCAAGCCGGTCCATGGGGCGGACTATTCCAAGGTAGTGGCGCTGAAGAAAACCCGGCTCTTCAACTTGAATGCCACCGGCTGGACGGCCGAGAAAGCCGAGGGCTTGGCACTGGTCGACGACCACACCTTGGCGCTGACCAACGACACGGACTTCGGTGTCTCGCTGGCCGTGCTGGATACCAGCGGCAAGGAGATCGAAGGCTCCGACGTGACCCAATGCACGGTAGATGCCGACGGCAAAATCGTGAACGATGGCCACTGCGCCAAGGGTGCTGCGAGCCTGCGCTTTACCACCAATGACGTCAACGATCGCGCCCAGCGACTGTGGACCTTTCAGTTCAGCAAAAAGTTGAGCGAATACGGCGCTCCCTGAACTACCGTGGCTGCGCAAGCGGCTTTCTGGTTCAGTGCCATGCGCCGCTGCACGGGCGTCAGTCGACCCGATTGCACGAGGGCTGGCGCTTGTCTGCGCGGGCCGTAACGCACATCCCACGCAGGGTGGCTCCAGGCCGATGGAGGGACTGCAATGCCTTTGCTGCCTGGCGTTTTGTGGCATCTCTCGTCTCCCTGCCGGGGCCGATCTTTCGCGCCCACGGCGGTTTTGTTTCTCAACGCTGCTCCATCGCTGACCGCTGCAGTCAGCCCACCGCACTGTTGCAATCACACACAAAATCGATAAAAAGAACCATTCTCATTTAGAATGTAGCCTCACTGCGAGCCACCGCAGCGGGCACCCAGGCGACACGCCGCCCCGCGCACCAGCCAGCAATCGCCCTTCACCCCTTTCGCGGGCTGGACAGGGTTGGAGATGGGCTGGCCCTGCGCTTTTCTTTTCCATGGCCTGCGCGCCCTCCTCCGGCCCACACCCAGCTGCCCCGGGGCCAGGGCTATCGCCCCCTCTGACGACACCGCTGCCACAGCGTGCGCCCTGCGCACCAAACGCTGCCGCCGCGCCTTCGCTCTGGGTCCATCGCCATGCATTTCTTCACGCCTTTGGGTCACTCTTTCATGCACAGCCAACGCCGCCCCGCCCTCCAACCCACCGCCTTGGCTGCCGCCCTGGCCTGCCTGCTGACGGTGTCTGCCGCCCACGCACAAGACACGGCAGACAAAGCCCTGTCCACCGTCACGGTCAACGCCAGTGCCGACGCATCGGCCCAGGGCCTGTCGCCCGCCTACCCCGGCGGCCAAGTGGCGCGCGGCGCGCGTGCGGGCATCCTGGGCACGCGCGATGCGATGGACACGCCGTTCTCGGCCATCAGCTACACCAACGAATTGATCCTGGACCGCCACGCCCGCAGCGTGGGCGATGTGCTGCAAAACGACCCCACCGTGCGCGTGGCGCGCGGCTTTGGCAACTTCCAGGAGTCGTACTTCATTCGCGGCTTCCTGCTCGATTCGGACGACACCGCCTACAACGGCCTGTACAGCCTGCTGCCACGCCAGTACATCGCCACCGAGCTGTTTGAGCGCGTGGAGGTGTTGCGCGGCGCATCGGCCTTTTTGAACGGTGCCAGCCCCGCAGGCGGCGGCATTGGCGGCAGCATCAACCTGCTGCCCAAGCGCGCGCCTAACGAGCCTTTGAACCGCGTGAGCTTTGGCCTGGGCAGTGGCGGCAGCACGCAGCTGGCGGCCGACATTGCCCGCCGCTTTGGGCCTGACGGCAACACCGGTGTGCGCCTGAACGCAGCCACCCACAACAGCGGCACCGCCATCAACGACGAAGACGCCAAGCTGGGCCTGCTGGCCGTGGGACTGGACTGGCGCAGCCGCGATGTGCGTCTATCGGGCGACATTGGCTGGCAAGACCACAAGCTCAAGCGCACTCGCACCAACGTGACGCTGGGGGCTGGCGTCACCAGCGTGCCCACGGTGCCCGACAACCAAACCAACTACGCCCAGCCCTGGAGCTACTCGAACGAGCGCGACACCTTTGGCACCTTCCGTGGTGAATGGGACATCACCCCCGACGTGACCGCCTGGGCTGCGGCCGGTGCGCGCCGCAGCGAAGAGGCCAACTCGCTGGCCAACCTGACCGTGAACAACGGCAGCACGGGTGCGGCCACCACCTACCGCTTCGACAACACCCGCGAGGACAGCGTGAACACCGGCGAGCTGGGCGTGCGCGGCAAGCTGCAAACGGGCAGCGTGGGGCACGAATGGGTGACCACCGCATCGGTGTACGACTTTGAAAAGAAGAACGCCTACGCCATGGACTGGAAAAACACCCAGGCCACCAACCTGTATGGCCCCGTGTCCACCAACCAGCCCGCCTTCAGCGCTGACACGCTGTATGGCGGCGACCTGGCCAACCCGCTGCGCACCGGCACCACGCGCCTGACCAGCTTTGCCGTGGGCGACACCCTCACGCTGCTGGACAAGCGCCTGCTGCTCACCGCTGGCCTGCGCCACCAGAAGATCAACATTGCCAACTACCTGTATGCCAACAGCGCCCTCACCGACCGCTACGAGCAAAGCCGCACCAGCCCACTGCTGGCCGCTGTGTACAAGCTGGACAAGAGCGTGTCGCTGTACGCCAACTACGTGGAGGGCCTGAGCCAGGGCCAAACCGCCCCCAGTACCGCCACCAACCGGGGCGAGATGCTCAAGCCCTACGTCGCCAAGCAAAAGGAAGTGGGCGTGAAGTACGACGCGGGCCGCGTGGGCGGCAGCCTGGCCTTCTTCAGCACCGACAAGCCCCGCGCCTATCTGGACGCCAACAACCTCTTCGGCACCAATGGCAAAGACCGCCACCAGGGCCTGGAGCTGGCCGTGCAGGGCGAAGCCACCAAGGGCCTGCGCCTGCTGGGCGGCCTGACCTGGCTGGACGCCAAGCAGCAGACCACCGGCTCGGCCACCACCGATGGCAAGCGCGTGATTGGCGTGCCTGAGGTGCAGGCCAACATTGGCGCCGAATGGGATGTGCCCGGCGTGCGTGGCCTGGCCGTGGACGGCCGTCTGGTGCACACCGGATCGAGCTACGCCAACGCCACCAACACGCTGAAGGTAGGCGGCTGGAACCGGCTGGACCTGGGCGTGCGCTACCTCACCGAAATGCAGGGCAAGCTCGTCACCCTGCGCCTGCGCATCGACAACGTGGCCGACAAGAACTACTGGGCCTCGGTCGGTGGCTACCCCGGCTCAGGCTACCTGACGGTGAGCGCCCCGCGCACCGTGAGCCTGAGCGCCAGCGTGGACTTCTAAGCCCTCCAGGGCCTACCTGGGCGCAGGCTCTGCGCAGCCCGCGCCCAGCACACCCATCGCCTGACGCCGTGAAGCCGTACAGGCCCGCAGCCCCTGCAAAACAGGGGGCTGCACCCAAAGGTTTTAAGCAAAAACAGCCACCAACGCTTATCTAACAAGCGCAGGCAGCTATCAAAACATGAGCATTTTAGTCCCCACCTGTGTGGGGCGGGATGTGCTCGCCCTGTGATTTCTGAAACCCGTTTCGTTGAACCCACCGCAAGGAGCTGACTGACATGAACCAACCTTTGAACACCCGCACCCCAGGCCTGGCCCGTAACCTGCTGGCCGCCGCCCTGCTGGCTACCACCGGCCTGGCCGCACAAGCCCACCAAGTGTGGCTGGAGAACTCCGGCGGCCAAGCCAAGCTGCACTTTGGCGAATACAACGACAACCTGCGCGAAACCTCGCCTGGCCTGCTCGACAAGTTCAAGGGCGTGCCGGTGCTGGAGCAATCAGTCGCAGGCGCCAAGCAGCGCGTGGAAGGCCAGCTCACCAAAGAAGCCTTCACCTACACCGCCGCTGCGAATGCCGAGACGCTGTTTGCCGACGCCGCCTACCCCGTGATCGACCGCACCAAGGCCAACCTGCCCGCACTGCTGTGGAAACCCACTGCCCGCTGGGTGGCCAGCCTGGCCCAGCCCGTGGCCCCCACCGCCGCGCTGGACCTGGTGCCCACCGGCAAGCCCGGCCAGCTCAAGGTCGTGTTCAACGGCGCCCCGCTGCCCAAGGCCAAGGTCGAGCTGGTGTCCCCATCAGGCTGGGCGCGCGAAGCCACCAGCGGCGACGACGGCACCGTCACCTTCGCCCTGCCCTGGAAGGGCCAGTACGTGGCCGAAGTCAAGCACAGCGACAAAACCCCTGGCGAGGCCCAAGGCCAGAAGTGGGGCGAGGTCAGCCACCTCATCACGCTGAGCTTTGTGCAAGCCGAAGGCATGGCATCGCCAGCGATGCCTGCGGCGCACGCGCACTGAACTGCAGCAACACAAAGTTCAAACCAAAAACGCGGCTAGCGCTTGATACACAAGCGCTAGCCGCTATCAACTTTGAAGCATCTTTCACCACCGACCGATGTAAGCCCTATGAACACCCCGCAAGCCCTTGCACGCCGTCCAGCACAGGCACTGACACCCACGGCCATCGCCCGCGCCGCCATGCTGCTGTTGTGCACATCCACCGTCCACGCCCAAAACACCAGCGCCCCGGCGCCTGCCACGGCAGACAAATCCCTGCCCTCCGTCACCGTCAATGCCGCCCCCGATGGCGGTGAGACTGCCACCAGCCCCGTCACCGGCTTTGTGGCCAAGCGCGCCTTGAGCGCCACCAAGACCGACACGCCTCTGCTGGAAACCCCACAGGCCATCAGCGTGATCACCCGCGACCAGATGGAAGCCCAAGGTGTGCAGACCCTGCGCCAGGCCACGGCCTACACGGCAGGTGCCGTGTCCAACTACTTCGACAGCCGCGTGGACAGCTTCAGCGCGCGCGGCAGCAGCGTGACGCAGTACCAAGACGGGCTGCTGCGCAGCTACGGCACCTACAACACCAGCCGCCCCGACCCCTACACTCTGGAGCGGGTGGAATTTTTGCGCGGCCCCACCTCGGTGCTGTACGGCCAGGGCAGCGTGGGCGGGGTGCTCAACCTCAGCAGCAAGCGGCCCCAGGCCGAGCCATTGCGCGAAGTGCAAGTGCAGCTGGGCAACCACAGCCGCAAGCAAATCGCCACCGACCTCACGGGGGCACTCGACCAGGAAGGCCAGTGGCTCTACCGCCTGGTGGCCGTGGGCCGCGACAGCGGCAGCCAGGTCGACCATGTGGACGACAACCGCGTGGTGCTGATGCCCTCACTCACCTGGAAGCCCAACGCCGCCACCTCGCTCACGCTGCAAGGCTTGCACCAAAAGGACAAGAGTGGCTCGCTGATCGGCTTCTTCCCCTGGCAAGGTACGCAACTGCCCAACCGCTATGGGCAAATCCCCACCAACACCTTCATCAGCGAACCGGGCTGGGACGCCTACGACACCACCAACAACTCCTGGGGCTACCTCTTCAGCCACCAGTTCAACAGCGACTGGACCCTGCGCCAGAACCTGCGCCGCACCGTGAGCGAGGTGGACTACCGCACGCTGTACACCAGCTTCAAAGCCGACGCAGCCACAGGCCGCCCTGCACGCCCCGTGTTCAATAGCGATGGCCGCACCGTAGTGCGCGATGCAGGGTGGCAACTGAACACGGGCCGCATGCTGCTGATTGACACGCAGCTTGAAGGAAAGCTCCAGGCGGGCAACACCACACACAACCTGCTCACAGGCATCGACATCCAGCGCAACCACACAGGCCAAAAAACCTGGTCGGCAGTGGCGCCCGCCATCGACGTCTACAACCCCGTGTACGGCAACTTCACGCCGCCGACGGCATCGCAGCTGGTGCGCCAGCCCAGCGTGGTGCAAAAGCAGCTGGGCTTTTACGCGCAAGACCAGATCAAATGGGGCCGCTGGACGGCCACGCTGGGCCTGCGCCACGACAGCGCCCAGACCGAAACCGAAGGCCGCCCTGCCGCAGCAGTGGACGACAAGGTCTGGACCAAGCGCGCGGGCGTTACCTACCAGATGGATGGCGGCTGGGCACCGTATGCGGGCTACTCCGAATCCTTCCAGCCCCTGGGCGGCGTGGACGTGTATGGCACAGCCTACAAGCCCCAGCGCGGCGAGCAGTGGGAGGCTGGCGTGAAGTGGCAGCCGCCGGGCCAGGGCATCAGCGCCTTTGCCGCGGTGTACACCCTGCGCGAGAAGAACCGCAAGACCAGCGACCCCAGCAACCCGCTCAACAGCCTGCAGATTGGCGAGGTGAAGGTCAACGGCTTTGAAACCGAAGTGCAGGCCAGCCTGGCCCGCCAGTGGGACTTCACCCTGGCCTATGCCTACACCGACGCCAAGATCAGCCGCAGCAATGCAGGCGACCAGGGCCTGCCCGTGGCCAGTGTGCCCAAGCACACCGCATCGGCCTGGCTGAGCCATCGCTTTGCCGCCGAAGGCCGTGGCGGCTGGACGGTGGGCGCAGGCGTGCGCTACACCGGCTCGCAGTGGAGCGGCACCACCGCCATCAGCACCCCGGCAGCCACCATTGCCGACGCCATGCTCGCCTACGACGCTGGCGACTGGCGCGTGGCCTTCAATGTGGTGAATCTGACCGACAAGGTGCAGATCACCCAATGCCTGGCCCGTGGGGACTGCTTCTATGGGCAGGCGCGCACGTACACGCTGACGTCGACCTACCGCTTCTGAAGCGCACCCCGCCCCGCTCCCAGGTGCCGAGGCGTACCCGCCCTGGCACCGGGCTCGCCCGCCGGGCCTGCGCCCCTGCCAAGCCAGGTCAGACCCCAAGCGGTATCCCGCGATCAAGGCAACGCGGGTCGATCACACCACTGGCCCTCCAACGGTTCTCCAACCTTCTACCCATGTAAAAGCCATGACCACATTCACCCCCCATCGGCCCACGCTGACCGCCGTGGCGCAAGCCACCTTGGCGCTGCTGTGCGCCTGCGCAGCCCATGCGCAGACGCAAAGCGCACCCGCTCCGGCCGCAGACAAAGCCCTGCCTTCGGTCACCGTCAACGCCGCCCCCGATGGCGGCGAGACCGCCACCGGCCCCGTCACAGGCTTTGTCGCCAAGCGCGCCTTGAGCGCCACCAAGACCGACACACCGCTACTGGAGACTCCGCAGGCCGTCAGCGTCATCACCCGCGATGAGATGGAGGCGCAAGGTGCGCAAACGCTGCGCCAGACCACGGCGTACACCACCGGGGTGGTGTCCAACTATTTCGACAGCCGCCAGGACTCGTTCACGGCGCGGGGCAACGACTTGTCGCAGTACTTGGACGGGCTGCTACGCCAAACCGGCTACTGGAACGACACCCGCCCCGACCCCTACACGCTGGAGCGCGTGGAGGTGCTGCGCGGGCCATCGTCCGTGCTGTACGGCAAAGGCACCGTGGGCGGTGTGCTGGCGCTCACCACCAAGAAGCCGCTGGCCGAAACCCAACGCGAAGTACAGATCGAACTGGGCAACCACCACCGCAAGCAGATCGCCGCGGACCTGACAGGGGCCATCGACAAGGACGGTGAGTGGCTTTATCGCCTGGTGGCCGTGGGGCGCGACAGCGACACCCAGGTGGACTACGTCAAGGACGACCGGGTGGTGATTGCCCCATCGCTCACCTGGAAGCCCAACGCCGCCACGTCGCTCACGCTGCAGGCCACCCACCAGCGCGACAAAAGCGGCTCGCTCATCGGATTCTTTCCGTGGCAAGGCACGTTGCTGCCCAACACCTACGGCCAGATTCCGACCTCCCGCTTCAATGGCGAGCCGGGCTGGGACGCCTATAACGCCAGCAGTGACGCGATTGGCTACCAGTTCAGCCACCAGTTGAACGACAGCTGGACGCTGCGCCAGAACCTGCGCCGCACCGTGAGCGATGTGGACTACAAGACGCTGTACACCAGCTTCTCGCCCCGCCCTGTCTTCACCTCGGACAACCGCACCATCGAGCGCGATGCCAGCTGGCACCTTGGCAACGTGCGCATGCTGCTGATAGATACCCAGCTGCAAGGCAAACAGCAGTGGGGCGCCACCGAGCACAACCTGCTGATGGGCATGGACGTGCAGCGCGTGCGCTCGGGCGCATCAGACTGGTTCCAGTCCAACGCCGCCGACCTGGACCTCTACAACCCCGTGTACGGCAACTTCACCCCGCCCACCGCGGCAGACCTGACCCTGCAGCCCAGCGTGAGCGAGCGCCAGCTAGGCTTCTACGCCCAAGACCAGATCCGCTGGAACGCCTGGACCTTCACACTCGGCCTTCGCCACGACAAGGCCCGCTCTGCCACCGATGGCAGCCCCGAGGCATCGACCGAAGACAAGGCCTGGAGCAAGCGCGCAGGCGCCACCTACCAACTGGGCAACGGCTGGGCGCCGTACGTGAGTTATGCGGAGTCGTTCCTGCCGCTGGGCGGCGTTGACTTCTACGGCAAGCCCTACAAGCCCACGCGCGGCAAACAATGGGAGGCTGGCGTGAAGTGGCAGCCCGCAGGCCAGGGCATCAGCGCCTACGCAGCCCTGTACCAATTGCGCGAAACCAACCGCAAGACCAACGACCCCGCCAACCCCATGAACAGCCTGCAGGTGGGCGAAGCCAAGGTGCGCGGCCTGGAGGCGGAAGTGAAAGCCAGCCTGGCGCGCCATTGGGACGTGAGCCTGGGCTACGCCTACACCGATGCCCGCATCTCGCGCAGCAACGACGGCGACCAGGGCCAGCGGCTGGAGAGCGTGCCCAAGCACACCGCATCGGCCTGGCTGAGCCACCGGTTTGCGGCCGAAGGGCGTGGCGGCTGGACGGTGGGCGCAGGCGTACGCTACACCGGCTCACAGTCAAGCAGCAGCGGCACGTATGCCATCAGCACCCCGGCCTCCACCATCGCCGACGCCATGCTCGCCTACGACGCTGGCGACTGGCGCGTGGCCTTCAACGTGGTGAATCTGACCGACAAGGTGCAGATCACCCAGTGCCTGGCGCGCGGGGATTGCTTCTATGGGCAGGCGCGGACGTACACGCTGACGTCGACCTACCGCTTCTGAAGCGCATCGAGCGATTGCGCAAGTCCCTCTGAACCTGCTGTGGGCAGCGACCTTGCACCGGGCCGCTGCCCACAGTAACGACGGGCTCAGCCTTCCCAAGCCACCGGCTTGGCACGTGGCCGACGCGCCAGCGTTGCTCGGTGCCAGGTCTTGAGTACATGCCGCACGGCCCGGGCCAGGGCCTCGTCCAGCGCGGTGCGCCAATCCCCAGCCACAGACGACACCACCACATCGCCCGCACCATCGGTGCGCAAGGCAATCTGGCAGCGCTTGTCCAGCCCGCCGCGTGGGCCATTCACATCGACCAACTGAACCTGCGCCCGGGGCACCAGGGCATTCAAACGCCGCAGCGCAAACCGCACACGGCGCTCCACGGTTTCTCGCATCAAAGCGGCTTCAGGATGACGGGACTTGAAAATTATCTGCATCAGCGTTCTCCTAGGTTGGAGCCCTCACCTTAGCCCCGCAACGGTTCGCGTCACAGCAGGATTTTTCAGAACGTAGTCTCCAAAAAACCTGTCGCCGCACCAACTGGCCTTGCACTGCAAACTTCGTAAAAGCCGAAGTACCCTGCATAAAAAGCCTGCTTGGTTGCATAGGCACCAGGACACACATTCGATGCTGTACCCACCACCTTGGAGATGCCCCATGAAAACCTACCGATCCCTTCGCCCCACATTCCTGCAGCGGCTACAGGCCTTGCGCGAAGCCGTCATGCACCAGGCTATGCAATGGCTGTGGCAGTGGTCGCAGCGCAGCAGCCGCGCACAGCGGCCTGCTCTGGTGCCTGTGCGCATCCACGACGAGGAGAACGCCCCGCGTCGCCCTGCGCCACGCCAGCGGCAGCGCTTTCACCCTTACGCCGACTGAACCCGCTCAGCATCACATCTTGCGAGGAACACCCCTATGCGCAGCTATTCCCACAACAGCCCCCAGGCAGCCGCCCGCATCGTGGCACTGCTGCTGATCGCCGACGGCCATGTCAGCCGCTCTGAGATGGATGCCCTGTATGGACGCGACATCGAGCGCGAACTGGGGCTGCCGCCCGGCGAATTTGCCCAGGTGCTACACACCCTGTGCGAAGACCTGCTGATGGGCATGCGCGACCGGCGCCTGCTCACCGGCAGCATCGACGACGCCACGCTGGCCGCACTGCTGGCCGAGGTAAGCGATGCACCCTTGCGCCACAAGGTGCTGTACTTTGCGGATGCCGCCGCCACCGCAGACCACCACGTAGCCCCCGCCGAGGCTTGGGTGATGGGGTTTGCGCTGAAGCACTGGCACCTGAGGGAGGCACAGGCCTAGGGCCCCACTGCACGAATCAACGTGTGGCGCTGGCCGCGTGGGCCGCAACCACCAGCTGACGGACCAAGGGATGGTGCTGCCCACGGCGGGACCAGATGGCGTGCACCTCTTCATGGATATCGGGGCTATCGCCCAGCAGGCGCAGGCCCCGCACCAGGCCTACGTCTTGTGCGCCCAGCTGGCTCACGGGGAAAACGCCCAGCCCCCGCGCCGCAAACACCGCCAGCAAAGCGCTGTCTTCAAACTCCCCCACCACGCGGGGCCGCAGGCCCTGGTCATGGAACCAGGCATCGAGCGTGGAGCGCAAAGGCGAATGCACGGTGGGCAAAAGCACCGGGATGTCCTGCAGCGATTGCGGGAACCTGTCTCGCGCAGATTTTTTGACCAGAGACGACGGGCCATACCATTGCACGGCCGTGCGCGCAATCCGCTCGCTGGACAAGCGTTGGTTGGGGTTGCGCGGTGCGGCCTGCCCGGCCAGCACTACATCCAACTGGTGCAAAGCCAGCTCGGACAGCAGCTCATCAAATTCACCCTCGTGGCAGACCAGCCGCAGGTTGGGGGTGGCAAGCACGGGCTCCAGCAGCGCGTGCGCCGCCAGCTTGGAGATGCCATCCGACAACCCCACGGACAGCCGAACCACCGGGCTACTGGCCGCCTCGCGCACCTCGTCGGTGATGCACTCACCCAGCTGAAAAATTTCTTCTGCCCGCACATAGGCCGCCTGACCGGCCTCGGTCAGCACCACCCCACGGCCCGAAGGCTTGAGCAACTGGTGCCCCAGAGATTTTTCCAGATCGCGCACCTGGGCGCTGATGGTCTGCACCGCCATCTGCAGGCGGTCGGCTGCGCGGGCAAAGCCGCCCTCTTTGGCGACCATCCAGAAGTAGTACAGGTGGCGGTAGTTGAGCATGCATGCCCCGGTTCGTAAAAACCGAATACTAGGTTCGAGCCAGGCTGGTGTCTATTTTTCTGACCCATCTCCATACTGCACGGCTGTATTTGAAAAGGAGTGATCCCATGTTCTATGCCATCAGCTGGTTTGTTTCATTGTCATTGCTGGCCATCTGGTCGCTGCTGTGCTGGGGCGTGCATGCCTTCACGGTGTGGGCCATGTCCAGTGCCGGAGCCCTGGCTGCGGGTGCAGCAGGGGCAGCAGGTGCGGCTTCCGTCCAAGCAATTTTGTTGCCTGCATGGCTGCAGGGCTGGATACCGCCGGAGCTGCTGCGGTCTCTGGAGGGCTGGATCACGTCTGCTGGCCCCATGCTGCAGGCGGCGCTGGAAAGCGTGCCAGCCCTCGCTGGTGCAATCACAGTGCTGGTCTGGGGCATTTGGGGACTGGGGGCGGTGGTTCTGATCGCACTGGCAGTGGGCCTTCATGTGCTGGTCAGGCTGCTGCAACGCCATACCACCGCATCAGCACTCAACGCGCAGGCTGCACAGCGCAACCTGGCCAAAGGCTGAGCCTGCCGGCAAGCCATGCAGGCCCAGCCGCCCCCTCAGGTGGCAGAGCAGCTAAAGCTCTCTGCCTTGGCGGGGTCTCCCGTGCCGTTGTAGCGCGGGAACTGCGGGAACTCGCACACAGGGCGCTGCAACACAGGCGTCTTGCTGCCCGCAGCAAACTTGGTGGCCACCAGCTTGTCGGGCGCGGTTTGCTTTTCTACCCAGTTGTCCAGGGCCGTGAGCAGGTCGATGGAGAGCGGGTCGGTGCCTGCACCATCCAGGTTGTGGCCCACGGATGGTGAGGTGAGCATGCGCGCAAAGCCCCGTGCCTTGGTGGCGCCCACCTGTTGCTTCATCGACTCAAAATAGTCCGCTGTGCGGTACACCGATACGCAAGCATCGGCCAGGCCGTACCAGATGAGCAGCTTGCCGCCGTTGTCCGCGAAGGCAGAGATGTCGGGGTTGGTCGAATCGATCATCTCGGCCAACCGCAGGTACTGGGACGTGAAGCGGGTCGGGTCGTGGTCGAGCAGGCTGAGCTTGGGGTTGCCCTCCACCAGGCGCGCGGCCTCTTGCGCCGCCATGAAGTTGAACGAATCCCGTGCGGCAAAGCTGTTGCCGAACATGTAGTCCTTCCAGTCTGACGTGGAAGCACCACCCCGCCCATAACGGGGGTAACCCCGTGCGCCCCGCGAGAGCGTGACAGGTGTGTCGTGGTCGGCGTAGATCAGGCGGATGGATTCGATCTGTCCAGCCGTCAGGCACGTATCGTTTTCGGCCCCGGTGCACAGCAGCTCGGTGGGCACGTAGTTGCAAGCCGCCACATTGCCGATGATGCCGTCCTTGAGGCCATCGAGGGCATCGCAGGCCGCCGTCTCGGCCTTGGCATACAGGGCGATCTTCTCCGCGCTAAGCCAGTTCTCGGGTTTGGAAAAGATGTGCTTGAGCACCGTAGGCCCCAGGTTGACCTGGTGCGCCTGCTGGCTGATGGCGGGCTCCATGGCGATCACGCCGTCGTAATCCTTGGGGTAGCGCTGGGTAGCGGCCAGGGCCGATCGGCCGCCGTTGGAATGCCCCATGTGGTAGCGGCGCACAGGCCGTTTTCCGTAGAAGTCGGTCGCCATCGCCGTGCCCACTTCCAGCACCAGGTGGTTGGCTTCAAACGCATGGTTGCGCAGCGCTGCGTCGCTAGAGCCCCATGAGAAGCCTGCTGGCCCGTGCCCCGAGTCCGAGCTGATCTTGACGTAAGGGTTGGCCGATGGGCCGACGAGCTGCTGGTAGAACGCATCGTCCGTGGGGATGAAGCCATCGAACCCGCCGCCCCCGATGGTGAGCGTTTTGCCATTCCACAGACTGCCGCTGGGCAGCTCCACCGCCCAGTGGATGGTGGAATCGGCCGACGAAACGATTTCGCCACGCACGATGCACGCGTCTGGCAGGCTGCCGTTGGATTTGCGGACCTCCGTGGCCGTGACCTTGGCACCGCCGGGCAATGCAGCGGGGCGGTAGGTGGGGCAAGCCTCGGCCAGGGGGCGGGCAGAGGGCGATGGTGTGCCGTCGCTGCCGCCGCAGGCGCTCAAGGCCAGCGCGGCCACAACAGCCAGCGCTGTGCCCGCAGCGTTGCGGGCCCGCAGGGCCCTGCCCGGCGAGCGCAA
Source organism: Acidovorax sp. 62 (assembly GCF_002754495.1). NCBI lineage: Bacteria > Pseudomonadati > Pseudomonadota > Betaproteobacteria > Burkholderiales > Comamonadaceae > Acidovorax > Acidovorax sp. 62. The sequence continues at coordinate 2,721,529 of NZ_PEFJ01000001.1, forward strand.
CGCAGACGCGTGAAAGGTGGGGGAAGTCATGTGCAAAGTCTCCATATGTCGTGATGGTTTTAGGAGCCTTGCCGGCGGCGTGCGATGCAGATGGGCTGTTGCGCTCGCGTGCCTGCCCTTGCAATGGCTCCGGGCACCACGATAGGAGGCCAGTGGCGCAAATAAGCCTCTGCAAATGCAGAGGGGAAGGGAAAGTCCTGAGCATTGGTGACGGCACTTGAAACTGGCGCTGCCGCGCCAGAAGACCCCCCTATTTGCGCAGGGCGCTCACCAGCTCGACCTTGTTGCGCACGCCCAGCAGGCCGTAGGCACTGCGCAGATAGGTGCGCACGGTGGCGGGTGACAGGCCCAGTGCCAGCGCAATGTCTTTGTACGAATGCCCGTGCGCATACAGCGTGGCCGCACCCAGCTCACGCGGTGCCAAAGGCGACTGCGACGGTGGCTGCGCACTGCCCGGCTGGCGCACCACCAAGCTGATGAGGACCAATGGGCCACAGGCCTCAAACCGCAGCCGGGTGCTCTTGCCCAGCGCCACGGTGCCAGGTACCTTGCACAGCCCCGCATGCAAGGCGGCAGGCAGCGCGGGGCCGGACCACTGCGGGTGGGCCTGGTGCAGCGCCTGCCCAAGGCGCAAGCCCACGTAGAGCAAATTGCCATCTGGCTCGGCCAGCGCATGGCCATCCCACGGGTGGGCCGATGGCAGCGCCTGCAGGCGCTGCAACGCATGGCGCCAGTGGCACAGCAGGTGGGCAACAAACTCGCCAAATAGCTCTGCCTCCAGCCCCGAGAACGGCGGGCCTTGCGGTGGACGGTAGACAGAGACGAAGAACATCATCCCGCTGCCCGGCAGTTCCACCGTGATGGCCATGCAGTGGAACAGGCCATGGCGGCGGCAGAAGGCTTCCAGCTCCGGGGGGATGGCGCCGGGCGCATCCGGACCGTTCTCGCAGATGACCTCACCCAGGCGCTCCATGGACATGCGCGCAAACTCATCGCCCGCCGCCAGCGCGTTCCACTCCTGGGCAAACCGCTGGCTCAGGCCGATGCTGCCATGCAACCAGTTGCGCGGCGCAGCCTGTGCATTGCCTGCGGACACTTCGCCCCACCATGCTGAATCAAACGGCACCAGCCGCTGCAACAGGTGCAGCGCGTCGTGCAGCATCTGCTGCGGCGGGGTTTGATGGGCCAGTGCCGTCAGATCCAGCAGGCTGGCGCTGAGGGCTTGCAAGGGCGGCAGGGGCGGCGCGTGCAGCCAACGCTGTGGGCGGGGTGCGCTGCCAACGGAGGGGGGCATGGGGCGTTTCCTGGTTATTTTTCATAACCAATGTACCGAACCCCCCAGGGGCTGCGTACCCGTACATGCCCTGCCGCACACGCGAGGCCGATTGGTGTGCAAACGCCTCCAGCGCAGTGCATATTTCAGGTCAAATCAGGCTCTAGCGCTTATTCAATAAGCGCCAGCAGCTATCAAAAATGCAGCAAATCACCGCAAAATCAGTGGAACTCCAGGCGCACATACCCCGCCTGTGCAAGCGCTTCAGAGCCGAAGCGGCCCCATCATGGGCAATGCCACGGGGACAGTCTGGCTCCCTCCCCAGGCCTCAGTGCCCACCAAACGTCCCCAGCTGCCGCAGCCCACCCGTCAGGCTCCACAGGCTGATGCACCAACCGTCACAGCCCTCCTCCACCACCAATCCAGGCAGGTCATTGCCGTCGATGTCGACATAGCCATCGGGCGCGCCCGGCACCTCGCCCATGTAGACGTAAGCGTCCTGCTTGCGCACAAACACATGGTGCCGCTGGGCTTCGTAGAACGCATTCACATCGCGCACCACCTTGCCCGGCACCACCAACGTGGTGCGCGCATCCGCCGTCGCCTGGGGCAGACGAACAGACAGGGCCGATTCCCAGCGCAACTGGGGCTGTAGCCAGCCAAAGCGGCGCGTGTCGGACTGCAGATAGGCTTGCAATCCTGTGCGGTGCTCAGGCTCGATCTTGCGCACATCCCACCCGGGCGTGGCGGGTGGCGTGAGCGAGAACAACCCGTACTCCCGCCGATCACTCTGACGTGCAAGGCCCTGCACCGTCACCCCCGCTGACTCCCACTGCTCAGCGCCTGAAGCGTTCTTGAACACCTCGGCCTTGCACTGGTACTTGGCCCCAGTCTGCAACGCAAACACGGCCTTGCCTGTATTGCAGTGCTGCGCCAGTTGCTGCAGCGGCGCCTTGTCATTGAACCGTGCAATCACCTGCTCCACATCGGGCGTCAGCATCGCAAAGAAGAAACCGCCGCGGCTGCTGTGGCTTTCTTTTTCCATGCCGGCGAAGGCGGGCAAGGTGCAGGCGAGGGCCAGCAGGGAGGCAAGCAGACGTGGCAAGGTCATGGCAGCTTCTTATGGATAACTAGGGGATGCTAACGCGATGGGGGCTGGCAGCGTTGGGCCAATATTCTGCGATAACGTCGACGCCGAACTTCACGGGGGTATGTTGACCCTTTCCAATTCCGAACTCCGACTCCTTGTAGATATAGTTCGCCGATACGGCACATACCAGCAAATCTCTCTGGGTTTCCGCAATACACGCGCTAGCAGGACTAAGCCATGCACATTCGTTGCGAGTCTGATTTCTACGTTTCGATCGAGAGTGCAGAGCCTTCAAACGAAGACGTCCTCGTCATCGTTAAAGCCAGATGCCCCGGATTCCATGGCGAGATTGACACCTGGATTGCCCGAGATGCTTGGGTTGGGTTTTGCAACCAGTTGGCGGTCCTGAATGAACATCGCCAAGGTCAAGCTACTGTCGAGAGCATCAGCCCCAAGGAATTGCACCTCATTGTCCGATCCATAGATCGCTTAGGTCACATGGGGGTGGAAGGCGAGCTAGGCTATCGAGGTGTCCATGGCGAAACCCATCTTCGTTTCTCGACCATGGCATTTGATCCATCGACGCTTCCGCAGCTTCTGACTGAGGCACGTGAAATCGCGGGCTAAAAATCGACCGCAGCGGACCGACACCATCCTCGCTGGCTGGCCTGCTGAATTCAGATTTTGAGCGACCACTTTCATTGCGGCTGAACGGCTGCGCCGGGCCGATATCCGCCGTCATTTCATGGCGTTAGCGCCAGGGATTTTTCCGTCTACCTGAATAAGTATCGACTCATCGAGTTCGACGACCTCGAATCGACCGCCTTCTCGCTCATAGACTTCACCCGACAGAAATTGAACAACCGTCGAGCCGATCAGGGCATGGATCTCAATGACATTGCTTGTTGTTCCATCCCGTCGAAGCTTCAGGATTGTCATGAGGCCTGTCGGAAGTTCAGAAAGCTCCCGATGTCTAAAAATGCCAGACGAGGAATCAATCCGCATTAGCCCTTTGTCCATGGCTGAGCCCACGTAAAGCCCGTGCACCCCAGTTCCATCTTCGCACTGTGATTGCAAGGAAAGCGTTTGCCCGTCAGCAAGGGTCACGCAGACATCGACAAACTGCAGATAGGGGACATTCGGATGGCTCCACACAATCTCGCCTGGAGCGAAAGACGCCATCCCAGAGGCGTCCATTTCCCAGCTACCGCCCTCGGCCAATGCCATCTCGCAGCCCGTCCAGCGGACAACTACTTGTTGATCAAGCTTAGAAACCGAGTTGGGTAAAACAGTGATCATCAGCTGTGGTTGAAAAAAGCAGGCGCTAATTTTGAACTGAAAAAGCGAATGTCCGTGCTGGCTGATAGCAGCTAGCCACTCCAACACAAACAACGGGCCACTGCTTATTGCATTGGCCTCGCTGGTAACAAAACCCCTTCACATAACAGACACCATGGGCAGCGCGCCTTGCGCGCACCGCCCAACAGCGCCTGCAGTGTCAGAACATCACGCGTTCATGATCGACACCAGGCGTGTATTCAAGTGCGCCTCAATGGCTTCCGTGCCGCCTTCTGAGCCATAGCCCGAATCCTTCAAGCCACCAAACGGCAGCTCAGCCGCAGGGGCCGCCGCCTGGTTGATCCAGAGCATGCCCACTTCCAGGCGCTGGGACAGCAAGTGGGCGTTTTTCAGCGAGGTGGTGAAGGCGTAACCGGCCAGGCCAAACGGCAGGCGGTTGGCTTCGGCGATGGCGTCTTCGATCTTTTCAAAGCCACGCACGGCGGCCACGGGGCCGAAGGGTTCTTCGTTAAAGATGCGGGCCGACAGGGGCACGTCGTTGAGCACGGTGGGCTGGAAGAAGTTGCCTTCCGATCCAATGCGCTGGCCACCGACAGCCACCTGGGCGCCGTGCTGCACGGCGTCGGCCAGCAAGTCAGCCATGGCGGTGATGCGGCGGGGGTTGGCCAGAGGGCCCATCTGTGTGCCTTCGGCCAGGCCGTCGCCCACTTTCAAGCCCTGCGCGTGGCGGGCCAGTGCGGCCACAAATTCACCGCGGATGCTTTCGTGCACCAGAAAGCGCGTGGGCGAGATGCACACCTGCCCCGCGTTGCGGAACTTGGCACCGCCTGCGGCGCGGATGGCCAGCTCAACGTCGGCGTCCTCGGCCACGATGACGGGGGCGTGGCCGCCCAGCTCCATCGTCACGCGCTTCATGTGCTTGCCAGCCAGGGCCGCCAGTTGCTTGCCCACGGGGGTAGAGCCGGTGAAGGTGACCTTGCGGATGACCGGGTGCGGGATGAGGTAGTTGGAGATTTCTGCCGGGTCGCCATAGACCAGGCCCACGGTGCCTGCAGGCACGCCTGCATCGGCAAAGGCGCGGATCAGCTCGGCGGGGCTGGCGGGGGTTTCTTCAGGCGCCTTAACGAGGATGGAGCAGCCTGCGGCCAGGGCGGCAGCGAGCTTGCGCACCACCTGGTTGATGGGGAAGTTCCACGGCGTGAAAGCAGCCACAGGGCCCACGGGGTCCTTGATCACCAGCTGCTGGGCCTTGAGGTTGCGCGAGGGCACGATGCGGCCGTACACGCGCTGGGATTCGTCGGCAAACCATTCGATGATTTCTGCGGCCGACATGGTTTCGACCTTGGCTTCGGCCAGGGGTTTGCCCTGCTCTTGCACCATGATGGCGGCGATGGCGTCGGCGCGTTCGCGGATCAACGCAGCGGCGCGGCGCATGGTCTTGGCGCGGTCCACAGCGGGGATGTCGCGCCAGGCTTCAAAGCCTTTTTGGGCGGCTTCCAGGGCGCGGTCCAGGTCGGCCTTGCCCGCGTGGGCCACCCGGCCAATTTCCTTGCCGGTGGCGGGGTTGTGCACGGCAATGGTCTTGCCGTCCGCAGCGTCCTGCCATGTGCCTGCAATGAAAAGACGGGTGTGGGGGTAGCTCATGCAAAAACTCCTGTGGATGGAACAAAAGACGGTGGCCAGCCCCGGGCCGGGCACCCTGGTGAATCTGCTTGAGCCCCAACAAGGCGTTGGGGGCCAAGCGCGCCCCACACTATAGGCGCAGCGCCAGCGGGCCGCCGTGGTTGTATGACAACCCGAGGCGAAGGTGGGGGTACTTGCCCCCTGCCCTTCGCACCCTGTCCACGCCCGCCGTCGCGCTGCGCCCTCGCCTGCAGGTCAGGGGGCTGCGGCCACACGCGGGGCCGCATCGCCCCAGTCGCCACCCAGGGCCCGGATGAGCCCCACCGTGGCCGTGTACTGCGCGGTGCGCACCTGCAGCGCCTGGCGACGGTTGCGCAGTTCGCTGCGGCGGGCGTCCAGCAGTTCCAGCTGGCTGACCAAGCCGTTGCGGTAGCGCGTGTCTGACAGCTGCGTGGCGCGGCGGGCGGCCGTCACTGCGCGGCCTTGTGCCTCGGCCTGGCCAGCAAGCCAGCGCAGCGAAGCCAATTGGTCTTCCACCTCGCGGAAGGCGGTGAGCACCTGCTCGCGGTGGCTGGCCAGGGCCTGCTCCAACCGGGCGTTGGCGCCCTGCACTTGCGCGTCGCGCTGGCCGCCGTCCCACAGGGGCAGCGAGAGCAAGGCACTCACGCCCCAGGCGCGGGCCGACCACTTGAAGAGGTCGCCCAGCTCGGGCGATGCGTGGCCCGCATTGCCCGTGAGCGTGATGGCCGGGAACCAGGCCGTTTGCGCCACACCCACACGGGCCTGCGCGGCCATCACTGCAGTCTGCGCAGCCGACACATCGGGCCTGCGGGCCAGCACGGTGCCAGGCACGCCGGGGGGGATGACCGGCAGGGCCGCATCGCTGGCAGCAGCTGGCAAGGCAAAGCCGCCAGGCACCTCGCCCACCAGCACGGCCAGGGCGTTGGACAGCAGCGCCTGCTGGCGTTGCAGGGCCAGGGCTTCGGACTCGGTGGCGGCCACCTCGGTCTGCACGCGGGCCACGTCCAGCTCGGCCACATCACCGGCCTGCTGGCGGCGCTGGGTCAGGCGCAGGGTGTCTTGGTACGCGGCCAGGCTTTCATTGACGAGTTGCAGCTCGGTCTGCGCAGCCCGCAGCTGCAAATAGGTTTGCGCCACGTCGGCCTGCACCATCAGGCGCGTGCTTTGCAGCAGCGCGGCGCGGGCATCGGCGTCCAGCCGCGCGGCATCGCTGGTTTGCGACAGCTTGCCAAACAGGTCCAGCTCGTACGACACATTGAGCCCGGCCGTGCCCAGTGTGGCGGGGGTGGCACTGCCCGTGGTGGCGGCACCGGCCTGGCGCGTCACGCCCGCCGATGCGCCCACCTGCACCGAGCGCGCAGCGTCGGCCGAGCGCAGCAGCGAGCGGGCCTCGGCCAGCCGCCCAGCGGCTTGCTGGATGCTGGTGTTGGCGCTGCCTGCGCGCTGTACCAGGTCGGCCAGCGCGGGGTCTTGAAAACCCAGCCACCACTCGCCGCGGGGTTGGGCCTCAGCGGGCGGGGCCACCGTCCAGGGGGCGGGCGGCACGGCGGCTTGCTGGCTGCCTGCGCTGAAGGCCTCGGGCACAGGCACACCGGCGTGCGGTGCGGGCACCACCGGCTGCGTCATGCAGCCGGCCAGCACCAGCGCAGCGGCCAGGGGGACCAGCAGGCTGCGCCTGCGGGCGGCGGGGGTTGGCACGGCCCCGGGATGATTTGCGTTGTCTGTCATGTTGAATCTCCTGCCGGGCCCACAGCCCCGGTCTTCCAGGGCTGTGGGCGGCTTTGGGCGCAGGGCCTGGGCCCATTGCAAATAGCTCAAAGGCACAAAGGCGTTCAGGCACCTTCATGGGGGTGGCGGGGCGCTGCCAGCACGGGGTGCGCGGCACTGCCTGCGGCGTGCGGAGCATGCGAGATGGGCGCCACGTGCGCGCCATGCTCCACCAGCGGGCGGTTGCCTGCCAGCTTGCGCAGCAGCACGTAGAACACGGGTGTGAGGAACAGGCCAAAGGCTGTCACCCCAATCATCCCGGCGAACACGGCCACGCCCATGGCGCTGCGCATTTCTGCGCCCGCACCGGTGGACAGCACCAGGGGCAGCACGCCCATCACAAACGCCAGCGAGGTCATGAGGATGGGGCGCAGACGCAGCCGGCTGGCCTCAATGGCAGCCTGCACGGGGCTGCGGCCCGCAAACTCCAGCTCGCGCGCAAACTCCACGATCAGGATCGCGTTCTTGGCCGATAGCCCCACCAGCACGATGAGCCCGATCTGCGTGAACACGTTGTTGTCGCCCTTGGTGAGCCACACCCCCGTCATCGCCGCCAGCAGGCCCATGGGCACGATCAAGATGATGGCAATGGGCAGCGTGAGGCTTTCGTACTGCGCAGCCAGCACCAGGAACACCAGCAAGATGGCCAGCGGGAACACCAGCACCGCAGAGTTACCCGCCAGGATTTCCTGGTAGGTCAGCTCGGTCCATTCAAACGTGATGCCCTGGGGCAGCGTCTCGGCTGCAATGCGCTCGATGGCGGCCCGGGCCTGGCCCGACGAGAAACCGGGCGCAGGGCCACCGTTCACATCGGCGGCCAGGTAGCCGTTGTAGCGCATGGCACGCTCAGGGCCAAAGCTGGGCTCGATCTTCATCAGCGCAGACAGCGGCACCATCTCGCCCGTGCTGGAGCGCACCTTGAGCGCCGCCACATCTTCAGCCCGCGCACGGTAGGCCGCATCGGCCTGCACGCGCACGCTGTAGGTGCGGCCAAACTGGTTGAAGTCATTGGCGTACAGGCTGCCCAGGTAGATCTGCAGGGTATCGAAGATGTCCGTCACGGGCACGCCCAGCTGACGCGCCTTGGTGCGGTCGATGTTGGCGTACAGCTGCGGCACATTGACCTGCCAGCTGGTGAACAGCCCAGCCAGCTCGGGCGTCTGGTAGGCCTTGCCCATGAAGGCCTTCACGGCGCCGTCCATGGCTTCGTAGCCCAGCGAGGCACGGTCTTCGATCTGCAGCTTGAAGCCGCCGGTGGTACCCAGGCCTGCCACGGGTGGCGGCGGGAACATGGCGATGAACGCTTCCTGGATGCTGCCAAACGCCTGGTTCAACTGCATGGCCACGGCACCGCCACTTTGGTCAGCGCGGGTGCGCTCGGCAAAAGGCTTGAGCGTGACGAACACGATGCCCGAGTTGGAGCTGTTGGTGAAGCCGTTGATCGACAGGCCCGGGAAGGCGATGGCGTCTTCCACATTGGGGTTGGTCTTGACGATTTCACCCATGCGGCGGATCACATCTTCGGTGCGGTCCAGCGTGGCGCCATCGGGCAGCTGGGCAAAGCCCACCAGGTACTGCTTGTCTTGCGCAGGCACAAAGCCGCCAGGCACTACCTTGAACAGGCCCCAAGTGGCGCCCACCAAGGCCAGGTAAATGACCAGCATCAGCGCCTTGCGGCCAATGACGCGCTTGACGCCACCGCTGTAGGCATCCGATCCGCGCTGGAACACGCGGTTGAAGGCGCCAAAGAAGCGGCCCAGCACCTTGTCCATGCCGCGCGTCAGTGCGTCCTTGGGCTCGTGGTGGCCCTTGAGCAGCAGTGCGCTCAGCGCGGGTGACAAGGTCAGCGAGTTGATGGCCGAGATCACCGTGGAGATGGCAATGGTGACCGCAAACTGGCGGTAAAACTGGCCCGTGAGCCCGCTAATAAAGGCCAGCGGCACGAACACCGCCACCAGCACCAGCGCAATCGCGATGATGGGGCCAGAGACTTCACGCATGGCGCGGTAGGTGGCTTCACGCGGGGTCAGGCCCGCCTCGATGTTGCGCTCTACGTTCTCCACCACCACGATGGCGTCGTCCACCACGATACCGATGGCCAGCACCAGGCCGAACAGGCTCAAAGCGTTGATAGAGAAGCCAAGCAGGTGCAGCACCGCAAACGTGCCCACCACCGACACCGGCACGGCCAGCAGCGGGATGATGGAGGCGCGCCAGGTCTGCAGGAACAAGATCACCACAATCACCACCAGGGCGATGGCTTCGATCAGCGTCTGGATGACGGACTTGATGGACGCACGCACGAACTGTGTGGGGTCGTACGCAATGCGGTACTCCACGCCTTCGGGCATGTTCTTCTGGATCTCGTCCATGGTCTTGCGCACATTGGCCGAGATGTCGAGCGCGTTGGAGCCGGGCGCCTGGAACACGCCCATGCCCACGGCGGGGTCGTTATTGAGCAGAGAACGCAGCGAATAGTCGGCAGCACCCAGCTCCAGGCGGGCGATGTCGCGCAGGCGTGTCACCGCGCCGTCGGCGCTGGTCTTGACGATGATGTCGCCAAACTCTTCCTCGGTCGTCAAACGGCCTTGGGCGTTGATGGACAGCTGCAGGTCCACGCCCGGCAGGCCGGGCGAAGCACCCACCACACCGGCAGCCGCTTGCACGTTTTGCCCGCGGATGGCAGACACCACATCGCTGGCCGAGAGGCCGCGCTGCGCGACCTTTTGGGGGTCGAGCCACACACGCATCGAATAGTCGCCGCCGCCAAAGATCTGCACCTGGCCCACACCGCCAATGCGGGCGAGCCGGTCCTTCACGTTGAGCACGGCGTAGTTGCGCAGGTAGTCGATGTCGTAGCGGTTGTTGGGCGAGACCAGGTGCACCACCATGGTCAGGTCAGGCGCGCTCTTGACGGTGGTGACACCCAGGCGGCGCACTTCCTCAGGCAAGCGCGGCTCGGCCTGCGAGACGCGGTTTTGCACCAGCTGCTGTGCCTTGTCGGGGTCAGTGCCCAGCTTGAAGGTCACCGTCAGCGTCATCACGCCATCGGTCGTGGCCTGGCTGCCCATGTAGAGCATGCCTTCCACACCGTTGATGGATTCCTCCAGCGGCGTGGCCACGGTCTCGGCGATCACCTTGGGGTTGGCACCTGGGTACTGGGCGCGCACCACCACCGATGGTGGCGCGACCTCGGGGTACTCAGAGATGGGCAGACCGCGCAATGCGATGAGCCCCCCCAGGAAAATGAGCACCGACAGCACCCCGGCAAAGATGGGGCGGTCAATGAAAAAACGGGACAGGTTCATACAAATATTCCTGATGGCTCAAATCACTCGCGGCGCTCACACAGCGGGCGACTTGGTGGCGCCTTGGGCTTGCTTGCGCTCACCGGGCACCTCTGCTTTGGCCGACATGGGCACGGCTTGCGGTGCCAGCACAGCACCGGGGCGCACGCGCTGCAGGCCGTTGACCACAATGGTCTCGCCCTCCTTCAGGCCCGAGGTGACCACGCGCAGGCCGTCCACCGGGGCGCCCAGCGTCACCTCGCGGTACTCGGCCTTGTTGCCTTCGGCCACCACCATCACAAACTTCTTGCTCTGGTCGGTGCCCACGGCACGCTCGTTGATGAGCACCGCCTGCGTGTTGCGCGCCTGGCCCATGCGGATGCGTGCAAACTGGCCAGGGATGAGTGCGCCGTCGGCGTTGTCAAACACGGCACGCACGCGCACGGTGCCGCTCTTAGCGTCCACCTGGTTGTCAATCAGCTGCAGGTGGCCGGCGTGCGGCGTGCCGCCACTGGTGCTGGTGCCCGTGCCCATTTGCACGGGGATGCGCTCCAGCAACTGGCGCGCACTTTGCCCCTTGGCGCCGCTGCCCAGGTCTTGCAGGGCCTTCACCACGATCTGCTCGTCGGTGTCAAAGCTCGCGTAGATGGGGCTGACAGAGACGAGCGATGTCAGCACCGGCGCGCCCGCACCGGCGGACACCAGGTTGCCCACCGTGACTTCGATGCGGCCCACGCGGCCCGCCACCGGCGCGCGCACCTGGGTGTACGACAGGTTCAGGCGTGCGGTTTGCAATGCGGCCTGCGCAGCACGCAGGTTGGCATCGGCCTCGCGGTGGGCGTTCTGGCGTTCGTCGTGCTCGCGCTGGGCGATGGCGCTTTCTTGCAGCAGACGGGTGGAGCGGTCCAGCTCACTGCGGGTGTACGACACCCGGGCCTGCGCGGCGGCCACCTGGGCTTCGGCGCGGTCCACCTCGGCGGCGTAGGGGGCGGGGTCCACCGTCACCAGCAGGTCGCCCTGCTTGACGAGGGCCCCCTCCTTGAAGTGCACGGCCTGCAGCGCACCCGCAACGCGGGGGCGCACCTCCACGCGCTGCACGGCCTCCAGGCGGCCCGAGAACTCGTCCCACAGGGCTATGTCTTTTTGCAGCACAGCGGCCACCGACACGGGCACGCCCTGCGGGGCGGCCCCTGCCGTGGGCGATTCAGCGTGCGAGTCTTGCAGGCCCAAGGCCGTGCCCCCCACAGCCACAGCCGCCGCAATGGCGCCTGCCGTGGCCCACCAGCGGCGGCGGGGCGAAGAGAGAAGTGCGTTGTTCATGGTGTTTTCCTCCGTGTCATTGATTCGGTTCATCAGGTCTGTCCAGGTCTGCCGGGCATGCCGCTGGTGGCGGGCCCGCAGGGCTCAAAAGGCTCTCAGCGCCATTCGGAGCTGTCTCAAACGCCCCATACAGGAGAGCGCTGCAAAGCACAAAAATCCAGGCAAAGCACATCCCTCCGGCACTTCGGGCCAGATTCAAAATAGGTTGCGAAATCCAAGGGCAAGGCTGCGCCCAGCCAGCTCTGCAAGCAGGCTGGGCCAGCGGCGATCAAGCGCCGGTCAAGGGGTCAAGGTCATCGGTGCGATCTGTGTCAGGACGGGGCCCGACATCGGGTGGCTTCAAAAAACCGCCGGAACTCCTCTTGCACCGCACCGGCGCAAGGGCATTCGTGCGGGCCAGTCTCCAGCAAAGGCTCAGGCCATTTCTCGGCTTTGGCAAACACATGCTGCGTCACCACCAAGCCTGCGGCGCGCAGCCGGGCGGCATAGGCCAGGGCCTCGTCGTGCATGGGGTCGGTGTCACCCACCAAAATCAGCGTGGGAGGCAAGCCTGCCAGGCGGTGCGCAGAAGCCGGTACCGCGTAGGGGTGCTCGGCATCGCGTGGGCAGCGCAGGAAGTTGCGCCAGCCCTCCACCCACTTGCAGTCCACCGCGTCACCTGTCACCTGCCGCTGCGAGGCTGTGCCCACGCAGGGGTCGAGCATGGGCGAGAGCAAAATTTTCCCAGCCAGCGGAGGGTGGGACTGGTCACGCGCCATCAGGGCCACGGCAGCAGCCAGGTTGCCACCAGCCTCTTCGCCTGCCAGGTACACCAGCGCGCCCTGTCCGCCCAGCTTGGTGCGGTTGCGGTGCACCCACTTGAGTACGTCGTAGCCGGTGTCCACGGGTTGTGGAAACGGAGTGAGCGGATAAGCCACCGACACCACCACGGCGCCAGCGCCTTCCAGCAGGCCACCCACGGTGCAGCCATTGTCCAGGTCACCCGACACAAAGGCTCCGCCATGAAAGTGCACCACCACTGGCGAGGTCTGGCCCGTCTTCTTGCGGCCGTACATGCGCACCGCCACGCTTTGGCCGGCAGCCAGTTCAATGGCGCTATCGACACAACGCGCTGCGGCTGGCTGCACCTTGGGTGCGGCGGCTGGCTTGGACTGCGGGGCGGGACGGGGGGCGTCGGGTTGCATGGCATGGCCCCGGAAAGGGGACCCTAAATCTTGGGATGGTTGAAATGTACCGACACAGCAGCACCTGATAAACCCGGCAAACACCACCGCAGTGTTTCCAAAAGCTCAACAATCAAGCCATAGGTTGCGTGTGAGAATTCTTCAGCCCCCGCAGAACAAAGTTCTGCGGGGGCTGATCAACCCGTTTCGAGGAGGGGCCATGGACCAAATTCAGGCCATGCGCATATTCACCCGTGTCGTAGAAGCAGGCACATTCACGCGGGCAGCCGACTCTTTGTCGCTGCCCAAAGCCACCGTCACCAAGCATGTGCAGGCGCTGGAGGAGCGACTGCGCGTGAAGCTGCTCAACCGCACCACGCGCCGCGTGACAGTGACTGCCGACGGCGCCGCTTACTACGAGCGTACGGTGCGCCTGCTGGCCGACCTGGACGACATCGAAGCCAGCATGACCAACGCCCGCGCCAACCCGCTTGGGCGGTTGCGGGTAGACGTGGGCACCTCGGTGGCGCAGTTGCTCATCATTCCGCACCTGGCCGAGTTCCAGGCCCGCTACCCCGACATCCAGCTGGACCTGGGCGTGAGCGACCGCACGGTGGACCTGATTGGTGACAACGTGGACTGCGTCATTCGCGGCGGGGCGCTGAGCGACCAGTCGCTGGTGGCGCGGCGCATCGGCAACCTGGAGTTCCTCACCGTAGCGTCGCCCGACTACCTGGCGCGCAAAGGCACGCCCGCGCACCCCCTGGAAGTCGAAGAAAAGCACTCCAGCCTGCTGTATTTCTCGCCCCAGTCTGGGCGGCACTACCCGCTGGAGTTCCGCAAGGGCACCGAGTCCATCGACATCCACGGGCCGTACCAGGTCAGCGTGAACGAGGCCAATGCCTATGTGTCTGCAGCGGTGCAAGGCCTGGGCATCGCGCAGATCACCAGCTTTCAGGCGCAGCGGCACTTGCAAAGCGGTGCGCTGGTGCAACTGCTGCCTGAGTGGACCCAGCCCTTGCTGCCCGTCTATGTGGTGTACCCGCCCAACCGGCACCTCAGCGCCAAGGTGCGCGCGTTTGTGGACTGGGCCGCAGAGCTGTTTCAGCGCGAACCTTACATGCAGCGCACCGAATCGCCTTCGGCGTGAGAACCTGTTCAAAGGCCGGTGCCCACAGCATCCAGTCGCTTTATGCTCTGGGCCTATGAACACACCCCAAGCGCCCCAGGGGCCGCAGCCCCACAGCACTGACGCGCCAGACGGCACCAGCCCCGTGGCCGCCCCCTCCACCACCCCAGAGCCCACGGTGGCCGCTCCTGCCCCACCCGCCAAGCAGGCGCGCAATCCCTTGCATGGCATCACGCTGGAGGCCATCGTGGTGGCACTGTCAGACCACTATGGCTGGGCAGAGCTGGGCCGACTGGTGCCGGTGCGCTGCTTTCAAAGCGACCCCAGCGTCAGCTCCAGCCTGAAGTTTTTGCGCAAGACGCCGTGGGCGCGGGAAAAGGTAGAGAGCCTCTACCTTTTCATGCTGCGCCAGCAACGGCGCAACGGGTAAACCGCGCCTGGCGCAGTGGTCAGCCTCAGTCGCTGACCGCCACCAAAAAGTCGCGGCTGATGCCCGCGCCCAACTCGTTCACCTTGTCGAGGAACTGGGTCAGGAAGGCATGCAGGCCCTGCGACAGGATCTCGTCGATGCGGCCATATTGCAGATCGGCCAGCAGACGGCCTGCGCGGCGCTGGGTTTCTGACGAGTGGTCGTTGGCCAGCACGCTCAGGTTCTCCACCACTTCATGCAGGCTGGCGTGCAGCGAGCGGGGCATGTCGCGCCGCAAGATCAGCAAGTCCGCCACCCGCCCGGGCGTGATCACGTCGCGGTACACCTTGCGGTACACCTCAAACGCCGAGACGCTGCGCAAGATAGCGCTCCAGTGGTAGAAGTCGTTCTCCTGGTTGCGCTCGCTGGCGCGGCCAAAGAAGTCGTTCTGCACAGCGTGGAATTTCACATCCAGCAAACGCGCTGTGTTGTCGGCCCGCTCCAGGAACGTACCCATGCGCAGAAAGTGAAACGCCTCGTCTTGCAGCATGGTGCCCAGCGTCACGCCGCGTGAGAGGTGCGAGCGGTATTTGACCCATTCAAAAAACTGCCCCGGGTCGCGCTCAAACGCATTGCCTTCCAGCTGGCGGTGCAGCTCCAGCCAGGTCTGGTTGATGGTTTCCCAGACCTCGGTGGTCAAGGCACCGCGCACGGCCCGTGCGTTTTCGCGCGCTGCGCGCAGGCACGACACGATGGACGATGGGTTGTTGCCATCACGCACCATGAACTCCAGCACACGCTCGGGCGTCACCTCGCCATGCTTGGTGGTGTAGGCAGGGATCAGTTCGCTGATGGACAGCAAGCCCTCCCACCCCTCTTGCGCGGCCTCGGCAGCCTGGGGCAAGAGCGAGGTGTCGTAGCTCACGTTGAGCATGCGGGCGGTGTTCTCTGCCCGCTCTGTGTAGCGAGACATCCAGAACAGATGGTCGGCAGTGCGGCTCAGCATGCGGCCTCCTTGATCGAGCAGGGCAGAGAACCCCGCACGTGCTGCGCACGCGCGCGGTGTTGTGTTGAAAGCGCGCCTGCGGCACGCTTTTCTGCCCGCTCGGTATAGCGAGACATCCAGAACAGATGGTCGGCAGTGCGGCTCAGCATGCGGCCTCCTTGATCGAGCAGGGCAAGTCGGTAATAGGGCTAAAGCTCAGCATCATTCAGTCCCTCCATTTCCCAGCACCCAGGTGTCTTTGGTGCCGCCGCCTTGTGACGAATTGACCACGAGTGAGCCCTCTTGCAAGGCCACGCGCGTGAGGCCTCCGGCCACCATCTGCACTTCGCGCCCGCTGAGCACGAAGGGGCGCAGGTCGATATGGCGTGGGGCAATGCCGCTGTCCACAAAGGTGGGGCAGCTCGACAGGCTGAGCGTGGGCTGCGCGATGTAGCCTGCCGGGTTGGCCAGCAGGGCACCGCGAAAGGCTTCGATCTCGGCCTGCGTGGCGGCAGGGCCGATGAGCATGCCGTAGCCGCCCGCGCCGTGCACTTCCTTGACCACCAGGTCCTTGAGGTTTGCCAGCACGTACTGCAGGTCGTCCTGCTTGCGGCACATCCAGGTGGGCACGTTTTTCAGGATGGGTTCCTGGCCCAGGTAGAAGCGAATCATCTCGGGCACATAGGGGTAGACCGATTTGTCGTCGGCCACGCCGGTGCCCACGGCGTTGCAGATGGCCACGTTGCCAGCGCGATACGCCTCCATCAGGCCGTAGCAACCCAGGGTGGACTTGGGCCGGAAGACCTGAGGGTCAAGGAAGTCGTCGTCCACACGGCGGTAGATCACGTCCACCCGCTGCAGGCCGCGCGTGGTGCGCATGTAGACGAACTTGTCGCGCACCACCAGGTCTTGCCCTTCCACCAGCTCCACGCCCATTTGCTGGGCCAGGAAGGCGTGCTCAAAGTACGCGCTGTTGTGCATGCCCGGCGTGAGCACCACCACGGTGGGGTCGTCCGCCGTGGCGGGGGCGCTGGCGCGCAGGGTGTCCAGCAGCATGTCGGGGTAATGCGCCACCGGCGCCACCTTGTACTGGCTGAACAGCTCGGGGAACAGCCGCATCATCATCTTGCGGTTTTCGAGCATGTAGCTCACGCCGCTGGGCACGCGCAGGTTGTCTTCGAGCACGTAGTACTCGCCCTTGCCCTGGGCATCGGGCGCACGCACGATGTCGATGCCTGCAATGTGCGCGTAGATGTTCTGCGGCACCTGCACGCCGGCCATTTCGGGGCGGTATTGGGCGTTGTTGAGGATCAGGTCGGCAGGCACGATGCCCGCGCGGATGATGTCTTGCCCGTGGTAGACGTCATGGATGAAGCGGTTGAGCGCAGTGACCCGCTGCACCAGGCCCTGCTGCATGCTGCTCCATTCGTGCGCAGGAATGATGCGGGGGATGAGGTCGAACGGGATGAGCCGTTCGTTGCCCGCGCCGCCCTCGTCCTTGGCGCCATAGACGGCGAAGGTGATGCCCACGCGCCGGAAGATCATTTCGGCTTCGGCCCGGCGGGCCTGCATCACGTCAGGGGGCTGTTGGGACAACCACTGCGCATAGCGCTTGTAGTGTTCGCGCACATCGCTGCCTGCATAAGGAAGCGTGGCGTACATCTCGTCAAATTTCTGCATGAACTGGCCTCCTGCGGTCAGGATAGCAAGTTGTGCGCCCGACTCTCGGCTGGATGCCCCGAAACCAGCACAAACCCTGACAAGGGTCGAAGGCGAACGCCGTTGCGCGCCCAATCCCTTGGGCGATCTCTCAGAACCTGTTCTCAGGGCACAGCGTGCTGCCAATACCGGCGCCCGGTGTCGCGCTCACAGGCCACGGCCTGGGGCTGCGCAGACGACCAGCTCGCCGCGCCGCAGCGGGCAGACTCCACCACCGGCACATTGCGCTGGGCATAGCGCTGCAGCACTTCGGGCGCGGGGTGGCCAAAGCGGTTGCGGTAGCCAGACTGCACCAAAGCAGTGCGAGGCTGGACGGCATCCAGGAACGCGCCGCTGGACGAGGTTTTGCTGCCGTGGTGCGGCACCAGCAGCACATCGGCCTTCAGGGGCGCCGCGCGGGCCAGCAGGGCCTGCTCTTGCGGGGCTTCGATGTCGCCCACCAGCAAGGCCACGGCCTGGACGCCCGGCACGCCTGCGGCACTGCTCACCCGCAGCACACAGCTCAGGGTGTTGGGGCGTACAGGGCTAATGGGGCGATCAAGGTGGTCGCTGCGGTCCAGCTCGGCGCCCGTGGGGTGCAGCACCTCCAACGCCACGCCATCCCACTCCCAGCGCTGCCCGGCCACACAAGGGGTGGCCGGGCGCAGGGCCTGCAGCGCATGCTCGGCTTCGATCGAGCCCGTCAACGCCGCTGCGGGCTGCTGGGCCAGCACGGCAGCCGCACCCCCGGTGTGGTCAGCATCGCGGTGGCTGAGCATGAGCACATCCACCCGCTCGCCCAATGCCCGCAGCAGCGGCACCAGCACGCGGTGGCCCGCATCGCTCTCGCGGCTGAAGCGCGGGCCTGCGTCGTACAGCAAGGTGTGCGTGGCCGTGCGCACCAGCACCGCGTTGCCCTGGCCAATGTCGGGCGCCAGCAGCTCAAACTGGCCCACCGCAGGCCGGGGCGCCTGCCAGCACAGCAGCGGCACCAGCAAGGGCAGCGCCCACAGACGCAACGGCCAGGGCAGGCGCATGGCCAACAAACAGCCACCCAGCAAAGCCAAAGCGCCAGCCCATAACGGCGCAGCAGGCAAGAACACCACGGCCCAGGGCCAACTGGCCAGCCACTGCAGCCCCGCGGCCAGGGGCTGCAAGGCCCACGCCGCCAGCGACCACAGCGGCGCCCACACCACCCCGGCCAGCGCCAGGGGCGTGACCACCAGCGTGACCCAGGGTATGGCCAGCAAATTGGCCGCAAACCCCACCACCGACACCTGGCCAAACAGCAGCAGGCTCAGCGGCGTGAGCGCCAGCGTCACCACCCACTGCTCTCGCAATAATGCATAAAAATGGCCTCTAGCGCTTTTAGGATAAGCGCTAGCAGCTACAAAATCAGTAGCAAACAACACCCCCACCGCCACAAAGCTCAGCCAAAACCCCGCCTGCCACAGCGCCCAGGGGTCCGTCAGCACCACGGCAGCACAGGCCAGCAGCCACACCTGCGGCCAGGGCCAGCGGCGGCCACTGAGCTGCAGGGCCGCCACCACGGCCAGCATGGTCACCGTGCGCTGGGCGGGCACACCCCAGCCGCTGAACAAGGCGTAGCCGCCCGCCAGCACCACGCCACACACCAGGGCCGCCGTAGGGGCAGGCACGGCCAGGCACAGGCGCCGCGAACGCCGCCACAGCGCCCCCACCACGGCCGCAGCCAGCCAGGCAAACAAAGTGATGTGCAGGCCCGAGATGCTCATCAAATGGGCCACGCCAGTGGCGCGGAAGATGTCCCAATCGGCACGGTCAATGGCCCGCTGGTCGCCAGTGACCAGCGCAGCCACCACGCCAGACACACGCGCTGCGGCAGGCGCACCCAGCGCACTCGGGGCATCCTCATCCCCCACGGGGCTGCCTGCCAGGCGCTGCACGATGGCGTCGCGCACCGACTGGCGCCACTGCTCCACCGGGTGGCGCCAGGTGCTGGCCAGCCGCTCTGGGGGCGGGTCCTTAGGCCCGCCACGGACGTAGCCTGTGGCCTGCACGCCCTGCTCCCACAGCCACAGCTCGTAGTCAAAACCGTGCGGGTTGCGCAGGCCGTGGGGGGCCTTCAGGCGCACCGTCATGCGCCAGCGCTCGCCCGCGCGCAACTCGGGCGGCTGGCGCTGCAGATCGGCCAGGCCCTGCGCGTCACGCAGCGCGCCGCCGTACCAAGACACATCGATCAATGCGGGCACCTGCGGCGCAGCGCCCTGCCGATCGGGTGGACGGGCCTTGCCCGGCGTCCCAGGCACCGTCGCCCATTCGGCCGACTCCACCTCCAGCCGCAGGCGCACCCCGGCCTCGCTGCGCTGGGGCATGGCCGCCACCACGGCGGTGATGCGCAGGTCCTGCCCCTCCAGGGCCGCAGGCAGGCCCTCCCCGGCAAACAAGCTGGCCCGCAAGCCACACAGGGCAAAGGCAGCCACCAACCCCCAAGCCAGGGCAGCCACCCACCACCCCGCCTGCCACCTGGGCGCCGCCCCCACAGCCCCCAAAGCACCTGCAGGCCCTGGGCGCAAAGCCCTGCCAAGCCATCGCCTGCGCAGGGATTTGCGCCACACCACGGCGGCGCCCGCCCCCAGGGCCCCCAGCAAAGCCCAGCCATACACCGCCACAGGCCACAGCACGGGTTGCCACAGTTGCAGGGCTGATCCCACCACCACACCCATGAGCACCGCAGACAAGCGCCAAGGCTGGCGCGAATCATCGTGGCCCTCATGCTCTCCATGCCCGCCGTGCGCCCCTTGCCCCGTGGCGCCGCCATCGCCCTCGCCCACCTCACGGGGCAGCGGCGGCGGGACATTAGAAGGACTTATGGCAAACATGGGCTGATGCTAATGCGCCTTGCAGCAGCCCCGCGCGCACGGTGCACAGCCACGGCTGTGTAACACTTGGCGCCGCAGCCCGGTGCAGGCATTGCCAGCACTGGGCCTTTATTTCTCGCACCGTTTTCCCGCGCCGATGGCGCACAGCAACCAAGGAAGTCCACCATGAGCGTTTACGACAAACTGAAAGAACTCAACATCACCCTGCCCCCCGTGTCGGCCCCCGCAGCCGCCTACGTGCCTTATGTGCAAACGGGCAACCTGGTGTTCCTCTCCGGCCACATCGCCCGCAAGGACGGCAAGCCCTGGGCCGCGCAGTTTGGCAAGAACATCACCACCGAAGAAGGCAAGCTGGCCGCACGCGCCGTGGCCATCGACCTGATGGGCACACTGCACGTGGCCACGGGCGGTGACCTCAACCGCATTCAGCGCATCGTCAAGGTGATGAGCCTGGTCAACTCGACCGGCGACTTCACCGAGCAACACCTGGTGACCAACGGTGCCAGCGAGCTGCTGGGCCAGGTGTTTGGCGACAAGGGCGTGCACGCCCGCAGCGCCTTTGGCGTGGCCCAAGTGCCCATGGGCGCTTGCGTGGAGATTGAACTGATTGCCGAACTGGCTTGATACCGAGCTACTGCGCACAACAAAAAAGCCAACCGGCGACGGTTGGCTTTTTTACTTTCAGGCCAGCGCGCGTCACTCCACGCGGGTCACCGCGTTGGGCTTGAAGCCCAGGTCTGCCGCCTTGCCCTTGCGGCCGCGCGCGGCACGGGCGTTGTTCAGGCTGCGAATCTCCAGCGTCTCATCGCGCACCTTGCCGCCCCGGCCGATACCGTCGAGGCGAATGCTGCGCGTGTAGGCTGCAGCGCCTGCGAGCTGGTCTTTGTCTTCCAGGTCGATCAGCATCAGGCCCCGGCCGCCGTTGGCCATGGTTTTCAGCTCGGTGATCTCGAACGTGAGGATGCGCCCGCCCGTGGAGGCGCAAGCCACATGCGTGGCGGGCAGCACCGGCTTGCTGCCCGTGGTGCCTGTGGCGTGCGATGGCACGCACACGGTTTCGCCCTCGCCCAGCGTGAGGAAGGCCTTGCCGCCCTTTTGGCGCGACACCATGTTCTCGACCGCTGCCAAAAAGCCATAGCCGCCTGAGTTGGACAAGAGCAGCGTGGCGTTGGCAGGCCCGGCAAAGTAGTGCAGCACCTGCGTGCCAGTTTCCAGCTCGATGAGCGTGGTCACCGGCTGGCCGTCACCGCGCGCACCGGGCAGCAGCGACACGGCCACCGAGTACACGCGGCCGTTGCTGCCAAAGGCCAGCAGGGTATCGACCGTGCGGCATTCGAACGTGCCATACAGCCCGTCGCCCGCCTTGAAGGCAAAGCTCGCGGCCTCGTGGCCATGGCCGGTGCGGGCGCGCACCCAGCCTTTTTGCGAGACGACCACCGTTACAGGCTCGTCCACCACCTTGACTTCGGCCACAGCCTTCTTCTCGGCCTGGATCAGGGTGCGGCGGGGGTCGGCAAAGGTCTTGGCGTCCGCCTCAATCTCTTTGACCATGGTGCGGCGCAGCGAGCCGGGGTTGTTCAGGATGTCTTCGAGCTTGCCCTGGCTTTCGCGCAGCTCTTTCAGATCCTGCTCGATCTTGATGGCTTCGAGCCGGGCGAGCTGGCGCAGGCGGATTTCAAGAATGTCTTCGGCCTGCCGGTCGCTGAGGTTGAAGCGCGCAATCAGCGCCGCCTTGGGCTCCTCGGCGTGGCGGATGATGGCGATCACCTCGTCGATGTTGAGCAGCACCAGTTGCCGCCCTTCGAGGATGTGAATGCGTTCCAGCACCTTGTTCAAACGGTGCTGGGTGCGGCGGGTGATGGTGGTCTGGCGGAAGGCAATCCACTCTTCCAGCATCTGCCGCAGGGATTTTTGGGTGGGTCGGCCATCGAGCCCCACCATCGTGAGGTTGATGGGGGCCGAGGATTCGAGGCTGGTGTGGGCCAGCAGCGCGGTGATCAGCTCCTGCTGCGGGGTCTTGCCTGTTTTGGGCTCGAACACCAGGCGCACAGGGGCGTCTTTGCTCGACTCGTCACGCACCACGTCCAGCACGGCCAGCATGCTGGCTTTGAGCTGAGTCTGGTCCTGGCTCAGGGCCTTCTTGCCCGCCTTGACCTTGGGGTTGGTGATTTCCTCGATCTCTTCGAGCACCTTTTGCGTGCTCACGCCGGGTGGCAACTCGTTGACCACCAGCTGCCACTGGCCACGCGCCATGTCTTCGATCTTCCAGCGCGCACGCACCTTGAGGCTGCCCCGGCCCGTGCGATAGGCATCGGCAATGTCGCCCGCGCTGCTGATGATCTGGCCGCCGCCGGGGTAGTCCGGGCCGGGCACCAGGGCCAGCAGTTCTTCCTGGCTCAGCGACGGCGTCTTGATGAGCGCAACGCAGGCGTCGGCGATCTCGCGCAGGTTGTGGCTGGGGATTTCGGTGGCCAGGCCCACGGCAATGCCGCTGGCGCCGTTGAGCAACGCAAATGGCAGGCGAGCGGGCAGCTGGCGCGGCTCCTCGGTGCTGCCGTCGTAGTTGGGCATGAAATCCACGGTGCCTTCGTCGATCTCATCCAGCAGCAGGCTGGTGATGCGCGACAGGCGGGCCTCGGTGTAGCGCATGGCAGCAGCGCCGTCGCCGTCACGGCTGCCGAAGTTGCCTTGGCCGTCGATCAGCGGGTAGCGCTGGGCAAAGTCCTGCGCCATGCGCACCAGCGCGTCGTAGGCCGACTGGTCACCGTGCGGGTGGAAGCGGCCCAGCACATCGCCCACCACGCGGGCGCTCTTGACGGGCTTGGCCGCCGCGCTGCGCGTGGGGCCGCTGTAGCCCAGGCCCATGCGGTCCATTGAATACAGAATGCGCCGCTGCACGGGCTTGAGGCCATCGCACACATCGGGCAGCGCACGGCCCTTGACGACCGACAGCGCGTATTCCAGGTAGGCGCGCTGGGCGTAGCCCGCCAGGCCCAGGGAGTCGCCCCCGTCGTCGCCTGCGGTGGTGAAATCTAAAGTGGGTTGGTCGCTCATTCGTTAGCGCTCATTCGTTCGGAATCGTCGGTAGAGGTTCGTTGCTGGCGCGGGTGTGCGCCACCAAAGTGTCGGGCGGCAGGTTGCCACGGCCTTGGGCGCCGCCCTGCAATTGCATGCGCACCCGCCCCGGCGCTGCGCGCTGGGCCAGCACGGGGGCGGGCGGCTTGAGCTGGGTGTACAGCGCCAGCACCGTGCGCACGTAGTTCTGGGTTTCTTTGAAGGCAGGGATCTGGTTACCGGCTTTTTGCACCGCGCCCTCGCCCGCGTTGTAGGCCGCCAGGGCCAGGTCCATGCGACCAGGGAACAGGTCGAGCAGGTAACGCAGGTAGCGCGTGCCGGTGGGCACGTTCACGGCGGGGTCGGTCAGCTTTTGCTCCAGCGAGCGCTTGGCATCGGCCCGCACGCCAAAGCGGCTGGCCGTGGCGGGCATGAGCTGCATCAGGCCCACCGCACCTTTGGGCGAGACGGCCTGCGCATCAAAACCCGACTCGGTGGCAATCAGCGCCTGCAGCAGTTCATAGTCCACCGCCTGCTGCTCTGCGGCGGCGCGCAGGTGGTGCTTGATGCTTTTGTAGCCCGGCGCGATGTCAAAAAACGCCAGCAGGCGCGCACCGGCGCTGGGCATGCCGTGCGGGGTGGCGGGCGCGCCTGAAGGCATGTCACGGGTCGAATCGAACTCGGTGCCCCGAAAGAAGAGCTGGTACCGCGCATCGAGCTGCTCGGCTGCAAAGTGCGTCACCCCGCGCTCGTCCACATGCGCCCACAGGTCGGCATGGGCATGCTGCTGCAAAAAGCAGAGCAGCAAGCCCAATACAGACCAGCGCCAGAGGCAGATTTTGCGAAGTGGTGTCATGGCAAGCAGCGTGGGCGCCTGTGGCTCAGCCCGTCAGATATCGATCTCGACCGCATCGCCATGCAGCTCCATCAGCTCGCGGCGCGCGGCGGCTTCGCCCTTGCCCATGAGCTTGGTGATGAGGCCTTCGGTGGCGGCAAAGTCCACGTCGCCCAGCTGCACGGGCAGCAGGCGGCGGGTGTCGGGGTTGAGCGTGGTTTCCCACAGCTGCTCGGCATTCATCTCGCCCAGGCCCTTGAAGCGGCTGATCTGGCACTTCTCCTTGGGTACGCCGTCCTTGGCGCATTTGTCGAGGATGGCCGTCAGTTCACCTTCGTCCAGCGCATACATCTTGGCCGCAGGCTTTTTGCCGCGCGCGGGCACATCCACACGGAACAGCGGTGGGCGTGCCACGTAGATGTGACCGGTTTCGATGAGCTTGGGAAAGTGGCGGAAGAACAGTGTGAGCAGCAGCACCTGGATGTGCGAGCCGTCCACGTCGGCATCACTCAGGATGCAGACCTTGCCGTAGCGCAGGCCGCTCAGGTCGGGCGTGTCATTGGGGCCATGCGGGTCCACGCCAATGGCCACCGAGATGTCGTGAATTTCGTTGTTGGCAAACAGGCGGTCGCGCTCCACTTCCCAGGTGTTGAGTACCTTGCCGCGCAGCGGCAGGATGGCCTGGCTTTCCTTGTCGCGGCCCATCTTGGCACTGCCACCGGCCGAGTCGCCCTCGACCAGGAAGACTTCGTTGTGGGCGATGTCCTTGCTTTCGCAGTCGGTGAGTTTGCCGGGCAATACGGCCACGCCGGAGCCCTTGCGCTTTTCAACCTTCTGCCCAGCCTTCTGGCGGGTTTGGGCAGCCTTGATGGCCAGCTCGGCCAGCTTCTTGCCGTATTCGACATGCTGGTTCAGCCACAGCTCGAGCGCGGGGCGCACAAAGCCGCTCACTAGGCGCACCGCGTCGCGCGAGTTCAGGCGTTCCTTGATCTGGCCCTGGAACTGCGGGTCGAGCACCTTGGCTGAGAGGACATAGCTGGCGCGCGCAAACACGTCCTCGGGCAGCAGCTTCACGCCCTTGGGCAACAGGCTGTGCAGTTCGATGAAGCTCTTGACCGCGTTGAACAGACCGTCGCGCAGGCCACTTTCGTGGGTACCGCCCGCGCTGGTGGGAATCAGGTTGACGTAGCTCTCGCGCACGGGCTGGCCGTCTTCGGTGAAGGCCACGCACCACGAGGCACCTTCGCCTTCTGCAAAGCTCTCATTGCCGCTGTCGGCGAAGCCTTCGCCTTCAAACAACGGGATCACCGGGTCGCCGTTGAGCGTCTGCATCAGGTAGTCGCGCAGGCCGCCTTTGTACTGCCAGGTCTGGGTGTCGCGCGTCTTCTCATTGACCAGCGATACGGACACGCCCGGCATGAGCACCGCCTTGCTGCGCAGCAGGTGGGTCAGCTCGCCCATGGGCAGCGCGCTCGACTCGAAATATTTGGCATCAGGCCACACCCGCACCGAGGTGCCCTGCTTGCGCTCGCCCGCCTCCAGCGGGCGGGCCACCAGCGGCTCGACCACATCGCC
Source organism: Acidovorax sp. 62 (assembly GCF_002754495.1). Classification (NCBI taxonomy): domain Bacteria; kingdom Pseudomonadati; phylum Pseudomonadota; class Betaproteobacteria; order Burkholderiales; family Comamonadaceae; genus Acidovorax; species Acidovorax sp. 62. Next base: position 2,746,918 of record NZ_PEFJ01000001.1, read on the forward strand.
GCCCGAGAACACCAGGCGGGCCGACTGGCCCTCGCGGTGGCTGGTGGCTTCGAGCCGCGTGGCCAGCGCGTTGGTCACGCTCACGCCCACGCCGTGCAGGCCGCCCGAGAAGCTGTAGGCCCCGCCCTTGCCCTTGTCGAACTTGCCGCCCGCGTGCAGGCGGGTGAAGACCAGCTCAATCACCGGGGCCTTTTCTTCAGGGTGCATGCCAAACGGAATGCCCCGGCCATCGTCTTCGATGCTGACCGAGCCGTCGGCGTGCAGCGTGACTTTGATCTTTTTGCCGTAACCCGCCAAAGCCTCGTCGGCGGCGTTGTCCAGCACCTCCTGGATGATGTGCAGGGGGTTGTCAGTGCGGGTGTACATGCCCGGGCGTTGCTTGACGGGCTCCAGGCCCTTGAGCACGCGGATCGAGCCTTCGGAATATTCGCTAGCGGAGACAGTAGTGGGTTTGGCAGCCATGGCGCGGATTGTAGTGCGGCAGCGCAACAAAGGCTGGATAAAACAACAGCCCAAACGCCTCAGCGGCCCTCCTCCCGCAGCCCCGCCCCTGCTGCCAACTGTATTGGTCGCCTCTGTACCAGCGCATTTCCCTCAATCTGGCTACATTCCCCCGCATGCATATGAATCCTCCCAAACTATCCATGCTCCAGGTGCTGGCCTGCGGCGCGGCCATCGTCACTTTGTCGATGGGCATTCGCCATGGCTTTGGCCTGTGGTTGCAACCCATCACCCAAGAGATGGGCTGGACCAGGCAGTCATTTGCCTTTGCGATTGCGCTGCAAAACCTGTCGTGGGGGGTGATGGGCATTTTTGCGGGCATGGCGGCCGACCGGTTTGGCGCCTTCCGGGTGTTGATGGGGGGCGCCGTGCTGTATGGGCTGGGGCTGGCGGGCATGGCCCTGTCGCCCACCCCGCTGCTGTTTGCGCTGACCACCGGGCTGCTGATCGGCGCGGCGCAGGCGGGCACCACCTATGCGGTGATCTACGGCGTGCTGGGCCGCCAGATTGCGCCCGAAAAACGCTCCTGGGCCATGGGCGTGGCGGCGGCGGCTGGCTCGTTCGGGCAGTTTTTGATGGTGCCTGTGGAGGGCTGGCTGATCACCGGGCTGGGCTGGCAGCAGGCGCTGCTGGTGCTGTCGATGGCGGTGCTGATGATCGTGCCGCTGGCCTTTGGTCTGCGCGAGCCCGGGTTTCAGGGCGCGGCGGCGCCCAAGCGTGAGCAAACCATTGGCCACGCGCTCAAGGAAGCCTTCAGTTACCCCAGCTTCAATCTGCTGATGGCGGGCTACTTTGTCTGCGGCTTCCAGGTGGTGTTCATCGGGGTGCACATGCCCAGTTATCTCAAGGACCACGGCCTGTCGCCCCAGGTGGCCAGCTATGCGCTGGCGCTGATCGGGCTGTTCAACGTGTTTGGCACCTACATCGCAGGCACGCTGGGGCAGCGCATGCCCAAGCGGTTCATCCTGTCGTTCATCTATCTGGCACGTGCCGTGGTCATCACCATCTTCTTGCTGGTGCCGCTGTCACCGCTTTCGGTGTATGTATTCTCGGCCGTGATGGGTGCGCTGTGGCTGTCCACGGTGCCGCCCACCAATGCCACCATTGCCCAGATTTTTGGGGTGCAGCATCTGTCCATGCTGGGCGGCTTTGTGTTCTTCAGCCACCAGATCGGCAGCTTCCTGGGCGTGTGGCTGGGTGGCTATCTGTATGACGCCACGGGCAGCTACGACATCGTCTGGTACATCGCCATTGCGCTGGGCGTGCTGGCGGGGCTGGTGAACCTGCCGATCAAGGAAGCCCCCATCCAGCGGGCGCAACCCCACGCGGCCTGACACCTTAAAAACCGTATTGAAAGAGGCCTGCCGTGAACCCCTCCCAGCCCACCACCCCATCACCGCACGCCCCCCGCGCGCGGCGCAGCTGGCTGCGGGCGCTGGGCTGGCTAGCGGCCGTGGCCGTTTGCCTTGCGGTGTTTGCGATGTACACCGTGCCAGACTTCATGGTCATGGTGGCCGACAAAGTCTGGTCGTGCTTTTGATTTGTGGTATTTTAGGCCCCTAGCGCTTGATAGATAAGCGCCAGCAGCTACCAATTTAATAGCAAACAACACATGCACGGCACGGAAGCACCCTCTGCCTGGGTTCAGCAATGGACGCACTTGGTTCCACCGCACGCCCATGTTCTGGACGTGGCCTGTGGCGCGGGCCGCCACATGCGCTGGCTGCAAGCCCAGGGCCATACCGTCACGGGCGTAGACCGTTCGCCCGAGGCCATCGCCGCCTGCGCCGGATTGGGTGAGTTGATTTGCGCCGACCTCGAAAACGGCCCCTGGCCCCTGCAAGGCCAGCAGTTTGGCGCCGTGGTGGTGACGAACTACCTGTGGCGCCCCCTGCTGCCCACCTTGCTCGCCAGCCTGGCGCCCGGCGGCGTGCTGATTTACGAAACCTTTGCACAAGGGCACGAAACCGTAGGGCGCCCCAGCCGGGCCGACTTTCTGCTGCGCCCGGGCGAGTTGCTGCAGGCTTTTGGGACGCTGCGCACGGTGGCCTACGAGGACGGCTACCTCGAAAACCCGGCCCGGTTCGTGCAGCGGATCGCGGCGGTACGGGAAACACCTCACCCAGAGGCCCCCGCGCGCCATGGGCTGCAGCCCGCGTCTAGTTAGAATGCCCTTTTACCGTTTTCATCTGCGGACATGACCTCTTCCTCCGTGCCTCTTACCGGCAGCATCGTCGCCCTCGTCACCCCCATGCACGAGGACGGTAGCGTGGACTACCCCACCCTGCGCAAACTGATCGACTGGCACATCGCCGAGGGCACAGACTGCATCGGCGTGGTGGGCACCACGGGCGAATCGCCCACGGTGAATGTCGAAGAACACTGCGAGATCATCCGCGTGGCCGTGGAGCAAGCCGCCAAGCGCGTGCCCATCATGGCGGGCTGCGGTGCCAACTCCACCGCCGAAGCGATCGAGCTGGCCAAGTTTGCCAAGAAGGTCGGTGCCGACACGCAGCTGCAGGTCGTGCCTTACTACAACAAGCCCACCCAAGAAGGCCAGTACCTGCACTTCAAGGCGATTGCCGAGGCCGTGGGCGACCTGCCCACCGTCCTCTACAACGTGCCCGGCCGCTCGGTGGCCGATATGCAGCACGACACCGTGCTGCGCCTGGCCCAGGTGCCCGGCATCATCGGCATCAAGGAAGCCACAGGCAACATCGAACGCGCGCAGTGGCTCATCCGCGAAGCCCCCAAGGGCTTTGGCATCTACTCAGGTGACGACCCGACCGCTGTGGCACTGATGCTGTGCGGCGGCCACGGCAACGTGAGCGTCACAGCCAACGTGGCGCCCAAGCTGATGCACGAGCTGTGCGTGGCCGCCATTGCGGGCGACGCACGCTGCGCCATGGAAATCCAGTTCAAGCTGATGCCCGTGCACAAGCACCTGTTCGTCGAAGCCAACCCCATCCCCGTCAAGTGGGCCATGGCCCGCATGGGCTTGTGCGGCGGAACCATGCGCCTGCCCATGACTCCATTGACCCAGGGCAACGAAGCCGTGGTCGAAGGCGCCCTGCGCAGCAGCGGCCTGCTTTGAGCCTGCCCACCCCTCACCGACATTCCAAGGATTTCCGAGTGAAAGCAAATACCCGTCTGGGCCTGCTGGCCCTTGTTGCTGCCCTGTCAGCCTGCTCGACCCTTGAGGGCGACAAGATCGACTACAAAAGCGCAACCAAGGGCTCGACCCTGGAAGTGCCCCCGGATCTGACCCAGCTCTCCAAAGACTCGCGCTACGCCGTGCCCGGCGGCGCCGTGTCTGCCGCCGCGCTGCAGGCCAGCCAACAGGCTGCACAGCCCTCCGCAGCCAGCCAGGCAGCGGCCACCACCATTGGTGACGTGCGCATTGAGCGAGACGGCAACCAACGCTGGCTGGTGATAAACCGCCCTGCCGACAAGCTGTGGGAGCCTGTGCGTGAGTTCTGGCTGGAGAGTGGATTCATCTTCACCCAAGACCAGTCCAACCTCGGCATTCTGGAAACCGACTGGGCCGAAAACCGCGCCAAGCTGCCCCAGGACATCGTGCGTTCGACCCTGGGCAAGGTGTTTGAATCGCTGTATTCAACTGGCGAGCGCGACAAGTTCCGAACCCGCCTGGAGCGCAATGCCAATGGCGGCACCGACATCTACATCAGCCACCGCGGCATGATCGAGGTGTACACCAACACGCAAAAAGACCAGACCATCTGGCAGCCCCGCGCAGCCGACCCCGAGCTGGAAACCGAATTTTTGCGCCGCCTCATGGTCAAGCTGGGCGTGAGCCAGGAGCAATCCAAAGCGATTGCTGCCACCGCCACCCCAGTGCAAGTGGCACCCGCAGCCCGTATCGCCACGGTGAACAACGCACCCGCTGTGCAGTTGGCTGAGAACTTTGACCGCGCCTGGCGCCGCGTAGGCTTGGCACTGGACCGCACCGGCTTCACCGTGGAAGACCGCAACCGCAAGGACGGCCTGTACTTTGTGCGCTACGTCGCCCCCAACGCAGACAAGAAGGAGCCTGGCTTCTTCGGCAAGCTGTTTGGCGGATCGTCGGCAGCCATTCCGCCACTGAAGTACCGCATCGCCGTGCGCAGCGAGGGCAACGCCTCCACCGTGTCCGTGCTCAATGAAGCTGGCGCCCCGGAAACGTCGGCCAATGCCGAGCGCATCGTGCGCGTGATTGCGGACGAACTGAAGTAACCAGCGCAATGCGGGGCACAGCACCGTGCCCCAATCCCGCCCCGCAGCCCCACACAGGAGCTGCGGGGCTTTTTTAATGGACAACACGGGACGCTGGACATGCTGCGCCTCAAAAACCTTGGCAGCGGCAGCTCGGGCAATGCCACCCTGATTGAAGGCAGCGATGGCCTGCACACACGGCGTCTGCTGGTCGATTGCGGCCTGGGCATACGCCAGCTGGAGGCCCGCTTGGCAGAGGCCGGGCTGGCACTGGCCCAGATTGACGCCATCTTCATCACCCACGAGCATTCCGACCACATTGGCTGCGCCCGCTCGTTGGCACTGAAACACCGCATTCCCGTCTGGATGAGCCATGGCACCCACGCCGCCCTGGGCTCCCCCGACCTGGACGGGCTGCTGCGCACCGCACACGATCTGGAGCCCATTGATCTGGGCAGTTGGCAAGCCACCCCCTTCACGGTGCCGCACGACGCCAGGGAGCCCCTGCAATTGCACTGCACCGATGGCGCCACACGCCTGGGGGTGCTGACGGACCTGGGGCACGCCAGCGCGCATGTCAAAGAGCAATTGGCGGGCTGCCACACCCTGATGCTGGAGGCCAACCACGATCCGCAGATGCTGGAGGCGTCGCGCTACCCGGCCTTCCTCAAGCGCCGCATCAGTGGCAAATACGGCCACCTGGCCAACACTGCAGCAGCCGAACTGCTCTGCGCCTTGCAACACCCCGGTTTGGCCTGTGTAATTGCGGCCCACCTCAGCGCACAGAACAACACCCCGGCGCTGGCCCAGCAGGCGCTGGGGGCTGCATTGGGCTGGCACACCGAGCGCATCGCCGTGGCCAGCCCGGCCAATGGAACGCCCTGGATCACCGTCGGGGCCGCATAGCCACAAGGGGCTATTGAATGCACATGGGGCCGGAACAGCCAGCGCTTCCGAAAAAATGACGCCCCAATGCAAAAGCCCCGCTTTTTTGCAAAAGCAGGGCTTTGGTGTGTGGTTCAAGCCGCCCCTTGCGGGAGGCTATGACCCATCCACGAATTACTTGGCTTGCGAAGCAGCGCCGGTGGCAGCAGCGGCAGCAGTGTCAGCAGCAGCCTTGGCAGCGTCAGCAGCAGGAGCGGCTTCAGCGGAAGCAGCAGGAGCAGCTTCGGAGGCAGCAGGAGCAGCTTCAGAAGCAGCGGGTGCTGGAGCTGGAGCGGGTGCTGCCACGGGAGCTGGTGCTGCAGCTGGTTCTTCTTTTTTACCGCAAGCGGCCAGGGCAGCAGCAGCGATCAGGGCGGCCAGAACGACGGAGTTCTTCATTTCAATTTCCTAGTTGGACAGACAAAAAGCTTGAAAAGCCACGGCGACCGGCCAGTTAAAGCCCTGGTACGCATTGGCGCAATGCACTTGAGGGTTGCACCATTTTCAGGCGCAGCCATAAATTATATTGGTATTTAGTCAATAGTGACTAACACCGAAAAAAGGTTTACGGCAAGTTGACATAGGCGCAGACGCAACACCGCCGCGCGTGGCAGCCTCTCAGACCAAGCCACAGCCTCTTGATTCGGATCAAAGCCCCAGGGTGGTGGATGGAAAACCTGGGGAACTCTTGCTGCGCACCCACTCGTTCAACGACTCACGCACCAGAACGCGGCGATCCGACTCGGGGCCCGCCACGCCCACGCACCGTTCTGGGTCAAGCCGCTGCATCACCCAGGCAGGCGACCACAGCACGCTGGGCAAGTCCAGGGGATCTGCCGAAGGACTCTTGCGGCAAGTGATGATGTGGTCCCAGGTGCCACGCCACTGCACAAAGCGCGCATGGCGCCGGATGACCTCGTCGTAGTTCACTGCCAGCATGCTGAAACGGCGCCCGCTCCGCGCCCAGGCCTGGAGCGACTCCACCACCGCCCGCTCACCCAGCGGCCAATCGTGAAAGTGCGCGTCGCTGATCCAGATTTCAGGCCACCCCTCGCGCGCCGCCGTGGCAAAGGCATCGCGCACCATTTGCTGAAACGCCTCTCGCCCGCTGAAGCGCCCCTCTGGCAAGCCGGGCTGATCGGGAGAGCCATTTACGGGGTGGTCTGTGGAGGTCATGGGGTGGCTTCGTCGTCGGTGCAGGCGTGTGCCCAGCCGTCATCGCACCAGATGGACAGCAGCTCCAGCGCATCGTCGCTGGCGCGCTGGACGTCTTTGGCGCTGAGGTAACGCTGGTTGGCCAGGCGGCGCATCAAGGTGGCATCCTTGCCTGCGGCACGGTAGCTTTCACCATTGATGAAGACATGTTGGGCGTCGTACATCATGCGGGTGCGGCGGTCCAGGCGCACAGCCTCCATCATGGCGCCTTTGCCACTGGCGTCAAACCAGACGCTGGGCTTGGGGTCAGTAAGGTACTCACCCAGCGCGCGCTCCAGAGCCAAGGGCTGCGACAAGGCACGCTCCAGCGCTTCGCGGGCAAAGGCCTGCAGGGTGGCGGGGATGGCACCAGGCTCGGCCACGGCCTCTTGCTTGGCATCGCGGTACATCTGCACCTGCTCGTCGTCGGCCGCGTCTTCCGACAAGCGCACCAGCAGCTCCTGCGCCAGCTCAGCTCGGGCTGGAGAGCGAAAGCCGATGGAATACGTCATGCACTCGCCTTCGGCGATGCCGTCGTGCGCGTAGCGGGGCGGCAGGTACAGCATGTCGCCTGGCTCCAGCACAAACTCTTCCTCGGGTTCAAACTCGGCCAGCACCTTCAGGGGAATGCCCTCCTTGAGGGTCAGGTCCTTCTGGCGGCCAATGCGCCAACGGCGGCGGCCATGGGCTTGCAGCAGAAACACGTCATAGCTGTCAAAGTGCGGCCCCACCCCGCCACCATCGGTAGCGTAGCTGATCATGAGATCGTCCAGCCGGGCCTCAGGCACAAAGCGAAACTGCTGCATCAGGCGGTGCACAGCGTCGTCGTGCAAGTCCACGCCCTGCACCAGCAAAGTCCATTCGCGCTGGTTCAGCGCTGGCAGGGCTCGGCGCGAAAATGGGCCGTGGCGCAGCTTCCAGCCACCCTTGACTTGCTGCACCAGACGGGACTCCACAGACTCTTGCGCCGCCAGCGCAAACATTTCGGCGCGCAGCACCGGGGGCTGAAAATTCGGGATCGCCTGGCGCACCAGCAAAGGCTTTTTGTGCCAATGGCGGCGCATGAACTGCTCGGGGGTAAGCCCGCCCAGCAGGGACAAAGGTTGTTGGATATCCATGAAAAGGCACCTGCCCCTGGCGGGGCTGTTGGTCAAACTGCGACAATTCTCCTATGGAAATTACCCAACAATGTGTGGTCGCACTGACCTGGACCCTCAAAGACACCCTCGGAGAAGAGCTGGACGTGCTGGATGAGCCGGTGGAGTTCCTGCTCGGCGGCAACGATCTTTTGCCCCGCATCGAAGAAGCCCTGCAAGGCCACAGCGCAGGCGCCAAGCTGGCGCTGCACCTGGAGCCTGAGGATGCCTTTGGCGACTTCAACGACCAATTGCTTTTTTTGGAGCCGCGCCAGCTGTTCCCGGCCGAGATCGAGGAAGGCATGACCTTCGAGGGCTCCGCCCTGCCCGCCGAATGCAATCCGGCTGCGCCCCGCAGCGGCCTGTACACCGTGACCGAAATCTACCCCGAGCATGTGGTGCTGGACGGCAACCACCCGCTGGCAGGCATTGCGCTGCGCCTGCAGCTGAAAGTGGAATCGGTGCGCGAAGCCACCGAAGAAGAAGTGGGCCGGGGCACCACAGGCACGGGCTTCTTCCGCATTGAAGCCCAAGCCCCCGGCAGTCAATTGCTGCACTGACCCACGCCCCACGCCCACCAGCGCGCGGTGGGCGTGGGTGCAGTAGCTGTTCAGCTTACTGGCGGGAGATTTGCCCGTTGTAGAGGCGCACGCGGTCTCCGATGCGCAGATCGCCCGGCGAACCCACGTCATACACGCGGTAGCCGCCATGGTCCAGCTGGACGGAAATCCGGTAGCCCTCGACGTAGTCGCCAGAGCTGTTGCGGCCCTCGATGGCGTTGCCCGCCACGGCACCGCCAATCACCCCCACGGCAGTGGCGGCAGCGCGCCCGCTGCCCTTGCCCACCTGGTTGCCCAGCAAACCACCCACCACGGCCCCCAGCACGGCGCCGCCACCCGAGGTCTGGCCAGAGCCACGGCTTTGCAGCACTTCGATGTTGGAAACCCGCCCAAACTCCGTACCACGGGGGTTGTTGTTCACGGGATAGGACGGTGCGGCCCCTTGGTAACCACCGCCATAACCACCACCGTAGTAAGGGTCGGGCCGGTTGTGGCCGCAGGCGGACAGGGCCAGCACTGCGGCGATGGAGCAAGCCACGATGGCAGAGCGATTGAATTGGGGCATAAAAGGTCTCCTTGAGAGGATGTGCCGAAGGCCCTGTGGATTGCAAGGGCCCCGCACGGGGATCAGGTACAAATTACACCAACGCGCCAAGGATGCGCCCAGTGCACAGCCCCCTGATGAAGCGTCGGTAAAAAGCCCAACGAAACGTAAGAATCGACCGACGCCCCTGCTGGCGGCGCGCCAGAGGCACCGCAGCGATCAGGCCTTGCCTGTAGAACCGTACCCGCCCGCACCACGCTCGGTGGCCACAAAGTCCGTCACCACGTTGAACTCGGCCTGCACCACGGGCACGATGACCATCTGGGCCAAGCGCTCCATGGGCTCGATGGTGAAAGCGACATCGCTGCGGTTCCAGGCACTGACCATCAACTGGCCCTGGTAGTCGCTGTCGATCAACCCCACCAAGTTGCCCAACACGATGCCATGCTTGTGCCCCAGGCCCGAGCGGGGCAGGATCAGCGCGGCGTAACCGGGGTCCTTCAGGTACACGGCAATGCCCGTGGGCACCAGTTGCCAGGCATTGGGCTGCAGGGTCAGGGGGGCATCCAGGCAGGCACGCAGGTCCAGCCCCGCGCTGCCAGGGGTTGCGTAAGCCGGAAGCTGCTCGGCCATGCGGGGGTCCAGGATCTTGACGTCAATCTTCATAAGGTTCGCTCTCGAAATAAAACCAGGCGCAATGCCATAAAAAAAGCCCTCTGCGCTGGCATGGCCCGGCAGAAGGCGGTGCGTAGAAAAGGAGGGGCCGGTGGTACTGGTTGCCTACAGAGCTCTCAGCGCTGCAGGCGCCGGGCGATTTCGCCCACCAGTTGCTGGGCCAAGGCGCGCTTGGAGGCGCGCGGCAGTTCGCTGTGCCCCTGCGCATCCACCAACAGCAAGGCATTGTCATCCTGCCCAAACGTGGCGGGGCCAATGTTGCCCACCAGCAGCGGCACACCCTTGCGGGCACGCTTGGCCGTGGCGTGCGCCAGCAGGTCGTGGCTTTCTGCGGCAAAGCCCACGCAATACAGCGCCCCCGACTGGGACTGGGGCGACTGGGCCACGCGGGCGAGGATGTCGGGGTTCTCCACAAAATGCAGCGCGGGGGGTTGGCCCGAGCCGTCTTTCTTGATTTTCTCGGCCGACTGCGCTGCCACGCGCCAATCGGCCACTGCGGCAGTTGCTATAAATACAGTAGCACCTTGCGCTTGTTCCTCAACCGCTTGCAGCATATTTTGTGCAGATTTCACATCCACGCGCCGCACCCCGCGGGGGGTGGGCAAGTGCACAGGCCCAGCCACCAGGGTCACGTCGGCCCCAGCCTCGCGCGCCGCACGGGCAATGGCAAAGCCCATTTTTCCGCTGGAGAGGTTGGTAATACCCCGCACCGGGTCGATGGCCTCAAACGTGGGGCCGGCGGTGATCAGCACCCTCTGCCCGGCCAGCACCTTGGGTGCAAAAAAGGCGATCAATTCTTCCAGCAACTCGCTGGGCTCCAGCATGCGGCCATCGCCGGTCTCACCGCAGGCCTGGTCGCCATTGCCCACCCCCAGCACCGTGGCGCCATCTGCTGCCACCTGGGCCAGGTTGCGCTGGGTGGCAGGGTGTGCCCACATTTCGCGGTTCATGGCGGGTGCCAGCAACAGGGGCACGCGGTCGATGGGGCGGGCCAGGCACATCAGGCTCAGCAGTTCGTCCGCGCGGCCCTGCACCAGGCGGGCGATGAAATCGGCACTGCAAGGCGCAACCACGATGGCATCGGCCTCGCGGCTGAGGTTGATGTGCGGCATGTTGTTGGGCTCGCGCGCGTCCCACTGCGATCCGTACACGGGGCGGCCCGACAGGGCTTGCATGGTGACAGGCGTGATGAATTGCCCGGCCGCTTCGGTCATCACCACCTGCACGGTGGCCCCGGCCTTGATGAGCTGGCGGCAAAAATCGGCCGCCTTGTAGCAAGCCACGCCCCCACTCAGACCCAGAACAATGTGTTTGCCAGCAAGCTCATTCATGGGCGCGAATTTAGCAGACCCCGACCAGGGCTCAGCCGGCAGCTGCTTTCATGCCCCATCTATAATCCCAATTTCCCACCACCATAAAACGACATGACCAAATTTGTCTTCGTCACCGGCGGTGTGGTGTCTTCCCTCGGTAAGGGAATCGCCTCAGCCTCCCTTGCCGCGATCCTCGAATCGCGGGGACTCAAAGTCACCCTCATCAAGCTTGACCCCTACATCAACGTAGACCCAGGCACCATGTCCCCCTTCCAGCACGGCGAGGTCTTTGTGACCGACGACGGCGCGGAAACCGACCTGGACCTGGGCCACTACGAGCGTTTCATTGAAACGCGCATGAAGAAGTCCAACAACTTCACCACCGGCAAGATCTACCAGTCCGTGCTCGAAAAAGAGCGCCGTGGCGACTACCTGGGCAAGACCGTGCAGGTCATCCCGCACGTCACCAACGAAATCCAGGAATACATCAAGCGCGGCGCGGGCATTGGCACCGACGACGCGGTGGATGTGGCCATCTGCGAAGTGGGCGGCACCGTGGGCGACATCGAGTCGCTGCCGTTCCTTGAAGCAGTGCGCCAGTTAAGCCTCAAGCTGGGCCCCAACAACTCGGCCTTTGTGCACCTGACCTACCTGCCCTGGATTGCCACGGCTGGCGAGCTCAAGACCAAGCCCACCCAGCACACCGTGCAGGAGCTGCGCAAGATCGGCATCCAGCCCGATGCGCTGCTGTGCCGTGCACAAAAGCAGGTGCCCGAAGAAGAGCGCGAAAAGATCTCGCTGTTCACCAACGTGCCTGAATGGGGCGTGATCAGCATGTGGGACGTGGACACCATCTACAAGGTGCCACGCATGCTGCACGAGCAAGGCCTGGACGGCCTGATCTGCGACAAGCTGCGCCTGAACACCCCGCCCACCAGCCTCAAGCGCTGGGATGAGCTGGTGTATGAAACCGAACACCCTCGCGGCGAAGTCACCATCGCCATGGTGGGCAAGTACGTGGACCTGTCGGACAGCTACAAGTCCGTCAACGAGGCACTGCGCCACGCGGGCATGAAGAACCATGTGCGCGTGAAGATCGAGCACCTGGACTCGGAGACCATCGACAGCGCCAACGCTGCTGGCAAGCTGACCAAGTACGACGCGGTTCTGGTGCCCGGCGGCTTTGGCAGCCGCGGTGTGGAAGGCAAGATCAGCACGGCCCAGTTTGCCCGCGAGCACAAAGTGCCTTACCTGGGCATCTGCCTGGGCATGCAAGTGGCCACCATCGAATACGCCCGCCATGTGGCCGGGCTGGCCGATGCCAACAGCACCGAGTTCAACCCCACCACGCCCCACCCCGTGATCGCCTTGATCACCGAGTGGAAGGACGCGGACGGCACCATCAAGAAGCGCGACGAGAACTCGGACCTGGGCGGCACCATGCGCCTGGGCGCCCAAAGCTCGGATGTGTCCAAGGACACGCTGGCCCACAGCATCTACGGCGATGTGGTGACCGAACGCCACCGCCACCGCTACGAAGCCAACGTGAACTACCTGGATCAGCTACGCAAGGCGGGCCTGGTGATTTCGGCCCTGACGCAGCGCGAGCAGCTCACCGAAATCGTGGAGTTGCCACAAAACGTGCACCCCTGGTTCATCGGCGTGCAGTTCCACCCTGAGTTCAAGTCCACCCCCTGGAACGGCCACCCGCTGTTCAACGCCTTCATCAAGGCGGCGGTGGAACACCAAAAGCAAGCGGCGAAAGCCTGAGGAAAACGGCCATGCAACTGTGCGGATTTGACGTTGGCCTGCAGCAGCGCTTTTTCCTGATCGCAGGTACTTGCTCCATCGAAGGCCTGGAGATGTCGCTCGACGTCGCGGGGCAGCTCAAGGAAGCCTGCACGGCCTTGGGCATTCCCTTGATCTACAAGGGCTCGTTCGACAAGGCCAACCGCTCGTCTGGCACCAGCCAGCGCGGCGTGGGCATCGATGCGGGCCTGAAGATCCTCGATGAAGTGCGCCGCCAGTTGCAGTTGCCCATCCTGACCGATGTGCACGACACCTCCCACGTGGCCGAGGTGGCCAGCGTGGTCGATGTGCTGCAGACCCCCGCTTTCTTGTGCCGCCAAACGGATTTCATCCGTGCGGTGGCCCAAAGCGGCAAGCCGGTGAATATCAAGAAGGGGCAGTTTCTTGCGCCCTGGGACATGAAAAACGTCATTGACAAGGCCCGTGCTGCCGCCAAGGAAGCCGGCCTGTCGGAAGACCGCTTTCTGGCCTGCGAGCGTGGTGTGAGCTTTGGCTACAACAACCTCGTGGCCGACATGACCAGCCTGGCCGAGATGCGCAACTCGGGCGCGCCGGTGGTGTTTGACGTGACCCACTCGGTGCAAAAGCCCGGCGGCCTGGGCGCAGTGAGTGGCGGCGCCCGCGATATGGTGCCCGTGCTGGCCCGTGCGGGTGTAGCGGTGGGTGTGGCGGGCCTCTTCATGGAGACCCACCCCAAGCCCGCCGAGGCCTGGTCGGACGGCCCCAACGCCGTGCCGCTCAAGCACATGAAGGCGCTGCTGGAGACCTTGGTAGCGCTGGACGATGTCACCAAGAAAAACGGATTCCTTGAAAACAACTTTGGAGCCTGAGACATGAGCAGTGGTTACGTCATCGCATCCGTCACCGTCACCAACCCCACGCAGTACGAGGAGTACCGCAAGTGGAGCACCCTGGCCATGCAAGCCCACGGCGCCGAAGTGTGCGTGCGCGGCGGCAAGGTGGAAGTGCTCGAGGGCGACTGGAACCCCGGCCGCACCGTCATCCTGAAGTTCGCCAGCTTTGACGCGGCCCGCGCGTTCTACGACACGCCCGAGTACCAAAAGGCCAAGGCCGCGCGCGAAGGTGCGGCCATCATGCGCATGGTATGCGTCGAAGGCGTTTGACCGCCTTCGCACCTGATCGCTCACTAATTGATAGCTGCTAGCGCTTATTAGATAAGCGCTAGAGCCCGATTTGATTTAAAACTTCTGCAAAAGGAAAACCATGAGTGCCATCGTTGACATCGTAGGCCGCGAAGTGCTGGACAGCCGCGGCAACCCCACCGTCGAATGCGACGTGCTGCTGGAATCGGGCGTGATGGGCCGCGCTGCGGTGCCGTCGGGCGCCTCCACCGGCAGCCGCGAAGCCATTGAGCTGCGCGATGGCGACAAGAGCCGCTACCTGGGCAAGGGCGTGCTCAAGGCCGTGGAACACATCAACACCGAAATCAGCGAAGCCGTGCTGGGCCTGGATGCTTCCGAGCAAGCCTTCCTGGACAAGACCCTGATCGACCTGGATGGCACCGAGAACAAGAGCCGCCTGGGCGCCAACGCCATGCTGGCCGTATCGATGGCCGTGGCCCGCGCTGCCGCCGAAGAATCTGGCCTGCCCCTGTACCGCTACCTGGGCGGCATGGGCAGCATGCAGTTGCCCGTGCCCATGATGAACGTCATCAACGGCGGCGCACACGCCAACAACAGCCTGGACTTGCAAGAGTTCATGATCATCCCCGTGGGCGCCCCCACCTTCCGTGAAGCCCTGCGCTGGGGTGCCGAGGTGTTCCACGCCTTGAAGAAGATCCTGCACGACAAGGGCATCAGTACCGCCGTGGGCGACGAAGGCGGCTTTGCCCCCAGCGTCGAAAGCCACGAAGCCGCCATCTTGCTGATCCTGCAAGCGATTGAAGCCGCAGGCTACACCGCTGGCGAACAAATCGCCCTGGGCCTGGACTGCGCTGCCAGCGAGTTCTACAAGGACGGCCACTATGTACTCGAAGGCGAAGGCGGCATCAAGCTCACCGCCCAGCAATGGACAGACATGCTGGCATCGTGGTGCGACAAGTACCCCATCATCAGCATCGAAGACGGCATGCACGAAGGCGACTGGGACGGCTGGAAGATCCTGACCGACCGCCTGGGCAAGAACGTGCAGCTGGTGGGTGACGACCTGTTCGTGACCAACACGAAGATCCTGAAGGAAGGCATCGACAAGCACATCGCCAACTCGATCCTCATCAAGATCAACCAGATCGGCACGCTGACCGAGACGTTTGCCGCCATCGAGATGGCCAAGCGCGCGGGCTACACCGCCGTGATCTCTCACCGCTCGGGCGAAACCGAAGACAGCACCATTGCCGACATCGCCGTAGGCACCAATGCAGGCCAGATCAAGACCGGCTCGCTGTCGCGCTCGGACCGCATCGCCAAGTACAACCAACTGCTGCGCATCGAAGAAGACCTGGGCGACATCGCTCACTACCCAGGCCGCGAAGCGTTCTACAACCTGCGTTGATGCCACCACGGGCGGTGCGCCGCAGTGCACCGCCCGGCTGAACGGCACCGACTGACCGAGTCTTCGACCCCTCGCACCCTTCACCGACTTCATGAGCACCCGCCTTGTCCCTGTGATCCTGCTGGCCTTGCTGGCCGCAGTGCACGCCCAGCTTTGGCTGGGGCGCGGCAGCTTGCCGCAGGTGACAGCAATGCAGCAGAAGATCGACGAGCAAAAGACCGCCAATGCCCAAGTGCGCCAGACCAATGAGCGTCTGGCCTCTGAGGTCCATGACCTCAAAGAAGGGCTGGACATGGTGGAAGAGAAGGCACGCAACGAGCTGGGCATGGTCAAGCCCAACGAGGTGTACGTTCAGTTCACGCCGCGCTGATCACTCGCAAGCGATCGCGCCCCCCCGGTTGGCCTTTGCCAGCCCACTCCTCACATGACCGTCCACATCCTGGGTGCCGCCCACACGGGCGCAGAAGCGCTCTGGCAGGCCTTGGCCGAGCGGCTGGGGCCATTGGCTGGGCACTTGCACCCATCAGGGGCCGTGCCCGACGATGCGCCCGCCCTGACTCTGCCCGCCCTGGTGGTGCTGATGGGCCTGGACTGGCCCTGCTCCGCTGCGGAACAGTCCCAGCGCGCCGAACAGGATGCCCAGTTGCGCCAAGGGCTGGCATTGCGCGGCATCGCCTACCGTGTGTTGTACGGCCCACTGGAGCGCAGGCTGTCCAGTGTTTTAGCGGCCCTGGACGAGGGCAAGACCAAACCGCCACAGCCCGCCATGGCGGCATCGGCGCCCCCCGCGCCAGACAGTGAAAGCAACCCAGACACCCGAGCCAGGCTGCGCGCATGGGGATGCGAGAAATGCAGCGATCCGGTATGCGAGCACCTGCTCTTTACGTCTTTGAAACTGGCGCCACCAGCCTAGAAGCAGCCTTGGGGCCTGGCCCTAGGAGCCTGTCGGACTTGGAGCGTCGATAGCAAAAATCGGCCCCAGCGAGGACAGTTTTTGCCGAATTTGCAGCTCCATAGCCGAGCTATGGGGCAAAAAGGCGGTGTTTTCAAAGAGCGGCGAAGCCAAAAATGGACCGCTGCGGTCGATTTGCAGCCGACGATTTCCAAGTCCGACAGGCTCCTAGGCACTCTCCTGGCTCACGCTGTGCCGAATGGACTTGAGCAGGATGATGATCTGGTTGGAGGCAAAACGGTAACCCCCGTTGAGAATGGCCACCACGCGCTCCCACTCCCCTTGCTGGGCCAGCTCCACGATCTCGGCGGCTTGCTCGTGAAAGTAGCGGTGCCGCGCCAGCAGCATGGGGTATTCGGGGTGGTGACCCAGCATTTCGCGCCCGACGCCGTGCAGCCAGCGGCCCAAGGCGCTGTAGTTGTCGCGCCGAATCACTTCGGGGTCCAGCCCCACCTGAGAGCGCCCTTCCAGATAGTCCATCAGCCGCGCTTTCCAGCGTTCATGGGCATTGATGGCGGCATCCACATCCAGCTCGGCGGGCACCGAATCAACAGGGGGCGAGGCCAATGCCAGCGGGCCATCGGCTGGTGCGGTTGACGACACGGAATTCTGGGCCGACGCCCCCAAAAATCGGCGAAGAAAATCCATGAAAACCCTCCCTTATGGGGGCGAATCTTATGTGAGGACTTGTCGCCAATGTGTCAACAATCGTCACATACGGGGAGCGGTTTCCAGGGGCCTGCGACAGGCCGCAGCCCGCCATGGGCAGCATTCAAGGTGCGCGTTTTGGCAAAGAATCAGAAGCACAGCGTCAGATCGGCGCCCCAAGCCAGGGCGCCGCCGCCGTTACTGCACCCCTGAAGGTGCGGGCGGTTGCGCCACCGTGGGAGGCACAAAGATCTGGGCAGCATCCACGGCGTCAAAGCGGTACTGCTGGCCGCAAAACTCGCAGCCCACTTCGATCTCGTTGCGCTCGGCCAGGATGCTCTCGGCTTCTTCCGCCCCCAGGCTGCGCAGCATGTTGGCCACGCGCTCCCGGCTGCAGGTGCAGGCAAAGCGGGGGCCCGACTCCCCTTGCTGCGGCTCAAAGCGCAGCAGCTTTTCTTCCCAGAACAGGCGGCGCAGGATGGTGTCCACATCCAGCGTCAGCAGCTCATCGCGCGTCAGGCTGGAGGCCAGGTGCGCAATGCGGTTGTAGTCTTCGTTGTGGCCGATCTGGTCTTCGTTCTCACGGTGCGTCAGCCCCTGCGCCAGATTGCCTTCGCCCTTGAGCGGCATGCGCTGGATCAGCAGCCCGGCGGCGACCTGGCTGTTGGCGGCCAACACCAGCACCGTATCGAGCTGCTCGGACTGCAGCATGTAGTGCTGCAGCACGTCCGACAGGCGATCGAGCTTCTCATGGTGGTCGCCATGCAAAGGCACCACGCCCTGGTAGGGCTGTTGGCCTGGGTGACGGTCCTTGGGGTCCAGGGTGATGGCGCAGCGCCCGCCGCCGCCCACGTTCACCATCTGGCTCAACTTGGCATCTGGCGGCACCTCGCCATTGACCGTGGCAGTGGCCCGCAGGCTCAGGTCTGACTGCACCTCGGCCACGGCCACCTTGACGGGGCCATCACCAAAGACCTGCAGCACCAGCGCCCCATTGAACTTGATGTTGGACTGCATCAGCACACCAGCCGCAGCCATCTCGCCCAGCAGCTCCTGCACCGGGGCCGCATAGGCGCCCGTGGCTGAGTTGCTGGCACGGCGCTGCAACACATCGGTCCAGGCATCGGTCAGGCGCACGATCATGCCGCGCACAGGCTGGCCTTCGAAAAGAAACTTGTGGAGTTCAGACACTCAGGGATTCCAGAAAAGCGTAAAAAAGGAGACGCACAACCAGCGGGGCTGCCGCGCGTCAGTCGATGCGGCGCAAGCCCGCCTTGAAGCGGCGGGCGTTCTCGATGTAGTGCAGCGCACTTTGGCGAAGGCCCTCGATCTGCTCGGGCGTCAGCTCGCGCACCGCCTTGGCCGGGCTGCCGATGATCATGGAGCCATCGGGAAACTCTTTGCCCTCGGTCACCAGGGCCCCGGCGCCCACCAGGCAGTTCTTGCCGATCTTGGCGCCGTTGAGCACCACAGCGCCAATGCCGATCAGCGATTCGTCCCCAATCGTGCAGCCGTGCAGCATGACCTGGTGGCCCACCGTCACGCGCGCCCCCACCACCAGGGGTTTGCCAAAGTCGGCATGCAGCACGCTGGCATCCTGGATGTTGGTACCCGCACCGATGGTGATGCTGTCGGTGTCGCCCCGCACCACCGCACCAAACCACACGCTGGCGTCTTCACCCAACGCCACCCGCCCCATCACCTGGGCGCTGTCGGC
Source organism: Acidovorax sp. 62 (assembly GCF_002754495.1). Lineage (NCBI taxonomy): Bacteria > Pseudomonadati > Pseudomonadota > Betaproteobacteria > Burkholderiales > Comamonadaceae > Acidovorax > Acidovorax sp. 62. Next base: position 2,765,614 of record NZ_PEFJ01000001.1, read on the forward strand.
CACCCAGGCCGATGCGGGCACCTGGGGGACCACACCATCCAGTTCATACAAAGCCATGCCACACACTCCGGTTGAGGTAAAGAAAGAAACCCATCAAGAAACAAATGGCTGCCAATTGTTTACAAAGCGTGAGCAGTGCGGTAGGTGGCAGGGCCTAGAATTGTAAGGATGGAGCTTCGCCAACGTGCACTGCAGGTTTTATGCCTGACAGACCCAGACCAAAAAGCGGCCGCAGCGCTTGATCTACAAGCGCAACTAGCTACATATTCGATAGCGGACACATTCCCCACCAATACCGTGGACCCGGCCAGCCTGCCCGGCCACCCGGCCCGCCCCGCGCTGATGCGCCACACCGAAGTGGCCCGGCGCTCACCCGCTACGGCGCAGGGCCGCGCCATCCTGATCCACGCCATTGCGCACATTGAGTTCAACGCCATCAACTTGGCGCTGGACGCCGTATGGCGCTTTGACGCCATGCCCGCTGACTATTACCGGAACTGGGTGCAAGTGGCGGCAGAAGAAGCCATGCACTTTGGCCTGCTGCGCGACCACCTGCGGGCCCAGGGGCATGACTATGGCGACTTTCCCGCGCACCAGGGCCTGTGGACCATGTGCGAGAAAACCCAGCACGACATCGTGGCGCGCATGGCGCTGGTGCCCCGCACCATGGAAGCGCGGGGCCTGGACGCCACCCCACAGATCCAGAACAAACTGCGGCAAGTGGGCACGCCCGACGCCCTCGCAGCGGTCGAGATTTTGAACACCATCTTGCGCGACGAGGTCGGGCATGTCGCCATAGGCAACCACTGGTACCGCTGGCTGTGCGAGCGCCAGGGGATCAACCCCGAGACGCACTACGCCGAACTGGTCAAAAAGTACGAAGCCCCCCGGCTCAAGCCCCCGTTCAACAACGCGGCCCGCCGCCAGGCAGGCTTTACCGAGGCAGAGTTGCAGTGGCTACAGCAAGGCTGAAAAGCCTGTCGGAATTGCGCGTTACCTACAATCGATGGCCCTGCCAGATGCCTTTCATGAACCGTCCACCCGTGAGTAACTCACCATGTCCAACACACCAGCCCCTGCAGCAGCCTACCCTGCAAGCGCCACACCGGGGCAATCCGCTGTGGCCATGATTGCTCGCCAGGCCATCGTCAATGCGCAGCAAGCGGTCATTGGCTATGAGCTGTTCAACCGATCACGCACGGGCATTGGGCACACGGCGGCCACAGACGTCACCCTGGTGTTCACAGCGCTGTCGCACGCAGGCACTGAAGAACTGGTGGGCAAGAAGCTGATTTTTGTGAACTGCACGCACGAGAGCCTCTCGGGCGGCCACCTGGAATTGCTGGACCCTGACAAGGTCGTGCTGGAAATCCCCCCCCTGGGCCATGCGGCGGCACAGGAAGTGGAGACCCGCCTGCCCATCCTGATGGGCCTGCGCGCACGCGGTTTCCATCTCGCGTTCAACCACACCGTGCTCGAATCGGCCTACGCGGCCTGGTTGCCCCTGGCGGACTACATCAAGCTGGACCTGTCGGTGCTGGCAGCGGACCAGCTGACGGTGCTCATCCGTTACGCGGCCCGCCACACCCAGGCCGAGCTGATTGCGGAGAAAGTGGAGACCGCGCAGCAGTACGACATGGTCTCCAGCCAGGGCGTGCAGCTGTTCCAGGGCTACTGGTTTGCGCGCCCCTCGCTGGTCGAGACCAAGCTGCTGTCCCCCGCGCAGACCAGCATCGTGCAACTCATCAACCTGGTGCGCAAACAGGCCAGCACCGACGACATCGAAGAGGTGCTGAAGAAAGACGCAGGCCTAGCCTTCAACCTGATGCGCCTGATCAACTCCGCAGGCTTTGGGCTGAACCGCGAGATCACCTCCTTTCGCCAGGCCGTCATGCTGCTGGGGCTCAAAAAACTGTTCCGCTGGGCGGCGCTGCTGCTCACTGCCGCACGCACGGGCGGGGCGCCCTCGTCGGTAGGCCAAACGGCCGTGGTGCGCGGCCGCTTGATGGAATTGCTGGCCCTGGAGAGCATGCCTGCGGAAGAAGCCGATCAGGCCTTCGTTGTGGGCATCTTCTCGCTGCTGGATGTGATGCTCTCCATCCCCATGGAATCGGCCCTGGGCCTGCTGACAGTGCCCGATGCCGTGGCCGCAGCCCTGTTGCGCCGCGAGGGCGTGCTGGGCGATCTGCTGACCCTGGCCGAAGCCTGTGAATCCAGCGACGACGCGGTGTTCCACAAGGCGGCGGGCACCCTGCACCTCACCAGCCAGCAAATCAACCTGGCCCACCTGCAGGCACTGGCCTGGGCCGATCAGATGGCCGACTGAGGGACGCGCCCTGCGCACGGGTGTGTGCCCTGCGCCACCTGGCACGGCCACAGGCGCATGGACCGGCCCGGCAGGCCCTAGAATCTTGTGAAGCGCTTCGCTCAACCCATTCTTTAGCCGCACCATGTCGAGTACCCCAGACCAAGACACCCCCGACGTCGAGACCGCAGCCCCACAAGAAGACGTTGCAGCCAGCAACACGGCAATCATTGCCCGCCAGCCGATCGTAGACCACCACCGCGCGGTGTATGGCTACGAGCTGTTTGACCGCTCTACCGCCGCAGACGCCCACACGGCGGCCAGCGATGCCGCCCTGCTGTTCAACGCCCTGTCTTATGCGGGCACCGAAGCGCTGGTGGGCAAGAAGACCGTCTTCATCAACTGCACGCACGAGAGCCTGGCTGGCGGCCACCTGGAACTGATCCACCCCGAGAAGGTGGTGCTGGAAGTGCCTCCCCTGCCCGACACAGCCACCCAAGAGCAGATCGATCAGCGCGTGCCCGCCTTGCAAGCGCTGCGCGAGCGAGGTTTCCGGCTGGCGCTGAACCAAAACGCCTTGCGCAAGCCCTACGCCAGCTGGATGCCCCTGGCCTCGTTCATCAAGCTGGACATGCTGGCGTTCAAGCCCGAGCTGGCTGGGCCGCTGGTGAAGTTTGCCAGCCAGTTCTCCAAGGCCACCCTGATTGCAGAAAAGGTCGAAACCGCCGAGCAGTTCAAGCTCATGTCCGACCTGGGTGTGAAGCTGTTCCAGGGTTTCTGGTTTGCCCAGCCCTCGCTGGTCAAGGCCACCACGCTGCGCCCCTCGCAAGCCACCATCATCCAGCTCATCAACCTGGTGCGCAAACAGGCCGACACGAGCGAGATCGAAGACCTGCTCAAGAAGGACCCCACGCTGTCCTTCAACCTGCTGCGCTTCATCAATTCGTCGGGCTTTGGCTTGTCGTGCGAGGTGACCTCCTTCCGCCACGCCGTGATGATCCTGGGCCTGAAAAAGCTGTTCCGCTGGGCGGCGCTGCTCATGACCACGTCACGCGATGGAGCCCCACCCGCCGTGGGTCAGACCGCCGTGGTGCGCGGGCGCCTGATGGAGCTGCTGGCCGCCGAAATGCTGCCCGCCGAAGAGTGCGACAACGCCTTCGTGGTGGGTGTTTTCTCGCTGCTGGACTCGATGCTCAACGTCACGATGGAGAAAGCCCTGGAATCGGTGGCCCTGCCCCAGTCCGTGACCGACGCGCTGCTGCACGGCACCGGCGTGTTTGCACCGTTCCTGGCACTGACCAAGGCCTGCGAAAGCGGCGACGACTCCATGTTTGCCAAGATGGCCGACGAGCTGCACCTGTCCAACCGCCAGGTGAACTGGGCCCACTTGCAAGCCCTGACCTGGGCCGAAAGCCTGAGCATGGACTGAGCGGTCATCGGCATACCAATGACCCCATCAAAAAGGGCTCCCATGGTGGAGCCCTTTTTGCATCTGCGCCCAGTACACCCAATGCACCCAGCGCGCTCAGTGCATCGACCCGGCTCAGTCCCCCTGGATGCGCGCCGCGCGGATGATGCGGGCGTTGTTCTCTGACTCCTGCGCAATCTGGCGGGCAAAGTCGGCGGTGGTGCCACCGGTGGGCACGTTGTCGGTCGCGTCCAGCTTGGCGCGCAGGTCCGCCTGGGCCAGGGCCTTGTTCACCTCTGCATTCAGGCGCGCCACCACGGCAGCAGGTGTCTGCGCCGGGGCAAAAATGCCAAACAGCGAGGACAGGTTGGCCGCCGGGTGCTTCAGCTCCGCCAGGGTGGGCACATCGGGCAGCGAATCCAGCCGTGCAGGCGCGCCCACTGCCAGCGGCTTGAGCTTGCCAGCCTTGATGTGTTGCAGCACCGCCGGGCCCGCGTTGGTGGAGAGCACTTCAAACTGCCCGCCCAGCGCATCGTTCATCTGCTGGCCGCCGCCCTTGTAGGGGATGTGCGTGATCTGCACCTTGGCCACGGACTGGATCTGCTCCAGCATGATGTGCCCAAGGGACGCCTGGCCCGAAGTAGCCCAGCGCACACTGCCCGGCTGCGCCCGCGCTGCGGCCACCAGGGCATTGAAATCAGCCGCCTTGCTGGCAGAGGTGCCCAGCAGCAGCACAGGCGAATACATCACGCTCACCACCGGGGCGATGTCCTTTTGCGGATCAAACGGCGACTTGCCCAGGTGCGGGTTCAGCGCCAGCGGGCTCACGGCCGCAAAGCCCAGCGTGTAGCCGTCTGGCGCGGCCTTGGCCACCGCGTCCATGCCCAGGCTGCCGCTGGCACCGGCCTTGTTTTCGATCACCACAGGCGTGCCCAGTTGCGCCGCCAGTTTGTCGGCCAAGGCACGCGCCACGTTGTCGCTCACGCCCCCTGCGGGGTAGGCCACCACGATGCGAATGGGTTTGGCGGTGGGCCAGGCCTGGGCCGCAGCCCAGGTGCAGGCACCCAGAAGAAAAAGGCCCGTCAACAGTTTTTTCATGGTCGGAGAAAAGAGAAATAAAGGAAGTAAAAAACGAGAAACACCGCAGGCAGCGCCGCTCGCTCAACCGCGTGGATGGTGCTGTGCATGCAGCGCCTTGAGCCGTTCACGCGCCACATGGGTGTAGATGGTGGTGGTCGAGATATCGGCATGCCCCAGCAGCAACTGCACCACCCGCAAGTCGGCGCCGTGGTTGAGCAAGTGGGTGGCAAACGCGTGGCGCAGCGTGTGCGGCGACAGCGGCACAGTGATGCCCGCCACCTGCGCCCACTTTTTGACAATCACCCAGAACATCACGCGGGTCATACCCTCGCCGCGCTGGGTCACAAACAGGTCCTCGGTCTGCTGCCCGCCCAGGATGGCGCCGCGCGCCTCCTGCAGGTAGCGCTGCAGCCAGCTGCGGGCTTCATCGCCAAAGGGCACCAGCCGCTCTTTGCTGCCCTTGCCCATCACGCGCAGCACACCTTCGTTCAGCCCCAATTGAAAGGTCTTGAGCGTGACCAGCTCCGTCACGCGCAGGCCGCTGGCGTACATCAGCTCGAGCATGGTGCGGTCGCGCACGCCCAGGGGGTTGCCCAGGTCGGGGGCGTTCAGCAACGCCTCCACATGCGCTTGCGACAAAGTCTTGGGCACCCGCAGGGGCTGGCGAGCGGCCTGCAGACGCAAGGTAGGGTCTTCAGTGATGCGCCGCTCGCGCAGCGCCCAGTGAAAGTACCGGCGCAGCACGGTGAGCCGCCGGTTGGCCGAGGTGGCCCGCGTCTGGTCGTGGCGCGCGGCAAAGTAGCCGTTCAGGTGCGCCTCTTCGGTGGCGTCCAGCGCCAGCGGGGGCTGCTGCTGCGCCAGCCATTGGGCATACAGCGTCAGGTCGCGGCGGTAGGCCGCCAGGGTGTTGCGCGAGAGGCCGTCCTCCAGCCACAGGGCATCCACAAAGGTATCGATGGCACTCAGGCTGTCTTCAAGCATCTGAAAACGATAGCACGCGAAGCGGCAAGGGATGTCCTGCATAACCCTCGCGAGGCGGTGATAGTGCGGGTCGGGATGGGCCACAAGGCGTCTTTTTGCAGCCAATAGCCGTGCTATTGGCAAGAAAAGCAACGCAGTGGACCGCACGAAGCCGTACTGTCACCGTCCGCAGGGAGTTATACAGGACATCCCTCTCCCATGAAAAAAGCCGCGCAGGCAGGGCCAGCGCGGCTTTGCAGAAGAGGACCCATCAGGCCGATCAGTCGAGCGTCAGCTTCTGCTTGGCCACCACGTCCTTGTACACGCTGTACTCGGCCTTGATCTGCTCGGCAAACTGCTCGGGCGTGTTGCCCACCACGATAGAGCCGGTGTCTTCGATGCGCTTTCGCACGGCGGGGTCTTCCAGCGCCTTGCGCACCGCAGCATTCACCTTGTCCACCACCTCCTTGGGCAAACCCTTGGGGCCCAAGATGCCGTAGTAGGCCATGCGGTTCACGGGCTCCAGCCCCACTTCCTTGAAGGTGGGCACATTGGGCAAAGCCGCTACGCGCTGGGGCGCCGCCACCACGATGGGCACCAGGCGGTTTTCCTTGATGAAGGGCAGCGCCGACGGCAGGTTGTCAAAAATCATCGGCACCTGGCCAGCCACCGTGTCGTTCAGGGCCGGGCCCGCGCCCCGGTAGGGGATGTGAGTCACGAAGACGCCCGTCAGGCTCTTGTACAACTCCATCTGCAGGTGGCCAATGCCCCCGGTGCCCGACGAAGAGTACGAGTACTTGCCCGCCGATTTCTTCAGCTCCGCGATGAAACCCTTGTAGTCCTTGGCCGGAAAGCTGGGGTGCACCGCAATGATGTTGGGCGTGGCCGCAATGTTCACGATGGGCGTGAAGTCAGTCAGCGGGTTGTAGGGCGTCTTGGGGTTGATGGCCGGGTTAGCGGCCGTGGTCGACACGGTGGCAATGCCCAGGGTGTAGCCATCGGGGGCCGACTTGGCCGTTTCGTTGGCGCCCACGATGCCGCCGCCGCCGGCCTTGTTTTCCACAATCACGCTCTGGCCCAGGGCTTTACCCAGCGGGTCGGCAATCACGCGGGCAATGATGTCGGTGGTGCCGCCGGGCGCAAACGGCACCTGCAGCTTGATGATCTTGTTGGGGTAGCCTTGTGCTGCAGCGGATCCTGCGGCCGTGGCCAGCGCCAGGGCCATCCAGTGGCGACGGTTCATTGAGTGCTCCTTTGTCAGGGTTTCAAACACCCGCGATGTTATGCGCAATCAATCCCCACACCGCTAGGGATCCTCTGCACGAATCGAGCTGGCCAAGTGTGCGCTGCGGATCGGGATGGGCTGCAAGGCGCAAAACGCAGCAATAGCCGTAGCTATTGCGAGTATTTGCAACGCAGCAGACCGCCCGAGGCCGCAGATGCACACGGCGCGGTGATTTGTGCAGAGGGTCCCTAGGGGAATACACACCGCCTCCGGCGCACCCCGAAGCAGACCACGCCGCCGCCCCGGCAGGGCCCTTTTGAGCCGCCCCTGCTTCAGTTATTCTCGAAACGTGAACTACGCCCAGCTCCTGATCCCCGACTTTTCGCTCATCCTATTTGGCTACCTGCTGTGCCGGTACACCGCCCTCAATCGCTCCATCTGGCAGCCGGTGGAAAGCCTGGTGTACTACCTGCTGTTTCCGGTGCTGCTGTTCCAGTCCATCGTCAAAAGCCCCATCGATGTGGGCGCGGCCTCCAGCCTGATCGCGGCGGGGCTGCTGTCTGGCGTGGCGGGCATTGCGCTGGCGTATTCGCTGCCCTACTGGCCCGGGCTGGGCCGTTTCATCGACCGGCGCGACCACGCGGCCAGCGCGCAGGTTGCGTTTCGCTTCAACTCCTTTATTGGCCTGGCGCTTGCCGAGCGGCTGGCGGGCACACAGGGCTTGCTCATGATTGCGGTGCTCATTGGCGTGTGCGTGCCGCTGTTCAACGTGGCCGCCGTGTGGCCCATGGCACGCCATGGAGGGCACGGCTTTGTGCGTGAGCTGCTGCGCAACCCGCTCATCCTTGCCACCGCCTCGGGGCTGGTGGCCAATTTGCTGGGGTTTCGCATTCCGGGCTGGCTGGAGCCCACGGTGAGCCGCATCAGCGCAGCGTCGCTGGCGCTGGGCTTGATGGCGGCGGGTGCAGGCATGCAGTTTGGCCTGCTCAGCCGGGGCAAGATGCTGACGGCCTCGGTGCTGGCCATCCGTCATTGGCTGCAGCCGCTGATCGCCTGGGGCCTGGCGCTGCTGTTTGGCCTCAACGCCGTGCAGACCACGGTGCTGCTGGCCTTCTCGGCCCTGCCCACAGCGTCCACCTGCTATGTCCTGGCCGCCCGCATGGGCTACAACGGGCCGTATGTGGCAGGGCTAGTGACGCTATCGACCGTGCTGGGGGTGGTGAGCCTGCCGTTTGCGCTGGGCTTTTTGCGCTGAACCCGCAGCGGCGCGGGGCCCATCGGCAGCCCCAGCGCAAAACGCTACTTATTTGATGGCTGCTAGCGCTTATTAGATAAGTGCTAGAGGCATAAAACACTTAAAAAATTTGGCGTCACGCCTGCGCCAGCGCCCAGGCCACATGCTCGCGCACCAGCGCGCTGGGGTCTTGCGCGCGCAGCGCCAGGGCGGCGCGCAGGTCGGCCGCCCCGGTCTGGCGCAGGGCATTGCCCAGGGCCACGGCCACGTTGCGCAGCCAGCGCTCGTGGCCAATGCGGCGAATGGGGCCGCCTTCGGTCATGCGCAAAAAAGTGGGCTCGTCCCACGCAAACAGATGCACCAGTTGCTGCCCCGCCAGGCCCTTGCGCTCATCAAAGTCTGGCAGGCGGCTGACCTGGGCGAACTTGTTCCACGGGCACACCAGCTGGCAGTCGTCGCAGCCATAAATGCGGTTGCCCATGAGCGGGCGAAACTCCAGCGGGATGGGCCCCGCGTGTTCAATGGTCAGGTACGAAATGCAGCGCCGCGCATCCACCCGGTGCGGCGCCACGATGGCCTGCGTGGGGCAGGCATCGATGCAGGCGCTGCAACTGCCGCAGTGGGCGCTGACGGGCTCGGTGGCGGGCAGCGCCATGTCCACATAGATTTCGCCCAGGAAGAAGGTCGAGCCCGCCTCGCGGTTGAGCACCAGCGTGTGCTTGCCGCGCCAGCCCTGGCCGCTGCGGGCGGCCAGCTCGGCCTCCAGCACGGGGGCTGAGTCGGTGAACACGCGGTGGCCGAACGGGCCCACGGCCTCGGCAATGCGGTCACTCAGCTTTTGCAGCCGCGCACGCAATACCTTGTGATAATCGCGCCCCCTGGCGTACATCGAGACAATGCCCTCACCGGGCTGCTGCAGGCGCTGCAACTCCATCGCTTGCCAGCCGCCCGCCTGGGCCACGGCCGGGTTGTGGTCGCGCCCCTGGGGCAGGTAGTCCATGCGCGCGGTGATCACGCTCACGGTGCCGGGCACCAGCTCTGCGGGCCTCGCACGCTTTAAGCCATGTGCGGCCATGTAATGCATGTCACCATGGAACCCTTGCGCCAGCCATTGCATCAACCCAGGCTCTGACGCGGACAAATCCACCCCCGCCACGCCGATTTGGGAAAATCCCAGCTCGCGGGCCCACTCCTGCATTTGAGGAACGAGTTGACTGTTGCACCACATACCGGCCAGATTGTAGAAAGCCCCAGCCCTGGCCCAGCCACATTCGTTTGGCGCAGCGAAGAAGACACCGCCGCCTGGGCTCAGCAGCTGGCCGCGCAGCCTGCGCTGGCCCATGCATTCGTCACCCTGCACGGCGACCTGGGCGCAGGCAAGACCACGCTGGTGCGCCACCTGCTGCGCGCCCTGGGCGTGCAAGGCCGCATCAAAAGCCCCACCTACGCCGTGGTGGAACCCCACGAGACAGCGCAGCTGGCCATCTGGCACTTTGACTTCTACCGCTTTGACGACCCGCGCGAGTGGGAAGACGCGGGGTTCAGAGACATCTTTGCCAGCCCGGGCCTCAAGCTGGCAGAATGGCCCGAAAAGGCTGCAGCGCTGACCCCGACTGCAGACCTTGCTATCACCATTGAAGCAATGGACGAGACCGAAAGGAAAGTCACCCTGCACGCAGGCACCGCCACCGGGCGCAGCCTGGTGCAAGGGCTGACCCAAGGATGGAGCCAAGGACCGAGCGCATGACTGCCGACGCAAGCATGGACCACCCCACCAAGACGGACAACGCCTATACCCCCAACCGCCGCCACCTGCTGCAGGCAGGCAGCCTGGTGCTGCTGCTGGGCACCCAGCAGATTGCGCGCGGCGCCACCATCGTGGCGGTGCGCGTGTGGCCCGCGCCCGAGTATTCGCGCGTCACCATCGAATCGGACACCAAGCTGGTGGCCAAGCAGTTCTTTGTGACCACGCCGCCGCGCCTGGCGGTGGACATTGAAGGCATTGACCTGAGCCCCGAACTGCGCGAGCTGGTGGCCAAGGTCAAGCCCGACGACCCGAACATCGCGGGCATCCGCGTGGGCCAGAACGCCCCTGGCGTGGTGCGCCTGGTGGTCGATTTGAAGCAAGCCGCGCAGCCCCAGGTCTTCACCCTGCCGCCCATTGCGGCCTACCAGCACCGCCTTGTGTTTGACCTGTATCCCGCAGAGCCCGTGGACCCACTGGAAGCGCTGATTGCCGAGCGGCTGCGCGACGCGGGCACCCCAGCCCACGGCGGCGACAAGACCGCCGCCGCACCTGCGCCAGCGCCTGCCAAGGCGGCAGAGCCCGCCGACCCGCTGGGCGACCTGATCGCACAGCGCAGCAACCGCCCTGGCCCCAGCGCAGCTCCCTCTGCGGCCGAGCCTGCAACCACCACAGTCGCAGCCCCGCCGTCCGTGGCGACCAACCGCGCTGGCGGGCGCGCCACGGCCACGCAGACCGACCGCATCATCATCGTGGCGCTGGACCCCGGCCACGGCGGTGAAGACCCCGGCGCCATCGGCCCCGCAGGCACGCGTGAAAAAGACGTGGTGCTGCGCGTGGCCCACCTGCTGCGCGACCGCATCAACGCCACTACCGTGGGCGGCAACCCCATGCGCGCATTCCTCACCCGCGACGGCGACTTCTTCGTGCCCCTGGGCACGCGGGTGGAAAAAGCCCGGCGCGTGCAGGCCGACCTGTTCGTCAGCATCCACGCCGACGCCTTCACCACCCCGGCCGCACGCGGCGCCAGCGTGTTTGCGCTGAGCCAAAGCGGGGCATCAAGCACCGCCGCCCGCTGGCTCGCCAACAAAGAAAACCAGGCCGACCTGGTGGGCGGGCTGAACGTGCAAAGCAAAGACCAGCATGTGCAACGCGCCCTGCTGGACATGAGCACCACCGCGCAGATCAACGACAGCCTCAAGCTCGGCACCGTGCTGCTGGGCGAGATTGGCAACATCGGCAAGCTGCACAAGCCCCGCGTGGAGCAAGCCGGGTTTGCCGTGCTCAAGGCCCCCGACATTCCCAGCGTGCTGGTGGAGACCGCCTTCATCAGCAACCCCGAAGAAGAGGCCCGCCTGCGCAGCAGCACCTACCAGCAGGAGCTGGCGGACGCGCTCATGCGCGGCATCACCCGCTACTTCGCCAAGAACCCGCCGCTGGCGCGCAGCCGGTCGGTGTAACGCTCCCTGGCCTGAGGGCACAGCCTGAGGAGCCTGTCGCGCTTCAGGCCTGTCTTCCTACAAGCTCCCATTCCGTTGGCCGACGCGGCAAACGCCGCGCCTGCGCCACAGTCTAGGCATGGGCTGCTGCACCGCAGTGGCTCAAGAAAAAGGTTCTCACCTAACCCCATGCCAAAGGAGCACACCATGCTGCAATCTCGTCACTGGATCGGGCTGACCGCCCTCACCGCCGCCCTGGCCCTGGGCGGCTGCGCCTCCAACCCCACCAATGCACAAATCGGCACCGGTGTAGGGGCTGCGGCAGGCGGCGTGGCAGGCCATGTGCTGCTGGGCGGCCCTCTGGGCACCATTGGCGGGGCCGCAGCGGGCGCCCTGGTGGGCCATGAGATTGGGGAAGACAAGGACCAGCGCCAAAGACGCCGCTGATCCCAAAAAAAATAGCTGCTAGCGCTTGATTAGCAAGCGCTAGCAGCTATTTAATTGATAGCAAAATCAATCAGGCCGTTGCCTTGGATGTGCGACCCGCGCGCCAGGCACCAAAGATAGCAATCAGTCCAGGCACAAAAATCATCGCCCAGATGATCTTGTCCAGGTTCTCCTTCACCCAGGCAAAGTTGCCGAAGAAGTAGCCCGCCGTGGCAATGCCCAGCACCCACAGCAGCGCGCCGCCCACGTTGAAGGCCGTGAACTTGGCACGGCCCATCTCGGCCACGCCCGCCACAAACGGGGCAAACGTGCGGATGAAGGGCATGAAGCGAGCGATCACGATGGTGATGCCGCCATAGCGTTCGTAAAACGCGTGGGCCTGGTCAAACGCCTTGCGGTTGAACCAGCGCGAGTCTTCCCACTGGAACACCTTGGGGCCAAAGTAACGCCCGATGGAGTAGTTGCACTGGTCGCCCAAAATGGCGGCGGCCACCAGCACGGCGCACGCCAGCGGAAAGCTCATCATCCCAGCGCCGCACAGTGCGCCCACGATGAACAGCAGCGAATCGCCCGGCAAAAACGGCATCACCACCACGCCCGTTTCCACAAACACAATGAGGAACAGCAGCGCATACACCCACATGCCGTAGGTCTGCACAAAGGCCTCCAGGTGCTTGTCCACGTGCAGGATGAAGTCGATCAGAAAGGTCACTATTTCCATGGGCTGGCCTTGAGGGCTTTGAGCGGGTTGAGGGGGCTTTGGGTTCAGCATGCATCCCAATGAACTGTTCACTGAGAGCAATCGAAGCGCTGCGCAAGGTTTCGACAAGCTCAACCCGAACGGATATTTCAAGTTCTAAGAATCTGCTCAATAAAAAGCAGGGCGCATTATCGCTATCGCCCTGTAACCAAATCCCCACCAGAGCGACGCCTAAAATCCGTCCGGTGAACCCAACCGACTCCACCACCGACGCCCCCCTGGCCTCGCGCCGTCCCATCCGTGACCTGCCCGACGAACTCATCAGCCAGATTGCGGCTGGTGAGGTGGTGGAGCGCCCCGCCTCGGTGGTGCGCGAGCTGGTGGACAACGCCCTGGACGCCGGGGCCACACAGATCACCGTGCGGCTGCTGGCCGGTGGGGTGCGGTTGATATCGGTCGAGGACGACGGCCTGGGCATTCCGCCCGAAGAACTGCCCGTGGCGCTGCGCCGCCATGCCACCAGCAAGATCACCAACCTGCACGACCTGGAAACCGTGGCCACCATGGGTTTTCGGGGCGAGGCGCTGGCGGCCATCAGCTCGGTATCGGAGATGGCCCTGCTCTCGCGCCCGCCCACGCAGGCCAGCGCCTTTTTGCTGGACGCCCGCAGCGGGGAGCTGCGCCCAGCCGCCCGCAGCCAGGGCACGACCATCGAGGTCAAAGAGCTGTTCTTCTCCACCCCCGCCCGCCGCAAGTTCTTGAAGACCGACGCCACCGAGCTGGCGCACTGCATTGAATCGGTGCGCCGCCACGCGCTGGCACGGCCCGATGTGGGCTTTGCCATCTGGCACGAGGGCAAGCTGGTGGAGCAGTGGCGCGCCACCTTTGTGCCCGGCGAGGGCCAGAGCCCCCTGGATGCGCAAGACGCACTGGCCCGCCGCCTCTCAGACGTGCTGGGCGAAGACTTTGTGCAGCAGTCCGTCACCGTGCAGCACCGCGTGGGGCCCGTCACCGTCACTGGCCGCGCAGGCCTGCCCGACGCCGCCCGCTCGCGGCCCGACCACCAGTACTGCTACGTCAACGGCCGCTTTGTGCGCGACAAGGTGCTCACCCACGCCGCCCGCGCCGCGTACGAGGACGTGCTGCATGGCCACAAACAGCCCATCTACGCGCTGTATGTCGAGATCGACCCCGCCCGCGTGGACGTGAACGTGCACCCCACCAAGATCGAAGTGCGCTTTCGGGACAGCCGCGAGGTGCACCAGGCCGTGCGCCACGCGGTCGAAAACGCACTGGCCGCGCCCCGCGCTGCGGCCCTGGCAGCGGCCAACGCCGCGCAAGCCGCTGGCGAAGGTGCGGCACCTGCGGCCCACACTGCAGACTTAGAACAAAAAAGGCCTCTAGCGCCCGCCTGGCAAGCGCAAGCAGCTATGAAATTTGAAGAACGTGGCCACCGCGTGCAAGACCTGCAGGCCCTGTGGGCGCCGCGCGAAACCCCTCCAGCAGCGGCACCAGATGCTGCGCTGGGCGGCCTGTGGGCGCCCTCGGCCCAGCCTGCGACCGTGCAGCCCGGCGAGGCCACGGCCCATGACACCGCCGCAGCCTCAATGGCCCCGGCCTCCGCTGCAGCAGGCGGGGCCGTGAGCCCCGCCACGGGCGATGCAACCCCCAGCGAGACCATGGCGTGGCCCGAGCAGCGCGGCGACAACGCATCTGCCTGGCCGCTGGGCCGCGCCGTAGCGCAGCTGCACGGCGTCTACATCCTGGCCGAGAACGCCCAGGGCATGGTGATTGTGGACATGCACGCCGCGCACGAACGCATCGTGTACGAACGCCTCAAGGCCCAGGTGGACAGCGGCGCCCGCATTGCCAGCCAGCCGCTGCTGATCCCCGCCACCTTTGCCGCCACGCCGCAGGAAGTGGCCACGGCCGAAGAATCGGCCGAGGTGCTGGCCACGCTGGGGCTGGAGGTGGTGCCCTTCTCGCCCAAAACCCTGGCCGTGCGCGCCGTGCCCACCACGCTGGCGCAGGGTGATGCCGTGGAGCTGGCCCGCAGCGTGCTGGCCGAGCTGGCCGCACACGACGCCACCACCGTGGTGCAACGCGCACGCAATGAAATCCTGGGCACCATGGCCTGCCACGGCGCCGTGCGGGCCAACCGCAAGCTCACGCTGGACGAAATGAACGCCCTGCTGCGGCAAATGGAAACCACCGACCGCAGCGACCAGTGCAACCACGGCCGCCCCACTTGGCGGCAGTTGTCGATGAAAGAGCTGGACGGGCTGTTTTTGCGCGGGCGCTGAGGCGGCGCACCGGCGCAGTCCTGTCCGCACCAGTTAGCCAGCTCAGGACTCGCGCATCTTCGCAAAGGCCGCCAGCTTCTCGTACTTACCGCTCTCTTCGGCCATGAAGCGGGTGATGTCTTCGCGCCCTGTGGCCAGCACCATGCCCGCGTCTTCCAGCTTCTTGCGCACGGCGGGGTCTTGCAGCGTGGCCTGCAGGTGGCTCGCCAGCAGCGCGGCCACGTCGGCGGGCAGGCCCTTGGGGGCCATCAGGGCGTACCAGCCCACCAGCTCATAGCCCTTGAGGGGCGCAAACTCCGTCATCGCGGGCACCTGGGGCAGGCTGCCCAGGCGCTGGGTGCTGCTCACGGCCAGTGCGGTGATGCGGCCGCTGCGGATGAAGGGCATGGCCGAGCTGGGCGACAGCACGGCAAAGTCCAGGCTGCCACCGGCCAGGTCGCTGGTGAGCGGCGCCACGCCCCGGTAGGGAATGTGCGTCATGTACACACCCGCCTTTTGCTTGAACAGCTCGCCCGCAAAGTGCAGCGTGGAGCCCACGCCCGAGCTGCCGTAGCTGTATTTGCCCGGGTTGCGCCGCAGCAGGTCCAGCAGCTCCGGGATGGACTTGATGCCCGTGTGCGGCGCAGCCGTGAGCACCACCGGGGCGGTGGCCATCATGCCGATAGGGGTGAAGTCCTTGAGCCCGTCGTAGCGCTGCGCGGGGTTGACCATGCGCGTTCCCACCAGTTCGTTGCTGGAGCCGACCAGCAGCGTGTACCCATCAGGCGCGGAGGTGGCCACGCGCTGCGCGGCAATCGCGCCCGCAGCGCCGCCCTGGTTGTCCACCACGGCCGTGGCCTTGATGCGCGGGGCCATGGCATCGGCCAGCACGCGGCCAATCAGATCCACCGAGCCCCCGGCGGGGTAGCCCACCACCAGCTTGATGGGCTTGGAGGGGTATGCCTGCGCATGCCCCGGCAGGGCCAGCCCGGCGGCGCCCAAGGCAGCCAGCGCGCGCAGCACGTCACGGCGGGATGAAGGGGTGCCGTGGAGTGCGTCGGCAGAGGTAAGGAAGTCGTTCATGGTCGTGGCTCGCAGAAGGGGGATGGAAAAGAGCGTCAGGCCGCCGCGTTGGCCGCCAGGAAGTGCTCGGTGAGCTGCACCCAGTACGAGGCCGCCACGGGCAGGATGCGGTCGTTGAAGTCGTAGCCCGGGTTGTGCACCATGCAGCCGCCCGTGCCATGGGTCTCGCCCACGCCGTTGCCCACGATGAGGTAGCTGCCCGGGCAGGCTTCGAGCATGAAAGAGAAGTCTTCGCTGCCCGTCAGGGGTTGCAGGTTGGGGATGAGGGCCTCCTCCCCCAGCCAGTCCACCACCACCTGGCGGGCGATGGCGGTGCAGGCGGGGTCGTTGACCAGCGCGGGGTAGCGCCAGCGGTACTCCACCTCGGCCTCGGCCCCCAGCGCAGCGGCCTGGGCATGGGCCAGCGCGGTGATGCGCTCACGCAGCTGCTGGCGCACCTCGGGCCGGTAGGCGCGCACCGACAGGCGCAGTTCCACCTCGTTCGGGATCACGTTGGGCGCATCGCCCGCATGGATGGCGCCCACGGTGACCACGGCCATGTCGCGCGGGTCCACATTGCGCGACACCACGGTTTGCAACGCCAGAATCAAATGGGCCGAGGCCACGACCGGGTCCCACGACAAATGGGGCGCCGAGCCATGCCCGCCCTTGCCGCGCACCTTGATGATGACGGTGTCAGACGACGCCATGAACGAGCCCGGCATGAAGCCAAACTGCCCTGCGGGGAAGCCCGGCATGTTGTGCAGCGCAAAGATGGCATCGCACGGAAACAGCTGAAACAGGCCGTCTTCCACCATCTTGCGCCCCCCGCCCAGGCCCTCCTCGGCGGGCTGGAAGATCAGGTGCAGCGTGCCATCAAAAGGCCGCGTCTGGGCCAGGTGGCGCGCTGCGGCCAGCAGCGTGGCGGTGTGCCCATCGTGCCCGCAGGCGTGCATCTTGCCCGCGTGGCGGCTGGCGTAGGGCAGGCCCGTGGCCTCGTGGATGGGCAGCGCGTCCATGTCGGCCCGCAGGCCCAGGCGCTTGCTGCCCTGGCCCACACGCAGCGTGCCCACCACGCCCGTGCCGCCCAGGCCACGGTGCACCTCGTAGCCCCAGGCGGTCAGGCGCTCGGCCACCAGGTCGCTGGTGGCAAATTCTTCAAAAGCCAGCTCGGGGTGGGCGTGGATGTGGTGGCGCAGGGCCACCATCTCGGTCTCCAGCGCGCGGATGCCGGGCAGCACGGCGGTTTGCAAAAGGTCTTGGGTCATGCGGCGCAGTCTAGGCAGCGCCTGGCAGCGGCAGAAGACCAGCATTGCTTGGCCCGACAAGCTGCGCCATGCCCCTGCAGACCCAAGGCACAGAAAGTGCATCATCCCAGGCATGGACGCCACGCGCACGCCCCCTCACCTGTCGATGAAGCTGCACCAGATCCGCTACCTGGTGGCACTGGCCGAGTGCGGCAGCGTGCGGGCCGCAGCGCGCACCCTGGGCGTGACGCAAGCCGCCGTGACCCAGGGCCTACGCGAGCTGGAAGAGGCCCACCGCCTGCCACTGTTCCAGCGCCACAGCAGTGGCATGGTGCTCACGGCTGCGGGGCAGGTGCTGCTGCGGCACGCCCAACTCGTCACCGGCCAGCTGGAGCAAGCAGAGGCCGAGATGGCCGCGCTGCGCGACCCGCAGGCCCACATCCGCCTGTCTGTGGCCGTCACGCCCTGGATTGCCCACAGCCTGCTGCCCCCGGTGCTGGCCAGCTTCCGTGCCGAGCTGCCCCAGGTGCGGCTGGAGCTGTTCGAGGGCCTGTCGGCCGTGGCCCTGCCCCGCCTGCGCGAGGGCAGCATCGACTTGCTGATTGGCCGCGTGCCCACCGGCAGCGCCGCACAAGACCTGCATGCCACGCCGCTGTTTCGCTACGAGGCGGCCGTGGTGGCGCGCACCGGGCACCCGTTGGTGCAAGCCCGGTCGCTGCACGAGTTGCACGACTGCGACTGGCTGCTGAACTACACGCCCAGCGAAGAAAGCGCCATTTTCGAAAAGCTGTTTTTGCGGCACGGCATCGCGGTGCCCACCCGGCGCATCCACCTGGTGCACTCGGCATCGCTGCTGCTGCACCTGGTGGCGCACAGCGACATGGTGTCGTTTTGCCCCTGGCCGCTGATAGAGACCGAAGGCCCCCACGGCCGCATCGCGCCGCTGCGGCTGCAGGAACCCTTTGAGCCCCACACCGCCGGGGTGCTACAGCGCGGCCACGGCCCCCTGCCCTTTGCAGCGCAGCGGTTTGTGGCGCACCTGCTGCAACAGGTGCACGCCTGCCAGCACACGGCCGACCCGCAGTTGCAGCGGGTGTTCCGCTCGATCGACGTGCTGGATTAAGAACCTACTCAAAGACAACGGCCATGCAGGCGGTGGGCTTGCATGGCCGTTGGTGCTGCGTGCCGCGCTGCGGCACGCGCTCATCCGGTGCCCGGTATCAGTTGTCCCGCGCAGCCTTGGCCGTGTCGGCAAAGTCGCTGAACACTCCGTCCACACCCAGGTTGAAGAACAGCTTGTACTCGGCCTTGGGGTCGCCCTTGAAGTCCGAGGCCAGGCGCTTGGCTTCGTTGCGGAAGGTGTAGGCGTGCACAAACAGGCCGGCCGCGTGGGCATCCTTCACCACCGAGGTGGCGGGCATCATCACGCGGTCGCGCTCGTCGATCTTGCCGTCGCCATTCAGGTCGTCGGCCTTGCCATCGTTGTTGGCGTCCACTTGCTTGGAGGGGATCAGGTAAGGCTTCCAGGGGCCAATGCCGTCAGCGTAGGTCTTGACTTCCTTGAGGCCTGCGGGGGTGAGCAGGCTGGCGAAGGTGCGGGCATCACCGGCCACCGCAAAGTCGTAGGGCTTGTCGTACGGGGCCACCAGCGACATGGTGCCATTGGGGTTCACATCGTCAGCATCGACCAATTGCACCAGGCGGATTTGCGTCTTGGTGCGCAGGTACTTGAGGTTGGACACCTCAAACGACTGCACGATCACTGGCGAAGCCTTGGTGGTGTAGCCGTATTTGGCCAGGATGGTGAGCAGGCGGTCTTCCAGCGGCAGGCCCAGCTTGGCGTGGAAGGTGGGGTGCTTGGTCTCAGGGTACACGCCCACGGTGCGGCCCGCTTTGGCGCCTTCGGTCTTGGCCAGGTCCAGCACTTCTTCCAGGGTCGGAATCGAGAATTTGCCGTTGTACGACTGATCGCGGTCCGACAGGGGCTGCACGGCGCGCAGGGTCTTGATTTCGGCCAGGGTGAAGTCCGAAACAAACCAGCCTTCTTCTTCCACGCCATCGACCACCTTCTTGGTCTTGCGGCTGGCAAATTCAGCGCGGGTGGAGACATCGGTGGTGCCCGTGATGTTGGGCTCATGGCGGGCGACCAGCACGCCGTCCTTGGTGGCGACCAGGTCGGGTTCGATGAAGTCGGCACCCATGTCGATGGCGAGCTTGTAGCCCTCCAGCGTGTGGTCAGGCCGGTAACCGGCCGTGCCCCGGTGGCCAATCACCAAAGGGGTCTCGCCGTTGAGCGTGGGGTAGCTGGGGCTGTCGTTGCCGCCGCAGGCCGCCAGGGCCAGCGCGGCGGCCAGGGCCAGCGCAGCGGGCCGAATGCCATGGGGAATGCCCCGGGCAATGTCTTTGGAAATGCGATCGATGTAGGTGTGCATTGCGGTTCTCCTCGTTGTATGTGATCCCAGCGGCGCACTGTGGGCCCGCCTTGTGACAGCGCCATGACGGTGTGCCAGCCGTGTCATGTGCCAGACATACCCACAGCATCAAAGCACCAAAACAGAGCAAAAACAGAAGGCAAAAGCACCAAAACAATGCAATCTGCCTATCGAATCACCAAGTTTGTGCATTACCTTATGACGGTTTGACATAATTTGGTGCGCAGCGCCTTGCCTGTTGTTTTGATGCAGAAAGCCTTTTCCGACATGAAATACGAATCCGTGGACAGCTTCCTCTCCCAGGTCTCTCTTCGCAATCCGGGTCAGCCCGAGTTTCTGCAAGCTGTCACAGAGGTGATGGAAAGCCTGTGGCCTTTCATCCAGAAGACCCCCCGCTACGCTGAGCACGGCCTGCTGGAGCGCCTGGTAGAGCCCGAGCGCACGGTGATGTTTCGCGTGTCGTGGGTGGACGACCACGGCAGCGTGCAGGTCAACCGGGGCTACCGCATCCAGCACAGCATGGCGATTGGCCCCTACAAGGGCGGGCTGCGTTTTCACCCCTCGGTGAACCTGTCGGTGCTGAAGTTTTTGGCGTTTGAGCAGACCTTCAAGAACGCACTGACCACCCTGCCCATGGGCGGCGGCAAGGGCGGCAGCGACTTTGACCCCAAGGGCAAGAGCGCGGGCGAGGTGATGCGGTTTTGCCAGGCCTTTGTGACCGAGCTGTACCGCCATGTGGGCCCCGACACCGATGTGCCCGCAGGCGACATCGGCGTGGGCGGCCGCGAGGTGGGCTTCATGGCAGGCATGTACAAAAAGCTGGCCAACAACGCGGCCAGCGTGTTCACGGGCAAGGGCCTGTCGTTTGGCGGCTCACTGATCCGCCCCGAGGCCACTGGCTACGGCACGGTGTACTTTGCGCAAGAAATGCTCAAGACACGTGGCCGCTCGTTTGATGGGCTGCGCGTGTCGGTCTCTGGCTCGGGCAATGTGGCGCAATACGCGGTGGAAAAAGCCATGGAGCTGGGCGCCAAGGTGATCACGGTGTCGGATTCGAGCGGCACCATCGTGGACGAAGACGGCTTTACCGCCGAGAAGCTGGCCATCTTGATGGACGTGAAAAACCACCACTATGGCCGCGTGAGCGACTACGCCCAGCGCACGGGTGTGAAGTTTGAAGCGGGTGTGCGCCCCTGGCATGTGAAGGTGGATGTGGCCCTGCCCTGCGCCACCCAAAATGAGTTGGACGCCAACGACGCCAAGCTGCTCATCCAAAACGGCGTGCTGTGCGTGGCCGAAGGCGCCAACATGCCCTCGACCATCGAAGCGGCCAAGGCCTTTGAAGCCGCAGGCGTGCTGTATGCGCCCGGCAAGGCCAGCAACGCAGGCGGCGTGGCCACCTCGGGCCTGGAGATGAGCCAGAACTCGGCCCGCCTGTCGTGGCCGCGCGAAGAAGTGGACGCACGCCTGCTGCAAATTATGCAGGGCATTCACACCGCCTGCCTGCGCTACGGCCAGCGCGCCGATGGCAGCGTGAGCTACATCGACGGCGCCAACGTGGCGGGCTTTGTGAAAGTGGCCGACGCCATGCTGGCCCAGGGCGTGGTGTAACGCACAGGCCCTCAGGGCCGCCAAGCAAGGGGGCTACAGGAACCTGTTCCAAGCCCCCTTTTTCATTTGGCCGACCACTCCAATGCCAGTATGCTGGCCGACAGTCTCCCGCCTGAGGCCAAGAACACCTTCGTGGCCCCGGCGGTGCAACCCGTGAAGGAACACAGCGCATGGAAATTTTCAACTTCCTGAACCTCATGGTCGAAAAAGGTGGCTCGGACCTGTTCTTCAGCGTGGGCGCGCCCGTCAACGTGAAGATCGAGGGCATCACCCACCCGCTCAAGATGCCTGCGCTGTTGCCGGGCCAGGTCAAGCAGCTGGCGTACTCGATCATGAACGAGCGCCAGATCAGCGAGTTCGAGGCCAAGCAGGAGATGAACCTGTCCATCTCGGCCGAGAACCTGGGGCGCTTTCGGGTGAATGTGTTTGTGCAGCGCGGCGAGACCGGCATGGTGGTGCGCTACATCAAGAACAAAATCCCGCCGCTGGCCGCCCTGGGCCTGCCCCCGGTGCTGGAGAAGCTGGTCATGCTCAAGCGCGGGCTGGTGCTGGTGACGGGCGCCACGGGCTCGGGCAAGTCCACCACGCTGGCGTCCATGCTCAACTTCCGCAACGAGAACACCACGGGCCACATCCTCACCATCGAGGACCCGCTGGAGTTTTTGCACTCGCACAAGCTCTCGGTGGTCGACCAGCGCGAGGTTGGCATCGACACCCAGTCGTACGAAGAAGCGCTGAAAAACGCGCTGCGCGAGGCGCCCGACGTGATCATGATCGGCGAGATCCGCGACCGCAACACCATGAAGCAGGCCATTGCCTATGCCGAGACGGGGCACCTGTGCCTGTCGACCCTGCACGCCAACAACGCCAACCAGGCCATGGAGCGGGTGATCAACTTCTTCCCGGAAGACGCGCACCACCAACTGCTGATGGACCTGAGCCTGAACCTGGCGGGCGTGGTGTCGCAGCGGCTCATCCCCGGCCTGCATGAAAAGCTGGTGCCTGCGGTCGAGGTCATGCTCACCTCGCCCTACATTGCCGACCTGATTGGCAAGGGCGAGTTTTCGGGCATCAAGGAGGCCATGGGCCACAGCACCGAAATCGGCATGTGCACCTTTGACCAGGCGCTGTACAAGCTCTACACCGAAGGCCGCATTGCGCTGGATGAGGCCCTGCACAACGCCGACTCGCGCACCGACCTGGCGCTGCGCGTGCGCCTGGCGGCAGGGGTCAACACCTCAGACGCCGGGGATTTGACCATTGAGCCCACATCGCCCCAGCACCGGGCTTCGCAGCATTTTTGATGCGTCTGCAGGTGTGATCCCGCAATACCCGTTCGGGCTGAGCCTGTCGAAGCCGGGGCGCCCCCCCAAACCGCGTAGGTCGGGTTAGCCCGCAAGGGCGTAACCCGACGCCCACAGGGCACGCAGCGCTAACGTCGGGTTGCACTGAGGCAACGTCGGGTTACGCTGCGCTAACCCGACCTACACGGCTGAGTTTGCCCACGCCCCGCGCAGCACTTCGACAAGCTCAGCGTGAACGGGTGGCTGTGGATGGATACCTACCCATGAGCGTCAAAGCACCAGAACTTTCTGCCCCTGGGCCGACTCAGTCGCTTTCATGAGACGCACGCCCCTCTTCATCGCCCTGGCCGCCGCCGTGGCCATCACCGCCGGTTGCGCCACGCTGGACGCCAAGCAGCGCGAATGGATCTTCCAGCCCAGCGACCGCAGCTGGGGCGGTGCCCAGTCCACCGAAGACATGCAGGACGTGTGGATCGAATTCCAGTCAACCACCACTGGCCGGGCCGAGCGCCTGCACAGCCTGTGGATGCCGCAGCCGCGCGCCGGCGCGCCCGTGCTGCTGTACCTGCACGGCGCACGCTGGAACGTGGCGGGCTCGTCTGGCCGCATAAGGCGCATGCACGAGCTGGGCTTTTCGGTGCTGGCGATTGACTACCGGGGCTTTGGCAAAAGCAGCGCGGGCCTGCCCTCCGAGGTGACCGCCGCCGAAGACGCCCGCGCCGCTTGGCAGTGGCTGGCGCAGCAGCACCCCGATGCGCCCCGCTACATCTTCGGCCACTCGCTGGGCGGCGCCATCGCCATCGAGCTGGCCCGCAGTGTGGACGACGAACGGGGCACCCTGGTGGAGGGCACCTTCACCAGCATCGCCGATGTGGTGAGCACCTTCCGCTGGGGCTGGCTGCCGGTGTCGCCCCTCATCACCCAGCGCTTTGAATCGGTGCGCAAGGTGGCAGACATTGGGTCGCCCCTGCTGGTGGTGCACGGTAGCGAGGACACCCTCATCCAGCCCGCCTTGGGCCGCAAGCTGTTTGAAGCCGCCCAGGAGCCCAAGCAGTTCATCCTGGTGGAAGGCGGCTCGCACCACAACACCAACGCCGTGGGCCAGGGGCAATACCGGCAGGCGCTGGCCTCGCTGTTTCAGATCAAAGCCCCCTGAATCCAGCGGGCATCCACCCGTCCGCAGAGGGGCTCTCCAGCCTCCCCATCTGGTACCCTCAGCCGGTTATGTCTGCCCCTTCTGCCACCGCAGGCGCTGCGCCGCTCACGCCTGCCACGCCGCCTTCGCCCACCCCCGGCCTGGCCATTCTGGTGCTGGCCCTGCTGCTGAGCATCCAGCCCGTCACCACCGACCTGTACCTGCCCGCGCTGCCCGCCCTCACCCGCGACCTGGGGGCCACCGTGGCCGCAGGCCAGCTCACGCTCAGCGCGCTGCTGCTGGCCTTTGGCTGCTCGCAACTGGTGTGGGGCCCACTGTCTGACCGCTTTGGCCGCCGCCCGGTGCTGCTGGCAGGCCTGGGCATTTACACCGCCGCCTCGGTGGCCAGTGCCCTGGCGCCCAGCATGGGCATGCTGATCGTGTGGCGCGTGCTGCAAGGCGCTGCCATGGGCGCGGTGGTGATGTGCGCCCGCGCCATCGTGCGCGACCTGTACACGCCGCTGACCGGGGCACGCGCCATGTCCAAAGCCCTGACGGGGCTGGGCGTGGTGGCCTGCCTGTGCGCTCCCCTGGGCGGCATGCTGGCGCAGTGGCTGGGCTGGCGCGCCGCGCTGCTAGCCCTCACGGCCTACGCGGTGGGCACGCTGGCCCTGGTGGCCCTGCGCATGCCCGAAACCGTGCAGCACAAAAACCCGCAGGCACTGCAGCCTGCCACCCTGCTGCGCACCTGGCGGCAGGTGCTGGGGCACCCCACGTTCTGGGCGTTTTCGCTGCTCACCAGCGCCACCTATGGCGGGCTGTTCACCTTTTTGGCCGCATCGTCGTTTGTGTTCATCGAGGTGCTGCAGCTCACGCGCACCGAATATGGCTGGATGCTGCTGTCCACCAGCGCGGCGTATTTTGTGGGCACCTTCTTGTGCCGCTATCTGCTCGCGCGCCTGGGGCTGCGCCGCACCGTGGCGGTGGCCGGGGGCATGAGCCTGCTGGGGGGCTGCGGCATGGCGCTGGTGGCACTGGCGGGCTGGCACCAGCCAGTGGCGCTGCTGGCGCCGTTTTACCTGTTCATGCTGGGCCACGGCATCCACCAGCCCTGCGGGCAAACGGGCTCGGTCGGGCCGTTTCCGCAGGCGGCGGGCGTGGCCTCGGCCCTCAATGGTTTTGTGATGATGCTGGCCGCCTTTGCCACGGGCGGCTGGATTGGCGCCCACCTCAACGGCACCATCTGGCCGCTGATCTACGGCGTGCTGTTTTGGTCGGTGGTGCTAGGCGCCACGTCCTGGACTTTGGTACAAAAATTTGGAGAACCGCGACATGCTGCCTGAACACCTGCCTAACATTGCGCTGGCAGGCCCCACCGCCTCGGGCAAAACCGCTGGGGCGCTGGCCCTGGCAGCGGTGCTGGGGCGGCGCATGCCGGTCGAGATCATCAGCGTGGACTCGGCCCTGGTCTACCGGGGCATGGACATTGGCACCGCCAAGCCCACGGCGGCAGAGCGCGCCGCCGTGCCCCACCACCTCATCGACATCCGCGACCCGTTGCAGGCTTACAGCGCCGCCGAGTTTGTGCAAGACGCCACCCGCCTCATCGCCGAGATCCGCGCACGCGGTGCCCTGCCCCTGCTGGTGGGCGGCACCATGCTGTACTTCAAGGCGCTGATCGACGGCATTGACGACATGCCCGCCGCCGACCCCGAGGTGCGCGCCCAGCTCGAAGCCCAGGCCCAGGCCATTGGCTGGCCCGGCATGCACGCTGAGCTGGCCAAGGTAGACCCCACCACCGCCGCCCGCCTGGCGCCGGGCGACAGCCAGCGCATCCAGCGTGCGCTGGAGGTGTGGCATGTGTCCGGCCAGCCGCTGTCGAGCTTTCACACTACAAAAAAAGGAGCTGCCAGCGCAAGCGCAGCAAGCGCTACAGCCCTTTTTTCTTTAGAACCCGACCACCGCGCCTGGCTGCACGAGCGCATTGCCCAGCGGTTTGACGCCATGCTGGCCGCAGGCTTTATGGACGAGGTGCGCGGCCTGCGCGCACGCGGCGACCTGCATGCCGACCTGCCATCGATGCGCTGCGTGGGCTACCGGCAAGCGTGGGACGAGCTGGACTACCAGGCCCGCAAAGGGCCCGATGCGCCGCTGAACATCGCCCACTTTCGCGAGCGCGGCATCGTTGCCACGCGCCAGCTGGCCAAGCGCCAGGTGACCTGGCTGCGCAGCATGCCCGAGCGCCACGCCATCGCCTGCGACCACCCCACCGCCGTGGCCTCGCTGGTGCAGGCCGTGCTGCAGCGGCTGGACCAGGCAGACAAGCCAGCCGCCGCATTCAAAGAAGCCAGCGCCTGAGCGCAAAGCCCCAACGGCCCTTTATCCCCTTGGCGCAATCCCCTGTTGGCCCCTCTGCCCACCCCGCGACTGCCCACCAGCCCACCCGCCCATGCCCGCCCACACGCTGAGCCCCACGCCCACCCTGTCCGTCCAGCACCTGGGCAAGCACTACGGCAGCACAGCGGTGTTTTCGCGGGTGGACTTCAGCGTAGCGCCCGGTGAGTTTGTGGCCATCGTGGGCGACTCGGGCGTGGGCAAGTCCACCCTGCTCAACTGCCTGGCCGGGCTGGACCAGTGGGACCAGGGCGACATCACCTACACCGCCCAGGGTGGCACCAGCACCCGCCTGGCGGACCTGGACGACACCGCCCGCGCCCTGTGGCGGCGCGCCCATGTGGGCTTTGTGTTCCAGGCCTTCCACGTGCTGCCGCACCTGGACGTGGCGCAAAACGTGGCCCTGCCGCTGATGCTGCTGGGCCAGACAGACCCAGCGCGTGTGAAAAAAATGCTCGATGCCGTAGGCCTGGGCACGCTGGGCAACCGCCTGCCGCAGCAACTGAGCGGCGGGCAACTGCAGCGCGTGGCCATCGCCCGCGCCCTGGTACACCGCCCCGGCCTGCTGCTGGCCGACGAGCCCACGGGCAACCTGGACCCCACCACGGCAGCTTTGGTCATGGACCTGCTGCTGGCCCAGACGCGCGAGCACGGCGCATCGCTGGTGCTGGTCACGCACTCAGACGCCGCTGCAGCCCGGGCCGACCGGGTACTGCGACTGACGGCCAGCGGCATGGTGGGCTGAGCCTGCCTACGCGTTCCACCGCCTCGCGCAGCGCTTCGACAAGCTCAGCGTGAACGGTCGGGGGAAGGCGCACCCCAAAGCCCCGCCCCACACGTTCAGACTGAGCCCGTCGAAGCCAGGGCACATCACCCCACCCGTTCGGGCTGGGCCCGCCATGGCACGGATCTCTTGGAACCCCAAATACCCGTTCGGGCTGAGCCCGTCGAAGCCGGGGCACGCCCACCCAGACCTCGTAGGTCGGGTTAGCCCGCAAGGGCGTAACCCGACGCCCACAGGGCACGCAGCGTTGACGTCGGGTTACGCTGCGCTAACCCGACCTACACAGCTGAATCTACCCACGCGTCGCACAGTGCAGCGCTTCGACAAGCTCAGCGTGAACGGTTGGGGAAAGCACATGCCCCCCAGCCCCCCATCCACTGGGGCTGAGCCTGCGATGGCCTGGGCCGCTTTGAACCAGCACTTTGAACTAGCCCACCCGTTCGAGCCTGTCGAAGCCAGGGCACACCCCACGCCAGCGGCACAATGCCCCCATGCTCGCACTGCTTCGCACCTTCTCGTGGCAAGACCTGCGCCACCACCCCTGGCGCAGCGCCGCCGCCGTGGCTGCCGTCATGCTGGGCGTGGCGCTGGCGTTTGCCGTGCACGTCATCAACGCATCGGCGCTGGACGAGTTTTCGCAGGCCGTGCGCGCCGTCAACGGCCAGCCCGATCTGGAAGTGCGCGCCATGCAGGGCACGTTGGGCGAAGACCTGTTTGCCCAGATCGCCAACCACCCCGACGTGGCCCGCGCCAACCCCGTGCTGGAAGCCACGGCCATGGCCCGCCCTGCAGCACCCACTGCATCCACAGCCCCCACCGAGGCACAAGCCCCCTCCAACGACGCCATCCCCCTGCGCCTGCTGGGGGCCGATGCCCTGCTGCTGCCCGCCATGGCCCCGGCCCTCATGCCCCGCCCGTGGGAAGGCGCGGCACGCGATGCACTGTTTGCCCCCGCCACCGTCTACCTCAACCCCGCCGCCCTGCAGGCGCTGGGCGTGCCGCCCGAGGGCACCCAGCCCCGCCCCACACTGCAACTGCAAACCGGCCTGCAAACCCTGACCGTGCAAGTGGCAGGCACCGTGAGCGCCCCCGGCGCACCGCTGGCGGTGATGGACATTGGGGCCGCGCAAGATCTGCTGGGCCGCGTGGGCTACCTCACCCGCATCGACCTGCAACTGCAGCCCGGCACCGACCGCAGCGCCTTCAGGCAAGCGCTGCAAGCCCTGCCCGGCTGGCCCGCACAAGCCACCCTGGCCGAGCCGGGCGATGCGGCGCAGCGGGTGAGCAACCTGTCTCGCGCGTACCGCGTGAACCTGACGGTGCTGGCGCTGGTGGCGCTGTTCACCGGGGCGTTTTTGGTGTTCTCGGTGCTGGCCCTCAGCGTGGCACAGCGCGGGCCGCAGTTTGCGCTGCTGGCGGTGCTGGGCGCTACGCCGCGCCAGCGGCTGGCGCTGGTGCTGGCCGAATCGGCCCTGCTGGGCGTGGTGGGCAGCCTGGCCGGGCTG
Organism: Acidovorax sp. 62; assembly: GCF_002754495.1. Classification (NCBI taxonomy): domain Bacteria; kingdom Pseudomonadati; phylum Pseudomonadota; class Betaproteobacteria; order Burkholderiales; family Comamonadaceae; genus Acidovorax; species Acidovorax sp. 62. Next base: position 2,793,912 of record NZ_PEFJ01000001.1, read on the forward strand.
GCGCTGGGCACGGCCCTGGCCAGCGCGGCGTTGCAGTTGCTGGGCGGCGACCTGGGCGGTGGCTACTTTGCCGGGGTGCAGCCCCGCCTGCAATGGAGCTTGAGCGCCGCCCTGCTGTACGGCAGCCTGGGCGTGGCCGCTGCGGTGGCTGGCGGCTGGTGGCCCGCCCGCGCCGCGCAGGCCCTGCCCCCGGCCCAGACCCTCAAAGGCCTGGGCAGCGCCAGCGGGCGCGCTGGGCGGGGCTGGGTTGGTATGGTTTTGATAGCTGCCAGCGCTGGTTTGGCGGCGCTTCCGCCCGTTTTTGGCATTCCTTTGGCGGCCTATGTAGCGATTGGCCTGCTGCTGGTGGGCGGCATTGCGCTGCTGCCCTGGGGCGTGGCCTGGCTGCTGCAACGTCTGCAGCCGCTGGCCGTGCGCCACCCGCTCACCCTGCTGGCGCTGGAACGCGCCCGCCGCATGCGCGGCACCGCCGCCATTGCCGTGGGCGGCGTGGTGGCCAGCCTGAGCCTGGCCGTGGCGCTGACGGTGATGGTGGCCAGCTTTCGCGGCTCGGTCATCCAGTGGCTGGACGCGGTGCTGCCCTCGCCGCTGTACGTGCGCTCGGCCCTACAAGCTGCGGGCGGCGACGCCGCCCTGCTGCCCCCCGGCTTTGCCGAAGCAGTGGCCCGCCTGCCGGGCATCGACAAGGTATCGCCCCTGCGCACCAGCCCCCTGCAACTGAGCGCCGCCCGCACCGCCCTCACAGTGCTGAGCCGCCCGCTGGGCAACGACCCCGCCCAGGTGCTGCCCCTCACCGGCCCCGCCCTGCCTGTGCCTGCGGGGCAGATCGGCGTGTATGTGAGCGAGGCGGTGGTGGACCTGTATGGCGTGCACCCCGGCCAGGCGTGGCCCGAGCTTTCCAAGGCTTTTATGCCTGTAGCGCCGGATAAACAAGCGCAAGCAGCTACGTTTTTTATAGCAGGCGTGTGGCGTGACTATGTGCGTCAGACCGGGGCCCTCACCCTCGACAGCGCCGCCTACCAGCGCCTGACGGGCGACACCCGCATCAGTGACCTGGCCCTGTGGCCTGCCGAGGGGGTGGACTTGGCCGTGCTGCAGGCGAACATTCGCAGCCTAGCCCAGCCATCAGCTTCACAACCCGGCGCGTCCTCCGGGGAAAGGGCCGACACATCGCCCCAAACCTCGTCCGCAGCAGCCGATGGAGCGCGGCCAAACGGCACAAGCAGCGATCACCCCAACGGCGCGGCCAACCCATCCCCCAGCCTCATCGAATTTGTTTCCGCCCAATCCATCCGCGAACGCTCCCTGCAAATCTTCGACCGCAGCTTCGCCGTCACCTACTGGCTGCAGGCCGTAGCCATCGGCATCGGCCTCTTCGGCGTGGCCGCCAGCTTCAGCGCCCAGGTGCTGGCGCGCCGCAAAGAGTTCGGCCTGCTCGCCCACCTGGGCCTCACCCGCCGCCAGATCCTGGCCGTGGTGGCGGGCGAAGGCGCGGCGTGGACGGGCATTGGTGCCATCGCTGGCGTGCTGCTGGGCCTGGCTGTGTCGGTAGTGCTGGTGCACGTGGTCAACCCACAGAGCTTTCACTGGACGATGGAGATGAACATCCCTGCGCCGCGGTTGTGGGCGCTGTGCGCTGCGGTGGTGGTGTCGGGGACGGTGACTGCGTGGCTGGCTGGGCGGGCAGCGGCGGGGAGGGATGCGGTGATGGCGGTGAAAGAGGATTGGTGAGGGCTAACTGGCAACTGAAGCAGCCGACTCAAGTAACCTTAGCAACTCTGCGTCACCCCACTCAGAAGCTCATTTCTCAGGCGCTGCAAAACACATGTCTTTAGCTCACATGAACAAAGCAAAGAAATCCATCCTTGCCATTGGATTATTTTTCTCAGCCGCCAACGTCGCGTTAAAAATCATCGGAAATTTACTGGACGGAGAAGCTAATGCGCTCAGCCCCAACCTGATCTGGACGGCCATCTTTTGGTTTTTTGGCGGTGTACTTATCGGCTCCTTTGTTCAGAAAAGTCGGGCCAAATGAATTTAGTAGCCTTGCAAGCCCGCTGCAACACCGTTCTGCTCTAAACCAAGCAGGTAAGCCAAAGAATCACGGCGAAGCCCGTCTTACATACCACCGCAATGAAGTCACTCTTTTCACGGTCAGAGAAAATATTCGCCTGCACAGTCGCAGTGGTTTTTTTGTTTGCGGCAGTTTGGGGTACTTGGCTTGAACCCGACTCCAATCCCCTCCCTGGGTTTCGAGCTATCTCCAAGAATCTATGGGCAGCATGGCCAGGAGCCGCTTTGAGCGTCTACATTGCCTTTGTTGTTTCTGTTTCTCGCAAGTCCTCAGCCGCCTCGCTTCTTTTCCTGTCGGGATTCACGGCCTGCGCATTCCTCAGCCTCGTTGCTTTCGTGTCCTCCGGAGCTGCGGTAGGTCTCGCTTTTCTGTCGAGCATGCTCTATCGGAAGGTAGCGGCCACATTGTGAGAGATTCCTTCTGATCTCATGCCAGTTAAAGCCCCCAGATCGGGCCAACAAGGCAAGTACCCAAAAATTTGCAAGACCAATTGCCGTCGAGATTGAACCGTCTTCAGCATTACGGCAAGACACAACCAATCCTCCATGACTCAGACTCCCTCCCCCTGGCTCCACGAAGCCTTCGCCTAAATCGAAGCCGACTACCAGAGCGACGCCAAACTAATACTGCTGCGGCGGTTGCGAGCCAATTTGCTTCAACGGAAAAGTCCATGACCAAACATTTGTCCGCACGCGCAAAGCGTAGAGAAGAGCTCCTCTCAGGCGAAATGATCCATCGCGTCATGGCAAACACATTTCCACGCCGCAACGACTTTGGCCAAGGCTCGTTCGAGGAGCTTGTACCTGAGCTTGCCAAATTTGGCATTACAACGCTGGGCAAATTCCAGCGGCTGATGATCAAGCACCGCAAAGAACTACTTCGAATTGACCGTGATCGACTCAGCCCCGCAGAGGAGCGCCAATATGTCGAGTGGTGGGGCGCAGCATTCGTCAAAGACGCCGTGCGCAGACAATATTGGTTTGCCTATCCGGGCCTGGTCCGTATCGCAGCCGAACTAGAGTTCGGTGAGGGCGCAGCCATTACCGCAACAGAGCTCGACCATGGAGATGGACCTTGATACGCTGCCTCCCATCGGTCAGCACTGACATTGGGTTGCCAGACAGGTAACGTCCAATCCAAGCATCGTAATTCGACTACACGCCTTCATTCTGTCTACTCCCATGAACCTCCCCTCCCCCTGGCTCCACGAAGCCATCGCCCGCATCGAAGCCGATTACCAGCGCAGCGCCGATACGCACCTGATCCCGCTGCGCCTGCCCGCCTTTGCTGCGCACGGCATTGACCTGTACCTCAAGGACGAGTCCACGCACCCCACGGGCAGCCTGAAGCACCGGCTGGCGCGGTCGCTGTTTTTGTATGCGCTGTGCAATGGCTGGCTGCATGAGGGCTCGACGGTGGTGGAGGCGTCGAGCGGCTCCACCGCAGTGAGCGAGGCCTACTTTGCGCGGCTGCTGGGCCTGCCATTTGTGGCGGTGATGCCGCGCAGCACCTCGCCCGAGAAGATTGCGCAGATCGAGTTTCACGGTGGGCGCTGCCACTTGGTGGGCAGTGCGGGCCAGGTGTATGAGGAGGCCCGCGCCATTGCGGCGGAGACAGGCGGGCATTACATGGACCAGTTCACCTATGCCGAGCGGGCCACCGACTGGCGGGGCAACAACAACATTGCCGAGAGCATGTTCACCCAGATGGCGCGCGAGCGGCACCCGGTGCCGCGCTGGATTGTGGTGGGCGCAGGCACGGGCGGCACCAGCGCCACCATTGGCCGCTATGTGCGCTACCAGCGGCACGCCACGCAGGTGTGTGTGGCCGACCCGGCGGGCTCGGTGTTCAGCGCTTATCACCGCACAGGCGATGCCAGCCTGACGGCCCCCGGCTCGCGCATTGAGGGCATTGGCCGCCCACGGGTGGAGCCCAGCTTTGTCCGCACGCTGGTAGACCGCATGGTGGATGTGGCCGATGTGGATTCGGTCGCGGCCATGCGGGTGCTGTCGCAACTGCTGGGGCGGCGCGTGGGGCCGTCCACCGGCACCAACTTTGTGGCCATGCTCACGCTGGCGCATGGGATGCGGGAGCGGGGCGAGAGCGGCTCCATCTTGTCGCTGCTGTGCGATGCAGGCGAGCGCTATTTGCCTACGTACTACAACTGCGACTGGGTGTCGGGCACGATGGGTGACTGCACCGAGGCGCAGGCGCGCATTGCTGCGCTGCTGGATTGATCGGCACAACGGCGAACGAACCAGATGCCGATGCGTGCGCAGCCACCCATGCCAGCACCTGCAATGGTGCGGGCCCTTTCGCGCCGCAGGTGGCTGGCCTGGGCGCTGGGGGCGATGGGTGCCGGGGCTGTGCCACTGGCCCGGGCACTGCCTGCGCGCGAGCTGCAGTTTCCGCGTGACCATGGCAGCCACCCCGAGCTGCGCACCGAGTGGTGGTACATCACCGGCTACGCCACGGCCGGGGGGCGTCCGTTTGGGTTTCAGGTGACGTTTTTCCGATCGCGCATGGATGCGACGCAGGGCATGCAGTCGGCCTTTGCGGCCAAGCAACTGCTGTTTGCCCATGCGGCCGTGACCGATGTGCAGGGCCGCCGCTTGCTGCACGACCAGCGCATGGCGCGGGCCGGGTTTGGGGTGGCAGAGGCCAGCGAGGCCGATACCGCCGTGCGGCTGCGGGACTGGGGCCTGCAGCGGCAGGACACGGCGCGGGGGAAGCCCGACACAGCCACCAGCCGCTACACCACCCAGGTGGTGGGCGAGCACTTTGGCCTGCAGCTGCAGTTTGACGCCACCCAGCCCTTGCTGTTGCAGGGCCAACAAGGGCTGTCGCGCAAAGGGCCGCAGGCAGCGCAGGCCAGCTACTACTACAGCCAGCCGCAGTTGGCGGTGAGCGGCCGCCTGGTGCTGGACGGGCGCACACTGCCCATCGACACCCAGCAGCCCGCCCGTGCCTGGATGGACCATGAGTGGAGCGAGGCCCTGCTGGCCAACGATGCCGTGGGCTGGGACTGGATCGGCATGAACCTGCTGGACGGCAGCGCGCTCACGGCCTTCAGTCTGCGGCGGGCCGATGGCACGGCGCTGTGGGCGGGCGGGTCGTTCAGGGCCGTGGGCCAGGCCCCCCGCGTGTTCACCGCCACCGAGGTGGCCTGGCGCCCGCTGCGCTGGTGGACCAGCCCCGAGAGCGGCGCCCGCTACGCGGTGCTGTGGGAGGTGCAAACCCCCGTGGGTACCTACACCGTGGCGGCGGTGCTGGACGCGCAGGAGCTGGACAGCAGCGCATCGACCGGGGCGGTGTATTGGGAGGGTTTGTCAGACCTGACACATGCCGATGGCAACGTGGCGGGGCGTGGGTATCTGGAGATGACGGGGTACACCCGGGCCATGCGGCTTTGAGCGCAGGGCTGGGGTGCGGTGGAGCGCTATGGCCCCCGCCCCAACGAGCCACTGACCAATTTCAATGAATAAGAGCCTGCGGCGGGTGGCCGCAGGCTCTTTGGGATGGCATTTAGCCGAATGAATCAGGCTGCGATTCAGTCCCTGGACAGCGCCAAGGCCTGACCCCGCTGGGGCGATGCGCTGCCACCCCATGCAGCCGCGCCACCGTGGTCGAGCTTGAAGCCTGCCACAGCATCGGCCAGCGCCACCGCTTGGTGCTGCAGCGACTGGGCGGCGGCCGTGGCCTCTTCGACCAAAGCGGCGTTCTGCTGGGTGGACTGGTCCATCAGCGTGACGGCGCTGCCAATTTCGGCAATGCCGGTGCTTTGCTCCTGGCTGGCCAGGCTGATGTCGGCCACGATGGTGGTGACTTTACGCACGCTTTCCACCACCTTGTCCATGGTCGCGCCTGCCTCTTGCACCAGCTTGCTGCCCGCATCCACTTGCGAGGCCGATTCGCTGATCAGCTCCTTGATCTCTTTGGCGGCCGTGGCGCTGCGCTGGGCCAGCGTACGCACTTCAGAGGCCACTACCGCGAAGCCACGCCCTTGCTCACCAGCGCGGGCCGCCTCGACGGCGGCGTTCAGGGCCAGGATATTGGTCTGGAAGGCAATGCCGTCAATCACACCAATGATGTCCACGATCTTGCGAGCCGAGGCATCGATGCCGCCCATAGTCTGCACCACCTGCCCCACCACGGTGCTGGCGTGCGATGCGACCTGCGATGCGCCAGTGGCCAGGTCGTTGGCCTGGCGGGCGTTGGCAGCGTTTTGCTGCACGGTGGCGGTCAGCTGCTCCATGGCGGCGGCGGTTTCTTCGAGGGAGCCCGCCTGTTGTTCGGTGCGCGCTGACAGATCGTGGTTGCCGCTGGCAATCTCAGTAGAGGCCAGCCGCACGGACTCGGACGATTCACGGATGCTCACCAGCACCTTGGCGATCTTGTCCACAAACTGGTTGAACGAGGCGGCGATGGTGGCCAACTCGTCATTGCCCTCGGTGGCCAAGCGGCGGGTCAGATCACCCTCGCCCGAGGCAATGTCGCGCAAGGCATCGCTCACCAACCCCAGGCGGCGCAGCTGGCGGCTGACCGCCACCGTCAGCAAGGCCACGGCCACCAGCACACTCAGCACGGTGATGACGGCGGCAATCTGCAGCATGACGGTGACGCCATGCGTGGCCTCGGCGCGGTCAATCGCAATCGCCAGCGTCCAGGGCGTGCCCTCGACCTTGGCGGCATACAGCATCTGGTCGGCGCCATCGATCAGCACATCGGCGCGGGCACTGTCAGCGGCCAACTTGGTCAACAAAGCGGCGTCCACGCCTTTGGCAATGTCGGATGCGGGCTTGAGCGAGAGGTCGGCCTTGGGGTGCGCCAGCAGCTTGCCTTCGCCGTCAATCAGGAACGCAAAGCTTTTGGAGATAGGACGGATGGCGGCGACCTTCTTGGTCACAGTGTCCAGGTGCATGTCGGTACCGACCACGGCGGTGGGCTGCCCGGTAGGCCCCACGGGCTCGACAAAGCTGATGGTGAGCTTGCCCGTGCTTGCATCCACGTAGGCCGGGGTCAAGGCTGGCCCCCCGGTTTGCACGGCCTGCTTGTACCAAGGGCGGGCCGTTCCGTCGTAGCCATCGGGCATGGGGTGGGCAAAGATGTTGCGCTTGTCGGCGTAGACAAAATACGTGTCGTCAAACGCCCCTGCCTGCTTGGCAGCCAGCAAAAATGGCACCGGCTCTGCCTGGCCCACGGCCAGTTTCAATGAGCTGGTGATGCGCTGCTTCTCTCGCACCCACTCCGCCAGTTCGTTGGCATGGGATCGGGTGAGCTGGCCCACACGGTCGTCAATGCCGTTCAAGGTGTCTTTGCGAACCACCACAAAAGTGGCCAGCGCCAGCGTCAGGAGTGAAAACACCGTGATCGCAACGCAAATGGCAATCAGCCGTGCACGCAGTGTTTGAAACATGTGGAGCGCCTTGAATGTAAGTGTTTGAAAATTATCTGCCAGCCGTTTCACAGGTGGCGCAAATTTTCGGTAACGGCCCACATGGTGGCTAGTTCGCAACAAAGTACGCACTAGCTACGGGAAAGTACTGGCCCGTAAAAACAGGCGATCTCCTGCAGATTGCAAGCCCAGCAAGCGCGGTTTTGCCTATGCAATGCACTGCATAGCCCTCTTTTGCTTTGGGGTATTGGAGATGGAACGGCAATGGAGAAAATTGGGCCGCCTGAGGGCGCCGTACATGAAGCCGCCAGCATCGTTACCCACCAAGGCTGGCCACCACAGCATCGGTTTATCCGGCATGGATCGATGCAACTCGCCACTGCAAATTGACCTGCGCCTTGGTCCGTGCGAGCCATGGCTGCTGCGCCCCGCCCCGAAAGAGGCAACTACTGCAAGGGCTCTTTCAGGACAGGCGGAAGGGGAAGCACGGCAATGCCTTCGTCCAGCAATTGCACGGTTTCCTGCAGCGTGGCTTGCCCGCGAATGGCACGCTCATCGGCATCACCCGCATGGATTTTGCGAGCCTCTTCGGCGAAGCGAGAGCCCACATCTTCTGACTCTGCCACCATGCGCCGGGCTTGCTGCAGCCAGGTGGCGAGTTGTTGCGGGGGGTGTGCTGGGGATTCAGGCGGGGGCGCTGATTGGCTGAGGGCCGAAGGCCCGGGCGGCGTTGCGCCCAGGTTCAAACGCGGGGCACTCAGGCGCTTGTGTACTTGGCCATCACCACACAGAGGGCACTGCACCAACCCCCTCTGGAGCTGAGACTGAAAGTCTTCTTCCGATGCAAACCAGCCTTCAAAGACATGTTCGCTACGGCACTGCAGATCAAGCACCTTCATGGCGGCAAGCTTGCGCGAGGGTCAGGCAATCAACCGCGACGGCGCACAAGGTAGCGGTAGATGAACCCAGGGAATGCCAACGTGACGAACAACGTACCCGTGATGGCGTAGAACTCCCAACCTTGCGGCGCATTCTGGCCTGCACGGCGCTCCAGCAGCATGGCACAGCCACCCACGACGAAATACAGCGCCACCAGCTCCAGCAGTCGAACAAACAGGGCTTTGTGAGGCTTTGCCACGGGCCCCACCAGCGCCAGCCGCTGGCTCAGAAACGGCAGGTTGGCCGCAACCAACGCCGCGAAAATCACCAACCAGATGGCGCCTGTTTGAGACACGGGTCAAAAATTCCGGATCAAGTCGCGAGCGCACGCACGATGGCGTTGGCGCACAGCGTCATCAGCCCGCCGGGCAACAGACCCAACACCAGCACCAAGGCGCCATTGATCGTCAGCACCACACGGACATCTACTGGAGCGGACACATGGGTCGCGGTGAGAGGCGCGTCAAAGTACATCACCTTGACCACGCGCAGGTAATAGAAGGCACCAATCAACGACATCATCACGGCAAACACGGCCAAGGCGATGTACAGATTTTGGCCCGATGCCAGCAGAGATTGCAGCACAGAGAGCTTGGCGTAGAAGCCCACCATGGGAGGGATACCCGCCATGGAGAACAGGCACACGGCCATCACGCCGGCATACAAGGGGCTGCGTTGGTTCAATCCAGCCAGATCGGAAATCTCTTCGCTTTCAAAGCCTTCGCGGGCCAAGAGCAGGATGACACCGAAGGTGGCCAGGGTGGTCAGCACATAGGTGATGACGTAGAACATCGAGGCGCTGTAAGCGTTCTCAGCCACTGCCGAGTTCACCTGGCCATTGATCACGCCCGACAACAGACCCAGCAGCACAAAGCCCATTTGTGAAATGGTGGAGTAAGCCAGCATGCGCTTGAGGTTGGTTTGCGCAATCGCCGCGAGGTTACCGACCAGCAAGGAGCCAATCGCCAACACAGCGAGCATTTGCTGCCAATCGATCGCCAGGGGCAGCAGACCATCCACCAACAGACGCATGGTGATGGCGAAAGCAGCCAACTTGGGCGCGCCACCAATCATGAGAGTGACGGCGGTAGGAGCACCTTGGTAAACGTCAGGGATCCACATGTGGAAAGGCACAACACCCAGCTTGAAAGCAAGGCCAGCCACCACGAACACCAGACCGAAGACCAGCACCTGGTGCTTGATTTGACCCGAAAGCACCGCCTTGAACACTTGGCCGATGTCCAAAGAACCGGTAGCACCGTAAAGCATGGACAGGCCGTACAGCAAGAAACCACTGGCCATCGCACCCAAAACGAAGTACTTCATGGCTGCTTCTGTGGCCGTCGCGTTGTCGCGACGCAAAGCCACCAGGGCGTAGCTGGACAGGGTCAACAACTCCAAGCCCAGATAGATCACCAGGAAGTTGTTGCCGGAGATCATGATGAACATGCCCAGCAAGGCAAACATGGAGAGCGTGAACATCTCACCACCACGCAGCATGTCGCGGTCCGCGGCGTAAGGGCGGCCATACACCAGCGTCACCATGACTGCAATGGTGGCAAAGCACTTGAGCCAATTGCCCATGGCATCGCTGACCACCATGTTGCCAAAGCCGTAGAAGGTGTTGCCACTGCTGGCGTAAACACCTTCCAGGGCAGCCACCACGGCCAAAGTGAGCATGGTCAGCACGTAGGTCGCAGTGCGCCGTGGGCTGTTGACCCCCAGATCGACCAGCGCAATCACGCAGGCCATCACAAGAAGCACGATCTCTGGGTAGACCGCAAGCCAGCTGATGTTGTCAATCATCTCAAATCTCTCAGTTCTGTCGGTCAGTTCAGCTTTTGCAAGGCCACGTGCTTGAGCAGTTCAGCCACCGAAGCGTCCATCACATCCGTGAACGGACGGGGGTACAGGCCCATCGCCAGCACGGCAATGGCCAAAAGCGCCAGCACCAAGAACTCACGGCTACCGATGTCCGTCAACTCCTTCACATGGCTGTTGCCCACAGGGCCCAGGTAGACGCGCTTGAACATCCACAGTGTGTAGGCAGCACCAAAGATCAACGCCGTGGCAGCGGCCAGACCCACCCAGAAGTTGGCCTTCACGGCGCCCAGAATGACCATCCATTCGCCCACGAAACCAGCAGTTCCGGGCAGGCCGCAATTGGCCATCGCAAACAGCAGTGCAAATGCGGTGAAGTTGGGCATGGTGTTGACCACACCGCCGTAGGCAGCGATCTCACGGGAATGCACGCGGTCGTACAACACGCCGATCGACAGGAACATCGCGCCCGACACAAACCCGTGGGCAATCATCTGTACCAAACCGCCGGACACGCCCAGGTCATTGAAGATGAAGAAGCCCAGTGTGACAAACCCCATGTGGGCAACGGACGAGTAAGCCACCAGCTTCTTCATGTCCTTTTGCACCATGGCCACCAGACCCACGTAGATCACGGCCACCAGAGACAAACCGATCATCAGCCAAGCCCACTCGCGCGAGGCATCAGGGGCGATAGGCAGAGAAAAACGCAAGAAACCGTAGGCCCCCAGTTTGAGCATGATGGCAGCCAGCACAGCAGAGCCGCCCGTTGGCGCTTCCACGTGAACATCAGGCAGCCAAGTGTGCACAGGCCACATGGGCACCTTCACGGCAAATGCAGCGAAGAAGGCAAAGAAAAGCAAGGTCTGTGCGGTGCTGCCCAGAGGCAGCTTGTGCCACGAAGCGATGTCAAAGCTGCCACCCGACTGGTTGTACAGGTAGATCAGCGCAATCAACATGAGCAAAGAGCCCATCAGCGTGTAAAGGAAAAACTTGAACGCTGCGTAGATCTTGTTGGGGCCGCCCCAGATACCGATGATCAGGTACATGGGGATCAGCGTGGCCTCGAAGAACACGTAGAACAGCATGCCATCGAGTGCCGTGAACACGCCAATCATCAGGCCCGACAAAATCAGGAAGGCGCCCATGTACTGGTTCACGCGCTCTGTGATCGACTCCCACGACGCCAGAACCACGATCACTGTGATGAAGGCCGTCAGTGGAACAAACCAGAAAGAGATGCCGTCCACACCCAGGTGGTAGTGGATATTGAAACGCTCAATCCAGGCAGCCTTCTCGACGAACTGCATGGCTGCAGTGCCCGTCTCAAATCCGCCATACAGGGGCAGCGTGACCAAAAAGCCAACCACGGCACCCACCAGTGCAATCCAGCGCACCGCGCGGGCATGCTCATCTCGCCCCAGGGCGAGCAACACGACCCCAAAGACAACAGGGGTCCAGATTGCGAGACTCAACAACGAACTCATTTTGTTTTTTTCCTTACTTGATGAGCTGCATGAAGAAGTCGCCCCAGACAAACCAGGTCATCAGCGCGAAGACACCCAAAATCATCACCAAGGCGTAATGGAAGATGAAACCGGATTGCATCCAGCGGATCACGCCGGACACAGCACCGACGAGTTTCCAGGAGCCGTTGACCAGACCGCCGTCGATGATGGCTTGGTCGCCCACCTTCCAGAGCCCTGTGCCCAACGCACGGGCGCCACGGGCCAGGATGTTTTCGTTGATCCAGTCCAGGTAGTACTTGTTTTCCAGCAAACGGTACAGCGGCTGAACACGAGCCTTGATGCCTGCGGGAAGCGCTGGGTTGACCATGTACATGTAGTAAGACAAGGCGACGCCCGCGAATGCCAACCAGAAAGGCGCCGTTTGCAGACCATGCACAGCCATGGCTACAGGCCCGTGGAATATCTCACCCAGCTTGGCCATCGCGGGATGCTTTGCAGCGTCCACAAAAATCACGTTCTTGAAGAAGTCGCCAAACAGCATCGGCTGAATGAACAGGAAACCGACAATCACCGAAGGAATAGCCAACAGCACCAGAGGCACAGTCACCACCCAGGGCGATTCGTGTGGTTCATGGTGGTCGTCGTGACCATGTCCATGGTGATCGCCGTGGTGCGCGTCGGGGTTCTGGTCAAAACGTTCCTTGCCATGGAAAACCAGGAAGTACATGCGGAACGAATAGAACGCCGTCACAAACACACCGGCCAGCACAGCAAAGTGTGCGAAGTGCGCTGCAGGCAGATGGCTGAAGTGCACCGCCTCAATGATGCTGTCCTTGGAATAGAAGCCCGCGAACAGAGGGGTACCGATCAACGCCAACGAACCCAGCAACGAAGTAATCCAGGTGATCGGCATGTACTTGCGCACGCCACCCATCCAGCGGATGTCCTGGTTGTGGTGCATGCCCATGATGACCGAGCCAGCGCCAAGGAACAGCAGCGCCTTGAAGAACGCATGGGTCATCAGGTGGAACACGGCCACCGAATAGGCCGAGGCGCCCAGAGCTACCGTCATGTAGCCCAGCTGCGACAGCGTGGAGTACGCCACCACGCGCTTGATATCGTTCTGGATGATGCCCAGGAAGCCCATGAACAGGGCGGTGATGGAGCCGATGATCAGAATGAAGTTGAGTGCCGTGTCCGACAGCTCGAACAGGGGCGACATGCGCGACACCATGAAGATGCCTGCGGTCACCATGGTCGCTGCGTGGATCAGCGCAGAGATGGGGGTCGGGCCTTCCATCGAATCAGGCAGCCACACGTGCAGTGGGAATTGTGCGGACTTGCCCATCGCGCCGATGAAAAGGCAAATGCAGATCACGGTGATCAGCATCCAGTCGGTACCGGGAAATGCCAGGCCACCGAGTTCGCCCGATTTGGCAAAAATCTCGCCGTAATTCAGCGTGCCGGTGTAGGCCGCGATCAGGCCGATACCCAAAATAAAGCCGAAGTCACCCACGCGGTTGACCAGGAAAGCCTTCATGTTGGCGAAGATCGCCGTGGGCTTGTTGAACCAGAAACCGATCAGCAGATAAGAGACCAGGCCCACCGCTTCCCAGCCGAAGAACAGCTGCAGCAGGTTGTTGCTCATGACCAGCATGAGCATCGAGAAGGTGAAAAGCGAAATGTAGGAGAAGAAGCGGTTGTAGCCTTCGTCTTCTTCCATATAGCCGATGGTGTAGATGTGCACCATCAGCGAAACAAACGTCACGACCACCATCATCATGGCCGTGAGGCTGTCAATGAGGAAGCCTACCTCCATCTTCAAGCCGCCGACCACCATCCAGGTGTAGAGGGTTTCATTGAAGCGGGCACCATCCAGAGCAACGCTCTTGAGCGTCATGGCGGACAGAACAAAAGCCACCAGCACACCCAGAATCGTCAAGGTGTGGCTAAGGCGACGGCCAATCCAGTTACCACCAAAGGTGGTGCCGAAAACGCCTGCCAGCAAAGCACCCGCCAGCGGGGCCAGCGGGACGGCCAGGAGCGTTGAAGCAGAGAGGGTTTGACTCATTATTGAGAACCTTGGGAATACGGGTAACTCATCAACCCTTGAGGGTGTTGAGGTCTTCTGCGTTGATGCTGGACTTGTTGCGGAACAGCAGCACCAGAATGGCCAGCCCAATGGCGGATTCAGCAGCTGCCACTGTCAGGATAAAAAACACGAACACTTGCCCGTGCATGTCGTCCAGATAGTGGGAAAACGCTACGAAATTCATGTTGACCGCCAACAGCATCAGCTCAATGGCCATCAGCAAAACGATCAAATTCTTGCGGTTCAAAAAGATACCAATGACGGCCAGCGCGAAAAGCATCGCCCCGAGCGATAGAAAGTGCCCCAATGTCAACGTCATGCTTTTTTCTCCTGAGCCTGAGCTTCTTCCAGCGAAGGTTCTGCAGGCTTCTGTGTGGCGGCAACCTTCACCACCTCAAGTCGATCACGTGCACGAACGCGCACCTGAACGGAGGGGTTGATCGCCTTGCTGTCCTTGCGCTGACGCAGCGTCAAGGCAATGGCGGCAATCATGGCCACCAGCAAAATCACGGCCGCAATTTCTACGGGGTACAAGTACTCGGTGTAGAGCAACTTGCCCAATGTCTTGGTGTTGGAATACTGAACCACCTGGCCTGCGGCATCCAGCAATGGAGCAGCCACCTTGGGCTCATCCAGCCCCCGGAACCCACCCATCAACACCGCAGCCATTTCCAGTGCGATCAACGCGCCGACCGTGGCGGCCAAAGGAAAGTGTTTCCAAAAGCCTTTTCGCACGGTGTCGATATGGATGTCCAACATCATCACGACGAACAAGAACAGCACCATCACAGCGCCGAGATAGACCAGCACCAAGGCAATGGCCAAAAACTCCGCCTTGAGCAGCAACCAAACTGCGGCAGCTTGGGAGAAAGCCAGGATGAGATAGAGCACCGCGTGCACAGGGTTGCGCGCGGTAATCACCCGGAAGGCGGCAAAAAGCAGCACAACCGAGAAGAGGTAGAAGAAACCAGTCTTGGCGTCCATGGATCGGGTCTTTATAGAAAGTCAGGCAAACAGGCTGAGTTCAACACCGATCAACGGTATTTGGCATCTGCTGCCTTGGCAGCAGCGATTTCGCCTTCGTACCGGTCGCCCACAGCCAGGAGCATGTCCTTCGTGAAATACAGGTCACCACGCTTCTCACCGTGGTATTCAAAGATATGGGTTTCCACAATCGAATCGACCGGGCAGCTCTCTTCGCAAAAGCCGCAGAAGATGCACTTGGTCAAATCGATGTCGTAACGGGTGGTGCGACGCGAGCCGTCTTCACGCACATCGGATTCGATGGTGATCGCCATCGCGGGGCACACGGCCTCGCAGAGCTTGCAGGCAATGCAACGCTCCTCGCCGTTGTCATAACGGCGCAGGGCATGCAAGCCCCGAAAGCGGGGAGACAGCGGAGTTTTCTCTTCGGGGAACTGCACAGTCACCTTGCGGCGAAAGGCATAGCGCCCAGTCAGGGCCATGCCCTTGATCAACTCCACGAGCATGAAGCTCTTGAAAAAGTCTTTGAACGAAAAAGGCGCAGCAGCAGCAACAGCAGTCATTCGTGTCCCCGCTTATTTCCAGATATTCCAAGGCGAGAGCAACCACCCGCCGACGATCACCAGACACACCAAAGTGACTGGGATAAAAATCTTCCAGCCCAAACGCATGATCTGGTCATAACGGAAGCGCGGGAACGTGGCACGAATCCAGATGAACATGGACACCACCAAGAATGTCTTGGCTGCCAACCAGATCCAACCGGGAACGAAGGACAAGATATCCAGAGGTGGCAACCAGCCCCCCAGGAACATCAGTACAGCAAGGATCGATACCAACCACATGCTGGCGTACTCGGCCAGAAAGAAGATCGCGAAGCCCATGCCCGAATACTCGACCATGTGACCGGCCACGATTTCAGCTTCGCCTTCCACCACGTCAAAAGGGTGACGGTTGGTTTCAGCAACGCCAGAGATCAGGTACACCAAGAAAATTGGCAACAGGGGCAACCAGTTCCATGACAGGAAGGTCAGGCCTTTGTCTGCAGCCATGCCCTTAGCTTGCGACATGACGATCTCGGTGAGGTTCATGCTGCCGGACACCATGATGACCACGAGGAAACAGAACCCCATCGCGATTTCATAACTCACCATTTGGGCCGAAGCACGCAGAGCACCCAGGAAGGCGTACTTGGAGTTCGACGCCCAGCCTGCAATGATCACGCCATACACCTCAATGGAGGTGATGGCCATCACCAACAGCAAGCCTGCATTGACATTGGCCAGGGCAACATCGGGGCCGAAGGGGATCGCGACCCACGCAGCCAGAGCGGGCATGATCGCCATGATCGGCCCGAGCACAAACAGCCCCTTGCTTGCAGCGGTGGGCTGGATGATTTCTTTGGTGAGCAACTTCAAGGCATCTGCAATAGGCTGCAGCAACCCCAAAGGGCCCACGCGATTGGGGCCGTGGCGCACCTGCATGAAGCCCAGCAGCTTACGCTCCCACAAAGTCAGGTACGCCACAGCGCCCATCAATGGGGCCAAGATGCAAACGATCTTGAGCAGAATCCAGAGTACCGGCCAGACCATGCCAGTCCACCAGCCAAAGGAAAGCAGGTTCAGGCCCGCGTTGTAGATCGCGTCGATCATGCGGCCACTCCTTCACGAGCCATGCGTGCGTCGGCAGTGAGCTGCAGCGACGTGGAACGGCGCACCAAGCCGTCCAGTTGATAAATGGAAGCAACCACTGGCTCGCCAACAACAGCCGCAGCAGCGGACACCGTTTTCACAGCGTTTGACAGTTGTGCTGCAGGCAGTTGGGTGACCGAACCCGCTGGTGCGTTCGTAGCGCGGGCCACCACGTCCTGGGAGGTTTCGAAATCGAAACCGGGCACGCCCAGCAAGTTGGCCAGAACACGCAGAACCTTCCATGCAGGACGGGTGTCCCCCAATGGGCGCACCACCGCGTGGAAACTTTGCAAGCGACCTTCGGCATTGACGAAGCTGCCAGACGTTTCTGTGAACGGAGCAATTGGCAACAGAACGTCACTGAACTCCATGTTGGCCTTGAAGGGGCTCAACGTGACCACCATCTCGGCACCAGTCAGAGCGGTTGCAGCTTGTGCACCCGCAGCGGAGTCATAGACCGGCTCGGTGTTGAGCAACACTGCAGCCTTCAAACCACCGGAGAGCATTTGGGCTGCATTCAGACCACCATTGACAGGGTGAGCACCCGCAAACTGTGCGCCCACAGTGTTGGCCGCCTCAGTCAGGTAACCCACCGTTGCGCCAGTGTTGTCGGCAATCCAGTTGGCGAGTGCCAACAACTGCGTGGCTTGCGCATGGTGTGCAGCGCCGTTGCCCAGCAGCACCGCCTTGCGTTCACCGCCCAGCAGGGAACGGGCGATGGCTTGCGCGGCGTCGCTGGCGGCAGCCGCGCCTTGAGGGGCAGCAACGCCCTTCTCTTGGGCTACAGCAAAAGCGATACCACCCAGCGTGGTCACCCACTCAGAAGCATTTTGTGCAACGAATGGCTGCACAGGCATGGCCCAATCCTGGACCGCAGAGCCGACGGCGCTGACTTGGCAACCGTGGCGCGCAGCCTGGCGAATACGCTGGGCAAACAGTGGATGGTCCTTGCGCAGGTTCGAGCCCACCACCAACACACGTTGCAGTGTAGACAACGAAGCAATAGAAGCACCCAGCCAACGAATACCTTCGGGTGCAGCAAATTCAGCGTTGCGCAGACGGTAATCGATGTTGTCACTGCCCAAACCACGCACCAGAGCACCAGCCAGATACAACTCTTCCAGCGTGCTATGCGGGCTGACCAAGGCACCAATGCTCTTGGCACCGTGATCGTTCTTGATGTTCTTGAGACCGTTGGCAACGTACTCGAGCGCAGTTTGCCAGTCGACTTCTTTCCACACCCCACCCTGCTTGAGCATGGGCTGGGTCAAGCGATCTTCGCCATTCAGCGCTTCGTAGGAGAAACGGTCACGGTCGGCAATCCAACACTCATTAACGGCTTCGTTCTCCAGAGGCACAACACGCATGACCTTGTGGTTCTTGACCTGGACAATCAGGTTGGAACCGGTCGAGTCGTGCGGGCTCACCGAGCGGCGACGGGACAGCTCCCATGTACGAGCGCTGTAACGGAAAGGCTTGCTGGTCAAGGCGCCGACAGGGCAGATGTCGATCATATTGCCCGACAGCTCGGAGTCCACCGTATCACCCGTGACCGTGGTGATCTCGGAATGCTCACCGCGGTGGATCATGCCCAGCTCCATCACGCCGGCCACTTCTTGGCCAAAGCGCACGCAGCGGGTGCAATGGATACAACGGCTCATTTCCTGCATGGAAATCAGCGGGCCAACGTCCTTGACCGGTACCACGCGCTTTTCTTCTTCATAGCGCGAAGAAGAGCCGCCGTAACCCACAGCCAAATCCTGCAACTGACATTCACCGCCTTGGTCACAGATAGGGCAATCCAGGGGGTGATTGATCAGCAAAAACTCCATGACCGACTGCTGCGCCTTGATGGCCTTGTCGCTCTTGGTACGCACGATCATGCCTTGTGTCACCGGTGTGGCACAGGCGGGCATGGGCTTGGGCGCTTTTTCCACATCCACCAGGCACATGCGGCAGTTGGCAGCGATGGAAAGCTTCTTGTGGTAGCAGAAATGGGGAATGTAGGTACCCGCCTTCTCGGCAGCATGCATCACCATGCAGCCTTCGGCGACTTCTACTTTCTGACCGTCCAGTTCAATTTCAACCATATGTTCTCTCGCGATCAGACGGACGTCGCAGCCTGTGGGGCGTTGTTCCGGATCAGTGCCTCAAACTCGGGACGGAAGTGTTTGATCATGGCGCGCACGGGCATGGCGGCAGCATCGCCCAAAGCGCAAATCGTGCGGCCCTGGATGTTGTCAGCCACGGAATTGAGCAGGTTCAGATCACCTTCGCGCCCCTGACCGTGCTGAATGCGATCAATGACGCGCCACATCCAGCCCGTGCCTTCGCGGCATGGCGTGCACTGGCCGCAAGACTCGTGCGAATAGAAATAGGACAAACGCAACAGGCTTTCAACCATGTTTCGGGAGTCGTCCATGACAATCACAGCGCCAGAGCCCAGCATGGAGCCTGCCTTGGCGATGGAGTCATAGTCCATCGTGCATTCCATAATGATGGATGCAGGCAGAACCGGGGATGACGACCCCCCTGGAATCACAGCCTTGAGCTGACGCCCCTTGCGCACGCCCCCTGCCAACTCCAACAGCTTGGAGAACGGAGTACCCAAAGGAATCTCATAGTTCCCAGGTTTTTCCACGTCACCGGAGACCGAGAAGATCTTGGTACCACCATTGTTGGGCTTGCCGCATTCGAGATAGGCAGCACCGCCGTTGCGAATGATCCACGGCACGGCCGCGAAGGTCTCGGTGTTGTTGATGGTGGTGGGCTTGCCGTACAAGCCGAAGCTGGCCGGAAATGGCGGCTTGAAACGCGGCTGACCCTTCTTGCCTTCCAGCGATTCGAGCAATGCGGTCTCTTCGCCGCAGATGTAGGCACCGAAGCCGTGTGCGGCATGCAACTGGAAGCTGAAGTTGCTACCCAAAATCTTGTCGCCCAGGTAGCCCGCGGCACGTGCCTCTTCGAGCGCTTCTTCGAAACGGTCGTAAGTCTGGAAGATTTCGCCGTGGATGTAGTTGTAGCCCACGGAGATGCCCATCGCGTAGGCCGCGATGATCATGCCTTCGATGACGATGTGCGGGTTGAACTGCAGGATGTCGCGATCCTTGCAGGTACCCGGCTCGCCTTCGTCGGAGTTGCACACCAGGTACTTCTGGCCGGGGAATGAGCGGGGCATGAAGCTCCACTTGAGCCCCGTCGGAAAGCCCGCACCGCCGCGACCACGCAAACCGGATTCCTTGACCGTCGCAATCACTTGGTCTTGGCTCAAACCTTCAGAGCCATCCTTGCCCAGGATGCGGCGAAGTGCCTGGTAGCCACCACGCGCCTCGTAATCCTTGATACTCCAGTTTTTACCATCCAAGTCCGCATAAATCTGCGGATTGATATGGCGATCATGGAAGCACGTCTGGACACCCGTGGATTGAAACTGGGAAAGAATTTGTGCAGCTGTCGTCATCACTTGCCCTCCGCAGCACGAAGGCCATCGACCAGCTGGTCGAGCTTGTCGTTGTCCATGAAGCTGCACATCGTCCGGTCATTGACAAGCATGACTGGTGAGTCAGCGCACGCACCCAGGCATTCACATTGCTGCAGAGTGAACAACCCATCAGCAGTTGTCTCCCCCATGGAAACACCCAGCTTTTTTTCCAGATGGTGCAAGGCCTTCTGACCGTCACGCAACTGGCAAGGAAGGTTGGTACAAACATTCAGCTTGTACTTGCCCACGGGCTGCTGGTTGTACATGTTGTAGAAGGTGGTGACTTCATGCACAGCGATCTGCGCCATGCCCAGATACTCTGCGATCACAGCTTCACTGTCAGGACTGACAAAGCCCTGCTCTTGCTGCACGATGGACAAACAAGCCATCACGGCAGACTGCTTTTGGTCTGCGGGGTACTTAGCCACTTCACGCGCAAACCGCGCCAGCGTCGCTTCGGTAATCATCGGTCAATCTCTCCGAACACGATATCCATGGTGCCAATAATGGCCACGGCGTCAGCAATCATGTGTCCGCGCGCCATCTCATCCAAGGTCGCCAAGTGCGCAAACCCAGGAGCGCGAATTTTCAAGCGATAAGGCTTGTTGGCACCATCACTTACCAAGTAAATGCCAAATTCCCCCTTGGGGTGCTCCACCGCTGCATAAGCTTCACCTTCAGGAACGTGAAATCCTTCAGTGAACAGCTTGAAATGGTGGATCAGCTCCTCCATGTTCGACTTCATTGACTCACGCGCAGGCGCAGCAACCTTGTGATTGTCAGTAATCACTGGACCTGGATTGGCCTTGAGCCAATCCACGCACTGCTTGATGATGCGGTTGGATTCGCGCATCTCCTGCATACGGACCAAATAACGGTCGTAGCAATCACCCGTCTTACCCAGCGGAATATCGAAATCCACCCGGTCATAGGCATCGTAAGGTTGGCTCTTGCGCAAATCCCAAGCGATGCCAGAGCCGCGCAACATCGGGCCAGTCATGCCCAGATTCAAAGCACGCTCCGGTGTCACAACACCAATCCCCACAGTCCGCTGCTTCCAGATCCGGTTGTCGGTCAAAAGTGTTTCGTACTCATCCACACAAGCCGGGAAGCGTTGCGTGAAATCGTCGATGAAATCCAACAAAGAACCCTTACGGTTCTGATTCATTGCCTCCAGCGCCTTGGCGTTCTTGATCTTGCTGACCTTGTACTGGGGCATGCTGTCAGGCAGATCACGGTAAACACCGCCGGGGCGGAAGTACGCTGCATGCATACGGGCGCCGGAGACAGCCTCGTACATGTCAAACAGGTCCTCCCGCTCACGGAAAGCATAGATCAGGATGGTGGAACTACCGCAGTCGTTGCCGTGCGACCCAAGCCACATCAAGTGGTTCAGCAGGCGCGTGATTTCCGAGAACATGACCCGGATGTACTGCGCACGCAAAGGCACCTCAAGACCCAGCAGCTTCTCAATGGCCAGGCAGTAAGCGTGCTCGTTGCACATCATCGACACATAGTCGAGCCGGTCCATGTAAGGCAAGGACTGGATGTAGGTTTTGTGCTCGGCCAGCTTTTCGGTGGCACGGTGCAGCAGACCAATGTGCGGATCCGCACGTTGCACCACTTCGCCATCCAACTCCAGCACCAGACGCAACACACCGTGCGCGGCCGGATGTTGCGGGCCAAAGTTCAGAGAGTAATTTTTGATTTCTGCCATGATGGATCACATGAGAGCAAAGCGACTCAGTGCAAACCTCCGTACTTGTCTTCGCGAACGATGCGAGGCGTGATTTCACGGGGCTCAATAGACACAGGCTCATACACCACACGACGCTGCTCAGCGTCGTAGCGCATTTCCACATGGCCAGACAGAGGAAAGTCTTTACGGAACGGATGGCCGATAAAACCATAGTCCGTCAGAATGCGCCGCAAATCGTTGTGACCGTCAAACACGATGCCAAACAAATCAAAGGCTTCGCGCTCATACCAGTTGGCCGAATTCCAGAGATCTGCCACAGAGGCGACCACGGGAAAGTCGTCGTCCTGGCAAAACACCTTCACGCGCACGCGCTGGTTCAGGCTGACAGACAACAGATGGGAAACGACGCAATAGCGCGCACCTTCGTTGACCACATCTGCATACTCAGAATAGTCCACACCACACAAGTCCACCAATTGCTCAAAGCGACAGGCTTGGGCATCGCGGAGTGTGCGCATGGCATCCAGATAGTCTGCCGCGGCAACGACGACAGTCACTTCACCCAAAGCCACAGTGATCTCGCGAACCTTGGCTCCCAAGGCTGCAGCGACGTTGTCTTTGAGTTTCTCGGGCCGAATGGCAACAGCAGTCATCATCAACCCTTCAGACGCGAGCAATGGTATTGGTGCGGCGGATTTTTTGTTGCAGCTGGATGATGCCGTAAATCAACGCTTCAGCCGTTGGGGGGCAACCAGGCACATACACATCCACAGGAACGATGCGGTCACAACCGCGCACCACAGAGTAGCTGTAGTGGTAGTAACCACCGCCATTGGCGCACGACCCCATCGACAGCACCCAACGTGGCTCCGACATCTGGTCATACACCTTGCGCAAGGCTGGAGCCATCTTGTTGCACAGCGTACCGGCCACGATCATCAAATCGGATTGACGCGGACTGGCGCGAAACACCTCCGCGCCAAAACGGCCAATGTCATAGCGAGCAGCAGCCGCATGCATCATCTCTACCGCGCAGCACGCCAGACCGAAGGTCATGGGCCACAAAGAACCGGTTTTAGCCCAATTCACCACCGAGTCATAGCTGGTGGTGATGAAGCCTTCCTTCATCACGCCTTCAATCATCGCATTCGTCCTCTTATTGAAGCTCGATCATTCCCAATCCAACGCGCCCTTTTTCCACTCGTAGGCAAAACCCACGACCAGAATGGCCAAGAAGATCGACACCGCCACGAAGCCTGTCACCCCCACCTCATGCAGCGTCACCGCCCAAGGAAAGAGAAACGCAATTTCAAGATCGAACAGGATGAACAAAATGGCCACGAGGTAGTAGCGCACATCGAACTTCATGCGCGCATCTTCAAAGGCCTCAAAGCCGCATTCATAAGGGGAGTTTTTGGCTGCATCTGGACGATTGGGGCCCAGTACATAACCAAGAATCAAGGGGACAACGCCGACGGCGATGCCAACCAAGATGAACAAAAGGACGGGGAGGTACTGATCGAGGTTCATCTTGAGGATGCTCACCGCTGTAGCCCGATCCGTCAAAATTTTACAAATTTTGCGGACAGGCTTTTGTTTTGGTGCCGTCGGCGAGACTCGAACTCGCACAGCTTTCGCCACTACCCCCTCAAGATAGCGTGTCTACCAATTTCACCACGACGGCTGTTGTTGCATGTCTGGATGGCATGAGGAACCATGAAGGTTTTGGCTTTCCAGACAATCCGGAATTCTACTCCGGAAAAACCCTGCACAAAGAACAGGGCGTCAATTTAGTGCGGATTATTTTGTCGGGATCTGGGCCGCACCAGATGCGGGCACGACAGGGGCCGCATGCACAGCATCCACACCACCCGAAGCTGGCGCACCAGAAGGCGCAACCGCAGCAGGCGTCTCCAGCACGCTACCAGAACTGGCTGGGCGGGCATTGCCAAAATAGGCCAACGCCAACGTGGAGACAAAGAACACAGCCGCCAAGACCGCCGTGCTGCGCGACAAAAAGTTGGCACTGCCGCTAGCACCGAAAAGGCTACCGGAAGAGCCACTGCCAAATGCGGCCCCCATGTCAGCACCCTTGCCGTGCTGAACCAGGATCAACCCAATCATTCCCAATGCCGCCAGCATCTGCACGGCCAAAATCACATTCACCAAAACACTCATTTTTACTCCTAATTGAATAGCTTACTGCGCACAGCTCATTGGGCCGCAGCGATGATCTTTAAAAAATCTTCCGGCTTGAGCGAGGCTCCACCCACCAACCCGCCATCAATGTCTGGCTGTGCCAACAACTCTGCGGCATTGGCGGCATTCATGCTGCCACCATAAAGAAGACGAACCCGGTCCGCATGCGCACTGGCAGCCGCCAATTGCGCACGCAGCACAGCATGCACTTGCTGCGCCTGCTCAGGAGACGCCGTACGTCCCGTGCCAATCGCCCACACAGGCTCGTAGGCAACCACGATTTCACTGATGCAATGGCCATTGACATGGATGACGGCGGCCAACTGGCGCTTGACGACTGCCTCTGTATGACCCGATTCGCGCTCTTGCAGAGTCTCCCCCACGCAAACAATCGGGGTAATGCCCAAAGCCAGGGCTTGACGGGCTTTTTCAGCCACCACGGCGTCTGATTCACCATGGTATTGGCGGCGCTCGGAATGCCCCACCAGCGCATAGCGCACATCGAATTCCTTGAGCATGCCTGCAGCCGACTCACCGGTGTACGCACCCGATGCATGCGCAGACACATCCTGCGAGGCCAAGGCAATTGGAGAGCCCGCAGTCAAAGCCTGCACCTGCGCCAGATAAGGAGCGGGCACGGCCACCGCGATATCACAAGACGGCGCCGAAGCCAGCCCCGCCAGAAGCCCCCGAACGAGCCCATCGTTGGCAGCCAAGCCGCCATTCATCTTCCAGTTGCCTGCAATGAGTTTCTTTTTCATGATTACCAGGTCAAAACAATCTTGCCCGTGTGCTGATTGGACTCCATGAGCGCATGGGCATCGGCGACCTCACTTGCATCAAACGTGCGATAGATCACCGGACGCACCTGCCCCGACGCGATCAAAGGCCACACATGCTGGCGCAGGGCTTGGGCGACGGCTGTCTTGAACTCCACCGATCGGGGCCGCAACGTAGAACCCGTGACAGTCAGCCTGCGGCGCAGCACCAACCCTGCATTGAAGGCACTTTTGGTGCCGCCTTGCACCGCAATGATGACCAACCGGCCATCCTCCGCCAGGCACTCCACCTCGCGGGCCACGTAATCGCCCGCAACCATGTCCAGCACCACATCAACGCCGCGCTGCCCAGTGATGCGACGCACTTCTTCCACAAAATCCTGGGTGCGGTAGTTGATCGCATAGGAAGCGCCCAGCGCCACGCAAGCGGCACATTTCTCATCACTGCCTGCTGTGGCAATCACCTGGGCACCCCAGGCCTTGGCCAATTGGATGGCCGTGACGCCAATGCCACTTGTACCGCCCTGCACCAGAAGCCATTCGCCCGGTTGCAAACGCCCCCGGTCAAACACATTGCTCCACACCGTGAAGAAGGTCTCAGGCAGCGACGCCGCCTCGATGTCCGTAAGCCCCCCAGGCACCGGCAGGCACTGCCCCACCGGCGCTACGCACCACTGGGCATAACCACCACCCGCCACCAAAGCACAGACCCGATCACCAAGCTGCAAGCCCGCCAAAGCCAAAGCCTGCGCATCGCCAGACTCAATGACACCCGCGACTTCCAACCCCGGAAGATCAGAAGCACCGGGCGGTGGCGCATAGTGCCCCGCGCGCTGCAAGACATCAGGACGATTGATGCCGCTGGCACTCACCCGAATCAGCACCTCACCCGCACCAGGCACCGGCACAGGGCGATCCCCCAGACGAAGCACACCAGGCGCTCCGAACGAGGATATCTCTACAGCACGCATGAGACGCTCAGTCATAAGTCGGTACGTTTAGGCAATTTAAGCCTCTAACGCCTATCAAATAAGCGGTAGAAGCTATAAATTTAATAGCGAACTACTTCAATTCACGGACCCGAAGGTCCGATAAATCACTGCTGTTGCTGCTCTTGCTGTTGTTGCTGCTCGGAGGGCTGGCGACCGCCATCACGACCGCCATCACGACCGCCATCACGACCGTGGTCACGGCGTGGCTCACGGTCACCGCGCTCGGCGGGCGCAGGGCGGTCACTGCCACCGGCAGGGCGGTCTGCCAACACCTTCATCGACAGCTTGATGCGACCCTTCTCATCGGTCTCCATGACCTTGACCTTGACGATCTGGCCTTCGGTCAGGTAGTCACCCACGCGCTCAACGCGCTCGTGGGCGATTTGGCTGATGTGCAACAGACCGTCCTTGCCAGGCAGCAGATTGATCAACGCACCGAAGTCCAGAATCTTGGTCACTGGGCCTTCGTAGATCTTGCCGATTTCAACTTCGGCCGTGATCTGCTCAATGCGCTTCTTTGCCTCGTCCGCCTTGGCGGCATCCGTAGCGGCAATGGTGATGGTGCCGTCTTCGTCGATGTTGATCTGGCAGCCGGTTTCTTCGGTCAGCGCACGGATCACCGAACCACCCTTGCCGATCACGTCGCGGATCTTCTCGGGGTTGATCTTCATCGTGTAGAGCTTGGGCGCAAAGTTCGACACTTCGGTCTTGGCTTCACCCATGGCCTCTTGCATCTTGCCCAGGATGTGAATGCGCGCTTCCTTGGCTTGGGCCAGGGCAACTTGCATGATTTCCTTGGTGATACCTTGGATTTTGATGTCCATCTGCAGCGCGGTGATACCGGCTGTGGTACCAGCCACCTTGAAGTCCATGTCACCCAGGTGATCTTCATCGCCCAGGATGTCGGTCAGCACGGCAAAGCGGTTGGCATCCTTGATCAAGCCCATGGCGATACCCGCCACGTGCGCCTTCATGGGCACGCCAGCATCCATCAGCGACAGGCAGCCACCACAGACCGAAGCCATCGACGAAGAGCCGTTGGACTCGGTGATTTCCGACACCACACGCATGGTGTAGGGAAACTCTTCCTTGGTCGGCAGCACAGCCACCAGAGCACGCTTGGCCAGACGGCCGTGGCCGATTTCGCGGCGCTTGGTCGAGCCCATGCGCCCCACTTCGCCGGTGGCAAAGGGAGGCATGTTGTAGTGCATCATGAAACGGTCTTCGTACTCGCCAGCCAGCGCATCGATGCGCTGTGCATCGCGCTCGGTACCCAGCGTGGTCACAACCAGCGCCTGGGTTTCGCCACGTGTGAACAGCGACGAGCCGTGGGCGCGAGGCAGCACGCTGCCGCGGATTTCGATGGGGCGCACGGTGCGCGTATCACGGCCATCGATACGGGGTTCGCCCGCCAGAATCTGGCTGCGCACGATACCGGCTTCAATATCAAACAGCATGCCTTCGACCTTGACCGCGTCGAATTCAACGCCATCGGCCTTCAGCGCAGCCATCACGGCGGCATAGGCTTCACGGCAGGCTTGGGTACGGGCTTGCTTGTTGCGGATCTGGTAGGCAGCGCGCAGCTTGTCGTCGGCCAGAGCCACCACCTTGGCGATCAGGGCTTCGTCCTTGCCAGGAGCTTCCCACTGCCACACAGGCTTGCCCGCATCACGCACCAGTTCGTGGATGGCGTTGATGGCCACATTGCCTTGCTCATGGCCAAACACCACGGCGCCGAGCATGATTTCTTCAGACAGCTGCTGGGCTTCGGATTCGACCATCAGTACAGCAGCTTCGGTACCAGCCACCACCAGATCCATCTGCGAGTTCTTGCGCGCAGTCTGGCCGGGGTTCAGCACGTATTCGCCGTTGATGTAGCCCACGCGCGCGGCACCGATGGGGCCGTTGAATGGAATGCCAGAGATGGCCAGGGCCGCGCTGGTAGCGATCAGGGCTGCGATGTCAGCATCCACTTCAGGGTTCAGCGACACCGTGTGGATCACCACATGCACTTCGTTGAAGAAGCCTTCGGGAAACAGCGGGCGGATCGGGCGGTCGATCAGGCGGCTGGTCAGGGTTTCGTGCTCGCTGGGCTTGGCTTCGCGCTTGAAGAAGCTGCCAGGGATCTTGCCGGCCGCATACGTCTTCTCGATGTAGTCCACCGTCAGGGGAAAGAAGTCCTGGCCAGGCTTGGCACCCTTGGAAGCCACCACAGTGGC
The DNA here is from genome assembly GCF_002754495.1 of Acidovorax sp. 62. NCBI lineage: Bacteria > Pseudomonadati > Pseudomonadota > Betaproteobacteria > Burkholderiales > Comamonadaceae > Acidovorax > Acidovorax sp. 62. The sequence continues at coordinate 2,821,746 of NZ_PEFJ01000001.1, forward strand.
CAGCACCACGGTGTCGTCAATGTTCACCAGCACAGCACCGGAGGCTTGGCGGGCGATCTCGCCCGTTTCCATGATGACGGTCTTGTCACCCCATTGGAAGGTTTTGGTGATTTTGTTGAAAATGCTCATGTTCAGCTCCTATTTTGATAGCTGGTAGCGCTCTACCAGATTGTCTTGGAGGGCAATTCAGAACACGATGCCATTCCAGGGAACCTGCACACCAACCCATGGCGGCAACTTCATTGGAATGACACAGCTTCGCTCCGTTTTGCGACTCCGAAGTAAAAAACGCCTGAGCTAGCGGACTAACCCAGGCGTTTTCGCATGCAATGAAAATTACTTGCGCAGACCCAACTTGGCGATCAGCGCGGTGTAACGGTCAGCGTCCTTGGCCTTCAGATAGTCCAGCAGCTTGCGACGACGGCTCACCATGCGCAGCAGGCCACGGCGACCATGGTGGTCCTTTGCGTGTGTCTTGAAGTGAGGAGTCAGTTCGTTGATGCGGGCCGTCAGCAGGGCCACTTGCACTTCTGGGCTACCAGTGTCATTGGCAGCACGGGCGTTCGCCTTGACGACTTCGGCCTTGATGGAGGATGCGATCATGTTTTTTCCTTGAATGTGACCCGCCGCAAGCGGAAGATCATGGTTTTTACTTGCGCCAGCAGCTGGAACGGCCACGGGCGTGCGTCTTGCACCATGCAAAACCTCACAATTATAGCCCGGGTCCGAATTTGGCTTGCCAAGCACCCAGCGATCCAGAACACTGCGCCCAATCTGCTGCAATAGCTCAGCCTCGAAAGCACCCAGCCATGCGACACCCGTTTTCCCCCGCAAGCACAGCCCCTCACTCCAGACCTTGGAACAAGCGCCTGCGGCTCGCAGTAACCACTGGTGCCATTGGCCTGTGCATCCTTGTTGCCCCTTCTTACGCGCTGGCCAAAGGCTCCGCTGGCGACAAAACTACAGCAAATAACACGACGACCAACAAGAAAAACACAGGCAAAGTCACCCACCAACGCAGCCCATCGGAAGAGTCGCGCGCCGAACGAGATCGTCGCCTTTACCGAGAATGCAAAGGAATGCCCAACGCCGGGGCCTGCTTGGGGTACACACGCAGGTAGTCGCCGCTCATCCCCACGCTAGCGCCACTGGTCACACAGGCTGTCGCTGCCCAACCACGAACTCCTTAGGATCGCCCTCATGCATGCACTGCCCCCATCTCTGGGAATTCCACACCCTAAAAACCAGCGCGGTTTTACAGCCATTGAATTGATGGTTGTTGTGGCCATTGTTGCGATTTTGGCAACATTGGCAGCCCCCAGCTTTACTCCATTGATTGAACGTTGGCGCGTGCGCAGTGCCACCGAAGGCCTCACATCGACCCTCTACTACGCCCGTTCGGAGGCTATCAAGCGCGGCGGCGGCATCGCCATTGACGCCACCGGCGGGTGGAGCCTCGGCTGGAAAGTCACTTCCACCCAAAACGGAGTCTCAACAGACCTGCAAGTAAGCCCAGCCCCGAACAAAGTCAGCATGACCCAAAGCAACAACAAAGACATGCTGTACGTGGACCGCTGGGGAATGCTTTCAGAGACCAGTGGCGGCGCACCAATGGCTGTCGACATCGCAATCTTCCCTGATGGGAAAAGCGCAACGGACAGCAGCGCCATCAGACTCTGCGCCAAGGGTGGACGCATCGCACAGATGAAACATGGCGCTGCCTGCCCTTAAGTCGCTAAACCTCACAAAGCCATGCACCCCCACCACCCACCGCGACCAAAGTCTCGGCACGTTGTGACCGGCTTCACTGCCATTGAGTTGATGGTGGTGGTGTCCATAGTCGCAATCCTCATCTCCTTGGCAGCCCCCAGCTTCACCCCCCTGATAGAAGGATGGCGTGTGCGAGAACCTGCAGAGCAGCTACAAACAAGTCTGCAATACGCACGCTCTGAAGCCATTAAACGCAGCGGGCAAGTGGTTCTGCAAAAAATACCCAACAACACCAATGGCTGCACCACTGCCAGCGGGACCCGTGACTGGGACTGCGGTTGGATTGTCTGCCATGACATCAATAACAACGGCACATGCAATGCCGCCGAGCCCGTACTGCAGCGTGTTGAATCTATGGGCAAAGTGCACGTCAACCGCACCGGTGGCGGCGCCAGCATCCAATTCAATCGCTGGGGCCTTGTTGATGGCGCTTGGCTAGGGTTCACCTTGGTCCCCCTGAACAAAAGCTCCGCACATGCGGGCTCACGTGGCGTCTGCATGAGCTCTGGCGGCCGCATCCGTGTCATCCCTCAAGAAGCTATTCCATGCACCGGCTGATACCCATGACTACCCCATTGCACCATTTTCCAAACCTTCATCAGCGCGGCATCACGCTGATTGAATCCCTCGTTGCGATCGTCATTGCTGCCTTGGGTATTTTGGGCATTTTGGGAGTGCAGATGCGCACGCTGACTGACACACAAACCACCGTGCGCCGAGCACAGGCTATTCGTCTCATAGAAGACCTCAGTGAACGCATCAAAGCCCATCCCAATGCACTACTGACTTTGGGCAACTACCAAAGCGGATGGACGGACCCATCCACTGCTGTGCCTGCCCCTGCCGTTGACTGCGCTACAACGGCGTGCACCAGCGATCAGCTCACCACATACGACGTAGCTGTTTGGCGGCGAACCGTTCAGCAAATGCTGCCCATCGGAGATGCGACTATTTTCTTGGCCCCTGGAGATACAGACGCAGCCAACCGTCGGCAATTGGGTGTCATGGTTCGATGGAGAGAGAACGAAATCGACATTAGCGACGCAACCGACAAAACGACCCACAGAGACAATATTGATGCGTCCAAGACCCGCGATACGGATGGCACATTCAAAAACGGTGGAGGCACAGGGGTTGGCGCAACGTCTTGCACCGCAAATTACACCTGTCACCTGCAATACATCCCCGTCTCTGCACGCTGCGCACCCTACGACATCGGCGGAGGCCTTAAGCAGTTCTACTGCGCCGGAGAATAAATATGAAAACTCACCTCTCACGCTTTTCCGGCAAACGCAAACCATTTCGCAGCCATTATCAACTGGGTGTCACGCTGATTGAATTGCTGGTCGGCCTCTCCATCGGCCTGCTCGTCATCGCTGTTGCAATGGGCGCCCTCATGGTCTCGCGTGGCGTCTCCGGAACCGTCAGCGATGCCAGCAATATTCAGCAACAGTCTGCTTACCTGATGCGCGTTATTGGCTTGCAATTGCGCCAAGCTGGCTCGCTGTACCTCAACCCCGACCCCAGCAGTACATCAACGGGTTTCCCCGCAATGGTTCCCGTGGCATTCGAAACCGTGGCGCCTGCAATTAGCGGAGGAAACGACTTCGACCCCATAACACACACGTTGGGCGCCCCTAGCGGCGGGCTCAGCACAGGCTACCGTCGCTACAAGGAATCTGTATACACCGCAGCCACAGATCAAACCATCGGGCGCAACTGTCTGGGTGGACCGACTGACGTCGCGACCAATACAGACCAACGGGTAGAAAGTATTTTTCAGCTCAGTGGTAACGAATTGCAATGCCAAGGCAACGGAGGTGTCGCACAACCTATTGCACAGAATGTGGCCAATTTTCAGGTTCGTTATCTGGTTCAAAACAACACAAACCCCACCAATCTGACTGTCCAATACGTAGCAGGAGCTGCGGTAACTGATTGGCTCACGGTACAAGCCGTGGAGGTTTGCTTTGTGCTGTACGGCGCGGAAGCCATCAATATGCCCACAGGCGGCGCAAGCACCTACCGTGACTGCGATGGAACAGCGATTGACATGACAACCCTCGCTGGAGCGCGCAACCAACGTATGCACGTGACCTACCGCAATGTCTTCCAAGTGCGCAGTCAAGGCCTCACAAAAGCACAGTTGCTTCCGCTCTAACCACCTTGAAGAACTGATCATGCACCGTGCAATTCACAACCCCTCCCACCGCAAGCACCAGCGTGGCGTGGCGCTGTTCGTCGTCATCATATTCGTCATGCTTTCCATGCTTTTGGCATTGTGGGCATCGCGGACTTCCCTTTTCAATGAATTGGTGGTTGGCAACGATGCCGATTACCAACGCGCCTTCGAAGCTGCCCAGTCCCTGCTTCAGGATGCAGAACTGGACATTCGCAATCAGAAAGCCGACGGCACTGAGTGTGTAGGCGTTGGCGATATTTGTCGCACAAGCACTGCTGAGAAAATCCCACTAGACATTACAGAGCGCGACCTCTTGCTTGCAGAACTGGGGCAAAAAACTACGGGATGCGGAAATGGTCTTTGTACCAAACGCACAGGTAAGCTGGATTTTTGGAACGATACAACCGCCCTGAATGCAATGATGCCTCCTGCAGCGACCACCGGGGCCAGATACGGGCAATTCACAGGCGCAGGCAAGGGCAGTATCAGCACCCCAGTCAATCCACTCCTGCAGTGGGACATTGCAACCCCCCCCAATCAAGGCGGCTGGTATTGGATTGAAGTATTGCGTTACGACGAAAGTAGCAAGAACTCAGGCGTCATTGTGGGATCGGGAGCGAAAAATCTACTACGGATGAATCTGGGTGGCAATACCAGTCCTAATTTGGTTTATCGCATTACAGCCCTCGCTTATGGCCGAAAGCCAGGCACACAAGTGGTTTTGCAGCAAACCTATGCACCACAAAAGACAATGGATTAATTGCTCAAATAATTAAGAGAGCAATTCGCACGCATTCAAAGCGCGTTAGCAGCTAATTTAATCAAAACACTGTTTTTCTGAGGAGTACGCTATGTACCACCACACGCCCCCTCGCTTTCGCAAAAACCTGCTCGCACTCGCTGCCATTGCAGCATTACTTCCCAGCGGCGTTTGGGCCGTAGATTTGGTGCAGGCCCCCCCCGGCACCGTGCAACCCAGAGTGACCCCTAACGTCATCATTTCTATTGATGATTCCGGCAGTATGGATTTTCGGGTTGATGCAGAAAGCGCAACAGGAGCGACCAACAATACAACGCCCAATGCCGATGGAACTTGGCCCAGCACCAGCCGGCGGATGAATGTACTGAGGTATTCGTTACAGTCGATTTTTGATACAACCCATCCCAAATACGACAGTGCGTTAATGTCAGACAAGAAAATTCGTCTGGCTTGGCAGTCGATGAACGGGAACAACGGCACACCCAAAACACTGCCTGGGACCACGGGAAGCGCCCCCACACTTGCAACAAACTCCATGAAGATCCTCGAAGGAACTCATCGGACCAACTTTCTTGCATTCCTTACCAACCTCAAGCCGAGCGGCTCAACACCGTCCCATGGCGTGCTCAAGCAAGCAGATGAGTACATGCGAGCCAACTTGGATAAAAATGGGCCTTGGGCATCCGTCCCTGGTACTACCGCCGCACCTTACCTTGGATGTCGGCGCAACTATCATATTTTCATGACCGACGGTCGTTGGAATGGAGCTGTCTCCGGGGGATCGCAAGACGACAACACCAAGAACATCTCGCTACCCAACACCACCGTATTTGGCAGCACCAATGCAGCCACAAGGCCCAAAAACGCCTTGTATGCCGATACTTACAGCGACAACTTAGCTGACTGGTCTTTTGCCAGTTGGTCTAAGAAGCTGCAAACCGCCGTTGACGACGTCAATGGCGCTACCGGCTTGAAAGGCCTACCCCAGCCCACAGCAGAGTACAACCAAGCACCTGCAACAGAAAATTTTGGCAAAGACAAAGCTGGCAATGATGCGATTCTGGATCGATTCTGGAACCCACGCTATAACCCAGCTAACTGGCCGCACATGGTGACCCACACCATTGGTCTGAGCAAAATGGCTTACACATGGCCGGGAACAGACGGTGGTGGTAATGCCTATTCACCGAATCGCTGCAATACCACTAACAAAATTCTCGCTCCTGGCCAAACGTGTGACGCCAGCAACAATGCCACCTTCAACTCCACACTGATGGTGCCGTTTAACTACGACAAGGGATCCAACGGCAGTCTGCCTGACTTCATCACTGGCAATATCAAATGGCCCAACATCAACACGGGTGGTGAGCCTGTTCGCTCACTCGATTTATGGCATACCGCACTTAATGGTCGGGGTCGTTTTTACGCGGTTGAAAAGGGTGAGGATCTGGCCAAGGCATTCCGCGACATCTTCCAGCAAATCAACACCACGGTGGACCCAGAGATGACTTCCACCGCCACCAGCGGTTCAAACATCTCTCGTAACTCGGTGGGCAAGTTCACTGGAAATTACGAACCCAAAAATGCTTGGAAAGGCTTTGTCACAGCCGAGACTGTCAAAAAGGATGGCACCACCGTCCCCACACCATCATGGGGTGGCAAAAATACAGCCGACAAATTGGATGACGCAACGTTCAGCCTCACTGGTCGATTGATTTTGAGTTGGAGTGACCAATGGGTCGCCACCAAAGACAAAGGCGGTGTAGCCTTCCAATGGGCCACTGACGAAAGCAACCTGAGCACCGCTCAAAAAGCATTATTGGGAAAAAACCCCAGTGATGCGACTGTGACTGTCGCTACGAACGGTCAAAACCGCCTCAACTTCATTCGAGGCGATATGACGCTGCAAGGCAGCGACACCACCGGCTACACCGTAGCCAAGCCATTCCGTGAGCGCAAGAGCCGCCAAGGGGATATTGTCAATTCGGTGGTCTGGTACACCGGTAGCCCTTCCAGCAGTTACGCCCTGAAAGGCTATGACACGTATACGCTGGCCAACAAAAGCCGCACCCCGATGATTTACGTGGGCGGCAATGATGGCTTGTTGCATGGCTTCTCTGCCGTTGACGGTACAGAGAAGATTGCCTATGCACCACGCGGAGTGATTGCAAGCCTGCCACAGCTGGTTGACCCCGCATACAACAACAAGCACCGATTCTTTGTTGATGGATCGCCCATGACCGGCGATGTAGACCAAGGGACAGTGGACCCAGGCAACCCCACAGTCCATGTGCCTGACTGGAGAACATTCTTGGTCGGCACCATGGGCGCTGGGGGCAAAGGCTACTTTGTGCTGGACGTCACCAACCCCAATGCAGCAGATACCGCCTCGGGCGTGCCCGGATTTTCAGTAGGTAACGCGCAGAAGTTGGTCGTACTCGACCGCACCAAAGATACCACTCGGGTAGCGGAAACCACTCCCAATTGCGCAACCATGACCGGAGCGCAGAAAACGGCTTGCGACACAGCTGAAGCGGAGGACAAGGATATTGGTAACATCACCGCACGCCCCGTGCTGGACGAGACCAACGCGCTGCGCGCCTCGCAGATCGCTCGCATGAACAATGATCGATGGGCAGTGGTCATGGGCAATGGCTACAACAGCGCCAACCAACGGCCTGTATTGTTGATTCAATATCTGGATGGAAATAAAGAGCTCAAGCGGATCCCTGCGGCCGCCAGCGATGCTGTCGGCAGTGGCAAAGCCAAGGACAACGGCCTGGCGGCGCCTCGCCTGGTAGACCTCAATGGCGATGGACGTCCAGATGTGGTCTACGCAGGCGACAACCTGGGCAATATGTGGAAATTCGACCTCACAAACATGAGCGACGCCAACTGGAAAGTTGCATTCAACGATAGCCCCTTGTTCACAGCCACAGGGCCCGCAACACTGGGCAGCAGTTCGCGCACCCTCTACCAATCCATTTCCACAGCTCCCACGGTACGAGCCAACGACCGAGTCATGGAAGTAGGCAGTGGCCCCAGTGCCAAGACAGTGGCAGTAGGCGGCATGATGGTTGGTTTTGGCACAGGCCGTAACGTGACCAAAGCAGATGAGAATGACTCCACCGTACAAACCTTGTACTCCGTACTGGATAACACGCGTTACAGCGTTGTGACCACCGCGCTGGGTAAGCGTCTGGAGGTAAACCCGGGAGTAGTAGGTTGCGCCAAAGGCTCCAACTGCGTTCCAGTACCCGCTGCCCTGGGGGAAGGGATTGCCACAGCCAAGCTCGCTCAACAAAAAATTTCAGACGTGACATCCACCTACGCCACCGTGGATGTGACCGATGAGTTGAAGGAGGACACTTGGAAGGACTACAACGGGTGGTACATGGACCTGCCTGCAGTGGGTGAGCGACTGCTCAAGCCCATGGAGTTCTATGATGGCAGCAACATTTTGGCGGTATACACGCAAGTGCCTGCCAAGGGTTCAGACGTGGACCCCAATATTGAGACCTGTGAATCCAATACGGTGGACGAAGAGCGCCAATACCTGACCCTGCTGAACCTCATGGACGGCAAGCGGCCGACCGTTCAGCTGATGGATTTTGATGGTAACGGCAAGTTCTATACACCGCCAACCAGCGGACCAGGCTCTTGTTCCACCTGCGGTGATGATAAAAATGTATCCCGCTCCCAGGTCACCAAAGGCTCCCACACCATGGTCCGCAAGGATACTGGCAGCTGCCTTAACCAAGATATCGATGTCAAAAACAATCGAAAAGACATCGCTTGCATGCCAGAGCAATCGCTGCGCCCTAGCTGGCGCCAACTGAAGTAAGAGAAACACCATGATTCGACATATGAGCAAAGCACAGCGGGGCTTCACCCTCATCGAAGTGATGATTGTGGTGGCCATTGTGGGCATCCTCTCTGCCATTGCCATCCCCAGCTACAGCGAATACATCCGACGGGGTCACCGGGCGGATGCCCGGGCCGGATTGCTGCAGGCACAGCAGTGGCTGGAGAGGTCTAGCACGGCGACAGGCGTTTATCCGACCGCCCTGCCCAACGCGCTTCAATGGCGACTGGCAGATGGAACGCCAGATCCCACCAAGCGTTACACAATCGGCTTTCAAGCCGGAAATACCAACGCGATGTTTACTCTGGCTGCGACGCGCAAGGCAGGCCCCCAAGGTACAGATCGCTGCGGGGACTTCACCCTTACCAATACAGGTGTGCGAGAGGCTATCAACAAAACGTCTGGCACCACGACCACTGAGTGTTGGAATAAGTAGCCCCTAAGCTACTATCACAGGCGCAATGACAATTTCCGCGCCCTCCCCTATCAATCAAGCGCTTGGGCTAGCCACCCAAGCGCTTTTTCTTTCCAACCCCAATCCTCGCGTCGGCTGCGTGATTGCCTCGGCCGGTGGGGTCGTTCTGGGCCAGGGGTTCACCCAGAGGGCCGGAGGCCCGCATGCCGAGATGATGGCGCTGCGCGATGCCCAGGCGCAAGGGCACGAGGTGCGCGGGGCTACTGCTTATGTGACGCTGGAGCCCTGTTCGCACCATGGACGCACGGGCCCTTGTTGTGATGCGTTGATTCAGGCAGGCATTGCCAAGGTGGTAGCGTCGATAGCGGACCCTAACCCCCAAGTGGCAGGAAATGGTTTTGCCCGCTTGCGTGCCGCTGGCGTTCAAGTAGAGGTGGGCGACGGCGCGGAGGCTGCGCGTGAACTGAACATTGGCTTCTTCAGCCGCATGGTGCGCAAGACGCCTTGGGTACGGATGAAGGTCGCCGCATCGTTGGATGGTGCCACGGCCTTGCCCAATGGGGCGAGCCAATGGATCACCTCTGCCGCAGCCCGCGCGGATGGCCATGCCTGGCGTGCACGCGCCTGTGCAGTGCTGACAGGCATTGGCACCGTGCTAGATGACAATCCCAGATTGGATGTGCGCGAGGTGCCCACGCCGCGCCAGCCCCATGTGGTGGTGGTGGACAGCCAACTGCAAACTCCCACGAATGCTCATTTATTCATAGCTGGCCGCGCTTGCTATATCTACTGTGCAGCCCCCAAAGATGTGCAATTTGAAGCACGCAAACGGTCTCTAGAGGCCCAAGGGGCGGAGGTGATTCACCTGCCCAACCCACAGGGCAAGGTGGATTTGGCGGCGATGCTGTGCGACTTGGCGCACAAAGGAGTGAACGAGTTGCATGTGGAGGCAGGCAACAAGCTCAATGGCTCGTTCGTGCGCGAAGGGCTGGTGGATGAGATGCTGGTGTACCTGGCCCCCAAGATGCTGGGCCAGGGGTTGTCGATGGCGCAGTTCGGCCCGTTGACAGCGCTAGACCAGGCCCTGGCGCTGGAATTCAAAAGCGTGGAGCAAGTGGGTGAGGATGTGCGCATTGTGGCCCGCGTGCGCGGGTGCGATGGCTTTGGCATCACACCGACAAGCAGTCACGCAGCTGACGCATAGGCCCTCAAAAGTACCGTGCGCAACATCCACAGAAGCACCACAGAAACACCCCCCAGCCTCACGACCATCACGGCCAAGAGGATGCGCTGTGCAAGGCTTCGACAAGCTCAGCCCGAACGGATGTTTCCAGTGCAAAGAGGTTGAAGCGATCACCTGAAAGAGAGGCCAGAGGCATGGTTCCCACACTGGTCCCCAAAAGCAGCTTGGCCACCATGGATTCGCCCATGCTCGATACTGCTAAGCGTTTGAGCCTTGGGCGCCGAGCCACATAGGCTGGCACAGCTGGCAGCTATCCATCGTTCATGACCTCACCATTGACACCCTGACACTTTCAAAACCATGTTCACAGGAATCATCACCGGCCAAGGCCGCATTGCAGAAGTCGCCCCTCTGGGCGCCACAGAAGCCCACGGCAAACGCTTGGTCATTCAAGCCCCAAAGGGGTATCTGGACGACGTAGGTCTGGGCGACAGCATTGCCCTGAACGGCGCCTGCATGACGGTGACCACGCTGGAGCCCCAAGCGCTGCAGTTCACCGTTGATATCTCGGCCGAATCGCTGCTCAAGACCACGGGGCTGGACACGCCCGGGCCCATCAACCTCGAAAAAGCGCTGCGCGCCCACGACCGGCTGGGGGGGCACCTGGTATCGGGCCATGTCGATGGGCTGGGGCAAGTGACGCACTTTGCCCAGGTGGGCGAGAGCTGGGAACTGCGGGTCTTGACACCGCGCGATCTGGGCAAGTACCTGGCCTACAAGGGCTCGATCACCATCAATGGGGTGAGTCTGACAGTCAATCGCATCACCGATACCGAATCTGGATGCGAGGCCAGCATCAACCTGATTCCACACACGGTCGAAAACACGGCGCTGGGGAGTTTGAAGATGGGATCGCGCGTGAACCTGGAGATTGATTTGATTGCACGGTATGTGGAGCGCATGCTGGCAGCACCAGCCGCCGCACAGTGACGGCAGTGCGCTGACCAGCGCACCCAGGCGAGTCAACGCGGCATCCCTCAGCCCTACCCTGCCTTAGCCGGGGCTTGCACAGGGCACTCCCGCATTGCCGACTGTACCAACGGCGCCATTCATTTACTACCAAATTAATAGCTGCTAGGGATGCTCTGCACGAATCCCTCTGAGATGTGCTTGAGCCAGTGTGCAGGCGAGGACAATACGCTCATGAAGCAAAGCAGCCTGGGCCTGAGCAATACCACCAAGCGCACCCGCAAGCGTGAGTTTCTTGATGCGATGGAGTTGGTGGTGCCCTGGGTCGAGTTGGTCTCGCTCATTGAGCCTTATGCCCCAGAGATCGGACGCCGGGGCCAGCAGCCCTTTGCAGTGCAGACCCTGCTGCGTATCCATTTCATGCAGCAGTGGTTCAAGCTCAGCGATCCAGCCATGGAAGAGGCGCTGCACGATGTGCCAGCCTTTCGTGACTTTGCCGGCCTGTCTCACTGGGACGAACACATCCCCAGTGAATCGAGCATCCTGCGTTTTCGGCATCTGCTAGAGCGCCACAAGCTGGCCGATCAGATACTCGCTACGATCAATGCACTGCTGCAAGCCAAAGGGCTGCAACTCAAGGCAGGCACCGTAGTGGATGCAACGCTGATTGCGGCGCCGACGTCCACCAAGAACGAAGGCAAAGCACGAGACCCCGAGATGCATCAAAGCAAGAAGGGCAACGAGTGGTACTTTGGCATGAAGGCGCACATCGGGGTGGATGCTGACTCTGGGCTGGTGCACAGCGTGCGCGGCACCAGTGGCAATGTGAACGACGTGATTGAGGCCAACAGCCTGCTGCACGGGCAAGAAACGGATGCCTTTGGTGATGCAGGCTATCAAGGTGTAGACAAGCGGCCCGATGCTAACAAGAGTGTCCGCTGGCATGTGGCCCTGCGACCAGGACTGCGTCGGGCTTTGGACAAAGACAAGCCTCTTGAGGCGCTGATCGACCAACTTGAACGCACCAAGGCCAGCATCCGCGCCAAGGTAGAGCACCCTTTCAGGGTGCTCAAGCAGCAGTTTGGGTACGTGAAGGTGCGCTACCGTGGGCTCAAGAAGAACACGGCGCAGATCGTCACGCTGTTTGCGCTGTCAAATCTGTGGATGGCAAGGCACAAACTGCTGATCAGCCAGGGACAGGTGCGTGTGCAGGGGGCGTGATGCCCAAAGATCAAGGGCCAATGGCCCCCGCGCAGCGTCTGAGGGCGCACTGCTCAGGCCGAAGTTACTCAACGTGAGTGCTTTTAACTTCGCTCTGCGCCGTGGAACAACCACACCCGATTCGTGCAGAGTTTCCCTAGCGCTTACTGAATAAGCGCTAGCAGCTATTTTTACTTAGATCACAGCCTAATGCAGTGCGGACTGTCTCACCGACAAGGGCATCCAAGAGAAGATCCCCTGACGACCAAAGCCGAGCCCATTCGTCGCAAGAACCTGATCGGCACGATCTTGCGACAACGCACGCCCCATGCGGCATGGCGCTGAGCGCGGCAGTCCATGGGGTGCACCACATTGCACCCAACACCTCGCCATAGAGCACATTTCAGGCGCATTTCTTGCTTTATTGTGGTGCAAATTTGGCCTGCGGCACCCACGCATGCACCAAAACAACCCAATCAAACGCAAGAGGACGATATGGAAGCACTCAAACAGGGCACGGACGCTCTGTTCATTTTGCTGGGCGCCATCATGGTGCTGGCCATGCACGCAGGCTTTGCCTTTCTGGAGCTGGGCACTGTGCGCAAAAAGAACCAGGTGAACGCTCTGGTCAAGATTCTGGTGGACTTCTCGGTGTCCACCGTCGTGTACTTCATGGTGGGCTACGGGGTCGCCTACGGCACACATTTCTTTGTGGGGGCCGAGACGCTGGTGCTGCAAAGTGGCTACGGGCTGGTGAAGTTCTTCTTCCTGCTCACCTTTGCCGCAGCCATTCCCGCCATCATCTCCGGGGGCATTGCAGAGCGGGCGCGCTTTTGGCCGCAGTTGCTGGCCACGGCGGTCATCGTGGGGTTTGTATACCCGTTCTTTGAAGGTATCGCCTGGAACCAGCACTTTGGCGTGCAGGCCTGGATCAAGTCGCTGACGGGCGAAGAGTTCCATGACTTCGCAGGCTCGGTGGTGGTGCATGCCATGGGCGGCTGGATTGCCTTGCCCGCCGTGGTGCTGCTGGGCTCGCGGGCCAACCGCTACCGCAAGGATGGCGCAATCTCGGCCCACCCGCCATCGAACATTCCATTCCTGGCCCTGGGCGCCTGGATTTTGATTGTGGGCTGGTTTGGCTTCAATGTGATGAGCGCCCAGAGCGTGGACAAACTCTCGGGGCTGGTGGCGGTCAACTCGCTGATGGCCATGGTGGGCGGCACGCTGACGGCCCTGGTGATGGGCAAGAACGACCCGGGCTTTGTGCACAACGGCCCCCTGGCAGGCCTGGTGGCGGTGTGCGCGGGATCTGATCTGATGCACCCGCTGGGCGCCCTGGTGGTGGGCGCAGTGGCAGGCGCCATTTTTGTGGTGATGTTCACCCTCACTCAGAACAAATGGAAGATCGACGACGTGCTGGGCGTGTGGCCACTGCACGGGCTGTGCGGCACCTGGGGCGGCTTGGCGGCGGGCATTTTTGGCAGCAAGGCGCTGGGTGGGCTCGGCGGCATCAGCTTTGCCGGGCAGCTCATGGGCACGCTGATGGGCGTGGCATGGGCACTCATCGGCGGTGTGGTGGTCTACGGCGTGCTCAAAGCCACCGTGGGCCTGCGACTGAGCCAGGAAGAAGAGTTTGATGGCGCCGACCTGTCCATCCACAAGATCAGCGCCACCCCCGACCGCGAGGTGAGCTGGTAAGCCACTGGCGCACACGGCGGCCCTGCACAACGCAGCCACGGGTAGGCGCGTTGTCTGACACCCAGGGCCCGCATGGGTGGGTATACATTGGGGCGCAGCCAGAACTGCGCCACCCACCCCACCTCTGCATGCGCCTCGCCCACCCACCCCTGCCCAGCCTTCGCCCCACGCACCGCAGGCCCTTGTCCGGCTCGGCTGGCTGGACTGGTGTGGGTTGGGTACTGACGGTTGCGGCACTGGGCGCCGCGCTCACAGGCTGCGCGGGTTTGCCTGAGCAGGTGGACCGCCCCGTCTCCACAGCGCTGGCAGACCCCAGCCTAACCCCTTTGGCGCAGTGGGCGCAGACACAACGCAGCGCTGACAAGGCACGCCACCCCTCGGGCTTTGTGCTACTGAGCGGCCCCCAGGCGGCCTACGGCAGCCGCCTGGCGCTGGTGGATGCCGCACAACAAACGCTGGACTTGCAGTACTACGCCATCCATGCAGACGCCAGCACCGAGCGGCTGATGCTGGCCGTGGTGGCCGCGGCCCAGCGGGGCGTGAGGGTGCGGGTGCTGCTGGACGACTTTCACAGCACCGGGCGCGATGCCCAGGTGATGCGGCTGGCGTTTGTGCCCAACATCGAAATGCGCATGTTCAACCCCCTGACGGGCGCCCGCAACTCCCAGCTGGGGCGCATGTTCAGCCTGTTGGGCGATTTTTCTCGCGTACAGCAGCGCATGCACAACAAGCTGTTCATCGCCGACAACGCCATGGGCATCGCCGGCGGGCGCAACCTGGGCAATGCCTACTTTGGCAATGACGAGTCAGGCAACTTTGTCGACCTGGATGTGCTGGCCACCGGCCCTGTGGTGCAGGCGCTGTCGCGCAGCTTTGATGCGTATTGGAACAACCCGCGCTCCTACCCTGTGCAGTCACTGATCTCGCGCCCCGAGCTGCTGCGCATGCGCGAGAGCCTGAACATGCCAAGCCGCCCCGCCACGCCCAATGGGCCGCGCCCACAACCCCAGGGTGAAGCCAGCAGTGGCAACCCCACCACCGCAGCCACCGCCGATGGGCAACAGCCCGCCAGCGCCCAACGCACGCGCATCTGGAACCAGCAACCCCTGGACCTGCGCCAGATGCGCTGGACCTGGGCCCCTGCCGCCGTGCTGGTAGACCAGCCCACCAAAATTCCTGCGGACAGCACCGAGCCAAGTCCCCCGGCGCCGCCGCAAACCGCCGTGCCCTCGCCAACACCCTCCCCAGGCGCGACCCCAGCCACGGCAACGGCAACGGCGAGCAAAGCAGCCACCCCACCCGCCGATACGGTGGTAGACGGCTTGCTCCAGCTCATGGGGCAAGCCACCCAGGAGCTGCTCATCGTCTCGCCCTACTTCGTGCCTGGGGCCGACATGAAGCAGGCATTTGCCAGCGCCATTGCCCGGGGTGTGCGGGTGCGGGTGCTGACCAATTCGCTGGCGTCTAACGATGCGCCCCTGGCCCATGCCGGTTACGCCCGGCACCGGGCAGACTTGCTGCAAGCGGGCGTGCAACTGTATGAAATGCGCAGCGAACTGTCGGGGCTGCGCAGCATGTTCCTGGGTACGGGCAGCAGTGGCGCAGCGGGGGGAAATTCAGGGTCAGCGGGCGTGGGCAACTCGCGGGCCATGCTGCACTCCAAACTGCTGGTGCTGGACGGGCGGCTGCTGGCGGTAGGGTCGATGAACCTGGACCTGCGCTCACAGCTGCAGAACACCGAGATTGCCCTGCTGATCCAAAGCCGCACGCTGGCCACCCAGGCCACACGCCAGATCGAAGCCGCACTGAGCGATGCCGCCTGGCGCGTGGAGCTGGATGCGCAGGGCCAACTGGCGTGGCGAGCCCCTGCCCACAGCGGCCTGCAAGACACCACCACCGAGCCTGACGCCAGTGCACCGCTGCGCTGGCTGCTGCACCTGATCGGGCCACTGGCGCCCGACCATCTGCTGTAGCCGCTTGGCTCACACGGACTAGGAGCCTGTCGGACTTGGAAATCGCCGGCTGCAAATCCGACAGGCTCCTAGCGCGCGCCTACCTGCGCCTGCATGGACGCAATCCACAGCGTGATCGCGCGCTGGTCCGTCAGCGTGCGCACATGCT
This sequence comes from Acidovorax sp. 62, assembly GCF_002754495.1. Lineage (NCBI taxonomy): Bacteria > Pseudomonadati > Pseudomonadota > Betaproteobacteria > Burkholderiales > Comamonadaceae > Acidovorax > Acidovorax sp. 62. The sequence continues at coordinate 2,837,909 of NZ_PEFJ01000001.1, forward strand.
CAAAGGCCAGCTCTGCCTCGGGAAAGCGCCTGCGCAGCAGATTCAGCCACTGCTTGAGGCGGCCCGCGCGCTGGCGCGGCTCCAGCCCATCGCACACCAGTTGCCAAAAGGCCGCCAGGTGGGGAACCAGATCGGCCCACACCACCGTGTCCGTGCCTGCACACCCGGCATCGGCCGCCCGGATGGCGCGGGCCAGCCCTGGGTCGGCCACCGCGCCGCGCCCCAGCATCAGCGCCTCGCAGCCTGACACGGCGCGGCAGCGCTGGGCATCCTCCACGGTCCAGATTTCGCCATTGGCCACCACCGGGATGCGCACGGCCGCACGCACTTCGGGGATCAGCTCCCAATACGCGGGCGGGCGGTAGCCGTCGGACTTGGTGCGGGCGTGCACCACCAGCTCCACCGCCCCGCCGTCTTGCATGGCCTGCGCGCACTCGCGCATCAACAGCGTGTCGTTGAAGCCCAGGCGCATCTTGGCCGACACCGGCAAATGCGCAGGCACGGCGCGGCGCACGGCCGACACCACAGCAGCAATGCGCTCGGGCTCTTGCAGCAGGGCCGCGCCCCCCCCGTGGCGGTTGACCACCTTGGCCGGGCACCCAAAGTTCAGGTCAATCCCCTCCGGCTGCAAGGCCGCCAGCCGCGCCGCGTTCTCGGCCATACACACCGGGTCTGAGCCCAGCAACTGCGCACGCACCGGCACACCTGCCAGGGTGCGGCTGCCGTGCAACAGCTCGGGCACGTAGCGCAAAAAGACCTTGTCGGGCAGCAAAGTGCCCGTGATGCGAATGAACTCGGACACGCAGCGGTCCACGCCCCCCACCCGGGTAAGCACGTCACGCAACACAAAATCCAGAAGCCCCTCCATCGGGGCCAGCAACAAGGTCATGCCAACTCACCCAGTCCCATGCGTTTGCGCGCGGCACTCGCAAATCAAAGAAAAAATGCGTCTAGCGCCCTTTGACAAAGCGCTATCAGCTATCAAATATATAGCACCACCAATGCACCGCCGCACGGGGCGGATTACACAACTCAGCGAAGCGGCCCTGGCCAGGCGTTCCGTCGCAGGCAGTGCAAGCAGTACGACAACACGGAACAACGACGCCAGGGGTTAGCTCCGAGCCTCACCCCGTCATCACCATGTCACGGCCCGCTGTTGCAATACCGGCCACTGCCTTCTGCGCCCCCGCCTTTGCCAACGCCCGCCATGCTGCTTCTCAAAACCGACAAAGCCCGACAAGAACTGGCACCCGGCATGCGCACCCTGAGCCTGCGCGAGCGCTCGCTGCTGCTGTTGGCAGAAGGCAAGCCCCAGGCCGAGCTGCAAGCCATGTACAACGGCGGCGGCGCCCAGATCGTGGAGCACCTGTTGAACCAGGGCTACCTGGCGCCAATGGCGCCCACCGCACCCGCAGCAGCAGCCCCCACAACCCACCCAAAAACCCAGCCAAGCCCTGCCAGTGCCCCCAAGGCGGTACCAGCGGCCGCAACGGCAAGCCAACCCACCGACAAACCCACCGAGCCCAGTGACGCCCTGCGCTCACTGGCCGGTGCCCGGATGTACCTGTTCGACATTTGCGAGCGGCTGTTTGCCCGGCGCGACCCGGCCATGGCCCAGCATTTTCACAGCGCCCTGCGCTCAGCGCGCGACCGCGACAGCATGCTGGACGTGGGCGAGGCCCTGCTGGAAGAAGTGGCCCAACTCGCGGGCACCGAGCGCGCTCAGACCATTCGCGAGCGCATGGCCCAACTGCTGCCGCGCGAAGCCAGTGCAGCCCCCGCCTGAAAACGCAGCCGCAGCAACAGGCCCAGCAAAGCCGCCAGGCAGCAACGTGGCGTGTCTCAGGCCACGCCCAGGCGCCACAACGAGGTCACCTCGGCAGCCCGCGCAGCGTGCAGGGCATCGGTGGCGTCCGTGGCCTTGGAGTGGTGCGGCTTCACATCATGGCGGCCCAGCACCTGCAGCCCGGCCTGCGCGATCCACTCCAGCAGCTGGGCACGGGGGCGCAGCTCCAGGTGCTCGGCCAGGTCCGACAAAATCAGCCAGCCCTCGCCCCCAGGCTCCAGATGTGCGGCCAAGCCTGTCAAAAACCCGCGCAGCATGCCACTGCCCTCGTCGTACACCGCACGCTCGATGGGCGAGCTGGCACGCGCTGGCAACCAGGGCGGGTTGCACACCACCAAGGGCGCACGCCCTTCGGGGAACAGATCGGTCTGCAGCAATTCCACGCGACCTGCCACGCCCAGGCGTTGCAGGTTCTCGCGGGCACAGGCGATGGCGCGCGGGTCCTGGTCGGTGGCCACCACGCGCTGCACACCTCTGCGTGCCAGCACGGCAGACAACACGCCAGAGCCCACCCCCACATCAAAGGCCAGCGCTTTGGACGGCAGCGGCGTTTGCGCCACCAAATCCACATACTCGCCCCGCACGGGCGAGAACACGCCGTAGTGCGGGTGAATGCGATTGCCCGGCGCGGCCCCCAGGGCGGGCACTTCCACGCCCTTTTTGCGCCACTCGTGCGCGCCCACCAGGCCCAGCAGCTCGCGCAGCGATGCCACCACGCGCTGGCCGCTGGCAGGGCCCCAGGCCTCGGCGCATGCCTGGCGCAAATCGGGCGCGCGGCGCAGCCCGATGGCGTAATCGCCTTCGAGCACGATCAACACCGACGACAGCACCCGCGCCCGCTGCGCCTGGGCCTGCCGGTGCAGGTGAAACGCCTGGGCCGGTGTGGCATCGGCCGCCTTTTTGGCGGCTTTGGCTGCAGCCTTGGCGGGCTTGCGATCGGTGCGGCGCATCAGCGCCTGCAGCAGCATGCGCGCGTTTTGAAAGTCGCCCGTCCACAGCAGGCCCGTGCCTTCGCAGGCGAGGCGGTATGCGGTGTCTGCGGGCAGGGTGTCGTCTGCGGCCACTACCCGGCGAGGGGCCGGGGCGCCGCTCTCAGAGCGCCAGTGGGCGGTGTGGGCCTGGCCCTGGCTGCTCCATTCGATCATGGGAGGATCAGCCGTTGATAGGGCGCTTCAGGCGCACTTCTTCGATCTTCACGCCGCCGATCACAGCCGTTTTGGCCGTGGACAGCTCGCGCTTGAAACCTGCCATCTCGTGAAAGCGCAGCGCGCGCTCATTGCGCAGCGGCACCCAGGCGGTGACATTGGTGCAGCCCTCTTCTTGCAGGCCATCACGGGCGGCATCCCACAGGGCCAGGCCCACGCCTTGGTTCCAATGCGTGGGGGCGGCGTAGATGGCCCAGATTTCACCGGTGGTGGGGCGGGATTTTTCATCGCGTGAGCGGTCGTAACCGACGAAGCCGACGATCTTCTCGCCGTCCACGGCCACTTGCACTTGTGGCTCGCAATATTCAATGGCCTCGCGCCAGTAGGCCTGGCGCTTTTCGACCGACATGGATTTCAATTGCTCGTCTGGCACCAGTCCTTTGTAGGCCTCTTGAGCAGAGACAGTGTGGATCTGGGCAATGGCTTTTGCATCGCGAAGCGTGGCGGGACGAACCTGGATACTGGACATGGAAAAACCGAACGAAAACAGGGTGTAAAAAAACGAAAGGACCGGCATTGTCGCCGCAAACGGTTTTCCACCCCTTTGCGCTCGGTTACAGCGCGGGTTCAAAGCGCCTTTTTTAGGCGCTTTTTGCTTCCTTCAAAGACCACGAAAACGTCGCGCAAAGCCGCTCAGGCAATGGCCATGGCATTGCCCATGGCGCCCGCGGCCATGGCCTGCGCCGCGCGCTGCACCAGGGCGCGCTTGTTGCGCGGGCGGGGCGCGTGCACGGCGGGCGGCTGGCCATTGATGGCCCCCAGGCTCAGCACCAGTGTCACGGTGCGGGAATCGTCCTCACGGTCATCGATGGCATAGGCGCGGTAGCTGCCATTGCCCTGCCCATGGCTGCGGCGCACCGCATGAAAAACCACCCGTGCGCTCGCCACCCGATTACCCCCAAAAGGCAGTACCCGCACGCGGGCATCGCGGTCCAGGGCCAGGCCCAGGCTTCCGGCGCGGTTGATCAAATCGGTGCGCACTGTGCGCCAGGTTTGCCCGGCATCGGTAGAGAACTGCCAGGTACCCACCTGGGCGTCCAACTGCTCAATCACCATGCCCGCGTGCAGCGCCAGCTCAGGGCAGTTGTCCTGCAGGATCTGGATCACGCTGTTCCCCCCCACCCCGCCTGCCGCAGGCGAGGCGGCGGCACCTGAGCGGCGCTCTGCAGCAGCGCGCTGTGCAGTGGAAGACGCGGCGGAAGAACGGTTGGCAAATGCGGTCATTTTGGGCCCCTCTGTGGATGTTGAATGCAATGGATGCGATGGTTCTGAGCAAGGTCGGTACGCATTGACATTTGCACTCCAAGGCACCGTTCAATGCATGGGAGAAAGTCTAGAAAACGGACTGCAGCGCGTCCATCGCACAAATGGACTAACAAAAATGGACTAGTCCAAACGGGTGGTTTGTGGGCAATACTTGGCGGATGTCTGCCCGCCTACTGCTTGTTGATGACCACACCCTGTTTCGCACAGGCTTGCGCCTGATCGTTCAGGACCACCCATCGGTAAGCTCCATCGCAGAAGCGGGCTCTGTGGCTGAAGCCTGCGCACTGCAGCTGGCCGATACAGACCTGGTGCTGCTGGACATCCAGTTGCCCGGCATGAGTGGCCTGGACGGCCTGCGCCTCATCCGCCAGGCTTGCCCCAAGGCGCGCATCGTGCTGGTGTCTGCCAGCGTGGCGCCAGATGCGGTGAACGAGGCCCGGGTGCGCGGAGCCGACGGTTTTCTACCCAAATCGGCCAGCGGTGAAGACATCCTGGACGCCATCACCTGCGCATTGGCAGGGCTGCCCTGCTTTCCGGCAGGCAGCGGCCAGGCCCCACCCGCTGCGCGCGGGGCCGGTGCGTCGGCCCTCACAGCGCGGCAGCTGGATGTACTGACGCTGCTGTGCGCAGGCAAGCCCAACAAGGTGATTGCACGCGACCTGGGACTGAGCGAGAACACCGTGCGGGTGCATGTGGCCGCCATCTTTGGGCAACTGGGGGTCAACAGCCGCAGTGCGGCGCTGCTCACAGCGCAGCGCATGGGCCTGGTCGCCACCCCCAGCCATGACACCCTCTGAGCCCACCCACCCAGAACCTGCCGCTGCGCCACCAGCGGTACCGTCGCCATTGCACACGCCCACCCCATCCCTGATGGGCCGCCTGGGCTGGGCCTGGCCACGGTGGGAGCGCGAGGAAATCCTTCGTGAGCAAGTCTCGCTGCTGCGCCACAACTTCCCGATGACTTTGCTGGCCTCGCTGGCCACGGCCTTTGGCACGCTGTGGGTGATGCGCCCGGTGGCAGATCCGCAGGCCATGCTCGCCTGGCTGATCTCACACATCCTGGTGGTGAGCTGTGTGTACGCCGTGCTGCTGGGCATTGACCGCCAAGGCACCGCACACCCCAAGCGCGCCGTGTGGCGGCTGATGGTGTGCATGAGCGCCATGGGCATCAGCTGGGGCAGCCTGGCCCACGTGGTGCTGTACTGGGGCAGTGGCGAGAGCGTGATTTACGCCATCGGCATCATCAGCACCGTGTCATCGGGCGCACTGGGGCTGGGGGCACCGCTGCTGTGGGGCTACATCATCTACCTCACGTTTGCCATTGGCGGGGTGCTGCTGGCACTGGCCATGGCGGGCGGCGTGGTGATGTGGCCCGCCCTGCTGATGGTGTGCGTGTACTACGCACTGACCTCCATGCACGCACGCACCGGCGAGCAGGCCACGTTGCGCTCCATCGTCCTCAAGCTGGAAAACGAGCGGCTGGTGACCGAGCTGCGTGCCGAGTCACGCCGCGCCCTGGCCGCCCAAGAAGCCGCAGAGCAGGCCGACCGCGACAAGTCCCGCTTTTTGGCCGCAGCCAGCCACGACCTGCGCCAGCCCCTGCACGCCATGGGCCTGTTTCTGGAAACCCTGCAGCGCAGTCCGCTCAACGCCCACCAGCACACCGTGCTGGGGCACGCGCACGCTGCCTCTGGCGCGGCGGCCGAGATGCTCACCACCTTGCTCGACTATTCGCGCCTGGAGGCCGGGGTCGTCAAGGTGCGCCCTGCGGCTTTCTCGGTGCAATCGCTGCTCACTTCGCTGGAGCAAGAGTTCGGTGTGCAGGCCGATGCTGCAGGCCTCATCTACCGCACGCGCGAGACCTCTGCAGCGGCCTTTGCCGACCGCTCGCTGGTCGATCTGGTCATGCACAACTTCATCTCCAACGCCCTGCGCTACACCAGCCGGGGCGGTGTGCTGATTGCCTGCCGCCAGCGCGGCGCCCGGCTGGCGCTGGAGGTGTGGGACACGGGCCACGGCATTCCCGAGCACCAGTGGGAGGACATCTTCAAAGAGTTCCACCAACTGGGCAACCCCGAACGCGACCGGCGCAAGGGCCTGGGCCTGGGCCTGGCCATCGTGCAGCGGCTGGCCCGCGAGATGTGCACCAACGTGGAGGTGCGCTCGCGCCTGGGCAAGGGCTCGGTCTTCAGGCTTTGGCTGGACAACTGGCAAGGCGCCCTGGAAGACGAAGCCCAGCCCGTGCTGGACCCGCAAAGCCTGGCAGGCCTGAGGGTGCTGGCCATCGACGACGACGAGGCCGTGCGCATGGGCATGCAATCGCTGCTGCAAAGCTGGGGGTGCGAATGCCTGACGGCCGAATCCGGCGCCGACGCCATGCAAAGCCTGGAGCGCATGACCCCCGAGTTGATCATCACCGACTTCCGCTTGCGGCATGAGGAAACAGGCAAGCAGGTGCTGCAAGCGCTGCGCTCCCAGCTGGGCGCCATGGTGCCCGCCATCATCATGACGGGCGACACCTCGCCCCAGCGCCTGCGAGATGCGCAGTCCACCTCGGCCCTGCTGCTGCACAAGCCCGTGTCCACCGGCCAGCTGCGCGACGCCATTTCGCTGCTGCTGCAGCAACCCCAGCCTGCTGCCTGGCAGGCCGAAGAAACGACTGCGGACCCGACCTGAGCCTGCGCAGGCTCGGCGCCCGCGCCAACTCAAAACCAGCGGCGCATCAAATCCATCAAACGCTGAAACCGGGCGCCATACGGTGGGTAAAGCAACGCACCCAAGGACCAGCGCGACTGCACCAGCACCGACTTCTGGTGGCAAAACCGCAGAAAGCCCTGCTCGCCATGGTAGGCCCCCCAGCCACTGTCGCCCACGCCGCCAAACGGCAGGTTGTCGTGGGCCACATGCATCAGGGTGTCGTTCACCGTCACGCCCCCGCTGACCGTGCGGGCCAGCACATCGTCGCGCACCGCCTCGCTTTGCCCAAACCAGTACAGCGCCAGCGGGCGCGGCCCGGCGTTGATGTGCGCAATGGCATCGTCCAGGCGCTCGTAGGAAATGACGGGCAGGATGGGGCCAAAAATTTCTTCCTGCATGAGCTGCATGGCCGACGTGGCGCCAAACACCAGCGTGGGCAGCATCTGGCGGCTGGCGCCATCGCCCAGCGTACCCACCGTGGGCACGGCGGGCTTGCCTGAAGCGGGCTTGCCCACGGACGGGTCAATGGTCTGCACCTCAGCGCCCAAGGTTTGCGCCTGCTGCAGCATGGTGCGCAGCCGTGCGTAGTGGCGCGCAGTGATGATGGAGGCGTAGTCGCCATTGCCCTCAATGCTCGGGAACAGGCGCAGCACGGCCGCGCCATAGGCCTGGGCAAACTCGGCCTCGCGTCCCCGGGGCAGCAGCACGTAGTCGGGCGCCACGCAGGTTTGCCCGGCATTGAACAGCTTGCCGTGGGCAATCTTCAGGGCAGCCTCCTGCAGGTCGCAGTGGCCGTCGATGATGCAAGGCGATTTGCCCCCCAGCTCCAGCGTGGTGGGGGTGAGGTTGTGCGCCGCCGCCTGCGCCACCTTGCGCCCCACGGCGGTAGAGCCGGTGAACACCAGGTGATCGAACGGCAGTGAGGCAAACAAGGCCGACAAATTGGCATCGCCCTGCACCACACAAAACTCGTCGGCGGAGAAGAACTGCGCCACCAACGCCGCCAGTTGCGCCGAGGTGTGCGGCGTGAGCTCGCTGGGCTTGAGCATGACGCGGTTGCCCGCCGCCAGTGCGGTAATAGCGGGGGCCAGCGCCAGTTGGATAGGGTAATTCCACGGCGCAATCACCCCCACCACCCCCAGCGGCTGGCGGGCAATCCAGGCACTGGCAGGCTGCAAAAACAGGGGGGTGAACACCCGCTGGGGCTTCATCCAGCGGCCCAGGTGGCGCAGGGTGTGCGACAGCAAACTGCGCAGCACAAACAGGTCTGCCACCTCTGTCAGGCGCGGCGAGCGCATGCCGAAATCGGCCTGCACGGCGGCGGCCAGCACGGGGGCGTGCTCGTCCAGCATTTTTTGCAAGCGCAGCAAACGCTCGCGGCGCACCAGCAGGGGCACCTCCACTTGCGCGCGGCTGGCCTGGTGCTGGAGTTGGAACTGGGCGTGTATTTCGGCAGGGGTCATGCAAAGATCATAGGAGACCCTACCAGCGGGTGCGTCACGAAAGGGCACATGCGGCGCCTGGGCACCGCGCCCCTGGCGCCCCTGCGTCAGGCACCCGACACAGGGAATGCAATGCCATCAGCGCAACCCGGCAAGCTCCAGAGGCTTCCTACCAATCGAGCGAGAAGTGTGCGCGCAGAACGCCCGAGACCGCAGAGGCACACGGCGCGGTGATTCGTGCAGAGGGTTCCTAACCCTCAGCGGACTTCGCGCGCTTCCACGTCCGTCACCTGGGCTGCCCCAGGCAAGATGCCGCCACGGTGCTGTGCGGCGGGCTCATCCACCACGCCATCACCCGATGCGGGTGCCCCAGGCGCACCACGGTGGCCACCCGTTGACCAACGCTGCGTGGAACGAAAGGCGGTGCTGAAGCCCGAGCGCGGGTCCATGCGCATGACCCAAGGCGTCACGGGCTTGCCCGTCAGCCGCGCCCAGGCGGCGCGCAAGGCCCACACCAGGGCCAGCACCAGCACGGCGGCCAGCAGGCTCAAGAAAAGCACCACGCCCATGGCCAACACCACCACACGCAGCACTAGGCGCAACAGGCCCGCAACAATTTCGTTCAACTCACACCTCTCATTCACAACATGGGCGGGGCGCGACACCGGTGTGTCCACCAGCCTGCGCACCCGCCACCGCCGCTTGGCAGGTCAACCCTGCGGCGCGGCGCTGAACTGGAACACCCCCGGCTCCAGCACCGGGTTCACGTTCACAGCAATGACGCTCTTGGGAGGGAACTGCCCCTCCAGCAAGAGCTTGGACAGCGGGTTCTCAATCCGCTGCTGGATCGCCCGCTTGAGCGGCCGCGCACCAAACACCGGGTCAAACCCCACCTTGGCCAATTCTGCCAAGGCGGCATCGGACACCTGCAACTCCAAATCCATCTTCGCCAACCGGGTTTGCAGCAGCTGCAGCTGGATCTTGGCGATCGAGGCGATGTGCTGCGCGTCGAGCGCGTGGAACACCACGGTCTCGTCGATGCGGTTCAGGAACTCAGGGCGGAAGTGGTTCTTCAGCTCGCCCCACACGGCGTCCTTGATGTCCTGCGAATCCTGCCCCACCATGGCCTGGATCAGGTGCGAGCCGATGTTGCTGGTCATCACGATCACCGTGTTCTTGAAGTCCACGGTGCGGCCCTGGCCGTCCGTCAGGCGGCCATCGTCCAGCACTTGCAGCAGCACGTTGAACACGTCGGGGTGGGCTTTTTCCACCTCGTCGAGCAGCAGCACGCTGTAGGGTTTGCGGCGCACGGCCTCGGTGAGGTAGCCGCCCTCTTCATAGCCCACGTAGCCGGGGGGCGCGCCGATCAGGCGGGCCACCGAGTGCTTCTCCATGAACTCGCTCATGTCGATGCGCACCAAGTGGTCTTCGCTGTCGAACAAAAAGCCCGCCAGCGCCTTGCACAGCTCGGTCTTGCCCACGCCCGTGGGGCCAAGGAACAGGAACGAGCCCGTGGGCCGGTTGGGGTCGCTCAGGCCCGAACGCGAGCGGCGGATGGCATTGGCCACTGCAGCAATCGCCTCTTGCTGGCCCACCACACGCTCGTGCAGCTTGGTCTCCATCTGCAGCAGCTTGTCTTTCTCACCCTGCATCATCTTGGACACCGGGATGCCCGTGGCGCGGCTCACCACCTCGGCAATTTCTTCCGCGCCCACCTGGGTGCGCAGCAAGCGGTTGGGCGTGGAGGCGCCGTCCTTGCCTTCTTCCTTGGCCTGGGCTTCCTTGAGCTTGCGTTCCAGATCGGGCAGGCGGCCGTACTGCAGCTCAGACACCTTGGTCAGGTCGCCCTTGCGGGTGAATTCAACAATCTGTAGCTTGATGCGCTCGATCTCTTCGCGCACCTGGGCCGAGCCCTGGGCCTGCGCTTTTTCGCTGGTCCAGATCTCTTCCAGGTCGGCAATTTCTTTTTGCAGGCGCTCGATCTCTTCCTCGATCAGGCCAAAGCGCTTTTGCGAGGCCTCGTCCTTTTCGCGGCGCACGGCTTCGCGCTCGATCTGCAACTGGATCAGGCGGCGGTCGAGCTTGTCGATGGCTTCGGGCTTGGAGTCGATTTCGATCTTGATCTTGGCTGCGGCCTCGTCGATCAGGTCAATCGCCTTGTCGGGCAAAAAACGGTCAGTGATATAGCGATGGGACAGCTCGGCTGCCGCCACGATGGCGGGGTCGGTGATCTCCACGCCGTGGTGCGCCTCGTACTTTTCCTGCAGGCCGCGCAGGATGGCGATGGTGGCCTCCACCGTGGGCTCGCCCACCAGAATCTTCTGGAAGCGGCGCTCCAGCGCAGCGTCCTTTTCGATGTACTTGCGGTATTCGTCCAGCGTAGTGGCGCCCACGCAGTGCAGCTCGCCGCGCGCAAGAGCTGGTTTGAGCATGTTGCCCGCGTCCATCGCGCCTTCGCCCTTGCCTGCGCCCACCATGGTGTGCAGCTCATCGATGAAGACAATGGTCTGGCCTTCGTCCTTGGCCAACTCGCTCAACACGGTTTTCAGGCGCTCTTCAAACTCGCCCCGGTATTTGGCACCGGCCAGCAGGGCGGCCATGTCCAGTGAGAGGACCCGCTTGCCTTTGAGGCTTTCAGGCACCTCGCCCGCCACGATGCGCTGGGCCAGGCCTTCGACAATCGCGGTCTTGCCCACCCCGGGCTCACCAATGAGCACGGGGTTGTTCTTGCTGCGGCGCTGCAGCACCTGGATGGCGCGGCGGATCTCGTCGTCGCGGCCAATCACCGGGTCGAGCTTGCCTGCTCGGGCGCGCTCGGTCAGGTCCAGGCAGTACTTTTGCAGCGCGCCGCGCTGGCCCTCGGCCTCGGCGCTGTCCATCTTCTGGCCGCCGCGCACGGCTTCGATCGCAGCCTCCAGACTCTTGCGGGTGAGGCCGTTGTCCTTGGCTATTTTTGCGGCCTCGCCCTTGCTGTCGATCACGGCCAGCAAGAACAGCTCGCTGGCAATGAACTGGTCGCCGCGCTTGATGGCTTCTTTCTCAGTGGCCTGCAGCACGCGGCCCAGCTCGGGACCGCCCTGCACCTGGTCGTTGCCTTGCACCTGGGGCAGGCGCTTGACGGCAGCTTCGGCCGCCGCCAGCAGGCCGGGCACATTGGCGCCCGCACGCTGCAGCAGCGCCTTGGGGCCGTCGTCTTGCTTGAGCATGGCCACGAGCATGTGCACGGGCTCGATGTAGGCGTGGTCGTTGCCCAGCGCAATGCTCTGTGCATCGCCCAGGGCTTCTTGGAACTTGGTGGTGAATTTGTCGAGACGCATGGTCTATATCCTCCGAATTGCCCTGCAGTTGGGGTGGGCACTGCCTCATTTCAAGGCAGCGGGCACAGGAAGAGATTGACCTGGATCAGTGGGGCGCCACGACGACGGAGCACGCAGTTACTATCAAATCAATAGCTGCCAGCGCTTATTTGATGAGCGCTGGCAGCTATTTTTATTGAAAAGAACAGCCCCCAACCTAGGCTCAGGCGTTGCGTGCCGTGATGCCCCAGCGCGCCAGCGCGGCGTCGTCGCTCACCCGGGCATCCACCCAGCGGGCGCCTTGGGCGGTTTCTTCCTTCTTCCAGAACGGTGCCTGGGTCTTGAGGTAGTCCATCAAAAATTCGCAGGCCTGAAAGCTCTGGCCCCGGTGCGCACTGGTCACCGCCACCAGCACGATCTGGTCGAGCGGCTGCAGCAGCCCCACGCGGTGGATCACCCGGGCACCCAAAATATCGAAGCGCTGGAAAGCCTCTTGCACCATGGCCTCGATGGACTTTTCGGTCATGCCGGGGTAGTGCTCCAGCTCCATCGAGGCAACCTTGTCGCCCTCATTGCGGTCACGCACCGTGCCCACAAAGCTGCACACCGCCCCCACGCCCTTGTCTTCACGGCGCAGCGCGGCAATTTCGGCAGACAGGTCAAAGTCTGCGGTCTGGATGGAAACTTGTGCGCGGGTCATAGGCCGTAGCTCATGGCGCGCGGTGCAAGCGGGGCGCGGCCAGCAAGGCCCGCTCCTCTTCCACAAAGTTCTGCAGCTGCTGCAGCGCGGGCGATGGCGGCAGTTTGGCCAGCTGGGTTTGCAGCCGCGTGATGTCGCCCACCGTGGGGGCCACCTTGATTTGCGCCACTGCGGCGGCGTGGTTGCCGGACTGGATCAAAGCCAGCACCTTGTTCGGCCATTCACTTTTGGATCGTGCCATGGGGATGTTTTCGGTAGTTCAACAGGGTTTCTACAGGACATGGCTTACGCAAACAGGGCTCAGCCAAGCGGCATGCCCGAAAGCCAAGGCGGTGGTTGCATCCCGCTTTGCATAAGCCCTACAGGAATGTCTGTAGCATTCGCCCGCACTGTACCCCCACCACGCTGGCCCGCCACGCGCCCTGCCCTTACTTTTTTGAGCCCATGGCCACACAAACCATCACCACCAACCAGTACAAGCTCTACCCTTCGCCCCGCAACCAATACCGCGAAATTTTTGAGCACCAGGTCTTTGTGCCCCACCCCTACGCCATCATTGACCTGGATGCCATGGAGCTGGCCGGCAAAACCACGCTGTATGCCGCCTGCCGCTTGTCGGACATGAAGATGGGCCAGGTGGTGACCTTTGAGCTGGCGGCAGACCAAGCCAAGTTCGAGCGCCTGTTCACTCCCGACTGACCCACCACGCGGTCCCACAAGCGCGCCATGGGGTGCCCGCCCCCAAAAACGCCCGAAGAATCGCGAACAAATACACAGGAGCCACCGGTCATTTCGCCCAACGGCGCGCGGCGGGCAGTTTGCAGGCCCCGTCTCTGGGACACTTCGCGCTTTTTGGGAGAGCCCTGTGAAAAAGCACCTGTTTCTGGCCTTGTGCCTGGCCGCCAGCACCGCTGTGTGGGCCCAAAACACCCCGACCACCCCGACCACCCCGGCTGCAACGGCCGCAAAAACCAGCGCTGCAGCCATCCCCCAGGCCCGCCTGGTGGGCAAATGGGAGCACACCCTGCAAACGTCCGAATGGCTGCTGCAGCAAACCACGGAACTCAAGGACAACCGCAAGTTCACGCAGCACGCGGTGTACAAGGGCCCGGACGGGGCCGTGCTGGCAGACAACACCTCCAGCGGCGACTGGTCTTTTGATGGCACCCACTTCAAGCGGGTCTTCACCCACATCAACAACCAAAAGCTCAAGCCCAACCGACAGGTGCTGATGGAGCAAAAGATCCTCTCGCTGAGCGATTCGAGCTTTGACTTCTTTGACCCGGAAACCCAGAAGAAGCTGGTGTTCAACCGCGTGCAGTGAGTGGGCCACAATCTGGCCATGCTCGAAGACGACAACCAGATCCACGTTCCGCCCTCGTTCATGGCGGTGTACGCCGACCACCGCCAGCGCCTGCGCGAACCCGTTTCCATCGTTCGTGCCCGCTACGAGCTGTGTGAAGACCTGTCGGGGCATCTGGTGGAGCACGCGCAAACGCTGTACCACGTGCAGGCCCCGTCCGAAACAGAGATCCTGCTGCGCATCCATGCGGGGCTGTGCACGGCCGAGTCGGGCGTGTCGGTGGCCGAGGCCACCTGGATCACGACCCGCCTGGCAGAACTGCTGAACTGGCCCTGCCCAGAACTGCCATCACCGACCAGCGGCGATGCCGCCCCCTTATCCCACTGAGAGCCGCCCCACAGGGCATTGCCCCAGAAAAAAACGCGGCCCCTTAGCAAGAGCCGCGTTCTTTTTGGCACCTAGCGCTTGATAAATAAGCGCTAGCAGCTATCAATTAAATAGCACCCAACACCTCAGGAGCCACCAAACGGCATCTTGGGCATGCCGCCCAGGCCTTTCATGCCGCCCATGCGCTTCATCATCTTCATCAGGCCACCGCCCTTCATTTTCTTCATCATGTCCTGCATCTGCTCAAACTCCTTGAGCAGGCGGTTGACCTCTTGCACATGCACACCGGCGCCGTTGGCAATGCGCTTTTTGCGGGTGGCCTTGATGAGATCGGGCTTGCGGCGCTCCAGCGGGGTCATGCTCTGGATGATGCCTTCCTTGCGCTTGATGTCCTTCTCGGCCTTGTCCATATCGATGGAGCCGGCCTTGGCGGTGAGCTGAGACGGCAGCTTGTCCATCAGGCTGGAGAGCCCGCCCATCTGCTTCATCTGCTGGATTTGCGAGAGGAAGTCGTTGAGGTCAAAGCCGTCACCGCTCTTGACCTTGGCGGCCAGCTTTTGGGCGGCTTCGATGTCCACCCCGGCCGTGACCTGCTCCACCAGCGCCACGATGTCGCCCATGCCCAGGATTCGGCCCGCATGGCGCTCGGCGTCAAACACCTCCAGGCCGTCGATCTTTTCAGAGACACCTGCAAACTTGATGGGTGCCCCCGTGATCTGGCGCACCGACAGCGCGGCACCACCGCGCGAGTCACCGTCGAGCTTGGTCAGCACAATGCCGGTGAGCGGCAGGGCTTCCTTGAAGGCCTTGGCGGTGTTGATCGCATCCTGGCCCTGCATGGCGTCCACCACAAACAGTGTTTCCACCGGGTTGAGGGCGGCATGCAGGTCCTTGATTTCTTTCATCAAGGCTTCGTCAATGGCCAGGCGCCCGGCCGTGTCCACCAGCAGCACGTCAAAGTAGTGCTTCTTGGCGTAGTCCAGCGCCGCGCGGGCGATGTCCAGCGGCTTTTGGTCCGGGGTGCTGGGGAACCACTCGGCACCGGCCTGCGCGGTCACGGTCTTGAGCTGCTCGATGGCGGCGGGGCGGTACACGTCGCCCGACACCGTCAGCACCTTCTTCTTGCGCCGCTCGATCAGGTGCTTGGCCAGCTTGGCGGTGGTGGTCGTTTTACCCGCACCTTGCAGGCCCGCCATCAGGATGATGGCCGGGGGCTGCGCGGCCAGGTTGATGTCCGCCACACCCTCGCCCATGGTGGCGGCCAGCTCCTGGTTGACGATGCTCACCAGCGTCTGCCCGGGCTTGAGCGAGCCCAGCACCTCCTGGCCCAGGGCTTTTTCCTTGACGCGGGCGATGAAGTCGCGCACCACCGGCAAGGCCACATCGGCCTCCAGCAGCGCCATGCGCACTTCGCGCAGCATGTCCTGCACGTTGGATTCGGTGATGCGGGCCTGGCCACGCATCTCCTTGACGAGTCGCGTGAGTTTGTCGGTAAGTGCGGAGGCCATAGGAGATTTTGGAAAGGTTCCAGGGTTACCCGTTACCCGCACACAGGTCAAATGTGGGCAGGTTTGCCAAAGCGCTGGCAGCGGGCGAAAGGCTAAACTGTGACCCATGATTTTACCCAGTGCTTCCCCCGTCAGCTGGTTGCTGGCCCTTGCCGCAGCCTTGGCATACGCCGCACCTGCCGCAGCCGCCGCCCGGTTGGGCGCCACCGCCTCACGCAACGCTCTGCTGGTGGCATGGGTGTTGCACGGTGCCCTGCTGGTCTGGGGGCTGTGGGGTGATGCGCCCCGCTTCGGTTTTGCCCCGGCCTTGTCGATGACGGCCTGGCTGGTATTGACGGTGTATGCCGTCGAGCGGCAGCTCTTTCCCCAGATGCAGGCACGCTGGGTGCTGGCTGCCCTGGGCGCCGCCACCATCGTGCTGGCTCTGGCGTTTCCTGGACAGCCACTGCATGTGGCGGCATCGGCCTGGCTGCCGCTGCACCTGGCCTTGGGCATTGCCTGCTATGGCCTGTTTGCCGCTGCCGTGGTGCACGCCTGGCTCATGACCCGTGCAGAACGCCACATCCGCCAAGCCGAAGACCCGCACAGTGGCATTCCTCTGTTGACGCTGGAGCGGCTGACCTTTCGCTTTGTGACGGCCGGTTTTGTGCTGCTCAGCGCCACCTTGCTGGCGGGCTGGCTGTTCAGCGAAACCCTGTACGGCCGCGCTTGGCGCTGGGACCACAAGGCCGTTTTCTCGATACTCTCGTGGCTCACGTTTGCCACCTTGCTGCTGGGCCGCGCACGCTTTGGCTGGCGCGGGCGCAATGCCGTGCGGGTGCTGTACGCAGGCGCTGCATTGCTGATGCTGGCGTACGTGGGCTCGCGTTTCGTGATGGAAGTCGTGCTGGGCCGCAGCGTATGAAATACCTGGTCCTGTTCATCGTGCTGGTGATTGCCGTGGGCGTATGGCGCAGCAAGCGCGAGCCCGCCCAGCCAGCACGCACCCCACCCGCAGCCCCCCCCAAACCCCAGGACATGGTGGCCTGTGCCCATTGCGGCCTGCACCTGCCCTACAGCGATGCGGTCGTGCAACGTGGCGTGGCCTATTGCAGCGCGGACCACCTGCGCGCTGGCCCAGCGCTGCGCCCATGAAAGAAACCCTGTTGGCCGACGCCCGGCTGAACACTGCGGACGCGCCCTTTGTGCGCCTGTGGCGCGGCTTTCTCACAGGACGGGTGATGATTGCCGTGGCGCTGCTGGTGCTGCAGACCCTGGGGCAGTGGTTCAACCAAGTCAGCGACCCTGTCTTGATGGCCGTATGCGGGGCCTACCTGTGCGCTGCCGTGCTGCTGCGCATTCTGGGGCGCCATGCCCCCCCTGCTGCGGGCACGGGCGTGCAGTGGCTTCCCTCCATTGGCGTGGACATTGCCGTGGTCAGCGCCCTGCAGCTCTTGCACACGGGCGCCATGAATTTCACCCCCTTGTTCGGCCTGCCCATTCTGATGGCGGCCGTGCTCGGCACCCTGACCCTGGCACTGGGCACCACCGCCGCCGTGACGCTGCTGCTTTTGCTGTGGGCCTGGTGGAGCAGCACCCAATCGCTGAGCGACGACACCCAGCGCTACCTGCAAAGCGCGCTGACGGGCACCGGGTATTTTGTGGTAACTTACTTGGTGCACCAACTGGCCACCCGGCTGGTGGGCGAGCAGGAAGTCGCCCAGCGCAGCAAGATGGCAGCGCAGGTGCAGACCCAGGTGAGTGCCCTGGTGATTGAGCATTTGAGCGACGGCGTGCTGGTGGTGGACGAAAGCGACGTGGTCCGCATGGCCAACCCGGCCGCTCAGGGCCTGCTGGGGGAGAGCCAGCACACCCAGCTGCCTTTTTCCCTGGGCCGGTGCGAAGGCTGGCAGCCCCTGGTGGACCTGGCACACCGCACGTTTGACCAGGAAGCCCCCCAAACGGCCGACGTCGCATTGCTGCACCCTGGCGAAAGTCCCACCGGGCTGCATGCACGCACCTGGATGACATCCACCCACGCCGACCCACAAAGCCGTGGAGAGCGCCTGTGCGTGATGTTCTTGCATGACCTGCGGGAACTGGAGGCCCGCCTGCGCACCGAAAAGTTGGCTGCCATGGGCCGCATGTCTGCTGCCGTGGCGCATGAAATCCGCAATCCGCTGGCCGCCATCGTCCAAGCCAACGCGCTGCTGGAAGAAGACCTGCAAGACCCTGGTCAAAAACGACTGGCACAAATGGTGCAGCAAAACGCCGACCGACTGGCACGCATTGCCGAGGAGGTGCTGGACATTGCCCGCGTGCAACACCAGATCAGCCATGCGCCGGCCTCCACGCTGGCACTGGATGCCAGCGTGGCCCAGGTGTGGAGTGACTGGTGCGCCCAGGACCCCGCCAAGCGCCAAGGGCAAATCCTGCTGAATGCGCCGATGCTGCACGTAGAGTTTGATACCGAGCACCTGCGCCGGGTACTAGTCAACCTGCTGGACAACGCCTTGCGCTACATGGGGCCCCATGAAGACTCGTTGCAGGTGCAGACCCGCACCAGCGTCACAGGCCAGATCACGCTGCAGGTCTGGAGCGACGGCGCCCCCATGGACAAATCCGTGGAGCGCCACCTGTTCGAGCCCTTTTTCTCCTCAGAGAGCCGCTCCAGCGGCCTGGGCCTCTATATATGCCGCGAACTGTGCCAAAGGCACGGCGCCTCCATCAGCTACCAGCGCACCCACCGTACCACCGCGCGTGGCAACACCGGCGGCAATGCCTTCACCGTGGCGTTCAGGCGCACCACACGCCCCCAAGAAGCCGCCACGCTATTCGACTCCATCGTGATCTGAGAACCATGAACGCCACCGCTGCCTCCATTTTGGTCATTGATGACGAGCCCGACCTGCGCACCCTGTACGAGTTGACCTTGCTGCGCGAGGGCTACCGCGTCGAGACCGCCTCGACCGTGCAAGAGGCCCGTGAACAGCTCAAGGGCCGCCCCTTTGATGTGGTGATCACCGACATGCGCCTGCCTGACGGCTTTGGCATGGAGATCCTGCAAGACCTGCGCGACCAGCAACGCCGCGAACGCTGTGTGGTCATGACCGCCTATGGGTCGGCAGAGAACGCGGTGGAGGCCCTGCGGTCGGGCGCGTTTGACTACCTGACCAAGCCGGTCGATCTCAAGCAGTTCCGCTCGGTCGTGGCCTCTGCCGTGCAGGGCACCGGCGCGACACCCGCCCCCCGAGCGCCCCGTGCGGGCACCACCCAGCGCACGTCTGCCTCTGGTGGCGAACAGGCTGCCACTGCGCCAGGGATCGTGCCTGCAGCGCTGGCACGCATGGTGGGGGACTCCGAAGCCATGCGCAACGTCAAGCAGCGCATCACCAAGGTCGCGCGCGGCATGGCCCCCGTGTTGGTGCACGGCGAATCAGGCACCGGCAAGGAGCTGGTGGCCCAGGCCTTGCACGCCTGCAGCCAACGCTCGGACGGCCCCTGCATCGCTGTGAATTGCGGCGCCATCCCGGAAAACCTGCTCGAAGCGGAGTTCTTTGGCGCGCGCAAGGGGTCGTACACCGGCGCCAACCAGGACCGGGACGGCTACTTCCAGGCGGCACGGGGCGGCACACTGTTTCTGGATGAGATCGGCGACCTGCCTCTGGCCATGCAGTCGAAACTGCTGCGCGCGATCCAGGAGCGCAGCGTGCGCCCCCTGGGTTCGACCCAGGAGGAAACAGTGGATGTGCGCATCGTCAGTGCCACCCACCGCGATTTGGCCGCCGATGTCCAAACCGGCCGTTTTCGCCAGGACTTGTACTACCGCCTGAATGTGATCGAGATCGTGATACCGCCACTGCGTGAGCGCCGGGAGGACTTGCCCGCCCTGTGCGCCACCTTGCTGGCGCGCATCAGCCAAGAGTCCGGCATGCCCGTGCCCCGACTGAACGAAGCGGCCTTGCAGGCCATCGCATCGCACCCCCTGACAGGCAACGTACGTGAGCTGGAAAACCTGTTGCACCGCGCCGTGGCGCTGAGCGAAGGGGACGAATTGCAAGTGGAGTGGCAAGGCGACGCCACACCGCCACAACCCTCAGCCCGCCCCGAGCCCACGCCCGACCAACACACCCACGGCACGCCACATGCGGCGGCAGATTGCCCCGCCTTGCCCAACGACTTGCAGGCCTGGCTCGACCAGCAGGAGCGGGACATTCTGGTTCGGGCGCTGAAGGAATCCGGGTTCAACCGCACCGCCACGGCAGCGCGGCTGGGCATCAGCCTGCGCCAGATTCGCTACCGCATCGCTCGGCTGAACATTGCGGTGCCCAACGACCAAGACTTTCTGGACGAGATCGGCTGACATGGCAGCAGCCCCATCGGCAGTCCTGTGGGACGGTGGCTGGCACCGCGATGCCGTGCGACTACCTTCCCCCAACCACGGCCCCCGCCCTGTGGACGCCAAGCAGTCGGTGGACTTGGTCGTGGTGCATTCCATCAGCCTCCCGCCCGGGCACTACGGCACCGGGGCCGTGCAACAGTTGTTCACCAACACCCTGGACTGGGAGGCCCATCCCTATTTCCAGCAGATCCGTGGACTGCAGGTGTCGGCCCACTTCTTTATTGAGCGCAGCGGGCGCCTGTGGCAATTTGTGGACTGCGACCAACGGGCGTGGCATGCAGGCCAGTCGGCCTATCGCGGCAGAACCAACTGCAACGATGACTCGATTGGCATTGAACTGGAGGGACTGGAGGGGCATCGCTTTGAATCCGCACAGTACCTCACCCTGGCAGCGCTTTGCCATGCCTTGGCCGAACGTTACCCTCTGCGATATCTGGCAGGGCATGAGCATGTAGCCCCCGGGCGCAAGCAAGACCCAGGGCCTGGATTCAATTGGCACAAACTGGCAGAGCTGCTGACCCAAAGCACCCTGGAACTCCCCAGTCAAGTGACCCCTCGCTAAACCCGACCTGTTTTCAGGTTTAAAAATCGGGGCAGATTCAGGGTAGGATCGCCCCCCTTCCAAAAAGACAAACCAAGCACTGAGCGCCGCAGCGGCCCAAATACCGCGACAGCCCGCACCACCACAAGGTCTGCTCTTCCAAACCGTGTGGCACAGCGGGTTTTCACGCTCTGCGCCAACCCCTAAAGGGGTGCAAAACAGCTGGTTTCCAGAAACCCAACACCCAAGGCATTACACTACCGGTAGTGTCTTGAACACAATCGACACACCATATATAGTGTGCGACAGCCGAAAGGCTGGTGCACCACTCTCGCCTTTGCAGCCGCCCCAGCGGCTGCCCACACACCCCAGTCAGCCCACAGAAGAGGACACCCATGCAAGCTGCTTTGAACACGCCCGCCACCACGCACGCCACCCCTGAAGAAGCCGCAGGCGACGCCGCCAACACGGCAGCCAACGCCCAAGGCCACTACCAGATCATTCGGCGCAACGGCGCGGTCGTGCCCTTCGAAGCACCCAAGATTGCCATCGCTCTGATGAAAGCCTTTTTGGCGGTGCATGGCACCCAGGGCGCAGCATCGGCCAGCGTGCGCGAGGTGGTAGACGCCTTGACGCAGGGCGTCAGTCGCGCGCTGATGCGCTCGCGCCCCGGTGGCGGCACGTTCCACATTGAAGACGTGCAAGACCAAGTCGAATTGGGCCTGATGCGCGGCGGCCACCATGAAGTGGCCCGCGCCTATGTGCTGTACCGCGAGCGCCGCACGCAAGAGCGCGCCAATCTGGTCAAGCAACATGCCCCCGCCGTGCCTGTACTCCATGTGCTGGACAACGGCCAGCGCGTCACGCTGGACCTGCACCGCCTACAGTCCCTGATCGAATCGGCCTGCGTGGGGCTGGGCAAAGACATCAAGGCAGACCCCATCGTGGCAGAGACCATGCGCAACCTCTATGACGGTGTGCCCATGGACGAGGTATACAAGGCATCCATTCTGGCGGCCCGCACCCTGATCGAGAAAGACCCCGACTACACCTACGCCACCGCACGCCTGCTGCTGCACACCATCGTGCGCGAAGTGCTGGGCCGGGACGTCACGCAAGACCACATGGGCGCAGCCTACGCCGAGTATTTCCCCCAATTCATCCAAAAGGGCGTGGACAACGAACTGCTGGATGCACGCCTGCTGAAATTCGACCTGGCCCGTCTGGCGGCAGCCCTGAAACCCCAGCGCGACCTGCAATTCGACTACCTGGGCCTGCAAACACTGTACGACCGCTACTTCCTGCACGTGCGCAAGAGCCGTATCGAGTTGCCCCAAGCCTTCTTCATGCGTGTGGCCATGGGCCTCTCGCTCAATGAGAAAAACCCGGAAGCCCGTGCCATCGAGTTCTACGAAGTGCTCTCCAGCTTCGACTTCATGTCCAGCACGCCCACGCTGTTCAACAGCGGCACGCTGCGCTCGCAGCTGTCGAGTTGCTACCTGACCACGGTGCCCGACGACCTGGATGGCATCTACGAATCCATCAAGGAAAACGCCCTGCTGTCCAAGTTTGCTGGCGGCCTGGGCAACGACTGGACCCGCGTGCGCGCCCTGGGCTCGCACATCAAGGGCACCAACGGCGAGTCCCAAGGTGTGGTGCCGTTCCTCAAGGTGGTCAACGATACGGCTGTGGCCGTGAACCAGGGCGGCAAGCGCAAGGGCGCCGTCTGCACCTATCTGGAAACCTGGCATCTGGACATCGAAGAGTTCCTGGAGCTGCGCAAGAACACCGGCGACGACCGCCGCCGCACGCACGACATGAACACGGCCAACTGGATCCCCGACCTGTTCATGCGCCGCGTGATGGAAAAGGGTACCTGGACCCTGTTCTCGCCATCCAACGTGCCCGATCTGCACGACCTGTTTGGCGCAGACTTCGAGAAGGCCTACGTGGCCTACGAAGCCAAGGCCGCCAGCGGCGAACTCAAGCCCAGCAAGACCTTGCAGGCGACCGACCTGTGGCGCAAGATTTTGACCATGCTGTTTGAAACAGGCCACCCCTGGATCACTTTCAAGGACGCCTGCAATGTGCGTTCGCCCCAACAGCACGCTGGCGTGGTGCACTCGTCCAACCTGTGCACGGAAATCACCCTCAACACGAGCGACACCGAAACGGCCGTGTGCAACCTCGGTTCGGTCAACCTGCGCCAGCACTTGAAGGATGGCCAGATCGATCACGACAAGCTGAAGAAGACCATCACGGTGGCCATGCGCATGCTGGACAACGTCATCGACATCAACTACTACGCCGTGACGAAAGCCCGCGACTCCAACCTGCGCCACCGTCCGGTGGGCCTGGGGCTCATGGCCTTCCAGGACAGCTTGTATGAGTTGCGCATTCCTTACGCGTCGCAAGAAGCCGTCGAGTTTGCCGACAAGTCGATGGAGGCCATCTGCTACTACGCCTACTGGGCATCGACCGAGCTGGCCAAGGAACGCGGCCAATACTCCAGCTACAAAGGCTCGCTGTGGGACCGCGGCATCCTGCCCTTCGACACCCTGGACATGCTGGCGCAAGCCCGTGGCGGCTACGTGGAAGTGGATCGCTCCGCCACGCTGGACTGGGATGCGCTGCGCAAGAAGATCGCGCAGGACGGCATGCGCAACTCCAATTGCGTGGCCATTGCCCCCACAGCCACCATCTCCAACATCATCGGAGTGGATGCCTCGATCGAACCATCGTTTGGCAATCTGTCGGTCAAGTCCAATCTGTCGGGTGAGTTCACCGTGATCAACGGCGGCCTGGTTCGCGACCTCAAGCGCCTGGGCCTGTGGGACGACGTGATGATCATGGACCTCAAGCACTTCAAGGGATCGCTGCACCCCATCGACCGCGTGCCCGCCGACATCAAGGCGCTGTACTCTACCGCCTTCGAAGTGGAACCGAAGTGGCTGGTGGAGGCGGCCTCGCGCCGCCAAAAGTGGATCGACCAGGCCCAGAGCTTGAACATCTACATGGCCGGTGCATCGGGCAAAAAGCTGGACGACACCTACAAGCTCGCATGGGTGCGTGGCCTCAAGACCACCTACTACCTGCGCACGCAAAGCGCGACACACGTGGAAATGAGCACCGTGAATACGCGCCAGCTCAATGCCGTCTCCTCCGGTACCGAAGGCACTTCGGCCCACGGCGCGCAAGCCCACGGCAACGCGCCCGAAGCCTCTGCCGCAACCACATCAGCAGTGCCAGCCACCGACGTTCAATTCACGGCGATTGACGATGTGGCTTGCGAGGCGTGCCAGTAACCACAACCACGCGGCACACCGACCCCAATTGGTGTGCTGCGCATGTGCTGTGAAGCAACAAATCGTTGCTGCATAACGCTTCAGTGCTTTCCTTTTTGCAGCACTGCTTTCATAATCCGAACACTGGAAAATCTATGCTGACCTGGGACGAAGAAGTCAAGCCCTCATCGCAAAATCAAACGGACGGCGGTCTGCAAAACAACCGCCAAGCAGAGCAGTCTCCGCTGTCTTTTGAGTCCACGGCATCGCAGCCTGCAACCAGTGCACAGCAGGCCCCTGCAGCCACACACCGCCGTGTCAATGCAGCAGACAAGCGCATCATCAACGGCCAGACGGACGTCAACCAGCTCGTCCCGTTCAAGTACAAATGGGCTTGGGAAAAATACCTCGCCACCTGCGCCAACCACTGGATGCCGCAAGAGGTGAACATGACGCGCGACATCGCGTTGTGGAAAGATCCGAATGGGCTGACCGATGACGAGCGCCGCATCATCAAGCGCAACCTCGGCTTCTTTGTGACCGCCGACTCGCTGGCCGCCAACAACATCGTGCTGGGCACCTACCGCCACATCACCGCCCCCGAGTGCCGCCAGTTCCTGCTGCGCCAGGCGTTTGAAGAAGCCATCCACACCCATGCCTACCAGTACATCGTGGAGTCGCTGGGCCTGGATGAAAGCGAAATCTTCAACGCGTACAACGAAGTCCAGTCCATTCGTGACAAAGACGAGTTCCTGATTCCCTTCATCGAAGCGATCATGGATCCGAACTTCCACACCGGCACCCTCGAAACCGATCAGACACTGCTCAAGTCCCTGATCGTTTTTGCCTGCCTGATGGAAGGGCTGTTCTTCTACGTCGGCTTCACACAGATCCTGGCGCTGGGTCGGCAGAACAAGATGACCGGCGCGGCCGAGCAATACCAGTACATCCTGCGCGACGAGTCGATGCACTGCAACTTCGGCATCGACTTGATCAACCAACTGAAGCTGGAAAACCCACACCTCTGGACCCCAGAGTTCAAGGCCGAGATCAACGCCCTGTTCATGAAGGCCGTGGAGTTGGAATACCGCTACGCCGAAGACACCATGCCGCGTGGCGTGCTGGGCATGAATGCGTCGATGTTCAAAGGCTACCTGCGCTACATCGCCAATCGCCGCGCCACCCAGATCGGCCTGGAGACCCTCTTCCCGAACGAAGAGAACCCCTTCCCATGGATGAGCGAGATGATCGATCTGAAGAAGGAACGCAACTTCTTTGAAACCCGGGTCATCGAGTACCAGTCGGGCGGTGCCCTGTCTTGGGACTGATCAGATCAGATCGCGCACTTTCGGCCATGGACGCTTACACCACACCCCGCCCACAAGTCCCCTCACAGAAGGGGCTCGGCGGTGGTGTTTCCGTATTCATGGTGATGGAGCTCAAGAAGCGTCCATCACCATGGATCGCTTCTTGTCCACTGCAGACAGGAAGTGCTCTTTGCTAATTGACCCAAGGAGAACATGATGGCAACTGCGAAAAAACCGGCCGTAAAGAAAGCCGCCCCTGTGAAGAAGGCTGCTGCCCCAGCGAAGAAGGCTGCTGCTCCAGCGAAGAAGGCTGCTGCTCCAGCGAAGAAGGCTGCTGCTCCAGCGAAGAAGGCTGCTGCTCCAGCGAAGAAGGCTGCTGCTCCAGCGAAGAAGGCTGCTGCTCCAGCAAAGAAGGCTGCTGCTCCAGCGAAGAAGGCTGCTGCTCCAGCGAAGAAGGCTGCTGCTCCAGCGAAGAAGGCTGCTGCTCCAGCAAAGAAGGCTGCTGCTCCAGCGAAGAAGGCTGCTGCTCCAGCGAAGAAGGCTGCTGCTCCAGCGAAGAAGGCTGCTGCTCCAGCGAAGAAGGCTGCCGCCCCAGCGAAGAAGGCTGCTGCTCCAGCGAAGAAGGCTGCTGCTCCAGCGAAGAAGGCTGCTGCTCCAGCGAAGAAGGCTGCTGCTCCAGCGAAGAAGGCTGCTGCTCCAGCAAAGAAGGCTGCTGCTCCAGCAAAGAAGGCTGCTGCTCCAGCGAAGAAGGCTGCTGCTGCAAAGAAAGTGGTGAAGGCTCCTGCCGTGACTGCAGCCCCTGCTGCTCAAACCACACTGAACCCCCAAGCTGCTTGGCCATTTCCTACAGGCTCCAAGCCCTAAGGAATTCGCACTTTACCAAGCCCAACCCGGTGCCCTGCACCGGGTTTTTTTATGTCCAAACACTAGTGAGAACCTGTTCTAAAAACGAGGCTGCGCCTGCCAACACCCTCTCTCAAAGTAGTGGGGCGCGCCACATCAGCAGCGCGCCATGGCACCACGACCTCAGGCGTATTCTGCCGGAGAGAAATCCAGGGTGTAGTTCTGCGGGCCGCGCTGCGCGATCTTGAGCGCCCCCACCCGGTTGCCCAACTCGGCACAGCGCACGAGCGACCAGCCCTGCTCCAAGCCGAACAGCAACGCACCGCGCCACGCATCGCCACAACCCGTGGGGTCCACCACCGCCGCAGGCTGAGCAGGTGCCACACGGATGCATTCGCCGGCCACCCACACATCCACACCCTCGGCACCCAGCGTGACGACCAAGCCCTGTACCTTGCGCGAAATGTCCGACAGACTCAGGCCCGTGCGGTCGCACAGCATCTTGCCTTCATAGTCATTCACCGTGACCCAAGTCGCCTGCTCGATGAACTGAGACAGCTCGGCACCATTGAACATGGGCAAGCCTTGGCCTGGATCGAAAACGAAGGGGATACCCGCCGCCACAAACTGTGCTGCATGCTCAAGCATGGCATCGCGACCGTCCGGCGAAATGATGCCAAGCCGGATCCGAGGGTCTGCAGTGATGCGGGTCACATGCGCCTGCATCATGGCCCCTGGGTGGAATGCCGTGATCTGGTTGTTGTCACGGTCGGTCATGATCATGGCCTGCGCTGTGTAGGTGCCATCCACCTGCTTCACAAACTGGTCGCTGATGCCCAAAGCCGAGAGGCGCTGCAGGTACTCCGCACCGTCCGTTCCCAAGGTGGCCATCGGCAAGGCCTCGCCACCCAGCAACTTCAGGCTGTAGGCGATGTTGCCCGCACACCCCCCAAAGTCACGGCGCAAAGACGGCACCAGGAAGGAGACGTTCAAGATGTGCAACTGGTCCGGAAGGATCTGCTCCGCAAAGCGCCCCTCGAAGGTCATGATGGTGTCGAACGCCAGAGAACCACAAATGAGAGCAGCCATAGGAAACAATCAAAAAAAGAAAAATCAAGGATAGAAAGCCAGCAGGCGGTAGCCCGCCACCCGCGCGCCCCCCGTGGTGACCAACACAGACACTGCGGCATTCCACTCGCCACCCGCAGGCAGCTCTTGGGGCGCCGACATCTCTGAGGGCAGCAGCACCCGCCGCAGCACCGGTTGGTCTTGCGCATCGGTCAGCGTCAGTTCCACGGCCGGCATTTCCAACGGAAGGGTGGCACGGCTCTTCATGGTGATGGCCAGCACATAGCTGTCACCGCGCGCTTTGTTGAAGGACGAGCTGTCGATCACTACATCGCTGATTTGCCGCTGGGGCGCCAGTGCGCACTGCAAGGGCTCGCACAGCGCCAACAAGGCGGGGCGCAGCCGAGGCTCCATGGCCGCCAGGCGATTGCGCTCGTGTACCGCCACCTGCCCTGCCAGCACCGCCAGCAAGCCAAGAGACACGGCCACCAAGGCCACTCGCACCAAGGGTTTTCGCCAAAACGCACGGCGGCGTGCGGCCTTCACAAAACTCACATCTTCGGTGGGCGCGGCATCTGCGGTTGCGTCGTCGCCATCATCGCCCGCCGCATCCGCCAGCAGCTCCGCCGGGGCGCTGGAGAAAGCTGGAGACTCCTTGCGCTCCGAATCGGTGGACACCGACGGAAACGCCACAGAAGGAAGCGCCAGAGCAGGGGCGACCTCGCCGTCGACATCGTCTACGACGTCCCGGCCGTCACCCAACACCGAGGTCTCCAGGGGCTGCTTTTTCGCACGCCCCGCATTGCCTGCATCACCCTCCAACCGCTCAAGCCGCTCCGCAGGCTGGCTCTGTGCAGCCTCCAAGGCCGACACCCGCACCGCTTGCTGGGCAGGCGGGTCTTGGGGCCTAGTGGGCAAGTCCAATGGAGGATACGGTGCATGGACCTGGGAATCAGACTCGGGCGTGGCCTGCGGTGCTGCCGCAGCAGCCCCATCGGCTGGCGCAGGCACAGCAAGGCCCTGCGGCAATTCCAGGTCCTCTGACAAACCCTCTGGGAGCAAGGCAGTGTCTGCAAAATCTTCTGCGTAGGGCAGCTCGTAGCCGCCGGGCAGTGGCACAGGTGCCTGGGCTACCTGTGCAGCAGGAGCCTCAGGGGCGGCCACGGGCACGGGGGCACGCGTGCCCTGAAGCACCAACTCCAACATATCGGCCGACAGGATGCGGCTTTCCTGCCGCTCCACGAGCACAGGCCGAACTGACACAGGCGTTGGAACTGAGGTCGAAACCTGGGGCGGACTCCGGGGAGTGGGAGCAGCAGGTGCGCCCCCCCACGCAAACGGCGCCAACGGCTCCAAACCCAGCTCCGTACCTTGCGGATGCCCATCGCGGTCACCCGCTGGGGCGGCGGCGAGAAAGGCCGGCAGCACAGGATCGGGAACCGCCAGCACCTCTGGCAAAGGGGCCTGCGCCCGGGCTGGGCTGCTGGCCGGGGCAGAAGGTGCTACGACCGCAGGGGCCTGCGGCTTGGCCACGGCAGCCCCTTTGGCGGCGACTGGTGCCGATGCAGGGGGAGCCCCCCAGGCCCTGGTCGATTCGTCGGCACGCGCCACGGGCTGGGGCGGTGGACGCACATCGGTCAGAGAGACATCGGGCAGCAAGGCTGGCGGCGGTGCGGGCATCAGAAACTCGGAGGCGTCAAACACCTCGGCGCAATTGCCGCAACGCACCCAGCCTTCAGAAATGCGCAGCTGATCCGCGACCACTTTGAACTGGGTCGAGCAGGCCGGGCAGCGTGTAATCTGGCTCATCTGCAATGGATTGTAGAGCGCACACCCCGCAGCCTGCGGGGCCTGCAGGCACAGATCAACGGCTGGCCGTCAT
Organism: Acidovorax sp. 62; assembly: GCF_002754495.1. Classification (NCBI taxonomy): domain Bacteria; kingdom Pseudomonadati; phylum Pseudomonadota; class Betaproteobacteria; order Burkholderiales; family Comamonadaceae; genus Acidovorax; species Acidovorax sp. 62. The sequence goes on from NZ_PEFJ01000001.1 coordinate 2,866,865, forward strand.
CAAGATCCAGCCGTCTTCCTTGTCGGCCACCTGCAACTGAAGCCAAGGCGCGTACGCCTCTTGCAGCTCCTGGGCCTGGCGCTCCAGAATGCCGGCCAGCACCAGGTGCCCCCCGGCCGCCACATGGCTGCACAGCAAAGGCGCCAACACCCGCAACGGCGTCGCCAGGATATTGGCCAGCACCGTGCGGTACTCGCCCTGGGCCTTGTCAGGCAAACCCGCCTTCAGTTGCACGCCATTGGCCTGCGCGTTTTGCAAGGTGGATTCGACCGCTGCCGGGTCAATGTCCACCGCATCAATGTCCACGGCGCCAAACTTGGCAGCGCCGATGGCCAGGATGCCGGAGCCACAGCCGTAGTCCAGCACACGCCCCAAGGTGCTTGCGGTGCTTGTGCCATCGGCCGCCACAGCCCCATTGCGCGCAATCCAGCGCAGGCACATGCGGGTGGTGGGGTGCGTGCCCGTGCCAAAGGCCAGGCCCGGGTCCAGGCGAATGCTGCGCACCGCCTGCGCTGGCAACTCATGCCAGGTCGGCACGATCCAGAAGTCTGGGGTGATGTCCACCGGGACAAACTGCGATTGGGTCAGGCGCACCCAATCTTGCTCGGGCACATTGGCAATGCCCAGCACCTGGCAACCCTCAAAAAAGTCCTGCACTGCCAGCAACTGCTGCGCTTCTTCGGCGGCAGCCTGGGTGGGGAACAGCGCCACGACCCGGCTGCGCTGCCAGCCATCCTTGGGCGGAGGCATGCCCGGCTCGCCAAACAGCGCCTGCTCGGCATCGGTCTGCGCATCGGCGTCTTCCACCGAAACGCTCAAGGCGTCCAGCGCATCCAGCGCATCGCTCACCGCTTCGATGCGGTCTTCAGGGCACATCAGGCTCAGCTCAAACATGAAAAACGCCTCTTTGCAAAAATGAAATGCTGGCACCCGTCTCCGGGAGCCAGCATGTGAACCCACTGTGGCAGCACCAGCCCAGGACTGGAATCAGCCTAACAAACACCAAACGCCCGCAGCCCTCGCTCCGCAAGCGACCGCCGCGCAAGGGCCGTCCCGCCGCGCTGGCGGTGTCCCCCTTCCCGAATGGCGCTGCCATTCGAGAGAAGGGGGAAGGCGCGAAGCGCCTCAGGGGGTTGTACGCTGCCTAGCGCTTGTGTTGCGACAACCACTCTTCCAGGTAGTGGATGTTGGTGCCGCCGGCCATGAACTTGGCGTCCACCATCAACTCGCGATGCAGCGGCACGTTGGTGTTGATGCCTTCGATCACGGTCTCGGACAGCGCCGTGCGCATGCGGGCCAGGGCCTGCTCGCGCGTGTCACCGTGCACGATGATCTTGCCGATCATCGAGTCGTAGTTGGGTGGCACGAAGTAGTTGGTGTACGCATGCGAATCCACACGCACGCCAGGGCCGCCCGGGGGATGCCAGGTGGTGATGCGCCCGGGGGACGGGATGAACTTGTACGGGTCCTCGGCATTGATCCGGCACTCGATGGCATGGCCTCGGATTTCGATCTGGCGCTGGGTGAACGGCAGCTTTTCGCCCGCCGCAACCATGATCTGCGTCTTCACGATGTCCACGCCGGTGATCCACTCGGTGACAGGATGCTCCACCTGCACGCGGGTGTTCATCTCGATGAAGTAGAACTCGCCGTTCTCGTACAGAAACTCGAACGTGCCCGCACCGCGGTAGCCGATCTTCTTGCACGCGGCCACGCAGCGCTCACCGATCTTCTCGATCAGCTTGCGGGGAATGCCAGGGGCTGGAGCCTCTTCGATCACCTTCTGGTGGCGGCGCTGCATGGAGCAATCGCGCTCGCCCAGGTACACCGCGTTGCGGTGTTTGTCGGCCAGCACCTGGATTTCGATGTGGCGGGGGTTCTGGAGGAACTTCTCCATGTACACCGCAGGATTGCCAAACGCAGCGCCCGCTTCGGCCTTGGTCATCTGCACGGCATTGACCAGCGCGGCCTCGGTGTGCACCACACGCATACCCCGACCACCACCGCCGCCAGCGGCCTTGATGATCACGGGGTAGCCCACGGCCTTGGCGATGCGGCGGATCTGGACCGGGTCATCGGGCAGTTCGCCCTCAGAGCCCGGCACGCAAGGCACGCCCGCCTTGATCATGGCTTGCTTGGCCGACACCTTGTCACCCATGGTGCGGATGTTGTCGGGTGTAGGGCCGATGAACTGGAAGCCGCTCTTTTCCACGCGCTCGGCAAAATCGGCGTTCTCCGACAGGAAACCGTAGCCAGGGTGGATAGCCTCAGCGTCGGTCACTTCGGCGGCCGAGATGATGGCTGGCATATTGAGGTAGGACAGCGGCGAGGGCGCAGGGCCGATGCACACGGCCTCTTCAGCCAGCTTGACGTACTTGGCGTCACGATCGGCCTCGGAGTAGACCATCACGGCCTTCACACCCAACTCATGGCACGCGCGCTGGATACGGAGAGCAATCTCTCCGCGATTCGCAACGAGAATCTTTTTGAACATGGGCGCCTTATTCGATGACGAACAGCGGCTGTCCGTATTCCACGGCCTGGCCGTTTTCACCCAGGATGCGGGTCACGGTGCCCGACTTGTCGGCTTCGATTTCGTTGAGGATCTTCATCGCTTCGATGATGCAGATGGTCTCGCCTTCTTTGACCTGGCTGCCTACTTCCACAAACGCCTTGGCGCCTGGGCTGGACGAGCGGTAGAAGGTGCCCACCATAGGGGACTTGACCACATGGCCTGTAGGCGCCGCAGCCGCAGGGCTGGGCAACTCGGCCACAGGGGCGGCCACCGGGGCGGCAGCCGCCACGGGGGCTTGCATGGGGGCGGCCACATATTGCTGAACCACGGCGCCGCCGCTCTTGACGATACGGACTTTGCCTTCGGCCTCGGTGATTTCGAGTTCGGAAACGTTTGACTCGGAAACGAGGTCGATCAAGGTTTTGAGTTTTCGCAGATCCATGGAAGCTCCAACGGCTATAAAACTAAATAGGGCGCGAATTTACTCTAATTTCGTACTACCTCAGCGATTGGGAGGTAATTTTCACCAACATCAAAGCCAAAAAGGCGGATGAAACAGCGCCAAAGGCCAGGCAGGCGCCCTGCCAAAGCGCTGCAGCGCCTATCGCAAACGGGCCCACTGCTGCAAATCCTGGGCCGTGACCTGCCCCATTTTACGATGCAGCACGTTGCCCCCCTGCCCCAAAACCACGGTGAACGGCAGGCCACCGGTGAGGTTGCCCAGCGACCTCCCCAGCTCCGTGCCCCCCATGCCCGCCAGCCCCACGGGGAAATCCAGCGGCAAGCGGCCCAGGAACTTGCGCACAGCCGAGGGCTGGTCGATGGCCAAGCCCACCACCTGCCAGCCCTTGGGGGCGTTTTCGCGGTAGAAGGTGTTGAGCATGGGCAGCTCGTCCACACAGGGTGGACACCAGGTGGCCCAGAAGTTGAGCAACACCGGCTGGCCCTGCAAAGCCTTCATCACCAAGGGCGCGCCACCCGCAGGGGTGTCGAACTCCATGCCCCACAGCGCAGCTTCAGCACCCTCTTGCTGTGCATGGGGCTGCAAGCGCCACCACGCCAGCCCGGCGCCGCCCAGCGCCGCAGCCCCGGCCACGGCGCCATACAGCCAGCGCCTGCGCGCGGCCTGGGCCGTGTTGTCAACGGATGGGGCGGTAGATGAGGTATCAGGCGGCACGCTCATGGGGCAGTCTCTTCCAGCAGGCGGCGCACGGCCGTCACATCGCCACGGGGGGTGCGCCCCTTGGCGTCGGGCTTGAGGGCGCCCCGCAAATCGTCCAGGTCATAAATCATCAGGTGCACACCAATCATTTCATTGAGTTCTGCGCATTTGCTGCCCAGGCTGAGCGCTTCGACCGATTCGCCGTGGAATCCGGTCACCGTGCGCGGCTCGTAGTCCACATGGTGGTCGATCAGCGCAATCTCGGCCGACTTGGAATCATCGCAAAACAGCTGGATGTAAATGTCCGACAGGCGCGTGGCCGTGCCATGCCACACCGCCCCGGCCAGGTGCGGGCGAAACTCGGCCATGCGCACCATCCACACCAGGGCCAGTTGACGCAAGGCTCGCAGCTCACGGGGCTGGGTGTCGGCACAAAAAATATCCAGGTATTCGCGCACAGCGGCCTCCACCTGGTCGTTGTCCGGCAGCGGCGTGCGGGCGGGCAAGCCCATCTCGCGCACCGCACGGCGCTTGGCAGGGCCCCATTCCAGCCCCTCTTCCACGACGATGCGGGCCGTGGTAGCGGCGATTTCGGCACTCAATGGGGTGGGATTAGGCATAGGAAAACCCTGAGGGATTCAGCAGCCGCCATTGTGGCGCGAATGGGCGACGCAGCGGGCAGCACCGCCCGCACGGGTTCGAGGGTTTCTCAGCCAATGCCTGTGGACGGTTGTGCTGAGCAAAATTACTATCAAAACAATAGCTTCCAGCGCTTTATCCACCTGCTGTATCTCGGTTTTTATTGTGAATGAGCGCGCATCTGCGGCTTGCACAGGCCCCGCAGCAACAGCGCATGCCCCTCGGAGGGCACCACAGCGCGCTGCGGCGGAGAAATTCCCTATAAAAATGGCTGCTAACGCTTTATTTACAAGCGTTAGCAGCTATCATTTTTTACAAAATCGCCACATCCCAGGGGGCAGCGGGCGCGCTCACCCCCCTCAATCCAGGCTAGCGCCCGACTCCTTGACCACCTTGCCCCACTTTGCACTTTCGGCCTGGATGAAAGCAGCGAACTGTTCAGGGGTCTCGCTGTAGGTTTCTGCGCCCTGCTCGTTGATCTTCTTCGCCACGTCGGCCTGATTCAGCACCTTCACGAGCGCCTTGTTGAGCTGGGCCAGCACCGGCGCGGGTGTACCGGCGGGCGCAAACATGCCAAACCACGAGGTGGCTTCGTAGCCTGGCACCCCGGCCTCGGCGATGGTGGGCACGTTGGGCAGCTCGGGCGAGCGCTTGGCCGTGGTCACGGCAATGGGCACCAGCTTGCCGCTGCGCACGTGCTGGATGGCCGAGGGCATGTTGTCGAACATGATGGCGATCTGGTTGCCCAGCAGGTCTGTGACAGCCGGGGCGCTGCCCTTGTAGGGCACGTGCACCATGTCCACCTTGGCGAGGCTCTTGAACAGCTCGCCCGACAGGTGGATGGAGCTGCCATTGCCCGACGAGCCAAAGTTCACCTTGCCGGGGTTGGCCTTGGCGTAGGCGATCAGGTCCTTCACCGTCTTGAACGGCTGGTTGGGGTTGGCCACCAGCAGGTTGGGCACATTGGCCACGCGGGTCAGCGGCGCAAAGTCCTTGATCGGATCGAACGGCATCTTCTTGTACAGGCTGGCATTGATGGCGTGCGTGCCCACCGTGCCCATGAACAGGGTGTAGCCATCGGCCGGTGCCTTGGCCGCCATGGCGCCGCCGATGTTGCCGCCCGCACCTGCGCGGTTGTCGACGATGACGGACTGGCCCAGCTCAGCAGTCAGCGCCTGGCCGATGATGCGCGCCAGGATGTCGGTCGTGCCGCCAGCCGCAAAGGGCACAACGATGGTAACGGGCTTGGTGGGATAGCTCTGGGCCAGCGTGGCCGAGCTGCCCAGCAGGCCTGCACCAGCCAGGGCGGCGGCAGCCACGGCAGAAAGGGCCTGGCGGCGGGTGGTTGGAATGCGGTTCATGGTTTGTCTCCTTCAAAAGGTGGATGAAATCGGTGCCACGGCTGCGGCAACGGACCGCGCCATGGCCTCAACCAGGGCTCTGCGGCCCCGGGCGAGAAGGTGTTGCGCCCCTTTGGGGGCTGGGAAATCAGGACAGGGTGTGAGTTGCTCTAAACCGGGGCCACCCCCAGCGTGGTGCCACCGCACACGTACAAAACCTGGCCCGTCACGAAACCGTTGTCGGGCGACAGGAAGAACAACGCCGCACGCGCCACGTCATCAGGCGTGCCCATGCGGCCCACGGCAATGCTGTTCAGGATGCGCTGCGTTTGCGGCGCGCCGTCGGGGTTGCTCTGGCGGAACAGTTCGGTCGCAATCGGCCCGGGGCCAATCGCGTTGACGGTGATGCCGTCACGCCCCAGCTCCGTGGCCAGCGTGCGCGTCATGCCGATCATTCCGGCCTTGGTGGCCGAATACACGATGCGGTCGGCCTTGCCTAAAGCGGCGCGTGACGACATGTTCACGATGCGGCCCTGGCCGCTGGCGCGCAGGCTGGGCAAAAAGGCTTGCACCAGCAGCATGGGCGCGCGCAGGTGCAGGCCCACCACATCGTCCAGCTGCGCGGTGGTGGCGGTGTCGATGGTGCCGGGGCGCGTGGCGCCGGCGTTGTTCACCAGCGCGGTCACGTTGTGCTTTTCAGCGATCTCGGCGGCGCGTTCGCGGGTCGGTGCCTCGTCGGTCAGGTCGCCCTGGTAGGACGTGAGCAGCGGGTGGCTCCAGGTGGGCAGCACGTAGTCCAGGTTGACCACGGCGCGGCCCTGGGCCAGCAAGGCTTCGGCAATCGCGCGACCAATGCCATTGCTGGCACCGGTGACGACGGTGACGGGTGTGCGTTGTTCGGTCATGCTCACACGCGCTCCAGGATGATGGCAATGCCCTGCCCCACGCCAATGCACATGGTGCACAGCGCGTACTGGCCAGCGTGCTCGTGCAGGCGGTTCACAGCCGTGGTGACCAGGCGCGCACCGCTGGCGCCCAGCGGGTGGCCCAGCGCAATGGCGCCGCCCCAGGCGTTCACGCGGGCATCGTCGTCCTTGATGCCCAGCGCGCGCAGCACGGCCAGGCCTTGCGCGGCAAAGGCTTCGTTCAGTTCGATCACGTCCATGTGGTCGATGGTCAGGCCCGTTTGCGCCAGCACCTTCAGCGTGGCGGGGGTGGGACCAAAGCCCATGATGCGCGGCGCCACCCCGGCCACGGCCATGCCCACCACGCGGGCGCGGGGCTTGAGGCCGTACTTGGCAGCATGGGCCTCATCGGCCAACAGCAACGCGCAAGCGCCGTCGTTCACGCCCGACGCATTGCCCGCAGTCACCGTGCCATCGGGCCGCACCACGCCTTTGAGCTTGGCCAGCGCTTCCAGGCTGGTCTCGCGGGGGTGCTCGTCCTGGCTCACGATGAGGGCGTCGCCCTTCTTTTGGGGGATGTGCACCGGCACGATCTCGCGCGCCAGGTGGCCAGCCTTGATGGCCGCCACGGCGTTGAGCTGGCTGCGCAGGGCCATCTGGTCTTGCGCCTCACGCTCAATGCCAAAGTCGGTCGCCACGTTCTCGGCGGTTTCGGGCATGGAGTCCACACCGTACTTTTCCTTCATCAGCTTGTTGATGAAGCGCCAGCCGATGGTGGTGTCGTACACCGCGTTGTTGCGGCTGAAGGCCGACTCGGCCTTGGGCATGACGAAGGGCGCGCGGCTCATGCTCTCCACGCCGCCCGCGATCATCAGGCCCGCCTCGCCCGACTTGATGACGCGTGCTGCGGTGCCCACGGCATCGAGCCCCGAGCCGCACAGGCGGTTGATGGTGGCGCCGGCCACGTCGATGGGCAGGCCCGCCAGCAGGCTGCTCATGTGGGCTACGTTGCGGTTGTCTTCACCGGCCTGGTTGGCGCAGCCGTAGAGCACGTCGGACACTGCTGCCCAGTCCACGCCGGGGTTGCGGTCCATCAGCGCCTTGATGGGGATGGCGCCCAGGTCGTCGGTGCGCACGCTGCTGAGCGCACCGCCGTAGCGGCCAAAGGGCGTGCGGATGGCATCGCAGATAAAGGCTTGTCGTTGGCTCATGGGTTTGTCTCCTGGAATCTAAAAATGGAATCAGGCTGCAGGGCGGATGGGCAGGCCCACCAGTTGCTCCAGTTCGGCCAGTGACAGGCCGGGCACGGTGTCGATGAGTTGCAGGCCCGTGGGGGTGCAGGCCAGTGTGCACAGATCGGTGTAGATGCGCTTCACGCAGGCGACACCGGTGAGGGGGTAGGTGCACTGCGTCACCACCTTGCTGGCGCCCTGCTTGGTGAGCAAATCCATCATCACCCAGGTCTGCTTGGCACCAATGGCCAGGTCCATCGCCCCGCCCACGGCGGGGATGGCGCCGGGCTCGCCCGTGCTCCAGTTGGCCAGGTCGCCCGTGGCGCTGACTTGAAACGCGCCCAGCACGCAGATGTCCAGATGACCGCCGCGCATCATCCCGAAGCTGTCGGCATGGTGAAAGTACGCCCCACCAGGCAGCAGCGTCACGGGCTGCTTGCCTGCGTTGATGAGGTCATAGTCTTCCAGCCCCGCCGCGGGCGCCGGGCCCATGCCCAGGATGCCGTTCTCGCTTTGCAGGATGACCTCGCGGCCTGCCGGGATGTGGTTGGCCACCAGGGTGGGCTGGCCAATGCCCAGGTTGACGTAGGCGCCGTCGTGGATATCCTGAGCCACACGCTTCGCCAATTCTTCTTTACTACGTTTTTGATAGCTGCTCACGCCTGATCCTTTTGCGGTAGGGGCCGATTTCATGCCGATTTTTTGAAACCACCGGCCTGCGTGGCGGTGCGGTCGATCTTCACGACATGGGTCACGTAGATGCCGGGGGTGACGATGGCCTCCGGGTCCAGCGCGCCCAGCTCCACCACCTCGTGCACGGTGGCAATCGTGGTCTTGGCGGCCGTGGCCATCACCGGGCCAAAGTTGCGGGCCGACATGCGATAGGTCAGGTTGCCCCAGCGGTCGCCCTGCTCGGCCTTGATCAGGGCGACATCGCCGTGGATGGGGTACTCCAGCACGTAGTGCTTGCCGTTGATCTCGCGCGTCTCTTTGCCAGCGGCCAGCTCGGTGCCATAAGCCGTGGGGCAGAAGAAAGCGCCGATGCCCGCCCCCGCAGCGCGCAGGCGCTCGGCCAGATTGCCCTGGGGAACGAGTTCGAGTTCGAGCTTGCCGCTGCGGTACAGCTCGTCGAACACGTAGCTGTCCACCTGGCGCGGAAAGCTGCAGATGATCTTGCGCACCCGGCCGGTCTGAAGCAGCGCCGCCAGGCCCTGGTCGGCATTGCCCGCATTGTTGTTCACCATCGTCAGGTCGCGCACGCCGTGTTCCATCAGGGCGTCAATCAGCTCACCGGGAATCCCGGCCGTGCCAAAACCACCAATCAGCACCGTGGCACCATCGCGCACCCCGGCCAGCGCCTGTGCGGCCGAGTCGGCTATCTTGTTGATCATGAATCCTTGTCTCCTGCAAAACGGATGGATGGGACCACCACCCCGGCGCCCCAACCTTGGCTTGAACCGACAGCACGCCCATCAGCACATCGATTCCAAACACCGATTCCAAATGTTCGCATAAAGAACATTTGTTCGTATAATGAATTATAGAGACTAAGCCCACCATGCCTACCCCTGAAAACCCCGAGGCCACCTCGGGCTTGCCTGCGTCCGCCCCTTCATCAACCCCTGCAGCGGCCGAGCCGCCCAGCGCCCCCAAGCCGGGCGACAGCTATGTGCAATCGTTCGCGCGGGGGCTGGAGGTCATCCGCTCGTTCAGCGCCAGCGCACCCCAGCAAACCCTGAGCGAGGTAGCCGCCCAGACGGGCCTGACCCGCGCCGGGGCACGGCGCATCCTGCTCACGCTGCAAACGCTGGGCTATGTGGAAACGGACGGCAAGCTGTTTCGCCTGTCGCCGCGCATCCTGGACCTGGGCTTTGCCTACCTGTCGTCCCTGCCCATGTGGAACCTGGCCGAGCCGGTAATGGAAGACCTGGTGGAGCAGGTGCGCGAGTCGTCATCGGCCGCCGTGCTCGATGGACTGGACATCGTCTACGTGCTGCGCGTGCCCACCCACAAAATCATGCGCACCAACCTGGGCGTGGGCTCGCGCCTGCCCGCGCCCTGGACATCGATGGGCCGCGTGCTGCTGGCCGGACTGAGCGACGACGCCCTGCAAGCCCGCCTGTCCACGCTGGAGCTGCAACCCTTCACCGCCCACACCGCCGCCGACCTGCCCACGCTGCTCGAACGCATCCGCCAGGCCCGCACCCAGGGCTGGTGTCTGGTGAACCAGGAGCTGGAAGAAGGCCTGATCTCGATCGCCGCGCCCCTCACCAACCGCGCCGGACAAACCGTGGCCGCCCTCAACATCAGCGGCCAGGCCAACCGCACCAGCGCCGAGCTGATGCAGCAAACCCTGCTGCCGCCACTGCTGCGTGCCGCGCAGACCATCTCTCGCATGATGGGGGCGGCACGGCGCTGACGCGCTGACGCACTGCCCACCAAGCCCCGCTGAGCACAAGGCAAGAAGGGGCGTGCTACGCTCGCGCCCCATGTTCAGCCCCTCCCAAGCCGATGTGCGCCGCTTCCTGTGCGGCGTGCACGCCAAAGCCCAAAGCGGCGCGCCCATGGAAGCCATCGAAACGCTGGCCAGCCTGTGGATTGCCGAGCACCCCGAGTACCACGCAGACCTGTCGGATGTGGACGCGGCCATCGCGCGCAACTACGACGAGACACCGCAGCAAACCAACCCGTTTCTGCACCTGTCCATGCACCTGTCGATCAGCGAGCAGTGCAGCATTGACCAGCCGCGCGGCATTCGCCAGGCGGTGGAACTGCTGGCCAAGCGGCTCGACTCGCTGCACGACGCGCACCACGCCGCTATGGAGTGCCTGGGCGAGATGCTGTGGGAGAGCCAGCGCTCGGGCCGCCCGCCCGATGGCAATGCCTACATCGCTGCCGTGCAGCGGCGCGCCACCCGCGACTGAGGACCTGGGTTCTGGGCGGTACTGGCAACGCAGCCAAGCCGCCTATCAAACGCTATTATTTTGATAGCTTCTAGCGCCTATTCAATCAGCGCCAGAAGCTATTTTCATTTCGAAGGCAACCTGCAGCCGGGCCCGGCGGCACACTCTGCGCGCAGGCTGCCCGCTACACTTTGGCCACTTTGATTTCACACCCTGTTGTGCTGTACGCCATGCCTTCTTCACGCACCCACACCTTGCTCGCTGCCGCCTTGCTCCTGGGCGCCGGATGGCCCACGGCCTGGGCCAACACCTTGTACAAGTGCACGGACCCGCGCGGCCAGGTGGTCTACTCTGACAAGGACTGCCGCAGCAGCGAGCCCCCGGCAGCAGCCCCCACCAAAAGCACGGCGGGCTTCAACAATGCCGCCGTGAAGGGCAAGCTGAGCGAAGCTGCCATCAACAGCATCCTGCGCCATGCCGTGGACCTGGGCGTGCGTGGCGACTACAAGGCGCAATGCGCGCTGGCTGCGCCAGACATCACCTTCTCCATCACCGACAACTCCACCCAGCCCGCCACCACGATCTCTGGCAAACGCAGAGAACTGTGCGATGCCCAGCGCACCTCGGCGCAAACACTGGAGTTCAACAGCCTGCGGCCCACCGTGCAACAAACAGGCATCCAGATCAAGGTGAGTGCCGACGGCACCCAAGCCACCGCCAAGCACACGCACACCACCACGCTCAAGCAGCACGGGCAGGTGGTGCTGGTGCAGACCTGCCAGCAAGAAGATGCGTTTGGCATCTACGACGGCAAGATCCTCTACAACAGCGTCAAATCGGTGTGCAAGCAAAGGTCTTGAGCACGCGCTGAAGGGGCCTCGCAGCCACACTGCGATCAAGCCACTTCGATACGCTGAACACCCAAAAGCAAAAAGCCCGCAAGTGCGGGCTTTTTGCTGCGGGGGCTACGCCAGTCGGCGGATCAGCGAAAGCGTGACTGAGGCACCACCTGCAGATCGCCTTCGACACTGCCCAGGTAGCTGGCCAGGGCCTTGAGCTCGGCGTTGGAGAACTGCTTGGCCACGCCGCCCATGATGGCGTTGCTGCGGCCCAGGTTGGGGTTGCGCGCATCGGCCTTGTACGACTTCAGGGCCACAAACAGGTAGTCGGCGTGCTGGCCTGCCACCTTGGGGTAAGACGGGTCGATGGGCCTGGCAAAGTTGTCGCCGTGGCAAGAAACGCATGCGCCTTTCTTCAGCAACTCGGCCACTTGCACGCTGGGTTCGCGGGCAGGCTTGGCGGGCAGCTCGGCGGCCTTCTTGCCGTGTTGTTCGTAGTAGGCCGCCACGTCCGCAATGTCTTGCTCAGACAGCGAATCAGCGATGCCGCGCATGGTGGGGTGCTTGCGATCGCCCTTCTTGTAGGCGTCCAGTGCAGAGGCAATGTACTTGCCGCTTTGGCCCGAAATCATGGGCACTTTGTGCACTTCAGGAAAGCTGGCCTGGTAGCCCGGAATGCCGTGGCAGCCAATGCACATGGCGATTTTTTTCTCGCCTGCCTTGATGTCACCCTTGACTTCCTGTGCATGAGAAACAGCGGTCACGGAAGCGACAGCCAAGGCAAATATCGTGGTCAGCGTTTTGTTCATTTTGCGCGCACAATCTCGTGGAAGTTCGGTTCTGGGCCCCGCTCAGGGTTTGATTATACCGAGCACCTGTCAAGCCCATTCATCAACGTTTCGGTGATTTCCCTTATGAAATTTCACGGTTCCCAGAATTACGTTGCCACCCAGGATTTGATGTTGGCAGTGAATGCCGCCATCACCCTGCAACGCCCTTTGCTCATCAAGGGCGAGCCCGGCACAGGCAAGACCATGCTGGCCGAAGAAGTGGCACAGGCCCTGGGCATGCCACTGTTGCAATGGCACATCAAATCGACCACCAAAGCGCAACAGGGCCTGTATGAATACGACGCTGTGAGCCGCCTGCGCGACAGCCAGCTCAATGACGGCGACAGCGCCGAGCGCGTGAAGAACATCCGCAACTACATCATCCAGGGCGTGCTGTGGCAGGCCTTCACGGCCGACGAGCCCGTAGCCCTTTTGATCGACGAGATCGACAAGGCCGACATTGAATTTCCGAACGACCTGCTGCGCGAAATCGACCGCATGGAGTTCTACTGCTACGAGACGCGCGAACTCATCAAGGCCAAGCACCGGCCGCTGGTGTTCATTACCTCGAACAACGAAAAAGAGCTGCCCGACGCCTTCTTGCGCCGCTGCTTCTTTCACTTCATCAAGTTCCCCGAAGCCGACACGATGCGCCAGATCGTGAACGTGCATTTCCCCACGCTCAAGAGCGAGCTGCTCACCGTGGCGATGAAGACGTTCTACGACGTGCGCAACCTGCCGGGCCTGAAGAAGAAGCCATCGACCAGCGAGCTGATCGACTGGCTCAAGCTGCTGGTGGCCGAGGACATCCCGCTCGAAGCCCTGCAAAGCGCCGACAACAAGGTGGCCGTGCCCCCGCTGGTGGGCGCGCTGCTCAAGAACGAACAGGATGTGAGCCTGTTTGAAAAGCTGGTGTTCATGAACCAGCGCAACCGCTGAGGCCGGACATGAGCGAGTCCAAGCGCCTGCTGATCGAGGGCCTGTCTGACGCCGTGGGGTTTGTGGGCGGGGCTCTGCTGGGCTTTGGTGCAGGCCTGGTGTTGGGCCTGGACATCTTTGCACCGGGCTACGGCACCCGCAGCCTGATCGGCATTGCGCTGGTGGGGCTGGGCGGCGGGCTGGGGCTGCACGGCGCCCGGCGCTGGCGTGCAGCGCAGGCCAAGCCGCGCGATTGAGCCTTGCCGCATTGCTATCAACTTAAGAGCAGCCACCGCTCTCTTAATCAGCGCTAGAGGCCAAAACCATGCTGATCGACTTCTTCTACACCCTGCGCGCAGCCAAGCTGCCCGTGTCCGTGAAGGAATACCTCACCCTGCTCGAAGCCCTGCAGGCGGGCGTGGTGGGCCCCAAGTCCGATGACGCATGGGCGCTGGACGACTTCTACAACCTCTCGCGCCTCACGCTGGTCAAGGACGAGAAGCACTACGACAAGTTCGACCGGGCCTTCGGCGCCTACTTCAAGGGCGTGGAGATGGTGGCCGACTTCACCAAGGAGATTCCGGCCGACTGGCTGCGCAAGATCCTGGAGAACGAGCTGACGCCCGAGCAAAAAGCCGCCATCGAGAAGATGGGCTGGGACGAGCTGATGGAGACGCTGAAGAAGCGCCTCGAGGAACAGAAGGAACGCCACGAGGGCGGCAGCAAGTGGATAGGCACGGGCGGCACCAGCCCGTTTGGCCACGGCGGCTACAACCCGCAGGGCGTGCGCATTGGCGGCGCGGGCAAGAACAAGAGCGCCGTGAAGGTGTGGGAGCAGCGCGCCTACAAGGACTACGACGACCAGCAGGAGCTGGGCACCCGCAACATCAAGGTCGCGCTGCGCCGCCTGCGCAAGTTTGCGCGCGAGGGGCACGAGCTCGAACTCGATTTGCCCGACACCATCCGCAGCACCGCAGCCAATGCGGGCTACCTGGACATCAAGATGGTGCCCGAGCGGCACAACAACGTGAAGGTGCTGCTGCTGATGGACGTGGGCGGCACCATGGACGAGCACATCCAGCGCGTGGAAGAGCTGTTCAGCGCCGTCAAGAGCGAGTTCAAGCACCTGGAGTTTTATTACTTCCACAACTGCGTGTACGACTTCATGTGGAAGAACAACCGCCGCCGCTTTGCCGAGAAGTTTCCGACCTGGGACATCATCCGCAAGTACAACAAGGACTACAAGCTGATCTTTGTGGGCGACGCGACCATGAGCCCGTACGAGATCCTGCAGCCCGGCGGCAGTGTGGAATACAACAACGAGGAGCCCGGTGCCGAGTGGCTCCAGCGCCTCACGCACGCCTTCCCAAAGTTCGCATGGATCAACCCCGAGCCGCAGGGCGTGTGGCAGTACCGCCAGAGCATCAGTATCATCCAGCAGCTCATCGGCAACCGCATGTTTCCGCTGTCGCTCAAGGGGCTGGAAGAGACCATGCGGCTGCTGTCCAAGTAGCCGCATAGCCCCGCCATGCGGCGCAATGCCGCTGGTGCTCACAGTCCCTGTCCTACAGAACTGCCGGGGTTTTCAGGGCATAGTGCCAGGCAGTTGCCTCCATACTCAGGCACTACTGCAACACGATTGCGGCATTGCACCCCTGACATGATTTTTTTCACGCCCGTTTCTGCTGCCAGCGCGCGCACCGTGCGCAAGGCACTGCCCCATTCAACGCCGGCCCCATGGTCGGCGTTGCTGCTTTGCGGCACGCTGGCGCTGCAAGGCTGCAGCCTGTGGCCACGCCAAGCCCCCACAGACGACGAGACCCACACCACCACCGACGCAGCCACAGCGGCAGCGCAGGCGACGTTCAGCCTGGACGTCAAAGCCCCTGACACGGTGCGCGAAACGCTGGAGCGCCACCTGGAGCTGCAACGCTTTCGCCAGTTGCCCGACCTGCAGGCCGAAGAGCTGCGCCGCCTGCTGCACGCCGCCGACGCCAATGTGCGCGAGCTGCTGGGCACCCTGGGTTACTTTGCCCCGGATATCACCATCAGCCTGCGCGAAGCCCCCGCCGACGCTGCGCCCCCGACACCGCCCTACGCAGTCACCATCACCGTGGAGCCTGGGCCCCAAACGCGCATTGCCAGTGCCGACATCCGCTTCACCGAAGGTGCAGAGACGGAGCCCGATGCCCGGGTGCGCCAGCTGGAGCGCGTGCAACGCAACTGGGCCCTGCCCGAGGGCAGCGCCTTCACGCAATCGGGCTGGTCCAGTGCCAAAAGCGCTGGCCTGCGCCAGCTGCAGGCGCGCCGCTACCCCAGCGCCAGCATCACCAACAGCCGCGCCGAGGTGGATGCGGACACGCAGCAAGCGGCCCTGTCCGTCACATACGACCCTGGCCCCGCCTACCGCTTCGGGCCGCTGAAAGTGCAGGGCAACGAACGCTATGACCCCGACGGCGCGCGCCGCCTGGCGCGGCTGCCCACCGGCACCGTGTATGACGAGGCCGAAATGCTGGACGCCCAGCAGCGCTTGGCCAGCAGCGGCTACTACGACGCGGTGTTTCTGACGCTGGACACCGACAGCCCCACCCCACAGGCCGCCCCGGTGATCGCCCAGGTGCGCGAGGCCAAACTGCAAAAGCTGGTGTTTGGTGTGGGCGTGTCCACCGACAGCGGGCCGCGCCTGTCCATCGACCACACGCACAACCAGTGGCCCACAGAGGGCTGGCGTGCCATCAACAAGCTCTCGCTCGACAAGAAGGCGCAGCAAATCGGCACCGGCTGGACCGCCCTGCCCGGCGAAAACGGCTGGCGCTGGTTCACCTCGGGCCTGGCGCAACGCCAGCAAACGGGCGACTACGACGTCAACAGCGTGGAAGTGCTGGGCGGGCGCAGCCAAAGCACCAAGAACATCGACCGCACCTACTACCTGCGCTACGACACTTCGCGCGCCCAGGGCCTCAATGCTCCGGCGGACAGCGCTGCCCTGAGCGTGAACTACGGCTGGACGGGCCGCTACTTCAACAGCAACACGGCCCCCACGCGCGGCTACGGCATTGCGGTGGAGCTGGGCGCGGGCGTCACGCTGCGGCCTGAGCGCAACCCCTTCACCCGCACGCTGGTGCGCTGGCAATCGTTCTTTCCCGCAGGGCGGGTCGAGGCGGGCGACGGCGTGGCCCGCAGCGCCCGCATTGCCGTGCGCACCGAAGTGGGCGCCGTGCTGGCACGCGACAGCGCCGAGATCCCCGTCGCCCAGCTATTCCTGACCGGGGGCGACACCACCGTGCGCGGCTACGGCTACCGCGCCATCGGTGCACGCACCGACAACAACCTGCTGTACGGCGGGCGCTACATGGGCGTGGCCAGCGTGGAGTGGCAACGCCCCATCGTCTACGGCGGCAACATGACCGACTGGGAAAGCACCCTGTTTGTGGACGCCGGTGCCGTGGCCGACCGCCTGGGCGACCTGGACCCGCGCGTGGGCGTGGGCACAGGCGTGCGCTGGCGCAGCCCCGTGGGGCCGCTGCAGGCCGACCTGGCCTGGGGCGTTCAATCGAAAAAGCTGCGGCTGCACTTGCGACTGGGGTTCACCTTCTGATGCAGACACCACAAGACACGTCCTCGCCCACACCGCACACCCCACCCACGCCAGCCGCAGGCCCAGCCCCAACGGGCCATCCGGCCCGCAAGGTGCTGCGCTGGCTGCTGTGGGCGCTGGCAGCCCTGTGCATCACCCTGGCCTGCGTGGCCGGGGCCGCCTGGTGGTGGGCCGGGCAGTCCACCTCACTGGCCACCGCCCTGACGCAAGTAGTCCAGTGGCTGCCCGCAGGCCAAAGCCTGCAAAGCCGCGACGTCACAGGCTCGCTGCGCAGCGGCGGCCGCGTGGGTTGGCTGCGCTGGAGCAGCCCGACCCTGGCAGTGGAAGTGACCGATGCCCAGCTGGGCTGGCAACTGCCGCCCCTGCTGCAGCGCCAGTTGCAGCTGAGCACCGTGAGCGCGGCGCGGGTGCACATCACGCCACTGCCACGCCCGGCCAACGAGCCACCGCCCGCCACCGCCCCCCTGGAGCAACTGCTGCTGCCCCTGGCGATGGAGGTTCCGTTTGAGATCGCACAACTGCAATGGGGCCAGGCCGAACAAGGCTCGGAGGACCAAGCAAGTACCGCAACCGCCACCGACAAGCCCAGTGCCTCCCCACTGCAGGTGCACGGGCTGGCAGGCCAGTACCGTTTTGACGGACAGGCGCACCACCTGCGCATTGACCACCTGGCGCTGGCGCAGGGCCAGTACACCGCGCAGGCCACCCTGCAAGGCGCAGCGCCCATGGCACTGCAAGCCTCGGTGGATGGCACCCTCACCACCGCCCTGCCCGGCCGCACCGAAGCATTCGCAGCCACCGCCCACGCCAGCCTGCAAGGCACGCTGGCCACAGCAGCCGCCCAATTGCAGTTGCAGGCGGATGTGCAGCCTGGCACCTCACTGGCAGGCACCAAGGCCCAAGCAGCCGCCATGCGCGCCAGCGTGCAGGCCACGGTGCAGCCCTGGGCAGCCCAGCCCGTTCAGCAAGCCCAGGCCACCCTGCAATCCGTGAACCTGGCCGCCCTGTGGCCCCAGGCCCCCGCCACCGATCTGCGGGGCACCCTGAGCCTGGGCACCACGGCGGGCAATGCCCCACAACCCGCCACCTGGCAACTGGCGGCCGATGTGACCAACCGCCAGCCCGGCCCGTGGGATGCACAGCGCCTGCCCCTGGCCCAACTGCAAGCCCAAGCCACCTACAACGGCACGCAGTGGGCAGTGCCCAACGCCACCGCCACCGTGGGCGCTGGCCCCAACGCGGGCAGCCTCAGTGTGCAAGGCCGCTTCACGCCCGCCAGCGGCGTGCTGGAGGGCGAGGCCCGTCTGAGCCACCTGTCGCCCGCCGCGCTACACACCGCGCTCGCAGCGGCACCGCTGTCAGGCAGCCTGCAGGCCAGCGTGCCGTCGCAGGCCACGCAGACCGTGCGCTTTGTGGCCGATGTGCGCGCCGCCCGCCCAGGCGCTACAGCGGGCAATGCTGCAGCCCTGCGCATCGATGCGTTCTCGGCCCAAGGCCAGTGGAATCCCCTGGACAACGGTGGCACTGCGCACATAGAGAAGCTGAACCTGCAAGCCCTGCAACTGCAGGCCCAAGCCACCGACCTGCGCATCAGCCGGGGCCCAGCTGCGGAGGCGGCTGCACAGACGACCACACCCAACCCCGCCCCCACGCTGGCAGCGCAAGGGCTGTTGAACGTGACCGTGCCCGGGACCGAGCTGCGCCTGCAAGGGCAAATGGCACCGCGCGCAGGCCAGGGCAATGGCCTGCTGCGCGTGAACGATGCGGAGCAAACCCTGCGCTGGTTGGGCCGCCTACCCTGGGTGGGCACCGCCGTGCAAAGCGCGCTGGGCATGGCATCGGCCAAAGGCCAGGCGCAGCTGCAATGGCAGTGGAATGGCGGCTGGCACACGCTGCAGCAACAACTGCAAGCCGCCACGCAGGGCACGGCCTGGCCCGCAGGCCAGCCTGCCTTTAGCGTGCAAGCCACGCTGAGCACCCCCCAGCTGGAGACGGTGCTGCCCGCAAGCTCGTCCAGCAACGTCGCCACATCCATCCAATGGCGGGCGGTGAAGGCCGAGCTGCAAGGGCAAATGACCCAAGCCAACCTGACAGTGGAAGGCGAGGCGCGCACCGGCACACAGCGCTGGTCGCTGCAAACCCGCCTGAGCGGCGGCCTCAGCGCCCCGGCGGCAGGCACTGGGGCGGGTGCTGCAGCAGGCTCCAGCACATGGCAAGCCCAGTGGAGCCATCTGCGCGCCCAGTGGCAAGACACGCGCCAGAGCGGCACCTGGGTGGCCCAGCTCACCGAGCCGTGGAGCGTGTCGTTGCGCAGCGGTGCCCCAGCGGCCAAACTGCTTCCCAAAGAACAGCCCCGCAAAGCCGCTGCCCACACACCTCAGGGCTGGGCCGTGCAAGCCACGGCCGGGCAAGCCCAGATCAAAGGTCCCCTGCCCGGCACCGTGCAACTGCGCTGGCAGCCCCTGCGCCTGACCACGGTGGCAGGCACCCTGCCCCGCGTGCAAACGCAGGGCACGCTACAGGGCCTGCCACTGGCCTGGGTGGATGCGCTGAGCACCGAGCAGGCCACCTCCCCGGCAACCGGCACCACACCCTCGCCCACCGCCCCCACCCTGGCCCCGCAACCTTTGCTGGCCCGGCTGGGCTTGGCCACGGACATCTTGCTGGAGGGGCAGTGGAACGTAGACACCACCGACACCCCACGCGCCAGCGCCAGCCTGCGGCGCACACAGGGCGATGTGCGCATTCTGGGCGGCGATGCATCCACCGGCGTGGTCAGCCACAGCAGTGGCCAGGGGCTGGGAGATGGCAGCGTGCAAGCGGCCACCGCCGCAGCCGCCGTCAGCACGGCGGGCGTGCGCCAGGCAGAGCTGTCGGTGCAACTGCAGGCCGACACCCTCAGCGCCCGCCTGCAATGGGCCAGTGCTCGCGCGGGCGAGATCGATGCCAGTGCCAACACCCGCATCCAATGGGATCAGGGTGAGCCCCCCTGGCCCGCCGACGCACCGCTGGCGGGCACCCTGCGCGCACGGCTGCCCGACGTAGGCGTGTGGTCGGCCCTGGCCCCCCCCGGCTGGCGCGTGCGCGGCACGCTGGACGCCAACGCCACCTTGTCTGGCACCCGCAATGCCCCGCGCTGGGCAGGCACCCTGGCCGCAGACGACCTGGCCGTGCGCTCCCTGCTGGACGGAGTAGACCTGCAAGGCGGCCGCCTGCGCGCCAACCTGCGCGGCAACCAGGTGGAATTGACCGAGTTCCAGCTGCAAGGCGGGCGCGGCAGCAAAGCCCGCATCACCGGCCAAAGCGGCAACCGCACAGCTGCCCCTGACGAGCGCGGCACGCTCTCGGCCACAGGCCGCCTGGCCTGGACCGATGCCGACCCGGCCACCAATGCAGCGCCCCGCATCAGCCTGAACCTGCAAGCCCAGGCCAAAGCGCTGCAGGTGCTCGTGCGTGCCGACCGGCAAGTCAGCGTCTCGGGCAACCTGCAAGCCACGCTAGAGCAAGGCCAGTTCAGCCTGACCGGCCAGCTCACCACCGACCGCGCCACCATCTTGCTGCCCGACGAATCCGCCCCCACGCTGGGCTCGGACGTGGTGGTGCGCTCTGCCGCGCGCGACAAGCAGGCCCAGGCCAGCGCGCAAGCCGCCGCCAAGGCCCAGCAAAAAGCCGAACAGCCCTCCCCCGGGCCCACGGGGCAGGTCACCGCCGCCAAGCCCCCGGTGATGGCCGTGACGCTGAACCTGGGCCGCGACTTTGCCCTGCAAGGCCACGGCATCACCACCCGGCTGACTGGCGAGGTGGAACTGCGCAGCAGCCCCACACCCGGCGCGCCCCCACGCGTGACGGGCGAGGTGCGCACCGAAGAAGGCCGCTACCGCGCCTGGGGCCAGGTGCTGGACGTGGAGACCGGCCTCATCCGCTTCAACGGCCCGTACAACAACCCCTCGCTCGACATCCTGGCGCTGCGCCCCAACATCAGCGTGCGCGCAGGCGTGCAGGTCACCGGCTCGGCACTGGCACCCCGCGTGCGCCTGTACTCAGACCCCGAACTGCCCGACGCCGAAAAGCTCGCCTGGGTAGTTCTCGGCCGCGACGCCACCGCAGGCGGTGCCGAAGCTGCTGTGCTGCAGCAAGCCGCCCTGACCCTGCTGGGCAACCGGGGCCAGTCGGTCACCGCCAACCTGGCCAGCCGCGTGGGCCTGGACGAGATCGGCTTCAAAAGCGCCGCAGCCGGCGAAGACGCCAGCGCCGCCGCCCTCACCTTCGGCAAACGCCTGTCCAAGGACTTGTACGTGACCTACGAACGTACCCTGTCCGGCACCATGGGCGCGCTGTACATCTTCTACGACCTCTCGCGCCGCCTCACCCTGCGCGGGCAAGCGGGCAGCAACAGTGCGGTGGATCTGATCTACACGATGAAGTACGACTGAGGGCGGAACTCACGGCCGAAGCCCATACAATCGCCGCCTGCCTCTTCGTAGTTCAATGGATAGAACGAGTGCCTCCTAAGCGCTAGATACAGGTTCGATTCCTGTCGAAGGGACCAGTCCTGCATCCGCCAGAGTCCACGCTCTGGCGGATTTTTTGTGGGTGGACGGGAGAGGCACGGGCCACAGCGCAACACCCCGAAAGCAGCCTCCCAGCTTATCCGCTGGCAGCGGTCACACTGAAATTGTCATAAAAACAAGCTCTAGCGCTTGCCCATGAAGCGCCAGCAGCTATCAAAAGGTGAGCGATCACCCCCTGGTAGGTCGCCGGTCCGATCCCACCGGGCCAGGCCTCGCTCGCAACGCCACCCGACATCACGCCGACTGAGGCTGCACCGCCACAGCAGCGGACTGGCGTGCGGTGGCCGCACTGCCCATCGACGCCGCCACAATGCACCCAATGGCGAGCCACTGCACCGCGCTCAGGTGCTCGCCCAGCAGCGGCAGTGCCAGCAGCGCGGCCACGGCGGGCTCCATGCTGATCATGATGCCGAAGGCCTCTTTGGGCAGGCGCTTGAGGGCCATCATTTCCAGCGAGATGGGGATGGCGCTGGAAATGGCCGCCACGCACAGGCCCACCAGCAGCACCGAGGGGGACAGCAGCGCAGCGCCTGCGTGCGCCACGCCCACGGGCACCACCACCATCGCGGCCACCAGCAGGCCCAGCGATACCGACTGCCCCGCGTGCAAATGCCCGGCCCGCTTGCCATAGATGATGTACAGCGCCCAGAACACGGCGGCACCCACCGAATACATCACCCCCACCGGGTCCAGCGTGCTGCCGCTCAGCCCCAAAGGCAGGAGCAAGCCCAGGCCCACCATGGCCAGTGCCACCCACACAAAGTCCACAGCGCGGCGCGATGACCAGATGGCCACGGCCAGCGGCCCGGCAAACTCGATGGCCACGGCCAGGCCAAATGGCAGGGTCTGGATGGACATATAGAACATGAGGTTCATGGCGCCCAGCGCAGCGCCATACAGGGCCACGGCCTTGGCATCGGCCCGCGACAGGCGCCAGCGCCAGGGGCGCCACAGCAGCAGCATCAACACCGCCGACAGGCCCACCCGCACTGCCGTGGTGCCCTGCGCGCCTACGGCCGGAAACAACACCTGCTTGGCCCACGAAGTGCCAAGCCCCAAGGCAGTGACGGAGCCCAGCACCGCAAGGAAGGGAAAGAAACGTTGAAGACGGGATGCAGTCATGCGCAAAAATGTAGTGCGTATGGCGCGTGCTTTTGGCTCTGTTTTGGGGCCTTGAACGCAACTTTCGCTCACTCCAGGGGCCTTGCATGACCACCACCGCTGCACTTGACCGCTTTGACCTTGCCATCCTCAACATCCTGCAGTCCGACAACACCACGCCCCAACGCGTGATAGCGCAGGCCGTGAACCTGTCGGCGCCGGCCGTGCAGCGGCGCATCCAGCGCCTGAAAGACAACGGCGTGATCCGCGCCAACGTGGCGGTGCTGGACCCGGTGAAGGTCGGCAAGCCACTGACCATCGTGCTGGAAGTGCACCTGGAAAACGAGCGCCCCGACCGCACCGCCCCGCTGCGCGAGCGCATTGCCGCCGAAGAGGCCGTGCAGCAGTGCTACAGCGTGACAGGCGAAGCAGACTACCTGCTGGTGGTGAACGTGGCCTCGATGGCCGACTACGAGGCGCTGACGCAGCGCCTGTTTGAGGGCGACGACAACGTGCGGCGGTTTCGGACCTCGGTGGCGCTAGGGTGCCTGAAAGCGGGGCTGCATGTGGCATTGGAGACAACGCCCGCTACGCCCGTAGGTCGGGTTAGCGCAGCGTAACCCGACAGGGACACCATACCTACACCCCCAACATTCGCCGCATTTCCAGCCCAGACAGCCGCAACCTCGGCCCGCCCAGCAACTCGCACATCCGCGCACTCAATGGCACAGCCATGCCCTGCTGGGCAGCCAAGCGCACCACGGCGCCGCACAGGGCGTCGATTTCTGTCACCCGCCCGGCCTCCAGGTCGTCCCACATGGATGAGCGGGCCGTGGCGTCGATCTGCAGCATGCGCCGGGCCACCCGGGTGAACAGCCAGTTGGGCAGGCGCAGCACGTGGGGCAACAGGGTGGGCGACACGGCCGTGAGCTGGGCGGGGGCGATGCCCGCCTGGGCCATCACGCGCAAAGCCTCGGTTTGCAGGGCGGCCAAGACACGGCGGCAGTCGCGGTCGAGCAGCTCCTCGCGCAACGGCAGGTTGGACAGCGCATTGACCGGG
The DNA here is from genome assembly GCF_002754495.1 of Acidovorax sp. 62. Classification (NCBI taxonomy): domain Bacteria; kingdom Pseudomonadati; phylum Pseudomonadota; class Betaproteobacteria; order Burkholderiales; family Comamonadaceae; genus Acidovorax; species Acidovorax sp. 62. The sequence goes on from NZ_PEFJ01000001.1 coordinate 2,890,478, forward strand.
TTGTTCAGATTGAGCAGCAGCTTGCCCCACTGCACGGCGCGGATGTCTGGCGGCAGCACGGTGGCCAGGCCTGCGGCGTTGAAGACTGGGGCGATGCGCTCGGTGATGGCGTCGCGCTGCCACTGCATGGGGCCTGCGGTGGCGCGGTGCACATGGGCCCCGCGCAGCACCACGTTGTAGGGCACCATGCCTGCCAGTACCCTGAGGCGTGGCGCCACCTCAGCAATGCACGCCACGTTGTCCACGCCGTTTTGCAGCGAAATCACTGGGGTGCCTGGTGCGCAAGCCGTCGCCAGTTCGCGCGCGGCAGATGCCGTGGCGCCGCTTTTGACGCACAGCAGCACGATGCTGTCTGGGCCAGGCACGGCCTGCGCCAGCGTGGCCGCCTGGGGCAAGGCAGCGGCAGGCACGGTGTGGTCGAAGCCGTCCAGGTCGCTCACCCTCAGGCCCTGCTGGGCGATGGGCGCAAGTGCATGCGTGCGCCCCACCAAGCACACCGAATGACCGTGCGCCGCCAGACGACCGCCCACATAGCAACCGATGGCGCCTGCGCCGAGAACGATGAAGTGCATGGTGAGAGAACCTGAAATAGCGCGGGGCCTGCGTGCCGTGCAGGGCCCTGGTCAGCGCGGTGTGGGCATTGTGCGGGCCCAGCCGAGCGCCGTCTGGCGCCCAGGCGACGCTCGGCCATACCGGCATTCAAGTTTCAGAACCTGTCGAAGGTCTGTTTGCCCAAAGTGCCCTGGCTTTGACAGGCTCAGCCCGAACGGTTGGGTGGATGGGCAGGCTGAGACGGGTAGTCAATCAAGAATTATTGGCCTCCAGCGCTTATCCAGCAAGCGCCAGAAGCTATCTATTTAATAGCAAATTGCACAGACACCCTCAACCCGCCCAAGCGTTCAGACACGCCCAGCGCCACCGTAGCGCCGTGCCTTTGGGCGATGGCCTGCACGATGGCCAGGCCCAGGCCGCTGCCGGGAGCGCTGTCCGGGGTGCTGTCGGCCGTCACGCGCACAAAGCGCTGCATGGCGCGCTCGCGGTGCTCGGGCGCAATGCCGGGGCCGCTGTCTTCCACCGTCAGCACGGCCTGGCCGCCCTGTGCACGCACCTGCACATCCACCTGGCCGCCCGGCGGCGTGTATTTGATGGCGTTGTCGAGCAGGTTGCGCACCAGCATGCGCAGCGCCTCGGCGTTGCCGGGCAGCGGGGCGGGGTCTGACTCAAGCAGGCCCACGTCCATGCCCCGCGCCTGCGCAGCGGGGGCCACGTCGGCCAGCGCCAGTTGCGCCACCGCACGCAGGTCCACGGGTTCGGCGGGTGCGCTGCCAGATTCCTGGCGGGCCAGGGTCAGCAGTTGCTCCACCAGCCGGGTGGCCCGGTCAATGCCTGCGGACAAGCGCTCGGCGGCAGCGGAGCGGGCAGCGTCGTCACCTGCACGCTGCAGGCCTTGCAGTTGCAGGCGCAGCGCGGCCAGGGGCGATCGCAGCTCGTGCGCGGCATCGGCCACAAAGTGCTGCTGGGCCTCAAAGGCGCGCTGCACGCGCTCGAACAGCAGGTTCAGCTCGCCCACCAGCGGCTGCACTTCGTCGGGCAGGGCGGCGTCGTTCACGGGCGAGAGGTCATCGGCCTGCCGCCGTGCGAGCTGGCGGCGCACGCGCTCCACAGGGGCCAGAGACCGGCTCACGCCCCACCACACGGCCAGCACCAGCAGCGGCGCCATGATGGCCAGGGGCGCCAGCGTGCGCAGCGCCAGGCTGCGGGCCATGCCCTGGCGCGCGGCCATGTTCTGCGCCACCTGAATGACCTGCGAGCGCGTCTGCATCGAAAACACGCGGTAGGTGCCGCCCCGCGCCTTCACATCGGTAAAGCCCAGCACCGCGATTTGCGGCAGCGCCGCGCCCACGGCCGATTCAAAAATGCGCAGGCCCTCGTTGGTCCACACCTGCACGATGAATTCGTGGTTCTCGTCCTCCGGGTCCAGCCCCGGCCCCAGACCTTGCGCATCCACAGGCAGACCCGAGCGCAGGGCCAGCGCGGTTTGTTGCATGTGGTAGTCGAACAGGGCATCGGCCTCGGCCAGCGCCGCCCGATAAGCCAGCGCCCCCTGCACCGCCCCGGCCAACACGATGGCCGCGAGCAAGAACACCAGCAGCTGCATGCGCAGGGAGCGGGGGAGCATGGACTGCAGCGCGCTGCGCCAGGAGGTTGTGTGCACGTTCGTCATCTCAATCCACCCCTCCATCTGCGTGTTGCCCCGTCGCATGCCCAGGGTGTGGGATTGCGCGGAGACAGCCAGCAAGGGCCGCCCCGCAGCAAAGGCTGTCGTCCCCTTGGGGGGATGTGGCGAAGCCGCTCAGGGGGGTCATGCCTTCGGCACCAGATAGCCGACGCCGCGCACATTCAGCACCAGCTCAGCCCCCAGCTTTTTGCGCAGGCCGTGGATGTAGACCTCCACCGCGTTGCTGCTGACCTCGTCGCCCCAACCGTAGAGCTTGTCTTCGAGCTGCTGGCGCGACAGCACCATGCCGGGGCGGGCGATGAGCGGCTCCAGCACCGCCCATTCGCGGCCCGACAGCACCACGGGTGCGCCCTGCACAGTCACCTCGCGCGTGGCGGGGTTGATGCACACGCCCTGATGCTCATACACCGGCTCGGCCCGGCCCGCCGCGCGGCGCAGCAGGGCGCGGATGCGGGCGAGCAGTTCGTCCAGATCGTAGGGTTTGAGCACGTAGTCGTCGGCCCCGGCGTCCAGCCCCTCGATGCGCTGGGCCACGGCGTCGCGGGCCGTGGCCACCAGAACCGGGGTGCGGATTTTGCGGGCGCGCAGGTCACGCAGCACCGCCAGGCCGTCGCGCTTGGGCAGCCCCAAGTCCAGCATGACCAGGTCATAGGCCTGCGTGCGCAGGGCGGTGTCTGCGGCTTCACCATCCCGCGCCCAATCCACCGCGTACTGTTCGGCACGCAGCAGGTCTTGCACGGCTTCGCCGATCATGGGGTCGTCTTCAACGAGTAGCAATCGCATGGTGGGCAAGCATAGCGAATGGTGGGGTGCCGAGGCTGTGACCTGGCTTCGACAGGCGCAGCCCGAGCGGACGGGGGAATGACAGGGGCAGGGAACACAGCACCTGGCATTCAGCTGATCGATTCAGCCAATCTATTCACCCCAATCCGTTCACACTGAGCTTGTCGAAGTGCCGCCGTAACCAGTTCCCGGCTTCAACAGGCTCAACCCGAGCGGGTCGGGGTCAAGGCAGATTGCACGGCCCCGCCCTCTTTGCCGCTTACCCCAGCCGCACCGGCACAAAGATCTTGTCGCCGTCGCGCTCAATGAGCAGCGCCACCGACTTGCCCGCCTTGGCCATGGCGGCGCGCACCTGGGCGATGTCTTTGACTGCGGCACCGTTGATCGCCAGCAGCACATCGCCCGGCTGCACACCGGCGGCGGCGGCAGGGCCACGGGCTTGCTCGATCACCAGGCCTTCGGCACCGCCGATTTCGCGGCGCTCTTGGGGATCAAGCGGGCGCAGCGCCAGGCCCAGCTGGCCTTTGCCCACGGCGTCTTCGGCGTTGGCCTGCTTTTTGGTCTTGTCGCTGGCATCGCCCAGGGTGGCGGTCAGCTCCACCGGCTTGCCTTTGCGCCACACCGACAAGCGGGCCTGTTGGCCGGGCTGGGCCTGCCCCACCCAGGCGGGCAGGTCGCCCGAGGCCACGATGGGCTGGCCGTCCACCTGGCGGATCACATCGCCCGGCTCCAGCCCGGCCTTGTCGGCCGCGCTGCCTTTGCTGACGCTGGCCACCAGCGCGCCCTCAGGCTTGTCGAGCCCAAACGATTCGGCAAACGCCTGGTTCACCTCTTGCACGGCCACGCCCAGTTGCGCGTGGCGCACCTTGCCGGTGGCGACGATCTGGTCTTTGATCTTGGCGGCCAGCTCGATGGGGATGGAGAACGACACGCCCTGGTAGCCGCCCGAGCGGCTGTAGATTTGCGAGTTGATGCCCACCACCTCGCCGCGCGCGTTGAACAGCGGGCCGCCCGAGTTGCCAGGGTTCACCGCCACGTCGGTCTGGATGAAGGGCACCAGGCTGTCGTCGGGCAGCGAGCGGCCCTTGGCGCTGACCACGCCCGCGGTCACGCTGTTTTCAAAGCCGAAGGGCGAGCCGATGGCCAGCACCCATTCGCCCACCTGCAAATCCCGCGTGCTGCCCAGGCGCACGGTGGGCAGGTCCTTGGCGTCGATCTTGAGCACGGCCACATCAGTCTTGGGGTCTGAGCCCAGCACCTTGGCGCGGAACTCGCGCCGGTCGGTGAGCTTGACGATGACCTCACTGGCGCCCTTGACCACATGGGCGTTGGTCAGCACCAGCCCGTCGGCGCTGACGATGAAGCCCGAGCCCTGGCCGTGCGTGGGCACATTGCGCTGGCCCTGCGCACCCGCGCCCGGAATGCCGAACTGGCGGAAGAATTCGTAGAACGGATCGTTCGGATCCAACTGGGGACCCCGGCGCGATGCGGGCTGGCCGTCGTCGTCATCGTCTTCGGCCAGGGCGGTTTTGGTAGAGCCCGTCACGCTGATGTTGACCACGGCGGGCCCGTTTTGCGCGGTGATTTGCGCAAAGCTGGGCAATGCGACGCCGCTGGCCGGTGCGGCTTGCAGGGCTGCGGGGGCGGTGATGGCTGGCGTGCTGGCCTGCGCCCGGTACCCCATGAGGAGCCCCGCGCCCGTGCCGCCCAGAGCCCCGGCGGCCACCAGGGCCAGGATGAGTCGGCGGGGTGTGCTTGCGATGGAGTTCATGGTCTGCCTTTCCTATCAGGGTTGCGATGGAAGGCAGTGTGGGCAGGGACACTTAGACGAAACTTAGGCGGCGAGGGCGTGCCCTGCACCAGCTCTAGCAAGAGCCAAGCACTCCTATTTTTATAGCTGCTAGCGCTTATTCAGAAAGCGCTAGAGGCCAAAAAGACTGAAAACCCGGTCTCTACAAGCCGCTGAGGCAGCCCATCACCCCGTGAACCGGTAGACGATGGCGCCCCGCACCACGTCACCCGGCAACCACCATTGCACCGGGAAGGCAGGGTGGTTGGGCGCGTCGGGGTATTCCATGGGCTCCAGGCAGATGCCGTCGCCCGGCTGCCACAGCCAGTTGCCCTGCCCTGGCCCACGCCCCAGGTCGCGGGCCGGGTCGGCCTTGAGGCCGTGGCCTGCATACACCTGCACACCGGGGGCCGTGCTCCAGACCTGCAGGGCCCGGCCCGAGGCGGGGTCGGCCAGCTGCGCGGCCAGGCGCAGCCCAGGGGTGGCAGCGAGGGCTACGGACACTGAGGCGGCATCGTCCAACACCAGGTAATGGTCCAGGCCACCGGCCCGTGCCAGTTGCTCGTGAGGCAGCGCGGTGGCATCGGCCACGCTGCAGGGCTGGCGAAAATCGAACGGCGTGCCCTGCACCGATTCGAGGGTGCCCGTGGGGCACACATCGGGCGCCAGCGGCACGTAGCGGCTGGCAGGCAGCTGCAGCGTGTGGCCCAGGGTGCTGCCCGCGCCCGCCAGGTTGAAGAAGGCGTGGCCCGTGGGGTTGAACACCGTGGGGGCATCGGCCACTTCGGCCATCCAATCCATGTGCAGCGCGTTGTCGGGGGTGACCTGCAGGTGCAGCGTCAGTCGCACGGTGCCGGGCACGGCGTCGTCTTCGGTGCGGAAGGTGTGGGTCAGCACCATGGCATCGGCCTGCACTTCGGTCACGCCAAACACCTGAAAGCGGCTGCCCAGCGGCCCACCATGGTGGTGGTGCGGGCCGCTGTTGGTGGGCAACTGCAGGGTGCAGCCACCGGGCACATGCAGCTGCCCCGCGCGCAAACGCCCCGCCCAGCGGCCAATGAAGGCGCCCATGGAGAGCTGTCCATCGAGGTAGCCCTGCAGGTTGTCGTAACCCAAGGCCACGTCCACCAGACCGCCCTGCCCGTCTGGCACGGCCACTTGCACCAGGCGCGCGCCGTAGTTGCTCACCGCCACCTGCAGGCCACCCGCACCGCGCAGGGTGAACAGGTCGGTGCGCTGGCCGTGCAGCTCTTGTTGAAACGCTTCGCGTGAAAGTGTGTAAGCCATGTGCCAATTTTATTTGGCTGGCGCAGAGGGTGCCTTGGGGGCCGGGGCATCGCGCGTCACGAGCCAGATGCCCGCGCACACCAGCACCAGAGCGAGCAGGTTCTTCCACTCCAGCAGCGCCTCGCCCAAGAAGATGGCCGACAGCACCGCCCCAAACACCGGCACGGAAAAGTTGAACACGGTGACCTGGCTGACCCGGTTGTGCTTGAGCAACAAGCTCCACAGCGAAAACGCGGCCGACGACAGCAGCGCCAGGTACACAAGCAGCAGGGTGGATTGCCAGGTGAAGCCGGTGAGCGAGCCCCCAAAGCCCCAGCCAATGGCCAGCAGCGCCGCACCGCCTAAGGCCAGTTGCCAGCCGGTCATGACCATCGAATCCATGCGCTGCGACACCTGCTTGCCGTAAATGCTGGCTGCGGCCAGCACGAAGGCGGCAATCACCACAAAACCTTCGCCCAGCAAGGTGAAGTCCATGTCCAGCGGGCCGCGCCCCAGGTTGACCACCATCACCCCCGCAAAGCCCACCACGCAGCCCCAGATCTTGGCGTGGCTCAAACGGTCGTTGTGATAGATCCAGTGCGCCAGCAGCACGCTGAAAAAAGTGCCCGTGGCGTTCATGATGGAGCCCTTGACCCCGGTGGTGTAGGCCAGCCCCACGTAGAAGAAGACGTACTGCAGTGTGGTCTGCGCCAGCCCCAGCACCACCAGCTGGCGCGCAGCCCCCGCACCCAGCCCCCACACCTGGCGGCGCGTGGCCAGTGCCAGGCCCAGCAGGGCCAGCCCCGCCCACAGAAAGCGCCAGCCCGCAAACACCAGCTTGGTGGGCACATCGTGGGCGGCAATGCCAAACCATTCATAACCTGTCTTGATGGCCGGGTAGGAGCTGCCCCACAGCAGGCAGCACAGCAGCGCCAGGGCCACAACGGTTTTACGGTCAGAAAAGCGGGTGGAACCCATGCAACGGTCTTTCAGCAAGATGCGCCGCCCCAGCCGGGTGCGGCGAAGAAAACAACGATGACGACAGGAAAGCCGAGGGACAAGGAAAAAACGGGCGGGAGCGCAAGGCACCCGCCCGTCAAGGCCTTTCGGCGTCTCCTCAGCAAACCATCAGCCGGTCTTCAAGATCAGGTTGGGCAACCACATCGAGAACGAAGGCACGTAGGTGACCAGGCCCAGCGCCACGATGAGTGCGCCATAGAAGGGCCAGATGGTCTTCATCACCGAGCCCACCGAGATGCCGCCAATGGTGCAACCGATGAACTGCGTGGTGCCTACGGGGGGCGTGTTCAGACCCAGCGCGCAATTGATCAGCATGACGATGCCGAACTGCTCGGTGGTCATGCCGAACTGCTGGCAGATGGGCAAGAAAATGGGCGTGCAGATCAGGATGGTGGCCGCCATGTCCAGGAAGGTGCCCAGGATGAAAAGGATCACGTTCACGGACAGAAAAATCACCCACGGTGTGGTGCTGAAAGAGCGCAGGGCCTCAGCCGTCAACTCGGCCACGCCATACAGGCCAATCAGGTAGCCGAACATGGACGAGATGCCGATCAGCAGCAGCACGGTGCCCGTGGTCTTGACGGCCTTGGAGGCGGCCTTGAGGAACTGTTCACGCGTCAGGCGGCGGTACACCACCGCCGACAGGAACAAGGCCCACACCACGGCCACCGAGGCCGACTCGGTGGCCGTGAAGGCCCCCGACAAAATGCCCGCAATGATGATGACCACCACGGCCAGACCGGGCACCGACGCCTTGAACGAAATCCACACAATCGCCCAGCCAGGGAAGGTGCCAGCGGGGTAGCCGCGCTTCACAGCCACCAGGTAGGCAGCCAACAGGTTACACACGGTGAGCAGCACGGCGGGCACGATGCCTGCCAGGATCAGCGCGGCAATGCTCACCTTGCCCCCTGCGGCCAGCGCAAAGATGATGAGGTTGTGCGAGGTGGGCATGAGCGCGCCCACCAGCGAGGCGTGCGTGGTCACATTCACCGCGTAGTCAGCGTGGTAGCCCTCTTTCTTCATCTGCGGGATGAGCACGGCGCCCATGGCCGACACGTCGGCCACTGGCGAGCCCGAGACACCGCCAAACAGCGTGCAAGCCAGCACATTGCTCATACCCAGGCCGCCGCGCACATGGCCGGCCACGCTCTTGGCAAAGTCCACGATCTTGTCGGCAATGCCGCCATACATCATGATTTCGCCCGCAAAGATGAAGAACGGGATGGCCAGGAACGAGAACGGGTTCATGCCCGAAATCATTTGCTGGAAACCCACCGCCAGGGGCAAGCCCTCGTACAGGATGGTGGCCAGTGAGGACAGGCCAATCGAAAACGCCACGGGCACGCCCAGCAGCAACAGCAGCGTGAAGCTCACGCACAGAATGGTCAACGCCATGATGAAAGTCTCGGTGGGTGTCTGGGGAAAAAGGGCTCAGTGCCAGGCAGGCTCGACCTCGGTGCCGCGCACCAGGGCAATGATGTGTTCCAGCGAGAACAGCGCCACCAGCACACCGGCAAACGCGGGCGGTACGTACTTGAACGCCTCAGAGATGCCCAGGGTGGGGATCTTGTAGTCCATGACGGATTCGGCCAGCACGCCGCAATTCCAGGCCATCACCACGCCAAAGACGAGCACCAGCACGTGGATCAGGATTTCCATCTTCAGGCGCAGCCATTCGGGCGCCAGCACCAAAAAGGACTCCAGGCCGATGTGGCCTGCATCGCGCACACCCACGGCCATGCCCAGCATGGTGACGTACAGCACCAGCAGCACCGCGCCGCTTTCTGCCCAGGTGGGGGTGTCGTTGAAGATGTAGCGGCCAATGACCTGGTAGAGCACCGCAAACACCAGCAACACCATGCCAGCGACGCCGACCTTCAGGCAGGTGCGGGCAATGAAGGCGCACAGTCGCGTGTAGAGATTGAACATACGAGTGATTTCAAAAATGGCTGCGGAGACCCCCCGCAGCCCACTTGCAGACCCTTGCGGGCGTTTACTTCACAGCCTCAATGCGCTTGACCATGTCTTGCAGCTTGGGGTCCTTCAGGAACTTGTCGTACACGGGCTTCATGGCCGTCTTGAAGGGGGTCTTGTCCACTTCGATGATTTCAGCGCCACCGGCCTTGACGATGGCCAGCGACTTCTCTTCACGCTCGTCCCACAGCTTGCGCATGTAGATCACGGATTCCTTGGCGGCAGCGCGGATGGCCTTTTGCTCATCGGCACTGAGCTTGTCCCACACGCGCTTGGAGAACAACAGGATCTCGGGCGCCATCGAGTGCTCGGTCTTGTTGAAGTACTTGGCCACTTCAAAGTGGCGCGAGCTTTCGTAGCTGGGGTAGTTGTTTTCCGCAGCGTCCACCAGGCCGGTCTTGAGCGCGGTGTACACCTCGCCAAACGGCATGGGGGTGGCGTTGGCGCCCATGGCTTCGAGCAGCGAGACCCACAGGTCGCTTTGCTGCACGCGCACTTTCATGCCCTTGACGTCGGCCAGGGTCTTCACAGGCTTCTTGGCCGTGTAGATGGAGCGCGCGCCGCTGTCGTAAAACGCCAGGCCCACAAAGCCTTGGGATTCACAGTCTTTCAGAATCTCATCGCCAATGGCACCGTCCAGCACCTTGCGCATGTGTTCCTTGTCGCGGAACAGGAAGGGCATGGTGGGCACCATGGTGGCGGGGCAGATGTTGTTCATCGGTGCCACGTTCACCCGCGTCATGGCGATGGCGCCCAGCTTGGTTTGTTCGATGGTGTCTTTTTCGATGCCCAGGGCGCCCTTGGAGAACACCTTGATGGAGTGCTTGCCGCCCGTGGCCTTGGCCAGCTCTTCACCCATGTGGCGCACGGCCAGCACGGTGGGGTAGTCATCGGGGTGGATGTCGGAGGAACGGAACTCGGTGGCTTGCGCGGCCAGACTGCCCAGCGCAATGCCGATGGCTACGGTGACGCGGCCCAACAGGTGTGGAAATTTCATGCTTGTCTCCTTGGGTAACGGGGTCATTGCCCCGATGTGGTCGATGAAAAAGGGGTTTCGGGCAGTCCGCAGACACCAGGGCGGGTGACGAACACCGCACCGCCATGGGCCACGTCGTCGCCCACGGGCTGGCCGGGGCGGATGGAGGTGATGAAGAGCTGGTCCAGGTTGGTGCCACCAAAGCTGCACATGGAGGGCTTGCTGGCTGGCACGCGGATGGAGCGGTCCAGACGGCCATCGGGCGTGAAGCGGTGCACCAGGCCTGCGTCGTTGGCGCAGATCCAGTAGCCGCCCTCGGCGTCCACAGCCGCACCATCGGGGCGGCCGGGCAGGTCTTTCATGTCCGCAAACAGGCGGCGCTCGCCCACCGACCCGTCGTCGTGCAGCGGCAGCGTCCAGATTTTTTGCACCGTGGGGTGGCTGTCGCTGAGGTACATGGTGCGGCCATCGGGGCTGAAGCCCAGGCCGTTTTGCGTAACCAGCCCCTGCACCAGCGGGGCCGAGAGCCCGGCGGCATCGGTGCGGTACAGGCCGCCCGCAGGCCGGGCCAGCGACATGTCGCGCACCATGGTGCCCGCCCAGAAGCGGCCCTGGCGGTCGCAGCGCCCGTCGTTAAAGCGCATGCCAGGCTCAGGGTGGTGCACCATGGCCAGCAGCGTGCAATCGAGCAAGCCGGCAGCGCCGGGGCGCACATGGAACACGCCCGTTTCCATGCCGGCAATCAAGCCGCCCTTGGCGTGCAGGGCCACGCAGGCAATGCGCTCTGGCGCAGCCCAGCTCGTGAGCTGGCCATCGGCCATGGACCAGCGGCGCAAGGCCGGGGCTTCAATGTCCACCCAGTACAGGGCTTGCTCGGCCACGCTCCAGACCGGGCTTTCGCCCACGGCATCCAGGTGGCCGGGCAGCAGGATGTCAACGGAGGGCTGCGTCATTCGAAAGGCCCCGTGCGCACGAAGGGGCCACCCTGGAAGATGACGGCCGGGTCGCTCATATCGGGGGTGGGGTCTGCCGCTTCGATCTTGGCGCGGAAGGGCTCGGTGCTGTCTTGCGGGCGGTAGCCAATGTGGCGCGCCAAGGTGTTGTCCCACCAGGTGGTGGTGTTGTCGCCCATGCCGTAGATGATGCTGTGGCCCACCACGGGGGCCGTGAGGCTGGCCACCACCAGGCGCTCCAGGTCGTCGTAGCTCATCCAGGTGGCCAGCATGCGGCGGTTGCGCGGCTCAGGGAAGGACGAGCCGATGCGCAGGCACACGGTCTCGATGCCGTAGCGGTCAAAGTAAAAGCGCGACAGGTCTTCGCCAAAGGCCTTGGACAGGCCATAGAGGCCGTCAGGGCGGGCGGGGTCCTTCAGGCCCACCACCTCGTCCTGGCGGTAAAAGCCCGTGACATGGTTGGAGCTGGCAAACACTATGCGCTTGACACCCTGCTTGCGGGCCGCTTCGTACAGGTTGTAGGCCCCAATGATGTTGGCCTGCAAGATGGGCTCCCAGGGCTGCTCGGTCGACACGCCGCCCAGGTGCACCACGGTGTCCACGTCCTGTAGCAGCGCATGCACGGCGGCTGCGTCTTCGAGCTTGGCGGGGTGCAGTTCTTCTGCCGGCTGGGCGTCGCCCAGGTCGGCAATGTCAGACAGGCGCAACGTGGTGCAGTAGGCCTTCAGGCGGGTGCGTAGCTCGCGCCCCAAGCCACCGGCTGCGCCAGTGAGCAAGATACGGTTGAATCGGATTGACGTCGGGTGACTAGGCATGGCAATTCGGCAGGTTCTTGGTACAGTGGCGCACTTGATAGGTTGAACGTCATCAGTTGTCGTACAACGAAATGCAATGTACTACGTAGTACCACGAATCCACATAGGGATAACACCGAGACATGAACACAGAACCCGCCCTTCGCCGCAAACCACGCACGTTGGCCCTGGAGCTGGTGGATTCCCTGGGCGACCGCATCCGTGATGGGCGTCTGGCTGTGGGCGACAAGCTGCCCACCGAGGCAGCCATCATGGCCGAGTTCGACGTCAGCCGCACTGTGGTGCGCGAAGCCATTTCCAAGCTGCAGGCCTCCGGCCTGGTAGAGACGCGGCACGGCATTGGCACCTTTGTGCTGGGCATGGGGCAGAACCCTGGCTTCAAGATCACCCCCGAGCAATTCAGCACCCTGCGCGATGTGATTGCCGTGCTGGAGTTGCGCATCGGCCTGGAGACCGAAGCCGCCGCCCTGGCCGCCCTGCGCCGCACCGACGCCAACCTGAACACCATGCGCCAGGCCCTGAACGCCGTGGCCCAGGCGGTGGACGAAGGGCGCGATGCAGTGGCGGCAGACTTTCAGTTCCACCTGGAGATTGCACGCGCCACCCAGAACAGCCACTTCACGGAATTGATGGGCTCGCTGGGCAGCATGATCATCCCGCGCGCACGACTGGAAAGCGCCGACGACCAAAGCGACGAACGCCGCCAGTACCTTCGCCGCGTGAACGGTGAGCACGAAAATATTTTTGACGCCATCGTGGGCCAAGACCCGGATGCAGCCCGCGCCGCCATGCGCACCCACCTGGCCAATAGCCGCGAACGCCGACGCCGCGCACAAGCCGAAGCCAGCTGACGCCACAAAACATCGCCTTATCCGTATTAACCCGGACACCATTTTTGCGATTCATGTTGTACGATGACATACAACATGAATCCCTCATGTTCCTGAGACCAGGCCACTGAGCCGCTGTTCTTAGCTGGTAGCAGGAATTCCACCCTTTTCATTCCTACGGAGCCCGACCATGTCCCCTCAAGAACTCAAAAGCGTATTGCAAGCTGGCCTGCTGTCCTTCCCGCTGACCGACTTCGACAGCAACCTGCGCTTTGCCCCCAAGCCCTACGCTGACCGCCTGGAATGGCTGCAGCCCTACGGCGCTTCGGCCCTGTTCGCCGCAGGCGGCACAGGTGAGTTCTTCTCGCTGGAGCCAGGCGAGTACAGCGAAGTGATCAAGGTGGCTTTGGCCACGTGCAAGAACCGCACCCCCATCATCGCGGGCGCTGGCGGCGGCACCACTCTGGCCATTCAATATGCACAAGAAGCCGAGCGCCTGGGCGCCCAAGGCATTTTGCTGCTACCCCACTACCTGACCGAAGCCAGCCAGGAAGGCCTGATTGCCCACGTGCAAGCCGTGTGCAAGAGCGTGAAGTTTGGCGTGGTGGTCTACAACCGTGGCGGCTGCCGCCTGACCCCCGCCAGCCTGCAAGTGCTGGCCGACACCTGCCCCAACCTGATTGGTTTCAAGGACGGGTTTGGCGACATCGAGAAGTTCGTCAGCATCCGCCAGACGCTGGGTGACCGCTTCGCCTACCTGGGCGGCCTGCCCACCGCCGAGCTGTTTGCCGGTGCCTACAAGGCCATGGGCTGCCCCGTGTACTCGTCGGCCGTGTTCAACTTCATCCCCAAGACGGCGATGGAGTTCTACAACGCCCACGCTGCGGGCGACACCGCCACCTGCGACCGCCTGATCCGCGACTTCTTCATCCCCTACATTGCCCTGCGCAACCAAGGTGAAGGCTACGCCGTGTCGATCGTGAAGGCTGGCGCCACCATCATCGGCCACAGCGCTGGCCCCGTGCGCCCACCGCTGTCCGACCTCAAGCCCGCTGAAGTCGAGCAACTGCGCGCACTGATGGCCCCCCTGGGCCCTCAGTAAATCGCCCCACGCAGAACGCATAACCAAAAGGCGCACGAACTTCTGAACAGGTTCCAAGCGCCATCCCGGCCCCAGCCCTCTGGGGCTTTCTGCTTTTCCAACCACCATCCTGAGGAGACAACCATGAACCCATTCAATTCCCGCTGGAGCCTGCGCTGCGCACAAGGCGTGACCCTGGCCGCTGCGCTGGTCACCGCCCCCCTGGTGGCGCACGCCCAAGCCTCTGCCGAAGAGCAAGCCGTGGCTTCGGTCGTAGAGAAGCTGCGCGTCGCCATGGTCGACCCAGACCAGGCCACGCTGACCGGCCTGACCAGCCCCCTGCTGAGCTATGGGCACTCGGGCGGCAAGGTGGACACGCAAGCGAGCTTCATCGGCGCGCTGATGGACAAGTCTTCTGACTTTGTCTCCATCACGCTCTCGGACCAGACCATCAGCATCTCGGGCAACGTGGCCGTGGTGCGCCACACCCTGGCCGGAGCCACCAATGACCGTGGCACCCCCGGTAACGTCACCATCAAGGTACTGACCGTCTGGCAAAAAGATGGCGGCCAATGGCGCCTGCTGGCCCGCCAGGCCGTTCGCCCTACCTGAGCCTCCAGCCCAATCGCCGCACCCACTGCACTGACCCCACCCCATGCACACCTTGAACCGCATCCTCCAGGCTGGCAAATTGGTACCCGCGCTGGAACAAGCCCTGCACGCCCGCTACAACGTGCACCGCCTGACCGACGAACCCGATCCGGCCGCTTTCCTGGCTGCGCAAGGAGCACAGTTTGATGCCGTGGTCACCAGTGCAGCGATTGGCTTGTCGGCCCAGCACCTGGCCGCACTGCCCTCGGTCAAGGTGATTTCCAGCTTTGGGGTGGGCCTGGACAAAGTGCCGGTCGATGCGGCCAAGGCCCGGGGCATTGCCGTGGGCTACACCCCCGATGTGCTCAACGACTGCGTGGCCGACACCGCGTTTGCGCTGGTGCTGGACGTGGCCCGCCGCACCGCCGAGGCCGACCGCTTTGTGCGCGCTGGGCAATGGGCCCGCCTGGGCGGTAACAGCTTCGGGCTGGGCCGCAAGGTCAGCGGGGCCCGCATGGGCGTGGTGGGGCTGGGCCGCATCGGGCAGACCATCGCGCGCCGCGGCCTGGGCTTTGACATGGAGGTGCGCTACCACACGCGCCGCCCCGTAGCCGGGGTGCCCTGGGCGCACGAGCCCTCGCTAGTCGAGTTGGCTGCCTGGTGCGACTTCCTGGTGGTGGTCACCTCCGGCGGCCCGGCCACCCGCCATCTCATCAACGAAGCCGTGCTCAACGCCCTGGGGGCCCGCAGCTTCCTGGTCAACGTGGCGCGCGGCACGGTGGTGGATGAAGCCGCGCTGATCCGCGCCCTGCAAGACGGCCGTATTGCCGGTGCCGGGCTCGACGTGTTCGAAAACGAGCCCCAGGTGCCCGAGGCCCTGCTGGACATGGACAACGTGGTGCTGCTGCCGCACATTGCCAGCGCCACGCACGAAACCCGCCAGGCCATGGGCCAGCGGGTGATGGACAACCTGGAGGCGTTTGAACGCACGGGACAACTGGTCTCTGCCGCGCATTGAACGCTATCCCAAGCCACTCAACGCTATCAAACGCCTCTTCCCTTTTTCTTCTCACCAACCCACCCAAGTGACCATGAAACAAAACCTCATCGGCGGCCAATGGATCGAAGGCGTCCGCACCTACCAAAACACCAACCCGTCTGACACCCGCGACGTGATCGGCGACTACGCCGTCGCCAGCCGCGAGCAGGCTCTGGAAGCCGTGGCCGCCGCGCACGCCGCGTTCCCGGCCTGGAGCCTTTCCACGCCCCAGCAGCGCTTTGACATCCTGGACGCTGTCGGCAACGAAATCATCGCCCGCAAGGCCGAGCTGGGCGACCTGCTGGCCCGTGAGGAAGGCAAGACCTTGCCCGAAGCCATTGGCGAAGTGGGCCGCGCTGCGGCCATCTTCAAGTTCTTCGCCGGTGAGGCCCTGCGCCCCGGTGGCGAGGTGCTGCCCTCAGTGCGCCCTGGCGTGGGCGTGGAAATCACCCGCGAGCCCCTGGGCGTGATCGGCCTGATCACCCCCTGGAACTTCCCCATCGCCATCCCTGCGTGGAAGATTGCCCCGGCCCTGGCCTACGGCAACACCGTGGTGTTCAAGCCCGCTGAAGTGGTGCCTGGCTCGGCCTGGGCGCTGGCCGACATCCTGCACCGCGCGGGCCTGCCCGCAGGCGTATTCAACCTGGTGATGGGCCGTGGCTCTGAAGTGGGTGCCGTGCTGCTTGAAGACGAGCGCATCGCAGGCGTGAGCTTCACCGGCTCCGTCGGCACCGGCCAGCGCGTGGCCGCTGCCTGTGTGGGCCGCGGTGCCAAGGTGCAACTGGAGATGGGCGGCAAGAACCCCTTTGTGGTGCTGGACGATGCCGACCTGAACGTGGCCGTGGGCGCTGCGCTGAACAGCGGCTTCTTCTCCACCGGCCAGCGCTGCACCGCCAGCAGCCGCGTGATCGTGACCGAAGGCATCCATGACCGCTTCGTGGCCGCCATGGTCGAGAAGATGAAGACCCTGAAGGTGGACGATGCCCGCAAGGCTGGCACCGACATCGGCCCTGTGGTGGACGACCGCCAGCTGGCGCAAGACCTGGAGTACATCGCCATCGGTCAAAAGGAGGGCGCCAAGCTGCACGGCGGCGAAGCCCTGGCCACCAACGCCGACGGCGCCCCGGGCTACTACCTGCGCCCCGCCCTGTTCACCGAAACCACACCCGAGATGCGCATCAACCGCGAAGAAATCTTTGGCCCCGTGGTGAGCGTGCAGCGCGTCAAGGGCTACGACGAGGCCCTGGCCTTGGCCAACGACACGCCTTTTGGCCTGGCCAGCGGCATTGCCACCACCAGCCTCAAGCACGCCACGCACTTCAAGCGCCACGCCCAAGCGGGCATGGTGATGGTGAACCTGCCCACCGCCGGGGTGGACTACCACGTGCCGTTTGGTGGCCGCAAGGGCAGCAGCTACGGCTCGCGCGAGCAAGGCCGCTACGCTGCCGAGTTCTACACCACCGTCAAGACGGCCTACACCCAGGCCTGATAACCGCAGGGGGTGCAACGCCCCCTGCAGATTTCCGCGCCCCTGCTACCTCTTCAGAGGGACATCGGCACCGCAGGGGTGCGGACTCTTGGCCTGAGCACCGACCCGACCCCAGAGCCCTGCAGGCCCTCATTAGAATCCCCGGCCATGCACATACACATACTCGGAATTTGCGGAACCTTCATGGGCGGCCTGGCGGCGCTGGCCCGCGAGGCAGGGCACAAGGTCACGGGCTGCGATGCCGGGGTCTACCCCCCCATGAGCGACCAGCTGCGCGCCCTGGGCATTGAGCTGATCGAAGGCTTTGGCGCCGACCAGCTTGCGCTGCAGCCCGACATGTTTGTGGTGGGCAACGTGGTCAGCCGCGCCCGGCTGGCCGATGGCAGCCCGAAGTTTCCGCTGATGGAAGCCATTTTGGATGCGGGACTGCCTTACACCAGCGGCCCCCAATGGCTGGCCGAGCATGTGCTGCAAAGCCGCCATGTGCTGGCCGTGGCGGGCACGCATGGCAAGACCACGACCACCTCCATGCTCTCGTGGATTCTGGAAAGCGCCGGATTGCAGCCTGGCTTCCTGATCGGCGGGGTGCCGCTGAACTTCGGCATCTCGGCCCGGCTGGGCGCCAGCCAGCGCCCTCAGCCCGGCCCGGGCGCGCAAGGCCAACGCCCACTGTTCGTGATCGAGGCCGACGAGTACGACACCGCCTTCTTCGACAAGCGCAGCAAGTTTGTGCACTACCGCCCCCGCACGGCGGTACTGAACAACCTGGAGTTTGACCACGCCGACATTTTTGATGACTTGGCCGCCATCGAGCGCCAGTTCCACCACCTGGTGCGCACCGTGCCGCCTTCGGGCCGCGTGGTGGCCAATGGGCTGGAAGAAAGCCTGACCCGCGTGCTGAACACTGGCTGCTGGAGCCAGGTGAGCAGCTTTGGAGCCACCGTGAGCGACTTCAGCGCCGAGGGCAACCCGCAGGCTTTTGATGTGCTGCACCAAGGCGCCAAGGTGGCGCGGGTGGAGTGGGCGCTGACCGGCGTGCACAACCAGCTCAACGCCCTGGCTGCCATTGCAGCGGCGCACGATGTGGGGGTGGCGCCCGCAGTGGCCGCTGCGGCCCTGGGCCAGTTTGAGAACGTCAAGCGGCGCATGGAGCTGCGCGGCACGGTGCGCGGCATTGCCGTGTACGACGACTTTGCCCACCACCCCACGGCCCTGCGCACCACACTGGACGGGCTGCGCCGCAGCCTGAGCCCTGAGGCACGCATCCTGGCCGTGTTCGAGCCCCGCAGCAACACCATGAAGCTGGGCGCCATGAAAAGCCAACTGCCCTGGGCGCTGGAGCCTGCCGACCTGGCGTTTTGCCACACCGCCGGGCTGGACTGGGATGCCGCCGCCGCCCTCGCCCCGCTGGGCGTAGGCCCCGGCCAGCGCGCCCAAACCGCGCCAGACATTGCCACGCTGGTCACGCAAGTCACCCAAGCAGCCCGCCCGGGCGATCACATCGTGTGCATGAGCAATGGCGGCTTCGGCGGCATCCACGCGCGCCTGCTGGAATCGCTGAGGGGTTAAGGATTCTCCCCACTGCCCGCTCGATCAGCGCATGTCACGCGCTATAAAAACAATAGCTTCTAGCGCTTATAGATAGTGCGCTAGAAGCTATTTTTCTTTCAAATGCCCTGCCACCTCATGGGCAGAGTCTGCATGGGTAGGCCGACTCAATAGGTCACGGCCATGGCGGGCACGTCCACCCGCACAATGGGGCGGGCCAGTGCGGCACTGGCAGCGCGTGCAAACCGCTGGCCCCAGTCAGGCTGCGACAGCAAGCTGGCACCTGCGGCCTGCGCCACCGTCAACACTTTGTCGGCCAGCAGCACTTTGCCACTGGCACGCAGGGGTTCGCAGTCGAGCGCGGTGAATTGCTCGTCCAGCCACAGGCGCCCAGCCTCGTGGGCCATGGGCTCGGCGCCTGCCAGGTCAAAACGAAACTCCTGGTCTGCCGCCAGGCGGACCGATACTTCACTGTGCATGGGGTACCTCTTCTTGAATGCGTCGGGAGGGTGAAAACTGGTTCAAAGAGCCCTTGAAAAAGCGGCCGGACTGCGCGTGCCCGGCCGCTTTCAGGCACTCTCCGTCAACAGAGCTTACACGCTGCGCCGGGGCCGCTGCCTGGGTCTTTTCCCTGACACAGCAGCCCTCCACACAACGCCACCCTGCCCCCATCTCAGCGTGCGCGGCGCGCCTGCACGGCGGCCGACAGGTCGGCCAACGCGGCCAGCGAGTCGTCCCAGCCCAGGCAGGCGTCGGTGATGCTCTTGCCGTATTCCAGCGCGCAAGCATCGTCCTTGCCGGGGGTGAACTTTTGCGCACCGGCATTGATGTGGCTTTCGATCATCACGCCGAACACGCTGCGCGAGCCGCTGGCGATCTGGCCACCAATGTCGCGCGCCACATCGAGCTGACGCTCGTGCTGCTTGCTGCTGTTGGCGTGGCTGCAGTCCACCATCAGCGTGGCGGGCAGTTTGGCGGCTTCCAGGTCCTTGCAGGCCACGGCCACACTGGCGGCGTCGTAGTTGGGCGTCTTGCCGCCGCGCAGGATGACGTGGCAGTCCTTGTTGCCATTGGTGTTGACGATGGCCACCTGGCCATTCTTGTGCACCGACAGGAAGTGGTGGCCCCGGCTGGCCGATTGGATGGCGTCGGTGGCGATGCGGATGTTGCCGTCCGTGCCGTTCTTGAAGCCAATGGGTGCCGAGATGCCCGAGGCCAGCTCGCGGTGCACCTGGCTTTCAGTGGTGCGGGCACCAATGGCGCCCCAGCTGATGAGGTCACCGATGTACTGGGGCGAGATCACATCCAGGAACTCGCTGCCCGCAGGCATGCCCAGGCGGTTGATGTCGATGAGCAACTGGCGCGCAATGCGCAGGCCTTCGTCGATGCGGTAGGTTTCATCGAGGTAGGGGTCGTTGATCAAGCCCTTCCAGCCCACGGTGGTGCGAGGCTTTTCGAAGTACACGCGCATCACAATCTCCAGCGTGTCCTTGTACTGCTCACGCACCACCTTCAGGCGGCGGGCGTAGTCGAGCGCGGCCACAGGGTCGTGGATGGAGCAAGGGCCAATGATGACCAGCAGGCGGTCGTCCTGGCCAGCCATGATGTTGTGGATGTTCTTGCGGGTCTGGCTGATGAGCCCTTCCACCGGCGTATTGCTGATGGGGAAAAAGCGGATCAGATGCTCTGGAGGAGGCAACACGGTGATGTCCTTGATACGTTCGTCGTCGGTCTGGCTGGTTTTGTCGACGCTGCGGTACCAGGCATCGCTGGTGGGGTTGGCTTGCACGCTCATGTTGGCTTCCTCGTGTGGATTGAAAGGGTGAAAAACAGGGGGCTGAAAAAACAAAAACCGCCGGGCTTTGCAGCTGCGGCGGTTGGTATGGGGAGGTGTTTTAGTTGCTTGCGCGTTTTCCTCTCATCCGCCTAGGACCGAGATAAAAAACCAAAAATAAAACGCGCTGCGAACTTGCATGTCGATCAATGTAGCACAGCCCCCGGGTGGTTCCGCAAGCCCGTTGCGCAAAGCGGGGCCCAAAAAGCCACACAAAATTGCGCAGCCAAGGGTTACCACCAAGCGACTGGAATTCGGATTTTGGCGCGCTGAGCGGCGCGCAAAGCACCCCACCGCCGTTCAGCGGCCCCGCCCCAACCAGCGGCGCGCACGCTGCCACCAAGAAGGCGGTGGGCGTGCGGAACTCTGCTCCGTGGGCGTTTCCACGCGCCCATCGCACTCATACATGTCGATCAACAGCAGCGCCTCGCCCAGGGTGCGCCAGGCCAGCAGCTCGAATTTGTCGAAGCAGATCGCCTCGCTGGCGTGGCGCTGCTCCAGCGCCTCCTTCCAGGCGGCGATGGCGGTGCGCAGCTCCCACAGGGCACGCTGGTAGGCGGTGAATTCGTACAAGCCATGCCAAGCAGAGCCCAGCCCCGTCAGTAGCAACTGGTGCTCGCGAGCCCCCTGAAACAAGGCCCCCGCTGTGCGCTGAATGGCCTCGGTATCGGTGCTGGTGCGCCGTGTGCGCACGGCGTCTTCAATCAGCCCCGACAAATGGCCCAGGCTGTCGCGCAGCTGGCGGGAGTCTTCGTCGGCCACCCCTTCGCGCAAAAAGCGGCTGATGTCCCCGAACGACTGGAGACTTTGCGGCAAAAGGGTGCGCGACGCGGGCATGCAACCATTTTGCGCTGGGCGGTGGCATCTGTGGAGAGGTTTACCCACTCGCCAAGGCGCGCAACCAACACACGCCCCCCAGAGCAAGCTACTTTGAACAGGTTTTTAAGCCCGCACTGGGGTCACGCCGCCATCACATCAGGCGGTGCCGCCCACCGTCAGGCCTTCGATGCGCAGGGTGGGCTGGCCCACGCCCACGGGCACGCTCTGGCCTTCCTTGCCGCAGGTGCCTACGCCGCTGTCCAGGCGCATGTCGTTGCCGATCATGGTCACCTTCTTGAGCGACTCAGGGCCGCTGCCCACGATGGTGGCGCCTTTGACGGGGTACTGGATCTTGCCGTTTTCCACCCAGTAGGCTTCGCTGGCAGAGAACACAAACTTGCCCGAAGTGATGTCCACCTGGCCGCCACCAAAGTTGCTGGAGTACAGCCCCTTCTTGATGCTGGCAATGATTTCCTGCGGGTCCTTGTCGCCACCCAGCATGTAGGTGTTGGTCATGCGGGGCATGGGAATGTGGGCGTAGCTTTCGCGGCGGCCATTGCCCGTGGGGGCCACACCCATGAGGCGGGCATTGAGCGAATCCTGGATGTAGCCCTTCAAGATACCATCCTCGATCAGCACATTGCGCTGGCTGGGGTTGCCCTCATCGTCCACGTTCAGCGAACCACGGCGGTCGGCAATGGTGCCGTCGTCCAGCACCGTCACGCCCTTGGCGGCCACGCGCTGGCCAATGCGGCCGCTGAAGGCGCTGGAGCCCTTGCGGTTGAAGTCCCCTTCCAGGCCATGTCCTACGGCCTCGTGCAGCAAAATGCCAGGCCAGCCCGAACCCAGCACCACGGTCATTTCGCCCGCCGGTGCGGGGCGCGACTCCAGATTCACCAAGGCTGCGTTCACAGCCTCGTCCACATACTTGCCCAGCAAGGCGTCGTCGAAATACGCCAGGCCAAAGCGGCCACCGCCACCGGCCGATCCCACTTCGCGGCGGCCGTTTTGCTCGGCAATCACCGTGATCGACAGGCGCACCAGCGGGCGCACATCGGCCGCCAGGGTGCCGTCGGCACGGGCCACCAGCACCACGTCGTATTCACTGGCCAGCCCGGCCATGACCTGGGCCACGCGTGGGTCTTTGGCGCGGGCGCGCTGCTCCAGGCGCTCCAGCAGGGCCACCTTGGCGGTGCTGTCCAGCGAGGCAATCGGGTCCACGCCCTGGTAGAGGCTGCGGCTGGTAGCAATCTTCTTTGCGGGCACGCGCACCCGGCCACCCTGCGCCGCTGACGAGATCGAGCGCACCGTGCGCGCAGCGTCCAGCAGCGAGGCTTCAGAAATATCGTCGGAATACGCAAACGCGGTTTTCTCGCCACTGACGGCGCGCACGCCCACGCCCTGGTCGATGCTGAAGGAGCCGGTTTTCACGATCCCCTCTTCCAGGCTCCAGCCTTCGCTGCGGGTGTACTGGAAGTACAGGTCCGCGTCGTCCACCTGGTGGGCGCGGATTTCTGCCAGAGCACGCGCCAGGTGCCCTTCGTCCAGCCCAAAGGGCGTCAGGAGCAGTTCACGGGCGACATCGATGCGTTGGGTGGTGGCGGCACGCTGGGGCGCAGCAGTAGAGGAGCGAAAGGTCATCGCTGCATTTTAGGCGCCCCGCCCCGCCCGCGCGGCACAAGGGGGAAACAGGCCCCCAGCGGATAGCCAGAGCCTATGGCGCCGTCAGGTCATGCAGGCTGGCCGCCAGCGCGTGGCTTTGCACTGCCTCAATCCCGGCATCACGGGCCTTGGCGCCCGCGTACATCTGGCTTTGGCCAATCACCTGGCCATTGGCCGCCTTGAGGGTGAAATAAGGGGCACCGTTGCGGGCACACAGCCGACCGTAGCGGGTGTCGTTCGGGGCATGCTTCTTGACCGACTCGATGCCCTGCAGGGCACCCGCGTGCGAGTCATAGGTCTCGCTGGTCAAAATCACCTGGCCATTGGAGGCCAGCAGGTTGAAAACGAACTTGTCATTGGTCGTCTTCTTGAGCTCAAACTTCGCTGCCATCGGAAACACCTCCAGGGGATGTGAAAACCAACAGCCCGGTTTTTAACCGCAGCCCCCCCGTCCGGCAAGGGTGGGGACCCTTGTCCCTACGCCGTGGCGGGCTCTGCGCAGGGGCCACAGGCAAAGTGAGTGAACGCTACAGCGGCGTGCGCGCCTTCTCTGGCTCCTGGCGCTGCGCCCGTGCCACCGACATCAAAATCCCCAGCGCCAGCCCCAGCGTGACCATGGCTGTGCCGCCATAGCTGACGAACGGCAGCGGCACCCCCACCACGGGCAAGATGCCACTGACCATGCCCATGTTCACAAAGGCGTAGGTGAAGAAAATCATCGACACCGCCCCGGCCATGAGGCGGCCAAACAGGGTGGTGGCGCCCAGGGCGATGTACAGCCCACGCCAGACCAGCATCAAAAAGCACACGACCAGAAACAGGTTGCCGGCCAGACCAAACTCTTCGGAATAGGCGGCAAAGATGAAGTCGGTGGTGCGCTCGGGGATGAACTCCAGGTGCGTCTGCGTGCCCGCCATGAAGCCCTTGCCGGTGATGCCGCCGGAGCCGATGGCGATCATGCCTTGGATGATGTGAAAGCCCTTGCCCAGCGGGTCGCGGGTGGGGTCCAGCAGGGTGCAGATGCGCTGTTGCTGGTAGTCGTGCAGCACGGGCCAGCGCACCCCATCGGCGCACAGTTGCGGCTCAAACCACACGATGAGCGCGATGCCAATGCCGCCCAACACCACGGGGGGCAGCACCAGCTTCCAGGACAAGCCCGCAAAAAAGATCACCGACAGCCCCGCCGCCAGCACCAGCAGCGAGGTGCCCAGGTCTGGCTGCTTCATGATCAGGCCCACGGGTATGGCCAGCAGCAGCCCGGCGGCAGCAAAGTCCAGCGGGCGCAATTGCCCCTCGCGCTTCTGGAACCACCAGGCCAGCATCAAGGGCATGGCGATTTTCAAAATCTCGCTGGGCTGGATTTGCGTGACGCCGATGCTCAACCAGCGGGTCGCCCCCTTCTTGGTAATGCCAAACAGTGCCACAGCAAACAGCAGCGCCACGCCTGCGGCATAAAGCGGCACGGCAAAGACCATGATCTTTTGGGGCGGCACCTGTGCCACCAAAAACAAGAGAGTGGCGGCGATCAGCATGTTGCGCCCATGGTCTGCAAACCGCGTGCCGTGGTCGTAACCCGAGGAGTACATGGCCACCAACCCGGCGCACGCCAGCATCAGCACCACAAGGAGCAAGGGCAGGTCAAACCCCCTGAACAGGGGCAGTACGCGCTGCGAGAGCGAGGTCTTTTCAAAAACGGCGGCCATCCCGCGATTATCGGGCTGCCTGACCTCAGCCCGCTTGCCGAAAGGCCATCACCGCCTGGTTGCGCAGTGTGCGCAGCAAACCCAGGGCCTTGTCATCCACCACAATGCCGCCCACCGCAGACTGGTCGGCGTAAATGAGTGCAAAAGTCTGCCCCTTGATCTGCAGCGGCAGCAACAAGAACGAAGGCGCGTTGATGCCGCCCAGGTACCACTGCGGCAGGCGTGCCTGCATGCGCGGCTCCGTGGC
The DNA here is from genome assembly GCF_002754495.1 of Acidovorax sp. 62. Lineage (NCBI taxonomy): Bacteria > Pseudomonadati > Pseudomonadota > Betaproteobacteria > Burkholderiales > Comamonadaceae > Acidovorax > Acidovorax sp. 62. Next base: position 2,915,139 of record NZ_PEFJ01000001.1, read on the forward strand.
GTCGTTGATGAGCGTATCGGCGCCGCGCAGGCACACGGCCGCAAACAGGTCGCCCGGGGTCTTGAGCGGCACCTTCATGGCGCGCACGGCCACCTCGCTGCCTTCGCCCAGACCAAACCGACCCGTCAGCACCTCCGTCTTGGCGTCGCGCAGGCAAAACACCATGCGCCGAAAACCCAGCGCGCGGAACATGGTCTCCAAGATCATGCGCAGCACATCGTTGAGCTGAAAGCTGTCCACCATGGCATTGGTGATGTCCTGAATGCCTGCGGCCAGCACTTCATTGACCTGCGCCACCGACACCGCGCCACCGGCCTGGGATGCCAGCACGGCAGGCAGGGGCTGGCTCTCGCTGGCCTTGAGCTCATGGGACCTGATAGCGTCATCAGGCGCCACCACGGCACCAGCCGCCAGGGGGAGCTTGAGCAACCGGGCCGCAGGCGATCCTGGCTCCACCCGCAAGTCCAGCGCCTGGGCCAATGCCACCAGTTTGTGGCGCGCACGCAGGGTGGCCTCTGCAATCGCCTCGGCCGACAAGGCCAGCGTGCGCGCGTAGCGGGTGCCGACCTGCGCCAACTGCGCCTCCAGTTGGGCAGGTTCACTGAACAGCAGCGCACTGGCCACCTCGTTGGCGGCCATGGCCGCCCAGCGCAAGCGCTCCACCCCTTGCTCGGGGGCGCGCTGCGTGGGCGAACCCAGCGGCTTGCGCATGCAACGCTTCAGGCTCTCAGGCAACCCCCAGACACGGGCGACCCCCACGCCCAGGTCCTCAAACCCCAGCCCCAGCACCTGCAAAGCGGCCGACTCCTCGCCGCCCTCCATCCGCCCCGAGGCCACCAGGCTGCGCACCTGCCGGGCCTCTTCGGGAAAGTAAAACTCGCACAGCATGCGTCCCAGGTTCTGGAACATGGCGCCAATGAAGGCCTCCTCGGCGGCCTGGCTGGTGCTGCACAGCTCCGCCGCCACCGACCCGGCCATCATGGCGCGCAAAAACTCTTCACGCATCTGGCTGGCGTGGGCCTTGTCCTGCATGTGGTCCAGCAGCACCAGGCTCAGGGCCATGTTGCGCACGGCATTGAAGCCCACCAGGCTCACCGCACGCGACACCGTGCTGATGGTGCCCCGGCTGGCGTGGGCGTAGTGCACGCTGTTGACCAGACGCAGCAGCTTGTTGGTCAGCGCCACGTCTTTCAGGATTTCGTGGGTCAGGTCGCTGATGCTGTCGTCTTCCGAGTTGGCCACGCGCTGGATGCGCGCCACCGAATCCGACAGCGCAGGGAAATCGCTTTTGTGGCGCATGCGCCGCAGCAAAAAATCCAGCGTGGCATTGCTCGCCGCCGTGGGGGCGCTCGCTGGGGCAGCCCAGGCGCGCAGCGCATCGCGAAACTCGGCCGCTGACGCATACCGCTCGCTGGGTCGGCGCGCCATGCCGCGCTGCAAAATGGCCCGCAGGCCGTCGTCCACGCCCGGCCCCAGGTCGTCAGGCAGCGCCAGGTCTTCATGGGCCACGCGGTACAGCGCCTGCCAAGGGTCCGTCTGGTGAATAAGGGGTTTGCCCGTGAGCAGTTCAATCAGCACCAACGCGGCGGAATACACATCCATGGCCGGGGTGGGCGCGGCGCCTTCGACGGCTTCCGGGGCCATGTAGGCAGGTGTGCCGCTGATCTGCTGCGGATCGGACGCACCCTGCACCGGCGCCGCCACCCCAAAATCCATCACCCGGGCATGGCGATGGACATCGACCATGATGTTGGAGGGCTTGAGGTCGCGGTGCACGATGCCCGCCTGGTGCGCCGCTTGCAGGCCATCCAGCACCTCCAGCATGAACGCCACGGCATCGTGCGGCGTGCAACGCCCTTGCTGGGCCAGGTGCGCGGCCAGCGTGCGGCCGGGCACATACTCAAACACGATGTAGGGCTGCAGGCCCTGCACATCGGCCTCGAACACCGGAACGATATTGGGGTGGGCCAGGCGCCCCACATGGCGCGCCTCGCGCAGCCACGGCTCCAGCACGGAGGGGTCCTGGTCCTGCAAGGGGCGCATGAGCTTGATGGCCACCTCGCGCTGCAGGCGCGGGTCCACCGCCAGCCACACCGTGGCCTGGGCACCGCGGCCCAGTTGCGTCTTTAACTCAAACCGGCCCAGTGAGGCAGGAGGCTTGTCGCCTGATCCGAGCGCCCATCGTCTGGCTGCGGAAAGCGGGGCAAAATCGGTCATGGTGCAGGTAGCAAAACAAGGCACTGCACGGCGCAGCGCACCTTGTGCTGCACATCTTATGCCTGAGCCACCCCGCCAAAAGCAGTGATTCCCCTGCCCCATGCCGTCCGCCCCTTGCGTGCCTCCATGACCACCACCCACCTCCTGTACTTGCACGGCTTTCGTTCTTCACCCGCCTCAGCCAAGGCACGCCAGATGGCGGCCCATGTGGCGCGCCACCATCCAGCGGTCACCTTTTGGTGCCCCCAGCTGCCGCCATCGCCCCAGGCGGCGATGGCGTTGGTGGTACAGGGTATTGCCCAGTGGCCTCGGGAGGCGATGGGCGTGATCGGATCGTCACTGGGCGGGTTTTACGCCAGCTGGGTGGCCCAGCATGCGGGCTGCCCCAGTGTGATGCTGAACCCCGCCGTGGACCCAGCCCGGGACCTGGCGCGCTACATCGGCGAGCAAACCACCTGGCAAAACCCCGAGGAGCGGTTTTACTTTCTCCCGGAATACATTGCCGAGTTGCAAGCGCTGGACCTGCGCGGCCAGCCCGCCCGGGCGCCCGAGCTGGCCATCATTGCCAAGGGCGACGAGGTGCTGGACTGGCGCGAAATGACAGCCCGCTACCCCCAGGCCAAGCTGTGCCTGCTGGAGGGCGGCGAGCATGCGCTGAGCGACTTTGAAGACCACCTGCCCCGCATCACCCGCTTTCTGGCCCTGGCTTAGGGGGACTTCGCGCTTGCTCAAGGGGCAGCGCTGGCCCCGGGCTCCCGTTCCTCTGTGATGTCTTCAGCGCCATCGGCGGCCGCCCGCGCGGACTCAGAGGCCAGCCAGCGCGCATGGTCTGCCGGGTAGGCGATGCGGTAGCGCTGCACATGGAAGGCCACCTCATCGTCGCGCCCCAGGGCCTGGGCACTGGCGATGAGTTTCTCGACCACCCGGGGTTCGGGCGAAAAATGCAGCAACGCCAGTGCTGCGGCATGCATCTGTGGGGCGTTGGCCGCCGTCAGCGCATGCGTAGTGAGCCAGGCAAAGCGCACCTGGTCCGGGAACAGGGTGCCCGAAGGCACGGGCACGGCGCGCACATCGCGCAGGGCTGCCGGGCGCTGGTCCGCGGGTTTGTAGAGCTGGCTCACGGTGCGGTACTGGTAGGCCGCCGTGGCCAGCAAGCCCACACCCACCAGGCAGGCCAACACCCCCAGGCGCCACAGCCACCGCCCTGGACACCAACCCCTCCGCGCCCAGCCCCCGCCGCAGCGCCCCAGCAGCAACAGCAGCGCAAACACCGTCGCCACCTGGAAGGGGCCGTACCACAGCGGATATTCAAGCAAGCTGTGCGCACCCACCAGGGCCAGCAGGCCCCAGGCCAGTTGGCGCACGGGGTCGGTCTCGCGCCAGGGACGCGCACGGGCCACCACCGTGGCGCCCCCCACGCACAGCAGCAGTGCGGCAGGCAGGCCCAGTTCCACGGCCAGGTGCAGGGGCAGGTTGTGGGCGTTGTCCAGCAGCATGCAAAAGCGCTCGTCCGGGAACAGCGTCACATAGTGGGCATAACCCATCTCGCCCCAGCCCCAGCCCGTCCAGGGCTTGAGCGAAATCAGGTGCAGCATGTTCGACCACAGCACCTGGCGGCTGGCGCACTGGCGCCCATCGCCTGCCAGGCGCGCAAACAGCCCCTCGCCCTGCACCCCGGTCAGGTGCAGCAGCACCTGGGGCAAGGCCCAGGCCGCCAGCACATACACCGCAAGGCCCAGCAGCGCCACGGGCAAGGCGCGCCTGGCGGGCGTGCCGCGCCACAGGCACAGCAAGACCACCATCAAGCCCCACTGCAACGCCCCGGTGCGCGACACCGTGGCCGCCGATGCCAAGGCCAGCAGCGGCAGCAGCGCCGCCAGAGACACCCCCAGCCAGCGCAGGGCGGCCTGCGCGGTACGCACCCACAGCCACAACAGCGCCCACACCCCCATGGCCACCAGAGTGGCCTGCTGGTTGCGCTGGCGCAGGTTGCCCACCGCCTGCCCCGGGCTGGAGGGGTGAATCCACGGCGAGCCCCAGGGCTCTGCACCCAGGTACTGCAGCAAGCCCACCACGCCACCCACCACAGCCGCCAGCAGCAGGCCCCAGGCCAAAACCAGGGCGGCCTGCCGGTACAGGCGGCCGCCCTGCGCACGGGTCTGCACCTGGGCACCCCGCACCAGCGCCCCCACCGCCAGCACACCACCACAACCCCAGGCAAACACCAGCGGCCAGAAGTTGGGCGACGGCGGCGCCGTCACCGCAAACAAAAACGGCAGGGCTACGGCCAGCACGGCAAACACGCCCAAAGGCATTGCAAAAGCAGAGAACGGCATCGGCAAGGGTTCGCGAAATCGGCGGGGAACGCGCTAAAGCCGCGCAGAAAAACGCGCGGGAGATGGGGCCAGGGGCCGAAAAGACGGGGTGAAGGGTGGGGATGATAGTGGCGATCCGCACAATCCATGCCAAATAGGCCTCTAGCGCTTTTTAGATAAGCGCAAGCAGCTATCAAATAAATAGCAAAAATCCCAAAGCCGACCAAGATGAGGTGACACGGAGGGCGCCCACCGCTGCGCGGCCAAAAAACAACCTTGCAGCCAACGGTAACCAGCGCACCTGATCGCCCATGGGAGAATCCCCGGATGCATGCACTGTTTGAAGAAGCCGGCAAATTCATGGCCGGACGTATCCTGTCCGAGGCGGAAAGCTCCGCCCAAGTCGAGCTCGATTCGGGCAAGCGGGTCAAGGTCAAGGCCGCCAACATCCTTTTGCGATTTGAAAAACCCGCGCCGTCCGAGCTGATCGCCCAGGCGCAAGCCGTGGCCGAGAGCATTGAGCTGGACTTGGCCTGGGAATTCGCGCCCGAGGACGACTTTGGCTTTGCCGACCTGGCGCGCGACTATTTTTCCGAGAACGCCACCCTGGTCCAGCAGGCAGGCGCGCTGTTCCGCTTGTACGACGCGCCCCACTACTTCCGCCGTGCGGGCAAGGGCCGGTTCAAGAAGGCCTCAGCCGAGATCCTGCAGCAGGCGCTGGCCGCCATCGAAAAGAAAAAAGCCCTCCTGGCGCAAATCGACGAGTGGGCCGCGGCCCTGGGCCGGGGCGAATGCCCACAGCCCATCCGCGAGCAACTCTACAAAATCCTGTTCAAGCCCGACAAGAACGCGCCCGAATACAAGGCCGTGGTCGAGGCCAGCCGCGCCACGCACACCGCGCCGCTCGATCTGCTGCAAAAGGCTGGCGCCATCGATTCAAGCTACCAGTTCCACTGGAAGCGCTTTTTGTTCGAGAACTTCCCCAAGGGCACGGGCTTTCCGGCCGTCACGGCACCGGCCATTGCGGACGAACTGCCGCTGTCCACCGCACAGGCGTATTCCATCGACGACTCGCAGACCACCGAAATCGACGATGCGCTATCCGTCCAGGGCCTAGGGACCGGCACCGTGGTGCTGGGCATCCACATCGCCGCGCCCGGGCTGGCCATCCAACCCGGCAGCGCCATTGACCAGCTGGGCCGCGCGCGCCTGTCCACGGTGTACATGCCCGGCTACAAGATCACCATGCTGCCCGACGATGTGGTGCAAACCTACACGCTGGACGAAGGCCGCGCGAACCCGGCCGTGTCGCTGTACGTCACCATCGACGAGGCCACGCTGGAGTTCAAGGGCTCTGAGACCAAGCTCGAGCGCGTGCACGTGGCCGCCAACCTGCGCCACGACCAGCTCGACAGTGTGGTGACCGAAGAATGGCTCAGCAACCCAGCGTTTGAGCACCAAAACGACCCGCAGCGCTTGTCTGACCTGCGCCCGCAGCTATCCTTTTTGCACCGACTGGCCAAAGAGCTCAAGGCCCGCCGCGAAGTGGTGCGCGGCAAGCCCGAGAACTTCAACCGGCCGGACTACAACTTCCGCCTGGTGGGCAACAACGGCGCCGAGCCCACGGGCCACGAGCAAGTGCAGATCAGCGTGCGCCAGCGCGGCGCGCCGCTCGATCTGATCGTGGCCGAGGCCATGATCGTGGCTAACAGCACCTGGGGCAGCTGGATGGCCGAGCTGGGCGTGCCCGGCATCTACCGCAGCCAGGCCAGCATGGCGCCGGGCGTGAAGGTGCGCATGGGCACCAAGGCGCTGCCGCACGCGGGCATTGGCGTCAAAGCCTATTCGTGGGCCACATCGCCCCTGCGCCGCTACACCGACCTGGTCAACCAGTGGCAAATCATTGCCTGCGCGCGCCATGGCGCCACGGCCGCGCTGGCAGCGCCGTTCAAGCCCAAGGATGCGGACCTGTTCTCCATCATCAGCAGCTTTGACGGTGCCTACAGCGCCTACAACGGCTACCAGGCAGGCATGGAGCGTTTCTGGACGCTCAAATACGTCGAGCAAAACGGCATCACCGAGCTGAACGCCACCGTCTTCAAGGAAGGCCCCGGCGGCAGCTTCCTGGTGCGGGCCGACGACATTCCGCTGGTCTTCCCGGTGCTGGGCGCGCAAAACCTGCCGCGCGGCGCGCGCCTGAAAGTCAAGCTGGGCGAGGTGGACGAAATCACGCTGGACCTGCACGGCACCGTGCTCGAGCGGCTGGACGACCCCGCCGATGCCAGCGATGATGCGCCCCTGGAAGACGACGGCGACGACGAAGCCGTGGCTGGCCCCATCGCCATTGCCGTGGACGTCAATGAGGCCGACACCCCCACCAACGCCAACGCTGACCACCCAACGCCGTGAACCTCCGCTCGCTCTTTCGCTCCTTCAGCACGCTGCAGATTGCACTGGGCGTGTCGGTGGCCGTGCACGCGGCCCTCATCTCCGTGCGCTTCATCGACCCCGAGGGCTTCAACCGCGTGTTCCAGGACACGCCGCTGGAAGTCATCCTGGTCAATGCCAAGTCCAACGAACGGCCTGAAAAAGCCCAGGCCATCGCCCAGTCCAACCTGGCGGGCGGCGGTGAAGCGGCCCAGGGCCGGGCCACCAGCCCCCTGCCCTACTCGGCCCTGACGGCGGTGGGCGACGACTTTGAAGAGATGCAGCGCAAGATGGACGCGATGCAAGAGCAGCAAACCCAGCTGCTCACGCAACTGCGCAAGCAGCTGGCCACCATGCCCGAGCCCGACCCGCGCAAGCAAAGCGACAGCGGCGAGCAGATGTCGCAAGAAGAAAAGCGCCGCCAGCTCGTCAAGCTGCTGGCCGAGATTGAAAAGCGCATCAACGAAGAAAACTCGCGCCCCAAAAAGCGCTACATCAGCCCCGCCACGCGCGAAGAGGCCTACGCCATCTACTACGACGCGCTGCGCCGCAAGGTGGAAGACAAGGGCACCGAGAACTTCCCCGAGCAAGGCGGCAAAAAGCTCTACGGCGAGCTGATCATGATCGTCACCGTCAACCACGACGGGCGCGTGCTCTCCACCGAAGTGGTGCAAGGCTCTGGCAAGGGCGCCCTGGACCGCCGGGCCGAAGCCATCGCCCGTTCGGCCGCCCCGTTTGGCCACTTCACCCCCGAAATGCGAGCCAAGGCCGACCAGGTGGCCATGGTCGCCCGCTTCAAGTTCACCCGCGACCAGACGCTGGAAACGAGTGTGAGGTAGCCCCCCTGAGTCGCCTGCGGCGCCTTCCCCTAAGGGGGACGCCGCCAGCGGCTTGGCCAAGCCAGTTTCGCGGCGGCCCTGGCCTGAGAGGCAGAGAAACCCTCAGCCTCTGCCCCGCCCCCTGCATGCAGCCCTTGTTGTTCCCATGACCTCTTCGCCGCTCCCCGCCGACCTGTACTGCGTGATGGGCAACCCCGTCGCCCACAGCCGCTCGCCCGCCATCCACGCCCGCTTTGCCGAGCTGACGGGCCAAGCCATCCACTACGAGCGCTGCCTGGTGCCGCTGGACGGCTTTGCCCAGGCCGTGCGCCACTTTGCAGTCCAGGGCGGGCGGGGCTGCAATGTCACCGTGCCGTTCAAGTTTGAAGCCCCCCAACTCGCCACCATGTGCAGCGAACGCGTGCACCTGGCAGGCGCGGCCAACACCCTCAGCTTTCAGGCCGACGGCAGCATCCACGCCGACAACACCGACGGCCTGGGCCTGGTGGCCGACATCACCCGCAACGCCGGTGTGCCCTTGCAAGGCGCCCGCGTGTTGCTGGTGGGCGCGGGTGGCGCCGCAGCAGGCGTGCTGGGCCCCCTGCTGCACGCCGGGGTGCACCACATCACCATTGCCAACCGCACCGTGGCCAAGGCCGAGGCGCTAGTGGCATCGCATGGCGCACTGGCATTGCTACAAAAAGCAGAGCTGCTAGCGCTTACACCACAAGCGGTAGAGGGTGATTTTGATGTCATCATCAACGCCACCGCCAGCAGCCTGAGCGGTGAAGCAGTGCCTGTGGCCGCCAGCGTGCTGCGCCCTGGCAGCCTGGCCTACGACATGATGTACGGCCCTGCCGCACAAGGCTTCATGGACTGGGCCAGCGCCCACGGCGCCACGGCACGCGACGGCCTGGGCATGCTGGTAGAGCAAGCCGCCGAGGCCTTTGCCATTTGGCGCGGGGTGCGCCCGCCCGCCGCCCAGGTGCTGGAAGAAATGCGCCAGACCGCCTGAGCCATGAATCGCCATGAACTTGCATGAACTGGATAGACCGTTCGGGCTGAGCCTGCCCGAGCCTTGCGCGGCGCTTCGACCAGCTCAGCGTGAACGGTTCAAGGAGAGCCATCAGCAGCGCCCCACTTTTGGAGCCATGCAACCATGAAGGCACTGGCCCGCTGGCTGGGCCTGGTGCTGATCGCACTGGTGGCCCTGCAACTGTTCTTTGTGCTGCGCATTGCGGCCATGGCGGTGGTCAACCCCGAGTCCACCACCTTCGAGCGGTCTGAAGCCTGGACGCTGCTGAGCAGCAAAGGCAGCATCCCCTGGCGCCAGCAGTGGGTGCCCTACGCCAAAATTTCCGACCACCTCAAGCGCGCCGTCATTGCCTCGGAAGACGATGGTTTTGTAAACCACGAAGGCGTGGACTGGACCGCCATCGAAAAAGCCTGGGAACGCAATGCCAAGGCCGAAGCCCAGGTGGCCAAAGCCCAAAACCGCACCCCCGACCGCCCCGTGCGCGCCCCCAAAATCCGTGGCGGCTCCACCATCACCCAGCAGTTGGCCAAAAACCTGCTGCTGTCGGGCGAGCGCACCCTGCTGCGCAAAGGCCAGGAGTTTGTGCTGACCCTGCTGCTGGAGCAGCTGCTGAGCAAAGAGCGCATCCTCGAGATCTACCTGAACAACGTGGAATGGGGCGAAGGCGTGTTCGGCGCTGAGGCCGCCGCCCAACACTACTTTCGCAAAAACGCCGCCCAGCTCACCCCCACCGACGCCGCCCGCCTGGCCGTGATGCTGCCCGCGCCCAAGCGGTTTGAGAAAACGCCCGGCTCGGCCTACCTGGCAGGGCGCACGCGGACGATTCTGGGGCGGATGGGGAGTGCGGAGCTGCCGTGAGGCAGCCAATGTTCAGCAGAGGAGGGATCGACTGATGAAACTCACGCAAGCTGAGCGCTGGATAGCAGCCACGAACATTGCGTTGGTTGCTGTATTCAGCGCCTGGAGCATCGGAGTTGCCTATGACCGAATTCCGATTTCAGCATGCTGCAACGTCCCGGGCTATGCCGAGACAGTGCTAGCCGCACTGAACTTCCCTTCATGGTTTCCCGCCGCACTTGCCGCGAAATCGCTTTACGGACAAGACTTCACTACCTTTGTTGCGTTCAAGCAGTTGGTATGGCTCGCCCTCTGCGGGCCGCAATGGTGGGCCTACATCTTCATCTTTCGGTTTTTGAGAGATCGACGACGCAAATCTGCGTAAATGCGCTTCCACGTCCGCCTCGCCTTGAGGCTGCCCGCGCCCAAGCGGTTTGAGAAAACGCCCGGCTCGGCCTACTTGGCGGGCCGCACGCGGACGATTCTGGGGCGGATGGGGAATGCGGAGCTGCCGTAGAACCTTGTCCGAGGTAGCCCTGCATCGCTCAGCCCACCACCCCAGGCCGAGGTTTCAGGCCATGGTAGAAAGCCCACGCCGCGCCCACATAGACGCACGGATAGGCGGCCACCCAGCCCAGTACCGCCAGGAAGGCAGACAAGGGCTCGTCTGAGGCCCACCCCGCCCGCACCAGCACAAAGCCCAGCCTGAGGGTGCAGCCCAACAAAGCCAGGTAGGCAACGCCGCAGACCATCACCCACCAGCCGCGCCGCTGTGGGCAAAAGTGGAGTTCCGCCCTCCAAAGCTGTTTGGGGATTTGGTACAGCTTCTGCAAGGCAAGTACCAAGACCAGCGGGAAGATCAACGCGGGCAATACCAACATAAGCCTTGACTATGCGCCACCCAAGATCAGCCCCTGCGCTCTAGCCACACCGACACCCGCTCCTCAGGCCGCAGCGTCACGTTCAAGCGGGGCGCGCAAGCCGGTGCGGCATCAGGCCAGCGCACGGTGTAGCGCTGCAGCAGCATGGCCGCCAGCAGCGTCATCTCCAGCATCGCAAAGTGCTGGCCAATGCACACGCGCGGCCCCAGGCCAAAGGGGATCCAAGCGCCCTTGGGGACAGGCGGCGCGCCGTCCAGAAAGCGCTCGGGCTGGAACTGCTCGGGCTGCGCAAACCAGCGCGCATCGCGGTGCAGCACCCAAGGGGTGATGCGCAGCAGGGCGCCCTGCGGCACGGCCACCCCACCCAGGGTGATGGGGGCAGTGGTGCGGCGGTTCATCAGCGCGGCGATGGGTGGGTACAGGCGCAAAGCCTCCTTGAGTGTGGCGCCCAGCCAGGGCAACTGGGCCAGGTGCTCTGGGCCGGGCACACCGCCTTGCAGCACCGCGTCCACCTCGGCCTGGGCGCGCGCGGCGGCTTCGGGGTGCTGGGCCATTAACGTCGTCCACCACAGCAAGGTGGTGGCACTGGTCTCGTGCCCAGCCTGGAAGGTGACCAGGCACTGGTCCAGCACTTCCTGTGGCGACAGGGTCTCGCCCGTGCTTTCGTCGCGCAGGGCCAGCAGCATGTGCAGCAAGTCGCTGCGCTCGGGCTTACCCGAGGCCCCATCGGCCACAGGGGCTTCGCTCTGGCGGGCGTCAATGTGCCGCTGCACCAGCCCCTTCAGCGCCCCCAGGGCCCGGCGCTTGTCGGCTTTGCCCGGCAGAGGCAGCCAGTCGGGCAGTGTGAAGGGCATGAACATTTCCCGGAAGGCCGCCTCCGACAGCGTCTGCGTGGCCCAGGCGGCATCGCGGGCATCGGCCTGGGCCGACTCGCTGAACAGCGTGCGCAAGATCACGTCCATGGCCACGTCCGTCCACAGCGCATCCACCGGCACCAGCGCGCGCGGCTGGCCCGTGGGCACGGCAGCGTCGAGTGCACGGCGGGCGGCATCGGTCATGAGCTGTGCATAGCCCGCCACACGCCTGGGGGTGAAGGCGGGCATGAGCATGCGGCGCTGGCGCTGCCAGGTGGCGCCCTCGGTCACCAGCACGCTTTGGCCAAACACTTCTTCAAACACCTCCATGCCCCGCTCCCAGCGGATCAATCGGTCGGCATGGGTGATGAGCGCCTCGCGCACCAGGTCGGGGTGCATCAGGTCCCAGGCGTCTTCGTAACCCAGGCGCATGCGGGTCAGGTCGCCGTGCTGCTGGTGCAGGCGCGTGACAAAGCCCAGGTAGTCGGCACGCATGTCACGCAACAGGGGCAGGCCCCACCAGGGGCTGCGCGGGCCACTGAGCTGCAAGGGGCGAGGAACATCGGCTGGGTCTGCCACCGCCGCCATGGCAGCGGTGGCAGAGGTGGCAGCGGTCAGCCCGGTCTGGACGGAGGGGGATGCGTGTACGGAGGTGTTCATGCCCCGCATGGTGTGTCACACGGTGCTGCGCGTATTGAACGAATACGACACCTGCGGCCAGGGATCCTCTGCACAAATCGCGTCGGCCAAGTGTGCGCTGCGGATCGGGACGGGCTGCAAAGCGCAGCCATCGCCGTCGCCGTCGCCATCGCCATCGCCATCGCCATCGCTATCGCTATCGCTATCGCCATCGCTATCGCTATCGCTATCGCTATCGCTATCGCTATCGCTATGCGAGTATTTGCAACACCGCAGACCGCCCGAGACCCCAGATGCAAACGACGCGGTGATTTGTGCAGAGGGTTCCTGGGTACACTCCGCGGCCATGGCCACCTTGGCACCTTTATCTGCAGACCACCCGCCCGGGTTGATCCCTTCAGGCCAACTCTGGCTGCCCAGGGCCTCGCTCACCTCTTGCCTGCGCGCCGCCATGGTGCGCAGCACCATGGGGTATGAGCTCACCGACGCGCAGCGGCTCAACCACTTCCCGGCCTCGCCCCTGTGCAGCCTGAGCTGGTGGTTTGAGGGTCAAGGCGAGACGCTGGTCCCGCGCAACCCAGGCACAGTGGCCACACTGGGCTGCGAGCGCGCCCCATTGCCCGGCCGCTGGGTGCTCAGCGGCCCACAGACGGCGCCAAGCACAAGCTGGTGCCCTGACCCCACCGAAGGCATGATGGTTTTGCTGCTGCCCGATGCCCTGCACCAGTTGACAGGGCTGGAGCCCGAAGCCCTGACCAACCGCTTTGTCGATGCCCAGGCCGCATTGCCGCCTGACTGGCGCCCCCTGCTGGAAGCCGTGCAATCACAGCCAGACAGCGCCAGCCGCCTGGCGTGCCTGGAAGACTTTTTGGAGCCCCGCTGGCAGGCTTGCCGACCCACTACCCTGCACAGTGCACACCGCTACACCGACTGGGCCAACCATCTGGCCCAACGCGCGGCACTGTCCGCCCCCGGCCGCAGCCTGCGCCAGCTAGAGCGGCGCATCAAGCGCTGGGCTGGGCTGCCCCTGCGGGAGCTGCGCGGCATGGGCAAATCAGAGCAAGCCTTTTTTGATGCGCTGACCGCCCATGTCGACCAAGGCACCGTGTCATGGGCTGAAGTAGCCGTGGGGGCAGGCTATGCCGACCAGTCGCACCTGTGCCGTGTCACGCGCCGCATCACGGGCTTTACGCCGCAGGCGCTGTATGACGGCATCCTGCGTGAAGAGGCGTTCTGGGCGTACCGCATCTGGGGGTAAGCACCGCCCGAGCCGTGCGGCACACCCCAAAATCCGCAGTTTCACAGCGCCCAATCTGCTCACGATCTGTGAATGCGCCGAGCCGCCCGGTCGCAGCGGTCTGCTCAAATCCTCACCAGTCAGCACAGCCCATCCAGCATGCCCATCGGCCCCCTCAGAAACGCTATGCAGTTTTCAATATTTCAAAAATTCAGACTTTTGGTTTTGTGCATTTTTGTAGAGAGCATTTACTACATCTTGGCACTAGTTCCTGCTGCGGTGATCACCTGGCTTTGCGCCGTCTTTTACTCGCCCAAGCCAGCGCCACTGGCGGGAGCAACGCTGTTCTTGGTCGTGCTGTGGGCCAATCGGCCAGACCCCATTGATGACCGCGATGCCATCGCCGTAGCACCAGGGAGTGTGCTTCACCGCTGGGTCACTGAGCTTTCGAAGACAGTGGGCCAATGCAAGATCCACCACATCGTTTTGACCGAAGAATTGAACGCATCGGCCTATGTATCACCCGGCTTTTTGGGGTTCGGGGCACGGAAAACGCTGCGCATAGGGCTGCCACTGCTGCAGTACCTGAGCAGCGACGAAGTCAAGTCCGTTGTGGCCCATGAACTGGGGCACTTCTCTCGTCAGCACAACCGGGTGGGCCAATGGATTTACCGGGTCCGATACAAGTGGAGCATTTTTCTGCTGAGCCGCAGATCAGAACAGGACGGATTTATTCAGTCGCTGCAAAAGCTCGCAGCCCGAAGGTTCATTCCTGCTTTCCTGCGCCAGTCCTCAGCATGGTCGCACCAATGCGAATACGAAGCCGACGACTGCGCCAAACGCGCCGGCCTGGCCAAGTGCTTGATCGATGCTCTGGTGAAGATGGAACTGCACGAGCACATCCAGCACCATGCAATGCAAAAAGATTGGGTGCAATGGAAGCTGCAGTCCGACACTCCACCCCAAAACATTCTTGAGATGATTCTCACGAAGGTGCAGTTTTATGCAGAGGAGTCCTTTGCATCCACGCTGACAACCGCCAAAACACGCCCACTGAGCCTGTACGACACCCACCCGCGCCTCCAGCAGCGGGCCGACCACCTCTGCGTCGCGATAGAGCCACCGCAGTGGAATAGCGTCTGCGCTGGCGTAGAAGCCTTCCCGGATAGCTGGGCGTCCATCTTTCGCGACTACCAAACGTCATGGATCAATAAACACCAGCATTCGTGGTGCTTCGATCACTACCGCATGCGCTGGCTACACGCCGAGGCGGAGGCCAATCCAGGTGATCTGGTTTTGCAAGCCGTTGCGACAGCATCGCTGTCTGCATCCACTACCGCACTGGATGCACTCCGGGCAATGGTGGCGACACATCCATCAGATGCGTACCTGAACTACGAGCTCGGCCGCGCTTTACTGGAGGGCAACCATGAGGAGGGCATTCAGCACCTGCAGACAGCCATCCGGTTGAACAAAAAGATAGCTGCTGTGGCCCTACAAAGGATCAGCGACTACCACCTAAGCCGCGACAACGCTGACACCATAGAACGATCTATCAGGAAGCTAGACGCCGCATTGGGCTGGACATCCCGTTTTATCGATGAAAACCTATGGACTCGCTTCGCCAACGAGCCACTGGAACCCCTTTGTGCCACGGCGCGTAACCTATTTCGCGACGCGATCAGCGAGAACCCGCACATAGATGGATGCTGGGTAGGGAGCCTCCCATCGAAACAGATTGATGGGTTCCAGTTCAAGATCAATCTGGTCATATTTCGCATGGATGGCTCCGTTGAATTCACCCCGCACAGCACGGAAGATCACATGAGGGCGCACATGGCCCATCTGCTGGAAACGGTGATCAAACCTGATGAATTGGTCTACGTGAAAGCGGTGTTTTACACCGAGCCAATGAACCCTAAACTCTTGCAAAACATCAATAGGTACCCTGGCGTCTGCATCACGCAACCCCAGGGGCCTGTAAACCACAACCTGGTCAGAATCGACGTGCTTTGAATAGCCCGCTGAGCCGGTTGCGACAGCAAGCAGAAGCATCGGTTGACTTGGCACAGAACAAGTGAGATGCCAGGAAGATCCCTGGCAATGCGAACTGCCCACAGCCATCGCCGCGTCGCTGGCCTGCACCCCCGTATCATCCCCGCCATGCTTGCCAAGTTAATGAGTTTCCTTTTGCTGGGCGTGGTGCGTTTCCTCACCGGGTCCCAGGCGCGTTGGTACGGGTGCCCGCCCAAGGCGGAGCAGCGAATCTACTTTGCCAACCACCAAAGCCATGCCGACATGGTGCTGATCTGGGCGGCGCTGCCGGAGGAATTGCGCAGCATCACGCGCCCCATTGCCGCCAAGGACTATTGGACCAAGACGCCGTTCAAGCAGTGGATCACCACGGCGGTGTTCAACGCGGTGTATGTGGACCGGCAAGCCAGCCCGGCACGCACGCCCGGCGCAGCCGCCGCGTCTTCAGCCGCCCCTGCGGCCCCCGCTGTGGTCGATACCGCGCAGGCCACTGCAGCGTTGGCCGTGCCACCGTCCAGCACCGAGGCCGAGACCGCCGCCGCTGGTGGCCCCGACCCGGCGCCCGATGCGCCGCCCCGTGAGCCGAGCCCCGAGGAGTTGCGCGCCGCGCTGCCCGAGGGCGACCCGCTCGCCCCGCTGGTGCACGCGCTGGAGAGTGGGGATTCGATCGTGATCTTCCCGGAAGGCACGCGCGGCCATGGCGATGAGCCCCAGCCGTTCAAGTCCGGCCTGTTCAAGCTGGCGCAGATGTTCCCGAACGTGGTGCTGGTGCCTGCATGGATCAACAACGTGCAGCGTGTCATGCCCAAGGGCGAGGTAGTGCCCGTGCCCATCCTGTGCTCGGTGACGTTTGGCGCGCCGATTGCGCTGGAGTCTGGCGAAGAGCGCCGCCCGTTTCTCGACCGCGCCCGCCGCGCTGTCATGGCCCTGCGCGAGGTGTGAGATGAAGCCCCCCCTAAAAGCGGCTCACAAAACTCCCCTGGCGTCGTTGTCCCGCCTTGTCGTACTGCTTGTACTGCCTGCGGCGAAACGCCTAGCCAGGGCCGCTTCGCTGAATTTTGTGAGCCGCTCTAAGCCGCTTCGCGCCTTCCCCCCGAGGGGGGACTACGCCCTCGCTGCAGGGCGGCCTTTGCTCGGCGTCCCTGGCAGGGGCAGCGCCCACCACAAAGGCAGCATTGAATGGGCCGATATGGGATTCTTGGAATGAATAGTTTTTTGCGCAATCTCACCCCCTCCCAGCAGATTGGTGCCTTGTTCATCGTCATGTTTGGCGTGCTCTCGCTGGCCACCCTGTGGGGCTTTGCCAAAACGCTGCGCGAGCATGCCAGTGACGACCCGTTGGCCGATGCGCGCATGCAGGAAGCCAAGCGCTTCTGGGGCCTGATCAAAACCTCGTGGATGATGGCCACGGTGTTCTGGATTGGCTGGGCGCTGGGCGATACGATGGCCACGGTGCTGTTTGCCATCGTGGGTTTCTTCGCGCTGCGCGAGTTCATCACGCTCTCGCCCACGCGGCGTGGCGACCACCGCAGCCTGGTGCTGGCCTTCTTTGTGGTGCTGCCGCTGCAGTTCACCATCGTGGGTAGCAAGATGTTCGACCTGTTCACGGTGTTCATCCCGGTGTACGTGTTTTTGGCGCTGCCGGTGGTGAGCGCGCTGGCCAACGACCCTGAGCGTTTTTTGGAGCGCAACGCCAAGCTGCAGTGGGGCATCATGGTCTGCGTGTATGGCATGAGCCATGTGCCCGCGCTGCTGCTTTTGGACTTTCCGGGCTACCGCGAAAAGGGTGCCTTCCTCGTCTTCTTCCTGGTGTTTGTGGTGCAGACCTGCATGCTGGTGCAGCACCTGCTGGGGCGGCGCTTTCCGCACAAGCCGGTAGCGCCGCAAGTGAGCCAGAGCTTTCAGTGGGCGAGCTGGCTGGCCGGTGTGGCCGCTGGCGGGCTGGCGGGCGGGCTGCTGTCGTTCATCACGCCGTTCAAGCCTGGGCAGGCACTGGGCATGGCGCTGCTGGCGTGCTTTGCGGGCAGCCTGGGGCATTTGGTGATGAAGGCGCTCAAACGCGACCGGGGCGTGACCAGTTGGGGCATGCAGGGCATGTCGGTCACCGGCGCGGGGGGGCTGCTGGACCGGGTGGACTCGCTGTGCTTTGCCGCCCCCGTGTTCTTCCACTCGGCACGCTGGTACTTCGGGCTTTAAACAAAATTGGCCTCTAGCGCTTATTAAATAAGCGCTAGCAGCTACAAATTCAATAGCAAATGCGCATCTTAGGGATTGACCCCGGCCTGCAGACCACCGGCTTTGGCGTGGTGGACATGGATGGCCACAAGCTCAGCTATGTGGCCAGCGGCACCATCCGCACCACCACCTTGGCGCTGGGCGACTTGCCTGGGCGGCTCAAGATTCTGTTTGACGGCATTACCGAGGTAGCGGCCCGCTACGAGCCCGATGTGGCCTCGGTCGAAATCGTGTTCGTCAACGTCAACCCGCAATCCACCCTGCTGCTGGGCCAGGCGCGGGGCGCGGCCATCACGGCCCTGGTGGCCAGCAACCTGCCCGTGGCCGAATACACCGCGCTGCAGATGAAAAAAGCCGTGGTGGGCCATGGCCGCGCGGCCAAAAGCCAGGTGCAGGAGATGGTGCGGCGTCTGCTGAGCCTGCCCGGCCTGCCCGGCACCGACGCGGCCGACGGCCTGGGCATGGCCATCACCCACGCCCACGCAGGCGCCGCCATGGGCCGCCTGGGCGAAGCCGCTACGCTGAACCGGCGCCAGCACGCGATGTACAAAGGCGGGCGCAGTTACTGAAGGGTGAAGGGGCCAAAGGCGGCGAGGCGTTGCGCGCAGAGCGCCCTGGCTTCGACAGGCTCAGCCCGAACGGATGGGGCGTCATCTGGGGTATGTGACGCACCAGGGGCATCAGGGGCATGCAATATGCCAAGAGAATTGCCCCACAGTGCCCGCAAAGCAAGCGCAAGCAGCTCACTTATTCATAGCAAAACACGCTGAATTTTCAGCACTGAATGCTGCGCTGCGCTCAGCGCCCCAGGCCGCGCTTGAGTTCTTTGAGCAGCAACAGCACCTGGTTGGATGCATGGCGGCAGCTGGTGTTGAACAGGTGCTGCGCCTTGGCCCCGTCGCCAGCCTGGGCCAGGTCGATCGCAGCGGCGGCTTGCTGGTGAAAGTACTGGTGGCGGGCCACCAACATGTCAAACGCCGGGTAGTGGCCCAGCCGCAGGCGCCCGGTGCCGCCCAGCCAGCGCCCCAGGTCGCAGCGGTCGGCCTGGCAGGTGGGGTCAATCTGCGGGACTTCGGGGGAGCGGCCGTGCACCAGATCGTCCAGTTGCATGCGCCAGGCCTCGTGGCTGGTGATGGCGGCATCCAGGTCCAGCTCGGTCATCAGGGTGGCGGCGTACTCGGGGTCCAGCACCAGCTCGCTGCCGTTGTCCTCCAAGGCCCAGGTGGTCTCTGCACTGTCTGGGTCTTGCTCGCGGATTTTGAAAAAACGGCTGAAAAAGCCCATGCTTTGCCTTGGTTGATGAACGGGAGAGAGGTACACCGCGAAGGGCAAATACACCTCCGTGAAACATTTTGTATCGCAACCTGTGTTTTGGCTATCAAAAAAATGCACTCCCGTTCGCCCCGTGCCGCAGCAACCCCGCTGCGGACAGCGGCTAGCGCCCGCGCCCAGCAGCCACGCTGGCACCAGCAGACAATGAAGGCATGACCACTGCACTTGCCCCCACCCTGCGCCGCCCCGCCCTTTCAATGCTTGACCTGGTCTCTGTGCGCGAAGGCGGCACGGTGGCAGAAGCCCTGAAGATTGCGCTGCGCACCGCCCAGCATGCCGAGACGCTGGGCTTTACCCGCTACTGGCTGGCAGAGCACCACAACATGGCGGGCATTGCCAGCTCGGCCACGGCCGTGCTGGTGGGGCACATCGCGGGGGGCACCTCGCGCATCCGCGTGGGTTCGGGCGGGGTGATGCTGCCCAACCATGCCCCGCTGGTGGTGGCCGAGGCCTTTGGCACGCTGGCCGAGCTGTACCCCGGCCGCATCGACCTGGGCCTGGGCCGCGCCCCTGGCACCGACCCCACCACCATGCGCGCCCTGCGCCGCAGCCGGGTAGAGACGGCCGACGACTTTCCGCAAGACGTGGCCGAACTGCAGCGCCTGCTGGGCCCGGCCGAACCCGGCCAGCGGCTGGTGGCCACGCCCGGGGCGGGCACCAACGTGCCCATATGGCTGCTGGGCTCCAGCCTGTTCTCCGCCCAGTTGGCGGCTGAACGGGGTTTGCCGTATGCTTTTGCATCGCACTTTGCGCCGCGCTTTTTGCACCAGGCGATTGACCTGTACCGCAATCTGTACCGCCCGTCGGCCGCCTGGCCCAAGCCCCATGTGGCGATTGGCGTGCCGTTGATTGCGGCCCCCACCGACGACGAGGCCGAGTACCTGGCCAGCAGCACCTACCAGCGCGTACTAGGCATCCTGACGGGCAGCCGCATCAGCCTGCAGCCCCCCATTGAGGGGTTTGCCGCCCGGCTGCAGCCGCAAGAGCGGGCGGCGATTGGCGATTTTCTGGCGGCCGCCGTGATCGGCGGGCCCGACACCGTGCGCGAGGGCTTGGCCCGGCTGGTGCAGGACA
Source organism: Acidovorax sp. 62 (assembly GCF_002754495.1). Lineage (NCBI taxonomy): Bacteria > Pseudomonadati > Pseudomonadota > Betaproteobacteria > Burkholderiales > Comamonadaceae > Acidovorax > Acidovorax sp. 62. The sequence goes on from NZ_PEFJ01000001.1 coordinate 2,935,075, forward strand.
CGGGGGCCGACGAGCTGATCCTGGTGTGCGATGTGTACGACCCGGCACTGCGCTTGCGTTCGCTGGACATTGCCGCGCAGGCACTCGCCGATATGGCGAGCGAGCCCACCGCACTGGCCTGAGCCTAGGGATCCTCTGCACGAATCACCGCGCCAGATAGCCGCCATCGACGGGGTAATACCCCCCGGTGACGAACGAGGCTTTGTCCGACGCCAGCCAGGTCACCAGCTCGGCCACCTCCTCGGGCTGGCCCAGCCTGCCGATGGGGTGCGAGGCCACAAGCATGGCCTGCACGGCGGCGTTGGCCTCCAGCCCGCTGATCATGGGGGTGTGGATAAAGGCCGGGCCCACAGCATTGATGCGCACGCCCTGGGCGCTGTACTCCAGCGCGGCGGCCTGGGTCAGGCCCACCACCCCGTGCTTGGCGGCCGTGTAGGCCGGTGCCGTGGCAAACCCCACGGCGCCCAGAATGGACGCCATGTTGACGATGGCGCCGCCTCCGCCTTGCAGCATGGCCGCGATCTGGTACTTCATGCCGTAGAACACGCCCGAGAGGTTGATGTTGATGACCTGCGCCCAGCCGTCCAGGGGGTAGTCGGCAGTGAGGGCCTGCGGGCCGCCAATACCGGCGTTGTTGCAGGCCAGGTCCAGCCGCCCATAGTGCGCCACGGTGCGCTGCACCAGGGCTTCGCTATCAGCGGCGCTGCCCACATCGGCGGCCACAAACAGCGCATCGCCCCCTTGGGCACGCACAAGCGCCGCAGTCTCCTCGCCCGCAGCGGTGTTCACATCGGACACCACCACCTTGGCGCCCTCCCGCGCCCACTGCAGTGCAATGGCGCGGCCAATGCCTGACGAAGCCCCGGTCACAAGTCCCACTTTGGTTTTGAGCATGCTTCACTCCCTGGTGTTTGACTGACATGGCCTGCCGCCCCGTGCCGCAGGCGCAGAGGCATTGTGCGACCATCAGAAAAGATATCAATAAACGCTGGGGCCCTGGGCCGCCCTTGGTTCACACCAAGCGGCTACCATCGTGGGCGGCGCAGCGCCCTGCCCTGCCCTGCCCACTTTGCAACCCGACACCGCTTGCCACCCGATACATGCCCGCTTTTTCATTTGAAGCCCTGGACGCCCAGGGCCAGACCCGCAAAGGCCTGCTGGAGGCCGACACCGCCAAGTCCGCACGCGGCATGCTGCGCGCCCAGGGGCTGGTGCCCATGTCGGTGGAGCTGGTGCAAACAGGACAAAACACCGCAGGGGGCAGCAGCGCGCTGGGGCAGCGCCTGTTCACCCGCCCGGTGTTTGGTGCCACGGCGCTGGCGATCTGGACCCGGCAGTTGGCCGGGCTGGTGTCTTCGGGCCTGCCGCTGGAGCGGGCGCTCACCGCGCTGAGCGAAGAAGCCGACGACGACCGACAAAGCCACCTGGTGGCCGCGCTGCGCGCCGAAGTGAATGCAGGCTCGACCTTTGCCCGGGCGCTGGGGCAGCACCCGCGCGAGTTTTCAGACATCTACTGCGCCGTGATTGGCGCAGGCGAGCACAGTGGCGACCTGGGCATAGTGCTCGAGCGCCTGGCCGATGACCTGGAAGACCGCCAGGCGCTCAAGGCCAAGCTCATCGGCGCGGCGCTGTACCCGGCCATCGTGACGGTGGTGGCCATCGTCATCGTGCTGTTTTTGGTGGGCTATGTGGTGCCCCAGGTGGCCAGCGTGTTTGCAGGCACCAAGCGGGCGCTGCCGTTTCTCACGGTGATGATGCTGACCATCAGCGACTTGGTCCGCCACTATGGCTGGTTGATGCTGATCACTCTCATTTTGATAGCTGCTGGCGCTCGCTGGGCGCTGACTTTCGAGTCTTTTCGTGAAAAGTTTGACGCCGCCTGGCTGAACCTGCCCGTGGTGGGCAAACTGGCACGCGGCTACAACGCAGCCCGCTTTGCCGGCACGCTGGCCATGCTGGCAGGCGCGGGCGTGCCCATCCTGAAGGCGCTGCAGGCCGCCGCAGAAACACTGAACAACCGCGCCATGCGCGCCGATGCGCTGGATGCGCTGGTGCTGGTGCGCGAAGGCGCCCCGCTGGCATCGGCTCTGGCACAGAAGAAGCGCTTCCCGGGGCTGGTGTCCATGTTTGCCCGCCTGGGCGAGCAGACGGGGCAACTGCCCTTGATGCTGCAGCGCGCAGCCACGCAAATTTCAACCGAAGTGCAGCGGCGCTCGCTGCAACTGGCCACCATCCTGGAGCCGCTGCTCATCGTGAGCATGGGCCTGATCGTGATGACCATCGTGCTGGCGGTGATGCAGCCCATCATCGAGCTGAACAAGTTTGTGAAATAAAGCCCCTCCGGAACTCACACCATGGCCGTAACGCTGGACGACAAACTGGTGGTGGCGATCTCGTCACGCGCGCTGTTTGACTTTGAAGAAGAAAACCGCGTCTTTGACCCGCTGGACCCGCGGGCCTACATGGAGCTGCAGCAAGCGCGCCTGGAGGTGCCCGCCAAGCCCGGCGTAGCGTTTCAGCTCGTGCGCAAGCTGCTGGCCTTCAACACGCCCCAGGCGCGGCGGGTGGAGGTGGTCATCCTCTCGCGCAACGACCCAGTCAGTGCGCTGCGTATCTTTCGCTCGGCCAAGGAGGCTGGGCTGCCGCTGGAGCGCGGCGTGTTCACCCAGGGGCGCGACCCCTTCCGCTACCTGCGGCCGCTGGGCGCGCACCTGTTTTTGTCGGCCAACGAGCAAGACGTGAACGCCGCTTTGGCGCTGGGCTTCCCTGCGGCGCGGGTGCTGACCGAATCGGTGGCCGCCGGGGTGGACTACCCCAACGAGCTGCGGATCGCGTTTGACGGCGACGCGGTGCTGTTCTCGGACGAAGCCGAGCGCGTGTACCAGGCCGAAGGGCTGGCGGCCTTCCAGACGCATGAAATCAGCAAGGCGGCCCTGCCGCTGTCTGGCGGCCCGTTCAAACCCCTGCTGGCCGCCCTGCACCAACTGCAACAGCAAGCGGGTGCCTCGGGCATGCGCCTGCGCATTGCACTGGTCACGGCCCGCAGCGCCCCGGCGCATGAGCGCGCCATCAACACCCTGATGAAGTGGAACCTGGCGGTGGACGAGGCCATGTTTCTGGGCGGGCTCGAAAAAGGCCCCTTCCTGCGCGAATTTGAGCCTGACTTCTTCTTTGACGACCAGACGGGGCACGTCAACTCGGCGGCGCAGCATGTGCCATCGGGCCATGTGAGCAGCGGCATCGCCAACACTCCGGCCCATTCCAGCGCACCAAGCACCCCGGAATAACCGGGCCCTGGCGATGCGGGCACCTATGCCGTCACGGTAAACGGCGGTGAAGAACTGCAACCTTTGGTGAGCCAGCGGACTCACACGCTTGCAAATGCGTTGCCAAGTCCCAAGCTGCCCTGACGACCCAACGGGAGCAGCGATGGGGTCTGGGTCTGCAGGGCCCTGATGACGCCCGCCGGCCCGCAGCCATCCCCCGAACCACCCAGGAGCGCGCCCATGTCTTTTCTGAAAACCCTGCTGGCCTGCGGCACCGCCCTGGCGTGCAGCCTGGCGCTGGCCCAAAGCCCAGCCCCCGCCCCAACAGAAACCAGCACTGCCAACGCAGCCCCCAGCAAGGGCGAGCAAAAGGCCATGCGCGAGTTCAAGATGTTGGATTTCAATGGCGACGGCAAACTCAGCCGCACCGAGGTCAAGCTGTTCCCCCGCCTTTCGGCAGCGTTTGACGAGGCCGACACCGACCACGACAACTACGTTTCATACGAGGAAGTGCGCGCCTTTGCCGCCAAATACCGTGCAGAGCGCGATCGCCAGAAAGCCGCCCAGGCGGCCCAGCCTTCGCACAATCAGGCACCGGAACAAGCCGCGCCCGCTGAAAACGTCAGCGCAGGCGCCAAGGCGGAATAAAACACGGGCCCGGCAGAGCCCCAGGCCTCGGTCAGAGCCCGGCCGTGCGCTTGATCTTGGGGTCGGAGTAAGTCAACTCTTCTTGCTTGACTTGCTGGGCCAGCCGCTCTTGCTGGGTCATCTTGTTGATGTCCTGCGCCACCTCCACGGCGCTACCGCTGGCGCGCCACATCGACTGGATCAGCTCCAGCAGTTGCTTGTAGATGGGCTCTTTGGGCGGCTCAGGCGGTTCCTCCACCGTTTCCTTCTTCTTGACTTCGGTCCAGTCACGGTTCTGGGTGTCGGTGGCAGACGGCTTGTCAGGCTCTCGCACGGTCGCCCCCTCGCCCAGTCGGTCCGCAGACTCGACGGGATTGGGTGCGTTGATGGGACGCACCGCAGGGGCGCCGGAGGCGCCAGTGGAATACAAATCAGCGCCCTGAGGACGCCAACTCGGCGATCGGTCGACAGGTGGCATTTGCATGGCAGTGGCCCGTGGTGAAGTGAAAACATGCGGTGGCTCTGCCACCTTCTTCGTACTTCATTTCGGCAAAAAGAAGGGCAAATTAAGGCCTTTTTTGCCAATTGGACCAAATCTAGGGTTTACCCCTAGAAACTACCCGCCACCCAGACCATCGCCGCTTACAAAAAGCGCTCCAGCAACTTGCGCGAATGCTTGTCCAGCGCCGTGGTGTCGGGCACCTTGAACTGCCCCCCCTCGCCCGCCGCAATCAAAAGCCGGGTACGGCCCGCCAGGCGGCGAATGTCTTCTTCGGCCTTGAGCACCAACCGGGCGGCACCTCGGTCGGTCTGCACATCCCAGGTGCTTGGGGTTGAGAAGCTAGACACTGCAATGATTTTTTCGATAGTAGGCACAAACTCCCGCACTGCCAACTCTTCTTCAAGCAATTGGCGCTGGGGGGCTGGCAAGGTGTCCAGTCGATCGATCCATTGCAGCTCATGCCCATCTGCGCCCACCAGGGACAAGCCTTCATGGGGCGCAGCAATGGGGAACGCGCGCACGGGCACCACACCCTCATGTGCGGTGCCATCAGGCAGGGTGAGCACCAAGCGGCCATGGGGGTTGCGGTGCAATTGCCCCGAGAAACCGGTGGATGAGGAGACAGGGGAAGTGGTCTGGGCAGTCATGGTTCTTCTTCTGTCTCAAGGGTTGCCCGCAGGGTGGGCGGGGTGCAGCAAGCTGCTGTCAATGATCACGCCAGCGGCCTGGGCGTCCTCTTCGGCTCGGCGGGCCTGGGCTTCATACAGGCGCCAGTAAGCGCCCTGCTTTTCCATCAGCTCGTCGTGCGGGCCCACTTCCACCACCTCGCCACGGTCCATCACCACCAGGCGGTCCGCCTTGCGCAGGGTGGACAGGCGGTGGGCAATGGCAATGGTGGTGCGGCCTTGCACCAGGTTGTCGAGCGCCTTCTGGATTTCCTTCTCGGTTTCCGTGTCCACGGCCGAGGTGGCTTCGTCCAGGATCAGGATGCGGGGGTCGATCAGCAGCGCACGGGCAATCGAGATGCGCTGGCGCTCACCGCCTGACAGGCCCTGGCCGCGCTCACCCACCAGCGAGTCGTAGCCATGCGGCAGGCGCAGGATGAATTCATGGGCATGGGCAGCACGCGCAGCCGCCACGATTTCTTCGCGCGTGGCGTGGGGCTTACCGTAGGCAATGTTCTCGGCGATGGTGCCAAAGAACAGGAACGGCTCCTGCAACACCAGGCCGATGTGGCGGCGGTAGTCCGCCACCGCAAAACGGCGGATATCGATGCCATCGACCTGGATGGAGCCATCGCTCACGTCGTAGAAGCGGTTGATCAGATTGACCAGGGTGCTCTTGCCCGAGCCGCTGTGGCCCACCAGGCCGATCATTTCGCCCGCGCGGATTTCCAGGTCCAGCCCCTTGATAACGGCACGGCTGCCGTAGCGAAAACCCACGCCCTGCATGGTGATGGAGCCCTCTACCTTGTCCACCTTCACGGGCTGGGCCGGGTCGGGCACGTTGCTGACGTGGTCCAGGATGTCAAAAATACGCTTGGCGCCCGCGGCAGCCTTTTGCGTCACGGACACGATGCGGCTCATCGAATCCAGCCGACCATAGAAGCGCCCAATGTAGGCAATGAACGCGGTGAGCACACCCACCGTGATCTGGTTGTGCGACACCAGCCAGATGCCGAACGCCCACACCACCAGCAAGCCGATTTCAGTGAGCAGCGAAACGGTAGGGGTGAAAAGACTCCAAGTCTTGTTGAGCTTGTCGTTGACTTCCAGGTTGTGCTGGTTGGCATCGCGAAAACGCTGGGCTTCGCGCTTTTCTTGCGCAAAGGCCTTCACCACGCGGATGCCGGGAATGGTGTCGGCCAGCACATTGGTCACTTCAGACCACACGCGGTCAATCTTCTCAAAGCCGGTGCGCAGGCGGTCGCGCACGGTGTGGATCATCCAGCCAATGAACGGCAGCGGCACCAACGTGACCAGCGCCAGCCAGGGGTTGATGGAGAACAGGATGGCCGCCGTCATGCAAATCATGAGCACGTCGGTCACGAAATCCAGCGCATGCAGCGACAGGAACACGTTGATGCGGTCCGTCTCCGAACCGATCCGGGCCATCAGGTCCCCTGTGCGTTTGCCGCCAAAGTAGTCGAGCGACAGGCGCAGCAGGTGCTCGTACGTGGTGGTGCGCAGGTCAGCGCCAATGCGCTCAGACACCAGCGCCAGGATGTAGGTGCGCGCCCAAGACAAGCCCCAGGCCGCCAGCGCCGCCAGCAGCAGCCCGCCCAGGTACACCATCACCAACGTAGGGTCGATTTTCTGACCGTTTTGGTAGGGAATCAGAATGTCGTCCATCAGCGGGATGGTGAGGTACGGCGGCACCAAGGTCGCAGCCGTGGACGCCATCGTCAGCGCAAAGCCTGCTGCCAATTGCTTGCGGTAGGGCCGCGCAAAGCGCCACAGGCGCAGCAGCACCCAGGTGGACGTTTGCGGGGGTTGGGCGCGTGCGCAGGCCGGGCACTCTTCGGTGTCGGGCGGCAGCGGGGTGTGGCAGATGGGGCAGGCGGGGTCGTCGGCCTCTTGTGCGGCGCTCGCCGGGTCCGCCGCATACGCCCGTTGCTGCTCAAACCGCTGCACCAGGCGTAGCGCCTGCGGGTGGTTGCCCAGGGTGAATCGCCAGAACGCCAGGCGCTTTTCGGGGCTGTGCAGCTCCAGCGTGCCCACACCACCGTGGTCTTGCATCTTCAGCGACAGCCCCTCTCCCACAGCCCAGGTTTGCCAGGTGGTGGAGCCCGCATCGCAAGCCATCAGGCGGTTGGCGGTCACGACCACCCAGCCCTTGGCAAAGCGCAAATCCACGCTCAGGTCAACCTGTAACGTAGCCAACACGTTTTCTTGGGGCGCGAGCATGGCCCGCAAATCGGCCCCCAAAGGGCCAGAAAAGACACCCGAGGCGTCTACAGAATGGTGATGTTGCATATTCTTTGTTTTTCAGCAGTCCACAGTCCAAAACTGCAGCCTGTGCAGATGCGGGAATTTTGACCGAAACACGGCCCTCCTACGAAAGCTGACACTTACATCTCCTCTTCCCGCCAATTTCCAGCCCAACCGGGCGCACAATTGCAACCCTGTCCGGCCCGTCCGGTGTCTCTGAACCGCTCCGATCCATGGCAAAAATCGACGACATCCAACTGCTTCGCATCAACTACCTGCGTGGCCCCAATATCTGGACCTACCGCCCCGTGCTGGAAGTCTGGCTGGACCTCGGGGTTCTGGAAGACCATCCCTCCAACGCACTGCCTGGTTTCAACGAACGCCTGACCGCCTGGCTGCCCGCCCTGATCGAGCACCACTGTGGCGTGGGCGAGCGCGGCGGCTTTTTGCAGCGCCTGCAAGAAGGCACCTGGTGCGGCCACGTGCTCGAACACATCGTCATTGAACTGCTGAACCTGGCGGGCATGCCCACCGGCTTTGGCCAAACCCGCAGCACCTCAGTGCGCGGCGTGTACCGCATGGTCTTCCGTGCCCGCGACGAGAGCGTGGCGCGTGTGGCGCTGGCCCAGGGCCATGCACTCATCATGGCCGCCATCAACGACGAACCCTTTGATGTGCAAGCCGCCGTGGCCCGCGTGCGCACCGAGGTAGACGACCAGTACCTTGGCCCCAGCACGGCTTGCATCGTCACCGCCGCCACCGACAGGGGCATCCCCCACATCCGCCTGAACGACGGCAACCTGGTGCAACTGGGTTACGGCGCCAGCCAGCGCCGCATCTGGACGGCCGAGACCGAGCGCACCAGCGCCATCGCCGAAGGCATCGCCAGTGACAAAGACCTCACCAAGAGCCTGCTCAAGGCTTGCGGCGTTCCGATTCCGGAAGGCCAGGTGGTCAACAGCCCCGAAGAAGCCTGGGAAGCCGCCCAAGACATCGGCCTGCCCGTGGTCGTCAAACCGTCTGACGGCAACCATGGCCGGGGCGTGACGCTGGACCTGCGCAAGAAAGAAGACATCGAAGCGGCCTACCACGTGGCTTACCCCGAGGGCAGCGATGTGATGGTGGAAAGCTTCATCCCTGGCGACGAGCACCGCATCCTGGTGGTGGGTGGCAAGGTCGTGGCGGCGGCACGGGGCGAGGTGGTCAGCATCACCGGCAATGGCCGCTCCACCGTCAAGGAACTCATCGACACTCAGCTCAACTCCGACCCACGCCGGGGCTACGAGGAAGAGTACCCGCTCGAAATCATCGATCTGGCCACCGACACCAAAGTGCTGCTTGAACTCAAGCGCCAGGACTTGGACGCCGACTCCGTACCCGCAGCAGGCCGCCAGGTGGTGGTGCAGCGCAACGGCAACGTGGCGGTGGACTGCACCGATGACGTGCACCCCGAGGTCGCCTACATTGCCCAGCTCGCCGCCAAGGTGGTGGGCCTCGATATTGCCGGTATCGACATGGTGGCCAAGGACATCTCCAAGCCCCTGCACACCCAGGGTGGCGCGATTGTGGAAGTGAACGCAGGCCCTGGCCTGCTGATGCACCTGAAGCCCGCCGTGGGCGCCCCCCGCCCCGTGGGGCAGGCGATTGCAGAGCACCTGTTCCCTTCCGAAGAGCACCAGGAAGGCACGGCAGGCCGCATCCCCGTGGTGGGCGTCGCGGGTACCCGCGAAACCGCCACCATTGCCCGCGTGGTGGCATGGCTGCTGCACCTGGGTGGCCACCACACCGGCCTGGCGTGCCGCGATGGCCTGTTCCTGGACCGCCGCCGTGTGGAATCTGCCGACAGCGCCCACTGGGAAGCTGCCCACCGCCTGCTGATGAACCAGATGGTGCAAGCCGCTGTGATCGAAAGCGATGCCCGTACCATCTTGCGCGATGGCCTGGCCTACGACCGCTGCAAGGTGGGTGTGGTGACCGACATGGACGGCCTGGGCGCGCTGGCCGAATTCGATGTGCACGAGCAAGACCAGATGACCAAGGTGCTGCGCACCCAGGTGGATGTGGTGCTGGACGACGGCGCCGCCGTGCTCAACGCCGCCATCGACCAGGTGGCAGCCCTCGCCCCGCTGTGCGACGGCGCCGTGGTGCTGTATGCGCAGAACCCCGATTTGCCTGCCATCGTGGAACACCGCGCCAAGGACAACGGCCGCGCCGTGCTGGTAAAGAACGGCCGTGTGGTGCTGGCCACGGGCAGCGCTGAACATGTGCTGGGCACCCTGGGCGAGTTGACCTTTGGCCGCAACGCCGTGGTGCCCAACACCGACGCCTTGCTGGCCGCCATTGGCGCAGCCTGGGCGCTGGACATTGCCCCCGACTTGATCGGCGCTGGCATCAAGACCTTCGAGCCCGAGCTGCAAGCCCCGGTGAGTCCCCGCCCCGCGTCTGTGACGACCCTGGGCACCCACTGAGCCGCACAGAGCCACCTTGGCAGACACCCCCTTCTTGTTGCACGCGATGACACCAGAGTGCACAGCGCACAGCACCGCACACTGACGGAACATAGAGAGAGAAATTCATGGACGTAACCCGCACCCGGGCCCTGCGCGGCCCCAATCTCTGGAGCCGCCACATGGCCATTGAGGCCGTGGTGACCTGCAGCGAGACCGAACGCGCCATTGGCAAGATCGCCGGTTTTGAAGCACGCCTGCGCGCCCTGTTCCCAGCCATCGGGGTACTGCACCCCGAAGGCGGCGACAGCGACATCTCGCTGGCGCATGTGCTGCAAACCGCGGCCCTGGCCTTGCAGGCGCAGGCCGGTTGCCCTGTGACGTTCGCCCGCACCACCGCCACCACCGATGTGGGCGTGTACCAGGTGGTCGTCGAATACAGCGAAGAAGCCGTGGGCCGCAAGGCGTTTGAAGACGCACAACAACTCATCCAGGCAGCGCTGGGCAACGGCAGCTTTGACGCCGAAAAGGCCGTGGCCGACCTGCGCGAGCTGGACGAAGACGAGCGCCTGGGCCCCAGCACGGGCTCCATCGTCGAAGCCGCCGTGGCCCGTGGCATTCCCTACCGCCGGCTCACGCGCGGCAGTCTGGTGCAGTTTGGCTGGGGTTCCAAGCAGCGCCGCATCCAGGCCGCCGAGGTCGATTCGACCAGCGCCGTGGCCGAATCCATTGGCCAGGACAAAGACCTGACCAAGCGCCTGCTGCACGCTGCGGGCGTGCCCGTGCCTCTGGGCAAACCCGTCGAAACCGTGGAAGAAGCCTGGGAAGTGGCCCTCAAGGTCGGCCTGCCCGTGGTGGTCAAACCGCAAGACGGCAACCAGGGCAAGGGTGTGACGGTGAACATCACCGACCGCGCCCAGCTGGAAGAAGCCTACAAAAACGCCGCCGACTACGGCACCGTGATGGTCGAGCGCTTTTTGCCCGGCCACGACTTCCGCCTGCTGGTGGTGGGCGACCAACTGGTGGCCGCCGCACGCCGCGAGCCGCCCCAGGTGCTGGGTGACGGCCAGCACACGGTGCGCCAATTGGTCGAAGTGGTGAACCAGGACCCACGCCGTGGCGAGGGCCATGCCACCTCGCTCACCAAGATCCGCCTGGATGACATTGCCGTGGCCCGCCTGGCCATGCAAGACCTGACCCCCGACTCGGTGCCCGCCAAGGGCCAGCGCGTCATCCTGCGCAACAACGCCAACCTGTCCACCGGCGGCACCGCCACCGATGTGACCGACGACGTGCACCCCGACGTGGCGGCCCGCGCCATTGCAGCAGCCCAGATGGTGGGCCTGCACATTTGCGGCGTGGACATGGTGGCCGAGACCGTGCTGCGCCCGCTGGAAGAGCAAGGCGGCGGCTTTGTGGAAGTGAACGCCGCCCCCGGCCTGCGCATGCACCTGGCCCCCAGCTACGGCAAACCCCGCAACGTGGGCCAGGCCATGGTGGACCGCCTCTACGCCCATGGCGACGACGGCCGCATTCCCACCGTGGCCGTGACCGGCACCAACGGCAAGACCACCACCGCACGCCTGATTGCGCACCTGTTCACGGCACAGGGCCTGCGCGTGGGCATGACCAACACCGACGGCGTGTACGTGAACGGCCGCCAGATCGACAGCGGCGACTGCAGCGGCCCCAAGAGCGCCCGCAACGTGCTGCTGCACCCCGAGGTGGACGCCGCCGTGTTCGAGACCGCCCGTGGCGGCATCCTGCGCGAAGGCCTGGGCTTTGACCGCTGCCAGGTGGCCGTGGTGACCAACATTGGCGAAGGCGACCACCTGGGCATGAACTACATCACAACGGTGGAAGACCTGGCGGTGCTCAAGCGCGTGATCGTGCAGAACGTGGCCCCCACGGGCTATGCCGTGCTCAACGCCACCGACCCCATCGTGGCGGCCATGGCATCGGCCTGCCCCGGCAAGGTGATCTACTTTGCGCTGGACCGCCACCACCCCGTGATGGCCACGCACCGCGCGCAAGGCCACCGCACCGTGTATGTGGACGGTGACTCGGTCGTGGCGTCCGAAGGCTCCTGGCGCGAGTCCATCCACCTGCGTGATGTCCCCATCACGCGCAACGGCCGCATTGGCTTCCAGGTCGAGAACGTCATGGCTTCCGTGGCTGCGGCCTGGGCTGCGGGCGTGCCCTGGCAGACCATTCGGCGCGGCCTGTCGGGCTTTGTGAACGACAGCGACAACGCCCCGGGCCGCTTCAACGTGATGGACTACCACGGCGCCACCGTGATTGCCGACTACGGCCACAACCCCGACGCCATGCGCGCCCTGGTGCAGGCTGTGGACGCCCTGCCCGGCAACCGCCGCAGCGTCGTCATCAGCGGGGCGGGTGACCGCCGCGATGAGGACATCCGCGCACAAACCGTGATCCTGGGCGCCGCCTTTGACGAAGTGATCCTGTACCAGGACGCGGCCCAGCGCGGCCGAGGCGACGGCGAGGTGATGGCGCTGCTGCGCGAAGGCTTGGCGGGCGCCAGCCGCACCAAGCATGTCGAAGAAATCCGGGGCGAGTTTGTGGCCATTGACTTTGCACTGGCCCGCCTGCAACCGGGCGACCTGTGCCTGGTGCTGGTGGACCAGGTGGAGGAAGCGCTGGCCCATCTGGCGCAGCGCTGCACCGAAGCCGGGCCTGCCGCATGATGGCGCCCACGTCCGCCCGCCGCATGGCATGCCACACGCTGGCGGCCCTGGCCCTGCTGGGAGCCGCCGTGCCGGGGGTGGCCCTGGCCGCATCGGGCGAGAAGATTGGCACGGTGGATACCGCCTTCCAGTGGATCGGCCGCGACCACGACATCATCGTGGAGGCCTATGACGACCCCGGCGTGCAGGGCGTGACCTGCTACGTTTCGCGGGCGCGCATCGGCGGCATCAAGGGCACATTGGGCCTGGCAGAAGACCGTGCCGAGGCGTCCATCGCCTGCCGCCAGGTGGGGCCCATCAGCATCCCCGAGCCGCTCAAGAAACAAGAAGAAGTGTTCAGCGAACGCATGTCCATCTTGTTCAAGCGCCTGCGCATCGTGCGCATGGTGGATGCCCCGCGCAACACGCTGGTGTACCTGACGTATTCCGAAAAGCTCATCGACGGCTCGCCGCAAAACAGCCTGACCGCCGTACCAGTGGACCGGGCCACGGCCATTCCTGTGCGCAAGTAAGCCACCCGCCTCACCACAAACGCCCCGCAGCGGCCATCGCTGCGGGGCGTTTTCCATTCAACATCAAAATACCCTCTAGCGCTTTATCTGCAAGCGCTAGCAGCTATCATTTTTGACAACCACTCAGGCCTCTGCAGCAATCTGCCGCAGCGCCTGCTCAAACACCTCCACCGGCTGGCCGCCCTGGATCAGGTGGCGCTCGTTGACGATGATGGCGGGCACCGAGTGGATGCCGTTTTGCAGATAGAACTGCTCGCGCTCGCGCACCTCGTCGGCATAGCGGCCCGATGCCAGCACCTCACGCGCCTGGGCCGCATCCAGCCCCACATCGCTCGCCACACGCACCAGCACCTCGTGGTCGCCAGGGCTCTGGCCGTCGGTGAAGTAGGCCTGGAACAGCGCCTTCTTCAGCGCACTCTGCAAGCCCTGTTCTTCGGCCCAGTGCAGCAGGCGGTGGGCGTCAAAGGTGTTGTAGATGCGGCTGCGCTTGTCCATGCGAAAGGTGAAGCCCAGCTCGGCCCCGCGCGCGGCGATAGCGTCACGGTTCTTCTGGCTTTGCTCGGGCGTGGCGCCGTACTTTTCCTGCAAGTGCTCACCAATGTCCTGGCCCTCGGGGCCCATCTGCGGGTTCAGCTCAAACGGCTGAAAGTGCAAATCCAGCGCCACCTGGCCCTGCAGCCGCTCGGCCGCTTGCTCCAGCGCCTTGAGGCCAATGATGCACCAGGGGCAGGAGACATCGGACACGAAATCGATCTTGAGGGTGGTGGTCATGAGAGGGCCTTGGTGAGCGAAAAGCAAGATGGTAGGTGTGGCGGGATAACCGAGAGAAAACGCGGTGTACTGTGGCGCCGCAAATTGATTGTGGTCAAGGTAAGCGGCATACCGGGCACGTCCGTTTTCCCTGGCGCAGGTATTACTACGCCCAATGGATGCTTTGCATAGTCGGTGCCATCTGCCATTTTTTATGGCTGGAATCAGATTCGCGCTCGTTAAGATAAGACCAAGGAGCGCAGGGAAAAGCATGAAACTTATCGACAACATCAACGACCTGTTGGGCGACGATATCAAGCAGTCCATCCGCCCCGGCGCAAAGATCAAAATCGCGGCCTCCTGCTTTTCCATCTACGCGTATGAAGCCTTGAAGACTGAGCTGGAATCTGTTGATTCTTTCGAGTTCATCTTCACCTCTGCAGCCTTCATGCCCGACGAAGTAACGGATGCCGCCAAAAAGGAGCGGCGCGAGTTCCATATCCCCAAACCTCCTTCCGAAGCGAAAACCGAGCGCAGCTTCTACGGCACGGAGTTTGAGGTCCAGCTTAAAAACAAACTGGCCCAACGCGCCATCGCGCGGGAATGCGCGGACTGGATGCGCCGCAAGGCCCAATTCCGCACCAACAGCGGCAACGCTCCTATGCAGCAGTTTGCAGCGGTGCAGGCGGCCACAACAGAAGACGCGCCCAATGCTGTCTACATGCCATTGCATGGGTTTACCGCAGTGGATCTCGGCTACCAACCCGGCAACGCCGTATCCAACATCGTTAACAAGTTCAACGAGCCCGCCAACACGGGCATGTTCCTGAACTTGTTCAATCAGATCTGGGCCGACCCAGCCAAGCTGAACGACGTCACCAACTTGGTGTGCGAGCACATTGCATCGGTGTACCAAGAGAACTCGCCCGAGCGCATCTACTTCCTGATGCTCTACAACATCTTCAATGAGTTCCTCGAAGACATCAATGAAGATGTACTGCCCGACGACCGCACAGGCTACCTGGACACGCAGGTGTGGCAGCGGTTATTCAACTTTCAGCGTGATGCGGCAACGGGCATCATCAACAAGCTTGAAACCTACAACGGCTGCATCTTGGCCGACAGCGTGGGCTTGGGGAAGACCTTCACGGCGCTGGCCGTCATCAAGTACTACGAACTGCGCAACCGTTCAGTGCTGGTGCTGTGCCCCAAGAAGCTGGCCGACAACTGGCTAACCTACAACCGCAACCTCACCACCAACATATTCGCCACAGACCGCTTCAACTACGACGTTCTTTGCCACACCGATTTACAACGCACCAGCGGCGAATCCTTCGGCACGCCCTTGAACCGGGTGAACTGGGGCAACTACAACCTGGTGGTGATCGACGAATCGCACAACTTCCGCAACAACGACGCCTACAAAGACAAAGAGACGCGATACCAAAAGCTGATGGACTCCGTCATCCGGCAAGGCGTGAAGACCAAGGTGCTGATGCTGTCCGCCACCCCCGTCAACAACCGCTTCAACGACTTGCGCAACCAGTTGGCGCTGGCTTACGAGGGCAACTCCTTGCAACTGGGCGACAAGCTGCACACCGAGAAAGACGTGGAAGAGATCTTTCGCCGGGCACAGGCCGCATTCAACAACTGGACCAAGCTGCCGCCCGAAGAACGCACGGCCGACGCTATCTTGAGCGCCTTGGACTTTGACTTTTTCGAGCTGCTGGACAGCGTCACCATTGCCCGGTCCCGCAAGCATATCGAGACGTTCTACGACACCAAAGACATCGGCAACTTTCCAGAACGCCTTACGCCGAAGTCTTTCCAATGCCCATTGACCCAGCGCCCCGATGTCATTGGCTTCAACGACATCTTCAACCAGCTCTCGCTCCTGAAGCTGGCCGTATACGCGCCTGTGGGCTACATTTTGAAGAGCCGCAAAAAGAAGTACGAAGACATGTACGACACCGAGGTTCCTAGCGGTGCCGGTTGGTTCAAACAGGCGGACCGAGAAAAGAGCTTGCAGGCGTTGATGACCGTCAACCTGCTCAAACGCCTTGAAAGTTCAGTCGCCTCCTTCCTGCTCACCTTGCAGAGTCTGCAAAGCAATCACCAGAAAGCGCTGGCCCAGATAGCCGCATTCAAGCAAACGGGCCAGGCAAAGCCGTTCACCGATCAGGCATCGGTTTTTGAGGACGCTGATTTCGACGACGAAGAACTGCCCGACTTTGACGACACAGGCGAGAGCACCACCGGAGGCAAGGTCAAAATTGATCTGGCCGACATGGACCTGCCATCCTGGGAGCATGACCTGAGTACCGACCTGGGCGTGATTGACGGCCTGCTGGCCGAGATGGAAAAGATCACCCCGGCTGACGACGCCAAGCTGCAACACCTCAAAGGCGAGATCGATAAAAAGCTCGCCAACCCCATCAACCCAGGCAACCGCAAGCTGCTGATATTTACCGCATTTGCAGACACCGCCAACTACCTGTACGACAACCTGGCGGCCAGCCTGCTCCAGGGCCACGGCATTCATGTGGGCAAGGTGACGGGCACCACCGAGCCCAAAACCACACTGCGGCTGGCCGCCAACCCGCGCCAAGGCATCGACTTTCAGACCCTGCTCACCCTCTTTGCGCCGCGCGCCAAAGACAAAGCACTGACCCTGCCCCACGAGCCCGGCGAGATTGACGTGCTGATCGCCACGGACTGCATCTCCGAAGGCCAGAACCTGCAGGACTGCGACACCGTCATCAACTACGACATCCACTGGAACCCCGTGCGCATCATCCAGCGCTTTGGCCGGGTAGACCGCATTGGCTCGCCCAACGCGCGCATCCAGCTGGTCAACTACTGGCCCGACATCAGCCTGGACGAATACATCCGCCTCAAAGAGCGGGTGGAGAGCCGCATGATGATTGCCGACGTTACGGCCACAGGCGATGACAACGTGTTGTCCGCACAGTCCAACGACGTGGCCTACCGCAAAGAGCAATTGCGCCGCTTGCAAGAAGAGGTCATCGAAATGGAAGACCTCAAAACCGGCGTGTCCATCACCGACCTGGGGCTCAACGACTTCCGCATGGACCTGCTGAACTACGTCAAGGCCCATGGTGACCTGTCTCGCCTTCCCAACGGCTTGCATGCCGTGGTTCCCTCCGATGCAGAAAAAGGCTTGCATCCTGGCGTGATCTTCACGTTGCGCAACCGCCAGCTCAATAGTGCTTCGGGTGCGGTGGTACGGCAAAAAAACCGCCTGCACCCCTACTACCTAGTGTACATCGGCATGGACGGCACCCTCATTGCCGACCACACCGAGGTCAAGACCCTGCTGGACCTGGCCCGCAATGCCTGCAAAGGCCGCAGTGACCCTGTGCCCGCCGTATTTGAGCCCTTCAACGCAGCCACCAACGATGGCCGCGACATGGCGGTGTATTCGTCGCTGCTGGACCAGGCCATCCACACCATGATCGAGCGCCAGCACGAGCAGGACGTGGACAGCCTTTTCTCGCCGGGCAAGACCAGTGCCTTGGTGCACGACGTGGCCGGGCTGGACGACTTCGAGCTGGTCAGCTTCCTGGTGGTGCAGCCTGCATGACCGAGCCGACTTGCCTGCCCACGCCCTCGCCAACCACCGCGCGCGCACGTGCACTTTGCGCCTGGCCCGCAAAAGCCACCGTGCTCCGGCCCGTGGCCAAGGCCAAAATCTATGCGCACGCCAAACCCACCCCTGCCTTGCGAAAGCTGTTTGCGCAGCAGGTCGAGAGCATCACCTGGGCCTACAAGCTGGCCCCAGAAAGCATCAACCTGCCCGCCACGCCTGAAGTGCCCGAAATCGAGGTATTTGAAATTGCGTTGAAGCGGCCGGATGTCAGCCACGCCGTGCTGCGGTGCATCGACAAGGCCATCCCCTTCCCCATCCTGTTTGTGCTGCGGCACGGTGGCCGCAGCCAGCCGATTGCCGCCTACAAGCGCCCCAGCGAAGCCGCCCACCCCCCACCCGGCCACGCCGTCACGCAATGGGTGCTGGACGACTACCATGCCGCGCCGTGGCAGCCGGACGACCTGCCGCGCCACGGCTTGCCCCTTGCGCTGGACCTGCAAGGCCTGTACGAACAGCTGCTGCGCCAGCACCTGGCGGTGCCCGCCCGCGCTGGCGAGACTTTGCGCGACCAGCTGGACCGGCTGGCGCAACTGCAAGCCAAACAGGTTGCGGCGGCCAGGCTGGAAACCCAGCTGGCCCAAGAAAAGCAGTTCAACCGCAAGGTCGAAATCAACGCCCAGTTGCGTACCATGCGCAGCGAGCTGCATGCGCTGGCCTCCTGAATGGGCAGCGCCACCCAATTTGCTACATATTTTATAGCTATTAGCGCTTTATAGATAAGCGCTAGAGGCCATTTTTACCATGAATAAACTAAAACTACACAGCCCCGACCTGACCCAGGCCAACATCGACAAGATGGCGGAGCTGTTCCCCAACTGCCTGACCGAGACACGGGGCACCGATGGCGTGGTCAAGCGCAGCATCGACTTTGACCTGCTGCGCCAGGAGCTGTCCACATCCATCGTGCAAGGCCCGCAGGAGCGCTACCAGCTCAACTGGCCCGGCAAGCGCGAGGCGCTGCTGACCGCCAATGCCCCCATTGCCAAGACGCTGCGCCCCTGCCGCGAGGAGAGCGTGGACTTCGACACCACGCAGAACCTGTTCATCGAGGGGGACAACCTTGATGCGCTGAAACTGCTGCAAGAGACCTACCTGAACAAGGTCAAGCTCATCTATATCGACCCGCCGTACAACACGGGGAACGACTTCGTCTACGAGGATGATTTTGCAGAGGATTCGGTATCATATTTCGAACGTTCAAATCAAAAGGACGACGCAGGTAGACGCTTAAATGCAAACACGGAATCCAACGGGCGGTTCCACTCCGATTGGCTCTCCATGATGTTTTCGCGCTTGAAGTTGGCCCGCAACTTACTCCGTGACGATGGTGTCATCTTCATCTCAATCGATGACAACGAGCAAGCCAATCTGAAGCGCATGTGCGATGAAGTTTTCGGCGATGAAAACTTCGTAAGCACCATAGTGTGGGAGAAGCGGTACAGCCCTCAAAACGCCGTGAAATGGTTTTCCGAATCGCACGACTTTTTGCTGGTTTTTGCGAAGAACAAGCTGAATTGGTTTCCGAACTTATTGGAGCGATCAGATGAGATGAACGCTCGTTACAAGAATCCTGACAACGACCCTCGCGGAGTTTGGAAGCCAGTAGATTCGACTGCACAGGGCGGGCACGGAACCAAAAGCCAGTTTTACGAGTTGACAGCTCCAAACGGTAAACGCCATACCCTGCCCAACGGCCGATGCTGGCTTTACACCGAGCCAGTTCTGAAAACGCTGATTGCTGATAACCGCATCTGGTTCGGAGCGGATGGAAACAACGTTCCTGCGGTCAAGCGGTTCCTGACGGAAGTCAAGCAGGGAACGGCGTGTCAAACGATCTGGAAGTACGGCGATGTGGGGCATAGCCAAGATGCAAAAAAAGAAGTCAATGATCTATTCCCGGAAAGCTCGGTTTTTGACACACCTAAACCGACTCGGTTGATCAAGCGGATTCTTCAAGTTGCTACCGGAGCAAATGACATTGCTCTTGACTTTTTCTCTGGTTCGGCGACCACTGCCGACGCAGTGATGCAAATGAACGCGGAAGATAGCGGCAACCGAAAATTCATTTTGGTGCAGATGCCCGAGGCTTGCGACGAACAATCGGACGCAGCCAAAGCTGGCTATCAAAATATCGCCGAAATTAGCAAAGAGCGAATTCGCCGCGCGGGGAGAAAAATCAAAACCCATCACGCCGGCAGGAAGGGTATTGACCGACTAGACATTGGATTTCGTGCGTTGAAGATCGATACCTCCAACATGAAGGAAGTGTTCTACACCCCCGATGCGGTAACCCAAGACTTGCTGTCCGATCAAGTCAACAACATCCGCGAAGACCGCACAGCCGAAGACCTGTTGTTCCAGGTGCTGCTGGACTGGGGCGTTGACCTGGCGCTGCCCATCACGCAGGAGACCATGGCGGGCAAGGCGGTGTACTTTGTGGATGCGAACGTGCATGGCAGCCCGGCGCTGGCCGCGTGCTTTGAAGAAGGCATCAGCGAAGACTTCGTCAAGCTGCTGGCCCAGCGCGCGCCACTGCGCGTGGTGTTCCGCGATGCGGGCTTTGCCACCGACAGCGTGAAGATCAATGTGGAGCAAATCTTCAAGCTGATGAGCCCCAGCACCGAAGTCAAAACCATTTGAGGTGATGGCCATGGACAAAGCTGCGTTGGAGGCCGTGCTTGGCCGCTTGATCTCCCGCTGGGAAGGCGAGGTGGTGGAGTTCAAGCAAGCCGGTAAGGACTATGACACCGACAAAATTGGCCGCTATTTTTCGGCCATGGCCAATGAGGCTAATTTGCGATCGGAGGATGGCGCTTGGCTGGTGTTTGGCGTGGACAACGCAACCCGCGCGGTGGTGGGAACGGATTACAGGCCCGAAGCTGAGCGTCTGCAAAGCTTGAAGATTCAAATTTCCAGTGACACCGAGCCCAGCATCACTCTGCGCGACATTCACGAGTTGCAGACGGACCGAGGCCGCGTGCTGTTGCTGGAGATTCCCGCTGCGCCGCAGGGTATGCCGATTGCATGGAAGGGGCACTACTACGCGCGCGCTGGCGAGAGCCTGACGCACTTGGGCTTGGACAAGCTGGACGAGTTGCGGGCCCAAGTAGGCGCCGCCGATTGGACAGCGCAGCAGGTGCCGGGGGCGACCCTTGCTGACTTGGACACTGCGGCACTGGCCAAGTCGCGCGAGTCTTTTGCGTTGAAGTACGCCAACCGCTTCACGCCGCAAGAGGTTGCCGCATGGCCCGACGCGGTGTTTTTGGACCGTGCACGGCTGACACAAAGCGGCAATATCACCCGAGCCACCTTGCTGCTGCTGGGCAAAGCGGAATCGGCCTATCGTTTGTCGCCCCACCCTGCGCAGATGACCTTGAAGCTGGCAGGCGAGGAGCGTGCATACATGCACTTCGCGCCCCCGTTTTTGCTGACCACCACCGAGCTGTACCAAAAAATACGCAATTTGCCGCTGCGCATCTTGCCGGACGACCAGCTGGTGCCCGTTGAGGTCGCTAAGTACGACCGGAAAATTGTGTTGGAGGCATTGCACAACTGCATTGCCCACCAGGATTACACGCGCAATGGGCGTGTAGTCGTCGTCGAAAAACCTGACCGTCTTGTGTTTGAGAGTGAAGGCGCGTTTTACGAGGGGCAACCCACCGACTACGTGAGCGGCCACAAGACGCCCAGGCGCTACCGCAATCCATTTTTGACGCAGGCCATGGCGGAGCTGAACATGATTGACACCATGGGCTACGGCATTCATGAAATGCACTTGGGCCAGGCGCGGCGGTATTTCCCGATGCCGGACTATGACCTGAGCGAGCCGCAAACTGTGAAGATGACGCTTTACGGGGCGGTAGTGGATGTGGCTTACAGCCGCATGCTGATTCAGAACACCAATTTGCCGCTTTCAGACATCTTGGCGTTGGACCGTGTGCAAAAGAAGTTACCGATAGACGATGCGGTGGCGAAGCGCCTTCGCCATGCCAAGCTGATTGAGGGGCGCAAGCCGCATTTGTACGTTTCGGCGACAGTGGCATCCGCTACTTCGGCGAAGGCCGACTACATCAACACACGTGGCCAGGACGATGAGTTCTACATCAAGCAGATCGCGGACTACCTGACCAAGTTTGGCTCCGCAAGTCGCCAAGAGATTGACAAGCTGCTGTGGAGCAAGCTGAGCGACGCGCTGGACTCCACGCAAAAGCAGAACAAGATTGGCAACCTGCTGACGGGCATGCGCATCGGTGGGGTGATCACCAATGCAGGCACCCGCAAGGTGCCCAAGTGGGTGTTCAAAAAAGAATAAAAAGAATAGGCCAAAGAATAGAGCTCCGTAACCCATTGATTTGATTTATGTTTTGTAAATTTCGTGGCGAGGCGTGGTGGTTGTCTTGTGGAGCGCCTGGACTCCACTAGGAGCGTTGTGGAGCCCAAAACAGAAAATGGACTCCACAAGAATGGCAATCGTCCCGCAGGCCGTGGGACAACTTGCCTCAAATCGACAGAAAAATGAGAAGTTGCAGAGAAATTTGCAGAGAAGCGCATGAAGCTCAAATTCAAAAAACAGGCCTACCAGACCCATGCCGTGGAAGCCGTAGCAGATTGCTTTGCCGGGCAGCCCAAGCGCGAGGGCTTGAACTACCGGCTAGACCCAGGCCGCGCAGTGGACGCCAGCGGCCAGGCCGTGGCTGCGTTGGAGTCATCCGGGTTCAAGAATGCGGATCTGGCGCTGACGCATGGCCAGGTGCTGGAAAACATCCACGCCGTGCAACGCAGGCAAAACCTGCCGCAGTCTGCCGCTTTGGTCAAAACCAAGGTGTGCGACATCAATCTGGATGTGGAGATGGAGACCGGCACGGGCAAGACGTATTGCTACGTGAAGACCATGTTCGAGCTGAACGCCCGGTATGGGTGGAGCAAGTTCATTGTGGTGGTGCCCAGCATTGCCATTCGTGAAGGCGTATTCAAGTCGCTGGAAATCACGGCAGAGCACTTTCTGGATGATTACAAGAAGCGCGCACGCTTTTTTATCTATAACTCCAAGCAGTTGCACAACCTGGAGAGCTTTTCGAGCGATGCGGGCATCAACGTCATGGTCATCAACGTGCAAGCGTTCAATGCCACGGGCAAGGATGCACGCCGGATTGGCATGGAGCTGGACGACTTTCAGTCCCGCAGGCCCATTGACGTGATCAGTGCCAACCGGCCCATCCTGTTTCTGGACGAGCCGCAGAAGATGGAAGGCGGCAAAACGCTGGATTCGCTGGCCAACTTCAAGCCGCTGGCGGTGCTGCGGTATTCGGCCACGCACAAGACAACGCACAACAAGATCCATAGGCTGGACGCGCTGGATGCCTACAACCAGAAGCTGGTCAAGAAAATTGCAGTGCGCGGCATATCGGTCAAGGGCCTCACTGGCACCAATGCCTACCTGTACCTGGAGTCGATTGAGGTGTCCACCAGCGCCCCGGTGGCGCGGGTGGAGTTGGAGATCATGCAGAACAACGGCATCAAGCGGGTGTTGCGCAAGCTATCGCGCAACGACAACCTGTTCGACCTGTCGGGCGGCTTGGAGCAGTACCGGGGCTTTGTGGTGGCCGACATCAATGCGTTGACCAACACCGTGAGCTTTACCAATGGGCACGAGCTGGTGGCGGGCGAAGCCACGGGCGATGTCAGCGAATCCGCGTTGCGCCGCATCCAGATCCGCGAGGCCGTCAAAGCCCACTTCGAGAAGGAGCAGGCCTTGTTTGCGCAGGGCATCAAGGTGCTGTCGCTGTTCTTCATCGACGCGGTGAGCAAGTACCGCAGCTATGACGAGGCGGGCGAGCGCAATGGCGAGTACGCCCAGATGTTTGAGGAAGAGTACAACCTGCAATTGGCCGAGGTGATGACGCTGGAAGATACGCCCTACAACCGGTATCTCAAAGGCATTGCCACGACGCGCACGCATGAAGGCTACTTCTCCATCGACAAGAAGAGCAAGCGCATGGTGGACCCCGAAACGGGCAAGAAGTCCACGGAAACCGACGACGTGGATGCGTATGACCTGATTTTGCGCAAGAAGGAGCAGCTGCTCAAATTTGAAGAGCCGGTGCGCTTCATCTTTTCTCACTCTGCTTTGCGCGAAGGTTGGGACAACCCCAACGTGTTCGTGATCTGTACGTTGAAGCACAGCGACAACACCATCAGCCGTCGGCAAGAGGTGGGGCGCGGATTGCGCTTATCTGTCAATCAGCAGGGCGACCGCATGGACGCGCCTGCAACGGTGCACCAGGTCAACGTGCTGACGGTGGTGGCCAGCGAGAGCTACAAGGACTTCGTAACCGCCTTGCAGCGGGACATGAGCGAAGGCTTGTCGGAGCGGCCACGGGTGGCCGACGAGTCCTACTTCACCGGCAAGGTGCTCAAAACCAGCGCTGGCGATGTAGAGGTAACCCCGCAATTGGCCAAGCAGATATACAAGTACCTGCTTAAAAACGACTACACCGACGACAAGGACCGAATCGCGGATGTCTACCATGAGGCCAAGAAGGAAGGAACGCTTGCCGCGTTGCCGCCAGACTTGGCGGCCCATGCCGAAGCGGTTTTTGCGCTGATCGACACCGTGTTCAGCGATACGAAGTTGCCATTGCCGGAGGACGACCGCAAGGCCAAGACCAATCCGCTGAACAGCAATTTTGAGAAAGCCGAGTTCAAAGCGCTGTGGAGTCGCATCAACCGCAAGGCCGCGTACACGGTGGAATTTGAAACGCCGGAGCTGGTGGCCAAGTGCGTGAAGGCCTTGGAAGCCGAACTCAAAGTGAGCCCCATGCAGTACACCGTGGTGGCCGGGGAGCAGCATGAGACGGCAACTTATGACGGCATTCGCCAGGGCGAGTCCTTCAAGGTCACCGAGTCCACGACGGACTACCACCGTGCATCCGCCCATTCCGCCGTCAAGTACGACCTGATTGGCCGCCTGGCCGATGAGACGCAACTGACGCGTGCCACGGTCGCCAGCATCTTGCAGGGCATCAACAAGGCCGTTTTCAGCCAGTACCGCACCAACCCCGAAGACTTCATGCGCAAGGCCGCGCGCCTGATGAACGAGCAGAAGGCCACGGTGATCGTGGAGCACATCGCCTACGACCCTACGGGTGAAACGCACACCATGGACATCTTCACCCAGGACAAGCCCAAGGAAGATTTCAGCAAGGCGGTGAAGGCCAACCACCACATCTACGACTACGTTTTCACGGACTCAAAGAACGAGCGCGACTTTGTGCGCGAGCTGGATGCCAGCACCGAAGTGGTGGTGTATGCCAAGCTGCCGCGTGGGTTCTTCATTCCAACGCCGGTGGGTAACTACAACCCGGACTGGGCCATTGCGTTCCAAGAGGGCAAGGTCAAGCACGTGTACTTTGTCGCCGAAACCAAGGGATCGATGTCCAGCATGGACTTGCGCAAAATCGAGGAAAGCAAGATCGAGTGCGCCCGCAAATTCTTCGCCAAGATCACGTCTGACCAGGTCAAGTACGAAGTGGTGGATGGCTATGGGAAGTTGATGGAGCTGGTGGCGTAAGAACGGATCGGCCGATTCCACGCGACATCGCCCGGCCCACCCTGCGACGCACGGACTGCGCTGGCGCAGCGTAGCGCGACGCACCATGCCCAACGCCCTCAAGATCAGCCCGCCGCATCAAGAAGCACCCGGTGACCACGCGCGCCCAAATCCCCACAGGGTGTGGCGTTGAAACCCGGTTGCCTAGACTGCATCTGGTCTTGGTGCGCAGCGGCCAAGCGGCGACCGACCCGCCAAGCTCTGCGCCCCACCGTTTTCACCCCACGCCTTTGCAGGCAACACGCCATGAACCTGGACCAGCAAAAATCCATTCTCACCATCGCCCTCCTGGCCGCGTTTGCGGACGGCAACAAGGACGACGCCGAGCGCGAAGAGATCCGCCGCATTGCCCAGTCGCTCGCGGGCGACGCGGGCATGGCGGACCTCCCGCGCATTTACCAGGATGTGCTCCTCAAGCGCACCAGTGTGCAAGCGGTGGTGCAAAGTCTGAGCGACCCCATGCACCGCCAGCTGGCCTACGAGATGGCGGTGTGTGTGTGCGATGTGGACGGCCGCCAGACAGTGGAGGAACGCGAGTTTTTGAACGATTTGAAGGTGGCTTTGCAACTGGGCGCCCCGCAGACGGCAGCCTTTGATCAGGAAGCCGACGCGCTGGTGGAGGAGGCTGAAAAGGCCGTGCCAAAATCAGTGCCCACCACGATCCCTGTGGCTGCAGCTGCCGCAGCACTGTCGGCAGCTGCAGCCCCGGGCAGCGCCCTGGATGCCGAGCTGGACAAATCCATCCTGAACTACGCCTTGCTCAATGGCGCGCTGGAGCTGCTACCCCAGTCCTGGGCCTCGATGGCCATCATCCCGCTGCAGATCAAGATGGTGCACGCCATCGGCAAGGCACACGGCGTGGAACTGGACCGGGGCCACATCAAGGAATTCATCGCCGCCGCCGGGGTGGGCATGGCGTCTCAGTATGTCGAGCAGTTTGGCCGCAAGCTGCTGGGCGGCCTGCTGGGCAAGGTGGCAGGCAAAACCATCGGCGGGCTGGGCGGGGCGGCCACTGGCATGGCGTTTTCATTTGCCACCACCTATGCACTGGGCCAGGTGGCCAAGCGCTACTACGCCGGCGGGCGCACCATGGACACCGCCCTGCTGCGCGACACCTTTCAGAGCCTGCTCGGCCCCGCCAAGCAAATGCAAACGCAGTACCTGCCGCAAATCCGGCAAAAGGCCGCCACGCTGGACGCCGGACAAATCATGGCCATGGTGCGCGGGGCCTGAGGCGTTTTCACAGGAACGGGTGGGTGACCCGTGATGTGACGGCCTCCAGCGGGGCTCGCGCTTTACTCCTTTTTTGATAGCTGCTAGCGCTTATCCATCAGGCGCTAGCGCCATTTGTGGTACATCAAAGTGCCACACGGGGCCAGCAAGAGCCCCCGCGCGGCCCGGGCACCGCCCAAACCGCGCTTTTCCACCGATCAAATCCTGGCAGGGCATGCCAGAATGGGCTATGCCCGCCCCATCGGTTCATGCCCCCCACATTCCTCTGATGTCCTTGGACTCCCCTTCCGACAGCGCCGTCACCACCCTCTACCGGGCCGCGCTGGGCCCTGTGAACACAGAGCGCTACGTTCAGGCGTTTGCCCGGCTCGACGCCATGGGCCGCACCCTGACCAGCTGGCACGGGGCCGCCTGCTTCTTCACCCTGGGCTGGATGGTGTACCGCCAGCTCTGGGGCGCCGCACTGGTGTATGTGGCCGCTGCCGAAGGCGTGGCGCTGCTGGTGTTTGGCCTGGGCCGCCCGCTGCTGCAGTGGCCGCAGGCAGTGGAATGGGGCGTGGTGGGCGCCTTTGCCGTGCTGGGCAGCGTGGTGCCGGGCCTGTATGCCCACGCCATCCTGCACGCCGACATCCGCAAACGCGTGACCAAAGCACTGGCCGCATCGGCCAACATCCCCGAAGCCTGCGACTTGCTGGCCAAGCAGGCGGTGTCGCGCAAACGGCTGACCTGGGTCATCGCAGGGCATGCATTGTTGGCGGGTGCAGCACTGCTCGCTTACCTGGTCTTCCCGCAAGGCACCTTCACGGGCGAGTCGCCAGCCCAGGCGGCAGCGCCGCAGGCCGCGGCCCCCAGCGCCAGCTGGAACACACCCTCCCCCACCCTCACCCCCGCCAGCCGCCCTGTGGCAGAAAAGGCCGACATGGCCGCTGTGCAGCCCAAGCCGCAGCCGCCCAGTGCACCCACAGTGGCCGTGGCCGCTGCCGCAGAAGATGCGCCGCCCGCAGCCGCCGTGGCCGCAGCACCACCGCAAGCCATTGCCGTTAAGCCCACTGCAGCACCAGCAGACAAAGCCCCTGCCGATGGGGCCAAGGGAGCCTCTCAAACGACGGACTCTGTCGCTGGTAAAGCGACCGAGAAAACACCAGCCAAGCCAGCGGATAAACCCGTCGAAAAGCTGGCCGAAAAACCAGCGGCAAAAGCCACCGAAAAGCCCACAGAGAAACCTGCTGACAAAGCCAAGGAAGCCCCGGCGCCCAAAGCCAGCGCGCAGCAGGCGGCAGCCTCCAAAGCCGTAGCAGCCAAGGCCTCAGAGTCCACGCGTGCCAAGCCTGTACCAGCAGGCAAAACACCTGCCGCATCCTCCGCGGCCCGCCAGGCTGAGGGCAAGGCCTCTGCCGCCAGCGACACCACCGTGGGCGCCGCGCCTGGTTTTTATATCAACGTGGGTCTGTTTGCCGATGAAAGCAATGCACGCAAAGCCCAGTCCCGCCTGCTCAACGAAGGCCTGCCCGCCTTCCGGCAGACCCTGGACAGCGCCAAAGGCACCCGCACCCGGGTGCGGGTGGGGCCTTTCGCCTCGCGCTCTGAGGCCGAGTCGGCTGCATCCAGCATCCGTGCGCTGGAACTGGATGCCGTTATTTTTCAAAAATAGAAGCGCAGCGGCGCAACAAAATCGGACCACTGGCACCGGGCATTAATAGCCCACGGCGCCCAAAGGTTTCTAAATGTAAACATATCCAGCCAGGGGTGGTAAATTGGCGCAAGATGGGGCGGGTCAACCAGCGCTCTCATTCCATTCGACGCATTCGGTAACCCATTGACAGGCAGTTTTGTGGACCTCAGCCGAGACTTTCAACGCCGCAAGGATTTCCTGTCGCTGACGCCGCAGGACGAAAGCGCGTTACAGCGCCTGAACGGGTTGCTGGGCGACAAAGCCCCCGGCTTCATTGAATCGTTTTACGAGCACCTGCTGTCCTTCAGCGAAACGCGTGCACTCATTCCGGACGAAGGCACCCTCGCCCGTCTTAAAAAGTCCCAGTCCAGCTATTTCAAGTCCCTGATTGCCGGGGTGTACGACCGCGCCTATCTGGAAGACCGCCTGCGCGTCGGCCTGGTGCATGCCAAGGTGGGCCTGTCGCCAGGCTGGTACCTGGGGGCCTACAGCCACTACCTGACCGAGCTGCTGCCGCGCATCGCGCAGGGGCTGAGCAGTGCCTCGGCCGAAGAGTTGCTGCACACCTTCCAGGCCCTCATCAAGGTGGTGTTTTTGGACGTGGGCCTGGCCATTGACAGCTACATCGCCCACCGCGACGAACTGATTGCCGACCTGCGCGACTACGGCGCCGCCTTTGCCAACCTGCCCTACGGCACCATGGTGGCCACCCCCGATTTGAAAGTGGTGTTTGCCAACCGTGCCTTTGAAAAGCTCTTTGGCTTTGCCCCCAACAGCCTGCGCGGCTGCCCCTTGGCCAATGTGATGGATGTGGCCAACATCGCCACCCTGATTGATGCCGCGCTGCGCCTGCAAAACGCCCGCGACACCGTGGAGGTGCGCCCCCACCACAACCCGCTGGCCGTGCCCGTGAGCATCACGGCCCACACCCTGCCCGCACCCGAGGCGGGCCAAGACCAGCGCCTGCTGCTGGTGTTTGAAGACCTGCGCGAGCAAACCCAACTCACGCGCGACCTGCTCAACGCCCAGGCCGTGGCCAACATCGGCACCTGGCAAACCCATTTTGATGGCGCCTTCGTTCTCACCCCCCAGGCAGCGCGCCTGCTGGGCTGGCCTGTGGCCAAACCATTCACCTACCCCGACTTTCTGACCTGCGTGCACGAAGACGACCGCCAGCGCGTAGATGGCGAATGGACAGCCGCGCAACGGGTGGGGCGCTTTCGCTACGAATGCCGAGTGCACTCCAGCCCCGGCGTGCGCTGGATTGAAGCGCGCGGTGTGATCGAAAAGGACCACCAGGGCAACCCGATCCGGGGCTATGGCACGGTGCTGGACATCACCGATCGCAAGTCCACCGAACAGGCCATGGAACGCCTGGCCTTCTACGACTCGCTGACAGGGCTGCCCAACCGCACCAACGGCATGATGCTGGCGCAGCAAATGCTGTACCGCGCGCAGCACCAGGGCCTATCGGCCGCCGTGCTGTTTGTGGACCTGGACCGTTTCAAGGAAATCAACGACACCCACGGCCATGTGGTGGGCGACAACGTGCTGGCCGAGCTGGCCACCCGCTTTCGCGCCGCCTGCGCCAAGGACGACGTCTTTGCCCGCGTGGGCGGCGACGAATTCATGTGCGTGTACGCCCTGGCGCCAGGCGAGGACAAACTGCTGCGTGCCCAGCAATTGCAAGCGGCGCTCACCCGCCCGGTGCTCATCGACAGCCTCAAGTTCGAGGTGGGGGCCAGCATTGGCGTGGCCACCTTCCCCGACCAGGGCGAGGACGTGGAAGACCTGCTCAAGCACGCAGACATCGCCATGTACGAAATCAAGGCGCGCGGGGGCGGCAGCCACCTGTACTCCGACTTACTGGGGCTGAAGCTGGAGCGCCGCATCTCCCTGGGCACCAAGCTGGCCCGCGCCTTGGCGCAGTCGCAACTGCAATTGCACTACCAGCCCAAAGTGCACCTGGCCACCGGCGCGCTGTGCGGGGTGGAGGCGCTGTCGCGCTGGTGCGATGAAGATGGCCACTGGATCAGCCCCGGCGAATTCATCCCCGTGGCCGAAGAGCGCGGCCTCATCGGCGAGCTGGGCGACTGGACGCTGACCCAGGCCGCCCGCGACATTGCCTACTGGCAGCAAGCCGGGGCCGCCGTGGTGCCCCGCGTGGCCGTCAACGTGTCGGCCGCGCAGATGATGGACGAGGGCTTTGCTGAACGTGCAGAGCGCCTGGTGCGCGCCCAGGGCGTGGCGCCCGGCATGATCGAGCTGGAGATGACCGAATCCGCCCTGATGAACGAGCCCGAGAAGGCACGGCTGGTGGCATCCAGCCTGGTCGAGGCGGGCTTTTGCCTGTCCATCGACGACTTTGGCACCGGCTACTCGTCGCTGGAGCGGCTGCAGAGCTTTCCGGTGTTCAAGCTCAAGATCGACATGTCGTTCGTGCGGGACATGGACACCCACGCAGGCAACCGCGCCATCGTCACTGCCGTGATCGGCATGGCCAAAGCCCTGAAGCTGGAGACCGTCGCCGAAGGCGTGGAAACCGCCGCACAGGCCGCGCTGCTGACCCAGCTGCATTGCGACGAGGCCCAGGGCTACCTGTATTCCAAGGCCATCGCGGCCGAGCCCCTGTTGCGGCAATGGCTGCACGGCCAGCCTGTGCAGCCGGCCCTGCCCACCGCGCCCTGACCTCCGCCCACGCGCGATGTCAGCAAGCACACACCTCCTGTTGCGCCCAGCCCCACAACCAGGGCAATGCATCTGGTGGCAAAGGCTTTCATGGCCTATGCTACGCCCCAGACTTTCCTGATCAACGCACCGCCTCCAGCCACCATGAGCCACCAAGATAAACCCGTCGTATTCGGCACCGAAGACCTGCTGATGAGCCTGTGCAACTCCGTCACGCGCGTGCTCTCCGTCGCCACGCAAAGCCAGGTGCACTACTCCGGCATGGTGCAACGTATCTCCAAAACCTGCCTCAAACCCGACATCGGCTGCTTCGTGCTGTTCGATGGCGGCTTCTCCGGGCTGGTCATCATCAACTTCTCGGCCTCGGCCGCGATGGAGCTGTACCAAAGCTACCTGCTGAGCATGGGCATGTCCAAGGACGACCTGGTCACCTCCTACACCTCGGACGAAGTCAGCAACGTGATGGGCGAGCTGATGAACCAGGTGGTGGGCGACTTCACCGGCAAGATCCGCCGCGAGCTGCAAACCCACATCACCCAGAACCAGCCCAAGATGCTGGTGCTGAACAAGCAAGTGATGCTGAGCGTGGACGCCAACCTGGACAACCCCGAAGCCCGCCGCGTGACCTTCTACACCGGCAACAACAACATCTTCTATCTGGAACTGGCGATGGACCGCACCGAGTTCATCAAGCTCTACGACTTCGAGGCCCAGGAAGCCCCAGACCCCGACGCCCTGATGGCCCAGTCCCACAACGCGCCCGCACCCGCCCCATCGACAACGGCCAGCGGCGACAGCGACACCGACGACCTGCTCAAGTCGCTGGGGATGTAACCCCCGCGCCGAGGCTAAGAACCTGTTCCCCCCAAAGCACCGCCAGTCGGTGCTTTTTTCCTGCCATCATTTCCATATTTCAATTATCATTGAATTATGGAAACCAACGATATCGTCAAAGCCCTGGCCGCACTGGCCCAAGCCTCGCGCCTGGAGATTTTTCGCGCCCTGGTCGTGGCGGGCACCGAGGGCCTGACGCCCAGCGCACTGAGCGAGGCCCTGGGCGTGGCACCCAACACGCTCTCGTTCCACCTCAAGGAGCTGACCCACGCCGGGCTGGTGGCGCAAGAGCGCGCTGGCCGCAACCTGATCTACCGCGCCCAGTTCGAGCGCATGAACGCGCTGATCGGCTACCTGACCGAGAACTGCTGCCAGGGCCAGGCCTGCCTGCCCAGCGCCGCCACCGCTGGTTGTGCCTGCTGAGCCTTCCCCTTTTTACTGCCGCCAAGAACCTGTTCCAAGGAGCCCCACCATGAAGCGCTTTCACGTTCACCTGCATGTTGACGACCTTGCCGCCAGCATCGCCTTCTACTCGCGCCTGTTTGCCGCCACCCCTGCGCGGGTGGAGGCCGACTACGCCAAATGGATGCTGGAAGACCCGCGCGTGAACTTTGCGATCTCGACCCGGGGCAACCAGCCGGGGCTGGACCACCTGGGCTTTCAGGTCGACGACGCGGCCGAACTGGCCGATTTGAAAGCCCGCGCCAGCGCCGCCGACATGGCGCTCTTGGACGAAGGCGCCACCACCTGCTGCTACGCCCGCAGCGAAAAGCACTGGGTGACCGACCCACAAGGCGTGGCGTGGGAGCACTTTCACACGCTCGAAAACATTCCTGTGTTCAATGAGGCGGCAGCGGCGCCGCAAGGCGCCTGCTGCGCCCCCAAAGCAGCTGCGGCACCCCAGGCCTCCACACAGGCCGCGTGCTGCGGCCCGTCCAAATCCTCTTCTTCCCATTGCTGCTGACCTGAGGCCCCGAATGACCGAATCCGCCACCCCCCTGAACGTTCTTTTTCTGTGCACCCACAACTCGGCGCGCAGCATCCTGGCCGAAGCGCTGCTCAACACCATGGGCGAAGGGCGCTTCAAGGCGTACTCCGCTGGCAGCAGCCCGCGCGATAACCAGCAGCCCAACCCGCTGGGCCTGCAGGTGCTGCAAAAAGCCGGTATCCCGACCGAAGGGCTGCGCAGCAAAAGCTGGGACGAATTTGCCACCCCCGGCGCACCCCACATGGACCTCATCATCACCGTGTGCGACAACGCAGCGGGCGAGGTGTGCCCCTTCTGGCCCGGCCACCCGGCCACCGCCCACTGGGGCTATGCCGACCCCTCCGAAGGCGATGGCAGCGAGGCCGAGAAATTGGAGGCCTTTCGCAAAACCCTGCACGCCATCCAGCGCCGCCTGTCGCTGTTGATCAGCCTGCCTGCCGACAAGCTGCAGCACACCGTGCTGCAAAGCTCCGCCCGCGAGCTGTCAGACCACTGATCCCCTCTCACACCAATTGCCCAAAGAGCCCCATGACAACCACGGCCCCCGCCAGCCCTCCCGCCCCCCAAACCATGAGCGTGTTCGAGCGCTACCTCACCGTCTGGGTGTTCCTGTGCATCGTGGTGGGCATTGGGCTGGGGCAGCTGTGGCCCGGGGCCTTCCAGGCCATTGGCCGCATGGAAGTCGCCCAGGTCAACCTGCCCGTGGGCGTGCTGATCTGGGTGATGGTGATCCCCATGCTGATGAAGGTGGACTTTGCCGCTCTGGGCGAAGTGCGCCAGCACCTACGGGGCATTGGCGTCACGCTGGTGGTGAACTGGCTGGTCAAACCGTTTTCGATGGCGCTCTTGGGCTGGCTGTTCATCCGCCACTGGTTTGCCCCCTGGCTGCCTGCCGAGCAGATCGACAGCTACATCGCCGGGCTCATCCTGCTGGCCGCTGCGCCCTGCACGGCCATGGTGTTTGTGTGGAGCCGCCTGACCGGGGGCGACCCGCTGTTCACCCTGTCACAAGTGGCGCTCAACGACAGCATCATGGTGCTGGCCTTTGCGCCGCTGGTGGCGCTGCTGCTGGGGGTGTCGGCCATCACCGTGCCGTGGGCCACGCTGCTCACTTCGGTGGTGCTGTACATCGTGATTCCCGTGCTCATCGCACAAGCCCTGCGCCGCGCCCTGCTGGCGCGTGGCCCGGCTGCGCTCGATGCCGCACTGCAGCGCATTGGCCCCTGGTCCATCGGTGCACTGCTGGCCACGCTGGTGCTGCTGTTTGCCTTCCAGGGCGAGGCGATCCTCACGCAGCCGCTGGTCATCGCCCTGCTGGCCGTGCCCATCCTCATCCAGGTGTTCTTCAATGCGGGCCTGGCCTACTGGCTCAACCGCGCTGTGGGCGAAAAGCACAGCGTGGCCTGCCCGTCGGCCCTCATTGGTGCGTCCAACTTCTTTGAGCTGGCCGTGGCCGCCGCCATCAGCCTGTTCGGCTTTCACTCCGGCGCCGCACTGGCCACGGTGGTGGGGGTGCTGATTGAAGTGCCCGTGATGCTGCTGGTGGTGCACATCGTCAACCGCAGCAAGGGCTGGTACGAGCGCGGGCTGAGCACGGGTTGAAGGCAGACTGAGCGCAGCCTGCGCACCATACGCTACCAAAAAGATAGCTGCCAGCGCTTTATTAATAAGCGCTAGGCAGCTTTTTTATGCAAAGAGCCGGTATGTTTAAACCACCTCTCACCGTTCGGGCTGAGCTTGTCGAAGCCCTGCGCGGCGCTTCGACAAGCTCAGCGTGAACGGATGGGGGTGAGGCGTAGGCAAGGACAAGCCTTGCCCCCCGTCACACGCGGCGCTGCGCAGCCAGGCGCTGCACCACCGCCACCAGCCGGTCGATCTCGTCAAAGGTGTTGTAGAACGCAAGCGACGGTCGCACCGTGGTCTCCACCCCAAAGCGGCGCAGGATGGGCTGCGCGCAGTGGTGGCCCGTGCGCACGGCAATGCCCTCTTCGTTCAGCGCCTTGCCCACCTCTTCGGTGGTGTAGCCCGCCAGCACAAACGACATCACGCTGGCCTTGTGGGCCGCCGTGCCAATCAGCCGCACGCCCCGGATGGCACCCAGGTGTTGCATGCCGTATTCGAGCAGCTCGTGTTCGTAGCGGGCAATGTTCTCGATGCCCACGCGGTTCACGTAGTCGATGGCCGCACCCAGGCCCACGGCATCGGCAATGTTGCCGGTGCCTGCCTCGAACTTGTTGGGGATGGGCTGGAACACCGTTTTCTCAAACGTGACATCGGCAATCATGTTGCCGCCGCCTTGCCAGGGGGGCATGTCCTCCAGCACCTCACGCTTGCCCCACACCACGCCAATGCCAGTGGGCCCGAACACCTTGTGGCCTGAGAAGACGAAGAAGTCCGCACCCAGGTCCTGCACGTCCACCCGCATGTGCGAGATGGACTGCGCGCCATCGACCAGCGCCTTCGCACCTGCCCGGTGGGCCATGGCCACGATCTCTTTGACCGGCACCACTGTGCCCAGCGCGTTCGACACCTGCGTGACGGACACGATTTTGGTGCGGCTGTTCAGCAGCTTCTGGTATTCGTCCAGCAGCACCTGACCCGAGTCGTCCACCGGAATCACCCGCAGCTTGGCCCCCTTGGCAGCGGCCAGTTGCTGCCAGGGCACGATGTTGGCGTGGTGCTCCAGGTTGCTGACGATGATCTCGTCGCCCTCGCCAATGTGCTGCGCACCCCAGCTCTTGGCCACCAGGTTGATGGCCTCGGTGGTGCCGCGCACAAAGATCACCTCGTTCACATCCGGCGCGTTGATGAAGCGCTGGACCCGCTGGCGCGCGCCTTCGTAGGCGTCCGTGGCGCGGGCAGCCAGCTCGTGCGCTGCGCGGTGGATGTTCGAGTTTTCGTGCTCGTAGAAGTAGCTGATGCGGTCGATGACCGCCTTGGGCTTGTGCGTGGTGGCCGCGTTGTCAAACCACACCAGGGGTCGCCCATTCACGCGCTCGGACAGCACGGGAAAGTCGCGGCGGATGGCGTGCACATCAAACGCCGGGTGCGCGCTGCCTGCCACCGCAGGCACGGCCCCCGCCCGCTGCGCCGCAGGGTGGCCCGGCGTGGTGTACCCCCCGGGCAGCACCACGGCATTGGCAAAGTAGAACTGCGGCTGGGCCGATGGCACCGTGCTGGGCACGCCCGGGCCTGCCGTGGGTGATGTGACCTGGGGCACATGGGCTGCGTCAAACGACTGGAACGGCAGGCGCGACAAGGCATCCAGCCCATCCCCCCTCTCTGGCGCTGACTGCGCCACCGCGCCGGATGGGCGCTCGCCCACAAAGTAGTACGGCGCAGAGGCAACAGGCGCGGAAGCACCCGAAGGCAGGGAAGCCACCGGCGCCACACCCAGCACCCCCGAGCCCAAGCGCGGCTCGTAGGCAGGCAAGGTGCTGACCACAGTATCGGGCAGGCCATTGCCCGCCGAGGCATGCGGCACCAGCGCAGGGGCGCGGTGCGCCAGCGACAACACGGGCGTGGGCGACGCAGGCACTAAGTTGCTGCCCGGAATCTGCCCTTGCGGGATGGGCGTGCCTGGCACCGAGGGGCCCAGCCCGGCCGGGCTGGCCAGGGGCGAGCCGGCAGGGGCCAGGTTCACCGGCGCCTGCACGCCGGGCGGAAAACCCGCCGCAGCAGGGCGCGGCACGGCAGAGGCTGCGCCAGATAGGTCCGGCTGCTCGCCCGGCAGGGCCGCAAACAGGGCCGATGCCATACGGGCCAGCGCAGCCGTGTCCAGCGGAGACTGAGGCGCAACCCCCGACGGGAGCGAGGAAGTGTGAGAGAGGTTCGTCACCGCGCGGCCACCTTATTTGTAGGTGTCTGGGTAGTCGTGGTACTTGTTGATCTCCACATCGTCCAGCACGGCCAGCGCGTCGGGCGTGAGCACCGCCAGCGAGCAGTACAGCGAGATCAGGTACGACGCAATCGCATGGTTGTTGATGCCCATGAAGCGCACCGACAGGCCGGGGCTTTGCTCGCCCGGCAGGCCCGGCTGGTACAGGCCCACCACGCCCTGGCGCTTGTCGCCCACGCGCAGCAGCAAGATCTTGCTCTTGCCATCGGCCACAGGCACCTTGTCCGAGGGGATCAGCGGCACGCCGCGCCAGGTGATGAACTGCGAGCCAAACAGGCTCACCGTGGGCGGTGGCGTGCCACGGCGCGTGGCTTCGCGGCCAAAGGCGGCAATCGCCAGCGGGTGGGCCAGGAAGAAGGCGGGCTCCTTCCACACCTTGGTCAGCAGCTCGTCCAGATCGTCGGGCGTGGGTGCACCGGTCAGCGGGAAGATGCGCTGCTCGTCCGTCACCTGCGCCAGCAGGCCGTAGTCGGCGTTGTTGATCAGCTCGCTTTCCTGGTTCTCTTTGATGGTCTCGATGGTCAGGCGCAGCTGCTCTTTGACCTGGTCGTGCGGGCTGCTGTACAGGTCGGAGATGCGGGTGTGCACGTCCAGCACCGTGCTCACCGCGTTCAGGAAGTACTCGCGCGGGTTCTCTTCGTAGTCCACGAAGGTGCGGGGCAGCTGGTTTTCCTTCTCCTTGGCGGTGCAGGCCACCTTGATGGCCTCGGGGTTCTTGACCTGGTTCAGACGGTAGATGCCCGCCTCCACCGGCAACCACTGCAGCAGGTGCGTAAGCCAGCGCGGCGAGATGGTGGAAAGCTGGGGTGCCGTCTTGGTTGCATTGGCGAGTTGCCGTGCGCCGCTATCGCTGAGTGCGGTGGTTCCGCCCACTGTTGCCGACATGTGAATACTCCGTGAGGTTGAAAACAAACAAGAAAAAAATCAGAAAACCCGCCCGCCCGATACAGTGCCCCACATCCCCACCTCTCGGTGCAGACCAGGGTGCGCACAGGCCAGCCAGTCACTGCTGCAGTGTCAAAGCTCCAGCGCCCCGCTTCAACAGGCTATAGCCGCCAACTGCAGGCCGCGCACCAGTTGCCTCTGGTGCACGGACTCGCCGCGTGTGACCAGCACCGAGGGCGCAACGCCCAGCGCGCTGGCCAGCTTCTCGACGGTGTGCAGGGATGCGATGACGCTGCCGCGCTCGATCTCGCCCACGTACGAGCGGTTGAGGTCCGACTGCTCGGCCAGCCGCTCTTGCGACCAGCCCTGCGCCTCGCGCGACTGGCGCACCGCAATGCCAAAGCCTTTGACGAGCGTGGTC
This sequence comes from Acidovorax sp. 62, assembly GCF_002754495.1. Classification (NCBI taxonomy): domain Bacteria; kingdom Pseudomonadati; phylum Pseudomonadota; class Betaproteobacteria; order Burkholderiales; family Comamonadaceae; genus Acidovorax; species Acidovorax sp. 62. The sequence goes on from NZ_PEFJ01000001.1 coordinate 2,972,715, forward strand.
ACAGCGCCACCTCGGCCAGGATGGACGGGAAGCGCCCCGATGCCTGCGCACTGGCCTGCGTGACATGGCCGCCCGCAGGCACGTCGTGCGTAACCCACACGTTGCCGCCAATCACCGCCCCCTTGCCCAGCGTGACGCGGCCCAAAATGGTGGCGCCCGCGTAGATGACCACGTCGTCCTGCACCAGCGGGTGGCGCGGCAGGCCTTTTTGCAGCACGCCATCGGCATCGGTCGGAAAGCGCTTGGCCCCCAGCGTCACGGCCTGGTACAGGCGCACACGCTTGCCAATCACCGCCGTCTCGCCAATCACCACGCCCGTGCCGTGGTCGATGAAAAAGCCCGCGCCAATCTGCGCGCCGGGGTGGATGTCAATGCCCGTCTGGCTGTGCGCCAGCTCCGACACGATGCGCGCGAGCAGCGGCAGCCCCAGCAGGTACAGGCGGTGCGCAATGCGGTGGTGGATCATGGCCAACACGCCGGGGTAGCACAGCAGCACCTCGTCCACACTGCCCGCCGCCGGGTCGCCCTGGTAGGCGGCCAGCACATCGCTGTCGAGCAGGCGGCGGATGTCGGGCAGCGACTGGGCCAGGTCCTGCGCGGCCTTCAGGGCCTGCTGCTCCACGTCCTGGGCGTCGCGCGGCTGGTGGCGCGCGCCGTATTTCAGCTCCAGCACCATCTGCGCGTGCAGGGTGTGCAGCGCGGCGTCCAGCGTGTGGGCCACGTAGAAGTCTTCGCTCTCCTGGCGCAAGTCGGGCGGGCCCAGCCGCATGGGAAAGAGCGCGCCCTTGAGCTGCTCTACCACCCGCGCCAACGCATCGCACGACGGAAACTCGCGCCCGCCGGGCTCCTGCGATCGCTTTTGCGCATCGCGCCAGTCGCGGCGCACACCGTGCAGCGATTGCACGATCTGTTCAATGTCAAAGATGGCCATGGCTCGTTCCTCGTTGCAACCTGTCAGTCCTGCACCCAGGGCAGGCCGTGAAAGCGCCAGCCGTCGCTGCCGCCCCGGTGCAGTTGCGCGTCGATCTCGCCCTCAAAGCCTTCCAGCACATTGAAGACATGGGCAAACCCGGCAGCGGCTGCGGCCTCTGCCGCCAGCACCGAGCGCTTGCCGCTGCGGCACAGCAGCAGCACGGCGGCGTCCTTGCCGCCGTCTTTGGCCAGCTTGGCTTCCAGCTCGCGCACAAAGCGCGGGTTGCGCACCAGCGCTGTGCCGGTAGCCCAGGCCACGTGCAGGCTGCCGGGCACATGGCCCACAAACTTGCGCTCTTCGCTCGATCGCACGTCCACCAGCACGGCCTGGTTGGCCTGCACCAGGCGCCAGGCCAGTACGGGGGGCACGCCACCGGCGTAGGTCAGGCCCTCGGCCTGGGCAGCAGTGTGGAGGGTTTGCAGTTCTGGGGCGAGGGTCAGAGTGTCCTGTGCGGTGGTCATGGGGGGCTTTCAATAAAAACAGGCTCTAGCGCTTATCTATCAAGCGCAAGCAGCTATTCATTTAATAGCAATAAGTGGACGAACCGATTCAGTACGGCACATCGCCCAGCACGGTGGCGCGATGCATCACGCGGCGGTGGGGCAGGTAGTCCACCGTGGCGTAGTGCTGGGTCAGGCGGTTGTCCCAGAAGGCCAGGTCGTAGGGCTTCCAGCGCCAGCGCACGGTGAACTCGGGCTTGGCAATGTGCACCCGCAGGAAGGCCAGGATCGCGTCGCTCTCCTTCTTGTCCAGCTCCACGATGCGGCTGGTAAAGCCTTCGTTGACGAACAGGCCGCGCTTGCCGCTGACGGGGTGGGTGCGCACCACGGGGTGCGGAATGTCGGGGTACTTGGCCGCAGCGCTCTCCCACACCTTTCGCTCTTCAGGCGTGCGGGCATAGCGCCAGGCGGGGAAGGACTGCACAAAGCTGTGCTCGGCATGCAGCGGATCGAGAAACTTGCGCAGCGGCTCTGACAGCGCCTCGTACGCCGCAATGCCGCTGGCCCACAGCGTGTCGCCGCCCGAGGGCGGCAGGTGCCGCGCCGACAGCAGCGCACCCATGGGCGGCTTGTCGATGAAGGTCACGTCGGTGTGCCAGTTGTCGTTGTCGGGCGGGTTGTTGTCATCGGTGTCCAGCACGATGATTTCCACCGCGTCCGGGTGCGTGGGGTACACGGGATGGATGTGCAGCTCGCCAAAACGCCGCGCCAGGTCGCGCTGCTGCACGGGGGTGACGGGCTGGTTCTCAAAGAACAGCACATGGTGCTGGAGCAGCCCGGCCAGCAGCGCATCGCGCTGAGCGTCGCTCACGGGCTGGGTCAGGTCGATGCCGGTGACAAGGGCGCCAATGGCGGGGCCCAGGGCTTGGATGTGCAAGGTCATGGTGGCAGCTAATGCAAAAGATGGCTAAAGGCGGCTGAAAGTGGCCTCAAGCATCCCGCCAACCGCGCGGCGCACCAAGCTCGTTATTTGCATTTGCTATGTTGATTTCCTTCCATATCAACTTATTCATCTAAACATAGGATTTCCGTGACGCCCCTGCACCGCAGGGACAAACCCCTCGATCACCCCGATCACCGACACGGAGACCTTTTCATGAAATTCTGGAAACCCCTCGCCATCGCCGCCGCAGGCACCCTCGCCCTGGCCAGCGCCTTCAGCGCCCTGGCCGCCGACAAGAAAGTGGTGGTGGGCTACCAGACCGACGCCCTACCCTCGGCCGTGGCCATTGCCAATGGCGATTTCGCCAAGACCACGGGCTACCAGATCGACTTTCGCAAGTTCAACTCGGGCGCCGACGTGGTGGCCGCCATTGCCTCGGGCGACGTGCAAGTGGGCTATGTGGGCTCCAGCCCCTACGCAGCGGCTGCCTCGCGCGGGCTGGACATCCAGGGCTTTTACCTGGCCTCCATCTCAGGCACCGACGAAGCCCTGGTGGTGCGCAACGGCTCGGGCATCAAGAGCGTGAACGACCTCAAGGGCAAGCGCCTGGCCGCAGCGCCCGTGTCCACCGACCACTACCAGCTGCTGGCCCTCATCAAAAGCCAGGGCCTCACCGAAAAAGACGTGACGGTGCTGGCCATTCCGCAGCCCGAAATCGTGGCCGCCTACAACCGGGGCGATATCGACGGCGGCTTTGTGTGGGACCCCGCCCTGACCGAACTCAAAAAGAACGGAGCCGTGCTGGTCACCTCCAAAGACGTGGCGGAAAAAGGCGCCCCCACCTTCAGCGCCTGGGTGGCCACAGGCAAATTTGCCAAAGAGCACCCCGAGTTCCTGAAGAACTATGCCGCCGTCATCGACAAATACAGCCAGTCCTTCGCCACCGATAAAGCTGCCTGGGGCCCCGACAGCGAGAACACCAAGCAACTGGCCAAACTGCTGGGCGGCACCCCTGCCGACCAGGCCGCCGGGCTCAAGAACCTGAACCTGGTACCCCGCGGCGAGCAAGTCAGCGAAGCCTGGCTGGGCGGCGGCGAGAAATCCGGCGTGGCCAAGATCCTCAAGGAAACCTCGGCCTTCCTGAAGGAGCAAAAGAAGATCTCGCAGGTGCAAGGCAGCTACGCCAAGTACGTCACGCCCACAGCGCTGAAGTAAGCACCCTACCGCCCCACCGGAGCCCCACCATGCTGTCTGTGCGCGACGCCAGTGTTTTCTTTGAGGCCCGCGACGGCCGCGCTGTGCAGGCGCTGCACCGGGTCTCGCTCGACATCCCGCCGCGCGGCTTCGTGGTGGCCCTGGGCACCTCGGGCTGCGGCAAGTCCACCCTGCTCAACGCCATGGCGGGGTTTTTGCCGCTGTCCGAAGGCAGCATCACGCTGCACAGCCGACCCATCACCCGCCCCGGTGCAGACCGTGGCGTGGTGTTCCAGAAAGACACGCTGCTGCCCTGGAAATCGGTGGCGGAGAACGTGGCCCTGGGCCTGCAGTTTGCCGGTGCCAGCCGCGCCCAGCGGCGCGAGCGTGCGCAAGAGCTGCTGGAGCTGGTGGGCCTGCAAGACTTTGCCGACGCCGCGCCGTATGAGCTGTCTGGCGGCATGCGCCAGCGCGTGGGCCTGGCCCGCGCCCTGGCGCCCAACCCCGACATCCTGCTCATGGACGAGCCCTTTGGTGCGCTGGACAGCATGACGCGCGAGCAGATGCAAGAGCTGCTCGTGTCCGTGTGGCAGCGCACGGGCAAGCAGGTGTTCTTCATCACCCACTCCATCGAGGAAGCCATCTTTCTCGGCACCGAAGTCATCGTCATGTCGCCCCGCCCAGGGCGCATCGTGGCCCGGTTTGACCTGGACTACGTGCAGCGCTTTGCCCAAGAAGGCAACGCCAAGGCCATCAAGACCCTGCCCGGCTTTGCGCAGCTGCGCGAACAGATCCGCGACATCGTCCACCTCTCAGAACACACCGACAGCGCCCACAGCGCTGACAGCACTGAGCACGCCGCTGCGCACGCCAAACAAGGAGCCCTGGCATGAACGACCTGGTTTTGAACTACCTGCTGCCCACCGCAGAAAAGGGCGATGAATACGGAAGCGCTGAGGCGCCCGCCAAGACCAATGCGCCCATTCCCCCCGCCCCGCGCACCGTCAAGCCCCGGGGCTTTGGCGTAGGCGAGCGCTCCACCGTGCCCATCAGCATCGGCGCCGCGCTGGCCCTGCTGCTGGCCTGGTGGCTGGTGGCGCAAACCGGCTGGGTGCCCAGCCTGTTCATGCCCACGCCAGCCGAGGTGTGGGCCACGGGCGTGAGCATCTTCACCGAGGGCTATGCCAACGCCACCCTGTGGGAGCATGTGGCCGCCAGCCTGACGCGCATCGTCAGCGCCGCCGTCATCGCCGTGGGCCTGGGCGTGCCACTGGGCCTGCTGATGGGGCTGAACCGCTGGGCCAAGGGCGTGCTCGATGCGCCCATCGAGTTCTACTGGCCCCTGCCGCCACTGGCCTACCTGCCGCTCATGATCATCTGGCTGGGCATTGGCGAGACCTCCAAAATCGCCCTGCTGGCCCTGGCCATGTTTGCGCCCGTGGTGCTGTCGGCCCAGGCCGGCGTGCGCGCCCTGCCGCTGGAGCGGGTCAACGCCGCCCTGTCACTGGGCGCCACGCGGGGGCAACTGTTCACCCACATCGTGCTGCCCTCGGCCCTGCCCGAAATCCTCACCGGCATCCGCATCGCCCTGGGCGTGGGCTGGGGCACGCTGGTGGCGGCCGAGCTGATCGCCTCCACCCGGGGCATTGGCTACATGATCATGTCGGCCTCGCACTTCCTGGCCACCGACGCCGTGTTTGTCGGCATCGGCGTGATCGCCGCGCTGGCGTTTTCCTTCTCCCTGGCCATGCGCCTGGCCGAGCGGGTGCTGGTGCCGTGGAAGGGCAAGCACTGAACCGCAAACGCCATGCAAGGCGAAGTCAAAGCGCACGTCCTCGGGGTGAGCACCGTGCCGGGGGCAATGGACTGAGGACTGCAACGCTGGTGTCCCTTCAAGGCGCGAGACTCAGAAAAACCCAGCCGCCTCTGCAAAATTGGCGTTTTGCACGGCCTGGCTGCGCAACTCAGTCACCAGTGGTCGCAAGTCATCCCGGCGGGTGTGCAACGCATAGTCCAATCGCCCCAAGGGAACGGCGCTGGACAACTCCTGGAGCACCTTGCGTCGGCACATGGTCTGCGCGAGCCCTTCCGGAAGCAGGCCCACGCCCTGACCATACGCAAGCAACCCAACGATGCCCCCCCAATGGTTGCAGACCAGTCGCCGTGGTTCCGGTGCAGCAGCCTGCCGCAGCCAATCGTCCAGCAGGTGAGTGACCCCGGAGCCATGCGGCAAGGTGACCAATGGATGCCGCAACAACGTATCGGCATCCATGCGACGCACACCGTTTGCAACACGGGGCGCAGCGCACCACATGAATGCCGCCTGTGCCAGCGGCACCGACGTCAAGGCGCTGCGGCTGGCCGCACCCGCGATCACAGCGGCATCCAACTCGCCCTTTTCCAGCCGATCGGCCAGGGCCTCGCCCACGTCCACATGCACGCTCAGGTCCAGCTCCGGGTGCGCATCGACCAAGGCTGTGACCAGCAGGGGGAGCCAGGTCAACGCCGTGAGCTCGCCCACCCCCAGGCGGCAGGGCCCGCGAAGGCCGGTGGTGCTGCCCATTTCCTGTTGCAGGCGGTCTGCCTGCTGCAGCAGAGCACCGGCCAGTGGCACCAGGCGCGTTCCAGCCTCGGTCAACGCGGCGCGGTGCCCGGCGCGGTCAAACAGCACCTGGCCCAGAGAAGTTTCCAGCTCGGTGATGCGTTTGGACAGCGATGACACCGACAGGTGCACCCGCTCGGCCGCAGTGGCAAAGCTGCTGCACGTGGCAGCCCAGTAGAAGGCTTCGAGCTGCTTGAGGGTCATGTCATCGCCTTGTTTTCCATTTCATTCTGATTTGGCGAACAAATGAGTGTCAATAAATTCGCTTTCTTGATTATTGCGGTTTCAGGACACTGCCCTCCAGCCCTCTTTGAACCCCCTTGCCCGCTCTTGCCTGGAGCCGAGCCATGTCCACCTCCTCCCGCACCTCCACACCCCAACCACCCACCCCCAACGCCTGGGGCTCTTTCAGCGGCACGCGCCGCAGTGGCCGCACTGCCAATCTTCTGTCGCTGGACGACTTTGAAGCCGCCGCCCGCCGCGTGCTGCCGCGCCCCATCTTTGGCTACGTGGCCGGGGCAGCCGAGGACAACCAGGCGCTGGGCGACAACCGTCAGGCTTTTGCCGAGCTGGCCCTCGTCCCCCGCGTGCTGCGCAACGTGGCCGAGCGCGACCAGAGCGTGACGCTGTTCGGCCAGCGCTATGCCAGCCCCTTCGGCGTTGCGCCCATGGGCATTGCCGCCCTGTCGGCCTACCGGGGCGACATCGTGCTGGCCCGCGCGGCGGCGGCAGCAGGCATCCCTGCCGTGCAAAGCGGCAGCTCACTGATCCGGCTCGAAGATGTCATGGCCGCAGCCCCGGGCACCTGGTTCCAGGCCTATCTGCCCGGCACCCCCGAGCGCATCGACGCGCTGCTGCAGCGCGTGAAGAAGGCTGGCGTGCAGACCCTGGTGGTCACGGTGGACATCCCCGTGGCGGGCAACCGCGAGAACAACATCCGCGCGGGCTTCTCCACCCCGCTGCGCCCCAGCCTGCGCTTGGCGTGGGACGGCCTGGTGCGCCCACGCTGGCTGGCGGGCACGCTGCTGCGCACCCTGGCACGCCACGGCATGCCGCATTTTGAAAACTCGTTTGCCGAGCGCGGCGCGCCCATCCTGTCCTCACGCGTGCAGCGCGACTTTGCCGCCCGCGACCACTTTGATTGGAGCCACATCGCCCACATCCGCCGCCAGTGGCAGGGGCCGCTGGTGGTCAAGGGCATCCTCAGCCCGCAAGACGCCGCACTGGCCCGCCAGCACGGGGTGGACGGCATCATCGTCAGCAACCACGGCGGCCGCCAGCTCGACGGCGCCGTGGCCCCGCTGCGCGTGCTGCCCGCCATTGCCGAGCAGGTCGGCAGCGGCATGACGGTGATGCTGGACGGTGGCATTCGCCGGGGCACTGACGTGATCAAGGCCCTGGCGCTGGGTGCGCAGGCAGTGTTCGTGGGTCGCCCCTTCAACTATGCCGCTGTAGTGGACGGCGAGGCGGGCGTCGTCGCCGCCATCGACCTGCTGCGCGCCGAGGTGGACCGCAACCTGGCGATGTTGGGTGCCACCACCTGCGCAGAGCTGGGGCCAGAGCACCTCATGGACCGGCGAGCGCTCTGGGCATTGAACCCGCCAGCCGCCCATCCCCCGCGCTGATTCCGAAGCCAAACCCCAACCAACCAGGAGACAAAACCCATGAACCCTACCTTGCGCGCCTTTCACCCCGTGCCCCAGGCGCTCCACATGCGCCCACGTTGCTTGCCGGCCAGCGCCGCCACCGCAGCAGCAGTGAGGTCGGTAGCCGTAGCACTGTGCGCCAGCGCGCTCATCGCACCCGCAGCGCATGCCCAGCCCCCCGCGCAGACAGCCTACCCCATCAAACCCGTGCGGCTCATCGTGCCGTTTGCTGCGGGCGGCACCACCGACATCATTGCCCGCGTGGTGGCCACTGGCATGGCGTCTGCGCTGGGGCAGCCCGTGGTGGTGGACAACAAAGGCGGCGCCGGGGGCGCGTTGGGCACGCAAGAGCTGGCCCGCCAGCCCGCCGACGGCTACGTGCTGGGCATGGCCACCGTGTCCACCACAGCGGCAGGGCCCGCCATCAACCCCAAGGTGGGTTATGACCCGACAAGCGACTTCACTCCCATCATCAACGTGGCCGCCACACCCAACGTGCTTGCCGTGCACCCCAGCCTTGCGGTACGCGACTATCAGGAGTTTGTGCGTGCGCTCAAGGCACAGCCTGGCAAATACAGCTACGCCACCGCAGGCACAGGCTCCATCGGGCACATGCAGATGGAGCTGTTCAAAAGCCTCTCGGGCACCTTCATCACCCACATCCCCTATCGCGGCTCGGGCCCTGCGCTCAACGACACCATGGCAGGTCAGGTGCCCATCGTGTTCGACAACCTGCCCTCAGCTCTGCCCTTCATCCAGTCGGGGCGGCTGGTGCCCATCGTGGTGGCGGCCCCCCAGCGCCTGCCCCAGTTGCCGGGCGTTCCCACCTTCAAAGAGGTGGGCCTGGAGCCCGTGAACCGCATGGCCTACTACGGCATCGTGGGCCCCAAAGGCCTGCCCAAGGCAGTGGTGGAAAAACTGGCCGCCGCTGTGATCCAAGCCACCGACAAGCCCGATGTGAAAAAACGCATTGAAGACACGGGCTCGCAGCTGATCCTGAACACCCCCGACCAGTTTGCCGCTCAAATCCGCGCCGAGCTGGATGTATACAAACGCGTGGTGGAGAAGCAGCGGCTCACACTGGACTGAGCGAAGCGCCCAGGGCCTGAACTGCCCGCACAAGTTGGACAGCGGCCATCCCGCCAAAGGGAGCGAATCACAAGACTCAGCCAGGTGGCCCTGGCTAAGCGGTGCGACAAGGCGAGGCAACAACGCCGGGGGATCTTTGTGAGCCGCTCTCAGGCCGCCTCTTCAGTAGGCATTCCACCGGGTTGAGTCCTCGCAAGCTCAGTGTGAGCGGGCGGGCCTTGTCCAGCGCCCATCGGGCACCACGCTCTGGCGCCCGTGCTTCGTCGCTTTGAACAGCCTCAGAACCTGTTCTCAGGCCAGCTGCGAGAACTGGCTGTCAAACGTCTTGCTCACATCGAGCTTTTGCTTGACCAGGCCCACCTTCAGGTAGAAGTCTGCGGTGCGCTGCTGGTCGGCCACCACCTGCGCGTCAATCGGCAGCCAGCGGGTGGCGCGGCGCTCAAACTGCAGGCGCGCGGCCTCTTCGGGGATGCCGATGACGCGGGCCAGTGCGGCGCCAAACTCGGCCGGGCGTTGGTACGACCAGACCTGGGCACGCTCCACGCGGGCCTTGAAGTCTTGCAGCACGGCGCGCTTGTTTTGCAGGGCCGATTCTGTGGCCGCCAAAAAGCTCAGGCCAGACGACAGGCCGCGCCCGCTGACCAGCACGCGCGCGTGCTTGCTGGTTTCGGCCAGCGCGGTGTAGGGCTCCCAGGTGGCCCAGGCGTCCACTGCGCCTTGCGTCAGCGCCAGCTTGGCATCGGCGGGCGGGATGAACTTGATCTGCACATCGTCGGCCGTGAGCCCCACCGCTTCCAGCGCCTTGAGCGTGACGTAGTGCCCGATGGAGCCCCGGTTGGTAGCAATGCTCTTGCCCTTGAGGCTGCTGGCGTCCTTGAGCGTGGACTGCGGCGTGACCAGGATGGCCGTGCCATAGGGGTCAGAGCGGTTGGCGGCAAAGGCCTTGACGCGGCTGCCTGCGGCCAGGGTGAAGAGCAGCGGCGCGTCGCCAATGGGGCCGAAGTCCACCGCGTCGGCGTTGAGGGCCTCGGCCAGCGGCGCAGCGGCAGGAAACTCCGTCCACTTGATGTCGTAGCTCAGGTCTTTAAGCTCACCCGCCGCTTCGAGCAGGGCGCGCAAGCCACCTTTTTGGTCGCCCGCACGCAGCACGGTTTTGGCCTGTGCATGCACCAGCACGGGCGAGAGGAAAGAGGCGGCTGACACCGAGGCGGTGAGCAGGCGATGGAACTGGCGGCGTTGCATGGTCATGGCAGATCAGATGAGGGGCAGGATGAACTTGCACCCATTGCATCAGCCCGCCCCCCAAACACCAACGAAGCGTTTTGCAGTTGGATATGCGGTTTGCAGTGGCGGTGTCTTGCGGCCGTTCGGCACTGCGCGGCGGCAGGCCATGCCCAGGCTTTCAGTAACTACCGTGGCCCCGCACCAGATCGTGCAGGGCCTCGCCGCGCACATAGCGCCCCAGGTTGTCTGCAAACTTTTGCGCCGTGAGCGCAGGCGCATTGGCGGCAGACCACGAGAGGTGCGGAGTGAGCACCACGCGGGGGTGGTGGTACAGCGGGTGGCCCTCGGGCAGGGGTTCGGGGTCGGTCACGTCCAGCGTGGCACGGGCGATGCGGCCGTCGTCCAGCGCCTGCAGCAAAGCGGTCTGGTCCAACAGCGCGCCACGGGCAATGTTGACCAAGTGCAAGCCAGGGCGGGCGTGCTGCAATGTCTGTGCGTTCAGCACCTGGTGGGTCTGCGCCGTCAGCGGCAAGGCCAACACCAAGTGGTCTGACTGCGCCAGCAAGGCCTCTAGCGAATCCACCCACTGCACCGCATCGGCAGGCGCGCGAGACGGGGGCTGAGGCGCTGTGGCCGATGCCGCAGGCGTGCGCCGCCAGGCCAGCGTGCGCAGGCCCAGCGCTGCAGCGCGCTGGGCGATGGCCTGGCCAATGGCGCCATAGCCCGCCAAGCCCAGCGTCTGCCCTTGCAACAAGGCCAGCGGGCTGTGGGTGGCGCGATCGAACGTGGCCCGCCACTGCTGCGGGCTGTGCACGCGCAGGCTGGTCCAGTTCTTGGCATGGTCCAGCAGGGCGGCCAGCACGTATTCGGCAATGGGCACTGCGGCCACGCCACGCGAGCAGCTCACCTGCGGCACGTCCCACAGCCAGGGCGGGTAGTAGTCCACCCCGGCCGACGTCACGTGCACCCAGCGCAGGCGCCCAGGCCAGCCTGCAGGCCGCGCTGGTGGTGGCTTCAGCCAGCCGTTGCGCGGGCCGGTCAGCAGCACATCGCCCTGCGCGGCCACGGCCCAGGGGGCATCGCTTTCTGCGTCCAGCAGCTGCACGCCCAGGCCCGCAGCCTGCACGGCCTGGGCAGCAGCGCGGCCCGCCTGGTTGATGACCACGGGGCGTGGCAAAAACAAAGGCGAAGGCGAAGGCGAAGAGAGGGAAGAAGGCACAGCGGCCACGTTCACAGCCCCAGCGCCAGGCGCCCCGCCGCCACACGGGCGCTGTCGTCTTGCGGAGTGTGGATGCGGCCGCACAGCACGTCGCGCAGGTGGCGCTCCAGCGGGTTCTTGCGGGCCAGGCCGTGGTTGCTGGTCAAGGCCAGGGCCTGCTCCACCGCCTGCACGGCGTTGCCAGTGGTGATGGATTTGATGAGGCCGCTGTGCACGGCCGACAGGGGCGCGCCCTCGTCCGCATCGCGGGCCAGGCTGGCCACCAGGCGCTGGTTGGTCAGCAGCAGCGCCTCGATGCTGCCCAGGGCCTCTTGCGCACGCGGCAGGGTAGCCAGCGCTGCGCCCAGGCTGGCGGGCTTGCGTTCGTGCAGAAAGCGCACCAGCCAGTCGCGCGCGGCCTGGGCCACGCCGGTGTAGAGCGCGCCCAGCATCACCGCCATCTCCACCTGCAGCCAGGGCTCGCCGCCAGCCCAGTCGGCCGGGGCGCGCAGGTCGATGGCGTGGTCGAGCGGAATGAGCACATCGTCCAACACCACGTCGTGGCTGCCGCTGGCGCGCAGGCCCAGGTGGTCCCAGGTCTCGACCATGCGCGCGCCGGGCAGGCCCGCTTGCACCAAAAAATTACCAACACGGGGAACCACCTCGTCGGTGCGCGCCCACACGCTGTACCAGCGCAGGATGGGCGAGCCGGTGGAATAGATTTTGTGGCCGCTGATGCGCCAGCCCTCGGGCGTGTGCCGCGCCACGGTGGCGGGCAGGCCGCCGCGTGCGGGCGAGCCCAGCTCGGACTCCACGCGCAGGGCGTTGACCAGGGATACGCCTGCCGCCGCCTCGGCCACCAGCTTGCGCGCCAGTGGCTCGGGCCACGAGCGCGCCGGGCGCGAACCGGGTACGCGGCCCATGCTGCGGTGCTGGATGTACTGCATGGTCAGCACCAAAGCCGTGGCCGGGCAGGCGTAGCCAATGGCGCCGATCACGCTGCCCAGCTGTGCCAGCGTGGCGCCCTGCCCGCCCAGCGCCTGGGGGGCGGCCAGCGTCAGCAGACCGGCCTGGTGCAGCGCCTCAAAGTTCTCGAACGGAAAGCTGCCATCGGCGTCGTGCGCCGCAGCGCGGCTGGCAAACTCCACCGCCAGCGTGCGCGCCGTCTGCTCCCAGGTCAGTGGCGCATTCACTGCAGCACCTCGGGCTGCTGGCGCACCACGATGTCGTACAGGCTCTGGAACGCATGCTCGGCCCCGCCGGGGCGGCCGATTTGCGAATGCGTGAGCGCCGCCACCTCGGGCGAAATCGGGCTGGGTGTACCGGCCGCCTCGGCCAGCAGCTGGGCCTGGCAGGCGTTCTCTAGTGCGATGTACCACCACGCGGCCGACTCCACCGAAGGCCCGGCCGTGAGGATGCCGTGGTTCTTCAAGATCACGGCCTTGTGCTGGCCCAGCGCCTTGCCGATGCGAAAGCCCTCGTCCGTCTCCAGCACCACGCCGCTGAAGTCGTCAAACAGGCCATGATCGCCGTAGAACACGCAAGAATCCTGCGTGAGCGGGTCGAGCTTGCGGCCCAGGGCCGACCAGGCCTTGCCGTAGGTGGAATGGGTGTGGGCGGCCGCCACCACATCGGGGCGCACCTCGTGCAGGGCGGCGTGGATGGCGAAGGCCGCACGGTTCAGCGGCCCCTCGCCCACCACGATCTCGCCTGCAGCATTGACCAAGAGCAGGTCAGACACCTTGATCTGCGAGAAGTGGATGCCCAGCGGGTTGACCCAGAAGTGGTCGAGCCGCTCGGGGTCGCGGGCCGTGATGTGGCCCGCCAGGCCGTAGTCAAAACCAAACTGCGCAAACAGCCGAAAGGCCACGGCCAGGCGCTCCTTGCGGTAGCGGCGCTCGGCCTCCAGCGTGGGGCGCGCAGGGGCCGGGTCAAACCAGTCTTTGCGCTGCGGGTGGGGGTTGACGGCCAGGGCCGAGGGCGCAGAGTGGACGGAGGCATCGGCAAAGACATCGGGCACGGGCTTGAGAACGGCGGACATGGCGGCGGCTTTCAGTGGGGGTGGTTTCAAAAAGGAAGAGAAGGCAGTGCGCCCCCACCATAGAAGCCTGCGCCCCCACCGCCAACGAAGAAATCCGCGTGACCACATGCGGTTTTGGCATGTGCAGCAGCGGCGCCCGCAGCCACGGCAGGGCAGCGGCAAGACGCCCTCATTTCTTGCATATCGATGCTACGCAACAGTCTTTGCACAGTGGCCGCGCTTGGCCGAATCTCGCGGTCTTCTCCATCGATCCACGTAACCCGCCTCACTCCTGCCATGTCTGACACCCATCCACTGAACCGCCGCCACCTCCTGCAAGCCAGCCTGAGCGCCGCCGCCTGGGCCACCACGGCCAGCATGCCGGCGTGGGCCGCGCCCCCGGCCCCCACAGCGGCCGACCTCTCCAAAGTCACGCTGCGCATCGGCTATTACAAGGGCCTGTGGCGCCCGCTGATTACCGCTGCAGGCCTGGCACAACCGCCATACCGCATTGAATGGCGCGAACTGAACAACGGCGTGCTGCACATCGAGGCCCTGAACGGCGATGCACTGGACGTGGGCTCGGGCAGCGAGATCCCGGCCCTGTTTGCCGCACGCCAAAAGGCGCAGGTGCGCTTCATCGCCGTGGTGCGCGAAGACCTCAACAACCAGGTCACGCTCGCGCGCAAGGACGCGCCCATCCAGCGCATTGCCGACCTCAAGGGCAAGCGCGTGGGCTATGTGCGTGCCACCACGTCGCATTATTTTTTGAGCAAGCAACTGGCCGAGGCGGGCCTGAGCTTCAACGACATCCAGGCCATCAACCTCACCCCGGCCGACGGCCTCTCGGCCTTTGACCGGGGCGACCTGGACGCCTGGGCCATCTATGGCTACAACGGCCAGCTGGCGCGGCTGCGCTATGGCGCGCGCGTGCTCAAAACCGGGCTGGGCTACCTCTCGGGCAACTTCCCCATCTATGCCAACCCGCGTGCGGTGGACGACCCGCTCAAACACGCCGCCATTGCCGACTACCTGCAACGCCTGCGCCGTGCCTACCTGTGGGCCAACAGCAACTACCTGGCCTACGCCCAGGCCCAGTCTGCCGAAACCCGCGTGGCCGTGGGCGACTTGATTGAGCTGTGGAACAACCGCAGCACCGACTACGACCTGCGCGCCGTGGACGACAGCGTGGTGCAAGGCCACCAGGCCGTGGCCGACACCTTTTTGCAACTGGGTGTGCTGGACGGGCCCGCACAGGTGGCGCCGCTGTGGGACAAGAGCTTCAAGGCGGCGCTGGCGGCGCCCCTGGCCGCGCAGGTGGCAAAGGCTGCATAAAACACCGCCAGCCCGGCACGCTGACCGCTTACCATCCGGCACTCAACCGACGCAAAAGGGGACCAGGATGACAGCGATAAATAAACGCAATTTTGTGGCGGCTGGCGTGGGCCTAGCAGGCCTGTGGGGTGCGGCCAGCGCCAGCCAGGCGGCCCAGAAAGCGGCCCCCAAAACCGCCCTGCGCGGCCCGGCGCTGCTGACCGTGAGCGGCGCCATCACCCAGCCCAACCGGGGCGCGCTGGACACCACCATCGACCAGATGATGGGCAAGCACGGCATTCAGTTCAACGCGGCCTACGCGCTGGACGCTGCCGCGCTGCAGCGCATGCCCCAGGTCACCATCCGGCCCACGCTGGAGTACGACGCCAAGCGCCACACCCTGCAGGGCCCGCTGCTCACCACCGTGCTGGCCGCTGCGGGCGTGCCCGCCAACAGCCCCGTGCAACTGGTGCTGCGCGCCGTGGATGGCTACACCGTCAACATCAGCCTGGCCGATGCCCATGCCTACCGCATGCTGGTGGCCACCCACATCGACGGCCAACCCATGGCCCTGGGCGGCCTGGGCCCGCAGTGGGCCGTGTACGACGCCGATGTGCTGCCCGCCTTCCAGGGCAAAACCCTCAAGGAACGCTTTGCCCTGTGCCCCTGGGGCCTGTACCACATCGACGTGCAAAAGGCCTGATTCCACCGGTGTACGAACCCAGCGGGTGGACGTTAGCGCCGACCCAATCGCTATCATTTCAATAGCTTTTAGCGCTTAATCCAAAAGCGCTAGAGGCACTTTTCATCCATCACCGGCCCGCCAGCCGCACACCCAGCGCTGCCAGCGACCCCGCCGTGGCCAGGGCCACCACACCCAGCCAGCCCCACTGTGCCAGCGCCAGGCTGCCCAGCGCCGCCCCGGCCGACATGCCGATGAACATGCCGGTGAACAGCAGCGCATTGAGCCGGCTGCGCGCTGCGGGGTCGATGCCGTAGACGATGGTCTGGTGCGCGACCAGTGTGGCCTGCACGCCAAAGTCAAAGCCAATGGCGCTGACCACGATGAGCCCCAGCTGCGCCTGCGCAGGCAGCAGCGGTGCCAGCGCCATCAGTGCAAACGAGGCAGCGGCCAGCCCTGCGCCATAGCGCGTGACCACCTCGGGCCCGCGCTTGTCAGCCAGGCGCCCGGCCAGCGGCGCAGCCAAAGCCCCTGCCGCACCCGCCAACCCAAAAGCCCCCGCCGCCGCCGTGCCCAGCGCAAACTGGCTGTGCAGCATCACCGCCAACGTGGACCAGAACGCGCTGAAGCCCACGGCCAGCAGCCCCTGCGCCCAGGCCGCGCGGCGAAGCGCCGCGTGCTGGCGCCACAGCGCCACCATCGAGCCGATCAGCGCGCCATAGCCCAGCTGCGTGGTCGGCGCAAAGCGCGGCAGCCCGCGCCACACCGCCACCGTCAGCAGCGCAATCGCCACGGCCGCCGCCACATACACCGTGCGCCAGCCCCACTGCTGCGCCACAAAGCCGCTGACCACACGCGACAGCAATATGCCCAGCAGCAGCCCCGTCATCACAATGCCCACCATGCGCCCGCGCTGTGCGGCCGGGGCCAGCGTGGCGGCAGCGGGCACCACGTCTTGCGCCACCGTGGCCGCCAGCCCCACGGCCAGGCTGGCCGCCAGCAGCGCGCCCATGCCGGGCGCCAGGCCGCTCAGCAGCAGCGCCAGCATCAGCGCGATGGACTTGATGACGATGATGCGGCGCCGGTCATACCGGTCGCCCAGCGGCGCCAGCAGCAAGATGCCCAGCGCATACCCCAGCTGCGTGAGCGTGGGCACCAGACCCACCACGCGGCTGTCGGCCTGCATGTCGGGCCCCAGCACGCCCAGCATGGGCTGGCTGTAGTACAGCGAGGCCACGCTCAGCCCCGCCGTGGTGGCCAGCAGCAACAGCAGCGGCGCGCTCACCGCGCCCACGCCCTGCTCTGCGGACGCAGCGGCCGGGGCTGCACCCGTAGCACCGCTTTCATGCACATTTTGAATGGAAGACATCACAACACCATCGGTTGAAAAGGAATGGGGCGATTGTTCTGTCCAGACGTCGCTCTGGGTAGTGGGCTGAATTGCAGATTCGTTATACGCTTGGCGTATGACCGCCAACCTGCCAGCCCTCCCCCCCCGCCACCCGGCGCCGACCGCATCGAGCTGATGCAGACTTTTGTCCGCATCGTCGAAGCCGGCAGCCTGTCTGCCGCCGCACAGCAACTAGGCACCAGCCAGCCCACCGTCAGCCGCCGCCTGCAGGCGCTGGAGCGCAGCCTGGGCATCAAGCTGCTGCAGCGCTCCACCCATGTGATGAAGCTGACCGAAGACGGCGACCGCTGCTTTGCCCATGCCAAGGCCCTGCTGGAAGACTGGCGCGCCATGGAAGACGACCTGCGCGGCACGGCCGACACCCCGCGCGGCACCCTGCGCGTGCTGGCACCGCACGCCTTTGGACAAGACCAGTTCATCGCCCCGCTGATGGCCTACCTGCGCCGCTACCCCGAGGTGGACGTGGAATGGATGCTGCACGACCGCCGCCCCAACTTCATCGCCGAAGGCATCGACTGCGCCATCCAGGTCGGCGCGGTGGACGACCCCAGCGTGGTCGCGGTGCGCCTGGCCGAAGTGCCCCGCATCGTGCTGGCCGCCCCTGCCCTGATGGCCGGGCGCCCCACGCCCCGGCACGCACAAGACCTGCAGCCCCTGCCCTGGCTGGCACTGAGCACCTTCTACCGCCGCGAAGTTACGCTGACGCAAGAGCCCGGCGGCGAGGCCCACACCTTCGGCATCACGCCCCGCCTGGCCACCGACAGCCTGTACGCCCTGCGCAGCGCCGCCCTGGCCGGGCTGGGGGCGTGTATTTCATCGGCATGGATCGTGGACAACGACGTGCGCCAGGGACACCTGCTGCACCTGGTGCCCAACTGGCATGCGGCGCCGCTGCCGGTGTACTTGGTGTACCCATATGCGCGGTTTTATCCGGCACGGCTGCGGTTGTTTTTGGAGGCGATGCGGGGGGCGATGCCGGGGTTGGTGGGGATGCGGGCGGTGGGGTCGTGAGACCATGGCGACCCCGCCCATACAAGCCGGCTGTCACGCAATCATCCAAGGAGCCGCTTCCGCCATGCCGCACCGCTTTAATGTTTTTGGACGCATCATCGCCATCGAACGATCAGAGGCCGGATGGTCCGCGTTCCACGTCAGCAACGAGGGCAAGCGCCGCCCCGCAGGCCTGGCGATTCCCTCTGATGTACCACCGGCCGAGCTGACGCAGTACCTGTACGACATCTACCATGAGTCGGCGACACCGACGAACGGGGATGTCTTTGAGATTGCGCCTGGGCGCAGTGGCTAGCGAAACAGAAGCAAAGGCATCCGAGGATGCCGTCGCTCAGAACTTCAGGCCCAGCGACGCCGCCACAGATTCAAACGTGCAGCCACGGTCCGCAAAGTGGTCGGCCTCGGCCTGCACCAACCGCCGCGCATCTTCCAAATGGCCCACGGCATAGGCAATCAGCGCAGGGAAGCTCCAGGGCACAGCGCGCGCCCAACCCAACGCATCGAAATCCTTCACGTTGTGCACCGCAGCCAGCGGTTGCACGTAAACACGCTCCACCACAGATGCGATTTCGCGGGCAAAGGCCTCCATCGGTGTGTCAGTCGGCACGCCATAGAACGCCGGTAGCGCCGTATCCAGGCACTCCAGCCTCACCATGAACTGGCAATGTTCGTACTTGGGCGTGGGCGGAACCAACTCGCCACGCAGGGCAAAAATCTCGTCAAACATCACCCCGGCGTTGAGATAAAACACTCCCTCGTCGCCTCGGTTCCATTGAGAGAGTTGCACGTTGAAGTAATGGGTAACCGCCCCTGCGGACCGCCAAAAATTCAGGCCGCTTTTTCTGAAACCATGGGCTTTGAACATGGGCGCAAGTCCCCGCGCCACAACGTCTTTGATGCGATCTTTGGAACTTTGCATGGGTGCCCCGCAGGCTCGCGGGTGGGTATCAAAAACGAATTACGTGGGGCACCACAAACAACACATCACTGATGTGAGAGCGATAGCGCAGGACAGTGCCTCAACTTTGGCACGTTGCGCTCAGTGTGAGCGCGATGGTCAACCGTTCTCCCGATCGTAAGAGCCAGTGCGCACGGGAGGATCGAGCGATTCGCCGGACTCAAAATAGTCTGACACCACGCCGTGTGCATATTCATGCCAAGACGAGGCTTCACTCGGTATATGCACCACGTTGACCGCCCCCAGGTTTTCGTCTTCCGTGGGCTTGGCGCGCTCCAAAAAACACAGCTTGGGGAAATAGCGCACGTTCTCTTCCTGAAACCAACCCGCATCCAGTTCATACGCTTGGCTGAACATGAACTGCGCGCAGATCTCTTGCCGCTGTTCAGACGACGCAATGCCGTTCTCACGCAGCGCCGCGTTCAAGCGATGGGTCATGAGCGCCATGAACGTCATGGAGACTTCATCGAGCGTTTCGACGGTGTGGTCATCGTCGTGCTGGATCTGGATGGGCATGTGGACGTTTCCTTCGAATGTGGAAAAGTTCGGCGCTACCTTGGAAGTCAGGAAGCTGGCCGGAATTTGTCTCTATCTTTATCTAGTAGTTCGATTTGAACCGCAGAAACACCAGCCCGATGACAGAGCCCACAAAGCCTGAAAGTGCAGCGGCCAGATAAATCTCGCGATCAGACAGCCAATGGGCTGTGAACACAAACTTGAGCAAACCTGCCACCAGGAAGAAGCCGAGCAAAGCGCCGATGCCCGAATACATGCGGGCATCCAACGTATGCGCAGCCTTTTTGAATTGCTTTGAATGCCCTTCGGCCTCGTAAATCAACGTGGTCCTGCAATTCAGGCACCGCACGTCAGTGGCCGCATTGAATTGACTACAAGTTGGACATTGCACTAGACGCTCCCTCGGCTTTGTTGGTTTAAGTAGCCGAAGTGTAGCCAGAGACCCGGCTCAACAACAAATGAAGTTCGGCGTGTATCCCATGGAGGTGGCCGTAGCGACTTGGCCAAATCCGTCTTCCCGCTGATGCACCGCACCCACTGGACAACCTGTCCACTGCGTTCGCAGCGATGCCCCCTATGATCAACGGACGCAGCCCGCTTCATGCTGGCAGCTCGCTTTTAGAGCGCTTTGTGCCCCCTGTTCCATCACACCCAACCTGACACCATGGCCCAGATCAAATCCAAGTGGACCGACTCGGTCTACACCCGCGTCAAGGTACTCAACCACTCCAAGGGCCTGCGCCTGGAGCGCTTTACCAGTGAAGAACTGGACCAAATTGCCGACTGCGACGATGTGCTCGAACTGACGCTGGACCGCAGCAAGATGAAAGAGCCCTTGGACTTGGCGCGCATCGCCCACATCGCCAGCCTGCGCAAGCTGGAGCTGCAGGGGCTGAAGTTCACCAACCTCCAGGCGCTGCGGGCACTGCCGCGCCTGGGGACGCTGATCATCGACAACTGCCGGTTCTCGGACTTTGATGCGCTCAACGGCTTCAAGGTGTTGAGCCACCTGTTCCTGTTCAACAACAAGTTGACGGCCATTCCTGCAGGGCTGGACCTGCCGCAGCTCAAGGCCCTGTTCCTGTCGGGCAACAACATTGCTGACCTGCACTTCGTACAGAGCTACCCCGGTCTGGCCTTGCTGCATGTGGACCGCAACCAGATCACCGATCTGTCCCCGTTGGCCGCATGCCCGGCCGTGGTGGACCTGGACGTGCAGGAAAATCCCGTCACCAGCCTGGCACCGCTGGCGGGCAGAAAATTCACCAGCTTTTACGCAGACCCACAGCACCACGAAGAGCAGATCGCCCTGCGGCTTAAGCAGGATGAATGGCCCAGGGGGGAGCCCGTCGCAGAAGACCTTAAGGCAACGCGCCACGTGGCCGACCTGATGGCGAAAAATGATTGGCCAGCGCTCTACGCCATCACCGATTTGGCGCTGCTGGGCCGGGCCTTCGCTAGCTTATTGAATCGGCGTGGTGACGCAGCGACCCTGCGCGGTGCACTGGCGCACCCGGCGGAGGGCGCATTCCACGCCATGGTCGCCAACGGCCTGCGCCCGGACAAAGCGATGTCGGACTTGCTGGCGTACGTGCTCTGTGAAAACGGCGAACGCACCATCGCGCCGATGACCGAGTGCTTTTACACGGCGCTGGCACGGCCCACCTACCAGGAGGAGTTCTACGTCGGCAAGATGGAGTCCGAGCACGAGATCATCATGTGCGTCCTGACGGGTATCGCCAGCCCGGCCTGCACCGAGCTGTTCCTCGCCTTCTTCAACGAGCGCGAAGGCTTCTCTGAGAACTATCTGTACCTCTGCAAGCACCTGCTCGACGTGGTGGGTAAGACCAAGTCTGCGCAGTTGGCGGAGCCCATCATGGACCTGCTGCGCTTTGAGCAGAAAATCATCGGCGGCGACCCAGCCTTCATGAAAAAGATCTTCAAGGCCATTGGCCAACTGGGCCGCAAGGCCGACGCCGCCATGCTTGCCAGCCGCTTCAATGCGGCCGCTGAAGAAAGACCGGATGTGCTGCTGGCGTATGAAGCCACGCTGGCGCGTTTGGAGAAAAAGAAAGCCTGAGACGTTCAGAGCAGCGGGGATGGCATGGGCCCGGCAAGCTGCAGGGCTTCGTCCCATGCACTCCAGCCTCGACGAAGTAAGAGCAAAGAGCAGCACCCAAACGCTCTCATTTCAATAGCTGCCAGCGCTTATTCTTTAAGCGCTGGAGCCATTTTTGATTCAAATCCGGGGCTGCAGCCCGATCAGGCAGCCCCGCGCCACACCTGCGCATCCGTGATCGCCGCCACATCCACCCGTGTGGGCAAGATGCCGTCGCGGGCGGAGCGATCGGCCACCGTCTGCAGGGCTGCGATGTCTGCCTGCGTCACTGGACGGGCCGCGATGGCGGCGCGGCCGGTGATGATGCGCGACGCTTCGATGGGCAGGCGGGTGAGCTGGGTGTAGACCTGGGCATAGGCCTCGCGGTTGGCCAGGGCCCAGTCGCCAGCGCGGGCCAGGCGGTCGAGGTACTGGACGATGGCGGCGCGTTTGGCGGGGTCGGCCAGAGCGGCGTCGGTGGCGGTGATGAAGCCCAGCGCGGTGTTGATGCCGCGCCCGTCGCGCAGGATGCGGCCGCCTTGTTGCAGGGCGATGGTGTAGTAGGGGTCGAAGATGGCCCAGGCGTCGATTTGCCTGGACGCGAACGCAGCAGCAGCATCGGTGGGCAGCACAAATTTGACGGTGACTTCTTCGCGCTTGACGCCCGCTTCTTCCAGCGCGCCGTAGAGCTGGTATTGCGAGATGCTGCCGCGTGCGGACGAGACGATCACGGTTTTGCCGCGCAGGTCGGCCACGCTGCGCAGGGCGGAGTTGCCTTGCACCACGATGCCCAGCGAGTCGGGCTGACCCACCCGGGTGGCCACGATTTTGAGCGGGGTCTTGCCCACGGCGGCGGCCAGCACGGGCAGGTCGCCCGCCATGGCGGTGTCTACCGCGCCGCTGCGGTGCGCTTCAAACAGCGGGGCTGCGCCCTGGAAGTTGGCCCAGCGCCAGGCAAAGGGTGCGCCGTCGAGCGTGCGCGCTGCCTCGAACAGGGCGCGCAGGCCGCCGGCCTGGTCGCCCAGCACCAGGGCGGCCTGTCCACTGGATTGGGCGCTGGTTTGAGCCCAGGTGGCAGCGCCCGACAAGGTGCCTGCCATGCCCAGCGATGCGGCGCCCATGTGCTGCAGCCAGCGGCGGCGGGTGCCGTGTGCGGGGGGGATCGGGACGGTGGGAATCAAAGGGCTCATAGCGTTTGCAGGTTCCGTGGGTTGCACGTCGGCAAGGGGGTGCACGGGCATCACGCGGCCTTGCGTTCGGCGGGCTGGGCGGCGCGTGCGGCTTCGCGCTCGGCTACTTTGGCGCGCACCAGGGGCAGCAGGTCGCGGCCATAGGCAATGGCGTCCAGCAGCGGGTCAAAGCCCCGGATGAGGAAGGTGGTGATGCCCAGGTCGTAGTACCTGAGCAGCGCGTTGGCCACCTGCTCGGGCGTGCCGACCAGCGATGTGGTGTTGGAGCGCCCGCCGGTTTCGCGGGCAATGGCCGTCCACAGGTGTTCGTCCACGCGGTCGCCCTTGGCGGCATCGGCCAGCAGGCGGCGTGCGCCTTCGCTTTGCTGCGGGCCACCGCGTGCGTAGCCTTGGTCCACGCGCAGGCGGCGGGTTTCTTCGAGGATGCGGTAGGCGCGGGCCCAGGCTTCGTCTTCGGTGGCGCCCAGGATGGGGCGGAACGAGATGCTGAACTGCACGGTGCGGCCGTGGCGCGCGGCCTCGGCGCGCACGCGGCGCACCAGGTCGCCCGCCTGCTCCAGCGATTCGCCCCACAGGGCGTACACATCGGCGTGCTTGCCCGCCACCTGCAAGGCGGGGGCGGATGCACCGCCAAAGTAGATGGGCACGTAAGGGGCCTGCACGGGCTTGACCTCTGACCACGCGCCTTTGACACGGTAGTACGCGCCTTCGTGGTCAAAAGGTTTGTCGGCCGTCCACACCTGGCGCAGCAGGCCCAGGTACTCGTCCGTGCGGGCGTAGCGCTCGTCGTGGCCGACAAAGTCGCCATCGCGCTGCTGGTCTTCGTCTGAGCCGCCGGTGATGTAGTGCACGGCTACGCGGCCACCGGTGTAGTGGTCGAGCGTGGCGAGTTGGCGTGCCGCCAACGTGGGCGCCACAAAGCCGGGGCGGTGGGCCAGCAGGAACTTGATTTTGTCGGTGACGGACGCTGCGTAATTGACGGTGAGCAGCGTGTCAGGGCTGGAAGAGCTGGCGGGCACCAGGATGCGGTCAAAGCCCGCGTGCTCGTGCGCCTGCGCAAACACGCGCACGTAGGCTGGATCGACTGCCGGGCCTTTGCGGGTGATGGTTTCAGAGACTTCGTGCGGCTGGATCATGCCGATGAACTGGACGGACATAGCGGGCTCCTGGAACAGGGAAGAGGGGGAAAAGTTGCAGCCCATGATCTGCGCCCGCCCCGGCCACGCCAACGAAGAAAAACGTGTTTGTAAACTCTGGCTTTGCATACCTGGCCACCGCAAGGCAAGCACAGCACGCAAAACCCGCGAAAGCGGCGAAAGGTGCTGATCGTGTGGTGGCGAGCCCAGGACATTGCAAGCGTGACTGCGCCGCACCGAGGCGCAACCACAGACGGACAGGACGAGCCCCCTCAACCAGCCAGGAGCCCCCGATGCCATCCACACCCCAAGCCAGCGCCGCCACATTGGCCACCGAACGCGTGCTGCACGCCAGCCCGCGCAAGGTGTTTCAAGCGTTCAAACAACCCGAGCTACTGGCCCGCTGGTGGGGGCCTGCTGGCTTCAGCAATGCCTTTGAGCAGTTCGACTTCACGCCTGGGGGGCGGTGGGTGTTTGTGATGCACGGCCCGGACGGCAAGCACTACCCCAACGAGTGCGTTTTCCGGGCCATCGAGCCCGATGCACTGGTGGTGATTGAGCATGTGGTGGCCCCGCACTTCACGCTGACGGTGCAGCTGCGCCCGCAGGGTGAAAACCACACACACCTGGCGTGGGCCCAAACGTTTGACAGCGCAGAGGTGGCCGCCCAGCTGCGCGACTTTGTGGTGCCTGCCAACGAACAGAACCTGGACCGGCTGCAAGTGGTGCTGCTGAGCCAGTCGCAAAGGGCGTAGCCCAGGCAGAGGGGACACACCATGCTCTCTCATGTATTCGTGGGCATTTCCGACTTTGAACGCGCCCTGGCGTTTTACCGGCCGGTGCTGGCAACGCTGGGCGCCCAAGAGCGCTTTTGCGATGCCGCGCGGCCCTGGGCGGGGTGGGAGTCCACGCCAGGGCCCCGGCCGCTGTTTGTGATTGCCCGCCCCTTCAACGGCGAAGTCCCCAGCCCAGGCAACGGCCAGATGGTGGCCTTTATGGCCGCCACGCGAGGCCAGGTGGATACCGCACACGCAATGGCGCTCGCCCTGGGCGGCCAGTGCGAAGGCCGCCCGGGCCTGCGGCCCGAGTACCACGCGGACTACTACGGTGCGTACTTTCGGGACCCGGATGGCAACAAGCTGTGCGTGGTGTCGCATGGGGTGGCATAGCGCCAAGATATTTAACCAAAACGGCACCTAGCGCTTTATCCATAAGCGCTAGCAGCTATTAAATTGTGAGTAAACGGTGCACCACTGCACCACACACCTCAATGTGGAAATCCACCCCGGCGCAGGCGCACGGGCTCGGCGTCCATGCGGCGGATGAGGGCTTCGAGGCCATCAGCGGCGGGCGGAGTGGATGCTGCTGGCCGGGTGGGAGCCGCATTGGCGGGCCCAGCGGCACGGCAGACCAGGTCATCCTCCGACCACCCGCCCTGCCCTGGCAGCGCGCGGGCACGCAGCCAGCCGTTGCGGTCTGCCAGCATTTGCGCGCCCTGCGCGCCTTGCAGGCCCTGATCCCCATCGACCGCTTGCCCCAGCACCCAGGCCAGCACAGGCAGGGCATCGGGCTCTTGCACGGTGCATTCGGCGCGGTCGGCAGGGTCGCCAGCCGCCACCGCCTGGGCAGGCACCCACAGGGTGAGCAGGCGCGGGTCGTCTGGCGGCAGCGCGGCAACCCCGCCGCCCAGCACCACACGCAGGCGCTGGCCCTGCAGCTGGCGCACGCTGGTGGCACCTGTGTGGCGGCAGTGCACCCGGGCCTGGGGCATGCGCACGGGCTGGGCCCAGGCGCCGGTGTCGCGCAGCAGCTGGCCTGCCGCGTGGGCCTGCAGGTAGTCCAGCACCTGCCACACCTGCTCGTCGGCCAGGTCGGCAAAGGCGGGCATGGTCTGCACACCCGCAGCGCTCTGCATGCCGTGGCGCACGCGCCAGAAGAGCTCGCCCTCCAGCCGCTTCCACAGCAGCGATCCGTTCAGCGTGGGTGGCCACATGGGTAAGCCTGCGGCATCGGGCCCCTCGCCCTTGCCGTCAGCACCGTGGCAGCGCACGCACTGCTGCTGGTAGATGTGCGCCCCCTGCGTGATGGACTGCACCGTGAACCCTGTGGGCGATCGGTGCCAGCTGGTGGGCACAGCCGGGGCCTGCAACAGGGCCAGTGCGGGCCAAGGGGCAGTCAAGGCGACCACCAACAGGGCCGGGGCCAAGGCCCAGCGCGCCCACCGCCAGCGCAGCGCCAACAGGGCCAGCACCCCCAAGCCGAGCACACAGGCCAGCAGCGCCGTGGCCTGGCGGGCCAGCTGGGGTTCTTGCGCCAACACCTCGGCCGCCAGGCGCTGCACCCACGGCCACGCGGGCTGACCGTGCACGTCGGGCAGCCAGCCCACGGCGTGCAGTGCTGCTTGCAGGGCTTGCTGACTGCGCTGGGCCAGGGCCAGCAAGGCGTCCAACAGATCAGCGGGCAAGGTCCAGGCCATCATGCAGCGCCCACGCTGCGGCAAAGGGCGGTGGCAAGGTCAAACGCAGTCGTCACCAACTCGCGTCCAGCCCCAGCAGTGCCAGCGCCTGGTGCCGCAGCTCGGCCAGGCGCGGGTGGCCCCGGTGGCGCGGGTAAGGCAAGTCGTTCACCAACACCTGCTGGATGGTGGCGGGCCGCTCCGACAGCACCACCACGCGCTGCGCCATGAACAGGGCTTCTTCCACATCGTGCGTAACCAGCAGGGCCGAAAAGCCGGTGCGCTGCCACAGGTCCACCAGCTCGGTCTGCATGGCCAGGCGGGTGAGCGAGTCGAGCTTGCCCAGAGGTTCGTCCAGCACCAGCAGGCTGGGGTCGTTGACCAGGGCCCGTGCCAGCGCCACACGCTGCGCCATGCCGCCCGAGAGCTGGTGCGGAAAGGCCTTGCCAAAGGCCTCCAACCCCACCAGTTGCAGTGCCTGGTCCACGCGGTGGCGGTGGGTTTTGAGCAAGCCCCGCGCCTGCAGGCCCAGGGCCACGTTGTCCCACACAGTGCGCCAGGGGAACAGCGTGGGGTCTTGGAACACCACGATGCGCGATGGGTCAGGCTGGGTAATGGGCGCGCCGTCTTGCAGCAGCTCGCCCGCCGTGGCGGGCTCCAGCCCCGCCACCAGCCGCAGCAGAGTGGATTTGCCGCAGCCGCTGGGGCCCAGCAGGGCCACAAACTCGCCGGGCTCAATGGCCAGGTCCAGCTCGTCAATCACCTGCAGGGCGCCACCGGGCAGGTCAAACCAGTGGCTCACGTTGCGCACGTCGATGCGAGCACCCGTGGAGGTGGCCGCCTTAGCTTCCGCAGCGGGGGCTGCAGGGACGTGGGTTGAAGTCACCATTTCACAATCCCCTTTTGCCAGGACAACACCCGGTCACGCAGCGCAAACAGCAGCGAGATCACGCCCGAAAACAGCAGCGCCATGATGATGAGCGCGCCATACATGTTGGGGTAGCTGGCCCAGCCCTGCGCCCAGGTGAGGTACCAGCCCAGGCCCGATTTGACGCCCAGCATCTCGGCCACCACCAGGGTGGAAAACGCCGCGCCCAGCCCCATGAACAGGCCCACAAACACCTGCGGCAGCGAGGCCGGGATGGCCACGCGCAGCACCAGGAACCACGGCGATGCGCCCATGGTGCGGGCCACGTCGTAGTAGTTCTTGTGCACGCTGGCCACGCCCGACCAGGTGAGGATGGCCACCGGGAAGGCTGTGCCCAGCGCAATCAGAAAGATGGCCGTGGACCAGCTGGAGGGGAAAAAGTAAAACGAGATGGGCAGCAGCGCCGTGGTGGGCACCGGGCCCAGCACCCGCAGCACGGGGTGAATCCAGTAATTGGCACTGCGCGACCAGCCCATGAGCACGCCCACCACAAAGCCCACGCTGGCGCCAATCGCAATGCCCAGGGCCAGCAGCTTGAGCGAGTTCCAGGCGCTGTCGAGCAACCGCGCCCAGTCGGTCACGTACACCTCGGCCAGACTTTGCGGCGGGGCAAAGAACGGCGGGGGCAGCGTGCCCAGTTTGGCGGTGTAGACCTCCCACACCGCCAAGCCCACGGCAATGGCCACCAGCCAGGGGCCTGCGCCGCGCAAGCGTGCGGCCTGGCGCCCGAGCAGCCCGGGCCAGGCCACCAGCAGCCACAGCACAGCGGCAACGCCCCAGGCGGCCACGGCAAATTCCTGCGTGTAGGCCCAGTCGCTAAAGCCCACGGGCAGGTTGGGCCAGAACCAGGTGATGGCGCCCAGCGCCGTCCAGGCCAGTGCGGCGAACAGGCCCGTCCACCACAGGCGGGCCTGGGGTGCCCTGGCTGCGGGGGTTGCCTTGGGCATGGCGCGTGCAGCGGCGGGAAGTGATGGCCGTGCCGTGTGTGCGGGTGCAGCCGCCGTGGGCAAGCCCGTGGGGGTGAGCGTGGTGCTGTGTGCCATGGTGCAACTCCTGGGGCGCGGTCAGGCCAGCACGTCCACCGTCACATGCTGCGCAAAGCGCGCGGCATCGGTGTTGGGCTTGAGAACGCCCACCAGCTTGAAGTCGCGGGCGTAAAACTCCACCTCTTTTTGCAGCGCCACACCGCTGGGGTGGTTGCGGTGCGTGAGGGTGCCCAGCACAGCGCGCAAGTCGTCCACCGGCACCTTGGAATAGGGGCTGTAGATCTTGGCGGTTTCGTTGGGGTAGTCGGCCACAAACTCCGAGCCCTGGTTGATGGCGCGCACCAAGGAGGCCACCAGGGGCTTGTCAGAGCGGATGAGCTTGCCGCCCACGCCCACCACGCAGCAGGTCTTGGCCGCGTATTCGCCTGAGAGGTTGGTGGCCAGCTCCACCAGGCCCTTGGTGCGCCGCTCTATCAGGAAGAGGTTGGGGTCGCCATCGGCAATGGCGTGGGCCTCGCCCTTTTCTACCGCCAGGCCCAGCATGTCGCCGGGGAACTGGCGCCAGCTCACGTCTTTTTCCGGGTCGAGCCCGGCCTTGGTCAGCAGCACGGCAAAGAAGTTCTTGCCGGGGCTGTTGAGGTCGGACACCGCAATGGTTTTTCCCTTGAGCTTGGCGATGCTGGTGATGCCCGCCGGGCCATAGCCCACCAGGCGCGAGCAGCCGCCGTGGCTGCTGCCCACCAGCTTCACGTCCAGGCCCGACTCCAGCGGCTTGATCCAGCGGTGCACCATGCCCACGGCCGCATCGGCCTTGCCGGTGGCGATGGTTTCGAGCAACTGGTCGGTAGAGCCCGCAAAGTTCACCAGCTCGACCTTGAGGCCCTGCTTTTCAAAAAAGCCGCGCTCAATGGCCACGGGCACGGCAGACAGGCACACGGCATTGGCGTTCCAGGCCAGCGTGAGCGGGCGCAGCTTGCTGCTTTGGGCCAGCACACTGCTGCCCACCACGGCCGCCGCACCGGCCACTCCGGCGCCTGCTGCCGTGCGCAGCACGCGCCGCCGCGACCAACCACCCGATGCTGCTGCCCCTTGATCCTTGCCCATGCGAACCTCCTGTGAATGCAGTGAAACTGTTGAAGCCTGTGAAACGCCAAAGCAGGGATGAACCCGTGCCTATCGACCGTGGCGCTATTGCAAGGCCAACCCGCGCTCGGGAGAACGAACAAAATCACGCATCGATATGCAAAAGTTTCAGCAGCACAAAAGCCGCAAATGCGGTGCAATGCGAACATGAGCACAACCCCCACCCTCGCCCGCCTGCGCGAATTTGTGCAGGAGCTGGCCGCGCTGCTGCAGCGCAACCCCACCGAGCCCGATGTGCTGGAACGCGGCGGCGCCCTGCTGGGCCGTCTGGTGGCGCACGACGACTGGCTGCCCACCGCCTATGCCAAGCCGCACCCCGACCGCTACCAGCAGTACCTGTTGCACGCCGATGCACTGGGGCGCTTTTCGGTCGTGAGCTTTGTGTGGGGGCCGGGCCAGTCCACCCCTATCCACGACCACACGGTGTGGGGCCTGATTGGCATGCTGCGCGGCGCAGAGGTGGCCCAGCACTACGCCCAAACCCCGGAAGGCCGCTGGGCCCCCGAAGGCGCGCCCACGCGGCTGCTGCCGGGCCAGGTGGAGGCGGTGTCGCCCCGCATTGGCGACGTGCACCGCGTGAGCAACGCACTGGCCAACCAGACCTCCATCAGCATCCATGTGTATGGCGCCAACATTGGCGCGGTGGAACGGTCGGTGTACCTGGAAGACGGCACGCGCAAGCCCTTTGTCTCGGGCTACAGCAATACCGAGTTGCCCAACCTGTGGGACCTGTCAGCCGAGCGCAATGCCGCGCTGCGCGCAGCCACGGCAACGCCCCAGCCGGCCCCTTGAATCGCCCCAATCGTCCCCTCTGATTTCTTTGCCTAACCCCCATGACCCAAGCCCAGCCCATATCGCAAGAAGCGCCCCATGTGCCCCTGAAGACCACCGCCGATGTGCGCAACGCCCTGCTGGCGCAGCAGGAGATTGCCCTGATCGACGTGCGCGAAGAACACCCCTTTGCCCAGGCCCACCCGCTGTTTGCCGCCAACTTCCCGGCAGGCAAGCTGGAGATCGAGGTCTACCCCCGCATCCCCCGGCGCAACACGGCCATCGTGGTGTATGACGACGGCGAAGGCCTGGCCGAGCCCGCAGCACGCACCCTGCAGCGCCTGGGCTACACCGATGTGGCGCTGCTGGCCGGGGGCCTGCAAGGCTGGCGCGATGCCGGGGGCGAGGTCTTTATCGACGTGAACGTGCCCAGCAAATCGTTTGGCGAGCTGGTAGAGGCCGAGCGCCACACGCCCTCGCTGCCTGCGCAAGCAGTGAAGGCCCTCATCGACCAGAAGGCCGACGTGGTGGTGCTGGACGCGCGCCGGTTTGACGAATACCAGACCATGAACATCCCCACCGGCGTGAGCGTGCCAGGGGCCGAGTTGGTGCTGCGCGCACGGGCACTGGCCCCCCGGCCTGAGACACAGATCATCGTCAACTGCGCGGGCCGCACACGCAGCATCATCGGCACGCAGTCGCTCATCAACGCGGGGTTGCCCAACCCCATTGCGGCGCTGCGCAACGGCACCATCGGCTGGCTGCTGGCGGGCCAGGAGCTGGAACGCGGTGCCAGCCGCCGCTTTGACACCCAGCCCACGCACCACACACACGACACACCCGAGCAGCGCGCCGCCGCAGCGCAAGGCGCCCGCAAGGTGGCCGACCGCGCCGGTGTGCGGCGCGCCCGCACCGAGCACCTGCACGCCTTTGCACAGCAGGCCGAGCGCACCACCTACTTGCTGGACGTGCGCACGCCCGAAGAATTCAACCGGGGCCATGTGCCGGGCTTTCGCAATGCGCCCGGCGGCCAGCTGGTGCAAGAGACCGACCACACCGCCCCCGTGCGTGGCGCCCGCCTAGTGCTGGCGGACGACGACGGTGTGCGCGCCAACATGAGTGCATCGTGGCTGGCGCAGATGGGCTGGGATGTGTGGGTGCTGGACGGCCTGCAGAGTGCGGACTTTCACGACACCCGCCCGGCCCCGCAGCCCGTGCCTGAGCTGCTGGAGCCCGCGCAGTGGATCACCCCCGCCGACCTGGCAGAGCGCCTGCAGCGCGAGGCCCCCGGCCAGACGGTGGTGCTGGACCTGACCACCAGCGCCAACTACACCTTGCGCCACATCCCCGGCGCGTGGTTCGTGGTGCGATCGCAGCTGGCACAGGCCCTGCAGACCATTCCCAAAGCGCCGCACTATGTGCTGACCTGCGGCAGCAGCCTGCTGGCCCGCTATGCGGCGGTGGATGTGGCCCGCCTCACTGGCGCCACGGTGCAGGTGCTCGAAGGCGGCACCCTGGCCTGGATTGCCCAGGGCCTGCCGCTGGAGCAAGGCGAAACCCACCTGGCCTCGCCCCGCATTGACCGCTACCGCCGCCCCTACGAAGGCACGGACAGCCCACGCGAGGCCATGCAGGCGTATCTGGACTGGGAGTTTGGACTGGTGGAACAACTGGGGCGTGACGGCACGCATGGGTTCCGGGTGATCTGAGCGATCGCCAGGATGGCCGGATGCCCTGCAGCGCCAGGGTGCTGGAAAGACAAAAGGCCCGGAGCTTTCACTCCGGGCCTTTTGTCTTTCTGCGGGGCATGGGGACGGTGCCCCACGCAAACTATGCAGCCACCGCCTCGGGCAAAGGCTCTGCCACCTTGCCACCTACCGTACCCGGCTTTGCACGCGCAGCGGTGTAGCGGTTGGCAGGCACAGGCAAACCCAGGTTGCCCCGGAAGGTGGAGGCCGTGTACTCCTTGCGGTAGATGCCACGCGCTTGCAGCACGGGCACCACCAGTTCGGCAAAGTCCTTGAGTGAGGTGTTGGGCAGGGCTTCAAAGAAGTTGAAGCCGTCGGCGCCGCCTTGCTCAAACCAGCGCTGGATCTCGTCTGCCACCTGCTCGGCCGTGCCCACAAACGTGCGCTTGGGGCGGGCGTGCCACAGGGCCACCTCGCGCAGCGTGAGGCTGTGGGCCTTGGCGTGCTGCTTGATCTTGTCGCTGGCGCTTTGCTGGCTGTTGCGGCCCAGGTCGCCCAGGTCGGGGAACGGCGCATCCAGCGGGTATTTGGAAAAATCGTGGTCGTTGAACGGCCGGGCCAGGGCCGCAATGGCGTTCTCGATGGGCACCAGGGCGGCCAATGCTTCGTATTTGCGCTCCGCCTCTTCGGCAGTGCGGCCCACGATGGGACGGATGCCGGGCAGCAGGAACACCTTGGCTGGGTCGCGCCCCTCGGCGGCCACACGGGCCTTCACATCGCGGTAGTAGGCCTGGGCTTCTTCCAGCGTGTCGGCATGGAAGAAGATGGCATCGGCGCGCTGCGCGGCAAAGCGCTTGCCATCTTCGGATGCCCCCGCCTGAAAGATCACCGGCTGCCCCTGGCGCGAACGGCTGATGTTCAGCGGCCCTTCCACCGAAAAGAACTCGCCCTGGTGGTCCAGCCGGTGCAGCTTGGCGGGGTCGAGAAACTGGCCCGTGGCCTTGTCGCGCACCAGGGCGTCGTCCTCCCACGAATCCCACAGGCCCTGGACCACGTCCAGGTGCTCTTGCGCCAGGCGGTAGCGCACGCCATGGTCGTAGTGCTCTTTGCGGCTGTAGTTGCGGGCGCTGCCGTCCAGCCACGAGGTGACCACGTTCCAGCCCGCACGCCCGCCGCTGATGTGGTCGAGCGACGCAAACTGGCGCGCCACCGTGAAGGGCTCGCTGTAGCTGGCCGTTACCGTAGCCACCAGGCCGATGTGCGAGGTGGCTCCGGCCAGGGCCGACAGGATGGTGAGGGGCTCAAAGCGGTTGAGGTAATGCGGGCTGGAGCGCTCGGTGATGTGCACGCTGTCGGCCACGAACAGGAAGTCAAACCGCGCCTTCTCGGCCAGCTGCGCCTGCTCTTTGTAGAAACCGAAGTTCACGCTGGCATCGACCACCGCGTTGGGGTGGCGCCAGTCGCCCCAGCCCGCGCCCACGCCGTGCAAGACAAAGCCGAAGACCAGCTGGCGGGGGAGGGATGAGGGTGTGGATACGGGAGACGAAAGGGGTTGGGTCATGGAGCGGCCTGCGAGCAGTGGTGAATGACATCCAGCATCGGGAGCCCTTCGCTGGTCGTGCAGACAGCTTAGGAAGGACGCCCCACAGGGCGAAGGAATCAAAACAGATATGGATATGCGGTGCCGTACCTCACCCGGCGCCCCCCACTGCGCTCACTTCTCAACTTACTCCTGCGCTGGCAGGTCCCGCACCGCGCGCTCCACCGCCTCGCGGGTCAGCGTCGGGGCAAAGGTTTCGATGAAGCTGTACGCATAGCCCCGCAGCCAGGTGCCGCGGCGCACGCCCAGGCGGGTGACGTTGACCTCGAACAGGTGGCGCGCATCGAGCATGCGCAGGTGGCGGTCGCGCTCGGGGTCCACCGCGATGGAGGCCACGATGCCCACGCCCATGCCCAGTTCCACATAGGTCTTGATCACGTCGGCATCCATGGCAGACAGCACCACGTCGGGCTTGAGCCCCTCGCGGGCAAAGGCCTCGTCGATGTGCGAGCGGCCGGTGTAGCCCAGCTCGTAGGTGATGATGGGGAACTCTTGCAACTGCTGCAGCGTCACGGGCTCTTGCAGATCGAGCAGCGGGTGGCCCGGCGGCACGACGATGCTGTGCGTCCAGCGGTAGCACGGCAGTGTGACGAGGGTGTCGTAGTGCGACAGCGCCTCGGTGGCCACGCCAATGTCGGCCTCGCCGCTGAGTAGCATCTCGGCCACCTGCTTGGGCGAGCCCTGGTGCAGGTGCAGCGACACCTGCGGGAACATGGCCCGAAAATCGCGCACCACATGGGGCAAGGCATAGCGCGCCTGCGAGTGCGTGGCCGCGATGGACAGGCGCCCTTCGTGGCTGGAGCTGTAGTCCTGCCCGGCACGCTTGAGGTTGTCGGCATCCTGCAGCAGACGCTCCACAATCGGCAGCACCGCCTGGCCAGGGGGCGTGAGACCGGTCAGCCGTTTGCCTGCGCGCACAAAAATCTCGACGCCCAGCTCTTCCTCCAGTTCACGGATCTGGCGGCTCACGCCAGGCTGCGAGGTGTAGAGCAAGGCGGCCACCTCGGTCAGGTTGAAGCCGCAACGCACGGCCTCGCGAACGGAACGCAATTGTTGGAAGTTCATTGTTGTGTGGCTCTTTCGCAAGCGATGGGGAAAGCGAAAGGAGCCACAGGTGGCGGCCATGGCGACAACCAGCTACGACCAGCCACTGCAAGCCTCAGGCATGCATACCGTGCAGCCCCTTCGCGTGGCAGGTGCCAGGGACTGACACACGCCATGCCCTCACTTTAGGAGGCTGCGTGCATATCGATAAATGGTCATTCGCAATAAGCTAGGACTCAGCTCTTTTCGGCGTGAGCTCATGCCCCAGGGCTATGAGGAATGGAGGGCGAGCCTCCACGGCCATCGCCAGAGCAAGGACATCGAATAATCAAAAATGATAGCTACTAGCGCTTATTGGACAAGCGCTAGAGCCTATTTTTATTGAAACCCCTGACAGGCCGGTGCGCAATCAGCTCGCCAAAAGTTTCTGCGCCGCCTTGTTGCGTTTGACCACCGCCAGCTGCAGCGGCGTGCGGCCTTGGCGGTCACAGAAGGTGCGGTCCGCCCCCGCTTGCAACAGCAATGGGATGCAATCGGTCGCCTTGTACAGCACCGCCTCATGCAAGGCATTGCCCCCGTGGTACAGCACCCGGTTTGGGTTGGCACCGTGGGCCAGCAGCAGCGCCACCTTGGCTTCGGACTGGGCGTTGATAGCAGCCTCCAAGGGAGTGTGCTGCGCATCGGCCGGTGGCTCAGCGGGCAAGCCGAGCGCGAGCACCATCTCCAGCAACGCCACAGGCCGGTCCACGATGCGGCTGGTGAAATCCTTCAGGCAGCTGTTGGCGGCATTCAGCCAGGCGGTATCGCGCGTGGGAAAGGCCTCGGGCGCGCTGCGCTGCACCAGGTCTCGCATCGTGGCCACGTCCGTGCCTTCGTGCTTCGTGGTGCATTCCGCCAGCAACCGGGGCTCCGGGGTTGCGTCGATGCACATCAGCGCATGGTCTCCCGGCCGCCACAGCCGGTCCAACGCTGGGAGGTTCCCTTCGTCCACAGCCCTGCTCAGCAAGCCATGCCGATGGGCTTCGTCCGGCGGCGCCTGCGCCAGCAATTCATCCAGCAGCGCATGGTCGTGGTACGAAATCGCGTTGAGTTGCTGCTGCGGGGCGTCGTACTCCAGCGCGTAGTGCGGCCAGATTACCCGGCCGCCATGTGCCATGAGGAGATCGCGCAGCGCCTGGTGCACGCCCCCGGCCAGGGCCGAATCCCCGTGCTGGCTCACGGCGTTGACCGCTGCGCCCCGCTCCAGCAGCCACTGCGCGGCCTGCACGGCCATGGAGACGGGCTTGCTCAAATAGTGCGTTGCATCGGCCAGTTGCATCAAGGGTGTGCGCCCCTCGTCGTCCACCGCGTTCACATCCACGCCCGCATCCACCAGCGCCTGCATCAGGGCAATGTCGAACGCCCGGGCCGCGCAATGCAGCGGAAACACCGGCAAGGTGTAGCCGGGCATGCGGGTGACCAGCGCCAGCGGGTCAGGCCGCGCCCCGGCTTGCAGCAGGGCGATGATGGCCTCGGTGGGCAGCACGCCGCTGGCCTTGCCTGCCTGCGGCGTGAGCAAATGCACGATGAGCGGCCGGTGGTACAGCACCGTGTTGGGGTCCAGGCCGTGGTGGTGCACCAGGTTCAAGACCGCGCCGTATTGTTCTTTGGAGAGCAACTGGTGGACTTCTTCCAACGGGTCCAGCTTGCGCACCGCAGCTTCAAACTGCTTGCGCGTGACGGGTTTGGCACCGTTGAGAAAAAAGCCTTGCGCCTTGGGCCCGTCGTGCCATTCGCAGCTCAGCAGCTTGGCCCCCCGCGCCATCAAACCGGGTGGCCATTCTTCGGCAGGCAGCAGGTTCCACGGCCCCAGCACGGCCAGCTCTGCACACAACTGTGCCGCCCCCGCAAACTCAAAAGAGACCCCGGAGTCTTCACCCAAGCCGAGCATCGCGCCTAGCACGCGGGCTTGCTCTGGCGACGACAGCTGGGCGGTGGCCTCGGCCTCAGCAGCCCAGGCGGCCGCTTGGGCGCGGGACTCAAAGTAAACGGTGTAGTGCAGTCGGGATTCAGACATGGGATGGGTTCAACGGCAGAGACAAAACACAGCGTCATGCGGTGGCGGGGCTGCAGCGCATTAGCTCTTTTTCTTTTCCAGCTTCTTGAGGGTGGCCTCGTAGGCCTCGGCCACATCGGTGCGGGCTTCGACAGACACATCAAAGCGGCCAGCCAGCACGGCCGCATCGGCCCTCGTGCCCAGCTGGCCAATGGCCTTGAAGACCTTTTTCATGAACGCCGCATCGCCGCCCAGGATGTGCTTTTCGAACCGCAGCAGGTCGATGATGGGCTCCACCAGCTGCGGAGACTGCACTTTGCCCACCCCATCGAGCAGCTGCTTGTAGTGGTGCAGGTGGGCTTCGGAGAAGCCCTCGCGCAGGTTGAAGAACGCCAGGAACAGGTCGGCAAACGCGGGGATGGGAGCTTCCACCAGGATGCGGGCGATGGTGGCGTGCTCGTGCTTGAGTTTGCCCGCGTAAAACGGTTCGTACTCAGGGTAAAAAGCCAGCTCGGCATGAAAGCTCTGGGTCAGTGGCGCCACCAAGCGCTCGCCAAAGCTGCTGAGCACCGACACCAGCAGCTTGGATTCTTCCCAATAGTGCGGTCGCAATCCGTGGGTCACCATTGCATCGAACGCACCTGGAGCCGGGTGTGCCAGTGCGCCGCGCACCGTCTCCTCGTCAAAGTGCCCGTGCACCAGGCTAGCGAACGCGTCGCCCAACAACGCCACGTCGGTGATGGCGTAGAGCTGCGGCCAGTCCTTGGCCTCCATCAGCTTCGCGATGCGCGAGGCTTCGATGCTTTCCGGGTCGCGCACATACGCTTCCTCGGGCAACTCCAGCTGCAAGGCCGCACGCTCCGCACTCAACTCGTTGCTGACATGCAGTCGCTGGTAGCGCCGACCTGCCAGGGGCGCCAGTGTGGTCAGCGGGTTGTCATCGACCCACAGGGTCTCCAAGGCCGCGCAGCCAGCCAACGGAGCCAGGTCGGTGATCCGGTTGCCGTTCACATGCAAGCATTTGAGGGTGGGGTAGCTGGCAACGAACGACAGGTCGGTGATGCGGTTGTGTGACAGGTACAGACTCTCCAGCCTGGGCAACTGGAGCCCCGCCGGGAAGTGGGTGAACTTGTTGTTCCACACGAACAGCGTCTCGACATTGAGCCCGTTGAGTGCCTCGAAGTCTTTGAAGTCGCAGTATTCAATGGTCAGCGAATTCAGGTGCGGCAAGGCTTTGAGGGCCTGCAGGTTGGTGAACTGCATGCGATCCAGGCTCAAACGCCGAAGCCCCTGGATGTGCGCCAGGCGTGACAGATCGACCGGCTGCGCCGTGCGGTTGCTGCGCAGGTGGATGTCCAGGATGTCGTCGCAGTCGGCGATCTGGTCCAGATCGGCATCGGTGAATTTCTCCAGGTGCAGGCCATCGGCGTGGTTCAGCACGCGAATGGGGCTATGGATGCGGTCGGTCCACTTGGGCTTGGAGGTCATGGGATCGGGCGATTGAAAATGGGAGAGATGGGGCTGTGGCACGCGCTCAATCGGCGTCATGCCTGGGTATTGAGGTAGCGGGCGCACAGCTGGCCGATGGTGTCGCACAGCACCTCGGTGGTGGGCGGTGCGCCTGGGGCCATGGGCAAATCAATCGCCTCGCGCAGCACCCAGTCGTCGTTTTCCACCTGCGAGAAGCGGATGCGCATGACAGACCAATCGAAGACATGGACACCCATTTCCACCGCGCCGCTGCGGCTGAGGTACGACTTGGTGCGCGACAGCTTCAGGCCACGAAAGTAGTCGTCGTATTCCAGGTACAGCACGCCAGGCGGCACGCGCGGGTCTGCGCCCGACCCCAGGTGGGCGATCACGCCCTTGAGGCAGGTGCGCAGCCAATCGGGGTATTGGCTGGCGGTCCAGTCCGTGGGCCCGTCGATCAATCCGGGCGCACGCTCCCAGGTGGCGCGCTGGGCGGAGCCATCCGCAGCGGCCTTGGGCTTGGCGGGCTTTTTGGGGGCTACGGAGGTGGTCAACGCCGCCACGCGGGATTCGTATTCGGTGCCCCGGAACAGGCGCACGTCGGCAGCCACCAACTTGCCCTGGGCCGCCAGGGCTTCGGCCAGCACGGCAGCCACATTCAGGTTGCCTGCGCTGACGGCCAGGCGCAGTGGGGTGCGAGCGCGCGCGTTGGCTGCAGCGGGGTCCAGGCCCCAGTCGAGCAGCTGGCGGGTGGTGGCGACAGGGTCGACCCCTCGCTGCCACGCCACCGAAATGCCAGCCCGGCTCAGGTTCAGACCGTCCACATCGCCAGCACAGTGCATCAGCGCGTTGGTGCCTGCGGGGGTGGTGAAGTGCACATTAGCGCCGCGGTCCTTCAAAAAGCGTAACAACGGCACACTGCCCATAGAGGCGGCCATGAGCAAAGGGTTGTACATCTCACGGTGGTCCATGGCTTCTATGTCAGCCCCAGCTTGGAGCAGCAGGACGATGGCCTGATAGACGGCCTCCGCATGACTGGCCGGGGCGTCTTCGCGAAACGGCATGCTGAAAATTTCGCCGCGCATGTCGCCCAGCCCGAGGACAAGGCACAGCGCTGGTTCTTTGGTCTTGCGGGGGTCGCCGCCTGCTGCCAGGATCAGCGCCAGCCGCTCCAGCGCGCGGTGTTCCGCATAGCTTGAAAACTCCGTGCAGCACTCGGCCAGGGGGGTGGAATTGCGGTTCTTGCGCCGGTTGGGGTCACCGCCCTTTTCCAACAGCAGGCGCAACAGCGCGAACTGGGCATCCACCCGCCCGGGCACGCTGGCGTCGTCTGGACGGTCGTAATAGGCCCAGCGCGCAGAGCACGCCCACTGCATTGCAGACTCCTGGGATACGCTGATACGGTCGGGGTGTACGCCGGAGCGCACCAAGCGGTCTATGGACGACAGGATGTGATCAAACCCTGAGTCGTGCTCAAGGACAACAGCGGACGAGCTTGCCATGGCGAGGTGACTCCAGCCGTTTACCAGCGCACCGATGGGCCGTCGAAATCCAGCGTCACCACATGCTTGCCCCCGTCACGGAACTGAAGCTCCAGCAGTCCCGCATCTTCGTCCGCAAAGGCCAGGCCATCAATCATGGGGGCGTCGGCCAGGTCCTCGCTGTCGATGGCGATCACTTCATCCGTACGCAAATCCAACAAACGCAGTTCGGGGTAAACCATGTCTTCGCCGTATTCGATATAAGCGACCAGAGCCTTCGAGGCATGCAAGACGATGGCTGCGACCAGCCCGTCGCCCTCTCCTTCATGCGCCCGATCTTGCACGGCACCCCAGAGGGCTTTGTGGTCTTGGACCACCGAGGCATAGCGGGACTCAGGCGGCAGTGCGGGCGTGACAGATGCGTTTTGTGCGGTCATTGAAAGTTCCTCGGTCAAAAATTCCACTCTATTCAAAGCATGCGTATTTGGATGCAACGGCTCACGCAGCAGAGCGTGTGTCCCTGCCCAACACAGCCAACTCCTGGCGCAGCAGCTGCTCCACCTCGCTGGGCTCAAACTGGCCCTGCAGCAGCGGGATGGCGAAACGGTATTCGGCCTCTTGCTTGCGCAGCACGTAGGCCAGTTGCAGGCGGGCCAGCGACTGGCGCAGGGCCTGCGCATCGGCCGTGATGCCGTGGCTTTGCAGCAGCTGCGCCAGGGCCACCAAGCTGGTCTGCCCGGTCTGGGCGGTGTGGTAGACCACCACACGGTCAAGGCGGCAGGCGGCTTCGTCCTGGCTCAGGCGGCCCCAGCCGGCCAGCGCGTCTTGCACCGCCTGCGAGGCCAGGGCCTGGTTCAGGTGGAGGGCCTCGATGGCGCGCTCACCGGGTTGCAGGGCCTCCAGGCATTCCTGGCACAGGATGGCCACCAGGTTGGCGCGCTGACCGCTGGCATCGATGAGGCGCTCGACCAGCGCATCGCTGGCAAAGCCCAGGCGCAGGCGGCGCAGCGGCTCCGTGGCCAGCTCGCGGCAGGCGGCGCGCTCTAGCCCGCCGATGGTCAGCACCTCGCCGAAGTTGCGCAAGGGGCTTTGGTAGTCGAGCACGGCCGTGGCGTACAAGTCCCAAAACCCTGCCAGCATGAACCAGCAGCGCCCCTCTTCGCTGAGCGAGCGCAGGGTGGACAACTGGGCGTAGCCTTGGTCCGACTCGGCACGGAAGAACTGGTCGGCCTCATCAATCAGCAGCACCAGCCGCTTGCCCACCGCCTGCGCCTGCAGGTGGGCCACGATGTCCTCCAGCGCGGTGGCGGCGGGCAGGCCCAGTTGCAGTGCCAGGCGCGGGGCCAGTCGGTGGTCGCGCAGCGATACGTAGTGGCACACGGTGTGCGGGTGGCCCTGCAGGCGGCGCTGCACGGCCTTGAGCAAGCTGCTTTTGCCCAGCTGGCGCCCGCCCACCACCAGGTAGTTGGCAGGCTCGCGAGTGACCACGCGGGCCAGCAGCTGCGCGCGGCCAAAGAACGAGCCTTCGCGCGTGACGCCGCCGCGCGTCTGGTACGGCGAGATGCGGGTGATGCGCAACTGGGTGGACAGCAGGCGCAGCAGCACCTGCAGGGCCTGGCCGCCCAGCAGCCATTCAGTGAGGCTGGCGCTGTCCACCATCACATGCAGGTTGGCGCTGTCTTCGCAATGGGCACGCAGCAGAGGGAACGGATTTTCAGTGCTGTGCTCGCTCAGCACCAGCAGCACGTCGCTGCCGGTCTGCGCAGCGCGCAGGCTTTGCACCAAGGCGGCTTCGTCGAGCCCCGGCGTGGGCACCAGCACCAGGCATCGGTCCAGCGACACGGGCAGGTCGGGGGCAAACTGCCACTCCAGCACCACGCCGGGCAGCGCCCAATCGGCACTGGCCTGCTGGCGGGCCACCACTTTGTCGGCCAGGGCCTGGGCCAGGCCAGTGGCGTAGTCAAGCCCGTTCGCCTGCGCGCACAACACAGCGCGGCGCCAGTCTGCCGTGCGGACTTCAGCGGCCTGCAAGGTGGCATCCAGCCGCCCCATCCAGCGCAGCAAGCGGTCGATTTTCGGCAGGCGGTCCAGGGGCGTGCGGCGCAGGCGCGCGGGGCGCAGTTGGCCTGAGCCAATCAGGGGATGGCGCACCACCCACACCACCGCCCCGGCGCAAAAGATCACAGCACACCCAATGATCAATGACCGCAGCCACCCAAAGGGATCGGAGGCGGACGCGGAAGATGGCTTGCTCGGCTCCCTATCGTCGGTCACGCCGTCATCGCAATTGATGGGGAGGTAGCCTGGCGGAACGGGCGGATTGCCTCGGCGGCAGCTCCAGGTATAGGAGTCAGGATGGAACTCAATGATCACCTGCGTGCCAGCGATCTTGCCCAGCTCGGGGTGGTTGGCAATGTCACCCTGCAACACGTTGGGGCGTGGCGAGGTGACGCGCAGCTTGGCGTTGGCAATGGGC
This sequence comes from Acidovorax sp. 62, assembly GCF_002754495.1. Classification (NCBI taxonomy): domain Bacteria; kingdom Pseudomonadati; phylum Pseudomonadota; class Betaproteobacteria; order Burkholderiales; family Comamonadaceae; genus Acidovorax; species Acidovorax sp. 62. The sequence continues at coordinate 3,014,437 of NZ_PEFJ01000001.1, forward strand.
GGGGCGTATTTTTGGATGTCCGGCGGCCAGTCACCCAGCTCGTTGCGCGCATCGATCATGGCGGCGCGCCATTGCGCCACCTCGCCCCACACCGGGCCGACATTCATGGCCGCAAGAAAGGCGCTGCGCGTGAAGGGGTTGAGCTGGGGGGTGAAGATGGCGCTGGCCACAAACAACGTCACCACGGCAATGACCATGGCGCGCAGCACAGGGCGCGAGAGCAGCGGGCTCATTCGTTCGAGCATGATTCCAGCACCATCAAGCCAGCCTCGCGCACGATAGGGCAGCGCCAATGCAGCCGCGCCGCATCGCCCGCACCGCGCACCTGGACCAGGTTGCCCCAAAACAATCGGCGCAGGTCGTCGTCTTGCAGGTAGGGCCGGGCACGGCCCAGGTCAGCGGCCTGCAGCAGCTGCGCCAGGCGCTGGCGCGAGGCCGGTGCCTGTGCCAGCGGCAAAAAGGTTTGCCACAGGCGCGCACTGCCCAGCAGGTGGCTGCGCAGCTCGCCCGCTGCCACCACATCGCCTTGCAGTGCGGCGGTGCCATGGTCTACCAGCCATTGCAGCCCTTCTTCAAACAAGGCGGGGTGTGCGCCGCTGAGGTCTTGCAGAGCGGCCAGCACGGGCACGGCCCAGGGCTGCTCGGGCCAGCGGTGGCGCGCCAGCACCACCAGGTCGTCCAGCGTGGGCTCGGGCCAATGGTTGACCTGGGCAATGTTGAGCAGCGACAAGTCGCCGCTGCGGTACTTGAGGTCGGCCAGCGCCTCGCCTCCGCACAGCAGCAGGTGCAGACGGCCGCTGTGCATTTCGCTCAGGCTGCGCAAAATGCCCGCCAGGGTTTCGCGCAGTGCAGGGGTGCCCTGCTCAAAGCGGCTGACCAGGCAAAACAGCCGCTCGCCCGCCAGCAGGCGCTGCTCCAGCGCGGCTTCAAATTCGTAGTCGGAGGTGACTTCGCCCAGCCCGCACTGGCGGCCGATGGCGGCAAAGTATTCGTCGGCCGCCGTGCTCACGCTGTAGGGCGGCTGGATGTGCAGCACCGCGCCCTCGCCGTATTGCGCGCGGGCACGGGCCAGCAGCTCTTGCCGAAACGGCGGCTGGCCCCAGTGCGCGGGCGACAGCAGCAGCGAGATGGGGTACGGCATGGCCTGCGCCAGCTGGGCAAACAGCTTGTCCTGGAACACCGCAAACGGCTGTGCGCCCACCGATTCGGCCTGCAGCGGAAACTCGGGTTCAAACCCGGCCGCGCTGAGCAGGCGGTTGGACTCGGTCTCCGTCAGGCGCAGGTAGCGGGTGCAGGCCACCACGCGGTCACGCGAGCGGGGGTTGGGCACTGACACACCGTTGCGCCAGTTGTTCACGGCTTCACGGCTCAGGCCAATCTCCGTCGCCACCCCCGAGGCGCTGGCACGGATACGCCGCATGTAAAGCGAGAGAAGCACGGAGAAAGAATCGCTGGCCATGGAGGAAAAGGAGGTACGGGCTGGAAAAGGGAACGGCCTGGACAGGACACGCACAAGGCATGCCTGTCTGTGGATGCAGGCCGTTGAAAAAGCGCTTAGCGCTGCAGCAGCGATTGCACCATGGGCCAAGCCTTGTAGCAGCCCAAAGCGCAGACGACAAACACCGGGCTGTAGAGCAGCAGCATGCCCAGCACGGTGTAGAAGGTGCCGACCTCCTCGTCATCGTCATCGTCCTCGCTATCGCCCTCACCGCCTTCGCCCTGGCCTTGCTTCCCCTGGCTCGCCTGCACCGATGCCAGCGCAGCTGGCTCCAGCATGCGGGTCTCGGGGGCGTCTGTCACCACACTGGCGCTACCTTGACCCGTACCTGCGGCCTTGGCCTCTTTGGCGGTCTGGATGTTGTCCCAGATTTCCATACCCAGCGTAGCCACCATGGCCAGCAGTGCCACCGCCAGCACGCCCAGGTAGGCGTAACGCAACCCCGGGCGCTCCAGCGGGTAGAAGTAGCCCGCCAGCACCACAGCCGGGGCCAGAAAGAACACATGCGAGAGCAGCCGGTTGGCATCAAACCCTGCATCCTTGTCCAGCGCACCAATGGCCATGCGATACACCACGGCGCCCACGATAAACAGCACGCCCCCCCACCATTCAATCTCGGTCAACATCGTTTTTTCTCCCTCGTTTCTGTGTTTTCAATGTGTTGTATGCGGCCCATGCCATCAGACGCTCGTTCAGGAGAACAGCGACTTGCGCTCCGTGCTCATGTAGTACAGCGGCAGCACCACCGCCAGCAGCAGGCCCAGACCCATCCACAACCAAAAGCCCTTGAACAGCAGCACCGTGACCAAGGTGAACAGCGCGGCGTGCACCAGCCCCTTGAAGCCCGCCTTCAGCATGAAGATGCCCATGATTCCGTCCACCGGGTTGACGCCGCTTTCGCGCATGTCCTTGAACATGCCGACCATGGCATCCACCGCTTCGCGGCCTTCCCGCTCGCGTTCGTCCTGCTGGGTGCGCAGGGTGCCAATGGGCACCGGCTTGCGTGGGTTCTTGGTGCCGTCGCTGGCACCCTCCTCGTCTTCTTCTCCCGCTCTCTCTTCTGTATCGTCGTCAGCGCGTTCCACCACAGCCTTCAGGGTGGGGTTGCTGGCATAAAAAGACTGGCGGGTTACCCACATGCCTTGCTCGAAGAACATGCGCTCGGTCTCACCCACCTGGTCGTAAAACACCTCGGCCACGGCAGAGCGCAGGCCGTGAGCAAACAGCTCTTCCAGTATCTGCAGCGGAATCCCGTCGTGCGTGCTCGAATCAAAGTTCAGCACCAGCCCCGGGCCTTGGGCACGCACGCCATGGTTGAACCAGTCACTGTCCCACAGTTTGGCCAGGTCAGCCCCGCCCAGCTTTTCGGCCCAGCGCTCGGCCTGCTCGGTGTTGTCGGATTGCAGGTACTGGAACACCAGCTGGCAGTATTTGAGCCGGATGGGGTCTTCAAAGAACAGGTGCAGGGTGTGAACGTTTTGGGACATGGCGGGGGAATGGGTTCAGGGGCGATGGGGTGCGGTGATTGGCACGGATTGTTACCGGATATGACGCAGGCTGCGCTCTCAGGCTTGTCAGGTGCACTGGCCACCACACTGGACGAAATGTCCAGTGAAGGCCCCACGGGCGCCCGGGGACATTGATCCAGACCCGGCTCAGCTCCCGAGGCCACCCCTACAATAAACATTCCATACGGATGGTTTGTAGTGATGACAGAAGCCCACCGCCGACAAAAACAGCCCGAACTGATCCGCAGCCAGTTACTGATGGTGGTGCGCGACATCCTGGTACAAGATGGCCCCCACGCCGTGACGCTGGACGCCGTATCCCGCCGCGCCAGCGTGACCAAGGGCGGCCTGCAGCACCACTTTCGCAGCAAGCAGGCCTTGCTGCAGGCGCTGTGCGATCAGCTGTTTGAAGAATTCCAGGCGAACCTGGCACTGGCGTTTGAACGTGAACCCGCCGGGCCGGGGCGCCATGCCCGCGCCTACATTCGCACCTGCTTTGACACCCACAACCAACTGAACCAGGTCGAGACCCAGCGGGCCATTGGCCTGCTGGCCTTGACCCTGCCCGAAGCCCGCGAGCGCTGGCACCAGACCATGCAGACCGAGCTGGCCGCAGACGCCGAAACACCTGGCGCGGCAGACCGGCTGCTGGTGTGCCGGATGGCCGCAGATGGCTTCTGGTTTTCGCAAATGCTGGATGTGTATGCCCTGGACGACGCGCACCGCGCCCGCATCCTGGCCTTGTTGCTGCAACTGTGCGGCCAGAAAGAAGACTGATGCCCCTGCCCGCTTACGCCCTGCTGGGCGCCGCCATCTTGGCCGAGGTGATTGGCACCAGCGCCCTCAAAGCCTCCGAGGGCTTCACTCGCCCCCTTCCCTCGGCGTTGACCGCCGTGGCCTACGTAGCGGCGTTCTATGCGCTGTCGCTCACGCTCAAGACGGTGCCACTGGGCATTGCCTACGGGGTGTGGTCAGGCGTGGGGATTGTGCTGGTGTCTGCCGTGGGCTGGGTGGTTTACGACCAGCGCCTGGACACCGCAGCGCTGCTTGGCATAGGCCTCATTCTGGCGGGGGTACTGGTGATTCACCTGTTCTCCCGCAGCACGGGGCACTGAAGCCCTCCGGCACCCTGCCCTCTTGGGTTTTTCACCCACCGCCTTCTGCGCCCCATGGTTTCGTTGTTCATGACCTCCACCCCCAGCACCACAGCCACCACCACGGCCACCAGCCCCGTGACCGATCAACACCTGTCGCGGGCCGATCTGCAACGCCTGGTGGCCGACGCCCCTGCAGCACTGCAGTTTGAGCGTTGCACCTTTGACGGCGAGGATTTGTCACAGATGGACCTGCGCGGCGCCACCTTTATCGGATGTACCTTCGCAGACGCCGCACTGGAAGCCGCCACCCTCACCAGCACCCGCTGGCTGGACTGCCGCGCTGCGCGGGCCCAACTGCAACGCGCAGACTGCACCGATGCGCGCTGGCACCGCTGCGACCTCAACAACACCGACTGGACACGCGCAAGGCTGTCCAGCGCGCTGTTTGCCGAAGTCAAACTCACCGGGGCACACTTTCGCGAGGCGCACACCCTGGGGCTGGAGTTCCACGAATCACTGCTCGTGGGCGCCGATTTGCGGGGGCTGTCGTTTCGCAAGCAAACCCTGGCGCAGCTTGACCTGTCCGAGGCCGATCTGGGGGGCTGCGATTTTCGGGATGCGCTGTTTGAAGGCGGCAGCTTGCGAGACGCCCATTTGAAACATACGCGCTTTGACGGCGCCGACCTGCGCGGCGTAGACCTGGGCGGCCTGAAACTGGCGCAGGTGGCACCCTTCTTCAAGGGCGCCATCATCTCTGGCGACCAGGCGGCCGCGCTGGTGGGGGAATTGGGAGTGCGGGTGCTCTGAGCTCAGGAGGCCAGCGCCCGCATCTCAGCGATCAAGTCTGATTTACCCTCAAATCCAATGCCCGGCAGCGGCGGCAACGTCACGTAGCCGTTTTCGACCTTCACCCCATCGGGGAAGCCGCCGTAGGGCTGGAACAGGTCCGGGTAGCTCTCGTTGCCGCCCAGGCCCAGGCCTGCGGCAATGGCCAGCGACATCTGGTGGCCGCCGTGGGGAATGCAGCGGCTGGGGGACCAGCCATGTTCCTTGAGCATGTCCAGCGTGCGCAGGTACTCCACCAAACCATAGCTCAGGGCGCAGTCGAACTGCAACCAGTCCCGGTCCTTGTGCATGCCGCCGTGGCGGATCAGGTTGCGCGCGTCCTGCATCGAGAACAGGTTTTCGCCCGTGGCCATCGGGCCTTGGTAGACCTCGCCCAGCTTGGCCTGCAGCTCGTAGTCCAGTGGGTCGCCTGCTTCCTCGTACCAGAACAGCGGGTACTGCGACAGGGCCTTGCCGTATTCGATGGCGGTGTTCAGGTCGAAGCGGCCGTTGGCGTCCACGGCCAGCTGCTGGCCCGGGCCCAGGATCTTGAGCACCGACTCGATGCGCTCGCAGTCTTCGGCCAGGGTGGCGCCGCCAATCTTCATCTTGACCACCGAGTAGCCGCGCGCCAGGTAGCTTTCCATTTCCTTCTTGAGGCCGTCCAGCCCCTTGCCGGGGTAGTAGTAGCCACCGGCCGCGTAGACAAACACGCGCGGGTTGGGCGTGCCGTTGCCATAGCGCTCGGCCAGCAGCTGGAACAGCGGCTTGCCCGCTATTTTTGCCGTGGCATCCCACACGGCCATGTCGATGGTGCCCACGGCCACCGAGCGCTCGCCGTGGCCGCCGGGCTTCTCGTTGATCATCATGCGGGCCCAGACCTTGTGCGGGTCCAGGTTCTCACCGGTGGCGTCGAGCAGGCTGGCGGGCTCGGCCTCCAACACGCGCGGGATGAAGCGGTCACGCATCAGCGCGCCCTGGCCGTAGCGGCCATTGGAGTTGAAGCCATAGCCGATCACGGGCTTGCCGTCGCGGATCACGTCGGTGACCACAGCGACGAGGCTGAGCGTCATATTCGAGAAGTCGATGTAGGCGTTGCGGATGTCTGACTTGATGGGGCGGGTGGATTCAAGGATGTTGACGATCTTCATGGTGTTTGCGGTGTTGGAACAATGAAAGCGCGTGCGCTCGAAGCGATTGCCAATGGCCCCCCAAGCAAAGCGCTGGGGCCGTACAAGGTGCCAACACCCACCGATAATTCAGGCGGCTTGCGTGCAGTGCATGCGTTGGACAAGGCTTTGTGCGTCACGAAAGGCATCATTTCCTCAGTGCCGCCTGGCGTCCAATACTCCAATCGCATACATCTATCTGTGCACCCAGCCCCCACCACCTCGTGTAGACACCGCAGAAAGCAGACCCCATGGGACCTGGCAATCGCCCCCTCGACCTGGAATGGCTGGAAGACTTTCTGGCTTTGTGCGAAAGCGGCAATTTTTCGCGCGCGGCAGAGGCCCGCGCCATCGCCCAACCGGCCTTCAGCCGCCATATCCGCGCGCTGGAGGAATGGGTGGGGGTGGATTTGTTTGACCGCAGCGCGCACCCTGCCGTACTCACCGCCGCTGGGCAACGTTTTGAGCCACTGATCGAAGCAGTGCTGGCCCAGTTGGAGGCCGCCCGCACCAAGGCCCGTGCGGCCCACCACATGGCGCAAGCCAGCTTGCGCTTTGCGGCGACCCACGTGCTTTCGCTCACGTTTTTTCCACGCTGGTTGTCTGGGGTGGAAGCCCATCTGCAGGTGGGGCCGATACAGACTCTGTCTGACAGTTCACACGCTTGCGAAGACCTGATGCTGCAGCGCCGCGTGCAATTCGTTTTGTGCCATGGGCATGCCGATGCTCCCAGCCGTCTGGACGAGGCGCAGTACCCCATGCTTCGGCTCTCGGGCGATGTACTGCGGCCCGTGTCTGCAGCCAAGGTGCAGGCCAAGCCCATGCAGGGCGCCAGCGACACGCCAGCGCTGCAAATGCTGGCCTACAGCGATGCCTCGGGCCTGGGCAGGATCATGCGCTCGCACCTGTCTCGGCTGGAAAAGGATGCCCCGCAGACAGCGGCGTTCGGCGATGCGCCCACGGTCTTCACCTCGCACCATGCCGTGCTGCTCAAAACCATGGTGCTGGAGGGGCGTGGCGTAGCCTGGCTGCCCCAGAGCCTGGTGGCAGAGGAGTTGCGCAGCGGCCTGCTGGTGCCTGCGGGTCCAGCCCCCTGGAACGTGCCGGTCGACATTCGGCTGTACCGCCAAAAAGGGGAGATGACGCCCCTGGCCGAAGAGCTATGGCAATTGGCCAAGGGGCAGTCCTGAGCGTTCCCTATGCAGCCCCGGAGAACAAGGCCAGGGCTGGCAGACCTCACAAACGCAGCCCCAGGCCTGCGCCTTACACCGCGCCGTGGGCCTCGACGTACAGGGCATACAGCGAGTGGCTGCTGGCCATGTACAGGCGGTTGTTCTTGGGGCCGCCAAAGCACAGGTTGGCACAGCGCTCGGGCAAGCGGATGTGGGCAATGGCTTTGCCCTGGGGGTTGAAGACCATCACCCCATCCAGCTCCTCGGGCTTGCCCTTGAGCAGGAAGACCTTGCGCCCGCCTTGCTCCGAGGCCTCGGCCTGCAGTGCGCCATTGCTGCCCCAGCCGCACCACAGGTTGCCATCGCGGTCCACCTTGAAGCCGTCCAGGGCGCCTTGGTCAGCGGCATCGATCAGCTTGGTCTTGTTGCCCACCGTGCCGTCGGCGTTGACGTCATAGCTCCAGATGCTGCGGTTGGGCGTGCCCTTCCACTCAACGACATACAACTTCTTCTCATCAGGCGAGAAGGCCAGGCCGTTGGGGTTGACGATGTCGGTGATGACCGCCGTCAGCTTGCCGTCGGTACCGATGCGGTAGACATTGGTGGTGGCTTGCTCTGGCTTGGCGCGGGAGCCTTCCCACTCGCCGTTGATGCCAAACAAGGGGTCGGTGAACCACACGGTGTCGTCGGACTTGACCACGATGTCGTTGGGCGCGTTGAGCTTCTTGCCCTCATAACTGTCGGCCAGCACCGTGAGGCGCCCGCCCTTTTCGGTGCGCACCACGCGGCGGGTGACGGAGTGCTCGCAGGTGATGAGGCGCCCCTGCCGGTCACGCACATTGCCGTTGGCCCAGTTGGCAGGCTGGCGGAACACCGTGAAGCTGCCGTCTCGCTCGCTGTACTTCATGATGCGGTTGTTGGGGATGTCGCTGACCAGCACATAGCCCCCATCTTCCGGGAAGTACACCGGGCCTTCGGCCCAGCGCATGCCTGTGGCGACCTGCTCCACGGTGCTGCTGTAGATGCGGTACTTGGCGAAGCTGGGGTCCAGGATCTGAACGGCCGGATCGGGATAGCGCTGGTTGGGTCTGAAGTCGAAAGACTGCGCCAAAGCCCCTGAGCCCCAAACGGCCAGCCCGGTGCCTGCTGCCGCCTTGAGGAATTGACGGCGCGGTTTCTGGGTGGATGGTTGCATGCTTGTCTCCATTTTTATCGTTGGCATGCCAGGTGCTAGCGAACCCAAAATCTCGGGGCGCCGGCCAGGCCCACGATGCCCCACACCACCCCGTGGTGTGCAGGCTGGATTCCCACACCTGCTGCCGGTAGCAGCCGACAGCGATTCACGTCATGCGAAGGACCCGGGGGCCGCTTCGCACAGGCCACATCAACGCACCATGCAGGGCATCTTGTGGTTGAACTTCCAGCCCGGGATCAGGTACTGCATGGCGATGGCATCGTCGCGCGCACCCAGGCCATGCTGCAGGTACAGCTGGTGGGCCTTTTCCACTTCGACCATGTCCAGCTCCACGCCCAGGCCCGGCTTCTGGGGCACTTGCACGTGGCCGCCCACGATCTGCAGTGGGTCCTTTGTCAGGCGTTGGCCGTCTTGCCAGATCCAGTGGGTGTCGATGGCCGTGACGCGGCCCGGCGCTGCGGCACCCACATGGGTGAACATGGCCAGCGAAATGTCGAAATGGTTGTTGGAGTGCGAACCCCAGGTCAGACCCCAGTCGCGGCAGGTCTGCGCCACGCGCACAGAGCCCGCCATGGTCCAGAAATGCGGATCGGCCAACGGGATGTCCACGCTCTGCAGCGACAGCGCGTGGGTGAACTGGCGCCAGTCGGTGGCCACCATGTTGGTGGCCGTGGGCAGGCCGGTGGCTCGGCGAAACTCGGCCATCACTTCACGGCCGCTGAAGCCGTCTTCGGCGCCGCAGGGGTCTTCGGCATAGGCCACCACACCGCGCATTTTCTGGCCCAGGCGGATCGCGTCCCTGAGCAGCCAGCCGCCATTGGGGTCCAGCGTCACACGGGCATCGGGGAAGCGCTCGTGCAGCGCTGTCACGGCCTCCACCTCTTCGTCGCCGCGCAGCACGCCGCCCTTGAGCTTGAAGTCGTTGAAGCCATAGCGCTCGCGGGCCGCCTCGGCCAGGCGCACGATGGCCTGGGCGTTCATCGCCTTTTCGTGGCGCAGGCGGAACCAGTCATTCTCGGCCCCTGGGTCTGTGGCGTAGGGCAAATCGGTCAGTGCGCGGTCGCCCACATAGAACAGGTACCCCAGCATTTCCACCGAGGTGCGCTGCTGACCCTCGCCCAACAGGGCAGCCACCGGCACCTCCAGGTGCTGACCCAGCAAGTCCAGCAGGGCCGATTCCACCGCCGTCACAGCGTGGATGGTGGTGCGCAAGTCAAAGGTCTGCAAGCCACGGCCACCGGCATCGCGGTCGGCAAAGCTCTGCTGCACGCGCTGCAACACGCTTTGGTAGGAACCAATGGGCTGCCCCACCACCAGGGCGCGGGCGTCCTCCAGGGTTTGGCGAATCTTCTCGCCACCAGGCACCTCACCCACCCCGGTGTGGCCCGAGCTGTCCGTGAGAACCAGGATGTTGCGCGTGAAAAACGGGGCATGCGCACCGCTGAGGTTCAGCAGCATGCTGTCGCGGCCAGCCACAGGAATCACACGGAGTTCGGTAACAAGGGGGGTAGATGCGTTGGACATAGGTTCAGAGATGAAAAGAGCTTGGCTGGCGTGGGCGCACACAAAGACGGCGCCGGTGCAAAAACGCAGCCGCGGCCCCAAGAGGCAGCGGCTGCGCAGGCATCAATCGGCCTTGATGTTGCGTGCGGCGATCAGGTTCTTCCAGCGCGCAAACTCTGCGGCCTGGAAGGCGGCGAATTGCTCGGGCGTGTTGCCCACGATTTCAAAGCCCAGCTCCAGCAGCTTGGGCTTGACCTGGGGGTCATTCAGCCCCGCAACAATGGCAGCGTTGAGCTTGGCCTTGATGTCTGCGGGCAGGCCACGGGGGGCCGCAATCGCTTGCCAAGAGTACACGTTGGCGTCTTTGATGCCCGCTTCTTCCAGCGTCTGCACGTTGGGCAGTAGAGGGGAGCGCTTGGCGCTGGTGATGGCCAGCGCCTTGAGCTTGCCCGCCTGGATCTGCGGCATGGCGGTGTTGATGTTCATGAAGGACGCATCCACTTGCGCACCCAACAGGTCAGTCATCACGGGGCCGCCACCACGGTAGGGCACGTGGATGCCGCTGGTGTGGGTCTGCAGCCAGAACAGCTCGGCCGTGAGGTGGTCGCTGCTGCCGTTGCCCGAGGAGGCAAAGGTCATCTTGTTGGGGTTGGCTTTCTGAAAGGCAATCACATCGGCCAGGGACTTGTGGGCCGAGGATGCGGGCACCACCAGCACGTTGGGGGCCTGCACCGCCACGGTAAGGTAGTCAAAGTCCTTGAGGGCGTCGTAGGGCACCTTGGTCAGCAGGTGCGGCGCAATCACAAAAGGGCCCAACGAAGAAACCAGCAGCGTGTGCCCGTCCGCCGGGGCGCGTGCCACGGCGCCTGCACCAATCGTGCCTGTCGCGCCAGCCTTGTTGTCCACAATGAATGTGCCACCCAGCTTGTCTTGCAGCTTGGGAATCAGGGTGCGGGCGATCAGGTCGGTGGAGCCACCAGGTGGGAACGGCACGACCAAGGTGACAGGCTTGTCGGGCCAGGCAAACGCCGACCCCATGGTGAGGGCCGCAGCCAGAGTGCAGAGCAGTTTCTTCATGGTTGTCTCCTACAGGTTTTGGAAAGAGGTGTGGGCCGCGCACCCTTCACATCAACAGCATGCGGGCGCTACGGTAGATGCGGCCCTGCATCCAGGCCCTGGGTGCTTGCCGATTCATGGCGCACCTTTTCTCAAAGCCCAAATTTGGTACCGCTACCAAATCTTCAATGCGCAAATGGTAGCGGTACCAAATTGGGTCGTCAACGAGGGTTTAATGAGGGTTTTCCCTGAAATTTGGACCATCCATAGCGCGCGACGACACAAGCCGCAAACCTGCGAGCCCGCCTTGCAAATGGCCCCAAAAGGCACTCAGGTGGTATCGCGCTCCACGATGGAAAAGTCCACCTCGACCACCCGGCGATCCACCGAACGCCCTTCGGCGCAGTCGATCAGGTAGCGTGCCGCCAGATGACCAATGTGCGCGCCATTGATATGCACCGTGCTCAGTGCGGGCAGCAGGTCGGCCACGAAAGGCACATCGCCAAAGCCCATGATGGCCAACTGACCGGGCACAGACAACTGGCGGGCGCGGGCTTCCGTGACCACCCCCAGGGCCAGCAGGTCGGAGCTGCAGAACACGGCATCCACCTCAGGGCATTGCTGCAGCAGGCGCCCCAGGGCATCGCGGCCACTGCGCAGTGAACGCTGCGCCCCCACACTGATGGTGGTGACCGGCGGCAGTCCCGCCTGCACCACGGCCTCTGAAAACGCGGCGGCACGGCGCCCTGCCCGCTCATCGTCGGCAGTCACCAGCGCGAAGCGCTTGCGCCCCCGCTCCATGAAGAAGCGCGCCACGGCCCGGCCAATGTCCAGATGCGAAAAACCCACCAGCATGTCGATGGGGGTGGGGGTGAGGTCCCAGGTCTCGACCACCGGAATGCCCGACGCCACCAACCGCGTGCGCCCCTTGCCCGCACCCATGATGCCGGTGAGAAAAATGCCATCGGGGCGGCGGCCGATGATGGCCTCCAGCAGCAACTCCTCCCGCGCGGCAGAGTACCCCGACTGGCCCAGCATGAGCTGGTAGCCCGCATCGAACAGGGTGCTGTTGAGGGACTCGATGGTTTCCATGAACACCGACATCACCGTGCTGGGCACCACGGCCGCGATCAGGCGGCTGCGGGCCGAGGCCAGCCCACCGGCCATGCGGTTGGGCACGTAACCCGTGCGCTGCACAGCTTCGAGCACGCGCTGGCGCACCTCTTCAGACACCTGGTCTGGCGTGTTGAGCACGCGCGATGCGGTGATGGGCGCCACCCCCGCCAGCTTGGCCACGTCACGCAGGGTGATGGCCCCGCTGCTGCGGCGGGAACGCTTGGGGTTGTCTTTTTCTGTCATTGGTGGTTTAAAATGGTACCGCTACCAAACCCGTGATGCAAGACCACAGGCTGCACGCGAAGCGACCGATCATAGGAGACATGGATGTCCGAAACCCCACTCTCAGAGACACTGAAGCCCCTGACCATCCGGATGCATGAGAGCGACAACGTTGCCATCGTGGCCAACGATGGCGGCCTGCCTGCCGGCACTACGCTGCCTGAAGGCCTGACCTTGCGTGACAAGGTGCCCCAAGGGCACAAGGTAGCGCTGGTGGACCTGCCCGCTGGCGGGGCCGTGCTGCGCTACGGTGTTCCCATCGGCTACGCCATCGATGCCATCGCCGCAGGCAGCTGGGTGCACGAGCGCCTGCTGAAAATGCCCGAGGCACGTGAGCTGGACGCCTTGCCCATGGCGACCACCCGGGGCGTCATGCAGCCCGCACTGGAGGGCTTCACCTTCGAGGGCTACCGCAACGCCGATGGATCGGTGGGAACGCGCAACATTCTGGCCATCACCCAGACCGTGCAGTGCGTGGCGGGCGTAACGGACTTTGCCGTGCAGCGCATCAAATCAGAACTGCTGCCCAAGTACCCGAATGTGGACGATGTGGTGGCACTGGAGCACGGCTACGGCTGCGGTGTGGCCATTGATGCGCCCGACGCTGTGATCCCGATCCGCACCCTGCGCAACATCAGCTCCAACCCCAACTTTGGCGGCGAGGTCATGGTGGTGAGCCTGGGCTGTGAAAAGCTGCAGCCCGAGCGCCTGCTGCCCCCAGGCTCGATTCCCTTGGTGGATGAGCGCAGCAACACCCCTGCCGCACTGGACGTGGTGTGCCTGCAAGACGAGGCCCATGTGGGCTTCATGTCGATGGTGGAATCCATCATGCGCCAGGCCGAAGCCCACCTGCGGCGCCTGAATGCCCGCCGCCGCGAAACCGTGCCTGCCAGCGAGCTGGTGGTGGGTGTGCAGTGCGGCGGCAGCGATGCGTTCTCGGGCGTCACAGCCAACCCGGCCGTGGGCTTTTGCACCGACCTGCTGGTGCGCGCCGGCGCCAGCGTGATGTTCTCTGAAACCACCGAGGTGCGCGACGGCATTGCCCAACTCACCGCCCGTGCCACCACCCCCGAGGTGGCCCAGGCCATGGTGCGCGAGATGGCCTGGTACGACGCCTACCTGCAGCGTGGCAGTGTGGACCGCAGTGCCAACACCACGCCAGGCAACAAAAAGGGCGGCCTGTCCAACATCGTGGAAAAGGCCATGGGCTCCATCGTCAAGTCCGGCTCGGCGCCCATCGCCAATGTGCTGGCCCCGGGCGAAAAGCTTCAAGCCAAGGGCCTGACCTACGCGGCCACACCGGCCAGTGACTTCATTTGCGGCACGCTGCAGCTGGCCGCAGGCATGAACCTGCACGTGTTCACCACCGGGCGCGGAACGCCCTACGGCCTGGCCGAGTGCCCCGTCATCAAAGTGGCCACCCGCAGTGACCTGGCGCGGCGCTGGCACGACCTGATGGACGTGAACGCGGGCACCATTGCCGAAGGCTCCGCCACCATCGAGCAGGTGGGCTGGGAGCTGTTCCACCTGATGCTGGACGTGGCCAGTGGCCGCAAGAAGACCTGGGCCGAGCAGTGGAAGCTGCACAACGCACTGGTCTTGTTCAACCCGGCCCCAGTGACCTGATCGACAGACCCAACCCGGTCAGCCCAGCCGGTGTGCCAGCGTGTTCTGGCCCACCGGCTTTTTTGTGTGTGCAACGGGCTGCAGGGTCATTCCCCGGCGCTCTGCTCTTGCGCCGCCCAGCTGCCACCCAAGGCCTTGAACAGCGTCATGCGGTTGACCAGGTCGGCCAGTTGCAGGCTGATGCGCGCTTGCTGCGCCGTGTACAGCGACCGCTGTGCGTCCAGCACATTCAGATAGCTGTAGGAGCCATATTGGTAGCGCGCCTGCGAAAGTGTCAGGCTGCGCTGCCAAGCCCCCACCAGCGAGTTCTGCGCCGACAGCCGCTCGGCCAGGGACGCGCGAACCGCCAGCGCATCCGCTACCTCGGTAAAGGCAGTCTGCACGGTCTTTTCATAGGTCGCCACCTGGATGTCGCGGCTGACCTCGGCCACCCGCAGTTCCGCACGCGACGCCCCTCCGTCCAGCAGCGGGATGGTCAGCGACGGCACAAAGCTCCAGGCTCCGCCCTGGAACAGGTTGGAGAGGCTGCGGCTGGCTGTGCCCACCGAAGAGGTGAGGCTGATGCGGGGGAACAAGGCCGCACGGGCTGCGCCAATGTCGGCATTGCTGGCCTTGAGCACATGCTCGGCCGCCAGCACATCCGGGCGGCGCTGCAACACCGACGAGGGCACGCCCGCAGGCACGCCCAGCACCACAGCGCCAGAGGCCAGGTCCACCGCCCCGGTGGGGAGCAGATGCTCAGGCACCGCCGTGCCCACCAAGAGCTCCAGCGCGTACTTGTCCTGGCGCACCTGGCTTTCATACGCAGCCACATCGCGGCGGGCGCTGTCCACCGTGGTTTGCGCCTGTGCCAGCGTCAGGCTCGAATCCGCACCCAGTTGCTGGCGCTTGGCCACCAGGTCAAAGGTGGCTTGCTGGCTGCGCAGGGTGTCCTGCGCCAGCACCAGCAACGAGCGGTCTGCCGCCATGGTCAGCCAGGCCGTCGTGACCTCGGCCACCAGCGAGAGCTGCACGCTGCGCTGGGTCTGCTCGGTGCTCAGGAAGTTCTGCAGCGCCGCCTCTTGCAGATTGCGCACGCGGCCAAACACATCCACCTCATAGGCCGAGGTGCCCACCCCCACGCTGTAGCTGCGCGAGGTGCTGGACACGCCCGAGGCACTGGCCTGGCCCGGTGTGCGCGCAGCGCTCATGGATGCTGTGCCGTTGAGCGTGGGCCATGTCGCGGCCTCCTGGATGTTGTAGGTGGCGCGGGCCTTCTCGATCGCCAGCACCGCCAGCCGCACATCGCGGCTGTTCTGCAGCGCCAGTGTGACGGTGTCACGCAGCGGCTGCAGGGCCAGCAGGTCTGTCCATTCCACAGCAGGTGCCGCTGCGGTCTCCCTCGCCGCAGAGGCCTTGACGCCCAGCTCCTGCGGCCATTGCGCGGCCACAGGGGCTGGCGGCTGAACATAGTCCGGCGCCAGATTGGCGCACCCGGCAAAGAACGGCACCGCACAGCAGGCCAAGAGGGACAAGGCTTTGTGGTGCTTCATCATGCGGCCTCCTTCACTGCGATAGGTGCCTGGTCAGGGGCAGCCCCTTTGCGGGCCAACATACCGCGAATCAACACAAAGAACACCGGGACAAAGAAGATGCCCAGCACCGTGGCGCTGGCCATGCCGCCCAGCACGCCCGTGCCAATGGCCCGTCGGCTGCCCGCCCCCGCACCGCTGGCCAGCGCCAGGGGCAGCACGCCAAACATGAAGGCCAGAGAGGTCATCAAAATCGGCCGCAGGCGCTGGCGCACGGCCTGCAAAGTGGCATCGACCAAGCCCACGCCCTGCTCCTGCAGGTGCTTGGCAAACTCCACGATCAAGATCGCGTTCTTGGCCGCCAACCCCACGGTGGTGAGCAAGCCCACTTGAAAGTACACGTCGTTGGTCAACGAAGCCAGCGAGGTGAACACCAGCGCCCCAATCACCCCCAGGGGCACCACCAGCATCACCGAGAACGGCACCGACCAGCTCTCGTACAGCGCTGCCAGGCACAAAAACACAAACAGCACCGACAGCGCATACAGCGCCGGAGCTTGCGAGCCCGAGAGCCGCTCCTGGTACGACTGCCCTGACCATTCGTAGCCAATGCCTGGGGGCAGTTGCCGAATCACTTCCTCCACCGCGGCCATGGCCGTGCCCGAGCTGACGCCCTTGGCCGCCTCGCCCACCACCTCGTACGAACCCATGCCGTTGTAGCGCTCCAGCTTGGGTGCACCATAGGTCCAGGAGGTTTGCGCAAAGGCCGAGAACGGCACCATCACGCCCTGCGCATTGCGCACAAACCACTGCATGATGCTGTCGGTGTTCATGCGAAAGGCGGCATCGCCCTGGGCATAGACCTTCTTGACGCGGCCCTGGTCCACAAAGTCGTTCACGTAGGTGCCGCCCAACGCGGTGGACAAGGTGCTGTTGATATCGCTGGTGCTCAGCCCCAGCGCGCCCGCCTTGCGGTCATCGATGGTGATGCCCAGCTGGGGGGCATCGTCCAGCCCGCTGATGCGCACCTGGCTCAACTCGGGGCGCTTGCGCGCCAGCTCCAGGAACTGGTCCCGCGCCTTGGCCAGGGCTTCGTGCCCCAGGCCGCTGCGGTCTTGCAGCTGCACCACAAAGCCACCGCTGGAGCCCAACCCCCGGATGGTGGGCGGCTGCATCACAAACACGCGCGCATCGCGCAGGCTCGACAGCTCCTGGTTGGCGCGGCGGGCAATGTCTGCAGCACTCTGGCCCGCGCCCTTGCGCTCCGACCAGTCCTTGAGTCGGATGAACGCCCGGCCCGAGGCCTGGTCGCCACTGATCCCGGTGATCATGGTGTAGCCCTCGACATCCGCCTGCTGGCCCAGCCAGTTCTCAAACGCCTGCAGCGAGGCCTTCAGGCGCTCATCGGTCGCCCCTGCGGGCAGGCGCACCTCGGCCATCAGCACGCCCTGGTCTTCGTCCGGCAAGAACGAGGTGGGCAACTGGTGGTACAGCGCCACCATCGCCACCACCAGCGCGCCATACACCACCATCATGCGTTTGCTGCGACGCAGCAGCCCGCCGGTCACGGACTCCACCGATGCACTGCCCCGCTCAAACCCGCGATTGAACGCCTGGAAGAACTTGCCAAGCCACCCACGGCGGGCCACGGCGTGGTGCCCGCCCTCTGGGGCGTGCTGGAGCAAGGTCACGCACAGCGCGGGCGTCAGGCTCATGGCCACCGCCACCGACAGCAGCATTGACGACACCACGGTGATGGAGAACTGGCGGTAGATCACGCCGGTTGATCCGCCAAAAAATGCCATGGGAATGAACACCGCCGACAGCACCAAGGCAATGCCCACCAAGGCGCCCGAGATTTGCTGCATGGACCGCTGCGTGGCCTCCTTGGGCCCCAGCCGCTCTTCGGTCATCATGCGTTCGACGTTCTCCACCACCACGATGGCATCGTCTACCAGCAGCCCGATGGCCAGCACCATGCCAAACATGGTGAGGCTGTTGACCGAATACCCAAACGCCGACAGCACACCAAACGTTCCAAGCAGCACCACCGGCACCGTAATGGCGGGAATCAGGGTGGCCCTCCAGTTCTGGAGGAAGACATACATGATCAAGACCACCAGCGCGATGGCCTCGAACAGCGTCAGCACCACCTCTTCGATCGACACCTTCACGAACGGCGTGGTGTCGTAAGACATCACCGGCTCCAGGTGGTAGGGGAAGCTGGGCTGCAGCTCGGCCAGCTTGGCCTTGACGGCATTGGCCACGCCAATGGCGTTGGCCCCAGCCGCCAGCTTGACCCCCATGGCCGCAGCAGGCTGCCCCTTGTAGCGCGATGCGATGGAATAGCTCTCGCCTCCCAGCTCCACCCGCGCCACGTCGCGCAGGCGCACCACGCTGGCATCACTGCCCGTCTTGAGCACGATCTCCTCAAACTGCGCCACGGTCTGCAGCTTGCTGCGGGCGGTGATGGTCACATTGAGTTGCTGCCCCGCTGTGGCGGGCAGCCCGGCCACCTGGCCTGCAGACACCTGGGCGTTCTGCGCCGTGATGGCGGTGCTGACGTCCGAGGGCATCAGCGCAAAGCTGGCCAGCTTGGCAGGGTCCAGCCAGATGCGCATGGCGTGCCCTGTGCCCAGGGTCTGGATGTCGCCCACGCCGTCCACCCGGCTGATGATGTCCACCAGGTTGGAGGAGATGTAGTCCCCAATGTCAATCGCGCTGGCACTGCCGTCGCCCGATACAAAGGCAATCACCATCAGGAAGTCCGTGCCGGTCTTGGTGACCGTAACCCCTTGGCTTTGCACCGTTTGCGGCAGCTGGGCCATGGCTTGCTGCAGCTTGTTCTGCACCTGCATCTGGGCCACATCAGAGTTGGTGCCCGACACAAAGCTCAGGGTGATGCTGGCCGTGCCTGCCGATGAGCTGCTGGAAGACATGGCCAGCAGGCCATCGAGCCCCTTCATTTTCTGCTCGATCACCTGCGTGACCGAGTCTTCAATCGTCTTGGCCGAAGCCCCCGGGTAGGTGGCGTTCACCGTCACACGGGGCGGAGCGATGTCGGGGTATTGCTCCAGCGGCAAGGACGTGATGGACAAGGCCCCCGCCAGCATGACCACAATGGCAAGCACCCACGCGAAGATGGGGCGGTTGATGAAAAAACGTGCCATGGTTCAGCCTCTTAGCGCGCGGCCACGGTTGCTGTTGCGTTTGCCGCAACTTTTGCCGCTGCACCTGCCGCAGCCACCACCTGCGCTTGCACCACCTCACCCGCCTTGACCTTCTGCGAGCCCTCGACCACCACCTTGTCGCCCGCCGCCAGGCCCTCGCTGACCAGCCAGCGATTGCCCACTTGCCGGTCGGCCACGATGGCGCGCTTTTGCACCTTGTTGTGTTCGTCCACCACCAGCACCGAGGCCGACCCCGTGCTGGTGCGGCTCACCGCCTGCTGGGGCACCAAGATCGCCTGCTGGGCCACCGCTGCCTGCACCACGGCACGCACGTACATGCCGGGCAGCAACAGGCCATCGGGGTTGTCAAAGCTGGCGCGCAGCGTGATGGAGCCGGTGCCCGTGTTCACCGACACCCCGCTGAACTTGAGCTTGCCAGTGCGGGCATAGGTGCTGCCATCCTCCAGCAGCAGCTTCACGGGCACATCGTCCTTGCCCACGCGCTGCAAGCGCCCCTCGGCCAGTTCGCGCTTCCAGCGCAGCAGCTCGGCGCTGGACTGGGTGATGTCCACCTGGATGGGGTCGATCTGGCGCACGGTGGTGAGTGCGGTCGTCTGGTTCTCGGTGACCAGGGCACCCGGCGTCACGGTCGACACATCCACCAGGCCCGAGATGGGGCTGTCGATGGTGGTGCGCGACAGGTTGATGCGCGCCGTCTCCTGCGCAGCACGGGCCACCGCCAGCTCGGCCTGCGACTGTTTGAGCGCCGCCTGCGCATCCTGGTGTTCTTGCTGGCTCACGGCCTCGATGGCGGCCAAGGCCGCCTGCCGCTGGGCGGTGAGCTTGTTCGCATCCACCACGGCCTCTGCCTTAGCCACGCTGGCCTGGGCACTGGCGTAGGCGGCTTGGTAGCTGGCAGCGTCGATCTGGTACAGCGCCTGCCCGGCCTTCACCAGAGCCCCTTCCGCAAAGCGGCGGGTCTTGATGATGCCGCCCACCTGGGGGCGAATCTCTGCCACCAGGGGCGATGCCACGCGCGCAGGCAGTTCGGTGTCCACATCCAGCTTCTCGGGGGCCAGCACCACCACCCCTACGGCGATGGCCTTGGTCTCGCCGGGCGCGGCACCGGCCCGGTCCACACAGCCGCCCAGCCCCAACACTAGGGCCAGGCACGCGCAACCCACCAGGGATGCGCGAAAGGGCAACAACGAACGGTCTTTGAGAGACCGCAATTCAGACAAAACGGGCATGGCAACGCACTCACTTCACATTGGGATGGCGCCATGCTCGCGCCCAAATGTGGAGGAAATTTGGAGCCCCTGGCCGCCTCTCTGGCAAATGGGCCCGCGCTTTGCGCCACGCACCCGCTGGGGGACAATGCCATCCTCCCCAGGGCCCCGTATGCGACGCACCAGCATCACCGTTCAGCTTTTTCTTGCCATGCTGGCCATCGCCATGCTGGTCACGCTGCTGCTGGGCGCCACCACGCAGTACAGCTTTCAGCGGGGCTTCATTGGCTACATCAATGAACAAGCCACCTTGCGCATGGAGGCATCGCTGCCCCGGCTGCAAGAAGCCTATGCAGAGCACCAGGACTGGGAGTTTGTGAGGCACAAGCCGCCGGTCTGGTTTGGCCTGGTCCGGGCAGAAAAGCACAAGGGCCAAATGTGGGACGTTGACGATGCCACCCAGGGGCTGATCGCCTCTGACCTGCTCGGCGCGGGGCTGCGCATGTCCTTGCTGGACAGCCAGCGCCAGCATGTCATCGGCTTTCCCCACATCCTGGCCAACAGCGTGCAACGGGAAATCACCGTGCAGGGCCAGACTGTGGGGTGGCTGGTGATGGCCCCGGTGCAGAGCGTGACCGACGCCGCCTCCCTGCGCTTTCTGGACGATCAACTCAAAGCCAGCCTGGCCACCGGCGGGCTGGCTGTGCTGCTGGCCGCCACGCTGGCCTGGTGGACGGCCCGGCGGCTGATGGCCCCGGTGCGCGCCGTGGCCAAGGCCACCCACAGCCTGGCCGCTGGGGCCTACACCACACGGGTCCACACCGACCGCCAAGACGAAATCGGCCAGCTGGCCCGAGACTTCAACCAGCTCGCGCTCACCCTGGAGCGCAACGAGCAGCTGCGCCGCAACTACATCGCCGACATCTCGCACGAGCTGCGCACGCCGCTGGCCGTGCTGCAGGGCGAGCTGGAAGCCATGGAAGACGGCATCCACCCTGCGACACCGCAGGCGTTTGCGATGCTGCAGCAAGAAGTGCATTCGCTGTCCAAACTGGTGAACGACCTGCACGAGTTGTCCATGGCCGACCTGGGCGCCCTGCAATACAAGAAAGAGCCGCTGGACCTGGCCGCCCTGGTGGAGCGCGAGGCCCAAGGTTTTGTGGCGCGGTGCAAGGACTTGGGGCTGGAGCTGGTTCTGCCGCCCCCCGCACCCTCCCCTCTCATGGTGCAGGCCGACCCAGGTCGCCTGCGCCAGTTGATCCACAACCTGCTGTCCAACGCTGCCCGCTACACCCAGGCGCCTGGCCGCTTGCAGATCACCCTGCAGCGCGAGGGCGACAACGCCGTGCTGGACATCCAGGACTCTGCCCCTGGGGTGGACGCTGCGCTGCTGCCCAAACTGTTTGAGCGCTTTTTCCGGGTGGAGTCCTCACGCAGCCGCAGCAGCGGCGGCAGCGGCCTGGGCCTGTCCATCTGCGAGAGCATTGTGCTGGCGCATGCGGGCAGCATCCGCGCCATGCCGTCGCCCTTGGGAGGCCTGTGGATACAAGTCCAGCTGCCACTCGCACCGACACAACCCACACTCTCATGACGCCAGGCCACCTCAGCGGAAAAATCCTGATCGTCGAAGACGAACCGCGCCTGGCGCAGTTGCTGAGCGACTACCTGGCGGCGGCAGGCTACCTGAGCTGCATTTGCAGCGATGGCGATGCCGCCCTGCACATGCTGCGCCAGCAGCGCCCCGACCTGGTGCTGCTCGACTGGATGCTGCCCGGCCGCGACGGGCTGGGCATTTGCCAGGAGGTGCGCCAGTTCAGCAATGTGCCCATCATCATGGTGACGGCCAAGATCGAAGAGATGGACCGGCTGATGGGCCTGGAGACCGGTGCAGACGATTACATCTGCAAGCCCTTCAGCCCCCGCGAGGTGGTGGCCCGCGTCAAGGCACTGCTGCGCCGGGCTCCGCCGGGTGCATCGGCACCGGCCCACAGCGACAGCGCGGGCGAGCTGGTCATCGACGCCGCCCGCTACCAGGCCACCCTGATGGGGCAGGCGCTGGATTTGACGCCGCTGGAGTTCCGCCTGCTGTGCACCCTGGCGCAGGCCCCAGGCCGGGTGCTGTCGCGCTCGCAGCTCATTGACCGCCTGCATGAAGACCAGCGCGCCATCAGCGACCGGGCCATCGACAGCCACATCAAAAACCTGCGGCGCAAGCTGGCGCCCGTGACACCGGGCACCGAGCTCATCGGCTCCATCTATGGCGTGGGCTACAAGTTTGAAGGCGCGCAGGTGCGCTGCGTCACCGGCTGACGCAAGCCAGGTGCCCCCTGCTGCCTATGCGGCGGCCAACGGCCCAAACCGCCATTGCACGCTCAGGCGCAGCGCCTCCCCCTTGGCCAGCACCCGCAGGCCTGGCTGGCCGGGCAGGTGAAAGGCATCGATGGGCTGGGTGATGGGCTCAAAGCAAAACGCCGAGCCTTGCGGCGGCCGGTAAATCAGGCAGTAGTGCTGCGCAGCCCCACCGTCTTGTGCAAAGTCCGGCATGTGCGCCTGCAGCCGCACGCCCCACTCGGGCCAGTCGATTTGCGCCGTGCCGCCCCAGCCGGTGTAGGCGTTGTCAATCAGATCGCCGTGGGCCGAGATGCCGGCATTCAAGTCCCAACCGGGCGGGAAGTCTGCCGTCTCGCGCACAGGAATGGGGTCATCTCCGCACAGCCACACCGAGGCCACCGGGGCGCTGATGCGTGTGCGCAGGGTGCGCAAAAACCAGGGGTGCAAACCCAGGCCATAGGGCATGGGCTCTGCACCCCGGTGGCGCACCAGCACCTGCTGGTCCAGCCCGCCGGGCACCAAGCGAAAGGTCTGCACTGCCTCGTAGTCATAAGGGTTGCCCTGGAAGCGGTCAGAGCGCAGCGACATCTCCAGCGTGTCGTCCCCCACCTGGCGCCAATCCCAAGGCTGCAGCCAGCCATCGCCGTGGATGGGATATGGCTCGCCCGCACGGTTGGGCTGCATGGGGTGGAATTGCCCCCCCTGCGCAAAGCCACCGCCGCTGATCCGGTTGGACCAGGGCACCATCGCAAACGAGGCCATCTGGTACAGGTCTGCCGCAGCGCCATCCCAGGGGCGCCAAAGGTTCAACCGCCCCTCGGGGCTGGCAGCGTGGTCCATTTGCCAGGCAGCGACGCTGCCGCCCAAGGTGGGCACCAGGCCCAGGTGCTGGTCGGCATGGCTCAGCCAGACGACGGGGTGGAAGGCTGGGTTGGATGCAGGGGTCATGGGGTTGTGTCTTTCGATCAAGGGATGACTCAGAGCGGGTGCAGCGCAGACTGGACTGCGCATGGCCTGCACCTATCCACCAAACAAATGCGCAGGCACGCCAGGGCTGCCCACATCCACGGCAAACAGGCCCCCAGCCAAAGGCTGCGCGGTCAGTTGCTCCGGCGACAGGCCCGTGCGCGCGGTGGAGATGAACAGCGTCTGCAGGTCTGCGCCGCCAAAGGCGCAGTTGGTGACATGGCTGGTGGGCAGGTGCACACGCCCCAGCTCTTGCGCTGTTTCGGGGTGGTGGCAGCTGACGCAGGCGCCGCCCCAGTGCGCAATCCACACACGGCCCTCGGCATCGGTGGTCATGCCATCGGGTACGCCATCGCCCTCGGCCAGGCGCAGCCACAGTTGCTTGTTCGACACGCTGCCACGCACGGAATCGAAGTCGTAGCGGTACACGCAGCCCTGCACCGTGTCGTTGAAGTACAGGTGCCCACCCTGCGCCGCCCCGGCCCAGGTGGGGCCGTTGGTGACGACAAAGCCTTCGTCGTGCCGCGAGCACTGTCCGTCGGGGTCGTAGCGATACAGCGCGCCCGTGGGTTGTTGGCAGTCAAAGTCCATGGTGCCGCCCCAGAAACGCCCCTGGGCATCGCACTTGCCATCGTTGAAGCGGTTGCCAGATGGCTCGGCAGGCTGGTGCACATAGCGCGGTGCGGCGCCCGTGGCCGGGTCAAACCAGGCGAAGCCCCGGCGCAGGGTGACCAGCAAACCGGTGGCATCACGGCGCTCCGCCACGGCCGAGATCTCTTCGTCAAACGTCCACTGGGCCCGTTCGCCATCGCCCAGGCGCCAGCGGTGCAACTGCCGCCCCAGGATGTCGACCCAGTACAGGGCCTGCTCGCGCACCGACCACAGCACGCCCTCACCCAAGGCCGCCCCTGCGGCGTGCACGCAGCGCACAGCGCCCACAGGGGGCATGGCCCACGCCGCGCCCACCCCATCCGCCGCACCCGGCATTTTCAAAAGGCCCACGTTGGTCTCCGTTGTGTTTTTTGAACCGTTTTAGGGGCCGCTCAGGGCGATGCCTCTTGACGGCGGGCATCTTATCAACGTCAATTGATACTTGAATACTTATTTTTATTCATTGATTGATATTTAAATTGATATGTCAAATTTTTCAAGCGCTTCTGCCCCTGCCCTATCCACCCCTGCCATGGCACGTTTTCCCAGCCTGAATGGCCGCAGCGTCTTCGTCACCGGCGGCGGCAGTGGCATTGGGGCGGCCATCGTGACGGCCTTTGCAGAGCAAGGGGCCAAAGTGGCCTTCATCGACGTGGCCCAGGAGGCCAGTGAACGGCTGGTGCAGCAATTGGCCGACGCAGGCCTGCCCAAGCCCTGGTGGCGTGCCTGTGATGTCAAGGACATTGCAGCCCTGCAAGCGGCCATCCACGACGCAGCGGCGGCCCTGGGCGATTTCTCGGCCCTGGTGAACAACGTGGCCAGCGACGACCGGCACAGCCTGGAGTCGGTGACCCCCGATTACTACGACGAGCGCATCGCCATCAACGAGCGCCCCGCGTTCTTCGCCATCCAGGCAGCGGTCCCCGGCATGCGGCGGCTGGGGGCGGGCTCGATCATCAACCTGGGCTCCACCGGCTGGCAGGGCAAGGGCACGGGCTACCCGTGCTATGCCATTGCCAAGTCGTCGGTGAACGGGCTCACCCGGGGGTTGGCCAAGACGCTGGGGCAGGACCGCATTCGCATCAACACGGTGTCGCCGGGCTGGGTGATGACGGAGCGCCAGATCAAGCTGTGGCTGGATGCGGAGGGCGAGAAGGAACTGGCGCGCAACCAATGTCTGCCCGACAAGCTGCAGCCGCATGACATCGCCCGCATGGTGTTGTTTCTGGCATCGGACGATGCGGCCATGTGCACGGCGCAGGAGTTCAAGGTGGATGCTGGGTGGGTTTGATTTTTTTATTCAAAAATGGCTCTAGCGCTTATTTAGAAAGCGCTGGCAGCTATCATTTTTAAAGCAATTCTGCATTCTTGCGCAGGGGCGTTTAGGGTTGCGTGGAGCACAACCCCACCCGTTCGCGCTGAGCCCGTCGAAGCCTGGGCTTGCGCGCTGATCGGACGGCATGCTTGATTTGAGGGCGGGTGCCGGGATGTGCCCCCGGCGGGGCACCTTCTTTTCTTGCGTCGCCAAGAAAAGAAGGCAAAAGAAGGCGACCCCACTGTCTGCGTCCCCAGCGCTACGCACTGGGGCAACCTGCGGTGCTCGCGTCCAGCGGGGTCTCGCTCAAACTCGCTGCGCTCAAACAGTCGCGAGCCCTGATCCGCTGGCCGCTGCGCTCCTCGGCGCATACAGAGGGGTGGGACAACCAACATCCATTCGAGCCATTGCTTCGCTCGGCCCTGCCTGCGCAGCGCGTAGCGCTTGCGCCCGCGAGGTGGGGTCGAGCACAGCGACGACCCGTCTGGATGTTTGGATGTCCTTGGCTGCCCACCCCCTGTGGCTGCGCCTGCGTCGGGGCGGTTGCGGGGTGGCATGGGCGTCGAAGCGCCCATGCTTCGTCATCTGACTCGCTGCGGCTGTTTGAACGGAGCGCCCCAGGCGCGCAGTGAGTTCCGCAGCGCACCCCGCAACCGCCACGACGC
Source organism: Acidovorax sp. 62 (assembly GCF_002754495.1). Classification (NCBI taxonomy): domain Bacteria; kingdom Pseudomonadati; phylum Pseudomonadota; class Betaproteobacteria; order Burkholderiales; family Comamonadaceae; genus Acidovorax; species Acidovorax sp. 62. The sequence goes on from NZ_PEFJ01000001.1 coordinate 3,040,322, forward strand.
AGGTTTGCCCCTTCGCAAAGCGAAGGGGTCGCAGACTTGGGGTCGCCTTTTCTTTGCTTACTTTCTTTTGGCGAAGCAAAAGAAAGTGAGTCGCCCGCCGGGGCGACAACCCGGCCCCCACCCTGGGCAAAGGCATGCTGTCCGATCAACGCACACGCCCTGGCTTCGACAGACTCAGCCCGAACGGACGGAGGGCGAACTGGACAGATGTCCCGAGACACCCCGCCCAATCACTACAAATTTAATAGCTGCTTGCGCTTATTCCACAAGCTCTAGCAGCGCATTTCACCCCAAACCATCAATCCCCCAACTCCAACCGCCGCCCATACTGCACCAGACTCGTCTGCTTGATCGCCTTCATCATCACCTTGGCCGCTGGCGACAACAACCGATCGGCCCGGGTGATGATGCCAAACGCATCCATGTGACACGGCATCGCCAACGGCAACACCGTCACGATGCCATGCGAGGCGTAGTACTGCGCCACATCCAGCGCCAGCACCGCCACCATGTCACTTTGCTGCAGCATGCGCGTGATGAACAGCAAGGCCGAGGTCTCCACCGTATTGGTCGGCGGGGCAAGGCCGTCTTGCTGGAACATCAGGTCAAAGCGATGGCGCAGCACACTGCCCGCAGGCGGCACGATCCAGCCGGCCGAGACCACATCGCGCAGCGTCAACCCCGTCATGCCCGACAGCGGATGCCCTGGCCGGGCCACCGCGCAGACCATCTCCTCGGTCAAAGGCTCGTAGCGCAGATTGCCCTTGTCGTGCTCGGCAAACAGCCGTCCCATCACGATGTCCAGCTTGCCCTGGTCCAGCCGCTCCAGCAGCACCGGGCTGGTTTCGATGTCCAGCGTGATGCGCAGGCTGGGGTGCTCCTGCTTGACCAGGGCAATCGCGGCGGGCAGCAGGCTCAGCGCGGGCGAGGTGATGGCCCCCACCCCCACCTGCCCGAAATGGCCCGACTTGAGCGCCACCAGCTCATCGTGCGCCTGGTTCAGGTTGGCCAATGCCATGCGCGCGTACCGGATCATGGTCTCGCCGTACCAAGTGGGGCGCATGCCGCGCGGCAAGCGCTCGAACAGCGGCACCTCCAGCACATCCTCCAGGTCCTTGAGCAGCTTGGAGGCCGCAGGCTGGGTCATGCTGAGCACCTGGGCGGCCCGGTGGATGTTGCCCTCCTCGGCCAAGGCCACCAGCAACAGCAGCTGCCGCGTTTTCAAACGGGCACGGATGAACCAGTGGTTGTAGTTGCTCATGGGGTTTTCCAGAATGCAGAGAGTGATATCTATTTTGCCTAAAAAACGATTGGATTGATATCAAAACACAACCTAGACTTTGCCACTCATCCATAGCAAAGGTCTCCATGCGACTCGGCGATATGCAGCAAACCCCCAGAAACCTCATCAACGGTCGCTGGGAGATTGGCACCACCACGGGGGTCAGCACCAACCCATCCGACACCCGTGAAGTGGTAGCCGAGTACGCACGCGCCGACCGCAACCAGACCGAGCAAGCCATCCGCGCCGCAGCCGACGCCCTGCCCTACTGGAGCCAAAGTACCCCACAGCGGCGCGCCGATGTGCTCGACCAAGTGGGCAACGAGCTGCTGGCCCGCAAAGACGAGCTGGGCACGCTGCTGGCCCGCGAGGAAGGCAAAACACTGCCCGAGGCTGTGGCCGAGGTGGCCCGCGCCGGGCAGATTTTCAAGTTCTTTGCCGGTGAGGCACTGCGCATTCAGGGCGAGCTGATGGCATCAGTGCGCCAGGGCGTGCAGGTGGATGTGACCCGCGAGCCTGTGGGGGTGGTGGGCATCGTCGCGCCCTGGAACTTCCCCATGGCGATTCCGGCCTGGAAGATTGCGCCCGCCCTGGCCTACGGCAACACCGTGGTCTTCAAACCTGCCGAGCTGGTGTCGGCCTGCGGCTGGGCACTGGCAGAAATCATCCACCGCTGCGGGCTGCCTGCGGGCGTGTTCAACATGGTGATGGGCAGCGGCCGCGAAGTGGGCCAAACGCTGGTGGAGCACCCGCTGGTCAACGCGGTGAGCTTCACCGGATCGGTCGCTACGGGCGAGCGCATCCTGCGCTCGGCCACGCTGCGCCGCGCCAAGGTGCAGCTGGAGATGGGGGGCAAGAACCCGCTGGTGGTGCTGGCCGATGCCGACTTTGAGCAGGCCATTGATTGCGCACTGCAAGGCTCGTACTACTCCACCGGGCAGCGCTGCACCGCATCAAGCCGCCTGATCGTGGAAGCCCCCGTGCACGAAGCCTTTGTCGCGCGGCTGCGCCAACGGCTCTCGACCCTCAAGGTCGGCCATGCGCTGGAGCGCGGCACCGAAATGGGCCCTGTGGTGGACAGCCACCAGCTGGCACACAACCAAAGCTACCTCGACATCGCCAGGAACGAGGGCGCCGAGCATGTGTGGGGCGGCGAGCTGTTGGAGCGCCCCACGCCCGGGCACTACATGAGTCCAGCGCTGTTCCTGGCGCAGCCAGAGCACCGCATTGCCCGCGAAGAGGTCTTCGGCCCCGTGGCCTGCGTGCTCAAGGCCGACGACTACGACCACGCGCTGGCGTTGGCCAACGACACCCCGTTTGGCTTGTGCGCAGGCATCTGCACCACTTCGCTCAAGCGCGCCATGCACTTCAAGCGCCATGCCGCTGTGGGCATGACCATGGTGAACCTGCCCACCGCGGGCGTGGACTTCCATGTTCCGTTTGGTGGCCGCAAGGAATCGAGCTACGGCCCCCGCGAACAAGGCCGCTACGCCGCCGAGTTCTACACCACCGTCAAGACCGGTTACATGCTGGCCTGAACCCACCCCCTATTTACGGTGCGCAACAGCGCCGCTCCTGTCTGAAAGACGCGGCGCCACGCAACGCACCTGCAGCGTTCCCCCTCACCCAAACCATAGCAACAACAGACAGGAGACAACACACCATGACCATCAATCGCCGCACCTTCGGGTCCGCCATCGCCTGCGCCTCGGCCGCCGGGCTGCTGGCGCCCACCGCCTGGGCCCAAAAGCCCCTGGTTCTCGGGTTCAGCCAGGTCGGGGCCGAAAGCGAATGGCGCACCGCCAACACCGAGTCCATCAAGTCTGCCGCCAAAGAAGCCGGCATTGAGCTTAAGTTCTCGGACGCGCAGCAAAAGCAGGAAAACCAGATCAAGGCCATCCGCGCCTTCATTGCCCAGAAGGTGGATGTGATCGCCTTCTCGCCCGTCGTCGAATCGGGCTGGGAGCCCGTGCTGCGCGAGGCCAAGGCCGCCAAGATCCCCGTGGTGCTGACCGACCGCGCCGTGAACACCAAGGACACCTCGCTGTACGTCACCTTCATGGGCTCGGACTTTGTGGAGGAAGGCCGCAAGGCTGGCCGCTGGCTGGTCGAAAAGATGAAGGACCAAAAGGGCGAAGTCAACATCGTCGAGCTGCAAGGCACCGTGGGCTCCGCCCCGGCCATCGACCGCAAGAAGGGCTTTGAGGAAATCATCAAGGCCGACCCCAAGTTCAAGGTGGTGCGCTCGCAAACCGGCGACTTCACCCGCGCCAAGGGCAAGGAGGTGATGGAAGCCTTCCTCAAGGCCGAGGGCAAGAAGATCAACGTGCTGTACGCGCACAACGACGACATGGCCATTGGCGCCATCCAGGCCATCGAAGAAGCGGGCATGAAGCCCGCCAAGGACATCACCATCATCTCCATCGATGCCGTCAAGGGCGCCTTTGAAGCCATGATGGCTGGCAAGCTGAATGTGTCGGTGGAATGCAGCCCCCTGCTCGGCCCGCAGCTGATGAGCGCCGTCAAAGACATCAAGGCCGGCAAGCCCGTACCCAAGCGCATCGTGACCGAGGAAGGCATCTTCCCGATGGAAATCGCGGCACAAGAGTTCCCTAAGCGGAAGTACTGATTCCCCCTGAGCCGCCTGCGGCGTCTTCCCCCTGAGGGGGACGCCACCAGCGCGGCGGGGCGGCCCTTGCGCGGTGGCACTCGCCTGGGGCAGCGACAGTTTCATAAGGTCCGGCGTACCCGAGCCTCAGCCCATCAAAACAACACTAGGAGACAGAATCAAATGAAGCGAGCAATTTTCAAGGCCGTCTTGGCAACCGTCGCACTGGCCGCCGTGGGTGCCACATCGCTGGCATCGGCCCAGGACAAGGGCAGCATCGGGATTTCGATGCCCACCAAGTCGTCTGCGCGCTGGATCGCTGATGGCGACAACATGGTCAAGGTGCTCAAGGAGCGCGGCTACAAGACCGATCTGCAATACGCCGAAGACGACATTCCGAACCAGCTGGCGCAGATCGAGAACATGATCACCAAGGGCGCCAAGGTGCTGGTGATTGCGTCGATCGACGGCACCACGCTGTCGCGCGTGCTGCAAAGCGCGGCCGACAAAGGCGTGAAGGTCATCGCGTACGACCGCCTCATCAAGGGATCGAAGAACGTGGACTACTACGCCACGTTCGACAACTTCCAGGTGGGCGTGCTGCAGGCCACATCGTTGGTGGACAAGCTCGGCCTCAAGCAAGGCAAGGGCCCGTTCAACATCGAACTGTTTGGCGGCTCGCCCGACGACAACAACGCCTTCTTCTTCTATGACGGCGCCATGAGCGTGCTGCAGCCCTACCTGGACAGCGGCAAGCTGGTGGTGCGCAGCAAGCAGCTGGGCATGAACAAGGTGGGCACGCTGCGCTGGGACGGCGCCGTGGCGCAAGCGCGTATGGACAACCTGCTCTCGGCCTACTACGGCAAGGACAAGGTGCACGCGGTGCTGTCGCCCTATGACGGCATCTCCATCGGCATCCTGTCGTCCCTCAAGGGCGTGGGCTACTGCACCGCCCAGCAGCCTTGCCCCGTGGTCAGCGGGCAAGACGCTGAGGTGCCCTCCATCAAGTCCATCCTCAAGGGCGAGCAGTACTCCACCGTGTTCAAGGACACCCGCGAGCTGGCCAAGGTGGCGGCCAACATGGTGGACGCGGTGCTGACGGGCAAGCAGCCCGAGATCAACGACACCAAGACCTACAACAACGGCGTGAAGGTGGTGCCCTCGTACCTGCTCAAGCCCGTGGCGGTGGATGCCTCCAACTGGAATGGCGTGCTGATCGGCAGCGGCTACTACACCGAAGCGCAGGTCAAGTAAGCCTGCACCCCGATGGGTGGGGCCACGCACCACGGGTGCCCGGCCCCATCCCGCCCTATCGATCACCGGCTGTAAGCCTCCGTGCACGAGCCATCCAGATCAGACACCACCATGTTGCTAGAGATGCGGGATATCCGCAAAACCTTCCCTGGCGTCGTTGCCCTCAACAAGGTCAACCTGCGGGTACGCGCCGGAGAAATCCACGCCATCGTGGGCGAGAACGGCGCGGGCAAATCCACGCTGATGAAAGTCCTCTCGGGCGTTTACCCCCACGGCAGCTACAGCGGCGCCATCGTGTTTGAAGGGGAAGAGCGCAAGTTCCAGGGCATTCGCGACAGCGAACACCTGGGCGTGGCCATCATCCACCAAGAACTGGCCCTGGTGCCCCTCTTGTCCATCACCGAAAACGTCTTTCTGGGCAACGAGCCCGCCAAGCGGGGTGTGATCGACTGGATGGCTGCACACCAGATGACGCAGGCCCTGCTGCACAAGGTCGGACTCAAAGAGTCGCCCGACACCCTCATCACCCACCTGGGCGTGGGCAAGCAGCAATTGGTCGAGATTGCCAAGGCCTTGTCGCGCAAGGTCAAACTGCTGATCCTGGACGAGCCCACGGCCAGCCTGAACGAAACCGACAGCCACGCCCTGCTGGAGTTGCTGCTGGAGCTCAAAAGCCAGGGCATCACCTGCATCCTGATTTCGCACAAGCTCAATGAAATTTCCCACGTGGCCGACTCCATCACCGTGCTGCGCGATGGCAGCACCGTCGAGATGCTGGACTGCCACGCGCAGGCGGTGAGCGAGGACCGCGTCATCCGGGCCATGGTGGGCCGCGAGATGGCCGACCGCTACCCGCAGCGCCAACCCAACATCGGCGAGGTGGCCTTTGAGGTGCGCAACTGGCGCGCCTACCACCCCCAGCGCAACGAGCAGCCCTTCATCAAAGGCATTGACCTGCAGGTGCGGCGCGGCGAGATCGTCGGCATTGCCGGGCTGATGGGCTCGGGCCGCACCGAGTTGGCCATGAGCCTGTTTGGCCGCTCATGGGGTCGCCGCATCAGCGGCGAGGTGCTGCGCAACGGCCAGCCCATCGATGTCAGCACCGTGGGAAAGGCCATACACAACGGCCTGGCCTATGTGACCGAAGACCGCAAGGGCAACGGTTTGGTGCTGAACGAAGACATCCAGTTCAACGTCTCGCTGGCCCACCTGCAAGGGGTGGCCACAGCGGGCGTGATCGACCACGGCAAAGAGCACCAGGTGGCGCAGGACTACCGCCACAAGCTGCGCCTGCGCTGCTCAGGCGTGGACCAAAAGACGCTCAACCTCTCGGGCGGCAACCAGCAAAAGGTGGTGTTGGCCAAATGGCTGTTCACCAACCCCGAGGTGCTGATCCTGGACGAGCCCACCCGCGGCATCGACGTGGGCGCCAAGTACGAGATCTACACCCTCATCGCCCAGATGGCGGCCGAGGGCAAATGCGTGATCGTGATCTCGTCAGAGATGCCCGAGCTGCTGGGCATCTCCGACCGCATCTACGTGATGAACGAAGGCCGCTTGGTGGCCGAGATGCCCACGACTGAGGCGTCGCAAGAAAAAATTATGCGAGTGATAGTGAATGCTCCCCCTGAGGCGCTTCGCGCCAGCCCCCCCGAGGGGGACGCCGCCCGTGCGGCAGGGCGGCGCGACCAGCAAAGGCCTTTGCACGGCGGCACTGGCATGGACCGCGCCAGCACAACCGCATCGGGCAGCCCCCAGCACAACGAAAACCGGATATGAGCCAGATGACTACTTCTTCCCCAACGGCCTCGGCTGCAGCCCATACACCTGCCAAATCGGCGCGGTCACTGCTGGACCACGCCAAACACAACCTGCGCGAATACGGCATGTTGATCACGCTGGTCGCGATCATGGGGTTCTTCCAGTACATGACCGACGGCACGCTGATGCAGCCGCTCAACCTGACCAACCTGATCCTGCAAAACAGCTACATCGTCATCATGGCGCTGGGCATGCTGCTGGTGATCGTGGCGGGGCACATCGATTTGTCGGTGGGGTCTGTGTGCGGCTTCATCGGCGCGCTGGCTGCGGTGCTGATGGTGCAGTACCAGTGGCACTTCGTGCCCGCCACGCTGGCGTGCCTGGTGTGTGGCGGCCTCATTGGTGCGGTGCAGGGCTGGTTCGTGGCGTTCTCGCGCATTCCTTCGTTCATCGTCACGCTGGCAGGCATGCTGGTGTTCAAGGGCCTGGCGCTGGCGTTGCTGGCAGGGCAGTCGGTGGGCCCCTTTCCTGAGTCGTTTCAGATGCTCAGCTCGGGCTTCATTCCCGACTTTGCCAACGGCGAAGGGCTGCGCATCACATCCATGGTGCTGGGCTTGGCAGTGGCTGTGGCCCTCACGGTGTCGGCGGTGCGCGAGCGTGCCAACCGCCTCAAGCACGGCGTGCACACTGAGCCTGCGGCTTTCTTCGCGATCAAGACGGCGGTGTTTGCCTTGCTGCTGATTGCCTTCAGCTACCTGCTCGCCTCGTACAAGGGCCTGCCCAACGTGCTGGTCGTCATGGCGCTGCTGATCGTGTTTTTTGAATTTGTCACCAGCCGCACCACGGTGGGCCGGCGCATCTACGCCATGGGCGGCAATGAAAAAGCCGCCAAGCTCTCCGGCGTCAAGACCGAGCGCCTTTCGTTCTATGCCTTCATCAACATGGGCGTGCTGGCCGCCCTGGCAGGCCTGGTGTTTGCCGCGCGGCTGAACACCGCCACGCCCAAGGCGGGCCTGGGCTTTGAGCTGGACGTGATTGCCGCTTGCTTCATTGGCGGGGCCTCTGCCTCAGGCGGCGTGGGCAAGGTCATGGGCGCAGTGATTGGCGCCTTTGTGATGGGCGTGATGAACAACGGCATGTCCATCCTGGGCATTGGCATTGACTACCAGCAGGTCATCAAAGGCGTGGTGCTGCTGGCCGCCGTTCTGGTCGACGTTTACAACAAAAACAAAGCATGAGGAATGAAGCACCCCCTGAGTCGCTTCGCGCCTTCCCCCTCTCTCGACTCGCTACGCGATTCGGGAGGGGAACGCAACCAGCGCGGCGGGGCGGCCCTTGCGCGGCTGCCCGCGCTTGCATCGCGCCCGTATCGCGGACTGAAGGCATGACCGAGGCCTCCAAAAATTCATGAACACCGCTACTTCCAATCCCGTGCTGCAGCTCTCGGGCATCCACAAGCAGTTTGCGGGCATCCCCGTGCTGCGCGATGTGCAGCTCAACCTGTACCCGGGCGAGATCCACGCGCTGATGGGACAGAACGGTGCGGGCAAGTCCACGCTGATCAAAGTGCTGACGGGCGTGCTGGAAGCCAGCGGCGGGCAGATGCGACTGGGGGAAGAAGCCGTGTGGCCGGATTCGCCCCTGGCGGCGCAACGCCTGGGCATCAGCACGGTGTACCAGGAGGTCAACCTCTGCCCCAACCTCTCGGTGGCCGAGAACATCTTTGCGGGCCGATACCCCCGCTGCGGCTGGGCGCAGGGCTTTCGCATCGATTGGAGCGCAGTACACCAGCGCACCCAGGCACTGGTGCAACGCGTGGGGCTGGACATCGACGTCACGCGCTTGCTGTCGGACTACCCCGTGGCCGTGCAGCAGCTGGTGGCAATTGCGCGGGCCATCAGCATCGAATCGCGCGTGCTGATTCTGGACGAACCCACCTCCAGCCTGGACGACGACGAGGTGCAAAAGCTCTTTCAGGTGCTGCGCAAGCTGCGCGGCGAGGGGCTGGCCATCGTGTTCGTGAGCCACTTTCTGAACCAGGTGTATGCCGTCTCTGACCGCATCACCGTGCTGCGCAACGGCAGCTGGGTGGGCGAATGGCTGGCCAGCGATTTGCCCGCGCCAGCCCTGATTGCCGCCATGCTGGGGCGAGAGCTGGCCGCACAAAGCGCCCATGCCCCCGCGCCCCATGCCATGGACGCCGCCACGCCCGCACTGGTGCAAACCGAGGGCCTGGGCAAGGCGGGGCAGCTCAAGCCGCTGGACTTGCAAATCCGGGCGGGTGAAGTGGTGGGGCTGGCGGGGCTGCTGGGCTCGGGCCGCACCGAGCTGGCAAGGCTGTTGTTTGGCATGGAAGCCCCGGACCGGGGTGTGCTGCGGGTGGACGGCAAAGCCATCACCTTCGCGAGCCCCATGGACGCCATTGCCAGCGGCCTGGCGCTGTGCCCTGAAGAGCGCAAGACCGACGGCATCGTGGCCGAGCTGTCGGTGCGCGAGAACATTGCGCTGGCGCTGCAGGCCCGCCTGGGGCTGTCGCGCTTTTTGTCGCGCGCCGAGCAAGCCGAGATGGCGCAGCGCTACGTGCAACTGCTGGGCATCAAAGCCGCCAGCGTGGACACGCCCATTGGCCTCTTGTCGGGCGGCAACCAACAAAAGGCCATTTTGGCGCGCTGGCTGGCCACCGAGCCCCGCCTGCTGATCCTGGACGAGCCCACGCGCGGCATCGACGTGGCCGCCAAGCAGGAAATCATGGAGCAGATCCTGCGGCTGGCACAGGCGGGCATGGCGGTGCTGTTCATCTCCTCCGAAATGAGCGAAGTGGTGCGCGTGGCACACCGCATCGTAGTGCTGCGCGAACGCGAAAAGGTGGGTGAGTTGCCCGCAGGCAGCAGCGAAGACGATGTGTATGAATTGATTGCAGCCAACCATGCCTGAAAACAAACCCTCTGTACTTCGGGCTCTCATGGCCCACCGGCTGGCCTGGCCGCTCATCACCCTGCTGTTGCTGCTGGGTGTGAACACCGCATTCAACAGCAGCTTCTTGCACCTGGAGTGGCGCGATGGGCATCTGTACGGCAGCCTCATCGACATCCTCAACCGCGCAGCCCCACTGGTGCTGGTGTCGCTGGGCATGACGATGGTGATTGCCACGCGCGGCATCGATATCTCGGTCGGTGCGGTGGTGGCCATTGCCGCTGCCGTGGCAGCCTGGATGGTTGGCGGTGCGGTGTCGGGCACCGAGAGCCGGTTTCCGCTGCCCGTGGCCATTGCCGGGGCCATCGGCATCGCGCTGCTGTGTGGCCTGTGGAATGGCTTGCTGGTGGCCAAGGTGGGCATGCAGCCCATCATTGCCACGCTGATCCTGATGGTGGCGGGCCGGGGCATTGCCCAGCTCATCACCGACGGGCAGATCATCACCATCTACTACACGCCGTTTTTCTTTCTCGGGGGCGGCTACCTGCTGGGGCTTCCGTTCTCGCTGTTTGTGGTGGCCGCCGTGTTTGCCGTGCTCTACCTGGCCGTCACCCGCACGGCGCTGGGGCTGTTTGTGCAGGCCGTGGGCATCAACCCTGCGGCGGCACGGGTGGCCGGGGTGCAGGCCCGGCGCCTGGTGGTGGCGGCCTATGCGTTTTGCGGCGTCTGCGCGGGCATGGCCGGGCTGCTGATCTGCTCCAACGTCAAAAGCGCTGATGGCAACAACGCAGGCCAGCTGCTGGAGCTGGACGCCATCTTGGCGGTGACGCTCGGGGGCACTGCCTTGACGGGTGGGCGCTTCAGCCTGGTGGGCAGTGTGGTGGGCGCGCTCATCATCCAGTCGCTCACGTATGCCATTTACTCCCTGGGCGTGCCGCCAGAGATCAACCTGGTCGTCAAAGCCATCGTGGTGTTCCTGGTGATGCTGCTGCAATCCCCCGAGTTTCGGGCGAGCGTGGGCGCCATGGCTCGCCGCCCCGCAGCGACAGGAGTTTCGGCATGAGCAGCCTGCCCCAACCCCTGATGAACGCCGCCCCATTGAGCGAGGCCCCGCATCCAGCCCAAGTGCCTGCAGCTTCGGCAGCGTCCCGCCCTCGCCTGAACCCCAAATACCTGCCCCTGGCCACCACCATCGCGCTGTTCACCGCCATGGCCACAGCGGGCTCTGTGCTGTACCCCGGCTTCTTTTCAGCACAGGTGTTTCTCAACCTGCTGATCGACAACGCCTTCCTGGTGATCGTGGCGGTGGGCATGACGTTTGTCATCCTGTCGGGCGGCATCGACCTCTCGGTGGGCTCTGTGGTGGCGCTGACCACGATGGTGCTGGCATCGCTGGTGGAGCGCCATGGCTGGAGCCCCACCGCCGCCATTCCACTGGTCTTGGCGATGGGCACGGTGTTTGGTGCCTGCATGGGCTTTTTGATCGAGCGGTTTCGGCTGCAGCCCTTCATCGTGACGCTGGCGGGCATGTTCCTCGCACGCGGCCTGTGCTATCTCATCAGCATTGACTCGATCAGCATCACCCACGAGGGCTACTCTGAGATGGCCCAGTGGCGCTGGTCGCTGGGCGAATCCATGTCGATTTCGCTGGGCGCCTTGATCGCCCTGGGGGTGTTGCTGGCCGCAGCGTTCATCGCGCACTGCACGCCCTTTGGCCGCAACGTGTATGCCGTGGGCGGCAGCGAGCACTCGGCCGTGCTGATGGGGCTGCCCGTGCGCCGCACGCTGGTGGGCGTGTACACGCTGTCGGGCCTGTGCTCTGCGCTGGCGGGGGTGGTGTTCACCTTCTACATGCTGTCGGGCTACGGCCTTCACGCCACGGGCATGGAGCTCGATGCCATTGCCGCCGTGGTGATTGGCGGCACCTTGCTCACCGGCGGCGTGGGCTATGTGGCGGGCACGCTGTTTGGCGTGCTGATGCTCGGAATCATCCAGACCCTGATTTCCTTCGACGGCACGCTCAGCTCCTGGTGGACGCGCATCGTCGTCGGGGTGCTGCTGTTTGTCTTCTGCCTGCTGCAACGCCTGCTCACGCACCGCACCGCCCAGCGCCACTGATTCAACGCTCTCTTTCTCCCTCTCTGATTCTCTCTGACCCCCACCATGACTACCCCCAAGCGCAAACTCCGCTCCACCGAATGGTTTGGCACCGCCGACAAGAACGGCTTCATGTACCGCAGCTGGATGAAGAACCAGGGCATCCCGGACCATGAGTTCGACGGCCGCCCGATCATCGGCATCTGCAACACCTGGTCTGAACTGACGCCCTGCAACGCGCACTTTCGCAAGATCGCCGAGCACGTGAAGCGCGGCATCTACGAGGCCGGCGGCTTTCCGGTCGAATTCCCGGTGTTCTCCAACGGCGAATCGAACCTGCGCCCCACGGCCATGCTCACGCGCAACCTGGCCAGCATGGACGTGGAAGAAGCCATTCGCGGCAACCCCATCGACGCGGTGGTGCTGCTGGTGGGCTGCGACAAGACCACGCCTGCGCTGCTGATGGGCGCTGCCAGCTGTGACGTGCCGGCCATCGTGGTCACGGGCGGGCCCATGCTCAACGGCAAGCTCGACGGCAAGGACATCGGCTCGGGCACGGCCGTGTGGCGCCTGCACGAATCGCTGAAGGCGGGCGAGATCAACGAGCACCAGTTCTTCGCGGCCGAAGCGGGCATGTCCCGCTCGGCAGGCACCTGCAACACCATGGGCACGGCCAGCACCATGGCCTGCATGGCCGAATCGCTGGGCACCTCGCTGCCGCACAACGCCGCCATACCCGCCGTGGATGCGCGCCGCTACGTGCTGGCCCACATGTCAGGCCGCCGCATTGTGGAAATGGCGCACGAAGGGCTCACGCTCTCCAAGATCCTGACCCGCGAAGCCTTCGAGAACGCGATCCGCACCAACGCGGCCATCGGCGGATCGACCAACGCGGTCATCCACCTCAAAGCCATTGCAGGCCGCATCGGCGTGCAGCTCGACCTGGAGGACTGGACACGCATCGGCCGCGGCACGCCCACGCTGGTGGACCTGCAGCCCTCGGGCCGTTTTCTGATGGAGGAGTTCTACTACGCGGGCGGCCTGCCCGCCGTGCTGCGCCGCCTGGGCGAGAACAACCTGCTGCCCCACCCCAACGCCCTCACTGTCAACGGCAAGACGCTGTGGGACAACGTGCGCGAGGCGCCCCAGTACAACGACGAAGTCATCCGCACGATCGACAACCCGCTGATTGCCGACGGTGGCATCTGCATCCTGCGCGGCAACCTGGCGCCACGCGGTGCGGTGCTCAAGCCCTCCGCCGCCTCGCCCGAGCTGCTCAAGCACCGGGGCCGCGCCGTGGTGTTCGAGAACCTGGAGCACTACAAGGAGCGCATCGTCGATGAGAACCTGGACATCGACGCCAGCTGCGTGATGGTGATGAAGAACTGCGGCCCCAAGGGCTACCCCGGCATGGCCGAGGTGGGCAACATGGGCCTGCCCCCGAAGCTGCTGCGCCAGGGCGTCAAAGACATGGTGCGCATCTCCGACGCCCGCATGAGCGGCACCGCCTACGGCACCGTGGTGCTGCACGTGGCGCCCGAGGCGGCGGCGGGCGGCCCGCTGGCTGCCGTGCGCGATGGCGACTTCATCGAGCTGGACTGCGACAACGGCCGACTGCACCTGGACATCAGCGACGAGGAGCTGGCCGCGCGGCTGGCCGCATTGGCTGGCACGGACAACGGCGGGCGCGGCGGCTACCAGCGCCTGTATGTGGACCATGTGCTACAGGCCGACGATGGTTGCGACTTTGACTTCCTCGTTGGCTGCCGGGGCGCCGGTGTGCCACGGCACTCGCATTGACATGGAACACCCCCCTGAGTCGCTTCGCGCCTTCCCCCCGCTCTCGCATTGCTGCGCAATGCGGGCAGGGGGACGCAGCCAGCGCACGGAGCGAACGCGACATCGTCCATGTCGGGGCGGCCCTTGCGCGGCTGCCCGCGTCTGGGCCACGCCCCTTGCAAAATTCGCTACAAATTTAATAGCTACTAGCGCTTTATGGAAAAGCGGTAGAGCCCTATTTCAATCAATTTACCTATACCCGCCATGCCTGTCACGCATTCCCTCCAGAACCCTCGCTACCGAGGCATCTTCCCTGTCGTGCCCACCACCTTCCACGACGACGGCACCCTGGACATCGAAAGCCAGAAACGCTGCCTCGACTTCATGATCGACGCCGGTGTGGACGGCGTTTGCATCCTGGCCAACTTCTCTGAGCAGTTCTCGCTGTCGGATGCCGAGCGCGAAGTCCTCACCCGCACATCGCTGGAGCATGTGGCGGGCCGCGTGCCCGTCATCGTCACCACCACCCACTACGGCACCCGCGTGTGTGCCGAGCGCAGCCGCGCTGCGCAAGACATGGGCGCCGCCATGGTGATGGTGATGCCGCCCTACCACGGCGCCACCTTCCGCGTGCCCGAGGCGCAGATCTACGAGTTCTATGCCCGCGTGTCCGACGCGATCCGCATTCCGATCATGGTGCAGGACGCGCCTGCCAGCGGCACCGTGCTGTCGGCCCCGTTCCTCGCGCGCATGGCGCAGGAGATCGAGAACCTGGCTTACTTCAAGATCGAGGTACCCGGCGCCGCCAGCAAGCTGCGCGAGTTGATCCGCCTGGGTGGAGACGCCATCGAAGGCCCTTGGGATGGCGAAGAGGCCATCACCCTGCTGGCCGACCTGGATGCCGGGGCCACGGGTGCGATGACGGGCGGCGCCTTCCCCGATGGCATCCGCCCCATCATCGAGGCGCACCGCCAGGGCGATGCCGACCTGGCCTTTGCGCTGTACCAACGCTGGTTGCCCCTCATCAACCACGAGAACCGCCAGGGCGGCATCCTCACGGCCAAGGCACTGATGAAGGAAGGCGGCGTGATCGCCTGCGAAGCGGGCCGCCACCCCTTCCCGGCCATGCACCCCGAAGTGCGGCGCGGCCTGATCGATATTGCGCGCCGCCTGGACCCGCTGGTGCTGCGCTGGGGCAAGTGAGCCGCCATGGCAGACACCGCCCACCTCTCTGACACCCGCCTGGTGGCCCTGGACTGGGGCACCAGCGCGCTGCGTGCCTTTCGCCTGGATGACCAAGGACAGGTGCTGGAACAGCGCCACCGCCCCTGGGGCATCATGAACCTGCCCCCGGCACCGGCAGGCCACACCGATACGGAACCCGGCGCGGCCTTCGAGCGTGCCTTGCAAGACGCCTGCGGCGACTGGTTGGCCGCCCTGCCCTCTGTGCCGGTGCTGGCCTGCGGCATGGTAGGCAGCGCGCAGGGCTGGCGTGAGGCCAAGTACCTGGACACACCCACCTCGCTCGACGCCCTGGCACGCGGGCTGACTGTGGTGCACCGTGGCAACGCAATGCCCCTGCACATCGTGCCCGGTCTGCTGCAGCGCGGGGCCTTGCCCAATGTGATGCGCGGGGAAGAAACGCAGGTGCTGGGCGTGCTGGCGGATGCCGCCCTGGCGGGCCCAGGCCCGGTACTGGTGGGCCTGCCTGGCACACACAGCAAATGGGTGGTGGCGCGGCAGCACCGCATCGAGCAGTTTCACACCTTCATGACGGGCGAGGTGTTTGCCGCCCTGCGCGGGCACACCATCCTGGGCAAGACGATGCAGGCACCGGCCGCGCCCGACGACGCCGCGTTTGCGCAAGGCCTGCAGGTGGCACGCGGCAGCGATGCGGCACTGGGGCTGCTGTCGCACATCTTCAGCACGCGCACGCTGGGCCTGACCGGCGCCCTGCCCGCGACCGCGCAGGCCGACTACCTCTCGGGCCTGCTGATTGGGCACGAGATGGCCAGCCTGGCGCGCCTGTACCCGCCTGCCCCACACGCGAGTGACTCGCCCATGCCCCTGGTGCTGTGCGGCGAGGCTGACCTGTGCCGCCGCTATGCCATCGCCCTGCAGGCCTATGGATTCAACGCCCCCACGGTGGCCGCACAGGCCACGGTGAGCGGCCTGTGGCACATCGCCCAGGCTGCTGGGCTGGCAGCCCCAGGCCCGCTGCACACCCCAACAACCCAAAGCCAAGCCGCATGAATCCCACCCACACGCCATTGATCCAGGCCCTGCAGCAGTGCGGCCTGATCGCCATCCTGCGCGGGGTGCAGCCCCACGAAGTGGTGGCCATTGGCCACGCGCTGTACGACGCTGGCTTTCGCGCCATCGAAGTCCCCCTCAACTCCCCCGAGCCCCTGGCCAGCATTCGAGCCCTGCGCGATGCGCTGCCTGCCGACTGTCTGGTGGGCGCGGGCACCGTGCTCACACCCCAGGCCTGCGCCGACGTGGCCGCTGCGGGCGGGCAAGTCATCGTCATGCCGCACAGCGACCCCACGGTGATCCGCGCGGCCAAGGCGGTGGGCATGGCCTGCGCCCCCGGGGTGGCCACGTTGACCGAGGCCTTTGCGGCGCTGGCCGCTGGGGCCGATGTGCTCAAGCTGTTCCCGGCCGAGGCCTTGGCCCCGGCGGTGCTCAAGGCCTGGCGCGCCGTGCTGCGCCCGCCCGTGGCCTTGCTGCCCGTGGGCGGCATCACCCCCGACAACCTGGCGCCCTATGCCGCCGCGGGGGCCAGCGGCTTTGGCCTGGGCTCGGCCCTGTACCGCCCGGGCGACAGCGCCGAGCAAGTGGCCCGCAACGCGGCTGCATTCGTCCAGGCCTGGCGCCACGCTTATCCGCCCAGCGCGGTTTGAACACAACCTTCTACGGTCTTTTTTGCATCCATGAAAATCACCCGACTGACCACCTACCTTGTGCCACCCCGCTGGTGCTTTCTCAAGATCGAAACCGATGAGGGCATCGTGGGCTGGGGCGAGCCCATTTTGGAAGGCCGCGCCCAGAGCGTCGCCGCCGCCGTGGCAGAGCTGGGCGAGTACCTGATCGGCAAAGACCCCCGGCGCATCGAAGACCACTGGACGGTGCTGTACCGGGGCGGTTTTTACCGGGGCGGCGGCATCCACATGAGCGCGCTGGCGGGCATTGACCAGGCGTTGTGGGACATCAAGGGCAAAGCCCTGGGCGTGCCGGTGTCTGAACTGCTGGGGGGCAATGTGCGCGACCGCATCCGGGTCTACAGCTGGATTGGCGGCGACCGCCCCAGCGAGACCGCCGCCGCTGCCAAAGCGGCCGTGGCGCGGGGCTTTACCGCCGTGAAGATGAATGGCACCGAAGAACTGCAGTACGTGGACACGTTTGACAAGGTGGAGCGCTGCCTGCAGAACGTGGCCGCAGTGCGCGAGGCCGTGGGGCCCAACGTGGGCATTGGCGTGGATTTCCATGGACGGGTGCACAAGCCCATGGCCAAGGTGCTGTTCAAGGAGCTGGAGCCGTATCGGCTGATGTTCATCGAGGAGCCCGTGCTGAGCGAGCACTACGAGGCCCTCAAGGAGTTGGCCCACCTGTCGTCCACGCCCATTGCGCTGGGGGAGCGGCTGTACTCGCGCTGGGACTTCAAGCGCATCCTGTCGGAAGGCTATGTGGACATCATCCAGCCCGATCCGTCGCACTCGGGCGGCATCACCGAAACGCGCAAGATCGCCGCCATGGCCGAGGCCTACGATGTGGCCCTGGCCCTGCACTGCCCCCTGGGGCCGATTGCGCTGGCAGCCAACTTGCAGCTGGACGGGGTTTGCTACAACGCCTTCATCCAGGAGCAAAGCCTGGGCATCCACTACAA
This sequence comes from Acidovorax sp. 62, assembly GCF_002754495.1. Lineage (NCBI taxonomy): Bacteria > Pseudomonadati > Pseudomonadota > Betaproteobacteria > Burkholderiales > Comamonadaceae > Acidovorax > Acidovorax sp. 62. Next base: position 3,057,902 of record NZ_PEFJ01000001.1, read on the forward strand.
CGCCAGCAACGACTTGCTGGACTATGTGAGCAACCACGAAGTCTTCTCTTACGAGGACGGCATGGTGGCCATTCCACAAGGCCCTGGGCTGGGCATTGAAGTGAACGAAGCCTATGTGCAGGAGCGCGCCCAGCAAGGCCACCAATGGCGCAATCCGGTGTGGCGCCACCGGGACGGCAGCTTCGCAGAGTGGTGATTCTCAAGCCTCCGTCGCAAATTGTGTCTTGATCGTGACGGACTTGATATTAATCAATTAGGCTTTTTGGGGGCACTCGTACAGTCGGCGCTTTACTGCTCCAACGCACTGCCATGGCCATCGAACTCTATCGTGACAAGAACCACGCCTGTCTCATGTTCACCGACCTCATCGAGGAAGATGGACAGGCAGTGCAGGCCAATCAGTTTTTGATCGTGGACGATGACACCGGGGCCATCATCGACCCCGGTGGCAACCTGGCATTCAACGAGCTGTTCATGGGGATGACCAAGCATTTCCCCCCACACAAGCTGTCGTACCTGATCGCCTCCCACGCCGACCCAGACATCATTGCCTCGCTGGACCGCTGGATGACCAGCACCAAGGCCACGCTGGTCATCTCGCGGGTGTGGGAGCGCTTTGCACCGCACTTCACCAAGGTGGGCAAGACTGAGAACCGCGTGATCGGCGTGCCCGACGGCGGCGGCCATCTTCCCCTGGGTCGGCACGAGCTGGTGCTGCTGCCTGCGCACTTCATGCATTCCGAAGGCAACTTCCACTTCTACGACCCGGTCAGCAAGATCCTGTTCACAGGCGACCTGGCGGTGTCCATGATGTCTGGCGCAGAAGCCGCGCGCCCCATCACCGACCTGAAGGCGCACATACCGCGCATGGAAGGCTTTCACCGCCGCTACATGGTGTCTAACAAGATCCTGCGACTGTGGGTGGCCATGGCACGGCAGTTGGACATCGCCATGCTGGTGCCCCAACACGGCGCCCCCATCATGGGCAAGCAGGCCATCAACGACTTTTTCGACTGGATCGAAAACCTCAAGTGCGGCATTGACCTGTTTGACGACCGTGCCTACCAAATCCCCACGGCCCACATCGACCCTGTGACGCGCCAAATGCGCCCTGCCTTGCGGCAAGTCGCAGGCTGAGCAGATTCGGGCCAACGCGGCTGCAGGCGGCCGTGCGCGCCCTGCAGTCCGTCAGGCCGCCGCAGGCTCGGCCCAGAGGTGGCAGGCCATGTCGCCCACGCGTGCCAGGGCCTGCAAATGCTCCAGCGACCAATCCCCGCCCACCCCAATGCGCAGGCAGTTGCGAAAGCGGCCACTGGCGCTGAACAGCGTGCCAGGCGCTACCAAAATGCGCTCGGGCAAGCAGGCCTCGTGCAAGCGGTTGGCGTCCATTCCGCGTGGCAACTCCACCCACAGCAGCAGGCCCCCTGGCGGATCGCTGACCCGCGTGCCTTGCGGGAAATGTGCGGCGATGGTGCTGCGCACCGCGTCCATGCGGGCCGCCACCGCAGCACGCAGTTGGCGCATGGACGCCGCATGGCCCGCCTGGGTGATCAGATCGGCCAGTGCCAGCTCCAGCACCGCCGACTGCCCGCCCGCCTGCAAGTCCTTGATGCCCCGCAGCTTGCTGGCCCAGCGCCCGGCCTCCACCCACCCCAGGCGCAGCCCCGGTGCCAGCGTTTTCGAGAACGAGTCGCACAGCATGACGTGGCCCGTGGTGTCGTATGACTTCACGGCACGGCGCATCTCATTGACCTCGACCAGATCGTTGTAGATCGCATCCTCGATCACCGCGATACCGTGGCGCGAGGCCATCTGCGCCAACCGCTTGCGCTCGCCCTGCGGCATGCAACTGCCCAAGGGGTTGCTCAGGGTCGGCACCACCAACACGGCCTTGACGGGTTGCGTGTCCAGCGCCAGTTGCAACGCATCCAGCGACAAACCGTGGCGTGGGTGGGTGGGTATCTCCAGCGCCTTGAGGTGCAGGCCCTGCAGCACCTCCAGAAACGAAAAATGCGTGGGGGACTCCAGCGCCACCACATCGCCCGGCTGGGTGACGGTGCGCAGGCACAGGGCAATGCTGTCCATGCAGCCGCCAGTGACCACGATGTTCTCCGGGTCCAGGCTGCAACCCAATCCCACGGCGTAACGCGCCAGCGCACGGCGGGCCTCCTCGTGCCCTGAGGACGACGGGTAGGTGCACAGCAAGTGCCGGTGCCTCTGCGCCGCCCGGGTCACGGCGCGGCGCACGCGGTCGGGGTTGAACAAGTCCGGCCCGGGGGTGCCACTGCTGAACGAGAACATGCCCTCGGGCTGCTGGCGCCCCAGAATGCGCTGCCCCAGCCAGTCCACCGACACGTCACGCGGCCGGCGCATGGGGCGGGGGGTGCTGGGCTCAGGCAGACTCACAGGCCGCGCCGCCACAAAAAACCCTGAGCGCGGGCGCGCAGTGACCAGCCTGGCATCTTCCAGCCAGTGGTAGGCCTGCACCACCGTGGTTTGCGCCACGCCGTGCTGGCGCGCCAGTTCACGCACCGAGGGCAGCTTCTCGCCCCGGGCCAAGGTGCCGTTGCGAATCAGCTGCGCCAGCTGCTCGGCAATCTGAAGGTACAGCGGTGGGGAGTCATCGGTAGCCATGGCTGCATTCTGTACTGACAAGCCCACGGGCATCCAGTACAGAGCCGCATGGGTGCGTACAGTACAGATGCACTGTACTGCCCATCTGTACTGCCCCAGATAGCGCCTGCCTGTGGCTGGCCTTCAGCGCCGCCTGCCCGCACAGTGGACGCCATGAACACACAGCCCCGCCCCCTCCCCTCGCCGCCCACCGCCGCCCAACCTGCGCCGGGTGCCCTGTCCCTTCAATGGAAGCGCCAACCCCTGCCGCCGCGGCAGGCCGTGCAGGTGCTGGACTTCCGCGCGAGCGAAATCGCTTTGCTGGAAGTGGAAGACGGCCGCGTCTGGGTCACCTGCGACGGGTTGTTGGAAGACTATTTTCTGGAAGCAGGCCAGCGCCTGTCCTTCACCGGCCCGGCCCGCCTGCGGGTGAGCGCCGAGGGGCCACGGACAGCACGCCTGCTGTGGGCGCAGCACCAGGCCGAGGCGGGCGCGGCCTACCCGCCCGCATTGACGGTGCCAGCGTCACCACTGAGCGTAGTACCCGCTGCAGCCGCCGCACCGTCGCAGCCGCTGCCGCGCGGGGCGATCAGCGCGGCTTGAGGGGGGTCTTCAGGCGCATCTCGGCCGCCTGTGCGTGGGCCTGCAGGCCCTCGCCGTAGGCCAGCTCGGCGGCGATGGTGCCCAGCACCTGGGCACCGGCCTCGCTCACCTCGATGAGGCTGCTGCGCTTTTGGAAGTCGTACACGCCCAGCGGGGATGAGAAGCGCGCCGTGCCGCTGGTGGGCAGCACGTGGTTGGGGCCTGCGCAGTAGTCGCCCAGGCTTTCGGAGGTGTAGGCCCCCAGGAAGATCGCGCCCGCGTGGCGCAGCAGCGGCTCCCAGCGGTGCGGGTCGGTGCTGCTCACTTCCAAATGTTCGGGCGCGATGCGGTTGCTGATCGCGCAGGCTTCTTCCATGTCCTTGGTGAGGATCAGCGCGCCGCGGCCGGTGAGGCTCTTGGCGATGATCTCGGCGCGCGGCATGGTAGGCAGCAGGCGGTCGATCTCGCGCTGCACGGCGTCGAGGTAGGCGGCGTCGGGACACAGCAGGATGCTCTGGGCCAGCTCGTCGTGCTCGGCCTGGCTGAAGAGATCCATGGCCACCCAGTCGGGCGGCGTGCTGCCGTCGGCCAGCACCAGGATTTCGCTCGGGCCTGCAATCATGTCGATGCCCACGGTGCCGAACACGCGCTTCTTGGCGCTGGCCACGTAGGCGTTGCCGGGGCCGGTGATCTTGTCCACCTTGGGCACGGTGGCCGTGCCGTAGGCCAACGCGGCCACGGCCTGTGCACCGCCGATGGTGAAGGCGCGCGTGACGCCCGCCACGTACGCGGCGGCCAGCACCAGCTCGTTGCGCTCGCCCTTCGTCGAGGTGCCCTCGCCCGTTCCGCCTGTCGCCACGCTGCCGCGCACGGGCGTGGGCACAACCATGATGATTTCCTGCACGCCCGCCACATGGGCCGGGATGGCGTTCATCAGCAGGCTCGACGGGTAGGCGGCCTTGCCGCCGGGCACGTAGATGCCCACACGGTCCAGGGGCGTGACCTTCTGGCCCAGCAGGGTGCCGTCTTCGTCGCGGTAGCTCCAGCTCTCGCCCGAGGCCTTCTTTTGCGCCTCGTGGTAGCTGCGCACGCGCTTGGCAGCGGCCTGCAGCGCGTCGCGCTGGGCCTGCGGAATGGCGTCGAACGCGGCCTTGAAGTCGGCCTGGGTCAGCTCCAGCGCCGCCATGTCGGGGGCCGAGAGGCCATCGAAGCGGGCGGTGTACTCCAGCACCGCCGCATCGCCGCGCTTTTGCACATCGGCCAGGATGTCGGCCACGCGCTGCTCGATGGCCGCATCGGTGTCGGCAGACCAATGCAGACGGGCTGCAAAATCAGCCTCAAAAGTGGCCGCAGCGGTTGAAAGACGAGCGGGAGCAGCTACTAAATTCATAGTGTGGTGCGCGGGGTGCGGTTCAGTTCTTTTCGGCAGGGATGGCAGACGCAAAGGCATCAATGATGCGGCGCAGCGGCTCGCGCTTGAGCTTGAGCGCCGCCTGGTTGACCACCAGCAGCGAGCTGATGTCCATGATGCGCTCCACCTCAACCAAATGGTTGGCCTTGAGGGTGTTGCCGGTGGAGACCAGGTCCACGATGGCATCGGCCAGGCCAGTGAGCGGGGCCAGCTCCATGCTGCCGTAGAGCTTGACCATGTCCACGTGCACACCCTTGGTGGCAAAGAATTCGCGGGCGATGGAGGTGTACTTGGTGGCCACCTTCAGGCGCGAGCCTTGCTTGACGGCGCGCTCGTAGTCAAAGTCTTTGCGCACGGCCACGCTCACGCGGCACTTGGCAATGCGCAGGTCCAGCGGCTGGTACAGGCCTTGGCTGCCGTGTTCGATCAGGGTGTCCTTGCCCGTCACCCCCAGGTCAGCGCCGCCGTATTCCACATAGGTGGGCACGTCGGACGCACGCACCAGCACCACGCGCACATCGGGCTGGTTGGTGGGCAGGATGAGTTTGCGCGATTTCTCGGGGTCTTCCAGCACCTCAATGCCCGCAGCGGCCAACAGCGGCAGGGTTTCTTCAAAAATGCGGCCCTTGGAAAGCGCCAGGGTGATCATGTTGCTGCTCATGCTTTTACTCGCTCGATGTCGGCACCGATGCCGCGCAGTTTGGCTTCCATGCAGTCATAGCCACGGTCCAGGTGGTAGATGCGGTCCACCATGGTTTCGCCATCGGCCACCAGGCCGGCAATGACCAGGCTGGCCGAGGCGCGCAGGTCGGTCGCCATCACCGTGGCGCCCGACAGGCGTGGCACGCCCTCGATCACGGCCACCTTGCCGTCCACCTGGATTTTGGCGCCCAGGCGCACCAGTTCGTTGACGTGCATGAAGCGGTTTTCAAAAATCGTCTCGGTCACCGTGGCCGTGCCCTGCGCGATGCAGTTGAGCGCCATGAACTGGGCCTGCATGTCGGTAGGGAAACCGGGGTATTCGGTGGTGCGAAAGCCCTGCGCCTTGAGCGTGGCCGCGCCCGCGCTTTGCACGCGGATGCCGCCATCCACCGCTTGCACGGTGGCGCCCGCTTCGCGCAGCTTTTCAATCACGGCGTCGAGGTGATCGGCGCGCCCATGGCGCAGCACCACATCACCACCCGTGGCGGCCACGGCGCACAGAAAGGTGCCCGCCTCAATGCGGTCGGCCACCACGCGGTGGGTGCAGCCGTGCAGTTTTTCAACGCCCTGGATGCGGATGCGGCTGGTGCCGTGGCCTTCGATTTGGGCGCCCATGGCGATCAGCATCTCGGCCAGGTCGGTGATCTCGGGCTCTTGCGCGGCGTTTTCCAGCACCGTTTCGCCCTCGGCCAGCGCTGCGGCCATCATGAAGTTCTCGGTGCCCGTCACCGTGACCATGTCGGTGGTGATGCGGGCGCCCTTCAGGCGCTTCCAGCCTGCGGGCAATTTGGCGATCATGTAGCCGTGCTCGACCACGATCTCGGCCCCCATGGCGGCCATGCCTTTGATGTGCTGGTCCACCGGGCGCGAACCGATGGCGCAGCCACCGGGCAGCGACACCGTGGCTTCCCCAAAGCGCGCCAGCAGCGGGCCGAGCGCCAGCACCGAGGCGCGCATGGTCTTGACCAATTCGTACGGGGCTTCGGGCGTGTTAAGCGCGCTGGCGTCGATGCGCACGGTGCCGTCGTCCGAGCGGTCGGCGGTCACGCCCATGTTGCGGATGAGTTTGAGCATGGTGCTCACGTCCTGCAGCTGGGGCACGTTGAGCAGGGTCACGGGCTCGGCCGTGAGCAGTGCGGCGCACAACTCCGGCAGGGCGGCATTTTTGGCACCAGACACCAGCACCTCGCCTTGCAAGGGGTGGCCGCCGCGAATCAGGAGTTTGTCCATCTCAAAAAACCAGAATAATAATAAAAAGTGCCTCTAGCGCCTATCCAATAAGCGCTAGCAGCTATCAATACAGGAGCAAACCACTCAGGCTTACTGGGCCGCCCACTCGGCGGGGGTGAACGTTTTCATGGACAAGGCATGCACCTCGTCGGTCTGCATCCGGTTGCCCAGGGTGGCGTACACGGCGCGCTGGCGCTGCAGGGTGCGCTGGCCCTCGAACGTGGCCGAAACGATGGTCGCATACCAGTGGCGGCCATCGCCTTCGAGCGTGATGTGTTCGCAAGCGATGCCAGCGGCGATGAGGTCTTTGAGTTGGTCAGCGGTCATAGAGGGGCGCTCGGAGTCAGTGAGGACTGACGCAAATCGGGATGCAACATCCGCCTCGCCCTAGAGGGAAGCGCTTACCTGAACCTTGTTTTGCGTCAGTCATGTCAGTTTCTAATTTTGTAGCCGGTGCGCAGCAGGTGCACGGCCAGCGCGCTCACGGCCAGCCAGGCGATGCCCACGATGCCCAGGCTCAGCCAGGGGGACGTGTCGCTCTGGCCAAAGAAGCCATAGCGAAAGCCGTCGATCATGTAGAAGAACGGGTTGAGGTGGCTCACCGCCTGCCAAAAAGGCGGCAGCGACTGGATCGAATAGAACACGCCCGACAGAAAGGTCATGGGCACGATGATGAAGTTCTGGAACGCCGCCATCTGGTCGAACTTGTCGGCCCAGAGCCCGGCAATCAGCCCCAGCGTGGCCAGCAGCGCGGCCCCCAGCAGGGCAAACACCAGAATCCACAGGGGCGCCGCAAACTCGGGCCGCGCAAACGCCAGCGTGACGACAAACACCCCCAAGCCCACCGCCAGCCCCCGCACAATGGACGAGCCCACATAGGCCACAAACCAGGCCCAGTGCGACAGCGGCGTGAGCAGCACAAACACCAGGCTGCCCATGATCTTGCTCTGGATGAGGCTGGACGAGCTGTTGGCAAAGGCGTTTTGCAGCACGCTCATCATCACGAGGCCGGGCACCAGGAACGCGGTGTAGCTGATGCGGTCGTAGACCTTGACGTGGTCTTCAAGCACATGGCCGAAGATCAGCAGGTACAGCACGGCGGTGAGCACGGGCGCGGCCACGGTCTGGAAGCTGACCTTCCAGAACCGCAAAACTTCTTTGTAAAACAGCGTTTGCCAACCCGTCATATCGCGACGCCCTCCAGGCGGATGTTCGATGCCGAGGTACCGGACATCACCTGCAAAAACACGTCTTCCAGATCCGGCCGGCGGATCTCCATGTCCTGCACATCGACGCCCGCAATGCGCAGCGCAGCCAGGTGGTTCTCGATCTCGGCGGCGTCGTGCGCAGGCAATTGCACGATACGGCCGGTGACCCGGGCCACGGCAGCCAGCGCGGGCGGCAGCATGGCGTCGGTCTTGAACTGCAGCACACTGCCCGAAGCGGCCTTGAGCAGCTCGGACGTGCGGTTGAGCGCCACCACCTGCCCCGCCTTGAGCATGGCGATGCGGCCACACAGGGCCTCGGCCTCTTCCAGGTAGTGGGTGGTGAGCAGCACGGTGTGCCCTTCCTTGTTCAGCCGGGCGATGAAGTGCCACAGCGTCTGGCGCAGTTCCACATCCACACCTGCGGTGGGCTCATCGAGCACGATGATGGGCGGCTTGTGCACCAGTGCCTGGGCCACCAGCACGCGGCGCTTCATGCCGCCCGAAAGCTGGCGCATGTTGGCGTTGGCCTTGTCGGCCAGGCCGAGGTTTTCGAGCAGTTCGTCGATCCAGGCGTCGTTGTTCTTCACGCCGAAGTAACCCGACTGGATGCGCAGCGCCTCGCGCACATTGAAGAACGGGTCAAACACCAGCTCCTGCGGCACGATGCCCAGCTTGCGGCGGGCGTCGGCGTAGTTCGCCTGCACATCGCTGCCTTGCACCAGCACGCGCCCACTGCTGGCACGGGCCAGCCCGGCGAGGATGCTGATGAGGGTGGTTTTGCCGGCCCCGTTGGGGCCGAGGAGTCCGAAGAACTCGCCTTGTTCAATGTCCAGGCTGACCTGGTTCAGTGCCTGGAAAGGGCCTTTGGGCGTAGCAAAGGTCTTGGAGATGGCTTGGAATGAGACTGCGGGCATGAAGCCCCTGATTTTAAGGCTTGGGCAACATCTGCGCTCGCCTGCGCCCATCAAACTGCGTGGTTCAGCAGGCCATCCACCCCATAAAGGCCGGCCATGCCCGCCAACGCACCGGGCAGCCCCTGCACGCCAAACCCCAGGCCCGAAGCCAGCGCCTCGCGCCGGAATTCAAGCAGCACCGCCAGCGCCGAGGTGTCAAACACCTGCAGGGGCGCAGCGTCCACCACCAAAGCGCTGCCGGGCAAAGCCCCCTTCAGGGACTGCAGCAACTGGGCCAGGCAGGCCGTGGCCTGCCGGTGGGTCAGCTCGGCGGGCAGGCGCAGTGCGGCGGGGGCAGTGGTGGTCATGGCCTTGAGAACCTCAGGAGTGTGCAAACAGCGCTATCAGAGGAGCCTTCAGCCCTTGGCGGCGTTGGACTTGTTGCGCGCCACCAGGGTTTCGATCAGGCCGTCGATGCCCTTGGCATTGATCTCCTGCGCGAACTGGCTGCGGTAAGTCTCGACCAACCACACGCCCAGCACGTTGAGGTTGTAGATCTTCCAGCCAGCGCCCTCACCCGGCGTCTTCTCCAGCCGGTATTCCAGCTGGATCGGGTCGCCCTTGCCCACGATTTCGGTGCGCACCAGCACATCCTTGTCCTCGGCTCCGGCACGCAGGGGCTTCATCTGCACCGTCTGGTCGTTCACCTGGGCCAGGGCACCGGCATAGGTGCGCACCAGCAGGATCTTGAACTCTTCCTGCAAGCGCTTTTGCTGCTCAGGCGTGGCCTGGCGCCAGCCTGGCCCCACGGCCGCAGCGGTCATGCGGCGGAAGTTGACGTTGGGCATCACGGTCTTGTCGACCAGTGCGATCACCTTGTTGATGTCCCCCGCCTGGATGGCCTTGTCACCGCGCACGGTGTTGAGCACATCCACCGACAGGCGCTTGATCAGCGCATCCGGTGTCTCATCGGCCGCCATGGACACCATGGGCAAGCCCAGGGCCAAAACGGTGCCAGCAACCAGGGCCACACGGCCCAACAAACGTCGATTCATCATGTCTTTTCAGCTCCGGCCGCACACCGTGCGGCCCTTCGTAGGATTTTGTGGTCATCCACCTGCACAGAGGCTTCAGCCGTGTACCAAGGTGCAAGCAACTGCAACATTCAGGCCAAGCTGCTCAGCCCACCCATGCGCAGCCTGCGCCGCTCAGCGGTCTGGCTCTGGGGGCAGCATGCCGTCGTTGGCGCCTTTGTCGGCATCGTCCCGGAACAGAGGTTCGCTCGACTGCCCTTGGCGTACCTGCATGAACACGTCCCGCGTGAAGGAGTATTTATCGAGCGCAGCGCTGTCGATCACCGCCCCCGCACGCAGCAAATTGGCCCGCGTATCGACGATGCGCAGCGCGTACAGCGAATTGCGCGCCGCCACAGGGTCCACATACCGCACCGGGTTGCCAGCCGCATCGACAGGCAGTGCCACGGTGTCGCGCAATGTGGAGGGCCCCAACAGCGGCAGCACCACGTAAGGCCCGGTGCCCACACCCCAGCGCCCCAGCGTCAGACCAAAGTCCTGGCGCGAGCGGTCGATGCCCAGTTCACTGGCCACATCCAGCAAGCCACCCAGGCCAAACAGGGTGTTCACGTTCACGCGCATGAAGCTGTTGGCGGCGCCTTCGGCGCGCAGTTGCAGCACGTTGTTCACAAACGACCACACGTCGGCCAGGTTGCCAAAGAAATTGCTCACGCCAGTGCGCACGGGTGCAGGCGTCACCTCCACATAGGCCGTGGACACCGGCTTGAGGACCGCCTCATCCACATGGTCATTGAAGCGGGTCATGCTGCGGTTGTAGGACTCAAACGGGTCGTCCGGGTTGGAGTGCGGCCCCGTGGCGCAACCTGCCAAGGCGGCTACCGCCAGCAAAGGAATGGCTCGGCGGGCCTGGCGCGCAGCAAAGGCGTGCAACGCTGTGGAGCGGGCCACCCGCGTGGCTGTCAATGTCGTTTTCATTTGATCGTCCCCGCTGCGGCGGGCTTGCTGCCGTCTTCGGCCTTGTTGTAGAGGAATTGCCCGATCAGGTTTTCGAGCACCACCGCCGACTGCGTGGCGGTGACGGTGTCGCCCGCAGCCAGGTTCTTTTCATCGGCCCCGGCTTCAATGCCGATGTACTGCTCGCCCAGCAGGCCGCTGGTAAGGATTTTCAGCGAGCTGTCTTTGGGGAAAGCATAGCGATCCTCCATCGACAGCGTGACCCGCGCCTGGAAGGTCTTGTCGTCAAACGTGATGGATTCCACGCGCCCCACGAGCACGCCTGCGCTGCGCACGGCCGCCTGGGGCTTGAGTCCGCCAATGTTGTCAAAACGCGCCGTGATGCGGTAGCCCTTTTGAAAGCTCAGGCTCAGCAAATTGGCCGACTGCAGCGCCAAAAACACCAGCGCCACCGCCCCCAGCATCACAAACAATCCTACCCACACATCATTTTTTGAGCGTTGCATCGCTGCTTCCTTCCACCACCGGCCGGGCCGGGGTCAAATACTGAACATCAAGGCCGTGAGGACAAAGTCCAGCGCCAGCACCGACAGAGAGGCAATCACCACCGTGCGGGTGGTGGCCCGTGCCACGCCCTCAGGGGTGGGGCGGGCCACAAAGCCCTGCAAAAGCGCCACAAAGGTCACGGTGAAACCAAACACCAGGCTCTTGAGCACGCCATTGCCCACGTCTTTCCAGACATCGACGCCGCCTTGCATCTGGCTCCAGAACGCGCCGGGATCGATACCGATCATCAGCACACCCACCACCCATCCACCAATCACCCCCACCGCGCTGAACACAGCAGCCAGCAAAGGCATGGTGATGACGCCCGCCCAAAAGCGCGGCGCCAGAATGCGGCGAACCGGGTCCACCGCCATCATCTCCATGGCGCTGAGCTGCTCGCCCGCGCGCATCAAGCCAATCTCAGCCGTGAGGGACGTGCCCGCACGGCCTGCAAACAGCAAGGCGGTGACCACGGGCCCCAGCTCACGCACCAGCGACAAGGCCACCAACAAGCCCAGCGCCTCGGAAGACCCATAGCGCTGCAGCGTGTAATACCCCTGCAGCCCCAGCACGAAGCCCACAAACAGGCCCGACACGGCAATGATGGCCAGCGAGTAGTTGCCCAAGAAATGCACTTGGTCGCGCACCAGAGCGGGCCGCGCAAACACCGCCCCCACCAATTGCAGCAGCCGGGCAAACAGGCGGGCGCCATGCCCCACATCGGCCAACTTGGAGCGCACGGCAAAGCCCACGCTTGCGGGGTGGAACCAGTTCATGAGCGGGTGCCTGTGAGAGGGCCAAAATCCTGCGCAGCGTCAGGCCCCGGGTAATGAAACGGCACAGGCCCCACGGGCAAGGCATGCACAAACTGGTGCACCAGCGGATCGGTGCTGGCCATCACCTCGGCGGGCGTGCCCTGCGCGGCCACCACACCGGCGCCCAAGATGATGACGTGATCGGCCAGCCGGAACGTCTCGGCCAGGTCGTGCGAGACCAGCACACTGGTCAGCCCCATGGCATCGTTGAGCTGCCGGATCAGTTGGGCTGTGGTGCCCAGCGAAATCGGATCGAGCCCCGCAAAAGGCTCGTCGTACATGATGAGCTCTGGGTCCAGCGCGATGGCGCGGGCCAGCGCCACGCGCCGGGCCATGCCGCCGGAGATCTGGCTGGGCATCAGGTCGCGCGCGCCGCGCAGGCCCACGGCGTTGAGCTTCATGAGCACCACGTCACGGATCAGCGCCTCAGAAAGATCGGTGTGCTCGCGCAGCGGAAAGGCCACGTTTTCAAACACGCTCAGGTCGGTGAACAGCGCGCCAAACTGAAACAGCATGCCCATGCGGCGACGCACAGCAAACAGGCCTGCCGTGTCCATGCGGCCCACCTCTTGCCCATCAAACAGCACCTGGCCGTGCTGGGCACGCTGCTGCCCGCCAATCAGGCGCAGCACCGTGGTTTTGCCACCGCCCGAGGCGCCCATCAGCGCCGTGACTTTGCCTCGCGGCACTTGCAGAGATACGTCGCGCAGGATCACCCGGTCCCCATAGGAGAAGGTCACGTTGCGCAAATCAACGAGGACAGAAGCGTCAGGCATTCAAAAAGAAGGGAGAGTCGAGAAGACAGGGGCAAACCCGGATTGTCGCGGACAGCGATTCGCCACAACGGCCGCTATGGTAACGCAAGGCAACATACATACATTCGTGTTTGTTTGTTTCCCAAACACGAATGCTGTGTTCGCCAAAACCGGGCCAGTGCGGGGCAACCTCACAGCATGTGGTTCAAGAAAGCGCGGCTGCGCTCATGTCCCGGCCCCGCAAAAAACTCGGCCGCAGGGCGGGTTTCCAGCAATTCGCCCTGGTCCATGAACGCCACGGTGTGCGCCACTTCGCGGGCAAAACCCATCTCGTGCGTTACCACCAGCATGGTCATGCGCTCCTGGGCCAAGGCGCGCATGGTGCGCAGCACCTCGCCGGTCAGTTCAGGGTCCAGGGCCGATGTGGGCTCGTCAAACAGCATGATGTCGGGCTCCATGGCCAGCGCCCGGGCAATGGCCACGCGCTGCTTTTGCCCACCCGACAGGCGCGAGGGATAGTTGTCCTGCTTGGCGCGCAGCCCCACCTTGTCCAGCAATGCCTCGGCACGGGCCACGGCCTGATCGCGCGCCATGCCCTGCACCACCATGGGCGCTTCGATGAGGTTCTCCAGCACCGTGAGGTGCGGAAACAGGTTGAAGTGCTGGAACACCATGCCGGTTTTGCGGCAGATGCGGCGCACCTCGGTCTCGCTCGCGTAGCTGCAACGCCCGGCAGCATCGGTCTGGGCCAAGGTTTGGCCTTCAATGGCGATGTGGCCACGGTCGATGGTTTCGAGGTGGTTCAGGCAGCGCAAAAACGTACTCTTGCCAGACCCCGAAGGCCCGATCAGCGCCACCACTTCGCCCTGCCCCACCGTGAGCGACACATTGCGCAGCACAGGCACCCGGCCAAAGGCCTTGTGGATACCGCGCGCCTCGATCATGGGCTGGCCTGGGTTGTCCATGGCCCCATGCTCACTCGTCGTGCTTGGCATAACGCTTCTCCAGACGCTGGAAGCCCCAGGTCAACACCAGGGTCATGACAAGGTAAAAAGCCGCCGCCGCGATAAAGGGCGTGGTGGTGAAGTCGCGCTGCACAATGCCCCGCGCTGCGCGCAAAAGGTCGTTGAGGGCCAGCACGTAGATCAGCGAAGTGTCTTTGACCAGGGTGATGGTTTCGTTGCTCATGGGCGGCAAAATGCGCCGCACCATTTGTGGCAGCACGATGCGGCGCATCGTTTGCCCATAGGTCATGCCCAGCACCTTGGCGCCTTCATACTGACCCCGGTCGATCGACTGAATGCCCGAACGAAAGATCTCTGCAAAGTAGGCGGCATAGTTCAGCGCAAAGGCCACCACCGCCGCCGGAAAATCCGGCAGCCGCACGCCAATGACAGGCACAAACGGCAGCGCAAAGTAGATGAACAGCATCTGCAGCATGAGCGGCGTGCCCCGCATGAGCCAGATGTAGCCGTTGACGAAGCCCGACAGGGCCTTCCTGCGCGACACCCGCGCCAGCGCCAGCGCCAGCCCAAGCGGCACGGCCAGCGCCAGCGTGATGGCGAACAGCTTCAGGGTGACCGTGGCGCCCTGCGCCAGCGGTCCCAGGAGGGAGAGAACGTAGTCCATGCTGTCGCGACAGTTCAGTATGTTTTGTACGCGGCCGTCAGCACGGGCGCGGCCCAAGCCAGCGGCCACCGCGCAAGGGCCTGAGCTGGCCGCGCCGCCCCGCCGCGCTGGTGGCGTCCCCCTTCCCGGCTCGCGCAGCGAGGCGAGAGAAGGGGGAAGCGGCGCAGCCGCTCAGGGGGTTGTACCTTGTTATTTGATGATGTTCTTACCAAACCATTGCTCAGCAATCTTGGCGGCAGCACCGTCGGCCTTCATGTCGGCCAGGGCCTTGTCCAGCTTGCCTTGCAAAGCGGCGTCGTCCTTGCGCACGCCTACGCCATAGTCTTCGGTGCCAAAGTGGGCATCCAGCACCACGTATTCCTGGGGCTTCTTGGCCACGTAATAGCGGCCCACCACCTCATCGACCACCACCGCATCCAGACGGCCGGTGGACAGGTCCATCAGCGCGGTCACGTTGTCACCAAAGGTCTTGAACTCCTTGAAGGTCTTGAAGACCGCGTCTTCCTTCTTCACGGCGTCCACCGCACTGCTGCCCTCCTGGGCCCCCACGGCCTTACCCGCCAGATCGGCCTTGGTCTTGACGTTGGACTGCGCGGCCACCACGATGATCTGGTGGTTTTCCATGTACGGCGCGGTGAAGGCAATGTTCTGCTTGCGCTCTTCGGTGATGGTCAGGCCGTTCCACAAGGCGTCCACGCGCTTGCCCGACAGCTCGGCCTCTTTGGCGCTCCAGTCGATGGGCTTGAACTCCACCTCGGCACCCAGGCGCTTGGCGGCTTCGCGGGCCATGTCGATGTCAAAGCCCACCAGCTCGTTCTTGTCGTTGCGAAAGCCCATGGGCGGAAAGTTGTCGTCCAGACCCACCACGATTTTGGTGACGGCGGCAGGCGCTGGCGCAGCAGCAGGTGCGGGGTTGTCGGTTTTGCTGCATCCAGCAATCAGGGCACCCAGCAGGGCCAGGGCGGCGGCGGTTTTTTTCATGGCTATCGGCTCTCAAATCACAAACAGGAAACCCAGCGCGCGCAGGCAACCTGCAGCGCAAAACCCTCTATTGTCCGCTATGGCGCTGCCCGTACCCCATGGGCGCTTGCGACGCCAAGGGCACTTTGAGCCAAACCATGGCCTAGCGCTTATTTGATAAGCGCTAGCAGCTATCAATTAAATAGCAAAAGAAAAAGCGCCCCGCAGGGCGCTTGGGTGGGCCACAGCGCAAGCGCCGCGGGCTCTATCAACGTGGCAGGTCGGAGTAGCCCATCAGGAACTCGTCCACCGCACGGGCGGCCTGGCGGCCTTCGCGGATGGCCCAGACCACCAGCGACTGCCCCCGGCGGATGTCACCGGCCGCAAACACCTTGGGCACGTTGGTGGCATAACCGCCGTCGAACTCGGTGGTGGCGCGGGCGTTGCCACGGGCATCCTTGTCCACGCCAAAGGCGTCGAGCACGGCGGCCACAGGGCTCACAAAGCCCATGGCCAGCAGCACCAGGTCGGCCTGGTAGTGCTTTTCGGTGCCTGGGATCTCGACCAGCTTGCCGTCCTTGAACTCGACCTGCACGGTGGTCAAGCTCTTGACCTTGCCTTTTTCGCCCGTGAACTCCTTGGTGGAGATGGCGAACTCGCGCACGCAGCCTTCGTCGTGGCTGGAGCTGGTGCGCAGCTTGAGCGGCCAGTAAGGCCAGGTCAGCGGGCGGTTTTCCACCTCGGGGGGCTGGGGCATCACCTCGAACTGGGTCACGCTAGCCGCGCCATGGCGGTTGCTGGTGCCCACGCAGTCGCTGCCGGTGTCGCCGCCACCGATCACAATGACATGCTTGCCCGTGGCCAGGATCTGGCCCTTGAGCTTGTCGCCTGCATTGACCTTGTTCTGCTGGGGCAGGAACTCCATGGCGAAGTGAATGCCATCGAGGTCACGGCCGGGCACAGGCAGGTCGCGCGATTGCTCGGCGCCACCGGTCAGCAGCACGGCGTCGAACTCTTTGTTCAACTGCTCGGGCGTGATGGTTTCCTTGGCCCAGTTGGTGACCTTGGAGTCCTTGCCCAGGCCGTCCTTGGCGGCGCCCACGAACACGCTGGTACGGATGACCACGCCTTCGGCTTCGAGCTGCTTGGCGCGGCGGTCGATGTGCGACTTCTCCATCTTGAAGTCAGGAATACCGTAGCGCAGCAAGCCGCCCACGCGGTCGTTCTTTTCAAACAGCGTGACGCTATGACCGGCACGGGCCAGTTGCTGTGCTGCCGCCAAACCTGCAGGGCCCGAGCCCACCACAGCGACCTTCTTGCCTGTTTGGTGCTTGGCAGGGCGGGGCTTGACCCAGCCCTCTTCCCAGGCGCGGTCGATGATCGCGTGCTCGATGGACTTGATGCCCACGGCGTCGTCGTTCACGTTGAGCACGCAGGCTGCCTCGCACGGTGCGGGGCAGATGCGGCCGGTGAACTCGGGGAAGTTGTTGGTGCTGTGCAGCACCTCGATCGCGCTCTTCCAGTCCTGGTGGTACACCAGGTCGTTGAAGTCCGGAATGATGTTGTTGACCGGGCAGCCGTTGTTGCAGAACGGCGTGCCGCAGTCCATGCAGCGCGCGCCTTGCACCTTGGCCTGGGCGCTATCGAGCCCGATGACAAATTCCTTGTAATGCTTCAAGCGCTCGGCAACGGGCTTGTAGCCCTCTTCGATGCGCTCGTATTCCATGAAGCCGGTAGTTTTTCCCATGACGGTGTCCTTGTTTATGAATGCTGTGCGAAGGTGAACGGCGCTGCCTTACTTGGCAGGGGCCGCTTCTTTTTTGGTAGCAGCTACCGCTGGTGTAGCGGACTCCTCCAGCACTTTTTGTTCATAAATTTCAGCCAGGGCACGCTTGTACTCGGTCGGGAAGACCTTGACGAACTTGCCACGCGATGCCGCCCAGTTGTCCAGCAGTTCGCGCGCACGCTTGCTGCCCGTCCAGCGGTTGTGGTCCTCCAGCAGCTTCTTGAGCTGGGCTTCGTCCGTCTGGCCGTTATGCCAGATGGCGCGCGGCACCGTGGCCTCTTGCTCCGAGGCAGGCAGGATGCGCTCCAACGTGACCATGGACATGTTGCAACGCGTGTCGAACTGGCCGTCTTCGTCGTAGACATAAGCGACACCGCCGCTCATGCCCGCTGCGAAGTTGCGGCCGGTCTTGCCCAGCACCAGCACGGTGCCGCCGGTCATGTATTCGCAGCCGTGGTCACCCGTGCCTTCGACCACCGCCGTGGCACCCGACAGGCGCACCGCAAAGCGCTCACCGGCCACGCCGCTGAAGAAGGCCTCACCCGTGGTGGCGCCGTACATCACGGTGTTGCCCACGATGGTGTTGCGCACCGCGTCGCCGCGGAAGTCGATGCTGGGGCGCACGATGACGCGCCCGCCCGACAGGCCCTTGCCCGTGTAGTCGTTGGCATCGCCAATCAGGTACAGCGTAATGCCGCGTGTGAGGAACGCACCGAACGACTGACCGCCCGTGCCTTCCAGCTGGATGCGGATGGTGTCGTCAGGCAGGCCTTCGGGGTGGGCGCGGGTGACAGCCCCCGAGAGCATGGCGCCCACGGAGCGGTTCACGTTGCGGGCCACTTCGATGAACTGCACGCGCTCGCCCTTTTCAATGGCGGGCTGGCTGCGCTCGATGAGCTTGCGGTCCAGCGTGTGCTCGATGTTGTGGTCTTGCACATCGACGTGGAAGCGCGGCACGTCGGCAGGCACGCTGGGCTGAGCGAACAGGCGGCTGAAGTCCAGGCCGCGTGCCTTCCAGTGCGAGAGGCCAGCGCGCATGTCGAGCAGGTCGGTGCGGCCGATCAGGTCGTCGAACTTCTTGATGCCCAGCTGGGCCATGATCTGGCGCACTTCTTCCGCGATGAAGAAGAAGTAGTTCACCACATGCTCAGGCTTGCCCGAGAACTTCTTGCGCAGCTCGGGGTCTTGCGTGGCCACGCCCACGGGGCAGGTGTTCAGGTGGCACTTGCGCATCATGATGCAGCCCTCGACCACCAGCGGAGCGGTGGCGAAGCCGAACTCGTCCGCGCCCAACAGCGCGCCGATGGCGACGTCGCGGCCGGTCTTCATCTGGCCGTCGGCCTGCACACGGATACGGCCGCGCAGGCGGTTCAGCACCAGGGTCTGCTGGGTTTCGGCCAGGCCGATTTCCCAGGGGCCGCCGCAATGCTTGATGGACGACCAGGGCGAAGCGCCCGTGCCGCCGTCGTGCCCGGCGATCACCACGTGGTCGCTCTTGCACTTGGCAACGCCCGCCGCAATGGTGCCCACGCCCACTTCAGACACCAGCTTGACGCTGATGCCCGCGTGAGGCGCAACGTTCTTCAGGTCGTGGATCAGCTGGGCCAAGTCCTCGATGGAGTAGATGTCGTGGTGTGGTGGTGGCGAGATCAAGCCCACACCCGGCACGCTGTGGCGCAGCTTGCCGATGTAGTTGGAGACCTTGCCACCCGGCAGCTGGCCGCCTTCACCGGGCTTGGCGCCCTGGGCCATCTTGATCTGGATTTGGTCGGCCGACGACAGGTATTCGGCCGTGACGCCAAAGCGGCCCGACGCCACCTGCTTGATGCGGCTGCGCAGCGAGTCACCGTCCAGCAAAGGCAGATCGACTTCGACGTTTTCCACACCGATCACGCTCTTGAGCGTGTCGCCCTTCTTGATCGGGATGCCCTTGAGTTCGTTGCGATAACGCGCTGCGTCTTCGCCGCCTTCACCGGTGTTGCTCTTGCCGCCGATGCGGTTCATGGCCACGGCCAGCGTGGCATGGGCCTCAGTACTAATGGAGCCCAGCGACATGGCGCCGGTGGCAAAGCGCTTGACGATTTCCTTGGCGGGCTCAACTTCGTCGATCGAAATGGCCTTGGCGGGATCGATCTTGAACTCGAACAGGCCGCGCAGCGTCATGTGGCGCTTGCTCTGGTCGTTGATCAGCTGGGCATATTCCTTGTACGTGTTCCAGTTGTTGGCGCGCGTGCTGTGCTGCAGCTTGGCAATCGCGTCAGGCGTCCACATGTGGTCTTCACCCCGGGCGCGCCAGGCGTATTCACCGCCAGCGTCCAGCATGGTTTCGAGCACGGGATCGTCGCCAAACGCCGCCTTGTGCATGCGGATGGCTTCTTCGGCGATCTCAAACACGCCGATGCCTTCCACACGGCTGGCGGTGCCGGTGAAGTACTTGCCCACGGTTTCCGTGTTCAGGCCGATGGCCTCGAACAGCTGGGCGCCGCAGTAGCTCATGTAGGTGCTCACGCCCATCTTGGACATGATCTTGGACAGGCCCTTGCCAATCGCCTTGACGTAGTTGTAGATGGCCTTGTCGGCCGACAGGTCGCCGCCCAGCTCTTTGTGCATGTCGGCCAGGGTTTCCATGGCCAGGTAGGGGTGCACGGCTTCGGCGCCGTAGCCCGCCAGCACGGCGAAGTGGTGCACTTCGCGGGCGGTGCCCGTCTCAACCACCAGGCCTGCCGTGGTGCGCAGGCCTGCGCCCACCAAGTGCTGGTGAATGGCCGACAGGGCCAGCAGCGCGGGAATGGCCACTTGCGTGGCGCTCACCGCGCGGTCGCTGATGATGAGGATGTTGGCGCCGCCCTTGATGGCGTCCACGGCCTGTGCGCACAGCGAGGCCAGCTTGGCTTCCACGCCCTCACGGCCCCAGCTCAGCGGGTAGGTGATGTCGATGGTGGCGCTCTTGAACTTGCCTTGGGTGTACTGCGCGATGTCGCGCAGCTTGGCCATGTCGGCAAAGTCGAGCACGGGCTGGCTCACTTCGAGCCGCATCGGCGGGTTGACCTGGTTGATGTCCAGCAGGTTGGGCTTGGGGCCGATGAAGCTGTTCAGCGACATCACGATGGCCTCGCGGATCGGGTCGATCGGCGGGTTTGTCACCTGGGCGAACAACTGCTTGAAGTAGTTGTACAGCGGCTTGTTCTTGCCCGAGAGCACAGCCAGCGGGCTGTCATTGCCCATCGAGCCAATGCCTTCTTCACCGTTTTTGGCCATGGGCGCCATCAGGAACTTGATGTCTTCCTGGGTGTAGCCAAAGGCTTGCTGGCGGTCCAGCAGGGGCAGGTCTGCAGCCTGGGGCGCAGCCGCCTGGGCACCGGCTTCGATGCTGTCGAGCTTGATGCGCAGGTTCTCGATCCACTGCTTGTAGGGCTTGGTGTTGACGACGTTGGCTTTGAGCTCGTCGTCGTCGATCATGCGGCCTTGCTCCAGATCGATCAGGAACATCTTGCCGGGCTGCAGGCGCCACTTGCGCACGATCTTGTTCTCAGGCACGGGCAGCACGCCCGACTCCGAGCCCATGATGACCAGATCGTCGTCGGTGATGCAGTAGCGCGATGGGCGCAAGCCGTTGCGGTCCAGCGTGGCGCCGATCTGGCGGCCGTCGGTGAACACGATGGAGGCCGGGCCGTCCCAGGGCTCGAGCATGGCTGCGTGGTATTCATAGAAGGCGCGGCGGCGCTCGTCCATGGTGGTGTGCTGCTCCCAGGGCTCGGGGATCATCATCATCACGGCCTGGCTGATGGGGTAGCCAGCCATGGTCAGCAGTTCCAGGCAGTTGTCGAACGTGGCGGTATCGGACTGGTCGGCAAAGCTGATGGGGTAGAGCTTTTGCAGGTCGGCCGCCAGCACGGGCGAGGCCATCACGCCTTCGCGGGCCTTCATCCAGTTGTAGTTGCCCTTGACGGTGTTGATTTCACCGTTGTGCGCCACGTAGCGGTACGGGTGGGCCAGCGGCCACTCGGGGAAGGTGTTGGTGGAGAAACGCTGGTGCACCAGGCCGATGGCCGAGATGCAGCGCTCGTCCGACAGGTCCTTGTAGTACACGCCCACCTGGTCGGCCAGCAGCAGACCCTTGTAGACCACAGTGCGGCTGGACATGGACGGAACGTAGTATTCCTTGCTGTGCTTGAGCTTGAGCGCCTGGATGTTGGCGCTGGCCGTCTTGCGGATCACGTACAGCTTGCGCTCCAGCGCGTCCTGCACGATCACGTCGTTGCCACGGCCGATGAACACTTGGCGCAGGATGGGCTCCTTCTTGCGCACGGTGGGAGACATGGGCATGTCCACGTTGACCGGCACATCGCGCCAACCCAGCAGCACCTGGCCTTCGGCCTTGATGGCGCGCTCCATCTCCTGCTCGCAAGCCAGACGCGAGGCATGCTCCTTGGGCAGGAAGATCATGCCGACGCCGTATTCGCCAGACGCTGGCAAGGTCACGCCTTGCTTGGCCATTTCTTCACGGTACAGCGCGTCGGGAATCTGGATCAGGATGCCGGCGCCGTCGCCCATCAGCGGATCGGCCCCGACAGCACCACGGTGGTCGATGTTTTCCAGAATCTTCAAGGCCTGCGTCACGATGTCGTGGCGCTTGATGCCCTTGATATGGGCCACAAACCCGAGGCCGCAGGCGTCGTGTTCGTTACCCGATGAATACAAACCGTGTTGTTGCAGATGCTGGATCTCGGCAGCCGTGGTCATGGCGCACTCCTCATATTTTTCGCAGGGATGCCGAGATTAGTGCAATGCAACATGGGATGCAAGCAGATTAAATAGGGTCAGATACTATTTAAATTCCAACAAAATTCATCAACAAATTATTGGGGACATATCAAATTAGGGCGCACCATCCCTTTGGGCAGCTCGCAATCAGTGGTCAGTCTGCGCTTTGCGAGGCCTTCCAGGCTGAGAGCGAGTCACGCGGCGCACTGTCTTCGCCTGGATTTCTTCCAAGAACGTCGCAGACCCCAGCGCCCACCCGTTCAAAGCAGAGTCCACCAGAGACTTTTGCTGCGATGCGGCCAAGCCAGACTCGAGCAGGGCCAAATAGGCAGCTTCGCGCGCGAAAGGAGTGTTGCCCAGCGCCCAATAGCAGGCATGGGGTGATAGGACGCGGTCATGGCGCAGGCCAAGCCAATGGGATGCACTGGACCACCGGTAGTCAGAGGCTTGCACCACCAAGCCACTGCGCACCGGATTCAGGTCCAAAAACACCATGCAAGGCAAAAGATAAGCCTCCGCTTCCAGCACCGTAGAGCGGTAGCGCCCTTCCCACAAAGTACCTGTGCGCCCATGGCGGCGGTTGAAGTACTGCGCATAAGTGCGGCCCACAGATTGCATCATCTTGGGCAGCCCGTCTGCAGAATCAGGTGTCGCCAGCAAGTGGAAGTGGTTCTCCATCAGCGCATAGGCATGCACTGCCACGCCATGCTTGAGCGCCTGCTCGGTCAATTGCGCCAGGAAGGCATCAAAGTCGTCGGCATCGGCAAAAATGGGCTGGCGGTTGTTGCCCCGCTGAATCACATGGTGCGGGTAACCGGGCAAAGTCAGTCGGGGCAAACGGGCCATGGGAGGCGTTGGCCAAAGCGGCCATGCGGCAAAAAGGGACGATGATAAATGCGTCCCCTATTTCCGCCGTGCGCCTGCACCCAATGGAGGTTATGACAGCGCTGCCTCAGCCTCCAACCCAAATCTGTGACCC
The DNA here is from genome assembly GCF_002754495.1 of Acidovorax sp. 62. Taxonomy (NCBI): domain Bacteria; kingdom Pseudomonadati; phylum Pseudomonadota; class Betaproteobacteria; order Burkholderiales; family Comamonadaceae; genus Acidovorax; species Acidovorax sp. 62. The sequence goes on from NZ_PEFJ01000001.1 coordinate 3,080,763, forward strand.
ATGGACTGCTGAAGGCCAAACTCATCCAACAAGGCCGCCAAGCGCTCTACCGCGCTGCGCTTCTTTTGCCCGGTGTAGCGGGCAATGATCAGCTCATTTTTCATGCTGTGCTCCCACCCCACCAGCTCCGTCACCGTCACTTGGTAGCCACGCGCCTCCAGGTACAGGCACCGCAACACGTTGGTGACTTGGCTGCCCAGCTCGCGGGTGTGCAGCGGGTGCCGCCAAAGCTCTGCCAATGGAGTGCGCGCCAACTGCAGCGCCTTGTCGCGGCGCAAGCAGGCGGCCATCTCAGCCTGGCAACAGGGCACCAGCACCATGGCACGGGCCCGCTTTTGTAGACCAAACGCAATGGCATCGTCGGTGGCGGTGTCGCAGGCATGCAAAGCCGTCACCACGTCCATCTGCTCTGGCAACTCTGCCACCCCCATGGACTCGGCCACAGAGAGATTCAAAAACGACATGCGATCAAAGCCCAGCTGGGACGCCAATCCACGCGACCGCTCCACCAGCTCGGCACGCGTTTCAATGCCGTAAATATGCCCGCGCCCCAGTTGCTTGAAGAACAAGTCGTACAGGATAAAGCCCAGGTAAGACTTGCCAGCCCCGTGGTCGGCCAGTCCCGGACTTCGCCCCTCTTCTGAAAACTCTTTCAGTAAAGGCTCGATGAAATTGAAGAGGTGATAGACCTGCTTGAGCTTGCGACGGGTGTCTTGGTTCAGGCGGCCATCGCGGGTCAGTATGTGCAGCTCTTTGAGCAGCTCAACAGACTGCCCCGGGCGCAACTCATCCAGCACAGAAGATGACTCTGACGGCCTTTTGCCGCCAGCCGCTCCGCTGGGTGCGCGACCTGCATCCGGCATAACTTTGCGTTTTGTTTGTGAGCTTGCCATGCCTTACTCTCCTTCACCAGAGCGATCCATGACGCCGTGCACGGGACAGCGTGCCCCCACATCCAACTCAGCCCAGCCCTGGGTGCCAAGACCTTCCAGAACTTCGATATTTCGCTCAAAAATGGCGTCCGCCTCTGGAAACACCGCCACCGCCCGGTCAATGCTCTCTTCGCGCAGCAGGTGCAAGGTGGGGTACGGCGTTCGGTTGGTGCAGTTGGAGACATCGTCCAGCTGCGTGCCAGCAAACTGAAATTGTGGGTGGAAAAAAGCCACTTGCAGCAGGCCATCTAAATCCAACGCCTGGACCAAATCGTCCACCAAAGCCGTGAAATCGTTGAAGTCCAGAAAATCAGCCATGCAGCGAGGTGCCATCAGGAGCGTGGTGTCTCGAACCTCCGGGGAGATGTCAGACAAAGCCAGCAACTCCCGACGCACATCCGCCAGCAAGGTGCCGGCCTCCGTGGCTGCGCTGACGACATAGTGCACTTGCCCTTTGACATGCACGCCCTTGGCAAAGGGGCAGAGGTTGAGCCCAATCACGGCGCGCTCCAGCCAACGGACGGTGTCTTCAATCACGATCGCCTCCGAGCCATCCTGGGTCAAAAGGGTCGCGTTGGAGCTATCTGGGGTGGTCGAAGTCATCGCACAAAGAGGCCAAAGCCGCAGCAAGAAAGAGGCGGATTGTATGCGTGCCCCTTTCTACCCCCTTCTGGATCAACCCATCAGACGCTGACCAGACAAGCGCTCGTGCTCCCGAATGGCAAACCGGTCGGTCATGCCAGCGATGTAATCGGCCACGATCACAGCCCCGGCCTGCGCATCACCCAGCTGTGCTTTTTCGGCATAAGCCGGTTTCATCTCAGCAGGGCGCTCCACATAGATCGCAAACAACTCCCGTACGATGCGTTTGGCATTGCCCGTGGTTTCCATCACTTGCGGATGGCGGTACAAAGCCCGAAACAAAAACCGCTTGAGCTCCAAGGATTGCTCACGCATGAATGCACTGAACTGGACCAGCACAGGCATCCTGCGTACAGCCTGGACATCGGCGGGCTGACACTCATCCAGTGCCAAGCGCGTTGCCGCAATCACGTCATACACCTGCGCACTGAGCATGCGACGAATCGACTCATGCAAACAGCGCCGCTGCATGGATGGCGAAGCCAGCTGAGGGTGTTCTTTCAGCGCTTCTGCACGATAGCGGTCAAACAAGGCCACTTCTTCCAACTGGGCCATGGAGAGCAACCCAGAACGCACACCATCATCAACATCGTGGGCGTTGTACGCGATCTCATCCGCCAGATTGCACAACTGGGCCTCCAAGCTGGGTCGCATTTTTTGCAAGAACCTCGCCCCCACCCCCTGCGGCTCGCTCATCTCAAGCAACTGAGCATTTGCAGGCGAACAGTGCTTCAAGATTCCCTCTCGGGTCTCAAAGCTCAGGTTCAGGCCATCGTAGGCGGGATAGCGCTCTTCCAAGCGGTCCACCACCCGCAAACTTTGCAGATTGTGCTCAAAGCCCCCAAAGGGCTTCATGCATTCATTCAACGCATCCTGCCCCGCATGCCCAAACGGCGTGTGCCCCAAATCGTGCGCCAGTGAAATCGCCTCGACCAGGTCTTCGTTAATACACAGCGTGCGGGCAATAGACCGCCCTAACTGTGCGACTTCCAAAGAATGGGTCAGCCGAGTACGAAATAAATCCCCTTCGTGGTTCAAGAAGACCTGCGTTTTGTAAACCAGCCGCCGAAACGCGGTGGAGTGAACAATCCGATCCCGGTCCCGCTGGTACTCCGTACGCGTTGGCGCTGCAATCTCTGGATATTGGCGCCCCCTGCTAAACGCAGGATCACAGGCGTATGGAGCAAGCAATGGAAGTTCCATTCAAAACTGACTCTAGCGCTTTAACAGAAAGCGTTAGAAGCTATCAAAAGCATAGCAATTAAGCACAACAGGCGTCGATCACTTCACGCACCAAAGCGTCTGGCGCTGGACGGACCACAGCCTTGCCCGGCCCATCGATCAACACAAACCGGATTTCACCAGCTTCCGATTTCTTGTCGATGCGCATCAGTTCTAGGTAGCGACCTGCATTGTCCTTAGGGTCGATAACCGGGCCCTTGATTGGCAACCCCGCTCGCTGAATCAGCGCTTTTAAACGCTCGACGAAGGCAGCATCCACCATCCCCAAACGGTGAGACAACTCTGCCGCCATGACCATGCCTGCAGCAACACCTTCACCATGAAGCCAAACACCGTAGCCCATACCTGTCTCAATGGCATGACCGAAAGTGTGACCGAAATTCAGGATGGCGCGCAGGCCGGACTCTCGCTCATCTTCCGCAACCACCAGGGCTTTAATTTCGCAGCACCGCTTGATGGCATATGCCAACAATGAATGATCTTTGGACATCAATCCATCCATCGATGACTCAAGCCAGTCCATGAAGTCAGCATCGTAGATGGGGGCGTACTTGATCACCTCTGCCATACCCGCACTCATCTCTCGGGCAGGCAGGGTGTCCAGCGTGTCGACATCACAGATTACCAGCTGTGGCTGATAGAAGGATCCAATCATATTTTTGCCCAGGGGATGATTGATAGCCGTCTTTCCACCCACAGAAGAATCCACTTGCGCCAGAAGCGTCGTAGGCACCTGCACAAACGGGATACCGCGCATATAGGTCGATGCGGCAAAACCGGCCATATCCCCAATAACACCACCACCGAGGGCAAAAATTACTGTCTTTCGATCACAACCATTTTCCAAAAGACAGTCGAATATTTTACTTAAGGAATTCCAATTTTTCTGGGACTCACCATCCTTTAAAACCAAAACAATAACATTAGAAAATTTATTATCTATTTTCCCAATCAATAGATTGGTGTAAATTGGAGAAACAATGTCATTCGTAACAATCAATGCAGAAGAGCCTAATGGAATGTAAAAATCATCGCCTGCATCAAAAAAACCTTGACATATTTCAATCAAATAAGATCGCCCCTCCAAACCAACACAAACACTTGAGAATTTGCGATACATATTTAAAAATTCAATATCAATTCACAAAGCAAAAAGAGCAGACTAGCTGCTCTTTTTGAACAATCACCTACAATTTAATTGGGGGAATTGCACCCCAAGGCTCCATAGGGCGGCTTTCTAAAAGAGCCATTAGCAACGTCAGCCTCAAGTGCCTGGGTCAGATAGAGCTTCTCAACAGAACCTTCAGAACCTGCAACATTGGTCGTTACCTTTACAGCATAGTCAATCCAATAAGCAACGCTCTGGGGATACTCAACTTGAATAGTTGCTCGACCGTTAGTACCAGTCACTTGCCCACCGACATACGAAATAATCACATCAGCTTTTCTCGGTTCAATGACACCATTACTATTGACATCTTCACCAGCATCCAAAAGACCATTGCGATTGGTATCTTCATTCAAACAGATCGAAGGTGTGCTTGTATAAGTAATCGCATCACTGACGACATCAATTCCGGCAGCTTTTCTATAATAGCGCAAATCTACGCTTGCAGAAATTTGAGCATTAGAAACAGCATTACCAGCCGCATCAGCGACAGCCACATCAAATTTCTTAATGTATGTCAGACTATTGGCCCCTGCGGTGAGCAAATTATTATCACCTAATGTGATCGAAAGTGGAGAGTTCGCAACCGTCATCGTTGCGGAGCGCGAATCAGGGCAAGCACCATTTGCAATTGCAGCATCCGTTAGTGCGTAACACGCGCGAATCAATATTCCATTCGTTGGGCTGGAACGGGTGCCAGAGATATAATCAGCTGTTGCAACACCATTTTGGTCCGTATAGACAGTTGCAGATCCGGTAGAAATTTGCTCACCAGCACCCAAACTAGGTTCTACAATTTCGAATCTGACTCGAATATTTTTAATCGCACGGTTTGACGCATCTTGGAATATTGCACGCAAAGCAGCTTTATTTGTCGTAGCACCGTTCAGATTTGGTGCAATGGTATTTGGCGTAATCGCGAGGCTCGCTGCTGAAATCACGCCAACCGCATCCGGCACGCTACCAGTAGGACCCACGATCTGAATTTCACGGCTTTTCGTGACACCCGATGCCGCTGTTACTACGGTGTAGGTCCCTACGGTCGTGGGAGCAGCCGACAAATTCGCTGTTGCAGTACCTGTGGAGTCCGTGGTCACAGTGCCTTTGAACCCCAAGCTTCCAGAAAGAGAAATAGGAGTATTACCAATACCCACGCCATTGACATCCACAACCTTGACGGTCAAAACAACACTAGCCCCCGGTGCAGGCGCGGCAGGTACTGTCGACAACGCAATGTCGCTCCCCGTCACGGTGATGGTGTCAGTCTTTGCCTTGCCACCTACAGTCATATTTACAGTAATAGTTCTATTCGATTTATTACCGCCCATCGAAATCTTTCCAACGGCCTTCCCCGACGTATCGGTAGTCGTATTCGTTGGCGTATAAATACCAGAACTCAAATTGACCTTGAAATCCACACCTGACACAGGATTGTTGTTTGCATCCAGTGCTGTCGCAGTTAATGTCGCCTCATCCGCACCAGAATTTGAAATAGAACTCTTATCTAACACGTAGTCAAAACTTGCAACAGTGGCTGTAGTACCACCGGGCGTCGTACCAGCGCTGCCACCGCCGCCACCGCAAGACGCAAGGAGTGCGACAGTCGCTATCGCAAATAAATTTCCGAAAAATTTCATAATTCAACACCCTCTTTTCAAAAAGAATCAACGACTAACGGTGCGATCCGTAATAACTTTTGGCGTTATAAAAACCAACATCTCACGCTTGACCGATTCTTTTGTTCTATTTTTAAACAAATTACCAACAACAGGAACATCGCCCAATAAAGGAATCTTATTTTCCTGATTGGATTCTTCCATTTCGAAAATACCGCCAATCACCACTGTTCCGCCATTCTCAATAAGAACTTGAGTCTTAATGTGCTTTGTATCAATAGCAACGCCCTGCGATGTGGTTTCGCCCCTGCTGTCCTTGCTAACATCCAAGTCAAGAATAATATTTCCCTCGGGAGTAATCTGAGGGGTAACCTCCAATTTCAAAACGGCTTTCTTGAACGCAATGGTAGTGGCCCCATTGGGTGCCGTTACGGAGTAAGGGTACTCCGTACCCTGCTCAATCAAGGCCTTTGTTTGATCAGCAGTAATCAAACGCGGGCTAGATACAATCTTACCTTGCCCATCCGCCTCCATGGCAGAGAGTTCAAGAGTTAAAAATCTATTCGCTGCCGAATTGAATATAGAAAGAGCGAAAGATCCAAAATTATCAACACCAGAAAGCGATGCCGGTAAATTAACGAATGTTCCACCAGTATTGACTGTAGTTCCATAGCCCGCCGAGCTTGTGGCGTTTGCGTAACTCGTACCAAAAGCGACACGGTTATTTCCACCGATTCCATAGCCGCCGTCACCGCCCAACTGTGCGCGAAGATCACCTCCGCCCAGTTTTACACCAAGAGAGCGACCAAAAGTATCGCGGGCCTCAACAATGCGCGCTTCAATCATCACCTGACGCACTGCGACATCTAGCGTTGATAGCAACTTACGGACCTCCTCCAATTTGCTTGGAGTATCCGTGACAAAAAGCTGATTGGTGCGAGGCTCAGATATAGCACTTCCTCGCTCAGAAAGAAATCTATTGGACGTTCCACCACCACCGCTGCTAGACGAACTGGTAGTCAACTGCGTCACCATATCGGCCGATTTAGCGTAATTCAGCTGAAATGCTTGGGTTTTTAATGGCTCTAGCTTTTGAATTGAAAGTGCCGCTTCATAATCTTTTTTGGTGCGATCATCTATTTCATCTTTTGGCGCAATCCACAAAACACTACCGGTCTTGCGCATCCCCAAACCCTTGGCATCCATAATGATCTGCAAGGCTTGATCCCACGGTACATCCTTTAATCGAAGGGTCAATGCACCGGTAACCGTATCAGAAGTGACAATATTGAAATTGGTAAAATCAGCAATCACCTGCAAGAGAGATCGAACTTCAATATTTTGAAAATTCAAAGAAAGCTTTTCGCCACTGTAATTGGGGCCTTGGGTCAATTTTGATAAATCAACTTTCTTCTGCCGAACTTCGATGACAAATTGATTGTCGCTCTGATAGGCACTGTGCTCCCAATCACCTATGGGCTCGACAAGCATACGCACCTTGTCGCCTTGTTGAGTCGTGGTGATTGACTGAACGGGAGTCCCAAAATCAGCCACATCCAAACGCCTACGCAGCCCCTCGGGCAAACTTGATCGCAAGAACTCGATAGCTAAGCCTTTCCCCTGTTGCCGGAGGTCCACGCCAATCTGATTGTTTGGCAGCTCAACAACAATTCGACCAGCCCCATCAGCGCCTCGCCGAAAGTCGATGTCCTTCAGTGTTAAAACTTCATTGTTATAGCTATCGGCAAACTTTGCGGTTTGCTGCACAGGAGCGCTTGAAGAAGCACTGACTGGATCTAGCATGATAAGCAGCGCACTACCCTGAATTTCAGCCCGATACGACGTAGGCTGCTTCAAATTGAGGACGATGCGCGAACGCCCGCCAGCTTCCACGACATTGGCAGACTTCAAATTACCCTGATTGATGTCAACAGCATTTTTTCCAGTTGCATTGGAGGCCCCTGGAAAATCCAAAGCAATACGCGCAGGCGATTGAGTCGCAAAGCCGGTTGGCAAACCTGCAAGAGGCTCCGCCAAATCAACCCGCAGAACCTCAGCTCCACCTTGCAATGAACCGGTCACAGACCGAATAGCTTGCTGTGCCAGCGCAGCTGTTGACAAACAAGTGATGCAGATTGCAACAGCTGTATGTTGGAAAACTTTCATTATGGAATCACTTTGTTGCTTCATTTTTTGGCACCCTCTTGTAGGTCAAGTGAAGTCATTCGCTCTGTCCAATCTCCGGTTGCATCTTGAACAATTTCTCGAATTTTTATTTCTGATTCAGAAATACTCAGAATACGTCCGTAGTTTTGCCCCAAATAGCTTCCGACCTGAACTTGATGCAAGAGCTTATCGACTTTAAGCAAAGCTGTAGGCTTTCCACTCTTACTCAAACTACCAACCATTACCATCGCATCCAACGGAAATGCCTCTAAAGGCTCTTTGCGCCTGATTTGCTCTGGCGCTATTAGTGCTGCATTTGCCCCTGTCTGCGAAGAATCACGCTTCAAAGCCTGCGTCAATTTGAGCGAGTTGAAAGGGTCCAACTCCGAAGCCACGGTGTAGGCCTGTGGTTCGAATTTCTTAGGCTCTGTAATCGGTGTGATTCTAGGTTTCGCTTGAGCACGTTCGCTGGCCATCCACTGGCGCAAATCGTCCTCTCCCGAAGAAATACACCCAGAAGTTAGAGCAATGACCGTTACAGCCAATAATGCTTTAAAAGCACTCATTTAGCGCCTCCTGCTTTTGTCGCAGTTGCTTTGCGTTGGGCTTGAATTTCTTCACTGTCCAAATAACGGAAGGTGCGAGCAGTACCCTCTAGGGTCAAAGCACTTGGATCTTTGGGATTAGCTGTCACAGACAAATCATTCAAGGTCACAATCCGCGAGAGATGAGCAACATCCGATGCAAAAGCACCAATATCGTGGTATTTACCCGCAACCTTCAACGAAATTGGCAATTCAGCATAGTAGTCTCTTGCAACCAGTTGCCCTGGCCTGAAAAGTTCAAACTGAAGACTCCGCCCCAAGCCTGCCTGATTGATGTCTGACAAAAGCGCTGCCATTTCAGCTTTGCTAGGCAACTGCTTCTCTAGTTGAATCACATATTGCTGCACTTGTTCACGTTGTTTCTTCAACGCATCAAGGCTGACGGCCTTTATCAATTTCTTTTGATAATCTGCGCGCAATGTAATTTCAGTGTTGCGCTCCGTCTCTAACTCAGCTTCGTAGTCTTTAATGACAACAAACCATAGAAGAACAGCGACAACGACTGCGGTGACGACATACAACAGCGCCCGCGGCAGAGCGGGCCAAAGAGATGGATCTTTGGTGTCCAGCCCGCTAAATTGCCTGGTTAGTTTTCCTTGAAACTCCGCAAAATCAAATTGCGGCGAGGACTTTTTCTTGGCCATTTTATGGTTTCCCCGTCACACCGGCCTTGCCAGCCGCCACATCTGAAGATTTTGCCGAATCGACAGGGCTCATCAACGTGAATGTCATTTTGAAAGCAGAAACGCGACGCTGATCTTTGGCTGACAGAGGCACATTCGCAGACACAATTTCAACCAGTTCAGGCTTGGAAATCCAAGGGGTGTTGCTAGAGAGATTGCGCAGCAGCTCTGAAACTCGCTCATTGGACTGAGCCATGCCTTGCATCGTTACAGTCTTGTTTGTCTGCTTGAAATTGCTGATAAACACGCCATCTGGGAGCTGCTTGACCAGCTCATTGAGCAAATGGACAGGAATATTCCGATCTGACTGGAGATTCTCGACAGCCTTTTGTCGCGCAACCAAGGCTGCGATTTCATCTTCAATCGTGGCAATTTCCTTGATTTGGTTTTCAAGAACAGCAATCTCTTGCTTGAGGAACTTATTTTTGTCCTGCTGCTCAGTTATCAATAACTGCAACCACCAGTAGATGGCTCCAGCAATGACCAAACCCATCAAAAACGATGCGAACAACGCAGCTTGGAACGCTTCGCGGCGGCGCTTTCGCGCGGCTTCACGGTGCGGAAGTAGATTGATCAAGATCACCGCAGGAACCTCCGCATTGCCAACCCACAAGAGGTGAGATATGACGGCGCCTCACGCACCATCTTTTTCAGACGTACTCCGCTACCGATTTCCATGCCATCAAACGGATTGACGGAACTGCATGCAAACCCCGACTGCTGAGTCACAGCTTCTGTCAAACCAGGCAGAGGAGCAGATCCTCCTGCAAGCAAAATGTGATCAACGCGGTTATGGGGCGTACTTGTGAAGAAGAACTGCAGCGCACGCACAATTTCCTGTGCCATGCTGTCAACGAAAGGACGCAACACAGCCGACTGATAATCTTCTGGAAGGTCACCGCTTCGTTTTTTGCTTTCCGCCTCTTCGACAGAAAATCCGTATTGACGAACAATCAACTGCGTTAGCTGCGCACCACCAAAGGCTTGATCTCGGTCGTACAGAACCTCTTCGTTCAGCATAACTTGCATGCTTGTCGTCAGAGCACCCACTTCAAACAGCGCGACCATCGCATTGGAGCCCTTGCCTGGAAGTGCTTCAATGAGACGACCCGCAGCCAATCTAGAAGCGTTCGACTCAATGTCGACAACGATGGGCTTGAGGCCTGCGGCTTCTGCCAGACCTTGTCGGTCCTGCACTTTTTCTCGTCTGGACGCAGCGATCAAAACTTCAACGTCCCCCGGCGAGCTTTTGCTAGGGCCGATGACGCAGAAGTCCAAACTCACTTCGTCCAAAGAAAAGGGAATGTATTGATTGGCTTCAGACTCCACCTGCACTTCAAGCTCTTGCTCGGTCATTCCACCGGGCAAAGTGATTCTTTTGGTGATCACGGCAGATGAAGGCAAAGCCAACGCCACGTTCTTCGTGCGTGTCCCGCTTTTTTTCACAAGGCGACGCACTGCCTCAGCAACCTCATCGAACTTTTCGATGTTGCCGTCAGTGATCCATCCCCGCTCCAGCGGTTCGATAGCGCAACGTTCCAGAACAAGGCCTCCCGCCTTATCCCGCCCTAACTCCACCAGCTTGACGCTGGATGAGCTGATGTCGATACCCAGCAGAGGCGCAGCCTGGCGACTGAACAAAGATCCCATTGAGATCAAGATTGGTCCCCTGTAACTTGTCAAAATGACGCAACAAAACTTAACACTTCACTTCAATGCTATCAGTAAGATAGTTCTCCAGCAAAGAATTTTGCCCGCCTTTGAACTGCAGAGCGTTGCCAAAACCAGACGATTTTTTCAGCGCCCGTAGCATCCGCAATCTCGCCAATCCAGAACAATGGATACGGCCGAGCCCCCAAAGACAAGTTCCAGACCGTAAATTTGTGTCAGCATTTTTATAATGCTGCGAACAGCCATTCGGAGCGATATGACGCCCCCCTCTCCCGACCAGACCCCTCAGCAAAAAACGTCCAAAAGAAGCGCAGGCAGCCGATGGTTGAGTGTCATTCTGAAAACTCTGCTTTGGTGCGCAGGCCTTGCCGCCGCTGCAGCCTTTGGCTTGGCTTTGACCATCGCCATAGCGCTGGCCGTTGCCTACCCCAACCTTCCCGATGTATCTGACTTGGCGGACTACCGCCCCAAGCTTCCTCTTAGGGTGTTCTCCTCCGAGGGAGCCTTGCTGGGCGAGTACGGTGAGGAGCGTCGCAATCTCACGCCGATCCAGGAAATTCCGCAGGTGATGAAAGACGCGGTGCTAGCCATTGAAGACACCCGCTTCTTTCAGCATGGCGGCGTCGATTACAAGGGCATGGTGCGCGCGGGTCTGGCCAACATGGGCAGGGTAAAAAGCCAGGGCGCATCCACCATTACCATGCAAGTGGCCCGAAATGTTTACCTTTCTTCAGAAAAGACATTTACTCGCAAAATTTACGAAATATTACTCACATTCAAACTAGAGCACATGCTCTCCAAAGATCAGATTCTTGAGATTTACATGAATCAGATTTATTTGGGTAACCGTGCCTATGGTTTTTCTGCTGCAGCTGAAGCCTATTTTGGCAAACCGCTGAAATCCATTTCGATTGCGGAAGCCGCCATGCTCGCGGGCCTGCCCAAAGCGCCATCGGCCTACAACCCCATCAGCAACCCCAAGCGGGCTCGGTCACGGCAGCTGTACATCATTGAGCGCATGGAAGAAAACGGGTTCATCACCGAGCAAGAGGCGGTGGATGCCAAGAAGGAAGAGCTCAAGATCCGCTCCGGTCTGAGCAACACCCGCGTGCACGCGGAATACGTAGCCGAGATGGCACGCCAGTTGATCTTCACCCAATACGGTAACGAAGCCTACACGCGCGGCTTGAACGTCTACACCACACTGAACGCAGGCGATCAGGAAGCGGCCTACACGGCCCTGCGCCGCGGCATCATGGACTATGAACGCAGGCAGCAATACCGGGGCCCCGAAAAGTTTGTCTCGCTTCCTGCGGGCACTGGCCAGGAGGTTGAGGAAGCCATCGACGATGCGCTGACCAACCACGTGGACAACGGTGACGTGCTGGCGGCCGTGGTGCTGGAAGCCTCCGCCAAAAAAGTGGTGGTGGCCCGAGGCAATGGCGATGCCATTGAAATCACAGGCGATGGACTCAAGCCCGTTCAATCCGGCTTGAGCGACAAAGCGCCCCCCAACATCAAGATTCGCCGGGGCGCAATCATCCGGATTGTGAAGACCCCCAAAAACACCTGGGAAATCACCCAACTGCCTGAAGTAGAAGGCGCGTTCGTGGCGGTCGATCCACGCTCCGGGGCCATCAAGGCCTTGGTCGGCGGCTTCGACTTCGACAAGAACAAGTTCAACCACGTCTCGCAGGCCTGGCGCCAGCCTGGCTCCAGCTTCAAGCCTTTCATCTATTCAGCATCTCTGGAAAAAGGCTTCACGCCTGCCACAGTGATCAACGACGCACCGCTGTTCTTCGATGCGGGCGTGACGGGCGGACAGCCCTGGGAACCGAAAAACTACGACGGTAAGTACGACGGGCCCATGACCATGCGCACGGGCTTGGCACGCTCCAAAAACATGATATCGATTCGGATCTTGCAGGCCGTCGGCCCCAAGACGGCGCAGGAATGGGTTTCGCGCTTCGGCTTTGACCCAGAGAAACACCCCGCCTACCTGACCATGGCGCTGGGAGCGGGCTCGGTCACTCCGTTGCAAATGGCGTCGGCCTACTCGGTCTTTGCCAATGGCGGCTACCGCATCAACCCCTGGCTCATCACCAAGGTGACCGATCACAAGGGCCGTGTCCTGTCCGAGACCACCACACCCGTGCTGGAAGAGCAAAACCGTGCCATTGATGCCCGAAATGCTTTCGTCATGAACAGCCTGCTGCAAGAGGTGACCCGCTCTGGGACCGCTGCCCGGGCGCAAGCCACGCTCAAGCGGCCTGACTTGGCTGGCAAGACCGGGACGACCAATGATTCGGTGGACGCATGGTTTGCGGGCTATCAGCCGACCATGGCGGCGGTGACATGGATTGGCTACGACACCCCACGCAATCTGGGCAGCCGTGAAACAGGCGGTGGGCTGAGCCTGCCGGTGTGGATCAGCTTCATGGAGCGCGCACTCAAGGGAGTCCCTGTTTCAGAGCCCAAGGTGCCCACTGGGTTGGTGAACATGGGCGGTGAATGGTTCTACGAAGAATATGCCCGCAGCGGCGTTCCAAGCGTCGGGCTGGAAGACCGCAACCCCTCTGCAGCGCCCACTGCGGGCCCCGCCGCTGCATCCGCCGCGCAGCCTCCTGTGACCGAAGAGCGCAAACGCATTCTCGATTTGTTCCGCAATTGAGAAAAAGGGCCTGGGAACACTCTTCCCGGCCCTGTCAATCCGCTGCTCACAACAGCCCCACCCAAGGCAAGGCCCCGCGTTCACGTGGGGCCTTTTGCTTGGAAAGCGACTAATCCTGCTGAAACGCCAGGCGCATTCCTGCTTGCGCAGAGGCATCGCGGCTCAGGCATGCGAAGAACTCACCACCGCCCTTGGTGTCTTGCCAAACACTGCCATCGTGGCGGTAGTGATAGCCCCCCGACTTGGCAGCCATCCAGACCTCGTGCAGCGGCTTTTGCAGGTTGATGACGATCTGGCTGCGGTTAGGGAAGGTGATGGTAATCATCCCGCCCGACCGCTGGTTGTCGATGTCCGCATCTGAGGTTTCGTTAATCGAGTCACAACTGCGCTCGACTGCGCCCAGGAGCTTCTCGGCGATATCCATGAATTCAAGATCGGTCATTACAATTCGCACATGTTGAAAGCAACCCAAATTCTAGTCAGGGTCATTGTCCTTGCAGTCAGTGCGGCAGCCTTTGTGAGCTGTGGACAGCGCGGGCCGCTGTACCTTCCCAGTGCACCAGAAGCACAGCAGCGCGCCACGCTGCCTGAGACGCTGAATCCAACGACCAAGTCCGACGCGGAAAAGCCCGCCAAATAGGCGCCTCCCACTCAGCCTCTCAACAAAAAAGCCCTGCCCCTCACATCGAGGGGCAGGGCTTTGCTGTTAGCGCAGCGGACTCTACGGTGGTGGCACCCTGGGGATGCCCGTTCTCACAGCGACCTCAGAAACGCCAGCAGCGCGTCTCTGTCGGCGGTGCCCAGCTTTTCGAAGCGCTGCCGCGCACGCTCGGCCTCGCCACCATGCCAAAGGATCGCCTCCGTCAAAGTACGGGCACGGCCGTCGTGCAAATAACCCGCCTTGCCGCCGTTGCCCATCACTTTGTCGGAGTAGCCAATGCCCCACAGCGGCGCGGTGCGCCACATGGCGCCCTGTGCTTGCCCTTCTGCGTACCGGTCGGCCAGGTCTGCCCCCATGTCGTGCAACAGCAGGTCGGTGTAGGGGCGAATGGTCTGCCCTCTCAGTTCCGCCATCAGATGGCCCGTGCCCGTTTTCATCTCAGCCGCATGGCATGCGGTGCAGCGCACTGACTGGAAGATTTTGGAGCCCAAAGTCACCTGGGCAGAATCCACCCGGTGCTCGTCCAGCGGCGCCACGCCTTTGGGGAAGCCGCTGGGCAAACTGCGCTGGGCGGGTACGGCCACCAGGGCCAGGTAGTTGGAGATGGATTGCAGATCCGCTTCAGAGATACCGCGCTCCGCTGCCCCAGATTTGCAGGTGGCAGCCCCACCCACGCAAGCGCGCTGCGGGTACACCGGAGAGGTGACGGACATGTCCAGCACCAGCGCTGCTGCGGCCTGGTGGCGCAGGCTCGCCTTCGATGCCTTCCAGCCAAAACGGCCCAAGCGGGTCTCGCCCGTCTCGGGGTCCAGCACGTAGTTGGCAACCCCCTTCACGCCGTCCTCGTCCGGCACGCTGCGCACCCGCGCCAGCACATCGGCCTCTGCGATCGCTTCCAGCAGCCCACCGCCCAGCATCGGTTGCGCAGCACGCAAGGAATAAACCTCAGGCACCGGCCCATCGAATGCCAGCGTCGGCTTGGACAACTCCACCACCAGCCCATCGGCCAGGCGCACCGTGCGCTTTTGAAAGCCTGACACCCTCACACCGTTGCCCCAATCGCGCTTGCTGCCACCGGCCGCTACCGCGTTCATCTGGATGGCGGCGCCATACACCGGGTGCGTCAACTGCTGCCCATTGGCGCCCAGCGAAGCTGTGCGAATGGCCATCTGATCCAGACGCTGATTGGCAGCCAGGGGCGCCGGGCTGCGGCCATTGTTGACGTGGCAAGCGACGCAGGCCGATTGATTGAAACGTGTGCCCTGCAACCCCACCGCCGCGGCATAGCGGTCATTGCCTGGCTCGTTGTGGTCACCGGTGGTGAAGTTCGTGTGGATGATGCGCCGCCCCTCCACAAACCGCTGCATGTTCTGCATGCCCGTGTGGTTCTGGGGCTGCTGGAACATCTGGTCGCCATTGTCCGAATAGTTGTACGACACAGACCCGAGCCCCCCCGTGAGGGTGTCTGCAGGCAACGGAACCGAGTTCAGCCGAGGCTGCACGCCATACCAGGGCACCAGCCCCGTGCCCACCACATAGACCCACTCGCCCGAGTAGTAACGGATGCCGCCATCGTCCCCCCGTGCGGCCATGGCCTCCCGCGTAGAGAACATGGAAGGCGCCACTTCAATCACATCACCCACCACAAGCGAACGGGCGGGCACGTTCTTGCCATTGGGGAAGCCATCGGCATCCAACGCACTGTGGCCCGGGTAATTTTTGATCAGCAAGGAGCAAATCGGATTGCCCAGCTTGCCGTTGGCCGGGTAAGGCATGGGAGGGCAGATGCTGGGGTTGCCCACCACCTCGCCGGGGTTCATCCACCCGTAGCCCGTGACCCCCACCCGGTCAAAGCCCCGGAAGAACGCAATGCCGCCCACCAGAAAATCCACCGTGTTGAACTGGTTGACCTGCAAGGTCGGCTTGGTCACGCCCGGCACCCGGCTGTTGTCCAGAATCTCCAGGCCCCAGGTGCGGTTCTTGAAATACTGCGGCACAAAGGGCAGATAAGCACCCGGCCCCTTGTCGCGCGGCGCACCGGTGGCCGCGTCCACCGTTTCATTGGGGCCATAGCCCACCTCGTTCCACTCCTCACCGCGCTCACGGCCATGGCGCCCCATCGCGCGCGCGCCAAAGCGCGTCACCAGCGTGCCATCGGCCAGCTTGAACTGGAGGGTCTCCAGCGGCTCCTGCGCCTTGGGCAGCGGCACCAGGCCCGCGCCGTTGGCTGGGAAGGCCAGCGCCACAGGGGCCACGGGGGCAATGGTGTTGTCGCTGCCCGGCGCCTTGAACTCCACCTCAAACAGCGAATAGCCGTACTGCGTCGCGCGCGCCACCCCACGAATGCGGACAAAGCGGGTTTTGGCCCCCAGGTTCAAAAATTCCTCGGTGCCGCCCGTGCCCTTGCCCACATAGCGCAGCGGCGCCCAAGATGCGCCGTCGTCCGAGGTCTCGATGGCGTACTCCTTGGCATAGGCGTTCTCCCACACCAGCTTCATCGCGCCCAGATAGACCACTTGGCCAAAGTCAAACTGGATCCACGAGTTGTCTTCAAACTTGCTGGCCCAGCGCGTGCTGGCGTTGCCATCCACCGCCATGGCTGCCGCCGTGCCACCGTTCTCTGACGACGACGCTGTGACCGCCACAGGCCGGAGCGCGGCCCCAGGGCGCGTCAACACATCGGGCGGCAGCGTGGGGTCGATGGGAGTGGTTGGCACCGGAGTGGGCACTGGCGCCACCTGCCCGCCTGAGAAAACGCTGATTTCATAAATCGAATATCCGTACCCCCCCGAGCGCTTGACACCCTGCATGCGCAGGTAGCGCCCGCTGGCGGCCAGGCCGCTCCAATCCTCTACACCGCCCTGCCCCGACGTCACGGCCTTCACCGTGGTCCAGGTGACCTGGTCGTTAGACACCTGCAGCAGGTAGCTGCTGGCGTAGGCGGCCTCCCACTGGATCTTCACGCGGTCAATGGCCACCGTTTTGCCGAAGTCCAGCACCAAAAACTGGTTGTCTGAAAAGCTGCTGCCCCAACGGGTCGCCGGGTTCTTGTCGATTGCCGCCGCCGCTGACAAGTCGCCCCGCTCCGCCGAGCTGGCCGTGGCTTGCACCGCCACCAGCTCCACCTCGGCCGTTGCCGCTTTGGCCTGCGCTGTCACCGCCTCTGCGGCCTGGTTCGCATCGGCCACGCCCGACTGCGTGCCATCGCCTCCGCCGCACCCAGCGGCCAGCAGGGCCAAAGCCTGCGCAGCCACCGCCCAGCGGTGCCTGCGAAATACGGAATACATCATGGGAAATCCCTCTCTCTCGGTGTTTTTGAATACAGCGCCAGCCCATCAGGCCCCACGGCATGCGCCTTGTTGGTGTTCCCCCATGCGGGGGTTGGGAGCCCCCCCGATTACAGCAACGCAACCCCAGAAAAACTGCTGGATTTTGTAAACAGCCGGCACGCCTGGTTCGCGCCACGCCGCCGACTCTGCCGCGCCCCTTTGGCGGCTCACCCGCCGTCAGAGGCCTGCACGCAACCAACGCCTTCCCAAGCATCAATTGCTATTATTTTTATAGCTTTTAGCGCTTATCAATCAAGCGCTAGAGCCACTTTTCATCTAAAACTCTTCCCAGAATGTCCTACTGGGACCAACGCTGCGACCAGGGATTGACAGGGCAGGCGGCCCCAGCGTCGGGCTCCACATATGGATAGACGGAATGATTCATTGGCGCGCAGGCCAGGTCGCTGGATCATCGACCGACACTTTTGATCCCTCAGCCCGCCATGAGCCACACCAGCCCCACCGCAGACCGCGCATCGCCCACCCCCACGGCCCTTCGCGCCGCCCCCGCCACGCCAGAACCCGGCTTTGTCCCGCACCGCACCGGCGTGGTGCAAGTGCCCGGCGATGCCGCCGAACTGCGGGCACGCATCAAAGTGCTGCTGCCCGAAATCGCGGCGGGCGCGTCCCACCGCGAACGGAGCAGGCAACTGCCCTACGCTTGGATACGCACGCTGGCCGAGGCAGGCCTGTTCGCCCTGCGCATCCCCCGCCAACACGGGGGGCCTGGGGGCACGGTGCGCGACCTGTTCGAGCTGCTGCTGGACATTGCCGCCGCCGACTCCAACATCGCGCAAGCCCTGCGCCCCGGCTTTGGCTTCGTTGAAAGCCTGCTGGCGGCAGGCGATGCCGCGCAGCTGCAGCACTGGCTGCCCCGCCTGCTGGACGGCGAAATCTTTGGCAACGCAGGGTGGGAGCGTGGCGGCCCCAATGGGCAAATCACCGCACGCATCACGCAAGACCCACGCACTGGCCAACGGCACATCACCGGCACCAAGTTCTACAGCACCGGCGCGCTGTATGCCGACTGGGTCAGCTCCTTCGCTCTGGACGACAACGGCCAGGAGACCGGCTTCGTCGTACCACGCGCACGCCCTGGCCTGGACCTGGTGGACGACTTTGATGCCATCGGCCAGCACCTCACGGCCAGCGGCACCACGGTGTTCACGCAGGTCGAAGTGCAACCGCAAGAGATTCGCCCCTCCATGCCGCGCGACCGGCGCTCGCCCCTGCCCCCGTACTACCAGCTGGTGCTGGCTGCGGTGGAGGCCGGCATCGCCCGCAATGCGCTCAACGACGCCATCGCATTCACCCGCGAGCACGCCCGCCCCATCAAGCACAGCACGGCCACCCGCTCGGTGGACGACCCCTACGTGCAGGAGACCGTGGGCCAGATTGCAGCGCAAGCCTATGCCGCCGAAGGTGCCGTGTTGCGCGCCGCCCTGGCCATCGACGCCGCCTGGCAAGCGGGGCTGACGCAAGAGGCTCTGACCACCGCATCCATCGAGGTTGCCCAGACCCAGCACTTTGCCGTGCAGGCGGCCCTGAAGGCCGCAGAGCTGGTGTTTGACGTGGCTGGCGCCACCGCCACGCTGCGCACCCACAACCTGGACCGGCACTGGCGCAACGCGCGCACCGTGGCCAACCACAACCCCCGCCAATGGAAGGCTGCAGCCGTGGGCAACTGGCTTTTGACCGGCACCCAGCCTCCCACCTCGGGCCTGTTTTGACAGCCCCGTTGGCCGCCACTCACCGCAACACACCATGAGCACCTTGGACACCCGCGTGCGCGATGCCCTGGACCAGGCCATCATTGAGCGCGCCGACGTACTGGCCCGCCAGATGGCGCCCAGCGTGGCGCAGCACGACCGTGATGGCCGCTTCGCGCACGACCACCTCGCCCTGCTGCGCGCCGACGGCGCCCTGGCGCTGACCTTGCCCACGGCCTTGGGTGGCGAAGGCCTTTCGCTGTACCGCACGCTGCTTTGGCAAAACCAGCTGGGGCGTGCGGCGCCCGCCACCGCGCTGTGCCTGGGCTGGCACCTCATGGCGCTGGGCTGCCTCTCGCACACCGCCTCGTGGCCCGCCGAGGCCTTCGCCCGCCTGGCGCACGACGTGGTGCACAAAGGCCACCTGATCAACATCCTGGTGACCGAACGCGACCACGGCAACCTCATGCGCGGTGCAGCCCCCGGCACCGTGGCCCGGCGCAGCGCCCAAGGCTGGGTGCTGCAGGGGCGCAAGGCCTATTGCTCATCGGCCCCGGCCTTGGCGCAGATGGTGGTGTACGCCCGCATTGAGGGCGAAGCGTCCTACGGCGAGTTTCTGGTCCCCCGCGGCGAGGGGGTGCACATCATCGACACCTGGGACACGGCAGGCATGCGCGCCACCGAAAGCCACGACATCGAGCTGCGCAACGTCTGGGTGCCCGACAGCGCACTGGTGCACCGCTACGGCCCGGGGCCTGATCGCCCCAGCAGCTTCTCCATCGGCAGCCGGGCCTGGGGCCTGCAGCTGCCCGCCTTGTACCTGGGCATTGCCGAAGCCGCCCGCGATGAAGCCCTGGCATTTGCCCGCAACTACCGCGCCGCCAGCCTGGGCGGCCAGGCCGTGATCGACGCCCCGGCCGTGCAGGCCAAGCTGGGCGAGATCGCCTTCTTGCTCACCAGCGCCCGCAGCCAGCTCTACGGCGTAGCCGAGCACTGGGAGCGCAACCCGCACCTGCAAGAACACCTGGGCGACGCCGTGGCCGTGGCCAAAGTGGCCGTGGGCCGCTGCGCCACGCAAGTGGTGCAACTGGCGGTGGAGATCGTTGGCGGCCAGGCCCTGTCGCGCCAGCACCCGCTGGAGCGCATGTTGCGCGACGTGCAGTGCCACCGCTTCAACCCACCCCAGGCCGATGCCGTGCTCTCAGGCCTGGCCCGCAGCCTGACCGCAGCCACAGACGGGCCCCACCCGCCCGTCCACGCAGCGCCTTCCGCCACGCCCCGCAACCCCTCCTTCGCCACCACAGCGCAAGCCGCACTGGCCACCGCCGCCTGAGCCCCACCATGAGCCCCACACCCACCACCCGCCAACGCAAGCCCATCGTCCTGAACGCGTTCAACATGAACTGCGTGGGGCACATCAACCATGGCCTGTGGACGCACCCGCGTGACCGATCCACCGAGTACAACACCCTGCCCTACTGGACCGACCTGGCCCGCACCCTTGAGCGCGGGCTGTTCGACGGCCTGTTCATCGCCGACATCGTGGGCGTGTACGACGTGTACCAAGCGGGCATCGACCTCACCTTGCGCGAGTCGATCCAACTGCCGGTGAACGACCCGGTGGTGCTGGTCTCTGCCATGGCGGCCGTCACCCAGCACCTGGGCTTTGGCGTCACCGTCAACCCGACCACCGAACACCCCTACCTGCTGGCCCGCCGCTTTGGCACGCTGGACCACCTCACCACGGGCCGCATTGGTTGGAACGTGGTCACCGGCTACCTCGACAGCGCGGCCCGCGCCATTGGCCTGCCCCAGCAAATCGGCCACGACGACCGCTACGACCAGGCCGAGGAGTTCCTCGATGTGTTCTACCAGTTGCTCGAAGGCAGCTGGCGCGACGATGCAGTCAAAGCCGACAAGGGCGCGCGCATTTACACCGACCCCGCCGCCGTGCGCAAGATCGCGCATCACGGGCGCCACTACCAGGTGGAGGGCGTCAACCTGACGGCCCCCTCACTGCAGCGCACGCCCGTGATCTACCAGGCAGGCACGTCCGACCGGGGCAAGGCCTTTGCCGCCCGCCATGCCGAGGCCGTCTTCATCTCGGGCAACAACAAAGCCCTCGTGCGCGAGAGCGTGGTCGCCCTGCGGCAAGCCGCTGCGGACGCAGGCCGTGCGCCAGAGGACCTGAAGATCGTGCTGGGCGTGAGCGTGGTGCCCGGCCACACTGAGGCCGAGGCCCGCGACAAAGACGCCGAGTACCGCCGCTACGCCAACCCCGAGGCTGGCCTGGCCCACTTTGCCGCAGGCACCGGTATCGACTTTGCACGCTACGGGCTGGACGAGCCCATTGCCTACGGCCAGACCAACTCCATCCAATCGGCCGTGGCTCTGGCCAAGCGCCAGGGGTGGACGCGGCGCGGCATGCTGGAGCAATACGCCCTGGGAGGCCGCTACCCCGCCATCGTCGGCACCGGCGACCAAGTGGCCGATGCCTTGCAATCGTGGGTGGACGACACCGGCGTGGACGGCTTCAACCTGACACGCACCGTGGTGCCCGAGAGCTTTGAGGACTTCATCGACATCGTCGTCCCCGAGCTGCAGAACCGGGGCCTGCACAAAAGCAGCTACACGCAGGGCAGCCTGCGCCACAAGCTGTTTGGCAAAGGCGATCGCCTGCCCGACCAACACCCCGCCGCCCGCTGGCGGCATGCCGCCCCTGCGGCGGCCCATCCACCGGCCACGGCACACAGCGCCACACCCACCACCACACCGACCACGGAAGAGAGCCCCGCATGACCTACCCCGCACGCATCCTGAGCACCCTGTTCGCCACCCTGGCCATCGCCCTGGGCGCACAGGCACAGACCTTGAAAGTAGGCGCATCCACCGGCGTGCATGCCGACGCCCTGCACGCCGCAGCGGCCGAGGCCCGCAAGCAAGGGCTGGACGTGAAGGTGATCGAGTTCACCGACTGGACCACACCCAACGAGGCCCTGGCCTCTGGCGATCTGGACATCAACTACTTCCAGCACCAAGCGTTTCTGGACAACGCCATCCGTCAGCGCGGCTACCCATTTGATGTGGCCGGCGTGGGCGTGCTGCCCAACATTGGCCTGTACTCCTACAAGATCAAGAACTTCAGCGAACTCAAGGAAGGCGCCCGCGTGAGCGTGGCCAACGACCCCGTCAACCAGGCCCGGGGCCTGGGCCTGCTGGAGAAAGCCGGGCTCATCCAGCTCAAGGAAGGACTGGGCGCCCGGGCCACGGTGAACGACATCGTGAGCAACCCCAAAAAGCTCAAGTTCATTGAAGTGGAAGGCCCCCAACTCGTGCGCGCCATTGACGACGTGGACCTGGCCCAGGGCATCCCCGCACACTTTGTCTCCGCTGGCAAGCCCGAGGTGGCCAGCAAGGCCTTGCTTTACACCGGGGCCTCGGACAGCTACTACGCCATCCGCTTCGTCACACGCAAAGACAACGTCAACGACCCACGGGTGCGCAAGTTTGTGCAGATCTTCCAGTCAGCACAAGCCGTGCGCGACCAGACCCACACATCGTTTGGCGGCGACACCAAGCTCTACACGCTGGCCTGGCTCAGCAAGTAAGGCACGGCCACCCCTGCAGCAACCCACCCCAAGGAACCCACCCATGCACACCACCACCCGACGCATCGCCCTGGCCATCGCAAGCGCACTCACCGGCACCCTGCTGGCCACCTGGAGCCTGGCCTCCACCGCACAGACGCTCAAGGTCGGCGTCACCCCCGGCGCACTGGCCGACTCGGTGCAAGTCGCCATCCAGGAAGCCAAGAAGCAAGGGCTGGACGTGAAGCTGGTCGAGTTCACCGACTGGACCACCCCCAACGAAGCCCTGGCCTCCGGGGACATCGACGTCAACTACTTTCAGCACCAGGCTTTTCTGGACAACGCCATCAAAGAACGCGGCTACAAATTTGGCGTGGCGGGCGTGGGCGTGCTGTCCAACATCGGCCTGTACTCCTACCGCATCAAACGCTTTGAGGACCTGAAGGAAGGCGCCAAAGTGGGCGTGGCCAGCGACCCCGTGAACCAGGGCCGGGGCTTGCTGCTGCTGGAGAAGGCCGGTCTCATCAAGCTCAAAGACGGCGTGGGCACCCGCGCCACCGTCAACGACGTGGTGGCCAACCCCAAGAAGCTCAAGCTGCTGGAAGTGGAAGGCCCCCAGCTGGTGCGCGCCATCGACGACCTGGACCTGGCCCAGGGCTACCCCAGCCACTTTGTGGCCGCAGGCAAGCGCGACATTGCCAGCTCGGCGCTGCTGTATTCCGGCATCTCGGACAACTACTACGCCATTCGCTTCGTGACACGCCAGGACAAAGTGGCAGACGCCCGGGTGCTGCGCTTCATCCAGCTCTACCAAGAGTCGCCCGCTGTGCGCGAACAGCTGTTCAAGTCCAACGCCAACGACGCCAAGCTCTACACGCTGGCCTGGCAACCCAAAGGCTGACAGCCACCGACGGCAGCACGCCCCACGCGCACCGCCCCACAGCCCTGACCAGGAGCCCCCCATGTCACTGAACCGCATCTTGCTGCCCGGTATTGCGTACTTTCGCGAGCAAAGCCCTCACGCAAAGCCCCCCAGCACCACCCACCTCCCCACGCCCCACACGGTGGCCACGGCCTCCCCCGCCAGCGGGGCAGACACCATCGGCTCGCCCCGCCACGATGCCGTCCGTTTTGACAAGGTCGGCAAGGTCTACGCCGCCAGCACGGGGGCCGTCGACGCACTGCAGGGCATTGACCTGTCGGTGCCTGCAGGCAGCATCTTCGGCATCATCGGGCGCAGCGGGGCGGGCAAATCCAGCCTGCTGCGCACCATCAACCGGCTGGAAAACCCCAGCACCGGGCATGTGTACGTGGCAGGGCAAGACATTGCCACGCTGGACGAAGACGGGCTGGTGGCCCTGCGCCGGCGCGTAGGCATGATCTTCCAGCACTTCAACCTGCTGTCGGCCAAAACGGTGTTTGACAACGTGGCCCTGCCCTTGCGGGTGGCCGGTGTGCGGCCCGCGCAGGTGCGCGAGCGGGTGAACGAACTGCTCCACCTGGTGGGACTGGACGGCAAGCAGAACGTGTACCCGGCACGCCTGTCGGGCGGACAAAAGCAGCGCGTGGGCATTGCCCGCGCCCTGGTGCACCACCCCGACATCCTGCTGTGTGACGAGGCCACCTCGGCGCTGGACCCCGAGACCACCCACGCCATCCTGGCGCTGCTGCGCGACATCAACCGCAAGCTCGGCCTGACCATCGTGCTCATCACCCACGAGATGAGCGTGATCCGCGAAATCTGTGACCAGGTGGTGGTGCTGGAGCAAGGGCGCATTGCCGAACAAGGCCCCGTGTGGAAGGTGTTTGGGCAACCCGAGCACGATGCCACCCGCGCCCTGCTGCGCACCGTGGAGCAGGGCCTTCCGCACGATTTGCTGCACAGCATTCAGCCTGCGCCCCCCGCCACGGGCGAGGCGCTGCGCGTGCTGCAGCTCACCTTCACCGGCGAGGGCGGCATCGAGCCCGACCTGGGCCGCATTGCCGACACGCTGGGCCACAAGGCGCAGCTGCTGCATGGCGGCATTGACCGCATCCAGGGCCATGCCCATGGCCGCCTCATCATCGCCACGCGCAGCAACGTCCCGGCGGAAACCCTGGTTCTGGGCCACCTGGCCCACCACGCGAAGGAGCTGGGCTATGTCTGACATCATGCTCGAGCGCCTGTGGCTGGCGCTGCTGGACACCATCACCATGGTCGGCGTCTCCGGCGGCATTGCGCTGCTGGCAGGCACACCGCTGGCGGTGCTGCTGGTGCTGACCACCCCCGGTGGCATCCTGCCCTGGCCCCGCTTCAATCGCATTGCCGGGGCCATCATCAACGCGTTCCGCGCCACCCCGTTCATTGTGTTGCTGGTGGCGCTGATCCCGCTCACACGGCTCATCACGGGCTCCACCATTGGCCTGTGGGCGGCGGTGGTGCCGCTGTCCATCAGCGCCACGCCCTTCTTTGCGCGCATTGCCGAAGTCAGCCTGCGCGAGGTGGACAAGGGCCTCATCGAAGCCGCACAGGCCATGGGCTGCAGGCGCTGGCACATCGTGCGCCATGTGCTGTTGCCCGAGGCCCTGCCCGGCATCATCGGGGGCTTCACCATCACCCTCGTGTCCATGATTGGGGCATCGGCCATGGCAGGCGCCGTGGGCGCCGGTGGGCTGGGCGACCTGGCCATCCGCTACGGCTACCAGCGCTTTGACACCACCGTGATGGTCGCCGTGATCGCGGTGCTCATCGTGCTGGTGAGCCTGGTCCAATTTGCCGGAGACTTCTGGGTGGGGCGCCTGAAGTCCCGCTGACGGGGGCAATGCCCCTCTTTTTTGCCAGAAAATCCGCTGCGGTACTGAGCGCAAGCAACGCAAGCAGCGGCGATTGCGCTATAAACCGGGCATCTTCAACTTTTTTAACCTAGAGCATCTATGAACCGCGCAGAACTCGTTGAAATCCTGGCTTCCAAGAATGACCTGTCCAAAGCAGCCGCCAACGCTGTGTTGGAAACCCTGATCGACACCGTCCAGACTGCCGTCAAGAAGGGCGATGCCGTCCAACTCGTGGGCTTTGGCACCTTCAAGTCCGCCAAGCGCGCTGCACGCACTGGCAAGAACCCCTCCACCGGCGCAGCCCTGAAGATCCCTGCAACCACCGTGCCCAAGTTCGTGGCCGGTGCCAAGTTCAAGGCCGTGGTGGACCCCAAGGCCGCCAAGCGCAAGGCTGAAAAAGCAGGCAAGTAAGCCCGGACTGACATCGGTCTGAACCGGGGTCTGAAAGAGCCGCCAGGTGCTGTAAAGCGCTGGCGGTTTTTTTATGCCCGGTGCAGTGGCAAGCCCGCCGCAGGCATTTCGGCGCGCAGCACACGGCCGTGGGTCGAATCGGTCACGTACACCGTGCGCCGACCCTCGCCGCCAAAGGCCAGGTTGGTGGTCGAGCTGCCCGGCGCACCGCGCAGCACCTGCACGGGCTCGGCCCGGTGGTTCAGCACCCACACATAACCCAGACCGGGGTTGGCCACCAGCAGGTGGCCTTCGGCGTCCACCGCCAGGCCGTCGGGGCCGCTGGGGCCATACGAGGTGAAGAACTGCCCCACCTTGGCCACGCTGCCATCGGGCAGCAGCGGCACGCGCCACACGCAGTTGCCGCGCGTCACGGCCAGGTACAGCACGCGGCCGTCGGGCGACAGGGCCACGCCGTTGGGGCTGGGCACGTTGTGCAGCAGCAAATCGAGCTGGCCGTTGGGCCGCAGGCGGTACAGGCGGCCGCTCGGGTCGTGCAGGCCGCTTTGGCCCTGGTCGGTGAAGTAGAGGTTGCCTTCGGCGTCAAAGATCAGGTCATTCACGCCCTTGAAGCGCTCGCTGTTGCGGCGCTGCAGGTACGGGGTGACGGCGCCGGTGGCCACGTCCAGCTGCATCAGGCCGTTCTTGTAATCGGTGATGAGCAGCGTGCCGGGCTTCAAGAACTTGAGACCGTTGGGCTCACCGTCGTACTCGGCCACCAGCGCCCAGTCGCCCTGCGGGTTGATGCGAAAGACCCGGCCCCAGGGGATGTCGCTGACGTAGAGGCTGCCTGCGTCGTCGAACACCGGGCCCTCCAGGAACGAATCGGTGATGGTGCCGCCCCGGTTGGCGTCAGCCCAGTCGCTGCGCTGGCGGCGGCGAAAGGGCTCGGGCATGGTGGTGAAGACGTCGAGGTCTCGGACCTCAGGGGCTTGCAGCAAAAACATGGCGGGTCTTTCCAATTCATTCAGGCGAGGGCGGCGGCATCGAAACCATACAGCCGCGCCGGGTTGTCGACCAGGATGCGGTCCATGGCCGCGTCGCTGCCAGCCCAGGCCTGCAGCAGGTCCACCAGATCGGCGTCGTTTACGGTGCCAGGCGTCTCGGTGGTGTGCGGCCAGTCGCTGCCCCACACCAGGCGCTCGGGCGCGGCCTGCACCAGGGCCTGGCCCAGCGGCAGGGTGTCGGCGTAGCTGGGGCCATGCACGGCTGAGCGCATGTAGGCGCCCGAGAGCTTGACCCAGGTGTTGCCACCATCGAGCAGGCCGCGCACCACGCCGTAGGTCTCTGCGGCCGGGCCTTCGGCGGGATCGATGCGGCCCAGGTGGTCGATGACCAGGGGCACAGGCAGCGCATGCAACTGGGGCGCGAGCGCGATGAGTTGCTCAGGCTGCGCAAAGATCTGGATATGCCAGCCCGCGCAGGCCGGGTGCTCGGCCACCTTGCGGGCCAGGGTGGCCAGCATGGCAGGCGTGGTGTTGCCCCACGATTGGGGCGAGACGAAATTGACCCGCAGCCCGCGCACACGGCGTGCGGCCAGGTGGCTCAGCTCGTCGGCGCTCACGTCCTCGCCCACCACAGCCACGCCTCGGGAATCCATGCCCAGTTGGTCCAGCGCATCCAGCGTGCAGGCGTTGTCGGTACCGTAGGTGGAGGGCGTGACCACCACCGTGCGCGTGGTGCCCAGGCGCGCCTGCAGTTGCCGGTACACCGCCACGGGCGCCACCGGTGGCGTGCGCGGCCAGTGGGCTGACGGCGCAAAGCGCGGGTCAAAGATGTGCATGTGGCTGTCGCACGCGCCGGGCGGCAACTCGCGCTGCGGGCGGTTCAGGCCCACGGAGTGGGGCACGGGGGTGGTCAGCGCTGGCAAAGGCATCGGTCAATCCAGCTTGATATTGCCCTTCTTCACCACCTCGCCCCACTTCGCGTCTTCCTTCTTCAGGAAGGCGGCAAAGTCTGCGGGCGTGGAGCAGATGGGCTGGGCGCCCAGGTCGGCCAAGCGCTGCTTCACTTCGTCTTCCTTCAGCACCTCTTGAAGGGCCTGCTGCAGTTTGGTGGCCACGTCGGCAGGCACGCCCGCAGGCAGAAACACGCCGTTCCACTCATAAGCCTCATAACCGGGGATGGCCGCCTCGGCCACCGTAGGCACATCAGGCAGGCGCTTGGAACGCTCGGGCGCCGACACGGCCAGCGCGCGCAGCTTGCCGCCCGCCACATGCGGGTAGGTGGCGGCCACCGTGCCGAACATGAAGTCCACCTGGCCGGCCATCACATCGGTGATGGCGGGGCCGCCGCTCTTGTAGGGCACGTGCACCATATCGAGGCCCAGCTTCTGGGCCATCAGCTCCGCCGCCAGGCGCTGCACCGTGCCGCTGCCGCCCGAAGCAAAGTTGATCTTGCCCGGCTGCGCCTTGGCCTTGGCGATCAGCTCGCCCACGTTTTTGTAGGGGGCATCGGCCTTCACGATGAGCACGTTGGGCGCCAGCAGCACCAGCGACAGCGGCTGCAGTGCGTTGGCGGCATACGGCATCTTGGGGAACAGGTGCGGGTTGATGGAGTACGGCGTGGCGTCGTACAGCATGGTGTAGCCATCTGCCGGAGCCTTGGCCACGAAGCTGGCGCCAATGGTGCCGCTGGCACCGGCCTTGTTGTCCACGATCACGCTGGCGCCCAGCTTGGCGCCCAGGCGGGTGGCGACCACACGGGCCACGGCATCGGCCGCGCCGCCGGGGGCATAGGGCACGACGATGGTGATGGGCCGCTCGGGGAAGGCGGCGTGGGCCACGCCAGCGGCCAGGGCGCAGGCGGCGATCAGGGGTTTGAGGAAGCGAAACATGGGTGTCTCCAATCAGTTCTAGGTTCTACAACAGGGCGGCTCAATCAGCTTTGAGATCAAGCGCCTTGGCAATCTGGCTATAGGTGGTCACCTCGCGGGCCACACGGGTCGCAAAGGTATTGCCACACACCGATTCGGCATCCATCCCCAGGCCGCGCAGCTTGTCAGCGGCCGATTCGCTCTTGGCAAAGTCGGCGGCCGTGCGCTCCAGCGCCTGGGCGATGGGCTCGGGCAAGCCCGCAGGGGCCAGCACGCCGTACCACACGTCGGCGGCATAGTTGCCACCGCCCGCCTCGGCAAACGTTGGCACCTCGGGCACCAGGGCCGAGCGCTGGGGCGCGCCCACGGCCAGCGCGCGCAGCTTGCCGCTCTTGATCTGTGGCAGCACCGAGCCCAGGGTGGCAAACGAGCTGTCGAGCTGGCCGCCCATCAGGTCGGTCACCGCGGGCGCCGCGCCCTTGTAGGGCACGTGGTTGAGCTGCAGGCCCTGGGCGCGGGCGAAGATCTCGGTGGCAAAGTGGCCCGAGCTGCCCACCCCGGCCGTGCCTGCGGTCACGCGGCCGGGCTCGGCGCGGGCCTTGGCTTGGTAGTCGGCCAGGGTCTTCACCGGCAGGCTGGGGGCCACAACCAGCACTGTGGGGCTGCCGGCCACCGTGCACAGGGGGCGGAAGGACTTCACCGCATCGAACTTGACGCGGCCCTTGTACAGCGCCGGAATCATGGTGTGGTTGGTGGCACCGAACAGCAGCGTGTAGCCATCGGCCGGTGCACTGACCACGGCCTGCGCGGCGATGATGGTGCCCGCGCCCGGCTTGTTGTCGATGATGAACGGCTGGCCCAGCGCGCGGCTGGCGTGGTCGGCAAATGTACGCGCCACCACATCGGTGGGGCCGCCTGCGGCAAAGCCCACCACCAGCTTCACGGGCTTGGTCGGGTAGGCCGCGGCGCCGGTTTGAGCGTGGGCGGCGCCAGACGCTACTAAAACAATAGCTGCCAGCGCATGAGGGATGAGCGCCATAGGCATTTTTTTCTTCAACATGGTGAAGGCCCCTTCAATCCATGCGGATGCCGGCAGTGCGAATCACCTCGGCCCACTTGGTGGTTTCAGTTTTCAGGAAGGCGCTGAACTCCTGCGCGCTGGAGCCTACGCCCTGCACGCCCAGTTCGGCAAAGCGCTTCTTCATTTCGGGGCTGGCCACGATGGCACGGGTTTCGGCCTCCAGCCGCTCCAGTACCGGGCGCGGTGTGCCTGCGGGGGCGAACAAGCCGTTCCACTCGCTGACCTGAAAGCCGGGCACGCCAGACTCGGCCACGGTGGGCACGGACTCCCAACCCTCGGCGCGGCGGGGCGATGTGATGGCCAGCGCACGCAGCTTTCCGCTTTTGACGAATGGGCCGCTGGCCGTGGTGGCGCTGAACATCACATCCACCTGCCCGCCGATCAGGTCGGTGAGCGCAGGCGCCCCGCCACGGTAAGGGATGTGGGTGATGGCCACTTTCTGCCCCTGCTTGAACAGCTCGCCCGCCAGGTGCTGCGCGCCGCCGTTGCCGGCCGATGCGTAGGTGAGGTGGCCCGGCCGCGCCTTGGCGACCTTGGCGACATCCGCCACCGACTGGAAAGGCGAGTTGGCGGGCACCACCATGAGCAGTGGCACCTGCAGCACCAGCGAGATGGGCGCAAAGTCTTTGGTCGCATCGAACGGCAGCTTGGGGAACAGGCTGGGGTTGACGGTGAAGGCTGTGGCATCGAGCAGCAGCGTGTAGCCATCGGCCGGCGCCTTGGCCACGGCCGTGGCACCAATCGTGCCGCTGCCGCCAGGGCGGTTGTCCACCACCACCTGCTGGCCCAGGCGCTGGCCCAGTTGCGTGGCCAGCAGGCGTGCGGTGTTGTCGGCATTGCCGCCGGCCGGGTACGGCACCACCAGCTTGAGGGGCTTGTCCGGCCAGGTGCCTTGGGCCTGTGCAGGCGCTGCGCCCAGCGTGCCTGCAGTGGCGGTTACTACCAAAACCATAGCTGCCAGCGCTTTATTCACTAGCGCTACCGGCCCATTCTTCATGAAACGTTGGGGCATGTTGCTTGTCTCCAGGGGGTGCCGGTGTCGCGCATCACTCCAGCGTGCGCGGCACGGGCACCTTTGTTGTTGTGGATGGAATCTGCGATCAGGCAGCCACGGCGCTGCGGGCCAGCACGGCCAGCAGGTTCTTCGCGGCACCCACGCCCATGTTCACGTAGGCGTCGCTCGTCACACCGCCGATGTGGGGGCTGAGGACGAAGTTCTTCTCGCCCTGGAAGGGGTGGCCTGCCGTCATCGGCTCCACCGCAAAGCTGTCGAGCCCTGCCGCCATGACCTGGCCCGAGCGCACGGCGGCCAGCAACGCGGCCTCTTCGATCAGACCGCCGCGTGCGGTGTTCACCACAATCACGCCGCGCTTGCATTGCGCCAGCGTGGTGGCGTTGAGCATGCCCCGGTTGTCGTCGGTCAGCGGGCAGTGCAGCGAAATCGCATCCGATTCGCGCCAGATTGTGTCCAGGTTCACCGCCTGCACGTACGCGGGCAGGTTCTTGGCAAACGGATCGAAGCCGATCACGCGCATGCCCAGGGCGTCGGCCATCTTGGCAAAACGCAGGCCAATGGCGCCCAGGCCCACCAGGCCCACGGTGCGGCCACCCAGTTCCAGGCTCTTGTGGGTGGCCTTGTCCCAGTGACCGGCGTGCATGCGCGCATCGAGTTGCACCACCGATTTGGCACAGGCCATCAGCAGCGCCAGTGCCTGCTCGGCCACGGCGGCGGCGTTGGCGCCCACGGCGGCCACCACTTCAATGCCACGGGCTTTGGCGGCGACCTTGTCGATGGTGTCGGTGCCGCTACCGTGCTTGGAGATGACCTTGAGCGCGGGGGCTGCGTCCATCACGGCCGCGCCCACCTTGCCGTAGCGCACGATCATGGCTACGGGGTTGTGCGTGCGGCACAAGGCCACCAGGTCTTCTTCCGTGGGCGCCTTGCCTGCGTAGACGATTGCATAGTCCGTCAGCAGGTCGAGGGCTTGTTGCGCCAGGTCTGCGCCAGTCACGATGATGGTAGGTTGACTCACAGGGTTTCTCCTTCTTTCAGCACGCCCGCGGCGCGTAGGGCGGCGGGCAGCCACTTCGAGGCGGTATCGCCCCGGGCAATGGCTTCGATGCGGGCGGCTTCATCGGCCACCTTCTTGTCGGCCAGGGCCAGCATGGCGGGGGCTTTCTCGCGCTCGATGACGACCACGCCATCGG
This sequence comes from Acidovorax sp. 62, assembly GCF_002754495.1. Taxonomy (NCBI): domain Bacteria; kingdom Pseudomonadati; phylum Pseudomonadota; class Betaproteobacteria; order Burkholderiales; family Comamonadaceae; genus Acidovorax; species Acidovorax sp. 62. Next base: position 3,112,813 of record NZ_PEFJ01000001.1, read on the forward strand.
CGTCGCCCACCACCAGATCACCGGGGTTCACGGTGGCACCACCGGCGCTGATGGGATGGTTGATGCGGCCGGGCACAAATTTGGTAGGGCCTGCGGGGTTGAAGCCCGCGCTGAACACGGGGAAGTCCAGCTCCAGAATCTCCAGCTTGTCGCGGATGGCGGCGTCCACGATCACGCCCGCCAAACCACGCTTCTTGCAGGCACTGAGCATCAGCGTGCCCATCAGCGCCGCCGTCTGGTCGCCCTTGCCGTCGATCACCAGCACATCACCTGGCTGGGCCAGGGCGATGGCGGCGTGGATCATGAGGTTGTCGCCGGGGCGCACCTCCACGGTGAAGGCGGGGCCCGCCACCTTCATGCTCTGGTGCACAGGTGCCACGCGTCCATGCATGGTGCCGCGGCGGCCTGCCACGTCGGCCAGGATGGCGGCTTGGTAGGTGGCGGCTTGGGCAACAACGTCGCCGCTCACGCGGTCCATGGTGCGGATGATTTCAGGGAGTTGGCTCATGGGAGTGGTCCGGTTGAGGGAATGAAAACGAGGAAGCAGCGGTATGTTGTTGACAGGTGGTGGATCGCGGGTATCAGTCGGCCTTGATGCCGCCGTCTTTGATCACCTTGGCCCACTTGGCAGAGTCGGCCTTTTGCAGGTCGCCCAGCTGCTGGGGCGTGCCGCCCACCAGCGTCACGCCCAGCTTGTCGGCCAGGGCGATGAGGGCGGGGTCTTTCAGCGTGGCGGCGATCTCGCGGTTCAGGTGCTGCACGATGGCGGCGGGCGTCTTGGCGGGCGCAAACACGGCCTGCCACTGCTCCACCACAAAGTCCTTGAGCCCCGCCTCGCCCATGGTGGGCACAGCAGGCAGGGCCTTGAGGCGCTGGGCAGACGTGACGGCCAGGGCGCGCAACTTGCCCGACTGCACATGCGGCAGCGCGGCAGCTGCGGGGGCAAACATGAACTGCACCTGCTCGGCCAGCGTGTCTTGCAGCGCGGGGGTGTCGCCCTTGTAGGGCACATGGATGAAGCGCGCGCCGGTTTGCTGCTGCAGCAGTTCGCCCTGCATTTGCAAAATGGTGCCGTTGCCGCCTGAGGCAAACGCCAGCTTGCCGGGTTGGGCCTTGGCGACGGCCAGCAGGTCGGCCACGGTGTTGAAGGGCTGGTTGGCGCCCACCACCAGGATGTGCGGGATGGTGCCGATGGTGATCACGGGCTCGAACGCCGTGAGGTGGTCGTAGGGCAGCTTGGCCATCAGGTGTGGCGCAATGGCCTGCGGGCCGATGGAGGTGCCCAGCAGCGTGAGCCCGTCGGGCGCCGCCTTGGCCACATAAGCCGCGCCAATGGTGCCCGTGGCCCCGGCCTTGTTGTCCACGATGACGTTGGTGGACAGGGCCGCGCCCAGCTTGAGGGCGATGTTGCGGCCCAGCACATCGGTGCTGCCACCGGCGGGGTAAGGCACCACCCAGGTGATGAGCTTGCCCGCAGGCCAATCGTTTTGCGCCCAGGCGGGTAGCCCCATCCCCACACCAGCGCCCGCAAGAGTCAGGGTGGTCAACAGGTGGCGGCGCTGCGCGCCGTGCGTGGAAAGGAGAGATACCAAAGAGGTCATGGTGCAAGGCCCTCAGACAGGGTTGGGGGATGAAGAAGTCGAGACCGGCGAGAAGCCGTAGAGCGCGGCAGGGTTGGTGACCAGCACGCGGCGCAGGGCATCCGCACCGGCCTGATCACACCAGCGCGCCAGGGTGTCGGTTTGCAATGCGTCGTCCGGCACGGGGTGCAGGCCAGCGCTGGCGGTGGCGTGGGGCCAGTCGCTGCCCCACAGCACCTGCTGCGGTTCGGCACGCAGGTAGCTGGCGGCCAGCGCGTCAAGCGCCGGGTCGTCCACCGCGTGGGTGGCGCTAACGATGTAGCCGCCCGAGAGCTTGACCCAGGCCCTGCCCTCGCCCAGCAGCTGCAGCAGCAGTGCGTGGGCCGGATGCGTCCCGGCTTGCTCGGGTGCGATGCGGCCCAGGTGGTCAAACACCAGCGGCACCGACACACGGCGCAGCACATCGCCCAGGCAAGCCAGCACATCGGGCGGCATCAGCAGTTGCAGGTGCCAGCCCCAGGGCGCAATGCGCCGGGCCAGCGGCAGGATGGAGTCCACCGAGCCCGTGACGCCCAGCGACAGGTTCAGCCGCACGCCGCGCACGCCCGCGTCGTGCAGGGCTTGCAGCTGGGCATCGCTCTCGCGGCCATCGATCACGGCCACGCCTCGGGCGTTGTCACCCAGTGCGGCCAAGCCCTGCAGCATGCAGCGGTTGTCCGCACCGTAGGTGGAGGGCGTGACCAGCACGGTGCGCTGGGTGCCGATGCGCTGTTGCAGCGCGCGGTAGTCCTGCACCGACGCGTCGGGCGGCAGCAGCTTGGCCCCCGGCGCTGCGGGAAAGCGCTGGTCGTACACGTGCATGTGGCTGTCGCACGCCCCCGCAGGCAGCGTGGTGTGCGGTGCGGCCGTACCCGCCGAGAACGGTACGGGCGTAGCAAAGCAATCGCGGGTCATGGCGATGGGCTGTCAGCGGGGATGAGCGTGGCGCGGCGCTATCAGTCCAGGCTGGCGCCCGAATCCTTCACGATCTTGGCCCAGCGAGGAACTTCGGTACGCAGCAAGGCGCTGAACTGCTCTGACGTGCCGCCCAGCACATCGCCGCCTTCGGACTTGAGTTTGTCAATCACATCCGCTTGCTGCAGCGCCTGGTTGATGGCCTTGTTGAGCTGCGCCACGATGGGGGCTGGCGTGCCTGCGGGCGCCAGGATGCCGAACCAGGTCACGGCCTCAAAACCCTTGTAGCCCTGCTCTGCCAGCGTGGGCACATCGGGCAGTTGCGATGAGCGCTTGGCCGAGGTGATGGCCAGGATCTTGAGCTTGCCGTTGCGCACCTGCCCCAGCAGCGTGGGCACCGACGACATGTACAAATCAATCTGCCCACCCACCAGGTCCGTCATGGCCTGGGCCGCGCCCTTGTAAGGGATGTGGCGCAGCTGGATGCCTGCGGCGTTTTCAGCAAGTTCACCCGCCAGGTGGGCCACGGTGCCGTTGCCCGAATAGCCCAGGGTGAGCGCATCGGGCTTGCCCTTGGACGCGGCCACCACGTCGGCAAAAGTCTTGAAGCGCGAGTTGGCCGGTGCCGCCATCACGATGGGCGAGGAAGACACCAGCGCCACAGGGGCCAGGTCCTTGATCGGGTCGTAGGGCAGCTTGGCGTAGAGCGAGGGGTTGATCGCCAGGTTGCTGGTCTGGCCCATGACCAGCGTGTAGCCGTCGGCCGCGGACTTGGCGGTGGCGTCCACCCCCAGGTTGCCGCCTGCGCCAGGGCGGTTGTCCACGATGACGTTCCACTTGTTCTGGTCCGCCAGTTTTTGCGCCACGGTGCGCGCAATCATGTCGGTGCCGCCGCCGGGCGGGAACGGCACGATGAGGCGGATGGGCTTGTTGGGGTAGGCGGCTTGTGCCAGCACCGAGGCGGTGGGCAGGGCCAGGGCCAGGGCAGCGGCAGCTGCCACAAACAGGCGCGAACGCAAGGAACGCGTGGGCGTGGAAATAGGCATGGCGATTTGTCTCCGTGATGGGTGTACCGGTCCCACGCTTGCTGCGTGGTGTGGCGCGACTTTATAAAAACGTTTCAACCCATACAATTGCGTTTCGCACAACGAAACACATTGCACCATGAGCAACCGCCTGCCACGCGCCCGCCCTCCAGCCGCAGCGGCCCCTTTGCCCTCCCTTGCTGCGGCCCCTTCACCCGCCGTTGCCCCCCCCGCAGACAGCGATGCCACCAAGGAAAGCGGCGGGGTGATTGCCGTGACCCGCGCCCTGCAGTTGCTCGAAGCCTTTGCGCTGGGCGAATCGCACCTCTCGCTGGCCCTGCTGAGCCGCCGCTGCGGCCTGCACAAGACCACCGTGCTGCGCCTGGCACGCACCCTGGCCCTGTCGGGGTACATGGTGCAGCGTGACGATGGCGAGTGGCGCCTGGGCCCTGCTGCGGGCTGGCTGGGCGCGCGCTACCAGGCGGGCTTTGATGTGCAAAACGTGCTGGAGCCCGCGCTGCGCGCCCTCACCCAGGCCAGCGGTGAAAGTGCCGCTTTTTACGTGCGCGAAGGCAATGTGCGCACCTGCCTGGTGCGGGTGGAAGGACCGCAAGCCCTGCGCCACCACGCGCGCATGGGCGAGGGGTTGCCGCTGGACAAGGGCTCGCCCGGGCGCGTGATCCTGGCGTTTTCAGGCGAGCCGGGCGATGTGTATGAGGAGATCCGCAGGCGCGGCTACCACTGCTCGATTGGCGAACGCGAGCAAGGCGTGGCCACCGTGTCGGCCCCCGTGTTTGGCATGCACTGGCGCCTGCTGGGCTCGGTGTGTATTTCCGGGCCCGCATCGCGCCTGCCCATGGCCAAGCTGGAGACCCTGGCACAGACCGTGGTCACCGCAGCCAATGCCTTGTCTTATGCACTGGCTGGCAACACCTCGGCCACCAGCGCGGTGCCTGCGCGTGCCAGCCACTGGCACCCTTGAGGCCGCACGGGGCTAGCGGCAACACGCGCTAGCGCCAGGCCCTCGCCCAGGCGTCAGCCATGTCAAAGGTGTGCAGGCAGGCGGCCTCATCGCCCACCGAGCACACGGCGCGCTCCAGCAGCTGGATGTCCGCCTCGTGCTGGCGGGCCACGTGCACGTCTTCAAAAAAGACCACCTTCTGGCAGCGGCGGTCCAGCACCAGCTCGGCAATCTGGGCATCGCCGCCCATGGGGCCGCTGCGAAACGGGTGCACCCAGGGCGTGTCGGCAGGCCAACCCCGGGCCCACGCCAGTTCATTGAGCTTGCGCCCCGTGGTGCCCGTGGCGTAGCGCACCGGCGTGCGCGACAGCACCTCGAAATGCTGGTCCGCAAACTCCACCATGCGCGCCTTCATGGAGTCGTGCGCAATCAAGGCCAGCGCCTGCTGCGCCAGGGGCCGGATGCCGCCTGCCGCATCGCCACGCAACGCGGGGCCACCGGCGTTGGCCCACTCCACCGCCATCCATTCAATGGCCGCAGCCACGGTGAGCAGCAGCGGCTTGCGGTGGGTGATGCATTGGCGCTTGAGCGCTTGCGCCTCGGGGTACAGCGAGGACGGGTCCAGCGGGTCCATCAGGTAGACCACACCGGCCAGCTCATCCTCAGGCCGAATGCCCCCTGCCACGCGGGAGACCAGCTTCATCAACCCACCCTCGTGCCCATACGGCAGGCGGTGCAATGCGGGCAAGGTCTGCAGCAAGCCCAGCCGCTCCAGCGCATCGGCAGCCCCACCCACGGCAGCAATGCGCAGTTGCAGGGCCCGCACAGCGGGCTCGCTTGCGTGGGCCCAATGCGCCAATGCGCAGGTGTGCGCGCTGCCATGCGCGGTGCGGTGCCGCCGGTGCGCCACCAGCCCGTAGGTGCGCGGCACCGGTGCGGCCTCGCCGAGGACACCGCTGGCGGCCAGGGGTGGGATCGCGCTCATGCGTGCTCTCCTTGCGGGGCCACACAGGCGCAGGCGTTCTGCCAACGCAGGCCCGCAATGCGGGGGTCAAGGGCGGCCACGAAGACTGGGGCGATGGAGACTGGGGCCGTGAGGGCAAGGGCTGGGGCGGCGCGGGTCATGTGCGTTGGGGGGTGATGGGCCAAATGCCCGGGTCAAGGAATGCTCTGCCCCGAAGTTACCCGACTTTGCAGCCAGCGTGCTGAAGGCAGCGGCCAGCGGATGGCGGCAGGCGGCGCATGGCCCCTTGGCCTGCCCGGGCATGCGGCCCGTGTGCGCCAGTACAACCAGCCCCACAGCGCGTTGCGGGTGCCCCCAATCCACTGCGCCGTGGCGATGCAGTCCGAAAATGCTATTAAAACAATAGCTTCCAGCGCTTTATCTGGTTGCGCTAGCGCATCATTTCATTCAAAACCGTGAGCCTGAAGCGCCCGCCGCCTCAAAACACCCGCCCCTCCTGCAGGTGCGTGGTCACACCGTTGAGGTGGTAGTCGCCCAGCACCCGGGTCTTTTGCAGCACCGGGGCTGAAGGCAGGGCATTGCGCCAGCCTCATGAAACCATGGAAACCTTGATCGACGGGGGGCTGTGGAGTTGGGTGCCTGGTGTTTAATCCGCTCACAGGCGGTAGGTAGCCACGGCATACCCGCCTTTTTGATTGAGCCGCATGCCACTTGATGGCACCACCTTATGACCAGTCACACCGATCCAGCCCCCTTTCCCTACAACGGCCCAGAGGAGCTGCGTCAGCCCATCTTGACCGCGTTGCGCCGCGTGGTGGACCCGGAGGTGGCCATGAATGTGGTGGATGTGGGCTTGATCTACGGCGTCGCGGTGGCCGCAGGCAAGCTCCATGCTCTGGTCACCATGACCTCTGCGGCCTGCCCGGTGACCGAGCTGATCATCGAAGAGATCGAAACCGAACTGGACCGCGACATGCCGCCCGATTTGCAGATTCAAGTGGAACTGGTCTGGGAGCCACCATGGACCACCGAACGCATGAGCCCGAGCGCCAAGCGCTTCATGGGATGGTGACCCCTCCCCCGCCCACCCACCTCGCCCGCAACCCAGCGGCGGCGGCCAAAGCCAGCGCCTGGCCCTTGGTGGTGCTGGCTCTCGGCATGGCGGCGTTGCTGGGGGGCATGGCCGGTGGTTTGCTGCGTGCAGGGGTGCCACTCCCACAGGCCATGGCGCCCACCGGCTGGGCAGGCCACGCCGCCGTGGCCCACGGCGCCTTGATGGTGTGCGGGTTCATGGGCACCGTCATCAGCATCGAACGGGCCGTGGCTGTGAAGCGGTTGTTTGCCTGGCTGGCACCCGCCGCGTCCGGCGCGGGCGGGCTGTGCCTGATGGCGGCAGAAACCGCTCTGGCAGCCGTCTTGCTCATCATCGCGGCCGCCGTCTTTGTCGGGGTCAACCTGGTGGTAGTGCAGCGCCAGCGTGCAGCCCACACCGCGCTGTTGCTTGCGGGCGCACTCGCATGGCTGGTGGGTTGCCTGCTGTTTTGGCACCAGCCGGGCAACACGGCCTGCCTGCCCTGGTGGTTTGCCTTCCTGGTGATGACGATTGCCGCCGAGCGGCTGGAGATGACGCGGCTCATGCGCCGGCGGCCAGGCGCCCAGCTGGCGCTGGGCGTGCTGCTGATCGCCCTGGTCGCAGGGGCCAGCGTGACCATCTTCTCGGCGCGCACAGGTGGTGTGCTCTACGGCCTTTCGCTGTTGCTGCTGGCGCTGTGGCTAGGCGTTTTTGACATTGCACGGCGTACCGTGGCTGCCCCAGGGCTGCCACGCTATATGGCCGTTTGCCTGCTGGGTGGCTACGCCTGGCTGGCCCTGGCAGGGGTCGCCTGGGTGGCCACAGCCCTGGGCTGGCCCTTGCGCGACGCCGCCCTGCACGCGCTGGGGCTGGGCTTCATCGTGAGCATGATCATGGGCCATGCGCCGGTGATCTTGCCTGCCATCGCGCGCATCAAGCTGCCGTTCAGCCGCCTTTTCTATCTGCCCCTGCTGGCACTGCACCTGTCACTGGTGGTGCGGCTTTTCGCTGGCCTGCATGACCTCACATGGCGAGGCAACGGCGCCCTGCTCAATGCCGTGGCCATCGGCCTTTTTGCCGCCACGATGGCGGGCACAGCGCTGCGATGGAAGCTGCGCGCCCTGCCCAAGAGCCCGCCACCAAAGCAGGGCTGATGTGTGGCGGCGGCGCCAACGTGGCATCCGCGCTTTAGGCGGTAGCCCGCAGGTCAGGCGGGCGTGGCGCACGCATCGTCCGTCTGCGCATGCACGTGCAGTCCGTGCATGAGAGTGGTCTCCACCAGCATCTGGGTGTAGGCATGCTGGGCAGCCCCGGAGCACAGGGAGGCAGTGTCGATGGCTTCAACGATGCGGCCTTGCTGCATCACCCCCACCCGATCACAGAGGTGCGCCACCACGCCCAGGTCGTGCGTGACCAAGAGGTACGTCAGGCCCTCCTGCTTGCGCAGCGATACGAGCAGGTTGAGGATTTCAGCTTGCACCGAGACATCCAATGCCGAGGTCGGCTCGTCCAGCAGCAGCACCCGGGGCTCCAAGATGAGCGCCCGCGCAATCGCCACGCGCTGCCGTTGCCCCCCAGACAGCTGGTGCGGATACCGGTGCCTGAAACTGTCGTCCAGCCCGACCTTGCGCAGCATCGCGCCAATGCGCTCATCCTGGGCGTCCATCTGGTGGATTTGCAACGGCTCGGCCAGCGTGGTTTGCACCGTGTGGCGCGGGTGCAGTGAGCCATAGGGGTCTTGAAAGACCATCTGCACCATGCGGGCCCTGGCGCGATCGAAGGTACGCCCCAGCGGTTGGCCTCCCAGACTCAAGGCGCCACTCCAGTGCATGAACTGGCCCGCCAGGCAGCGCAGCAAGGTGGTCTTGCCAGAGCCAGACTCGCCCACCAGGCCAAAGGACTCTCCTTGTGCCACAGAAAACGAGACATCGTGCAGCACGCGTGCGGCGCCAGGGCCTTGTCCAAAAGAGAGGCTCAGTTGTTCAACGTCAATCATGCGGCGACTCCGTCAACCCAGGCTGGGTCGCGTTGCAGGGTGGGAAGGTGCTCACGCCGGTTCTGCATGCTGGGCAGCGCCTCCAACAGTCCACGGGTGTAGGGGTGGCGGGCTTGGCCCAGGTCTGCAGCGGCAATGCTCTCCACCACGCGCCCGGCATACATCACCAGCACACGGTCACAGAAGTGGCGCACCAGGTTCAGGTCGTGGCTGATGAAGATCAGGCCCAGCCCTCTGCTGGCGACCAGCTCATTGAGCACGTCCAGCACCTGCATGCGTACCGAGACATCCAGCGCGGACGTGGGCTCGTCCGCAATCACCACCTCGGGCTGAGGGACCAGCATCATGGCGATCATGATGCGCTGCCCCATCCCCCCCGAGACCTGGTGGGGATAGAGCCCGTACACACGCTCAGGGTCGCGGATGCGCACGGACTCCAGCATGGCCAGCACCTGCTGGCGCGCTTGTGCTCGGCTGGCGCGGTGGTGGGCCAGATAGGCCTCTGCAATCTGGTCGCCAACGCGCATGACCGGGTTCAGCGAGTACTTCGGGTCTTGCATGATCATGGACATGCGCCGCCCGCGTATCCCGCGCATTTGTGCCGCGCTGGCCTGCAGCAGGTTGACATCGTCAAACTGCAATCGGGTGGCGTCTACCTTGGCATTGCGCGGGTGCAACCCCAGCAAGGCCCTGCCCACGGTGGACTTGCCCGAGCCCGATTCGCCAACGATGCCGAGCTTCTCGCGCCCTAGCGCGAAAGAGACTCCGCGCACGGCGTTGGATGTGCTGCCGTCGGGCGAGGTGAACTGCACGCGCAGATCCTGCACTTGCAAAAGAGGAGATTCGCTGGAGGTTGTCATGTGTGCCTCGATTCCTTGGTGCTTATTCGCTGCGCGGGTCCAGTACGTCATACAGGCCATCACCCAGCAGATTGAACGCGAGGCTGACCAGCAAGATGGCACCGCCGGGTGCAGCCACCAGCCACCACGAATCCAGCATGTACCTGCGCCCCTCGGAAATCATGGCGCCCCACTCGGGCAGCGGCGCCTGCGCCCCCAGCCCCAGAAAGCCCAGCCCCGCCGCCGTCAGGATGATGCTGGCCATGTTCATGGTCAGACGCACCACCACCGACGACAGGCACAACGGCGCGATGTACCGCAGCAGAATGCGCGAGGCAGACGCGCCTTGCAGGCGCGCTGCGGTGATGAAGTCGGCGTGCCGCAGCGACAGGGTCTCGGCCCGGGCCAAGCGCGCAATCGGGGGCCAGCTGGTCAATGCGATGGCGATGACAGCATGGTCCAGGCCAGGCCCCAAGGCCGCCACAAACGCCAGGGCGAGCACCAAGCCAGGAAACGACAGGAAGATATCGGTCACGCGCATCATGGCGGTGTCCACCCATCCACCAAAGTAGCCCGAAACAATGCCCACCAGCAAGCCAATGGGCCCCACGATCACGGTCACCAACGCCACCACATACAGCGTGATGCGCGCGCCATGCACCAAGCGGGAGAAGACATCTCTGCCGTACTCGTCGGTGCCGAACCAGTGCGCAGCGCTGGGCGCTTGCAAGGCCGCAGAGAGGTCTTGCGCGTAGGGGCCTTGGGTTGCAATCCAGGGAGCAAGCAACGCCACGGCCACCAGGCCCAGAATCACAGCCACACCGGCGGCTGTCAGCGGGTTGCGCAGCAATCGGCGCGACATGCGTGCCAGCTCGCGCAGCAGGGCCTGGGTGGCGGTGGTGGCTTGGGTGGTGGGAGCAGACTGGGACATGGCTATGGGCACAGCGGCAACATCGGCCGAAGGGTTCAAGGTCTGAGAGGTGTTCATCGGGATATTCCCTGGGCGTAAGCGGTAGCGACGGCGTGGGCTTTAGCGTTGCTGCTGGGTGCGGGGGTCAAACACCCGGTACAGCGCATCGGTGACGAGGTTGATCACCACGAAGATCACCCCCACCACCAGCACCGAGCCCATGACGGCACTCATGTCGCCCAGCAACAGGCTGCTGGTGAGGTACTGGCCAAAACCTGGCCACCCAAAAACGGTTTCAATCAGCACTGCCCCTTCCAGCAACCCACCGTAGGCCAACGCCACGATGGTGAGCAGTTGCACCAGGATGTTGCGAAAGGCGTGGCCCCACACCACCGTGCGCTCCGGCAGGCCCTTGACCCTTGCGGCCAGCACGTACTCTTGCGACAGCTGGGCCAGCATGAAGCTGCGCGTCATGCGGCTGATGTAGGCCATGGAGTGCAAGCCCAGAATGCACGCGGGCAAGGTGATGTGCCGCAAGGCACTGCGAAAGGCCGCAACGTCGCCTGACAAGAGGGTGTCCACCAACAAGAACCCCGTGACGACTGGCACGGCCCCCTCAAAGGCAATCCCCACCCGCCCAATGCCTCCGGCCCAACCCAGCCAGGCATAGAAGACCAGCAACCCCATCATGCCGAACCAGAAGACCGGCGTGGAATAGCCCATGAGGCTGAACAAGCGCATGCAATGGTCACCCCAGCGCCCCTTGCGCGTGGCGGCGTACACGCCCAAGGGAACCCCCAGGCCCGTTCCCAGCAAGATGGCCAGCGTGGCCAGCTCTATCGTTGCGGGCAGCACCCGCGCCAGGTCACTCACCACGGGGTGGCCCGTCAATACCGCTTGCCCCAGATTGCCGTGCAACAGGTCGCGCAGGTAGTAGCCAAATTGCACCCACAAGGGCTTGTCCAGCCCCAGTTGCCGGTACACCTGTTCATAGGTCGATCGGTCGGCGTCGGGCCCCACGATGGAGAGCACCGGGTCCAATGGCATGACCCGGCCAATGACGAAGGTCAGCGCCAAGAGGCCCAGCAAAGTCATCAAGACCGTCAGCGCCCGCGCCCCGACCGAATGGAACTGGCGCGCAAAGCGGCGTGCACGAGACTCGCCGTGTGCAGGCAAGGCTATGGATGTGGACATGTGAATCTGTCTCCGTGCTGTCTTTATTCAGACAGTCTATTGATTGAACAAACGCTCGGCAGGCCCATCCGCGCTCGGATCTTCAGCCATGGCCCGCCGCACCCAATGGCGCCGATGCCTTGAACACCCCATGCAAACGGGTGGTTGCCGAGGGGTGCCCCACATAGCCTTGCACGGTGTTGCGGTACACCACGGTCTCCACCATCTGGGAGATCGGCAAGATGGGCCCCACCTCTTCTTCGTATACCCGCTGGATGGCCTGGTAGGCCCGCTGTTGCGCCCCTGGGTCTGGCTCCAGCAAGGCCTGCTCAATCATCCCGTTCAACCGTGGGCTGTAAAACCCGGTCCGCCAGCCCTGGAAGTTGGTCAGGCGGGCGGCATCGCGGTTGTCAGTGTTGTAGGCCAAGGCCCGCAAACTGGAGTGAGGATGGGGCTCGGCCCCACCCCCACCCCGCCCCACCACGATCTCGAACTTGCGCTCGCGCATGGCCCCGTAGACCTGGTTGCCCGTGCCCGGCAGCACCGATGCGCGGATACCCGCCTGCGCCAAGGTGGACTGCACGCTGGTGGCAATGTTGATGAAAGGCGCTTCGGCCACCACCCGGATCGTGGTGTCAAACCCGTCGCCCAAACCCGCTTGCGCCAACAACGCTCGCGCTGCCGGAACGTCCAGCACATACCCGGGCTGCGGCAACGTGGCCGACAAACCCAGAGGCACAGGCCGCTGCTGCAGCCGCCCGTAAAAGGGCATCACGGCACGGTCGATACCCTGGTAGTCGATAAGGCTGCGCACCGCCTGCCGCACCCGCGGATCGGCAAACTTGCTGTCTTGCATGCTCATGGCCACGTAGTACATCGTCCCGCGCTGCACTGTGTGCACCACCATGCCGGGCGTGGTCTTGAGCGCCTGGATGTCCGGCACCGACAGCCCCGTGGCCATGTCCAGATCGCCACGCGCCAGCATGAGGCGCAGCGACTGCGATTCCGTCATGTGCCGCATGACCACCCGGCGCAATCGGGCAGGCCCGCGCCAGTACCCGTCAAAGCGGCTCATCATCAAAATCTCTTTGGCCCGCCACTGGTCGAGCCGGAACGCTCCCGAGCCCGCAGCATGGGTGTTGAGCCAGGCAGCCCCCAAGTCACCGTCTTTTTCGTGCAAGAGCACGGTCTGCCGGTCCAGCACGGCGGCGCTCACCGATGTGGCCAAGGTGTAGAGCACCATCTTCGGATCGGTGGCGATCGGCAGATCGATGCGCAAGGTGCGCTCGTCCAAAGCGCGAATCTGGCGCTCTGCATTTTTGGCGGTAAAGCCATAGCCCTTCCAAGGCGTGGCCAGTGCCAGGTTCAGGCGCAAGACCCGGTGCAGCGACCAGGCCGCATCCTGCGCAGTGACGGGCGCGCCGGACTGAAACCGCGCCCCCTCGCGCAGGTGAAAAACCAGGCTGCGCCCGTCGGCCCCCACCTCCCAGCGCTGCGCCAGTCCAGGCTCAATGCGCGTGGTGTCCTCGGGATGGAGTTCGATGAGGAAGTCGTAGAGGTTGGCCGCAATCTCCACCACCCCATTTCCCGTCGCACCGGCAGGGTCCAGGGACAGCAGGTTGTTCATGCTGATCCCCATGATCAGCTGGTCTTGCGGCGTGGCAGAAGGCGTTACCTGCACGGCCACTGCGTGAGCGGCTGGCCATAGCGCAGTGGCGGCACCTGCGGTCAACGCCATCGCCATCCATTGCCGACGGTGCAGCAACGCAGGCGAGGAGGGCATGCTCTCAAATTGGCTTGGCATGGCAAATGCGCTTGGGAAAGCTGAAAGTAGTTAAAGGACGCGAGGGACGCACAAGGGCAACGGGGTAGCAGCCTGAATCAACCGCCCTGGCATCAGTAGCGAGACACAGCGTGCGCCTCGATGTACTCGAAATCAATATCCTCCCCCAGGCCCGGCTGCTGCGACAAATGCACAAAGCCATCGCGGTCCATCGGGTCGGGCAGGCTGCGCAGGTAGGCGGGCTTGTCGTCGTATTCCAAAAATGGGTGCAGCAGCCCGCGCTCGTACCAGCGGCAGTTGCGAATGGCAGCACACACAGCCAGGTTGGCGGCGCCGTTGCCATGCACCTCGCAGTCCATCCCAAACGATTCCGCCAAGTGGGCCACCTTCAGGGTGGGGGTGATCCCGCCCACACCCGGCACGCCCGCCCGCAGAATATCGCAGGCCCCGGCGCGCACCCAATCCGCACGGCTGTGGTGCTTGCCGCCCAGGCTCTCAGGCCCCACGATGGGAATGTCCAGCTGCGACGACAGCCAGGCGTAGGACGCCATGCTCTGCTCGTTCATCATTTCCTCGAACCAGGCAAAGTTCAGCTTCTCCAGCGCGCGGCCGATGCGCAGCGCATCCATGCGGCTGTAGTTGTGGTAACCGTCGAGCATCAGCGCAATGTGGGGCCCGACGGCCTCACGCACGGCCGCACAGGCCTTGATGTCCATGCCCGGGTCGGGCGCAAACGACACCGGAGGCATCCAGGTGTGCAGCTTGATGGCCTTGTAGCCACGCGCCACCAATTTCTCGGCAAAGGCCGCATATTCCTCGGGGGTGGACAAGCCCCCTTTCAACTCGTCACCGCACATGGTGCTGCCATAAGCGGGCACCTTGTCCCGATAGCCACCCAGCAACCGATAGACCGGCTGCCCCAGTGCACGCCCGGCCAAGTCCCACAGCGCCTGCTCGATGGCAGCCAAAGCCCGGTCGGTGAATTGACCCGCACTGCCACGCTGCCAATGCTCCAAAGACATCCAGAGCTTTTCACGCATGAAGGGGTCGGCCCCCACCAGCACCTTGCGCGCATAGGACTCCACCACATACGGCCGAATCACCTCAGGGGGGGCAAAGGCATGGCCTTGGTGCCCATCGTCTGTGGTGATGGTCAGCATGGCCATGCGCCCTTGCGTCTCAGGCCCTGGATGGGAATGCCCTGCGCTGTCTACGACACGGAAGGTAGGAAAGGTGAATACGGTGCCTGTGACACGCTCGATTTTCATGAGATTTTCTCGTCAGTCGTCTGATGAGTTGATTGTTAGTTAGACATACGCCCAGCGAATCAGGACAAACCCTAAACCCAGCACACCACCCACATCCACACCAAGCCAGAGACCCAGCACCGCAAGATATAGTCGAAACACACCGGCCACCCCTCATGAGTGCACAAACCTCCACCCCAACCCCGCCAGCGCGCGCCATCAGCCAACCCCAGCGCGTGGTCGACGGCGTGACCGAACGCATTCACAACGGCACGCTCCAGCCAGGCGACCGCGTCCCCCCGGAGCCCGAGTTGATGCGCGAATTTGGCGTCAGCCGGTCTGTGGTGCGCGAGGCCGTCTCCCGGCTGCAGGCCAGCGGTCTGGTGACCACACGCCAAGGGGTGGGCACCTTTGTGCTGGAGAGCTCTCAGCAAACACGCCCCCTGCTGGCCGCCACGGCACGCGACGTTCGCATCCAGCAAGTCCTGGCCATGCTGGAGCTGCGCATCAGCCTCGAATCAGAGGCCGCCCACCTGGCAGCCCTGCGCCGCACAGACGCCCACCTCATCGCCATGCGGGCGGCGCTGGACGCCTTTGAACAACACCGGCGCTCAGGCGCCAGCACCACGGAAGACGACTTCAACTTCCATGTGCAAATTGCCGGCGCCACAGGCAATGAATACTTTGAAGAGGTGCTGCGCAACCTGGGCAGCGCCACCATTCCGCGCCCCCGCGCAACCCCTGCCGACACACCGCCCCAGGCTCCCTCGTTCGGAGCACCCCTCGCCTCGCTAGAGCACAACAAGGAAATCACACAGCGCGAGCACGAAGAGATTTACGACGCCATCCGCCGCCAGGATGCCGCCGCCGCCCGCGCCGCCATGCTCATGCACCTGATCCACAGCCGCGAGCGACTGCGCATTGCCCGCGGAGACGCATAGGGATCCTCTGCACCAATCACCGTGCCGCGTGCATCAGCGTGTGCCTCTGCGGGCTCGGGCGGTCTGCGTCGTTGCCAATGCTCGCAATAGCCACTGCTATTGCTGCGCTTTGCGCCTTGCAGCCCATCCCGATCCACAGTGCCCACTTGCCGCGCGATTCGCGCAGAGGATCCCTGGTCCACCTCGGGTTTGTCCGAATCCCTAAATTTTCAACTTTGCGCACACTCCAACACGTCAGACGACTGATGTTAATAAATCAAAGGAGACTCTTGTGCGAAGTTTGAAATCCCTGCGTGCCCCTGCCACCACTTGTGGGCTGGCCCTGGCCGCCTGCCTGGGCTGGGGCCCCACGGCAGCACACGCCCAAAGCGACCACCTCACGCTCTACGGCATCGTGGATGGCTGGGCGGGTGTACAGAAAACCAAGGCCGGTGCAGCCACCGGCACGGTGGGCATGGTGGAGAGCGGCGGCGCCCAAGCCAGCCGGTGGGGCATCAAGGGCACCGAAGACCTGGGCGGCGGGCTAAAGCTGAACTTCGTCCTGGAGCAGGGCATTGCCATCGACACAGGGGGCATCAGCACCGTGTCTGCCTCCAACGGCGGCTTCAACCGCAACAGTTTTGTGCGCCTGAGCGGGCCGTTTGGCGAACTCAAGCTCGGACGCCTGCTGACGGCCTACGACGCCTTGCGTGGGCCCATCAACCACTTGTACGACTCGTCCGGCTTTGCATCGACAGGCCAAACCTGGTCCGCCAGCACCACCGCAGGCAACGGGTTGCCCGCAGTGAGCGGAAGCGACTACCTCGCACGCACCAACAACACCATCCAGTATGGAACGCCCGAGTACCGCGACTTCAGCGCCGCTGTCAGCGTGGGCATGGGCGAAGGCGGCGTCACCGCCACCGCCGCCCCCCGCACCGTGACAGGCAATGTGATCTATGACGACGACACCACGCGCGTGGGCTATTCCTTTCAGCGCGAGTTCTACACCACGGGCGAGAACCGCTACCACCTGGTTTCCGGCAAGCACCGCTTCAAGGCCTTCACCGTGGTTGCGTCATTGCAAAGGCAAACCGACCACCGCGTGACTGGCGGCCAAACCGCCAACGAATACCAGGTGGGCGTGGATGTGCCCTTTGGGCAAGCCACCGTAGCCCTGGGCTACGCCAGCTCGCTTAACCGCGACGCACAAGACCGCAAGGTGATCGACGCCAGCGGCATCAGCGCCATGGTGACGTACGACCTGTCCAAGCGCACACGCCTGTACACCGCAGTGCGGCAACTGGAAGTCAAACGCGGTGACGGCAGCGTGTCCAGCGACGTGTTGCGCTGGGGGGTTGGCGTCACCCACCGCTTCTAACTCACTCCACGGTCACGCTTTTGGCCAGGTTGCGTGGCTTGTCCACATCGGTACCCCGTGCGCAGGCGGTGTGGTAGGCCAGCAGCTGCAGCGGCACCACGTGCAGCAGTGGGCTCAGGGGGCCGTAGTGCTCGGGCATGCGGATCACGTGCAGGCCTTCGGCACTTTCGATGTGGGTGTCGGCGTCGGCCAGCACGTAGAGCACACCGGCGCGGGCGCGCACTTCCTGCATGTTGCTCTTGAGCTTTTCCAGCAGCGCGTCGTTGGGCGCCACGGTCACCACCGGCATGGCGCTGGTCACCAGGGCCAGTGGGCCGTGCTTGAGTTCACCCGCAGGGTAGGCCTCGGCGTGGATGTAGCTGATTTCCTTGAGCTTGAGCGCGCCTTCCAGGGCGATGGGGTAGTGCAAGCCCCGGCCCAGGAAGAGTGCGTTTTCCATGCGGGCGAAGTCTTCGGCCCAGCTGATGATTTGCGGCTCCAGGGCCAGCACGCCCTGCAGGGCCACGGGCAGGTGGCGCATGGCTTTGAGGTGGGCGGTTTCTTGCTCTGCCGTCAGGCGGCCTTTGCTTTGCGCCAGGGCCAGCGTCAACAAGAAGAGCCCCGCCAGTTGCGTGGTGAAGGCCTTGGTGCTGGCCACGCCAATCTCCACACCCGCGCGGGTGATGTAGGCCAGCTTGCATTCGCGCACCATGGCGCTGGTGGCGACGTTGCAGATGGTGAGCGTGTGCTGCATGCCCAGGCTTTGCGCGTGGCGCAGCGCGGCCAGGGTGTCGGCGGTTTCGCCGCTTTGGCTGATGGTGACGACCAGGGTGCGCGGGTTGGGCACGCTGGTGCGGTAGCGGTATTCGCTGGCCACCTCCACCTGGGTGGGGATGCCCGCGATCTCTTCGAGCCAGTATTTGGCGGCACAGCCGCTGTAGTAGCTGGTGCCGCAGGCCAGGATGAGGACGTTGTCGATCTCCTTGAACACGCGCCACGCGGCGGCACCGGGCTCGCCGTGCAGGCCTGCGCCGTCAAACAGCTCGGGCACGATGCCTTCCACGCCTTCGAGCGTGTCGGCAATGGCACGGGGCTGCTCGAAGATTTCCTTTTGCATGTAGTGGCGATAGGGCCCCAGCTCGGCCGCGCCGCTGTGGGCCAGCACGGTGCGCACGGGGCGCTGTGCAGGCGTCAAGGCATTGCCGTCCTTGCCCACGATCCAATAGCGGCCCAGTTGCAGGTCCACCAGGTCGCCTTCTTCCAGGTAGACGATCTGGTCCGTCACACCCGCCAGGGCCATGGCGTCGCTGGCCAGAAAATGCTCACGGGAAGCCGACGCACCGGCGCTGGCGTCCTTGCCCACACCCAAGATCAACGGCGAGCCTGCGCGTGCGCCCACCACGCGATGCGGCTCGTCCTTGTGGATGACTGCAATCGCATAGGCGCCGTGCAACTGGGCCACGGTGGCCTGCACGGCCTCAAACAAATCGCCTTGGTAGAGGCTGTCGACCAGGTGGGCAATGACTTCGGTGTCGGTCTGACTCACAAACACGTAGCCGCGTGCCTGCAGGGCGGCGCGCAGTTCTTCGTGGTTTTCGATGATGCCGTTGTGCACCAGCGCCACCCGGCCTGGCTGGCTGGCAACATCGCCCGTGCCGTGGCTGAAGTGGGGGTGGGCGTTGTGCATGGCGGGCGCGCCGTGCGTGGCCCAGCGGGTGTGGGCGATGCCGGTGGCGCCATCGACATGGTCGGTGGCCACCTGCTCCAGCAGCTCGGCCACACGGGCGGTGCTGCGGGCGCGCTGCAAGCCGCCCTGGGGCGTGCCGTGGCGCGAGGCATCGAGGCTGGCGGCATGCACCGCCACGCCGCAAGAGTCATAGCCGCGGTATTCGAGCCGCTGCAGGCCCTGCACAAGGATAGGAACGATGTTGCGCGTGGATACCGCGCCGACGATGCCGCACATGGTGGATGCCTCCGTTAAAACCGATGGGGCGATGGTAGGCAGGCACCTAAGAAATATGCACTCAACATATCTTCAATTTTGAAATTTAATTTCTACAATTTACTACGGAGAAATTAAATTTCAAAAACAAAGCAATCATGGAATCCATATCACTCGATGCCATCGACCTGCAGCTGCTGGACCTGCTGCAGCACGATGCTGCCCAAAGCAACCAGGCCTTGGCCGAACGGGTGCATGTGTCGCCCCCCACCTGCCTGCGGCGGGTCAAGCGGCTGCACGATGTGGGGCTGATCGAGCGGCAGGTGGCCCTGCTGCAGCCCGACCGACTGGCCGCCGTGCAGGGCCACGGGCTGGCCTGCATTGTGGAAGTGAGCCTGGACCGCCAAAGCACCGAGGCGCTGGATGCCTTTGAAGCCCGCGCCGTGGCCGATGCCGAGGTGCAGCAGTGCTGGCGCGTGTCGCCGGGGCCCGACTTTGTGCTGGTGGTGCACACGCGCGACATGCCGGGCTACCTGGCGTTGTCGCAGCGGCTGTTCACCGCCGATGCGAACGTGCGCAACGTCAAGGCGTTCTTTAGCACCAAGCGGGCAAAGTTTGAAACAAAAGTGCCGCTAGCGCCTACCCAATAAGCGCTAGCAGCTATATTTTCAATAGCAAATCAAACCACTGCCGCAGGCCACTCCACCCGCACGGTGCAGCCCTGCCCCACCGCCGCCGTGGCGGTGATGTGGGCGCCGTGGCGCTCGGCAATGGTGCGGCACACGGCCAGACCTGCGCCCACGCCGTCAAATTCGGTTTCGCGGTGCAGGCGCTGGAAGATGCCGAACAGGCCCGCAGCGCGCTCGGGGTGAAAGCCCGCGCCGTTGTCTTGCACCTCCCATGCCACCCAGCCAGCGCCGCGCTCCGCAGGCACAGCGCGCACTGCAACGCAGGCAGCCGGTTGGCGTTGGCTGAACTTGAGGGCGTTGCCTAACAACTGCACCAGCAACTCGTGCAGCAGGGCCGGGTCAGCCTGCAGGGTGGGCAGGCCGGTGGCCACCGCCCACTGCACAGCGTCGGCGCCCGCCAACGCGGACAGGGCGGCCCGCGCCTTGGCCACCGCTGCGGCCAGGTCCACCGGCTGCAGTTGCAGCGGTGCGCGGCCCACGCGCGACAGGGCCTGCAGC
Source organism: Acidovorax sp. 62 (assembly GCF_002754495.1). Classification (NCBI taxonomy): domain Bacteria; kingdom Pseudomonadati; phylum Pseudomonadota; class Betaproteobacteria; order Burkholderiales; family Comamonadaceae; genus Acidovorax; species Acidovorax sp. 62. The sequence goes on from NZ_PEFJ01000001.1 coordinate 3,132,726, forward strand.
CCGTCCAGCATCAGCACCATGCGGCGGGCCGACTGCTCCATGGTGCCGACGAACTCTTGCGCCTCTTGCAGCGGCGGGCTTTGCAGCACATCGGCAGGCAGGTCGCCCAGCACCTCTCGCACCAGCTTGCCGTACGACGTGATGTGGCGCAGCGGCGCACGCAGGTCGTGCGAGACCACGCGCAAGAATGCCTCTTGCGCAGCCGCCATGTCGGCCACCTGCTGCTGGCTGGCGGCCAGGGCGGCGCGCAGCTGGTCAGGGGTGAGGTCGGGGGTCATGTCTTCGTCAAGCATGGCGCTCGGCTCTCAGCTTCTCAAGCCTTCGGCAGCTTCTTCGGGCGTTGCCAGTTGGCAATGCTGACTTGTTTGCCCCGCGCTACGCTCAGTGCGCCGGGCTCGGTGCTCTTGGTGATGGTGCTGCCGCCACCCACCGTGCCGCCCGCGCCAATCGTCACCGGCGCCACCAGCACGCAGTTGCTGCCAATGTGCACATCGGCTTCGATCACCGTGCGGTGCTTGTTGGCGCCGTCGTAGTTGGCGGTGATGCTGCCTGCGCCGTAGTTCACGCGCTCGCCCACCGTGGCGTCGCCCAGGTAGGCGAGGTGGTTGGCCTTGGCACCGTCGGCCAGCGTGCTGTTCTTCACTTCCACAAAGTTGCCGATGTGCACTTCGCGGCCCAGCTGTGCGCCGGGGCGCAGGCGGGCAAAGGGGCCGATCAAGGCGCCCTCGCCCACGGTAGCTCCGGCCTTTTCGCCGTCGATGTGGGTGTAGGGATGGATGACTGCGCCCGCCGCGATGCGGGCATTGGCAATGCAGCAGTTGGCGCCAATGCTCACGCCCTCGCCCAGCTCCACACGGCCGGTGAAGACGCAGTTCACGTCGATCTCCACGTCCTGCCCGCAGACCAGCTCGCCGCGCACGCCGGTGCGGGTGTCGTCGCGCAGGTCAAAGCGGGCGGGATCGGCCAGACGCACGCCTTGCTCCATCAGCCCTCGGGCCTGGCGCAGCTGGTGGGCACGCTCCAGCTCAGCCAGTTGCAGCGGGCTGTTCACGCCCGCCACCTGCAATGCGTCGGTGATGCGGTGGGCGACCACGGGCACACCGTCGGCCACGGCCATGGCGACGATGTCGGTGAGGTAGTACTCGCCCTGCGCGTTGTCGTTGGTGAGCCGCGCCAGCCAGGGGGTGAGCAGCCGCGCGGGCACGGCCATGATGCCGCTGTAGACCTCGGTGATGGAGCGCTGGGCTTCCGTGGCGTCTTTGTGCTCGACGATGCCTTGCACGGCGCCTTCGGCGTTGCGCACGATGCGGCCGTAGCCCGTGGGGTCGGGCAGGGTCACCGTCAGCAGGGCCAGCTTGCGGCCTTCGCTGGCGGCCACCAGGGCGCGCAGGGTGTCGGCCTGGGTCAGGGGCACATCGCCCGAGAGGACGACCGCCGTGCCATCGTCACGCAGGTGGGGCACCGCCTGCTGCACCGCGTGGCCGGTGCCTAACTGCGGCTCCTGCCGCACAAACTTGAGGTCAAAACTGCCTGCAGCGCTTGCTGCACAAGCGGTAGCTGCTTCTACTTCTGTAGCACCGTGCCCCGTGATGACGATGGCGCTGCGGGCCTGCAGGTGCGCAGCCTGGTCCAGCACATGGTGCAGCAGCGGGCGCCCAGCCAGGCGTTGCAGCACTTTGGGGGTGCGGCTTTTCATGCGCGTGCCCTTGCCGGCCGCCATGATGAGGATATCGAGTTGCGTCATGGAATGGGGGGTATGGAGTGGCCCGCAGTGCCGCCACTGCGCAGGCCTGCCCGCATTATCGGCGCCAATGGCGGCTGACAAACGCCCACTAGCCGCGCACTAACCACCAACCAACCGCCCACCAATTGCCCACCATTCGCTATCAAAACAGAAGCTGCCAGCGCTTTATCTGCAAGCGCTAGCAGCCCATTTGATTGAGAAAATGTTCTAACGGACTCAGGCCAACCTGCGCGGCCACGCCCCTGCCAGGCGGTAGGCCGCAAACCGCGCTAAGCCCAGCACCAGCCGCCCCACCGCACCGGCGGCATCGGCCGCAGCCCCCACCACGGCGCGGCCGCCCTGCCCCAGGGCCAGGCGCAAATCGCGCAGGGGTTGCGCCACAGCGCGGTCCCAGCACACCACCACGGCAGCCGCCCCCTCGGCACGCACAGGGGCAGATGCCACAAGGCCTGCTGCGGGAAGGGCACAGTCCCAGCGAAAGGCCAGCGCGCCAGCAGCATCCACCGCGCCAGGGAGCCCCCAGGCCTCGACCACCGCATGCTGGCCGGGCAACAGGCTCAGGCGGTCTCCGGCGTGCAGCACGTGGTCTGCGGGCAAGGCCTGTGCGGCCCCGGTCAGCGTGACCCAGGCCCGGCCCTGGGCAATTTCCAACACACCAGGCTCACGCGGGCGCAGTGAGAGGGCGCGGCGTGCCTCCAGCTTCCAGCATCCCGCCAACAGGGCGGCGGGGCTGGCGGGACTCACGGAGGATTGCGATGCGGGAACAACATGGCATGGCATGTGGGACTCCTTTCTGCCACGAAGGGCTTTAATGAGGCCCAATGATCCGGCTGCAAACCCTTTGCGTCCAATGAAAACGCGCTACCCTATTGATGCGAAGACCGCATGAATACACCCACCGCCGCGCCATGTCCAACGACCCCAACGCCCCCGCCATCCAACGCACCCGTCCCGTCGCCGTGGGGCACTGGCGCGCCTTTCTGGCCGTGGCCCGGCACCTGAACTTCCGGGCCGCAGCCGATGAGATGGCCTTGACCCAATCGGCCGTGAGCCGCCAGATCCAGGCGCTGGAAGAAGAAGTGGGCGTGCCCCTGTTTCTGCGCCACACCCGCGCGGTGGAACTGACCAGCGCGGGCGCACAACTGCAACGCGCCGTGGTGCCCGCCCTGGAGCGCATGGACGCCGCCGTGCGCCTGGTGCGCCAGACCGCCGGGCGCAAAAGCGTGGCCATCACCACCTGGGCCAGCTTTGCATCGATGTGGCTGATTCCGCGCATGGAGGAGTTCCAGCACCAACACCCGGGCATTGACCTGCGCATTGATGCCAGCGACGTGAGCGTGGACCTGGACACCTCGGACGTGGACATTGCCCTGCGCTACGCCCTGCCCGGCCCCGGCATGCAGGGCGCACGCCGCCTGTGCGGTGAGCAACTGGCCGTGGTGGCCAGCCCCTGGCTGCTGAAAACAGCGCCCCCCATCCGCAAACCAGCCGACCTGGCCCAGTTCACCCTGATTGAAGCAGGCGACGCGCACCGCACCCAGCACCTGGAGTGGCTGAGCTGGCGGCGCTGGTTTGATGTGCAGCAGTGCCCCAAGCTGCAGCCCCAGCGCTGGCTGTACTTCAACTACGCGCACCAGATCGTGCAGGCCACGCTCAGCGGCCAGGGCCTGGCGCTGGCCCGCATGCCGCTGATTGCCGACGCACTGGCCTCGGGCGACCTGATCGAGGTGCTGCCGGGACACCGGCTGGATTCGCCGCTGGCCTACTGGATGCTGGTGGGCCCGCGCAGCGGGCACCGGCCCGAGGTGCAGGCCTTCAGCGCCTGGCTGGAGACCCAGGCCGCCGCCACCCGCGCCGCCATTGGCGATGTCCCCGACCCCGATACGCAAGACCATCTGGACTGAGAACCTGTTCAAGGAGCCCTGTGGGCGATCTCGCAGGCCACCGTCAAGCAGCGCCAAAGCCCCCCGTGAAAACACCAGCCACAACCCGCCCACGCAGGAGGACACTGGGGGCCTAGTTCACTCAGCCCCTGCCGCCCCACCCAACACCGCATCCACAGCCACCCGCCGCACACACCGCACCAGCCCCTTGGCCCCATGCACACCATCGAGCCCCCACCAGACAACTTCCGCTTACTGATCCGGCACGCATCAGCACTGTGCATGCTGGTGCACAGCCTGTACATCGCGCTGTTTGTCTGGGCTGACGTCGATGCCCTGGCGGCGCTGAATGTGCTGAGCGTGGCCACGCATGCGCTGGCCTTTTGGCTGGCCCGCCCCGATGGGCACCTGCGGGCGGCCACGTTGCTGCTGATTGGCGAAATCACCGTGCACGCCGCGGCTGCCACAGTGTTCATCGGCTGGGGCACGGGGTTTCACTACCTGATGCTCCCGGTCATCCCGGTGGCCATGCTGTCATCGAACGACCACAAAACCACCAAATATGCGATTGCGGTGTGTCTGTCGTTCATCTACCTGGGGCTGGACGGCTGGAGCAGCCAGAACGAACCCGTCTACGCCCTGGGCAACACGCTGGAAAGCCTGCTGCGCTACCAGAACATCGTCACGTTGCTGCTGACGTTCATCATCTTGTCCCGGGGCTACTACAACGTGGTGACCCAGGCGCAAGAGGTGCTGACCCGGCAGGCATCGACCGACCCCCTCACCGGCGCCATCAACCGCCGCAGGCTCATGGAAATTGGCCGCGCCGAGCTGGCCCGCCAGCCCCGGCAGGCACAGCCCATTGCCCTGCTGCTGTGCGACATCGACCATTTCAAGCGCATCAACGACACCCTGGGGCACAAGGCAGGCGACCAGGTGCTGCAGGACTTTTACCGCCGGGCGCTGGGGGTGACCCGCGCCAGCGACAGCATTTGCCGCTGGGGCGGTGAAGAGTTCCTGATCCTGCTGCCCGACACCGACGCACCGGGCGCCGACCACCTGGCAGAGCGGCTGCGCCAGGCCATCAGTGCAGATCTGTTCAAACCCGGCCACACGCCGCCTTTGCAGGTCACCGTCACCATCGGCGTGGCCACCGTGCAGGCGGACGAAGGCTTGCTGGACGCAGTGCACCGTGCCGACGAGGCGCTGTACCGGGGCAAGCAGCAGGGCCGCAACCAGGTGGTCAGCAGCCTGCCACCGGCAGCCCGCCCGGCGGCGGCAGAACCCCCTTTGCGCTGGCAGAAATAGGAACGGGCGCCAAAAAGCCCGCTTCAGAACCCCAGCACCGTTGACGCTGCGGTTGTGCCAAGGCATGACGCCCATAAAAAAGCGCAGAACGCTACACTTTCGATAGCTTCCCGCGCTTATTTGAAGGGCGCTAGCGCCCTTTTTCACATAAATCCGAATCAACCCAGCTGCACACGCGCAAACTTGCGCTTGCCCACCTGCACCACGTAGGTGCCAGCATCCAGCTTCAGGCCCTTGTCGCTGACCACGTTGCCGTCCACACGCACACCGCCGCCATCGATCAGGCGGTTGGCTTCGCTGCCCGAGGGGGCCAAGTTGGCCTGCTTGAGCAGCGCGCCAATGCCCAGTGGCGCGCCCGTCAGAGCCACTTCGGGGATGTCGTCCGGCACGCCGCCCTTGCTGCGGTTGGTGAAATCCTGCTCCGCCGCATCGGCCGCCGCCGCGCTGTGAAAGCGCGTGGTGATCTCCTTGGCCAGCATCACCTTGGCGTCTTTGGGGTTGCGCCCGCCGGCGATCTCGGCCTTGAGCGCAGCGATCTCGGCCAGGCTCTTGAACGACAGCAGCGTGTACCAGTCCCACATCAGCGTGTCCGAAATCGACAGCACCTTGGCAAACATGGTGTTGGGCTCTTCGGTGATACCGATGTAGTTGTTCTTGGACTTGGACATCTTGTCCACGCCGTCCAGCCCCACCAAGAGCGGCATGGTGAGCACGCACTGCGGCTCCTGCCCATACTCCTGCTGAAGATGGCGGCCCATCAGCAAATTGAACTTCTGGTCCGTGCCACCCAGCTCCAGGTCACTCTTCAAGGCGACCGAGTCGTAGCCCTGGAGCAGCGGGTACAAGAACTCGTGCAGGCTGATGGAACTGCCATCGGTAAAACGCTGGTGAAAGTCGTTGCGCTCCATCATGCGCGCCACCGTGTACTTGGCCGACAGCTGGATCATGCCCCGCGCACCCAGGGCATCACACCACTCGCTGTTGTAGCGGATCTCGGTGCGCGCAGGGTCCAGAACCTTGGCGGCCTGCGTGTAGTAGGTCTCTGCGTTGAACTTGATTTGCTCGGGCGTGAGCGGCGGGCGCGTGCTGTTGCGCCCGGAAGGGTCACCGATCAAGGTGGTGAAGTCACCGATCAGGAAGATCACCTGGTGGCCCAGATCTTGCAACTGTCGCATCTTGTTGAGCACCACGGTGTGGCCGATATGAATGTCGGGGGCCGTGGGGTCCAGGCCCAGCTTGATGCGCAAGGGTTGACCAGTGGATTCCGAACGCACCAGCTTCTTGGTCCACTCATCCTGCGGCAGCAATTCTTCCACGCCGCGCAGCGAAATTTCGAGGGCCTGGCGTACACCATCGGACAGCGGGCTTGTTGTAACAGCTGATTGATTCATAAGGGTTTTTTTCGATGTCTGAGGATGACGCGCCGCTATACTCGGGCTCCATTGCAAAGGCGGATTCTAGTAGGCCCGCCGTTTCGGCCCGGGTTTCACCCGCTGAAAATTGCCTTGTTTGCATCTCTGTGCCTCCGACTTCCGCAGGGCCCCTGGCCCAGGTCTTGAGCGAAGACACACTCACCTCTGGGGATAGAACATTGATTCACGGCTTGACCACCGCCAGCTTGGCTTTGCTTGATCGACTGTCCCAGACCGCTCAAAAACACCCCCGACGTATCACTGCCGCCATCGCAGCCCTGCTGCTGACCGGCGGCGGTGGCGCATTCGCCGTGGCCTCGCTGGGGCCCGACGCCTCTGAGCTGCCCACCAAGACGGTGAGCTACCCCGTCGAATCGCTGGCAGAAAACCTGGCCCTGGAATCGCTCGACGCCCCCGGTTTTTCGCTGTACCGCTCTGAACAAACCCGCAGCAGCGACACGGCAGAGTCTCTGCTGCAGCGCATGGGCGTGGCAGACCCGGCAGCGGCCGCTTTTTTGCGTTCTGACAATGCTGTGCGACAAAATTTGCTGGGCCGAGCTGGTCGGCTGATTTCGGCAGAGACCACCGACGACCACCGCCTGGTGCGCCTGACTGCACGCTGGGCCCCCGATGACAGCGGCACCTTCCGCCGCCTGGTGGTAGAGCGCCAGGACGAGCGCTTTTCCTCGCGCATCGAAACCGCACCACTGACCAAAGGCACGCGCCTGGCCGGGGGCGTGATCCGCAGCTCCCTCTTTGCAGCCACCGACGCCGCCAACATCCCCGATGGCGTGGCCGTGCAAGTGGCCGAGATCTTCTCAGGCAACATCGACTTTCACCGTTCGCTGCGCAAGGAAGACCGCTTTGCCGTGGTGTACGAAACGCTGGAGGCCGATGGCGAGCCCCTGCGCAGCGGCCGCGTGCTGAGCACCGAGTTCCGCAACAACGGCAAGACCCACCAGGCCGTCTGGTTCCAGGAGACCGAAGCCTCCAAGGGCGCCTACTACACCCTGGAAGGCGAGAGCATGCGCCGCGCCTACCTGGCCTCGCCGGTCGAGTTCTCCCGGGTGACCAGCGGCTTCAAGATGCGCCTGCACCCCATTTTGCAAACCTGGCGTGCCCACCTGGGCACCGACTACGCAGCCCCCACAGGCACCGCAGTGCGCACGGTGGGCGATGGTGTGGTGGAGTTTGCTGGCGTGCAAAACGGTTTTGGCAACGTCATCTTCGTCAAGCACCGCAACCAGCATGTCACCGTCTATGCCCATTTGAGCCGCATCGACGTGAAGAACGGGCAATCGGTCTCGCAAGGCCAAACCGTGGGGGCCGTGGGCTCCACCGGCTGGGCCACAGGCCCGCACTTGCATTTTGAATTCCGCATCAACGGCCAGCACCAAGATCCGCAAACCATCGCCCAGCAAAGCGAAGCAGCCGCCCCCGTGTCGGCCTCCGCCCGCGCTGCGTTTGACCGCCTGGCATCTGCCATGCGCATCCAGCTGTCATCGGCAGAGCTGATTCAGCAAGCCAGCGCCCAGTAACGCCAAGCCCACTCGGCCAGCCCCAGCGGGCCGCAGCTTGCCTCACACCGCTTGACGGCCCGATCCATGCGCGAGCTTTATATTGGCCTGATGTCTGGCACCTCACTCGATGGTGCCGATGCAGTGTTGGTGGACTTTGCAGGGCCCCAACTCCAGGTCTTGGGCTACCGCGCTCAGCCCTTTCCAGAGGGGCTCAAGAGCGACCTCCTCGCACTCAACACCCCGGGCGCAGACGAGCTGCACCGCGCTGCACTGGCAGGCAATGCGGTGTCTCGCATCTACGCCGAGCTGGTCAACACCCTGCTCCAGGACGCCCATGTCCAGGCGAGTGAAGTGCGCGCGATAGGCGCCCATGGCCAGACGGTGCGGCATCGCCCCCAGGAATTTGACGGCACGGGCTACACCCTGCAGCTGCAAAATCCCGCCCTGCTGGCAGAGCTCACAGCCATTGCGGTCGTGGCCGACTTTCGCAGCCGGGATGTTGCCGCAGGCGGCCAAGGCGCACCGCTGGTACCCGCATTCCACCAAGGCATCTTTGGAAGCGCCACAGAGACAGTGATGGCGCTAAACATCGGCGGCATTTCCAACATCAGCATCCTGCCCGCCCACGGACCGGTCATCGGCTTTGATTGCGGCCCGGGCAATGCACTCATGGACCACTGGTGCCAGCGGCACACAGGCCACCCCTACGACGCGCAAGGCCAGTGGGCTGCAAGCGGCTCCGTACACCCAGGGCTGTTGGCCGACTTCCTGCAGGAGCCGTTTTTGCAGAAGTTGCCGCCCAAAAGCACCGGGCGCGATCTCTTCAATGTGCACTGGCTGGATGCCAAGTTACAGGCCTATCCCGACATCCCACCTGCGGATGTGCAGGCCACTCTCACCGAATTCACCGCCCGCGCCTGTGCCGACAGTGCCACCTTGCACGGGCAATGCGCCACCCGCTTGGCGGTGTGCGGCGGGGGCGCATTGAACACCCACCTCATGCAAAGGCTGCAGGCCCTGCTAGGCCCCGTCTTGGTACAACCCTCGGACGCCCTGGGCTTGCCTGTCATGCAGGTCGAAGCCAGCGCATTTGCCTGGCTGGCCCGCCAAACCCTGCAAGGGCTGACGGGCAGCCTGCCAAACGTCACGGGCGCCCAAGGCGCCCGTGTACTCGGGGCGATCTACCCCGCATAAGCCCCCCTCAAAAAGGGGCGACATCTGTTGATCAGGTCGAAAAGCTCGAACCGCAACCGCAGGTCGTGGTGGCGTTCGGGTTCTTGATGACGAACTGGGCGCCTTGCAGGTCTTCCTTGTAGTCGATCTCTGCACCCACCAGGTACTGGTAGCTCATGGCATCGATCAGCAGCGACACACCGTTTTTAGTCATGGTGGTGTCGTCTTCGTTGGTGATCTCATCGAAAGTGAAGCCGTATTGGAAGCCAGAGCAGCCGCCACCCTGCACAAACACCCGCAACTTCAAATCGGGGTTGCCCTCTTCAGCAATCAGATCGGCCACCTTGGCGGCGGCACTGTCCGTGAACAGAATCGGGGCAGGCATCTCGGTGGAGACATTTTCGGCAACAGCGCTCATGGGGAACTCCGGGTTCAGTATTTGGCTGGGATGGTACTGCAACACGGCAGCGCCACCGCCTCAGGAATTGTTTGACGCTAGTTTGAGTGGGGGCTTTTCTTCCACCAACACGGCGGCAGGGAAGAGCTGCCCGGCAATCATGGCCCCCTGGTGCATCTCCAGCGCACGGTAGTGCACGTTGCCAGTGATGCGCGCCTTGGGCTGCAGCTCCAGTAGCTCTGCGGCATGCACAGGCCCCACCACCGAGCCATTGACGATGACATGGTCCGCATGCACCGCCCCATCCACCCGCGCTGTCTCCGAAATCACCAAAATGCTGGGCTGCTCTGTGGCGGCGCGGATATCACCAATGACATCGCCATCAATCCGAATGCCCTCCTCAAACAGCACATTGCCCTCGATCCGGGTGCCATGGGCAATCAAACTCTTGATGGGAGGCTGTTTTTTACGCGAGAACATAAAGGGACTCCTGAAGTGCACATCAAGGCACCAAATGAAGGAAGGGATCAGGGCAAGCCACAGAATGCCCCGCACATGGGTAATCTAAAGTCTGCCGAATGCTTGGCAGCGACTGGCATGGCCTAGTGCGCGCCTGCGGGCACCAGGGTCGCAGCCAAATCCCGCCGTCGATGTCAATCCAACTCAGTGGCCTGGACTGCACGCACCGCCTGCCCCTCCAAGACACGGGCAGTCACAGTTTTTACCACGACATTCACAGGCAGCGGAAGCAAGCCGTCCAGACGCCTGTACTGCCGAAATTGCAGCGGCTGCCCCTCGGGCGGCAAAATCTGCGTCCAAGGCTTACCCTCCCGGGTGCCGGTCACAACCAACTCCAGCCGTCCCTTGAAGTCAGACGCGTTGCGGGCCGCCGCCTGGATCACCAGCACCTGCCACCGCAATTGCACCCCACCCACCACCTCCGCCTGCAAGCCCCGGATGGCTACGCCGTCCGTATTGGAAACGGGCATCAGTTTTTCAAAAAAGCCCAGATCATCCCGCAGCATGCGGTTTTCAGTTTCCAGTTGCCGCACTTGGGCCGTCAAACGCTCCAGGGTCGCGCGGTCAGCGGTGAGCAGACTCTCGGCGGTCTGCGACAAGGTCTGGCGTTGCTGCGACTGCTCCCGCAGCTCTTCCACCTCTGTGCGCAGGCGCAGGATGTCATCACGGGTACCAGACTCCAGGCCAGCGATGGATTTTCCAAACTCGAACGCCCACAACGCCGCTGCGCCACTGAGTCCCATCACCAAGGCCAAAACCAGCCAGCGCAGAGGCCAGGGCAGTGCGCTACGCACCGCCACGCGGGGCGCACTGATCGTCAAACGACGACGAAGCAAACGAAAACGCATGAACGGTCCATCCCTCTTTGCGAAGTGCGCACCATAAACGAAAAAACCGCCCGAAGGCGGTTTTTGAGAGACAGGGTGCAAGCCCCTGCCTCGCAAGGTCGCGAAGATTAACGCTTCGAGAACTGCTTTGCACGACGTGCAGAGCGCAGACCGACCTTCTTACGTTCCACTTCACGCGCATCACGCGTCACGAAGCCAGCTTGGCTCAGTGCGGGCTTGAGCGTCGTGTCGTAGTCGATCAGAGCACGGGTGATGCCGTGGCGGGTTGCACCGGCTTGACCGGATTCACCACCACCATGGACATTGACCTGGATGTCGAAAGTTTCGACATGGTTGGTCAGCACCAGGGGTTGCTTGGCAATCATGATCGATGTTTCACGGCCGAAGTAGGACTGGATGTCCTTGCCGTTCACAGTGATCTTGCCGGAGCCTTTTTTCAGAAACACGCGGGCGACGCTGGACTTGCGACGGCCGGTGCCATTGTTCCATTCACCAATCATCTCAAGGCTCCTTAGATTTCCAGCACTTTGGGCTGCTGGGCGGCGTGGGGATGCTCTGCACCGCCATACACCTTGAGTTTCTTGATCATTGCGTAGCCAAGGGGACCCTTGGGCAGCATGCCCTTGACAGCCTTTTCCAGAGCACGGCCAGGGTGCTTGGCTTGCATGTCGCGGAAGTTGGTGGCTGTGATACCGCCGGGATAGCCCGAGTGACGGTAGTACACCTTGTCCAAGGACTTGGTGCCAGTGACCTTGAGTTGTGCTGCGTTGATAACGACGATGAAATCACCGGTATCGACGTGAGGCGTGTAAATGGCCTTGTGTTTGCCGCGCAAACGGAGAGCAACTTCGCTGGCTACTCGTCCGAGGACCTTATTGGTCGCGTCAACCACAAACCACTCGTGCACGACCTCAGCGGGCTTTGCGCTGAATGTAGACATGAGTTTCTCTTTTCAAGAGGGGTTTGAGGGCCCTTTTCCACGGTCGGTGCTTCTCTGAAGGAAGCCTCTTAGGTGGTAAGAAGTGTTCGCCGCGGGGCCACTAAATCGCTGCGAAGCCTGCCATTATACGAAGTTCAACGCAACTAGCACAAGCCTGATCTGCCGACAGAAAGAACACCGACCACTCAGAAAGGCTGTTCAACAAAGAACCGAGGCGCGGCCAGCGCCCAGAATGATCGACTCAGTTGGACATTTGCCGCGCACGCTGCTCGTCCGCTTCGTAGCGCTTGCGCGTTTCGACGCAGATGGCTAACCCAGCCTGCGAAGGCTTTTGGCACTCCTGGTGAATGCACATGGGCTTTGCAAAAAAGCTCGCATTGGCACACACCTCTTGGGGACTGGGAGCCCGTACAGGGGTGGGCCTGGGCTTGGGTTCTGGCGGCGGCGGGGGTGGCGGGGGTGGGGCTTCCACCACCTGGGGAGCAGGCGCTGGCTCGGGTTGGGCTTTTTTGGCCGCAGCACTGCGCGCCGTTGGCTTTGCGGGCGGGACTGCAGCCGAAGCTGTCGAGGCCGGGGACGCATCGACCGCGGCAGCCGACGCAGCTGCAGCCACAACCTCGCTGGCCACAAGCAACGGCTCCGATGCAGTCGTGTCAGGGGCCGATGCCTCCAGCATCGGTGGTGCGATCGCAGGCTGCGCCAGCTCTGTGATGATGTCGTCTTCCACAGTCGCTTTGCGTCCGTGGGTCCACCAAGCGGCAGCCCCGACCACCAACAAAGACGCCGCCAAGACGACACCCCAGCCCACGCCACGGCTGCGCCGCGCCCCGGAGGCGCGATGCGCACGCCGAGGCGTCGCGTCCTGCACGCCGCCCGACTTGCTGGCGCGTCCCTTGTGCGAGGAAGCAGCCACCGCGCGCGCGTCTGCGGCATGGCTTGCCCCATACTCGTCTTGCACCACGGTGTCCCCGGGATCCATGAAAACGGTGTCTGCCGCATCTACCGCCACCGTATCGGGCCCTGAGGCTGCATACGAGGCATCCCCATCAGAGGCTTTGCGCAAGGACGCCTCATTGGCTACCGAAGCGTCTTGCACCCCCAACACCTTTTCCGTCTGCGCCTGGATATCCGCGATGATTTTGGGCGCAGAGGTCACATCCACCGTCGGGGTCACCAAACCAGGGCCCGGCTGATCGGCAGGCTCTACCCAGATGTCCTCCAAATCGGCTCGGAAGTCGAAATCGGCAACCCCCTCGGGGGGCGACTCCATCTCCATGGCGTGCAAAAAGGCCTCAATGCTCTGCGGCCGATCCTCGGGGCGCAATGCCAATGCCTGGCCGATGGCGGCGACAAAGGGCGCGGAATACTCCACGCCCAATTGGCGCTTGACGGTTTTGGCCACGCGAGAGAAAGGCACCATGCGATCACGGATGGAGCGCAAGGTGGCGGGCAGCGGAGTGTCGTTGCACAGACAGCCATGCACCACTGCCGCCAAAGAGTAGAGGTCACTCCACGGCCCTTGGCGCAGATCCTCATCGGACTCGGAATACTGCTCGATCGGCGCGTAATTGACCTTGAGCACCGCCGTGTGCTGACGCCCCTGGTCGTTGATGGCATGGCGTGCAGCCCCCAAATCGAGCAACACTGGGGGGCCGTAGTCCTGCAAGAAAATATTGTCCGGCGAAATATCGCGGTGCAGCGTCTTGCCCTCATGCAACACCTGCAAGGCACCGAGCACCGACCACAGCACCTTGCGCAGCCAGACCTCTGGCGGCGGAATGCGCATTTGTGCCCTGGCTTGCTTGAACGTCATGCCGCTGTACAGGGGCATGACCATATAAGCCGTGTTGTTCGCCTCCCAAAACCGGAACACCTTCACCAGGGAGGGATGGTCAAACTGCGCCAGAAGACGCGCCTCGCCCACAAAAGAAGCCAGGCCCGCCTGGAAGGTCTGCTGGTCTGACGAAGAGCGCACCCACAGCGACTGTCCCTGCGCACGTCCGGCCAGGGCCGAGGGCATGTATTCCTTGATCGCGACAGCGCGGTGCAGCGAGTGGTCAAACGCCTTGTAGACCATGCCAAAGCCACCCACCCCTAGCAACGCCAGAATCTCGAACTCCGCCAAGCGGGTGCCAGGGGGCAGCGCATCGACGTGGCTTACGCCGCTGGCAGAGGTTTGACTGGAACGTTCGGTCATGGTGAAAAAAGCGTGGCAGTCCAGCGTCTAAAGCAAAATTCAGCGGGCACCAGCCCAGCGCCAGCCCGCTGACACAGGCGATGATGCTGCATCACCGCAGGTACAAAGGCAACAAAAAGCAGACTGTCTGCCAAAAACATCACAGCCTGCCCGAATGCCCTCGATTTTGCCTTGAACGCACGCACCACTGGCCGAGATAGATCAGGGTACGCCCCAAGAGACGGCCCGCAATCGTTACCATAGCGACATGTTCAGTTACCGCCACGCCTTCCACGCGGGCAACCATGCCGATGTGCTCAAGCACACCGTTTTGATTGCCACTTTGCAATACCTTACGGAGAAAGACGCGGCACTGACCGTGCTGGACACCCATGCGGGCGCCGGCCTGTACCGCCTGGACGGTGACTACGCCAGCACCAGCGCCGAAGCCGCCGATGGCATCTTGCGGCTGGTCGCCCCGGAAGTACCGCCCCTGACCCCGGCGCTGGCAGCCTACGTAGACATGGTGCGCGCCTTCAACCAGGGCACCAAGACCAAGGTGTATCCCGGCTCCCCCTTCATCAGCCAACGGCTGCTGCGCGAACACGACAAGCTCAAGGTGTTTGAGTTGCACCCGACCGACATGCGCGCACTGGCGGGCAATGTGGCCCAGCTCAATGCGGGCAGGCAAGTGGCCGTGCTGCATGAAGACGGCTTTGAAGGCATCAAGAAATTCTTACCGCCACCGGCCCGCCGCGCTTTGCTGCTGTGCGATCCCAGCTATGAAATGAAGAGCGACTACGGCAAGGTGCTGGACATGGTGGCCGATTCGCTCAAGCGTTTTGCGACGGGTACGTACGCCGTGTGGTACCCCATCATTCCGCGCCCCGAGGCCCATGACCTGCCCCGCCGACTCAAGACCATGGCCACCAAGGCCGGCAAGAGCTGGCTGCATGCCACGCTGACCGTCAAATCGAGCAAGATAACGGAAGACGCAGCAGGCGAAGTCAAGCGCCCAGGCCTGCCTGCCAGCGGCATGTTCCTGATCAACCCACCCTTCACGCTGAAAGCCGCGCTGAAAGAAGCGCTGCCACAAATGGTGGAGTTGCTGGCCCAGGACAAGCACGCCACGCATACGCTGGAATCCGGGGGCTGACCATCCATGCCCTGGCCCGGCCCTCCATCGGGCCAGGCCACCGTTCCAAGCTACTCAGGGCGTTTGGGCGGGCAAGTGTCTTCGCCAGAGCCCAGCGGAAACACATCCACCGGTTTAAGCCCCAAGCCGCCCATGCCCAGCGCCAACGCCGCGCCACGGCTTAAATCCAGCACCCGGTTGGCCACATGCGGACCGCGGTCGTTGATGCGCACCACCACCCCACGGCCTGTGGCCTGGCTGCGCACACAGACCAGCGTGCCAAACGGCAGCGTGCGGTGGGCGGCCGTCAGGGCATGCATGTCAAAGCGCTCTCCGCTGGCCGTGCGCCGCTTGTGAAAACCTGGTCCATACCAGGAAGCCAGCCCGGTCTCGCTGGGCTGCACGTCGGCGTCGTCGTCCTCTTCCACACCATCTACATCCGCCAGCAAATCAATGGACGAACGCTGTGCTGCGCGCCGCGCATCCGAGGCGGGAGACGGAGCAAGAACCTCCACCAAAGCGGGGGAACTGGCCTCAAGCGCTGCAGACACGGCAGGCACACCGGCCGCGGCGGGTGCCGCTGGCGCCAGGCCCTGCGCCAGCGCATCTGTGGATGCAACCAAGCCGACCCAAATGGCTGCACAGCCACCACACCGCCACACCAGTGCCAGCGCAGCGTGCAGGGAGTCCATTGCGCGGCAGTGTGCCTGCGCCCAGAGGGCGCCCTGTCGCAGCGGCACGCCTACAGCTCCAGACGGCGGCAGATTTCCAAAGTCGCGGCGCTTTGGTTCATGGTGTAGAAATGCAAGGCAGGCACGCCCGCACTGCGCAGTTGATCGCACAGGTCTGTCACCACGTCCAGGCCAAACGCCTTGATGCTGGCGGTATCGTCGCCAAAGCCTTGCAGACGCAAGCGAATCCAGCGGGGGATTTCAGCGCCACAGGCGTCGGAGAAGCGCATCAACTGCGTGGAGCTGGAGATGGGCATGATCCCTGGCACCACGGGGATGTTGGCGCCCAGCTTCTGGGTGTCTTCCAAAAACCGGAAGTAGGCATCGCTGTTGTAGAAATACTGGGTGATCGCGGCATCTGCGCCCGCTTGCACCTTGGCCACATAAGCCTTCAAGTCAGCCTCTGGCGAACGTGCCTGGGGATGCACCTCTGGGTAGGCAGCCACCTCGATGTGGAAGTCGCGGCCCGTTTCTTCGCGGATGAAGGTAACCAGATCGCTGGCGTACTGGAACTCGCCGCCCGCACCGTAGCCGCTGGGCAGATCGCCCCGCAATGCGACCAGGCGGCGAACCCCCATGCCCTTGAGCACGGCCAGTTGCTCACGCACCGACTGGCGGGTGGCGCCGATGCACGAGAAGTGCGATGCGGCGCTCACGCCCTCAGCGAGGATTTCACGCACCGTAGTGAACGTGCCCTCCTGCGTGGAGCCCCCGGCGCCGTAGGTCACGGAGCAAAACTCAGGGTGCAGCGCATACAGCTGCTGGCGCACAGCGCGCAGCTTTTCAGCCCCTTCGGGCGTTTTCGGGGGGAAAAACTCCAGACTCACCGGGAATCCGGTGGCTTCTGTCTTGGCAGCGTTCATGCCGTCCTCCTTGCATCCACAAAAAATTCCCGGTTGCCATCGCCGCCCTGGATGGGGCTTTCCATCCACGCAAGCACCTGCAAGCCCAGCTCTGCGCAGCAATCACGGATGCGTTTTTCCACGACGGCATACAAAGCCTCGTCGCGCACAATGCCGCCCTTGCCGACCTGGCCAGGCTGCAATTCGAACTGCGGCTTGACCAGCATGAGCAAACGGCCCTGCGGCGCCATCAGGGGCACCAGGGCGGGCAGCACCAAGGTCAGCGAGATGAACGACAGGTCACCCGTTACCAGGTCAAACACGGGCGTGACCTGCACGTCCTCTCGCCCCTCCCGGCGCTGGCGCACCACGGGCAAAGTGCCCTCAGCCCGCGCGCGGGCCTTGGCGGCTCGTTCGGCCTTGAAGGTCTCTACGTCTTGCTCTTTGGCGTCGTCGCTGTCGTCGTACTCTTCATCGATCAAGCCGCCATTGCGCATCCAGCTGTAGGGGGCCACCGGCTGGGTGTCGTTGTCTTCATGGTCTTGCACCAGCTCTTCGGACAAGGCCGCCTCGCAGCCTTCCAGCAGCGACTCGGCCGTCATCGCCCGGGCGTTGAGCCCTTCCACGCCCACCACGCGCACATCGCCCCGCAGGCGCTCGTGCAACTGCCCATGGCCCACGTCCACGCCCACCACCTGGGTCGCACCGTGCTGCAGCAGACAATC
The DNA here is from genome assembly GCF_002754495.1 of Acidovorax sp. 62. Classification (NCBI taxonomy): domain Bacteria; kingdom Pseudomonadati; phylum Pseudomonadota; class Betaproteobacteria; order Burkholderiales; family Comamonadaceae; genus Acidovorax; species Acidovorax sp. 62. The sequence goes on from NZ_PEFJ01000001.1 coordinate 3,150,079, forward strand.
CGTGAAGCCCCCGGTGCTCTGCCCCACATCCAGGCAGCGCAGCCCTTGGACGGCCAGGCCCGTGGCCTGCAAAGCGCCTTCGAGCTTGAGCCCGCCACGCGAGATGTATTTGGCCTCGGCATCGTCCAGCAGCCGCACCTCGGCCACCGAGGGAATGTCATCCCCGTTCTTGGCCACTTTGTTCCAGGGCGACAAGGGCGTCAGGCGCCACTCCACCCCCGAGGCGATCAAGCGCTGCGCTTGCGAGCGCGTGGCCGCATGGCCGCCTTCCACCAAAAATACGTCTGCGCGCATGCATTCTCTCTCGTCGGTCGACGAACATTCAGATAAAAACAGGGGCTAGCGCTTACCAGATAAGCGCTAGCAGCTCCTAAATCAGGAGCAATCTCTCACCCCAGCCATCAATAACGGTAGGTGTCAGGCTTGTAAGGGCCTTGCTTGGGCACGCCGATGTAGGCCGCTTGCTCGTCCGTCAGCTCCGACAGCATGGCGCCCACCTTCTTCAGGTGCAGGCGTGCCACTTTTTCGTCCAGGTGCTTGGGCAGCACATAGACCTTGCCGTTTTCATAGAAGTCGCTGTGCGTGAAGAGTTCAATCTGCGCAATCGTCTGATTGGCAAAGCTCGACGACATCACAAAGCTGGGGTGGCCTGTGCCGCAGCCCAGGTTCACCAGACGGCCCTTGGCCAGCAGGATGATGCGCTTGCCGTCAGCAAAAATCACATGGTCCACCTGGGGCTTGATCTCTTCCCACTGGCAGTGCTCTTCGAGCTTGGCAACCTGGATTTCGTTGTCGAAGTGGCCGATGTTGCAGACGATGGCCTGGTCCTTCATTGCCTTCATGTGCTCGAACGTGATCACGTCGCGGTTGCCCGTGGTGGTCACGAAGATGTCAGCCTTGTCGGCGGCATATTCCATGGTCACTACACGATAGCCTTCCATCGCGGCTTGCAGGGCGTTGATGGGGTCGATCTCGGTCACCCACACTTGGGCGCTCAAGGCACGCAAAGCCTGGGCCGAGCCCTTGCCCACATCGCCGTAGCCAGCCACGACCGCCACCTTGCCAGCGATCATCACATCGGTGGCGCGCTTGATGCCGTCCACCAGCGATTCGCGGCAGCCGTACAGGTTGTCGAACTTGCTCTTGGTCACCGAGTCGTTCACGTTGATCGCACGGAACATCAGGTTGCCCTTGGCCGACATCTCCTTCAAGCGGTGCACGCCTGTGGTGGTCTCTTCGGTCACGCCAATGATCTGGGCGCTCTTGCGGCTGTACCAGGTGGCGTCCACCGCCAGCTTGGCCTTGATGGCGGCAAACAGGATGCGCTCTTCTTCGCTGCCAGGGTTGGCCAAGACCTTCTGGTCCTTTTCGGCCTGCTTGCCCAGGTGCATCAGCAGCGTGGCGTCGCCGCCATCGTCCAGAATCAGGTTAGGGCCTTCGCCCTCTGTACCGGCAGCGCCAAAGTCAAAAATGCGGTGGGTGTAGTCCCAGTAGTCGACCAGCGTCTCGCCCTTCACGGCAAACACAGGAGTGCCCGCAGCGGCAATGGCAGCAGCAGCATGGTCTTGCGTGGAGAAAATGTTGCAAGAAGCCCAGCGCACTTCAGCGCCCAGCGCTTGCAGTGTCTCAATCAGCACCGCCGTCTGGATGGTCATGTGCAGCGAGCCCGTGATGCGCGCACCCTTGAGCGATTGCTTGGGCGCGAATTCCTCGCGGATGGCCATCAGGCCGGGCATCTCGGTTTCAGCGATGCGGATTTCCTTGCGGCCCCATTCGGCCAGGCCGATGTCGGCAATGATGCAGTCAGTGTTGACCGGGGCGTTGACGCGTGCGTTCATGGTGTGCTCCAAAGCAGGTTTGAAAAGCCACTTGACGGGGGAAGATGCAACTCACCGCACGAAAAGTGGATGAGCGTCGTTGCTTGATGACTCCGAGCCTCACGCCCCGCAGGTAGCAGGGGGCGCTGCAACGCTCCTCGGATGGGCGGATTATAGAAGCAAGACTTTCAACGGGCACCCGCTCTGACAGGTAACGATCCGGACACGAATCGAAGAGACCACCAAGGTACGATTCAGCCTGCAGCGCCTGCGCAGACCTTGCACACTAGGTAACAACCTGCGCAGCCGCAGTTTCACGCATAGGTAAAATAATTGTTAACTGCGCTGTTCTTCAGCGCAACAACAGACCTTTGCAAAGTCTGATCTGGCAATGCTGCAACCTGCAGCGCTTGCCCTCCCATTCCAGGAACTTCCGTGTCCCACGCCCCAGAAACCCGGCGCCGCCGCACCTTTGCCATCATTTCCCACCCCGACGCGGGTAAAACGACGCTGACCGAAAAGCTGCTGCTGTTCTCGGGCGCCATCCAGATCGCCGGGGCCGTCAAAGGCCGCAAGGCCAGCCGCCACGCCACCTCCGACTGGATGGAAATCGAAAAGCAGCGCGGCATCTCGGTGGCATCGTCGGTGATGCAGATGGCCTACCGCGACCACGTGGTCAACCTGCTCGACACCCCTGGCCACAAGGACTTCTCCGAAGACACCTACCGCGTGCTCACGGCCGTGGACTCGGCCCTGATGGTCATTGACGCCGCCAACGGCGTGGAAGCGCAGACCCGCCGCCTGATCGAGGTCTGCCGCCAACGCGACACACCCATCATCACCTTCGTGAACAAGATGGACCGCGAAGTGCGCGACCCGCTGGACATCATGGACGAGGTCGAGCGCGAGTTGGGCATGCCCTGCTGCCCCATGACCTGGCCTGTGGGCCAGGGCAAGGCCTTCGGCGGCATCATCAACCTGCGCACCAAGACCATGACGGTGTTCGAGTCCGGCAGCGAACGCCGCCCGCAGGACTTCGAGGCCATCCCCCTGTCCGATGAAACCACGCTGCGCGCACGCTTCGGTGCCGAATTTGATGCCGCGCTGGAGAGCATGGAACTGGCCGTGGGCGCATCGCCCGCGTGGGACCACGACGCCTTCTTGGCCGGCAAGCTGACCCCCGTGTTCTTCGGCTCCGGCGTGAACAACTTCGGGGTGATGGAAGTGCTGGACGCGCTGGTGGACATGGCCCCGCCCCCCGGCCCCCGCGTGAGCACACTCGAAGTCAACAAGCAGCCGGTGGTCAAAACCATCCAGCCCGAAGACGAAGGCTTCTCCGGCGTGGTGTTCAAGGTGCAAGCCAACATGGACGCCAACCACCGCGACCGCATCGCCTTTGTGCGCGTGGCCTCGGGCAAGTACACCCCCGGCATGAAGCTCAAGGTGCAGCGTACTGCCAAAGAACTGCGACCCACCAGCGTGGTCACCTTCATGAGCCAGCGCCGCGAAGCGGTGGAAGAAGCCTATGCGGGCGACATCATCGGCTTCACCACGCACGGCGGCGTGCAGCTGGGCGACACCATCACCGATGGTGCCAACCTGCAGTTCACGGGCCTGCCCTTCTTCGCGCCGGAACTGTTCATGACCGTGATCCTCAAGAACCCCCTGCGCACCAAGCAACTGCAGCAAGGCCTGGCCCAACTGGGCGAAGAAGGCGCTATCCAGGTCTTCAAACCCGACGCGGGCGGCGCCATGCTCCTGGGCGCTGTAGGCCAACTGCAGTTTGAAGTGGTGCAGCACCGCCTGAAAGCAGAGTACGACGCCGACGTGCGCCTGGAAGGCTGCCAATACACAGGTGCCCGCTGGATTACCGCAAACACCCCCGCCGAATTGCGCGAGTTTGAAAACGCCTACCCCCTGCGCATGGCCCACGACGCAGCCGACACGCTGGCGTATTTGTGCACCTCACCGTACGACGTGCGGCTGGCGCAGGAGCGGTTTCCGAAGATTCACTTTCATCCGCTGCGGGAGCATGCGGGGTTGGCATTGCAAGCCGCGATTTAAATCCAATGACGAGCACAATCAAAATAACGGAAGAACACAGTTCAGACGCAAAGTTTTTTGGAGTTTTCTTTTCGCTTTTAGCACTGATATATGCAGGTTGGCTATTTGTTTTTTGGCCTGGAGTATTAGGCGAAGATAGCCGAGCCATACTTCTGGAAGTGATGAATCCAGATACGCAAAATTCGGGGAAACCAGTTTTTTGGTACTACTTTGTGCGCATTTTTTATCTACCGCACGAACGTGTAGAGTCGCCAGTTTTCGCCATGCTGATGATCTCAGCATTTATCCAAGCCCGAATTCTTGGATGGTGCTGGGCTAGACGCTTCTTCAAAACTGCGCTATTTTTATTTTTTTTCATATCTCTAGCGCCTCACTTCGTATTCTTCGCAGGATCACTGTACCCAGACGGACTTTTCGCTATCGGCACTGCAGGTTTGTTATTTGAAATTTGGCTAATTGCAAAGCAACGCCAAACCACAGCACTTTCGCTTGCGATTATTACTATATCGCTACCCATTGCCGCATTCGCACGAGCCAACGGCATCATTTTTTTACTTCCTTTCATCATATTGATTTTTCTGGCAACCCCTCAAGGACGATGGTGGCTGGGAAGCATCTTGATGGGGTGGTGCTCTTTGATGGCAGTAGGAACCCAATTTCACAAAAGCCAGGGTCAAGGCGTTTTATACCCTCTCGCCATATTCGAGACTGTCAATTTTTTGCAACCACGACCAATGAACCTTTGGGTGGCAGCACCTCGCATTTCACCGCTTACAGTTGAAACGCTGCAAAAATATAAGCCAATTGACAATTACATTAGTTATTATGACCCCGACTATTGGGATACATTGGTTTTCCAACCTGAAGGACCAAGAGTTATGTCTCTATCCAAACAGGATCAAAAAATCATCACCAAGCAGTTTTTCAAATATAACCTATGGCACAACATTCCATCATTCATTGGAAGCAGGGTCAATATTTTTCTAGTATCAGCACTTGCTCAAGGTGGTCTTCCAAGCTTTGACTATGCAGAGCATGTACTAAAATTCACAAAATCAAAATCCCAATACAGACAACACGATTTAAAATCCTCAGAAAATCTACTAAGAGCACACTATGAGCTTAGTTATAAATACAGATTTTTGTTATGGACACCATTTATTGGGATAGGCTTACTATTTTGGGCATTAAGACATGGAACAATAAAGCGCGACCTGGCATTGCTAATAATTTCCGCGCCCATGCTGATTCAACTGGGAGCCATATTTATTTTTTCGATAGCGGGAGAATACCGTTATATCCTGCCTTTCTTCACACTACCACTGGTACTATTGCCAGTGCTTGCAGCAACAAAAAAACATTAAAAAAATAATTTAATTATGTGTGCGTGAGCAAAAATATGCCTCCATTGATTATATTTTCGACCATTATTTGCGTATTTGGAATCTCTATTGGGCAAATGTTGTTCAAGAAGGCCGCACTTGTACTACCGACCAGCCCCACCTGGCATGATTGGATTTTCAACGGTTGGTTAGTTGCAGCCGTTCTTCTGTATGGAGCAACTACATTAGCGTGGGTGTGGATTTTGCGAAACGCACCATTACATCTGGCCTATCCGTTCATGGGGTTGGCCTTCTTAATCGTGCCCTTGCTGGCTTGGACGCTATTGGGAGAGCCTCTGCATTGGCGCACATTGGCAGGTGGAGCACTCATATTGAGCGGCGTAGTGCTGGCCTCAACGTCGTGAGACTCACACTTATGCGAATCGCTGTCGCCATACCATGCTTCAGAGTGACCCAACACATACTTGGAGTAATCGCGTCCATCGGCACCGAAGTTCACACAATCTATGCAATCGACGATGCATGCCCAGATGGCAGTGGTCGCTTTATCGAAGAGCACAATAAAGACCCACGCGTACGGGTGCTGTTCAATCCAGAAAACTGCGGTGTCGGCGGTGCCGTCGTCACCGCTTACAAAGCAGCCATCGCTGACGGCATGGACATCGTGGTAAAGATTGATGGCGACGGACAAATGAACCCCGCTCTTTTGCCCAAGTTTGTCCGTCCATTGCTGCGTGGAGAAGCGGATTACACCAAGGGGAATCGGTTTTTCCGTCCTGAATCCGTTCAAAGCATGCCGCCCATTCGGTTGTTCGGCAATGCGGTGCTGTCTTTCATGACCAAGCTCAGCTGCGGATACTGGAACATCATGGACCCCACCAACGGGTACACGGCGGCTCGAACCTGTGTGCTGGCAGAGCTGCCGTTGGACAAGTTGGAGAAGCGCTATTTCTTCGAAACAGACATGCTGTTTCGACTCAACACGCTGCGCGCCGTTGTCAAAGACATCCCCATGGACTCTGTCTATGCCAACGAGGAGTCCAACCTCAAGATCGGCAAAGTGCTGCCGGAGTTTTTGAGAAAGCACGCGTCACGCTTGTGGCGCCGGTATGTGTACAACTACCTGGTGAGGGACTTCAATGTCGGCACGCTCTACAGCATCTTTGGAACATTGCTGGTGATCGTTGGCTCGGCATTTGGAGCTATGCACTGGCTCGATAGCGCGCTGTCCAACCACCCGGCAACCAGTGGCACGGTCATGTTGGCTGCGCTACCGATCCTGATTGGCATTCAGTGCCTGATTGCTTTCTTGCACTACGACGTGAGCAATCTCCCGACCGAACCCCTAAGCCTTTCGTTAGAGTCCCCCGCTAAGGGCGATACCCAATGAATCAGATACTGAACCTGCGATTTGCGACGCTCGCATTTTTGATAGCCAACGGCATACCTGCGCATGCGCAGCAACCCATGCCAATCCAGCGCACGCCCATGGTCATCGCCCCCACGGTAGAGGGGATGTACCTGTGTGATGAGGCTGTCGCTGATGCAAGCGTGAAAGACATTGATGCAGCCTACGCCTATTGCAGCCAACGCAAGCGCAACGGCTCGGCCGCCATATCGCGTCTGCTGGACACGCTGGAGCCCGGGGGGGCCAAGGGCAGCGTGCAAGTAGGTTACACAGCCACCTTGCAGTTGCTATCGATCTATCAGAAGACACCTCAAGGCTGGGCCATCGACAAGGCCAAGGTCGACCAATTTTTAAATGTCATTGCAGAAGTGAAACGCCCTGTGGTGGTGTACTTTTCTGCAGATCACTTTGACTCCGTGAGCCCGCTGGCGGACGCACTGCGCAAAGACCCGGTCAACCTCATGCAGTTGCGGGACGGCAAGCCTCTGGAACTCAACTACTTTGGCTATCGGATCATCCCGTACACGCTGTCCGCAGATGCGGCCATTCCAGTCAACCAGTACCGATTTGAAGCACTGGACTACTTGGCCAAGCGCATCAAGGCGTTGCCCAAGGCCGTACAAAGCCGCATTGTGGCCTACACCCTGGCAGGGGAGCTGCATCACATGTTTCCCAACTTTGAAGGAGGCATGGGAAGCTACCAAGACATCCAGGTAACGGATTACAGCAGCAGCTCAGTCGCGGGCTTTCGTCAGTGGCTGCGAAACAAGTACAAGAGCATTGAACAATTCAACGCCCGCAACGGGTTCGCTTACGCCTCATTTGATGTTGTGCCGGCCCCCTCGAAAGACATTCGCAAAGAAAAGCTGACGTCATTCGGCGAACACTACGATGCCCATGCAGACGGCACGCTGCCTATTGCGGGATGGCTATGGGATCCCAACAAAACAATCGAGCAACTGGATTTGTACGTCAATGGGCAACGGGTAGGCCCCGTTGAGCGCGGGATGAACCGGCTGGACGTATACAGAGCCGAAGAATCCATCACCACACCCAACACGGGCTACCGCATTGACTACGACTACAGTGCGCTGCCCGCAGGCCGGTACACGGCCCAGGTGATAGCGCAATCGCGGGGAGCGCAATACAAAGTGGGCGAGGTGGAGTTTGCCGTGGTCGCCCGAGATCAAGGGCCGGTGAAGCCCGTGCGATTCACGGCCATCAAAGATGTTCAGAATTCCAAAAAACTGCCTGGCGTACGGACCTGGCTCGATATGCCACGTGGTTTGCAGGACGTGTACTACAACCCCTTGGCCCGCGACTGGAATCTGTACCGAGAGTCACAGGTATATGGTTTTTTGAATGTTTTTTATGACCGCGCCCTGCGTGCTGGCCTGCCTGCAGAAAAGCTGTACTCACACCAGATCGTTCCCCGCGTCAATTCTTCCTGGAACCCCCAGCTTTTCGCGGCCGATCAAACTCTGAACGGCAGCGCACCCTGGAAGCAAGGTTTGAACATGTACGGTGGTGCCACCGACAGTGCATGGGTGCGGGAGTTTATTGCGCAGCGCAAAATCACCGACTACGGGGTTCCAGAGTTCAACCCACAGCAGTGGAAACTCAGTGGCACGCATGTGGCTGCGATGCAGTCGCACTACAACGGTGGCGCAAGATTCATCAGCCCGTACTACTTCTCCGTGATCCCCGACCGCTTCAAGGGAGGGGCTGAGCATGGCGTGAACCGGATGGAACTACGGCCTGACAACCCCAAAGACGGCTCCGATCATTTTTACCGCGCCATCGTCGAATTCGCCAAGCAATGACAACTGCTGAGGCGACAACGTCGGGCATTGCTGTGCATTCGCCCATTCCGCCCCTTGCTAGCTGGCTCGGCAAACCATATCCCCCTTTGTGCGGGGTGTTCACCGACATCGACGACACCCTCACCACCGATGGCGCCATCACCCCAGATGCCCTGCAAGCGCTGGCAGACCTCAAAGCCGCAGGGCTGAGCGTGGTGGCCATCACCGGCCGCCCAGTGGGTTGGAGTGAGCCGTTTGCGGCGCAGTGGCCCGTGGATGCCATCGTGGCAGAGAACGGGGCTGTTGCACTGCGGCGGGCGGCAGAAGATTTGAATGAAATCGGCCTCCAGCGCTTATCAAATAAGCGCTGGCAGCTATCAAAATCATATCAACAGGCTCCAGCCATTCGGCAGCAAAACTATGCGCGCATGCAGCAGGTGCTGGCGCAGATCGAGGCCGAGGTGCCTAGTGCCCGCAGGGCTACGGATTCTGCGGGGCGGGAGACGGACATTGCGATTGACCACAGCGAGTTCACGCACCTTCCGCAGGACGCCATCGACCATGCCGTGCGCCTCATGCGTGCGGCGGGCATGAACGCCACGGTGAGCAGCATCCACATCAATGGCTGGTTTGGCGATCACAACAAGCTCGAAGGTGCACGCTGGATCGTGCGCGAGCTGTGGGGACGGGATCTGGATGCGGAGATGGACCGCTGGGTGTATGTGGGCGATTCGACCAATGACCAGTTGATGTTCCAGCACTTTGAGCACAGCGTGGGCGTGGCCAACGTAGCGCGGTTTGTGCCGCAGCTGCAGCATCTGCCGCGCTATGTGACGCAGGGCGAGCGCGGCGCGGGGTTTGCTGAAGTGGCGCGGGCCATCCTGGCCAACCGTTGATCAGTGCCCCTCGCAGCAGATGAGGGACATGCATCTCATGCAAAAAAAGCCGTATCGCGCGCCAATAAAGCGCAAGCAGCTATTGATTCAATAGCAAATCAACACTATTGATCCGGCCTGAGCCTACTTGAACCGCTCACTGAGCGCAGAGTCCAAGGCTGCGCTGGGTTTCGACAGGCTCAACCCAAACGGATATTTCAAGTTCAAAGAGGTCGAGTCCATGATCGTGCTGCGCGGGCATCACGCCTTGAGAAAAATCTCATGGTCTGGCGCAAAGCAGGCGTGCAGTGGCAGCAGTGCGCCGCCCAGGGCCCGGGCGTCCGAGCCGATGCTGCCCAGTTCCAGCCGAGGCGGCTGGTGCAGTCCTTCCCAGTTGTAGTCGGCCAGCGCCTGGCGCACGCCTTCGCACAGGGCTTGCAGCAGCTCGGGGGCGGCGGCGCCATCGAGCACCACGGCATCGAGGTCCAGAAAGGCCGCGCCCGACACCACGCAATGCGCCAGCGCCCGCGCGGCGTGGGCGATCCAGGCACGGCTATGCTCCAGCCACGGGGCCTGCAGCACGCGCTTGTCGTAGGCGGCCATGGGGTCCAGGCCATGTTCGCGAAAGCGCTGCTCCAACTCCCACAGGGATGCCTGGCTGATGAGCTGCGCAGGGGCCTGGCCTGGCTGGGCCGGTGCCAACGGCAGCGAGGCCACCGCGCCTGCGTTGCCATGCAGGCCGCGGTGCAGATGCGAGTTGATGACCAGCCCGCCACCCACAAAGGTGTCCATGAACAGGTACAGAAAGCTCGGGATGTCGCGCCCGCGCCCCTGCAACAGCTCGGCCACGCAAGCGGCCGAGGTGTCCTTGGCAAAGCTCACGGGCAGCTCGGTCATCTGCTGCACCTGCTCGGCCAGGTCGATGTTGTTCCAGGCCTCGGATTGCGCCTCGGTCAGCCCCAGCATGCGGTGCCAGCCACCCAGCTGAAACGGTGCCGCGACACCCACCCCCACCACGCGCGAGCGCAGCGGGCCCAGGCCGTCGAGCAACTGGTTCAGGTGCGTGCGGATGGCAGGCAGTAGCACGTCGATGTCGGGGAAGGCGTAGTCGAGCACCACGCGCTCGCGCACGTGGCCGGTAAAGTCCACCAGCAGCCAGTCGGCACTGCGCCGGCCAATCTTGATGCCGATGGCAAAGGCGCCGTCCGGGTTCAGGCCGATGGGCACAGAGGGCTGGCCCACGCGGCCGCGCACGGGGGCTTCGCGGCGCAGCAGTTGGTCCTCGTCCAGCCGGGCGGTGATCAGGCCGATGGTTTGTGCGGTGAGGCCCGTCACCCGCGCCATCTCGGCCTTGGCCAGGCTGCCGTGGGTGCGCAGGGCCTGCAGCACCACGCGCTCGTTGAACTGGCGCAGCCCTACGTGGTTGGAGCCGCGCTGGCGCAGCAGGGCCGGGCCGTTGCTGGGAGGTTCGCCCAAGTCTGCAGGGGGTGGGGATGGGTCAGTTTCCAGCATCGCGGGCGGGAGGTTCATACCAAGTGGCCTTCGAAAATACAAAACCGTTCACGCTGAGCTTGTCGAAGCGCCGCGCAGGGCTTCGACAAGCCTGTCCTGAGCCTGTCGAAGGGCTCCGCCCGAACGGTTCCCGGTGATTGAACACGAGCCCGATCAATCCCGCAGAGTTTCGCCGATGACGCCCTTGCGCAGCAGGAAATTGCCCCAGGGCTGCAGCTCGCCCGTCACAACGATGGCATAGGCCTTTATGACGCGCTCGTAGAAGGCAAAGCGCTCCACGCCCTCGGCCTGCGCACTGCTCACACCCTCGCATGCCAGCACGGCCAGCGTCTCGCGTTGCAGGGCAGACTGGTACGGCGCCTCGGTGCCACCCACCTGCATGTAGGCCACGGGGTGCGGCACATCTTGCGCCAGGGGCAGCACACTGGCCACGGCCTGCACGGCGCGCGCCATGCCAATGCCCGGCAGACGCAGCACGGGCTTGCCCGCGCCCAGGCTCATGGCGGTGAAGTTGGCGTCGGCCAAAACAATGGCGTCATCGTGGCCCATCTCGGCCAGCACCTTGAGCAGGTCGGGGGTCAGCAGGGGGTCGATGTTTTTCAGCATGGCAGCGTCTTCAGGCAAGGCATTCGGCGGGCAGGTCAGACGCGGCCATGGCGCCCGTCATCACGGCCACGGTGTCGCTCATGCTGATCTTTTTGGGGTTGACCACCGCCGCACGCTTGCCCAGGCGGGCGATGTGGATGCGATCCGCAATCTCGAACACATGGGGCATGTTGTGGCTGATGAGGATGACGGGCAGGCCCTTGTCGCGCACACGGCGGATCAGCTCCAGCACCATGTTGCCCTCCTTCACGCCCAGGGCCGCGGTGGGCTCGTCCATGATGACGACGTGGCGCGCAAAGGCAGCCGCCCGCGCCACGGCCACGCACTGGCGCTGGCCGCCTGAGAGCGTCTCGACCGCCTGCGTCATCGAGCGAATGCCGACCTTGAGCTCGGCCATGCGGGCCACACTTTCTTCCAGCATCTTTTTCTTGTCGAGCATGCGCAGCACGCTGCCCAGCAAGCCGGGGCGTAGCAGCTCGCGGCCCAAGAAGAGGTTCTCGGCGATCGTCATGGCGGGGGCCACGGCCAGGTCTTGGTACACGGTTTCGATGCCCGCCTTGCGCGCATCGATGGGGCTTTTGAACTGGATGCGCTGGCCGTCGAGCAGGATCTCACCCTCATCGGGCACGGTGGCACCCGATAGCGCCTTGATCAGGCTCGATTTGCCGGCGCCGTTGTCGCCAATCACAGCCAGGATCTCCCCGGCGCGCAGCTCAAAGTCAGCGCCATCGAGCGCCGTGACCTGCCCGTAGCGTTTGACCAGGCCCTTGGCCTGCATGACCAGCGGGGCGTTCGTTGTGTGTGTGGAGGCGGTCATGATCAACGCACTCCTTTGCGCGAGAGTTGGTCAGTGGCCACGGCCAGGATCACGAGGATGCCGGTGACGAGGATTTGGTACACGGACGACACGCCCATCAACGTGAGCCCGTTGCGGAACACGCCCACGATGAGCGCGCCCACCAGCGTGCCCAGGATGACGCCGCGCCCGCCAAACAGGCTGGTGCCGCCCAGCACCACGGCGCTGATGGCGTCCAGGTTTTCCGTCTGCCCGGCATTGGGGTCGCCCGCGCCGGTGCGCGCCACGGACAACAGCGCGGCAACGCCATAGAACACCCCGGCCAGCATGTACACACCCAGCAGCACCTTGTCGGTGGCAATGCCGGTGAGGCGCGTGGCCTCGGGGTTATTGCCCACCGCATACACATGGCGGCCGGGCGCCGTGTTGCGCAGGAAGAACCACATGGACACGTACAACGCCAGCATCAGCACCGCACCCCACACCACGGCGGTACCACCCAGCTGGAAGGTGTTGCCCAGGAAGGTCATGCCCTCTGGAATCTCGGTGATGGTCTGCGCGCCCGAATACAGCTGCGTGGCGGCAAAGGCGATGTTGAGTGTGCCCAGCGTGACGATGAACGGGGGCAGCTTGACCTTGGTGACCAGCAGGCCGTTGACCATGCCGAACAGCGTGGTCACCGCCATGCCGCAGGCAATGGCCACGGGGGCCGAGAGGCCGTAGTCCGACGCCACCTTGGTCATGACCACACCGCCCAGCGCCATCACCATGCCGCACGACAAATCAATGCCTGCCGTGAGGATGACCAGCGTTTGCCCGATGGCGATCACGCCCACCACCATCACCTGCTGCAGGATGAGGGCGAAGTTCTGGCCGGTCAGAAACCGGTCGCTCTGCAGCGCAAAGAAGCCGCAGGCCAGCAGCAGCGCAATGAAGGGCCCGAGCGTGGCCAGCGGCGGGAGCTTGGAGGCAGTGGTGTTCATGGCTTGGAAAGAGGTCGGTCAGTCAGCGCGCCGGGCATCGGCCCGACGCAACGCGGTCAGCAGCGAGGAGCCAAAGGCTTACTTCGCGCCCCAGCACAGATCGGTGCCCGTCTTCACATCCTTGCTGTCCACACCGGGCAGGGGCTTGGCAGAGATCAGTGTCACGCCGGTGTCGGTGTAGCCGCTCACCTTCTTGCCAGACTGGGCGTATTCCACGCCTGCCGCCACGCCCAGCGCAGCCATGCGCAGCGGGTATTGCTGGCTGGTCGCAGCGATCACGCCCCGGCCCACATCGGCAATCCCGGCGCAGCCGCCGTCCACCGACACGATGAGGGCGCTCTTGTCCTTGCCTGCCGCCTTGAGGGCGTTGTAGGCCCCAGCTGCTGCGGGCTCGTTGATGGTGTAGACGAGGTTGATGTCGGGGTTCTTCTGCAGGCAGTTCTCCATGGCGGTCTGGCCCTTGGCGCGGTCGCCAAAGCTGTCGGCCATGCAGGCCACCTCGGCAGGGCGCGAGAGTTCGTTGCTCTTGGCATCGTTGGCCTGCAGGCCAAAGCCCTTCAAAAAGCCGTTGTGCCGCTGTGCGCCCACGGGGTGGCCGGGGTGCAGGTCCAGCATGGCAATCACGGGTTTCTTGCCCGCCAGCGCGGCCTTGGCGTACTGGCCGATCAGCTCGCCGGCCTTGTAGTTGTCGGTGGCAAACAGCGCATCGGTCGCGTCGGCCGGATCGGTGGGGCTGTCCAGGGCAATCACCATCACGCCCTTGGCCTGTGCCTTCTTGATGGCGGGGACGATGGCCTTGGCGTCGCTGGGGGTGATGAGGATGGTCTTGGCACCTGCGGCCATCAGGTTTTCCATGGCCGTGACCTGGCCTGCGTTGTCGCCATCCGTCTTGCCTGCGGCAGACACCACCTTGGCGCCCAGCTTCTTGGCTTCGGCCGTGGCGCCTTCTTTCATCTTCACAAAGAAAGGGTTGGTCTCGGTCTTGGTGATCAGGCCGATCACGGGCTCGGCCGCCTGGGCCAGGCCACAGGCCATAGCGCCCGACAGAGCGATGGCAGAAAGTACAAAAGCGGGGGCACGTTGCATCACGGTTGTCTCCTGTGAATAGGCTGCGAACACCCGGCGGCGCGTCAGCTGCGGCCCCTCGGGTCAACCACCCTTGCCGGGTGGATGGGATCGAACTATAGTGCGCCACAACTTAATAAATCAAGTGGATTTACTTATGGTTTTCCCTAGCCAAACAGCGGCCCACGCCACAGGCCCAACCCCCCAGCCCAGTGCTGCAGCCACCCCATCACAAGGCCTGACATTGCCGCCCCCAAGGCCGTCCCCCTTGCTGGTAGCCACGGCGGGAGAAGCACTGTTTGACCTGATCGAAGAACCCGATGGCCGCCTGCGCCCCTGCGCGGGCGGCGCGGTGTACAACCTGACGCGGGCGCTGGGTTTGCAAGGGGTGGGCACGCTGTACCTGAACCCGCTGTCGGGCGATCTGCTGGGCAGGCAGCTGACCCAAGGGCTGCAGGCGGCGCAGGTCACACTGGCTGCACCGGCGCCCGTGCGCGAGCCCAGCGCGCTGGCCCTGGCCGCGCTGGATGCGCAAGGCAAGGCCAGCTACAGCTTTTACCGCGACGGCGTGGCCGACCGGGCCGTGACGGCCGAGGCCCTGAACGCCGCGTGCTCCGCCCACCCTGGCCTGCAAGTGGTGGCCACGGGGTGCCTGGCCCTGGTGGCCCAGGATGCCGCTGTCTACCAGCCCTGGCTGGCCGCCCAGCGTGCTGCGGGGCGCATGGTGGTGGTCGATGCAAACTTGCGCCTGTCGGCCGTGGACGATGCCCCTGCCTACCGCGCCAACGTGATGGCCGCGCTGCAGCAAGCCCACCTCATCAAGGTGAGCGACGACGATCTGGAGGCCCTGGGCACGCCGGGCGCCAACGCGCTGGAGCGCGCCCACCACCTGCTGCAGCACACGCCAGCGCAGTGGCTGGCGCTGACACTGGGGCCCGACGGTGCCTGGCTGTTGCAAAGGGATGGCCTGGCAGAGCACGCCCGCGAGGCAGCGCCGCTGGCGGTGGTGGACACCGTGGGCGCGGGCGACTGCTTTTTGGCGGGGCTGATCACCGCCCTGCTGGCGGGCCCTGAGCGCGGCCAGCAGGCCTTGGCCCTGCGCCCCGGCGGGCTCACCGCGCCCCTGGACGCAGCACGCCTGCGCAGCACGCTGCAGCACGCCCTGGCCAGCGCCAGCCACTGTGTGGAACGGGCGGGCTGCACGCCCCCGAGTTACGACGAAGTGCGCGCACGGTGGGCCGTGCGGGGCTGACAGCCCATCCGCACAACACCGCAGCGCTGCCCGATTGAGAGCGGCCCACAAAACTCCCCTGGCGTCGTTGTCTCGCCTTGTCGTACCGCTTGTACTGCCTGCGGCGAAACGCCTAGCCAGGGCCGCTTCGCTTAGTTTTGTTCGCCGCTCTTACCCTGCCGACTTGTCCGCTGGCTTGCGTGCCCGGCTGCGCGGGCGCGCTGGCGCTTTGGCAGGGGCTTGGGCCTGTGCCTCGGCAGGCGATGGGGCCTCAGCGGCAATGGGCAGGGCGGGCTGGGCAGCCCCTGTGCTCTTTGCGCTGCGCGCGCGCGGGGCTGCCGCCCTGCTGCCCGCTGCTGCGCTCTTGCCCGCACTGCTGCGCCCCTGGGCCCGAGGGCGGCTGGTCGCGGGTGCGGCCTCATTGGCTTCATCGCCTGGGCCTGTCACCGCAGCCTCCTGCGCTGTGGTCTGCTCCTCCGCCGCGGTCTCAGCGTGGGCCACCACACCGGTGGGCGGCACGGTCGACTCCGCTGCAACAGGCACTGCAGGCGTCGAGAAATAGCGGCTCACCGGACGGTCCATCGGGGGCTCTGCCGCAGGCTGATGCGATGCGGCGTGCATGCCTTCATCGCTCTCCGCCAAGGCCTCTGAAACTGCCTCTGCACGGCCCTGAGCCTCGCCACGGCGACCACGCGACCGGCCTGCAGTGCTGGGGGCATCACCGCCCCCCACTGGCCGCTCTGGCGCGACTGCCACCGCATGAAAGTCATGCCGCGCAGGGGCGCTGTGGTCCGCGCGTTCTGCCGCCGCATCTGGCTGCGCGGTCTGTCGCGGGTCCTGCCGCAAGTCCTGCCTCACGGAGGTGCCCCCTCCCGCGCCTTGGCCCAGGCTGCGAAACACATAGGCACCCGATTTTTCATCGCGGCCAAACTCCAGCAGGCCCCGTGCCTGGGCTTCTTCCAGCAGGTTGCCAAAGGTGCGAAAGCCGTAGCGGCCTTCGCTGAAATCAGGCTTGCGGCGCTTAATGGCCTCCTTGAGCACCGAGGCCCAGATCTTGCCGGTGTCACCCCGCTCAGACAGCAGGGCCTCAAACGTCTCGGCCGCCAGCTCCACACCCTGGGTGCGGCGTGCGTCCTGGCTTTCCTTGCGGCTGCGTTCCTCCTCAGGGCTGCGACGGGGCGCAGGTGGCGGGTTGCTGCCAGGGTTCTGGCGGCGGGCCTGAGCACGCTGGTTTTCGCGCACCAAGTCGTCGTAGAAGATGAATTCGTCGCAGTTGGCGATCAGCAGGTCGGACGTGGACTGCTTCACGCCCACGCCGATCACCTGCTTGTTGTTCTCGCGCAGCTTGGACACGAGCGGCGAAAAATCCGAGTCGCCGCTGATGATGACGAAGGTGTTGACGTGCGACTTGGTGTAGCAGAGGTCCAGCGCGTCCACCACCAGACGGATGTCGGCCGAGTTCTTGCCCGACTGACGCACATGGGGGATTTCGATCAACTCGAAGTTCGCCTCGTG
This sequence comes from Acidovorax sp. 62, assembly GCF_002754495.1. NCBI lineage: Bacteria > Pseudomonadati > Pseudomonadota > Betaproteobacteria > Burkholderiales > Comamonadaceae > Acidovorax > Acidovorax sp. 62. Next base: position 3,167,096 of record NZ_PEFJ01000001.1, read on the forward strand.
CATGGTGGCCTTAAAGCCCTTGTAGCGCTCCCAGTCGCAATAGGCCTTCTTGACCACGATGGAGCCCTTGAGCAGCAGGCGCTCCAGGATGGGCTTGATGTCGAACTTTTCGTACTGCGCATCGCGCACACCCAAGGCGACGTTTTCAAAGTCGCAGAACAGGGCCATGCTGATGCTGTCGGAGGGGGATGCCATAAATGCTCGCGGTGTTCCGTTCAATGTTGGGACGGATCATCACACGGAACGTCATACGCCCTCCAGAGGCCTCGTCGCGGTACCGATGAATAGCTTGAGCGCGGACCTTCAGTGACAAAAGTTTGCCAGCGAAACGTCGTAACTGGCGCGTCCCAGGCCAGTGCCCCCGCGCAAGGGCCGCCAAGCCGCTTGCGGCGCTTCACTTCCGTGCGCTGGGGGCGTCCCCCTCACGCCAGCGCAGCGCAGCGAGAGAGGGGGAAGCGGCGCAGCCGCTCAGGGGGAGCTCACTTCAACTCGGTTTGGCCAGGCCCAGTTTTTCGACCAGCGCCTTCTCGCGCGTGAAGGTGTCCTGCGCAAACTTCTTGTACGCCGACGTGCTCATGTACATCGGCACCATGTCGTAGCGGGCCAGCGCCGTCTTGTAGCTGTCCTGCTCCATCGCCTGCTTGAAGGCATCGTGCAGGCGCTTGACCACCGCCTCGGGCGTGCCCTTGGGCGCGCCAATGCCAAAGGGCGAGTTCTGCACCAGGTCGAGCCCCAGCTCCTTGAGCGTGGGTGCGTCAGGAAACTTGGCCAGGCGCTCGGCGCCCCAGGTGTTGAGCACGCGCAGTTTGCCGGCCTCCACCTGCGGCGCAAAGCCGGTGGAGTCGGCCGCCGCCATGATCTGCCCGCCCAGGATGGACTGCATCAGGTCGGCGCTGCCCTTGTAGGGCACGTGCAGCAACTCCAGGCCCAGCTGCTGGGCGATGAGTTCCATCGTCAGGTGCGGGCTGGTCATGGTGCCGGTGGACCCGTAGCTCAGCTTGCCGGGGTTGGCCTTGGCCCAGGCCACAAAGTGCGTCCAGGTCTTGAGCGGGGAATCGGCTGGCACCACCAGGCCGAAGGCGTAGCCGGTGACATTGAGCACGTAGCTGATGTCCTTGACCGGGTCCCAGTTGATCTTGGTGGTGTAGGGCAGGCGGAACACGCCCAGAGGAATCTGCGCCACGGTGTAGCCATCGGCCGCCGCGCCCTGCAGCGCCTGCGCGGGCAGCGTGCCACCGGCGCCGGGCTTGTTCTCCACGATCACGGGCTGGCCCAGGATCTTGCTGGCGTTGTCGGCCAGCGAGCGCATGGTGATGTCGGTGGGGCCACCCGCCGGGAAGGCGATCACGAGCTTGATGGGCTTGCTTGGAAAGCTCTGGGCCTGCGCCAAAAATGCCGGGGCGGCGAGGCCGGCGCCCCCCCATTGGAGGATCTGGCGACGTTGCATGGCGGAGCTCCTGAACAAGCAAAACAAAGACTGCGCCATTGGACTGCAGACACGGGCGCAAGGGCATGCGGAAACCCCCTAGGCGCTGTCGCGAATGTGGCACAACCCCCTGAGTCGCTTCGCGCCTTCCCCCTTCTCTCGAATTGCTACGCAATTCGGGATGGGGGACACCGCCAGCGCGGCGGGGCGGCCCTTGCGCGGCGGTCGCCTACCTGCACCGCGCCAGTTTCACGCCCCGTGGGCTTAGCTTGCTTTGCCCATCTTGAGCCTCACGCCTTGTAGGTGGACAGCAGGATGCTGGTTTCGGTATTGGCAATGCCCGGGGTCAGGCGGATGCGCCCCAGCGCGGCGTCAAACGCCTCCAGGCTTTCAGAGCGCACCTCAGCCACGATGTCCCAGCGCCCGTTGGTGGTGTGCAAGGTGCCCACGGCAGGCTCGCCGCGCAGGGCATGGATGACCTCGGGTGCGGCATTGCCTTCGACGGCAATGCTCATCCACGCCCGGATGCGCTGGGGCTCGGACTCCGGGCGCAGCCGCACCGTGTACCCGGTGATGACGCCACTGTCCTCCAGCTTGCGAAGGCGGTTCTGCACGGTGCCCCGGGCAATGCGCAGCTTTTGCGCGAGGACCGCCACCGGGGTGCGGGCATCGGCCCGCAGGATGCTCAGGATCTCGCGGTCGGTGTCATCGATTTTGAACATTTAGCCACCTCAATCAGACAAAACGCCAATTTACAGGACTATTTGAGCAGCTTGTGGGCTGTTCGCTGGCGCATGCCCTCCGGAAAATTCCCCTCAGCACACCACAACGCTGAACTGGAGACACCCCATGACCCGCCTGATCGACCTGCCCACCCTCGCCCAGTTGGTCCACGACATCACCCCCGCCCGCTTCATGACCGAGCTGGCAGAGCACCTGCAAAGCGACTACCTGCGCTGGCCCGACTTTGACAAAACCGCCCGCGTGGCCAGCCACAGCGCGGGCGGTGTGATCGAGCTGATGCCCGTGGCCGACAGCGCCTTCTACAGCTTCAAGTACGTCAACGGCCACCCGGGCAACCCCAACCGGGCTACGGGAAGCCTGCCTACGGTGATGGCCTTCGGAGTGCTGTCCGAGGTGGCCACGGGCTACCCGCTGCTGGTGTCCGAGCTGACGCTGACCACCGCGCTGCGCACGGCCGCCACCTCGGCCATGGCGGCGCGCGCCCTGGCCCGCCCCGGTGCGCGCCGCATGGCCCTCATCGGCAACGGCGCGCAAAGCGAATTCCAGGCCCTGGCGTTCCATGCGCTGCTGGGGGTGGACGAGCTGAGGGTGTTCGACATTGACCCCGCTGCCACGGCCAAGCTGCAGCGCAACCTGGCCACGGTGCCCGGCCTGCGCGTGGTGCCAGCCGCCTCGGTGGCAGAGGCGGTGCGGGGTGCCGACATCGTCACCACCATCACTGCAGACAAGGCCAACGCCACCATCCTCACGCCCGAGATGATCGAGCCCGGCATGCACCTGAACGCCGTGGGCGGCGACTGCCCTGGCAAGACCGAGCTGCACGCCGATGTGCTGCGCGGCGCCCGCATCTTTGTGGAATACGAGCCGCAAACCCGCATCGAAGGCGACATCCAGCAACTGCCCGCTGACCACCCGGTGACGGAGCTGTGGGGCGTGCTCAGCGGCCAGGCGGCAGGACGCCAATCGGCACAGGAGGTGACGGTGTTTGACTCCGTGGGCTTTGCGCTGGAGGACTACTCGGCCCTGCGTTACGTGCACCAGCTGGCCACCGCACGCCACCTGGGCACTGAGGTCGAGCTGGTGCCCACCGATGGCGACCCCAAGGACTTGTTTGGCCGCACCCGGGGAGACCGCCAGCGCGTGGCCCTGCGCCGCGTGGCGTGAATACCGACACAGCACCGCCATGACTGCGACGACATCCCCTGCCCTGCCCCACGGCCAGCGCCCACGCCCGTCCATGCAAGCCCCCGCCGCCGTGGTGATGGTGCGCCCGCACCACTTCCACCCCAACCCCGAAACCGCCGCCGACAACGCCTACCAGCGCAGCAGCGGTGCGCCGCCCACCGAGCTGGCACGCCGCGCCCATGCCGAGGTGACCGAGGCCGCGGCCCGCATCGCCCAGGCGGGCGTGCGCGTGCACCTGTTTGACGACACCGGCGCACCGGGGCAGCCCGGCACGCCCGACTCGGTGTTCCCCAACAACTGGTTCTCCACCCACGCGGGCGGCCATGTGGCGCTGTACCCCATGTACGCGCCCAGCCGCCGCCGCGAGCGGCGCCACGACATCATCGAGCAGCTCAAGGCCCAGTACCGCGTGCAAGAGGTGGTGGATTACTCCGGCCTGGAGCAGGACGGCGTGTTCCTCGAAGGCACAGGCGCCATGGTGCTCGACCACATCGGCCGCGTGGCCTACACCGCCCAGTCGCACCGGGCCAACCCGGTGGCGCTGGAGCGCTTTTGCACCCACTTCCAGTACGAGCCCATGGTGTTTGCCACGGCCGATGGGGCAGGCCAGCCCTGCTACCACACCAACGTGATGCTGTGCATTGGCACCGGCTTTGCAATGGGCGGCTTTCACATGGTCAGCGACGCAGCCCGGCGGCGCGAGGTGCAGGAGCGGCTGTGGGAGAGCGGCCGCACCGTGATCGACCTGAGCCCGGAGCAGATCGCAGACTTTGCCGCCAACGCGCTGGAACTGCAGGGCACGGTGGGCCCCGTGCTCGCCCTGTCGGCGCGGGCGGCCGCCAGCCTCACGCCCGCACAGCGCCAAGCCGTGGAGCAGCACGCCACCCTGCTGCCCCTGGCGGTGCCCACCATCGAACTGGCCGGGGGCTCGGTGCGTTGCATGCTGGCAGGCATCCACCTGGCACCACGGCTGGGCGCGCAGGCCACACAGCCGCCCGCTGCAGAGTTTCAAACCATATTGGCACCTAGCGCTTGATAGATAAGCGCTAGCAGCTATTATTTCAATAGCAAACTACTTCTCAGAAGATGTGGGCTGCACCCGCAGTTGCGCATCGCACCCCACGCCCGAGGCAATCCACCGCCGCGCCAGGCGCGACAAGCCGCGCACCACCCAGGGGTGGCGCCAGCCGGTCACGCTGGCCGGGTCGGCCACCATGCCGCACCAGTAGCGCTGGTCAGCATCGCTCCAGCGCAGGGCCACGCAGGCGCCATGGCGGCGGCGTGACACCAGCACGCCCAACGGGCAGGGCTCGGCCAGGCAACACAGGCCGCAGCCGTTGCAAGGCGCACCCTCGGCAGGCTTGGGCGGCGCGGCGGGGTGCAGCCACACCACTTGCCCCGATGGGGGCGAAGGGTGAGGACCGGGCGCTTGCGGGGTATCCATGTCACTCACCGTGTGGGGCCTGGGCCCACCGCTTTGGGGCACGGCTCGGCACGCTGCGGCCCGCAGTACCGGAAATACGGGAAATGCGATAAGTGGCGGCGGTGAAGGAATGGGGGCATGGTGCAGGGCCCGTCAGAGCGGAGGAGGCAAGCGCCCGGGGGAAGCCATCCCCCATTCTGCGCAAGCACTTCAGCGTGAGCGTTTGATTGTGCATGCCTTGCAATAAAAAATCCCGCTCGCCCAGGAACTGGGGGAGCGGGATAAAAAGACCGGTCAAAGAGGGGAGGGAGGAGAGAACGACCGGTCCCAGGGGTAACCCCGTGCTGACAACCTGCATCACCGACCACGGGATCTGCGGGCTGGGCACTGGGGCTATCGTAGGCACAGCGCCCCACTGACCACATCAGACAGCCACCCACCTGCCTGTAGGACAGCGCCGGACACGGCGCCCAGCGCCCGATGCCCCAGCCCGGGGCCCCTCAGCGTTGCCCCAGGCGCTCCCGCAGCTTGTCTGCAGCGGCGCCTTTGGGCGCCAGCTCCAGATAGGTCGCATAAGCCTTGTTGGCACGCTCGGCATCCCCCGCCTTTTCATGGGCTTCGCCCAGGTTCAGGTAGGCCACGGCGCGCGAGGGGTCCATGCGGATGGCGTTGTCAAACCAGCGCGCCGCCTCTACAAACTTGTCCTGGCGGTAGTAGATGAAGCCCAGGTTGTTGGCGGCCAGCGCAAAGTCGGGACGGAGCTTGAGGGCTTCGGTGAACTGGGCCTCGGCCTGCTCGTACTGCTTTTCGCGGTAGAGCTGCAGGCCCCGGTCGTTGGCGCGCTGTGCCAACTGGCGGTTGGACAACGCCACCGCCTGCGGGGGCGTGATCTTCTGGTCATTGCCTTGCAGGTCCTTCACCACCACGGGCGCCACCACCTTGGGCACGGGGCCTGCGGCACCAGAGGCGGCAGACTGAGGCGCTGGCACGGCGGCAGGCTTGCCCGCATCGAGCTTGGTGTTCATGGCAATCGCTTCGCTGCCCAGCTGGGTGCTCTGCGCGCTCAAGAACTCGGTTTCGGTGGGCAGCTCAAACACGAAGTCGCCACCTTCGGAGCCCGGCAGGCTGCCAAACGCGGGCGTCTGGCTGGAGGCTGAGGCCACAGCAGGCGCCACATACGCGGCCAGCTCGGTGGCGGTGATGATGCCGTCACCGTTCAAATCGCCCTTGCCGCCCAGGCCCTGCAGCAGCGCCCAGGTGAACACTGAATGCCCGTTGGGCCCGCCATCGGCCACCAGTTGGTCGGCGCCACCGGCCGTCAGCATCTGACGCCCCACGCGCTTGGCGTTGTCGCGCAGGAAGTTGCCATTGCCGCCCCCGCGCGTCAGGCCCAGGCCGCTATAGCAGGCGTCCATCACAAACAACGTGTGCTTGGCGGTCACGCTCTCGGCAATGTTCTGCAGCTCGCTCATGGGAATGGCGTCGGTCGCAAACTGCTGTGGGTCGGAATCAACCGGGATGATGTAGCCCAGGTCACGCCCCGAGGTGAGCTTGCGCGTGGCACCGTGTCCGGCGAAGAAGACGAACAGGCGATCGTTCTTCTGCATGCCGCCATGGGCCAGCTTGTCGTGGAAGGCGGCCAGGATATTGGTGCGCGTGGCTTCCTTGTTCTCCAGCGTGACGATGCGCTCGGCCGCAAAGCCGAACTTCTGGATCAGCGTCTCACGCACCGAGCGTGCATCGCGCACGGCGTACTGCAGGCGCGGCCAGCGGGCGTATTCGTCAATGCCCACCACAATCGCCCACGACTGGCTGTAGCCACCCGCCGCAGCAGCGGGGCCCGGAGCCGCAGCAGCAGCGGCTTGCGCGCCCTTGGGCACCGCAAAGGCTTTGCCATCCCAGGTGGCGAACTGGTAGCCATCGGCCACCAACTTGGACAGGATGCCGGGCAACGCCTTCACGGTGCGCTCGTGGATGTCGTGGAACAGGATGATGCCCCTGCCCTCCTTCTCCAGCGTCGACAGCACGCGCTGCGCAATCGATGCAGGCACCGGGTCGGCCCAATCCAGCGAGTCCACATTCCACATGACTGAGCGCAGGTGCGCCGCGCTCAGGATGTCCATGCCCTCGGCGTTGCGCGCGCCGTACGGAAAGCGGAACAGCACGGAGCGGCGCTCGTCCACCGAGGTCAGCAGCTTGTCCGTCACCAGGATTTCATCACGCAGCGCATCGCCACTGCGCTTGGACAACTGCGCATGCGTGAGGCTGTGGTTGGCCAGCACATGGCCCGCCGCCTGCAGCTGCTTGCTGACCTGGGCTCGCGCATTCAAATGCGGCTTGCCGTCGGCCCCCACGGTGCCCAGGTTGCTGCCCACCTGGAAGAAAACGCCCGGCACGTCGTACTGCTTGAGGATGGCCGCGATCTCGGGCGTGTAAGTGCCGTGCGGGCCGTCGTCAAAGGTCAGAACGATGGTCTTGGGGGGCAAGTCGCGGCCCGAGAACTCCGCGCCTTCAGTGGTCTTGGCCTTGCCTTTGCCCTTATCGCTGGCCCCTGACGCAGCGGCGGGCTCGGGGTATGGCAACACCACACCATGGTCGCGCAGGATGGCCTCGCGCGGGTACAGGCGCTGCAACTGGGCCACGTAGTCGTCCCAGCGCTCGCGCTTCAAGGTGATGCCCCGGCTTTCAAAGCGGCCAAAGACCTCACGGATTTCTTTTTCGTAGTTGCGCTCGATCTCGGCCAGCGCATCCAGGTCTTCGCCAATGCGCTTGTGCAGCTTGATGGCGGGCAAAGTGCCGTCGCGTGCCATGGTGGCCTGCCACTGGCGCAACACCTCGCGAAAGGCCAGCCGGTCGGCGTCAAACAGTTCCGGGTCGCTCTCCACATAGTCGAGCAGCGCGGGCAGCACCTGCAGCCGCACACGCGGTGCGGCCAATGGCCCCTCTTCCAGCAACGCCACCAGCTCTTTGGCTTTGGCAATGTTGGCATGGAACAGCGCCATGCCCGCCTGGTTGGCGGCGGCTTTCTCCGCCGCCCCCAGCTTGGCCTCATCGGCCAGCAGCACGATGATCTTGCGGTAGTTCGCCAGCACCTCGCGCAGCGGCACCATGGCCTGATCGCGCTGCGCGCTGTCCGCATCCCCTCGCCCCACGGCACTGGCCATTGCGGGCTGCCCTGCACCACCGCTCAAGGGCTGCGCACCTGCCACATGCTGCTGCACCCCACCAAACCAGATTCCTGCGGCCAAACCCGCCAGCACCACGCCAGCACCCGCCACTGCCAGCCAAGGCTTCACTTGCTTCACCTGCATCCCCACCCCCTGAGATTGTTCTGCCGCCGCAGATCCAGCGGCGGTCAAAACCCGAGTATCTCAGTCTTGCAGAGGGGCCCCGCTGGCGCGCAGGGCGGGGGCAGCATCAACAACCCGCAGGTCGGTTAGGGCGCATGGGCACAATGCCGCTGACACGCACCGTGGCCCCGGACCCATCGGTGGCCGTGAGCACCTTGCGCGTCAGCTCCACACGGTCAAGGCTGCGAACCACCGCCGTGTCAATGGCGTCGCCACTGGCAAATTCACGGCCGGCAAAGGTGAGGTACGCCACGTACAGTGCCTCGGTATTGCTGCGGTAGCGCAAGTCGCCAAACGCAGTGGCCGACGAACCCACCTTGTTGGCACCATCAAAGCGGAAGGCGCACAGCTCGGGCGTGGAACCAATGGGGTTGGAGCGCTCGACGTCCGTCAGATTCAAGGCCCCGTTGCCGTAGACCCCGTTGAGGCCATCCACCGTGGATTCAGTCACGGTGAGCACCCCAGGCTCATTGCTGGGCGTCGGGTCGTCGTCATTGCCACCGCCACAGGCGACCAACAACACAGAAGCTGCAGCAACAGCGGTACAGGTTTTGATGAGAGAGTTCATGGTGCTGGATATCCTCGAAAGTGGATGGAAACAGGGACAAAGCCCCTGAAACCCATCGTAGGAATCCAACACCACACAGCGCGTGCGCCATGTTCAGCGCCGCGCGTAGGACATCGGGCAGCACGGTTGTGCGCGCCCCATCCACAACGTGCAGCACTCTGCCGTACGGCCATCGGCCAGAACGCGACCGGTGGCCCGTGAAGCGCAGGCTCAGCGCGCCAACACCGCCGCCAGCGCCTTGCCGGTGTGCGTGCCCGCAGCCACCACGTCCTCAGGTGTTGCTGCAGCCACAATGCGCCCGCCCGCGTTGCCGCCCTCCGGCCCCAGGTCCAGAATCCAGTCGGCCTCGGCGATCACATCCAGGTCGTGCTCGATCACGATCACGCTGTGGCCGCCATCCACCAGGCGGTGCAGCACGCGGATGAGCTTGTCCACGTCGGCCATGTGCAGGCCCACGGTGGGTTCGTCCAGCACATACAGTGTGTGCGGCGCCTTCTGGCCCCGTCGGCCCACCTCGTCGCGCACCTTGGTCAGCTCTGTCACGAGCTTGATGCGCTGGGCCTCGCCACCACTCAGCGTGGGCGACGGCTGGCCCAGTGTGAGGTAGCCGAGGCCCACGTCCTGCAGGAGCTGCAGTGGGTGCGCAATGCTGGGCATGGTGGCGAAGAAGCCCACGGCCTCGTCCACCTCCATCTGCAGCACATCGCCGATGCTCTTGCCGCGCCAGGTCACGGCCAGCGTTTCGGGGTTGAAGCGCGCGCCGTGGCAGGTTTCGCACGGCACCTTCACATCGGGCAAGAAGCTCATCTCGATGGTGCGCACGCCCGCGCCTTCGCAGCTGGGGCAGCGGCCTTCGCCGGTGTTGAAGCTGAAGCGCCCGGCCGCGTAGCCACGGGCCTTGGCCTCCAGCGTCTCGGCAAACAGCTTGCGGATGGTGTCCCAGAAGCCGATGTAGGTCGCGGGGCAGGAGCGCGGCGTTTTGCCGATGGGCGTCTGGTCCACTTCGAGCACGCGGTCGATGCTCTCGAAGCCCGACAGGCCTGTGCAACCCACCAGCGGCGGCGCCTTGCCTGCATCCATGGCATCGCGCCCGGCCTTGGTACTGCGCTGTTGCACCCAGGCCTGCACATTGGCCAGCAACACATCGCGCGCCAGGGTGGACTTGCCCGAGCCACTCACCCCCGTCACCGCCACCAGGCGGTGCAGCGGCACCGTAGCGGTCACGTTCTGCAGGTTGTGCAGCCGCGCTCCATGCACGGTGAGCCAGCGCATGGCCGCGCGTTCCTTGGCCTCGGTCAACGCGTCAGCCGCCAGCGATGCGGCCTGGGCTGCGCGCTTCTTGACGGCAGCGCTTTGCCGGCCGGTGGGCGCTGCGGCTTCGACCCGGGCGTAGGCAGCCGTCGCTTCGGCACTGACCTCGCTGGCCGACATGCTGCGGCGCAGTTGCAGCGGGTGCTTCATCGCGTGCAGCAGGTAGCGGCCGGTCTGCGAGTCTTCGGCCCCCGTGATGTCGGCCACGCTGCCCTGCGCCACCAGGCGCCCACCGCGTTTGCCCGCACTCGGGCCGATGTCGATGATGTGGTCCGCGCGGCGGATGGTGTCCTCGTCGTGCTCCACCACCACCAGCGTGTTGCCCTTGTCGCCCAGCTTGTGCAGGGCATTGAGCAGGATCTGGTTGTCGCGTGCGTGCAGGCCAATGGTGGGCTCGTCGAGCACGTAGCACACGCCCTGCAGGTTGCTGCCCAGCTGCGCGGCCAGACGGATGCGCTGCGCCTCGCCGCCGCTGAGCGTGGGCGCCCCCCGGTCCAGCGTGAGGTAGCCCAGGCCCACTTCTTCCAAAAATTCGAGGCGGCACTGGATCTCGGGCACCAGGTCGCGGGCGATGTCGGCCTCGCGCTGGGTCATTCCACCTTCGATGCGCAGGGTCTCGATCCAGCGGCGCACATCGGTCACTGAGAGGGCCGCGATATCGGTGATGCCTACACCGGCAAATCGGACCGCTCTTGCTGTGGCGTTTAGCCGCGTGCCACTGCAGCTAGGACAGGCGGTGTCTGCCAAGTCTTCCACCTCGGGCTCGGCAAAGGTCTGCTCGCGGCCTTTTTCCTTGTCGTCCTGCACCGAGTCGTCAAACACCTTGCGCTGGTCCTTGGTGAGCTTGACGCCTGTGCCCACGCAGTCGGGGCACCAGCCGTGTTTGCTGTTGTAGCTGAACAGGCGCGGGTCCAACTCGGCATAGCTGGTGGCACACACGGGGCAGGCGCGCTTGGTCGAGAACGCTTGCAGGTGGCCAATGCCCGCTGTGGCAGCGCCGCTTTGCATGGCCTCCGCCAGCGTGCCGATGCTGCTGAGCACATGCACCACGCCCTTGCCATGCGTGAGCGCGTCGGCTAATGCGGTGCGCAGTGCGGCTTCGTTCTCGGGCGACACATCGAGGCTGGCCACAGGCAGCTCGATGGTGTGTTCCTTGAAGCGGTCGATGCGCGGGAAATTGGTGGTGGGCAAGAAGTTGCCATCCACCCGCAGGTGCGTGTAGCCGCGCGGACGCGCCCAGTCGGCCAGCTCGGTGTACACGCCCTTGCGGTTCATCACCAGCGGCGCGAGCAGGCCGATGTGCTGGCCGCGGAACTGCGTGAGCAGCTGCGCGGCGATGCTCTCGGGCGTCTGCGGCTGCACGGCGGCGCCGTCTTTCACGCAATGCTGCGTGCCGAGCTTGACGTACAGCAGGCGCAAGAAGTGCCATACCTCGGTGGTGGTGCCCACGGTGGACTTGCGCCCGCCGCGCGAGAGGCGCTGCTCAATGGCCACGGTGGGCGGGATGCCGTACACCGCATCCACCTCGGGCCGACCGGCCGGTTGCACGATGCTGCGTGCGTAGGCGTTGAGCGATTCGAGGTAGCGGCGCTGGCCTTCGTTGAACAGGATGTCGAACGCCAGCGTGGACTTGCCCGAGCCGCTTACGCCGGTGACCACGTTGAACTTGCCGCGCGGAATGTCCACGCTCAGGTTCTTGAGGTTGTGCTCTTTGGCGTTGACGATTTGTATGGCATTTTTGGCCTCGAGCGCTTTACCATCAAGCGCTACCAGCTCTCTTTTTCGTAGCGCTGCGGCCTTTTCGTGCACCGAGTGACCGCCAATGCCCAGCGTCAACTCATAGTCGCGCAGTGCCAGGCCGGTGTGCGAGGTGGCGTGCTGGCGCACGTCCTCGGGCGTGCCCTCGGCCACGACGAGGCCGCCTGCGTAGCCGCCTTCCGGCCCCAGGTCGATAAGCCAGTCGCTGGCGCGGATCACGTCCAGGTTGTGCTCGATGACGATGAGCGAGTGCCCCGCATCGATGAGCTTGCGCAACGCGCGCATGAGCTTGGCGATGTCGTCAAAGTGCAGGCCGGTGGTGGGCTCGTCGAACAAAAACAGCGTGCCCTTGCGCGCCACCGCCTGGCGCGATTTGGACGCGCTGCGCGCGGCCTCGGCCAGGAAGCCCGCGAGCTTGAGGCGCTGCGCCTCGCCGCCGCTGAGCGTGGGCACGGGCTGGCCCAGCGCCACGTATTCGAGCCCCACATCGACGATGGGCTGCAGCGCGCGGATCACATCGCGGTCGCCCGCAAACAGGTCGGCTGCCTCGGCCACCGTGAGGGCGAGCACGTCCGCCACGTTGAGGCTGCGGCCGCCGCGTTCGATGGTGATTTCCAGAATCTCGGGCCGGTAGCGCTTGCCATCGCAGTCGGGGCAGCGCAGGTACACGTCCGACAGGAACTGCATCTCCACATGCTCAAAGCCCGAGCCGCCGCAGGTGGGGCAGCGTCCATCGCCGCTGTTGAAGCTGAACTTGGCGGCGGTGTAGCTGCGCTGCTTGGACAGCGGCGCCACGGCAAAGAGTTCGCGGATGCTGTCCCATGCACCCACATAGCTCACGGGGTTGGAGCGCGCGGTCTTGCCGATGGGCGACTGGTCCACAAACACCACGTCCGACAGGTGGTCGGCGCCCAGCATGCGGTCGTGCGCGCCCGGCGCATCCGTGGCCTTGCCGAAGTGGCGCAGCAGCGCGGGGGCCAGCACGTCCTGGATCAGGCTCGACTTGCCCGAGCCGCTCACGCCGGTGACGGTGACCAGGCGCTGCAGCGGAAACTCGACCGACACGTTCTGCAGGTTGTGCTCGCGCGCGCCTTCCAGGATGAGGCGCGGGGTGGATTCGGTCACCATGCGCTTGAAGCCGAAGCCCACCTGCTTGCGGCCGCCCAGGTAAGCACCGGTGAGCGTATCGGCCTGGCGCAAATCGGCCGTGGTGCCGTCAAAAACGATCTGCCCGCCCAGGCGTCCGGGGCCGGGGCCCATGTCGATCATGCGGTCGGCCGCAAGCATCACGGCCGGGTCGTGCTCCACCACCACCAGGGTGTTGCCCGCATCGCGCAGGCGCAGCATGGCCTCGGTGATGCGGTGCATGTCGCGCGGGTGCAGGCCGATGCTGGGTTCGTCCAGCACAAACAGCGTGTTGACCAGGCTGGTGCCGAGGGCCGTGGTCAGGTTGATGCGCTGCACCTCGCCGCCGCTGAGCGTGCGGCTTTGGCGGTCCAGCGTGAGGTAGCCAATGCCCACGTCGCACAGGTATCTGAGGCGCGTGGTGATTTCTTCGTGCAGCAATTTGAGCGCTTGCGCATCGCCGCCTTTGGCATCGTCGCCTACCGGCAACTGCATGCGATCAAAGAACCTTCGCAGACGGTCAATAGGCAGCAGCATCAGGTCATGCAGGCACAGGCCGGGCAGCGCCTCGAGCTGCTCGCGCGACCATTGCACCCCATCGGGCATGAACCGTTTGCCAGGCTCCAGCACCGCATCGGCGTCTTCCTTGCGACCGATGCGCCAGAGCAGGCTTTCGGTCTTGAGCCGCGCGCCCGCACAGGTGGGGCACGGCGTGTAGCTGCGGTACTTGGACAAGAGCACGCGGATGTGCATCTTGTAGGCCTTGCTTTCCAGGTATTCAAAAAAGCGCTTGATGCCGTACCACTGCTTGCTCCACTGCCCGTCCTTGTAGCCGGGCGCGCCACCAATGACCCATTTCTTCTGGTCGTCCGTGAGCTTGTACCAGGGCGTGTCGCGCGGAATGCCCGCTGTTTCGGCGTGGCGCATGAGGTCGTCCTGCGCCTCTTTCCACGCGGGGGTCTGGATGGTTTTGATGGCACCGGCGCGCAGCGTGAGCTTGTCGTTGGGGATGACCAGGCCGTAGTCCACCCCAATCACGCGGCCAAAGCCCCTGCAGCTGTCGCACGCACCCACGGCGGAGTTGAACGAGAAGGCCGAGGGGATGGGGTCGCTGTAGCGCAGGTCGCTGTCGGGGCAGTGCAGGCCTGTTGAAAAGCGCCAGAGTTCCGGCTCACCCTCGTCCACCAGGCGGTAGACATTTAAGCGCCCCGTGCCGCGCTTCAGTGCCACCTCTATCGCCTCGATTACACGCACCTTCTCGGCATTGCCCAGCCGGAACCGGTCCGCCACCACATCCAACACCTTGCGCGGGCCGGTGGGCGTGCCCACTTCGCGCTCGGCCTGCACCTTGGTGAAGCCACTGGCAGACAGCCATTGCTCGACCTGCTCTGCGCTGGTGTTCGCAGGCAACTCCACGGGGAACGTCAGCACGATGCGCGGGTCGCCCGCTGCGGCGCTGCGCTGCTGTAGCTCCGCATAAATGGTCTCGGGCGTGTCGTGACGCACCTGCTGTGCCGTCTGCTTGTCGAACAACTGGCCCGCGCGTGCGAACAGCAGCTTCAGGTGGTCGTTTAGCTCCGTCATCGTGCCCACGGTGGAACGGCTGGAGCGCACCGGGTTGGTTTGGTCGATGGCAATGGCCGGGGGTACGCCTTCGACCTTGTCCACGGCGGGCTTGTCCATGCGGTCGAGGAACTGGCGCGCATAAGCACTGAAAGTTTCCACATACCGGCGCTGGCCCTCGGCGTAGAGCGTGTCGAACACCAGACTGGATTTGCCCGAGCCGCTGGGGCCGGTGACCACCGTCAACTCGCCGGTGCGGATGTCCAGGTCCAGGTTCTTGAGGTTGTGCTGGCGTGCGCCACGGATGCGGATGGTTCCCTGGGTCATGGAGTGCTTTGTAGGTGGACGTTGGGGAGTGAGGCGAAACATTCTAGGCAGCCCCTGCTGACAACGCCATGGCAGCAGCACGAGACCCCAAAAACAGTACCGGCGCAAACCAGTGCGCCCAGCAAGGGCGCTTTCAGTTGGTTACAAGAGTCCGTTAAAGTACCGGCAACAAAGAAACACAAGGAGACAACCATGCGTGCATGGAAACAATGCGGGGCTGCCGTGGCCCTGTGCGCGGCGCTGGGCGCTGCAAATGCCCAACTCTTGATCGGGCAAACCGCTGGGTTCACCGGCCAGGTGGCGGCTGGCGTGAAGGAAACCTCAGACGGTGCCAAGCTTTACCTGGACAGCGTCAACGCCAAAGGCGGTGTCAATGGACAAAAGATCGAGGTGGTGGCGCTGGACGACAAGTTTGACCCCAAACTTGCGGCCGATAACGCCCGCAAGTTGATCGAAGAAAACAACGTGCTGGCACTGTTTCTGAACCGGGGCACACCGCACACCGAGGCCATCATTCCGCTGCTCGACAAGCATGGCGTGCCGTTGGTGGCGCCCTCCACCGGCGCCATGGTGCTGCACCAGCCCGTGCGCAAATATGTCTTCAATGTGCGCGCCACGTATCAGCGTGAGGCCGAAAAGGCCATGACCCACTTGGCCTCCATGGGCATCTCTCGCATCGGCGTGGTCTATGCCGATGACAGCTTTGGCGCCGATGGCCTTGCCGGTGCACAAAAGGGCCTGGTCGCCGCCAAGATCACCCCCGTGCTGCAAGAGAAGTTCGACCGGGCCAAGCCAGAGTTCACGCCCATTGCGGCCAAGCTCGCCAAAGCCGACGCGCAAGCGGTCTTGATCATTGCATCGGGTTCTGCCGTGGTGGATGCCAACAACGCCATTCGCGCCGCAGGCTCTGCCGCGCAGATCGTGACGCTGTCCAACAATGCCTCGGCGGGCTTTGTCAAAAGCCTGGGGGCCAATGCACGGGGCGTGATCGTGACCCAGGTCTACCCCAATGAGCGCGCAGTGACCTACCCCATGGTGAAGGAGGCACAGGAGCTGGCGCGTGCCAAGGGCCTGGGCGACATCAGTCCGGCCATGCTGGAAGGCTTTGCAGCAGCCAAGGTGCTGGTGGAAGGCCTGAAACGCGCCGGCCCCAAGCCCACCCGCGAAAAAGTGCAAGTGGCGCTGGAGAGCCTGCGCAAGTTCGACCTGGGCGGGCTGGAAGTCACCTACGGCCCTGACGACCATACGGGGCTGGGCTTTGCCGATCTTTCCATCGTCGGTACGGACGGCAAGTTCCGACGCTGAATGGAGGGCTCGTCGACGATTCCGCAGGGAATCGTTAACAGACCCTCACCCCAGGCTGGCGGCTTGCTGACAGCCCAAACCCCTATGGGAGGTTGGTGTCACCATTTGTAAATACACTGCGGGCACCCGCAGAAAAGACAAAGGAGACATCCCCATGAAACCATCCCTTCCGTGGTTGCGCACTAGCCTGGCGCTGGCCCTGCTGGCCTGGGGCACTTGCCAGGCCCAGATCCTGATTGGGCAGACGGTGGGGGTCACCGGCTCGGCCGCTGCCACCGTGCAAGAGGCATCCCAAGGTGCTTCGCTGTACCTGGACCATGTCAACGCCAAGGGTGGCGTGGGCGGGCAGAAGATTGAGCTGCTGACGCTCGACGACAAATTCGACACCAAGCTGACGCTGGACAACGCACGGGTGCTGATCGAGCAAAAGGGTGTGCTGGGTCTGTTCATGACCCGGGGCACCCCCCACACGCAGGGCATCTTGCCGCTGCTGGAGCAGCATGGCGTGCCCCTGGTGGGCCCATCAACCGGGGCCATTGCACTGCACAAGCCTGTGCACAAGTACGTGTTCAACGTGCGCGCGCCCTACCAGCACGAGGTGGAAAAGGCGATATCCCACCTGAACACCTTGGGCATCAAGCGCATTGGCGTGGTGCACGTGGACGACACCTTCGGCTCGGACGCCCTTGCGGGCGCCATGTCGGGCTTCAAGGCCAATCAGCTGGAAGCCCTGTTTGTGGAGAAGTTCGACCGCACCAAACCCGACTTCACGGCACTGGCACCGCGCGTGGCGCAAAAGCAGCCCCAAGCCGTGGTGTTTGTGGGCACCGGGGCTGCGGTGGTGGATGGCATCAAGGCGCTGCGCGGCGCGGGCGTTACCGGGCAGATCGTGACCTTGTCCAACAACGCCTCGGGCGGCTTCATCAAGGCGCTGGGCGACAGTGCACGGGGGGTTGTGGTCACCCAGGTGCTGCCGTCAGAGCGTTCGCTCAACTACCCGCTGGTGAAGGAAGCCATGGACTTGGCCAAGGCCAAGAACATTGCGGACCTCACCCCGGCCATGCTGGAGGGCTTTGTCAGCGCCAAGGTCCTGGTCGAAGGCATCAAGCGCGCAGGCCCCAAGCCTGACCGGGCCAAGCTGCAGGCGGGCCTGGAGAGCATCAAGAAGCTGGACCTGGGTGGGCTGGAGTTGTCTTACAGCGCCACCGACCATTCAGGGCTGGATTTTGCGGACCTGGCCATCATTGGCGCCGACGGCAAATTCAAACGCTGACCCACAAGAATGGCAGCAGCCCAATGAAAAGGCCCGCGTCCTTGAAGGACGCGGGCCTTTTCATTAGGTGACGCGAGTGATGCGAGCAGCGCAGACTGCCCTACCGGGTCGCATCAAGGCGCACTGGCGGCCGGGGCGGGGGTGCTGGCGGCTGCGGCGGGCTCGGGGGCGTGCACGGCATCAGCCCCGTGCTTTTCACCGCCCATGTCGGCCTTATCCCCGGCCTTGATGATCACAAAAATCGACAGCGCCGCGAACAGAGCAAAACCAACGGCAATCTTCCACATACGTATCTCCTGAGATGGGGTTGTTCAACGAAGAGGCCTCAGGCAGAGCACAGCCACCCAGATCGGTGGCGCGGACACCCGAAGCCTCTTGATTCAACACAGGGCCTGCGTGCAGCAGGCCCTGTACTCAGCACATCAGCGCATCAGCGCCTGGCTCAGTCGTTGGCGTAGATGTCCACGTCCTTGGTTTCCTTGATGAACAGGCCACCGATCACCACCGTCGCACCGGCGATGATGATGGGGTACCACAGGCCGTTGTACATGTTGCCGGTCTGGGCCACGATGGCAAACGCCGTGGTGGGCAGCAAGCCGCCGAACCAGCCATTACCGATGTGGTACGGCAAGGACATGGACGTGTAGCGGATGCGGGTGGGGAACATTTCCACCAACATGGCGGCGATAGGGCCGTACACCATGGTCACCAGCAGCACCAGATAGGTCAGGATCACGGTGACCATGACCTTGTCGATGCGTGCAGGGTCGGCCTTGGTTGGGTAGCCAGCGGCCTTGAGCGCATCGGCCACGGCCTTCTTGAACTCGCCGTCCTTCTTCTTGGCTTCATCAGCGGGCAGGCCCTTGCTGGTGTACGAGGCAATGACGGTTTCACCGATCTTGATGGAGGCGGGGGTGCCAGCGGCGCCCACGGCGTTCTCATAGCTCACCGAAGCGCCAGCCAGCACCTGCTTGGCGATGTCGCACGAGCTGGTGAACTTGGAGGTGCCAGTGGGGTTGAACTGGAACGAGCATTCCTTGGGATCAGCGGTCACGATCACCTGGTTCTTGGCCTGGGCTTCAGCCAGGGCAGGGTTGGCTGCCTTGGTGAGGGCGCCGAACACAGGGAAGTACGTCAGCGCGGCCAGCAGGCAGCCTGCCAGGATGATGGGCTTGCGGCCAATCTTGTCCGACAGCGAACCGAACACGATGAAGAACGGCGTGCCAATCAGCAACGACACGGCCACAAAGATGTTGGCAGTGGCACCATCGACCTTCAGCGCTTGCGTCAGGAAGAACAGCGCATAGAACTGGCCCGAGTACCACACCACGGCCTGGCCAGCGGTCAAGCCCACGAGTGCCAGGATCACGATCTTCAGGTTCTTCCACTGGCCGAAGGACTCGGTCAGCGGGGCCTTGGAGGTCTTGCCTTCGGCCTTCATCTTCTGGAAGGCAGGCGATTCGTTCATCGACAGGCGAATCCACACCGAGATCGCCAAAAGCAGGATCGACACGATGAACGGAACACGCCAGCCCCAGTCGGCAAAGGCCTCTTCACCCAGAACGGTGCGGGTGCCCAGAATCACCATCAGCGACAGGAACAGGCCCAGTGTGGCAGTGGTCTGGATCCAGGCTGTGTAGGCGCCGCGCTTGCCGTGCGGTGCGTGCTCGGCCACATAGGTGGCTGCACCGCCGTACTCCCCCCCCAGCGCCAAGCCTTGCAGCAAGCGCAGGATGATCAGGATGACCGGAGCGGCCACACCGATCGACGCATACGTGGGCAAGATGCCCACGATGAACGTGGACAAACCCATGATCAAGATGGTGACCAGGAAGGTGTACTTGCGGCCAATCATGTCGCCCAGGCGGCCAAAGAAGATGGCACCAAAGGGGCGAACAATGAAGCCCGCCGCAAACGCCAGCAGGGCAAAGATGAAGGCAGAGCCCGCATCCAGCCCGCTGAAGAACTGCTTGGCAATGATGGCGGCCAGCGAGCCGTATAGATAAAAGTCGTACCACTCAAAGACGGTACCGAGTGACGACGCGAAGATGACTTTCCTCTCTTCGGGCGACATCGGCCGCGGTGCGGGATGGGTTGTTGCCATGGTGTGTGTCTCCTGTATAGGTTTTTTCGGATGCGTAAAAGGCAATACACCAAACAGCCTCGCCGCTCCGTGAGGCGCAATATCAAGCCGTTATCTGACCGAAAACTGACAAGGTCACACACCTGTTTCCGGCCCAAAAAACAATTCTCCGGCGCAGGAAGCCTGGATCAGTGCCAACCCTTATGGCGTTTTTCTTCATGCGAGAAATCGGCGTTTTTTCGAGTGAAAACGCCGGACTCTGTCCAATGGGCGACGCAAGGCGTTGGGGTAAATCCGTACCCCGCCCCTACGGGGGAACCCTGCCAAGGACAAACCCCTAGACCAACGCGCGCCCTGCGTAAGTGGGCGGTCAGTCCCCGTTTTCAGAATCGTTCTCGGCATGTAGCGGCATTCGCATGGCGCTGCAGAAGATCCCGAAACCTATGGAGATGAACATGACCGACCCCGTGGCAGAAAGAATTCAGAGCCACCCGAAGTACCTGGAGCTCAAGCGCGAGCGCAACCGTTTTGGTTGGCTGCTTACCGCATTGATGCTTTTCGTTTATTACGGGTACATCGCACTGATCGCCTTCAACAAGCCCTTCCTCGCGCAGCCCATCGGTAACGGTGTCACCACGCTGGGGGTCCCCCTGGGCTTTGGCGTCATCGTGTTCACCATCGTCATCACCGGCATCTACGTGCGCCGCGCCAATGGGCGCTATGACGCATTGACCCAAGCCATCCTCAAGGACGCCGCACGATGAAAACGCAAAACTTCGCTGCCACTGCGGCAGCCCTCGCCGCGCTGGCCTTCGTCCCTCTGGCCCATGCAGCCGGTGGAGATGTGGGTGAAGCGGCCAAGCAGTCCACCAACTGGACCGCCATCATCATGTTCGGTCTGTTCGTGGCGGGCACGCTCTGGATTACCAAATGGGCCGCAGCCAAAACCCGCTCGGCGGCTGATTTCTACACCGGCGGCGGCGGCATCACCGGCTTCCAAAATGGCTTAGCTATTGCAGGCGACTACATGTCGGCCGCATCGTTCCTGGGCATCTCTGCGGCGGTGATGGCGTCGGGCTACGACGGCCTGATCTACTCGATCGGCTTTCTGGTAGGCTGGCCCGTCATCACCTTCCTTATGGCCGAGCGGCTGCGCAACCTGGGCAAGTTCACCTTTGCCGACGTAGCGGGTTATCGCTTTCAGCAAACCCCCATCCGTGCGTTTGCCGCCAGCGGCACGCTGGTGGTGGTGGCGTTCTACCTGATCGCCCAAATGGTGGGCGCAGGCCAGCTGATCAAGCTGCTGTTTGGCCTGGACTACTGGATCGCCGTGGTGCTGGTCGGTGGACTGATGATGGTGTATGTGCTCTTTGGCGGCATGACAGCCACCACCTGGGTGCAGATCATCAAGGCCTGCCTGCTGCTGGCCGGGGTGACCTTCATGGCCTTCATGGTCATGGCGCAGTTTGGCTTCAGTCCCGAAGCGCTGTTTGCCAAGGGCGTTGCGGTGAAGACCGCAATTGCCACCAACTCTGGCAAGCCTGCCGAAGAAGCCGCCAAGATCGGCCTGGCGATCATGGGCCCCGGTGGCTTTATCAAAGACCCCATCTCCGCGATCAGCTTCGGCATGGCACTGATGTTCGGCACGGCCGGCCTGCCCCACATTCTGATGCGCTTCTTTACTGTGCCTGATGCGAAGGAAGCCCGCAAGAGCGTGTTCTGGGCCACCACCTGGATCGGCTACTTCTATGTGCTGATCTTCATCATCGGCTTCGGCGCCATCACACTGGTGCTCACCAACCCTGAGTTTGCAGACACCGTCACGGGCGTCATCAAAGGCGGCGCAGGCACCGCCAACATGGCCGCCGTGCTGGTGGCCAAGTCGGTGGGTGGCGACGTTTTCTACGGCTTCATCTCTGCCGTGGCCTTTGCCACCATCCTGGCGGTGGTGGCAGGGTTGACACTGTCGGGCGCCTCTGCGGTGTCGCACGACCTGTACGCCACGGTGTTCAAGAAAGGCAAGGCCGATAGCGCCGCCGAACTGCGCGTATCCCGCATCACCACGCTGGCGCTGGGCCTTGTGGCCGTGGTGCTGGGCATCGTGTTCGAAAAGCAGAACATCGCGTTCATGGTGTCTTTGGCCTTTGCCATTGCCGCATCGGCCAACTTCCCGGTGCTCTTCATGAGCGTGCTGTGGAAGGACTGCACGACCAAGGGCGCTGTGATCGGTGGCTTCATGGGGCTGGTCTCCTCCGTGGGCCTCACGGTGGTATCACCCTCTGTGTGGGAAGCGGTGCTGGGCAACCCCAAAGGCAGCGCACTGTTCCCCTATACCTCGCCCGCCTTGTTCTCCATGGCCATTGGTTTCGCGGGCATCTGGATCTTCTCGCTGCTTGACCGCAGCGCGAACGCCCAACGCGAACGGGCCGCCTTCCCTGCGCAGCAAGTGCGCTCGGAAACCGGGCTGGGCGCCTCCGGCGCATCGGGCCACTGAGCGATTGCCGGGCCTGGCGGTACTTCAGGCGCTGCGAAGCAGCCGCCGCCAGGCTCCCGCCAAACTCACTCATCAAGGGCGGCAACAGCCCGTCAAGAGCCCCCTGCCAACGCGCAGGGGGCATAGGCATAGGGCAGCACCCACAGTGTGCCCGCCCTCATCTCCCCAAATTCCTTCTGAAGCCAGTCCGCAGGCGAGGGCGCGCGGTCTCTCCACACTAAGCCCTCCGTGGGGATGGCAGCGCCTGCCAAAGCCCTTGGGAAAGGCCAGCAGGTACCTCAAGTGTCCAACAGATCGACACCTTCAGAGGCGGCTGAAACAGATGTTCCGGCAAGAGATGGCGATTGCCAGAACTCACTGGAGTAGATGCTCATCTCGCACATCCACGCCATACAGACCCAAAACCCCCGCCCTCCTGGAAACTCGGCAGAACACGGCAAACAGCGCAGCAGGTTGGCGGGGATGGGCAAGATAACCTCCCCAGCGGTCCGGCTTGCCACCCACCATCACCTCCGTTGCTAGGCCCCAAAGCAAAAAAGCCTCGCATCCCAAAGGATGCGAGGCTTTTTCTCTATCAAGCCAAGACTGGCAACCTAGGCTGCCAGCATTGAAGCCCAATTAGAAGTTGTGGCGGATACCAACGGCCACGGAGCTGAAGTCAGCACCAGCCACGCCAGATTGGTAAGCAGCGTTGCGGCTGTTGTTCACGTGGGTGTAGTAACCGTACACCTTGGTGCGCTTGCTCAGGTTGTAGTTGTAGCCCAGAGTGTATTGGGTAGCGTCGCTGTCGTTCAGGTTCTTGTACTCACCAGCGCGGCCCACGTTCACGTGGAATTCGGAAGCGCCCAGGTTGTAAGCACCAGCCAGACGGAAGGTGTTGCGCTTGCCGCCGTTCAGGACGTAAGCGTCTTCGTCACGCTGAATGTAGCCGCCAACGGTGAAAGCACCGAAGGTGTACAGAGCGCGGGCTGCGAATTGGTTCACGTCGCCTTGCTTGGAGTAGCCAGCGCCCAGGGCCAGAGCACCCAGGTTGTAGTTGGCAGCCAGATCAAAAGCGTTCTTGCCAGCCTTGCCGGTAGGCTGCTCGTGCAAAGCCACAGCGGCGTCAATGGTCAGGCCACCGAAAGTGGGAGTGCGGTAAGCGATCTTGTTGGCATCGGGCATCACGTAAGCGTAGAACGCATCGGACGACGAACCGGTGTCATGGTTGTGCATGCTGACGTAGTCAGCAGTGGCGTAGTAGGACTCAGCAGTGAAACGGCCCAGACGCACGGCACCGAAGCCGCCGGACAGGTTCACTTCGCTTTGACGGCCGAAGAAAGTAGTGGCGGAAGCGCCAGTGTCAGAGTTGAAGCCGCTTTCCAGTTGGAAGCCAGCCTTCAGGCCGCCACCCAGGTCTTCAGAACCCTTGAAGCCGAAACGCGAGGAGTTGTTGAACAGGCCAGTGGTCTTGGCATCGCCCACTTCTTGGCGTTCCACCGTGGTGTTCACACGGCCATACAGCGTAACGCTGCTTTGAGCGAAAGCAGCGGTGGTGGTGCCCAGGAGAGCCAGCACAGCCAGTGCCAAACGATTCGTCTTTTGCATGAGGTTTCCTTGTTTGCTTTTAGTCCATCAGGAGGAGTGGCATCTCAGCTTGTGCGGGGTCTCCGCCCGAGCTGCAGCTACAACTTGCGAAATTTTAGGTGTTACACCCTGCCGAACTGGCTGCAAATCGCCACCAACGCCTTGATTTATGCATTTACGCAACACTTTGAAACGCCTCCGTCAAAATTCTGCAACGTTTTTCACGGCGAACCACCGTTTTCAAACCCTGGAGATGTCCTGCATAACTCCCTGGGGTCTTTGATAGCGCGGCCCTCAGGAAGAACGCAAGTGCTTTAACTTGATGAAAGCCAGCGCCGCCATCACCGCATCGTTGATGGCATCGTGCGCATCGCGTTCAGGCAGCTCCAGGTCGCGCATCAAGGTGCTCAGGCGCAGGTCGATGTCCGCGTTGGCGTGCTGCTGGTAGGGGGGCAACTGGTGGAACTTGTAGTCGTAGTACATCGCCGACACCTCGATGCACGGCTGCGGCAAGCCAATGCCCAGCAAGGGGCGCACGGCCCGGTTGAGCATGGCCACGTCAAACTCCAGGTAGTACCCAACGAGCGGGCGGCTGCCGACGAAGGCCAGCAGCTGCTCAATCGCTTCGTGCAGCGGCAGGCCGTCGGCGAGGTCTTGCGTGCGCAGACGGTGGATGCGTACGCTGTGTGCAGAGACGGCGCGCTCGGGCCGCACCAGCAGTTCCAGCCGCTCGCTGGTCAGGATACGGTCTCCCACAATGCGCACGGCGCCGATGGAGACGATCTCGTCACTGCGGACGTCCAGGCCCGTGGTTTCGCAGTCCAGCGCCACCCACTCATTCGCAGGCGGCGGCTGCAGCAGTGGCTGAAAGCGGGCATCGCGCAGGCGGTGGGCCAGCCAGCGGCGGCGCAGCGCCCCCCAGCCGGGCACCAGTTGCGGGCGCTGCCCGTCGGCGCCTGGGCGTGCCCAGCCCGTCAGCGCGCTGCCCATCACAGCGCCCCCAGGTGAAAGCGGGTGCGCAGCAACTGCTGAAAACGCTTGACCACGCCCAGTGCGTCCTTGAGCAGATCCCGGTCCAGGCTGCTGAGCTGCGGCAGCGTGACCGTGCCACTCACCGGCCTTGCCTGTGCCTGCTCGGCCAGTCCGGTCTTGAGCTTGAGGGCCATGAGCACGTGCAGTGCCTCCACCAGGTCCTCCCCCTCGCCCGGCGACAAGGCACCCAGGCCCACCAGCGCCTGCACCCGCGCCGTGGTCGAGGTGGCGCGCACCTGGTGCGCCAGGGCCAAGCTGCGCACACCATGCACCAAGGGAAAGAGCCCCTCCTTCTTCAAGTGCAGCGGTGCGGGCGATTCGCCCAACGAGAACAGCTTGCTCAGCCACCCGCCATGCGATCCAAAGGCGTCGATGGCGGCGGCAAACCGGCCCAGCAAGGCGTCGTTGTCGGTGGCCGACTGGTGCAGGCTGTCACTGACCTGGGCCAGCAGCTTGGCGTCACCCGCCACGGCGTGGGCGTCCATGAAAATGGCCAAGTGCATGAGGTTGTCGCCATCGGGCTGCCACACCCATTGGCGCAGCGTGGCCACAAAATCGGGTACCGAACGGCGCCAGGCGGGGTTGCTGAGCATGATGCCGCCAGGGCACGGGGGGTAGCCAAACTGGCCCAGTGCTTCCGAAAACTGCGCACAGATCTCGGCCAGATCGGCCGGTGGTGCATAGCCCTCACGCAAGACCAGGCCGTTGTCCTGGTCGGTCTTGAGCAGCTGCTCACCACGCCCCTCGCTGCCCATCACAAAAAGGCAGCTGTTGGCCACCAGCTCAGGCGGCGCAATGAGCTGCCAGGCCCGCTCAAACAGCCGGGCATTGAGCTGCTGCACCAGCCGCGCAATCAAGCCCACCCGCGAGCCGCTGCGAAACAGCAGCGCAATCACCTTGCTGATCTTAAGCGCCGCGCTGCCCAGGCTCTCCAGGTCGCGGGCCTGCTCGATTTGCAGCGTGACGATGTGCGACTGGTTGGAGAGGTAGCTCAGCAAATCCAGCGCTTCGAGCACGCCCAGCATCTGCCCGCCCTCTTCCACCACCAGGCGGTGGATGCGGTGGTGCAGCATGATGGCCATGGCGTCGCCCAGCGGCTCCGTGGAGCGGATCTCGATCAGCGGGTACTTCGACCAGTCCCCCACGGGCATGGACTGCAGGGGGCGCCCATCCAGAATGGCCTGCTGCAGCAAGGTGCGGCTGAAAATCCCCTTGCGCCCCGCCACCGCGTCCAGCACCACCACGCTGGAGGTGCGCTGCTCGCGCATCAGGCGCACCACGCTCAGGATGTCGGTGCCCGCATCCACGCTGTGCACCGGCCGCAAAAAGGCCTCGCCCACGCGTGACAGGCTCAGCGACGGCAACTCGCGCGGCTGCTGGCGTTCGGCCAGCACACTGAGCTTATGCCCCAGGTCAGAAAACAGCAACGCGCCAAACGTGGCGTTGCTGGCAATCAACTCAATCACCGTCTGCCGCGCCAGCTGGTAGGCCACCACCTCTTGCGCCGCCACAAACCGGCTGCTGACGCGCCCGGCCACCAGGCTGCGCCCGTCAAAGCAATCGTCCGGCCCCAGGGTGGCCACCACGTCGCCATCGTCGAGCTGCTGCACATAGCCTTTGACGATGACGAACAGGTGCAACGGCGTCGCCCCAGGCTCCAGGATCACCGCGTTCTGCGGAAAGTAGGCAATGTCCACACTGCCGCGCACCTGGCGCTGTTCGTCCGGGTCCAGGCAGTCAAAAGGCGACAAGGAAAACGGAAAGGCGTTGGGCATGCGGGGCTGTCTCCAAGGTGTGCAACCAAGTGCGCCCATTGCACCACCGCGCGCTTGCTGGGGGCTTGCAATCGCACGGCCCAGCGGTCCGGGCAGGCACTTTGCCAAAACCCAAGACAAATTGACCGCCAGCGCTTTATCTACAAGCGCAAGCAGCTATACATTCAATAGCAAAAAACTCAGGCCTTCAGGGCGATCGCATCTAAACGGCGATGCCCAAGAGGAGTTCCAAATAACCCAGACTCCACCCCGCGCGCTTGCGCTTGGCCTGCAGGCCGATCTTCACCGAGGTGTCATTCTTGAGCACCTGCAGCGCCATGCGTCGCAGCACCGTTTGGTTGTGCGGACTTTGATCCTTGTATGACTGCGCTGCATCCTCGCGCATCGCTACATCCAAACTCCAGTGCAACTGGTTCTCTACGCTCCAGTGCGCGCGAATGCTATGCGCCAGCACATGCGCCTGCGTGTGTGCTGGCAAACTGCTGATGTAGTAGCTCACCTCTTCGCTGTCCGGCTGGCCCGCCTGCTGGCGCTGGCGCACGACCTGCACCACGCTGGCCAGCCCCGGTCAGTGGGCTGCCGCTCGTTGCAACGCCTCGGGCACAGGGCTGAGCCGGTAGCTGCGTAGTTCCTGACGCCCGTGCCCGCTGCAGCTCTCGGTATAGGTGTTCTCATCGAACCGCTCTTGGCTACCCTGCACTTCAAAGTGCTTTTGCACCACTTGGTGCATGTGCCGCTGATTGCCCTTGAGACTCAGCACATAGTCCGCGCCATGCTCGTGAAGCTGCTGGGCGATGCTCTTTTGGCAGCCGATGGCATCAATGGTGACGATGCAGCCTTGCAGGTGCAGCAAGCGCAGCAACTTGGGGATGGCCGTGATCTCGTTGCTCTTGCCATCGACCTTGCACTGGCCCAGCAGCAACCCCATGTCAGCCGCCCAGGCGCTGACCATGTGCAGTGGCCTGCGAGCATCTCCTTTGCTGCTGCCGCGCACGCTTTTACCGTCAATGGCCACCGTGCCGTGCACCCTGCCTGCCACCTGGGCGAGCCATTGTTGACAGGCCAGCTCCAACTCGTTGGCATCGAGCAGGCGAAACACCCGTGCAAAGGTATCGTGCGAGGCAATGCCTGAGGGCAGTGGCACCAAGCGCTCAAACCAGTCTTGGTGCTGTTGGCCGAACTCGGCCATCTCTACGCAGTTGTCTGCGCCTGCAATGGTGGCGCACAGCGCTACTACCAAGATCGATTGCAGTTCGTGGCGGCGTGTGCGCTGCACGCGGGGATCGGGAATGTTTTGCAGGTATTGCAGCAGGCTCATCTCAACAGCGTTTGGCAAATGACTCAAGCGCTGCAGTGTCGCCGGGTTTAAGGCTCACTTTTAGATGCGATTGCCCTGCTCAGGCCTTGCGTTCGGCGGGCGTCGGCAGGCCGGATGGCACCTGCTGCACCGCATCCCACTGCGGGCCGTCAAACCAGGCGTCCCCCGCCAGGTAGGCCCGCAGCATGGGCAAGCCGTCGAGCCCCCAAAACACCTTGCCATCCACCCCAAACGCGGGCACGCCAAACACCCCGGCGGCCTGCGCCGCCTCGGTATTGGCGCGCAGCAGCGCCTTGGGGGCATCGCTGTGCATGTCCTGCCCAGGGCGCATCTGCTCGCTCAATTGCGCGGCCAGCACCTTCAGCCGCTCGGCGTCCAGCGCGTCGTGCCCGCCCTGCCACACATGGCGCAGCACCGCACCCGCCACAAAGCGGTTGATGCGGCCGTCGTCACTGCACGCCAGCGCCTGGCGCAGCAATGGCAGCGGGTTGAACGGGTGGCGCGCAGGCATCTGCAGTGGCGTGCCCTGCGCGTGGCCCAGCCAGGTCACGTGGCGGTAGGTCCAGTCGCGCTTGGGGGCAATGCCCGCCGGGCCGGGGTTGCCGTGCTGCTGCAGCAAGGCCCCAAGCAGCACCGGCTGGTAGGCCACGCTATAGCTCAGGCCCTCCAGCGCATCGGGCAAACGCTCAAACGCCAGCCAGGCGTAGGGCGACACAAAGTCCAGATAAAACGTGATGTGCTTCATGGGCTGGGCTCCTGGGTTACACACAGAGGCTGAACCCGATCACGCACGGCGCGGCGCTTCGACAGGCTCAGCGTGAACGGATCTATAGGACTCGCGCCAATTCAAGACGCAACGCCATGCGCGGCCAACGGTGCAGGCAAGGCCACACCAGCCCGCTGCAACAACGTCACCCAGATGGCACGCCGCTGCGCACTGTCGGCGCCCGACCAGGCGCGGATTTCGTCAATCGTGCGAAAGCAGCCTTCGCAGCGCGTGCGGTCGTCCGTCAGGCGGCACACCGAAATGCACGGCGATGGCACCACTTCGTCAGAGTTCAAATCAAAATAGCCCGCATCGCTCATCAATAAAGCGCGAGCAGCTATGGATTCAGTAGCACTCATACGCCAGCGCTCCCTGTGACTGGGGCGTCCACCGGGGCCGCAGGTGCCACCGCCTGCACCACGTCCACCACTGGGGCGCCCGTCAGGCGCTGCAAGTCGCTCGGGTGCAGAGGAAACACGCCATGCGGATGGCCCGCAGCAGCCCACACCACGTCAAAGCGCAGCAGGTCCTGGTCAATCAGCGTCACGGGCGGTGTGGCATGGGCCACGGGCGAGACGCCGCCAATCGAAAACCCCGTGCGCGATTTGACAAAGTCCGCATCGGCGCGGCCCACCTTGCCCACATGGGCTTCGACCTTCTTTTCGTCCACACGCCGGTCGCCCGAGGTGACCACCAGCACGGCCACGTCGTCGCTCTTGCGCCGAAAAATGATGCTCTTGGCAATCTGCCCCACGGCAATGCCCAAAGCGTCGGCGGCTTCCTGTGCCGTGCGGGCCGAGTTGTCGAGCATGCGCGGGGCATGCGGGTGGCCTTTGTCCAGCAAGGCGGCAGCCACGCGCTGCACGCCATCGGGCAAGGGGGTCAGTTCACTTCCACACATAGGTCTATCCTCAAGGTCCACCGCGACGCAGCACGCACCGCGCTTTGAACAGGTTCTCTGCGCTCAACCCGCACGCCGGGTCAGCAGGGCATTGGCCGCACGCGAGTTGGGCTTGCGGTCCAGAAAGCCGCTAATGTAAGCGCCAGCGTCAATCAGCTGGTCCAGGTCAATCCCCGTTTCGATGCCCATGCCGTGCAGCATGTAGACCACATCCTCGGTCGCCGCATTGCCGGTGGCGCCCTTGGCATAGGGGCAGCCACCCAGCCCGGCCACAGAAGACTGGTAGTTCCACACCCCCAGCTCCAGCGCCGCCAGCGTGTTGGACAGCGCCTGGCCGTAGGTATCGTGGAAGTGGCCCGACACATCGTCGATGCCGAAGTGCTGCAGCGTCGCCTCCAGCGCCTTCTGCACCTTGCGCGGCGTGCCCACACCAATGGTGTCGGCCACATCCACCCGCTGCACGCCAATGCCTTTGAGCAGGCCTGCGAGGTAATCCACGCGCTCGGGTGCAATCTCGCCCTCGTAGGGGCAGCCCACGGTGCAACTCATGGCCCCCCGCACGCGGATGCCTGCCGCCAGCGCGGCCTGCACCACGGGCGCAAAGCGCTCAATGCTCTCGGCAATGCTGCAGTTGATGTTGCGTTGGCTGAAGGCCTCGCTGGCGGAGCCAAAAACGACTATTTCATCGGGCTTATCGAGCACCGCCGCCTCAAAGCCCTTGAGGTTGGGCGTGAGCACCGAATACGCCACGCCGCTCTGGCGGGTGATGCCCGCCATCACCTCGTGGTTGTCGGCCATCTGCGGCACCCACTTGGGGCTGACGTAGCTGGTGACTTCGATCTCTTTCAGGCCGGCCTGCTGCAGGCGGTGCACCAGCTCGATCTTGACGGCGGCGGGCACCGGGGTCTTTTCGTTCTGCAGGCCGTCACGGGGGCCAACGTCGATGAGGCGGACGCGGGAGGGAATGCTCATGGGGCTACCAAGGGTGGACAAGGAATCTCGCCATTGTCTCGCTACCGCCTCCACACGGCGACCTCATATCGTGCCAGACCATTCGCCGGACGTGCCATCGCCCTCCACCTCCTGCCGCAGCAGCACCACCATGGCCTGCGCCGCCAGCGACAGCGGCCGCCCGCGCAGCGTGATCAGCCCGATGGGCCGATGCAGCACGGGCGCCTTGAGCGGGCGTGTGACCACCTCGGGCCGGCGCACCACCTGGGCGGCCAACTCGGGCAGCGCGCTCACACCCAGCCCCGCCGCCACCATGGCCGCAATGGTGGCCAGGTGTTCCACCTCGTAGCGGGGTTCAAAGCGGATGCGGTGCGTCAGCAAGGCCTCTTGCGCGTACTGCCGCACGCTGGTGCCCGCGGGCATGGAGATGTGGTGCAGCTCGGCCACGTCGGCCCAGGCGATGGCACCCCGCCCACGGGCCAGGGCGTGCGTGCGCGGCATCAGCAGCACAAACCGGTCGGACACCAGTGGGGTGTAGTCCAGATCCGCATAGGCGGGGTTGGCGGCGGTGAGGGCAAAGTCCACCCGCCCGGCGCGCACCATGTCAAACGCCGGGCCCGCCAGGCTGTCGATCAGCTCCATCTGCACACCCGGGTGCTGCGCGGCAAACCGGGCAAACGCGCGGGGCACGGCCCCGGCTGCCAGCGACGGCAGCGCAGCCAGCGCAATGCGACCCACCTGCAGCTGCGCCACCCCCTGCACGCGGCGCACGGTCTCCTCCATCTGGTGACGCAGAAACCGCGCCTGCTCGGCAAACACCTCGCCCGCCAGCGTGAGCTGCACGGTGCGCGTCGTGCGCTCGAACAGGCGCACGTCCAGCATCTCCTCCAGCCGCGCCACCGTACCCGACACCGCCGACTGCGACAGGTGCATCTGCAAGGCCGTGCGCCGAAAACTCAGCGTCTCGGCCAACGACAGGAACACATCCACCTCGCGGGCGGACCAATTGATCTTCATAGCCGATCAGTCTATCGAAAAAGACGTCTGGACCGCGCAATGCGAGCCCCCTAGACTGAATTCAACGCAAGCACACCGCTTGAGCAAATTGAGAGCAACAAGGAGACACGATGGAGAACAGTTCGCCGCGCAACGCACGCACCGTGGTGGTAGGCGGAGGCACCATGGGGGCCGATGTGGCCGTGGTCCTGGCCCGTGGTGGCGCACAGGTCACGGTGGTGGACCCCCACGCCGCCCGCCGCGAACACTTGCGGCCGCACATTGCGCAGGAGCTGGCCGCCGCAGGCCAAGCTACCCACGCCGGCCCGGTGCAGGTGTGCGCCAGCCTGCAGGATGTGGACTGGAACGGCGTGGTGCTGGTGGTGGAATGCATCACAGAGCAACTGGCAGCCAAACAAAAGCTGTTTGCCGAGCTGGAAACCGTGGCGCCCCCCAACGCCGTGCTGGCCAGCAACAGCTCGGGTTTTCCCATCAGTGCCATCGCCCAGGGGCTGGCCACGGCGCAGCGCATGCTGGGCCTGCACTTCTTCATGCCCGCCCACCTGGTGCCCCTGGTGGAGGTGGTGCTGGGCGAGCGCAGCGACCCGGCACTGGGCACCTGGCTGCACGCCTTCATGCGCGGCTGCGGCAGCGTGCCGGTGCTGGTCAAGAAGGACAAGCCCGGCTTTCTGGCCAACCGCATGCAGCACGCGCTCTCGCGCGAGGCCTTTGCACTCATCGACGAAGGCATTGCCTCGCCCGAAGACGTGGACGCCGCCGTGCGCTTTGGCTTCGGCTTCCGCTTTCTGGCGGCGGGGCCGGTGCTGCAGCGCGACCACGCGGGCATCGAGGTGCACACCGCAGCAGCAGCCACCATGTACCCCACGCTGTCGAACACCGACGTACCCGCCCAGGCCTTGCGCGACAAGGTGGCCCAGGGCGAGCTCGGCATGAAGACGGGCAAGGGCTTTTTTGACTGG
This sequence comes from Acidovorax sp. 62, assembly GCF_002754495.1. NCBI lineage: Bacteria > Pseudomonadati > Pseudomonadota > Betaproteobacteria > Burkholderiales > Comamonadaceae > Acidovorax > Acidovorax sp. 62. The sequence goes on from NZ_PEFJ01000001.1 coordinate 3,199,316, forward strand.
CCCGAAGACCGCAAGCAGGCCGAACGCGCGCGCTACGACACGCTGCTGCGCCAGGGCCTGGCCCTGCTTGCCAGCGAGCTGCCCACCATCGAGCCCCCCACCGACACGTCACAGACGGACACCCCATCGACCACCGGAGCCCGCGCATGAGTGCATCGCCCGCATCACCCACCATTGCCAGCCAGTGGATTGACCCGCTGATCGTGACCGTGGCGCCCAACGGCGCCTACAAGCAGCCTGTCGACCATCTGGCCGTGCCCATCACACCGGCCACGCTGGCCACCACGGCCAAGGCCTGCCTGGACGCGGGAGCGGCCATGCTGCACATGCACATACGCGACGCGCAAGGCCGCCACAGCCTCGATGTGGAGGGCTACCGCGAGGCGCAGCGCGTGGTGCGCCAGGCTGTGGGCGGCGCGATGGTCATCCAGATCACCAGCGAAGCCGCAGGCGTGTACCAGGCCCCCGCGCAGATCGCCATGGTGGAGGCCCTGCAACCCGAAGCCGTGTCCATCGGCCTGCGCGAAGTGGACAAGCCCGAAATCGGCGAAGCCGGACTGCAGCGCTTCTTCACTGGCCTGGCCCAGCGCCGCACCATGGTGCAGGTCATCCTGTATGACGTGGCCGACTTGCGCCGCTGGCAGGCACTGCGCGCCAGTGGCGTGGTGCCGGATGCGCCTTGGTTCCTGCTGTTTGTGCTGGGCCGCTACAGCGCGGGCCAGACCTCCAGCCCGCGCGATCTGCTGCCTTTTCTGAACGCCCATGACGGCAACGAGCCCTGGGCTGTGTGCGCCTTCGGGGCGGCAGAGAACGCCTGCGTGGCCGCCGCCGCCGTGTTTGGCGGCCACGCCCGCGTGGGGTTTGAAAACAACCTGCTGTGCAAGGACGGCAGCGTGGCCCCCGACAACACCGCGCTGGTGCGCCAGGCGGTGGAAGCCGCGCAGGCGCTGGGGCGCCCACTGGCCACTGCCACCGACATCCGAAAACGCTTCGGCGCAGCCTGAGAACCGTTATCCAACACCATCAGCCCACACCAGATGGGTTTCATCCTCCAGGAGACAGACATGCCCCACCCAACGCCTTTACCCTCACTGCGCACAGCCCGGCGCGCCCTGCTGCACGCCGCCTGCGCATTTCCGCTGGCCCTGGGCTTCGCAGGCCAAGTCGCCGCACAAGCAGCAGCCAACACCTGGCCCAGCAAGACCATCCGCTTCGTCGTGCCCTACCCGCCCGGCGGCCCCACTGACCTGATGGCTCGCATGCTGCAGCCCGAGCTACAAAGTCGGCTCGGTGTGACCGTGATCGTGGACAACAAAGGGGGCGCAGGTGGCAACACCGGCAGCGCCGAGGTTGCCAAGCAAGCCCCTGCCGACGGCCACACACTGCTGCTGGCTGCCAGTGGCCCCATGGCGGTGAATGCATCGCTGTACAGCAGCATGCCTTTCAACCCGTTGACTGACCTGGCCCCGGTGGTGCAACTGTCGGCCTTTCCTCTGGTGCTCGAAGTGCACCCATCGTTGGGGGTGAAAACGCTGGCCGAGTTTCTGGCCATGGCCAAAGCGGGCAAGCCGGTGCTGAGCTACGCCTCTGCGGGCAACGGCACGCCCCAGCACCTGGCGGGCGAGTTGTTCAACAGCACGCTGGGTGTGAAGCTGGCGCACATCCCCTACCGGGGCGCGGGCCCGGCGCTCAACGATCTGATCGGCGGCCAAGTCAATGTGATGTTTGACATCGTTGGCAGCTCGCTGCCCCATATTCAGGCAGGCAAGCTGATACCGCTGGCCGTGACTTCCAGCGAACGCGCCAAGGTGCTACCCACTGTGCCCACATTGGCCGAGGCTGGCGCGCCGGGCTACCAGATCACCGGCTGGCACGGCATTGCCGTGCGGGCAGGCACACCGCAGCCCATCATCGACAAGCTCAATGCCACGGTGAACGCTATCTTCAAGGAACCCGCCTTCCGCGCTAAATGGGAGGCCATTGGCACCCCCGTGGTGGCGGGCAGCGCTGCGGACTTTGGTGCGCTGATCAAGGCCGATGCCCAGCGCCTGGGCAAGCTGGTGCGCGATGCGGGCGTGACGGTGGACTGAGCCACCGCACTGACTCTACGGCTCAATACCCACGCACCGGGTCCACCACCCCGGCAATCGCCTCGCCCCGCTGCAGCGCCGCCATCTTGCGCGCGATCTGGGCAATGCTCTCCTCGCGCAGCGTGCGCGCCGAGGTGTGGGGGGTGATGGTGATGCGCGGGTGGTTCCAGAACGCGTGGCCCGCAGGCAGCGGCTCGGTGCGAAACACATCGAGCGTGGCGCCTGCCACATGGCTGCTGTCGATGGCGGCGAGCAAATCCTCGTCCACCAGGTGCGCGCCACGCGCCACGTTGATCACGTAAGCACCGGGCTGCAGGCGGGCGAGCGCATCCCTGTTGATCACGTTGGCCGTGTCGGGCGTGAGGGGCAGCAGGTTGACCAGCACCCGGCTGGCGGCCAGGAAATCATTGAATTGGTCTGCACCGGTGAAGGCCCGCACGCCCTCGATGGCCTTGGGGCTGCGGCTCCAGCCGTTGACCGGGAAGTCAAACTGCGCGAGCGCCTTGGCCACCCGCTCGCCCAGCACGCCCAGACCCATCACACCGATGGAGAAGTCGCTGCGCAGACGGGGCTTGCGGTAGCCCCAGCGGCCCTCCGCCATGTCGGCCTCGTAGCCATCGAACTCACGAAAGTGGCGAATGACCGCGTGGCTCACGTACTCGGCCATCTGCACGGCCATGCCCGCATCATCGAGCCGCACCACCAGCGCGCCGGATGGCAGGCGCAGCTTGAGCAGCGCATCCACACCCGCGCCGATGTTGAACAAGGCCTTGAGGCCCTGCTGCTCGTCCATGAACTGCTGGGGCGGCGCCCAGACCACGGCATAGTCGGCCTGCGGCGCGCCGGGCTGCCACACGGAAATATCAGCGCCGGGCAGCGCGGCGGCAAGGCCCTGCAGCCAGGGCTCGGCTTTGGTGTCGGTACAGCAAAAGGTGATTTTCACTACTTTGCAGTTCTCAAAAGAAATTCGATGTTTCGGGACCACTCAGTACATAACTTCCGAAAAGACCGGCTTCGATCAAATGCCAGCTGTAAATCCATGCGAGCGGAGAAGCCTGGTTGATCAGTCGTCTCGCGATATGCACCATTCGTCATGCGGTCACGCATCCAACCTTTTGCATTGCGCGGCACTTCAGCACCTACCAGGTCATCGCGATGTTGATACACAAAAGACCTCACTCCATCCAATGACTTTGCGGCTGCGATAAACCATGCTTCATATTCGCGATTTGCCAAAACGACCCCAACAGACCGATGAGGTACAACAGCGGCAGCACGTCGCGCTATATCGCCTCCTCGTAACACAGGGCAATCATCATCGGCATCCAAGAGTATCAATATCCAACCCATTTCTCCCGACTTAGCAGCTGCGAGTTGCAAATGCCGACTGAACTCTTCCTCCCTATTCAAAAACCGGTCCTTATAGACGCGGATGGGAGCCAGAACATCGACATAGACCTCGGGCGTTCGCCACTCTGCTATGCGTCGTAGGAGCACCGGTAAGGCAGCTACCTCCCCATCTCCCTCAACGATTGCCGATAGGGAAATCATGAAGAAATATTTCCAAAAAGATCTGTTTGGCGCTGCGCCTCTAAGAATGCGCGGTCGGGCGCCAATTGATTCAAACGCAGCAACTCTCCTGCCGAGAAAAGATGGTCCCGCATCACAGATTTAGATGCTTCATCAAGGGGGGCTATCCGTGTTTCCCCTCCCTCGGAGACAACTGCGAGCAATTGATCAGGCGAAATATTGGGCGAATCGAGAAGGTCTGGGCTATGGCTAGTAACAATAATCTGAGTTTTCTCAGCCGCTTTTGAAAGTGCTTCGCGCAACGCTGCACTGGCGGCGGGGTGCAGCGCAGTTTCTGGCTCCTCGATCCCAATTAACATGGGCGAGTAGTCTCTGTTACCCTGGAAAAGTGCCGTTAATACACCTAACGCACGCAACGTTCCATCGGACATATTTTGAGCGGGGAAGCGCCAGGGATGCTTAGAACCTGCCATATCTTGCCGAAACTCTAACGTTTCCAATGGCCCAATCTGTTTTCTCTCAACACCATGAACCATTGGGACCACTGTCTGCAGATAACGTTGAATTTCCTCCATCTGCTCCGGAGCGACACGTTCAAGATGACCGAGAACGCTCACAATATTCTCCCCTACGGGCTTGAGTAGCCTGCCATCTTGAGGCTTCTGCGGTTCACGCATTAGCTTGGGGTTTAAGTTGTAAAAACCCATAGAGGTAAGGGCATCAAAGACTGGTCGAAAGACAGCCATTCCGGAAACACTTACCAGCGCCAATCTGTCAGAAGTTATAGCTGGGAATGTGGCCTCACTGCTTGAATGAAGCACCCCACGCTCCACACGGAAATAAGGCCCTTTACCCTTAGCGTTCACTACGCACTCCTCAGCCTGCACCTCGTAACCGCGCCCGGGAAGCGCACCAACATTGAAGACGTAGTGCCCCGGCAGACCTCCCGCCAGAGTGAACTCAAGCCGGATACCAAAATTGGTTGGATGGCCACTTGAGCGCCTACGGACCTCAGTCAACCCCCCACGCTCATTCAGCGCATTGTCCAGCGACCCCGACAAAGCGTCGCGAACCAAATGAAGGGCATCCAGAAAGTTACTTTTCCCAGATCCGTTCGCGCCGACCAAATAGGTCAGAGCACCTAGGCGAACATCGCAGCTACCAATACTTTTGTAGTTTCTCAGCACTATCCGATGCAAAAAAATAGGAAACTTCATTGGAACCTCTCATGGTCACCCTTAAAGCAACACGGGGTTTTCTGTAAAGGAGCGAAGGCTTTGATAGGGTCTGGAGATGATTTCGGCATACCTCCATTCTGAATCAACCCTCAACACCCTCTCTACACCACCAGCTTGAGCAGCTCTGCCCCCTCGGTCACCTGGTCGCCTGGCGCGTACAGCAGCTCCTGCACCACGCCGTCGGCCGGGGCGGCGATGGTGTGCTCCATCTTCATGGCCTCCATCACCGCCAGTGGCTGCCCCTTGGCAACCTTGTCGCCCGCCTTCACGGCAAACGACACCACCTTGCCGGGCATGGGGGCCGTGAGGCGACCACCCTCGGCGGCCGCTTCACCCGAATGGGCCAGCAGGTCGATGGCCTTGATCTGCGTGGCACCCTGCGGGGTGAACACGTGGTCCACCTCACCTTGCGCGTACACGGCAGCGCGGGTGCGCCGGCCGGCAAACTGCAGCTCGATAGCACCCCGGGGCGCGGCGCCAAACACCAGCGGCCCTGCCACCGCCGCATCGCCCTCACCCACCGTCAAGTGCAGGCTGCCACCGCGCTCGTAAGTGAGCAGCGCCTTGGCGTGCTCACCGCCAAATTCAAATTCAAACCGGCGCTGCACCACGCCATGCGTGTGAAAGCCGTCGCGGCGGCTGAACGGGTCCACGCCCTCGCTCGTGCGCTCATTCAGCAAGGCCTGCGCCACGGCCGCCGCAGCGGCCAGGGGCAAGCCCACGGGCTCCTGGTGGAACAACACGGCCTGCTCGCGCGGGATCAGCACCGTGTCCAACTTGGCGCTGGCAAACGCATCGGTGCGTGCCACGCGGCGCAAAAACTGCACGTTGGTTGCCAGGCCCACGATGTGGGTCTGGGCCAGCGCCTCGTCCAGCCGCGCCAGCGCCTGTTCGCGCGTGTCGCCGTGCACGATGAGCTTGGCCACCATGGAGTCATAGAACGGGCTGATCGCATCGCCCTGTCGCACGCCGGAATCCACGCGCACCGCGCCTCTTTCAAACGTCACGCAATCGGGCAGCGCATACACATTGAGCGCACCGGTCGCGGGCAGGAAGTTGTTGTCGGGGTTCTCGGCACAGATGCGGGCCTCGATGGCGTGGCCTGTGATGCGCAGGTCTTGCTGCTGGAGCGGCAAGGGCTCGCCCGACGCTACACGCAGCTGCCACTCCACCAGGTCGAGGCCGGTGATCGCCTCGGTCACGGGGTGCTCCACCTGCAGGCGGGTGTTCATCTCCATGAAGTAGAACTTCATCTGCTCGGGGGCGTCGTAGCCGCCCGGCTGCTCCACGATGAACTCCACCGTGCCCGCGCCCACGTAGTTCACAGCCTTGGCGGCGGCCACAGCGGCCTCGCCCATGCGGGCGCGCAGCTCCGGCGTCATGCCGGGCGCAGGTGCTTCCTCCAGCACCTTCTGGTGGCGGCGCTGCACAGAGCAATCGCGCTCAAACAGGTACACCACGTCCCCGTGCGTATCGCCAAACACCTGGATCTCGATGTGGCGCGGGCGCTGCACGTACTTTTCGACCAGCACCGCGTCGTCACCAAAGCTGTTGATGGCCTCGCGCTTGCAGGAGTCGAGCGCCGCCGCAAAGTCCTCGGCTTTGTCCACGGCGCGCATGCCCTTGCCGCCACCGCCGGCGCTGGCCTTGATGAGCACGGGATAGCCAATACGGTCCGCCTCGCGTTGCAGCAGCGCCGGGTCCTGGTCAGCACCGTGGTAGCCGGGCACCAGGGGCACCTGTGCCTGCTCCATGAGGCGCTTGGACTCGGCCTTCAGCCCCATGGCATTGATGGCGCTGGCGGGGGGGCCAATGAAAACCAGGCCCGCGTCAGCACAGGCCTTTGCGAAGTCTTCGTTCTCGCTCAGAAAACCGTAGCCAGGGTGGATGGCCTGCGCGCCCGTGGCCTTGGCGGCCTCGAAGATGCGCTCCCAGCGCAGGTAGCTGTCCTTGGGGGCGCTGCCGCCAATGTGCACGGCCTCGTCGCAGACGGCGACATGCTTGGCTTGCGCATCGGCGTCGGAGTACACGGCGACGGTTTTCACGCCCAAGCGTTTGGCGGTGGCCGCGACACGGCAGGCAATCTCGCCTCGATTGGCAATCAGGATTTTGTTGAACATGTTTAGGCCACCTTGGCAGAACCAGAAAAGAAAGAAGAAAGGCGCCGCACCACGGCGCGCAGAAACTTGAACAGCACCACCAGCAGCAGCACCGACACGACCACCATCAGCACCAGCGCAATGCCGAAGGCCACCGGGTACTGCGTGGCCAGCCACACCACGGCGACTACCAGCCCGTCTTCAAAGAAAGACAGCCCCCAGTTGGAAAAAGGCTCGGGCGAGGTGTTCACGGCGGCGCGGGTGGTCATCTTCGTGGCCAAGGCCGTGGCAGAGAGCGAGCCGCCCAGCAGTCCCGCCACCACGGCCATGGTGGCGTTGTCGGCGCCAAACACGCCATAGGCCAAGGCGGCGCCCGCAGGCACGCGGATGAAGGCGTGGATGGCGTCCCAGGCGCTGTCCACCCAGGGCACCTTGTCGGCAAAAAACTCCACCATCAGCATGAAGCCGCTGACCATCAGCACCAGCGGGTGCTGCAGCATGGCCAGGCCGGGCGGCAGGGGCATCCAGCCCAGCACGCCCATCATGCCGACCAGGAACGCCACGGCATACAGCCGGAACCCGCTGGCCCAGCCCAGTGCGGCGGCCAGCGCCAGCAGGCTGGGCATGTCGAGCTTCGCAGTTGCTGTAGCTGCCGCGTCGCCCACGGCGCGCGCGGTACCGCCATCCACATGCAGTCCCAGCGTGTGGAGCCACTGCACGATGTTGAACCAGAGGGTGTCCATGGCCTGCAGTTACCGATCAGCCCAGCCAGTTGGGCTTGCGCTTGTTCAGAAAAGACTGCACACCTTCCTTGCCTTCGTCGCTGGCGCGGATGTCGGCAATGCCCTGCACCGTGGCAGCGATCAAGCCTGCGTTGATCTCACGCTCGGCCACATCGAGCACCAGTTTCTTGCACACCCGCACGGCGTTCGGGCTGGCGCTGGTCAGGGCTTTGAGCAGTTCATCGACCTTGGCATCCAGCTGATCGACAGCCACCACGGCGTGCACAAAACCGATGCGCAGCGCCTCGGCCGCATCAAAGCGCTCGGCCGTCAGGAAGTAGCGGTGCGCAGCGCGCGCGCCCATGGCTCGGATCACATAGGGGCAGATGGTGGCGGGGATAAGCCCCAGCTTCACCTCGCTCAGGCAAAAGCCCGCCGTGTCCACCGCCACCGCCATGTCGCACGCCGCCATCAGGCCCATACCACCTGCGTACACATCGCCCTGCACGCGGGCAATCGTGGGCTTGGGGCATTCGTAGATCACACGCAGCATCTCGGCCAGCTTGCCGGCGTCGGCGATGTTTTCATCGCGCGTGTAGTCGGCCATGCGGCGCATCCAGTTGAGGTTGGCACCGGCGCAAAAAGCAGGGCCTTCTGCGGCGAGCACCACGGCGCGCACATCGGCACGCCCCCCCACCTCGGTGAAGGCAGCGGTGATCTCGGCAATGACCTCATCGCTGAAGGCGTTGCGGATCTCAGGCTGCGTGAGCGTGATGCGCGCCACGGCGCCTTGGTAGGTGATTTGCAGGTTGCTGCTCATGGGGAGACTCCGGCCTGTTCGGCCTGCAGGAAATAGACAAGGTCCAGCTCAGGACAGGGCTGGCCCAGGGCGGTCAGCGCGGCGGTGATCTGGCCCCGATGGTGGGTGCCGTGGTTGAACACATGCGCCAGCGTTGCAGCAAAGGGCAGCGACGCGGCCGTGCCGCGCATGGTGGTGTAGTCCAGCGTGCCACTCCAACGGTCTTGCGAGAAAGAGGCGATCAGCGGTGCCCATCGGGCTGCGCCTTCGAGCAAGCGCAGTGCCAGTGCCTTCCGGTCTGCCTCCACTTCAGCATCCAGCGCCACCCGGGGCGATGTACCTTCCGAAAATCGCACAAACCACAGCAGATGCTCACCCACCAGCAGATGGTTGAGCGTGCCGTGAATGCTGCGAAAAAACAGCGCGACATCGCGGCGATAGTCCGCTTCAGGCAAGGCCGCCACGGCATCGAGCAAGCGGGCGGTGGCCCACTGGTTGTAGCGGGCCAGCTGGCTGAAATGGGCTGTGGGGTTCATGGTGCCTTTCGAGCGCCCAGCACCCGGCTCCAGAAAGATTGCAGGGCTGCCTGAGATTCGGTTCGTGCCTGTGGGTTGCCCCCCTGGTGTACCCCTTGGACGGACGTTCCGTTGGGTACATCCCCCCGCAGGCGCACGGGGTCTTTGCCATCAAAGCCGTGGTAGCTGCCCTCGTACACATGCACCGTTACATCACTGCCCGCGCGGGCCTTGAGGGTGGTGGCCCAGTCCACGCAGGGTTGGGCCGGGGTCCAGTCGTCCAGCGCACCGAGCTGCATCAGCAGCGGCACGCTGTCTGCCACGGCCTGGTGTTTGAGCAGGGGCCCGCAGCCTGGGTAAAACACCGCCGCACCGGCCAACGCGGGCTCACCTTCTTGGGGGTGGGTGTGCCGCTGCACGAGCAGGTTCAAGGTGGTGGTGCCGCCGTTGGACCAGCCCATCACGCCGATGCGCTGGGCATCCACACCCGGCTGCGCCGCCAGCCACACCAGGGCGGCGCGAGCGTCCTGCACCCGTTCGTTCACGTTCAAGGTCCGGTCGCTGTAGCGGGTCTGGCATACATCGCGCAAACCGCGCGATCCAAAGCTGTCGGGCATCAGCACCGCATAGCTTGCGGCGTGCAAAGTATCAGCCGTCTCCCGGTAGCGCGAGGACAGCGCCCCACCCTTGGCGTACAAGCCTCCGCAGCCATGCAGTGCGAGCACCGCAGGTTGGGCAGAGGGCTGAGCCTGTGCGGCAGACTGCGGCGCTGGCAGCCAGTGGGCGCGCAGCACCGTGCCGGACGGCAATGGCAGCTCCACGCGCTGCATGGGGCTTGCCACGGCAGCAAGGCAGGCACCAGTCCAGGCCATCAGGACAAGGGATTTTCGAGAGTAAAAAAGCTTGAAGCGCATGCTGACGCCTTTAGTGGGGGGCCACAGGAGCAAACCCATTCGCATCCAGAAACTCGGACACGGCAGGCTGCCACACTTGCGGGAAGCGGGTGAAAAGGGAATGCCCATCTTCGCCATGCGGCGGGAACTGCACAAAGCTCGCCTTGCCCCCTGCCTTGGTGAATGCGGCATGCCACTGGCGCGGCAGTTGGGCGCCAAAGTACATGTCGTTCTCGGTGTAGACCCACAGCATGGGCACCTTGGCCTGCGCGCCATACGCCTGAAAGGTGCGCTCCAGCGCGGGCTGAGAGCAGGGGTTCTGCGGTCGGCCCTTGGGGTCGCCACCGCTGCCGCCCGCAAAATTGATGGCGGCCACCACGCCGGGCGGGTTTATCGCGGCCAGCGCCACCGTACCCCCGCCACCAAACGACTGCCCTATCACCAGCACCTTGTCGGGCGCCACATCAGGCCGCTGGCGCACCGCGCTCAGTGCGGCCAGCATTTGCACGGCAGCGGCGTCGAACCCTGGCGGGTAGTTGCGGTTGTTGCACGCCCCCGTGTCCTCCACGTCCTCGCCACCGCTCACGCCATAGCCCACACGGGTGGGCACGGCCACCACAAAGCCACGGCGCAGCAAGTAGCGCGATGCATCGGTATAGCGCGCGCGGCCCAGGCTAGCCCGGCCTTGCGCATCGGGCGCGCGGCCATGGTTGACGAGTGCAATCGGGGAGGGCTGGGGGTTGGTGTCGTCGGACCAGACCGTGACACGGATGGTGTGGGCCACCGGTTTGCCCCAGGCGTTTTTCACCTGCACGGGCACATCGATCTGCTCTTCCACCACCCGGGCGTGCGTGGCACCAGCCAGCGCCGCCAGTGCCAACCCCACAGCCCATCCATAAGACACGCGCATGTTTCCAGGCCCCTTTACATGCGGAACAGGCCGAACTTGGTGTCTTCGATGGGTGCATTGCGCGTGGCGGCCAGCCCCAGCGCCAGCACACGGCGGGTGTCGGCCGGGTCGATCACTCCGTCGTCCCACAGGCGGGCCGTGGCGTAGTAGGGATGACCCTGGTCTTCGTATTGACGGCGGATGGGGGCCTTGAAGGCCTCTTCCTCCTCCACGCTCCACTGGCCGCCTTTGCCTTCGATGCCGTCGCGCTTCACCGTGGCCAGCACACCAGCGGCCTGCTCGCCGCCCATCACGCTGATGCGCGCGTTGGGCCACATCCACAGGAAGCGGGGCGAGTACGCGCGGCCGCACATGCCATAGTTGCCCGCGCCAAAGCTGCCGCCGATGATGATGGTGAACTTGGGCACGCTGGCCGTGGCCACGGCCGTCACCATCTTGGCGCCGTTGCGGGCGATGCCTTCGTTCTCGTACTTGCGGCCCACCATGAAGCCGGTGATGTTCTGCAAGAACACCAGCGGGATCTTGCGCTGGCAGCACAGCTCGATGAAGTGCGCGCCCTTGAGAGCCGACTCGCTGAACAGGATGCCGTTGTTGGCGATGATGCCGACCATCATCCCCTCGATGCGCGCAAAGCCCGTGACCAGCGTGGTGCCGTAGCGGGCCTTGAACTCGTCAAACTCGCTGCCATCGACGATGCGGGCAATGATCTCGCGCACGTCAAAGGGCTTGCGCGTGTCCACCGGGATCACGCCATACAGCTCATCAGCTACAAACTTAGGAGCTACTGGCGCTTGATCTGCGTGCGCTAGAGGCTTATTTTTATTCAAATTGCGCACTGCATTGCGTGCCAGTTGCAGCGCGTGCAAGTCGTTCTGCGCCAGGTGGTCGGCCACACCCGACAGGCGGGTGTGCACGTCACCGCCGCCCAGGTCTTCGGCCGTCACGACCTCGCCCGTCGCGGCCTTGACCAGCGGCGGGCCACCCAAAAAGATGGTGCCCTGGTTCTTGACGATGATGGACTCGTCGCTCATGGCTGGCACGTAGGCGCCGCCCGCCGTGCACGACCCCATGACCACCGCGATCTGCGAGATGCCCATGGCGCTCATGTTGGCCTGGTTGAAGAAGATGCGGCCGAAGTGGTCGCGGTCGGGGAAGACTTCGTCCTGATTGGGCAAGTTGGCGCCGCCGGAGTCCACCAGGTAGATGCAGGGCAGGTGGTTCTGCTGCGCCACCTCTTGCGCACGCAGGTGCTTCTTGACGGTGAGCGGGTAGTAGGTGCCGCCCTTCACCGTGGCGTCGTTGCACACGATCATGCAGTCCACGCCGCTCACGCGGCCAATGCCCGCAATGAGCCCCGCGCTGGGCGCATCGTTGTTGTACATGTTGAGCGCGGCCAACGGCGCCAGCTCCAGAAACGGCGTGCCCGGGTCCAGCAGCATCTGCACACGTTCGCGCGGCAGCAGCTTGCCGCGCGCGGTGTGCTTGGCGCGGGCGGCTTCACCGCCGCCCTGGGCGACCTTGTCGAGCTGGGCGCGCAGGTCGTCGACCAGCGTGCGCATGGCCGCGGCATTGGCCAGGAAGTCCGCCGAGCGGGCGTTGAGTTGGGTGTCGAGAATGGTCATGCTGTGTTGCTTCTTTGTTTCATGCCGTTTGGGATTCGACCAACCCAAGCTGGTCCTTCATCTCGTCGCGGATCTTGAACTTCTGGATCTTGCCCGTCACCGTCATCGGGAAGCTGGTGACGAAGCGGATGTAGCGTGGCACCTTGTAGTGCGCGATCTGGCCCTTGCAGAAGGCGCGGATGTCGTCTTCTGTTGGCTGCGTGCCGGGCTTGGCGATGATCCAGGCGCAGAGTTCTTCGCCGTACTTCTGGTCGGGCACGCCCACCACCTGCACGTCCTGCACCTGGGGGTGGCGGTACAAAAACTCTTCGATCTCGCGCGGGTAAATGTTTTCGCCGCCACGGATCACCATGTCCTTGATGCGGCCGACGATGTTCACATAGCCCTCGGCATCCATGGTGGCCAGGTCGCCGGTGTGCATCCAGCCGCCGTCGTCGATGGCCTCGCGGGTCTTGGCCTCATCGCCCCAGTAGCCGTGCATGACGGAATAGCCTTTGGTGCAGAACTCGCCGCGCTGGCCGATGGGCACGATGGCGCCCGTGTCAGGGTCCACGATCTTCACCTCCAGGTGAGGCTGCACCTGGCCCACGGTGGAGACGCGCTTATCCAGCGGCGTGTCGGTGCTGCTTTGGCAGCTCACGGGGCTGGTCTCGGTCATGCCGTAGGCGATGGTGATCTGCGAGAGGTGCATCTGCTCCACCACACGCTTCATCACCTCGGTGGGGCACGGCGATCCGGCCATGATGCCGGTGCGCAGGGTGCTGAGGTTGAACTCGGCAAAACGCGGGTGGTCCAGCTCAGCGATGAACATGGTGGGCACGCCGTGCAGGCCGGTGCAGCGCTCGTCCTGCACCGTCTGCAGCACGGTCAGCGGGTCAAACCCGTCGTTGGGGTAGACGATGGTCGAGCCGTGCGTCAAGCAGGCCAGGTTGCCCAGCACCATGCCAAAGCAGTGGTACAGCGGCACGGGGATGCACAGGCGGTCGTCGGGCGTGAGCTTCATGCATTCGCCGATGAAGAAGCCGTTGTTCAGGATGTTGCGGTGCGTGAGCGTGGCCCCCTTGGGGAAGCCCGTGGTGCCGCTGGTGAACTGGATGTTGATGGGGTCGGTGGCCTTGAGCGTGGCGGCGATCTGCGCCAGGCGCGGGTCGGCCGCGTTGCCGCGCGCCAGCAGGTCGGTAAAACGCAGCAGGCCGGGCTCGTCGGCGCCCTGCTCCGCCTCCCCTACGCCGGGTGCATCAATCCACACCACGGTGTTCAGGTGGGGCAGCTTCACGGAGCCCAGCTGGCCCGGCTGCTGGTGGTGCCATTCGGGCGCCAGCTCGCGCAGCATGCCCAGGTAGTCGCTGGTCTTGAAGCGGGCCATGGTCACCAGCAGCTTGCAGCCCACCTTGTTGAGCGCGTATTCCACCTCAGACGTGCGGTAGGCCGGGTTGATGTTGACCAGCACCAGGCCCACCTGCGCGGTGGCCAGCTGCATCAGCACCCATTCGGCATTGTTGTGCGACCAGATGCCTACGCGGTCGCCAGGGGTGAGCCCCATGCCCAGCAGCGCGCTGGCCAAGCGGTGGGCTTCAGCCTGCAACTGAGCGTAGGTGTAGCGGCGGCCCTGGTGCACGCTGACCAGTGCCTCGCGCTCCGGCTGGCGGGCCACCATGTCGGCAAAAAAGGCGCCGATGGTCTGCTCGATCAGGGGCACATTGGTGGCACCACGGGCGTAGCTGTCTGCCAGCGGTGCGGATTGTGTTGCGGCTGCACTCGTCACGGGTTTGTCTCCTCTGTCATCCGGCCCAAGCCTCAAGAACACGCGGGCGGGCGATTCGCAAGCATAGGCAAGCATAGAAGCCCACGCCCCGGCCAGGTTGCCACAATGGTTGCAAATCGTGCCACGGCTGGCACACTCTGCGGCGTGAAACCGACCCACCATCCCAGCAACCGATTGGCGCCACCCGCCGCAGTCCCCACCGCTACGCCCATCGCACCTGCGGCAACGCCTATCGCATTCGTGCGCGCCATTGTTCTGGCGTACGAGCGGCGCAGCCTGAGCCCCGCGCGCGCCCTGGCCCAGGCACAGATTGCGCCGCAACTGCTGCAGGACGACAGCGCCCGCATCACTGCCTGGCAGATGGAGCAGATCTCCGACGCCGCCATGCAGGAGCTGGACGACGAAGCCCTGGGCTGGTTCAGCCGCCGCCTGCCCTGGGGCAGCTACGGCATGCTGGCGCGCGCCAGCATCAGCTCGCCCACACTGCAGGTGGCCCTGGCCCGCTGGTGCCGCCACCATGGTCTGCTGGCGGACGACATTGCGCTGCACCTCACCACCCAGGGCGACACCGCCACCCTGGCCATCACCGAGGCCCGCGACCTGGGTGCGCTGCGCGAGTTCTGTCTGGTGTCGGTACTGCGCAATGCCCATGGCCTGGCTTGCTGGATGGTGGACTCGCGCATCCCCCTCATCGCCGCCGAATTTGCGTTTGACGCACCGCCGCACGCCGATGCCTATGCCGTGTTATTCCGTGGCCCCGCCACCTTCCACGCGCCGCGCACCGCCCTGCACTTTGACGCCCGCTACCTGCACCTGCCCCTGCGCCGCGACGAACAGGCCCTGCGCCAGATGCTGCAGCACGCCCTGCCCCTGACCGTGCTGCACTACCGCCGCGACCGCCTGCTGGTGCAGCGCGTGCGCCAGTTGCTGGCCACCCCCCTGCCTGGCCAGCCCGCCCACGCCCTGCCCCAGCACAGCGCCGAATCCCTGGCCGCGCTGTTGCACGTATCGCCCCGCACGCTGCACCGGCAGCTGAAGGAAGAAGGCGCCACGCTGCAGGGCCTGAAAGACGAAGTGCGCCGCACACGCGCGGTGGAGCTGCTGCACCGCACGCAACGTCCCATCAAGCAGGTGGCGGAGGCGGCGGGGTTTGTGAATGAGAAGAGTTTTATCCGGGCGTTCCGGGGGTGGACGGGGCAGTCGCCAGCGGAGTTTCGGAGGACCAGGGAGACAATTCTTAGATGACTGATTCTCGCAATCATCACTACATACCGCAGGGCTACTTGCGCGGCTTCGGCTGGAAGCGCGGCAAGCACCACATGGTGATAGTCCACGATTTCAATGACAAAAAAACTTACGAAACCAATACGCGCAACGTCTGCGCTCAGCGCGATTTCATGCGATTCGAATTCAACGATCGAGCACCTGACTGGCTCGAGATCGAATTTGGAAAACTCGAATCGAGGTCTGTGACAGCAATACGCGAAGTTGTGTCTTCAGGGATATTTGACGGCGAGAACAAGGACTACATACTCAACCTGATGGCACTGCTCGCAGTGCGCTCGCCTGAGCAACGGGAAAACATGCGGGAGTTTCAAGCGCGCGTGACACAGCGCATGATGGACTTGGTGCTCGCGAAGAAAGAGTACTGGGAATCTCAAATGGAGGAGATGAAAGAAAGAACTGGCAAGTCGTCCCTAGTGACCTATGAGGAAGCAAAAGACTTCCACATGCGAGGCGAATACAAAATCGAGGTGGCGCGCGAACGCCATATTCAAACGGAGATCGGTCTGCATCACACAGTGTTGCAATTGCTTGGCCGGCGGAAGTGGACCCTGTACATCGTGTCCGGAGACTATGGCGAATTCATTACTACGAATCGACCTGTCGTTATTGCTTACATCAATCCCGAAAACGTGCCAATACTCCTGAGACACAGCCCAGGCTTTGGCCTCAAAAACACTGAAATTTATTTTCCACTGACAAGCCGCGCACTCCTAATAGGTCGTTGGACTGGGAACGAGGCGACAGTCAACCCAGCAAATCAGTCGTTCATAGGGGTGATGAACAACCAAATGATTCAGCACTCAAACGGTTTGGCTATTTCTTCATGCCGCACAGTGCTCTACCACGACCCACTACTTCGCCTTAGATACGATGACCAATTGATCAACAGATTCACAACTCCCCCAAGTGCGGAGGAGTTAGCAGAATTCAAAGCCAGTCACGGAATCGCCGACATCTCAGAAGCTAGTCAGGAAGATTGATCTAAGCCAGCTAAAAACTCAACCTATCTGTCTACTGATCACGCTGAAACTAGACAACGACGTCACTCCGCAGCCCCCATGCTCCACCTACACCACTGCGTCAGCGCCCGCTCCTTCCGCCCCCTGTGGATGCTCGAGGAGCTGCAACTGCCCTACCAGCTCCACATGCTCCCCTTCCCGCCCCGTGCCAAGGCCCGGTGGTTCCTCGACGAGAACCCGCTGGGCACGGTGCCCCTGCTGGTGCAAGGCGATGTGCGCATGACCGAATCGGCCGCCATGTGCCAGTACCTGGCCACCACGCACCCTGACGCGGGGCTGGATGTGGCGGCCACACACCCGGCCTATGGTGCTTATCTGAACTGGCTGCACATGAGCGATGCGACGCTGACGTTTCCGCAGACGCTGGTGCTGCGCTATGGGCGTTTTGAGCCCGCAGAGCGCAAGCAGCCGCAGGTGGTGGAGGACTACACGCGCTGGTTTCTGGCACGGCTAAGGGCGGTGGAAGCTACCGTGGCGCACAGCGACTACCTGTGTGCGGGCCGCTTCACGGCGGCCGATGTGGCGGTGGGGTATGCGCTGCTGTTGGCGCAGCACCTGGGACTGATGGAGCAGTTTGGCCCGGCCACGCAGGCCTATTGGCAGCGGCTGCAGGCGCGGCCTGGCTACCAGCGGGCCATGGCTGCGCAAACGCGTGCGGCAGAAGGACAAGACGTGCCAACCACCCCGGCCCCCGACACACGGCCTTGAACGGCCGTGGGTGCGACTGCGGGTTCTTTGTGCCCCCCGCGCCTTTACCTTCTTGGCGGCTCCCAGCCAGTTCGGTCCAGGCAGAGTGGTCTACCGCTCAATCCTGCGCCTGCAGCCGTGCAGGTGGTGCAGGTGGTGCAGCCGCTCCCTTCAGCGACCGCACCAGCGCCTGAAACTCTGGCGAATGGCGCAGCACGCTGCCCCCGGCTTCGATGAGCCCCGTGACTTCGTCGGGTGCAATCGAGAACGCCGTGGGCACTTGCAGCAGCCTGCGGCGGGCCACGGCGTCTGGGGCGTCGCGCAGGTTGACGGGGATGACGTGGACCTCGGCATCGTCGGCAAACGCATCAAAGCCGCCGCGTGCGCCCTCGGCCAGGGATTTGCGCCAGCGCTGGGTGATGTCGCGCAGAAACTCCTGCGTCTCGCGGGTGGAGCGCGAACCAGCGCCAAACAGCAGCGTGTCCACCACCTGCGCAATGTTGGGCACGGTGTCCTGCGCATCGATGTGGTACGAGGGGTCGCGCTCGGCATTCACGGTGATCAGCACCAGCTTGCGGATGCTGCGCGGGGGGATGCCGACCTCGCTGAAGGTCTCGCGCAGGCCGCCACCGGCCATGGCACGGTCAAGCAAGCGCTGCACGCCCAGGTTGTCGGCCAGCCCGCCATCGACCAGGTGGATGTAGGGCCTGCGCTCTGCGTCCTGGTAGCTCACCTCGTGTGCACGGTACAAGCGTGCCCGGTAGTCGTTGGCAGCAGCGCGCTCAGCGGCGACGGTGGTGGTGCGTTGGCGCTCGGGGCATTGATCGGCGTAGTTGCGCAGGGTGACGGGGCTGAGCAACAAGGGCACGGCCGAGGAAGCCGCCACCGCAAACGACAAGGGCACTTTGCGCAGGTCGGAGCAGATTAACGCAAACTGCTCCCAGGTGAACTCAAACCCCGTGCCCAGCGACATGTCGGTGGCGGTGATGAAGAGCTGCGGGTGGCGTGGGCGCTTTTCCACATCGCCAAAGGTGCGCCCTTCGTACAGCTCGTCCAGGCGGCGGGCCAGCAAGTGGGTGCGCCCCAGCCAGGGCGAGGTGAGGTCGATCAGGTTGCCGGGCCGCAGGGCCTGGGTGATGAGGCTGTTCTGAAAGTTCTGGCGCAAAAAGTCTTGCTCAAAGCGCGGCAGCCCCTCGATGCCGTGCGCAGCAAAGTAGGCGGCCACAATGCTGCCGCCCGACACGCCACTGACCACATCCGTCGCATCCAGCAGCGTGGTGGGCTGGCCGTCCCATTCAAAGCGGGTTTGCTGCATCTCCGTCAGCACCCCAAAGCCAAACGCCGCAGCGCGCGCGCCGCCGCCCGACAAGGTCACGGCCACCAGGATGGAGGGGTCGCGCTCGGACTTGCGCAGGGGCACGCTCTGGTCCTCTGCTGGCAAAGGCTCGTTGACCCAGGGCCGCACGGATGAGCAGGCACTCAAAAGCCCCAGTCCCACGATGAGCGCTGAGTGGGCCATCCAACGCCGCAGGGGGCTCAGGCGCTGGTGGGTGTTTGTGTGAAGAGGCACGTTGGCAACCCGGTGAAACATGGAACGGCTGCGCTCAGCAGCCCAGCAATGCAGGCAGATCGGCCATGCTGCGAAAGACCTGCACGGCCCCTGCTGCGCGCAGTGCGGCGCCGTCGTCCAGCGGGGCGTAGGCAAACACGGTGGCACCGGCGGCCACACCGGCCGTGACACCGGTCACGGTGTCTTCCACCACGGCACAGCGCTGCGGCGGGGTTTGCAAAGCGGCGGCAGCGGCCAGGTACACATCGGGGGCGGGCTTGGTGGCGGGCATTTCGTGGCCGCTGAAAATGCGGCCGTCAAAAAATGGGGTGAGCCCCACCTTGGCCAGTTGCATCTCGACCTTGAGCCGATCGGCCCCCGAGGCACAGGCGATGCGCCCGCTGTGGTGGGCGTGCACCCGCTCGATGGTGGGGTGGATGTGCTCGATGGCCGTGAGGCGGGCCTCCAACTCGGCGTTGCGCCGCGCATAGAACACGGCCATCCAGGCGTCCGTCAGCGGCTGGCCGGTGTGCAGCTCGATGCGGGCCGCCTCGCTGCGCACCGTCTTACCGATGAAGATGTCCATGCATTCCTGCGCACCGATGGCCCAACCGGCCTCGTTGAGCATGGCGCACAGCACGCCGTTGGTGATGGGTTCGCTGTCGACCAGCACGCCATCGCAGTCAAACAATACCGCGTCAAATTGCATCATCCGTTCACACTCGCTTGTACCCGTGGGGGATTCCCGTCTGGAGGGGGTTTTCAGTTTGGGGGGTTGCCTGCAGGCTCTGCCATCCGCTCACACAGGCCCGTGGCTTGCGCGGCCTCGCGGCGCGCCAGCTCGCGAACACCGGACACCTCAGGAGCTTGCAGGGCCGACCCGGGAGGGCCGCACCAGCGCATGGCCCAGTATGCACCGGGCTTGGCGCGGCGCAGGATGTCGGCACGGGTCTCTTGCGCCTGGCCGGTGTCACCCAGCCGCTGCATGACGGCCCACCGGTCCAGCTGCCACAGCGCATCACGCCGGGGCGACGCCGCATTGCGGGCGGACTGCAGCCAGGCCTGCCAGTGGGAGCGCAAGCTGGCAGAGTCTTGGCGGGCCATGGCCGACCACACCAGTGTCTCCAGCGCCCGATCTTGCAGGTGCACCCAGCTGGCGGTGACCGGTGCAGGCACCTGCGCCAGCACCTGCTGGGTGAGGGGCACAGCACGGTCGGTAGCCCCTTGGTCCATCAGCAGCCAGGCCAGGTCCAGCTGCGCATCGGCACGGCCCACGCGCGCAGCCAAGGCGCCGCGGCTGCGGTCGCCTTCGGCGGGGGTGGGCCAGGCATCCACATTGCGCTGCAGCAGGCGCTGGGCTTCTTGCTTTGCCTCTTGGGCATCACCCTCCCCAGCCTGCTGCATGCGCCAGCGCGACAAGGCGGAGCGCGCCGTGGCCGCGCTGTAGAACGAGGGCGAGAGGCCAGAGCGTGTGGCAACGGGTGGGCCAGCGGGTGGCCGGGCATCAGCCGCCTCCCACAGGGCCAGCGCGCGTTGCATGCGCTCGATGGATTCGTTCAGCGAGGCAGCGCTGTGGGCCAACGAGGACTCGGCCCGGGCCTGCAACAGGCGCAGCGACGCATCGGCGTCCGCAGGCATCTCGGCCAGCAGGCGCAGCCCCCAGGCGCGGGACTCTTGCGGGTCTTCCGTCGCCTGTAGCAGCCCCAGCAAGGTGCGCGCCCGCAGCGGGTTGCTGGCAGGCAATGGCTCGGCCAGTGCCCAGGCCTGTTGGTAACGGTCCAGCGCGGCCTGGGTGTCTTCCAGCTCCAGGGCGTCGTCTGCGGCCTCCACGTACAGCGGCAAGCGCTGGGACTCGGGCAGGGTGTCGGCTTTTTCGAGGCGGCGCGTCCATTCCTCAGGGGTGACAAAACCGCTGGCAGGTGCGCTGTAGGTGGGTGGGGATTTCTCATCGACCACATCGGGCAGGTACTGGGGCGCCGAGCGCGCCGCCATGAACAAGGGCCCGGCCCCAGTGGCCCACAACGCCGCTGCGGGCAAAGCAAGGCAAGCCAGATACAGCGCCAAACCTGCCAGGGTGCCAAGCAACCCGAGGCGCGTGCCCTGCAGCTCGGGCAGCAGGGCACGCACAGCGCCCAGGCGCTGTGCGAAGGACCAGCGAGCAAACTGCGGCTGCTGCAGAGCGGTGAACACCCGGGTCGCCGCCTCGGCCTCGGTCAAGGCCTTCCCCGCTGCGGGGCGTGGCACCTGGCGGTCCACACGCATCAGCCGCCAGTGGTGGGACAAGCCCAGGGCCAGCAGCCCCGCCAGGGCCAGCGTGATGGCATCGTGCAGCAACCAGCCCAGGGCCCCCAATGCCACCATGCCTGCGAGCACAAAGACAAAGCGCAGTACCGGCCAGCGCACGAACAGCAGCGACTCCACCACGCGCCCGCCGTCCAGCGGATGCACGGGCAGCAGGTTCAGGTAATTGACGATGAGGCACATCAGGACAAAGTCTTGCACCCACTCTGACGGCGCCAGCCAGCCCTTGGTCAATGCGCCCATCAGCCCCATGGCCAGCAACAGCCCTGGCACCGGCCCGGCCAGGTACACCGCCAGCTTGTTCCAGGTGGACGCGCTGGGTTTGTGGCCCAGGGCCACACCGCCGAGCCCCGGGATGAACAGCACCGAGAGGTTGCGGTAGCCCAGCGTGCGCATGGCCAGCCAATGCCCGCCCTCGTGCAAACCGATGACCACGAGCAGCACCAGGGCGCTGCGCCAGCTCATCAACACGCCCCCCACCAGCACAAACAGGGCGGCCGTGGCGCCCAGTGCCAGCCACTTGCGCCGCGGGCGGGCGGCAACCTCGGCCTGGTGCGACTGGTGTTGAGCAAAGGCCTGCAGGTCTGCATGCAATGCTGCGTTCACGCCCGCTGGCGAGACGGCGTCGGACAAAGGAGCCGAGGTTGCAAAGGAAGCGGCAGGCACTGGCGAGCGCGCCATCACCTGGGCGGCGCGGCGCATGCCACGCACCAGCGTGGGCGCCTGCCGCAGCGCGGCCCATCCGCGCATGCGCCACAGCGGCAAAGTGGGTGCGGCGGTTTCGCTGAGCGGCGATGCAGCCACCTGCGTCGAGATCGGCGTCGAGATGGGCTCCGGGATGGGTGCGAGGTAGCCACGGGCCTGCCCCTCGGGCAGCATGCCTTGCAGCAAGCCCAGGCACACCTCGCGCACCGCAGCCACATCGGTCACCGGCTGTCGGCCTGCAGCGCAGGCAGCGTCTACGCGGCGCTGGTGCCCGGCCCAGGCCTGTGGCACCGATGGCAGGTAGTCGTCGTGCACCTGCCAGGTGGCAGGCCACCACAGCAAGAAGTGGCGAAAGCAATGCACCGTCAGGTCATGCGGCCCGGCATCGGCCCACACGGTGGCCCACTGGAACGTGCAGGCGCGCCCGGCCTCGGGCAAGGTGGAGGGGGACACCTGCAACTGCGTGCGCCCGTCGGCCGACACATACACATCGCTGTACACCCAGGGCATGCCCGCAATGCAGGCCGTGGGGCTGCACTGCAGGCTGTAGCCGTAGGTGAACCCCATGGCCATCACATCGATAGCTGCGGCATCGAGAATGCCCCGGTGCGGCGCAGGCACGGCGGCGCGGTCCAGCACCTGCACGGCCACGGGCTGCAGCCGCAACTGCGCGAGGCTGCGGGCCATGGCCAGCCACATCCACAGGGGCAAGGCCACGGCAAGCAAGGCCGCCGCAGCGGCCACGGTCATCCAATGGTTCATTCCATCCCTCTCACGTTGTCTGGGCGCACCGGTGTTTCCCGGCGTCACCATGCGGGCTGTGCAGCCCCATCCTGATCACCAAGCGCTCAGCGGTGATCCCCGTCCACATAAAACCACCGCCCGCCTTCGCGCACAAAGCGGCTGCGTTCGTGCAGGCGCACGGCGCGGCCGCCCAGGCGGTGGCGGGCGACGAATTCGACTTCAGCGTGGTCGGCGTCTTGCACCCAGTGGCCGCGCACTTCCAGGCCCAGCCACTGGGTGGCCGGGTCAAAGTCGAGCGATTCGGGGCGGTGGCTGGGGTGCCAGGTGGCCTGCAGGTAGTCGGCACGCTCACGCACAAAGGCGGTGTAGCGCGATCGCATGAGGTGCTCGGCATCGGGGGCCGCCGCAGTGTCCCAGTGGTCCAGGTAGCGGCCACAGCAATCGGCATACGCCACGGGCTGGGCTTTGGCGCCCGTGCCTTGCTGGCGGCCACAGGGGCAGGCCGCCGTGGCAGGGGCCGCTTTCTTGGGGTTCAACGCAAGGCCCCAAACACCTTTTGCAGGATGGCGCTGCCCGCGCCTGCGGGGTTCTGGCGGATCTTGCGCTCTTCCTCGCCGATCATGAAGAACAGGCCGTCCAGCGTTTTGCCGGTGACGTAGGTGGCCAGGTTGGACTCTTCGGGCTTGAGCAGGCCAAAGCTGGCGGCCTTGCCCGCAAAGGCGTTGTACTTCTGGGTCAGGCCCACCTTCTCGGTGGCCTGGTTCACCACGGGCAAAAAGCGCTCGGCCAGCGGGGCGCGGGTCTTGGTGACGAAGAACTGGGTGACGGAGGTATCGCCGCCCGCCAGGATGTTCTTGGCGTCGGTCACGCTCATGGACTGCACGGCACCCACCAGCAGATCCTTGCCCATGGGCACGGCGGCCTCGGCTGCGCGGTTGATGGAGGTGACCAGTTCATCAATGCGCTTGCCCTGGCCCATGGACTTCATGACCTTGGCCGCGTCTTGCAAGTAGCCCGGCAGGCCGATGCGCACCTGCGGGTTGCCCAAAAACCCGTCGGTGCGCCCGAGCAAGGACACCGCTGCCTGTGCGCCTTGCGCCAGTGCGGCCTTGAGGCCGCTGGAGGCATCGGCATTGGTCAAATCGCCCAGAGACAGGGCCCAGGCACGGGAATCAATGGCCAACAACAGGGCACCCAGCGCCCCTGCGCTGGCTTGGTGGAAATGGCGGCGCTGCATGGTGGGGGTCTTTCAGTGGAGGTGGACAACACACTGGCGGCGCGGAGGGCGCCAGTGCGGCAAACAGGGCTGATTTTCGCCGAGAGGAGCCAGGCCCTAGACTGGCATCGCCAGACAAGGTGCAACAAGGAGTAGTGCAATGTGGCAAATGAGCGTGCCGTGGTGGGAGTTTGTCGTGCGGGGCATGGTGGTGTATGTGTTCCTGCTGGTGTTTTTGCGGCTGACGGGCAAACGCCAAACCGGGCAGTACGCGCCCTTTGACCTGGTGCTGCTGCTGGTGCTGTCCAACGCGGTGCAGAACTCGATGAACGCGGGCGATAACTCGCTGGTGGGCGGGCTGATCTCGGCCCTGACACTGATCGGCTGCCATGTGGTGCTGGCGCAGCTGACCTTTCGCTCGCCCTGGCTGGCCCGGTGGGTGGACGGCACGCCCCAGGTGCTGGTGGACAAGGGGCAGGTGAACAAGCGGCTGATGCGCGAGGAGCTGATCACCGCCGACGACCTGGGCGCCGCCTTGCGCGCCAGCGGCTGCCTGGCATTGCACGAGGTGGAGCGCGCCACCATCGAGACCAACGGCCAGATAACGGTGGTGCTGAAGCCGCGCAGCACACCCTGAATCTTTAAACCAAAATGGCCGCTAGCGCTTATTCAACAAGCGCTAGAAGCTATAAAATCAATAGCAATCACTCTGCAAAGGGTGGACCTCAGGCCAGCGCACGCTGGATGAGGATCTTCTGCACGTCGCTCGTGCCTTCGTAGATCTGGCACACGCGCACGTCGCGGTAGATGCGCTCCACCGGGAAGTCGTTCACCACGCCATAGCCGCCCAGCGTCTGGATGGCAGCGCTGCACACGCGCTCGGCCATCTCGCTGGCAAACAGCTTGGCCATGGCGGCTTCCTTCAGGCAAGGCTTGCCCGCATCGCGCAGCGCGGCGGCGTGCCAGATGAGCTGGCGCGCGGCCTCGATCTGCGTGGCGCACTCGGCCAGGCGAAAGCCCACCGCCTGGTGGTTGAAGATAGCGGTGCCAAAGCTTTCGCGCTCTTTGGAATACGCCAGCGCCACGTCGAACGCGCTGCGCGCCATGCCCACGCTTTGCGCGGCGATGCCGATGCGGCCGCCTTCGAGCGCGCCGAGCGCAATCTTGTAGCCCTCGCCCTCGGCACCGATCAGGTTCTCGGCCGGGATGCGGCAGTTGTCGAAGTTGATCTGCGCCGTGTCGCTGCTGTGCTGGCCCAGCTTGTCTTCCAGCCGCGCCACCACATAGCCTGGGTTGCTGGTGGGCACGAGGAAGGCGCTCATGCCCTTCTTGCCCGCGCCCTTGTCGGTAACGGCGATGACGATGGCCACGTGGCCGTTCTTGCCGCTGGTGATGAACTGCTTGACGCCATTGATGACGTATTCATCGCCCTGCTTCACTGCCGTGGTGCGCAGCGCAGATGCGTCCGAGCCCACATGCGGCTCGGTCAGGCAAAACGCGCCCAGCATCTCGCCACGCGCCAGCGGCGTGAGCCAGTCGCGCTTTTGCTGCGCGTTGCCGTAGCGCATGAGGATGGCGTTGACGGGGCAGTTGGTCACGCTGATGGCGGTGCTAGTGCCGCCGTCACCGGCAGCGATTTCTTCGAGCACCAGCGCGAGCGTGAGGTAGTCGAGGTTCGCGCCGCCAAACTCTTCGGGCACGCAAATACCGTAGGCGCCGAGGGCGGCCAGGCCCTGGTGGGCTTCTTTGGGGAAGTGGTGCTCCTTGTCCCAGCGGGCGGCGTGGGGCCACAGCTCGGTTTGGGCAAAGTCGCGCACAGCGTCGCGGATCATTTCCTGGTCTTGGGTGAGCAGCATGGTGGTTTGTCTCCAGAGTTTTTATATGTGATGAGGGGGTTGCGGCGGCGGCCTACCAGTGGCTGGCACGGCGGCCGTCGTGGTGCAGCAGCCGCCCTTTGTCGGCAGGCATGACGCTGGCCAGCGTGTTGCGCAAGCCACGCACGCTGTCCTCCACCGACAGCGGCGCGGTGCCGCCGCCCATGTCGGTCTGCACCCAGCCGGGGTCGATGGTGACCAGCGTGGCGCCGGGGTAGTTGTGCTGGGCGGAAGCCACGGCCATGTTCAGCGCCGCCTTGCTGGTACGGTACAGCCATGACTCGCTGTTGGGCACGCTGCCGATCTGCGACATGGAAGACGACAGGAACGCGAACACACCGCCCGCATCCGCGACCAAAGGTGCCACCTGCGGGATGGCCTGCATGGCGCCCAGCACGTTGGTGCGCATGACGGCATCAAAGTCTTGCTGGGTGGGCGGGGTGAGCGCGTTGGGGCGGCGGATCACGCCCGCCACGTACAGCGCCAAGTCGAGCTTTTCGCCGTCCAGCTGCCAGGCCAGGCCGCTGACGCTGGCGGGGTTCGACACATCCACCGTGAGCACGTCAGCGCCCAGGGCCTGCACGCGCTCGCGCCCGGCGTCGTCGCGCACGGTGGCAATCACGCGGCGGCCCGCTTCGGTGTACTGGCGCACCAGCTCCAGGCCAATGCCACGGGAGGCGCCGATGATGAGGATGGATTTCATGGATAAATTGGAATGAAATGAGGCTCTAGCGCTGATTCATCAAGCGCAAGCAGCTACAAATATAGGAGCATTTGCAACCACGCCATCGCATGGGGACACAGTTCGACGCACCACTCGCAGTCCACGAAACTGGCACGGCCCAGGCGAGAGACACCTGGCAAGGGCCGCCCTGCAGCGAGGGTGTCGCCCCCCCTGCTGGGGCTGAGAGGCGCGGCTCCAAACCTGCCTGCGAAGGTTTGGACGTCCTCGAAGAGCAACCGCCTCTGGCGGCTGCACCGAGGCGACGAAGGCGACCCAGGGGGTGCACCATGTCACGCATCGCCCAATTGCTGCTCTTGCGCCAGTTGGGCGCGGTAGCGCTGCAGCATGGCGGCGTGGGTTTCGGGCTCGGTGGCCAGGCCGATCTGGTCGTGGATCATCTGGTTCATGGACGGCAGCACGCTGCGGTCCACCTGCGCATCGGCCTGCCACAGGCGCGAGCGCATGAAGGCTTTGGAGCAATGCAGGTACGCCTCGGCCACTTGCACTTCAATGACCAGCCGGGGGCGCTGGCGCTCGCCAGCAAACAGGTCGGTGAAAGCGGCCTCTTCGCGCAGCCGGGCGGTGCCGTTCACGCGCAGGGTTTCGTCCACACCGGGGATCATGAACAGCAGACCGATGCGCGGGTCGGCCAGCAGATTGGTCAGCGTATCGAGCCGGTTGTTGCCGCCCGAGTCTGGCAGCAGCAGCGTATGGGCATCGGGCGCTTTGACAAAGCCCGGGGCACCGCCGCGCGGCGATGCATCGAGCAGCGCCCCACCCTGCCCCACTGGCTCACTCTGCGCCGTGGCCGCACCCGCGGAGGCCACCACGCAAAACGGCGACAGGGCGATGAAGTGCCGGCAATGGGCTTCAAGCAACGGCTGTTGTTTGCGCAGGGCCCGCTCGGCGGGTTGGGCGTACAGGCTGCGCAGCTGCTCCAGGGTTTCGATCATGGGGACTCCAGCGCTTTAGCGGTGACGGCGGACGTGGCCCGCCAGCGGGTGGACAAAGGGTTAAGAAGGATCAGGACAGGTAGCCCGCGTACTCAAAGTAGCCCGACCATGCGGGGTCAAACCCCACCTTCAGCTCCAGCGAGGCGGCCTCTTCACGCAGCAGCAAAGGCGCCAAGGTTTGCTTGGCCAGTTGCTCATCGCTCACGTAATACAGGGCCTGGCGGCGGCCAGCGCGCATCAGCGTCATCGCCAAGATGCCCAGTTGCGGCACCTGCAGCAGCGTGGCGGCCTGGTCGTGCAGGTCTTGCACGGCCGTGAGGGTTTCGCTGTTGGGCACGGCCAGGTCCAGCGTCAGGGCGTAGGCCAGATCGGCGCGCATGGCCACAGCGTTGGCACTGGTGTTGATCATCACCACGCCGGTTTCCTGCGGGCCTTCTTCGCCATCGCCGTCCTCTTCGACGTCATTGCCCTCATCATCCACAGCCACGTTGAACTGCAACTCCAGCCCGTCCCACGAGGGCTCGCCTTGCGGGAAGTGGCCGGTGCGCCCCAGGGTCTGCACCCAGTAGGCGTCGAACACGGGCTGCAGCTGGCTCAGGGGCGTCCAGGGCACATCCTGGTCGTAGTCGTCGCCCACAAAGTCCACGGCGCCGACCTTCACGGCAAAGTCAAATTCGCCCAGCACGTGGTCCATCATGATGAAGGTCATGTGGCGGGCGTGGTCCTCGAAGTCGTGCGGAATCTCGCGGGCAAAGCGCAGCTCTAGCGCCACCTGGCCGTTGTCTTGCTGCAGGGCCACCAGCACGTCGTTGGTGGACAGCTCAAACCCGTCCATGCCGATCGGAAAGTCAGGGTGCTTGCTGCGCTCGCGGAACGCCGTCACGCGGTAGTGCGCCAGTTTGGGCGCGGCGGCCACCACCTGCGAGAGCAGCGGAAAGTTCTCGATGCTGCCGTGGGCGGTGACGATCAGCTCGATCACCTCATCGTCGGGTCCACCCTGCATCTCCAGCGCCAGGCCCTGCACATGGGGCGTCAGCAGGTCATTGGCCTGCTCAACGCGCTCGCGCAGCGGCACGGCCTGGAGGGTGGCTTCGGCGGCTGCGAAATCGCGCCAGAACGCGGCGATGTGGGGAGTAGACGGCATGGGGTTCCTGAGGGGGTGAAAACCCGTAGTATTTCAGAAGCAGCAGCCCACTCCGCGCGGGATGGGCTGCTTTACATCAAGGCCAGCGGCGGGCCGTCACACCAGCTCAATGGCCATGGCGGTGGCCTCGCCACCGCCAATGCACAGCGTGGCCACGCCCCGGCGCAGGCCACGGGCCTGGAGGGCATGGATGAGCGTGACGATGATGCGCGCGCCGCTGGCACCGATGGGGTGGCCCAACGCACAGGCACCGCCATTCACGTTCACCTTGTCGTGGGGCAGGTTCAGCTCTTTCATGAGGGCCATGGGCACCACGGCGAAGGCTTCGTTGATTTCCCACAGATCCACATCGCCCACCTGCCAGCCCGCCTTGGCCAACACCTTGTGCGTGGCGCCCACGGGGGCGGTGGCAAACCATTCGGGCTCTTGCGCATGCGTGGCGTGCGCCACGATGCGGGCCACAGGCTGGCTGCCCAGCTGCTGGGCGGTGGACTGGCGCATAAGCACCAGCGCCGCAGCGCCGTCGTTGATGCTGGAGCTGGAGGCGGCAGTGATGGTGCCGTCTTTCTTGAAGGCGGGCTTCAAGGTAGCGATCTTTTCCAGCTTGACCTTGCCGGGGCCTTCGTCCACCGACACCACCACCTCGCCCGCGCGGGTCTTGACGGTGACGGGCACGATCTCGGCGGCGAATGCGCCGGATTCTGTGGCTGCCTTGGCGCGCTGCACGCTGGCGGTGGCAAAGGCGTCTTGCTGCTCGCGGGTGAACTGGTACTTGGCGGCGCAGTCTTCGCCAAAGGTGCCCATGGAGCGGCCGGCCTCGTAGGCGTCTTCCAGGCCGTCGAGCATCATGTGGTCAAAGATGCGGTCGTGGCCCAGGCGGTAGCCGCCTCGGCCCTTTTGCAGCAAATAGGGGGCGTTGGTCATGCTTTCCATGCCACCCGCCACCATCACGTCGTGCGTGCCGGCCAGCAGCATGTCGTGCGCCATCATGGCGGCCTTCATGCCCGATCCACACATCTTGCTGAGCGTGACCGCGCCCGCCTCTTTGGGCAAGCCGCCCTTGAAGGCCGCCTGGCGTGCGGGTGCCTGGCCCTGGCCTGCCATCAGGCAGTTGCCAAACAGCACCTCACCCACGGCACCGGGGGCAATGCCCGCACGCTGCACGGCAGCCTGGATGGCCACGCCGCCCAGGTCGTGCGCGGCCAGCGCAGCAAAGTCGCCCTGCAGCGCGCCCATGGGCGTTCGCGCGGCGCCAGTGATGACGATGGGGTCTTGGTGGGCGGGGGCTTGAGGTGTCGGCATGGAGGTCTCCTGTTTTAAAAAGTGGAAAGAAGCATGGGGAACTGCGGTCGGCGTGTGCGCACCATTCAGGCGGGGGAGTGCACAAAACGCCGCTCCTGGTCGTAGGGAAACACGTCGATCACGTGGCCGGCCTGGATGCGGGTTTTGTGCGCCTGCCAGAAGGCGGCATCCAGCAGGTCGGCGTGGTGCTGCATGAAGGCATCGCGCACCACTGGCTGGGCCAGCAGGAAGGGGCCGAAGGTTTCGGGAAACACGTCACGTGGGCCCACCGTGTACCAGACCTCGCCGCTCATCTCGTCCTCTTCGCTGCGGGGCGGTGGCACGCGGCGGAAGTTGCAATCGGTGAGGTATTCGATCTCGTCGTAGTCGTAGAAAACAACCTTGCCGTGGCGGGTGATGCCGAAGTTCTTCCACAGCATGTCGCCCGGGAAGATGTTAGCGGCCACCATGTCTTTGATGGCGTTGCCGTACTCGACCACGCAGCGCTCGATCTGCTGGCGCGCATGCGGGTCATCAGGGCCTGCGTCCAGTGCCTCTTGCAGGTAGATGTTGAGCGGGATCATGCGCCGCTCGATGTACAGGTGCTTGATGATGACTTCGGTCTGGCCATCGCCATCACGGTCGCTGATCTCCAGCTGCCTGGGCGCAAATTTCTCGATCTCGGCAATCAGCTCGTCGCTGAAGCGGTCACGCGGAAACGCCACCTCGCTGTATTCGAGCGTATCGGCCATGCGCCCCACCCGGTCGTGCTGCTTCACCAGCAAATACTTGCCCTTGACCTGCTCGCGCGTCGTATCCTTTTGCGGCGGATAGTAGTCTTTGATGAGCTTGAAGACGTACGGGAAGCTGGGCAAGTCAAACACCAGCATGACCATGCCCTTGATGCCGGGCGCAATGCGGAACTGGTCGGTGGAGTGCCGCAGGTGCTGCAGAAAATCGCGGTAAAACAGCGTCTTGCCCTGCTTGGCCAGCCCCAGCGCGTTGTAGATTTCAGCCCGGGGTTTGCGGGGCATGAGGCTGCGCAGAAACTGCACGTAGGCGCTGGGCACTTCCATGTCGACCATGAAATACGCCCGCGCAAAGCTGAACAGAATTTGCAGGTCTTCCTCGCCAAACAGCGCGGCGTCGATGGTCAGTTGGCCCTGGTCGTCGTGCAGGATGGGCAGAGCAAAGGGCACCTCGGTAAAGCCATTGATGATCCGCCCCACCACGTAGGCGCCCTTGTTGCGAAAGAACAGGCTGGTGAGCACCTGGATCTGGAAGTTGGCCCGCAGCTTGACCTGCGCCAGCCGGGTTTGCATGGCAGCCAGCACATGGCGCGTGTCGCGCTCCAGATGGGCAAAAGCGCGCTGCAGCCCGAAGTTCTCGACGATGGTGATCAGCGTCTGGTGCAGCGTATCGCGCGAGGGGTAGTAGGCGCGGTAGGTGGGCTTGGCCGTGGGCTCGTCACTCTCGATGTATTCGGTGCTGACGGCCGGGCGCACAAAAATGAAGTCGTTCTGAAAATGCGTGCGGTGCAGGATCTTGCAGGTGACCGAGTTGAAAAACGTCTCGGCCAGTTCGGGCTGGTGGTGGTTGACCAACAGCCCGATGTAGTGGAGCTTGGCCTGGTGCCAGACGGCCATGGGCTGCGCCCCCGCACCAAATTCTTTCTCCAGCCGCCGCACGCATTCCTTCACGCGCAGATCGTAGAACTCGATGCGCTCGCGCTGCGCCCGCTGCTGGCCCAGCCAGTCAGCCGTTTCAAAGCGGTGCTTGGCACGGGCCGATTCGGTGCGAAACAAGCGGTAATGGCGGTTAAAACCATCCATCATCGCCTTGGCGATGGCATAGGCCTGGGGAGAGTCGAGCCGCTGGGGGAACATGGCAGCGAAGGTGGGAGCTGATCGCCGGATTGCCCAGGGCCCGTTCTGGCGCCTTAACCCCGCCGTGTGGCAGCCACGCCAGCGATGGCCGCGCGGTACAGGGCGTCCAGGCCTTGGGTGCTGTCCACCGTCATGTGCAGGTTGTTGATGAGCCCGTCCTTGAGGCCGTAGCACCAGCCATGCAAGGTCACCTTCTGGCCACGGCCCCAGGCGTCCAGCATCACGGTAGTCTGCGCAATGTTGACCACCTGCTCGATGGCATTGAGTTCGCACAGCACATCGTGGCGCCATTGCGGCTCCACCGAAGCGATCAGATCGCGGTGGCGGTCACGCACGTCCGTCACATGGCGGATCCAGTTGTCTGCCAAGCCCACGCGAATGCCCTCCAACGCCGCCAGCACGCCGCCACAGCCGTAGTGGCCCACCACCATCAGGTGCTCCACATGCAACTGGTCTACCGCATATTGGATGGTGGACAGGCAGTTGAGATCGGTAGGCACCACCACATTGGCCACGTTGCGGTGGACAAAGACCTCGCCCGGCTCCAGCCCCGTGATCTGGTTGGCTGGCACCCGGCTGTCGGAACACCCCACCCACATGTACTTGGGCTTTTGCTGGGCCAACAAGCTGGTGAAAAAGCCGGGCCGCTCACGCTCCATCTGGGCCGCCCAGGCGCGGTTGTGTACAAACAGGTCGTCGATGGATGTGGGCATGGTGTCCTTTGGTTTTTGGGAATATCGGTCAGCAGGTCTCGGCAAACAGCTCACGGCCAATCAGCATGCGCCGGATTTCGCTGGTACCGGCGCCGATTTCGTACAGCTTGGCATCGCGCCACAGGCGACCCAACGGGTATTCGTTGATGTAGCCATTGCCGCCAAAAATCTGCACGCCTTCTCCCGCCATCCAGGTGGCCTTTTCGGCACACCACAGAATGACACTGGCGCAATCCTTGCGCACTTGGCGAACATGGTCCGTCCCCAGCATGTCCAGGTTCTTGGCCACGGTGTAGGCGAACGAGCGCCCCGCCTGCAGCACGGTGTACATGTCTGCGACCTTGCCCTGGATGAGCTGGAATTCACCAATGCTCTGCCCGAACTGTTTGCGGTCGTGAATATAGGGGATGACGTTGTCCATCACCGCCTGCATGATGCCCAAAGGCCCGCCAGTCAGTACGGCACGTTCGTAGTCCAGGCCGCTCATGAGCACCTTGGCGCCTTGGTTCACCCCGCCCAGCACGTTCTCGGCGGGCACTTCAACGTCCTGGAACACCAACTCGCCGGTGTGGCTGCCGCGCATGCCGAGCTTGTCGAGCTTTTGGGCTATGGAAAACCCCTTCATGCCTTTCTCGATCAGGAAAGCCGTGACGCCGCGCGCGCCCAATTCGGGCTCCGTCTTGGCATAGACCACCAGGGTGTCGGCGTCCGGGCCATTGGTGATCCACATTTTGTTGCCGTTGAGCAGGTAGTAACCGCCCTTGTCCTCGGCCTTGAGCTTCATGCTGATCACGTCCGAGCCCGCACCGGGCTCGCTCATGGCCAGGGCGCCCACGTGCTCACCGCTGATGAGCTTGGGCAGGTACTTGGCCTTTTGCACCCCGTTACCGTTGCGATTGATCTGGTTCACACACAGGTTGCTGTGTGCGCCATAAGACAGCCCCACCGAGGCGCTGGCGCGCGAGATTTCTTCCATCGCCACCATGTGAGCCAAGTAGCCCATGGCGGCGCCGCCGTACTGTTCAGTCACGGTGATGCCGAGCACGCCCAAGTCGCCCATCTTGCGCCACAGGTCCATCGGAAATTGGTCTGTGTGATCGATCTCCGCAGCGCGGGGCGCAATTTCCGACTGCGCAAAATCCCGCACGGCATCTCGCAAAGCATCGATGTCTTCACCCAGTTGGAAGTTCAAACCAGGAAGGTTGGATGGAAGGCTCATGGGGTTGTCTCCTTATCAGAATGGTTGGTGTCAATCACGCAGTTGCTCGCGCCCCGCTACCGCCATCAAGGTGCAGCCCATGGTGGCAACGAGCTTTTCGTGCCCCGCCTGCAGCGCAAAGGCACGGCCTTCAGATACGGTGATCGTGCGCCCAGACTTCAGCACACGACCTTCCATGCGAAAGCGTTCTCCCGAAGCGGGTGCCAGCAGATTGATCTTGAACTCGACGGTGAGGACCGCAACATCCTCAGGCATGAGCGTCAAGGCGGCATAGCCGCAAGCGGAGTCCAGAGCAGTAGAGACGACTCCGGCGTGCAAAAAACCATGCTGCTGGGTCAGTCCGGCAGCCCAGTCCAGTTCAATATCGACCGCGCCCGGTGCAATAGCAGCCAAGCGAGCGCCCAGCGTGGCCATCGCGCCTTGTTTGCGAAAGCTGTCTTCAACACGGGACCGGAATGATGTGCACCGAGGCTCAAACTTAGAAGCGGTCACGAAAGCACCATGAATTGACGTTTACGTAAACGTCAATTATGAATCATTTTTGCTTTTCTGACTTCAACAACAAAGCACGCGCCTCTTTTTCGTGGTCTCGGACTTCTTCCAGATTGGCTTGGAGGTCTGCCAATTGCGCCTCCAACTGCTTGCGATGGACTGCAAGCACATCCAAAAATTTTTTCAACTGCACGCCCGTATCTCTGGGACTGTCATACAGATCGATGATCTCTTTGGCCTCCGTCAGGGAGAGGCCTAGACGCTTGGCCCGCAGTGTCAAACGCAGACGCGTTCGATCACGCGCACTGTAAATACGCGCCCGCCCCCCCACCCCTGTGCGGTCAGGCTGCAACAAGCCCATGTCTTCGTAAAAACGGATAGCCCGTGTAGTGAGATCGAACTCTTTGGCGAGCTCGCTGATGGTGTAGGTGTTAGCCATGCTGAAGGAAACCGTGTCGCGGAGCCCAAAAGCACCACTCGGTTCAAATTGACGTTTACGTTTTCGTCAATGCTATAGCAAAGCGGACTATGTAGCTGGAGTAATGCCGTGAGCAGTCGACTGAGCGGCTTTGATCCCTTCGCCGAGCAGAAGTTAGCCTGCTGGAGCAAGGCTAGTTTCTCTCCATCCGAGGTTGGGGATAGTGTTCATTTCGATGGCCCCATAACGCAAAACCCCCCAATCCGTTGGGACTGGGGGGTATTGGGGCTATAAGAGCCTGACGATGACCTACTTTCACACGGGAACCCGCACTATCATCGGCGCAAAGTCGTTTCACTGTCCTGTTCGGGATGGGAAGGAGTGGTACCAACTTGCTATGGTCATCAGGCATAACTTGGTGCTGGGCTGTTCGTGGAACAGCCTGGCGAATTCATAGAGTTTGGAATCAGATTTTATGTGTTTTGACTGCGTCAACTTGGCATAACAATCTTTGAGCTTTTCACACAAGCATGACTGCTTGAGCGTTGGCTATCAAAGTTATAGGGTCAAGCCTCACGAGCAATTAGTATCAGTTAGCTTAACGCATTACTGCGCTTCCACACCTGACCTATCAACGTCCTGGTCTTGAACGACTCTTTAGGGGGCTCAAGGCCCCGGCAGATCTCATCTTGAAACGAGTTTCCCGCTTAGATGCTTTCAGCGGTTATCTCTTCCACACTTAGCTACTCGGCAATGCCACTGGCGTGACAACCGATACACCAGAGGTGTGTCCACTCCGGTCCTCTCGTACTAGGAGCAGGCTTCCTCAAATCTGCAGCGCCCACGGAAGATAGGGACCAAACTGTCTCACGACGTTTTAAACCCAGCTCACGTACCTCTTTAAATGGCGAACAGCCATACCCTTGGGACCGGCTACAGCCCCAGGATGAGATGAGCCGACATCGAGGTGCCAAACACCGCCGTCGATATGAACTCTTGGGCGGTATCAGCCTGTTATCCCCAGAGTACCTTTTATCCGTTGAGCGATGGCCCTTCCATACAGAACCACCGGATCACTATGTCCTGCTTTCGCATCTGCTCGACTTGTCAGTCTCGCAGTTAAGCACGCTTATGCCATTGCACTATCGTCACGATGTCCGACCGTAACTAGCGTACCTTCGAACTCCTCCGTTACGCTTTGGGAGGAGACCGCCCCAGTCAAACTGCCTACCATGCACTGTCCCCGATCCAGATAATGGACCTAGGTTAGAACCTCAAACACACCAGGGTGGTATTTCAACGTTGGCTCCATGAGAACTAGCGTCCTCACTTCAAAGCCTCCCACCTATCCTACACAGATCTGTTCAAAGTCCAATACAAAGCTACAGTAAAGGTTCATGGGGTCTTTCCGTCTTTCCGCGGGGAGATTGCATCATCACAAACATTTCAACTTCGCTGAGTCTCAGGAGGAGACAGTGTGGCCATCGTTACGCCATTCGTGCAGGTCGGAACTTACCCGACAAGGAATTTCGCTACCTTAGGACCGTTATAGTTACGGCCGCCGTTTACTGGGACTTCAATCAAGAGCTTGCACCCCATCATTTAATCTTCCAGCACCGGGCAGGCGTCACACCCTATACGTCCACTTTCGTGTTTGCAGAGTGCTGTGTTTTTATTAAACAGTCGCAGCCACCGATTTTTTGCAACCCCTTTGGGCTCCCTCTGTACGAGTTCACCTACTTGGGGCATACCTTCTCCCGAAGTTACGGTATCAATTTGCCGAGTTCCTTCTCCTGAGTTCTCTCAAGCGCCTTAGAATACTCATCTCGCGCACCAGTGTCGGTTTGCGGTACGGTCGTCAATAGCTGAAGCTTAGTGGCTTTTCCTGGAAGCAGGGTATCACTCACTTCGTCTGCAAGCAGACTCGTTATCACCCCTCATCTAAGCCCGGCGGATTTGCCTACCAGGCACGACTACAGGCTTGAACCAACATATCCAACAGTTGGCTGAGCTAACCTTCTCCGTCCCCACATCGCACTATTGATCGGTACAGGAATATTGACCTGTTTCCCATCAGCTACGCATCTCTGCCTCGCCTTAGGGGCCGACTCACTCTACGCCGATGAACGTTGCGTAGAAAACCTTGCGCTTACGGCGAGGGGGCTTTTCACCCCCTTTAACGCTACTCATGTCAGCATTCGCACTTCTGATACCTCCAGCATCCGTTACCAGACACCTTCACAGGCCTACAGAACGCTCTCCTACCACGTGCAATAAATTGCACATCCGCAGCTTCGGTAACTGGCTTAGCCCCGTTACATCTTCCGCGCAGGACGACTCGATCAGTGAGCTATTACGCTTTCTTTAAATGATGGCTGCTTCTAAGCCAACATCCTGACTGTTTTAGCCTTCCCACTTCGTTTCCCACTTAGCCAATTTTAGGGACCTTAGCTGGCGGTCTGGGTTGTTTCCCTCTTGAGTCCGGACGTTAGCACCCGGTGCTCTGTCTCCCAAGCTGTACTCGTCGGTATTCGGAGTTTGCATAGGTTTGGTAAGTCGCCATGACCCCCTAGCCTAAACAGTGCTCTACCCCCGACGGTAATACTTGAGGCACTACCTAAATAGTTTTCGGAGAGAACCAGCTATTTCCAAGTTTGTTTAGCCTTTCACCCCTATCCACAGCTCATCCCCTAGTTTTGCAACACTAGTGGGTTCGGACCTCCAGTACCTGTTACGGCACCTTCATCCTGGCCATGGATAGATCACTTGGTTTCGGGTCTACACCCAGCGACTGATTCGCCCTATTCGGACTCGATTTCTCTACGGCTTCCCTATTCGGTTAACCTTGCCACTGAATGTAAGTCGCTGACCCATTATACAAAAGGTACGCAGTCACCCTTGCGGGCTCCTACTTTTTGTAAGCATGCGGTTTCAGGATCTATTTCACTCCCCTCCCGGGGTTCTTTTCGCCTTTCCCTCACGGTACTGGTTCACTATCGGTCGATTACGAGTATTTAGCCTTGGAGGATGGTCCCCCCATATTCAGACAGGATTTCTCGTGTCCCGCCCTACTTTTCTCTAACTTAGTACCACACGTCTGTTTTCGCATACAGGGCTATCACCTGCTATGGCCGAACTTTCCATTTCGTTTTGCTAACAGTCGTGCTATCACTAGAAGGCTCTTCCGATTTCGCTCGCCACTACTTTCGGAATCTCGGTTGATGTCTTTTCCTCGAGCTACTGAGATGTTTCAGTTCACCCGGTTCGCTTCGCATACCTATGTATTCAGTATGCGATACCTCTTGCGAGGTGGGTTTCCCCATTCAGAAATCTCCGGATCAAAGCTTATTTGCCAGCTCCCCGAAGCTTATCGCAGGCTATCACGTCTTTCGTCGCCTGTAATCGCCAAGGCATCCACCACATGCTCTTAGTCACTTGACCCTATAACTTTGACATCTCTTTCAAGATATCGCCATTATTTTCAAGGACTTGCCAGGTCTTTCACCTGACGCGTTATGCCGTAATGTGAATAATTCCTCGACTCCAGGTATTTCTACCTTTCATCTGAGAACATTCGTCATTACTGAATTTCAATCAGCTTTCGCTTATTGAATATTCGTTTTGACGCAATCAAAAAATTGTCATCAGAGGCACGGTCTGCACTAAACCTTTACGAATGTGCAGTTTCCTCTGACAACTCTGATTCGACTCTATGAATTTTTAAAGAACAGCCGATTGATCAATCGATATTGATCAACAACAAAGTGGCCTTTTGCAAAGCCGCTTTGGTGTTGAAGTCCGATGCTTGTTGGTGGTGGAGGATGACGGGATCGAACCGACGACCCCCTGCTTGCAAAGCAGGTGCTCTCCCAGCTGAGCTAATCCCCCAGTTTCCTCTCACGTATCCGTCTATTGGAATATGGTGGGTCTAGTTGGGCTCGAACCAACGACCCCTGCGTTATCAACACAGTGCTCTAACCAGCTGAGCTACAGACCCATTCCGCCTTCTTGCGAATGACTTCGCAAGTCAGCAGCTTGTTCCAACAACCGATAAGTGTGGGCGTTCAATATTGAATGCAGTTTTCCAGAAAGGAGGTGATCCAGCCGCACCTTCCGATACGGCTACCTTGTTACGACTTCACCCCAGTCACGAACCCTGCCGTGGTAAGCGCCCTCCTTACGGTTAGGCTACCTACTTCTGGCAGAACCCGCTCCCATGGTGTGACGGGCGGTGTGTACAAGACCCGGGAACGTATTCACCGCGACATTCTGATCCGCGATTACTAGCGATTCCGACTTCACGCAGTCGAGTTGCAGACTGCGATCCGGACTACGACTGGCTTTATGGGATTAGCTCCCCCTCGCGGGTTGGCAACCCTCTGTACCAGCCATTGTATGACGTGTGTAGCCCCACCTATAAGGGCCATGAGGACTTGACGTCATCCCCACCTTCCTCCGGTTTGTCACCGGCAGTCCCATTAGAGTGCCCTTTCGTAGCAACTAATGGCAAGGGTTGCGCTCGTTGCGGGACTTAACCCAACATCTCACGACACGAGCTGACGACAGCCATGCAGCACCTGTGTTATGGCTCTCTTTCGAGCACTCCTCTATCTCTAAAGGATTCCATACATGTCAAAGGTGGGTAAGGTTTTTCGCGTTGCATCGAATTAAACCACATCATCCACCGCTTGTGCGGGTCCCCGTCAATTCCTTTGAGTTTCAACCTTGCGGCCGTACTCCCCAGGCGGTCAACTTCACGCGTTAGCTTCGTTACTGAGTCAGTGAAGACCCAACAACCAGTTGACATCGTTTAGGGCGTGGACTACCAGGGTATCTAATCCTGTTTGCTCCCCACGCTTTCGTGCATGAGCGTCAGTACAGGTCCAGGGGATTGCCTTCGCCATCGGTGTTCCTCCGCATATCTACGCATTTCACTGCTACACGCGGAATTCCATCCCCCTCTACCGTACTCTAGCTATACAGTCACAAATGCAGTTCCCAGGTTGAGCCCGGGGATTTCACATCTGTCTTATATAACCGCCTGCGCACGCTTTACGCCCAGTAATTCCGATTAACGCTTGCACCCTACGTATTACCGCGGCTGCTGGCACGTAGTTAGCCGGTGCTTATTCTTACGGTACCGTCATGGACCCCAGGTATTAACCAGAGTCTTTTCGTTCCGTACAAAAGCAGTTTACAACCCGAAGGCCTTCATCCTGCACGCGGCATGGCTGGATCAGGCTTTCGCCCATTGTCCAAAATTCCCCACTGCTGCCTCCCGTAGGAGTCTGGGCCGTGTCTCAGTCCCAGTGTGGCTGGTCGTCCTCTCAGACCAGCTACAGATCGTCGGCTTGGTAAGCTTTTATCCCACCAACTACCTAATCTGCCATCGGCCGCTCCGTTCGCGCAAGGCCTTGCGGTCCCCTGCTTTCATCCTTAGATCTTATGCGGTATTAGCAAAGCTTTCGCTTCGTTATCCCCCACGATCGGGCACGTTCCGATGTATTACTCACCCGTTCGCCACTCGTCAGCATCCGAAGACCTGTTACCGTTCGACTTGCATGTGTAAGGCATGCCGCCAGCGTTCAATCTGAGCCAGGATCAAACTCTACAGTTCGATCTTGATAAATTTAAAGTCTTTCGACTTAACTCATAAAAACGGAATTGAAGTGAACTTCACTTCTATTCTCATGAGCGTTTGTAGTGCTAAGCACTAGTTCCAAAGAACTTGGCACTCGCCATCAAACGCCCACGCTTATCGGCTGTATATTTTTAATGAACCGGATCACAAAGCAACCGAAGTTTTCTTTATTTTCCCGACTTAGCTGCAATCAGCTGAGCCTTGAATTCTAGCACAGGTTTTAAAGTTCTGTCAAACTTTAGGGTCTTTGCAGTTTGCAGCAATCACCCTTTTCAGAACAACCACCGCATTTAGCGCAGCCTTAGATTGTACAACAGTTTTTAACTCGCCGACAACAAAAACCTAACTTTCTGCAATTCCCTTCGCTACCCTAACAATCTAAACCGTCTCAGTAGCGAAGCCCTCAATCATAGCACCGTTTTTGAGACTCAAACAAGTCAGCAAGAGATTGTTAAGAACCTACTCCGCAAACCCGGCACCCCATAGCAGCAGACAGAGAGCCGCCTCAGAGGGTGAATCGAGTGAGCCACTCATAATTCAGGCCTTATGGCACTCATCACACTCATCAATGCGCAACTGGCCTTCGGCCACGTTGCATTACTAGACCATGCAGGCTTCTCTCTTGAGCAGACCGAGCGTGTAGGTCTGATTGGTCGCAACGGCGCAGGGAAGTCGTCCTTGCTCAAGATTCTGGGAGGACTGGCAAAGCCAGATGACGGCAGTCTGCAGGTACAGCAAGGCGTACGCATTGCGTATGTGGCACAGGAGCCCATCCTAGACGCCGAAGCTACGATCTTCCAGGCAGCATCAGCAGGCTTGCAGCGAGTGATTGCCATACGGGAGCAGTACCTGGCAGCCGAGGAAGGTGTGGACCTGGACGCCCTGCAATCAGAAATTGAAGCGTTTGATGCCTGGAACTGGGAGCAGCGCGTGGAAGAAACTCTTCAAAGGCTTCACCTTCCACCCGAAGCGATCGTAGGTACTCTTTCGGGAGGAACCAAGAAGAGAGTGGCGTTAGCCCAAGCACTCGTGTCGCGCCCAGATGTATTGTTGTTGGATGAACCGACCAACCACTTGGATCTGGACTCCATTGAGTGGCTGGAAGATTTGCTGCTGGACTTTCCGGGCAGCGTAGTCACCATCACACACGATCGGGCATTCCTTGATCGGATTGCAACCCGGATTGTGGAGCTAGATAGAGGCCAGCTGCGCTCGTATCCTGGCAACTTCGCTCAGTACCAACTCCAGAAGGAAGATCAGCTCGCGCAAGAAGCCGTCATCGCGGCCAAAGCCGACAAGCTGCTGGCACAAGAAGAAGTGTGGATTCGCAAAGGTGTGGAAGCAAGACGCACCCGAAGCCAAAGCCGAATCAGCCGACTGGAAGCTTTGCGCCAGAAGCGTGAAGCACGGCGCGACGTGGTGGGCAGCGTCAAAATGGACGTCGCAACCGGATCAGGCAACGGATATCAAGGCAAGATCGTTGCAGAACTCACTGATGTGGGCAAGGCATTTGGCCCCAAACAGATTGTCCAAGGCTTTACTGGCACTATTTTGCGCGGCGACAAGGTCGGCTTGATCGGTCCTAATGGCGCGGGCAAAACCACCTTGCTGAAACTCATTTTGGGCGAACTCCAACCCGACGAGGGCAGCATCAGGCAAGGAGCGAATCTTCAGATCGCGTACTTTGACCAAATGCGCCATGCCATCAATCTCGATGCGACGCTGGAAGACTTCATCAGCCCTGGCAGCGAGTGGATTGAGATTGGCAATCAACGCAAACACGTCAAAAGCTATCTCAGCGATTTCCTGTTCTCACCAGCCCGCGCTCATTCACCGGTGAGCTCACTCTCAGGGGGAGAGCGCAATAGATTGCTTCTGGCAAGACTGTTTGCACGGCCAGCCAATGTTCTGGTGCTAGACGAGCCTACGAACGATCTGGACATCGACACACTGGATCTGCTGGAAGAGCTGCTGGAAAGCTATCCGGGCACCGTCTTCTTGGTCAGCCACGATCGAACCTTTCTGGACAACGTCGTCACCAGCACCATTGCATTCGAGGGCAACGCTCACTGGCGGGAGTACGAAGGCAGCGTTCAGGACTGGTTGATCCAATCCAAGCGTGCCCGCGCTCAAGCACCCGCAGACAATAAAAAGGTTTCTGCGGAGATTCCAGCTCCAACAGCAGTCCAGGGCTTATCTAATAAGCGCGAGCAGCTATCAAAAAAGAAGCTGAGCTACAAAGAGCAGAAAGAACTGGAACAACTACCGGCGACCATAGAGGCGCTAGAGGTAGAACAAAAGATGCTGAACGAGCAGCTTGCCGATGGAAGCCTGTATGCATCTGATGGGATCAAGGCAACAGCAATGATGACAAGGGTCGCAGCCATTGAAGAGGAGCTGCTCTTGGCACTAGAGCGCTGGGAAGCACTGTCTGCCTAACCCTCAAAGCACTTGGCAACCAAACTACTCCACCGATTGCCAAGTGCTTTTCTCACGCACTCGGGCGATCATCGCCCGATGGACCGCTCTCAGGATCAAATGCGGTGCAGCACCCGATCCGAAGAGCCCCTCAACTTGGCCAACAGCGCGCCCGCAATTTGGCCCAGCGGAAGAACCTCATCCGCAGCGCCATGCGCTATGGCCTCCCTGGGCATGCCAAACACAATACAACTGGC
The DNA here is from genome assembly GCF_002754495.1 of Acidovorax sp. 62. Classification (NCBI taxonomy): domain Bacteria; kingdom Pseudomonadati; phylum Pseudomonadota; class Betaproteobacteria; order Burkholderiales; family Comamonadaceae; genus Acidovorax; species Acidovorax sp. 62. Next base: position 3,242,027 of record NZ_PEFJ01000001.1, read on the forward strand.
CTCATCCTGCACATAGTTGTAGCTGCCAGCGTCCTTCATCTCTCGCATCGCAGCGGCGCCGTCATTACCCATTCCGGTCAACATAATGCCAAAGGCGTTGCGCCCAACCACTGCAGCGGCTGATTTAAACAAGACCTCAACGGAAGGCTTGTGCCTATTGACGGCAGGTCCGTCATCAACGACAGCTACGTAGTTGGCGCCACTGCGCGCCACATGAAACTGCTTTCCGCCGGGCGCAATATAAGCATGCCCGGGCAATATCCGTTCACCGTTCACTGCCTCTTTCACAATGATCTGGCAAAGCCCATTGAGCCTGGCGGCAAAACTGGTGGTGAAGCCTGGCGGCATGTGTTGTGTGATCACAATCGCAGGGGAATCCGCAGGCATCTGCACCAAAACCTCTTTGATGGCTTCAGTCCCGCCTGTGGATGCACCAATGCAGATGAGCTTTTCAGTAGACAGACGTCCCAGCAACCCCATGGCAGACACGGGGGCTGCAGCGGCCCCGCCCGCATGCAGGGGCGCAGGCGCCTGAGCAGGCGTCTCGCGGATGACGCCACGGCGCACTTGCGCAACAGCAGCCACACGGATTTTGTCCACAATTTGCTCGGCCAGATCATTCAAACCATTGGCCAACCCCACACGCGGCTTCGCAACAAAATCAATGGCGCCCAACTCCAGCGCCTTCATAGTCACTTCAGCGCCCCGCTCTGTCAGCGTGGAAATCATCACAACAGGCATGGGACGCAAACGCATCAACCGCCCCAGGAAATCGATGCCATCCATCCGGGGCATTTCGACATCCAAGGTAATCACGTCTGGATTGAGTTCCCGAATCATTTCTCGTGCGATCAGAGGGTCGTTGGCTGTTCCAATGCACTCCATATCACGCTGGCGGTTGATGATCTCGGCGAGCAGGCTACGAACCAGAGCCGAGTCATCCACAACAACCACCCGAATTTTCTTACTCATCAACTCGACCTTTTATCAAAACAAGTCCACAGAGCCACCCGCATTGCTCTTGGCGACAGTGGCAGCATTGCCCCGAACTTCTTGCGCGACATCTGGATGGGCATGGGCCAATCGCTTGACCATCGCCTTGCCAGTGACCGGGAAGAAAACCACCTTCCTGGGATAAATATCGAGAACGTCTTCAGAAACAATCGGAATTCTTTCCGTGTGCAGGTAATTCAGTACGAAATTTGTATTTCGCTCACCGACATTCATTGTTGTGAAATTATGCATAACCTGCGCACCACCAAATATTTTGGCTTGCATTGTTTCTCGCCTAGCGCCCAGCTTCAACATTTCATTGATCAACACTTCCATTGCATAAGAACCATATCGACCAGATGAGTCAGCCATATCTCCATCAGGAAGCATAAAGTGATTCATGCCACCGATGTGTGCACGACTGTCCCACAAACAGGCCGCAATACATGACCCCAGGACAGTCATGATCACCATATTCTCATTGGCAACAAAATACTCGCCGGGCAACACCTTGACAGCATTGTGCTGAAAATGATGATCTAGGTAGAAAAAAGATGCTTCACCGGGGCGTTTAGGCCGGGCCTTCAACTCATCTAAAGAAGAGTCCCTTGCCGCCCCTCCAGCAGAATAAATATCCGCACTCAGTGGTGCTATTCGCGGAGCTCTACGCCGCTCAAGGCCAGCCTGAGATGCCATTCCAGCAGCACCAGAACTGGAGGATACACCAGAGTGAAAGTTGGTCATGGGAACGGTGGCTTTATTGTTCAACAAGGTCAACGGCGTTCATAAACCGTCTTCCCCCGCAAAGTAAAAAGATCCTTGGATTCGCTGAAATTTTCAGCGTGCCCGACAAAAAGCATCCCACCTGGCTTCAGTACACGGTGAATTTTTTCCAGAACGCGCCTTTGCGTCGGAGCATCAAAATAAATCATGACATTCCGGCAAAAAACCACATCAAAGGGCTCTTTGAAAGGCCAATCGTCCCTGATCAAATTCACGCTCATGAAGTCAATCAACCGACGCAACTCCGGCTTGACTCGCACCATCCCTGAATTAGCGCCTTTTCCTTTCAAGAAAAACCGCTGCATCTTGTCTTGGCTAACCCCCTTCATGCTGTCAAGACGATAAACCCCATTTCCAGCAGTTGCCAAAACTTTGGAATCAATATCGCTGGCAACCAATTTAAAAGAGGGGTTCGAACCCAGTGCTTCAAAGGCCGTCATGACAATAGAATAGGGCTCCTCACCAGTAGATGCAGCGTTGCACCAAACCTTCCATTGAGCCCCCGAGGGGCGGCTTTGAAGATGGGAAGCAAATATTTCAAAATGATGCTGCTCCCGAAAAAAAGCTGTGAGATTTGTCGTCAACGCATTGACAAATTCCTGCCATTCAGGACCATCGTTGGTTTCAAGCCAGCTTAAATAGTCATGGAAACTAGCATGTCCCGTCTCTCTCAAACGGCGGGAAAGCCGACTATAAACCATTGCATGTTTTCCATCATGCAAACTAATTCCCGCACGCTGGTAAATCAGTGATTGAACTCTGGCGAAATCAGCATTTGTCCACACAAACTCTCTGCCCTGTGCAAGAGGTCCAGTGGATGCTGCACCATTACCCTCTACATCAATTCGAGCAACGGGTGCACGGGTGTTTTTCAATGCGTTAGTGGCTTGGGGCATATTTCATCCGAAGGGAATATTTTCTAGCACATATTTCTTGCCCATCACAAGCAAGCCAACACAAGCCCTTTCATCTGCACCACGTGCAGACAAGTAAATTTCACAAATTACTCGTCAACCGTGACCAACCCCATATCGACACCAGACATCAGCTTTTCAATATCCAGAAGAATTAGCATCCGCTCTCCCACGGATCCCAACCCTAAGATGCAACTGTTATCAATCGCACTTTCAATATCGGGTGCAGAACGAATACTATCCGCAGTCAACTCCATAACATCACTCACAGAATCCACAACAATTCCGACGACTCTATTGCGCAAATTCAAAATAATAACAACAGTAAAACTATTGTAATCTGCCTGCGCGCAATTGAATTTGAGTCGCATATCAACAATAGGAACGATAGTTCCTCGAAGATTCACGACCCCTTTAATGAATGCGGGGGCATTGGCGATACGAGTTGGTTGCTCGTACCCTCTGATTTCTTGAACCTTCAAGATATCAATGCCGTACTCCTCTTGATCCAACCGAAAAGTCAGATACTCCCTGGCCCCAGCTGGAGCCACATCTGCAGTTTTTCCAACAACACTCATAACAGCTCCTCAAATTGCGATCAAAACCAAATTCACTGATCACAACTTCTATTTAATGCCTCGCCCGGCGGACCAGGCCACCCGTATCCAAAATCAATGCAACGGTTCCATCGCCCAAAATAGTAGCACCAGATACATTTGGAACCTTGCGGTAATTAGACTCGAGGTTTTTCACCACAACTTGGTGTTGTCCAAGCAATTCGTCTACAAGCAGCGCAACACGACTGCCATCGGCCTCCACCACGACCATAATATTGCTTGATTTATTCAAATCAAATCGTGGGACTTGGAATATTTTCTCCAGCGCGATGACAGGCATATATTCATCACGAACTTTAACCAGTTGGGAGCCTTGCGCAACCGTACTCACATCATCAGCATTGACCTGGAAAGACTCAACCACAGAGGAAAGCGGCAAGATATAAACCTCTTCTCCGACCCCAACCGACATCCCATCCATGATGGCCAGTGTCAATGGAAGGCGCACGGAAACCTTCATGCCATAGCCTTCTGCCGAATCGATTTCAACAGAGCCATTGAGTGCGGCGATATTCCGCTTGACAACATCCATACCAACACCGCGACCAGATACGTCCGTAACCTCTTCGGCAGTAGAGAATCCAGGGGCAAAAATCAGCTGCCACACTTCTGAGTCCGTCATCTGATCAGATACATCAAGCCCACGCTCTTGGGCTTTTTTCAGTATCTTTTCACGAGACAAGCCCCGACCATCATCGCGGACATCAATCACAATCGATCCGCCCTGGTGGGATGCCGACAAAGTGATCGTTCCGTGCTCAGACTTGCCTTTCGCCAATCGATCTGCAGGCAATTCAATCCCATGGTCACAACTATTTCGAACCAAGTGCGTCAAGGGATCTGTGATTTTCTCGACCAGTCCTTTGTCCAATTCAGTGGCTTCACCCAAAGTCACCAAATCCACTTTTTTACCCAGCTTGTTCGCCAAGTCTCGCAACATCCGTGGGAAACGGCTGAACACAATAGACATGGGGATCATGCGAATCGACATGACCGACTCTTGAAGGTCTCGGGTGTTGCGATCCAGATCTGCCAAGCCAGCTAGCAATTGTTGGTACGCACCAGCATCCAAACCCCGGCTGTTCTGCGCCAGCATGGCTTGTGTAATCACCAACTCACCGACGAGATTGATCAGTTGATCCACCTTGTTCACGGCCACACGAATGGTTGTTGACTCCATCTGTGCTTGTGATGGCGCCTTTTGCTCGGACGACTTAGGCGCCACGGCCTTGGCGCGGGGTGCTTCATCGGCCACAGGAACCACAGCGTGTACAACCTCTGCGACCGCACCAGGAGCTCCTGGTGCATCATTAAAAAATCCATAGGCCGCGTCTGTATCGGACGCTGCTACAGGGGCCATCTCCGCGTCAGGCAAAACAGCAACCGTCGCCGCACCAGGATCCACGAAACGGACTTGATCTTTGGATACATGGAAAGCAAAGAGGTCAAGCAAATCTTCAGTGGAAGACGTTGTCTCTACCGCAAACACACGCATATCAGGAACTGCACCCGAAATATCCTGAATGGAGCCCAGCCCCGCAATGTCACGGAACAACTCTTTGATCGCATCGGCTTGCTCTAGGCGCTCAAGCGGTCCGATGTGAATCTCCAGTTGCCGAATCTGACCAGGGACATGAGGTGCTAGCGCTGGTGCTGCAGCTACAACCGGAGGAGCAGCAACGGAAGCCGGAGCATAAGCAGGCGGAGCCAAAGGCGTTGAATCCGACGGAGGAAGGCCTGCAGCAAGGTCACTGATGCGCTTTACCAAAGCAGTGGTGGAGACAGCTTCACCTTGCCCACCAGCCTGATGCCGGGCCAGCAAACTGCGAGAGGCATCTGCCGACTCCAGCAGAACGTCTACCATTTGTGGGATGGGCTGAAGTTCGTGTCGACGCAGCTTGTCGAGAAGCGACTCCATCTGATGGGTCAACTCAGCCACATCAGAAAAGCCAAAAGTTGCAGCCCCCCCCTTTATGGAGTGAGCGCAGCGGAAAATCCCGTTGAGCTCTTCATCATTGGCGTTGCTTAAATCCAGATCCAAAAGCATTTGCTCCATTTGGTCTAGATTTTCCCCAGCCTCTTCGAAAAAGATCTGATAGAACTGACTCAGATCAAAATCAGCGCCTGACCCAGATCCTTCTTGGTAGGTTTCTGCCATGGTTGGCTCCTATTGGATTTTCTAAACTAGGCCGCTTTAGCGGATTACCTTTTGAATCACTTCAATGAGTCGATTGGGATCAAAAGGCTTAACCAACCACCCCGTAGCACCCGCAGAGCGCCCTGCCTGCTTCATTTGGTCACTGGATTCGGTTGTCAAAATCAAAATAGGAATGGTTTTGAACTTTGGATGCTCACGGAGTTTTCGCGTGAGGCCGATACCGTCCAGCCTTGGCATGTTCTGGTCCGCCAAAACCAGGTGAATGTCATGGCTTTCCGCTTTTTCAAGGGCATCTTGCCCATCCACCGCCTCCACCACGTGGTAACCCGCACCAGTCAAGGTGAAAGACACCATTTTTCGCATGGATGGTGAATCATCTACGGCAAGTATCGATTGCATGTAAGGCTCCAACTGACTTGAATATTTAGGTTAGCCAATAACGTGACGATCAGAATAAATCGACGGAACCAGCATCCATTTCGCTCTGTGTAACAGGGTTTGGCCTGTCGGGCGCCATTTCGGCAAAGGGTGCAGCTTCTTCACCCTCCTCTTGCCCCATGGCTTCTGAAGCAAGGCGAAAAGCACAGCCTTGTAATACCTTGGTGGTGTGCCAAATCAACTGAGACGCCATGTCCTGAAACTGCAATTCAGTCACAGCACTGCGCAAGGCATTTTTCGCAGCCTGCAGTTCAGGAGAGTCTGCAACAAAGGAATCCGTCAAAACGGCATTGGCCTCGCCAAAGCGTTCGAGCAAGTTGTCTGTTGCATGACTAAGCAGGCCTTCCAAGCGGTGCAAGTCGTGCATGACAACCAGCAACGAGTCCTGGAGTTCTGCTGCCACCATGACAGGAACTTGAACCCCTGGCCCTCCAGGCGTTGTTAGCGTAGATTGCATCGTTTCTCCATCGCAAAAGCAGCCACAAAGCACGCGCGTGCCATCAAAGACGGCGTTTTATGGACATTTTGCTACTAGCAAGCCCAATTGCCTGAACTTATTGGACGCTGGGCAACCAACCCCCTCAATCGGACAAACACCCTTGTTTGTTCCAAGATGTATCCTATGATAACGCCCCTATGGTCACGATAGCACCAGAGCAACAGCTTCAAATACTCCACCTTGAAGATTCGCTTGCTGATCAAAAACTGGTGCACCGCGTCATTCTTCGGTCGTACCCCTCGGCTGCCATCACACCGGTTGACTCTCTGGATGCCTTTGCGACACTTGTTTCCCTGAGGTCATTCGACATCATCCTAGCGGACTACAGGCTCAACGGGTTTACGGCGCTTGATGCATGGCAACATGTTGCGCAATTGCATCACCGCCCCCCCTTCGTTCTGGTTTCAGGAGCGGTTGGCGAAGCTGCTGCGGTCGACGCCATGCACCTCGGCATCGCCGACTACCTTCTCAAAGACGACATTGGCCGACTCCCCCATGTCATGGCGCGCGCCATTGAAGTGCACCAAGCCAATAAAGACCGCGAGCTGGCCGTGGCAGAGTTGGCAGAGTCTCAAAAACGGCTGGCGGCTTTAGCGGAGCACTTACAGACATCCATTGAGCAAGAGCGCGCAGCCATCGCACGCGAAATTCACGATGACATCGGCGGGGCACTGACCGCAGTTCGCTTCGACATCGCATGGATAGGTCGGCACGCCACGACCGACGCCATGAAAGAGCATGCAGCGGCGGCCACAGACATGTTGCAGCATGCTGTGGGTGCCAGCCAGCGCATCATGATGAACTTGCGCCCCCCGGTGCTGGAGCAAGGGCTGGCCGCGGCGGTCAAGTGGCTGGCATCAGGTTTTGAGAGAAGAACAGACATCCCGACTCACGTGCGCCTCAACAAGGAAGACATCCATGTCAGTCCAGAAATCCAACTGGTGGCGTACCGCACCGCCCAAGAGGCACTGACCAATATTGGCAAATACGCGCAGCCCAGCAAAGTGAGCATCGACCTATCCGACTACGAGGGCGTCCTGACCTTGGAAATTGCAGACAACGGATGCGGCATGGGCCCCGAAATGCGAACCAAGCCCAAAGCCTTTGGGCTCAAAGGGCTTCAAGAAAGAGCTCGCACTGTTGGCGGCTGGCTGGATATCAGCAGTCAACCCACAAAAGGCACATGCATCACGCTGACAGTCCCGCTAACATCATCACCAACAAAATACCAAGAGGGGGAAGTTTGTGGCGATTAATGTTGTTCTGTGCGATGACCATGCCGTACTGCGTCGGGGCATCCGCGACACGTTGATTGAAGCCCATGACATTCAGGTCGCAGGAGAGGCTGGCAGCTACTCAGAGCTTCGGGAAGTTTTGCGCAGCGCGCCCTGCGACGTTTTGCTCCTTGATCTCAACATGCCTGGCCGCAGTGGACTGGAAGTGTTGGCAAGCCTGAAAGAGACAAATTCGGAGATCAAGGTACTGGTGGTGTCCATGTACCCAGAAGACCAATACGCCCTGCGATGCCTCAAAGCAGGCGCCCAAGGATATGCCAACAAGGCAGGGGATCCCGTGGCACTGATTGCAGCGGTTCGCACCGTCATGCAGGGACGCAAGTATTTGACTGCCGAGGTGGCACAGATGCTGGCAGAAAGTCTTTCGCAGCCTGTGCAAGAAACACCCCACGCCGCACTGTCTGAGCGCGAACTGCAAACACTCATCAAAATTGCATCAGGCCGTCGCCTGTCGGATATTGCAGAAGAACTGATGCTGAGCCCCAAGACAGTGAGCGTCTATCGCTCCAGGGTTCTTGAGAAGCTGCAACTCACCAACAATGCAGAACTGACGGTGTACGCAATACGCAACCAACTGGTATAGCAGACGCGTGGTAGCTTGCAGCAAGCGCACTGTATCGGTCAGCCGCGAACGAGGGCTATCTCTGTGCGGCAAAAATATCCACAGCCTGCTGCATGAGCGTCAAGATAGGCTGCTCGAGCATGGGTAAGGTGGCTGTAATACCGAGCATCCCGACCGTGAGTGTCACAGGGAACCCCACGGCATAAATATTCATCTGTGGTGCAACGCGGGATATCACCCCCAACGCAAGATTGACGAATAGCAGCAAGGCAATCATCGGCAGCGCAATCCACAAAGCGCTCGAGAACAGCGATGCCCCTAGTTCGTACAACCGCATCTGATTCAAGGCACTTAAAAAATTGCCGTTCACGGGAAATCGATCGAAGCTCTTGACGACCGCCATCACCACCATCAAGTGCCCATTAACCACGATGAACAACAACATGGACACATTGCCGAAAAAGCGAGCTACTGCACTGATTTGTGCATTGCTTGCCGGGTCAAAAAATGAAGCGAAATTCAACCCCATCTGCAAACCAATGATTTCCCCTGCCAGCTCCACAGAAGAAAACACCAAACGGACAGCGAAGCCAATCGATAAGCCAATCACCACCTGCTGCACGACGGCCCCAATCGCATCTCGCCCATTGATATCCACGATTGGCTGATTGACCAAAATACCCTGGGCACAGAGGGCAACAAGAAACGCTAAGCCAATCTTGACCCGCATGGGAATCATGCGCATGGAGAAAATCGGCGCCACAGAAAATACCGCCAGCACCCTCAAAAATGGCCACAGCACTGGCGATAGCCACGCAACCAGTTGCGCCTCATTGAAGGTGATCACGCGCAATCCAACGTCAACCGACAACGCTTGGAATGGATTCAATGGTCCGACGGATGTAATCCACCAAAGTGCTGATCATCCAGGGGCCACCAATGGCAAACACAATCATGGCTGCGATCAGCTTGGGCACAAAAGCCAGCGTCGCCTCATGGATCTGCGTCACTGCCTGAAAAATGCTGACCACCAAGCCCACAGCCATGACCACGCCCAATACGGGCATCGAGATCATGAGCAACAAGGTCAGGGCATCTCGCCCCATGGTCAAAACCATCTGAGAAGTCACCGCAAGCTCCTCGGGTCAAGTCACAAAGCTGGCAGCCAATGAACCCAGGAGAAGGTTCCATCCATCGGCCAGAACAAATAGCATGAGTTTGAAAGGCAGTGCAACCAGCACAGGGGACAACATCATCATCCCCAAAGACATCAAGATACTGGAAACCACCATATCGATAACCAGAAATGGGATGAAGATCATGAACCCTATCTGGAAAGCAGATTTCAACTCACTTGTCACAAACGCCGGCACCAGCACCCGCAGCGGCGCTGTTTCGGCGGTCACATCAGACCCCAAACGTGCCAAACGGGAAAACAGGGCAAAGTCTGACTGCCGCGTTTGCTTGAGCATGAATTCGCGCATGGGCGCCTCTGCTTTTTGCAACGCTTGTTCAAAACCAATGGCATTCGCGGTGTAAGGCACATACGCATCCTGGTACACCCTGTCCAAAGTCGGCCCCATCACGAACATCGTCAAGAAGAGGGAGAGTCCAATGATGACTTGGTTGGGGGGAGCCGATTGGGTGCCCAGCGCCTGCCGGAGAAGCGACAAGACAATCACGATGCGCGTAAAGCCTGTCATCAACAGCAGCACGGCAGGCAAAAAGGAAAGCGCCGTGAAAAATAGCAGTGTCTGAATGGGCACAGAATAGCTATTACCGCCAGAGCCTGCCCCCACCAGGATCGGTAAAGAACTTCCTGCCGTTTGGGCCATGGCGGGCGACTGCGCCAGTGCCAGTACCAGCCCTGTAGCAACCCCTGCCAACGCCTGCGAAGGCCGCAACCCGTGCGCCCACGCGAGGCCGTGGCGCACTGGGCTACGCATCTGCTTCTTTCAAAGCTGACGCCTGCGCTATTTCCTGCGCAAAAGAGACGTGTCGCTCTGCTGTCGGTAGGGGAACAGGGGAGGCCGGAATGGTATGCAAACAACTCACATGCTGCGCAGTCACCCCTAAAACCAGCAGTGTTCTGGCGTGCTCAGGCCCCACCTCCACTGTCACCACCCGCTGCTGAGGGCCTATGGCCACTGCCGAGAGCACCTTGGACGCAGCCGCGGCACCAGAGACGCCCGAGGCGCCCTTTCGTTGTTGCACCCAACGCACCAACCATGGCAAGCACGCCATGCCTGCAATGAACAGAACAACAACCAACAAGGTCTGGGTCATACCTGGACTATCCACGGCTCACGCGCCGCAGACGCTCTGAGGGCGTCACCACATCGGTGAGACGGATACCGAACTTGTCGTTCACGACCACCACTTCGCCTTGGGCAATCAAGTAGCCATTCACCAGCACATCCATTGGCTCACCCGCCAATGCATCCAACTCCACCACTGAGCCCTGAGCCAATTGCAGGATGTACTTGATCGGAACTTTGGTGCGCCCCAATTCCACGGACAGTTGAACAGGAATGTCCAACACCATGTTGATGTCATTGACTGTTCCATCACTGCCACCGGAGAAAGGCCGCACAGGCTCTCCAGACAGAGGCCCCCCCTGCTCTGCATCGGCAGGTTTGTCGTCACGCTTTTGCTCTTCCAGTGCTTCAGCCCAACCAGCAAATGGATCGTCTGCAGCGTCTTTGTTGTTTTCTTCAGTTGACATCTTTTTCTCCAAGCCAGCTCATGTCCGCACTTCGCAAGCACTCTTCAATGCGAATAGCGTATTTAGAGTTGTGCGTTCCGTACTGGCATTCAAAAATGGGAACCCCACCAATAGAGGCCTTGATACGCGGCTCTCGGTCCAGTTCAATAAAGTCACCTGGCTTCATCGCCAGCAATTGCTCCACAGTGGCATCGGCTTTGGCAAGTTCGGCCACCAGCGTCACTTCAGCGGCCTGGATCTCACGGGTCAAAACACGGACCCAGCGACGATCTACCTCAATGGAGTCGCCTTGGGTCGATGAATACAAAACATCACGAATAGGCTCCAACGTGGCATAGGGCATGCACACATGGATCGCGCCGGACAGGTCTCCGATTTCCAACTGAAACGCCGTAGACACCACGATTTCGCTCGGGGTCGCAATATTGGCAAACTGGGGCTGCATTTCTGAACGCTGATACTCCAGTTCGAGCGGGTAAATACCGTGCCATGCTTTTTTGTATTCCGCACAGATCACGTCCACCAAGCGATTGATCACCCTTTGTTCCGTGGGCGAAAAATCCCGCCCCTCGATACGGGTCTGGAATTTCCCCACACCGCCGTACAAGGTGTCGATGATGCCGAACACCAGCGAAGGCTCACACACAATCAAACCGCTGCCGCGCAACGGACGAATGGCCACAATATTGAAGTTCGTGGGTACAGCCAGTTCGCGCAAGAACGCGCTGTAGCGCTGCACGGAGACAGTACCCACCGATATCTCTGGGCTGCGGCGGATAAAGTTGAAGAGCCCGATACGGAAATTGCGAGCAAACCGTTCGTTGACGATTTCCATCGTCGGCATGCGGCCACGTACGATGCGCTCTTGGCTCGAAATGTCATAGTTACGGACCGAGCCAGCCTCGGCGACTTCCTCGACCGACTTCTGGCTCTCGCCCGTGACCCCCTCAAGAAGTGCATCAACTTCTTCTTGCGACAGGAACGAATCACTCATAGATGACCCCCTTGCGCGTCACTGAATGATGAAGCTCGAAAAGAGTACCCGTTTCACTGGGTTCTTATCGGCCTTGCGCCTCGCAGCGCGCTCTTCGGGATCTTCTTCTTCACCTTCAGCAACCACCCGTTTCTTAGCAACGGGCACTGAAAACCCCAGTGGTTTGGACACTTCCCGAAGAATGTCATTGGCCAGCTTCTCCTTGCCTTCGCGCTGGAGCAATTCGCCCGATGTTCGCTGCGACACCACCATCAGGATGCCGCTTCGAATCGAAGGCAAGTACTGCTTGACTTGGTCTGCTGTTTTGGCATCAACCACCTCCAGAGTGATACCAATCTGCGCAAAGCGCTCGCCCCCAGGGTCAGCCAAATTCACCACCATGTTGTCCATGGGTAAAAAAGTCGGTGGCGTCTTGGCGGCCTCTTTAGCTGGCGCGGGCTCTTCTGCGGCCTCGTCATCCTTGGGATGGGCACGACTGGAAAGAAACCAAGCGGCAGCGCCGCCTGCAACCACCAGCAAGGCGACCACCACAATGATGATCACCAGCATCTTCTTGCTTTTGGTCTTCTCCTTGGCCGGAGCGGCGGGTGCATTGGCAGACACGGGGCGGATTCCTTGCTGTGTTCAGCTGCCCAATCATGCCCAACAAGGCAATGACCAGACGCTAGGTTGCATTGTCGGGCGGGTACTCAACCAATAATAGCCAGAATAAAAGCCCAAAACCATGACTGTCCGGCACCTCACGCTACCGACGGCGCCATAGAACAAGCGTCTTCGGCTGCCTGTGGGCACACTCAAACAAATACATCCAGTGCGCGGCGCCCATCCACCCCGGCTGATTTACGCTCCGTGGCGCTATCCGCCGCAACAACCTTCGCTTGGCCCGTGCGTGAATCTGACCCTTGCTGGGCCTCGCCCCCCCGCGATTGGCCATCACGCGCCGAAGTCCCCACACTGGCACCCGACAAGATCAAACCTTGATCACGCAGCATGTCACTCAATTGCGCCATGCTGCCGTCCAGCATTTGGCGAGTTTGCTCCTGGTCGCTGCGAAAAGTCACATGGGCCTCGTTACCAGACAGAGAAACTGAAACTTCCACAGGTTGGCCGTCCCTCGTCAAAGTCATTTCTGCATTCTGGGTTTTCTGATTCACCCAGTAGGTGACCTGCTCGGCCAACGCATCTTCCGCTCCGGGAGGCACCAATCCATCCGAGCCACCGGCAACTGCCGTACCGCCATCGGAACGGGCTGCATCTGACTCCAGAGCCTGCGCGCCCCAGCCCCCTTCACCGCCATAGCTTGTCGCACCCATATCGCTGGAGTCACGCAACCAGCTTTCAGCACCGCCACTTCCTTGTAGTTCTGCCAACACGGCTGCGCTGTCCAGCCCAGCCAGCCCCAAAGACTCTCGCCCCCCCAAACCTTCATGCACTGCGGGCACAACGCCAGACTCACGCGTGGGCGCCACGGAAGCAAGGGCCCCTGACAATACCGTCGCAGCATCAGCAGCCCCATTGGCGGATTTACCTGGCTCTGCCCCTCCCGACTTCCCGGCCAGGGAACCCGCCAGTGCACTCAGGGCTTCACTGCGTTGAGCAAAACTCGTGGTGCCGCGCGCAAGTGTGGGGCGCCCTTGAGCCAGCAAGCCTGCTGCGGTATCGCCGTCCTTGACATCACCCAGCTTGTCCAGCACAGCGGTTTGCGCAACCAAGCCATCACCCATGGGATCCAGAGCCCAAGCAACGCGAAAACTGCCCACCAAACCGTCGCCCCCCGCTTGACCAACCGCCCCCGGCAAACCACTGGTACTGGCACTGGGAGCAGCACTTCCCAGAGCCGAAGCCAAGAAGCCCTGCACGTTAGAGAGTGCAGCGGGGTCATACATCTGCCCGGCAGCAGCAGACAAAGGGTCGATGATCGCGCCAAGATCCGATGGCTCTGTCGCATCATCGGCAGGCAGTCCATCCCCCAGTGCAGCCATCAGGGCCATAAAGCCCCCTTGCGCCGCCGGATCCTGCGCAGCGTCGTTAGCGGTCTTGGTTGCGCCTTTGGCGCGGACGGCGGCATGGGCACCCTGCGAGGACTGCTGGTTGGTAATTCGAGACTGTTCCATTTCAACTCTCCTGCCCTACAGGGCCATTGGCAGTACTGTGGTACTTGATTGCGGCTCGCTCGTCCGTTTGCTTTTGTTCGCGGCGTGCTTGCTGCAACGCCACATCACGGCGACGCGCCTCTAACACCTTTCGCAAACTGGCCAAACGCAGCTCAGCCGCCAAAAGCTGCCGAGATGCGGCATCCACCCGCTGAACCAGCTCCTGCACCACCCCTGACTGAAGGCCCGCTGCATGCCCCAAGCGACCCATGAACTGGTTGTGGTGGTACATCACCTCGGGCTTGAGGGTGGCACCTTCTTTGGCCCCCCAGCGCCCCTGGATCTCCTGTGCATAGCCCTCCAGTTGCGACAACTGGTTCAGCGCCGCTTGTTGCGACGCCTGGGCGTTCTGTAGCGTTTGCCGCGCCTCATCGCGCTTGCGCTCCGCAACGCTCACGGCCACCATCAGAGCATTCAGGGCAGACATGACATCCCCCTGGGCTAACTGTCAAGCACTGCAGCCATGGCTGCAACGCTCTGGTCCATGGACGCGGCATCAAACATGTCCTGCTGCAGGCATGCGGCCATTTGGGGTTGCAACCGGATCGCTTCATCCAAGGCTGGATCTGAGCCGCTCATGTACGCCCCCACCTGCACCAGATCGCGGCTCTTCTGATAGCGCGAGTAAACCGCCCTGAAGCGTCGAGCCAAATCAAAGTGCCCCCTGGATACCACGTTGTGCATCACGCGCGAAGCCGATTGCTCAATGTCGATGGCAGGAAAATGCCCGGACTCCGCCAACGCCCGGGACAAAACAATGTGTCCGTCCAAAATCGCCCGCGCCGCATCAGCAATAGGATCCTGCTGGTCATCCCCCTCCGACAACACCGTGTAGAAAGCCGTGATCGACCCCACGCCATGCAGACCATTGCCACTGCGCTCCACCAACTGAGGCAACTTGGCAAAGCATGAAGGGGGATACCCCTTGGTCGCCGGTGGCTCACCAATGGCCAATGCAATTTCACGCTGGGCCATGGCATAGCGGGTCAGCGAGTCCATCAGCAGCAACACGTGCTTGCCCTTGTCACGGAAGTGCTCAGCCACAGCCGTGGCGTAAGCAGCGCCTTGCATCCGAAGCAGAGGCGGCGCATCGGCAGGGGCAGCCACTACCACCGATCTGGCACGGCCCTCCTCCCCCAAAATATCTTCGACGAACTCCTTGACCTCGCGGCCCCGCTCGCCAATCAAACCCACCACGATGACATCGGCACGGGTGTAACGGGCCATCATGCCCAACAGCACGCTTTTGCCCACACCAGAGCCTGCAAACAAACCCAGGCGCTGCCCCCGCCCTACGGTAAGCAATGCATTGATGGCACGCACCCCTGTGTCCAACGACTCACGCACTGGATCACGGTCCATGGCATTGATCTGACGGCGGTCCATCGGCTCAGCCACCACATCTTGCACAGGCCCACCATGGTCCAAAGGCAGCCCCTGCGCATCCACCACGCGACCCAGAAGTCCATCCCCCATGGGCAGCCGCAGCACCCCGGCCCGTGGAACAGGGCGTGCCGTCTCGCCCAGACGAGGTGTGGGCACATAGGGCGCAGCAGGCACAACACTCGCCCCACTGGACAAACCATGGATATCTCCAGCAGGCATCAAAAATGCCTTGTCAGACGAGAAACCCACCACCTCAGCCAACACCGGCGCATGGCCAGGCATCTGAACCATGCACTGCGAACCGACAGGTACGCGGATACCGGCCGCCTCCAGCACCAACCCCGTCAAGCGCGTGAGGGTTCCACGCGTCTCCAGCGGGGTGCCTGCGGCCACGCGTTCACGTGCGTCGGTCATAAACCGCTCCCAAGACGAGGCAGGTTCAATCGGCATGCTCATCCCCCTCCAAAGAGGGCTCTTGCCAGGGAGACTGCAGCCCCAAAGTAGCCACAGCGCGATCCCAGCGCTTGGCAAGCGTCGCATCTACGACCGTGCCACCAGACTCAACCTGGCAATCACCTGCGGCAATCGCTGCATCCGGCAACCATTGCACCCCCGAGCCCCCAACCAATGAAGTCAGCGGTGCTTGGACCGCCTCCATGTCTGACGGGTTCATGCGCACCACGGCGGGCCGCCCTTCAGACAGCAGCATACCGACCGCCTCCTGAACAACCGGGAGCAAAACCTGCGGATTGCAAGACAACTCTTGGCGCACCACTTCTCGGGCGATATCGCAGGCCAGGGCCAAAACATCCTGGGCCATCTTTTGCTGGATACCCGCCAAAGACGCGTCCAGAGACTGCGACACAGCATGCAGGCTTTGCGCCAGCTCCTGCCCTTGCTGTGCCACATAGTCATCCATGCGGCGCTGCCACTCCAAGGCCGTTTCAGCCTGCGCCTGAGCAAAGCCTTGGGCATAGGCATCATCACAAGCCTGTTGCACAAGGGCCAACTGCGCCGCTTCATCAATCACCGGGACTTCCGGCAACGCCTCTGGCTCAGGTTCTGGCTCCACCAAATCAGAGCCATCCACCGCGCCAAACTTCCACTGCGTGACGGCACCCACCTCTTCGCTGGGGATGAAGCGGGAGTAGTAACGCTGATTAGACGAAGGCATCATCACCACCACCGCCAATCACAATCTGACCTTCGTCCGACAGACGGCGCACGGTCTTGAGGATTTCCTTTTGCTGCGCCTCCACCTCGGACAACCGCATCGGGCCACGCGACTCCAGGTCGTCGCGCAAGGCCTCTGCCGCGCGAGAAGACATGTTGGAAAGAAACTTCTCGCGCAACTCTGGAACAGCCCCTTTGAGCGCCACGATGAGCGTTTCCGAAGCAACTTCCTTGAGCACGGTCTGGATTGCCTTGTCGTCGAGCTTGAGCACGTCTTCGAACACGAACATCTTGTCCATGATCTTCTGGGCCAAATCCGGGTCGTAACCACGAATGGACTCCAGCACCACCGCATCCATATTGCCGCCCAGCAAGTTGATGATCTCCGCAGCGGCCTTGACCCCGCCCAGCGAGCTCTTGCGAATCTTGTCGCCACCGGCCAGCACCTTGAACAACACCTCGTTGAGGTCTTTCAAGGCCGTAGGCTGAATACCCTCAAGGGTTGCAACGCGCAGCAATACCTCGCTGCGCTGGCGGTCTGTCAGTTGCATCAGCACCGCAGCCGCCTGCTCAGAGTCTAGGTGCACCAAAATCGCGGCCACGATCTGGGGGTGCTCATTGCGCAGCAACTCCGCCACCGAAAGAGGGTCCATCCACTTCAGGCTTTCAATGCCCGAGACATCCCCGCCCTGCAAAATCCGGTCGATCAGCAAAGAAGCCTTGTCATCGCCCAGCGCACGCCGCAGCACAGAGCGCACATAGTCACCCGTGTCAGACACCAGCAGGCTTTGCGCAGATGCTGCATCCGAAAAACGGTTGATCACGCTGTCCACTTTTTCGCGCGAGACCGACTTCATGCGAGCGATGGTTTCGCCCAGCTTCTGCACTTCTTTGGGTGACAGATGCTTGAAAACCTCTGCGGCCTCTTCCTCGCCCAGAGACATCAGCAAAATCGCCGCGTCGTTGAGACCTTGTTCATCCATGGAAAATCGTCCAGTCAGTCATGGGCTCAGGCACCATCGCCATGCACCCAGGTTTTCAGGATATTCGCAACGGCCACCGGATTGGCCTTGGCCAATACCCGCGCTTCTTCCAGGCGCAGTTGCTCTGGGGTCACCTCTACGACTTCATCCTTCTTGGCCGGTGCAGGCAACGCGGGACGATCGGGCTCCTCAGACTCCAGCGCATTGAGCTGACCACCTGCCACTGGTGTGACATCCACAGGCTTAGCCGTGGAGCTCTTCAAGGCAGGCCTCACCAAACCCAGCAAGACCAACGCGGCAAACAACACCGCGCCCAGCGGCCAAGCAAAGGTCTTGGCCAAGTCCAGCACTTCAGGCTGCTTCCACAGTGGCACAGCTGCCGTTGGGGCTTCATCCATGAGGAACGGCGTATTCATCAGGTTCACCGAATCACCACGGTCTTTGTTAAAGCCGATGGTCTCGCGCACCAAACCCGTCATCTGCTCCAGTTGCTCTGGCGTCAGTGCCTTGACTGACGGTTTACCCTTTTCCTCGGCCCCAGCCTGGTAGTTGACCACCACGGCGGCGCTCAGGCGTTTGATAGCCCAGTTATTGCCCCGGGTCACACGCACCGTCTTGTCCACCTCATAGTTGGTGGTGGACTCGCGCTTGCTGTTGGACTCTTCTGTCCCTTGCTGGCCACCAGCTGCGGGCGCTGGATTGGCACCATTGACTGGCGCAGTGGACGGGGCAGGAGGTTGATTAGAGACAGCGCCTGGCACCCCAGTGGCTGTCTTATTGGCATTGCCTTTGCTCTCAAGCACCTGCTGGCTGCGAATGGCGCTGGAGTCGGGTGTTTGGTTGGGACGGAATTGCTCCGAAGTGGACTCGGTCTGGCTGAAGTCCAACTCGGCACTGACCTGTGCCTTGACGTTGTTGCGCCCCACCACCGGCTCCAGGATGTCCATGATCCGGCGCGTGTACTGCTGCTCGATCTGCTGCACGTACAACAGCTGCTGCGCATCCACCCCATTGTTGGCGGCCGCATCGGGCGATTGAGACAGCAGCTTGCCAGTGTCGTCCAACACGCTGACGGCAGAAGGCGCCAGCTCTGGCACGCTGGAAGCCACCAAGTGAACGATACCGGCCAGCTGAGCACGGTCCAGCATGCGGCCAGGGTGCAAACTCACCAAGACTGAAGCCGAAGGCTTTTGCTGCTCGCGGAAAAACCCATTCTGATTGGGCAAGGCCAAATGCACACGAGCACCTTGCACCGAAGAAAGCGCCTGAATCGAGCGGGTCAATTCGCCCTCAAGCCCGCGCTGGAAGTTCAGGCGTTCCTGGAACTGGGTCATGCCAAAGCGATTGGCCTCCATCAACTCAAACCCGGCCACCGAACCACGGGGCAGGCCCTGCGTAGCCAGGCGCAAGCGCACATCGTGCACACGCTCCGAAGGAATCAAGATCGCCCCACCGCCATCGGCATGCTTGTAGGGAACGTTCATTTGCGACAACTGGGCGATGATGGCGCCGCCGTCTTTGTCGTTCAAGTTCGCAAAAAGCACCTTGTAATCCGGCTGCCGCCCCAGCACCGTCGCAGCGACGGCGGCTGCCACCAGCAGCGCCACGCCAGCACCCAAGCGCATACGCTGGCCCCGGTCCAGAGTAGACAACCGCTGCAGCCAGTTGGGGCTTGCGGGAGGGGTGACGAGAGGGACTTCAGCAACAGCAGACATCTTGCTTTCCAATATGACAGGCCCGGCGAAAGACCTAGCGTTGGAGCGATTATTCGGCGAAGGCTCTCCGACGTTGGCTGGATAAGCCGCGCCTTTGTCCATCTATTCCGCAGGATCAGTACCTGCGCCCTCGATAGGATTGCAGCATACCCCGATTCCCTACGGACACTGCCATGGACCTTCGCATCTCCAGCTCCACAGCCCCCTTGGCGGGCGCCGGCCTGGCGCGCCGCGCAGTCGCCCCCCAGGCAGACAGCAACGACGTCGGCTTTTCCAGTGCGCTGAAAGGCGCACTGCAGTCGGTCAGCGCAGCACAAAACCGCTCAACCGAGCTGCAAAAAGAAGTGCAGATGGAGAACCCTGCGGTCAGCTTGGAAGAGACCATGGTGGCCATCCAAAAAGCACAGGTTGGCTTCCAAGCCACGCTGCACGTTCGCAATCGCATGGTCCAAGCTTACACAGACATCATGAACATGCAGGTGTGAGCCTCCCACCACCCCATAAAAAAAGCGCTTGCAATGCAAGCGCTTTTTTTATGGGTGATTGATCGCCAAGCCCCGGTACACGGGGCCAGGGAGTCAATGCATCATCTGCGGCTGACCTTCAAACAGGTGCTCAAACTGGGCCAGCCAAGGCTCGGCCAAGCAGCGGATCTGGGCATCGTTGCGCAAGATGCGCTGCATGATGCGCGTCTTCTCACGGCGGTGCTCAGGCAACAACTCATGCTCTTGCGACTTGAAGCGCAATTGCTCAATCAACACGGCACAAGCGCCTTCATAGCGTACCACCCCGTCCCAATCCTTGAGCTTGGCGGCCTCCAGCATCTTGGCGCTGCTGTCTTCAATGGCTTTGTAGTAATCAATCAACATGCTGGACATGATTTAAGCCTCCATCAGCACTGGCTTTCCAGACATGGCTGGCACAGCAACTTGCGGAGACATGGCGTTCTTTTTGATTTCGTTCCAACCCGTAGCGATGGGCTCTATCAAGCGCATGACTTCTTGCAACATGGCGTCGTCGTTTTGCGCATTGGCAGAGATCAGCTTTCGCACACAGTAGTCATACAGCGCGCCCAGGTTTTCCGCCAACTGGCCACCATCGACGCGGTCCAACGCCGTGCTCAAACCTTCTTCAATGATGCGGATGGCTTTGGCAATGCTGTTGCACTTGACCTGGACATCGCCGCGCGCCAATGCACCCCTGGCCGTGGCCACGGAACCAAGCACGCCTTCATACAACAGACTGACCAGCTGGTGCTGGTCAATGGTGTGCATGCTGGTTTCTACATTGATACGCTGGTAAGCGTTGACTGCACGAGGGTTGTGGGCGGTAAACATGCTGACAATCCTTCCGAGGTGATGATTTAGTTATCGGCCAATGCCGCGCAAACTAAAGGCCATCAACCCGAGGATTTATTCCATGTGGTGACTTGCTGGGAAATATAGGCATTCAAGGCCGTCAGGCTGGACATCTGGGTGTCCAGCGCGTTGTAGCGCGCCGTGATCCGCTTCTCAAAAGCGTCTACCTTGTCATTCACCCGGGTCACCTCGCTCGCATTGCGCTTGAGCGCCAATTGCAAGGCGTTGTCTTTGGACTTGAAGAACCCTGCATCCGAGAGCAAGTTGGTGGCCATGGCCTTGACTTTGACGGCAACACCATCAGCCGAGCCACCACCCGTATTGCGGAACATGTTCTTGAGCTCGTCCATGTTCTCGGTCATGGCTTTTTTCAGCTTGGTACTGTCCACCGCCAAATCGCCACCCCGCTGCTGGGTAATGCCAACATCCGCCAGGCGTTGAAACACCGAAGAGCCCGTCGTCACCGTTTGCACCGCAGAGCGCAACATGTTCTGCAAGGAAATGGTGGTCGAGTCGCCCTGCAACAACGCCCCCGTGCCAGCCGTCGAGTCGAACTTGGTTGCCTCATTGATCAGCTGATTGATGGCGTTGTACGCAGACACAAACGCGTCGATATTGGTCGAAACTGCTGAAGTGTCTTGCGCCACCGATATCTCAATCGGAGCGGTAGTGACCTGCACCGCAGTGAACGACACACCAGAGACAGTGCTCGCAAAGGTGTTGGTGCCGGAGGAGACGGCAATGCCATTCACCGTGGCTTTGGCGTCTGCCGCCGCTTGGGTCACCGTGCTGCCATTGACCAAACGCGACAGACCGGAGGCATCCGTATTGGCAGCACTGGTGATGTCGGTATCCCCGCCCTCCATCGCACTCAAGCGAAACCCTGCCGCCTCACCCGTTGTTTTGCTGCGCAGCAGCAGCCGCTCACCAGATGCGTCACTGAGGATGCTGGCCGTCACCCCCGCATTGGCACCATTGATCTTGCTGGCCACATCACTGAGCTTGTCGGAAGCAGAAATAGCGATATCCACAGGCACACCCGAACCCGGTGTGAACGAAGACGGAGACACGCTCCACTTGCCTAACTCAAGCCGCAACGTGCCAGCCCCCAGGGCACCACCTACGGGCAAGAGTGCAGAAGAGGCGGTGGCCTGCGCCTTGGCGAGGCTTTGCACCTCCACACTGAAAGTGGTGGGCAAAGTCCCACCCACTGCGGTTGCACTGACGTACTTGCTGTCTGAGGAGGTAGTGGACACTGCATTCCAGCCTGTCACGCTGCTGAGTTTGCTCGCAGCATCTGACAAAGTGGATACCAGCGACTTCATCTGGCCAAATGCGGAAATCTTGGCGTTGACCGTGGCCTTCTGGGTGGTGAGCGTGGTCAGCGGCGCCTTCTCCAACTCCACCAGTTTCTTAATGATGCTGGCGGAATCCAGCCCAGCGGTACCAACCCCAACCGATGAAATAGTAGCCATGGGAACCTCCTGAACTGCTTCTACAGAAATTATGGCGCCGATCACGCACCAAGAACGCCCGTAAACACGCCAGGAAACCCGTCAATTCGGACGCTCCCGGCTTGCACGTCCAAACACTGTGCCGACTTGCGGCGTTGAAAGGCCAAATGGCGGCGGCAGAAAACTGCCGCCGCCATGCCAATCAAGGTGTTTCTACACCTCTTGCTGCGACTCGCTTAACGCAGCAGAGACAACACACCTTGAGGCAACTGGTTGGCCTGGGCCACCATGGCGGTACCGGCCTGTTGCAGGATCTGGGCACGCGACAGGTTGGCGGTTTCCGAAGCGAAGTCAGCATCCAAGATACGCGAACGCGAGGATGACAAGTTTTCAGAAGTCACCTGCAGGTTCGAAATCGAGGTTTCGAAGCGAGACTGCAAAGCGCCGAGTTTGGCGCGCTCACCGTTGATGAACGACAGGGCCGAGTCCACGGTCTTCAGGGCATTGGTGGACTTGTCAAAGGTGGTTACATCCAGGTCAGACACCTTTTGCAAGGATGAGCCCCCTGTGGTCAACGCATTGCTGGCCGATGTCACCGAGAAAGACTTGTCCGAGTCCAGGGTGATGTAACCGCTCACCGTAGTGGAGTCAGCGGCAGTATCAGCTGTCAGAGTCACTGTGCCACCCACCGCTGTACCGTCAGCTTGCAGCTTGGTCACACTGGTGGTGCCTGCATTCGTCACCGCGGTATCGCCCACCACAATGTCATTGCCCGTGGCGTTGGTCAGAATCACGCGGTCACCAGCGCTGTTGAGCGAGGCGGTCACACCCGTCTTGGCAGACTGGTCGTTGATAGCCGACACGGCGGCCGACAAGCGGTCAGCGCCCGAGGTAGCAGTCAGGGTGAACGACACGTTTTGGGCCGTCGTGTTGTCGCCCTTGATCGACAGCGTGTACGAACCGGCAGTCGCAGCAACATTCAACTCAACTTGGGTGCGGGCCGTCGCCGTTACGCCAGAGTTGGCCTTGACCGCATTGATTTGGTCGGCAATGGTCTTGGCCGACGAGCTGCTGGCCACGCTCAAAGTAGCAGTGCCCAATGAGCCGCTGATAGACACCGCACCCGAGGTCACGCCGTTGGCTGGAACCGAAGTGGCAGCGGCTGCAGCGGACACCCCCGCACCGGCCGACGACAAATTCTGGTTGTTGCCATAGACGCTCGTACGCAAGTTGGCAGTGGATGCCGTGATGGTCTGGTTGGCGTTGGCGCCCACTTGGAACTGCTGGGTACCAAAAGTGCCGTCCAGCAGCTTTTGGCCGTTGAATTCAGTCGTTTGCGAGATGCGGTCCAACTCAGAAACGAGTTGCGAGACTTCTTGCTGCAGGGCTTGACGGTCGCCAGCGCTGTTGGAGGCATTGGCCGATTGCACAGCCAGCTCACGCACACGTTGCAGGATGTCGCCAGACGCCTTGAGCGCGCCTTCAGCGGTTTGCGCCAGGGAGATACCGTCGTTGGCGTTACGCACCGCTTGGTTCAAACCCTTGATCTGCGAAGTGAAACGCTCCGAAATCGCCAGACCGGCCGCGTCGTCCTTGGCGCTGTTGATGCGCAGGCCCGACGAAAGGCGCTGAATGGAAGTGTTCAGCGAACTCTGGCTTGCACCCAGATTGCGCTGTGCGGTCAACGAAGCAACGTTGGTATTGATAGTGGCTGCCATGGCAAATCTCCTGAAAAGAACTGACTGAATATGGCGTTTCCGCCAACTGAACGCCAGGTCTACCTGGCCACAGTGCTCACCAGCAGCTCCAGGGCTTTCGGGTGAACGGCGGGCCTCACTCTTGTGTCATGCGTCCCGTTGCATAGGTTTTCGGGTGTTCCTGGGAAAACTTTAGGGGCAAACGCACAGATTGAGCGGTTTTTCTGTGTCTTATCGCCCTAACACAAAAACAGCCGCTGCCCACAATTCATCCATCGTTCCCAAGAAGTCCGCCGGAGGGGCAACGCTTAAACCGGCAGAAATGTTTGTCTTCAGCTCTGCAGGAGTAACGCAATGGCATCCACTATCAATACCAACGTCGCATCGTTGACCGCGCAGCGCAACCTCGGCATGAGCCAAAGTTCGCTGAACACCTCCATCCAACGCCTGTCGTCGGGCCTGCGCATCAACAGCGCCAAGGACGACGCCGCAGGGCTGGCGATTTCAGAGCGCTTTACCAGCCAAATCCGCGGGCTGAACCAGGCGGCACGCAATGCCAACGACGGTATTTCTCTGGCGCAAGTCACAGAAGGCGCCATGAAGGCCGCTGGCGACATCCTGCAGCGTGTGCGGGAACTGGCTGTGCAATCGGCCAACGCCTCCAACAGCGCTGGCGACCGCCAAGCCCTGCAGCAAGAAGTCGGGCAATTGGTGGCCGAACTGGACAGAATCTCGCAAACCACCGAATTCAACGGCCAAAAACTGCTGGACGGCACCTTTGGTACCCAGCAGTTCCAAGTGGGCGCCAACGCCAACCAAACCATTGTGGCGGCCACAGCCAATCTGCGCACCAGCGTGTACGGTAACAACCAGAATTTGTCATCGGCTGGTGCGGGGGTGTCCGCAGCCGCCGCTGCCACTTCGGTTCCAGCCAACGGCGTGACTTCGGGTGCAGTGTCTATCAGCGGCTCATTGGGCACCGCTACTTTGAGCGTGGCCAGCAGCTCGTCGGCCAAGACCATTGCCGACCAGGTAAATGCGGTCAAGGCAAACTCTGGCGTGACGGCGACGGCCCGCACAGAGGTAGAGCTGGACATCGCAGCGGTAGCTGGCTCCTTCACCCTATCGCTTCAAGCAGACAACACGACGCCAGTCACCGCATCGTTCACATTGACTGCAACGGCAGGGGCAGACCGGCTCTCGGCCGCTGTCGCGGCCATCAACGACCAGTCTGCCAAGACGGGGGTGACGGCCTCGCTCAACACCACCGGTGACCGCGTGATTCTGACCAACGCCACGGGCAACGACATTGTGGTGGGCGACACGGCTGTGCAGAATGCAGGCACCACCACCGTGACCAAATTGCAGGCCGATGGCACGGCGGCGGGTGGTACGGTCACGCTGGCGGCAGACACCAATGCCAACTTCACGACCGTCAGTGGCTATATCACTCTGGATTCGGACAAGTCCTTTGCCGTGACGTCTGCCTCCAACGCGCTCACCACTGGTGGCTCGACCCTCAAGCGGGTGGCGGACCTGGATGTGACCACCTTTGGCAAGGCTACGGAATCGCTTAAAACCGTAGACTCCGCGCTGGCCTTCATCAGTGGCGAGCGCGCCAAGCTCGGCGCCTTGCAGGCGCGGTTTGAGTCCAGCATTGCCAGCCTGAACATCACGTCCGAAAACCTGTCAGCTTCACGCTCGCGCATTCTGGATGCCGACTTTGCGGCAGAAACCGCCAACCTGTCGCGCGCCCAGATCCTGCAACAGGCCGGTACCGCCATGGTGGCCCAGGCCAACCAGATCCCGCAGGGCGTGCTGTCGCTGCTCAAGTAAAAAAGCGCCATTGCCCTTGGACGGCAGGTTGGTGGACCTGCAGTCCACCCTGCCCTCACACCCCGGTGGCCGTCAAAGGTACCGGGGTTTTTTGTTGCCTAGCACCACGAGGTGCGGCGATGCACGCCAAAGCATCAAAAATAATAGCTGCCAGCGCTTATTGGTATTGGCTTAGAGCCATTTTTTATCAAAACCCTGCACTCCGGCTGCGCAAGGCCACACGCGTGGAACACCGGGCAATGCAGGCCCCCACGCTCGCCAGCGGGCCGCTGGCGACACCCCAGCGTGCAAACGGCTCAGCGCCGGAAGATGTCTTGCAACGGATCGCGGCGCGTGGGCTTGAAGACCACCTGCCCGCTTTGGCCGGGGTACACGGTGCAGTGGCCGGGCGTGGCCGTGTTGACCAGGCTGGTGCCCTGCGACAACACGGTGCCTTCACCCACCTGGCAGCCGCCGATGATGGCGGTGCCCGCATACATCACCACCCCCTCGCCCAGCACCGGGGCCGCGCCGTGGTTTTTGCCCACGGTGGAGTTCTGGTACACCACTAAATAGTTGCCGTAAGTGGCCTTGGCAAAGACGATGCCCACCGAGTGGCCAATAAACATCACCTCCGGCATCTCGATCTCGTAGAACAGATCGATCCCGTTGAGCGCCTTGTTCAGGCCAAACAGCTTGGTGCACAGCGTGCGGTTACCTGTCGCCTTCCAAATCGTATTGGCTAGGTAATAGAGAAACAGCGTGTACTGGGTGGAATGCAAATGGTCAAACTCATTGGGCGCCCACCAACGTACCTCGTTGATGCAGCGGCCCAGCCGCGCCAGGGCGGCATCCATATGGGCCGCCAGCACCGTGGGGGCATCGGTATCCAGCCCATCGGGGTAGAAAGTCGCCAATTGACGGGCCACATACGTGGAGAGTTCGTTGCGCGACAGATGCAGTGGCTTGAGCATGCTCAGGCTCCTTGGCCAGTGGTCAAAAGTTGGTCCAGCGCGGCCAGCAGCCCGCGGGGCTGCCATTGCAGCTCCGTGCACATGCGCTCGGTGCTGATACGCGGCGTGGGAGCTGGCCGGGTGTCCAGCAAGGGCTGCACGGCACAACCCCAGCGCTGCTTCAGGTAATCAAACAGTTCGGCATTGGACACGTTGACCCCAGAGGCCACGTTGTACACCGGCGCCTGCCCCCGCACGGCAATGCGGATCAGGGCATCGACCACGTCGTCCAGGTGCACGTAGTCGCGTGCGAAATGGGGCGATGACTGCACGGCGATCTGCCTAGCTCCGGAGGCATGGGCCTGCAGCACTTGCTTCAGCAAGGCGGGCAGAAAGCCATCGGCATCCTGTGGGCCTTCGTACACGCACGCCAGCCGCGCCACGCGGGCCCGGCCCTGCCCTGCCACATGGCACAGGGATTCCCCCAGCCCCTTGGAGAGGTCATACAGATGGCGGGGGTTGGCCGGGTCTATGGGCAGCACGGCATCCTCGCGGGCCTCGCCCTCACCACCTAAATCCCCCAAACCGTCGTACAGCCGGGTGGACGACAAATAGACCAGCGACTGCAGCGTGCCCTGCGACAGCCCGTGCTGAAGCACCTGCGCCAGGTGGCTGACATGGGCTTGCACGGTGTCGAAGGGGCGAGCCAGGTAGTCGGCCGTGAGCCCGGCGCAATACATGACATGGCCCAACACATGACCATGACCGGGCGGTGGCTGCCAGGACAACATCTCATGGCGGTCCGGTGCCCAGACCTGTGCGCCACGCGACCGCAAGGTGGCACACAGCCGCTGCCCCACAAAACCTGCCGCCCCCACTACGGTGAAGTGCTGGCCTTGCAGATCAAGGTCATCCGCACGCGACATCAAAAGCACACCCCGTCAGAACCCGCCCACGGGGTGGTGCAGGTGCGGGTCTTTGTGCGGCAGCAGCTTGGGGCTGACACCTTCCACGATGCGGAAGGCACTGCCCTGCACACGCGCCGCGTCGGGCACAGCCAGCATGTTGAAGCCATGGGGCGGGCCTTCCAGGTACACCGAATCGATCGGCACCAGCTCCACGGGCTGGTTGGGCATCTCGCGGTGGGAGTTGATGTCGCGCACCGCGTACACGGTGTAGCCCAGGTCCAGCAGCAGGCGGCACAGGGGCGTTGCGCGCAGGCCCTGAGACCAGTCTACGTAAGTGCGGTGCAGTTCGAACACCACATGGGGCTTGTCACGCGCCAGCACTTGCTGCGCGCCTTGCAGCGCCGCCAGCTCGGCCCCTTCAATATCCAGCTGGATCAGGCCAATGCGGCGGCCCTGTTGCTGGGCGTAGTCGTCCATGGCCACGGTGTCAAAGCCGCTGCCGTCCTGCACGCTGACCATGTTGGCAAACGAGTCAAACCCGTCCAGGCGCATGCGCTCGCCGCTGCGGCTCCACAGGCCCGCCACGTTCACCACCACGTTGCTCAGGTGGTTCAGGTCGATATTGCGCTGCAGCATGGCGGCCTGCTGGGGATTGGGCTCAAAGCAATGCACCTTCAGGTCACGCCCGGCGAGCTGACGGGCCACCAGCACGGCCTGATCGCCAAAGTACGCACCGCCCACCAACACGTCGCCTTGCAGGTCACGCCCCAGCTCCAGCAGCAGCTTGGTGGTTTGCGGCTCCCAGACATGGGTGGGGTGCTCCGCCTCGGACAGCAGAAAGTCGCGGGCGATCTTGGTGCGGTACAGAAACTGAAAGCGCGTGCCGTCGACCAGCACCTTGTCGTACTGGTCGGTGTCCAGGTGCAGGGCGTCGATGATGGGGCCCACCACCTCGTCGCGCACAGAGCCCGCAAAGGCAATCTGGCCCTCGCACTCGCGCAACAGGGCAATCATGCGGGCGCGCATCGCCGGATCGCGCCCCAAGGTTTGCATGGCGAGCTGCAGGCGCTTGCCGTCCAGGTCACGCGGGTCATTGCTGGTCATGGCAGGGGTGGAAGTCATGGCACAGGGCTCCTCAAATTCAAGCGATAGGGCAATTCAAAACACTTCCAGCCGCGGCACGGCC
Source organism: Acidovorax sp. 62 (assembly GCF_002754495.1). Lineage (NCBI taxonomy): Bacteria > Pseudomonadati > Pseudomonadota > Betaproteobacteria > Burkholderiales > Comamonadaceae > Acidovorax > Acidovorax sp. 62. The sequence goes on from NZ_PEFJ01000001.1 coordinate 3,270,786, forward strand.
ACAGCGAACTGGCCGCCCCAGCTGCGCACATCGCCCAGCTGGCTGGCGACTTCATCCCGCAGGTTCCAGGGCAGGATCAGCACCCGGTCAGGCCGGTGCGCGCGCAGGTGGGCTTCATCGACGATGGGGATGCGGCTGCCCGGCAGGTACTGACCCTGCTTGGCGGGGTTCTTGTCCACCACGTAGGGCAGCAGGTCGGGCCGCACACCCGCAAAGTTGAGCAGGGTGTTGCCCTTGGCGGCGGCACCGTAGGCCCCCACGGTGAGGCCTTCGGCCTGGCATTGCAATAAAAACGATAGCAGCTCGCGCTTGATCCGCAAGGCCTGGGGCTGAAAATCGCTGTAAAAACGTTCGCCCAGCAGGCCTGCAGCCGCTTCGGTGGCCAGCAGTTGCGCCACGCGGGCGGCGCCTTCGGGCGTGGCCTGTGGGTGGGATGCCGCATCCGCGCGAGCGGCAAACACGCGCAGGCTGCCACCGTGGGTGGGTAGCTCTTGCACATCCACCACCACCAGCCCATTGGCCGCAAAGATGCGCTGCACGGCGGTGAGTGAAAGGTACGAGTAGTGCTCGTGGTAGGCCGTGTCAAACTGGCAGCCCTGCACCATGCGCAGCAGGTGCGGAAACTCGAAGGTAGCCACGCCCCGGGGCTTGAGCAGGCGCGCAAAGCCCGCCACAAAATCGTTGATGTCGGGCACGTGGGCCAGCACATTGTTGGCGGCGATCAGGTCGGCCTGCCGCCCGGCGCCGGCCAACTCGTCGGCCAGGGCCACGCCAAAGAATCGCTCGACCACCGTGAGCCCCAATGCCCGCGCCGCCTTGGCCGTGCTGGCCGTGGGCTCGATGCCGTAGCAAGGGATGCCCGCCTGCTGCACATACTGCAGCAGGTAGCCGTCGTTGGATGCCACTTCGACCACGCAACTGCCTGCGCCCAGGCCCAGGCGCTGCTGCATGGCCTGCACATAAGCCTGCGCATGGGCGAGCCAGGAGGTAGAAAACGAGCTGAAGTAGGCGTAGTCGTGCGTGAACAGCGCTTCGCGCCCGGCGTGGTCTTCGGTCTGCACCAGCCAGCAGTGCGTGCACACCAGCACGCGCAGGGGGAACCAGACCTCGGGCGCGCGCAGGGCGGCCTCGCTCAGGTAAGCGTTGGAAGGGGGCGCGCTGCCCAGGTCCAGAAACGGCAGGTGCAGCGGCTGGCCGCAGTGTCGGCACTTCACAGGCGCACTCCTTCAAACGATTCGGTCAGCAGCGCGTGGCTGCGGTCGCGTTCGGACATCTCGCCCACCGGCAACGGCCAGGGCAGTGCCAAGTGCGGGTCCAGCGGGTTCAGCCCGGCCTCTGCGCCGGGCGCGTAGGCGGCGGAGTGCAGGTAGAGCAGCTCCGCGTCTTCCGTCAGCGCCTGAAAGCCATGCGCAAAGCCGGGCGGGATGAGCAGCGCGCAGGCGTTATCGGGCGACAGGCGCTCGGCGTGCCACTGCAAAAAGGTGGGCGAGCCTGCGCGCAAGTCCACCGCCACGTCCCACACCTCGCCGCGCAGGCAGCTCACCAGCTTCATCTCGGCATGGGGCGGGCGCTGGTAATGCAGGCCGCGCACGCTGCCGCGCTGGCGGGTGATGCTGTGGTTGATCTGAGCGATGGGCTGGGTCCAACCCACGGCGGCCAACTCGTTGGCGCAGAACATACGCTCGAACAGGCCGCGCGCGTCTTGCAAGGGCTGGCGCTGCACGCGCACCAAGCCGTGCAGAGGCAAGGGGGTGCAGACAAAGCGCGAACTCACTGTGCGGCCTCCCACGCATCCAGGTCGGCCAGGCACAGAGCGCGGGCATCGGCCCCGCCGTGCTGGGCGCGGTACCAAGCCATGGTGCGGGCCACGGCGGTGTCCAGACCCCAGCGGGGGGCCACGCCCAAGGCTTGCCGAGCGTGGGCGGTTTCCAGCGCCAACCAGCCCGCTTCGTGCGGGTTTTTACTATGATTTTCATAGCTGGTTGCGCTTTTTGGATAAGCGCTAGAGGCCATTTTTATGACATCCCCCACTGTGGCGGCCTCGTGCGGCAGTGGGCCAAAGTTGTAGGCGCCGGCGCGGGTGGGGTTGGCCCACAGGCGCTCGGCCAGGCACAGGTAGGCGGCCAGCGGCTCGATCACATGCTGCCAGGGGCGCGTGGCCTCAGGGTGGCGAATGTGCAGGGGCTGCCCGGCGCTCCAGGCGCGCACGGCGTCGGGCAGCAGGCGGTCGGCCGCCCAGTCCCCCCCGCCAATCACATTGCCCGCCCGCGCCGTGGCCACAGCCACACCTTGCGCGGCCAAAAAGGCGTCGCGGTAGCTGGCGGTGACGATCTCGGCCGCCGCCTTGCTGGCGCTGTAGGGGTCGTGGCCGCCCAGCGGGTCATCTTCGCGGTAGGGGTAAGCCCATTCGCGGTTGCGGTAGACCTTGTCGGTGGTCACCACCACCACGGCACGCACATCGGCCTGGCCCCGCAGCGTATCGAGCACATGGGCCGTACCCATGACATTGGTGGCGTAGGTGCCCAGCGGGTCGGCATAGCCTGCACGCACCAGCGCCTGTGCGGCCAGGTGCAGCACGATCTGCGGGCGCCCCGCCTGCACGTGGGCGGCCACGGCCTTTGCGTCGCGCACATCGCACTCGTGGCTCGCATGCATGTCGTCGGCCACGCGGGCCAGGGTGAACAGGTTGGGCTCGGTGGCGGGCGCCAGGGCCAGGCCCGTCACCTCTGCGCCCATGCGCGCCAGCCACAGGGCCAGCCAGCTGCCTTTGAAGCCGGTGTGCCCGGTCAGCAGCACGCGCTTGCCGCGCCAAAAGTCAGGGGTGGGACGCACGCGGCGCTGCATTACCAGCACTTCCACGGCGCTTGGCCGCTTTGCCACAGGTCTTCGAGCAGGTTTTTCTCGCGCAGCGTGTCCATGGGCTGCCAAAAGCCGGTGTGCTCAAAGGCGCGCATCTGGTTGCCTTGCGCCAGCTGCTGCATGGGTTCGAGCTCCCAGCTGGTGGTGTCGCCCTCGATCAGGTCAATCACTTCAGGCTGCAGCACAAAGAAGCCACCATTGATCCAACCGCCATCGCCCCGGGGCTTTTCCTCAAAGCCTGCCACCACATCACCACTGCGCACCAGCGCGCCGTAACGGCCGGGCGGCTGCACGGCTGTGACGGTGGCTTGGCAGCCGTGCGCGCGATGGAAGGCGAACTGCGCTGTCATGTCCAGGTCCGACACGCCGTCGCCATAGGTAAAACAAAACGGCTGGCCGGGCTCCAAATACTCTTGCACACGGCGCAGGCGCCCGCCGGTCATGGTGGTTTCGCCCGTGTCCACCAGCGTCACGCGCCAGGGTTCGGCGTGGCGGTGGTGCACTTCCATGCGGTTGTTGGCCATGTCAAAGGTCACGTCGGACATGTGCAAGAAGTAGTTGGCGAAGTATTCCTTGATGACGTAGCCCTTGTAGCCCAAGCAGATGATGAAGTCATTGACGCCATGCGCGGCATACATCTTCATGATGTGCCACAGAATGGGCCGCCCACCGACCTCGATCATCGGCTTGGGTTTGAGGTGTGACTCTTCGGAGATGCGGGTTCCGAGCCCGCCAGCGAGCAGTACGGCTTTCATGGCGTCAAGCATAGTGAGTCAAGTCCGACGGGCAAAGCTGGTGTCGGGGGGGAAAGACGGTGCATCTTGGGCCATTGTCTATCACCAAATGACTCCTGAGCCCCAGGTCCCCACATTGAGCACTACTGAGATGTTGCGCACCAACGGGCAAACATCTGGTCATAGGCGTCCTCCACATCGCGGGCGAAGCCGGGTTCGTCCATCAGGGCCGAGGTCTGCATCTGTAGCCGCAGCCGACGGCGGATATCCGCGAGCCGAGGAAGATCGGAGGCCAGAGCCACCAGCTTGTCCACGTACTCAGCCTCAGAATGCGCGATCCATTCCGGCCGCCCCACTGCGGCCAGTACCGAAGCGCCGAGGGTTCCCATGCTGGGCGTGCCCGCCAGGGACACGAATGGCAGCCCCATGTAGAGCGATTCCATCAGCGTGGTGCCGGAGTTCTGAGGGAAACAATCCAGTGCAATGTCAATACGGCGCAGGACATTCCACGGCGGGCTCTCAAAGCCCATCACCACACGCTCCCGCGCAATGCCAAGGGCCTCAAATCGCTGCCACCATTGCTCTTGCTCGTTCGCCTGGCTGAAATTGCCGCTGTTGAGCTCCAGACGCGAATGGGGCACCCGCTTGAGCAGCTCAGCCCAGGCACGGATGACCCGCTCATTCAGTCGCACGGCGCGGGTCAACGAACCAAAGGTAACGCACCCTTGAGCCAGTGCAGGCAATTCGCTGACCTCTCCTGCGTCGGGATTTGCCCGGTACACCAATGCAGTGTGCGGCAAACGCCAGGGCGTTTCCGAAAAGAGATGCTCGTAGCCGGGTGGAACGGTAACGGCATCGGTGAGGTAGTAATCAATGGCTGTCAATCCGGTGGTGTAACCCGAATCCAGCCAGTGCAACGATACCGGCGCCGGCTTGCGCGCAAACGCACCCAGCCGATGCCCCTTGGTCTGCCCAGCAATGTCCACCAAAATATCAATGCCGTCCGCACGGATGCGGTCGGCCAACTCATCGTCGCTCATCTGGCGGGTATCTATCCAATGCTCGAACAAGGTTCGATAGTGATCAGTGACGTCATCCTCAAGCTCGTAAAGACCGGAGTAGGCAAACAACTCCACCCGATCATGCGAGTGGTGCTCCAACAAGGGCATCAGAAAGGGCCGACAGGCATGCGTGCGAAAGACCGGTGCCACGTAACCCACCCGCAAGCGCCGCCCCGGCTCACGCACGTTCGTGTGCGGGCGCCAGTGGCCCCGGTAGGGCTTTCCAAAATGCTCATTGAATCGTTGATATGCCGCGTAGCGCACCAGCGGGTCCATGTCCGGAATGCAGTTGGACACGAACAGCAAACAGCTGTGTGCGGCCTGGTCCTTGGGATCCACCTCCAGTGCATGTCGCAACACCTCCATGGCTTCTGGCAAGCGCCCCTGGTCTTTGAGCAGCATGCCCAAGCTCACATGCGCCTGCGCCTGGGTCGGCTCCAGCTCTATAGAGCGCCGCGCGCGCGCTTCGGCCTCTGCGAATCGGTTCATTTCGCCCAGCAGGATCGCCAAGTTCAGCAACGCCCGGGACTCCTCCCCCCCTGCATCCATGCAACTGAGGTAAGCCTTCTCAGCATCTTGCAGACGGGCCTGGGCACGCATCACGATGGCCAGATTGAACCAACCCTGCTTGAACTTGGGCGCATGGCGCACTGCGCGGCGCAGCAACACCTCGGCCTGCACCATGTCGCCCTTCACTGACCGCGCCAGCCCATAGTTGCTGAGCATGTCCACATCACCAGGATGGAGTGCCAGCGCTCGCTGCATTGGCTCAATCGCTTCGTCGGAGCGATCGAGCCGCATCAAGGCTGCACTGAGAGACTTCCATCCCATGGCGCATTGCGGATACTGCCGGGTCATCTTGCGCCCCAAGGTCAAGACTTCTTCAAATCGCTGCTCATCAAAAAGGCGCGTAATCTCCCGAATCTGGCTCTGGGGCGGCATGCGGCCCTGCACAGGCTTGGACTGCCAAGCCGCATGCACAGCAATGTTCACCAGGCGCTCCACCATCTCCCCAACGGCTGCAGGCGCCAGCCCTGCACGGCGCGCATCCTCCAAGATATCTGCCGCCAGTTCGTTCTCTCCAGCTTGCATCAGCGCATCCACCAAACTCACCCAGTACTGGCGGTTTTTGGGGGTGGCCTGCAAAGCCGTCTGAAAAAAGGGCACCGCCGCCAAGAACTGCCCACACTCCACCGCTATCGCCCCCAAGTTGTGGTTCGCATCGGGGTGGTCTGGCGCAAGGCTCAGCACCGCACGGTAGAGCTCCTCGGCCTGCGAAAGGTCCTTGGCTCGATGGCGATCTAGCGCAAGGGCCATGGTTTGCGCCAGCAGTACCTGCACGGGGTGAGAGGCCTCTTCAGGCGACCGTCCCGTGGATTCGAGCACCGCTTGCGCCATAGAAGCATCAGTGTGTTGTGTGGCTTGCATCTGTCAGGGTATCTCGGGTGTTCAAACACGACCCCAATGACCGCCCGCACCGGCCAAGCGGTGCCAGAGAGCCAGTCAAAGGCGCAACGCATGGAGCATAAGCATTGCCCACGGGGTGTAAAGGCCGAAAAAGCAGAGAAACCAAGAACACTCAGCGAACGACATGGGCGTCTGCAGCACTTGCCGCCATGCAACCCAAAAACCACACCCGGCCAACAAGCCTGAATGAGAGCGGTGGTTTGCCACTTGCTTGCTTGTTTGGTTCGCGCACAATCAGATACAGTGAACTACAGGTGCGCAAACTCGGCGTGCCGCCCCCCTCTTTACCCAACCGAAGGCAGGCTCACGCCACCGCAACCACCGCACCAGCATGTTTGTCATCATCGGCTACGTCGTCAGCATGGTCTGCATCTTCGGCGTGTACATCTTTCACGGCGGGAATATCAAGGTCATCTTGACGGCCCTTCCCTTCGAGCTGATCACCATTGGCGGCAGCGCTATGGGCGCATTTGTGGTGAACAACCAGCCCAAGGTCCTCAAGGCCACGCTCAAGGCGATTCCGGATGCCCTCAAGGGTAGCAAGTACACCAAGGCCCGCTATATGGAATTGCTGGCCATGCTGTTTGACATCCTGCAAAAGGCCCGCAAGGAAGGCCTGATGGCCATCGAAAAAGACGTGGAAGCCCCCCACGAGTCCGAAATTTTCAAGAAATACCCAGTGGTCGGGCATGACCACCATGTGATCGAGTTCACCACCGACTACCTGCGCATGATGGTGTCGGGCAACCTCAACTCGCATGAGATTGAGGCGCTGATGGATGCCGAAATCGACACCCACCATGCAGAAGCACACGCCCCCGTAGCGGCGATTGCCCGCCTGGCAGGTGCGTTGCCTGCGTTCGGTATCGTGGCCGCCGTGTTGGGGGTGGTGAATACCATGGGCTCGGTGGGCCAACCCCCTGCAGTGCTCGGGGGCATGATTGCCTCGGCCCTGGTGGGTACCTTTCTGGGCATTTTGCTGGCCTACGGCTTTGTGGAGCCCTTGGGCGGCTTGATGGAGCAAAAGACCGAAGACGCTGCCAAAGAGTTCCAGTGCATCAAATCTACGCTGCTGGCCAGCATGCAGGGCTACAACCCGGCCACAGCCATTGAATTTGGCCGCAAAGTGCTCTTCTCGACCGACCGCCCCACTTTCTCGGAGCTGGAAGGCCACGTGAAGGGCAAGAAGTAACCGGACCTTGCTGTGGCAGAAAAGAAACTCCAGCCCATCATCATCAAGCGCGTCAAGAAGGGCGGCCATGCAGTCCATGGTGGCGCCTGGAAGATCGCCTACGCCGACTTTGTGACGGCCATGATGGCGTTCTTTTTGCTGATGTGGCTGCTGGGCTCCACCACCGATGGCGACCGCAAAGGCATTTCAGACTACTTCAGCGCCCCCCTGAAGGTGTCGCTGCAGGGCGGCCCAGGCTCGGGGTCCAGCTCCAGCATCCTCACGGGCGGCGGTGGCACCGACCTCACGCAGAGCGCCGGGCACGTCAAGCGGGCCGAAACGACATCCGAGAAGCCCAAGAAGCTCAACGAGGCCGATGTGAAGGCCGAGCAAGCCCGCCTGGATGCCCAGCGCATCAAGGCACTGCAGGCCAAGATTGATGCGCTGATCACAGAAAACCCGCGCCTGAACGAATACAAATCGCAGATCCGGATCGACGTGACCCCCGACGGGTTGCAAATCCAGATCGTGGACGACCAGAACCGCCCCATGTTTGACAGCGGCAGCGCGCTCGTCAAGCCGTACATGCGCGACATTCTTCGAGAGATTGGCGCCGCCCTCAATGGCGTGGAAAACCGCGTGAGCCTGGCCGGGCACACCGATGCAGTGCCCTACGGCAACAGCGAGCGTGGCTACAGCAACTGGGAGCTGTCGTCTGACCGCGCCAACGCCTCACGCCGCGAACTGGTGGCCGCTGGCATGCCCGATGCCAAACTGGGCCGCGTGGTCGGGCTGGCCGCCAGCGATTTGCTGGAACCCAACACCCCACGCTCTGCAGCCAATCGTCGCATTACCATCACGGTATTAACCCGTGAGGCAGAAGAAAGACTCATGGGGAAAGGGATTCCCACCGTAACATCGACAGAACTGACGATTGAAAAGCGGGAAAATCCTGACGAAGGCAGGTAGACGTTACGCCTTGTCACAAAACCTGCCACACTTGACAATACCTCCAGCCATTTTCGACCGAAAGGGTCCCAAGTGACCACAGCCCTTCGCTTCCTCATCGTTGACGACTTCTCCACCATGCGCCGCATCGTCCGCAATCTGCTCAAAGAAAGCGGGTTTGCGGATGCTGACGAGGCTGAAGACGGCGTCGCAGCACTCAACAAACTTCGCAATAGCAAGTTCGACTTTGTAGTGTCCGACATCAACATGCCAAACATGAACGGCTTTCAATTGTTGGCCGAAATCAAAAAGGACGACAAACTCAAGCACCTGCCCGTGCTGATGGTGACGGCCGAGGCGCGCAAGGAAGACATCGTGGCAGCCGCGCAAGGCGGCGCTGCGGGTTACATCGTCAAGCCCTTCACCAAAGCCACCCTGGAAGAAAAAGTTCTGCTGATTCTCAAAAAGATGGGAATGTGACGCCATGGACACGCCAGAAAACACCCACGCAGAGCCCGCTGCAGACGTCCATCAGAAGATTGGACTGCTGACACGGCAGCTCCACGATTCGCTGAACGAGTTGGGCTTCGCTGAAAAACTGCGGGGCTCCATGGGTGAACTGCCCGACGCGCAGAGCCGCCTCTCCTACATTGCCCGCCTGACGGGCGAAGCCGCAGAGAAGGTGCTCAGCCGGGTGGAGCTGGCCAAAGCACAGCACGACTTCATCGCCTCGGAAACCCGCCGCGTGGTGGGCTCTCTGGTCAAAGACCCCGTGGCAGCGGTCGCCAAAGGTGAGATCTTCAACTTCCTGACCGACGTAGAGCGCGTCACCAAGGAAGCCGATGTGCACCTGACCGAAATCATGATGGCGCAGGACTTCCACGACCTGACAGGCCAAGTGATTGCCAGGGTGGTGAATCTGGCCGCAACGATTGAAGACCAGCTGGTGCAGCTGCTCATTCAGACAGCGCCTCCCAATGCCCACGTGCCAGTGGCTGCGCCCGAGCCTGTGCGCCTGCAAGGCCCCGTGGTGGACCCAGAGAACACGCCCGACATCGTCACCGACCAATCCCAAGTGGACGATCTGCTCGCCAGTTTGGGATTCTGATCGAACCAGCGTTTTTGCATCGTTGAAAAAGGGGCCCCAGCGGCCCCTTTTCAGCCTTTAGGTTTTCGGGTCGCTCACGACAATGGCATGACACCAGCCGTCATGCCATCATGGACTCCAGCCAAGACAAAGAACTACCCGCCACGGAGCGCAAATTACAGAATGCGCGCAAGGATGGCCAGGGCGCGCGTTCGCGCGATTTGTCGCACCTGGCGATCCTGGGGGTTGGCGCCGCCAGCGTTCTGGCCTTGGCTCCCACCCTGATGGACCACCTGCAGCACGCCCTGGGTCGGCAGCTGATGTTCGATGCCAAAGTGGTCATGACTCCAGCCTCTATGCTGGAGCGCATGCAGGTCATGGTGATGGTGGGCCTGGTGGCCAGCGTGGTCTTCGCCCTGCTGACCAGCGCAGCGGCCATCATCAGCGCAGTGGGCGCGGGCGGCTGGATTTTCAGCGCCAAGCCCATCACCCCCCAGTTCAGCCGCCTGAACCCGCTCACCGGTTTCACCAACCTGTTTTCCAAGCAGCAACTGGCCAATGTGGCCAAGATGGTGTTCATGACCTCTGTGCTGTCGTTCGTGGCATGGAAATACATGGGCAACAGCATCGAAAGCATTGCCATGCTGGTGGCCCAGCCCTCCACCAGCGCCATCCGCTTCATGGCCGACTGGCTCACCACGGGTGTGAGCATGCTGTTGCTGGTGGTGTTTCTGGCAGCACTGGTGGACATTCCACTGCAAGCCTTCTTCTTCAAATCCGGGCTCAAGATGTCCCACGAAGAAGTGAAGCAAGAGCACAAGGAATCCGAAGGCGACCCTCACACCAAGGGACGCATCCGCCAAAAGCAGCGCGAACTGGCAGACCGCGCCAGCGTGAGCGCCGTGCCCAAGGCCGACTTTGTGGTGATGAACCCCACCCACTACGCCGTGGCCCTGAAGTACGACGAAGCCACCATGGCCGCGCCCCAGGTGATTGCACGCGGCACCGACCTGGTGGCCATGCGCATCCGCGATCTGGCCAAGGGCCACGAAATCCCCGTATTGCAATCGCCCATGCTGGCGCGGGCACTGTATGCCCACGCCGAACTGGACCAGGCCATTCCTGCCACGCTGTACACCGCCGTGGCCCAGGTGCTGGCCTATGTGTACCGACTCAAGGCCGCGCTGCGCGGCGAAGGCCGCATGCCTGGCGAGCTGATTGAGCCCTATGTCCCCCCTGAGCTGGATCCGCTGAACAAGCTCTCTGCCAAAGGCGCTGCTGTATGAACACCTCTGTCAACTCCCTGAGGCTGTGGGCAGGCAAGAACACCTCCGTCTTGCAAGGCATGTCCGCACCACTGCTGGTGGTGGCGATCCTGGCGCTGATGGTGCTGCCCATCCCCGCCTGGCTGCTGGATGCCTTTTTCACCCTGAACATCGCCGTGGCCTTGATGGTGATGATGGTGGCGGCCTACATGATCCGGCCACTGGACTTTGCAGCTTTCCCGTCCGTGTTGCTGCTCACCACGCTGATGCGCCTGTCGCTGAACGTGGCTTCCACCCGCGTGGTGCTGCTCGAAGGCCACACGGGCCCCGGCGCCGCTGGCGCGGTGATTGAGGCCTTCGGGCACTTCCTGATCGGCGGCAACTTTGCTGTCGGTCTGATCGTGTTTGCGATTCTGGTGGTCATCAACTTCATCGTGGTGACCAAGGGCGCCGAGCGTATTGCCGAGGTGTCTGCCCGCTTCACCCTGGACGCCATGCCAGGCAAGCAAATGGCCGTGGATGCCGACCTGAACGCAGGCCTGATCGACGAAAAGGAAGCCAAGCGCCGCCGCGCTGAAGTGGGCGAAGAAGCCAACTTCTTCGGCTCCATGGACGGCGCCTCCAAGTTCGTGCGAGGGGACGCGGTGGCCGGTATCCTGATTTTGCTGATCAACATCGTGGGTGGCTTCACGATCGGCATTCTTCAGCACGGCCTCACGGCCAAGCAGGCTGCCGACAGCTACATCCTGCTGGCCATCGGTGATGCACTGGTGGCGCAGATTCCTGGCCTGTTGATCTCGGTGGCGGCTGCCATGGTGGTCTCGCGCGTGGGCAAAGAGCAGGACATGGGTCGCCAGATCGTGCAGCAGCTGTTCATGTCGCCCCGTGTGCTGGGCGTGACGGCAGGCATTCTGATCATGCTGGGCCTCATCCCTGGCATGCCGCACATCGTGTTTTTGGTGATTGGCGGCTCGCTGGGCTACTGGGCTTGGGTGCTGTACCAGCGCCAGCAAATCCCGCCAGAGCCCGAAGCCCCGCCCGCCCCCATCGCAGCCGATGGGGAGGCCACCTGGGACGACCTGCAGCCCATTGACCTGCTGGGCCTGGAACTGGGCTACCGACTGATTTCGCTGGTGGACAAAAGCCGCCAGGGCGACCTGCTCACCCGCATCAAGGGCGTGCGCCGCAAGTTTGCGCAAGAGGTGGGCTTCCTGCCCCCTGCTGTGCACGTGCGAGACAACCTCGAACTCAAGCCCAGCGGCTATCGCATCACCCTGCGCGGCGTGGTGGTGGGCGAGGGCGAAGCCTTCCCCGGCATGTTCCTGGCCATCAACCCCGGCGGCATCACCACACCCCTCATCGGCACCCCCACCACCGACCCCGCTTTCGGTTTGCCTGCGCACTGGATTGACGACCGGCAAAAGGAAGCGGCACAAATGGCGGGTTTTACCGTCGTTGATTCAGAAACCGTGATGGCGACGCATTTGTCACACTTGATGCAAGTCCAGGCAGCCAAGCTCCTCAGTCGCACCGAAACCCAGCAACTGGTGGAACACGTGGCAAAACTGGCCCCCAAGCTCATCGAAGAAGTGGTTCCGAAAATGGTCTCGATCGCAACGTTCCAGAAAGTTCTCCAGCTGCTGCTGGAAGAGTCTGTGCACATCCGCGACATCCGCACCATCATCGAAACCCTGGCAGAGCATGCAGGCTCCGTCGCAGACCCTGTGGAGCTGGCCCGGCGCGTGCGCATTGCACTGTCGCCTGCCATCGTCCAGCAGATCTACGGCCCGACCCGCGAACTCAACGTCATCGCCATCGAGCCTGGGCTGGAACGCCTTCTGGTGCAGGCCTTGGGCAACGCCTCCGGCCCCGCGCTGGACCCCGGCGTCGCCGACATCCTGACCCAAAAGGCGGCCGAAGTGGCACTCAAACAGGAAGAGATGGGCTTACCCGCCTGCCTGCTGGTGCCTGACCAGATCCGCAACGCCATCTCCCGCCTGGTGCGCCGCGTCGCCCCCCGCCTGCAGGTGCTTGCGCACAGTGAAATTCCTGAGACCCACACCATCCGGATTGGGCCCATTCTCAAAGGTGCATCAGCATGAACATCAAACGCTTTACCGCCCCCACCTCCCGCGAGGCATTGGCCAAGGCGCGCATGGCCTTTGGCGAGGGCACCCTCATCCTGTCCAACCGCCCCACCGCCAACGGCGTGGAAGTGGTGGCTACTGCAGAAGACACCTTGTCGGCACTCGACAACGCAGCCCAGAACGCAGGCGGCCCGACGGGCTCCATGGGCTCGCAAGGCAAGTCGCTGCAAGGTGGCCGTGATTTTCAGGATTCGCGCAGCGCCCTGCACGAGCCCCTGCTGGCCCCCAAGAGCGCCGCCCGTGCACCGGTACGCCCCATGCAGATTGCGGCCACTGCCAACCGTCACAACCCGGTGGAAGAAGACACCGAGCAACTGGCCATGAGCACGCTGTCCTTCCAAGACTACGTGCGTGAACGCATGCTGCGCCGCCGCCATGAAGTGATGAACGGCCCGGCCGAGCCGCCAACGTTTGCCGAGCGCAGCCGCGACCAAGACCGCGACTTCCCCCGCGAGCGCCCCGCTGCCCCAGCCGTGGTGCGCCACAACCCTCTGCGCTCCATCCCGATGGACCTGCCAGAGCCGCCTCCTCGCCGCAAGGCCGAAGCCGCAGCGCCCGCCGCCTCCATGGCCCAGCAGCAAAGCCTGATGAACGAGCTGCAGGCCATGAAGGAGATGATTGAAGACCGCTTCAACACCATGGCCTGGCTGGGCCAGGCCAAGCAAAACCCCATCCAGTCGAACCTGATGCTGAAGATGATCCGTGCAGGCTACTCGCCCGCACTGGCCCGCGCCGTGCTGGAGCGCATGCCCGAGGACCTGTCGGCAGGCGACGCTGTGCGCTGGCTCATGGATGTGCTCGAGCGCAACCTCAAGACCGACGAGAACGAAGCGCCGCTGTACGAGCAAGGCGGCATCTTTGCCCTGGTCGGCTCTACCGGCGTGGGCAAAACCACCACCACCGCCAAGCTGGCCGCGCTGTGCGCCCGCGTGCATGGCCCTGGCAGTGTGGGCCTGATCACGCTGGACACCTACCGCGTGGGGGCCCACGAACAACTGCGCACCTACGGCCGCATGCTGGGCATCGTGGCGCACCTGGCCCACGACCGTGCCGCACTGCAAGACCTGCTGGGCCTGCTCAGTGGCAAGAAAATGGTGCTGATCGACACCACTGGCGTCGCGCCGCGCGATCCCCGCAAGCGCAGCATGCTGGACGTGCTGGACCTGCCCCGCGTGAACCGGCTGCTGGTGCTCAATGCCGGCTGCCACGGAGACACGCTGGACGATGTGCTCACCTCTTTCAAGACCGCTGGCTCGCAGCAGGCCATCCTGTCCAAGGTGGACGAAGCCGTGAAGCTGGGGCCCTCGATTGATGCGCTGATCCGCCACCAGATGGTGCTGCGCGGCGTCACCAACGGCCAGCGGGTGCCTGAAGACTGGGAACCCGCCGAAGCGCACAAACTCATCAGCACCTCCATGCGCGCGCCCGTGAAGTCGGCGTTTGACCCCAAGGCGTCAGACCTGAACTACTACTTCTCGAACGCCCCCGAGGCCCTGACAGAGAAAGGACTTGTGGATGCTTGATACCGGCTTTCACCAGGCGGCAGGCCTGAGCAGCTTCACACCGCAAGCCCAGTTGCGCGTGCTGGCGGTGGCCAGCCAGGAGCGCGCCTCCAGCGGGCTGGAGATGCTCTGGCAGATTTGCGCCAACCTGCAGCGCCTGGGCTACCCCGTGATGGTGCTGGACGGTACCGCACTGGAAACCGACGACACCCCAGGCCTGAGCCATGTGCTGCAGCAAGCCCCCTGGAACGACGGCCTGGGCTCCAGCGCCAGCGCCTCGGTCACCTCGGTGGCCGTGATCCCTGCGGCGAGGGGCCTGCACCAACTGCAGCGGCAGGCCTACACCGAAGGCGCCCCACCGCTGCAAGGGCTGCTGCCGTATTTCCGCGCCTACGGGCTGCTGGTGTTGCACGCCCCGGCAGGGCTGTTGGGCCCCTTGCTTACGCACACCAGCACCATCCCGCTGGCGGTGATGGAGGGCGGCTCCGCCGGTGTTTTGTCCTGCTACAAAAGCCTCAAGCAAATTGCCACGCACTCCGGCCTGCCCTGCACCGTGGCCTCGGTGCTGCAAGGCGATGGCGCCAGCGAACGTCGCCGCACGCTGGGAGCGTTACGCACCTTGCAAGACTGCGCCGAACGCCACCTGGGCGGGCGCGTGCGCACGACCACCGTCTCGGCCAATAACCCTCATGACGTTCAACGCTTGGCCTTGCAACTGCTGGAAAACGCGGGCACCATCAGCGGACCGCTGACTGCGCTACCATCCAGCCACGTGACGGGTTTGTCGGGCACACCTGAGCCAACGCCCACCGTCTGGAGCCACTGATCTGATGTACACCGCCAAAGGCCAGCTCGATCGTGATGCGATGATCCGCCAGCATGTTCCGCTGGTGAGGAGGATTGCGCACCACATGATTGCCAAGCTGCCTCCCAACGTGGAACTGGACGACCTGATCCAGGTCGGCATGATGGGCTTGGCGGATGCCCTGTCGCGCTACGAAATGGCCCAGGGCGTTCAGTTTGAGACCTTTGCCACCCAGCGCATCCGTGGCGCCATGCTCGACGAATTGCGCGAGGGCGACTGGATGTCGCGCAGCTCCCGCAAGAGCCAAAAAGACATTGAGCACGCCGTGCACCGGCTGGAGCAAAAGCTGGGGCGCAGCCCGCTGGAGTCTGAAATTGCCGATGAGATGGAGCTGAGCCTAGCCGACTACCAAAGCCTGCTGGGCAAGGTGCGCGGCACGCAGCTGGTGTACCTGGAAGACATGACCCACGGCGAGGACGATGACGGTTTTCTGGACCGCCACGTGGCCGACGCTGCGGCCGACCCGGTGGAGTTGCTGCGCGACCAGCGGTTGCGCACATCGCTGGTCAACGCCATCAAAAGCCTGCCCGAGCGCGAGCAGCACATCATGGGCATGTACTACGAGCACGACATGAATCTCAAAGAGATTGCCGCCGTGCTGGGCGTAACCGAATCGCGCGTGTGCCAGCTGCACAGCCAGTCCATCGCCCGCCTGCGCGCCAAGATGCGCAGCCACTGACCCGGCCGCACTTAAACAAAATAGCTGCTAGCGCTTGTAAATAAAGCGCCAGCAGCTATTATTTTTATAGCAATTCAAACCCAAGAGATTCAACCCTGCGCCAGATTGCGCACGGGAAGTGGTGGCCGTCCGCTCAACCCAACGAGCGATAGATGCGCGCTACGCCGCCCGCCTTCGCGCCTGCGGCTTGCGGGTTGCCATAGGTGGCGGTCTGGGCTCCATCGGCCTGCGGCACCACCACGGCCACCTGGCGGTCGGTCAACACCGCCACACGAGCCAGGTTGTCTCGCTGGATGGCCAAGTGTTGGCCAACGGCTGCCAGGCGCTGCTGGAATTGGGGGGGAAGTTCAGAAACTTGCTGGTGCTGCGCTTGCTCCAGCACCCAGGTGAAGCGCGCCGCCGCATCGCGCAGCGCGGTGCTGGCAATCTCCAGCGAGGGAGCGTCCAGTGCCAGCAAGGCGGCAGACACCTTTTCGATGTGTTGCTCTACCGTGGTGAGGGCTTCTTCTAACGACATGGTGGTGGTGCGCTAGACAAAGCCTGGGATCAGGCGTTTATCCGCGGGCGCGAGAAAAGATTTCTTGCGCATTGGACAGCAATTTGTCCGCAATCGCATCCGCATCCACCGAAAAAGTGCCGTTATTGATGGCAGCACGCACTTCGCTCACGCGCTTGGCGTCGAAATCGCTGGTGGTGCGACCAGGCTGCTCCAGGGCACGGGCCGAGCTGGACACAGTGACAGGCACACCGGCGGCCGACGCAGCAGCAGCGCCTTTTGCCACCCCTTCCGCAGCAGGGGCTGGACTTTTGGCTTGCTTGGCAAGCCCCGTCTGCGCCAATGCGCCCGGGAGTTCCGGTTTTTGACCTATCTTCATCGCTCTCTCCACCACCCCGTGTGATGTGGGGCTCAGTAGCAATGTTTTCGACCCGTTTTGGGCGGACTTTAGCTATTTGTGCGGGCAAATCCTCAAAGAGTGATGGTCACTGTTCCATCTTCAGCCACAATGCCGCTCACTACGCGACCATTATCCATTCTGACGCGCACAGTCTGCCCGACGGTGCCTGCGGACAACGCTTGCCCTGCAGAAACCACAGCATAACCCGGCCCCTGGGCAGAAACACGCACCTGCGCACCTGCGCGGAAAATGCTGGGCGCCTTGACCATGGATTGGCGCAAGGCCTGCCCGGCCATCAACTGGCGCGAGGCGGTCTGGCCCACCCAGGCCTCAGGGTTGGCCACCACCGGGGCGGGGTCGGCCGCCCAGTCCACCTCGGCTTGCGTGGCGTCGTTGGCAGTCAGCACGGCGCCGGGCGCCACGTTGCCGGTCAGCACCCAGGCGGGGCCCCAGGCCTTGATGGTGACGGGCAAGAACACATTCCAGGGCGAACGCCCCTCGACGCACCGCAGCCCCAGCCGGGTGCGCCCCCACAGGCGCGAGCCTGCAGGCAAATACGGCTCCACCCTGGCACAGGGGGCCAGGTTCAAGCGGCTGTCCAGCGCGCCCACGCTCACTTCCATGCGCAGCGTGGCGCCTGCCGCCTGGTTGCGGGCCAGGGCGTCGTCCAGCCAGTGCTGGGTCAGGTTGCCCAGCTCGGCGGCGGGGTCAGCCACCGCCTGGGCCTGGGCGGCGCCCACGGCCAATACCCCCCAAAGTGCCATGAGGGCCAGGCCAACGCTGCGCAGGGATGAAAGGGAAGGCATGGTGCGCTCTCCGGTAAAAGCGCCGACAAACCGCGGCGCGGTGGGACGGACCAGCGCCACGCCGTCCGCCTGAAGGGCCCGCGCACGGTTGCCAGGGAGCACCGCCAGCGCAGCAGGGCTCTGGGTACAGCACCCAGGCCTGCGGGCCATTCCAACGCATTCACTATAGGCCGCCAAGCCCCAGGGCAAAGCCCGAAACTGCCCAGCCATTTCCGCGTTCTTCGGGCTTTAGAAAAAAGCCGCCATTTCCATAATCGAACCACGCCAAAACCCGCACCGGGCCGTGGCGGCAAGCGATACAGGATGTGAGGCAACCATGCTTGACAAGATGACCAACCAGCTGGGATTTCAAGGCAACGCGCTGATACTGCGCGCCGAGCGCCAGCGCATCATCGCCAGCAACATTGCCAACGCAGACACCCCCGGCTACGTGTCGCGGGATTTCGACTTTGCCAAAACCTTGCGTGAAGCCACTGAATCGGGTGCCAGCAGCGTCGTGAAGAACCTGGCCACCGGTGGCACAGGCCCCGCCGTGAGCACCGCCACGTCAGACCCCCGGCATTTTCAAGCCACCACCACAGGTTCGGGCTCGGCATCCGCACTCTCAGGCCCCAGCAAGCTGGGCTATGCCGTGCAGACCCAGCCCGCGCTGGACAACAACTCGGTGGACCTGGACCGCGAACGCTCGAACTTCGTGGACAACGCCGTGCGCTACGAGGCCACGCTGCGCTTCATCAACGGCAACGCCAAAACCATGCTCAGCGCCATCCAGGGCCAGTAAGCCAGCGCAGAAAGCGAGACGCCCCATGTCCATGTTCTCCATCTTCAATGTGTCCAGCAGCGCCATCAGCGCGCAGTCACAGCGCCTGAACGTCGTGGCCAGCAACCTGGCCAACGTCGATGCGGTGGCGGGCCCCGATGGCAAGGCGTACAAGGCGCGCCAGGTGGTGTTTCAAACCGCCCCCATGGGCTCAGACGCCGCTGCAGGCGTGAAAGTGACCTCCATCAAGGAAAGCGATGCGCCAGGCCGCAAGGTGCATGACCCCTCACACCCCTCGGCCGACGAGCAGGGCTACGTGACGCACTCCAACGTGAACGCCGTGGAGGAAATGGTGAACATGATTTCCGCCTCGCGCTCGTACCAGAACAACGTCGAGGTCATGAACACGGCCAAGTCGCTGCTCCTCAAAACCCTGCAAATGGGCCAGTAAGCCCCAGGAGACTTCAGCATGATCCTCAGTTCGACCAAAGCCACCACCTCGACCTCGTCCACCAGTGGTACGTCCAGCTCCACCACCAGCGTGGCAGACCCCAACACCGACCCCAATGCAGCGCAGGACCGGTTCCTCAAACTGCTGGTGGCGCAGCTCAACAACCAGGACCCGATGAACCCTCTGGACAACGCCCAGATGACATCGCAAATGGCGCAGATCAACACAGTGACGGGCATCCAGCAGCTGAACCAGACCATGGCCAGCATGTCAGCGCAGTTCAACTCGCTGCAGGTCATGCAGGGCACGGCCCTGGTGGGCCGCAGTGTGATGACCGAAGGCAACAGCGTGTCCATCACCGACAAGACCGGCAAGGGCGGGTTCGAACTGGGCTCTGCAGCCACCGGGGTCAAGGTCGAGATCCTGACCGCTGGCGGCCAAGTGGTGGACACCGTGGACCTGGGCGCACAAAGCGCCGGTCGCCACACCTTTGACTGGGATGCCAGCAAGTACACGGGCTCTACCGAAGGCCTGCAGTTCCGCGTCACCGCCGTCAACGGCTCCACCAAGCTCGACTCCACCGCGCTCGCGCTGTCCAAGGTGACCGCTGCAGGCGCTGAGGACGGCCAACTGGTGCTGAGCCTGTCCAACGGCAAGACCATCAATTACAGCCAGATCAAGGCCCTGGTGTAACGCCAGACCCCAACGCATCGCACGCACTGCCCAACCAGGAGAACACCATGAGTTTCCAGCAAGGCCTCTCTGGCCTGAACGCCGCCAGCAAGAACCTGGACGTCATCGGCCACAACATTGCCAATGCCAACACCACCGGCTTCAAGGCCTCGCGTGCAGAGTTTGCCGAGATGGTAGCTTCGGCCATTGGCTCCACAGGCGGAACCAACGCTGGCATTGGCGTGGAAACCGCCAACGTGGCACAGCAATTCACCCAGGGCAACCTGACCATCACGGGCAACAGCCTGGATGTGGCCATCAATGGCAATGGCTTCTTCACCGTGACCCAGCCTGACGGAACGCTGGCCTATACCCGCGCCGGCAACTTCAAGCTGGACAAAGAAGGCAACATGGTGACCAACGACAACGACAAGGTCATGGGTTACCCCGTAGACCCTGTCACCGGCCTGCGCACCGGCACCGACCCGATACCGCTGGTGTTCCCCACAGCCCAGCCTATTCCGGCCAAGCAGACAACAAAGATCACGGCCGACTTCAATCTGCCAGCCACTGCCCCCGACGCAGCGGGCAACCCCACGGCGACGCCCCCCGTGCCCGCCACACCACGTGCCACGTACGGCACATCGATCAACGTCTACGACAGCCAAGGCGTGGCCAAGCCGATCAATCTGTACTTTCAGAAAACCGCCACGGCCAACACCTGGGACGTGTACGACAAGCTGGACGACCCCACCGCGGCGCCCCCAGTGGTGGCCACGCCCATTGGGCAGATCACCTTCGACAACACCGGCAAAATCATTGGCCCCGCCGCAACACCTCCGGCCACGGGGTTCCAGCTGCCACTCAGCGTCAACCCAAGCCCCCCCAACCCCAACAACCTGCCAGCATTCAACGTGGCCGTGAGCCTGGACAACGTTTCGGAGGGTGGGTCGAAATTTACCGTGTCCAACCTCAGCCAGGATGGCTACACCATTGGCGAGCTGACAGGCATCAACATCGAAAACAACGGGATGATCATGACCCGTTACTCCAACGGGGTAACCCGCTCGGAGGGGCAGATCGCGCTGTCGAGCTTTCGCAACACCCAGGGCCTGGCCTCGGTGGGCGGTAACAAATGGGTGTCGACCTTTGAATCCGGCCAACCCGTCGTGGGCACCGCCACCGATGGCAATTTTGGTGGCCTGCGCTCAGGCGCCCTGGAAGACTCCACCGTCGACCTGACGGCCGAGCTGGTCAACATGATGACCGCCCAGCGCGCCTACCAGGCCAACGCCCAGACCATCAAGACGCAAGACCAGGTGATGTCCACCCTGGTGAACCTGAGATGACACACCCCCTGAGTCGCTGCGCGCCTTCCCCCTCTCTCTACGCGCTGCGCGCTATGGGAGTGGGACGCAGCCAGCGCGGCGGGGCGGCCCTTGCGCGGCTGCCTCGGCTTGGGCCGCGCCAGCTGCACGCGCTGTGGACTGCGTGCGGAAACACAGGGAACTGAGAGGAACATCACGCCATGGACCGCATCATCTACACCAGCATGACAGGGGCCAAAGCCGCAGAGCACCGGCAAGCGGTGCTGGCCAACAACCTGGCCAATGCGTCCACCAACGGCTTTCGGGCAGAGATGTCCACCTTCCGCTCGGTGCCCGTGCAAGGCAATGGATCGACCACGCGAGTCTTCGCGCTGGAGGCCACCTCGGGCTACCTGAACACGGCAGGCCCCGCCAAGACCACTGGCCGCAACCTCGACGCCATGGCCATGGGCAACGCCTGGTTTGCCGTGCAAGGGCTCGACGGGCTGGAGGCCTACACCCGTGCGGGCTCGTTCGATGTGTCGGCCGCCGGCCAGCTGGTCACGCCCTCGGGCCTGCCGGTGCTGTCTGACGGCGGAGCCCCGATTGACGTGCCCCCCCGCGCCGAAGTGACCCTGGGCGCCGACGGCACCATCACGGCCAAGACGGCAGGCCAGCCCCCGCAGGCGCTGGGGCGGCTGAAGCTGGCATCGCCCACGGCAGAAGACCCGCTCAAGCGCGGGGACGACGGCCTGTTTCGCACCGCCTCGGGCGACCCCATGCCCAACGATGCCACAGCCCGCATGCTCAGCGGTGCGGTGGAGGGCTCGAACGTGAACACCGTGGAAAGCATGGTGGGCATGATCGCCGCGTCCCGCCAGTTCGAGCAACAGATGAAGCTGCTGCAAACGGCTGAAACCAACGACAAATCGGCTGCGCAGTTGCTCAGCCTCAATGGCTGAGGCCAAGCCCGTCGCCCCACGCTGAACCGAACGCAAGGAAACCGCCATGTTCACCGCCCTCTACACCGCCAAGTCCGGCATGACTGTGCAGCAGACCAATATCGACCTGCACTCGCACAATCTGTCCAACGTATCCACCACGGGCTTCAAGCGCAACTTCGCCAACATCGAAGACCTGGCCTACCAGAACTACCGCCAGGTGGGTGCCGCCGCCACCGAGCAAAACCAGTTGCCCACCGGGCTGCACATGGGGCTGGGGGCGCGCACGGTGTCCATCGGGCGCAACTTTGAGCAGGGCAGCCTGCAAGAGTCCAAGAACAACCTGGACGTGGCCATCAACGGCAATGGCTTTTTTGAAGTGACCATGCCCGACGGCACCATCGGCTACACCCGCGACGGCTCGTTCAAGGTGGATGCGCAAGGGCGCATGGTGACCTCGGGCGGCCTGCCGGTGGCCAATGGCATCACCGTGCCCGCCAATGCCACCAGCATCAGCATCAGCAGCGATGGCGCCGTGTCGGCCACCGTGCCGGGCAACACTGCGCCCCAGCCGCTGGGCACGCTGGCCATGTCGGGCTTTGTGAACGTTGGCGGGCTGGAGCCCATCGGGCAAAACCTGTTCAAGGAATCGGCGGCGTCGGGCCAGCCCCAGCAGGGCACGCCCGGCACCAACGGTCTGGGCATCATCAAGCAAGGGTTTTTGGAGTCGTCCAACGTCAACGTGGTGGAAGAACTGGTGAACATGATCCAGACCCAACGTGCTTACGAGATGAATTCCAAGGCCATCACCACCACCGACCAAATGCTGGCCAAGCTGAGCCAGCTGTAACCCACACGCACCACGGACCCTACCCCAGGTCCCCAGGAAGGCACGCCATGAACCGCACCACTGCAGCCCCCTTGGTCGCAGGCACACATACCGCCTGCACACGCACTGCCCGCCCACGCCATGGGCTTTGGGCGGTCACGGGCGTGCTCGCCAGCCTGCTAGCCACGGGCTGCGCCAGCCTGTCGCCAACACCGCCTGTGGACATCCTGCCCACCACCCCGCCGCAGCTCAGCATTGCGCCGCGTGCGGCGCCTCAGCCAGCCAACGGAAGTTTGTTCAACACCGCCAGCTACCGGCCAGCGTTTGAAGACCGCCGGGCCCGGCTGGTGGGCGATCTGGTCACGATCCAGATCGTGGAAAACGTGACGGCCAAGCAAGAGTCCTCCTCCACACTGGACCGCTCGGCCAACGTCTCCAATGCCGTAACAGCACTGCCCTTTGTGGGGGCAAGCGATGTCGGCAAGCTGGGACTCGGCGCCAAGTCTGGCAACGCGTTCTCCGGCAAGGGCGGCACCGAAAGCGCCAACACGTTCTCTGGCTCCATCACCGCCACTGTGATCGATGTCTTGCCCAACGGGCACCTCGTGGTGGCTGGCGAGAAGCAAATCGGCGTGAACCAGAACGTGGACGTGCTGCGCTTTTCCGGCACCATCGATCCGCGCGTGATGCAGCCCGGCAGCATCATCAACTCCACCCAGGTGGCCAACGTGCGCATCGAGTCGCGCGGCCGTGGCTCGCAAGGCGAGGTGCAGGCACAGGGCTGGCTGGGCCGGTTCTTCAACAAGGTCACGCCGTTCTGATCCGCACATGCCGGTGCCAAAGCGCCGCTGGCTGTCTGCATGCGCAGGGGGCCAGCGGCTTTTTCATGTCCGGACTGCACGTGCCGCACGCACCACACGCTTCAATTACTATCAAATTTATAGCTGCCAGCGCTTTACCAGTGCGCGCTAGGTGGCATTTTTATTGATATTTCTCGCCAAGTGGCGTCTAGGGCGGCGCCCACGCTTGAAGCGGCGGGCACCGCGCAGATCGCAGGCAAAAGGCTGGTGAACCGGCTTCTTTTTGGGTTTTAGTTTTTGCCATGGCAACCCACAATGGAAGCCATGAAAGCCTCGTCCCACTCCCTTTGGCCGCGCAAACTGCGCGCACTCTGGCTCCTGCTGGCCGCAGTGCTGGCGGCCGCCGCGCCCACCGCGCACGCCGTGCGCATCAAGGAAGTGGCGGCGGTGCAAGGCGTGCGCAGCAACCAGCTCACAGGCTATGGCCTGGTCGTGGGGCTGGACGGCACGGGTGACCAGACCACCCAGATGCCCTACACCACGCAGGCTATGTCCAACTACCTGCAGCAAATGGGCATCACCCTGCCGCCCGGCACGGCCTCGCAGCTGCAGCTCAAGAACGTGGCGGCCGTGATCGTCACCACCCAATTGCCCGCTTTTGCCCAGCCGGGGCAGATGCTGGATGTGAATGTGTCATCGATGGGCAACTCCAAGTCGCTCAAGGGCGGCACGCTCATTGCCACCCCGCTGCGCGGCGCCGACGGCGAGATCTACGCCCTGGCCCAGGGCAACCTGGTGGTGGGCGGCGCAGGCGCTTCGGCAGGTGGCAGCAAAGTGCAAATCAACCACCTGTCGGCAGGTCGTATTCCACAAGGCGCCCAGGTCGAGCGGTCGGTCCCCACCCCGTTGAACGAGGGCGACACCATCAACCTGGGGCTGAACGCATCGGACTTCCAGACCGCACGCAAGGTGGCCCAGACCATCAACGCCAAGCTGGGCAACGGCCTGGCCACCGCCCTGGACGGGCGCACCGTGCAGGTGCGCGCACCGCAAGACCCAGGCGCACGGGTGGGCTTCATTGCCGATCTGGAAGAGCTGCCACTCGAAAATTCCACCCCCGCCGCCAAGGTGGTCATCAACGCCCGCACTGGCTCCATCGTGCTGAACCAGGCCGTGACGCTGGGCTCATGCGCCATTGCGCACGGCAACCTGTCCATCACCATCAGCTCCACCCCGGTCATCAGCCAGCCCAACCCGCTGTCGCAAGGGCAAACCGTGGTCACGCAAAAGAGCGACATCACCATCAACCAAGAGCCGGGCAACATCATCCAGATGCCGCCCTCGGCCCAACTGGCCGATGTGGTGCGCGCGCTGAACCAGCTGGGCGCCACGCCGCAAGACCTGCTGGCCATCTTGCAGGCCATCAAGGCGGCAGGTGCGCTGAATGCGGAGCTGGAGGTGATCTGACATGGCCGTGACCCTGCCCTCGTCCACATCGACCGGCGCGCACCAGGCGCTGGCGGTGGACACGCGCTCGCTCAACAACCTCAAGTACGAAGCCGGACAAAACAGCCCCGAGGCCACCAAAGAGGCGGCCAAGCAGTTTGAGTCGCTGTTCATGCGCGAGCTGATCAAGAGCATGCGCGAGGCCACCATGAAGTCGGGCATGCTCGACAGCGCCGGAGGCGACCTGGGCACCGACATGCTGGACCAGCAACTGTCGGTGCAGATGTCGGGCCAGCCCGGGGGCTTGTCTGAGGCCATCGCCCGGCAACTGTCGCGCCAGATGGGTGCGGCCGAGCCCACGTTCTCCGTTCCCTCCACCTTGAGCCTGCAGCAAGTCACTGGGCGCAGCACTGCGGCCACCAAGGCGGCTACAGGCTCCGCCAGCATCGCGGGCGTGACCACTACCCCCGCCCCCAAAGGGCGCGATGAATTTGTGCAGCACCTGAGCAACACGGCCGAAACCGTGGCCAAGGAAAGCGGCATCCCCGCCAGCTTCATGCTGGGCCAGGCAGGCCACGAAACCGGCTGGGGCAAGAGCGAGATCCGCAACAAGGATGGCTCCACCTCCTACAACCTGTTCGGCATCAAGGCCGGCAAGGGCTGGACAGGCAAGGTGGCCGAGGTGACGACCACCGAGTACGTGGACGGTGTGCCCCGCAAGGTGGTGGCCAAGTTCCGCGCCTACGACTCGTACGAAGCATCGTTCCGGGACTACGCCCAGCTCATCACCAACAGCCCCCGCTACGAAAAGGCCCAAGCCACCGCCAAGACGGGCTCGGCTGTGGCTTATGCCACCGAGCTGCAAAAGGCGGGCTACGCCACCGACCCGGAATACGCCAGAAAGCTCAGCGGTGCGATCCATAGCGCGCTGCGGGCCCAAAAGGCACAAGCGTGATGGAAGCGGGGTAAATCATGGGACTGCTCAACGTAGGCGCCCGCGCCCTGATGGCCAACCAGGTCGCGCTGCAAACCGCAGGCAACAACATTGCCAACGTCAACACGCCCGGCTACTCGCGCCAGACCGTGGTGCTGCAAACCGTGCAGGGCCAGTTCACGGGCGGCGGCTACATCGGCCAAGGTGTGGATGTGCAAACCATTTTGCGCAACCAAAGCGAGCTGCTCACCCGTCAGTCGGCCGCAGCAGGCTCGGTCAGCGCCGCCGACACGGTGCGGGCCGAACGGCTGAGCCAGTTGCAAGAGATTTTCAGCGGCGGCACGGCCGGGCTGGGCGCCGCCATCACCGACATGATGAATGCGTTCTCGGACGTCGTGGCCTCCCCCACCGACCTGTCGGCGCGCACGCTGGTGCTCACACGCATTGATGAAACAGCGGCCCGCATGCGCACATCGGCCGATCGCATCAACGAGATCCAGTACACCGTCTCCCAGCAGCTGCAAAACAGCGCCAACACCATCAACAACCTGGCCCAGCAAATGGCCTCGGTGAACGAGCAGATTGCCCGCGCCACCGGCAACGGGCAAACGCCCAACGACCTGCTGGACCAGCGCGACCAGATCATCCGCGAGATCAACCAGTACGTTCAAACCACACAGATCCCAGCCGACGACGGCACCGTGGGCCTGTTCGTGGGGGGCAGCCAGCCCCTGGTGCTCGGCACCACGGCCACCACGGTCTCGATTGCAGACTCCTCCACCTTCCCCGCCAGCGGGCAGCTCAAGCTGCTCTTCAACCGACCCGGTTCACCCTCCATCGAACTGGACGAAAACACGCTGGGCGGCGGCAGTGTGACCGGCCTGCTCAAGTTCAACAACACCGATCTGGCCGAAGGGCGCAACCTGCTCGGGCGCATGGCCATGGCCATCGGCATGACGCTCAACGAGCAGCAAAACCAGGGACTGACGCTGGACGGCCAGCTGGGCAAAGACCTGTTTGCCCTGCCCACCAGCATGCCGGGCACCACCAACGGCACAGCCGTGGGCAATGTCACCTTCACCGACGCCACCCAGTTCGCCGCGTCGGACTACGAAATCCGCTTTACCACGCCCCCCGCCGGGCAAGTGGTGCGCCTGTCCGACGGCAAGGCCACAGCCTTCACCAACGCTGCCAATTTGGCCAGCCAGCAGATTGATGGGTTGACCTTCAACCTCACGGCCACCGGCGCTGCGGGTGAACGCATGCTGTTCAAGCCCTTCAGCACGGCCGCGGCCAACATGCAGGCACTGGTGTATTCGCCGCGCGATCTGGCTGCGGCCAACCCGGTGAATGCGGCCATGGGCACATCCAACGCAGGCACGCTGCAGCTGTCCAGCCTCACGGCCAAGAGCGGGTTCACCGCCCCTCCAATCCCCGCAGGTGTGCAGCTGACCTTTGCAGCAGGCCCCCCAACGACTTACAGCGTGACAGGCTCGACCACCCCCCCATCAGGCACCACGGGCCTGGCCTACACGGCGGGCACGCCCATCGTCATCGACGGCTGGGAGATCACCCTCAAAGGCACGCCCAAGACGGGTGACACCGTGAAGGTGGGCAATGCACTGGACCCCCAATACGGCGACAACTACACCCGCAATGCAGGCAACGCCACGGCGCTGATGAACCTGCGCGATGTGAAGATGTTTGACGAGTCCACCATGAGCGACGGCTACGCCAGCGCCATGGCGCAGGTGGGTACACGCACGCAAAGCGCGCTGTTTGCCTCCGAGCTGTCCACCACCATCGCCAAGAACCTGGAAAACGACCGCACCTCCGTGTCCGGCGTCAACCTGGACGAAGAGGCGGCCAAGCTGCTGCAGTACCAGCAGGCCTACCAAGCGTCGGCCAAAATGCTGCAGATTGCGCAGAGTGTCTTTGACACCCTGATCCAGAACCTGGGTCGATGACACCCTCTGAAGTCCTCCGTAGGAGCCTGACATGAGCAATACCATCTTTCGCGTTGGCACCGCCAACATGTATGACAACTCCATCCGCAACGTGTCGGCGCGGCAGGCTTCGCTGGTCAATCTGCAAGAGAACCTGACCTCGGGCAAACGCGTGGTGCGCGCCAGCGACGACCCTGTCTCAGCCGCCCAGGCCGAGCGGGCGATGACCCGCATGACCCGCATCCAGACCGAGCAGCGCGCACTGGAAACCCAGCGCAACGCCATTGCCCAGGCCGAGTCATCGGTGGGCGATGCCGTGAGCCTGGTGCAAGAGGTCCGCGAACTGATGGTGAACGCTGGCAACGCATCCCTGAGCAGCAGCGAGCGCGCCACCATTGCTAACCAGTTGCAAAGCCTGCGCGACCAGCTCACGGCCGTGGCCAATCGCACAGACACCAACGGCCTGCCGCTGCTGGGCGCCCTGGGCAGCGCGCAATCGCCCTTCATGGGCCCCTTGAGTGGCACGCCCGACTACCTTTTCTCGGGCCAGGCGGGGCAAAACGCCAGCACTGGGGTGTCGATTCCCAACACCCTGGATGGGGATGCCGCCTTCATGTTCGACGCCAACCGCGATGGCAGCTTTCACGCAACGATCACGCAAGGCACCAGTACTGTGATCCTGCCCGGCGCCACCACCGGCTCGGTGCCCACGGGCGCGCAACCCAGCCGCGCGCTGAACACCTCGGCCATTGACATTGCCCCAGGCACCACCTTTAACAAAGACCCCGCCACCGGGCAGGCCTACACCTACAGCGTGAGTTTTTCTGGCGTCACGCTCAACCCGGCCACCAACACCCTGTCGGCCACCTACAACATCACCAGCACCGACCCGGCCTTTGTGCCCCCCGCTGCGCAGACACTGAACCCGATCAAGATCGGCGAGAAGAATGAGTTCAGTATCAATGGGCTGCCCACCGGCATGTCGATGAAGATCACGGCCACGCCCACCAAGGCCGTGGACGGCACCATCACCGTGGCGCCCGCCAATGGCGACACACTCAATATCTCGCCCAACGCCAGCCTGTTCAGCGTCATAGACAAAGCCATCACCGAGCTCAAGGCGGCCCCTAACTCCAACGTGGCGGCACAGGCATCGGGGCAGGCGCTGGCCAACATCGACATCGGGCTTGAACGCCTGAGCAATATCCGCAGCTACGCGGGCGAGTTGCTCAACCGCGCAGACCGCATCACCGGCGACCAGGACAAGCGCTCCGTTCAGCTGGAAGCCGACCGTTCCAGGGCCGAGGATCTGGATATGATCAAAGGCATTTCGGACTTCCAGAACCAGCAGACGGGCTACCAGGCAGCGCTGCAGACCTATGCATCGGTTCAGAAGCTTTCGCTGTTCAACTACATCGGCTAGCGTTCCGACCCGCGCAGCGCGCCGGGTCGGCCAGACGGCCCACATCGCCTGAGAGCACATGGTCCAATCCGTTCTTGGCAGTTTGATTCTGGGCTACCGCCCCTTGTGGAACCGCGCCCGCAAACTTGCCGGTGTGCAGCTGTACTTGCACAACGAATCTTCGACGATGGTCGATGCGGGCCACCTGCTGCGCACCCTGCAAGAACTGTGGTCGGCCAGCTCGCCACCGCTGCTGCTGTCGCCCCAAACGCACCAGTTGCTCTCCAGCCTCCTCGAAAGCGCGCCGCGCGGCGCCCCCTGGATCGAGGTGCGCAACGACTGGCTGAACGACTCCACCATCTTCAACCAGGTGCGCGCCGCACACCGGCGGGGCCTCAAGCTGGTGTGGCGCGGCGAAATCGCCAGCCTGCCCCCCGCCGAAATTGCCCGCTGCTTTGACAACAGCCTGCTCACCCTGCGGCCTGAAGACACCATTGCGGCCCTGCAACGCGCACCGCAGCAGCCCGGCAGCCCCAAGCCACCGCCGCGCAACCTCAGCCCCATCCTGGCGGGGCAGATGTACGAAAACGTGGCCAGCCGCGCGCTGATGGAGCATTGCCTGGACAACAACGCCCTGGCACTGGCTGGCTGGCCCGCCGAAGACGTGCTCTACAGCATGCGCCACACCCCGCAGCAGCCTTCGCACGCAGTGATCCACAAGCTCATGCGCGCCATCGACGCCGAGCAATCGCTCGAAACGTTCGAAGACATCATGAGCGAGGACCCCATCCTGGCCTACCGGTTCATGATCTACACGAACTCGGCAGCGCTTGGGCTGCGCACCGGCATCGACTCGCTGCGGCGCGGGCTGGTGATGATGGGCTATGGCTCCATCCAGCGCTGGCTGTCTGACCAGCTACCGCATTCCAGCACCGAGCCCAACATGCAGCCCATCCGCGAAGCGATGGTGATGCGCGCGCACCTGACCACCCAGCTGCTCAACCCCGGCATGGAAAACGAGCTGCGCCGCGAGATTTACCTGTGCGCGCTGCTGTCGCAAATGGACGAGCTGCTGCGCGAGCCCCTGGGCACCATCCTGCACCGCATTCCGCTGTCCGAGCGCATTTACGACGCCACCGTGCTGCGCACCGGCCCCTACGCACCCAGCCTGCAAATGGCCTGCGCGCTGGAGGGAGACGACGCCAGCGTGATCCGCCGCCTGTGCGAAGAACACGAGATGGACCTGGAAGAGGTCAACCGCGCCCTGCTGCGGGTGCTGAGCGAGCTGGAAGTGGAACGCCCCCCGGCCAGCCGCTGAGGAAGGCTTAGGCGACTTAGAGCGGCTCACAAAACTCAGCGAAGCGGTTATGGTCAGGCGCTGCGTCGCAGGCAGTACGAGTAGCACGACAAGACGCTGCAACGACGCCAGAAGAGTTTTGTTAGCCGCTCTTACTCCAGCACCCCAGGCTGCGTGACCAAGTAGCTGTGCAATGCCGCAATGGCCTGGCGCACCTTGGCCGGCTGCGCATCGCGCTGGGGCGTGACGGCCCAGATATCGAGCGTGCCAAACGACCACTGCGGCAGCAGCCGCACCAGCCGCCCACTGGCCAGTGCGTCTTGCACATCCATGCTGCCCATCAGCGCCAAACCCAGACCGGACTCACACATCTGCTGGATCGACAACTGGTTGTTGCTGGCAATGCGTGGCTGCACCCGCAGGCTGCGCGTTGCGCCATCGGCATGGTGCAAGTCCAGCAGCAGGCCACCGCCTTCGCGCGCAAAGCCCAACCAACTGTGGGCCAGCAGCGCGTCGGGCGTGTCTGGCGCGCCATGCTGCGCCACCCAACCGGGTGACGCACACAGCCACCACTGCAACGCCCCCAAACGACGCGCCGCCCAGCTTGAATCGGCCAGGCGGCCAAAGCGCACGGCCAGGTCCACACGGGCGTTGATGAGGTCGATGGGCGCATCGTCTACCAGCAGCCGCAGACGCAGCGCTGGGTACTGCGCCAGCAAGGTGCCCAGCGCAGGCGCAATGTGCCGCGCAAAACCCACCGTGGCCGACAGGCGCAACTCGCCGCTGGGCGCATCGCGCGAGGCGGCCAGCTCGGCCCGCGCCTGCTCGGCCGCCGCGCACATGGCGGCGCACTGCGCGTGGTAGCGCTGGCCTGCCTCGGTCAACGCCAGTTTGCGGGTAGAGCGGTGCAGCAGCGTGACGCCGCCCTCGCGCTCCAACTGGCGCACCTGCTGGCTCACGGCCGAAGGGCTCATGCCCAGGGCCCGCGCCGCACCCGTCATCGAGCCATGCTGCACCACCGTGGCAAACACCGCCATGCGCTT
Organism: Acidovorax sp. 62; assembly: GCF_002754495.1. NCBI lineage: Bacteria > Pseudomonadati > Pseudomonadota > Betaproteobacteria > Burkholderiales > Comamonadaceae > Acidovorax > Acidovorax sp. 62. Next base: position 3,302,101 of record NZ_PEFJ01000001.1, read on the forward strand.
GAGATCGTCCATTGTTTCACCCTTTGATGTCCATGGCCCAGCGCACCAAGCAAACAGGCCAACCCGGCCAATTCAGCCCATTGTGAAGCACAGCTTCAAAGACAAAGCCAATTTTGCCCTCTACCGCGAGGGCGTTGTTAGCCATAACCTTGCTCCATCTTCACTTGGAATAGCAACTCAGACTTGCAGGAACACACCATGCACATCGCACTGATTGGCGCCACCGGCTTTGTGGGCACCGCCCTGTTGAACGAACTGCTGCAGCGCGGCCACCGCGTCACAGCCCTGGCACGCACTCCCAGCAAAATCGCCCCGCGCGAAGGCCTGAGCGTGGTGCAAGCCGACGTAACCGACCCCGCCCAGGTGGCCCAGGCCGTGCGCGGCACCGACGCCGTGGCCAGCGCCTACAACCCCGGCTGGACGCACCCCGACCTGCACGACGAATTCCTGCGCGGCAGCCGCGCCATCACCGCAGGCACCAAAGCCGCAGGCGTGCAACGCCTGCTGGTGGTGGGCGGTGCTGGCAGCCTGTATGTGGCGCCTGGCGTGCAACTGGTGGACACCCCCCAGTTCCCTGCCGAGTGGAAAAACGGCGCATTGGCCGCCCGCGAAGCGCTGAACCTGTTGCGCCAGGAATCCACCTTGCAGTGGACCTTCTTGTCCCCCGCCATCTTGCTAGAGCCCGGCGAGCGCACCGGCCAGTACCGGCTGGGCACTGAATCGCCCCTGATGAATGGCGAGCAGCCCGGCAAGATCAGCGTGGCCGATCTCGCCGTCGCCATCGTGGACGAGCTGGAAGCGCCGCGCCACCTGCAGCAGCGCTTTACGGTGGCGTATTGAGCTGGGGGGTTGATTGCGTGAGGGCGTCTGCCAGCCAGCTCACAGCACGCGTTGCTCCACCACCATGCGCGTGAGGTGAATGGCCGACTCTGCCTGCATCTTGGCCAACACCCGGCCACGGTGCAGCTCCACGGTCTTGGAGCTGATGTTCAGGTCTCGGGCAATCACTTTGCTGATCTTGCCGTCCACCACACCCTGCATGACCTGGGTTTCACGCACCGTAAGCCCTGCCAATCGGCGCTGAAACTCAGGACAAGGCGCAGCCTGTGGGACTGCGTCCGCGCGAGGCGCAAACGCACGGGCCAGGGCTGACTCCAGCGCGCTCTCTTCAAACGGCTTTTCCAAAAACGTCACCGCACCTTTTTCCATCGCCTGCACCGCCAGCGGTACGTCGCCATGCCCTGTCATGTAGATGATGGGCAACGCCCCCCCGGGCCCCGCAACGCCGCAGGCAATCAGCGCATCGTGCACCTGCAGCCCGCTCATGCCGGGCATCCGCACATCCAGCAGGAGACAAGAGCGACCCAACTCCTGTGCGCTGAGCGCCTGCAGCGCAGCAATGGCCGCCTGTCCATCCTCAAAATCCACCACGTCATAGCCCGCACCGCTCAGCCACCACTTGGCCGTGGTGCGGAAATCCGTGTTGTCGTCCAACAAATACAGCGTGCGTGGCACGTCGGAAACAGCCTGTTCGGTCATGCGACAAAGTCTTTCGAATCGAGAAATTCAGGTAGCTGCTCTGCCTCGTCCATCAACGCCAGGGGCAACGCCACATAAAAAGTGCACCCACGGACCGCATTGGGCGTAAACCACAAGCGCCCCTGGTGCAGCTCAATCAGGCTGCGGCAAATGTTCAGCCCCACGCCCATGCCTGTGGGTTTGGTGGAGAAAAAGGGCATGAAAAGCTGCGCCGCCGCATCCTGCCCCACCCCGCAACCAGCGTCCGTGATCGCAATCTCTACCCGGTCATCCACCGCATCCACACGGCACACCACATCCAGGCGACGCTCTGCCACGGGCGTTTCCACCATGGCATCGATGGCATTGCGCAGCAGGTTCACCAACACCTGCTGCAGCATCACGCCATCACCCGCCACGGGCGGCAAAGCGCCCCCGCCAGGCAGATCCGCGGACACCGAAAACTGCACATGGTGGCGCGCCAAGTCCCAGTCCAGCAGCGTCAGGCTGTTGTGCAACAAGGCCATCACATCCACCCGCTCGCGCCGGGGCTGGTGCGACTGCGTGTAGTCGCGCACCCGTCCAATGATGCGGGCCGCGTACTGCACCTGGTCCGACGCCAACTGCACCCCCTGCGCCAACTGCTGCAGCGCCTGCGGCGTGGGCGGCACAGGCTGCGCCTGCACGGCAGCCAGGCGCGCCTTCAAGCCACGCAGCACATTGCCCACCGCCCCCAAGGGCTGGTTCAACTCATGCGCCAGCGTGCTCGCCATCTCTCCCACCGCCAAGCTGCGCGAGGTAAACAGCAAACGCTCCCGGTCCTCCATATGCCGCCGCGTCGCACTGCCCAGCTCCACCTCCGCCCCCAGGCGCAGCACCCAAAGCCCTGAAAGCCCGCTGTCACGCCCACCCGAAACTCGCGCGACATCCGCCTCCAGCGCACACAACCGCGCCGCCAGCCACCTGGGCTCCTGGCCCGGCAACACCCTCAACCCCAGCGCTCCCGCCCAGCCCTGCTCGCCCCCTGCGTGGGCAACATGCACCGCATGCGCAGCCCGCGCCGCCGCCACACCGGCAGCCAAGCCCTCCAGGCGTGCGGCCAAAATTCCCAACGGTAGTCCCTCGGGCACCACACCACCCGCCAAGGGCAGCAAATCGGCAAACGACGCACTGCACCACACAAGGCGCCCCGCCCCCACCACATCCAACACAGCCGCGGCATCGCCCAGCGCATCGAGCAGACGCACCACCACAGAAAGACTCCCCCCATCCGTCAGGCTCACCTGCCAACGCTCCATATCTACCCCATCTGAAACCACTGAAACGCTGCCAGCGCGGACATCACGGCACTACAGCAACCAACGACCCGAACGCCATCAACGGCGCCCACACCGCCATCAAGCTGCAGCCTGCCCAGCCGCCCCCGTACCGTCCAGCGGCAACGGCACCCGCAGCGCCACCAAAGTCCACTGCGATCCCAGCAACCGCCGCAAGCGGCGCGGCTCCTGCAGCGCAATGCGCTCAGACGCGCCCGGCCCGCCCGCCGCAGACTCTGCCGCACCATTCACAACCAACAGCGGCGTGTGCCGATCAGGCCGCGAAGCCCCCAGCCCCCAACGCCCCGCCGCATCCAGCTCCTGCCGCAAACGCCACACCCGCCACTGCGTGTCCGCAGGCATCGTGGCAGACCAACGCGCCATCAGCGGCCATGCCAGGCCAGCAGAGCCCGCAGTCAAACCCGCGCCCGCACCATCGGGGCGCAGCACATGGCCCCACAGCCGCATGTGCGACACATCGGGCGGCGCCAGCACCAGCACACAGCGGCCCGCCTCCAGCTCACGCAGCAGCACCTGCTGCGCATTCGCCTGCAGCCACACCCACAGCGCCCGGTAATGCTGGGCCGCAGCCTCGCGGCTCACATCGGCAGCAGCCTGCGCGCCATCAGCACCCGCCTCGGCATGCGCACCATCGGCCCCATCGCCGTCATCGCCCGCGCCTCCATCGCCGTCGCCCCAGGCGTCCAGCAAATCCTCGTCCTCCAGCTCCGCCCCACCGTGGCGCGGCATATCGCGCTCCACACGTTCCACACGGTCTTGCGAAGCCCGCCGCCGCACCTTCGGCGCCAGCGCCAAGGCCATGGCCATCGCATGCGGAACATCCGCCGCATCGCCAGCCCGCGCACGCCGCTCGGCCACACCATCCTCAGGCGCCGCCGCATCGCCCACAGCCGCACCCAGCGCAGGGGCCAGCTGCCCAGGGCGCACCACAGGCCCCTCAGCACCGCGCGCATCAGCACGCCGCCCATCGGCCACACGGCCCTGCCCCGGCCCTTGCATGGGCACCTGCGCCCCATCGGGACGCTGCCGCGCACCCAGCGCCACCCCATCGGCCCGCCCAGCCCGCTGCGCCAGTTCGGGCGAACGCGCCGCCCCCAGCCGGTCTGCGCCCGCAGCCATAGCCCCATCGCCCAGCCGCGACGCCCGCAGCGCCCACTGCGCCTGGGCCAACGCCATCGCAGCGCCCCCTGCGGTCATCTGCCCTGCCATCGTGCGCCCCACCGCCTGGGCCAACGCAGCCTGCGCCTGTACCACCGCCGACTGCGCACCACCCGCACGCCCGGCAGCCACCGCCACCGCGCCGCCCCGGGCATCCGCAGGCACACCCTGACCACCCGCAACGCGCGCAGCCGCGCCCTGGGCCCCACCAGCCTGCGCCGATACCAACGACTGGACTTGTTGTGTTTGTGTTTGAGATTGCGCTTGAGACGACTGCGCGGGCGTGTTCGCCACCCCGACAGACTGCGCCTGGAAAGCAGGCGCCCCCACGGCGCTCTTCACCGAGACCGAAGTCGACGCATAAGCCCCAGCATCCCCCCTGGCACCTGCGCCAACCGAAACACCAGCAGCCACGCCCGCCGGAACACCCACGGCCACACCAGCAGACACGCCCCCGGCGCCCCGCCCCTGGCCCGAAACACCCGCACCCACGGTGCCAGCGCCAACACCGGCCCCAACATTGGCCCCAACGCTAGTGCCCGGCCACGGGCCAGCACCTTGGCCCACAACCTGGCCCACGCCCTGCCCACGCCCCGCACCCTGGCCGCCGCCCTGGCCCACGCCAAAGCCCCAGCCAACCCCTTGCCCCGGCACCGACGAGCCACCGGCCACCCCCGGCGCAAAAGGCGACTGTCCCGCCCCCGTCTGCCCAGCAGCCCCACCCCCCTGGCCGCCCTGCGGGCTACCGACCGCAGGCGAGCCACCTTGGGGCACATAGCCCACCGGCACATTGGAGCCAGCCACCAGGCGCCCGTCGCCAGCACTGACATAACCCCCCCCACCAGCGCCCACCGTCCCCGAAAAATCCGGGGACGCAAAGCCACCACCCAGCCCGCTCGGGCCAGCTGCACCGGCACCGACACCGGGGCCAGTTCCAACACCGGTGCCACCGCCTATGCCCAGGCCACCCGCATCCGCACTGCCAGTCCCACCACCTTGTCCCTGCCCCTCGGTGCCGCCGGTATGCGGCGACCCCGCAGCCCCCGCGTCGCCACGGGAGCCATCGGCCAAAGAACCAGAGGAAGGAGAAGAGTCGCCACGCCCCACAGCGTCGGGTTGCTTGCCGACGACTGCGGGGTTGTCTCCTGCCGGAGTGGCACTCAATGGAGGATCGGCAGGTGTGTGAGGGAGACCAAGCGCCGGTGGCTGCGCCGGAGCCTCCGGCAAAGTAGCCGGCAGGTCAACTGCCTGTGAACCGGCCGCTTGGCTCGAGGGAACTTTACCAGACTGCATTATTTATGCATGGCACAAAAATTGTTTAGCCACGCAAATTAAAAACTGTGGCTTAAGCCTACCCCATAGTTATTAAAGTCCGATGTACGGGTATAGACAACATAAGCCGCCGTCCTCTTCGAAAACGAGTAAGCCCCACTCAGGCCGATATTTGTATACTTCTTCCCATCGAAACTAGAATTGCCAACAACATATTCAGATTTAGTGTCTCTAGCAATATCAAATCCCGCAGCAAAGCGATCCCAAGTAGCCTTGGCACCTAAAACAATCCCATTCGATTTAAACAATGCACCAGGCACACGCATTCTGGTTATGGGATCAAAATAAATTCCACTCGGCGTGCTGTAGTATGCAGACGATACTTCAATATTTTGATACTGGTATTTTGCACCAACTCCATAATTGGCATCGAGACCACTATTTTTGTTATACGCACCACCCAAAGTCAGCGCACCAACTTTATATGTGGCGGCCAAATCAACCTTACTACGATTAACACCGTCACGCAAATTTTCGTCCTTGGGTACATAAGCAGCCTCAACAGCCAAACCACCCAATTGCGGGGTGCGATAACTAATCTGGTTAGATTGGCGTTTTCCCTCGGCACCAACAATCCCATAAGTGGGAATCGCGATGGAATTATTTCCGCCAGCCATCACATCCCAAGACCTCATGGCGTTATAGCTAGGTGTATTGGCTCGCCCCAATGTAAATCGCCCCCAAGAGCCCCCCAGCCAAATATTGGCGCCATGAGCAAAAGCACCTTCAGGATCTGCGGTACCGCTGGAAGCATCCAAAGCTTGCTCCAGCTGAAAACCCACTTGCAGCCCACCGCCAATGTCTTCCACACCTTTGAAACCGACAAAGCTGTCCTGCAAATTCACACCCGAGGAGCTTTGCAGACCAATTTTCCCCGCTCTCAGTTGAGACAAATCCGATGGAACCTCCTTACCCACCGACATATCCACTGCACCATAAATCGTCACAGTCGATTGCGCCCAAGCAGGAGCGCATGCCGCCAAGGTAGCCAAAGCCAAGCCAGTCAGTTGGATCTTTTTCATGATTGCCTTATGTAGAAAAACGATATTTCTGTAAATTCGCGTAACAGATAATCCCCTGCCACGCAAAACCCGCCCATTACAGCAAATACCCCCATCCCTATCGACCTTGCTCACGGCCCAATGGCGGATAAGCAACATCAGGTGTTACCGCACCATAAGGGGGCGTGAAAAGAATGTTGCTTTTGTTTGCAATTGATTGGGGCACTCCGCCGCAGTTTGGGCGCCCCCGCGCCAACGGCCAGCGGGCGATAACAGCCGTGCCAAACACACCCCACCGCGCAGCAAACGCCTGCGCACCTGCAAACCGCTATGTTATTCATAGCTGCTAGCGCTTATAGATAGAGCGCTATAGCCCACTTTTACGCATTTCACAGCCCCGCCCCCGCAACAACCGCCCCGCCGCTCGTGGCCCACGCAGCCAAAGAAACCGCCCCGACCGATCGCGCAGTGCCAGCATGTAGAAGGGGTGAGCCAAAGCGGGGCTACGCCTCCGGCCTGGCCGGGGCCAGGTCTTGCCGGTGGCGCAGCTTCATCAGACGGTTGTTCACTTACCCAGCCATGCCCAGGGTTTGCCGTTGAGTTGCCCAGACATCCCTTCCCGCACCCGTCACGCCACCAACCCTTCCACCATGGGCCAGCCGTCGCGTTCACTGCGGCTGGCTGTGCTGAGGCTGCACGGAATGACCAAAGCCGCGAAGGCGCAGATTGAGGAGGATTCAGTGAACAAACGCTATTCAATTGATAGCTGATTGCACTTGACAGCAAAGCGCCAGATTCGGATTGGACTTGTGAGAGATGTGCTTGAGTGCAAGGGAAAAGGCACGACCCTAGCGCCTCGCTATCGGACCTGAGGAACACCAGGCTGTCGGTCTTCGTGACACTGGCCCCAAACTATCAAATCCGCCGTCATATGAAGTCTGGAGGCCATTTCTTGAATAAGGTCTGCGTTCTTAGAGTATGGGGCCTCTGCGACTAATACGCGTGCAGCGCTATACAGTTCCTTAAATGGAGCGCGTGGGATGGCTTGACTTCCTTTTAGCAAACGAGCCCATTCGCGTGATGATTGGTCAAGCTTTTCAAAGACGTCTTCGTTGATTTCCTTGCTGGTTTGCAACGGCAATAAGAAGTCAAAAATGTGGCGGCACATCTCGCCACCGACTCGCTCAATTTCACTCATTGAATATTTCCTCGATTCACTGGAAGACGGGGGCCGCCGAGAACCAAGCCATAAGTTAACGGCTTAACCACCGATATATGGCTTAGCGGACCACCAATGGCCTCAATCGGAACGTGCTGATAGATAGACACTTCTTGCGCCCAGATTGAACGATGGTAGGCCAAGGAGTCTACGGTATTGGACGTCTTAGTTGTTTCCACAGCTCAACTTGATTCTGCGCAGGCACCTTACCCAAGTAAATCGAAGCAACACCATTGCCTGTTTCTACTCCAGAAATTCCGCGACGATATTCATCTGCAACGTCATACCGGCGAGACGTTGCAATCCACGGATTGTTCATTCGAGCACCGCCTAGACCCGGGCCGTCATTCAACACGTGCTGTTCAGTGTTCCACATCCCGCGAGGTGCTTTTGCGGATAACCCCAGCCCTTCGTTCCATGCTGCAGAATCTTGGGATGTAAGACCCCTATACACAGTGTTGTTGAAAACCTCGTTCTCCGCAAGGCGCAGACCTTGGCCCGCAGAGGCGACTCCTGCCAAGAATGGAATGCCGTTATCAACGGCACGCGCTAGAGTAGATGATCCCGTGGACGACTCGACAAATTGGTATGTGATTGTCGGATTACGCCCCAACCCCACCAGGCGATTGAACCCCGTGCCGATGCTGTCGCCGCCATGGAATGCCAATGGGACACCAAGTACTGCGCCTGGACCTGTGGCGCTCAGGCTGATGGCGCCTGCCACTTCTAACCCACCACCAACCATCTGCGCTCCCCCTTGTGCCTCATCGGAATTGCGGAAGTAGTACTTGGTAGTGCCCCACGCCATATTTAACTTGTCGGCAAACGACAAATCGCTACCTGCAATTCCGCCCAACGAAGCCCAATATCCCTGGTCTGCTTTGATTGAGTCGTCTTGTGAGGCGGTTGGACCTCCGTCGGAGAACAGGCTGTCCCAGCTCGTACCGATACTGTTAGAGACCTGCGACGTGTATTTGAAATCAGCCAAGCCTGTTTCGGGGTTGACCAACAAACCCGCAGCTGGCGACGTATCTCGCACATCACCTGCGCCGCTGGCATACAGATCAGAGGAGAGTTGGGACGCTCTTGCCTGCGCAGCACGCCCGTTGCTGGCGCTCGAACTGGCAGCCAGAGCAGAGGCTTCCTCAAACAGGCTGATGTCACTGCTGACTTGCAGGCGGTCTGTACCACCCATGCCCATGCCGTTGTACCCCGGCCCTGCAGCCAACTGAATGCCATCACCACCATCAAACGAGGTGGGGTTGCTGAACGCATTCACAAACTGCTCATACACCGCAACATCGTTGCTAAGCCCCAGCCCATCACTCCAATCGGCGGGGAAGCGCAACCCCGTTGTGCTTAGGCCTGTCCCACCAAGTCCGTACGCGGTGGTCGGCGCAGCAGGTTGCAAGCTTTCCGCCAAAGAACCACCCAATGCGTTGCCAAGCCCGTCTCTCGACTGGCCATGACTAACCCCACCAATCCCATCACCCCAGCCTGACAGCGCATCACCCGAGACCCGCAGGCCTTGGCCGCTGCGCCCGGGCTGTAGGCCTTGGGCCTGGGTGGGGTCTACGTCACTGGCGCCCAGGCTTTGCACCCATCCGTTGTTGGGCTTGTCACCTGGGGTGGGTTGACTTGCTTTTTGGTATTGCTCTTCCAGCACGCCGCTGAGAAAGTCATTCGCAAACCCCGAGGCAGGGTCGTTGCTACCCGCCACACGCAATGCACTGGCAGCGGCACGGCTCATGAGCTTCAGTGCGCTGGATTGCTCGGGGCTGAGGTCTTTGAGCTCACGGATCTGACTGTCAAGGTGGGCTCCAACCTCGCCTGCAACACTGGCCAGTGCGCTGTTGATGAAGCCATCTTTGAACTTACCGCCGGTGGCTTCTTGCAGCACCCCTTGCAGGCCTGCCTTGCCAAAGCTGGCGAGGCTGCGTGTGCCCAGGTCGGTGCTTTGGAGCATCTCCCTCATGCCAGAAAATTCCATGACGCCGCTGGTGATTCCCCCGGTCAAGGCTGAGCGCAGCATGCTGCCAAAGTTGAGCTCACCCGTGGAGGCCAGCTGGGTGATGGAGCTGCCCAGTGCGCCCATCACTGCCCCTTGGACAAAGGTGCCTGCCCCGGCCTGAGCCAGGAAGTTACCAACGGGAGGCAATCCCATAAAGCTCAGCGCTGCGCCAAACAGGGTTGGCATCGCTTTGTCCAGGAAGCTGCTGCTGGGCCGGATGTTGTTCTCCAGGTCCGTGCTCCAGCCGTTGACGGGGTCAAACCACAGGTATTCGTTGTTGATGAGCCTGCGGTTTTGTTCGGGGGTGAGTTGGGTTTTTTCCAGGGTGGCGTCACGCCAGCCGCCAGGGTTGCCGTTGTCGTCCACGGTCTGGCCACCCGTGACCAGCTTGCTTTCGCCCAGGGTGTAGTAGGCTGGGTTAATGAATGGCCCGGCGTCACCGCCGCCGTATTCCTCGGCTTCGTGGAACTGCAGTGGCTCCTTGCCGTGCAAGCTGGCAAACGCCTTTTGCGCGGGGCTGTCGCCTGCGGCGTAGGCTTTGGCGAATTCGGCGGGGTCGGTCATGTGCCAATCGGTGCCCACGCGACCGCTCATGCCAAACTTCAATCGCTCGTCGATTGCTTTGAGATCACTTTCCTGAGAGGCGCTTGGCGGGTAGGTGACGGTATAGAGCGACTTCTCCGTTACATCACCGTCTCGCCAGTTTTCATGGCGCTCGATGAGTTCGCTGCCAGCCACATTGGGCCCAGGGTGTTGCTGGGCTTCGTCCAGGGCTTTGAGGAATTGGCCGCGCACGTTGTTTTGCGCTTCCTGCAGCTGCGTCAATCGCGCACCCAGGTTTGTGCCAAAGCGTGCCTGGATGCCTTGGCCCACGTCCGTGCCAGTGTTCAGTGGCGCCAGCGGCGGGCCAAACTGGGCGATCATTTCCTGGTTGGCGGGCTCTGCCAGCAACAACTCCAGCGCCGCAATTTCCATGGCGCTGGCTTTGGGGGCGGCCACGGCGGTGGCGGAGTCTGGGCTGGCTGCCTGCATTGCCGATTCGGGCGCGATCTGCAGGGGTTTGGTGTGCACCAGCTCCGCCGACTCACCCGTGGCGGGGTCCATCAGCAGGGGCTTGTTGTAGCCAATGTCGAAGTGGGGTGCGCCGTCGATCTGCAGCGGCTTGTTCACGCCATAGCCCACGGGGCCGCTGCCGTCCAGGCTGATCTGCAAAGGTTTGGTGTGCATCACCTCCAGCGCTTCGCCTGTGGCGGGGTCTACCAGCAGGGGTTTGGTGTAGAGGATCTCAAAGCCCGGCGCAGGTCCTTGCTGCAGAGGTTGGGGCTCTGCAGTGTCGTAATAGCCTGCGTTGCTGTCTTGCTGCTGGGGCGGGCTGTCCAGGGTGCCGCCGTTGTCGGGGTTGCTCGGGTCGTAGGCATTGACTGATGAGGGGAGGATGGGCTCGATGGTGGGGGCATCCCACGCGGCGGCAGCGCCGGACGATGTGACTTGCATGGCGGCGCAGTGTGCCGATGCGCTGCGCTGCGCTGCGCGTAACTGGGATGCTTCCTAGCTGGGAATCACCCTAGCTGGGAAGAACACCTATGTGCGCGGTAGTGCACAGGCGGGCAATTGCTATGAAAGGGATAGCTGCTTGCGCTTGATGGGTGCGCCATGGAGGCGAATTTCACCTCAAATTCGGTGGCCCATTTTTAAAAGTTTGCAGCACTTTACCCAGCCCTCACACCGCTTGATGCGGGGTTCACCGTGGCCTTCTCACAATGGGCGTTTGCTGAAAGGAGCTCAACATGAACTTTGTGAAAGCGGCTGCGTTGTCGTTGACTTTGCTGGCCTCGGGGGCCTGGGCGCAGCCTGCGGGCGGCCCACCTGGGGGTGATCGGCCGCAAATGAGCGCGGAGCTGAAGGCTGCGTTTGAAGCCTGCCAGGCGCAGGGCAAGCCGGGCGATGCGGCGTTTGAGGCGTGCATGACGGCCAAGGGTTTCAAAAAGCCCGAGGGGGCGCCCAAGCCGCCATCGCAGTGACGCGTTGAAAGGGGCCATCAGCCGTTGTCCCCATTTCGACTTCAACGCTCTGTCAAAGCCCCGCACCTGCGGGGCTTTTTTGTGGCTGGGGTATGGACCCAAGGCCGGTGGACGGGCGCTGACCTACGCCTCCTCTCCCGTTCATCACCGATGACCCATCGCAACTATTTCATGGCCGCCACCACGTGCTGGTAGGTCTGCCAAAAGGCGGCCTCCTGCGTGGTGGCGAAGTTGATGCGCATGAGGGTGCTGGGCTTGCGCTCGGCGTGGAACAGGGCGCCGGGGGCAAGCAGGTAGCCTTCGTCCAGCATGCGCTGGGCCAGGGCGTCGGTGTCCACGCCGGTGTCCACCCAGCCGAACAGGCCCACGGGCTCTGCTGCGAAGGTGCAGCCCGCCTGCAGGGCCAGCTTGACGCTGCGCGAGCGGGCAGCGTCAAGCCGGGTGCGGATGCGCTCGGCATGGCGGCGCAGCTGGCCTTGCTCGATGCACAGGGCCAGGGCTTTTTCCAGCAGCGCGGGGGTGGTGAGGGTGGCCAGCAGCTTGGTGTCGAGCAAGGGCTCGATCAGCCCTGGCGGCGCGGCCAGGAAGCCGATGCGCCAGTTGGGCGCGAGGATTTTGGCGAAGCCGCTGACGTAGATAGTGCGCTGCAAGCCATCGAGCGCGGTGAGGCGGGTGGCGTGCTCGGGGGCAATGTGGCTGTAGGTGTCGTCTTCGACCACATGGAAATTGTGCTGGTTGGCCAGCTGCAACACGCGGTGGGCGCTGCCGGGCGACAGGCAATACCCCGTGGGGTTGTGGAACACGCTCACGCTCACGTACAGCTTGGGTTTGTGCACTTCGCAGTAGCGGGCCATCACCTCCAGATCGGGCCCATCGGCGCGGCGCGGCACGGGCAGGATGTGCATGCCCAAAGCAGCCAGCCGCGCAAACTCCACCGCCCAGCCGGGCTCTTCCACCATGACCGGATCGCCCGGGCGCAGCAGGGTGCGACTGACGATGTCAAGCGCGTGCGTGGCCCCCACCGTGGTGATGATGTGCTCGGGCACCGTGTGCACGTTGAGGGTGGAGAGCTTTTTGGCCAGCAGGCGGCGCAGGCCCGCATCACCCAGTGGCTCGCCGTATTGCAGTGAGAAGTCTTGCAGGCTGCGCGAATGGGTGACCTTGCGCACGGCGGCGGGCATGAAGGTGGACTCCAGCCACGCGGGCGGAAACACGCCCATGCCGGGCTGCGGCTTGTCGCTGATCTTGTGGAACATGCCACGGATGAGGGCAGTGGCGTTCACCGGCGACACCCCTGGCGCCGCACGCCCGGCGGCCCGGGCGGCAAACCAGTGGGCGGTGCTCCAGTTGGCGGCAGAGCTTTCCAGCGCCGGGTCCACCGCCGCCGCATCCACGCCGTCGGCATCGGCTGCGTCCCGCATGGCATCGGTGGCGCGGCCGTTCTCGCGCACAAAAAAGCCGCGGTTCTTGCGCGCCTCGACCAGCCCTTGCGCCAGCAACTGGTCGTACGCAGACACCACGGTGGAAGGGCTGACCCCGTTTTGCTGCGCACACTGGCGCACCGAGGGCAAGCGCGCGCCGGGGGCAAGCAGCCGGTTGCGAATGCGCTCGGCAAACCGGGCAGACAGCTGCTCGGTGAGCGACTGGGTGGGCGATTTCATCAGCATAGGGTTATCCCGAAGGCGTCGACAGGTGTGGGTTTGTGTACTGTTCTGCCAGGCAATACAGATTGAAAAGTGCGCTGACTGTCTGTACTGGTTGTGTATTGGTTTGCAAGATTACATTGAATGCCTGTTCCCGACAACAAGACCTTCCCTGCCCCACCCCATGAGCGCCGCCGAACTCACCGCCCTGCTGCTGTTTTGCACCGCCATGAGCTTTTCGCCGGGGCCTAACACCACCTTGTCGACCGCGCTGGCGGCCAACCTGGGCCTGCGCCGCGCCTTGCGCTTTTGCCTGGCCGTGCCCACGGGCTGGACGCTGCTGATGCTGGCCAGCGGGCTGGGCCTGGGCGCCCTGATCACCGGGGTGCCCGCACTGCGCTGGGCCGTGACCTTGCTGGGGGTGGCCTACATGCTGTGGCTGGCGGCCAAGCTGGCCCGCGCCGGGCAGATGGGCACCGTGGACGCTTCGCGCCTGCAGGTCACCTTCTGGCAAGGCGTGGGGCTGCAGTTTGTGAACATCAAGGCCTGGATGCTGGCGCTCACCCTGTCGGCAGGCTGGGTGGTCAACGCCGCCGGGCAGCCCGCCACCAACCCGGGTGAGCGGCTGGCCATCATCTGCGTGGTGATGATGCTCTTCGCCTTCACCAGCAACTTTGTGTATGCGCTGGTGGGCTCGCTGCTGCGGCAGTGGCTGGCGCAGGGCGCACGGCTGCTGTGGTTTAACCGCACGCTGGCCCTGGTGCTGGTGCTCACCGCCACCTGGATGCTCACGCTATGACCATGAACGCCGCCCAAGAAAAAGAAGCCCTGCTGTGGGGCATGGTGGGCATCACCCTGTTTGCCGCCACCCTGCCCATGACCCGGCTGGCGGTGGGCACCACAGAGCTGCCCCAGCTCTCACCCTGGTTCGTCACCTTCGGCCGCGCGGCGGTGGCGGGGTTGCTGTCCATGGGCTACCTGCTGTGGCAGCGCAGTCAAGGTCGACTGAAGTTGCCCGTGCGGGCCGAATGGCCGCTGCTGGCGGTCACGGCGTTTGGGGTCATCGTGGGGTTTCCGCTGTTTTTGGCGCTGGCGCTGCGGCATGTGCCCAGCACGCACGGGGCCGTGGTCACGGCGCTGCTGCCGCTGTCTACCGCCGTGTTGGGCGCGCTGTGGTTTCGCCAGCGGCCCTCCAACGGGTTTTGGGTCTGCGCCGTGGTGGGCAGCGGCCTGGTGCTGGGCTTCATGGTGTGGCGCGCGGGCGGCATCTACCTGGGCGCGGCCAACATCTACCTGTTGATTGCCATGACCACGGGCGCACTGGGCTACATCGGCGGCGCGCGCCTCACCCCCCGCCTGGGGGCCGAGCAGGTGATTTGCTGGGTGCTGGTGTGCAGCCTGCCGCTCACGCTGCCGGTAGCGGCCTGGTTTGCGCCCAGCCATGCCACCGAGATCCGGGCCACCAGCTGGATGGGCTTTGTCTATGTCTCGCTGTTTTCGATGTGGATCGGCTTTTTTGCCTGGTACCGCGCCCTGGCGCTGGGTGCCGTGCGGGTGAGCCAGATCCAGCTGATCCAGCCGTTTTTGAGCCTGCTGTTTGCCGTGCCCCTGGCCGGTGAGCGGCTGGACGCCACCACACTGGTGTTTGCCCTGACCGTGATCGCCACGGTGTACATGGGCAAGAAGATGCCCATCGCCGCCCACCCCGCCCCAGCCACCACCGCCAAAACCACTGCCACAAAGCCCGCATGAAGCTCAACCACATCCCCTTTGCCACCACCGACTGGGCCGCCCTGCCCCGCGAAGAAAAAAGCGCGCAGGCGGGCCAAGCCTTCTGGCGCACGCAGCAGTTTGGCGACGTGCGCGTGCGCATGGTCGAGTACACGCCGGGCTACGTCTCTGACCACTGGTGCACCAAAGGCCACGTGCTGCTGTGCCTGAGCGGCGAGCTGCACACCGAGCTGCAAGATGGCCGCCAGTTCACCCTCAAGCCCGGTATGAGTTACCAGGTGGCGGACAATGCGGAACCACACCGGTCCACCGCACCACAGGGGGCTACCCTGTTTGTGGTGGACTGAGGGACCACCATGCGCACATCTATGGAGCAAGGATTGCTGCAGTTGCCGGGCCCCAACGGCGAGCGCTTTGCAGTGCTGATGGCCCACGGCAGCATGCGCACCGAGCTGTATGCACCGCGCGGCCACGATCCGCAGCAGCCTCACGCGCAGGATGAGCTGTATTTCATCCAGCGCGGCCATGGTGAGTTTGTGCAAGGTGATGAGCGCCACCGCTTTCAGGCGGGTGACGCGTTTTTTGTGCCTGCGGGGCAAGTGCACCGCTTTGAGCATTTTTCGGACGATTTTGTAACGTGGGTGGTCTTTTGGGGACCATCCGGAGGAGAACGAGAGTGAAACTGAACGACCTTCCACAGACCAGCACCTGGACCCTGGCACGCCGTGCCGAGCGCATGAACCCCTCGGTCATCCGCGAAATCCTGAAGGTCACGGAAAAGCCCGGCATCATCAGCCTGGCCGGTGGCCTGCCCTCGCCCAAGACCTTCCCGGTGTCGGCCTTTGCCGAAGCCTCGGCCGCCGTGCTGGCCAACGACGGCCCGGCCGCCCTGCAATATGCCGCCAGCGAAGGCTTTGCCCCGCTGCGCCAAGCCATCGCCGACTTCCTGCCCTGGGATGTGGATGCCGACCAGGTGCTGATCACCACCGGCTCGCAGCAGGCGCTGGACCTGATTGCCAAGGTGCTGATCGACGAAAACAGCCGCGTGCTGGTCGAAACCCCCACCTACCTGGGCGCGCTGCAAGCCTTCACCCCCATGGAACCCGCCGTGGTGTCCGTGGCCAGCGATGATGAAGGCGTGCTCATCGACGACCTGAAAGCCAAGGTGGGCACCGGTGCCGACAAGGCACGCTTCCTGTACGTGCTGCCCAACTTCCAGAACCCCACCGGCCGCACCATGAGCGATGCGCGCCGCGCTGCGCTGGTCAAGGCAGCCGCCGAGCTGAACCTGCCGCTGGTGGAAGACAACCCCTACGGCGACCTGTGGTTTGACAACCCACCACCCGCACCGCTCACGGCCCGCAACCCCGAGGGCTGCATCTACATGGGCTCGTTCTCCAAGGTGCTGGCCCCTGGCCTGCGCCTGGGCTTTGTGGTGGCACCCAAGGCGGTGTATCCCAAGCTGCTGCAAGCCAAGCAGGCGGCCGACCTGCACACGCCCGGCTACAACCAGCGCCTGGTGGCCGAGGTGATGAAGGGCAACTTCCTGGACCGCCATGTGCCCACCATCCGCGCGCTGTACAAGCAGCAGTGCGAAGCCATGCTGGCTGCGCTGACGAAGGAGATGCAGGGCCTGGACGTGCACTGGAACCGCCCCGACGGCGGCATGTTCCTGTGGGTGCGCCTGCCAGAAGGCATGAGCGCCATCGAGCTGTTGCCCAAGGCGGTAGAGCGCAACGTGGCCTTCGTGCCCGGTGCGGCCTTCTACGCCGACAACGCCGACCAGCGCACGCTGCGCCTGTCGTTTGTCACGTCCACGGCAGAGCAAATTGCCACCGGCATCGCCGCGCTCGCCGCCGCGATCCGTGAGCACAAGGGCTGATCCAACATGCTGAGACTGTGGGGGCGCCTGTCGTCCATCAATGTGCGCAAAGTGGTGTGGGCTGCGCAAGAGCTGGGCCTGCCCCTGCAGCGCACCGACGCGGGCGGACAGTTTGGCCTGGTGCGCGAAGCAGAATATTTGCAACGCAACCCCAACGGCCTGGTGCCGCTGATGGAAGACGACGACACCGGCTTGGTGCTGTGGGAGTCGAACGCCATCGTGCGCTACCTGTGCGCCCGGCATGCGCCCGGCAAGTTCTACCCCGAGGAGCTGCCCGCCCGCTTTGTGGCAGAGCAGTGGATGGACTGGCAACAGACCACCCTCAACCCCGCCGGGCGCGATGCCTTCATCCAGTGGATACGCACACCTGCGGCGCAGCGCAACAGTGCGCTGATTGCGGCCTCGGTGGCCGCCACCGAGCCTCTGCTGGACATGCTGGAGCAGCACCTGTCCACCCACCCGTTCATGGCGGGTGAGCGCTTCACCATGGCCGACATCCCCGTGGGCTGTGAGCTGCACCGCTGGTGGGGCCTGCCGCAAGAGCGGCCCGCACGCCCGGCGCTGGAGCGCTGGTACCGCACCGTCAGCACCCGTGCTGGCGCGCGGGGGGTGCTGGACCAACCCCTGGCCTGACCGAAGGGAAGGCCACCGGCCATGTACCCGCGCCCATTCAAGCAAATTGACGTGTTCAGCAACCGCCCTGGCGACGGCAATGCCCTGGCCGTGGTGATTGATGCCAGCCACCTGACGGACACCGCCATGCAGCGCTTTGCTGCCTGGACGAACCTGTCGGAGACCACGTTTTTGCTGCCCCCCACCGAGGCCGCGCGCGCCGCAGGGGCGGACTACCGCGTGCGCATCTTCACCCCCGGCTACGAGCTGCCGTTTGCAGGCCACCCCACACTGGGCAGCTGCCACGCCTGGCTGCAGGCGGGCAACACACCGCGTGAGGAAGGGCTGGTGGTGCAAGAGTGCGGCGCCGGACTGGTACGCATCCGATTGCAGGACGACGGCAGCATGGCCTTTGCTGCACCGCCCCTGGTGCGCGGCCCCGCCAGCCCCGCGCTGGTGCCCCTGATTGCGAGTGCGCTGGGCCTCAAGCCCTCGCAGATCCGCGCCAGCCAGATGCTGGACAACGGCCCCGTGTGGCTGGGCCTGCTGCTGGACAGCGCCGCCACCGTGCGCAGCCTGCGCCCGGACCACGCTCGCCTCAAGGACCTGGGCCAGGACGTGGGCGTGATCCACGTCACCCCCGATGCGGGCGACGACCCCGATCGCCCCTGCGCCGTGGTGCGCGCCTTTGCCGCCCCCATGGGCAACAACGAGGACCCCGCCACCGGCAGCCTCAACGCCAGCCTGGCCCAGTGGCTGATTGCCGAGGGCCTGGCCCCCACCCATTACCTCGCGTCCCAGGGCGAAAGCCTGGGCCGCGCCGCACGCATCCGCATCGCGCAAGACAGCCACGCCCAAGTGTGGGTGGGCGGCCACGCGGTGACCTGTATCGAAGGCACGGTGCTGATGTGAGCGGCCCCCGACAACCCATTTTCTGACCCGCTGCGGTGCGCAGGCATGGCCCCAGGCCAGCCCCCGGCGTGCGCACACCGCCCTCTTTTTTTGACGTTTCCAGTTTCACGTTTCACCGCAACCAGGAGAGCCCATGCACCACCGCCCCTTCCAACAAGTCGATGTGTTCACCGCCACCGCCTACCGTGGCAACCCGCTGGCCGTGGTGCTGGACGGCACGGGCCTGTCCACCGACACCATGCAGACGTTCACGAACTGGACCAACCTCTCTGAAGCCACCTTCGTGCTGCCCCCCACCCCCGAAGGCCGCGCCGCTGGCGCCGACTACCACGTGCGCATCTTCTGCCCTGGGCGTGAGCTGCCGTTTGCCGGACACCCCACGCTGGGCACCTGCCACGCGTGGCTGAAGGCGGGCGGCCAGCCCCAGGTGGCGGGCAAGGTGGTGCAGGAATGCGGTGTGGGCCTGGTCACGCTGCGCCAGCAAGGCGAGCAACTGGCCTTTGCCGCGCCCCCCTTGATCAAGAGCGGCCCCCTGGCGGAAGAAGACGTGGTGCTGATCGCACGCGGCCTGGGCGTGGCGCGCAGCGACATCCTGCACCACGCCTGGTGCGACAACGGCCCGAACTGGCGCGGCGTGATGCTGCGCAGCAGCGAGCAGGTGCTGGCACTGAAGCCCGACGCCAGTATCCTGGGCCAGTTGGATGTGGGCGTGGTCGGGCCTACAGCAGGAAGCGGCGCCTCCGCGCCGCGTGGCAAGGTCGGCGTGGTGGGCAGCACCGATGCCGAGGGCATCGCCTTTGAAGTGCGCGCCTTCTTCCCCGGCAACAACGGCCTGGCCGAAGACCCCGTGACCGGCAGCCTGAACGCCGCACTGGCGCAGTGGCTGATCGGCGCAGGCCTCGCCCCCGCGCAGTACGTGGCCAGCCAGGGCACCTGCCTGGGCCGCGCCGGGCGCGTGTACGTGGAGCAAGACGGCGACACCATCTGGGTGGGCGGCAGCAGCGTGACCTGCGTGTCGGGCGAGGTGCTGCTATGACAGCGAACCCCTTGGCCCCGTGCGTAGACCACTTGGTCGTGCTGGCTGCCGACCTGGCCAGCGGCGTGGCCTGGTGCGAGCGCACACTGGGCATCGCGCCCACGGCGGGTGGCGAGCACCCGCTGATGGGCACGCACAACCGCATCATCAACATCAGCAGCCCCGCACACCCGCGCGCCTATCTGGAGGTCATTGCTATCAATCCAGGAGCTACCAGCGCTCGACCAGCGGGCGCTAGACGCTGGTTTGACATGGATGATTCCACGCTGCAGGAGCAGGTGGCGCGCCACGGCCCGCAGCCCATCCACTGGGTGGCCAGCGTGCCCAACGTGGCCGAGCGGTGCGCCGCCCTGGAGGCGCTAGACATGGACCGTGGCCCCATCCTCACCGCCAGCCGCCCCACGCCGAACGGCCTGCTGCAGTGGCAGATCACCGTGCGCGACGACGGCCTGCGTTTGATGGACGGCTGCCTGCCCACCCTCATCCAATGGGGCGCCGTGCACCCTTGCGACAGCCTGCCTGCCAGCGGCGTGCAGCTGCAGCAGCTCACGCTGCAGCACCCGCAGGCAGCCACATTGCACGCGGCGTGCGCAGCCATCGGGGTGGCCACGAGCGTCGCCATCACCCCCGGCGATGCACCGCGCCTCACTGCGCAGCTCGCCACCCCACGCGGGCCTGTGGCCATCACATCCTTCACCCCGGAGACCT
The DNA here is from genome assembly GCF_002754495.1 of Acidovorax sp. 62. Taxonomy (NCBI): domain Bacteria; kingdom Pseudomonadati; phylum Pseudomonadota; class Betaproteobacteria; order Burkholderiales; family Comamonadaceae; genus Acidovorax; species Acidovorax sp. 62. The sequence goes on from NZ_PEFJ01000001.1 coordinate 3,322,222, forward strand.
GACCATGCTGTTTTCGCCGCAAGAACTGCTGCTTTTCGCGCTCGCCGCCCTCGTGCTGGTGCTCACGCCCGGCCCCAACATGGTGTACTGCGTCTCGCGCAGCCTCACCCAGGGGCCGCGTGCCGGGCTCATTTCGCTGACCGGGGTGGTGCTGGGTTTTGTCGTGCACCTGCTGGCGGCGGCGCTGGGCCTCACCGCGCTGCTGGCGGCCGTGCCGCTGGCGTTTGATGCCATCCGCTACGCCGGGGCCGCCTACCTGCTGTGGATGGCCTGGCAGGCCGTCAAACCGGGCGGCGCCGCACCGTTTGAAGCGCGCAACCTGCCGCACGACAGCCCGCGCACGCTGTTCCTCATGGGGTTCATGACCAATCTGCTCAACCCCAAGGTCGCGATGTTCTACCTGTCGTTCTTCCCACAATTCCTGCACCCCGAGCGCGGCCAGCTGCTGCTGCAAAGCCTCACGCTGGGCGCGGTGCAGATCAGCACCAGCGCCGCCGTGAACGCCCTGCTGGTGCTGGGCGCCGCCCGCGTGGCCCTGTTCCTCAACCGCAACGCCGCCTGGATGCGCGCCCAGCGCTATTTCATGGGCACCGTCCTCGGTCTGCTCGCCCTCAAATTGTTGACTGAAAAGAAAGCCGTCGCATGAACGCCCGCCTCGACATCGCATCCCTGCTGCCCACCCTGGCCGACATCGAAGCCGCCGCCCAGGTCGTGTACCGCGACTTCGCCGCCACGCCCCAGTACCGCTGGGGCCTGCTCAGCCAGCGCCTGGGCACCGACTGCTGGCTCAAGCACGAGAACCACACGCCCGTCGGCGCATTCAAGATCCGGGGCGGCCTGACCTACTTTGACCAGCTCGCCCAGCGCGGCGCGCTGCCTGCTGAAGTGATCAGCGCCACGCGCGGCAACCATGGCCAGAGCATGGGCTGGGCCGCGCGCCGCCACGGCGTAGCCTGCACCATCGTCGTGCCACGCGGCAACTCGGTGGAGAAGAACGCCGCCATGCGCGCCCTGGGCGTCACCCTCATCGAACACGGAGACGACTTTCAAGAAGCGCGCGAGCACGCCATGCAGCTCGCGGCCCAGCGCGGCGCCCACATGGTGCCCAGCTTCCACCCCGACCTGCTGCGTGGCGTGAGCACCTACTGGTGGGAGTTCTTGCGCGCCGTGCCGCAGCTCGATGTGGTCTACGTGCCCATCGGCCAGGGCTCGGGCGCGTGCTCGGCCATTGCCGCCAAGCTGGCCCTGCAGCACCCCGTTCGTGTGGTCGGCGTAGTCAGCAGCCACGCCACCACCTACGCCGACTCGCTGGCCGCAGGCCACGTGGTCGAGGCGCCGGTGACCACCCAGCTCGCCGACGGCATGGCGTGCCGCGTGGCCGACCCCGAGGCCCTGGCCGTGCTGGCCCCGCACATCGACCGCATCGTGCAGGTGAGCGACGCCGAAGTGGCCGCCGCCATGCGCGCACTGTTCACTGATACGCACAACGTGGCAGAGGGCGCGGGCGCTGCCGCGCTGGCGGCTGCGCTGCAAGAGCGTGACCAGCTCCAAGGCCTGCACGTGGGCCTGGCGTTGACGGGCGGCAACGTGGATGCGCCCGTGTTTGCACAAGCGCTGCAGGCTGGCACTGCTTCTTGAAGGCAAAGCAGCGCCCATGAAAAAAGGGGGCGACAAGCCCCCTTGGTGTTGGTGCTGCTGGTGCACAGCAGCGGCGCACAAATTACTTGGCAGGAGGACGGCACTTGCCGCCTTGGGCCATCTCCAGTTTGGCGACGTCTACTTTGCCCTGCTCTTCCGACACCTGTTCCAGATCAGCTCCACCCACTAGTACACCCATCTTGATGAACTGGCGGATGAAGTAGTTCTTGCCAGATTCAAACATCACTTCCAACTTGTTCGGCGAGAACTCCGACTCGGTCTCCACCACGTGCTTCTTGCCACCGTCCACCTGGGTATAGAAGAAAACGCTGGGGGCGCTGGCACCCACGCAGTTGCCGTCGATACGCAAATCCTTGCTCAGCCCTTGGCCGAAAGCGCTGTTGCGATACAGGTAGACGCCGGCCTTGCCTGCGGGCGGCTTCTGGAATTCCTTGGCTTTGGCCGATTGCTCTTTGGAAGCCATATCGACAGACGCGCAGCCGGTCATCAAAACAGACAGAGCCAACGCGAAATACAGTGATTTTTTCATGGTGTTGCAGTGGTTGAGATCGCAAAGCCCGCTGGTCGCCTACGGCAGACCCAGCCCTCCTCGTGCTTTGCCGACGGGATTCTAGTCAGCCTTCACTACCGATTCGGGGTGCGTTACCGAGGGTTACGCCTAGCCTTCAAGGGAATTTTGCGAAGCAGCAAATTAACTCCCAAATTGATAGCATCCGTCGCACTAGCGACAAGCGCTCAACGCGCACTTCATCACAATCTGCCGCATGGGAACCCTCTACCTCGTGCGCCATGGCCAGGCCTCGTTTGGCGCTGCAGACTATGACCAGCTCAGCCCCCTCGGCCGCCAGCAGGCGGTGCGCCTGGGCGAGCATTGGCGCGCACGTGGGCAGGGGTTTGATGCCGTCATCACCGGCACACTGCGCCGCCACACGCAAACGCTGGAGGGCATTGCCGAGGGCTTGCAGACCCAGCCCGAGGTGCTGCAGCTGCCCGGCCTCAACGAGTACGACAGCCATGCGCTCATCAGCGCCATCCACCCCCAACCCTTGGGCCCAGCCGACACGCCCGAGCGCTACCGCGCGCACTTTCGCATCCTGTGTGACGCGCTGGCGCAGTGGATGGCGGGCGTCATCAGCCCCCAGGGCATGCCCACCTGGGACGAATTTGCAGGCGGCGTGCGCGCCGCGCTCGACCACGTGCGCCACCACCATGCGGGCCAGAACGTGCTGCTGGTGAGCAGCGGCGGCCCCATCTCCACGGCGGTGGGCGAGGTGCTGGGCACCGCGCCCGAGGTGACGATCGCACTGAACATGCGCATCCGCAACAGCGCGGTGACAGAGTTCTCGATTTCGCCCAAGCGGTTGATGCTGCAGACGTTCAATACCTTGCCGCATTTGAATGAGGTGGAGCATGTGGGGTGGGTGACACATGCGTGAGGTTTTTGATTTTTTTGGCCGCCAAGGCTTATGGAATGAGCGCTGAAAGCTACTGAATCCATAGCATTTAGCTGGCGGGAAATGTTCCTGCCCCCACCGTTCGAGCTGAGCTGATCGAAGCCAGGGCGCCACCCCCACCCGTTCGGGCTGAGCCTGTCGAAGCCGGGGCTTGCGTGCTGATCTTGCCGCGTGCCTTTGCCCGGGGCGGGAGCCGGGGAGTGCGCCCGGCGGCGCAGTAACTTTCTTTCGCTTCGCCGAAAGAAAGTCACCAAAGAAAGGGCGACCCCACTGTCTGCGTCCCTGCGCTTCGCTTTGGGCAACCTGCGGTGCTCGCGTCCAGCGGGGTCTCGCTCAAACTCGCTTCGTTTCACTGCGCTCAAACAGTCGCGAGCCCTGATCCGCTGGCCGCTGCGCTCCTCGGCGCATACAGAGGGGCTGGGCAGCCAACATCCATTCGGGCCATCGCTGCGCTCGGCCCCACTTCGCGGGTTCAAGCGCCTCGCGCTGGGCGCAACACTGACGGGGTCGAGCGCAGCGACGACCCGTGTGGCTGTTCGGCTGCTCGGCTGTCCACCCCCTGTGGCTGCGCCTGCGGCGGGGCGGTTGCGGGGTGGCATGGGCGTCGAAGCGCCCATGCTTCGTGAACTGACTCGCTGCGGCTGTTTGAACGGAGCTGCTACGCAGCGCAGTGAGTTCCGCAGCGCACCCCGCAACCGTCCCGACGCAGGTTTGCCCCTTCGCAAAGCGAAGGGGTCGCAGACTTGGGGTCGCCTTCTTTTGCCTTCTTTTCTTGGCGACGCAAGAAAAGAAGGTGCCCCGCCGGGGGCACGTCCCGGCACCCGCCCTCAGCAAAGGCATGCGTCCAAACCAACCAACGAGCCCTGGCTTCGACAGGCTCAGCCCGAACGGATGGCGGTGTGAATGGACTGAGGCGGTGCCCACGCTTCGACAAGCTCAGCCCGAACGGACAGGAAAGGCTCAGGGCATCACTACAAATTTCATAGCTGCTAGCGCTTACCAATAAAGCGCCAGAGCCCCAAAACACCTCAAACCCTGCGCCCCCACTTCACCACACACGCATCCACCGCAGCCAACACCACCATCGACACCCCCACCAACGGAAACACCACCCCGCCCACCGCCAGCACAACCACCACACCCACAAGAGCGCGACGATGCACAGGCAACGGCGGCACCCCCACACCGCCCGCAGGCCGACGCTTGAACCACATCACCGCGCCCGACACACACAGCAGCACAATGCCCGCGCACACCGCCACCAGCAGCAGCTGGTTGGCCACGCCCCACTCCTGCCCCAGATGGATGTTGATGCCCCACTCCAGCCAACGCCCCAGCGGGCCGTAGTCGGCGTACGACATGTCGAGCAGCGGCTGGCCGGTGAACTGGTCCAGGTGCACCACGCGCTGGCGGGCCAGGTCGTGCGGGTAGACGGAGGCGGTGAACACGCCCTGCGCACCCTGGGGCGGGTTGACGGTGTAGCCGGGGGCCAGTTGCAAGCGCTGCACCCGGGCCATCACAGAGTCAATGTCCAGCGCAGCGCGTACAGAGCCAGCAGTTGCGGGTGCAGGTTGCGCAGCCGCCCCCTCGCCATGCAGGGCGTGTGGGTTGTCTTCTGTCTTGACCTGGGCATGCGCTGGGTGGCCTTGATGACCTTCATGAACCGCACCGCCCGGCTGCTGCGTGTGCTGCAGCGTCCACGGCAGGTGCGCCGCATCGGCCAGGGGCTGGCCGGACATGGGCAACTGCACGCGCACTCCAGCCGGGTAGCCAAAGTTGTGGCCGTTCGCCCACGCATTGGCCTGGGCACCCCACAGCACCGACCAGGGCATGCCGGTGATGGCGAGGAACAGCAGGCCCACGCCCACCACCAGCCCAGTCACCGCATGCAGATCGCGCCAGTACACACGCTGGCGCGGGGTGCCGCGCACGCTGACCACACCGCCCCGCCCCGCTTTGCCTTTGCCTGCATCACCTGATCCACGCGGCCACCACAGGTACAGGCCAGTGAGCACCAGCAGAACAGCCCAGCCCGCCGCCATCTCGATGAAACCGCGCTGCACGGGGCCAAAGTATTTGAGGCTGTGCAGCTTGCGGATCGTCCAGCCCAGCGTGCCCCGATCGCTCAGGGTGCCCAGCACCTGGGCGTTGGCGGGGTTCAGGTACACGGCCACCTTGGCCCCATCCACCGTGCGCACGCCCACCTCGGCAGATTGGCCCGGTGCGGCGGCGGGCGTGTACTTGAACCACGCCCCCGGCTGGGCTGCCAAGGCAGCGGCCAGCACCGCGCTGTGCGATGCTGGCTCGACCGCAGGCGCTGCGGGCACGGGCACCGTCAGCAAGTCGGCGTGCACGCGCTGGTCGATGGCGTCATGGTAGATGTAGAGCGCGCCCGTCACCGCCAGCCAAATCAGCAGGGGCAGCACCAGCAGCCCGGCATAGAAGTGCCAGCGCCACACGGCGCGGTACAGGCTGCTGTGGGTCAGCGCATGGCCCGGCCCTGCCTGCCCATCGGCCTCAGAAGTGAGAGCGCGTGCCATGGTCAGAACTTCCAGTTCAGGCTGGCGTAGGCGCTGCGGCCATCGCCGGGCGAGTAGCCCGACGAGCCACTGTCGTACCACGCGTAGACATACTTGCGGTTCGTGACGTTCTTGAGCTGCACGCCCACATCCAGCGTGGGCGACAGGCGCCAGGTGGCCCCCAGGTTGAGCAGCGCGTAACCCCCGGTGCGGCCCAGGGTGTTGGTGCGCTCCAGGTAATAGTTGCCTTGCGCATTGGCCCAGGCGCTGAGCTTGAGCTGCGTGCTGGCCTGGTAGTCCACGCCCAACGTGGCCAGATAGTGCGGCACGTTTTCAATCTCTTTGCCGCGCGTGGCGGGAGCGCTGGGGTCGGGCTCCACAATGCGCGCGATTTGCGACGAGTAGCCCACCCAGCCGCTCCACTGCGCGTTCAGGCGTGCGTTGAGCTGCAGGTCCACGCCCTTGCGCAGGGTGCGGCCCACATTACCCTGGCCGCCGGGGTCGGGCAGGCCGTTCACGCCCAGCACGCGGGCCACTTCACCGCTGGCGCGTTGCTCCCAATAGGCCACGCGGGTTTCGATGCCTGCAGCAGGTTGCCACTTCACGCCCGCCTCCCAGCCATCGTTGAGCGATGGGTCCAGGTTGCGGCTTTGCGATGCGGTGCGGTAGCTGTCGATGCCCGTGCCGATCTGGAAGGTGCGGCCCCAGTTGGCGTAGACGCTGGTGTCGGGCCGCACGGCGTAGGCCACGCTGATCTTGGGCTGGGTGATGGTGCCGTAGTCGTGCACGGGCGATGTGGTGTGGGTGAGCCCGTCGGTAAAACTGCCGTTCACGCGGTCCACGCGCAGCGCGGGAATGATCTTGAGTGCCTGCACCGGCTGCACCACGGCCTGCACGTAGGCGCCCCGGGTGTTCAGGTCAAAGTCCCAGTCGCGGATCTGCGAGGTGCGCGCCTGCTGCACCGTGCGGTAGCGCTGGGCATCGTTGTCCTGCCACTGGGCATCGAAGCCGCCTTCAAGCGTGAAGGCATGCGCCCACGCCACCTTGGGCCGCCAGGTCAGCGTGGTGATCAGGCCTCTGTGGGTTTCATCGCCATCGCGCTCTTGCTGCACACCCGCTTCTGAAAAGCGCACAAAGCGCTGGTTCTCGTAGTGCTGGGTGTAGGCCTTGGCGGTCCAGGCCAGGTCGTTGGGCAGTTGGCCGTCCAGGTGCGCGCTCAGTTGCGTGGTCTCGCGTTCGCTGCGGTCCCACGCGGCGTAGGTGGGCGAGCTGCGCGGGGCGCGGGCGGCCTGCTCGGCCGTGAGGTAGCCGGATTCAAGCGCCTTGTTTTTGTAGTAACGGGCGATGACGCCCGCGCGCCACTGTCCGCCGTCGCTGGTATAGAACCACTTGCCCGCCAGCGCCTTTTTATCGGCATCGGCATGGTCGCGGTAGCCGTCCGATTCGCGGGTGGCCACAAAGTAGTTCTGGCTCCAGTTGCCACTTTCAAAGCCCTTGGCCAGTTGCAGCTCGCGCGTGCCGTAGCTGCCCAGCGTCACGCTGGCCTGGCCGTCGTTGCCGCCCTGGCGGGTGATGACGTTGGCATTGCCTGCAATGTTGTTCAGGCCGTAGCGCGGGTCGTTGGTGCCGCGCACGATCTCGATGGCTTCAATGTCCAGCGGAAACACCGCGTCCAGAAACGGCATGCCGCCCGCGTTGTCGTTGCTGGGGATGCCATCGATCAGCAGCTTGACGGCGTTGACCCGGCCTTCGCCGTTGAAGCCTCGCATCGAAAACCGCCCGGCGTCCGTGCCCTGCTTAAACTGCGTGACCTGCACGCCGGGGGCGCGGGCGAGCAGCTCCCAGCTGTAGTCCACATGCTGGTCTTGCAGCACGCTGGCGCCCAGGATATCGACCGAGCTGAACACATTGCGCACATTGAGCGCGCCCGAGGGCGCCGACTGCACGGTGATGGTGCCCAGCGTGAGGGCGGCGTCGTTGGCAGATTCGGAGACAGCGGTCTGGGCCCAGGCAGATGCAGCGAGCGAAGCGATGGCTGCGCCCACGGCGACAGCGATGAGGGAGCGGGCAGGCCGTGCAGGGCACGCAAAACGCACGCCCAAGGAAAGATAAGAAGACATGGTTGGCAAAGGGTTCACAACGCGCCCCCGGCACGGCACACCTGCACGCGGCCCACTCCGCTCACGCCTGCGGCCCCACCAGGATCGCTACAGGCGCGCAACAAAGCCGGGCCCCATGGGCGGGCGGTCTCGGGATCAGCGCAAAAAGAATCGGATCAAGAACGGCGCACCGCAGGCGAACCAAGCGCCTGCCGCATGCACCCCAAAGTCAGACCGTTGTGAACCCCGGCGGCCCCCGCGCAGGCAGCGGCGCGCCGTGCCATGAGGCCGTGAACACCCGCGCCTGCCAGGGCACGGGCACAGGCTGCGCCGCCACACGGGGCACCGCCACGGGCGGCAGGCTGGGCGGGGGCGCTTGCAGCTGCAGGCACAGAGTGCAATCGAGCCCGTGCGGGCCCAGCGCTTGCTGGCGGGGCGTTGATGCATCGTCGCCGGCCGCGCTCACCACCACCAGCTTGACGGCCCCGGAGGCACCGCACACCAGCTCCAGCGACTGCGGATGGATGAGCGGCGCCGCACCCGCCAGTCCGACCACGCCCAAAAACCACGCCAGCACCAGGCGGGCGAGGAAGGGAGTGGTGCGCAGGCGGTGCATGCCGCAGATTATGGCGGGTGGCTGGGGGTTGCGGTGGGGCTAAAAAGTGCAGGGGTGATGGAGATCAATTCAAAGAAATTTGGGCGCTAGCGCTTTGGGATCAAGCGCTACAAGCTATCAACTTCATAGCAATCAGACCAACCCGGGCCACCGCCGTTTGGATGGAGCCTGTCGAAGCCGAGGCACGCGCAAAGACGGATTCGGCATGGGCATGGAAATGCCAAGGCCCAACCCCCGCCAGTGCCCCCAGTTTCCCCAGTGCACTCCTGTTCTGTCGCACCACCACCGGGTGGCGCCGGGAAGGGCATGTCCGAAAGCAGCGCGCGTGGAACCCGCCGCCGCAGTGCAATGGCGGCTGACCCAACCACGACCGAAGAGGTGAAGCCATGAAACTGTCCGTACAGGGGATTCCGAGCGAGGTGGCGCGGCGACTGCAAGCGGGCGGCGACGACGCGAATGGGCAGACGCCATTGCAGACCGTGGCCCAAGGCCAGGCCAACCCGTGCCGCCACTGCCTGCAGCTGATCGCGCCCGGCGACGCCATGCGCGTTCTCTCTTACCGACCCTTTGCCGATTTGCAGCCTTATGCAGAAACGGGGCCGATCTTTTTGCATGCGCACGATTGCAAGCACTACCAAGCAGACCGACTGCCCGACTGGTTTGCCTATCTGGACCCGGCCGTGATTCGCGGCTACGGGCACAACCACTGGATACGGTACGAAACGGGGGCCATCGTTGCGGGCAAGGAACTCACCGACAGGTGCCGCCAGATTCTGGCCGACCCCGAGGTCGCGTATGTGCACATCCGCTCCAAGTTCAATTGCTTCCAATGCCGCGTGGACCGGGGATGAAATTGGCACAGCCACGCTGGCGACTGCGCGTGGCGCGGGTGCAAGCGGCAGCCCGTCTGGCGTACCCTGGTTGCGCCAGGGCAGCCCGCAAAACGCTATCAATTCAATAGCTTCTAGCGCTTATTGGACGGGCCAAACAGCCAAAAACATCGAAAACCTACCGCCGCACCGTCTCCAGAGGCAACGCCACCAGTTCGGCCAGCAGGGCCGCCAAGGCCTCGCCCGCAGCCTCCACCACCGCACGGCCTTTGTCGGCCGTAGCCGCATCGGCCTGCCCCACAGCGCCGCTCTCGTGATAGTCCTCCATGGCCCAACCCATCTTGGCGCTTTTGCCGTTACCCAAGATGGCGTGGCGCTCGGACCGATCTTGCGAGGTGGAGCGGAAGTTCTGCGCGTGTTCCATGCGGACGGTGCCGCGCGCCAGGTGCAACATCATCGACGTTTCAATATCACCCGCATGGATGCCGAAGCGGTGCTCTGCGGCGCTGAACAGGCCTTGCACCTCGGACGGCTGGGGCAGGCTAAACCAGCTGGCGCTGTACACCAGCAGGCCGTGGCGCTGGCGCAGCTCGCGCGCCACGATGTCCATCACCGCCACATTGCCGCCGTGGCTGTTGAAGAGGAGCAGCTTCTTGACCCCCGCCCGCGCCACGCAGGCGCCCAGCTCCGTCCACAAGGCGATCACCGTGGCGGGGGACAGGGTGAGCGTGCCCGCAAAATTTTCATGCTCGGTGCTCAGGCCAATGTTTTGCGGGGGCAAAAACAGCGCAGGCACGTCAGCCCCCAGGTGCGGCAGGGCGGCGTCGATCACGCCTTGCAGCAGCGTGGCATCGACCGACAACGGCAGGTGCGGGCCATGCTGCTCCACCGCCGCCACAGGCAGTACAGCCACCAGATGCTCTGCTTGGCCGCTGGCCTGCAGCGCGGCAAAGTCGCGGGTAGACAGGTCGGCCCAGAAGCGGGAGGACAAGGCAGAGGGTGCGGCGGCAGAAGTCATGACCCGCATGGTAGCGGTGCAGCAGCGCCGTGTGACTGAAATGCAGCCAGCGCAGCGGCAAGTTTGCCAGCGCCCGCTAACATCACCCCATGACCCAAGACCTCTTCCGCCAAGACGCCTACCTGCGCGAATGCAGCGCCCAACTCACCGCCGTGACCGAAGCGGGCATCGTGCTGGACCGCACGGTGTTCTACCCTTTGGGCGGCGGCCAGGCGGGCGACAGTGGGGTGCTGGTGCTGGCCGATGGCGCCCAGCTGGCGATTGCCGACACCCGCAAGGGCAAGGATGCCGAGGGCAACCCCACCAGCGACATCGTGCATGTGCCCGCACCGGGGCAAGAGGCCCTGCTGGCCACGCTGGCACCCGGCACCACCGTCACCGCCCGCATCGACTGGGAACGCCGCCACCGCATGATGCGGCTGCACACCACATCGCACCTGCTGTGCCATGTGGTGCCGCAGTTGGTCAATGGCTGCTCCATCACCCCCGACTACGCCCGGCTGGATTTCGCCATGACCGACCCGCTGGACAAGGAGCAGCTCACCGCCGCCATCGCCGCGCTGGTGGCTGCAGCCCACCCGCTCACGGTGGCGTCGATCAGCGACGAGGAGCTGGACGCCAACCCCACTTTGGTCAAAAGCATGAGCGTGCAACCGCCCCGGGGCACGGGGCGCATTCGCACTATCCGCATTGGCGGCGATGGCAGTGATGGCGGCGCGCCATTGATCGACCTGCAGCCTTGCGGCGGAACGCACGTGGCCAACACCTCCGAGATCGGCCCCATCGTAGTCACAAAGATTGAAAAGAAAAGCGCCACCACCCGCAGGGTGGTGCTGGGCTTTGCCCCATGAGCGCAGCGAATAGCGCTTTTCTTCGAGGTGCACTCGTTGGCGCGCAGCGCCAGTGGGGGCACACCAGAAGCCACGGAATGCCCGCCACCACCCGCAGGGTGGTGCTGGGCTTTGCACCGTGACGCTGCCGCGCTCTACAAAAAGATACTTCTGCAGCATGCCGGGCGCTGTTACCTTTGCACCTCTGTCCGCGTTGAAACCAGCCACGGGCCCGCAGCACCCCACGGTGTGCAGGGCCCCAGCCCACTTCATTTTCTGACCCTCCATGCCAGCCCCTTTGCGCGCCCTGCTCGGCCACCCCCAACTCATCGCCCTGCGGCAACGCCGCTGGTTCAAGCCCGCCACACGGGCGCTGGCCGCACTGCTGGGGGTGTGGGCACTGTCGTGGTTGTCGGTCCCCGCCCTGGTCAAGGGGCCGCTGGAGCGCCTGGCCAGCGAGCAGCTGGGCCGCACCGTCACGGTGGGCTCGCTCGACTTCAAACCCTGGTCACTGGAGCTGACGCTGCGCGACATTGCCGTGGCAGGTGCCAAAGGTAGCGAGGCAGGCCCCGCGCAGTTGACCATTGGGCGCGTGTATGTCGATGCCGAGCTGCAGTCGCTGCTGCGCCTGGCGCCGGTGGTAGATGCCTTCACGGTGGAAAACCCCGTGCTGCGCATCACCCACCTGGGCCAGGGCCGCTATGACGTGGACGATGTGATGGCCAAGCTGACGGCCCCCAAGGACGCACCAGAAACGCCCCCATCGACCGAGCCCGCGCGGCTGGCGCTGTACAACCTGCTGCTGCAGGGCGGGCGCGTGGACTTTACCGACAACGCTGTGGGCAAGACCCATTCGGTGCAGGACCTGTTGCTCTCCGTGCCGTTCATCAGCACGCTGGCCGACACAAAGGAAGTGCGCGTGGAGCCCCGGCTGGCCTTCACGCTGGAGGGCAGCCGCTTTGACTCGTCGGCCCAGAGCACGCCGTTCGCCCAAACGGGGCATGCCGACGCCCAGATCCGCTGGGAGGGCCTGAACCTGGCCCCCTACCTGGGCTACCTGCCCGCCAGCCTGCCCATTCGGCTGAAGGCCGCCACGCTGGACGTGGACGTGAAGCTGGCCTTTGAGCAGGCGCCGCGCATGGCTGTGAAGCTCTCGGGCAAGGTGCAGACCCGCGATGTGCAACTGACCGACCGCGAAGGGCAGGACCTGCTGACCTATGAGCGCCTGACGGTGGACATGGCCGATGTGCGCCCGCTGGACCAGGTGGTGGACCTGGCCCAGGTGGAGCTGGCCGCCCCCGTGCTGCACGCCCGCCGCGATGCCGCCGGGCTGCTGAACCTGGCGCAATTGGGCAACAGCCCGGCCGCAGGGGCGCCCAACGCAGCCACCGCGACGGCTGCCGCGCCTGAACCAGCGGCCTCCGCCGCAGCCGGTGCCGGTGCCGAGGGCAGCGAGCCCGCCAGCGCAGCCGCATCGGTCCCGGCCAGCGCACCAACCAGGGCATCCAGCAGCACGGCCAAAGCCAGCAGGCCCACCAAGCAAGCTGCCGCACCTGCTGCGCAACCCCCCGCCCCCTGGAAGGTGACCGTGGCCCGCGCCACAGTGCACCAAGGTACCGTGCACTGGGACGACCAAACCACCCGCCCCGCCGCCGCGTTGCAGGCGCAGCAACTGGCGCTGGAGTTGACCGGGCTGGCCTTGCCGCTGGAAAAGCCCGTGGCCTTCAAAGGCGCCATGGTGTTGCCCAATGCCAATGCAGGCAGTGCGGCCAGCGCGACCAACGCCACCGTGCCCCCCGCCCGACAGACGGGCAAAGCCAAGGCAGGTGCGTCCAAAGCGGTGGCAGCGAAGACAGACACACCAGCAGCCCCTGAAGGCAAGCTGGCGTTTGAAGGCGAGGCCACCGAGCAAAAAGCGCAGCTGCAAATCACCACCGAAGCGCTGGCGCTGCAACTGGCGGCGCCCTACGTGGCGCAGTACCTGGAGCCCAGCTTGGCGGGCCAGCTCACCGGCACCCTGGGGCTGCAATGGCAGGCCCCAGGCCAAAGCTCGGCCAAAAACGCCACAGGCCTGACAGTGACCGCAGGCCCGCTGGCGCTGGAGCAACTGGCCCTGCGCCAGGGCAGCAAGTCCCTCGTCAGCCTGGCCAAGCTGGAGGTGAAGGGCCTGCAGCTGCCGCTGGACGAGCGCACCATGACGCTGGAATCGCTGAGCCTGAACACTCCCCAGCTGGCCGTGGAGCGCGGCAGCGACGGACGCTGGATGTTTGAGCGCTGGGCCAAGGCCCAGGCACAGACACCCACCGCAGCGAGCGAGACCACGGCAGCAAAAACGCCCACCGAAGCCCCCTGGGTGGTGCGCGTGGGCGAGTTGGCCCTGCAAGGCGGCGCTGTGGCCTTTGCCGACAACGCCCAGCCCCGCCCCGTGGCCCTGGAGGTATCGGCCCTCGACGTGAGCGCCAAAAACCTGGCCACCGACAGCGGCAAGCCCGGCGCCTTCACGCTGAGCGCCCGCGCAGCGGCGGGCAAGGGCAACACCAAGAGCACAGCCGGCAAGATCGACTACCAGGGCACGCTGGCCCTGCAGCCCCTGGCCACCCAGGGCAAGCTGGACGCCACCCGCGTACCCGTGCACGGGCTGGACGGCTACCTGGCCCAGCAGTTGGCCATTGAGCTGCTGCGCGCTGATGTGGGCTTTCGGGGGCAGGTGGCGTTTGCGCAGTCTGACAAAGGCCCTAGCCTGAAGCTGGCGGGCGATGCGGCCATTGAAGAACTCAAGGCCAACAGCACGGGCGCATCCACCCCACTGACCGAAGCCCAGGTGGGCGAGGAACTGCTGGCCTGGAAGAGCCTGAACCTGCGTGGCCTGAGCGTGGCCACGGCCCCCGGCACCGCCCCCAAGGTGCAGGTGAGCGAGACCAGCTTGCAGGACTTTTTCGCGCGCATCACCATCAACGAGGCCGGGCGCATCAACCTGCGCGACATCGTGAAGGGCGATGCCGAGGCCACCGCAACGGCACCTGCAACCACGGCATCCGCAACGGCAGCTTCGTCACCCGCGCCTGCGGCGTCTGCGGCATCGGCCCCGCAGCCCGTGCAGACGGCAGCGCGCGACCCGCTGGCGCCGGTGGTGCAGTTTGGCCCGGTGAGCCTGGTCAATGGCAAGGTGCTGTTTTCTGACTTCTTCATCAAACCCAACTACTCGGCCGACCTGAGCGAGCTGACCGGCAAGCTGAGCGCCTTCTCGTCGCAGGCGCCGGGTGGCGAGCCCCAACTGGCCGCGCTGGAGCTGCTGGGCCGCGCCGAGGGCTCGGCCTCGCTGGAGGTCACGGGCAAACTCAACCCACTGGCCCAGCCGCTGGCGCTGGACATTGCGGGCAAGGTGCGCGACCTGGACCTGCCCCCGCTGTCGCCGTATGCGGTGAAGTACGCAGGCCATGGCATTGAACGCGGCAAGCTCAGCGTGGACGTGGCCTACAAGGTGCTGCCCAACGGGCAGTTGACGGCCAACAACCGCATCGTGCTGAACCAGCTGACCTTTGGCGAGCCCGTGGCGGGCGCGCCCAACAGCCTGCCGGTGCGCCTGGCCGTGGCGCTGCTGGCCGACCGGCGCGGCGTGATCGACCTGGACCTGCCCATCAGCGGCTCGCTGAACGACCCGCAGTTCCGCCTGGGGCCGGTGATTGGCAAGGTCATCCTCAACCTGATCGGCAAGGCCCTGACCTCGCCCTTCAGCCTGCTGGCCAGCGCCTTTGGTGGCGGTGAGGAGATGAGCAGCGTGGCCTTTGCCCCCGGCAGCGCCACCCTCAGCCCCGAGGCACAGCAAAACCTGGGCAAGGTCGCCAAGGCCCTAGCCGACCGCCCCACCCTCAAGCTCACCGTGACAGGCACCGCCAACCTGGCCGAAGAGCGCGAGGGCCTGCAGCGCGAACGCTTGCAGCAGCTGGTGCGCGCAGAAAAGCGCCGCGCCCAGCCTGACAGCACCGAGCCCGTCACCGCCGACGAGTACCCCGCCCTGCTCAAGTCCGCCTATGGCCGCGCCAGCATCCCCAAGCCCCGCAACCTGGTGGGCCTGGCCAAAGACCTCACGGCGCCCGAGATGGAAGCCCTGCTGATGGCCAACCAGCCCGCCACCGAAGCCATGGCGGCCGAACTGGCCGCCCAGCGCGGCCACGCCATCCAAAGCTATCTGGCCGCACAAAAGCTGCCTGCCGAGCGCCTCTTCCTGGCCGCTCCCAAAACCGGCAGCCAGGTGCCCAAGGGCGCACCGCATGCGGAACTGAGCCTGGCGACGCAGTGACCCCCCCTGAGTCGCCTGCGGCGCGGCGGGGCTGCCCTTGCGTGGGGGCACTGGTACTGGCGCCGCGTCAGTTTCCAAGGGATTGGGGGGCTCCGAGCACAATGGTGGGTTGAGAATCGAAACCATGGCGGGGCCGGAACCAAACCCGCCCTGCCCGCTCCCACACTGCACCATGCCTTCACGCCTGTCCCATCGCCTCGCAGCCACTCTCATTTTTATAGCTGCCAGCGCTTTATGGACAAGCGCTAGCGCTCAATTTGGCTCTAAATTGACCAACCAGGGCAGCAGCACCGTCACCACGCCCCATGTGCAGGCCGAGCTGATCGCCCACGCGCCGCAGGGCGTCACCCCCGGCCAGCCGCTGTGGCTGGGCCTGCAAATCACCCACCAGCCCGACTGGCACACCTACTGGAAGAACCCCGGCGACTCGGGCCTGCCCACCGAGCTGAGCTGGCAACTGCCCGCCGGGCTGGATGCGGGCGACATCGCCTGGCCCGTGCCGCACAAAATCGCCATCGGCACCCTGGCCAACTATGGCTACGAAGGCACCGTGCTGCTGCCCGTGCCCGTCACAGTGCCCAGCACCTTTGCCCCCGGCCCGCTGGCCAAAGACATCACCGTGCAGCTCAAAGCCTCGTGGCTGGTGTGCCGCAAAGAGTGCATTCCCGAAGAGGGCCAGTTCACCCTGCAGCTACCCATCCGTAGCACCACCGCGCTGAACGGCGCCGCCTTTGACGCCGCCCTCAAGGCGCAACCCCAGGCACTGCCCAGCGCCACGGCGAGCGACGCCCGCCAGGCCCGTGTGGACGGCGACAGCCTGCAGGTGCGGGTGCAAGGCCTGCCCGCCGCGCTGCACGGCAAAACGCTGGACCTGTACCCCGAGACGCCTGAAGTGCTGCACAACGCCGCCCCCGGCACCCAGCAGTGGGATGGCACGGTATGGACCGCACGCATCCCGCTGGCCGAGCAGCGCAGCGGCAGCCCCACCCTGCTGCCCGTGGTGCTGGCCGAGCGCGTGCAAGGCACCACACCCCGCCCCGGCTACCGGGCCGAGCTGCAGGTGCTGGGCACCTGGCCTGCGGCAGCCACCAAGGCCGCGGTATCGCCCGCGCTAGAGGCCGCCCTGCAAGCCAATGCGGCGATCGCATCGGGCAGTGGTGGCCCCTTGGCGCCTTCGGGGGCCTCCAGCCTCACGCTCACCGCCGCGCTGCTGGGCGCCTTGCTGGGCGGGCTCATCCTCAACCTCATGCCCTGCGTGTTCCCGGTGCTGGCCATCAAGGTGGTGGGCTTTACCCGCCATGCGCAAGACCGGCGCGCCCACCGTACCAGTGGCCTGGCCTACACCGCTGGCGTGGTGCTGTCGTTCCTGGCCCTGGGCGCCCTCATGCTGGGCCTGCGGGCTGCGGGCGAGGCCGTGGGCTGGGGCTTTCAGCTGCAGTCGCCCGCCGTGGTGGCCGCACTGGCCGGGCTGTTCACCCTCATCGGGCTGAACCTGGCGGGGGTGTTTGAGTTTGGGAACATGCTGCCCTCCTCCGTCGCCAGCCTGCAGGCACGCCACCCCGTGGCCGACAGCTTCTTGACCGGCGTGCTGGCCGTGGCCGTGGCATCGCCTTGCACGGCGCCGTTCATGGGCGCATCCATGGGCCTCACAGCCACGCTGCCAGCGGCGCAAGCCCTCGCAGTTTTTGCCGCCCTGGGCCTGGGCCTGGCGCTGCCTTATCTAGCTGCCAGCCTGTGGCCCGCTGTGGCACGCGCCCTGCCTCGCCCCGGCGCATGGATGGACACCTTCCGCCGCTTCATGGCCTTCCCCATGTTCGCCACCGTGGTGTGGCTGGTGTGGGTGCTGGGGCAACAAAGCGGCATCGACGGCGCAGCCGCCCTGCTGATCTTGCTGGTGGGCCTGGGCCTGCTGGCCTGGTCACTGGCCCTGCAAGGCCGCGCACGGCGCTGGCTGGGCAGCGTGGCCACCGTGGCCATGGCCCTGCTGCTGTGGGCCTTTGGCCCCCACGTCACGCGCATGGCCGATCTGGCGGAAGCACCCGCCAGCAGCACCGCCACCACGGCCATCACCGCGCAAAGCTGGCAACCCTGGGCCCCCGGCGCCGCCGAACAGCTGGTGGCCAGCGGCCGCCCCGTGTTCGTGGACTTCACCGCCGCCTGGTGCGTGACCTGCCAGTACAACAAGAAAACCACCCTCGCCAACGCTGAGGTGCTGGCCGACCTGCAAGCCAAGAACGTGGCCCTGCTGCGCGCCGACTGGACGCGCCGCGACCCGCGCATCACCACCGCCCTGGCGCAACTGGGGCGCAATGGGGTGCCGGTGTATGTGTTCTACCGGCCGGGCAAGCCGCCGGTGGTACTGACCGAGGTGCTGAGCGTGGACGAGGTGCGCAGCACCATTGCCGAGTTGTAGGGCAACGACAGGCTCGCTACCCAGCGGTGGCGCCTTCATTTCTGGCTCACTAAGATGCGGCGATGCACTGTGAACAATGCCACCGCCCACTGGCACATGCTGAGGATATTTGCCCAGTGTGTGCCGTGGAGCTGTCTCAGTCCACCGAAGCCGTACCGGACCTCACGGGCGCCGGGGGCCGCTTTCAATGCCCCGCGTGCCACGGAAAATTTGACCACTGGACCACCGCGCTGCATCCAGCCAATGCGCGCTGGTATGTGCCACAAGACCACAAGCCGACCTGCCCCAGGTGCGCGGCACCGCTGGAATGGAAGCGCTTGCCGGAGCCCCTGCAACTTCCACAAGACTTGCAGGGCATTGCGCTAGGCACGGCCTGGGCGCTCTGGAGCACCGTCCCGCCCGCACTCAATCAATGGATCAAAACGCAACTGGGCTGGGGGTTCGTCATCCTGACGCCGCTGGCATTGATCGCGCTCTTTTTTCTTGCCGTGCGCCCTGCCATGTGGACCACGGCGGGCCAAGGTACAGGTCACTTTGTCTTATCACACAGCACCGGGGCTTCGCGCAGAAAACCTTGGATGACTTTGCTGAGCATCGTGGGGTTCGCAGGCTGCTACTGGGCAACGCCGCAGGACCACAAACTCACTGTGTGGGCTGCGGGATTCGGCCTTGCCGTCATGGGATGCCTGCTCGCCGTTATCTGGCGCATCCGCACCGAAAAGCGATTGCGCAGGTCAGCACCCTGACCTGCTGATACCGCAGCACCCCATGCAGAGGTGCTGCGGTGAAAAAGCCCGGTCACGCAGCGGAGACCGGGCTTTTTGCTTACAAGCTCTTGAGCGCCACCACGTCCTTGCCCTTGAACGTGAACACCGTCACGGCCGAGGAGCGCAAATCATGCTTGGCGTCGTAGGCAAACTCGCCCGTCACGCCCATGTATTTGCCAGCGGCGATGTGCTCGGTCACCTTCTTCACGTCCAGCGACTGCGTGGCTTCCACGGCCGCGGCAATCAGGTGCATGCCGTCGTAGAACGCAGCGGCGTAGGTCAGCGGGTCGCGCTTGTATTCAGCACGGTAGGTGGCAGCAAACTTCTGGCCCTTGTCGCTGCGGTCGAGCATGGAGCCGCCCTGGGTGCAGAAGGTGTTGAGGTCACCCGTGACCTGCGACAGCATGGCGGTCTCTGACGAGCAGATGCCGTCGCCGCCCAGCAGGGCCGCCGTAATGCCCAGCGCGCGCATTTGCTTGAGCAGCGGGCCGCCTTGAGGGGAGTAGCCGCCGTAGAACACGGCATCGGCCTTGGCCGCGCGGATGTTGGTCAGGATGGCGCTGAAGTCGGTGGCTTTATCGGTGGTGAACTCGTTGGCGACGATCTTCAAGCCCAGGCGCTTGGCCTGTTCGGTGAATTCGCGCGCCACGCCCTGGCCGTAGGCCGTGCGGTCGTCGATCACGGCCACGGTCTTGATCTTCAGGTCTTGCGCCGCGTAGGTGGCCATCTTGGCGCCCAGCTGGTTGTCGCTGGCCCCGATGCGGAACAGCGTGGCATAGCCCTGCTCGGTCACCTTGGGGTTGGATGCCACGGTGAAGACACCCATGCCAGCATCGGCCAGCACGCGGGATGCGGGCATGGTGACGCCCGAGTTGTAGGGGCCCAGGACGAACTTCACCTTTTGGTCAGACAGCCGCTGAGCGACTTGCACGCCTTGCTTGGGGTCGGCCCCGTCGTCGTTGATGTCCAACTCGAACTGCACGGCCTTGCCGCCCACCTTGATGCCCTTGGCATTGATTTCCTTGAGGGCGAGCAAAGCGCCATCACGGTTGTCGATGCCGTTGGCGGCCTGGGGGCCGGTCACGGGGCTCATGAAGCCGATGCGCACCCGCTCTTGGGCAGACACGGAGAAGGCGGCAGTCAGACCGCAGGCGGCCAGCGCCAGCACGAGGGCTTGTTTTTTCATAGCTTGTTTTTTCATTGGAAAGGTACTCCTCAGGATAGGGGCAGCGCGCAGATCGTGTCCGGCCCGCCGCCCGCGCAGGAGTATGCAGCAAAGGGCCCGCCGCTCCGGGGCTGTCCGGCCTGCGCCCCAACCTCGCTGCGGGCAGGGTTGTCGCCCCCTTTGCCACAATGGGCCACAAAGACAGGACCCTCGCATGCCAGCCGATCCCCATCTGCCCATCTTTGAGCGCACCCAGACCATCGCCATCGTTGGCCTATCACCCAAGCCCGAACGCGACAGCCACCATGTGGCGCAGTACCTGCAGGCGCAAGGGTTTCGCATCGTGCCCATCAACCCTGCGGCCAACGAAGTGCTGGGCGAGCGCTGCTGGCCTTCATTGACCGAAGCCGCAAAGCACCACCGCATTGACCTGGTGGATGTGTTCCGGGACAGCGCCGCCGTGCCCCCGATTGCCGACGAAGCCATCGCAATTGGCGCCCAAGCGCTGTGGCTGCAAATTGGCGTGCGCCACGATGCCGCGCTGGCCAAAGCCCAGGAGGCCGGGCTGGCGGTGGTGCAAGACCACTGCACGCTGGTGGAGCACCAGCGGCTGCGGGCTGTTGGTCTGTTGCCACCCCATTGACGCTGGGGCCAGCGCCCACAAAGCAGCAGGCTAGCGCCCGCGTGCCCAACGGCGCCTGCGCTGCAGAGCGGGGGTTAGCCACAGCAGTTGAACGGCGGCATAGCCCAGCAGTGCCATCAGGGCCGCCAAGGTGGGCAAGCCCACCAGCAGCGGCGTGCCCAAGGCCTGCATCCAGGTGACCAGCGCTTGCACAGAGAAGTCACCACCTGGGGCCACGCTGCCCCACGCAGGCAGGGGCTGCTCGCCCGGCATGACCAAGGCCCCCAGGTAAAAGGCCAGCGCGTACAGCGGCACGGTGGTGAGGGGGTTTGTGTAGAACGTGGCCACGCCTCCGGCCACGATGTTGCCGCGCAGCCAGGCGCACACCAGCAAGGTGCCCGGAATCTGCAGCGGCCCGGGGATGAGTCCACAGAACATGCCAGCCGCCACGCCCCGCGCCAGGGGCTGGCGCTGAAAGCGGAACATCGCCCGCTGCTCCAGCCAGGGCTGAAAGCGTGCCAGCCAGCTCCCCTCTATCCGGCCCCGCACCTGTGGCTCCAGCCCACGCAGCCAGCGGCGCAGGGTGCACAGCATTTGCATCATGGGCCCCTCAACCCATCAGCACTGCGGCCGCAGTGCCTGCGCCCCACAGCGTCGTCAAAGTGGCCAGCAGCCCCACGTCTCGCAGCTCGCTGCCCGCCCAGCGGGCCGTTACCGTGGCGATCAGCAGGGCAACCAGCATGCACACCATTACCGATTCAAGCATGTCCATGGTGTGCGCCTTTCAGTCCTTGGGGGGCAGAGCAGCAGGCTGGCCGCCGTGCGCGCTTTCACCCGAGCTGCGCAGCGACAGGATGATGGAACCCGCAATCAGCGAAGCGGTGACCAGCAGCGCGTAGCCAATCGGGATCTTGACCAGGTCGATGAGCAGCATCTTGCCGCCGATGAACACCAGCACCAGTGCCAAGCCATAAGCCAGCAGGTGAAAGCGGTTGGCCAGATCGGCCAGCAGAAAGTACAAAGCGCGCAGGCCCAGGATGGCAAAGATGTTGGCCGTGAGCACGATGAACGGGTCGCTGGTGATGGCGAAGATGGCCGGGATGCTGTCTACCGCGAAGATGATGTCGGTGGTGCCGATGAGCACCAGCACCACGAACAGCGGGGTGTAGTGCTTGGCGCCGTTGATCAGCGTGGAGAGCTTTTCGCCATCGAACTGATCGGTGATGCGGATGCGCCTTTTCAGGAACTTGAGCACCGGGTTGGTCGCGATGTCAGGCTCTTGCCCCGCAGCAAACCACATCTTGGCGCCGGTGATGACGAGGAACGCACCAAACACATAAAGCAGCCAATGGAAGGTGGCCAGCAGCCAGGCGCCCGCCAGGATGAGCAGCGTGCGCAGCACGATGGCGCCGATGATGCCGATGATGAGCGCGCGCTTTTGGTACTGGGGTGGCACCGCAAAGTAGCTGAACAGCATCAGGAAGACAAAGATGTTGTCGATGGACAGGCTCTTTTCCACCAGATACCCGGTGATGAACTGCATCGATACCGTGTTGGCCACCTCGCGGCCTTGGGTGCCGTTCAGGTACCACCACAGGATGGCGACAAACACAAACGCCAGCGAGAACCACAGCGCGCTCCAGCGCAGCGCCTCGCCCATGGTGACCTTGTGCGCCCCCTGGCGCTCCATCACCAGCAAATCAATGCCGATGGCCACCACCACAAAGACGGCAAAACCCGCCCACATCCACCAGGTTCCTATTGTTTCCATGCGTCCTCTCCAAAAAGTTGTTTGCCCGCCCATGCGGGAAGCCCGCACACAGCCCCGCACTGTAGGGATACAGCCACTCTTTAAAAACCTGTCATATTGATAGTATTGGTTCGGTTTTTACGAACCAATGCACTCCATTGGACTGCCCCAAACGCACCACGCCCCCGAGGTCGCCATGAGCCAAAGCTTCAACTACCGCCACCTGTACTACTTCTGGGTGGTGGCCAAAGAGGGTGGCATTGCCCGCGCTGCCGAGCGGCTGGACATGGCCGTGCAAACCATCAGCGCCCAGGTGCGCGAGCTGGAAAAAGCGCTGGGCGTGAGCCTGCTGCGCAGCGAAGGGCGTAACCTGGTGCTGACCGACGCCGGGGTGGCCGCGCTGCACGAGGCCGACCACATCTTTGCCCTGGGCGAGCAACTGCCCCACCGGGTGCGCGAAGCCGCCACGGGCCCCACGCTGCGGCTGAACCTGGGCATATCGGACGGCATTGCCAAGCTGGCGGTGCACCGGCTGCTGACCCCGGTGCTGGACGAGCCCCATCTGAAACTGCTGTGCCACGAGGGCGAGTTCCAGCCCCTGCTGGGCGAGCTGGCCATGCACAAGCTCGATGCCGTGCTGGCCGACCGCCCCGCGCCCCCCAACCCCGCGCTGAAGACCACCAGCCAGCTGCTGAGCACCAGCGCCGTGGCCTGGTACGCCCCTGCCGTGTGGGCCGATGCGGCCAGCCACGCCTTTCCCAAAAGCCTGGGCGTCGTGCCGGTGCTGCTGCCCACCGACCACGCCGCCATGCGCGCACGCATCGACCACTGGTTGGAGCGCGAACGCATCCGCCCTCGCATTGCGGGCGAGTTTGAAGACAGCGCCTTGCTGAGCACCTTTGCCGCCACTGGCATGGGCGTGATGCCTGCGCCCGTGTTCCTGGGCGAGCACCTGAAAGCCACCCACGGCCTGGTGCACGTGGGCACCACGCCAGAGGTGGAGGAGCACTTTCACCTCATCTACAGCGCCCGCAAGGTGATGCACCCGCTGCTGCTGCGCTTGCTGAGCCCAGCGGGCTGAGTACCCGTTCAAACACTGCCTGGGCCACTCACCTCACCTCACATCGGCCCCTGCACCCAACACGGACAGTTACGCACACAAAAAGGGCAGCAGCCGTGCATCACGGTCCACGGTGCCACAAAGTGAGGCGAGACGGGAAAACCGCCGTAACCCATTGATTTGTATAGCACCGCATTGCCTGCCTTTTTCTCAGGCAACGCAAGCAAAGCCAATGCTGACAAGGCCTTGCGAAGGGTGCCACCGGGATATCAACAAAGTTATCCACAGAAATCCTGAACTTCCGGCGAAAGCCCTGGCAAATCAAGCACTTGCGGTGCAATCTGCACAATCCACAGAAAAAAAGACCTGCAACCGGGGTGGTGCTGCAAACGCGTCGGCCGCACTTGTGCACACCAATCGGTGGGCGCGACATGCGCGGCTGCATGCCCGCCCATAGCACAAGCGCAGCACCAAAAACCTGTCAGATGATTGATTCATAAGGACTTTTTACCTTGCCCAATTACAAGGCAATCTGTCCAAAGCCTTATGCCATGCGGGTTTGGCGCAAGTGCCGACAGCATGTCAACAAAGTTATCCACAGAAATTTGGGATGATTGTTGTCCCGTGTCCAGGGCACGCAAGTTCATGCCGTTTGCGCGCTGGGCGAGGCCTTTGCCCTGCAGAGGCGTTGGTACAGAGATATGCTGTGGCGCGTGGCCCAAAACTGCTCATAACACGCCACTGCCTCCGGCCTTCCGCCACCCGCCGCCCGTCTGCGGCCCCTCTTGCACACGCCAACGCCATGTCCTCATCGACTTCTTTGTGGAGCCCCCTGCGCCAGCCTGCCTTTCGGGGCATGTGGCTGTGTGGCGGCGTGTTCTTCATTGGCAATGGGATGCAGGCCATGGCGGCGGCCTGGCTCATGGTGGAGCTGACGGGCTCCTCGTTTTTGGCGGCGCTGGTGCAAACCGCCGTGTTTTTGCCCATGTTTTTGCTGGCGCTGCCCGCCGGGGTGCTGGCCGACACGACCGACCGCCGGCGCTTGATCTCTGGCGCGCTCATCGCCCAGACCCTGGCGTTTGCGCTGCTCACGCTGCTGGTGCTGGCGGGCTGGGGTGGGCCCGCCACGGTGCTGCTGCTGGTGTTTGTGGGCGGGTGCTGCACGGCCATGCTGACCCCGGCCTGGAACTCGTCGGTGATCGACCCGGTGCCGCGCGACGAATGGCCCCAGGCCATCACGGCGGTGAGCATTGCCTACAACGCCGCCCGCGCCGTGGGCCCCACCTTGGCCGGGCTGGTGTTTGCGCAATTGGGTGCGGGGTGGGTGTTTGCGGTGTCGGTGCTGTCCACGGTCGTCATGTGGGAGTCGATTCGCCGCTGGCCGCCGCGTGCACATCCGCCCTCACGACTGCCACCCGAACGCCTGTGGGGCGGCATGCTCAGCGGCCTGCGCTTTGCCTGGCACTCTGAGCTGATCCTCGCCCAGCTGGTGCGGGTGATGGCGTTCAGCGGCGCGGGATCGGCCCTGTGGGCGCTGCTGCCGGTGATTGCAGCGCGCCAACTGGGCACGGGCGCGCAAGGGTTTGGCCTGCTGATGGGCTGCCTGGGCACCGGGGCGGTGGCCGTGGGGCTGGTCATTGGCAAGCTGCGCGCGCGCTTCAGCCTGGATGCGATTGTGCTGGTCAGTTGCCTAGTGTTTGCAGCGGCCATGCTGGTGGCGGCACTCACCAAATCGGCCCCACTGGTGTACCTGGCCATGGTGCTCGGTGGCGCGGCGTGGATGTCGGCCATGTCCACCTTCAACACGGCCACCCAGGCCAGCGCTCCCCCCTGGGTGCGCTCGCGGGCAGTGGCGCTGCACATGGTGTCTACGCTGGGGGCGTTTGCGATTGGCTCGGCGTTTTGGGGCGCGGTGTCGGACGTGGTGGGCCTGACCCCCACGCTGTGCGTGGCGGCGGCGGCCATGGGCATTGGCCTGCTGCTGGCGCGCTCCATGCCCTTGCGCATGGGGGCACTGCACGAGGTGACCCCCGCCACGCCGTGGGACGAGTTGTTCATCGAAGCCGAGCCGCTGCCCGAGGCCGGGCCCGTGGCGGTGGAAATTGGCTACCGCATTGCGCCCGGCGCCGATGCCGCCTTCCTCGAATCCATCAGCCGCCTCAAGGCCCCACGCCGCCGCGATGGCGCCACCTTCTGGCGCGTGTACAAAGACCTGGGCGAGCCTTCGCGCTACGTGGAGCGGTTCATCGTGGAATCATGGGCCGACTACCTGCACCAACGCGCCCGCGCCACAGTGGCCGACCAGACCCTGGAGACCGAGGTGCGCACCTTCCTCGCGCCCGGCGAGACTGCCAGCATGTCGCACTACATCGCAGAACGCTGAAGCGCACCACGGCGAGGCAAGCAAGGCAGGACTGCGGTCTTGCCCTAGATCAATGTGGGCGCAATCCCCAAGGCGTGCGCGCCACATGGCCTGGAAGGTCTGGCACTCACCCTGCGACAATCAGCGGATGAGCTACGCCCCCCTCACCAACGACACCTTCCTGCGCGCGTGCCGCCGTCAGGCCACCGATTACACCCCCCTGTGGCTGATGCGCCAGGCCGGCCGTTACCTGCCGGAGTACAAGGCCACGCGCGCCCAGGCGGGCAGCTTCATGGGCCTGGCCACCAACGTCCAGTACGCCACCGAAGTGACGCTGCAACCGCTGGAGCGCTTCCCACTCGACGCAGCCATTTTGTTCAGCGACATCCTCACCGTGCCCGACGCCATGGGCCTGGGACTGACCTTTGCCGAGGGCGAGGGCCCGCGCTTTGCCAAGGTGGTGCGTGACGAAGCCGCCGTGGCCGAACTGGCCGTGCCCGACATGGACAAACTGCGCTACGTGTTCGACGCCGTGACCAGCATCCGCAAGGCACTCAATGGCCGTGTGCCCCTCATCGGCTTCTCGGGCAGCCCCTGGACGCTGGCCTGCTACATGGTCGAAGGCAAGGGCAGCGACGACTACCGCCTGGTCAAAAGCCTGATGTATGCGCGCCCCGACCTGATGCACCGCATCCTGACCATCAATGCCGACAGCGTGGCCGCCTACCTGAACGCCCAGATCGACGCGGGCGCCCAGGCTGTGATGATTTTTGACAGCTGGGGCGGCGTGCTGGCCGATGGCGCCTTCCAGGAGTTCAGCCTGGCCTACACCCGGCGGGTGCTGGCGCAGCTTAAGCGCACCGGCGTGGACGGCACCGACGTGCCCCGCATCGTCTTCACCAAGGGCGGCGGCATCTGGCTGGACGACATGAAGGACATCGACTGCGAAGTGCTGGGCCTGGACTGGACGGCCAACCTGGGCCGCGCCCGTGCCATCGTCGGTGGCCAGGTAGGCGGCCCCGGCAAGGCGCTGCAGGGCAACATCGACCCCAACGTGCTGTTTGCGCCACCTGCGCAAATCGAGCAGCAGGTGCGCCATGTGCTCGACAGTTTTGGCACCCCGCACACCGACCGCACCACCACCGGCCCGACCCACATCTTCAACCTGGGCCACGGCATCAGCCAGTTCACGCCCCCCGAGCATGTGGCAGCGCTGGTCGAAGCGGTGCACAGCCACTCGCGCGCGCAGCGCCAGCGCGGCTGAACAGAACGCCGTCCTGCCGGAATCCACCGGGCCTGCGCAGGCCCGGTTGTGCACAGCCCTGGTGCATACCTAAAAATCCCAAACGCTAGGCCGGTGGCGATTGATATTTTCAAACGTCATCGGCCTTGCGCCGCTAAGTGGTTGATTCGTATAGCACCACACCGGTTGCCACTTTGCTAGGCAACCTACCCCAACCCCAGCATTTCAAGGGGTTGCGGCGCGCATCCAGGGGATATCAACAAAGTTATCCACAGAAATTCTGGATTTCTTGCAAACCCTCGCCAAATCAAGCACTTAGCGGCCAAAGTGCACCCACTACGCCAAGCACTGGTGACGGCCGCTCACACATTGCGCAGGCCCCACCTATTGACGACGCTGAACATTGCACTTATGCACACGCAGCGGCAGGCAGCAGAGCCACCACTGGGTGGCAAGCCTTAGCACAGAAAAAACCCGTAAAAACCCTTCAGATGATTGATTCATAAGGATTTTTTCTGTACTGCCTATTTGCCGGGCATTCTGTTGAAAGCCTTATGCCACGCGGGTTTAGCACGGGTGGCTACAGGCTTTCAACAAAGTTATCCACAGAAAAACGGGATGAGTGCACGGCACCCGATGGAACCCGTCGATGGGCAAGTGTGTGCACATGTGGATATATGCCAAATTGGCCCCTAGCGCTCATGCAATAAGCGCAAGCAGCTATCAATACAGTAGCAAAACCACACATGGCGGCACGGCAGGATCCCACACACGATCGGCTACCCCGCGTGGCTGGCAAAGTAAACCACCCGCCAACCACGGCCCGGCAACCAGCGCAGGCGCACACCCAGCAGGCAAGTGCCTTCAAACTCGACACGCACCTCGTCCATGTCTACGCGCTGCCCGCGCAGTGCCCGGCGCAGGCGGTTTCCATGGGTTTGCAATGGCGATGTGCCCACCACGCGCCCCGACCGGCAACTGTGCCTGGCAGCTACGGCCTGCAGCGCCTGGGGTGTGGCGCCCGTGTAGCCCCCTTGCGTCGTCAGGGCCCAGGCCTCAGCGTACTGGTCCTGCTGCAAATGGCCCAAAAAGCGCTCGGCCACCGCAATAGGCTCGGTAGGCTGGTGCGCAGACCGGGCCCAGAGGCCAAAAAGCAGCCCGGCGAGCCCCAGCAAGCCCAAGGCACCCAGCGTCCAATTTTGGGTTTTCTTGTCCAACAAAGCACCCCTTTTGCCCGCCACCCCAACACGGCAGCCACTGCCCCAGCACAGTGCACGACGCGGCACCTACGCACAGGTGCACCGCACCCAGCCTCTTTTTTCTGATCCGGCGCAATTTTCTGGAAAAAATCGCCAAGGCATCGCTAAGTGGTTGATTTTATTCACATCGACACCACTGCCTTTTTCATGGGCAAACCACTGAAAGGCCCGATTTCACGGGGCTGGCGCGCGGTACACAGCGGATATCAACAAAGTTATCCACAGAAATTTGGGATTTCTCGCAAACCCTTGAAAAATCAACCATTTAGCCCGCACAGTGCATCTGAAGCAGGAATTTCACCGCACGGCGCTAGCACAAATTGACCGGGGCCAACGCTATTGACGCCAGCCCCGCACTGACTTATGCACACGGCGCCCGCTACGGCAGCCACACCCACCCAGCCCAGGCACTAGCACAGAAAAAACCCGCAAAATTCGTTCAGATGATTGATTCATAAGGATTTTTTCTGCGCTGCCCATTTACTGGGCATTCTGTTGAAAGCCTTACGCCATGCGGGTTTAGCGCGGGTGGCTACAGGCTTTCAACAAAGTTATCCACAGAAAGACTGGAAGACTTGTGAATCGTCTGTGAACTTGAAACCTGCTCTTACCCGCAGGCACTGGCAGCGACAATCAAGCGTCTCGCTCATCCCATCTCACCGTCGCCTTGTCTGCCCCCGCCCCATTCATTGTCCAAGTGGCTTTGCAAACCCCCTCGCACAGCGGCGTTGTGGATTTGCTGAGCTACGCCAGCCACGCACCCTTGCCTGCGGGCACGCTGGTGCGCGTGCCCCTGGGCCGCCGCGAGGTGCTGGGCGTGGTGTGGGACGCCGAAGAGGCCACCGGCGAGCTGCCCGATGGCGCCACTCTGCGCTCACTAGCGGGCGTGCTGGAAGGTGTGGCGCCGCTGGATGCGCACTGGCGCCGCCTGGTGGCGTTTGCGGCGCGCTACTACCAGCGTGCGCTGGGCGAAGTGGCCCTGGCCGCCCTGCCCCCGCAGTTGCGCGACCTCCAACCCGAGCAGTTGGCCCGGCGCCTGCGCCGCCCGGCCAAAGAGACTGGGAAAGCGGGAAAAGTAGGAACAACAGAAGAGTTGGGCGACCCACAAAATGCTATACAAAACATAGCACTTAGCGCTGAACAGGAAAGCGCCAGGGCCCGAATTTCTGCAGAAAAAGGCCCGTTTCTGCTGTTTGGCAGCACCGGCAGCGGCAAGACCGAGGTGTACCTGCGCTGCGTGCAAGAGATGCTGGAGGCCGACGCCACGGCCCAGGCGCTGGTGATGGTGCCCGAAATCAACCTGACGCCCCAGCTCGAAGAACGCTTTGTGGGCCGCTTTGCCCCGCGCTTTGGGGCGGGCGCCGTGGTGTCACTGCACAGCGGCATGACGAACCCGCAGCGCCTCAAAAGCTGGCTGGCCGCGCACAGTGGCGCGGCGCGCATTGTGCTGGGCACACGCATGGCCGTGTTTGCCAGCCTGCCGGGGCTCAAGCTCATCGTGGTCGACGAGGAGCACGACCCCAGCTACAAACAACAAGAAGGCGCCCGCTACTCGGCGCGCGACCTGGCCATCTGGCGTGGGCGCGAGCAAGGCGCCAAGGTGCTGCTGGGATCGGCCACGCCCTCGCTAGAGAGCTGGCACGCCAGCCGCCCGCCCACGCCCGAAGACCCCGAGGGCGGGCGCTATGTGCGACTGCACATGCCCAGCCGCATTGGCGCGGGCGCACTGGCCCGCGTGCGGCGGGTGGACATGAACCAGCAGCCCCGGCGTGCCGTGTTCAGCGCGCCGCTGCTGCAGGCCATCACCGAACGCGTGGCGCGCGGCGAGCAGAGCATGGTGCTGCTCAACCGCCGGGGCTACGCGCCCGTGCTGCACTGCGTGGACTGCGGCTGGAAAAGCGACTGCCCGCACTGCAGCGCGCACCAGGTGTTCCACAAGACCGACCGCACCCTGCGCTGCCACCACTGCGGGTTCACGGTGCGCGTGCCAGCGCACTGCCCCAGCTGCGGCAGCCCCGACATCCACCCCATGGGCCGAGGCACCGAACAGCTGGAAGAACAACTGGCCGCCCTGCTGCGCAACGTGCAACGCGCTGACGGCAACGCCGCCCGTGTGGCCCGCATCGATGCCGACACCACCAAGGCCAAAGGCGCGCTGGAGGCGCAACTGGCCCAGGTGCACGCGGGCGAGGTGGACGTGCTGGTGGGCACGCAGATGATTGCCAAGGGCCACGACTTTCGCCGCATCACGCTGGTGGCCGCCGTGCAGCCCGATGGCGCGCTGTTCAGCAGCGACTTTCGTGCGCCCGAGCGGCTGTTTGCGCTGCTCATGCAGGCCGCAGGCCGCGCCGGGCGCGACGCCGCCTACATGGCCGCCCAAGGCACGCCGTGCGAGATGTGGGTGCAGAGCTTTCACCCCGACCATGCCGTGTTTGAGGCGCTGCGCCGGCACGACTACGAGGCCTTTGCCGCGCAGCAATTGAAAGAGCGCCAAGAGGCCGCCATGCCCCCGTTTGCCTACCAGGCCTTGGTGCGGTCCGATGCCCGCACGCAGGAGGTGGCCCAGGGCTTTTTGAGTGCAGCCACCGCAGCCGCGCACGCCGCGGGCCTGCCTGGGCTGGAGCAGGTGACCCTGTTCCCACCCGTGCCACTCACCATCCAGCGCGTGGCCAATGTAGAGCGCGCACAGATGCTGATGGAAAGCAGCAGCCGCACCGCACTGCAGCGCTTTTTGGCCGCATGGCAGCCCGTGCTGCAAACCACGCGCAGCCAGCCAGAGCACAAGGGCCTGGTGCGCTGGCTGGTGGATGTGGACCCGCTGACGATTTGAGCTGCATTTGCGGCAATGTCCAGGGGGCAGAAGCGCTCAATCGATAGGCGGAACAGCCAACTGCGCGGATCCAAGAGGGCGCTTATCGAAGGTATTGCACGGCGCTACTGCCGGTAGCCCCTGGCTGGGCAGGGGCTGAAATCTGACACCACAGGCAGCACGCCCCAGGACACTCCCGGACACCGCCACCACAGTACATACTCCGGACACCGTCCATCCCTGCCCCAATGCGTTACTACACCAACCTCCTGCCCCCGCTGTGGACCACCATCGCCGTTGCAGTGGCCACCCTGGCGACCAACTGGATCTGGGCATCGTGGTTCATCAAAGCCAAAGGGACAGGCCTGGCGGTGCTGATGGTCTACAGCATCTTCGGGTGGCCGCTGATGCTGGCCGCCATCTACCTGGCTCTGGGTTTTATCCTCAGGCTCTGCGAGGGCCTGCCCTGGCTGCGCATGGCCATCGTGCTGGCAGTGATCGGGGCTGGCTTTGCCGTGTTTGGCGTGCCTGGCCCGTGGAACCTGCTCCTGTGCGCCGCCCTCGCCCTGTCTGTGGGGCTCCAGGCCATGCGCACGGCACAGGACGATGCCGATCTGGAGAAACTGTAAATGGCCGTCAAAGAGAGGCCGCCAAGCGGTCTGCTGGCCAGCTTTTCGGCGCCGCTGTGGGAGCGGCTGGGCCTGGTTGGCGTGCGGCCTGAATGGATCGTCAAAGGCCAGCACCGGGGCTATGACTGGATGGCCATCGAGCTTGACCACCGGCCCACGGGCATGTTCCAAGAGACGTACGTCACCACCACCGTCTTTGTGGTTCGGCTGCCGCACCAGTCCCCGGACTGGTATCTGCCCAGCCACCGCATCACGCCCGAGCAGCAGGTGTGCGTGGACGACGCCTGCGTCTACGCCGCTGCACTGGGGCAGCAGCCCCGTGTGCGCACATGGACTCACTGGCTGGACCTGGCCGTGGACGCGGCCGAGGAGG
This sequence comes from Acidovorax sp. 62, assembly GCF_002754495.1. Classification (NCBI taxonomy): domain Bacteria; kingdom Pseudomonadati; phylum Pseudomonadota; class Betaproteobacteria; order Burkholderiales; family Comamonadaceae; genus Acidovorax; species Acidovorax sp. 62. The sequence goes on from NZ_PEFJ01000001.1 coordinate 3,353,999, forward strand.
TGATCCGCACCGAAGGCATGCGCCGCAATGACAGCCCGCAGCAGAAAGCCGAGCGGGCCGACGAAGCCAGTTGGAACCCGTCTGATATGAGCCTGCTCCTTCTCTGGCTGGTGCCGATGGCGGTCTTCAGCTTTCTGAACGTGATGATGCTGCTGGAGGCCTATGGCGACTGGCAGCGCCACGGCGCCATCCTCCGCTGCCATCCCAAAACCGCCATGGGCACCTATCTGCAAGACTGGAAGGCAATGGCCTATGCCGCTTCGCTGGCAGTCCCCCTGTTGATCGTGCCCAAGGCGCTGTACACCATGGCCACGCGCATGTACAAGCCGGGTTTTCTGTTTCAGCTCTGCGTCGAAGGGGCAATCTGGGCAGGAACCACGTATGCGCTGTACCACGCCCGGCAGGCCCTGGTGGAATCGGTGCAGCGGGCTTGCTAAGAACCTGTTCAAACAGCAACCGCCCTGTGCAAGGGCCCCTGTGCGATGTGATTGAAAATGCCCTGATGACAAAACCATGGGCACATGGTGCCCGGTGTGCTGGCTGGTGGATGTGGGCCTGCGGACGGTTTGAGCGCCTTCACGGCGCAGAGCCAAACACCGCCAGCGCCGTCTGTTTATTGAGTAAATTTCGGCTCTAGCGCTTTCACAGAAAGCGCTAGAAGCTATAAAAACAGTAGCAAAACCACACCAACCTCCAGTCAAAACCCATTCAAGACCCAGAGGAGACAACCATGGCCCCCGATGCATTTGCCCAGACCCTTGCCGTGCAAGGCTTTGAGCCTCCAGTCACCGTGCAGCGCGAAGCCCACGGCATGCTGGCCCAGCACACCCACCCCTTCGAGGCCATGGCCTTGATCCTGGCGGGCGAGATCCGCATCGCCGCACATGGCACTGAGCGCACCTACCGCAGCGGTGACATCTTTCACTTGCCCGCCCACGAGCCCCACACCGAGCACTATGGCCCCGAGGGCGTGACCTATCTGGTGGGGCGCAAGGCGGGTTAAAGGGCTGGCGGCCCTCTGCTCAGGCAGCCGTCAACTGGGCATGGAAGCGTTGTACAACCGCAGGTAGCACACTTCGTTCGCCTGCAAGATGAGGCCCACTGTGCATTGCGGCGAGTACCCCGTAGGCACTTTGAACTGCCCGCCTGTGGCAGGCGTCAGCGCCGTGATGCGCTGGGGCTGGCTCGTCGTGTTCTGGACGGTGTAGACATAAAAGCGGTCACCAAAAAACAAAGCGGTCTTATGGGGAAGGTGGCCTATCCCTCCCGCAGCCTGGTCCAGCACTACCTCGGCAGGTCCCATCACAGCCAGGGCCGGTGCGCTCCACTGCGCGCCCACAAAGGCCGCGCAGGCCAGCAGGCCCGCCGCCAACACCTTGAGGGCCGCATGGCCCTGGCGCTTCATGGTGCGGTAGGCGCACGCCGTCAGCACTGCGGCCATGGCGATCAATGCCCATTCCGACAAGGTCGGCACGCTTTGGGAAGCCAGCGGTGAGTAAGCCACCGTCCCCATCGATTGCGCGCTCGCGCTTTGCGCTATCACCCCTGCAGCGGCGGCCAACACACCTTGCCGCATCCAAACCATCCATTGCTTCATTTGTTCACCAGCGTTGAAAAAGGGCGGATTCTGAAAGCGCCCTCGCCAAGTGCAAAGCACCAAATGGCAACCCAGCAAAACCTGCGGATAACGCAATGAATCATTGACACGGGGCCGCACAAAACAAAACGGCGCACTGCCTGGGCAGTGCGCCGTTCATGCCTTGGGGCAGCGGCCCCAAAAGCCGCAGCCTCGTTCAGGCCTGGATCACATCGCTGTCATCGGGCCACGGGCATCACAGTGCCCCGTCGCCCAGCACAATGCCCTCGCGGCGGGGGTCTACGCCGCCTTCGAGCTTGGTCTGGCCGTTGCGGTTGACGCGCATGATGGTGGACACGCCGCTGGACTGCGCGCCGTTGTTCACCGTGTGGCCCTTGGCCTTGAGGCCGTCGATCAGCCCCGTGAGGTTGAGCGCCGTGTTGGCACCGTCCACGTTGGTGGTGGCGCTGTTGGTGGCGCCAATGTTCACCAGCGAGGTGGCCTGCTGGGCATCGAGCCCCCAGTCCAGCGCGCCGACCACGGTCTTGAGCACGTACTGGATGATGGTGCCGCCGCCGGGCGAACCGGTGGCCATGACAAAGTCGCCGGGCGCAGTGCCCTTGAACACCAGCGTGGGGGCCATGGTGCTGCGGGGGCGCTTGCCAGGGGCCACGCGGTTGGCCACGGGCACACCGGCGGTGTCTGCGGGCTGGGCCGAGAAGTCAGTCAGCTGGTTGGTCAGCAAAAAGCCGCCCACCATGTGGTACGAGCCCATGCTGGACTCGACGGTGGAGGTCATCGACACCACGTTGCCGTAGGCATCGACGATGGAGAAGTGGGTGGTGCCCTTCTCCACGGTCTTGTCCACGCCCAGTGGCACATCGCCCAGGTTGCCCGCCGTGGCCGTGCCCATGGACTTGCCATCGGCGTTGATCAAAGCGGCGCGCTGCTTGAGGTAGGTCTTGTCGATCATGGACGACACACCGTTGCCAGGCAGCGGGATGAAGTCGGTGTCGGCCACGTACTTGTCGCGGTCGGCATAGGCCAGGCGCTCGGCTTCAGACACCAGGTGCACGCCCATCACGCTAGGCACGCCGCCTTCGTTGGCGGGGTTGGTCGGGCCGTATTTGGACAGCTCGAAGTTCTCCAGAATGCCCAGCGACTGCGCAATGGCGATGCCGCCCGACGAAGGTGGCGACATGGTGCAGATGTAGTAGCTGCTGCGGTACGTGGTGCACACGGGCTCGCGCTTCTTGGCCTGGTAGGCCTTGAGGTCGGCCACGGTCATCAGGCTGGGGGTGATGGGCGTCTTGGCCGTGTCATCGCCCACCGACTGGGCGGCCTTGGCCACGATGGCATCGGCCATGGCGCCAGAGTACATGGCCTCTGCGCCGCCGGACGCGATGGTGCGCAGCGACTGCGCATAAGGCAGGTTGGTGGTCACGGTGCCGCTGGTCTTGGGGGTGCCGTCGGCGTTGAAGTAGGCCGCCACGGCGTTGGCGTCCAGGCGCAGGCTGGCTGCGTTGGAGGCAATGGCGTCACCCATGCGGGTCGGAATCTTGTAGCCATTGGTGGCCAGGTTGACGCCTTCATTGAACAACTGGCCCCAGGCCAGCTTGCCGTGTTCTTTGTGGGCCATGTCCAGCATGCGCATCACACCGGGCACACCGATGGAGCGGCCGCTGCGGCGGGCACTGGGCACGGGCGCGGCGGACGACGCGTCGGCCTGGTTCTGACGCACCAGGTAGTAACCGGTGGCGGCTGCAGGGGCGGTTTCACGGCCGTCGTAGGCCACCACTTTCTTGGTGGCGGCGTCGTAATACATCATGAACGCGCTGCCTGCGATGGTGCTGGACTGCGGCTCGACCAAGCCCAGCACGGCCTGCACGGCCACGGCCGCATCCACGGCGGTGCCGCCGGCCTTGAGCACGTCGCATCCGGCCTTGGTGGCCAGCGGGGTGTTGGCCACCACCATGTAGTTGCTGGATTGCTTGGCCTTGTAGCCCAGGCGGTAGCCCGAGGCAGCCTCGGGCGCTGCGGGGTCGCCCGCCAGGCCCGAGCCCACCACCACGGGCGCGCCCGTGCTGGAGACGATGGAACAGCTCTGGGCGTTGGTGTCTACGATCAGGTCAGAGTCGGAGCCGCTTCCGCACCCATACAGCGACAAGGCCACGGCCACGGGCGTCAGCGCCCAAAGCCACACTTTTTTCTTCATTCCAGACTCCTGTGATGTCAAAACGGATTGCAGTGTCACACTGCGGAAACATTTTGACGCAACAAGCGTGCCGACGTGGGTGCGGGGCCTCTACCGAGGGAAAACCCTCGGAACCTGTTTGCGATCCCCCAGCCGCACCATTTTGGTGTCTGGCCGTTCTGGGGACTCAGGCGAGCAGGGCCACAGCCGCAGAAAAGCTCAAAAACGCCAGCGCGGTAGACACCAAAATGATGCGGGCGATGCGCCCGTTGTTGGCGCCAAACCGCTCCGCCAGCAGCGAGACATTGCTGGCGCTGGGCAAGGCCGACAGCAGCACCAGCACCGTGAGCGCAAAGGGCGTGAGCGGCACCCCCAAGGCCATGGCCGCAGTGCCTGCGCCCCACACCAGCAGCGGGTGCACCAGCAGCTTGGCCAGGGCGATGGGCACGTAGTCGCGCGCAGGCACCTGTTCATGCGCATTCATTTGCGAGCGGGCGAGCACCGCACCAATGGTGAACAGCGCCACGGGCGACGCCGCATCGGCCAGCATGGCCACCGTTTTGTCGACCGGGCCGGGCAGCTTGAACTGCAGGGCCGAGGCCAGCGCCCCCAGCGCTATCGACCAGGGCATGGGGTTGGTGGCCATGCCCTTGAAGGCACTGCGCAACGCCACGCCCACGCCGTGGGTGCCCGCTCCATCCAGGCGCGACAACGCAATACACAGGGAGCTGGTGATGACCATGTCCACCACGATGGTGACGATGGCTGGCCCCGCACTTTGCGCGCCCAGCAGCGCCACCAGCAGCGGCACGCCCATGAAGCCGGTGTTGGGGAAGGCCGCCACCAGCGCGCCAAAGGCGGCATCGTTCCAGCCCAGGCGTGCGTTGCGGGTCAAAGCCACGGTGGCCCCCACCATGACCAATGCACACAGCAGGTACACGCCCGCGACGGCAGGGTCGAGCAACTGGCCAATGGGCGTGCTGGCACCAAAGCGGTACAGCATGCACGGCAGCGCGAAAAACAGCACAAACGCATTGAGCCCCGGGATGGCGGGCTGCGGCAACACCCCCCGCCGGGCGGCCAGATAGCCGCACAGCACCAGGGCAAAGAAAGGGAAAGTGATGGTGAGGACGGACAGCACGCTTGCATTGTCCTTGCAGCGCCTGACCCCGGGGCCTGCAGCCCCTGAGGTGGTCAGCGCAAAGTCAGGTGGGTGGACTCGCGGGTGGCGAGAGCTGGCACCGGGTCACTGCTTGCGCTGCACGATGAGGTTGCGCTTGGCATCCTCAGGGTAGGCAAAGGTGATGGCGCCGTTCTTCACCATGCCCACCACCAGCATGTTGCGGGTGATGGCGTCTTTGTCGCTGGCGCTGAAGGGGTGGTCGTAGGTGGTGACCACGCCATAGTAGGTCTTCATCTTGCCTTCCAGCGATTCCTTGATGGCCTGGCCCGTCAGGTTGCCGTCGCGGATACCGAGGAACGAATACATCAGCAGGTAGGTGGCGTCGTAGGCGTTGGCGGCGGCCATGGGCACGGCGGGCTTGCGCTGGAACTTGCGGCTGTAGCCTGACAGGAACGAGGCCCGGCGCTCGTTGCTGGGCTCGGCCACAAAGGTTTGCACCGTGAGCGCGCCTTCGGCAGCATCTTTGGCGCCGTCCAGAAAGAAGGGGAAAGACAGCGTCCAGGGGCCGACTTGGGACACCTTCCAGCCCAGGGCCTTCTTGCCATTGGCGATGACGGCGTTCTCTGGCCCGACGGTGTAGCTGTAGATCACGTTGGCGCCCGCATTGCGCGCGGCAGACAGCTCCGCACTCAGGTCCTTCACCCCCAGCGGAAAACGCGCCACATGCACCGGCTTGAGGTTCTTGGCCGCCAGGGCGTCCACCACATCTTTGTAGCCGCCTTCACCGTAGCCGGTGGTGTCGGCAAAAATCGCCACCTTGTCCCAGCCGCGCTTGACGACCTCGTCCACCATCATGGGCGCCTGCAACGCATCGCGCCCCTGCACGCGGAAGATGTAGCTCTCTGGGGCGGGGTAGGTACTGGTGATGGCCGAGCCCGTGGCGCAAGGCACGATCAGGGGGGTTTTGGCTTGCTGGAACAAATCCAGCGACTTCAAGGCCACGCCGGAGTTGCAAAACCCCAGCACGGCAGACACTTTCTCAGACAGCAGCTCTTGCGCGGCTTGGCGCCCCCGGGCGGGGTCCGCCATGTCGTCTTTCACCACCAGTTCCATCGGGCGGCCCATGTAGCCGCCCACAGCGTTGATTTCTTCGACCGCCAGCTTGATGCCGTTGAGCATGGGCACACCAAAATCGGCCGAGGCACCGGTGAACGGCCCGATCACACCGATGCGCACAGGCACATGCGAGCCCTGGGCCTGGGCCCAGGGGGCACAGCCCAGCGCAAGCACAGCCCCCGCAGCGACCAGCGCGGTACGCAACAGGGAGACCGGTGCGGCAGGCCGCAAGGTCAGGGGGCTGGAAAGGCGGGGGGAAAAGCGAGAAACGGAGGAAGGGAAACGGAAGGAGAAGCGAAAGGCCTGCACTGTGTTGTTCTCTCTGATTTTTGGAATGCCGGGATGTGCGAAGCAGTATCTCGACAAGCACCAGAGCCCCCAAGCGGGATTTCCCGCAAGGGAGTGCAAACAAATGTTACAGACCTAGACCCCAAATATCAGAACTGCAGGGTCTTCTCAACCTCTTGTACCTTGCGGCGCGCCAGGGCCAGATTGGCCTTGGACTTGTCCAGCACCAGATACATAAAGATGCCATCTTTGCTGGCCATGGGGCGAATGATGTGGTACTGCTTGCCCAGGGTGATCAGGATGTCATCGATCACATCGTCCAGCCCCAGCGCGCGCATGGTCTTGACCTTGGCGCGGACCACTTCAGTGTTGCCAGCGGCAGCCAGCTCCATGTCAACGCCGCCACCAGCGCTGCCCAGCAGCATGCCACTTGCACTGTCCACAATGGCGGCGCACAGGGCACCATCGACAGCGATGAGTTGGCTCAGGGATTCATTCAGATTGGACATTTGCTTTCCTTTGATCGCACTGGCTTTGTTATGAAACAGGCGGTGGCTGCCAATGAAACGCCACGCCCGACCCTCAAATTCAACGCAGGCCAGCGGCCTGCCTGGCCCGCAGCATCAGCGCTGCCCAGCCAGGGTTTGGGAGATTTCTCCGGCAGACCACAGCGCCCGCCCCAGCACGGCCCCGGGCCTAAGCACCAGGCACAGAATGCAGGGAAAGTCGCCGCCAATGGCCTGAAAGACCACTACGTTGCCCTCGGCCTCAAAAGTGAGGCGGTTGCAGTTGGACACCTGGATCTCACGCCCCACCGCACGGCCCATGGCCATGAGCGAGCTGGCCATAGCGGCCAGCCGGTTGACTTGCAGGTCGGAGCGATTGCGCAGCGAAGCGATCTCAAAGCCGTCGGGGGTGGTAAGCAGCGCCATCTGCAACCCATCGATGGGAGCGGCATAGCTGTCTAACGCTTGCTTGGCAGAGGTCACCAAAGACGCCGGGATAGAGGGGTGGGATGGCTTCATAGAGACTCGTTACGCAATGACAACATCGTCACCAAAACCCCCAGGGCCTGCAACATCTGATTTCGGTCCCTGACGTCCACGGGCAACACCGGCACGACGCCATGCCCCGCGGCCATCAGGCCTGCGGCAAAGGCTTCGATCTGCGCTTGCGACGCCTCTCGGGCGCTGAGCACCAGGGTCACAGGGGGCAAGGGCACGGCCGCGGTTTCGTGCAGCAAGGCGCTGGTGAGCTCCAGGGCGTCCGGGGCGTGTAGGTCGGCCATGACGAAGATGCCCACGGACACCGAGATGACCCACTGGCGCATGAAATCAAACCGGTCTTGCCCGGGGCAGCCGCACAGCTGCACGCGCTCGCCGTCGCCCAGGTCGATCTCGCCAAATTCGGCGCCCACCGTGGTGTATTCCTTGGCGTGGGCCACACGGTCGAGGTTGGGCACATCGGTGGAGACCATGTCGCTGCCGCACAGCGCATGGATGGCAGTGGTTTTGCCAATGCCCATGGGGCCCAGCAAGGCAATGCGGTGCATGCCGCCGGGACCCTGAGCGGGGGTTGAAGGGTGTGTCATGTGCGAATGGCTCCACGCAGCCAGTGCGTCAAGCGCTGCACCAAGCGCCGCTGGCCCGCCCCCGGCGCGGGGTGCCCAGGTTGCACGCCCACCGGCTGTGCAGCCACCACCTGGGTGCGCAGCACACCGCGCTGGCGCAGCTCTACCAGCAAAGCACGCGCTTGTTCAGGTGCCAGGCCGCCATGCTCTTGCAGCTGAGCCACCGTCACGGCCTCGCGGGCCAGCATGGCCAGGGCGCGCAGGTAGCTGGGCCCGTTGAAGGGGGCGGCCAGCGCCACCCAGCTGGCCAGGCGGTAACGCGCCGTGGCATCAGCGCCCTGGCCGGTCGCCAGGGCCTGGGCGCCCACGGGCACAAAGGCGGGTTGGGGTTGGCGGGCCTTCCAGTCCATCAAGAAGACGGCGGCACGGTCCAGCATGTCAATCAAGTCGGCCACGGTGTAGTCCGGTGGCAAGCGCCCCACCCAGGTGGACGCCCGCATCCAGCGCGCGGGCTGCTCGCCCACCCAGATGACGCACGGAGGCCAGTGCGGCAGATCGATATGACCCGCCGAGGCATCGAGCACCAGCACTTGCGCACGCAAAAGTGCGGCCTCGCGCCAGGCAAACACCGACTTGCGCGATGCAACGGAAAACAGTTCGAGAAAACGGGCCCGCAGGGCCGGCGACAGCAAACCGGTTGCAATATCGCCACTCAAATTCTTTTTCATGCCAGGTCTCGTGGAGGGGTTGCAAATGGGCGTTAGAACCGGCTCAGAAAGAGCATGGCGCCGCTCAATAAGAGGTCAGCCCGGCCATCAACTGCTTTGTGGCGGGTCCGACAACGGCAACGGACACAATCTGCAACAGACTCCAAAAGAATAAGCCAGCTGACGATAAATTGCTGGGGTAAATACGGATTAAGAGCGCGCGGCAACCCTAGTTGACAATTGCACTGCACGGCTCGCAACACCGATGCATGTGCCCCTTGCCTGAAATCAACGCGGGGTATCATTCGCCCCCCTTGCACCTGCCGTGCATGTCCGCTCTCCCCCTCTCACTACCCCCCATCTAGCGCTCCATGTCTGCCGGTCTCAACCTCGCCCAGCTCCAGGCTGTCCACTACACCGACGGTGCCTGCCTGGTGCTGGCCGGCGCAGGCTCGGGCAAGACGCGGGTGATCACCATGAAGATCGCCCACATGATCGAAAAGGGGATGGACCCCAAGCGCATTGCGGCCATCACCTTCACAAACAAGGCGGCCTCTGAAATGCGCGAGCGTGCGCAGCACCTGATTGGCCGCCGCGCCAAGGATGTGCTGGTGTGCACCTTCCACGCCCTGGGGGTGCGCATGGTGCGCGAAGATGGCCATGTGCTGGGCCTCAAGCCCCAGTTCAGCATCCTGGATGCCGACGATGTGACGGGCATCCTCAAAGACGCCTCGGGCGGCACCACCGACATGGCCACGGCGCGCCAGTGGCAGTGGGTGATCAGCAAGTGGAAGAACATGGGCCTGACCTCCGAGGAGGCTCTGGCGCAGGCGGCGGACGACAACGAGCGCATCATCGCCACGCTGATGGCGCGCTACGAAGAGCGCCTGACGGCCTACCAGAGCGTGGACTTTGACGACCTGATCGGCATGCCGCTGCGCCTGCTGCGCGACTTTCCGGAAGTGCGCGCCAAGTGGCAAGCGGCGCTGGGCCATGTGCTGGTGGACGAGTACCAGGACACCAACGCCACGCAGTACGAGCTGCTCAAGCTGCTGGTGGGCAAGGACGGGCACTTCACGGCCGTGGGCGACGATGACCAGTCCATTTACGGCTGGCGCGGCGCCACGCTGGACAACCTCAAAAAGCTGCCGGTCGATTACCCGCACCTCAAGGTCATCAAGCTGGAGCAGAACTACCGCTCCACCAGCGCCATCCTGCGCGCAGCCAACAACGTGATCGGCCCCAACCCCAAGCTGTACCCCAAGACGCTGTTCAGCGAACTGGGCGAGGGCGAGCCAGTGCGTGTGGTGGACGCCGACAACGAGGAGCACGAAGCCGACCGCGCCGTGGCGCGCATCCTGAGCCTGCGCGCCTCGGTCAACCCCATTCCGGACTGGAAGAGCTTTGCCATCCTGTACCGCGCCAACCACCAGGCCAAGCCGTTTGAAAAAGCACTGCGCAAGGCCAACGTGCCGTACAAGGTGTCGGGCGGCACCAGCTTTTTTGACCGCGCCGAAATCAAGGACCTGTGCGCCTGGTTTCGCCTGTGGATCAACAACGACGACGACCCAGCGTTTTTGCGCGCCATCACCACGCCCAAGCGCGGCATCGGCCACACCACGCTGGCATCGCTGGGCGCCTTTGCCACGCAGCACAAGCAGAGCATGTTTGGCGCACTGTTCAACGGCATGCTGCCTGCAGCGGTGCCCAAGCGCGCCATGGACGGCCTGCATGAGTTTGGCCGCTACATCAATTACCTGGAATACAGCGCGCGCCGCACGCACGGCGCCGAGGATGCCCGCACATTCCTGAACGACTGGCTCAAGGAAATCGGCTACGAGCAGCACCTGTACGACAACGAAGACAGCGAGAAGGTGGCCGCCGCCCGCTGGAGCAACGTGATGGAGTTCTGCGACTGGATGGCGCAGCGCGCGGGCGGCCAGATCGACGACACGGCCGGCGCCGTGGTGGCCAAGGAAACCAAGAGCCTGCTGGAGGTCTCGCAGACCATTGCGCTGCTGTCCACCATCAGCGAGCGCGAGAAGGACCAGGACATGGTCACGCTGTCGACCCTGCACGCCAGCAAGGGGCTGGAGTGGCCCCACGTGGTCCTGGTGGGCGTGACCGAGGGCATGCTGCCCTTCAAGCTCGACGACGATGAAGGCCGCCAGCAAAAGATAAGTGACGACACGCTGCAGCGCCTACAGGAAGAGCGCCGCCTGATGTACGTGGGCATCACCCGTGCCCAGCGCACGCTGGCCGTGAGCTGGACCAAGCGCCGCAAAAAGGGCCGCGAAATGGTGGCCGCGCAGCCCAGCCGCTTCATCGCCGAAATGGGCCTGGACAAAACCACCGTGCGCGAAGACCCCCGCGAAAAGCTCAAAGCCTTGCGCGCCGAGTTTGCCGCCAAGAAGGCGCAGGCAGCCGGCACACCACCCGCCGCCTGAGCGGTGCCGCACCCCAGCAAAGCCACGCCATGCTCCGTTCCACCCTCCTGCCACTCCACCGCTCTTTGGCATCAGCCGCTTTGATTTTGATAGCTATCAGCGCTTGTCCTACAAGCGCTAGAGGCCAAAACAACCCACAATCCGGCGCAGCCTGCACGGCGGCGGTGGCCATGACCCACCAGCACCTGCAAGGGCGCTGGCACGCGGAACTGCCAACGGTCACAGCCGGTGCATCGCCCCCGCAACCACCCACCCAGGCGGTGCTGCAACTGGGCCCGCACCCGGAGCTGGCACACAGCGTGCGTGGTACCGTGCAGCGCAGCGGCGCCACGGCCCAGGTCAGTGGCGACGTCGATGACGGCGACCTGACGCTGGAAGAATCGATCAACGGCACCAACATCAGCGCCACCTGGACAGGCCGGGTGGTGGAAGGCAGTTGCGGCAAGGAAATACGCGGAACATGGAACAACTCCCAAACACCCAACACCCAGCAGCCCTTCATCCTGCGCAAGCAGGCGGGCTGGCAGTGACCCCCGCCCACTCGGGCCGCCGCAGCGCTTGGCCTGCAGCCTTGGCCCTGTTGCTGGCCCCTGCTGCCGCCATGGCGCAGACCGCGCCCGGCACACCCGCTTCCACGGCTTCCACCGCCTCGGCCAACGACGCCGCCTGGCGCCGCTGCGCCGCCCTGTCGGGCGACAGCACGGCACGCCTGGCTTGCTTTGACGCCTGGGCCGGACAGCAGGCCTGGCAGGCCCCTGCAGCGTCGGCATCGGCCTCTGCAGCAGCCTCGCCGGTGGCCGATGCCAACGCGCCTGCCACGCCGGTAGACACCACCTTGCCCGCCACGCGCATCATCGAAGTGGCCCGCACCGAAGGCTGCCGCGACCCGCAGTACAGCGACCTCTCGCGCTTTTGGGAGCTGGAGTCGGGCAGCGATTGCGGCACCTTCAGCTTCCGGGGCTACCGGCCCATCACCGTGTCGGTGGTGGCATCAGACTCGGTCAACCGCCAGCCCACATCGCCGTCTCCCGGCCATTCGGCCACCGAGAGCACGCCCTACCGCACCACCGAAAACCGCATCCAGCTGTCGGTGCGCACCAAGCTGGCGCAGGGGCTGCTCACGCAGGGGCACCCCACGCTCAAGGACTCGGTGTGGTTTGGCTACTCGCAGCAGTCGTACTGGCAGCTGTTCACGCCCCAAATCTCGCGCCCCTTCCGCGCCACCGACCACGAGCCCGAGGTGATGTACGTCTACCCCACCACCGCCCAGTTGCCTTTTGGCTGGCGCTGGCGCTACAGCGGCGTGGGTCTGGTGCACCAGTCCAACGGCCAAAGTGAGCCCCTGTCGCGCAGCTGGAACCGCGTCTACCTGATGAGCGGCATGGAGCTGGACAACCGCTGGAGCGTGAACGCCAAGCTGTGGAAGCGCCTGTCTGAAAGCGCGGACAGTGACGACAACCCTGGCATCAGCGACTATGTCGGCCGGGGCGAGCTGGCCGTGTTCTGGAACGCCAACAAGGACAACACGCTGGGCGCCACCTTCCGCAGCGCCCTGTCCAGCAGCGGCCGGGGCTCGGTGCGGCTGGAATGGATGCAAACCCTGGGCAGCGGCCTGTGGGGCAGCAAGAGCAACCTGCGCCTGCACACCGCGCTGTTCAGCGGCTATGGCGACAGCATGATCGACTACAACCGCAAGCGCACCGTGTTCAGCCTGGGGTTGAGTCTGGTGGATTTTTAAGCAGGCACATCCCCCTGAGGCGCTGCGCGCCTTCACCCCTTCTCTCGAATGGCTGCGCCATTCGGGAAGGGGGACGCAGCCCTCGCTGCGGGGCGGCCCTTGCTTGGCTGCACTGGCCTAGGCAGCGCCAGTTGCGTACGCATCTTGCCAATAAAACGGCCGGGCGCAGCCTGGGGCCAGACGCGCCAAACACCCCGCTCACAACTCGTTACGACATCTTCCTCAAGTTTCACAGAATGGTGCCGAGTGGCCGCCACAATGGCACGCGCACAACAACAGGCGTAGCCCTCTGTGAAAAGCGCTCAATAAGAGCCACTTTCCCATCGTTTTACCAGCCATTGCCTGCCCTGTGCGCCCTCGACAATGCCGACAAAGAGGAACACACCCATGGACATGCAATACCAGCTCAAAGCAGGCAGCTACTACCTGTACGACATGCGTGAAACGCCCAGCGCCGTCACGGGTGAGCGCAGGTTCAAGCTCAAGACGGACACCGTCGCCATTGCCTTTGACGCCCACACGGGCCAGGTGCACCAGCACGGCAGCCCCACCCGCATCCAGTCCTGGGCCAACAACACCCGCCGCCGCCTGCGTGCCGCAGGGGCACAGCAAGAGGCCAACGACATCGTCGTGGTGTCTGGACCCCTGCCGGTGGACGAACTCAATAAATGCCTGTGGGTCAGCGGCTACGTGCGCCGCATGTTCTCGCGCCTGGCCACCCTGCCCCACGGCAAGCTGCAGCGCCCTGCCGAGCCGTTTCGCAAGGCCGCCTGAGCGGGTCACCCCGCCTCCCGCCGCCGTAGCGCGGGGCACAAAAAAAGGCCGCATCGCGGCCTTTTTGCTGGGCGATCGCAAAGACCACCGGGCGGGCAAACCTCAGTCTTCTGTGTCCAGCAGCTCCACCACCTGGGCATGCTTGACGATGGTGACCGGCACGGCACTCGCCCGCGCCACCTCTTGCGACACCGAGCCCAGCAGCGCACTGCTCAAGGCCCCATGCCCCTTGGCGCCAATGACCACGAGGTCGACCCCATTGCGCTCGGCCATGTCCACCAGCGTGTGGGCCACGTCGCCCACACCAATGTCGGTTTCGCAGGCCACGCCCGCCGCATCCAGCAGCGCACGCGCTGAGGCCAGCAGGTGTTCACCCGCCTCCACACTCGCTGCTGCGATCAGGTCCGGGTCGCGGCTGGTGACCAGCTCGTACAACGTGGCGGGCTCTTGCACATGGGCCAGCACCACGCTGGCTTGCAGCCCTTGCTTCAGCAATTGCAGGGTGTGTTGCACCCCATCAAGCGACAACTCCGAACCGTCCACCGCCACCAGAATCTTGAGCATGCTGTTCTCCTTGTGCGTTGCTGAAAAGCCCAGTGTAGTCATGCCGCACAAGCCCTTTCAGACCCAACGCAAACGGGCTGCAAATTCCGGTGTCTGGAGGTTTCGGCCGAGGCTCTGGGACAATTGCACCCATGCTTCAGTTCGACCTTCTCAAAACAGACCCCTCCAGCCACGCTCGCCGTGGCACCCTCACGCTCAACCACGGCGTGGTGCAGACCCCCATCTTCATGCCCGTGGGCACCTACGGCACCGTCAAGGGCGTGATGCCGCAAAGCCTGCACGACATGGGCGCGCAGATCATCCTGGGCAACACCTTTCACCTGTGGATGCGCCCGGGCCTCGACGTGATGCAGAGCTTTGGCGGACTGCACGGCTTTGAGAAGTGGGACAAGCCCATCCTCACCGACTCGGGCGGCTTCCAGGTGTGGAGCCTGGGCGCCATGCGCAAGATCACCGAAGAAGGCGTGACCTTTGCCAGCCCCGTCAACGGCGACAAGCTCTTCATGTCGCCCGAGGTGAGCATGCAGATCCAGACCACGCTCAACAGCGATATCGTGATGCAGCTTGACGAGTGCACGCCATACGAGACCAAAGGCCACCTCACCACCGAGGCCGAGGCGCGCAAATCCATGGAGATGAGCCTGCGCTGGGCCAAGCGCTCGCGCGACGAATTCCAGCGGCTGGAGAACCCCAATGCGCTCTTCGGCATCGTGCAAGGCGGCATGTACAAAAACCTGCGCCAGGAGTCGCTGGAAGCGCTGGTCGAGATGGACTTCCCCGGCTACGCCGTGGGCGGCGTGAGCGTGGGCGAACCCAAGGACGAGATGCTGGACATCATGGCCCACACGCCCCACCGCCTGCCCGCCCACAAGCCGCGCTACCTGATGGGCGTGGGCACGCCCGAGGACTTGGTGCAGGGCGTGGCCGAAGGCGTGGACATGTTCGACTGCGTGATGCCCACGCGCAATGCGCGCAACGGCACCTTGTTCACCCGCTATGGCGACCTGAAGATCCGCAACGCACGCCACAAGTCAGACCACCAGCCGCTCGACACCAGCTGCACCTGCCACGCCTGCGCAGGCAAGGACGGCGTGGCCTGGGACCAGGGCGGGCGCGGCGGCTTCTCGCGCGCCTACCTGCACCACCTGGACCGCTGCGGCGAAATGCTGGGCCCCATGCTCACCACCGTGCACAACCTGCACTACTACCTGAACCTGATGCGCGAAGTGCGCGAGGCGCTGGACGCGGGCACCTTCAGCCAGTTCCGCGCCCAGTTCAAGGCAGACCGCGCACGGGGCGTTTGATGCACGGAGACAGGGTCGGCACCTTTGAACTGGAAATATCCGTTCGGGCTGAGCCTGTCGAAGCCTTGCGCAGCGCTTCGACAGGCTCAGCGTGAACGGTTCAAGAGGATTCAGGCCAAATCAAAACCACCAAAGCACCTCAACTCCGGTGCTGCCAAGTCATTCGCAAAACCATCAAGAGCCGGTGGAGCCGATCTCAGAGCAGATCCGCCCACCGGCTTTGTGCTTTCAGCGGCCTACGTCCGCCAGATCGATCTGGCTGGTTTCGCGGCTGGTCCACAACGCAGCCAGTGTGAACAAGCCATTGGCCGCCAGGTACAAGCCCACGCCGCCCAGGCCATAGGACTTGTTCAAGTCAATCGCAATCAAGGTGGGCAACGACGCCCCCACGATGGACGACAGGTTGTAGGCCATCGACGCGCCCGAGTAGCGCACCTCGGTCGGGAACAGCTCGGGCAGCAAGGCCGCCATGGGGCCAAAGGTGCAGCCCATCAGCGCCATGCCGATCACGATGAACAGCAGCACCGAGCCTGGCGTGCCATGCGTGAGCAACGCAGGCATCAGCGCACCAAACGCCATGATGCCTACGGTCACAGCCATCATCCAGCGGCGGCGGCCCCATTTGTCGGCCTGGTGCCCGGCCACCATGCAGAAGATGCCAAACACGATGGCCCCTATCAACAAGATGCCGGTGAACGTGTTGGCCGGGATGCCCAGCCCTGTGGGGTGGCCTGCGGCCGAAACGCCCGCCGGGCTTTTGGAGTACACCTGCACAAACGCCGTCATCAGGTAGAACAGCACGTAGGTGGTGGTCATGATGAGTGCGCCCTGCAGCACCTTGCCGCCATGCTGCGTGAACACGGCGCTGACGGGGGCTGCCAGCTTGCGGCCGCTTTTCTCCACGTCCTGGAAGACCTGGCTTTCGTGCAGCGTCAGGCGCACATACAGCCCCACCGCCACCAACACGATGGACAGCACGAACGGAATGCGCCAGCCCCAGGCGATCATGGCGTCGGGGCCAATGAGGGCGGTGATGATGAAGAACACGCCGTTGGCCGCAAACAGCCCGATGGGCGCTCCCAGCTGCGGGAAACTGCCAAACCAGCCCCGCTTGCCGGGGGGCGCATTCTCGGTGGCCACCAGTGCGGCACCGCCCCATTCGCCCCCCAGGCCAATACCCTGGCCGATGCGGAACACACACAGCAGCAGCGGCGCGGCCAGGCCGATCTGGTCGTAACCCGGCAGCAGGCCAATCGCTACCGTGGACAGGCCCATGGTCAGCAGCGAGGCGACCAGCGTGCGCTTGCGACCAATGCGGTCACCAAAGTGGCCGAACAGCGCCGAGCCAATGGGCCGCGCCAAAAACGCCAATGCCAGGGTGGACAACGACAGCAGCGTGGCCACGGCCGGATCGCCCTTGGGGAAAAACTGCGAGTTGAACACCAGCACCGCCGCAGCGGCGTAGATGTAGTAATCGTAGAACTCGATGGCCGTGCCGATCAGCGAGGCCACGGCCACCTTTTGGGGTGAGTTGCGGGGAGGGGTGTGCGGCGCATCGGCTGCGCTGGCGGGGGAAGCAGACATCAAAACCTTTCGCAGCAGAAGGCAGGCAACCGCCCGGACTCCCGCCTAGGGAAAACCCTCGATTTTAAAAACCGGCGCCCACACACCTGGGCACAGGCACCCCCTTCAGCATCTCGATACAAGATGTCACACATCGCTTTGAGCGATGGCAAAACACGGGCTGGCGAGGGCCATCCGGGACGCACAAGTCCCAGCGCCCGCAGGCTGCGCACAATGGGCGCGACGGGGCATCCTCCCCTACACGCAGACACAAGGAAATCTCACCATGCAGGTCTTGATCACAGGCGGCACCGGGTTCATCGGCCAGGCCCTGGTGCAGCGGCTGATGGCAGCGGGCCACGCCGTCACCGTCTGGAGCCGCAACCCCGCGCAGGCCGCCCGGCAACTGGGCGCTGGCGTGCGGTGTGTGTCCGCGCTCAACGCCATTGCCGCCACGGACCGCATCGACGCCATCGTGAACCTGGCCGGGGCCCGCGTGGTCGGCCCGCCCTGGACGGCCGCACGCCGCCAGGTACTGCTGGACAGCCGCGTGGGCACCACCCAGGCCCTGCTGCAATGGCTGCAGCAGACTGGGCAGCGCCCATCGGTGTGGGTGCAGGCCTCGGCCATCGGCTTTTATGGCGTACGCCCGGCCGAGGAGACCCTCACCGAGACCAGCGCGCCCGGCCAGGGCTTTATGTCAGAGCTGTGCGTGCGCTGGGAGCAAGCCGCCGCGCAGGCCACCGCCCTGGGCATACGGCAAGTGGTGCTGCGCCTGGGCGTGGTGCTGGGGCCTGGCGGCGCGCTGCCGCCGCTGCTGCGGCCCATCCGGCTGGGGCTGGGCGGGCGCATGGGCTCTGGCCAGCAGGTGATGAGCTGGATCCACCGCGACGATGTGCTCACGCTCATCACCACCGCGCTGCTCGGCACGCCCAACAGCCCGCAGAACAGCCCATCCATGCAGGGCATCTACAACGCCACCGCCCCTGAGCCCGTGCCCCAGGCCACCTTTGCCCGCACTGCAGGCCAATTGCTGCACCGCCCTGTGTGGCTGCCCGTGCCCGCAGCGCCCCTGCGCTGGGCCCTGGGCGAGATGGCCCAGCTGTTTGTCGATGGGCAAAACGTCGTGCCCGCCCGGCTGCAGCGCGAGGGGTTTGCCTTCGCCTACCCCGGCTTGCGAGAAGCCTTGCGCAGCCTGGTTTAGGCGCCCGTCAGGTCAGGCCACCCCCCCAGTGACCCGCGCGCGGGCTCCAGCCAAGGGTTCTCCAGTGGTACGACATCAGACATCAACTCCTATACTCCCGCCCCAGTGCAGGCGGCAGCGCTGGGGCAACCCAGGCCGCTGACCCGCACGCCATGCCCGCATGGCGACAACAACAACGACTGGAGACTGAACCATGCCATTTTTGAGAGCAGCGGTGTGCGTGCTCGCCGCTTTTTCCGCCTCTTTCGCCCTGCCCGCCGTGGCGCAAGAGAACTGGCCCACCAAGCCCTTGCGGCTGATCATTCCCTTCCCGGCAGGCGGCAGCAGTGACCAGTTGGGCCGGTTGATGGCCAAGGAGCTGGGGCAAAAACTGGGGCAGCCGGTGCAGGTGGAAAACACCGACGCCAAGGGCACCAAGGCCGCCGCCGGGGCTGCGCCCGATGGCTACACGCTGGTGCTGTCAGGCGTGGGCACCAACGCCATCAGCCATGCGCTGAACCCCAACCTCGACTACGACTCGCTCAAGGACTTCGTGCACATCTCGCAGTTGTCCGAAGGACCCAACGTGCTGGTGGTGGGCGCCGCATCGCCCCTGAAGTCGCTGCAAGACCTCATCGAAACAGGCAAAGCCCACCCCGGCAAACTCACCTATGCCCAGGTGCACGCCTCTTCGGGCCATTTGTCGATGGAGCTGCTCAAGCAAACCGTGAGCACCTGCGTGAGCGGCTCGTCCGGCGCCCGCAACTGCACCACGCTGGGGCTGACGGGCGTGCCCTTCACCGGCGCCAAGCCCGCGCTGGACGCGGTGCTGGACAACAAGGCGGGCATGATGTTCACCAACCTGGACGCCGTGGCGCCGCATGTGCGCAGCGGCAAGCTGCGGGCACTGGCCGTCACCAGCCTGTTCCGCAACCCGCAACTGCCCGATGTGCCCAGCATCTCCGAGGCGGGCTACCCGGGCTTCAAGGCCGTGTCCTGGGTGGGCATCTCGGCCCCCAAGGGCACACCACCCGCCGTGGTCGCCCGGCTCGAAAAGGAGATGGAGGCCGCCTTCAAGGCCTCGGACACCCGCAAGCAACTGGAGGCGCAAGGCCTGGTGGTGGTGGTCTCTCGGTCGGCCGACTACACCGACTTCATCCGCAAGGAAATCGAGCGCTGGCGCCGGGTGGTGAAGGTAGCGGGCATCCAATCGCCTGCGTAACGCCAAGGCAGCCAAATCACGGCAAGCCAGGGCCCTGGCTTGAGAAACCGCCGCTTGGCTTCAACTAAGCGGCTTGCACCCCTCTTGCTGCAGGCCCCATGTGCCGGAGCATGGGGCCTTCAATGCTATTACTTCAATAGCTGCCAGCGCTTTATTAATAGGCGCTAGAGGTCTATTTGATGCCCAAACCCCACTGGCTTCTGATCCCCCTGCGCTGGCTGGCCCATCTGGGCACCTGGCTGCTGGCCGTGCTGGTGGCCTTTGAGGAATGGGGCTGGGAGCCTCTGCAGCGCGTGCTCGCACGCATCGGGCGCTGGCCTGGGTTTCGGTGGATTGAGGGCTTTGTGCGCTCGCTGCCGCCCTGGGCTGCGTTGGCGCTGTTCGTGCTGCCGTCCCTCACCTTGCTCCCCATCAAGCTGCTGGCCCTGTGGGCCATGGGGCATGGCCATGTGGGGCTGGGCATGCTCATCATTCTGGGGGCCAAGGTGGTGGGCACCGCCGTGCTGGCGCGCCTGTTCACGCTGACGCGCCCGGCACTCATGCAGCTGCACTGGTTTGCCTGGCTGTACCAGCACTGGGTGGGCTTCAAGGAACCCCTGCTGGTGCGCGTTCGCGCATCGTGGCCCTGGCGGGCGGCCCGCGCCATCAAGCGGCGGCTGGGCACGCGCTGGCGCGTCTGGTGGCGGGGGCACACGCCGCCGGGGCCGGGTGCCTGACCCTCAACACCTGCACTGCATGTATCCGTCGCTTGGGTTCAGTTGCCCTCTTGGTAACTCATTGGGATGCTGCAATTTCATGGAAGGTTACTTATCCCGCATCGACTCAAGCACTCCAGGCAAATCCCGCAGTTTCGCGACTACCTGTGTCCCATGCCGCTCAACCTGCATACGGATGTGAGGCGCCATGTACGAGTCAGCCCTAAACACATCGATGTAGGGCGCATACATCGCGTGCATTGCATCAGGAAACTGACTATCACTGGGTAACTGGCGACGAGTTCCCCCCACATTGTCCCAAACCGAAGACAACATGGAACGCACTGTTGCATCGATTCCTGGGCAGTACAGGGCCAATTCATTCGCAGGGATTGTCCCCTCCAGCCTCATGCCGCCTTCAAGGGCAATACCGCGAACGGCACTTTCCATATGACCGCTTACCCAATTCTCCCAAGCAACCTTATCCGTGAGTAGTGCAAGGCTTGGCAGTATCTCGTTACTAAGTCCGTCGCCATCAGATGCCTTCAATTGCGCAGCAAGCGCCACGAGCGATCTCATCGCACTACCCAAGGTTTGCCCTGGCGCCCTGACCATGTCAGCAAGCGGAGCAGCCATTTCTGGATTCGCGGTGAACCAACGCATCAAACGACTTGGGTCACGAAAAGATGCACGCATGGCTTCCGTTGCTTCATCTTTGCCTGCTTGGCCAAGCGCGTAGCGTCTGAAAACGTGTGCATGGGCGGGATCCATGGGTAACGTCGAAACGAGAGCCTGCACATAAGATTCAGCGGTTTCGGCATGAATCGCTGCCTGAACTTCCGGCCGAAGCCCGCCATTCTTGAAGAACTTTCGCTCTGCTTCACGACGCTGTGGTCTAGCCATCGCCCGAACTTGGGGATCAGCGTTAAAGCGCTCACGTACCGCATCGACGAGCGGAGTGGTGTCCTCAAACTCGACACGGGGAAACCAGTCCTCCGTTTGATCAACATGCGCGCGCGGCAAAGTTTGATGCTCTGCCAGAGCCCTGACTTCACTTTGAACAAGGTCATTCGGGCATATCAATGCATTTCTTCCGCATAACTGCGCAAGGAGGTCACCACGGCGTATCGCGTAATCGACGGCGTGAGATCCGGTAGGAGCCGCCTCGGATACGACAAGCGCTGAAAACACAAACCGAACCTCCCCCAATGCTGCCATGCTCAGCAGCGCATTCTTCACATACGCAAGGTCGGGCCTCAATTGCGGTTCGGAGAGCGCCGAGTAGTCTTGACTATCCAAGTACACAGTAAGCATGCTGACTCCAGATACAACCTGTTCGTTAAGAATGGATGCGTACGCATCCCAGCCGACTCACGCCACCACGTAGTCCGGGTGCCGGGCGCAAATCTCGTCGAGCTGGCTCAGCGTGCCGGAGAGGTGGGCGCGCAGCTGGTCCTGGGCATCGGCCGGGTGGCCCGCCGCAATGGCATCGACGATGGCGCGGTGGTCTTGCACCACGGCGGCGGTTTTGCCCTCGGTGGGCAGGTGCAGGCGGCGCAACCGGTCCACATGGCCGGACATGCGGCGCACCAAGTCCCACAGGCCGGCCACCCCGGCCGCCTCGTACATCAGGCGGTGAAAGTCCTGGTCGGCGGCCACGAACTCGCTGTAGTGCTCGGGCCCCATCACCAGGACCATGCGCTCCACTTGGGCGCGCAGGCGCTCCAGCGTGGCCTGGTCGGGCTGCTGGGCCAGGGTGCGTACCACCTCCAGCTCAATGGAGCGGCGCAGGTAGTGCGCCTGCTTGGCCGCGCTGATGTCAATGCGGCTGACCACGGTGGCGTGCTGCGGAAAGATGTCGACCAACCCCTCCTCGCCCAGCTTGAGCAGCGCGTCGCGGATGGGGGTCTGGCTGATGCCGAACTGCTCGGCCAGCTCGGCGCGGGCCAGCACGGTGCCGGGCACCAGGTCCAGCGCAACGATGGCCTCGCGCAGTTTTTCAAACACCTGGGGCGCGGCATGGCGCGAGCGGTCCAGGCGGACTTTTTCGATCACTTTTTCAATCACGGGCATGGGCGGGATTGTCGCATTGACGCACTAATATATTAGTGCTTTAATGTTTTTATGACTCGCCGTACCTACGACTCTCTGCGCAGCGCCCGCTGGTTTGCCCCGGACGACCTGCGCTCTTTTGGCCACCGCTCCCGCATCATGCAAATGGGCTACGCGCCCGAGGACTGGGTGGGCAAACCCATCATTGCCATCGTCAACACTTGGTCTGACATCAACCCCTGCCACGGCCACTTCAAGCAGCGGGTCGAAGACGTGAAGCGCGGTGTGCTGCAGGCGGGGGGCTTTCCCATCGAGCTGCCTGCCATCTCGCTGGCCGAGGCCTTCGTCAAGCCCACCACCATGCTCTACCGCAACATGCTGGCCATGGAGACGGAAGAGCTGCTGCGCAGCCACCCCGTGGACGGCGCGGTGCTGATGGGCGGCTGCGACAAGACCGGCCCCGGCCTGCTGATGGGCGCGATGAGCGCAGGCCTGCCCTGCATCTTTGTGCCCGCAGGCCCCATGCTGCGCGGCAACTACAACGGGCAGATCCTCGGCTCGGGCTCGGACGCCTGGAAGCTGTGGGACGAGCGCCGCGCAGGCAACCTGAGCAAGACCGAATGGCTGGGCGTGGAGGCTGGCATTGCCCGCAGCCACGGCACCTGCATGACCATGGGCACCGCCGCCACCATGACGGCGATTGCCGAGGCCATTGGCATGACGCTGCCGGGCGCGTCGTCCATCCCCGCGCCCGACGCCAACCATGTGCGCATGAGCGCCGAAAGCGGCCGCCGCATTGTCGAGATGGTGTGGGAAGACCAGACGCCCGCCCGCCTGCTCAGCCGCGAGTCCTTCCTCAACGGCATCAACGTCGCCATGGCGGTGGGCTGCTCCACCAACGCCATAGTGCATCTGGTGGCCATGTCGCGCCGTGCCGGTGCGCACTGCGCCGTGACGCTGGACGACTTTGACGCCGCCAGCCGCCGCGTGCCCGTGCTGGCCAATGTGCGCCCCAGCGGTGACACGTATCTGATGGAAGACTTTTACTACGCGGGTGGGCTACTGGGCCTGATGTCGCGCATGCGCGAGCACCTGCATTTGGGCGCAGCCACCGTCACCGGCAAACCGCTGGGCGAGAACATCGAAGGCGCCAAGGTGTTCAACGACGACGTGATCCGCACCACCGAAACCGCCATCTACGCCGAAGGCGCGCTGGCCGTACTGCGCGGCAACATCGCCCCCAACGGTGCGGTCATCAAGCCCAGCGCCTGCGCCCCCCACCTGCAGCAGCACACAGGCCCCGCGCTGGTGTTTGATGACTACCCCAGCATGAAGGCCGCGGTGGAAGACCCCGACCTGGACGTGACGGCCGAGCACATCATGGTGCTGCGCAACGCGGGCCCCCAGGGCGGCCCCGGCATGCCCGAGTGGGGCATGCTGCCCATCCCCACCAAGCTCGTCAAACAAGGCGTGCGCGACATGCTGCGCCTGTCCGACGCGCGCATGAGCGGCACCAGCTACGGCGCCTGCATCCTGCACGCCTCGCCCGAGGCCTACATCGGCGGCCCGCTGGCGCTGGTGCAAACGGGCGACCTCATCACCGTGGACGTGCCAGCGCGCCGCATTCACCTGGAGGTGAGCGATGCCGAGCTGGAGCGCCGCCGCGCCGCCTGGGTGCCACCGCCACCGCGCTTTGAACGCGGCTACGGCTGGATGTTCAGCCGCCACATCCTGCAGGCCGACCAGGGTTGCGACTTTGACTTCCTCGAAACCGGCTTTGGCGCGCCCGTGCCCGAGCCCGACATCTTCTGACTCCCCTTCGGCCCCCACCTTTTTGCATTGAGCCCCACACCCATGGCACTGAACTCCACCACCCGCGCCTTGCTGGCCAAAGTCAGCACCGCCACGCTGTGCACCGCCCTGTTCAAGCGCGGCCTGCGCAACCAGTTTTTGCAAGACGTGCACCCGCTGCGCACCGGCCGCGCCAACATGGTGGGCGAGGCTTTCACGCTGCGCTACATCCCGGCGCGGGAGGACCTCAACCCCATCAGCGTGTTCCAGAACCCCGACCACCCGCAGCGCAAGGCGGTAGAGGACTGCCCGCCCGGTGCCGTGCTGGTCATCGACAGCCGCAAGGACGCACGCGCCGCTTCGGCAGGCTCCATCCTGGCCTCGCGCCTGATGCAGCGCGGCGTGGCCGGGCTGGTGACGGACGGCGGCTTTCGCGACACGCCCGACATTGCGGCGCTGGACATGCCGGCCTATCACCACCGCCCCTCGGCCCCCACCAACCTCACGCTGCACCAGGCCATCGACATCAACGTGCCCATTGGCTGCGGTGATGTGGCCGTGTTCCCCGGTGACGTGGTGGTGGGCGACAGCGAGGGCGTCATCGTCATCCCCGCCCACCTGGCCGATGAGATTGCCGCCGAGGCGACCGAGATGACGGCGTTTGAAGACTTCGTGACCGAGAAGGTGATGGAGGGCCGCACCATCATCGGCCTGTACCCGCCCACAAACCCGCAAACACTGACCGACTTTGCCGCGTGGCGGCAGGCGCACGGGCGCTGAAGGCTCGACACATTTATCCCCATCCAAGGGCCCGCAGAGGCCCTGGCCTTTTCATCCTTTGCAGGAGACATGTATGCAACCCGTTCCATTAACCCTTCACCACCCACTGCGCCGCGCCGCGCTGGCTCTGTGCGCCGCAGCGCT
The DNA here is from genome assembly GCF_002754495.1 of Acidovorax sp. 62. Lineage (NCBI taxonomy): Bacteria > Pseudomonadati > Pseudomonadota > Betaproteobacteria > Burkholderiales > Comamonadaceae > Acidovorax > Acidovorax sp. 62. Next base: position 3,378,830 of record NZ_PEFJ01000001.1, read on the forward strand.
GCTGCCCGCACTGGGCACACTGACGGCCACCCAGGCCCATGCCCAGACGGGCGACTGGCCCAATGCCAAGCCCATCAGCTACGTGGTGCCCTTCACCGCCGGTGGCTCCACCGACATCATTGGCCGCACCATCGCCAACAAGCTGCAAGAGTCGCTGAAACAGGCCGTGGTGGTCGAGAACAAGCCCGGCCAGGCAGGCGGCATTGGCGCATCGTTTGTGGCCAAGGCAGCGCCCGATGGCTACACGCTGTTTGGCGGCACCATCAGCACGCACGCCATCAACGCCAGCCTGTACAAGAACCTGTCGTACCACCCGGTCAAGGACTTTGAGCCCGTGGCCCTGGTGGCCACGCTGCCCAACGTGCTCATCATCAACCCCTCGCTGGGCGTGAACAACGTGGCCGAGCTGATTGCGCTGCTCAAGAAAGACCCGACCAAGCGCATGTTCGCGTCCTCGGGCGCGGGCACCTCCACCCACCTGGCGGGCGAAATGTTCGGCGACCTGATTGGCGTGAAGCTCACCCACATCCCGTACAAGGGCACGCCCCCCGCACTCACCGACGTGGCTGCGGGCCAGGTGTCTTTCATGTTCGACCAGATGACCGCCGCCCTGCCCCTGGCCAAGGCCGGCCGCGTGAAGCTGCTGGCTGTCACAACCGGCAAGCGCATCCCCCTCGCCCCCGAGCTGCCGACCATGATCGAGTCCGGCGTGCCAGGCTTCGAGATGTCGTCATGGCAGGCCATCTACGCCCCCAAGGGCACACCCAAGGCCATCGTGCAAAAGCTCAACGCCGAAATCGTCAAAGCCCTCAAGCAGCCCGATGTGCAAGCCAAACTGCACGACCAGCTGGGCATGAACATTGTGGGCAGCACGCCCGAAGAGCTGGCCGCGCACATGGACAAAGAGATTCCGCGCTGGGCTGATTTGGTGAAGAAGTCGGGCGCAACGCCAGACTGATCTGGGTGACGACGGTGCAGGGCGAGTGCCTCCCTGCACCGAGCAGTGCGGTCAGCCCGCCAGGGGAGACGGTGGGCTCACAATCTCTTCAGGTTTTGAAAAATTCTGCCGAAATTAGCTGTGACATTCATTCGGAGCAATGAGGGCAGCAATGGGCATTCACATCAATATCCCCTCCGCAGGAACAGGCCGTCACCAACCAATCATCAAAGTCGACAGAGCCATCGCTGAGACAAGCAAGATATCTACATCGGCCACCTCAAGGCCTGAAATCGATCAGACGAGGGCCACTTTTTCAGCCAAAGCCCTGTCGCTGTCAAACCAGCAAATGGATGCGAACGATCCGGACAGCGTTCGAGCGTTTCTGTCCAATTTCGATTTCAGAAACATCAGCCCTGCAGACTTAGCGTATGTGGGAAGCACCCTCGCGGAAGCTGGCGTGATTGAGGATAAAGACGCCTTTCCCTTGATCGGTACAGAGTTGACATACGAACAGCCGCTGGATCGAAACAAAGCTGTCGATTCGTTCAAGATATTCGATGACACTCTGGCGACGAATATTGCAGCGGGCCCGACGGCGCTGGCGGGAAGGGACTATCACGTTCGAGCCGCTGATTTCATACGAAGACTGGATTCATTTGCCAGCTCAGACAGAAGCGAAATTTGAGTCTGGCAGCCCCCTCCCGAAGAACTCGCCGCGCACATGGACAAAGAGATTCCGCGCTGGGCTGATTTGGTGAAGAAGTCGGGCGCGACGCCGGACTGATCTGGGTGACTACGGTGCAGGGCCCGCGCCACCCTGCACCACGCTTTGCTGCCAGCCCAGCAACTGCGCCTGCAAGGCCCGGCACTGCGCAGCCGGGGCGGGCACGTCGCTGCTGCGGTGGCTGCTGCCATCTTTGAGCACCACCCGCACATAGCAAGGCCTGCCGGGCTTGGCAGAACCCACCAGCACGGTGTGAATCTCGTCGGCCTGCAGGCGCACCGGCAACTGCCAAGACCCGGCGTAGCGCAGCTCCAGCGCAGTGGCCTGCGCATGCAGTGCGACAAATCGGCCCCAGTGGCTGGCATACGCCCAGAACGCCCCCACGCAGCACAGGCCGAGGTAGCCCCACACCACCCAGCGCCCGCGCAGCGGCGTGGCCAGCTGGCGCCCACCCACCCAGGCCGCCAGCGCCATGGCGGTGAAGGTGATGCCCAGGCCCACCAACACTGCAGCAAAGTCCCCAGCCACCTGCGCCGGGGTGGCAAACTCAATGTCCATGCATTCCCCCTTTTGAAGCCCATTGTGCAGGGCTTGCAATCGCTATATTTTTAGTAGCTGCTCGCGCTTATCAATCAAGCCCTACAGGCCAATTTGATTCAAAATCGCACACCGATAGGCCACGGGCTTGCCTTTGCAGCCCGACGCCTTTGTAATCGGCTTCGCGCTTGCCATTGCCCCCTTTTACCCATCAGGCTTTTTTGATGAACTCTCCCGAGGACGATTCGCGCTTTGTCGCCGGTGACGGCCCCGTCAACCGGCGCACTGCGCTGCTGCACGAACGCCAGGCCCGCGCCACCGAGGAGCCCCCGGCCCACACCGAACTGGCCGAGCGGCTGCACCGCGCCCATGCGCGCACCCAGCTGGGCACGCCGCTGGCCGACTACTTTGCCGCGCCGCCGCTGGCGCATGTGGCGCCCTCGGCGCTGCACATTGCCACCAGCGTGCTGGCGGCGGGCGGTGCGGTGGTGGTGTTGCTGGGGCTGATCCAGTCGGCGGTGCTGCCGCTGGCAGCGGGCGCGGGTGCCACCCTGCTAGGTGCGCTGGGCTGGTGGCGCACACGCCCCGCACGGCCTGCCCACAGTGCGACGGCCCCGGCGGCGGCCTTGTTTGACACAGAAGCCCTGCAAGCCTTTGACCGCGCCCTGGAGGCCGCCGCCCCCGAGCTGGGCGAGCAGGCCACGCAGCGCCTGCTGGAGACCAAGGAAGCCTTCCAACGCATGGGCCACGAGCGGCCCACGCACGACGAACACTTCACCGTGGAAGACCGCCTGTTTCTGCGCGAGTGCCTGCGCCGCTACCTGCCCGACACGCTGCAGGCCTACCTGCGGGTGCCCGCAGCACAGCGCCGCCAGGTGCTGCACGAAGGCCAGCCCTCGGCCCACGATGCACTGCTGCAGCAACTGGCCCTGCTGCACGGTGAAATCCTGGCCCGCGAAAAGAAAATCGGCCGCAGTGCGGCCGAAGTGCTTGCAAAGCAGCAGCGGTTTCTGGAATCCAAGAAATCGCGCTGAAGGCAGCACCCGCCAACGAACAGGCGGGCGCTGCCCAATGGATCAGGAGGCTTCGCTGCCTTCGCGAGCACGGGCAGCGCGGCGCTCCAGCAGCTCGGCCTCTTGCGCATCGCGCACGGTTTTGGACAGCGTGAAGGTGGAGCTGACCAGGAACAGCCAGCTCACCAGCATGTAGTACTTCTGCCATTCGTCGATCTTCATGCGCCACAGGCCCCAGCCGGTCAGCAAGATGGCCGCTGCAAAGGCCACCCACACGGTGATGACCCACTGCGATGTGTCCACCGCCCCGTCGCGGTTGTCGCGCTGGGTCTTGGCCACGGCAAAGGTGCTGAACAGGCAAAAGAACAGGCCGATGGCCAGGAAGGCGCGGTCCAGCTCCTGGCCGGGCAAGTTGATCACGCCGATGGCGGCGCACAGCACCGACAAGGCAAAAGAGACGCGCACTTGCAGACGCCATGCGGTGGTGTCGCGTTGAACCATGTAGCGGGTTGCCATTTCAGTTTTCCTTCGTCAAGTTAAAAATAAGGGACACGGGAGAGACACGGGAAACAAGCAAAGTCAGAGCTTCACGGGCCCGCTGAGCTGCGACGAAGTGGCCTTCTTGGCCTGCTCCATGCGCACCTTGTCGATGTATTGCTCGGCCCGCTGGATTTCGGACGCGATCATCGCGTTGTTCTGCCCCATCACCACGATAGCCTTGGAGCGGAAGTCGTCCATCGCGTCCATGGCCTTGAAGGTCTGGTCGAACATTTCCTTGAGCTTGTCGATGCCCACCATGGGGTTCTGCGCAAACTGCGTGGTCTTGTCCACATGGGTGTTGAGCTGGCGGCCGGTTTCGGCGATCAGGTTCTCGATGGTGCTGTTCACGCCGGTGAGCATGTCCATCACCTTGATCTGGTTGCCGGTGGCGCGCGCCACGGTCTGGGCCACGGCCAGCGCGCTCATGCCGGTGGTGGCCACGCGCGAGCAGCCGTTCATCATCTCGCGCCCGGTCTTCTTGAGCACATCCAGCGCCAGGTAGCCGTTGGTGCACACGGCCTGCTGGGTCAGCATGTCTTGCAGGTTTTGGCGGGCGTAGAACAGCACCTCTTGCTCCAGCGCCTTGGCGCGCTGTGGCTCGGTGGCCCTCAGCGATTCGACCTTGGCCATGAGCCGCTCATCCAGCACCTGCGCAAAGCGCATGGCGCCGGTGAGCTTTTGCATGGCGTCCCACAGCTTGGTGCGGGTGGCTTCAATCTCGACCACATCGCGCTGCATGTCGTCGCGTGCGGCGTAGAGCTGCTCCATGCTTTTTTGCAGCTGGCCGCCCGCGCTTTCAAAGCGGCGAAAGTAGTTTTGCAACCGGTTGCCAAAGGGGATGAAGCCCAGCAGCTTTTGCGGCTGGAACAGGTCGCCCTCTTTGCCGGGGTTGAGCGTGTCGAGCTGGCGGCGCATGTCCTGGATGGCGCGAAAGGCGGTGCCGTCTTCCACGCCCACAAAGTTGCGCTCCATGAAGCGCCCCTGCATCAGGCTGGCTGCCACCGAGATTTCCTCGCGCCCCAGGGCAAAGGCGCTGTCGAGCTTGGCGCGAAAGCCTTCGCTTTGCACGTCTTCGGACATCAGGCTGTCGACGAAGCGGCTCACCTGGTCTTCCACGGCGCGCGCCACTTCGGGGGCCAATGGCACGGCCGTGCTGGCCACTTCGTTGCTGACGGGCTGCACCACCTCGGGTGGGGTCAGCACAAAGGTGCCTGCCGCTGCGCTGGGCGCAGGCTGTGCGGTCTGCACGGGGGTCGGGTTGGACATGCGCTTCTCTCCTCGGTTTGTCGTTGATTCTAGGGATGGGCGGGGCCTGCAGGGCGGCCCGCCGCGGCCCCTTGGGGCATCTGCGCAACACCCTCTGCTGCGCTATCAGTCGCGCTTTCAGCAGTGCTGGGGGTGCCGCACGAAAAGCAGTAGCGCGAGAACGCGTTCTTGCGGGTGCTGCAGTGGCCGCAGCGGTCAAACAGGCACAGGCCGCAATGGGGGCAGTAGTCGATGGCCTCGTTCTTGAGGTCCACCGCCCGCTCGCAGCCGGGGCACACGCTCTTGGCCAGACGGGCCATCACCACGTCGTAGCCCAGTTCTTCACGGCGCTGGGCGTCGGGCAGGGATTCGGCCAGCCTTTGGCGCTCCAGGTAGCGGTTCAGCGCCAGGATGGCGTAGCGCCCCACCAGCACCGTGATGCCAATGCCCACCACGTAGCGCACGTAGCCACCGTAGCTGGGCAGGTAAGGCACCAGCTCCACAAAGAAGGCAAACAGCGCAAAGAAGATGAAGCCCCACACAAACGGCCAGTAGGTGCCCTTGCGCTTTTTGACGAACAGCCAGCCCGCCGCCACCAACAGTGGCAGGGTCAGGGCCAGGCGGTACAGAAACACGCGCAGCTCCACCTTGCGGCTTTCCACACGCAGGCGCTCGTAGCCATCGGTTTCCAGATCGCTGAGCTGCCTTTGCGTGGCCGCCGCCGTCTGGCGGGCATCCAGCGCGGCCTGCTGCTGGGCCTCCACCCCGCGCAGGGCCTGGCGCTCGGCCTGCTTGAGCTGGTCCAGCTGGCGGGTGCGGGCCAGCACCTCGGGGTCGTGCTCGGCGCGCTCGGTCACGCGGCGGGTGGCCAGCCAGTTGTTGAAGGTTTCGCGCTCGGCCTGGTTGTCGCTTTGGGCCTTGCGGTGCTGCAGCTGGGCCTGCTCCAGCGCGGTCTGGGCGTCTTGCTCGGCCTCGCGCTGGGTGCGGATTTTGTCGCGCAGCGCCTGGGCCTGCGCCTTGTCCAGAAAATCATCCACCCGCAGGGGCCGCTCCACCTTGGGCAAGTCGCCCACCACGGTGCCCCCCAGCCCGATCAGAAAGCTGGCAAACACCACGGCCACCAGCCACAGCCCCCGCCGAAACCACTTCTCTGACAAACGCAAAGACTTGCTCATGGCTACCCCCACCTTAATTTGCTATTGTTTTCATAGCTGCCAGCGCTTTATTAGAAAGCGCTAGCAGCCATTTTTACTTCAATTGAATGGCTTCAGCGCTTGGCCTGCACACCCACCGGCGCTGCCGCCAGCTGTGTGCGCTGCATCCACGACAGCACCGAGTCCACTGTCACCGTCTCAATGCGATCGGAATACCGCTTGTCATTGGGATGGTCGTCAAACGCAATGTTGGCCGAGCCCACGCGCCCACCCAGCCGGGTCAGCGGCCCCAGCTTCAGCGCCGTGGGCTCGTAGCCCTTGAAGCGCAACCACGCCTGGGCCTGCTCACGGGTGCGCACGGTGGCGGGCTCCATAGCAAAGGCCAGGGTCTCCAGCGCCCACTGGTTGGACTGCTGGTACTTGGTGCCCCACGCGTAGCTGACCATGCTGTAGGGCTGGGCGTGCAGCATGGTGGCGCGGCCGTTGTCGCTGAGCACCGGCAGCAACTGGGCCTGCACAGCGGGGCTGGGCACGGCCAGCACGGCCTCAAAGCGCCACAGGTCGTCCAAAAAGAACTCGCCCAGGCCCTGGCGGTACACATGGCCTACAGCCGTTCCGCATTCGTTGAGCTTGTGCGCCACACGCCACGGGCCTTCGGCTGTTTTGTAGGCCCAGCCGAAGTGCGAGTAGCGCAGGCCGTACTTGCTCAGGTCTTGCCCGGCCCGGCCAATCAGCACCACCGTGGCGCCGCTGCGCTCGTTCTCGGCATCCAGCGCCTGCGAGGTTTGCGCCGCCAGCGCCATGCCACGCTCGATCACCTGGGCAGTGACGGGCTTGCGCTCGTCACAAGCGCGGCCTGCATGGGCGGGTGCTGCAGCCAGCACTGCGGCTGTGGCCAGCACGACACACCAGTGCATGGAACTGGCGCGGCCTAGGCCAGAGATGCCGAGCAAGGGCCTGGGCCGGCCGCACCGCCCCGCAGTGAGGGCATCGTCTCCCTTCCCGCACGCAGTGCGAGAGAAGGGGGAAGCCGCGTAGCGGCTCAGGGGGTTGTTGGTCATAGTTACAAGCGTTCGTTGTGCAGCAGGGCGCGGCCGATGGCATTGGGCACAAAGGCCAGCGCCTCGCCCGCCACCGACAACACCACCCCAGTGCCGATCACGCTGCAGGTCACGGTGGTGCCCACCGCCTGGGCCGAGGCCCCCACCCCGCGCCCGACCACCTCCACGCTGACCCGGGCGCCGTCCGAGGCACGCTCCAGCACATACAGCGTGCCCGCGGCAGACGCCTCCACCGACTTCACCACCAGCACGGCGCCCGTCACCGACAGCGCTGCAGGCACGGCCACCACGGCCCCGGCCGCCGCCGAAACTCCTCCAGCCACCGCCACCACCGAGGCCACCGGCAGCAGCGACAGCACTGCAGACGCCTCGCTGTGCGCGTGGGCTGGCGTCACAGCCGTTACAGCCAGCGCGCCCAGCGCCCCGGCAGCCAACAGCACACGCACCAGCGCCTGCTTCCACCGAGGGGCGGCCAAGGATGGGCTTGCCAGTGCCTGGCGGGGCGGGGCCACGGCGATGGCCTGAGAGACAACATTGCGGCGAAAGAGTCGCATGGGATGGGGGTGCTCCATGAAGGAGCCTGGGTTGAACACGGTGCGAATAGTGCCAACTCGTAACTTGCGTGTCTGCGTTCGAACGTAACAGTGCCTGCCCACCGGCCAAAAAGTACCGTTTTTTTGTACTTTTTGCGTCAAACCCGCTCCTGAGAGCTGCGTCAAAGCGCTTCACTGCCACCCATGCACCTGCGCGACAGCCTGGCAACCGGGCTGCCCAGACAATGCCCGCGAACCTGGTGCGCCCCACGCACCCACCTCCCATCCAGGCATCGCAGCCCTATTTTTTGAACCCCATTGCCATGACCAAAACCTTTGACCTCGTCGTCCACGGCGCCACCGGCTTCACAGGCCGCCTGGTGGTGGAATACCTGCTGCAACGCTACCCCGCAGGCAGCGGCCTGCGCTGGGCCATGGGCGGGCGCAACGCCGACAAGCTCGCCGCCGTGCGCGACGAACTGGGAGCCCCCGCCGACACCCCACTGGTCGTGACCGACACCTCCAACCCCGCCAGCCTGCAAGCGCTGATGAACACCACACGCCTGGTGCTGACCACCGTGGGCCCCTACCAGCTGTATGGCAACGAACTGGTGGCGGCCTGCGCCGCCAGCGGTGTGGACTATGTGGACCTGTGCGGCGAACCCGCCTGGATGCGCCAGATGATCGACGCCCACGAAGCCACGGCCCAGGCCAGCGGCGCACGCATCGTGTTCTCGTGCGGGTTTGACTCCATCCCGTTCGACCTGGGCGTGTACCTGTTGCAAAAGGAATTTGCCCAGCGCTTTGGCCACCCCGCCCCCCGGGTGCGCGGCCGCGTGCGCAAGATGAAGGGCACCTTCTCAGGCGGCACCGCCGCCAGCCTCAAAGCCACGCTGGTGGCCTCGGCCGCCAACCCTGCTGTGCTGGATTTGCTGCGCAACCCCTTTGCGCTGACCCCGGGGTTCGAGGGCCCGCGCCAGCCCTCGGGCAGCAAGCCCATGGTCGACGAGGCCCTGGGCACGGTGAACGGCGCGGGCATCTGGGTGGCGCCGTTTGTGATGGCGGCCATCAACACGCGCAACGTGCACCGCTCCAACCTGCTGCTGCAGCACGCCTGGGGCCAGGACTTTGTCTACGACGAAATGCTCATCACCGGCCCCGGCGACAAGGGTGAAGCCTTCGCCAACGCCGTGGCGGGCGACAAATCGATGGGCTCCGACCAAGGCCCCAAGCCGGGCGAAGGCCCCTCGCGCGAGGAGCGCGAAAGCGGCTTTTACGACGTGCTGTTTTTGGGCACCGATGCCGCAGGCCACACCCTGCGCGTGGGCGTCAAAGGCGACCGTGACCCGGGCTATGGCTCCACCTCCAAGATGATCACCGAAGCCGCCGTCTGCCTGCTGCAAGACGCCACCGCCACGCCCGGCGGCATCTGGACCACGGCACCGGCGATGGGCGACAAGCTGATTGCGCGGCTGCAGGCGAATGCGGGGTTGAGTTTTGGGGTGGAGGGGATGAGTTGACAGCAAGCCGGGCCAGCCACAACGGCACGGGTTGTTCAATGGGTAATGCGAAGACGCACATTTTTGCTATAAAAAATATAGCTTTTCGCGCTTTACCCATAAGCACCACATGCCTTTTTTGCTTGCATCATCCCCTCCAAGAGTTTTGAGCAGTTCGCCAGAGCATCGAGCGTCTTGATCGTGACCCACACCAGCACCGACACGCTGGGCGGTGGACAAACTGTCCAGCCGTGCGCTGTTCTCCGCGTCTAAGATATTGGCGCGGCCTTCGTATCCGCAAAGCCGATTCCGTGGCCACCACGCCCACCAACGAACCGATCAAGGAAGTCCATGTCGATGTCGAATTACCTGCTGATGCCCATCAGCAAGGAAGCGTTTGCAAACCCAGAAAAAACCAGGCAAGTGCTGGATTTACTGATAGGGGAGGGCCTGGCATCTGCCGATAACCCAACCGATGTGTGGAGCTACCCCTATGACGCAGAAGATGAAGACTATGGCGAGGCAAAACTTCCGTACACGACACTTCGCGAATTGAGGGATGCGCTCGACCGGGTGGATATGCAAGAAGTCAACTTTGACGTGGGCTTCAGTCGGTACGGCCTGGAAAGCAAGGACGACCTACCGGGCATGAACCAACTCACTGAGGAGTTGCAGACCCACATGGCTGAGTTCTGCGCAAGCCATGCGATCGATTACACGCTCGACGTTTACGGGCATGTGACCATCGGGTTCATTGCCCCAGACAGTGAGGACGAACAGGGCGAGCTTCGTGGCATCGGAGTGATGTGCGACGGGAGCTCTGCCGTCTTCATGGAAGAGGCGGGCTACCTTGAGGCAGCCAAGGAAATCGGCATTTATCGTGTCTTTGAAAAGATAGCGGCGATATACGGAGAAAAGCCGTCTCTTCAATTTCGGAACTGAAGGGGGTGTTGCACTTCAGATTTGAGGCCGCCTGAAGTAACTTTCATGATCCATGGACAGCTCTGCCTCCGAAGTCATAAACCTAGAACGGCTAACACGACCCAGCCTGTCCGTTTTTGACTGGGACGAGGCTGTCTTCCGCATAGCGCAGCCCCGGGTCCACGCGGACAATGGCACATCTTCCGTTGTGACCGCCACCGCCCCATGAACCTCCCCATGCGCCCCCGCGACCTATGCCTTGCCCTGCTCGTCATCGTGGTGTGGGGCTTGAACTTTGCCGTCATCAAGGTGGGCCTGCACGGCGTGCCGCCCATGCTGCTGGGTGCGCTGCGATACCTGCTGGCGGCGTTTCCGGCGCTGCTCTTTGTGCGGCCACCCAAGGTGCCGCTGCGCCTGTACCTGCTGTACGGCATGACGATGGCGGTGGGCCAGTTTGCGCTGCTGTTCACGGCCATCCACATCGGCATGCCTTCGGGGTTGGCATCGCTGGTGCTGCAGTCGCAGTCGTTCTTTACCCTGCTGCTGGCGGCCTGGTGGCTGCGTGAGAGTTGGCAAGGCAACCAGATGGCTGGGCTGATTCTGGCCGGGGCCGGGCTGGTGCTGATTGGCAGCGCGCACGGGGCCTCGATGCCACTGGCGGGGTTTGCGCTCACCGTGGCTGCCGCAGCGCTGTGGGGCTGCGGCAACATCGCCACGCGGGCGGTGGGGCGCTATGGGCCGATGAACCAGTTTGCGTTCATCGTGTGGTCCAGCCTGGTGGCGCCGCTGCCGTTTTTAGCGCTGGCGGTGTGGATGGACGGAGCGAGCGCCGTGCTGGCCGCTGTGCAAAACCTCTCGCTCACCTCCCTAGCAGCGGTGGGCTACATCGCCTGGGTCTCGACCTTGCTGGGGTTTGGGCTGTGGACTTTCCTCATGTCCCGCTACCCCGTGAACCGCGTGGCACCCTTCACGCTGCTGGTGCCCGTGGTGGGGCTGACGACGGGCTGGTGGGTGTTTGGCGAGCAACTGCTGCCCGTGCACTTTGCGGGCGCTGGGCTGCTGATGGCCGGGTTGCTGGTGAATGTGTTTGGAGGCCCCGCCTGGGCTGCGCTGAAGGGGCGCCTGGGCGCTGCGCCCTGAGGGAGCCAAGTTGGGGGATTGGCCTCAGGGGCGTCAAAGCGCCAGCGGCAGCTCGGTGGAGGACAACACATTGCGCAGCACCATGAACGAGCGCACCTGCCGCACGCCGGGCAGGTAGATGAGCTGCTCGGCATGCAGGCGGTTGAAGCTTTCGCTGTCGCGTGTGCGCACCAGCATGAAGTAGTCGAACTCGCCGGTGACCACATGGCACTCCATGCAGCCCGAGATCTTGATGGCGGCTTTCTCGAACTCGGCAAAGGACTCGGGCGTGGAACGGTCCAGCACCACGCCAATCATCACCAGCATGCCCGCGCCCACGGCCTTGGGGTTGAGCAGCGCCACCACCCCATCAATGAGCCCCAGGCGCTTGAGCCGCTCCACCCGGCGCAGGCAGGCGGGGGCGCTCAGGTGCACCTTCTCGGCCAGGGCCACGTTGGACAGGGAGGCATCGCGCTGCAGCTGGCGCAGGATGGCTTTGTCGGTGCGGTCCAGCTCGGCGGACACATCCGCCTGTTGCACATTCTTGGCACGAACTTTTGTTGCGCACATGGCTGTTTTCAAGAAATTTAGTAATGACTAATTTTCATATGAAAAACCAAAAAACCGAAATTTTGACAAAATTCACAACCCATTGATTCAGGCATTTTTCTACGATGAAGGCACTGCAAGCCCGCTTGCATACCCCCTCCTTCCATCGACCGGAAACGCCATGAACTTGCAAAAATTCCCCCGCCACCCGCTCACCTTCGGCCCCTCGCCCATCACGCCACTGTCGCGCCTGTCGGCCCACCTGGGCGGCAAGGTGCACCTGTATGCCAAGCGCGAGGACTGCAACTCGGGCCTGGCCTTTGGCGGCAACAAGACGCGCAAGCTCGAATACCTGATCCCCGAGGCGATCGATGGCGGCTACGACACGCTGGTGTCAATTGGCGGCATCCAATCCAACCAAACGCGCCAGGTGGCCGCCGTGGCCGCGCACCTAGGCATGAAGTGCGTGCTGGTGCAGGAGAACTGGGTGAACTACTCCGATGCGGTGTACGACCGCGTGGGCAACATCGAGATGAGCCGCATCATGGGCGCCGACGTGCGCCTGGACGCGGCGGGCTTTGACATTGGCATCCGCCCCAGCTGGGAGCAGGCCATGGAAGATGTGAAGAAGGCCGGGGGCAAGCCCTTCCCGATTCCAGCCGGTTGCTCAGAGCACCCGTACGGCGGCCTGGGCTTCGTGGGCTTTGCCGAAGAAGTGCGCCAGCAAGAAAAAGAGCTGGGCTTCCAGTTCGACTACATCGTGGTCTGCTCGGTGACCGGCAGCACGCAGGCGGGCATGGTGGTGGGCTTTGCGGCCGACGGCCGGGCGCGCAAGGTGATTGGTATCGACGCCTCCGCCAAGCCCGAGAAGACGCATGCCCAGGTGCTGCGCATTGCCCAGAACACCGCCAAGCTGGTGGAGCTGGGCCAGGAGATCACGGCCGAGGACGTGGTGCTGGACACGCGCTACGGTGGCCCAGAGTACGGCCTGCCCAACGAGGGCACGCTCGAAGCCATTCGCCTGTGTGCGCGCCAGGAGGGCATGCTGACCGACCCGGTGTACGAAGGCAAGTCCATGCACGGCATGATCGACATGGTGCGCAAGGGCGAGTTCCCCGAAGGCTCGCGCGTGCTGTATGCCCACCTGGGCGGGGTGCCAGCGCTCAACGCCTACAGCTTCCTGTTCCGCAACGGCTGAGCCTGCCGCGGGCTGATCGCAGCCCCACTCCTTCGGGCCGCTGCGCGGCCCGGCATTCCGCAATCCTGCCCCATCCGCGCATCGGTGCGCAGGGTTGCGTTCTCTGGCAGTCATCAGCAAGAGGAGCATGGATATGAAGAGTGATCTACGCCCAACCCGGCGCGCCTGCGCCGCAGTGGCCATTGCAGCATGGGCCGCCTGCACCCTGACACCTGCCGCACAGGCACAGACGTACCCCACCAAGCCCGTTCAACTGGTCGTTCCGTTTCCACCCGGCGGGGCCGTGGACATCGTGGCCCGGCTCATCAGCAAAAAGCTGGGCGAACACCTGGGCCAGCCCATCGTGATCGAGAACAAAGGCGGCGCAGGCACCATCGTGGGAGCATCCTTCGTGGCCAATGCACCAGCCGATGGGTACACGCTGCTGATCAGCTCGGGTTCGACCTTCACGGTGAACCCGGCCCTCAACCCCAAGCTGCCCTACGACCCCGTCAAGAGCTACGAGCCCATTGGCATGGTGGCGCGGGTGCCCTTGATTTTGCTGGCCCACAAGGATGTGCCCGTGAGCAACCTGAAGCAGCTGACGGCGGCCGTCCGCGCCACCCCCGACAAGTATGTGTATGGTTCGTTCGGCAACGGCACCACCGGGCACTTTGCGGGCGAGCTGATGTGGTCGGCCCTGGGCATCAAGGTCACGCACATCCCCTACAAGGGCAGCGCCCCCGCGATGAACGATCTGATCGGCGGGCAGATTCCACTCTCGGTCGACACCGTGGCAGCGGCGCTGCCGCAGCTCAAGGGGGGCAAGATCAAGGCGATTGCGGTGACGGGTGCCACGCGTGCCACGCAATTGCCGGATGTGCCCACCGTGGCCGAAGGCGGCTACCCAGGCTTCTCGGCAGATTCATGGCTGGCCATCGTGGCGCCGCGCGGCACGCCCGCCGATGCCAAGGCCAAGCTACAAAAGGCCTTGTCTGAGACCCTGGCAGACCCCGAGGTGCGCAGCAAACTGGTGGCCAGCGGCCTGGAGCACGCCTACGAAAGCGCCGCCGCCGTGGCCGCCCGCATTGACGACGAACTGCCGCGCATGCGCGCGATTGCGCAGCGGGCCAATATCCGGGCGGAGTGAAGGACTGGGGTGCGCAGCCACCACTACGGCTGCGCACTGAGTCCCTATCTCATCAAGCCCGCAGCAACCCCGCCACCCGTTCGCGCAGCACGGCGGGCTGCACCTGGGTGGCCTCCATCGCAGGCCCCACATTCAAGCCCACGCGGTTGAACATGCCCCGGCGGAAGGGCTTCGCCATGGCGGTGCCCTGCTCCACGCGGCTGAAGAACGAGCCCCACAGGTTGGTCAGTGCCATGGGCACCACGGGGGCCTGCACACCGTCGGCCTGGGCACGCTCGATGATCTTCATGATGCCGCCCTTGAACTCTTGCAGCTCACCGTCCTTGGTGATGCCGCCTTCGGGGAAGATGGCCAGCAAATCGCCCTCGCGCAGCACCTGGGCGGCGCGGTCAAACGCGGCCTGGTAGGTGGCAGGGTCGTCCTTTTGCGACGCCACCGGGATGGCCTTGGCCAAACGGAACAGCCAGCCCAGCACCGGCACGCGGAAGATGCGGTGGTCCATCAGGAAGTAGATGGGCCGGGGGCTGGCGGCCATGAGCAGCACGGCATCGACAAAGCTCACGTGGTTGCACGCCAGGATGGCCGCGCCCGTGGTGGGAATGTGCTCATCGCCGCGCACCTTGAAGCGATAGATAAAGCGCGACAGCACCCAGGCCACAAAGCGCAGCAGGTATTCGGGCACCAGCAAAAAGATGTAGGCGGCTACCACGGCATTGGCAATGCCGGTGAACAGGAAGACTTGCGGCACCGTGAAGCCCGCGCCCAGCAAGGCCCCGGCGATGACGGAGCTGCCGATCATGAACAGCGCGTTGAGGATGTTGTTGGCCGCGATGATGCGGGCGCGGTGCGTGGGCTGGCTGCGCATCTGGATCAGGGCGTACATGGGCACGCTGTACAGCCCGGCAAACAAACTCAGCAGTGCCAAGTCCAGCAGCACGCGCCAGTGCTGGTGTTGCGCAAGAAAGGCGGCAGCGCCCATCATCTCGGCTGCGGGCAGGCTGCGGGTGGCAAAGTACAAATCCACCGCAAACACGCTCATGCCGATGGCGCCCAGGGGCACGAGGCCGATTTCGACATGGCGGCGCGACAGCACCTCGCACAGCAGCGAGCCCACGCCAATGCCCACCGAGAACACCACCAGCAGCAGCGAGGCCACTTGCTCGTTGCCGTGCAGCACCTCTTTAGCCAGGGCCGGAAACTGCGACAGGAACACAGCGCCAAAGAACCACATCCAGCTGATGCCCAGCAGCGAGCGGAACACCACCACATTGCCATGCGCCAGCTTGAGGTTGCGCCAGGTTTCGGTGAAAGGGTTCCAGTTGATGACCAAGCTGGGATCGGTGGCGGGGGCGGATGGAATGAACTGCGCCACCAAACGCCCGACCAGTGCCAGTGCGACGCAGCCCACGGCCACCGCAGTGTGGCCAATGCCAGGGATGGCCACCAGCAGGCCACCGGCCACCTGGCCCAGCAAGATGGCGACGAAGGTGCCCATCTCCACCATGCCGTTGCCGCCTGTCAATTCGCGCTCGCTCAGCACCTGGGGCATGTAGGCAAACTTGACCGGCCCGAACAGGGTGGAGTGCAGCCCCATAAGGAAGGTGCACAACAACAGCACCGGCACGTTGTTGGCCACAAAGCCCACGGCCGCCAGCGCCATGATGGCGATCTCCAGGTTCTTCACGAAACGGATCATCCGCGTCTTGTCGAACTTGTCGGTGAGCTGGCCGGAGGTGGCCGAGAACAGCAAAAACGGCAGGATGAACAGCGCACCGATCACCAGCCCCGCCATGGTCGGCGGCAGCCACGACACGCTGAGCTGGTAGGTCACCATCACCGTGAAGGCGAACTTGAACAGGTTGTCGTTGCCTGCGCCTGCAAACTGCGTCCAGAAAAAGGGCGCAAACCGGCGCTGGCGCAGCAGGGCAAACTGGTTGGGCTCTTCGTGGGCCGGGTGCGCAGGGTGCGCGGCGGGCTGCCCGTGCTGGGGGGTCATGCGGTTCTCCTCAAGGCTTTTTGTAGGGTGGTGTGCGGTGCGCACGGTGTCACTGCCCATGTTGCCCGCCATTCTGCATGGCGCGGCGTGGCACGGGCGCAGCGATATAGCGGCTGTGGTGCAGACGCGCCATGGCAAACAGCACGGGCAAGGCGGCGCCAGCGGCCAGCAGGTGCTTGAGGGTGTGGCCCGACACCCACCCGGCCGTGGCTTCGTACACGGCATGGTCGGCCAGCTCCATGGCCTTGGCGGCGGCATACCAGGCGATCACGGCACCCAGCTGCAACGCCAGCGCACCATGGCGGTGGGGCAAACATGCCAAGGCCAACACCACCAGCATGCCGCCGATTTGCACCACCGCCCAAGGCAGCAGGTTGCCCGTGTGGGCCCACACCAGCACGGCAGCCGGTGCGGCCACCAGCAGACCCAGCGCTGTGGCCAGCCCGGCGCGGGGGCTGATGCGGCCCACGACGGCCAGCCCCAGCAGCCCGGCAAACGCCACCGACATGCCCAGGCGGTCCCACAGCAGGCCCGCATCGTCCGGCTGCCAGTGGTACCAGCTAGAGCCTGCGGTGGTGACCACCAGCCCCACAAAGAACAGCGCTGCCGTGGCGCGGGTGGCCAGGCACAACCGCAGGGCGCCCAGGCGGCGCAGCCACACCAGCCCCCACACGCCCGCCACGGCAAACGGCAGGTTGCTGAGCACATCCAGCGCGCAGGGCAGGCCCCACCAGCCACGCTGGTCGGCAAAGTTGTGCTGGTGGGCACTGGCGGGCAGGTGTGGCCCCCACACGGCCAAGGCCAGCAGCACGATGGCGGCGATGAGAAATCCCCACTCGGCACGCTGCAGTGCAGGCCAGCGGCGGGTGGATGAAGGCAAGGAATGGACAGCGTTCATGGCAAGAGCCCCTTTCAGGGCGGCAACACAAGATGGAACGCAGTGTGCAAAGGCCCACAGGTTTTTCCCTCATAAAGTCGCGTGCAGGGCTACCCAAAGCACTTCGGGTATCCATAATCGATACCCAATCGCCACAACCGATGAGCCGCCCATGAGCACGACCGCCGATCTTGTTGCCGCGCTGAAAAAAGAGTTGAAGAACGCCCAGATGACCTATGCCGACCTGGCGCAGGCGCTGGGCATGGCCGAGTCCAGCGTCAAGCGCATGCTGGCCAAGGGGGACATGCCTCTGTCGCGCATCGACGCCATCTGCCGCTCCCTGGCGCTGGACTTTGCCGACCTGGCCCGGCGCGTGGCCGATGAGCAGCCGCTGCTCAAAGAGCTGACGCAAGAGCAGGAAGCCGCCGTGGTGGGCGACAAGAAGCTGCTGCTGATGGCGATTTGCGTGCTCAGCCAGTGGACGCTGGAGCAGGTGGTGGCCACCTACCGGCTCACCGAGGCCGAGGGCATCAAGTACCTGGCACAGCTCGACCGCATCGGCATCATCGAGCTGCGGCCGCTGAACCGCTACCGCCTGAAGCTGGCCAAAACCTTCCGCTGGCGCCCCCACGGGCCGGTCATGCATTACTTTCGCGACCACGCGCTGCTCAACTACTTTGCCGGGGGCTTTGACGGCCCTGGCGAAGGCGTGCTGCTGGTGCACGGCTCCATCAGCCGGGCACTGGCCCCCGCCTTCATGGAGCGCATGCAGCGCGTGGCGCAGGACTTTGCGCAGCAGCACCTGGCCGACCAAAAGCTGCCCCCGCGCGAGCTGGAGGGCTACACCGTGCTGCTGGCCATGCGCAGTTGGGAGTTTGATGTGTTTGCCAGCATGCGCCGCATGGCGGGCTGATGGCCTGATGCCTCTACACAATCACTATCAATTTAATAGCTGCCAGCGCTTTATTCATAAGCGCTACAACCCAAAATATCTCAAATATGCCCGCTACACAGCCACGCCCGCCCGTTCAGACAACGCAGGTGCCACCGGGCACGGCCATCCATGCCAGCCTGCCCGCCGCACAGTTTTACGACGCCTACCAGGTGGCCGACCCGGCCCCAGCCCGCAGCGCATTGCAGACCTGGCTGGACCTGGTCGCCCAAACACCGCGCTGGACGCAGCACTTGATGGCGACACGCAACCGACTGGTGCGCATGGTCGGACTCAAGGACCTGGGGCAGTTGCACGACAGGCACCCCACCGCAACAGGCCAACTCTCGCGGAACGCTAGCGATTACCAAGTGGGCGATCGGGTGGGCATCTTCCTCATCCGCCACCTCAGTGACACCGAGGTGGTGATGGGCCAGGACGACAAGCACCTGGACGTGCAGGTGTCCTTGCACAAATACGCCCCTGCCGGGCACGCCCCCATGGTGGTGGTCAGCTCGGTGGTGCACATCCACAACGCGCTGGGGCATGCCTACATGGCGGTGGTCAAGCCTTTTCACCGGCGCATCGTGCGGGCCATGCTGGGGCGGCTGCAGTAGCCGCGGCACATTCCGTCACAACACTTCGCACTGCGCCTACAAACGCTTGACGTACCAGCGGCACCATGAAGGCTCCGGTTCTGAGAACCTGTTCTGAAGGAGCAAACACCATGGCACACACAGCCCGCAACCCGCGCAATGCCCACCACGCACTCACGGCCGCAGCGCTGGCCTTGCTCAGCCTGTGCACCCTGGCCCCCGCACACGCGCAAAGCTCGGCGGTGGTGGTCCAGGCAGGCAACGTGCAGGTGCAATACACACAGGCACCACCGCCGCCCCGCCACGAAGCCACACCCCGCCCCCGGCGCGGCATGGCCTGGGTGCCAGGGCACTGGGAATGGCGCGGCCACCGCCACGTGTGGATGAATGGCTATTGGGTCAAAGCCCGCCCGGGCTACCACTACCGGCCGGTGCAATGGCAAGAGCGCGACGGCCGCTGGCACATGCAGCCCGGCGGGTGGGACCGCGATGGCGATGGCATCGCCAACCGCTACGACCGCGACCGGGACGGTGACGGTGTGCCCAACCGGCATGACCGCCGCCCGGACAACGGGCACCGTTATTGAATGAAATATGGAGCGAAAACCATGCACCCAGCCTTGGCAGGGCGCATGGCCGGGTCAGAACAAAGGCACAAAGCAAAGGCACAAAGGCGCGTCTTCATCCCGGCTGACCCGTTGCATGGTCAGTTCAGCCCCACCGAACTACGCAATGCAACGCAGCTCTGCGCGCCCCACCCCACCCAGCTCAGCCACCACCACGGAGCCCGGGGCCACCAGCAGGTTGCCGGTGCACGAGCCCGTGGTCACCCACTGGCCTGCGCGCAGCCCCCCCAGGCTGTGGGCGCCCTCGTTGGCCAGCCACACCAGCAGGCGCAGCGGGTCGCCCGCCGGGTTGCCCCAGGCGGCGCGCTGCACGGCCAGGGTGCCATTCACCCACAGGCCCACGGGCAGTGCCAGCGGATCTAATGCCGCCAGGTCTGCCGGGCTGGTCAGGCCGCTGCCCACCACCAGCGCGCCGTGGCTGCCCTGGTCGGCCAGGCGGCTCCACGCGCTTTGCACGCCCCAGGCGGCGTAACGGGTGTCACACACTTCAATGGCGGCGCGGGCAGAGCGCATGGCCGCCAGCACCTCTGCGCGCGAGTAGGGCTGCGCACGCGGGGGCAGGTCGGTGCCCAGTTCATAGACCAGTTCGGCCTCCACCCCGATGACCACGTTGCCGCCGCAGGACAACGCTTGCGGCTGCCCCTGGGCGCAGACCCACACCGAGTCTTGCGTGAGCGCGCCCCGGGAGGGGGGTGCATCCGGCCCAGAGGCCCCCACCTTCCAGCCCGCCACCACACCCCGCGCCTGCACCACGGCGTCTTGCACGGCGTAGGCCTGCGCGGCGTTTTGCGGCTGCAGCGCAGCGGGCAGGTCGAATGGCCGGGGGCCTTGGCCCAGGCGTGCCTGGGTCAACACGGTGGCACTGGTCAGGGCATCAAAGGGAGCGAGCGCAACAGATTCAGACGTCATTCAAAAACCTTTTAAGGGGGTTAGGGCACAAAAGTGACGAAGGCGGCAAAGGCGGCTGATCCATCAGGGCTTGGCGCCCGTGGACTGCGCCACAAAGCGGGCCACGGCCTGCATGTCTTGCTCGGTCATTTTCTCGGCAAATGAGGGCATGGCGCCAATGCCGTTGCGCAGCGCTCGCAGCACCCGCTCGGCGTTGGGCTGGATCTCGTCCAGCACAGGCCCCACCTGCCCCTGCGCGCCCGCCGCCTGCAAGGTGTGGCACACAGCGCAGGCAGGCTGCAGCGTCAAAAAGAGCTGTTTGCCACGCGCCAGCTCCGCAGGGTCTGCGGCCCAGCTGGCTCCCGCAAGGCTGGCCAGCAGCCACAAGGCACCGGCCTGGGCCACTGCGCGGCGCACTCCAACAACCACCAGCACCTCAGGCCACCACCAGCGTCACGGCGTGGTCCAGCCAGCTGGCGTTGTTGTAGCCGCCCACGTTTTCCTCGCGCTGCTCGGGCTGCACGTTGCCAGCGGCATCGGTGGCCCGGCTGGCCAGCACATGGGTGCCCGCGCCCAGACGCACCGGCAGCACAAACTGGCGCCAGGCAAAACGCCCCAGGTCCGGGCCCACGAGTTGGGCGGCTTGCCAGGTTTTGCCACCATCGACCGACACATCCACGCCCTTGACGCCACGGGTGCCGCCAAAGGCCACGCCATGCACCTGCACCAGGCCGGGCTTGAGCGCCCCGCCTTCGGGCAAGGGGCCGTTGATCCAGGACTTGACCGTCATCTCCCACACCGAGGGCTGGTCGGGGCTGGCCTTGGCGCCGGGCGGCGTCATGCGGTAGCCGTGCTGCATGATGCGCGCCTGCGACTGGGCCTCGGTGAACGCCAGGCGCCGGATGTACTTGATGTTGTTCACGCCCTGGTAGCCCGGCACGATCAGCCGCAAGGGCCCGCCGTGCGCCAGCGACAAGGGCTCGCCGTTCATCTCCCACGCCAGGATGGCGTCGTCCATTGCCTTGATGGGCACCGAGCGCTCGACCAACACGGTCAGCGGGTCTACGCCTTCGGGCAGCTTCTCGCCGCCGGTGCCCGTCACGTAGGCCATGCCCCCGGCAAGGCCACCCAGGGCTGCCACCACATTGCGCACGGGCACCCCGCTCCAGACCACGCAGCCTGCGGCACCCACCGTCCAGGGCGTGCCGCTGGGCTTGCTGGGGAAAAAGCCGCGCCCATTGCCCGAGCACTGCAGCACGGTGGCCACGGTCTCCAGCCCCAGGGTCTTGAGTTCTGCCAGGGTGAGTTCACGCGGGGTTTTCACGCCCTCCACGCGCACCGCCCAGGCATCGCGGTTGTCCAGAATGGCGGCATCGGGCGCGGGCAGGTTGTTGCGCACATACAGCTGGTTGGCGGGCGTGATCACGCTGGTGCCGAAGGCTGCGCGGCGGGTTTCAAGCGTGCTGCTGGTGTGCACGATCAGGGCATTGCCACTCTTCCAGCCCGCGTAGGCGGGCAGCGCTTTGGGGGCGGCCGCTGCAGCAGCCTGGGCACTGGCAGCGCCCGTCCAGCTGGCCAGGCCCGCAGCGCTCAAGGCGGCGGCGCTGGCAGCCAGAAGGTGGCGGCGTGGCAGGGTGGACGAAGGGTTCATGAATGCACTCCTGTGGGTGGAATAAACAATGCGCCTGCAGCTGCGAGCCGACGTGGCACCGGGGGTGCAAGAAGCTCTGGGGGCGCGCTGCCAAACGGCAAACCGGCTCCATTCTGGAGGGCATGCTAGGTTGCCGCACACCGCTCGCCCACGCACATGTAAGCAACAGAAACAGTTGCGTAACAAGCGTTGACACCGAAGCATGCCGGTGCATATTTAACAGTTAGACAACAATAAAAACGACAGATTTCCGCGCAGGCCTCGTCCGCAAGGCCCGTGCAGCCCCATGTCTGTGAATGAGGAGAGACAACCATGAGCCAGAGTGTTCGTATGCGTTGGGTGCCGTTCGTGTTGGGGCTGTACCTGCTGGCCAGCAGCGCCGCGCACGCACAGCTCACTGCCATCGTGGCGGTGGAGCCCACCGAGAAAAAAGCCGGGCATTCCATCTTGCGCAGCGCGCTGGAAGCAGGACTTTCCCAGGCTACGGGCCAGGCCGTAAAGGTGACCACCACCGAAGACCTGGCCGACGTCATGCGCGCCACGCGCAGCGCGGGGTTTGACATCTTCATTGGCCCGCCGCAGGTGGCGGCCTCAGCACTGCAGCGCGGCTACGAGCTGGTGGGTTGCTCCCAAAAGTCTGACCACTATGTGCTGGTGGGCCTGACCCAGATCGAAACCGTGGCGGCCATGAAAGGCAAGCGCTTGTACCTACCGCAGCAGGACTCGGTCTACACCTACATGGCGCGCGGCATGCTGAACGAAGCCGGGCTGTCGTTCAAAGACCTCAAGGCGGTGCGGCACGAAAAATACCCGCAGGCTGGACTGAGCGCACTGACCCTGGGCACCACCGATGCCACCGTGGTGCGCGCCGAGGAGTGGGCCTTGTGGGCCACGACCTACCCCGGTGTGGCCAAGGTGCTCGCCACATCGCGCCCCGTGCCCGGCGGCTTCAGCGCCGTGATGCGCAAGGACCTGCCCAGCGACGTGCGCAGCAAGTTGTCGCAGTGGCTCAGCACCGCATCGGCCAGCGCGGGCCTGGCACCCATTGGCCTGCGCCCCGAGGCACAGGAGTACCAGAAGGTGGCAGAGCTGGGGCTGTTCACCCCCAACGCCTTGCCCGGCGTGAAACGCATCACCGCCAAAGACGCGCTGCAGCTGCAGGCCCAGGGCGCCCTGGTGGTGGACACGCGCACCGAGAAGGAATACCGCACCAAGCGCATACGCGGTGCGGTGTGGGCGGCCTATGGCGAGAAAAGCCTAAAGGACGTGGCCTTCAATGCGGAGCAGGATGACTTCAAGGCCCTGGAGTCGCTGGACCGCACCAAACCGCTGATTTTTTCGTGCAACGGCGCGGAGTGCTGGAAGTCGTACAAAGCCGCCCGGGTGGCCGCCGACAAGGGCTTTGCCAACGTGTACTGGATGCGCGGCGGCCTGCCAGAGTGGGATGCCGAAGGGCTGCCGACCGAAGGGGGCTGAAGCGCGCAGCGGCCCGCCAGCGCAGCGCCACCGGGCCGATGGCGCACCTCAAGCGTCAGTAAAGACCGTGAGCACGCCGGTGTAGCCGTACAGGTGGTGGTGCGCGATTTCGCCACCTGCAAAAAACCCGACCAAGGGCACATCGCCCAGTGCGTGGCGCACGATGTGCAGCTCGGCACTGGGGCCGCCAAAGTGTGGGCCGCCCCGGCCGGAGCAACTCACGTAAATGGCGCCCCGGATGGTGCGCCCCGCCAGCGGCGGCGTGTCTGCCAGGCCATTGGTGCCGGGCGCTGGGGCCACCGTGCCAGCGGCATCAGCGGTGCGGGCCCCACCCTCTGCCAGCGGCGCGTGCTCGAGTTCCTCGGGCGATAGTTCTTCGCGGATTTCGGCGCAGATGCGCATCAAATCGGCCCGCGCCGCCGCCACATTGCGCTGGCAAAACGCCAGGTGCATGCCGGGCTGCACCGGCTCGGCCAGGGCCACGCCACGGCGCGAGCCATCCAGCCCCACGATGTGGCGCACCCGCGTGTCGGTGCCAAAGTGGCCGGTGCGCTGGCGCCCCATGGGCTGGGTGCCCGCATCGACCAGCCCGGCCAGCGTAGCGCGCACCCGCCGCAGCGCGGGCTGGGGGTCGCCACCGTCCAGCGTCACTTGCAGGGTGTCCAGCAGCACGTCCAGCGCGGGTTCGTGGTCCAGCTCCAGCACCACGTTGTCGTTAGCCGCGGTGATGGTGCGCAAGGCCCCCACGGGTTGGCAGCCTTGGGTCACGCGCGAGAGCAAGGGCACGCGGGGGCCAAAGGCCACGCCCGACAGGCCGCCATCAAACACCCCGCTGGCAGCGCCCTGCCCGGCCATGTTGCCGTTGCCCGCCACAGCAAACTGCACGCTGGCCGCACGGCTGGCACTCAAGCCGCCAAAGAGGTAACCCGTCTCGGTACGGCCCGCCATTTCGTGCAGCAGCTCGGCCAGCTCGGGCGTGTGCCCATCGGCGTGTACCAGCGCCGTCTGGGCCACAAAGCCGCTGGCCGGGTGGCGCGGCAGCGGCGCCACGCCAGAGAACACGCGGTATTGGTCCGCAGGCACATCGAGCAGCATGACCGACAGCGCGGGCTCGTCAAAATACTCGGCGTTGTTGGCTGACACGCCCACGCCCACGGTGCCGCTCCAGTCGGTCACCTCGGGCAGCTCGCTGGCCAGGTAGTCGAGCAGTTCACGCGAGTCGTTGGCGTAATGGTCGGTGATGTACAGCAGCCCCAGGGTGGGCGCGGCGGCATACATGGGCAGCGCCATTTGTGCACGCAGCTGCGCCAGCACCAGCGCTGCCGCCATGCGCCACTGGGGATGGGTGGCGTGGCCTGTAGGAAAGAGGGTCATAGTGCGACGACTTTAGCGCGCCAGCGGCGTCTGCGCCCAGGCGCTGGGCTTGACCACGCGCTGCTCGGGAGTTCAGCCCCGGCCGCGAGCAGCCTTTTTGGCGGCGGCTGGCTTTTTGGCGGCAGGCTTCTTCGCCGCCACTTTGGGGCTGGCCGCAGGGGCGCGGCGGGTGGGCTTGGCGGCGGCCTTGGGGGCGGCGGCGTTCCTGGCGGGTGCTTTCTTGGCCGGGGCTTTCTTGGCAGATGCCGCCTTGGCCGGTGCCTGCGCCGCACGGGCCGCTTCTTGCAGGCTGTGCACACCCTGCGCGGCCAGGTGGCTGGCCATGTCGGTGGCTTTTTTCAGCGCGTCTTTGGCAAAGTGCTGGGTGCTGTCGAGGGTGCTGCTGTGCTGGGCCGCGTCCTTGAGGGCGTGGGAAGCGATCTCCTGGAACTGGGTGGTCAGCGCGCTCCACCAGTGCAAGGGGTCCACTACGCCGGGCTTGGGGGCGTCGGGCTCTGCGGCGGCCTCTGCCGCGGGGCTGGGGACTGCGGGCGGTGGCGCAGGGGGTGCCGGGGCAGGCTCTGGCGCGGCAGGCTGCGGGGCCGGGCTGGCGGCCGCACGGGCTGCGCCGCTGAAGGTCTCGGCCGCTTTTTGCATGCCCTGCATCACCGAATCAGCCCCCTGGAACTTGAACGCATTGGCCACGTCGCCCATGCTCATGTTCATGCCCTGCAAGGTGGCCAGCGTCATCTTTTGCACTTCCAGTGCCTGGATGGTGGCGGTGAGTGCGCGGCTGTTTTGCTCCAGCCAGAACTGCACGGCTTTGAGTTCGTCAATGCGCTTTTCCAGCTCTTCCACGCTGAGGGTGGGAGCCACCCAGTTGGAGAGCTGGGGCATTTGTGGAATGCCGCTGGACGCGCCTTTAGCGAGGCTTTGCAGGAAGTCAAAGCCGGGGACAAATTTGCCAAAACCAAAGTGGGAGGTATCGCTCATGGCCGCTGCGCTTTCTGGTGGAGGATGCTCGGCAGCTTACTCCACCAGGCGGCACATGGCGATGCGTGCCGACCCCAGATTGCAGGGCCGGGTGCAAGGGCGCTCAGTGCTTGTGGGCTCCGTGCTGGTGGTCTGCCGCTGCGGGCGCCGCCGCAGCGCCGGGGGCCGTGGTGGCCACGGGCAGGTTCAGCTCCTGCTTGCTTTCGGCGCCCTTGGCGTCCTTGAAGGTGAGCGTGACGGGCACGGTGGTGTCTTTGGCCAGCGGGGCCTTCAGGTCCAGCAGCATGATGTGGTAGCCGCCGGGCTTGAGTTCGACGGTTTTGCCTGCGGGCAAATCCAGCACCGGCAGGGCACGCATCTTCATCACGTCGCCGTCCATCTTCATCTCGTGCACCTCGGCCACACCTGCGGCGGGGGACGAGGCGCCCACCAGCTTGGCGCCTTCGGGGGCCGTGAGCTTCATGAAGGCGCCGGTGCCTTTTTGGCCCTGCACGGTGGCACGGGCCCAGGCCCCTTCGACCTTGACGCTGGCGGTTTGGGCAAAAGCAGTGCCGGTCAAGGCAACGGCGCTCAACAGGCAGGCCAGGGCCACAGTGGTACGGATCAAAGACATGGAATCACTCCTAAAAAAACGAAAGACACAGAGACGATAGAAAACCAAGAGGGTGGTGCTGCCATCAATGCTGGTGGCCCGCGCCGCCCGCCTGGGGCAACACTTCCAGCAGCGCGGCTGGGGCCTTGAGGTCGTGCAGCTTCTGGCCCGCTTTGGGGACTTCAGTCCAGTCATTGCGGCCTTCGGCACACACTTGGCGCACGGGCCAGTAGATGGAACCGGCGTTGTCAGGTGTCTGGCCCACCAGCACAAATTCATCATAGTGGGCACTGGGCAGCGCGTCTTCGGCGGTCTTGGCTGTCCAGGTGATGCGTGTGGTGTCCTCCGTCACGCTGCGGCCATGGCTGGTGTAGGGCGTGGCCAGCTTGCTGCGCTGCACCTCCAGTGTCCAGCCCGGCTTGGGCTGCGGGCGTGCGCCCTTGAAGCCCTCAGGAATGTCCACCACCACCTGCCGCGTAGGCGATGCGCCGCAGCCGTGGCCGACCTTGAAGGTGGCCTTGTAGCTGGCGCCCGCCGGGGCGACCTGGTATTCGAGCACCACATGGGCCGATGCAGTGCCAAACAGGGCTGTAGCGCTTATCAAGCAAGCGCAAGCAGCTATCTTTTTCATAGCATTCGCTTTCATATTTCGACCTTTTCGTTTCAACGGTTCATTGCCTTAAAAACTGACGCTCGCCAAGGCCAGAGCCACCGCGGAACCGGCTTTGCCGGGCCGCTGGAGGCGTCCCCCTGGGGGGATGCGGCGCAGCCGCTCAGGGGGCTTACAAGTCCACTTTCAGCTCCGCCATGTAGCTGCGCTGCGGGTAGGGGTGGAAGTTCCAGAACTGGTAGTTGTTGAGGTTGTCAATGCCCACGGCGGCGCTAACCTGCTTGGTGATCTGGTAGCGCACGCGCACATCGGTGGTGAAGTAGCGGCTCGCGCCCTGGTAGGCAAAGCCGTTGGGGTCGCTGTTGTCGAGCGTGCTGTACTGCTTGCCGCTGTAGCGCGCGCCCAAGGTGTACGACCAGGTGGCGTCGGGCCGGTAGGTGGCCACCGCAGTGGCGCGCCACTCGGGGATGCGGGGCTGCCATTGGCCGACGCTGGCCGGGAACTTGTCGTTCTTGGTGATCTTGGAATCCGTCCAGGTCAGGCTGCTGCCCAGCTCCAGCCCGCGCACAAAGACGTTGGCGACCTGGTACGACAGCTCAATGCCCTTGGTACGGATGGCATCCACGTTCTGCACGTTGGTCACGTTGGGCGTGACGAGCACATTGGTTTGCGAGTACAGCGCGTCCTTGGTGCGCTCAAAAAACGCGGTCAGGCGCAGCAGGCCATTGCCCATGTCCCGCTCGGCGGTCAGCTCGGTGGTCCAGCTCTTCTCGGGTTTCAGATTGGGGTCGTTGTTGATGAGCGTGCCACTGCCGCTGATGCCGCCCTGGTACAGCTCGGCCACGGTGGGCATGCGCACGGCGCGGCCAGTGGAGGCCTTGAGCACCCACAGGTCGCTGGCCTGGTAGGCCACGGCAGCCTTGGGCGACACATAGGTTTCGTTGCGCTCGGGGTGGCTCAGCGTGGTGGTGGCGTTGCCGGTCTGGCCATTGCTGGCGCTCC
This sequence comes from Acidovorax sp. 62, assembly GCF_002754495.1. Taxonomy (NCBI): domain Bacteria; kingdom Pseudomonadati; phylum Pseudomonadota; class Betaproteobacteria; order Burkholderiales; family Comamonadaceae; genus Acidovorax; species Acidovorax sp. 62. Next base: position 3,406,583 of record NZ_PEFJ01000001.1, read on the forward strand.
AGCGCTCGGCGCGGGCGCCCAGCACGGCCTTCCACCGTGGCGCGATCTTCCAGGTGTCTTGCGCCCACAGGCCAATGAGCTGCGTGTCGCCGTTGAAGGCCTGGTTGCGGGCGCCGGCATCACCGCTGATCCAGTTCGTCGTAGCGTTTTCGATAGTGCGCAGTTGGTAGCTGTCGCGCTGCAAGCCAAAGTCCACGATGTGCGTGCCCTGCAGCCCATCGGGCCGCCAGGTGCCCTTGGCGGCCAGCGTGTTCCAGCCCGTGCCCTTGCTGTTGACGATGCGCCCTGCCCCGCCGTTCAGCGCGGCAGGCAGCGCCACGGTAGCAGCGCGCAGGGTGTCGGTCTGGTAGTCGTACAGGCTGGCGGCCACTTCCCAGTCGAACACGCCCTGTGTGCGGCTCTTGACCGACAGACCGTGCATGAAATGCGTGAGGTCTTCGTTGGAGACGTTGAAGTCGGTGGGGGTGAGCGCAAACGAGCGGCCATTGATGTTGACCGTGCCGCTGTAGACCGCATTGCCATTGGCATCGCGCAGGTAGCTGGTGGGGCGGCCTTCGGATTCGTTGTGCCACCAGCCAAAGGTGTAGGCGGCGCGCACGGTGGGCGAAAAATCGTAGGCGATCTTGGCCTTGATGTGGTCTTGCTGCGTGTGGTACTGCGTGGCCGTGCCCAGCAGGTACCAGGGCTGGTTGCTGCGGTTGTTGCCCAGCACTGCCCCCGTCACCGGCGTGCCCGCATTGCCCACGGTCCCCGCAGACACGAGGCGCGTGGGGAAGGTGAGCGGCTGGCCTTCGCTGTCGGTCTTGTTGAAGTTCAGGAACCACGACCAGTCGTCATTTTTGTTGCCCACCGAGGCGCTCACCTGCTTGCCGCCGTAGGTGCCGTTGGTGTTGTACAGGTCAAAGGGCTGGTGCTGATAGCTGACCTGCCCGTGCGCCTCGAACTTTGTCGGCATGCGCGTGGCGTAGTCCACCACCGCACCCACCGAGTTGCCTGCGTAGGCGGCCGAAAACGGGCCGTAGAGCACGTCCACGCGCTCAATTTCTTCCGGCGTGACCAGCATCCAGCGTGGCGCGTTAGTGGGGCCGTTGCCCAGGTAGTTGCTCAGCAAAATGCCATCGGCAAACACCATGGACCGCGCCGGGTTGCCCGTGCCCGAGGCGCGGGTGGACAGCACGGCGTGGTTGTAGTCGCCGATGTAGCGCTTGCGCACCAGCAGACTGGGCAGGTACTTGAGGGCGTCTTCGCTGTCGGTGGCGTTGATCGCATGCTCGATCTGCTCGCGCGTGACGCCCTCGATGGTGGTGGGGATCTGCGTGGGCAGCGAGGTGGGCTGCCCGCCGGTGATGGTGACCACACCCAGTTCCTTGACGGGGGCATGGCTGGTGGTGGTGTCAGCGGTCTGGGCGAATACGGGCACGGCCACGATGACCGGCAAGGCAAGGACGATGGGAAAGGCACTGGTCACGGCCAGCGCCATGCGGCTTTTGCGCATGGGAACTCCTGATAACAAGCCAAATAGGCCGCTAGCGCTTATCAATCAAGCGCAAACAGCTATCAAATAAATAGCAAATCAGGAGAACGCAGGGGGCCCGCGCGGCGGCAGCGGCGCGGCGGTGCGCGCAGCAATGTGCGCGGCAGGAATCGGGCGCAACGCCTGCGCCAGGGGATGGACCACAGGCAGCTGGGCCTGCGCGGTGGGCGGCGGTGCGCCGACATGCGCGCACAGGGGGCAGTCCAGCGTGTGGCTGGGCATTTCCTTGGCGCCATCGTCGGTCTTGACCAAGAGCTTGATCGCGCCCGAGCCCGAGCAGATCAACTCCATCGCCTGAGGGTTGACCAGTGGCGACGCCACCGCAACGCCGATCGACAAAACAAACCACGCCAGCACAAGGCGGGCGAGCCAGCGGAGGCTGCGAATGGTTTGCATAACGCGCATTGTAGAAGCGCATCCCGCAAAACCCTTGATCGGCGTCATGCGATGGCTTCACCACGTGGCTGGCACACCAGCCATCGCACAGCCAGGTGCGGGCCTGTTCAGAGCTTGACCTCTGTCAACGCATCGCGCATCAGACCGGCGCACCATGAAAGCGTTCAGAGCAGCAAAGAAAACTCGACAAAGCGGTTCTGGCGAGGCGCCGTGTCACACGCAGTACGGTATGTGCGGCAGGACGCAGCAGCAACGCCGAAAGAGTTTTGTGAGCCGTTCCCCATCACTTGCAGGAGTTGACCGCATGGACAAGACACAAGCCACTTCGTACCGCAAACAACTGCTGGAACAGCAAGCGGGCATTCAAGCCCAGTTGGCCCAGCAACGCGGCGAGGCCACGGGCCGGGTAGAGGCCGCTGCTGAGCATTTCACGCAGGCAGAAGACTCCCGAGCCCAGGTCGCTTCGGAGCGCACGCTGGAATTTGCCCTGGAAGACCGAGAGGCAGAGCACCTCAATGCCATCGCCGCCGCCCTTGCCCGCATCGACGCAGGCACCTATGGCGAGTGTGCCGACTGCGGCCAGGACATTGCCGCCGCCCGCCTCAACGCCACCCCAGAGGTTGCGCGCTGCGTGCACTGTCAGGAGGCCATTGAGGCCCACCACAGGCCGGGCCACTAGGCCGCAGCACACCCACCGCACAGGCGTTATTCGATCACCCGTTTCCCTTTTTTCTTCACTTCAAGAAAGTAGACCCATGAGCACTTTTCACGCTGTTGTCTGGATGGACCATTCCGAAGCCCATGTCGTCATGTTTGACCGCGAACATGTGCAAGCGCAACGCATCAAATCCCGCAGCCACCACAAGCACCAGGGCAAGGGCGACGACGCCAGCGCCTTCTTTACCGATGTGGCGCAGGCCCTGCACGGCTCGCACGAAGTTCTGCTTTGCGGCCCCGGCTTGGCGCGCAACCAGTTCCGCGACTGGTGCAGCAAACACAGCGCCGCCGTAGCGGCCTCCGTGGTCGATTCGGTGGCTGCAGACCACCCCAGCGACGCCCAACTGGTCGCCATGGCGCGCCAGTATTTCAAGAAGTTTGACAACATGGCGGCAGACCCGTCTATGGCCTGATTCGACCCCAAGCCAAGGGCGACCACGGCTGCGCAAGGCCTGGGGCAATCCCAGGCCTTCTTTTCTGAGCCACCGCAACGGCAGCGCGACCTTCGCGCGCCTCCACTCAGGGCTCTGCGCTCAGCGGCGAGGGGCCAGCGGCAAGGACCCCAAGGCAAACACCGAATTGGGAATTTGCAACCGCGCCATCAAAGGGCGGGCCACCGGAGCAATCCCAGAGGTTTTCCGCAAGGTCTTTGCCTCAGGCTCAGGGGCAGTCACCACGCCCTGCGCTTGCGCTTGCTCCATCAGGTCCTTGAGCGAGACCGATTGCAGATATTCCAGCACGCGGGCATTGAAAGACACCCACAGCTCGCCAGTCATGGCCTTGAGCTGCGCCACCTGGGGGGCGGTCAGGGGCTGGTAGTCGTCCACGTCCATGTTCTCCACCGCCAGAATGATCTCGGCCACGGCAATCTGCTCGGCACGGCGCGCCAGGGCGTAGCCGCCGCCTGGGCCACGGGTGCTTTCCACCAGGCCGGCACGGCGCAACGCGCTGAACAATTGCTCCAGGTACGACAGCGACGTGCCTTGACGCTGGCTGATCGTCGTCAGCGACACCGGCTTCATCCTCTGATGCAAAGCCAGATCCGTCATGGCCGATACAGCGACTTTTCCTCGGGTCGTAATACGCATGGCAACTCCTTGTGAACACCCATCTGTGAAACGACTGGCAAGGCTCTCATCGCCTTGCCAGAAACCCACTGTAGTGCGTTCAACACTTCGCGTATATTCGTTTTATTGATAAAAACACTTCGATTTTTGCGATCAATAAAGCGACACCATGAACTTCAAACACCTCCGATACTTCTGGACAGCCGCCAAGGCCGGTGGCGTTATGCGCGCGGGGGAACAATTGCACACCACCCCCCAAACGCTGTCCGGGCAGATCAATCAACTGGAAGAATGGCTGGGGCATGAGCTGTTTCGCAAACGCGGCCGGGGCTTGGAGCTGACCAACGAGGGGCGCATTGCCTTGGGCTATGCGGAACAGATTTTTGCGCTGAGCGATGAGTTGGAAAAGTCCATTCGCCTGCCCCGGGGGCACTCTAAACCTCTGGAGTTCAAGGTGGGCGTGGCAGATTCGGTCGCAAAATCCGTCGCTTACCACCTGCTGGAGCCCGCGCTGGGCATGAAGGAGCAGGTGCACATGACCTGCCACGAAGGCAAATTCCCCGAGCTGCTCGCCCAGCTCAGCATCCATCGGCTGGACCTGCTGCTGGCCGATGAACCAGCCTCCAAGAAAATTGGGGTCAAGGCCTTCAACCATGCACTGGGGTCGTCCAGCATGAGTTTCTTCTGCGCACCAGCACTCAAAAACGAGCTGCAGGGGCCATTTCCACAGTGTCTGCATGGCGCCCCCATGCTCATCCAGGGGCCGCAATCTTCAGTGCGGCAGCAATTGGATCACTGGCTGAACAAGCACCACCTGCAGCCACGCATCGTGGGCGAGTTTGACGATAGCGCGCTCATGAATGCTTTTGGGCGGGAAGGACGGGGCATCTTCACGTCACCGACGGTGCTGGAACAAGAGACCCAGACTCAATTTGGCGTGGAAGCCATTGGCCGCTCCAGCGAATTGGTGGAGGAGTTTTTTGCGATTTCTGTGGAGCGCCGCATCAGCCACCCCTGCGTCGTGGCCATCACGGAGTCCGCCAGGTCAGACCTGTTTGGCCACTGAACGCAGGCAAACACTCCATTTTTCAGCGAAGACGCCACTCCGAGAGTGCCGCACTGACGCGAGTCCTGGCGCCCCATTCAAAGCCCCGCAAAGGACGGCTCGGGCGACCGCTCAGCAGCGCGCCATCTTGGGCTGCGGCACACTGACTCTCTAAACTGCTATTGCAACCCATCGAAAGATGGACCACGACCGACGCCTTTACAAACGGGCAAAAAAAAGCCCTCTAAAAGAGGGCTTTTTGATACGGCTTACGCCATGTTTGGTTGCGCGAGAAGGATTTGAACCTCCGACCTTTGGGTTATGAGCCCAACGAGCTACCAGACTGCTCCATCGCGCGGTAGATTTAAATTATACCCTATTATTCGGCTGCTGCCGAAGAATTTTCAGTTTCTGCAGCGCGGTCCACCAATTCAACCAGGGCCATAGGCGCATTGTCACCCACGCGGAAGCCCATCTTCAGAATGCGTGTGTAGCCACCTGGACGCGCGTTGAAGCGGGGGCCCAGGTCGTTGAACAGCTTGGTAACACTGTCACGGTCGCGCAGGCGGTTGAAGGCCAGGCGGCGATTAGCAACGGTGTCAACCTTGGCCAGGGTGATCATGGGCTCAATCACGCGGCGCAGTTCCTTGGCCTTAGGCACCGTGGTCTTGATGGCCTCGTGCTCGATGATCGAGTTCATCATGTTTTGCAGCATCGCAAGGCGGTGCGAGCTGGTGCGATTGAGTTTGCGAAGGCCGTGTCCGTGGCGCATGGTGCTTTCCTTTTTACTTTGATTAAATCAGGCAGCCGTATCAGGTACTGCCCAATGCACTGTTCCCGAAAAGGGGAAACCGAAATTATAACTTAACGCTTGTCCAAGCCAGCTGGCGGCCAGTTTTCAAGCTTCATGCCCAAAGTGAGGCCACGGGAAGCCAGAACTTCCTTGATCTCATTGAGCGATTTGCGACCCAGGTTAGGCGTCTTGAGCAACTCGTTCTCGGTGCGCTGAATCAGGTCACCGATGTAATAGATGTTCTCAGCCTTCAGGCAGTTGGCGGAACGCACGGTCAATTCCAGCTCGTCCACAGGGCGCAGCAGGATAGGATCGAACGTAGCACCACCGCGTGGGCCCGAAGGTGTTTCAAAAGCGGTCAACTCGCCGCCTTCCAACTGTGCAAACACTGCCAGTTGTTCCACCAAAATTTTGGCAGACGCACGCACCGCATCTTCCGCAGTGATGGCGCCGTTGGTTTCAATTTCAACCACCAGCTTGTCCAGATCGGTGCGCTGCTCTACACGGGCGCTTTCCACGGTGTAGCTGACGCGCTTGACTGGAGAGAAAGACGCATCCAGAACAATGCGACCGATGGATTTGGTTGCTTCGTCGGCATAACGACGCATGCTGCCGGGCACATAACCACGGCCCTTTTCCACCTTGATCTGCATGTCCAGCTTGCCGCCTTGCGACAGATGTGCAATCACATGATCAGGGTTGACGATTTCCACGTCATGGGGCGTCTGAATGTCACGGGCAGTCACCACGCCTTCACCATCCTTGCGCAGGCTCAGTGTGACTTCATCGCGGTTGTGGAGCTTGAAGACCACGCCCTTCAGGTTCAAGAGAATGTTCACCACATCTTCTTGCACACCGTCAATCGACGAGTACTCGTGAAGCACGCCAGCAATGGTCACTTCAGTCGCTGCGTAACCCACCATAGACGAAAGCAGAACGCGTCGAATGGCATTGCCCAGCGTATGGCCATAGCCACGCTCGAACGGCTCCAAAGCCACCTTGGCACGATTGTGGCCAAGCTGCTCAACATTGATCGCCTTGGGTTTCAGCAAATTGGTTTGCATTCAGACTTCCTCTCAATACCCCCAGCTCGTTACACCGGTAAGGCTGGTGAAGCGCCTAAACCGCGATGCCTCGCGGTTTAGGAACGGTTTACTCGAAAAATTAGTTCGAGTGATTAGCGCGAGTACAACTCAACGATCAGCGATTCGTTGATGTCTGCACCGAACTCATCACGATCAGGCACCTTCTTGAAGACGCCTTCTGCCTTGTCGGCATTCACATCGACCCACGCTGGCATGCCTACTTGGGCGGCCAGTTGCAGAGCTTCAGTGATACGGGATTGCTTCTTGGATTTTTCACGCACAGCAACCACATCACCCACCTTCACAAGGTACGAAGGGATGTTGACCGATTGGCCGTTCACCGTGATCGCCTTGTGCGACACCAGCTGACGGGCTTCTGCACGCGTGGAGCCGAAGCCCATGCGATACACGACGTTGTCCAGACGGGACTCCAACAGGAACAGCAGGTTCGCGCCAGTGTTGCCCTTCTTGCCGTCAGCAGCTTCAAAGTAGCGGCGGAATTGCTTTTCCAGAATGCCGTACATGCGCTTGACTTTTTGCTTTTCGCGCAGTTGCAGACCGTAGTCGGAAGTACGGGCACCGGAAGTGCGGCCGTGCTGACCAGGCTTGGAGTCGAACTTGGACTTGTCAGCGATCGAACGACGAGCGCTCTTCAGGAACAGGTCCGTGCCTTCACGGCGGGAGAGTTTGGCCTTGGGGCCGAGGTAACGTGCCACTTGAGCTTCCTTTTATGTCATCTACCGCAAACCATTGCGGGAGCCACCTGGAGCGCTTTCGCGTCTACAGGTGGCGGTGGGCTTGGGAAAATTAGATACGGCGGCGCTTTTGAGGGCGGCAGCCATTGTGCGGCACAGGCGTCACATCGGAAATCGATGTGATGCGAATACCCAGGGCGCCCAGAGCGCGCACAGAAGATTCACGACCAGGACCAGGACCCTTGATTTCAACATCCAGGTTCTTGATGCCTTGGTCAATGGCTGCACGACCTGCCACTTCGGAAGCTACCTGAGCAGCAAACGGAGTGGACTTGCGGGAGCCCTTGAAACCTTGACCACCAGACGAAGCCCAAGACAATGCATTGCCTTGGCGATCGGTGATGGTGATGATCGTGTTGTTGAAGGATGCATGCACGTGAGCGATGCCATCCGAAACGTTCTTGCGAACCTTCTTGCGAACGCGTTGAGCTGCGTTATTGGCAGGAGACTTAGCCATAATGATCTTTCAATCTCTTTATTTCTTCAGTGCAGCTGCACCCTTGCGCGGACCCTTGCGAGTACGGGCGTTGGTACGCGTACGCTGACCACGCATCGGCAAACCACGACGATGGCGGAAACCACGGTAGCAGCCAATGTCCATCAAGCGCTTGATGTTCATGGTGGTTTCGCGGCGCAGATCACCTTCAATGGTGAACTGCTCGATTTGCTCGCGAATTTTTTCCAGGTCGCCGTCCGTCAGATCTTTGATCTTCTTGGAGTAAGCGATGCCAGTTGCTTCGCAAATCTTGCGAGCGCGGGTGCGACCAATACCAAAAATGGAGGTCAGACCGATTTCCGCATGCTTGTGGGGCGGAATATTGATGCCAGCGATACGTGCCATATGCGTCCTCTAATACTTTCCAATCAACCCTGGCGCTGCTTGTGACGCAGATCCGTGCAGATCACGCGCACCACACCTTTGCGGCGGATGATCTTGCAGTTGCGGCAGATTTTTTTGACCGAAGCCGAAACTCTCATTGCATTCTCCTAAAACTTTTCCATCCGTCCCGGCTATTCTGCACGGAACACAATGCGTGCCCGCGAAAATTCGTGGGGCGCTCACTTAACTTATTCGTGCCAATCAATGACCACTTGATAGTGGTCATTGCGGCACCTTAACCACCACTGCCACCCTTGAAGTTTGCCTTCTTGAGCAGAGACTCGTACTGCTGCGACATCATGTAGTTTTGAACCTGGGCCATGAAGTCCATGGTCACCACCACAATGATCAACAGAGAAGTACCGCCGAAATAAAACGGCACGTTGTACTTGAGAATCAAAAACTCCGGCAGCAAACACACAAAGGTGATGTAGACGGCACCGGCAAGAGTCAAGCGAACGAGAATCTTGTCAATGTAGCGGGCAGTCTGCTCACCAGGGCGAATGCCAGGAATAAAGGCACCGCTCTTTTTCAGGTTGTCTGCAGTTTCACGGCTGTTGAAAACCAGCGCTGTGTAAAAGAAGCAGAAGAAAACAATGGCAGCGGCGTAGAACATCACATAGATGGGCTGACCAGGGGTCAGAGCACCAGAGATATCCTTCAACCAGCGCATTGAATCACCAGCACTGAACCAGTTCACCACTGTCGCAGGCAACAGAATGATCGACGATGCAAAGATCGGCGGAATCACACCAGCCATGTTCAACTTCAGGGGCAAATGCGAAGCCTGACCACCGTAAACCTTGTTTCCAACCTGACGGCGGGCATAGTTCACGAGGATCTTGCGCTGCCCTCGTTCAACGAACACAACAAAGTATGTTACCAGACCAACCACCAACACGATAAAAATCGCAGCAGGGGCGGACATTGCACCAGTACCAACCAGTTCCAGCAAACCACCGATAGAGCTGGGAAGCCCCGCAGCGATGCCAGCGAAGATCAGTATCGAGATACCGTTCCCCAAGCCACGCTCGGTAATTTGTTCACCCAACCACATCAAAAACATGGTGCCTGCAGTCAAACTGACCACCGCTGTCATGCGGAAACCAAAACCAGGGCTGAGAACCAGACCAGCAGAGCTTTCCAACGCTACAGCAATACCGAACGACTGAAACAGAGCCAGCCCCAAGGTACCCGCACGGGTGTATTGGGTAATTTTCCGGCGACCCGCTTCGCCTTCCTTCTTCAATTGCTCAAAGGTAGGAATGACGTAGGTCATCAGCTGCAGGATGATCGATGCCGAAATGTACGGCATGATCCCCAGAGCGAAGACCGTGAAACGAGACAGAGCACCACCCGAGAACATGTTGAACAGGTTCAGGATGCCGCCCTGTTGTCCGCTGAACAATTGCTGAAGTTGGGCTGGATCGATGCCTGGCACAGGGATATGGGCCCCGATGCGATACACGACCAGCGCAAGCAACAGAAAAACCAGACGGCGACGGAGATCGCCGAACTTGCCGGTCTTTGCAATTTGAGCTGCGCTAGTTGCCACAGATGCCTTCCTTGAGGAACGCTATCAGGCTACAGAGCCACCAGCAGCTTCAATCGCTGCCTTGGCACCAGCCGTTGCGCCCACACCCGTCAGCTTGACAGCCTTGGTCAAAGAACCGCTCTTGATGACCTTGACCACCTTGGCCAGTTCACCGATCAGACCGGCTTGCTTCAGAGCCAAAACGTCGACTTCAGGCAGACCCAACTGGTCCAGAGCAGACAGCGTGACTTCTGCGTTGAACTTCAGCAAATGGGACTTGAAACCGCGCTTGGGCAGACGGCGTTGCAAAGGCATTTGACCGCCTTCAAAACCCACTTTGTGGTAGCCACCCGAACGGGACTTCTGACCTTTGTGACCACGGCCAGCGGTCTTGCCCAGGCCGGAGCCGATGCCACGGCCTACACGGCGCTTGGCATGCTTGGCGCCGTCTGCGGGCTTGATGCTATTGAGTTCCATGATCGATCTCTCAGACGATTTTGACCAGATAGCTGATCTTGTTAATCATGCCGCGCACTTCGGGCGTGTCTTGCAATTCGCTGATGCTGTTCAGCTTGCGCAGACCCAGACCACGGACGGTGGCGCGGTGCGACTCTTTGGTGCCAATCGGGCTGCGCACCAGTTGAATCTTGACGGTTTGTTGCGTTGTCATATTCAGGCTCCGGTTCAGGCGAAGATATCTTCGACTGTCTTGCCGCGCTTGGCTGCCACATTCGACGGGGTCGTCGAATTGACGAGCGCGTCAAACGTTGCACGAACCATGTTGTAAGGATTGGAAGAACCATGGCTCTTTGCCACGATATCCGTCACACCCAACACTTCGAAGACTGCGCGCATAGGACCGCCAGCAATGATGCCGGTACCCTTAGGAGCGGGAGCCATCATCACAACAGCGGCGCCATGGTGGCCAGTCACGTTGTGGAAAATGGTGCCGTTCTTCAGCGAAACCTTGACCATGTTGCGACGGGCCTCTTCCATCGCCTTTTGCACGGCAGCAGGCACTTCCTTGGACTTGCCCTTGCCCATGCCAACGCGGCCATCACCGTCGCCGACCACAGTCAGTGCAGCGAAGCCGAGAATACGGCCGCCCTTCACGACTTTGGTCACGCGGTTCACCGCGATCATTTTTTCGCGCAGACCGTCGTCTTGACCTTCGCTCTGCACTTTGGGTTGAAATTTAGCCATTTTTTATTCCGCTCCGCTTAGAACTGCAGACCAGCTTCGCGGGCTGCATCGGCCAAAGCCTTGACGCGACCGTGATAAGCGAAACCTGCACGATCAAATGCAACCTTCTCAACGCCTGCTGCCTTCGCTTTTTCAGCGATGCGCTTGCCGATCAGTTGGGCTGCAGCGGCATTGCCACCCTTGCCCGAACCGCCCAAGGACTTGCGCACATCGGCTTCTGCCGTGGAAGCGCTGGCCAGCACTTGGCTGCCGTCGCCGGAAATCACACTGGCGTAGATATGGAGGTTCGTACGATTCACAGTCAAACGGGCCACGCCTTGCTGGGCAATGCGGATGCGTGTTTGACGGGCACGACGAAGACGCTGCTCTTTCTTTGTCAACATGTTGCAGCTCCTTATTTCTTCTTGGTCTCTTTGATCGTGATCTTCTCATCCGCGTAGCGGATGCCCTTGCCCTTGTAAGGCTCGGGAGGACGAACAGCACGAATCTCAGCGGCAATTTGACCTACGCGCTGACGGTCGGCACCCTTCACTACCACTTCGGTAGGGGTAGGTGTTGCGACAGTGATGCCAGCGGGCATTTCGAAATTGACGGGATGGGAATAACCCACAGCCAGGTTCAACTTGGAACCGGATGCAGCAGCTTTGTAACCCACACCAACCAAGCTCAGCTTCTTTTCAAAGCCTTTGCTCACGCCAACAACCATGTTGTTGACCAGCTGACGCAGCGTACCGCTCATGGCGTTGGCTTCACGCGAGTCATTCACAGGCTCGAAGCTCAACTTGCCATCATTGCTGGACACTTTGACCAACACGTTTTGTGCCAGTGTCAGTGCGCCACCAGAACCCTTGACGGAGATCTGGTCATCTTTGATCGACACATCCACACCAGCGGGGATGGTCACGGGCATTTTTCCTACTCGGGACATTTCAGTTACTCCTCAATGCCGCGGTTAGGCCACGTAGCACAGCACTTCGCCACCGACACCGGTAGCACGCGCTTTGCGATCAGTCATCACGCCCTTAGGAGTCGTGACGATTGCCACACCCAGACCGTTCATAACTTGTGGAATGGAATCACGGCCTTTGTAGACACGCAGACCAGGGCGGCTGACGCGCTCAATGCGCTCAATCACTGGACGGCCTGCGTAGTACTTCAGGGCGATTTCGAGTTCGGACTTGCCAGCTTCAGTTTTCACTTGGAAGCCGTCGATATAACCTTCGTCCTTCAGCACTTGGGCGATGGCGATCTTCACTTTGGAAGAAGGCACCAGAACCGTGGCCTTGGAGACCATCTGTGCATTACGGATGCGGGTCAGCAAGTCAGCGATGGGATCACTCATGCTCATGTTTAATCTCTCCTGCCTGCTTACCAGCTGGCTTTGGTGACACCGGGGATGTCGCCTGCAAAAGCCAGTTCACGGATCTTGGCGCGGGCCAGACCGAATTGACGGAAGGTACCGCGAGGGCGGCCGGTGATTTCACAACGGTTGCGCTGACGCGTTGGGTTGGCGTTGCGTGGGAGCTTTTGCAAGCCCAGACGAGCAGCTTCACGCTCTTCGTCACTACGCTTGGCATCGCCAGCAATTGCCTTCAGTTCCGCATACTTGGTTGCGTACTTGGCAGCCAGTTTTTCGCGCTTCAGTTCGCGCTGGATCAAAGCTACTTTAGCCATGCTTCGCCTCAGTTCTTGAACGGGAAACGGAAACCAGCCAGAAGCGCCTTGGCTTCTTCGTCGGTCTTGGCCGTTGTGGTGATGCTGATGTTCAGGCCACGCAGAGCGTCAACCTTGTCGTACTCGATTTCAGGGAAAATGATCTGTTCCTTGACACCGATGTTGTAGTTGCCACGACCATCAAAGGCACGGCCAGAGATACCACGGAAGTCACGAACGCGGGGCAGTGCCACGGTCACGAAACGGTCCAGGAACTCATACATTTGCACGCCACGCAGCGTGACCATGCAGCCAATAGCTTGACCTTCGCGGATCTTGAAACCAGCGATAGCCTTCTTGGCCTTGGTCACCACAGGCTTTTGACCAGCAATCTTGGTCAGATCAGCCACGGCGTTGTCCATCACCTTCTTGTCCGACACGGCTTCGCTCACACCCATGTTCAGGGTGATTTTGGTCAGACGTGGAACCTGCATGGGCGAGGTGTAACCGAACTGTTTGGTCAGCTCGGGGGCGACTTTGTCGCGGTAAATTTCTTGCAGTCGTGCCATGTTTACCCCTTAGGCCGCCTTGATTTCAGCGCCGCTGGACTTGAACACGCGAATGCGCGAACCATCAGCCTGCACCTTGATACCCACGCGATCAGCCTTGCCGGTAGCCGCATTGAAGATGGCCACGTTGGACTGATGGATTGGCATAGCCTTTTCAACGATGCCGCCAGTTGTGCCCTTCATGGGGTTTGGCTTGGCGTGCTTCTTGACCAGGTTGATGCCGTCGATGACCACATAAGAGTCATCCTTGCGCAGCGACACTGTGCCGCGCTTGCCCTTGTCGCGCCCTGTCAGCACGATGACTTCGTCGCCTTTGCGAATCTTGTTCATGGCGCGTCCTTAGAGAACTTCAGGAGCCAGGGACACGATCTTCATGAACTTTTCGGTACGCAGCTCGCGCGTCACGGGTCCAAAGATGCGGGTGCCGATAGGCTCCAACTTTGCATTCAGCAACACCGCAGCGTTGCCATCGAATTTGACGAGCGAACCGTCGCCGCGACGAATACCCTTCGCCGTGCGAACCACCACTGCGCTGTAAACCTCGCCTTTTTTGACGCGGCCACGTGGAGCGGCTTCTTTGATGCTCACCTTGATGATGTCGCCAACGCTTGCATAGCGACGCTTAGAGCCACCCAGCACCTTAATGCAAAGGACGGACTTAGCGCCGGTGTTGTCGGCAACCTCTAACCGAGATTCTGTCTGGATCATTTCAATATTCCCAACTTGCACCAGAAGACAACAGCCCCAGAGAACTTCTCAAGGGCTGCAAATCAGCCAGTCAGTCTTGGGCCCGTCGTCCGCACCGCAAACCATTTGCAGCACTTCCCGCTGGGCAGAAACTTCACGCTTTAAACGCGAAGCCTTTGATTATTGCAAACCCAAAGCGCCAAGTCAAGCGCCTATCACATTTCTGGGCGCAAATATTGTGGTGCCAATGCCAAAAAAGCAGGCAACTGCGGGTCGCCACCCAACTCTTCTCGCAGGATCTCTGCAACGGCAGGGGCAACCTCCTGGGCAAGGCGGGCGTCCAGGAACAGCATGCGCGAGCGGCGCGCCAGCACGTCCTCGACGGTTCGGGCGTATTCAAAGCGTGCAGCAAACCGCACCATCGCCTCGGTCAATCCACCGCCCAAGGCATTGGATGCCCCTGGCAAACCCGCCACTTGCGCGGCATCTGCCCCATAAGAATGCATGCCTGGCGCGTCGCTGATGCGGTGGCGCACCGCCTCGGTCGGGGTACCCACCAGCGGCAGCTGGTTGGTCACACCCGCAGCCTTGGGCGGCAAAGCCCCAGTATCAAAGCACTTTTGCAGCACGTCTTCGGCCATGGCGCGATAGGTCGTCCACTTGCCGCCCGTCACGGTGACCAGGCCGCTGCGGCTGGCCAGCACGGTGTGCTCCCGACTAATGCTCTTGGTGTTACCGCCGTCATCGTCCTGCGGCTTGACCAAGGGGCGCAACCCGACCCAGATGCTGCGAATGTCCTCGGGCTTGGGCGCGCGGGTCAGGTAGCGGGCAGACTCGTTCAGGATGAAGGCGACTTCTTCCTTGAACGGCAAAGGCTCGCGCACCACATCCTGGCGGGGGCTGTCTGTGGTGCCCAAAATGAGCTTGCCCAGCCACGGAACCGCAAAAAGCACCCGCCCGTCCGCCGTCTTGGGCACCATCAGTGCATGGTCTGACGGCAAAAATTCTTTGTCCACCACGATGTGAACGCCCTGGCTGGGCGCCACGATGGGCTTGACGGGCTTGCCAATGGCCTCCCCGTCCATTTGGCGCAGGCCATCCACCCACACACCCGTGGCATTCACCACGCAACGCGCCTTGACCGTGAAAGCACGGCCAGATTCCACGTCTTCACACTCGAACCCAGCCACCCGCCCACCTTCATGGACCAACTTCTTGGCGGGGCAGTAGTTCACCAGCAGCGCTCCGCGGCTGGCAGCGGTGCGCGCCAGCGCCAGGGCCAGCCGGGCGTCATCAAACTGGCCATCCCAATACTTCACGCCGCCTTTGAGCCCGTCTTTACGGGCCGTGGGCAGGCACTGCAAGGTGCGTTCGCGCCCCAGGAACTGCGTGGCACCCAGCCCGGCCTTGCCCGCCAGGGCGTCGTACATCATGAGGCCGATGCCGTAGAAGGGCGTCTCCCAAAAGCGGTAAGACGGCATCACAAACGGAAGGGGCTGCGCCAGGTGGGGGGCGTTGCTCAGCAGCGTGGTGCGCTCGTGCAGGGCCTCGCGCACCAGGGAGATATTGCCCTGCGCCAGGTAGCGCACGCCACCGTGCACCAGCTTGGTGGCCCGGGATGAGGTGCCCTTGGCGAAATCGTGCGAATCCACCAGCACCACACTGAAACCACGCGCCGCCGCATCCAAGGCCACCCCCAGGCCCGTGGCGCCCCCACCAATCACGGCCAGGTCATACAAGTGCGGCTGGGCCAAGCGGTCCAGAAGTTCGGCACGCGGGGTGGGAAGGGGGGCTAAAACATTGGTCATGGGTGCTGATTGTCCATGGGAGGCCACAGTTTTTAAGGGTTAACCCTTGATTTTGTAACACCAGTGGAGGGCTTGGGTAACAAACCTTGCGCCAGCACCAGGCGGGCGCAAGGTCAAAGAGGCAACAAAAAAGACACAAACACCCTGGGGCTGCCCACCACCATCGCCCCAGGGAGGGCGGCAGGCACGGCACACCTTGCTGTGCCGTGCGCAGCCATCAAACTACCCGCGCATCAGCGCACCTTGCCAGCCTTCCAGGCGTCCAGCAGGGTTTGGTAGGCGATGGTTTCGCCCTTCGGCTTTTCGTTGGCCAGCTTCTTCCAGGGGGCTTGCTTGTCGCTCAGCCACTTGTTGGGGTCTTCCTTCTTGTTGAGCTTGGGCGCGCAATGGGCCATGCCAGCGCGCTCCAGGCGGGCCATCACCTGGTCCATCTCGTCGGCCAGCGTGTCCATGGCGCCTTGCGGGGTCTTTTCACCCGTCACGGCCTGGGCTACGTTCTTCCACCACAGCTGGGCCAGCTTGGGGTAGTCGGGCACGTTGGTACCGGTGGGCGACCATGCCACGCGGGCGGGGCTGCGGTAGAACTCCACCAAACCGCCCAGCTTGGGCGCTGCATCGGTCATGGCCTTGGACTGGATGTCGCTCTCGCGGATCGGGGTCAGGCCCACCAGGGTCTTCTTGAGCGAGGTGGTCTTGGCCGTCACGAACTGGGCATAGAGCCAGGCAGCAGCGGTCTTGTTAGCGTCGTGGTCCTTGAAGAAGGTCCAGCTGCCCACGTCCTGGTAGCCGTTTTGCATGCCTTGCTTCCAGTACGGGCCGTTGGGGCCAGGGGCCATGCGCCACTTGGGGGTGCCGTCGGCGTTCACCACAGGCAGACCGGGCTTGGTCATGTCGGCCGTGAAGGCGGTGTACCAGAAGATTTGCTGTGCGATCTGGCCCTGGGCGGGCACAGGGCCCGCTTCGCCGAAGGTCATGCCGGTGGCTTCCTTGGGCGCGTACTTCTTCATCCAGTCCACGTACTTGGTCAGAGCGTAGACGGCGGCTGGCGAGTTGGTCGCGCCGCCACGGGATACAGAAGCACCCACCGGTGTGCACTTGTCGTCGGCCACGCGAATGCCCCACTCATCGATGGGCAGGCCATTGGGCGCACCGATGTCGGCGGTGCCGGCCATCGACAGCCAGGCATCGGTGAAGCGCCAGCCCAACGATGGGTCCTTCTTGCCGTAGTCCATGTGGCCGTAAATGGCCTTGCCGTCGATCTGCTTGACGTCATTGGTGAAGAACTCGGCGATGTCTTCGTAGGCAGACCAGTTCAGTGGCACGCCCAGGTCGTAGCCGTACTTGGCCTTGAACTTGTCCTTGATGTCCTTGCGCTCGAACAGGTCGGCGCGGAACCAGTACAGGTTGGCGAACTGCTGGTCGGGCAACTGGTACATCTTGCCGTCAGGGCCGGTGGTGAACTTGGTGCCGATGTAGTCCTTGATGTCGATGCCGGGGTTGGTCCACTCCTTGCCGGTGCCGCTCATGTAGTCGGTCAGGCTCATGATCTTGCCGTAGCGGTAGTGCGTGCCGATCAGGTCCGAATCAGAGATCCAGCCGTCGTAAATCGACTTGCCCGACTGCATGGAGGTCTGCAGCTTCTCGACCACGTCGCCTTCCTGGATCAGGTCGTGCTTGACCTTGATGCCCGTGATTTCCTCGAACGCCTTGGCCAGCGTCTTGGATTCGTATTCATGGGTGGTGATGGTCTCGGACACCACCGAGATTTCCTTGACGCCCTTGCCCTGGAGCTTCTTGGCGGCGTCGATGAACCACTTCATCTCGGCCATCTGCTGGTCTTTGCTCAGCGTGGATGGCTGGAACTCACTGTCGATCCACTTCTTGGCTTCGGCCTCGCCGGCCCAGGCGGCTTGCCCCAGGGCCAGGGTGGTGGCGGCGAACGCGATCGCCGTGAACTGCATCTTCATTGTTGTCTCCTCAGATGGAACCCCCATGGTGGATGAACACCGGCCCTGGGGGGAATCGGGCCGGGGCTTGTCATCATCAAAAACAATAGCTGCTAGCGCTTGCTGCACCTATGCTTCAGATACTTTTTTATCTCAATCACTTACCAAATAAGCGCAGGCAGCTATCGTTTTGATACCGCACAGATGCCCAAGCGCCCATCACCCCTTGCGCATCACCAGCGCCAGCAGCGCCATCGACAGCACAAAGCTGATCCAGATGGACGGATCGCCATCCAAGCTAAACCACTGCGCCAGCTTGCCGCTGATGCCGACAAAAATCAGGTTCACATAGGCCGCCGACAGCAGCCCGATAAACAGCCGATCACCGCGCGTGGTCTCCAGCGGCAAAAAGCCCTTGCGCATCGTTGTGGGCGATTTCACCTCCCACACCGCCATGCCGATCAGCATGAGCACGATGCAGATGAAGAACACCGCCACGGGCAACGTCCAAGCCATCCAGTCAAACATTTGAAGCATTCCTTTCCATTAGCGTGGCGTCAGATACCGCCAAAGCACATCCCTACTGGCACGCCCAAGGCCAGGGACGCCGAGCCAGGGCCGCCCCGCAGCGAGGGCGTCGTCCCCCTGGAGGGGGAAGGCGCCGCAGGCGACTCAGGGGGTGCATCACACCCGTCCCATCGCGAAACCCTTGGCGATGTAGTGGCGCACAAACCAGATCACGATCGCACCCGGCACGATGGTCAGCACACCCGCCGCCGCCAGCGTCGCCCAGTCCATGCCGCTGGCGCTCACCGTGCGCGTCATCGTGGCCACGATGGGCTTGGCGTTCACGCTGGTCAGCGTGCGGGCCAGCAGCAATTCGACCCAGCTGAACATGAAGCAGAAGAACGCCGCCACGCCCACACCGGCCTTGATGAGCGGCAGGAAGATGGTGAGGAAAAAGCGCGGAAAGCTGTAGCCGTCGATGTACGCCGTCTCGTCGATCTCGCGCGGAATGCCACTCATGAAGCCTTCCAAAATCCACACCGCCAGCGGCACGCTGAACAAAAGATGCGCCAGCGCCACGGCAATGTGCGTGTCCATCAGCCCTACGGTGGTGTAGAGCTGAAAGAACGGCAGCAAAAACACGGCCGGCGGCGTCATGCGGTTTGTGAGCAGCCAGAAGAACACATGCTTGTCACCCAGGAAGCTGTAGCGCGAGAACGCATACGCCGCTGGCAGCGCCACGGTAAGCGTGATCACCATGTTGATGCTGACGTAGATCAGGCTGTTGATGTAGCCCGAATACCAGCTCTCATCGGTGAAGATGGTCTTGTAGTTGTCCCACGTAAAGTGCTGCGGGAAAAAGGAGAACGTCGAGAGAATTTCGGCATTCGTCTTGAAGCTCATGTTCACCATCCAGTAGATGGGCAACAGCGCAAACAGCAGGTACGCGATCAGGAACAGCGTGCGTTTTTGAAAGCGTTTTTCATTCATGGCCAGCCCCTTCGTCGCTGACGGTGCCCACCCGCTGCATCCAGTTGTAGAGGATGAAGCACAGCAGCAAGATGATGAAGAAATAGATCAGCGAGAACGCTGCAGCAGGGCCCAGGTCGAACTGGCCCACGGCCTTGGTCGTGAGGTACTGCGACAGGAACGTGGTCGCATTGCCCGGCCCGCCGCCTGTGAGCACAAAGGGCTCGGTGTAGATCATGAAACTGTCCATGAAGCGCAGCAGCACCGCAATCATCAGCACGCCGCGCATCTTGGGCAGCTGGATGTAGCGGAACACCGCCAACTTGCTGGCACCATCAATGCGGGCCGCCTGGTAATACGCATCGGGAATGGACCGCAGCCCGGCAAAGGCCAGCAGCGCCACCAGCGGTGTCCAGTGCCACACGTCCATCAGCAGCACCGTCAGCCACGCCTGCGTGGCGTTGCCGGTGTAGCTGTATTCAATGCCCATCTCCTGCAGCATGCGGCCCATCAGGCCAATGTCGGCCCGGCCATAAATTTGCCAGATGGTGCCCACCACGTTCCAAGGAATCAGCAGCGACAGTGCCACCACCACCAGCACGGCGGACGACTTCCAGCCCTGCGCGGGCATGGACAGCGCCAGCAAAATGCCCAGCGGAATCTCCACCGCCAGCACGGCCAGCGAGAAGGTGATCTGCCGCCACAGGGCCGAGTGCAGCTCCTCGTCGCGCATCACGGCGGCAAACCACTCGGTGCCCACAAACACTCGGCGCTCGGGGCTGATGATGTCTTGCACCGAATAATTCACCACCGTCATCAACGGCAAGATGGCCGAGAAGGCCACGCAGAGAATGACCGGCAGGATCAGGAACCAGGCCTTCTGGTTCACGGGTTTGGTGGTTGCGCTCATGCCAGCAACTCCTCATTCTTGTAAAAGCAGGTGTGCTCACCCAGCACCTGCAGCCACACCGTGTCGCCTGCCGAGGGCAGCCGCGTCTCGGGGCTGAAGCGGGCCTTGAGCGTGTGCTCGCCCACTTTCGCGGTCAACATCAGGTAGGTGCCGATGTCCTGCACCTGTGCCACGCTGCAGGCCAGGGCGCCGGGCTGCTGCGCAGCGGCCAGCGCCAGGTATTCGGGGCGAATGCCGACCTGCAGCGAACCAACGGGCAGCACGCGCCCTGCGGGGGCCGCCAGGCGATGGCCCGCTACGGTCAGCTCGGCACCGTCCGACTGTGCAGGCAAAAAGTTCATGCCCGGCGAGCCAATGAAGTGCCCCACAAACACGTGCTGCGGCCGCTCAAACAGCGCATCGGCCGAGCCCACCTGCACCGCGCGGCCGCGGGTCATCACCACCACCTGGTCGGCAAAGGTCAGTGCCTCCACTTGGTCGTGGGTCACGTAGATCAGCGTGAGCTTGAGCTCGTGGTGGATCTGCTTGAGCTTGCGGCGCAGCTGCCACTTCAGGTGCGGGTCGATCACCGTGAGCGGCTCGTCAAACAGCACGGCCGCCACGTCCGATCGCACCAGGCCACGGCCCAGCGATATTTTTTGCTTCTGGTCGGCCGACAGGCCCGCTGCGCGCATGTTGAGCTGGTGGCTCATCTCCAGCATCTCGGCAATCGCGCCCACGCGCTCTTTGATCTGGGCTTCGGGCACCTTGCGGTTCTTCAGCGGAAAGGCCAGGTTCTCGGCCACCGTCATGGTGTCGTAGATCACCGGGAACTGGAACACCTGCGCAATGTTGCGCTCCTGTGGGCTGGCGCGGGTCACGTCGCGGCCATCAAACAGCACCTTGCCGTGCGATGGCACGAGCAGGCCCGACATGATGTTGAGCATGGTGGTCTTGCCACAGCCCGAGGGGCCCAGCAGCGCATAGGCGCCGCCGTCTTCAAATTCCATCTTCAAGGGCAGCAGCGCGTAGTCGCTGTCCTGCTGCGGGTGGGGCTTGTACGAATGCGCCAAGTCCAAACTGATACGCGCCATCTCAGCGACCTCCTTGTACAGCCAGGTGGCGGGCAGGCGCCCACACCAGGCGCTCGTCTGCGCCAAACACATAGGCCTGCGCCGGGTCCAGGTGCAAGGTGATGCTTGTGCCCAGCTCAAAGTAGTGCACGCCGGTGAGCTGTGCCACCAGCTCGCCCCAGGGCGTGTGGGCGTGCACAAAGGTGTCCGAGCCCGAGATTTCGGCCAGCTCCACCACGCCGCTCACGCTCACATCGCCGGGGTGGGCATGCACGCGCAGGGCACTGGCGCGCACGCCCACCGTCAAGGCGCCAGCGGCGCTGCCTGCGGGCAGTGGAATGGCCAGATCTCTACCGCCTTGCAACCGCACGCCTTGCGGCAATGGCGTGGCAGGGATCAGGTTCATCGGCGGGTCGCTGAAGGCGCGCGCCACACTCAGTGAATTGGGCGCATGGAATACCTCGGCCGTGGGGCCGTATTGCAGCAACCGACCTTCATCGAGCACGGCGGTGTAGCCGCCCAGCAGCAGCGCCTCGCCCGGCTCGGTGGTGGCATACACCACCGTGGACTGGCCTGCGGCAAACAGCTGCGTCAGTTCTTCGCGCAGCTCTTCGCGCAGCTTGTAATCCAGGTTCACCAGGGGTTCGTCCAGCAGCATCAGCGGCGCGCCCTTGGCCAGTGCACGCGCCAGCGCCACACGCTGCTGTTGCCCGCCCGACAGCTCGGCCGGGTAGCGGTCCAGAAACATGTCGATGTGCAGCCGCCCGGCCAACTCGCGCACCCGGGCGTCAATGTCCTTGTCGCCGCGCAGCTTCAGTGGCGAGGCGATGTTGTCAAACACCTTCATCGAGGGGTAGTTGATGAACTGCTGGTACACCATGGCCACATTGCGCTCGCGCACGGGCATGCCCGTCACGTCCACACCATCCACCGTCACCTTGCCTGCGGTGGGCGTGTCCAGCCCCGCCATGATGCGCATCAGGCTGGTCTTGCCTGCCTGGGTGGCGCCCAGCAGCACCGTCACGGCATTGCTTTGCAAGACCAGGCCCATGTCATAAAGCCAGGTCTGCGCCCCCACCCTTTTGCTGATGCTGTCCAGTGCCAGCTGCATGAAGCATCCTCTTCCGGCCCAACGGCCTGTGTGACAAGACGACCCGCATGGATGCCAGCCGCCCGTAATTTTCGATATTTTTCATTTTTGTTCTTTTTGATTCGAATTGAATCCAGGTTTACCCTTAATCATTTCGTTTTCGTTCGATTTAAAGTCCAGCAAAGCGTACGGCGTTCGCTTTCTGTTCATTTCAGTTTCGTTACGATTCGATGACAAAACACCGCCTGCACCACCCAGGCGAGCCCCCCGAACGCACAACCCATCCGTCTGCCCGTGAACACCAACCCCCGCCAACTGCAACTGCTTGAAGAAGTGCGCACCCGCAAGTCCGCCACCGTGGAACAACTGGCCGACACCCTGGGCGTAACCCTGCAGACCGTACGCCGCGATGTGCAGCGGCTGGCCGAGTCAGGCCTGCTCACGCGCTTTCATGGCGGGGTGCGCGTGCCCAGCTCCACGGTGGAGAACCTGGCCCACACCCAGCGCGAAACCCTGCACGCCGAAGGCAAAGCCCGCATTGCCCGCGCCGTGGCCGAACAGGTGCCTAACAACTGCTCGCTGATCCTGAACATCGGCACCACCACCGAGGCCATCGCCAAGGCCCTGCTGCACCACCGCGGCCTGCGCGTCATCACCAACAACCTGAACGTGGCGGCCATCCTGTGCAGCAACCCCGAGTGCGAGGTCATCGTGGCCGGCGGCGTGGTGCGCCCGCGCGACCGGGGCATCGTGGGCGAAGCGGCGGTGGATTTCATCCGCCAGTTCAAGGTGGACATCGCCCTCATCGGCATCTCGGGCATCGAGCCCGACGGCTCGCTGCGCGACTTTGACTACCGCGAGGTGAAAGTGGCCCAAACCATCATCGGCCAGGCCCGCGAGGTGTGGCTGGCGGCCGACCAAAGCAAGTTCAACCGCCCAGCCATGGTGCAACTGGCCACACTCAATCAGATTGGGCGGCTGTTTACCGATGCGCCACCGCCTGAGCCTTTTCCCGCGTTGCTGCAAGATGCCGGTGTGATCTGCACCGTGGCAGCCTGACCCCTGGATTTTTGACCATGACCTACCTGCTCGCACTCGACCAAGGCACCTCCAGCTCCCGCAGCATCGTGTTCGACGAACGCGGCCACATCGTGGCGCAGGCGCAGCTGGAGCTGCCGCAGATCTACCCCCAGCCCGGCTGGGTGGAGCACGACCCACTGGAAATCTGGCGCACCCAGCTGGCCACCGCACGCGATGCGCTGGCCAAGGCGGGCATTGCGGCCAGCGCTGTGCGTGCCGTGGGCATCACCAACCAGCGCGAAACCACGGTGCTGTGGAACCGCAAGACGGGCCAGCCCGTGCACCACGCCATCGTGTGGCAGGACCGGCGCGCCGAACCCGCCTGCGCCCAGCTGCGCGAACAAGGCCACGCCGCCACCATCCAGGCCAAGACGGGCTTGCTGGTGGATGCCTACTTCTCCGGCACCAAGCTGCAGTGGCTGCTCGACCATGTGCCCGGTGCGCGCGACGCGGCCGAACGCGGCGAACTGGCTTTTGGCACGGTGGACAGCTGGCTCATGTGGAAGCTGACCCACGGCCAGGTGCATGTGACGGACGTGAGCAACGCCGCGCGCACCATGCTGTTCAATGTGCATACCAACCAGTGGGACGACGAACTGCTGGCGCTGCTGCGCATCCCCAAGGCGCTGCTGCCCGAGGTGCTGCCCTCGGCCGCCCACTTTGGCGACACGGCGGCCGACCTGCTGGGCCACCCCATCCGCATCGGCGGCGTGGCGGGCGACCAGCAAAGCGCGCTGTTCGGCCAGGCCTGCTTCACGGCGGGCATGGCAAAGAACACCTATGGCACGGGCTGCTTCATGCTCATGCACACAGGCAGCACCTTTCAGACATCGCAAAACGGCTTGCTCACCACCAGCGCTGCGCAGGCTTCCAAGCAGCCCGAGTTCGCCATGGAAGGCTCGGTCTTCGTGGGTGGTGCAGTGGTGCAGTGGCTGCGCGATGGCCTGCGCGCCATCACCAACAGCAGCGAGGTCGAGTCGCTCGCGCAAAGCGTGCCCGACTCGGGTGGCGTGATGATGGTGCCCGCATTCACCGGCCTGGGCGCCCCCTACTGGAAGCCCGACGCACGCGGCACCATCACGGGCCTCACGCGCGGCAGCACCATTGCCCACATTGCCCGCGCGGCGCTGGAGAGCATCGCCTACCAAAGCGCCGCCTTGCTGCTGGCCATGAGCCGTGACGCCGTGGCCGCCGGTGGCGCCCCGGTGAGCGAGCTGCGCGTGGATGGCGGCGCGTGCGTGAACGACCTGCTGATGCAGTTCCAGGCCGACCTGCTGGGCATCCCGGTGGTGCGCCCTGCGGTCATCGAGACCACGGCGCTGGGCGCGGCCTACCTGGCAGGCCTGTCGAGCGGCGTGTACGCCAGCACCAGCGAACTCTCCCACCTGTGGCGCGCCGACCGCCGTTTTGTGCCCACCCTTAGCAACAGCCGCGCGCAAGAGTTGATGGCGAACTGGGAGCATGCAGTACGGCAGACTACGGCTGCATGACCTGCGCATGGAGACCGACTGCGGTGCAGTAGCCTCGCTTCAGCATCATGAAGCCTACAGCAAACCGTAGCGGCAGGCGGCAGGCCTGAGGCACCCGCGCTACCATCGTGGCCCTTCCAGACTGTTGACCGACCATGAGCACCACCTCTGCCCCCGCTTCTGCCTCCACCCTGCCCGTCATCGCTTTCATCGGCGGCGGCAACATGGCCAGCGCCATCATTGGCGGGCTGATCCACCAGGGCCTTCCGGCCAGCCAGATCGAGGTGGTGGAACCCTGGGCCGAAGCACGCGAGGCGCTGCGCAAAAACTACGGCATTGAAGCCCAGGCAGAGGCCGGCCCCGCCCTGCAGCGCGCAGGCATCGTGGTCTGGGCCGTCAAGCCGCAAACCTTCAAGGACGCGGCCGCACAGGCCAAGTCCCACACCCCGGCCGCCCTGCACCTGAGCGTGGCCGCAGGCATCCGCTCCAGCAGCATCGCCCAGTGGCTCGGCACCGAGCGCATCGTGCGCACCATGCCCAACACACCGGCCCTGGTGGGCAAGGGCATGAGCGCCATCTACGCCCGCCCTGCCGTGACGCCAGCCGAGCGCCAGAGTGTGGAAGCCATCATGGCGTCCACCGGCGAGTTCCTGTGGGTGGAGAGCGAAAAGCAGCTGGATGCCGTCACGGCCCTCTCCGGCTCGGGCCCGGCCTATGTTTTCTACTTCCTCGAAGCCATGACCCGCGCCGGCGTGGGCATGGGCCTGAGCGAGCAGCAAGCGCACCAACTGGCCGTGGGCACGTTTGTGGGCGCCTCTGAACTGGCCCGCCGCTCCGACGAGCCCCCGGCCGTGCTGCGCCAGCGCGTCACGTCCAAGGGCGGAACCACCTACGCGGCGCTGCAATCCATGGAAGGCGCTGGTGTGGGCCCAGCCTTTGAGCGCGCCATGGAAGCCGCACGCCAGCGGGCGGACGAACTGGGCAACGAGTTCGGCGGCTGACGCACCCAACACCAAGCCAAATAGACTGATCAGCGAGCTGCCTCAGACAGCTCATCCCCCAGCCGTTCGGGCTGAGCCTGTCGAAGCCAAGGCGCCTTTTGCAAACAGCCCTTCGACGGGCTCAGGGCGAAGGGTCTACCTGAGGCAGGCAACTATTTAAACAAATAGGCTTCTAGCGCTTATTGAACAGGCGCTAGAAGCTATATTTTTAATAGCAAACCAAACCCAAACGGCGAACGCCCCTCAGGCACGCCCCGCCGTCAGCCAGGCCACCAGCTCGTCGCTGATGAGCGACTGGTTGATGGCATCGTCCGACTGCTGCACCCATTGGCGCACCCGGTTCACCGCCGTGAAGCCCACGTTGCTGAACTTGTCCCCCAGGCCCTGGATGTAGGGGAACTGGGCGGACTGGTTGCTCACCCCCAAAAAGTGAAAGTACACCCCGTCGCCCCGCGCCTGTGAGGCAGACAGCAGCGCAGTGGTCCGGGCCTCGTCGGCGCTTT
Organism: Acidovorax sp. 62; assembly: GCF_002754495.1. Classification (NCBI taxonomy): domain Bacteria; kingdom Pseudomonadati; phylum Pseudomonadota; class Betaproteobacteria; order Burkholderiales; family Comamonadaceae; genus Acidovorax; species Acidovorax sp. 62. The sequence goes on from NZ_PEFJ01000001.1 coordinate 3,432,836, forward strand.
CGCCGTCGGTCACAAAGAAGATCAGCGTCTGGCGCGGCTTGGCGGCAGGAGCCGGGGCTTCGCCGCCGCCGAACAAGCGGCTCAGAAAGCCCTTGGGCTTCTCGGTCATCCACCCGAAATCGGTCAGCACACGCTCCAGCACGTAGGAGTAGTCGGTCGCGCCCATGTAGCCGGGGCAGCCAATGATTTCGCGCTGCACATAGCCCGCGTAGTTCTTGGCGCTCACATCCGTGGCGTGGTGCACATTGCGGGGGCCGTTGGAGAAGGTGTAGACCTCCATCTTTTGGTCCGGGTCGAACAGCGCGGCCCAGGGGATCAGGCGTGTGAGCAGGTCGTTGGTCACGCCCTGGCGGTGCTCGTCGTCAAACGAGCCGGAAACATCCATCACAAACGCTACGTCCACTTTGGGCGGTTCGCTCACGCCCGCCTTGGCCAGGTTGAGCACCAGGGCTTGTTGCGATTTGTTCAGGTCCAGGGTGAGCGCCATGTTCGGTCGTCCGTCAAGTTAAGAGAGGTGGAGCAGGCCCAGCAGGCCTTGCAGTTGCTGCGCCAGGGCGTAGCGTTCGGTGTCGTTCAACTGCCGCGCCTGGGTGGCCAGGGCCACTTTTTCTGTCCACGCAGGCAGGGCCATCAGCACGGTGTCCTGGATGCGGTGGACCAGCCCATCCAGGCTGTGCTGGCTGCCTTGGCGCAGCTGCAGGCCCCCATGGATGTGCAGCACGGTTTGCGCCAGCGCGCTGGCGCGTTGCAGCAGGGCATGGGCGCGTGGATCGGCGCCAGAGTCCAGCAGATCGGCCAGGTAGTGCGCGGCCAGGCTTTGCGCCTCCAGCCGCACGGCCAGCGGAGCCAGTTCGCTGCCAATGCCTTGCAGCTCGGCCTGCAGGCTGCGCAGGGCGGGCAAGGCCTCGGCCAGGTGCTGGCGCAGTTGCGCCAGCTCGCCCTGGCTGGCCTGCAACAGCGCGGCGGGCCCGGCGCTGGTCTTCCAGAACAGCAGCGGCGACTTGGCGGGGGCCAGCCATTCGTCGGCAATGCCTTGCAGCAGCGCATGCAAACGTGCCACATGGCGCAGGCTGGTCTGGAGCGTGGTGGCCTGGGTGATCTGCAACGAGGCATCGACCAGCGCGCCATAGCGCTGCTGGGCCTCTTCGCCCCAGCGGGCGGCCTGGGTTGCGCTCAGGGTATCGACGATGGTGGCCTGCAGCAGGCGCTGGGCTTGCTGCAGCGCCTCGGGCATCGCGGCCGGAAAGCGCTGGACCAGCTCCGGCAGGCTGACCTCCACACCCCGGCGAATCGTGCCCGGCACCACCGAGGGCGGGGCCTTTTGCGCCCCGGATGAAGCACTGGGCGATGCAATGGGTGCAACACCCGGCTGCGGCGCCACCGTGGTGGGCGCGGGGCGCGATGCTCCCTGCACCGTGGCAGGCACCCCACCCGGCGCAATGACCGTGGCCCGCAAGCCCGCGCCAACTGCGGCGTCAGGCCCCGGCGTGGCGGCTGCTTGCGCCTGCGGGCTGGCAGGGGTGTGGGTGATGACTTTGGGCTTCATCCGGCAAGGGGCATGGATTCAAAGGGGGCGTTACAGAACACGGACTGCGCCCCCGCCTCGCCGCTCACGAAAAGTGCGACAGGATGAAGTTGAAATCGCCGTTGAACCCGCTGCCTGCGGCCAGGTAATGCCAGCCGCTGCCGTCCAGCAGCAGGCTGCCCATCTGCACCGCGTTGAAAGGGCCGAATTCGTTGGACAGCAGGTACTCGCCCAGCACCAGGCCCTGGTCGTTCTTGATGCGGATGCCCGCGTTTTTCACGGACGAGAAGTTGGCGCCAGCTGCGGCGTGGATGGTCACGAAGATCGGGATCTCGTTCACGCCCGCAGGGATCTTGCTGCCGTCAATCGACAGGGTTTCGTCCACGTCCAGGTTCACGCCGGTGCGTGCATCGCCCGAGTGGGTGATGCCGCCTTCGGGTGTGGAGAACGAGCCATCGGCGTTGGTGGTCAACACGCCTTGCGGGTTGGTCTTCTTGGCGTTGTAGGTGCTCAGCACCTGGTCAAAGCTGGTGACCTTGGCGCCACCGCCGCCATTGCTGGCCAGCAGCGCATGGGTGTCCAGGTCGTGCGCCGAATCCCACGACAGCTCCACCGTGAAGCGCGCGGGCTTGGCCAGGTTCAGAGACAGTTTGGGGGCGGTATCGCCGGGCTTGGAGAGCTTCAGTTCAAGGGCCATGTCGGTTTCCTTCGGGGCAACATCAGGGGGTGTCTGGGCGCCCCGCCCTCACAGCGCATTGCGCGGGGCGGGCCGGGGGCCAGGGTCAGTATTTCAGGGCCTGGTCGGGGCGCAGCTGCTGGCCCACGGCCAGCATGTCCTGGCGGGCCTGGGCAAACATCTCGCGGGCCTGGGCAAACTTTTGCTGGTTGTCGGCACGGGCTTGCTCCACCACGCCCACCAGCTGCGCGGTGTCGGCCACGATGGCCTGCAGCTGCTGCGCCTGGGCCAGGCGGTTGTCGCCCGGCGCGTTGGCGGCCTTGGTCACCACGTCTTTCATCAGCGCCGAGCGCACACCGGCCAGGTTCTGGTCCAGCGCGGCGCCTTGGTCGGCCAACTGCTGCACCGACTGGGTGACCAGCGCGCCGTGCAGGGTGAGCAGCGTCATCTTGATGCTGGCAAAGCGGCTCGATGCGGTGGTGGTGGTTTCTTGCAGCGTGGCAATGGCGGCGTTTTGCAGTTGACGGATCACCAGCTGGTCGGCAGGCAGGCGGCTGAGCGTGCCTTCGAGCGCCAGCGCGCGCGATTCCAGCGCCTGCAGCTTGTCCTTGAGTTCGGTGACGTGGGCCGTGTCCTGCGGGTTGCCGGGCTGGGCGCTCAACTCGGCCTGCGCCACCTGCTCCCGCGCACGCGCCAAAAACAGCGACAAGAAGGCCACCACCACGACAAAGTCGCTGTAGCGGTCACGGTACGACTCCTTGAGCTGCTCCAGCGCACGGATTTCGGTGTCGAGCTTGTGCTGCTCCTGGCGCAACTCGGCATCCATCTTTTGCACCACGTCGACCAGCGTCTTGGTCTTGCCCAGGGCGATGCGACGGGTTTCCTCCCACACGGCGGCCAGCGCCTTGGCCGCAGCCGCCTTGTTGAACAGGCCACCAATGCGCGAGAGCAAAGTGGGCTCGGGGTTCAGGATGCGCTGCGCCAATGCGGGCAGGTCTTCCTTGTCCACGGCCTCTTTGAGGCTGGCGATCAGCTTGAAGATTTTGGGGTCGTTGCCCTGGTCGATGCGCGAGAGAAAGCCATCGAGCGTGCGGTGCAGGGCCGTTTCCACGTCGCCGCCCAGGGTGACGACCTCGCGCGTGGGCAGGGTCAGAAAGTCCACCTGCGACAGGTTTTGCTGCACCAGCTGCTGTTGATCGGCGTGGAGCGTGACGGGAAAGTGCGCAGGCAACGCCACAGGAGCGGCCGAAACCGCAGCCACGGACAGCGCCTCCTGAGCGGGGGGTTGCGTCACGACGGCGTTGCCGCCAATCACAGTAGCGGTCAGTGGATTGCGGGTCATGGGCGTCTCTGGGAGTTCATCGGCAGCGGCCGAGTTTAATGGCGAACCCATGGCGCTGCGGCGGGCGCCAGGGCTGCTTCAAAGGGGCGGCGCGGGTCCCGCTCAATACATCCCTTGCGGGCACTTGGCCTTTTGGGCGGGCTTGATCTCCACAGGCTGCCAACGGTCATCCAAGGCCCACGCACTGGCCCGCTTGCGGGTCATTTGGTTGCCTTTGCCCAGGCTGCTCACGTTGATGGCCACCACCTTGTTGAACTTGCCAAAGCTGCAATCGACCTCAAACTCCAGCCCCTCCTTGGCAGAGACCACAGGCAGGGGAACCTCCACCAGTTTCAGCGGGGACTTGGCCATTTCAGCGGGGGGCAAGCGGTCATAGTCGCTCGTCACATCCACCACAAAGCCCGCCCGGGAAAACCGTTCCAGGCCATTGCCTGCGGTGCTGCCTGCGGTCGACTGGGCCCAAAAGCCCGCGCTCTTGCCCGCCACGGTGTCAGACGACAGGTTGGACCATTGCTGGCGCAGTTCTTTGCGCGATGGCAAGGGCCCACCGGAGGGCTGCGGGGCGGAAAGGGGCACGGGCGCAGCGGACGGCGCGGCAGCCGCTGGTGCGGGTGCCGCCTTGGCCACAGGCATGGGGGCCGCTTCGCCCTTGAATTGGTACTTGCCGTCAAACGGCACATCGCCCCAGGCACTGGCACAGGTCTCGACATGCAGCTGCATGCCACCTGCCGCGCGCTTCAAGGTCATGCTGCACCGTCCTTCGCTGAAGCTCCAGCCGCCAGGCGCGTCGGACAAACGGCCTTCGCCAGCACCACTGCGCAACTGGCCCGGCTTGCCGATCTCCGAGACCTCCAGCGTGAACTTGCCATTGGGCTTGACGGTCAACACGCGCTCGAACCGGCTGTCGCTGGCGTCGTACACCCCGGCCTTGGGGTAGGGGCTGTAGTCGGCAGACAGCGCGGGGGCCGCCAGGCTCAGCAGCGCGGCTGCGGTAAACAGGCAACGTGCAGCACGGGGGAAGGTGGGTGATTTCATGCAAGCCAGACGAGAAGAAGGGGACAAGGAAGGGGGAACCGGCACCCATCGCTCGGCAGACCGAGGCTGCACAGGGCGCACGATCTTATCGAGCCCCCCTGCTCAGGAAAGCGCCACAAAGCGCCATCCACACACCTCCCAACAATCCTTACACCTTGCAACCATCCGCGCCACGAGTGCAGAAACTGGGGCCAGTTGGACGCGCTGCGCCGAAGAGGCCTCCAAGCGATCGCCAGGCCGCTGCGGCGCCGTGCAGCCTCAAGCCCCAACCACCCCCAGCCACCGCAGCAGGTAACTGCCCGCAATGCCCGCAAACACCGTGGCGCCCAGCCAGTGGTTGATGCGAAACGCCTTGAAGCAGCCCTCGCGGGTGCGCGTGCGGATCAGAGTGAAGTGCCAAACGGCCTGGGCCAGTGCCGCAGAAAGTGCTATATAAAAAATAGCGCCTAGCGCATAAGGAGCAAGCGCTACAGCCCAAATTCCTATGAAAAGCAGATAAAACAGCACGATGCCTGCCACATCAAAACGCCCCAGGGTGATGGCCGAGGTCTTGATGCCGATCTTGAGGTCGTCGTCGCGGTCCACCATGGCGTATTCGGTGTCGTAGGCCAGCACCCAGAACATATTGCCCAGCCACATCCACCACGCCACGGCGGGCACGCTGCCCTGCACCGCAGCGAAGGCGATGACGATGCCAAAGTTGAACGCAATGCCCAGCACCGCCTGCGGCATGGAGATAAGGCGCTTGGTGAACGGGTAGGCAATGGCCACCAGCACGGCAGGCACGGACCAGAGGATGGCGGCGGTGTTGGTGGTGAGCACCAGGCCAAACGACACGAGGGCCAGCACAGCGCCCAAACCCAGCGCCTCTTTCACCGACACGGCGCCCGTGGTCACGGGCCGCTGCGCCGTGCGCTTGACGTGTTTGTCAAAGTCGCGGTCGGCCACGTCGTTCACGCAGCAGCCCGCGCTGCGCATGAGGAAGGTGCCCAGCACAAACACCACCAGCAGATGCCAGCCGGGGAAACCATCGGCCGCAATCCACAGCGCAGACAGCGTGGGCCACAGGCACACCAGCCAGCCGGCGGGGCGGTCCCAGCGGATAAGGTCGAGATAAAGCGAAAAGCGGCTGCGGGGGACGGTGGTGGCGGCGGTCATGGGGCGGGATTTTCCCAGATGCAGGCCCGGCATCGGCCCGGCAAGAAAAACGCCCGGGGCCTTGCGGCCGCCGGGCGTTCGGTTCACAGCGCAGCGGCTGGCTTAGAGCGGGTAACAAAACCCAGCGCAGCGGTTCTGGCTAGGCGCCGCGTCGCAGGCAGTACAAGTAGTACGACAAGACGCGGCAACGACGCCAGAAGGGTTTTGTTAGCCGCTCTTACTCTTCGAGCAGCGAGCGCAGCATCCACGCCGTCTGTTCGTGCACCGTCAGGCGCTGCGTCAGCAGGTCCGCCGTGGGCTCGTCGCTGGCTTTGTCGGCCAGAGGGAACAGGCTACGCGCAGTGCGGGCCACGGCCTCGTGGCCTTCGACCAGCACACGCACCATGTCCAGCGCCTTGGGCGGCTTGGCGGGGGCGTCGGGCACCGTGGCCAGCTTGCCAAACTCGGCGTACGAGCCCGGCGCCACATGGCCCAGCGAGCGGATGCGCTCGGCAATCGGGTCCACCGCGTTCCACAGCTCGGTGTACTGCGCCATGAACATGGTGTGCAGCGTGTTGAACATGGGGCCCGTCACGTTCCAGTGGAAGTTGTGGGTGGTGAGGTACAGGGTGTAGGTGTCGGCCAGCAGGCGCGACAGGCCCTGGGCGATGGCAGCGCGATCCTTGTCGCTGATGCCGATGTTGATGCTGGGGGCAGAGGTCTTGCCGGGTGCGGCTTTGCCAGGAGCTTTGGCCATGGGGGTCCTTCCGTGCTGAAACATGAAACGCCCCGCGCTGGCTGGCCCGTGTGAGCGCTGCGCGCGGAGTCCTCAGCCACTGTAGCGCAAGCCACCGGCATCGCCTGTCAGCCGATGCCGATGTCTTGCACCTGGATCAAGAACCGGGGCCCAGAAAACACACGGGAGGCCCCCACCCGCAGGCTCACTGCATCTGCGGCAGGTTGCCGATGCGCACCAGCATTTCGGTGAACATCTGCATGTCCGCGTCCAGGTCCACCACTTCCTTGAACTCCTTGGCGTTGTGGGCCGTGTACTTCTTGCCGGGCATGGCGGGGCCAAAGTTGATGGCGTTGGGCATCAGCTTGGCCGTGGTGCTGCCAGCCGTTGGCACAGGCTGCGCGGGCAGGCCGGTGGTGTCGCCAAAGGTGTTGAGCAGCGTGGCCAGCCAGGCGCCCTTGGGGTCGCGGGCCATCCAGTTGCCTTGGTTGTGGTCCACCTCGACCGCCACACCGGCCTGGGTGCCCCAGGCCTTGATGCGTTCGGTGGTGGCCTTGGCCAGGGCTTCGGGCGTGTTGCCACGGGGCATGCGCACGTTCACCAGCACATCGACCTTGCCGTCTTTCTCACGGATCAGGTTGGGCGACATGGTCAGCGGGCCCATGAAGTCGTCGCTGTAGGCCAGGCCGATGGTGCGGCCCAGGTAGTCCACGCCATACAGGTCCGCGATGTAACGCACGGCCTGGGCATAGCCATTGGCGGCCACCGCCACCCCCGATTGCTGCAGGAACAGCGCCAGACGCGGCAGCGGGTTCACGCCTTCTTCAGGGCGCGAGCCGTGGGCCGAGACGCCCGTGACCTTGACCAGCACGTCTGCGCCTTCACGCGTCACATCGATGCTGAACTTGCCGCCCTGGCCGGTGTATTTGCCGACAAAGGCGTCCTTGCCAGCACTGAGCTGGCGGGCGGTGGCATCGGCGTTGCCGCCACGCAGGCGGGCCGTGGCCGTCTGGGGCACGGCGTTGGCCGATGCGGCGCCCGCCATGGCCACGATGGTGGGCTGGTTGCCTGCGGTAGCGCCCAGGGCAAAGGTGGTGCGCAGCGCGCCCGAGCCCTTTTCTGCCACCACGGCGGGGTACTTGCTGTCGAGCACGATGTTGTACTCAGGCAGCGTGGTCTTGGTGCGGTAGTACTTCATCGCGTCGCCACCGGTTTCTTCGGTGGTTTCGATCATGAGGCGGATGGTGCGGGCCAGCGGCAGGCCGCTTTCTTTCACCGCCTTCATGGCATACAGCACGGTGGCGATGGAGCCCTTGTCGTCAATAGAGCCCCGGCCGTACAGGTTGCCGCCCACGCGGGTCAGCTTGAAGGGGTCAAGCTTGGTGCCGTCGTCCAGCACCCATTCGTCGGCCACCACGGGCACCACGTCGGCGTGGGTCAGGATGCCGAACTCTTCGGGGCCGCTGCCGGGCAGCTTCACTTCAAAGATGCGGTTGTCCACGTTGCGGTATTGCAGGCCAAACTCTTTGGCCATGCCTTCCACCAGGGTGCCGAAGGCAATGATGTGCGGGTCTTCGTGCGGCGGCACCTTGTCGGATCGCACCGTGGGAATGGCCACCATCTTGGCGGTGGCGTCGATCACGGCGGTCTGGTTCTTCAGGCGGTTGTACAGGCCCAGCAGGCGGCTGATGTTGACGAGGTCATCGCCCTGCAACGCGGCCTTGCTGTTGTAGGCCGCCACGGCGGGGGCCAGCTCGGGCTGCATTTGCGCCGACAACGCCAGGAACTGGCTAAAGCTGCCGGACGCGGCGGTGGCCGACATGGCGGCGGGCGCTGCGGCAATGCGGTCCATCTCGGCTTTTTTGAGGGGGCCGCTGGCCTGGGGCACAGTGGAACAGGCGGACAGGGCAGCCACCAGCGTGGCGGTGAGCCAAAGCTTCTTCATGAGAACCTCTCTCTTCTTGGAGTCATAAGCCGCCGTTGCCATGTGGTCGGCAACGTTGCGGGTCAGGGGAATGCAAACACAATGCAAACGCCGGGCACGCGGTGCCAGCGCGGCGCGAGTGTAGCCCCGCCCAGTGACGGAGCGGGGGTAACAAAAAGTTTCATCCATCGACCACCGCGACGGGCCAGCAGGCCCCCCATCCCGCGCCAGCCAGCGTCAGGACAGGCGCGTCACACCCGGCAGTTCGCAAGCGTAAATGGCGTTGCGCAGCGAGGCAATGGCCTCATAGCGCGTGAAACTGCGCCGCCAGGCCAGCACCACGCGCCGCACGGGTGGCGGGCCGCCGTCTTTCTCCTGAATGGGCAGGTAGCGGATGTAGCTCTCGTCGCTCTTGCGCCGGCGCGACACGGTGAGCAGCGCATCGCGCGGCACCGACAGGCGCGGCACCAGCGTCACGCCCATGCCGGCAGCCACCATGTGCTTGATGGTCTCCAGTGATGAGCCTTCAAACGACTTGCGGATGCCCTCGGCATTGCTCGCAAAGCGCGCAAACTCGGGGCACACCTCCAGCACATGGTCCCGGAAGCAGTGCCCCGCCCCCAGCAGCAACATGGTTTCGTTCTTGAGTTCGGCCGCCGTGACCGACTTCTTGGCCGCCAAGGGGTGCGTGCTGGGCACCGCCGCCATGAAGGGCTCGTCATACAGCGGCGCCATGGCCAGGCCGGTGTCGGGGAAGGGCTCGGCCAGGATGGCGCAGTCGATCTCGCCCGTGCGCAGCATCTCCAGCAGCTTGACGGTGAAGTTCTCCTGCAGCATCAGCGGCATCTGCGGCGTGCGGGTGATGGACTGGCGCACCAGCTCGGGCAGCAGATAGGGTCCGATGGTGTAGATAACCCCCAGCGTGAGCGGACCGGCCAGCGGGTCCTTGCCGCGCTTGGCGATTTCCTTGATGGCCGCTGCCTGTTCCAGCACGCTTTGCGCCTGGCGAACAATGTCTTCGCCCAGCGGCGTCACCGTGACTTCGCCCGCGCTGCGCTCGAACAACTTCACATCCAGCTCTTCTTCCAGCTTCTTGATGGCCACCGAGAGCGTGGGTTGCGACACATAGCAGGCATCGGCCGCATGGCCAAAGTGCTTCTCGCGGGCCACCGCAACGATGTACTTGAGTTCGGTGAGTGTCATAGCGGCGCTCCTGAACCGTCATTGTGCAACGCCACGCGGCGCGCCACCCAGGGTACGACGAACGCCCGGTGCAGGGAAACACCCGTGAGCAGGACGAACACAGCCACCAACACCACCGGCAGCGGTGTGGCGAAGCTGCTGTTCGCCAGCGCATCGTCAAAGATCAGGCTGCGCAGCGCCTGCAGGGCCGCCAGCAACAATGTCCCCCAAGCCAGCGCCAGCACAAGGTGCGGCGCATGTGCGGGCAGGTCCCGGGCCGGGGCACGGTGGTGCTGCCAGGCTGCCAGCAGCAGGTGCAGCCCCACCACCGCGGCGGCGCACAACAGCGCGGCCCACCAGAACGTGGCCACACCCGACGCGAACAACGCGTGCACGCGCCTCCAGTGCAGAAGGGGCGACGCCGCCGCGATAGCCGCATGCACCATGGTGAGCGCGACAAGCAGCGCGGTGGCCAGCCATGCGCCGAGCAGCCCCGCGCAGTCCCAGGTCGGCACGGGACGCACCGGCAGACCCGCACCGCGCGCCAGCGCCAGCACCGCCTGCAAGGCACGCCCGGCATCCTGCCCAGGCTGCGCAAACCCGCTGACGGGGATGAAGTACGACTCTATCGATACAGCGCGGTACAGACGCAGCCCCGTCACATCTACGCTCACGGCCTTGAACCAACTCCAGCGCGAGCGCGCCTCGTGGCGCAGCGTGCCGTCGGGCGCCGTTAAGCGATAGACGAGGTCGTCGGCCGCAAACTCCCAGCGCGTGGCGTCGCCCACAAAGCCGTACTGGCGCTCCGTGGCTTTGAGCATCACGTGGTAAGTCTGCCCCACCCCCAGCGCCAGCAGCACCACGGCCAGCCCCAGCGCAGGCACATGCGCCAGGAAAGGGTCCGTGCCGTAGAGGCTGCCCAACAGCCCCCAGGGCGAAAACACCAGCGCGCAGCTCAGTCCAATCCACAGCGGCCCCATGAAGCGTGCCCAGGCAGGTCGGTCGAAAAGGGCCATGCGCACGGCACGGTCGCGGTAGGTACCGTCGCGCCCCCAGGCGGCCACTGCGGGCTGCACGATGTCAGAAGCAGGAAGGGTATCGGGCTGCGGCATGGGCATGGGTGCGTCAATCAGGCCTTGAGATAGTCCGATTTTCCCCCCAACCAGCGCGCCACATGTTTGGCGGCCAATTCCGGGTAACGATCCAGCATCTGGGGGGCCAGCTCGCGCGCCCATTCCAGCAGATGGGTATCGGTCGCCAGGTCGGCAAACCGCAGCAGCGCATCGCCTGATTGGCGGGCGCCCAGAAACTCGCCGGGGCCCCGGATCTCCAGATCGCGCCGGGCGATTTCGAAGCCGTCGTTGGTCTCGGCCATGGCGCGCAGGCGTTCCTTGGCGGTTTCGCCCACGCGGCCGCTGTCGTTGGTGGCGTACAGCAGTACGCAGGCCGAGGCCGCCGCGCCGCGCCCCACGCGGCCGCGCAGCTGGTGCAATTGCGAGAGGCCAAAACGCTCGGCATGTTCAATGACCATGAGCGAGGCGTTGGGCACGTCCACGCCCACTTCAATCACCGTGGTGCTGACCAGCACGCCCATCTGGCCGCTGGTGAAGAGCGCCATCACGGCCTTCTTTTCGGCGGTGGGCATGCGCGAGTGCAGCAGACCAACCATACAACCCGGCAAGGCCTCGCTCAGGTCGGCGTGTGTGGCGGTGGCGTTGGACAAGTCCAGCGCCTCGCTCTCTTCAATCAACGGGCACACCCAGTACACCTGCCGCCCGGCCTCCACCTGCGCGCCGATGCGTTCGATCACCTCGTCCTTGCGGCTGTCGGCAATGAGCTTGGTCACGATGGGCGTGCGGCCTGGCGGCAGCTCGTCGATCACCGACACATCCAGGTCGGCGTAGTAGCTCATAGCCAAGGTACGCGGGATGGGCGTGGCGCTCATCATGAGCATGTGCGGCTCCATGCCGTGGGCCGCCAGCTTTTGCCGCAAGGCCAGCCGCTGCGCCACGCCAAAGCGATGTTGCTCGTCGATGATGGCCAGCGCCAGGTTCTTGAACTGCACCTGCTCCTGGATCACGGCGTGCGTGCCCACCACCAACGCGGCTTCGCCGCTGGCCACCAGCGCCAGCATGGCGGTGCGGTCCTTTTTCTTTTGCCCGCCCACCAGCCAGGCCACCTTGCGGCCGCGCGCGGCCAGCAGCGGCTCCAGCCAGCCGATCATCTTGGCGAAGTGCTGCTCGGCCAGGATTTCGGTGGGCGCCATCAGCGCGCACTGCCAGCCCGCGTCCATGGCCAGGCAAGCGGCCAGGGCCGACACCACGGTTTTGCCCGATCCCACATCGCCCTGCAGCAGGCGGTGCATGGGCACGCGGCGGGCCAGGTCGGCCGCAATCTCTTCGCCCACGCGGCGCTGGGCCGCAGTCAAATCGAACGGCAGCACGGCCATGAGCTGCTCGTGCAGGGGCAACGCGCCCTCCTGGCCCATCTGCGGGCGCAGCACCGGAGCGCGCAGGCGGTCACGCTCACGGCGCGACTGGTATTGGGACAGCTGCTGGGCCAGCAGCTCCTCGGCCTTCAGGCGCTGCCAGGCGGGGTGGCTGTGGTCTTCGAGTGTGGACAGCGCCACATCGGGCGTGGGGTGGTGCAAAAAGATGAGCGCCTCGCGCAAGCTCCACGAGCCTTGGCGGCCATTTTGATGCCTAAAAACAGCAAAAGGCGGCTCTACCCCCGGCGGCAGGGTGTCCGACAAATCCACCCGCGCCAGCGCATTCACCACCGCACGGCGCAGATAGGGCTGCGCCAAACCGGCCGTGGTGGGGTACACGGGAGTGAGCGCGGCGGGCAGCTCGCCACCCGCCTGGCGAAACGCCGGGTGCAGCATCTGCCGCCCCCAAAACCCGCCCTTGACCTCGCCTCGAATGCGCAAGCGCGCGCCCACCGCCAGGGTCTTCTGGTGCGAAGGGTAAAAACTGAAAAAGCGCAGCTCGCAAGTGCCCGTGGCGTCTTCCACCTGCACCAGCAATTGGCGGCGCGGGCGCAGTTGCACCTCGCTGGCGGTCACGGTGGCTTCGATCTGCACGGTTTGCCCATCGCGCGCGCTGCCCAGGGGGGTGATGCGGGTCTCGTCCTCGTAGCGCAGCGGCAGGTGCAGGGCCAGGTCGATGTCGCGCCGAAGACCCAGCTTCTGCATGGCTTTTTGGGCAGCACTCTGGGCTGCCGGGGCGGTGGCCCTGGGGGCTGCGGGCATTTTCTTCAAAGGGGGTGGCAATTGGCGATGGCGTTGTCTGACAAAAAGGCTAACATGGTTACTGTTTGTTCTCCGTGTTTCCGGCAGTCTGCGATCTGGATAGTTGTCATGCTCAAGCGAATCAGTATTCAACATCTCACCCTGGGCATGTACCTGCACGAATTTTGTGGGTCCTGGATGGATCACCCCTTCTGGCGTGCCAAATTCGTGCTGAAAGACCCCAAGGATCTGGCACGCATCCAGTCAACGGCCATTGACGAGGTATGGATCGATACGTCCAAAGGGCTGGACGTGGCCGCTGGCGTGACCTCGGTGTCGCGCGAAGAGGCGGATCTGCAGATCGACTCGGAGTTTGCGCTGCTGGAGGACATGCCGGCCATCGTCATGGCCCCCCCTCCCCCACCGCCACCACCGCCCGTGCCCCCACGGGGTCGCCTGCCCGCGACGATGCAAAACGAGCTTCGGGTGGCCGCCTCGATTTGCAGTGAATCCAAGCGCGCGGTGGTGTCGATGTTCAATGAAGCACGCCTGGGCAAAGCGGTGGACTCGGCCAGTGCGCAGAACCTGGTGGAAGAAATCTCCGACTCTGTCACCCGCAACCCGGGTGCACTGATCAGCCTGGCGCGCCTGAAAACGGCGGACGACTACACCTACATGCACTCGGTGGCCGTGTGCGCAATGATGGTGGCGCTGGCCAAGCAAGTGGGGCTGAGCGAGGAACACACCCGCAGTGCGGGCATGGCAGGCCTGCTGCACGACCTGGGCAAGGCCGCCATCCCGCTGGCGGTGCTGAACAAGCCGGGCAAGCTCACCGACGACGAATTTGAGGTGATCAAAAGCCACCCCGTCGAGGGCTACAACATGCTCAAGGAGGGGGGCAGTGTTGAAGACTCTGTGCTGGACGCCTGCCTGCACCACCATGAAAAAATCGACGGATCGGGCTACCCCGACAAGCTCAAGGGCGACGAAATCACCCTGATTGCCCGCATGACGGCGATTTGCGACGTGTACGACGCCATCACCTCCGATCGCCCCTACAAGCGCGGCTGGGACCCCTCTGAATCGCTGCGCCGCATGGCCGAATGGACCAAGGGCCACTTTGACCCGCGCCTGTTCCAGGCTTTCGTCAAAAGCATCGGCATCTACCCCGTAGGCTCTCTGGTGCGGCTGACGTCCGGGCGCATTGGGGTGGTGATGGAGCAGGGCGAGAAATCGCTCACCTCGCCCCGCGTCAAGGTGTTTTTCTCCACCAAGTCGGACCTGCGCATCCCGCCCGAGGTGGTGGACCTGGCAGAGCCCGGCTGCAATGAAAAAGTGGTGGCCCGGGAAGATCCGGACAAATGGCGCTTTCCGGACCTCAACGAGCTGTGGTCCGGAATGCCCGAGCGCCCCTGGTAAGGCAACGCAGGGGCGGCCCGAGGCGCCCCTCGGATTCCCAGCCGCTCCACGGCTTGCCCCACAGCCCGCAATGACCCATTTTTTGACGCTCACGCTCAACCCGGCGCTGGACATTGCCACCCGCACCGAGCAAGTGCAAGCCACCCACAAGCTGCGCTGCGCAGGCGTGCAACGCTACCCCGGTGGCGGTGGCATCAATGTGGCCCGGGTGCTGCAACGTCTGGGCGCCCCAGTGCAAGCCTGGGCCCTGGCAGGCGGCCCTGCGGGCGCCCAGCTGCAGCAGCTGCTGGCGCGCGAAGGCGTGCCAACCCTGGTGCACCCAATCAGCGGCGACACCCGCGAAAACCTGTCGGTGCTGGAGACCTGCACCGGGCGCGAATTCCGTTTTGTGCTGCCGGGCCCCACGGTAGGGCCCGCAGACTGGCAGGCAGGCCTGGAGTTGCTGCGCACACCCCCACCGATCACTCTGTCTGCAGCACCCCACTGGGTCATCGCCAGCGGCAGCCTGCCGCCGGGCGTGCCCGATAACTTTTACGCCCAGGCCGCCCTCCTGGCCAAGGCCCAGGGCAGGCACGTGGTGCTGGACACCTCGGGCCCGCCCCTGGCCGCCGCCCTGCAGGCGGGCGTCACCCTCGTCAAGCCCAGCCTGCGCGAGCTGCGCGAATTGCTGCAGCAGCCCCTGGCCAGCCTGCCAGAGCAAAGCCAGGCAGCGCAGTCGCTGGTGTTGCGCGGCGCAGCCGACATGGTGGCGCTATCGATGGGCGAGGACGGCGCCCTGCTGGCCACCCGCCACGGTGTGTGGCAGGCCCCGGCGCTGAATGTGCCCGCCGCCACCGGGACAACGGGCGCGGGCGATTGCTTTTTGGCCGCCCTGGTCTGGGCGCTGGCGCAGGGTGAGGCGCCCCCCGACGCCTTGCGCTGGGGTGTGGCCGCAGGGTCTGCGGCTTTGCTGGCACCCGGTACGGCATTGGCCCAGCGCGAAGAGATTCTCCGGCTGCTTGCTACAGTCCCTGCGCCGCAAGCCGTGGCCAGCCCTGGCTGACTGCAGGCCGCCGTTGCCGTGCGCCCCCCGTGGGACAATAGCGCCCCCGTTTTGACGGCTACGTTTCTCCCGTCTTTTCCTCTTCCTTCTTGGCACGGGCCCGTTCGGCCCTCAAGCACATGACAGACATCACGCCCGCAGCCCCCGGCGCCCCTCGCGCCTACACCCTCAGCGACTTCGACTTCTCGCTGCCCCCCGAACTGATTGCCCAGCACCCCGCCTCCGAACGCAGCGCCTCGCGCCTGCTGGACGGCCGGGCCATGCAGCCGGTGGACCGCATCTTCCGCGACCTGCCCAGCCAACTGCGCGAGGGCGACCTGCTGGTGTTCAACGACACCCGCGTGGTCAAAGCGCGCATCTTTGGCGAGAAAGCCAGCGGCGGCAAGCTGGAGCTGCTGATTGAACGCGTGTTGCCCGCCGAGGCCGGAAACCAGGGGAATGAAGTCGTAGCCCACATGAAGGTCAGCAAAAAGCCCCTGCCCGGTAGCCTGGTGCACATGGCGGGTGGCCGCAAGGGCGGGGGTTTTGACGCACTGCTGCTCGGCCGCTGGCCCACCGAGGACGGCCCGCTGTTCCGCTTTGCGCTGCTGGGCCCCGCAGGCGAATCGCCCTGGGAGCTGATGGACCGCCACGGCCACCTGCCGCTGCCGCCCTACATCGAGCGCCACCAGAACACCGACCACGACCCAGACGAAGCCGAAGACAGCCAGCGCTACCAGACCGTGTTTGCGCGCGCCCCCGGCGCCGTGGCCGCACCCACCGCCGCGCTGCACTTTGACGAAGGCGTGCTGGCCGATCTGGCCGCACGCGGCATTGAACGCGCGAGTGTCACGCTGCACGTGGGCGCAGGCACCTTCCAGCCCTGCAAGACCGAAAACCTGGCCGAGCACCAGATGCACAGCGAGTGGTACGAAGTGCCCCTGGCCACACTGGCAGCGCTCGAGCGCTGCCGCCAGCGCGGCGGGCGCGTGGTGGCGGTGGGCACCACCACGGTGCGCACGCTCGAATCCTGGGCGCGCACCGGCCTAGCGACGGGCGACACGAATATTTTCATCACCCCGGGCTTCAGCTTCCAGGTGGTGGATGTGCTCATCACCAACTTCCACCTGCCCAAAAGCACGCTGATGATGCTGGTAAGCGCCTTTGCGGGCTACGCCCATGTGATGGGCCTGTACCGCCATGCCATCGCCCAGGGCTACCGCTTTTTCAGCTACGGCGACGCCATGCTGCTGGAGCGCAGCGCCCAGGCCTCCAAAGAGGCACCCCAAGTCCCTCCAACGGCCCGCTGAGCCGCCCATACAGCCCCGCAAACTCGGCAAAACTGCACAGAGTGTGGGTTTGCCGACACAGCGCCGGTGCGTGGCTGGCGTACCGGCCACCTACACTCGGCCACCTACACTCGGCCAGCCCTGCACACGGGTGGCCAGCCCCCCCGCACACAGGCGATCGGGCCACCCCGTGCGGGAGCCTGATTGCCTTATCCACAGGCATGCCCACTCAAGGCATGCTTCACCTCTCTCGGACCAGCCCTCATGAACTCTTTGGTTTCGCGCTTTGCGGTCATCCCCTGCACTTTGTCTGTTGCACTGATTCTGGGCGGCTGCGCATCTGCCCCAGCCCAACAGGCACCCGCCGCTTCGCCTGAAAACTCTGCGGCCAGTACAGCCTCATCCGCTTCATCGGGCAGCCAGACCGCCACTGAAGTCGGCAAGGCCATCACCTCGCCCCTGGGGGATCTGAACCTGGTCAAAGCCGACATCCCGGCCGTGCTGGCCGCTGCACGGCAAGCCCCCTACGCCGCCCCTGCCGACCGCAGCTGCACAGCACTGGCCGAACACATCCAGGCACTGGACACCGTGCTGGGCGCCGACCTGGACACCCCGTCCACCGACCGCAACCCCAGCCTGATCGAACGTGGCGCAGGCGCCGCCAAGAAGGGCGCGATCGGTGCCGTCAAAGGTGCCGCAGAAGGCATCGTGCCCATGCGCAGCTGGGTGCGCAAACTCACCGGGGCAGAGAAGTACGCCCGAGAGGTCGAAGCCTCCATCACCGCAGGCACCATCCGCCGCAGCTACCTCAAAGGCCTGGGCCAGGCCGCAGGCTGTGAAGCGCCAGCGGCACCACGGGCACCGGTGGCGGAGTAAACCCAAGGCACCGGACTCGGTGCGATCGTCCAACTCTGTGAAACAGGCCAAAGGCAGGCATCGCGGCGAAATCAGCCCTGGGTCTGCCCCGGCCATGTGCCTGCCCCCTATGGCGCATTCACAACACTTGCAGCCTGCCCATGGGGTTTGGGCCATACGCTTTTAGAATCCTACCCCAGCCCACTCAGAAACAAAGCCCGTCCAAGATTGGATGGAGTCAGGCTGTGTCCTGCTTGGCTTGCCGAGCGAGCCACCCACCGCCTGCATTGGCTGCGCAAGCGAAGCTGTCCGAGCAACCCAGGGTTCCTTTGGTGGTTGCCCCCTCTACCCTTTGAGCTGATCTATGCCCCGCAAGCATCGCCCATCCCGACTTCCCTTGCTCTTGCTGTCTCTGATCGCACCATTCTGTGTTCAGCCCGCGCAGGCCCAAGGCTCCGTCACCCTCCAACCCGATGGCAGCTTGCTGTACTCCGGTGATGCTGCACGCTTCTCCATTGGCTACTCCAAAGGCGGCAAGTTCCAGGGAGAGCTTTCAGGCGTGCTGCACGAACAGGCCAACAGCGCCTGGCTGGGCGAAGGCTGGGTGGCCCAGTCTTCTGGTGGCCTCAAGCTCAGCTACCACCAGCTGCAGGGTGCAACGGTACACAAATACTTTCTGGCCCATGACCAGAACCCCACCCGGGATCGCAAGATCACCTTGGGCTATGGCCGTGAAGAAAGCGACTGGTTTGGCAACCTGAATTTGAGCCGGGCCATCACAGGACGCCGCCTCATGGGCACGACGTCCAGCACAACGACATTGGACGAAACTGGGGTCGCTGACGGTCGCCCCTATATCGACACCATTACCCGTACCCAAAGCACGCGGTTCTACGAAAAAGCCTACGACTACGGCGTTGGCGTGCGGGCTGGTCGCACATTTGACAACCGCCAAGTCCGCGTCACTGCCGGGTACGACTACGAATGGGGCCGCAGCAATGCCCACCAGCACACGGTATCGCTGATGGCTGAAAAGGCGTTTGTGGGAACACCCCACAGCGTCGCACTGCAGGTGGACCGCATCTTCAAGAGCGGCGACCTGGACACCACCCGCAATGAAACCCGTGCGATGGTGGTGTACCGCTATGCCCTGGGGGGCAACAACAGCCAACCAGAGCGTCTGTTCCGCGTCACCCCCGTTGACACACCTGCCGCAGCGCCCTCTACAGAGCCAGCGATGGCCCAGCACCAGGCACCGCAAGAGCCTGTCAAACAGTGGGTGAAAACCAAGGCCAATATGACGGCCGAGGCGTTCTTCGCATTCAACAGCGCGCGCCTGACCCCTTCGGCCAAGGCAGAGCTGGACCGCGTGGCCCAGCAACTCAAAACCCAAGGGCACGAAGGCAACGTACTCATCATTGGCCACACCTGCGACCTGGGCAGCGACGCCGCCAACGACAAGCTGTCCCTGCAGCGTGCCACTGCGGTGCGTGACTACCTGGTTGCCGCCGGCGCATTTGGCGCGACCGAGTCCCTGGCAGAAGGCCGAGGCAAGCGCGACCCCAAGTACCCCGCAGAGCCAGCCACCCGCGAGAAGAACCGCCGCGTGGAATTGGAGTTCTACAGCTTTGTGGACGAAGAGCAAGAGGTGGCCCCTGCACCCGCCCCTGCGTCCACGACAACCGCTGCAGTCGCCCCTCAGCCCCCTGCCGTCACCTACGAGCGCGAACTGGTGGACCAACCCCCGGCCTGGGTTCGTCAAGCCCTGCGCACACCAGCGCTGCACAAACGCACGGTGGATGTGTATCGCACCAAAGAAGAAACGCAGACGGAAAATCGAAGCCGTACATGGGTCAACCGAGCGCCTACGGCCACCGATGACAGCTATCAGGTGGCACAAGGCTCCACCACCACCCTTCCCATCTTGGCGAATGACACAGACCCGGACCAGGGAGACACCTTGACGCTGGTCTCTGTGGGACAACCAGCGCAGGGCCGTGTGCGCATCGAAGGCTCGCAGGTTGTCTACATAGCACCGAGCAATTACGCAGGAGCTGACAAGTTCACTTACTCCATCCGCGACCAGCAAGGACTGACATCGACTGCTCAGGTCGTGGTTCAAGTCACGGGCAACGCGTCCAACCGTGCGCCAGTTGCCGTAGGAGATACCTACTGGGTCAGTGGAACGACCGCCGTCATGCTCTCTGTGCTGGCCAACGATACGGACCCGGATGGCGATACCCTTTCGATCGTTGGAGTGACGCAGCCTGACAACCTGTCGGGTACCGTGCAAATCATGGGATCGCAGATTCTCTTCACGCCCAAGGCCCCGTTCTACGCAGACACCTTCACCTATACCATCAGCGATGGCAAAGGCGGAAAATCCACCGCCATGGTGCACCTGCTGGACCCTTGAGGTGCAGAGCATGGCCTAGCGGCTGTGCCCCTCTCAAAAGCAAAGGGCGCTCTAGGCGCCCTTTGCTTTTGGGGGTTACCTCGCGAGGAGCCATGTCAGCGCCAGAGCCATCCAGCGCTCCCACGGAAGGTCAGAAAGCAGCAGCTACCCATGCTATGCGCAAAAGTCACTCCCGATGCCGCTCCCGAAACTCACGCGCCTGCCCAAAATGTCCGTTGCCGATGAATGGCACCGGGGGCCGCAAGGCAGACAGCGGCGAGGGGTGGTTGGAGGTGAGTACCAAATGGCCGCGATCCTGCGGAATGAAGGCGCGCTTGGACTGGGCGTGTGCGCCCCACAGCATGAAGACGACGGGGCGATCGCCCTCGGCCACATGGCGGATCACCGCGTCGGTCAGTAGCTCCCAGCCTTTGCCAGAGTGGCTGGCGGCCTGGCCCTCCTCCACCGTCAGGCAGGTGTTGAGCAGCAGCACGCCGCTTTGCGCCCACTTCACCAGGCTGCCGCCGGGGTTGGGAAACGGCGGGAAGGGCACCCCCAGGTCGCGCTGCATTTCCTTGAAGATGTTTTGCAGCGAGGGCGGCAGGCGCACCCCAGAGGCGACAGAGAATGCAAGCCCCTCGGCCTGGCCGCGCCCGTGGTACGGGTCCTGCCCCAGGATGACCACACGCACGGCCTCGGGCGGGGTCAGCTCCAGCGCCCGCAGAGGGCGCGGAGGGAAGATGGCCGCACCCGCCTCGATGCGGCCTTGCAGGTAAGCCAAGAGCTTTTGCCCCACGGCGCCGCCAAAGAACCCGTCCACCAGCGGCTGCCAACCTGCAGCCACAGGCCATTGCACAGGGTTGGCGGTCTGCAATTGGGTGGCAGCAAAGTCCTCAGATGCGGTATTCATGGTCAAAAATGCCTCTAAGGCTTGTTTAACAAGCGCAAGCAGCTATCAAATAAATAGCAATTATTGAAACAGCTTGGCCAGCGCCAGGCCCGGGTCGTCGGCCCGCATGAAGGCCTCGCCCACCAGGAAGGCGTGCACGCCCGCATCGCGCATGGTTTTCACGTCCTGAGGCTTGAGGATGCCGGACTCGGTGACCAGCAGGCGGTCTTGCGGTACGTCTTTCATCATGCCCAAGGTCGTGTCCAGCGTGACCTCGAACGTGCGCAGGTTGCGGTTGTTGATGCCCACGAGCGGGGTCTTGAGCTTGAGCGCACGCTCCAGCTCGGGGCGGTCGTGCACTTCCACCAGCACCGCCATGTCCAGGCTGCGGGCGATGGCTTCAAAGTCGGCCATCTGGGCGTCGTCCAGGCAGGCGGCGATCAGCAGGATGGCGTCGGCGCCCATGGCGCGCGATTCGTAGATCTGGTACGCTTCCACCATGAAGTCCTTGCGCAGCACAGGGAGCGTGGTGCTGGCGCGGGCCTGCTTCAGGTAATCGGGCTGGCCCTGGAAAAACTGGCGGTCGGTCAGCACCGACAGGCAGGCCGCACTCACCTTGCCATCGCCTTCCATGTAGCTTTGGGCAATGTCGGCGGGCTCGAAATCGGCACGCAGCACGCCCTTGCTGGGGCTGGCCTTCTTGACCTCGGCAATCACGGCCGCCTGGCCCTTGGCGATCTTGGCGCGCAGCGCACCTTCAAAGTCGCGCGTGAGCACGCGGCTCTCGGCATCGGCGCGAATCACGTCAAACGGCAGGCGCTTTTTGGCGGCGGCCACTTCCTCATGTTTGACGGCAACGATTTTGTTCAGGATGTCGGACATGATTTCACTTTCAAAAATGGACGATCGGGCAGGTCATTAGGTGCGTACACGCTGCCGCCTCGTACGCCTCACGCAGGGTCTGGCTTGGCGCTGCGAGGCAAGCCCGGCAGCGGTGCGCCCGAGCGACGGATCTCCAGCCGCTGCGCGAGGCGGCTGACAAAACGGTCTAGTGTTGCCATCTCTTCGGGTTTGCCGGAGTTGGCATGGATCAGCGCCAAAGCAGCCACAGGCCCCCGGCGCGCATGGCGCAACTCCAATTGCCAAGCGGCATCTTCGCCGTCACCCCCCACGTAGCAGCCCAAGCTGTAGTCCGGCCCCAGGGTAATGGCAGAGTGACCGTGCAGTCCGACCGGGGTCAACGTGCGCTGCTCGAAATGGACCTCCCAACCCTGTTGCTTTTTGCGTTGGCGCTTTTGCACCAAGGCCCATGTGGCCCAAGTCGCCAAGGCGCCCAGCACCAGCATCCAAACAAGCCATCCCAGCCCGCCAAGGCGCAACGATACAACGATGGAAAAGAAGAGCCCAGCAACGGCGGCCCACGTATTGAGCACTTCCAACCAGAGCACCCAAGCCCCTCCACCCGCATGCTGCGGCAACCACAGGCGAGGCTGTTGTTCTACCGCTGCAGCTAGGCCATTGAGGCTATGCTGCCGTATCAAGGGCCGACGGGTAGCGCTCACGGTTGTGCCTTGTCCTCAGGGGGGTGGGCCACGCTGTCGCCCTCCGGCCCCTTCAGTACACGCACAAACACGCGGTGCAGCACCACCCCCACCGCAATGAACAGCGCGGAAACGCCCAGGGCAATCCACAGACCAGGGTCGTGCCACATGGCTGCTTAGCCCGCCAGCGCGTGCGTACGCGTGACCACCTGCTCCAGCTTGGCCAGCGCGGCGCCGGAGGCAATAGCAGCGCGTGCCTTGGCAATGCCAGCCTGGATGGAGTCGGCCACATTGGCGGCGTACAAGGCCACGCCTGCGTTCAGGCAGACGATGTCCTGCGCGGCGCCGGGCTCGCCCTTGAGCACACCGATCAGCATCTCGCGCGACTGCTCCGGCGTCTCGACCTTGAGGGCGCGGTTGCTCGACATGGCCAGGCCGAAGTCCTCGGGGTGGATCTCGTATTCGGTGATCTGGCCGTTCTTCAGCTCGCCCACCAAGGTGGCGGCGCCCAGGCTCACTTCGTCCATGCCGTCACGGCCGTAGACCACCAGCGCGTGCTCGGCGCCCAGGCGCTGCAGCGCGCGCACCTGGATACCGACGAGGTCGGGGTGGAACACGCCCATCAAGATGTTGGGCGCACCGGCCGGGTTGGTCAGCGGGCCCAGGATGTTGAAGATGGTGCGCACGCCCAATTCCTTGCGCACCGGGGCCACGTTCTTCATGGCGGGGTGGTGGTTGGGCGCGAACATGAAGCCGATGCCCACCTCAGCGATGCACTGGGCGATCTGCTCGGGCTTGAGGTTGATGTGGATGCCCAGGGCCTCCATCACATCGGCGCTGCCGCTTTTGCTGGACACCCCCCGCCCGCCATGTTTGCTGACCTTGGCGCCTGCGGCGGCGGCCACGAACATCGAGCAGGTGGAGATGTTGAAGGTGTTGGCCCCGTCGCCGCCCGTGCCCACGATGTCCACCATGTGGGTGGGGTCCTTGACGTGCACCTTGGTGCTGAACTCGCGCATCACCTGCGCGGCAGCGGTGATCTCGCCGATGGTTTCCTTCTTCACGCGCAGGCCGGTGATGATGGACGCGGTCATGACGGGCGAGAGTTCGCCGTTCATGATGAGCCGCATCAGGTGCAGCATCTCGTCGTGAAAGATTTCGCGGTGCTCGATCGTGCGTTGCAGCGCTTCCTGTGGGGTAATGGGCATGGAATGTCTCCTGGTATTTATGCAGAGGGCTGGTCTGTGAAGGCCAGCTTGAGCCCGAAGCCGATGAACATGGCACCGGCCACGCGATCCAGCCAGTGCATGCCGCGCTGAATCACCCCGGCGCGCCGTGCCATCCACGATGCAGCCAGCGCCCAGCCCACGTTGACGGGGATGGCGTTGAGGTTGAACAGCACGCCCAACAGCACGAAGGCCAGCGCCTTGTTGTCCGTGCCCGGCGCGATGAACTGCGGCACAAAGGCCAGGAAGAAGATCGCGACCTTGGGGTTGAGCACATTGGTCCAGAAGCCACCGAGGAACACCTTGCGCAGCGGTGTGTGCTGCGCAGGGGCCGCCTGCGCGGCTGCCAGCGCTGCGCTGTTGCCCCCGTCCGCACCGGGCTTGGACAACAGCATGCGCACGCCCATCCACACCAGGTACGCTGCACCGATCCACTTGAGCACGGTGAACGCCGTGGCCGATGCGGCCAGCAGCGCGCCCAGGCCCACGGCCGCCGCAAAGATGTGCACAAAGCACCCGGCCGTGATGCCCAGCCCCGCCACGATGCCCGCGCGGGTGCCGGACTTGAGCGCATTGGTCACGATGTAGAGCACATCGGGCCCGGGCGTGAGGTTGAGCAGCCAGCCTGCGGCTATGAACATGAGTAGTTGATGGAATTCAGGCATAGATATGTCTAACAGAATGACGTTGAAGCAGAGTTACTCGTATTGGCGAAATGTGTGAATACGCGCTCCGAGCCATTCGCACAGTTCTCTCGCGAGTTGGGCAACCATTTCTGGATCAAAGTGGGTGACATCGGGCCCATAGCGCAGCTCACCCGGGTAACTCGAAATCGACTCCCATTGAGTAGCCTCCACAAAATGCCCAAAGCCTAAGTACCCACCATTCTTGGTAACCCTCAGATCCCGTATTACAACGCCCCGCCCCTGTCCCAGCGCATGCGTGAATGAACAACCGCCGACCGCCTTGGAAAGCGTCAGCAAGTTGTGACTCATCCGGCGGATGTCATTGACCGGCATACCCGCCTGCTCCAAAGCCGCTTTCAACGCCAGCTCAATTGACACGTGCGCTAGATACAGACAATTCCGGGGTCTTACTCCGCCGTCATGTGCCTGCTTTTCAAGCCCATCAATCGCCAGCTGCGCAAGATCGGCAGCCTGAGACAGGCTGTATTCAGGCAACGCGCTGCTCCAGAAAGTTCTTGAGCATGGCGTGGCCGTGTTCGGTGAGGATGCTTTCGGGGTGGAACTGTACGCCTTCGATCGCCAGCGTCTTGTGGCGCACGCCCATGATCTCGCCATCCTCCGTCCAGGCCGTCACCTCCAGCACATCGGGGCAGGTGGCGCGCTCAATGGCCAGCGAGTGGTAGCGGTTGACGGTGAACTGCTCGGGCAGCCCGGCAAACACGCCCTTTTGCGTGGTGGTGATGACGCTGGTCTTGCCGTGCATCAGCTCCTGCGCGCGGATGATGTTGCCGCCGAAGGCCGCGCCAATGCTCTGGTGGCCCAGGCACACGCCCAGGATAGGCAGCTTGCCGGCAAAGTGCTTGATCGCAGCCACCGAGATACCCGCCTCTGCGGGCGAGCAAGGGCCGGGCGAGATGACCAAGCGGTCGAGCTGCCCGGCATTCAGGCGCGCCTCGATCTCGGCCACGGTGATCTCGTCGTTGCGGAACACCTCGACCTCGGCGCCCAGTTCACCAAAGTACTGGACGATGTTGTAGGTAAAGCTGTCGTAGTTGTCGACCATCAAGAGTTTCATGCGGCGCTCCCAGCAAGGGCGGGCTCGCGCAGACGGGCGAACTCGCGGTGTTCATAGGCAATGCAGGCTTCCATGAGGCTGCGGTAGATGGCGTCCATCACGTCGGCGTCACCGCCTTCGGCCTGGGCGCGCTCGCGCACGCGGGCCACGATGGCCTCGATGCGCGCTTCATCGCGCACCTGTTCCACACCTTGCTTGATGCGAGCGGCCTGGGTCATGTAGCCCACGCGCTCCACCAGCAGGGGCACCAGCACGTCGTCCAGCGCATTCACTTCACGGCGCACGTCCTGCATGGTGGTGCAGGCCTTCACTTTGGCAATGGCGCGGGTCATTCCAGGCCCTCCTCGACCAGTTCGGCGGCGCGCAGCAGCGCGCGGGCCTTGTGCTCGGTTTCTTTCCATTCCAGCTCGGGCACCGAATCGGCCACCACACCGGCGGCGGCCTGCACGTACAGCGTGCCGTTCTTGATGATGCCGGTGCGGATCGCAATCGCCACGTCCATGTCGCCCGCGTAGCTGAGGTAACCACAGGCGCCGCCATACAGGCCGCGCTTGGTGGGTTCGAGCTGGTCAATGAGTTCCATGGCGTGCACCTTGGGCGCGCCGGTGAGTGTGCCGGCGGGGAAGGTGGCCTTGAGCACGTCCATGCTGGTCATGCCGTCGTGCAGGATCCCTTCCACGTTGCTCACGATGTGCATCACGTGGCTGTAGCGCTCCACGGCAAAGGCCTCGGTCACCTTCACGGTGCCGGTTTTGGCGATGCGGCCGATGTCGTTGCGCGCCAGGTCGATCAGCATCACGTGCTCGGCGCGTTCCTTGGGGTCGTTGATGAGTTCAACCTCGGTGGCCTTGTCCTTCTCGGGTGTGGCGCCGCGCGGGCGGGTGCCGGCCAGGGGGCGGATGGTGACCTTGGTGCCTTCTTCGGTCTTCTCCTGGCGCACCAAAATTTCGGGACTCGCACCCACCACGTGGAAGTCGCCGAAGTCGTAGAAGTACATGTACGGCGACGGGTTCAGCGAACGCAGCGCACGGTACAGCGATAGGGGCGACTCGGTGTAGCGCTTGTGGATGCGCTGGCCCACCTGCACCTGCATGAAGTCGCCCGCAGCAATCAGCTCCTTGGCGCGGTGCACGGCGGCCAGGTAGTCGGCCTTGGCAAAGTCGCGCTGGGCGGGGTGGCTTTCGGTGGCTTTGACCACCGGGGCGCTCACCGAATACTTGAGCTGCTCCTTGAGATCGCGCAGGCGCTTTTTGGCGCGGGTGTAGGCCTCGGGCTGGGCCGGGTCGGCGTACACGATGAGGTAGAGCTTGCCCGAGAGGTTGTCGATGACCGCCAGCTCCTCGCACTGCAACAGCAGGATGTCAGGGCAGCCCAGGGTGTCGGGCGGGCAGGTGTTTTCGAGCTTTTTCTCGATGTAGCGCACGGCGTCGTAACCAAAGTAACCCGCCAGGCCGCCACAAAAGCGCGGCAGGCCGGGGCGCAGCGCCACCTTGAAGCGCTTTTGGTAGTCGGCAATGAAGTCCAGCGGGTTGCCTGTGGCGGTCTCGACCACCTGGCCGTCGGTGACGACCTCGGTGCGCGCCGCAGCGCCAAAGCCGCTGGCCCGCAGCAGCGTGCGTGCGGGCAGGCCGATGAAACTGTAGCGGCCGAAACGCTCGCCACCCACCACGGATTCGAGCAGGAAGCTGTGCTTGCCGCCGTCCTTGGTGTGCGCCAGCTTCAGGTACAGCGAGAGCGGGGTTTCCAGGTCCGCAAAGGCCTCGACCATGAGCGGAATACGGTTGTAGCCTTCGCTGGCCAGGCTTTTGAATTCAAGTTCTGTGATCACGGGGAGAGCTCCCAGCTGTCGCAGCGCGTGTCCCTGTGCAGTAGAAAGGGGCGCTGCGGTCCATTCAATCGGCCTCACCGCATCGGGGTGGAGGCCACGGGTGCACGCTGGGGCGTCGTCGGCCCAGGTGCCATCAGGCGTTCAAAAGGACAGGCTGACGCCAGGGCCAGGCTCCCCGGTCGCTGCAACCTGTGATGAACACGTGATGAATGAACATGGGCCAAAGTGTAGCAAACGCGGTCATTGATTTTTGACAGAGCCCCTCAGCACAACACAACCTGCCGGCATCCCATCGAAAACCCTGTTGCGATGCGCTCACGGTGCAGCAACAATTTGAAACGAACGATCGTTCTTTTCTGACCATTCTTTTCCTATAGGGAGCTGTGCATGAAACTCATGGAGCGATGGGCGGTGGGCCTGTGCGCCTGCATTCTGGCAAGCAGTGCCTGGTGCCAGGCCGTGACGGTGGCCGATGTGAAGTACGACGCCACCAGTGCGCTGGGCGATACGGCCTTGCAACTCAACGGCGCTGGGGTGCGCTACAAGGCCGTGTTCAAGGTCTACACCGCCGGGCTGTACCTGGAAAAGAAAGCCTCCACCACCCAGGAAGTGGCCGCCCAGCGTGGCCCCAAGCGCATGAGCATCACCATGCTGCGCGAGATCGACTCCACCGAACTGGGCAAGCTGTTCTCACGCGGCATGGAAGACAACATGGACCGCGCCGCGTTCTCGCGCATCGTGCCGGGCGTGCTGCGCATGAGCCAGATCTTTTCAGAACACAAAAAGCTGCAGCCGGGCGACCAGTTCATGATCGACTGGATTCCGGGCACCGGCACGGTGATCACGGTCAAGGGCAAGCCCCAGGGCGAGCCGTTCAAGGAGCCCGAGTTTTTCAACGCCCTGCTGGGCATCTGGCTGGGCAACCTGCCCGCCGACTTCAAGCTCAAAGACGCACTGTTGGGCAAGCCGGCCTGATCCGACCAATGGAGTGGTGCCACAGCGCTATCCGCATCAACTGCCAAGCAATGCGCTGAGCGCGTCCACATACCCATCGGCATCCACCCCGCGCACCGGCTGGCCATGGTTGTAGCCATAGGTCACCAACACCACGGGGCACCCAGCAGCACGGGCGGCCTGTGCGTCGTTGCTGGAGTCGCCCACCATCAGCGTGCGCGCAGGCTGGCTGCCCAGCGCTTCGCAGGTCTTGAGCAGGGGCAGCGGATCGGGCTTCTTGCGCTCAAAGCTGTCGCCCCCAAACACCTTGCCAAAAAATCCCGCCAGCCCCTTAGCCTGCAACAAAGGCCGCGCAAATGACAACGGCTTGTTCGTCAGGCAAGCCATGCGCAGGCCCGCGCTGTGCAGGGCTGTCAGCCCCTCCACCACACCGGGGTACACCGCCGAATAGCTGCCGTTGATCTCCAGGTAATGGCGCTGGTAGCTGGCCCAGGCCTGGGGAAATAATGCTTCTGTTTTGATAGCTGCTTGCGCTTTATCCATGGTCGCTAGCACATGATTGAGCACAGATCGCAGCAAATGCTCCGAGCCCTTACCCACCATGCTCTCGATGCACTCGGCCTCGATGGCAGGTAAGCCCAGGTCGCGCAGCATCCGGTTCAGCGCCTCGTTGAAATCGCCCATGGTGTCCACCATGGTGCCATCCAGGTCCACGATGACGGCGTCGGTGCGGGACAGCATAGAAGACAGGGCGGTGGCGTGATCGGGCATGGGACGGGCTCTGATGAAAAAGACCGCCAAGTTTAAAGAGCCAACACGCTCACCTCTGCACACACTTCAGCGCAAGCTCAGCGTCTGCCGCTTCCACGCTGGGTCTTGCCAACGCTGGAACAAGGGCAGCGCTGCCACATCGCCCGTCACGCGCTCGGTGGTCAAGCCCTCCAGCCGCACCACCTCAAAACTCTTGCGGTAGCGGCCCTGGCCCCGGGCTTCGCGTGCCACCAGCATCTGCTGGCCGCCGGGCACCCAGCCCGCCCATTCGGCTACACCGGTCTCGGGCGTGGCAGCGGCGGGCGGCAGCACATCGGCCAGCCAGCTGCCTTCGGTTTTGCGCAGCACCCACAGCTCGCGCCAGCCTTCAATGGGCTGCACGGCCAGGGCCAAGGCTGTGCCTTCGCGGTTGGTGCTGGCCGATGCAGTCCACACCACGCCGTAGGTGCAGCGGCGCAGCAGCGGGGCCTTGGCGCTGTGCTGCACGTCCACCAGCAGCACGCAGGTTTCGCCGGGGGCGCCGGGTTCGGTCAGCAGCGTGGGGCGGGCTCCGGCGGCAGTCGCGACAGGCGCCGCAGCAGGCACCAGCGCCCAGCGTACGGCGCTCACGCGCATGGCAGCGTCGTTGTAGGCGCTCTGGTCCTCGTCGGGCAGGTCAGCCTTGCTCACGCCAGTGAATTCCGTCAGGGCGCGTGCGGCGGCTGCGGTCACCGCCGGGTCGGCTGCGTTCTTGCGGGCTTGCTGGAAGGCTGCGGCGCCCCACACGCTGGCGCGGCGCATCTGCACGCGGTTGCGCAGGTAGCCAGGCAGGCCCGCCACGTCCACGCGCTCCAGTACCTCCGCCTGCCAGGTGGTGACCTTGGCACGCTCGTGTGCGGGCAGGTCGGGGTTGATGCATTCGGGGCGGGTCAGCGCCAGGACGGCGCGGGCGCGCTGCTCGGCATCGGCCACGGGCATGGCCAGCAGGCGGCGAAAGGCCTCGCCCTCGTAGCAAACCTGCATGCGGCCTTCGACCTCGTAGGTGGCAAAGCGCACGCCGTAGCCATTGGCAACATCCAGGTGGGCCGACAACGTGGCGCCCGAGGCCTTGCCCGGCACGGCCACCGAGGCACGGCGGGCCAGCCGGTCGGCAAAGGTGCCCAGGGCATCGAAAGCCTGGGCACCCTCCACACCCGCCAAAGCCTTGGCGGGCGCGGCTTGCAGGTAAGCGGCGGTGAGGCCAATGCCCAGCGCCTCGGCACCCGGGGTGTCCTGCACAAAGCGCATCACGGCCAGCAGCGCGGGGCCTTCGGCCTCGGTCAGGGCCACGCGGCGCACATCGCTGGCGCGGATGAAGCCACCGCGCTCACGCTTGTGGTCCCACACCTGCAAATAGTCGAGGCGTTCGCCGCGCACTTCGAGCACTTCGCCCTGCCACAGGCTGGCCTGCTGCTGGGCACCATCGCGCGGTGCTGCGCGCAGACTGGCCTGGTCTTGCACCACGATGGCGCTGCCCTGGGCGCTGGGCGATGGCTGGGGGGCGGCCTCGGCCGCCACGGTCACTGCAGCGCTGGCGACGGCTGCCAGCAAAGTTGCGAAGGTGGCGTTCATGTTCACTGCTCCACGGCTTGGGTGGTGGTGGCGTCGTCGGCCACGGCAGCAGCCTGTGCGGCCCCGGCCTGGGCGTTCCGGTTGCCGCCTAGCAGCGCGGCACCAATGAAGTCGCCATTGGTGGGCGGGGGCGCGATGATGACCTGGATCTTGTCCGAGAGCTTGTCGGCCAGCGTCTTCTGGATAAGCAGCGGGTGTTTGGTCACCAGCGCGCCTTCGCGGGCCATTTGCTCGGCGTTGACCTTGCCCACGCGGTCCATGCGGTAGGCCTCGGCCTCGGCCAGCTTCTGGCGGGCGTCGGCCTCGCCGTTGGCTTCGATGCGGCGGGCCTGGGCGCTGCCTTCAGCGGCTTTGACGCGGGCCACGCGTTCGGCTTCGGCCTCCAGCTGGCGCTGCTCGATCTGGCGTTGCTTGAAGGGCAGCACATGCTTCATGGCTTCTTCCTGGGCCTTGGCGGCGATGACCTGCTCGCGCGCGGCGGCTTCGGCGGCCACTTCGCGACGCACCTTGTCGGCGTTGGCGTCCAGTTCGGTTTCACGCACACGCTTGTCTTTCAGCTCCAGCGTGTAGCGCATTTTTTCGGAGGCCAGCTCCTCGGCCAGCAGGCTGTCCATGCCCCGGCGGTACTCGGCGGGCAGGTCCACCTTGCCGATCTGCAGGCTGCGCAGCGTCACGCCATCAGCGGCCAGGCGGGCGCGCAGTTCGGTTTCGATGATTTGCGAAATCTCGGCGCGCTTGGACGAGAAGATTTCACGCACTGTGTAGCGGGCAAACACCTTGTAGACCAGGCCCTGCACCGCGGGCTCCACGATGTCGACACCCACGTTGTCGGGCAGGTTGCCGGCCTTGACGGAGGGCGAGTTGGAGTCCAGAGCGTAGCGCACGCTCAGGTCCAGGCCCAGCGACAGGCCTTCCACCGACTGCAGCGGCGCGCTGCCCGTGGCCTGGCGCATGGCTTCAGGGCGGTAGCTCTGGTCGCGCAAAGAGAACACGCGCACCGTGTGCAGGCCAGGCACCACCCACACGCTGCCATCACGCCACAGGCTCACCGCGCCGGTGAACTGGTTCAGGCGCACACCCAGGTCGCCTTGCGCCAGGTGTTGCACCGGGGGGTTGCGGTACACCATCAAGCCTGCGGCCGCCACCACCGCGCCAGCGGTCAGCCAGCGCACGGTGCGGGCGGTGGGCAGCAGGTAAGCCCAGTTCAGGCGAGGGGCATCGGCACCGCGTGCATCGGCTGCCACAGGGCTTTGCGATTCAGCGTCCAGCACGGGCTCCGTGCCTGCTTCGGACAACGGGGTAGAGCGACGGCCCTTCAGGGTCTGCACGATGCGGTTCCAGGTGGCTTTCATGGTGTTTCTCTCTCGGGTTGGTTCGGTGTTGTTGTCGTTTCTGAGCTGCCGCTGTGGCTTGCTCATTGAGGACCGATTGTTCGGATCCACCCCGGAAGCAACAATGCAGCGCGGCCCCCAATGCGCTCACACCGCCCGCACGAACCTTCCGGCCCCGGAAGAAAAACTCACACCGGCCAGAACCGGCCACCGGGATAATCTGCCCACCCTCTACTGCCCGCCCTGCCCATGACCCGCATTGCCGTGATCGAAGACGACCTGCCCACCAGCAACCAATTGGCCGGGTGGATACGCAGCGCCAAGAGCGGCATCGTCATCGACCAGTGGTTCACCCGCGACGAGGCCGAGGCCGCGCTGGCCCGCGAGCACTACGACGCGGTGGTGCTGGACATCGAACTGGGCCGCGAGCGCCATGCGGGCGTGGCCCTCATCAACGCCATCAACAAGCTGCGCCAGGGCACGCCGGTGCTGGTGGTGTCCGCCATGCCCGCGGCCATCTACCGCAGCATCATGAAGGCGCTGGACGCGTGGGACTACCTGCAGAAAACCACGTTCGAAGAGGCCGATTTCATCGAGACCTTTCTCGACATCCTGCGTACCACACAAGCCCAGGCCCCAGCCAGCGCGCCCCCCGCCCCCGTGGGTGATGCGCTGGTGCTGGACCCGCTGTGGCAACGCACCCCCACCTGGCGCGGCGAGCGCATCAACCTGCCACTGACGGCCCAGCGCATCCTGGCCACGCTGCACCAGCGCAGTGGCGAGGTGGTGTCGTATGACGAACTGTTCGAGGTGGTGAAAAGCGGGCGCAATCGTGACAACGTGCGCAAGCATGTGAGCACCATTCGCGAGGCGCTGCGTGAAGTCGATCCTGGATTTGAGGGAATAGAAAACGTGCCCATGCGCGGGTTCCGCTGGACGGTAAAGTGAACACCCCCCTGAGGCCCTGCGGGCCTTCCCCCCGCTCTCGCATTGCTGCGCAATGCGGGCAGGGGGACGCCGCCAGCGCGGCGGGGCGGCCCTTGCGCGGCGGCCCTGGCCTGGGCCATGCCAGTTTTGGCAGCCCTGCACGGTACTTTCACGCGAGAGGAATGGAGTGAAACGCCTACTGCACCCCGCACTTGAAATATCGCGTCTGGAAATGCCCCGCCTGGGCCTGCCCGCGTTCCGCCTGCGCATTCTGGTGCGCGGGGTGTTTGTGCTGCTGGCACTGGCCACGGTGGCGCTGAGCGTGGTGGTGCTCAAGGACGAAAAGGAGCGCGCCTGGCAGGCCTACCAGCATGGGTTTGTGCGCAGCCAGGCCGAGGTCATGGCACGGCTGCGCCACCCCTCGGGCCAGTTGGCGCTGCTCAACGCCAGCCACCTCGGCCAGGGCGTGACGCCGCTGGCGCCGCTGCTGCTGCCCTACGCGGCCATCGACTTTGACGACCCGCAAAAATCGCAACAGGCTGTGGAGATGGCGGGCTGCTCCGTGCAGTACCCCGATGGCGCCTCGGTGTGCGCGGCGATTGGCAACAACCCCTATGCGGGCGGCTTCATCTACCTGGTGGGCAGTTTTTATGCGGGCGAGCTGACGCCCCGCGAGCGCGGCGCCTTGGTGCCCGCCGAGGCACACCGTGCACGCATCACCCTGGACATGCGGGGTGCCACCTACCGCTGGATTGCGCCGTATGAGGCCATGCCCCCACAGGGCAGCGCGGCCGTGCGCGGGCGCCTGACGGGGTTTGTGGACAACGGCACGCCGCAGCTCGACGCCCGCGCGCGGCCCGTGCGCGACTTTCGCGGCTGGCTGTGGCAAAACGGCCAGTGCCGCGACCTGCCCCCCCCATCGGCCAGCTCGCCCACTGGCGAGGCCACCACCACTGACTGCCTGCGCCGCACCCACTACTCCATCCGCCTGCCGGTCGAACTGTTCCGCGAAGCGCTGTTTCGCAAGGACGAGCGCTTGGTCTGGCCGCCGGAAGACCTGGGGCAGATGCGGGTGCGGGTGGAGATGCTGGCACCGGGCGAGGACACCAAACCGCTGTTCGACAGCGACGCACCCGGCGCGCAACTGGCCGCATCGCTGGGCGACCTCTCGCGCAGTCTGCTGCCGGGTGAGCGTGTGCAGATCCGCAAAATGGGCAGCGACGAAGCCAGCGCCATCACCCTCAAGGGCGTCGAAGTGCAGGCCGATCCCTCAGCCCCCTGGCTGCTGCGCCTGATCCGCTGGCTGCCGCTGGAAGCCGCAGGCGTGGGCCCGGCAGCAGCCACGCCCGCCGCCCCCACGGCCCTGGACATTCTGGACACGCCCACGGGCAACTACGTGGTGAATTTCACCGGCCACCTGCGCGGCGTGGAGCAAGGCCTGGCCGCTGTGGCCACGCGCCTGTCGTGGTACCTGGGTGCCATGCTGGGCGCCATTGCGCTGGCCTGGCTGGTGGTGGAGGTGGGCCTGATCCGCCGCGTGACGGCCCTGACCCGCCGCGCCGCCGCCGTGTCGTACAACGTGCAGCCTGGCCACACCGGCCCCCGGCTGGGCGATCTGGATGTGTCGGACCTGCGCGGCTCGGACGAGCTGGGCATTCTGGCCGGTGGCTTGGCCGACCTGCTGCAGCGCGTGAAGGACGACCTGCAGCGCGAGCAGCTGCGCGCCCAACAAGAGCGCGACATGTGGCACGCCGTAGGGCACGAGATCATGTCGCCCCTGCAGTCGCTGATGGCGCTGAACGGCCCACAAGACCCCGGCCACCGCTATGTGCAGCGCATGCAGCAGGCCATCCATGTGTTGTATGGCACGGCATCGCCCGCCGAAGCGCTGCAGGCCGCCGATGTGCCCGAGGGGCGGCTGGACCTGGATGCCTTCTTGCGCAACGTGGCCGACAACGCCCACTTTGCAGGCATTCTGGATGTGGTGTACGACCTGGGCCCAAGCCACCCTGGCCCGGTCATCGTGCGGGCCGATGAGTTTGCGCTCGAAGACGTGGTGACCCACATCTTGCGCAATGCCGACCGCTATCGCCCCACAGGCAGCCCCATCAGGCTGACGCTCACCGCGTCGGAATCCACGGCCAGCGCCACGCTGCACAACCAGGGCTCGACCATTGCCGAAGACCTGCTGGAGCGGATTTTTGAATTGGGTGTATCAGACCCGGACAGCCCCACCCCGCTGGGCAAGGGCGAACACCGGGGCCAGGGCCTGTTTGTGGCCAAGACCTACATGGCCAAGATGGGCGGCACCATCAATGCCCGCAACACCGAAGGTGGCGTGGCGTTTGTGCTGACGTTTCAACGGCTGGGGTAGCCCCACCAGCCGTGGTGGGCCACCCCGCCCGCCATCAAGCGGCCCTTATGCAGCCAGTTGCACGCGCATGGCGTCGATCACGCCCTTGTAGTCAGGCTTGCCAAAAATCGCGCTGCCCGCCACGAAGGTGTCGGCGCCCGCATCTGCCACACGGCGGATGTTGTCAGCCTTGATGCCGCCGTCCACCTCCAGGCGGATGTCCTTGCCCGAGGCGTCGATGCGCTTGCGCACGGCTTCGATCTTGCGCAGGGCCGAGTCGATGAAGCTCTGGCCGCCAAAGCCAGGATTCACGCTCATGATGAGGATGAGGTCGATGTCGTCGATCACCCAGTCCAGCACATCCAGCGGCTCAGCGGGGTTGAACACCAAACCCGGCTTGACGCCCTTGGAGCGGATGGCCTGGATGCTGCGGTGCACATGGCCCGAGGCATCGGGGTGGAAGCTGATGTAGTCCGCACCCGCGTCGGCAAACGCGGCGGCCAGGGCGTCCACCGGCTGGATCATCAGGTGCACGTCGATCGGCACGGCCACGCCCGCAGGCGTTTTGGCATGCGGCTTGAGGGCCTGGCACACCATGGGGCCGAAAGTGAGGTTGGGCACGTAATGGTTGTCCATCACGTCGAAGTGGATCCAGTCTGCGCCAGCGGCAATGACGTTGCGCACTTCTTCACCCAGGCGGGCAAAGTCGGCAGAGAGGATCGAGGGGGCGATTTGGAAGGTGCGGCTCATCCCCCGATTGTCGCAAAGCTCGATCCCTGGGGTTTTACAGGGGTGCAAGCCCCCGCAAATGGGCCGCCACGGTTACCATCCGGCCCATGTCAAAGTACCAGTTTGCGGTGGAAGTCCTGCCCGAGTATCTGCCCGAGCAATCGGAGCCAGACAGCGAGGTGTTCAGCTTCGCCTACACCATCACCATCACCAACACGGGGGATGCGCCCGGACAGCTGATCTCGCGCCACTGGATCATCAGCGATGCCCGCGGCCACACCGAAGAAGTCAAAGGCCTGGGCGTGGTGGGCCAGCAACCCCTGCTCAAGCCCGGTGAAGCCTTTCAGTACACCAGCGGTTGCCGCCTGCGCACCTCCAGCGGCACCATGCACGGCACCTTTCACTGCGTGGCGGAAGACGGCGAGCCCTTCGACACGCCCGTGCCCTTGTTTGTGCTGGAGGCCATCCAGCACGGACCCTCGGGCCAGCCCTTGGGCACCAGGGTGCTGCATTGAGCCGCCCCGACGACCTGGCCGGCATCCTGGCCGCACTGCAGCCCCAGGCCGACCTGGCCCACCGCCACCTCTGGCTCATCCACCTGCTGGACTGGGTGCGCGGCCAGCGCGACTCGGTGCCCGGTGCGGTGGCCCGGTTTCAGCTGTTTCTGGACGCCGTGCAGGCGCGCCCCGAGCTGCAGGCCCGCCTGCAGGCCTGGTGGGCCAGGCTGATCGACACCGTTGACATCACCACCTTGCTGGCCGACTTTGGCTTTGCCCCGCGCACCGCACTGGTCAGCGAGCTGGCGGTGCGCCTGCGCACCAAATGGCTACCCGGCACGCCAGAAACCATCGATGCCTCGGAGTTGTTCGTACTGGCCCTGCCGCACGAGTTCGATGCCCAATGGGTGTCTGCACTGGACGAAACCCATCTGAACCGCCTGGCAGCGCTGCTGGCGCCCGCAGAGGGCACTGGCATCTCGCCTTGGCACAGGGCCCTGCTCAACGCCATGACGTACTGCGCGGGCCAGATTCTCTCGACCGGCTTTGCCCCCGAGCTGCGGCTGCGCATGAGCGAAGCCGCGCGCGATGCGCAGCCGTTTCATGCCCTCATCAGCGATGTGGAGAGCCTGCGCGTGGAAGTGCAGCACGCCCTGCGCACACCCGACCGCCTCAACGAAGCCGCGCAGCGCCTGCGCGAGCGGCTGGAGGCCTGCCGCGCCGCCGCAGCCACGGTGTACACCCACTTTGAAGACAACGGGATTTCGGTGGGGCTGGTGTTTCGCCTGCGCCAGTTGCGCGAGCGCATTTTGCGTGTGCGCTTGCTGCTGGACTGCCTGCTCTCGC
This sequence comes from Acidovorax sp. 62, assembly GCF_002754495.1. Lineage (NCBI taxonomy): Bacteria > Pseudomonadati > Pseudomonadota > Betaproteobacteria > Burkholderiales > Comamonadaceae > Acidovorax > Acidovorax sp. 62. The sequence goes on from NZ_PEFJ01000001.1 coordinate 3,469,844, forward strand.
CCAAACCCGCCGCTGCGGCCGCCAAGCTCATGGCCTCGCTGGTGCAGGTGGGGCAAGAGCGGCGCAGCCTGCGGGCGCTGTATGCGTCCAACTCATCGTTAGTGGCCGCCAAGGTGGCCGAGCGCAGCGCCGAGACGGGCGAGCACTACATCACCCGCACGGCGGCCGAATACCGCTCCATGGTCAAAAAGGCGGCGGGCGGCGGGCTGGTGATTGCCTTCACCACCCTGGCCAAGTTTGCGCTGTATGCACTGGCCTTGTCCGCCTTCTGGGCGGGTTTTTGGGCGGGGTTCAATTACGCCGTGAGCTTTGTGCTGGTGCAACTGCTGCACTTCACCGTGGCCACCAAACAGCCCGCCATGACGGCCCCCGCCATGGCCGCCAAGCTCAAGGAACTGGGCACAGGCGACGCCATTGAATCGTTTGTGGACGAGATCACCCACCTGGTGCGCTCGCAAGTGGCCGCCGTGCTGGGCAACGTGCTGGTGGTGTACCCGGTGGTGCTGGGCATTGCGCTGCTGATGCTGCACACCCTGGGCCAGCCGCCCATCAACACCAAACAGGCCGAGCATGTGCTGGAGTCCTTGCACCTGCTCGGCCCTTCGGTGCTGTTTGCGGCCTTCACCGGGGTGCTGCTGTTTGCCTCCAGCATCATTGCGGGCTGGGCAGAAAACTGGTTTGTGCTGGCGCGGCTGGACTCGGCCATCCAGTACAACCCACGCATCACCCGCTTTTTGGGAGCCCCTCGGGCCGCGCGCTGGGCGCACTTCCTGCGCGACAACATCTCCGGCTTTGCGGCCAACATTTCGCTGGGCTTCATGCTGGGCCTGGTGCCGGTGATTGCCACCTTCTTTGGCCTGGGGCTGGACGTGCGGCACGTCACGCTGTCGGCCGGGCAGATTGCCGCCGCCAGCGCCACCCTGGGGCTGGATGTGCTGCACCAGCCCTCCTTCTGGTGGGCCGTCGCCACACTGCCGCTCTTGGGCGCACTCAACGTGGGCGTGAGCTTCTACCTGGCCTTCAACCTGGCCATGCGCGCGCGCAGCGTGAGCGGGGTAGACCGCTCGCGCATTTACGCGGCCATTCGAGCGCGCCTGCGTCGGCGACCGCAGGACTTCTTCCGCCCCCCACCACAGCCTGCCACTGCCAAGTAGTGCAGCAAAACGGCATGCCAACATCGTCGCCTGCATTCTGGGCGTTCCCCAGATGCCGACTGCGTGCGACAACCACAGGCCAATTGCACTAAGGGCGCGGGGGGAAGGTACCCGTGGTGGCAATACACCAAGTGATAACCGTAATGGGATTGCGAATGTCCAGCGGTGCCCCCGAGCCTGTCACCCCCGTGTTCCCAGCCGCCCAGGTGGTGGCAGCCCCACCGGCATCGGCATAAATGCCCGCATTCTGGGCATGGGCCAACTGACGACCCGAAGCAGGCGCCGAATGGGTGGCGACACTGGTGCTGGCGGAGAAGGTCTGGGAATGGGAGTGCTCTGGCATGTTCGAAGCGCTCAACCTGATCTCCTCTTGCCCCAATGTCTGGCCACGCGTAAGCGGGGACAGCCCCGGGCCTTGCCCCTCGTGCACCGCTACGCGACCTCGTAAATCGGGCACTGCAAACGTTGACGCGCCATTGCCGCCATAGGTGGTGCCCAGCAAAGCAAACAGAGCCTGATTTTGAGCTATCGACATAGTCTGTCCGTTGGCCACCACCCACCCCTTAGGACAAAAACTGTTTGCTATGGGCATCAACTGCCCAAGAAACGGATCTGTTTGCGCATGTACCGCCCCAACCGAAACGATGGCCGCCGCAGCCACCACCCAAGCCCTGGCGCACTGCAGCTCGTGCCGTTTCGTCCACTTATGCACGCTCAACGTTTCCATGATCCACCTCTCACCATATTTACCATCCAATGTGCCGAGTGCTGTGCTTCTACGCGCCAGCACGAATCAAACGCGGCAACCACGCTAGGCCGTCGCGCAATCACTGCTGGGTGGGATACATGCCTTGGGTCGCAATACACCACATCATCACAATCGTTGGATTGCGAATGTCCACAGGGGTATTGCCCCCCGCGGCACCCGTGCTCAGGCTCTGGGTTGCCATCGGGGTGGTGGCGCCTCCCGCATCGGCATAGATTCCTGCATTCTGGGCCTGCGCCAGCATGCGATTCGAGGCCGGCTGCGAATGGGTGGCAGGGTTGGTGGTCGCAGCCATGCCAAGCGTGTGGCTGTGCGCTGGCAGGTGGGAGGCCTGCAGCTGCACCTGCTCCGCCCCCACCCTCTGGCCCGGGGATAGCACGGTGCCCTGAGAGGTTCGCCCCAAATGCACTGGCGCACGCCCTCGAAGATCAGGCAAGGCAAACGTGTTCTGGCCATCGCCACCATACATAGTCCCGTACAGCGAATAGAGCTCGTTGTGCTGGCCAATGTCTAAGATACTGCCGTTGGCAGGCAGCCACCCAACCGGGCAATACCCCGCCGCCGTGAGCATCACTTGCCCTAGCAACGGCGCAGATTGGGCATGCACCAGTGCCCCACCTCCAAGCGCCCCCACGGCCAATACCACGGCCAGGGCACGTGGCACCCAATGACGCATCATCCCATCACGCATACTGATTCACCTTCCCAAAATAAAGCACACCGCAGGCTCCACACCCGTGGGCCGGTTGGCACAACGCCGCTGGGTCTACCAGACCTGCCTCCCAGAAAGAGCCTTGGACACTGCGTGGGCGCAGCCCGCGCACAGCCACAGCGGATCAGTCGCGCTGGGGGTAGACACCAACGGTGGCAATGCACCAGTTCATCACCAACGCCGGACTGCGAATGTCTAGAGCGGCCCCCGATCCCGTCACCCCCGTGTTACCCGCCTCTAACGGCACCGTCGTCCCACTAGCGTCGGCGTAAATACCCGCGTTCTGAGACTGGGCCAACTGACGCCCAGCGGGTGCCGAATGGGTGGCGGCGCTGGTGCCTGCAGAAAGAGACTGGGAGTGGGAGTGCGCAGGCAAGTTTGAGACGCTCAACGCCGTCCGCTCAAGTCCCAAGGTTTGGCCGAGCGCCAGCCAGGACAGCCCCGGGCCCGCCCCCTGGTGCACCGCTGCGCGGCCCTGCAAATTGGGCAAGGCAAACGTTCTGACGCCATCGCCGCCATACGTAGTGCCCAACAAAGCAAACAAAGTCTGATTTTGTGCAACCGACAAAAGCTGTCCGTTAGCGTACACCCAACCCTTAGGACAAAAAGGGGCCCCTGTGAGCATCAACTGCCCAAGTATTGGCTGTTCCTGGGCACTAACCACCGGAGCTATGACGACTCCTGCCACAGCCACCCCCCAAGCCGTAGCGCATTGCAGCCAGTGGCGTTTCACCCACTTATGCATCGTCAACGTTTTCATGATTCACTTCTCACAACTTTCACCGTCCACTGCGTCGGGCGCTCCACTCAACGCGCCAGCCAAAAACAAATACGTTGGATGGTCTCCCCACCAGCGTCCAGCCAGCCGGGGGTGAGAGTGATACCAGCACTGGGATTCCCGCCCGAGGCCAAGGCGAGCGCACGGCCCGTGCTGGTGCGTCCATCCAGCATCAAGCTGTAGTTGCCCGCGCCCACCGCTGGGCTGAAGCTGACCGTGTACACCCCCGAGGCAAGGACCACGCTGTAACCCGAGCCAGAGGCCACAGTGCCTGCAGCGTCAAAGCACCCGTGGTGCACTTCGGTCACCCCGCTCACTCCGCCTGCGCCAGGAGGGCCTTGAATGCCCTGTACACCCTGCACGCCTTGGGCGCCGTTACAGGCATAGCGGGTGCTGGTGATTTCTCCTGCATCCAGTACGTTGTTGGCGTTGGCGTCCTTCCCAACATCCAGCCGATACCCACCTGAGGCGCAGTTCGCCCCAACCGCCTCTGCCGTGGCATTGACCATCCAGGCGTCGCCTTTAGGCCCTTGCACACCCGCAGCACCTTGAGGCCCTGTAGCTCCCGCTGGCCCAGCAGGCCCTGCCGGGCCTTGCGTGCCCGCCAAGGCGGCAGGGTCGCAACGGCCCAGCGTGCCGTTAGCGTCATGGCACACCGCCGTGGTGCCTGCGGCGGGTGTGGCGGCAATGCCGGGCAACTGCACCTCTCCATTGGACTGCACCCGCAGGGCCGCAGCCCCAGCAGCCGATTGAATAATGGTCGCGCTGCCCGCAGCGGGGGTCAAGGTCATGTCTGCAGCAACTGCCAAAGTGCTCACCCCTCCCAGGGCGACAAGAACCGCAAGGGCATGGGCCGATCGAGAAAAAACAAATGTCATGAAATAGCCTCAGAAAAATTCTCAGGGGGCTGGGGCTTCTGCAGCCCTGCGTGCGCGCAAGCTCCGCATTCCCCATATCCCTACCAACCCCACCAACATCAGCAAACCCCATTCGCCAAGGGTGGGCACGGCTTGGACGTTGCCCGGCGTTACAGCCCCCAGCGACAACGGAGCCATCGGATCGCTGATCGCACCCACCGTCGGGTCGCTGTCGCCATCTCCGTTGTCGGACACGGTGTACGTCACCACATCGCCTCCGGCGCCAGAACTGACAGACAGCCCCGGAGGACTGAACCAGCCTGTTTGGGCCGGCTGGCCAAAGGGTCCGTATTTGCGTACCGTGAGCCCAGAGAGGCTCCCGGCCGGGTAGGTGACTTGCACGGTGACCGAGGCCCCAGCGCAACCTGCCGCATTGAAGCGCAGCACACCCAGTGGGGTCGCCGCATTGGTCGGCAGCGCGGGGGCGCTATTGGAAATTTGCACACTGCCAGGCACCACGGTGCAACTGCCCGTGCCGCTGACCAGCACTTGCGCAGCACCTCCACTGCCGCCGGGCAATGGCACCGCGATGGGCACAGGAGCCGCCAGTTGCACAGGCCCCGCAGGGCCCACCACAGGGCACCCGGCAGAGGCCACTCGGGTGACGCCGCCAGTGGTAACCGTGACCGTGCCTTGGTTCACCCACTGCTGGGCCAAATCGACCGTGCCAGCCCCCACATTCAGTTGCGCACCTGCAGCCACTTGCACGTTGCGGGCCGATCCGGCAGAGCCCCCGGACAACGAGAGCGCGCCAGCCAACTGCAAATCCGTGCAGCCCAAGCGGGCCGAGCCGCCCCCCAGCTGCACGCTAGCACCCACAGGCAACACCCAGTCGGCTTGCACAGAGCCAACGGCAGCCACACCCGCAAAGAGCAAAAGAGGCCCTGCCAGCCTGCGGCCAGCCACATTGAAAAGCTTCATGAACAGTCAAAAGTTAAAGCAGAAACCGTGCAACCACCGGTGCGAATAACGCGGGGGCGATGCAGCCTGAAGCCACCTCAAAACACGAAGTGGCAGGCTGCAACAAAGGCGGTCTGCAAAGGAAAACTTTTATATCGCAGGCTTTTTGAAACGCAAAACAAAAACTGCGCAAGTGCTGCAACGCACCTGCAGCAGTCCAGCAGCACCCATGGATTGATCGAAGAGGCACAGCACAAATCAGGGCCTGTCCTACACCGAGCGAATGTGTCTTTCCGTAAATTCAAGCCCTCAGAACCCGCCGCCTCTTCACATACCAGAACAGTGCTGGCGCGCACCAACGCCAAGCCTGTGGTGAGGAGCAAAGTGGCGGGCTTTCTTTCTCCCTCGGGCGGGCAACTGCCACCCCGTTGTCAAGGCGACTGATATGAACGAACTTTTCAGCTTCTGGGCCCAATGGCTCAGACCCTCGGCGGGGCTGCCCACCGTGCAGTGGTCGCTGTTGCTGGCCGTGGCGGCCATGGTGGGCTATCTGGTGCATCGGCACTCGGGCCTGCCCAAAGTGCTCGGCTACTCGCTGGTCGGCACGGCAGCGGGCCTGGCGGGCTTTAGTGGGGCAGTGTGGCCGCTGCAGGGCATTGGCCTGTTTTTGCTGGAGCTGGGCATTGCCATCGTGCTGTTTGAGTGCGGTGGGCGCATCTCGTTGCGCTGGTTCCGGCACAACCCCATGGTGCTGGTGCAGAGCATTGCCGAATCCACGCTGACGTACTTCGCGGTGTATGGGATGTTGCTGTGGCTGGACCAGCCCGCGCAAGTGGCCGGCCCCCTGGCCCTGGTGGCGCTGGCCGCGTCGCCTGCAGTGCTGACCCGCGTGGTGGCCGACACCCGCGCGGCCGGCCCGGTGACTGAGCGCGCGGTGGTGCTGGCCACGCTCTCCACGCTGTACGCCCTCACGCTGGGCTCGGCCTGGTCTGAGCAGATGAACCGCCACAGCGCCACGCTAATGAGCACCGTGTACCCCATTGTGGTGGTGCTGGGCGTGTCGATCATTGTTGCCGCAGTGCTGGCGCTGGTGCTGCGCACGGCGCTGCGCTTTATGAGCCCCACGAGCGAGAACACCTCCATGCTGCTGCTGGCCCTCATTGCCGCAGGCACGGCAGTAGCGGCCCACATGGGCGGCTCGGCCCCGCTGGCGGCGCTGCTGGCGGGCATTTTGCTCAAGCAGCTCAACCCCCGGCCCTGGGCCTGGCCACGGCAGCTGGGCAATGCGTCCTCGCTGCTCACCATGCTGATGTTTGTGCTGGTCTCCACCGTGGCCGCGCAGGCCGACTGGAGCGGCCCCGTCGCAGGCCTGGTGCTGGCCCTGATTGCCGTGCGCCTGCTGGCCAAGGCGCTGGGCGTGGCGGTGGGCAATGTGGGCAGCGGTGCCAGCTGGCGCCAGGCGCTGTGGGTGGGTTGCGCGATGACGCCCATGTCATCCATTGCGCTGCTGATTGCCTCGCAGTTCGTGGTCGCCTCACCCTCCACCGGCTACCAGATTGCCAGCGTGGCGCTGCCCGCCATCTTGCTGATGGAGGTGCTGGGCGCCGTGATTGCCACCGTGGCCATTTACCGTGCGGGCGAAAGCTCGAAACCCTGGGCACCGCTGCTGCGCGGTGGCCGCAACGGAGAGTCCCATGAGTCTTGAAGCCTTTCACCACTCCGAACCGCTGACGCTGGGCGTTGAGCTGGAGCTGCAGCTCGTCAACACCAACGACTACGACCTGGCCCCCTATGCCGAGGACATGCTGCGCCTGATGAAGAAAACCCCGCTGCCCGGCAGCGTGGTGCCCGAGATGACGAACAGCATGATCGAAATCTCCACAGGCATCTGCCACTCGGCCAGCGAAGTGGTGGGCCAGCTCACGCCGATCCGCGATGCGCTGGTCAAAAGCGCCGACAAGCTCAACATCGCCGTGGTGGGCGGTGGCACGCACCCGTTCCAGCAGTGGCACGAGCGCCGCATCTACGACAAGCCGCGCTTTCGCGAACTGTCGGAGCTGTATGGCTACCTGTCCAAGCAGTTCACCATCTTCGGCCAGCACGTGCACATCGGCTGCCCCGACGCGAACGCCGCGCTGCTCATGCTGCACCGCATGTCGCGCTACATCCCGCACTTCATCGCACTGTCCGCGTCAAGCCCCTATGTGCAGGGGCAAGACACGGCATTTGACTCGGCGCGGCTGAACTCGGTGTTCGCGTTCCCGCTGTCGGGCCGCGCACCTTTTGTGCTGACCTGGGAAGCGTTTGGCCAGTACTTCGACAAGATGACCCGCACCGGGGTCGTGAAAAGCATGAAGGACTTTTACTGGGACATTCGCCCCAAGCCCGAATTCGGCACCATCGAAATCCGCGTGTTCGACACCCCCCTGACCATCGAGCGCGCTGCCGCGCTGGCAGGCTACGTGCAGGCCCTGGGCTCATGGTTCCTGGCCGACCAGCCCTTCATGCCGCAGGAGGACGACTACCTCGTCTACACCTACAACCGCTTCCAGGCCTGCCGCTTTGGGCTGGACGCGGTGTATGTGGACCCGGCCACGGGTGAACACATGCCGCTGCGCGAGCACATTTTGCAGACGATGAACCAGATTGCAGGCCACGCCGCCGTGCAAGGCGCCGCCAACGCGCTGCACCTGCTGCGCACCGAGACCGAAGCGGGCCAGAACGATGCCCGCTGGCTGCGCGAGCGCCAGCGCGAAGAGCAGTTGCTGGCCGAGGTCAGCCGCCAAGCAGCGCAGCGCTTTCGCGGCGTGCCGGTCTGAGCCCCCGACGGATCGACTGTTGCAGCCCCAACCCATCGACAATCGGAGCATGGGTGAATTTGACTTGATCGCGCGCTACTTCACGCGCCCCGTGCGCCACGCCGCTTTGGGCGTGGGCGACGACTGCGCCTTGCTGGCCCCGCGCCCCGGCATGCAGCTGGCCATCAGCAGCGACATGCTGGTCGAGGGCCGCCACTTCTTTGCCGATGTGGACCCTGAGGCCCTGGGCCACAAGGCGCTGGCCGTCAACCTGTCGGACCTGGCCGCCTGCGGCGCCAAGCCGATGGCCTTCACGCTGGCTTTGGCCCTGCCCCGGGTGGATGAAGCGTGGCTGGCGGGCTTCTCACGCGGGCTGCTGGCGCTGGCCGATGCGCACGGCTGCGAGTTGGTGGGAGGCGACACCACGCAGGGCCCGCTCAATATCTGCATCACCGTGTTTGGCGAGGTGCCTGCGGGCCAGGCCCTGCTGCGCAGCGGCGCGCGGGCGGGCGACGACATCTACGTGAGCGGCACGCTGGGCGATGCGCGCCTGGCGCTGGAAGCCCTGCTGGGCCACATCCACCTGCCCAACGACCTGCTGGCCCAGGCCCGCCTGCGGCTGGAGCGGCCCACGCCCCGCGTGGCGCTGGGCCTGGCGCTGCGCGGCATTGCCAGCAGCGCCATGGACGTGAGCGACGGCCTGCTGGGCGACTTTGCCCACATCCTCAAGGCCTCGGGCGTGGGGGCGTGCATTCACACCCATGAAACTATCAAATTGATAGCTGCTAGCGCTTATTTATCAAGCGCCACAGGCCTATTTGATACTCAAACCAGCGCACCGCTGCTGCACCAGTGCACGCTGGCAGGCGGGGACGACTACGAGCTGGTGTTCACCGCCCCGCCAGCGCACCGCGCCGCCGTGGCGGCGGCCGCCGCGCAAAGCCAGACGCCCGTGGCACGCATTGGCCAGGTGCAGGCCGAGCCCGGGCTGCGGCTGGTGGATGCACAGGGCCAGCCAGTGGAGCACCGCTTCGCCTCGTTCGATCACTTCGCCTGACGCACCCATCAGCGTGCAGGTGGGTGCGCTGATCGGCACGCGCATCCGTGCGCAGCGGGCAGCTCGCCCCCCCGCGCCCTCACTTGTTGGCGATGATGCTGAGCAGCTCTTCGCGCGTGGTGGGATCGTTCATGTACTTGCCGTACAGCGGCGACATGCGGCGCACGAAGGGCGATACGTCCTTGACCCGCACAAACTGCGCGCCCTGCTTGGCCGTGGTCTCCTGCGCCTGGGCCACGCGCTTGTTCCACAGCTCGCGCATCAGCAGGGCCGATTTTCCACCGGCGTCTTGAAAGACCTTGCGGTCGGCCTCTGACAGCTTGCCCCACAGCGCGGCCGACACCACCAGCGCCTCGGGCGAGACCACGTGGTTGGTCACGTACACGTTTTTGGCGACCTTGTAGTGGCCCGTCGCCTCGTACGACGGCATGTTGTTCTCGGCGCAGTCGATGGTGCCCTTTTCAAATCCGGCCATCACCTCTTTGAAGGGCAGCGGCACGGGCTTGGCGTCCAGCAGCTTGACCATTTCAATGTAGATCTCCGACTGCTGCACCCGGATGGAAGCCCCCGCCAGATCGCGCAGATTGTTCGGGCTGCGGCCAGCGCAGTAAAACGAGCGCGCCCCGCCGTCGTACCAGCCCAGCACCACAAAGCCAGCGCCTTTGAGGTTGGAGGCAAAGCGCTCGCCCAGCTTGCCGTCCAGGTGGCGGAACATGTGGGCCGAGTCGGTGAACAGGAAGGGCAGGTTCAGCACCTTGATGCCAGGCACCGCGTCGGACAGCGGTCCCGAGCTGAACTCGGCCAGATCAATCTCGCCGCTCTTGAGCATCTGCACCGCCTTGGGCTGGTCGCCAAGCGTGGCGTTGGAGAACACCTCGATCTGGTAACGCCCCTGCGTGCCCTTGTTCACCTGGTCGGCAAAGCTCTTCATCGCCTCGGTCACGGGGTAGCCGTCGGGGTGAATATTCCAGGCCCGCAGCTTGGTTTGCGCGCTGGCAGGCGCCACGGCGCAGGCCAGGCCCAGCGCCAGCGCCAGCGGGGCCGCCCATTGGCGGGCCTGCCGCAGCAGTTGGTGTGTCATCTCCTCACTCCTTTTTTGTGGGCTCGACCCCCTTGGGCGAACCATCCTCGGCTATTACTTATTAGTACGATGTCATATCAATTTGCACATCACTGAATACCGATTGCGGGATGGAAGGCACCCACGCCACCGGCTTTTCAGTTTGCAATTTTCCTTTGACACTTTTTCAGTGCATACCGCTTCGTTTCATTTTTCAGAGAGACGACAAGCATTTCATCTGCGAATGCATCCCATTTTTCAGCAACATTTGCTAACCAGCCATACGGGTAAACGCCATTCATGTGACAAATCAAACTCCAGAGAATCGCCTCTTGTTGTACGACATCATTTCTCTAAGTAATGTCCACACAACCTCGGCATCCAGACCGGACCTGTGGCGCCCCCCTGGCGGGCTGCCCCAGGCACACATCCATTCAATGAGGAGACAGACACATGAAGCGCAGAGACTTTGCCCTGACCGCAGCCCTTTCACCGCTGCTGATGACCGCCTGCGGCGGCGGGGGCAGCAATGGGGGCGTGGAGTTCAGCGGCGCCAAGGCCGAAGCGGCCGCGGGCCTCAAGCGCGCAGCACAGTACATGGACGAAGTGGTGTCCTACCAGGGCGGCTACGTGTGGTCGTACTCGCCCGACCTGAAGCAGACCTTTGGCGAGATGGAGGCCTACCGCACCATGTGCTGGATCCAGCCGCCCGGCACGCCCTCGGTGGGCCACGTGTACCTGGACGCCTACCACGCCACCAGCGACGAGCGCTACTACCAGGCCGCCGAGCGCACCGCCCTGGCCATCGCGGCCGCGCAGCACAGCTCGGGCGGGTGGAACTACATCCACGACTTTGCGGGCGAAGAGTCGCTCAAGAAGTGGTACGACACCATTGGCAAGAACGGCTGGCGGCTCGAAGAGTTCCAGCACTACTACGGCAACGCCACGTTTGACGATGCAGGCACCGCCGTGGCCTCGCAGCTCATGCTGCGCATGTACCTCGAAAAGCGCGACGCTCGCTTTCTGGCGCCGCTGCAAAAGGCCATCGACTTCATGGTCAAGTCTCAGTTTGGGCCTGAATACGGCATTGCCAACGGTGGCTGGCCGCAGCGCTTCCCCCACTTCCCTGGCTCGGTCAGCAGCATGCCGCAGCCCAATGCAGGGCAGATTCCGCCCGGCGGCATTGCGGGCATGGGCGATGGCGACTACACCCTGCACGTCACCTTCAACGACGACGTGATGGGCGAGAACATCAAGTTCCTGACCCTGTGCGTGATTGCCCTGGGCGAGACGCGCCTGATCAGCAACATCGAGCGCGCCATGGAATGCATGCGCCTGATGCAGCAGCCCGGCCCCCAGGCGGGCTGGAGCCTGCAGCACCTCTCGCGCCCCACGGGCGGCCGCCCCGCAGGCGCGCCCGCAGGTGCGCGCAGCTACGAGCCCCGCTCGCTGGCCACGCACACCACGCAGACCAACATCAACCAGCTGTTCAACTACTTCCAGCTCACGGGCGACAAGAAGTACCTGGCCCGCATCCCCGAGGCGATTGCCTGGCTCAAGAGCTGCCCGCTGCCTGCCGATGCGGCCACCAAGAACCCGCTGCTCGCCGGGGGCCGCACGCACCCCACCTTCATCGAGCTGGGCACCAACGACGGGCTGTACATGCACCGCTACGGCTCCAACATCCACAACGGCGCCTACTACGCCGACAAGGACTACACCAACACCATCAGCCACTACTCGGCAGGCCGCACCATCAACATCGCCACGCTGGAGGCCACCTACAACAAGCTCAACGCGATGACGAGCGCCGAGATCGCGGCCATGGTGGCCAAGTCACCGCTCAAGACCACCGGCACCCGCGCGCTGCCCAAGTACTTCTCGATCCGCGAGGTGGACTTCCCCGATCTGTTCGCTGGCGCCGTGATGGCCACGCCTACCGTGCCAGACACCGAGGTGCAGACGCTGCTCACCGAGCTGGGCACCAAGAACTACTGGACCTCGCCCGTGCCCGAGATCGTCAACCCCTACAAGGCAGACGGCCCCAGCACCGCCTACACGGGCACGGCCTACCGCAGCAAGCATGTGGGCGATGTGTACGACACCTCGCCCTACCCGGCCGACAACCCACCCGAGATCGAGCCCTACGTGAAGCGCGAGAAGCCGCAGTTCATCGTCACCTCAGAGTGGATCCGCCGCATGGGCCGCCTGATCGCCTACCTGACGCCCGTGGCCTGACACCAGCGGCCTGATCCGTACCGGGCCGTGCGACGCGGCTCGCCCTCAGCGCATCTGGAACAGCTCTTGGTGAAAGCTGCGCGGCCTGCGTCCCAGGCGCTGCATGGCGCTGCGCAGCGCCTGGCCAAAGCCCTGCGGCCCGCAGAACCACACGCTGGCCTGCGGCCCGGCGCTGGCCAGCAAAGCCTCGGCGGCCACCGGGCCCGCAGCGTCGCTGTGGTGCACGTGCAGCGTCACGCTGGGCAACTGCGCACACAGCTGCTGCATGCGCTGGGCAAACACCGCCTCGCCCGCATGGCGCACGCAGTAGTGCAGTTGCACCACGGGGGCCCGGGCCGGGTCAGCCACCAGCGATTCCAGCCACGCCACAAACGGCGTGGCGCCAATGCCCGCCGCCACCCACACCTGCTCGGGTGCGCGGTCTTGGCGGAAGTCGAACCGCCCATAAGGCCCCTCCACCCACACCGACTGGCCCACGGCCACGCGCTGGGCCAGCTGCGCGGTGTAGTCGCCCAGCGCCTTGATGGCAAAGCGCACTCGGCCATCGCCTGCATCGGCGTTGACCAGCGTGAAGGGGTGGTGCCCCTCGCCCGCCTGCAGGGTCAAGAAGGCAAACTGCCCGGCCTGGTGCTTCCAGGCGCCCTGCACCTGGCACTCCAGCTCCACCACGCCGCTGGGGTGGGCCTGCACCGCCACCACCTGCGCCGCATGGCGGCGGCTGCCGCCAATGCGCCCGGCCAGCGAACGCACGGCGCACAACACGCCCGCCAGGGTGGCCACGGCCACGAACGCGCCCGCAGGCTGCGCCCACCATTCGGGCGGCACCAGCACCACGGCATGGAAGGCCAGCACCAGGTACACCACCGCCAGCAGTTTGTGCAGGTAGCGCCACACGTGGTACGGAAACCGCTGCCACAGCGTGATGACCAGCATGGCCGCCAGGAACCACACCGCCCACTCGCCCATCTCTTCCGCCAAATGGCGGAAGGTGTTGAGCCACCAGTCAGCACGCGGGGCCTTTACAGGGCGGCCCACCCAGGCCACCAGCAGGCTCTTGGACAGCTGCGTTCCATAGTGCAAAAGCGACAGCACGATGGCCCCAATGCCCGCCCACTTGTGCAGGCGGTAGACCTTGTCCATGCCGCCCAGCGGCCGCTCCAGCCACGCGGGCCGCAGCGACAGCACCATGATCAGCGACATCAGCGCCCAGGCGCCCAGCCCGGTCAGCAACAGCACTTGGTTGCGCCACCACCAGACATTCATCACCGGCGTCGCTGGATCCTGCCACGGCACGGCCATGGCCCACAACAGCACCGCCAATGCCAGCGTGCTTCCCAAAACCTTTTTCATCATCGACCGTGTCCTTGTTTTGTCGGTCTTGCCACCATAGCCCCAGGGGATGAAGGGCGCCTTAACCCAACATAAACAAGCCGTAAAGCGTTGCGCCCCAGCGTTGGCAAGCGGCCCCACGCTGCTAGCATTCCACCCACCGCAAAGCGCGCGCCGCAGCGCCTGCGCCGTTTTGCCCCTCTGCCCCTCCCAGGAGCCCCGCCGTGAAGCACACCACCCCTGCCCGCCCCTTGCCCCCTGCCGCCATGACCACCCTGGCCACACTGGTCGCCCTGTGGGCCGCCGCCACCCCGGCGCTGGCGCAAGACACCGCCTCGCGGATTGCCCGCGTCACCGTGTACCCCGGCAGCGCCACGGTCGAGCGCGTGGCCAAGGTGCCTGCAGGCGCGCGCAGCATCACGCTGGGCTGCCTGCCCGCGTCGCTCGATGCGCAAAGCCTGCAGATCAACGCCGACCCCGCCGTGCGCGTGGGCGAATTCAATGTGCGCACCGAAGACCGCGACGTGGTGGCCGCCTGCGCCAGCCCGCTCGATGGCCGCATCCGCGAGCTGGAAGACCAGATCGCCGCCATCAAGGCCGAAGCCGCCTCGCTGCAACTGGTCGATGGCTACCTGAAGAACGTAGCGACAGGGGGAGCCGGCACCGAAACACCCGCAGGCCGCCTGCAAGCCACCACACCCGCACAGATCGCAGCCACCGCCGACGCACTGCGCAAATCGGCGCAAGAGTCGCAAACCCGCGCCCACCAACTGCAGCGCAAGCAAGAGGCGCTGGAACTGGCCCTCAAACCCCTGGCCGCCGAGCGCGAACGCACGGCCAGCCAGCGCGCGCAGGTGGTCTCCGTCACCGTCACGCTGGCCACCGACCGCGAGGCCGAGCTGCGCCTGTCCTACCAGGTGCGCGGCACCGGCTGGCAGCCCACCTACCGAGCCACGCTGGACGCCGCCAAACCCAGCGTACTGCTGGAGCGTCAGGCCCTGGTGGCACAAAACAGTGGCGAGGACTGGAGCAATGTGCAGCTCACCCTCTCCACCGGCCAGCCCGGGCGCGCCACCCAGGGCCGCCTGCCCCGCCCCTGGACGCTGGACATTGCACCGCCCATGCCCAAGGGCCCGCCGATGGCGGCAATGGCCCTGTCGGCCCCTGCCCCAGCCGCCATGCCCGTGGCACGCCGCGCCAGTGCCGAAGACGCCCTGCCCAGCTTTGAAGTGAGCAGCACCGACAAGGCCTTTGCCACCGAATTTGCGGTGCCGCAGCGCATCACCGTGCCCTCCAACGGCCAGCGTGTGACGCTGGCCCTGGGCAACTACACCGCACCCGCCACGCTACTGACCCGCGCGGCCCCAGCGGTGGAAGAGGCCGCCTACCTCGTGGCCGAGCTGGCACCGCCCCCCGGCGTGTGGCCCGTGGGCACAGCCAACCTGTACCGCGATGGCGCCTTTGTGGGCACAGGCCGCATCGACTTTGCCACCGCCACCAGCACCAACGGCACCAGCAGCCTGGCCTTTGGGCGCGACGAGCTGATCACCGTGCGCGCCGAGCCCGTGCAAGACCTGACGGGCAGCACCGGCTTCACCGGCTCGCGCATCGAGCGCCGCACCCGCCGCGCCTACACGGTGGAGAACCGCCACAAGACGCCCGTCACGCTGCAAGTGCTGCACGCAGCACCCCAGTCGCGCAACGAGAAGATCGAGATCGAATCGCGCTACCAGCCCCAGCCCACCGACCTGGCCTGGAACCGCAACCCCGGCACCGTGGCCTGGCAGCAGCCCCTGGCCGCAGGCGCCACCGCGCAGTTCAGCGCCGAGCACACCATCCGCTACGCCAAAGACCTGGACGTGCAGGAACGCCAATGACCTTTGACGCCCAAACGCCTGCCACGCCAACGCCCGCAGCCCCCGGCATGGGCGCACCGCGCCGCGCCAGCGCCGCCTTCATGCTGGCCCACCCGGCCCACGCCATCGCGCTGGGCTTTGGCTCGGGCCTCTCGCCCATCGCGCCTGGCACCGTGGGCACGCTGTGGGGCTGGATGTCGTTTTCGGTGCTCAAGCCCTGGCTCAATGCCTGGCAGATGGGCGCACTGATCGCAGGCGGCACCCTGGTGGGCTGGTGGGCCTGCACCACCGCCGCCCGCAACCTGCGCGTGGCCGACCCTGGCGCCATCGTGTGGGACGAAATCGTGGCCTTCTGGCTCGTGCTGTGGCTGGCCATGCCCATGGGCCTCACGGGCCAGATCGCGGCCTTCGCCCTGTTCCGCTTTTTTGACGCCGCCAAGCCCGGCCCCGTGGGCTGGGCCGACAGCCTGTTCAAAGGCTTTGGCTGGCGCGGTGGCTGGGGCATTTTGTTTGACGACTTTGTGGCCGCCTTCTGCACGCTGCTGGTGATTGCGCTGTGGAGGTTCTTTGCATGAGCGCCGCCAACTCACCCAGCGCACCGGCTGCGGATTTGCTACCAAAAAGTGAGCTTCCTGCGCTTATCCATCAAGCGCCAGAGGCCGATTTACTCCAAATTTCCACCACCCTGCTCGCCCGCGGCTGGATGCTGGCCACCGCCGAGAGCTGCACCGGCGGCATGATCGCCGCCGCCTGCACCGACCTGGCGGGCTCCAGCCAGTGGTTTGAGCGCGGCTTTGTCACTTACTCGAACGAGGCCAAGACCGAACTGCTGGGCGTGCCCGCTGCGCTGATCGCCGAGCACGGCGCCGTGAGCGAGCCCGTGGCCCGCGCCATGGCCCAAGGCGCCGTGGCCCACTCTCGCGCCCAGGTGGCCGTGGCCGTCACCGGCATTGCCGGCCCCACAGGCGGCAGCGCCGACAAGCCCGTGGGCACCGTCTGGTTTGGCTGGAACGTGAACGGCACCGTGACCACCGCCACCCGCCGCTTCGACGGCGACCGCGCCGCCGTGCGCCAGCAGACGCTGCACTGGGCCTGCGAGCGGTTGAACGCGCTGCTCAACGCAAGCAGCTGAGTCGCTCCACGCGCTGCGTCTTTCAGGGGGTGCGGCGCGCACCTCGCTTATGCCAAAACCGAGCATGCATATGCGCCCACCGATGCAAGCAAACCCAGTGCCTATGCGGGTTTGCGGCAGATCAAACGCTGGTGCAGGCGCATTCGAACAATGGGGCTTTCCTTCATTCCTGATGCTGAAAGTCCCTCATGAGCCTCAACGTTTTCTGGTTTCTTCCCACCCACGGCGATGGCCGTTACCTTGGCAGCACGCAGCAAGCGCGGGCGGTCGACCAAACCTATTTGCAGCAGATTGCACAGGCGGCTGAGCGCCTGGGCTACGGCGGCGTGCTGGTGCCCACAGGGCGCTCGTGCGAGGACTCGTGGGTCATCGCCTCCAACCTGGCGGCCGTCACGCGCACGCTCAAGTTTTTGGTGGCGCTGCGGCCCTCCACGTTCTCCGTCACGGCCAATGCGCGCATGGCCGCCACGCTGGACCGCCTCTCGGCTGGGCGCCTGCTCATCAACGTGGTGGCCGGGGGCGATGCGGGCGACCTGGAGGCCGATGGCACCTTTCTCTCGCACGATGCGCGCTACGACCATGCGCGTGAATTCCTCACCGTGTGGAAGGGCCTGCTGGCGGGCGAGACGGTGGACTTTGATGGCGAGCACGTCAAGGTCAAAGGTGCGCGCCAGCTCTTTCCACCGCTGCAGCAGCCGCACCCGCCGCTGTACTTTGGTGGCTCGTCCCCCGCTGCGCACGACCTGGCGGCCGAGCAGGTGGAGCTGTACATCTCGTGGGGCGAGCGCCCCGAAGATGTGGCTGCCAAGTTTGCCGACCTCCGCGCCCGCGCCGCCGCCAAGGGCCGCACCGTGCGCTTTGGTGTGCGCCTGCACGTGATCGTGCGCGAGACCGAGCCAGAAGCCTGGGCCGCCGCCGACCGACTGATCAGCGAGCTGGACGACGACACGGTGGCCCGCGCACAGGCGGCACTGGCGCGCCTGGACTCGGAAGGCCAGCAGCGCATGAGCGCACTGCACGGCGGCAAGCGCGACAAGCTGGAGATCAGCCCCAACCTGTGGGCCGGCGTGGGCCTGGTGCGCGGCGGCGCGGGCACGGCCCTGGTGGGCAACCCGCAGCAAGTGGCAAACCGCCTGAAGGAATACGCGGCACTGGGGGCTGACACGTTTGTGCTCTCAGGCTACCCGCACCTGGAAGAGGCCTACCGCTTTGCCGAGCTGGTCTTTCCGCTGCTGCCCGTGGCGGTGCAAGAGAAGGTGGGCGCCACGCTGCTGAGCCCGTTTGGAGAAGCCATTGCCGATGGCGCCGTGCCCCGGCTCAAGGTCGCGCAGAGCTGATACGGCGGCCGGGCGGCATGCTGAACTGCGGCCAGCGTCGCCCAGGCGGCAGTGCGGCCACCGCCCAGCGGGTAGCATGGGCGCCCACATTCAGGAGGAGACCCATGCACCCCAACGCCCAGACCCTGCAGCGCTTTTACACCGCCTTCAGCCAGCTCGACCACGCCACCATGGCCGCCTGCTACGCGCCAGACGCTACGTTTGACGACGAGGCCTTCTCGCTCAAAGGCCGCGAGCAGGTGGGCGGCATGTGGCGCATGCTGTGCAGCGCCACCCAAAAGCCTGGCGCGGCCGAGCACTGGAAGCTGGAGTTCAGCGGCATCGAAGCCGACACCAACGGCGGCCGCGCGCACTGGGAGGCGCACTACCTCTTCAGCGCCACCGGGCGCAAGGTGCACAACATCATCGACGGCACCTTCACCTTCACGCCCGACGGCCTCATCGCCACGCACCGCGACCGCTTCAGCTTCTGGCGCTGGTCGCGCCAGGCCCTGGGCCTGCCGGGCGTGCTGCTGGGCTGGTCGCCTTCGCTCAAACGCAAGGTGCGAAGTACGGCGGCGGGGAACTTGAAGAAGTTTTTGGCGCAGGGGTGATGGGGGTTGCTGTTCACTGGCAATAGCGTCTGAGACAGCGCGAAGGTCCGCTGCAGGCTCATGCGCGACGCGTCCGCGAGTGAGTACTATCGGCCAGAAACAGTCTTTCGATGCCGGATGGGCGACCGGCTACCCACATTCTGCAGCGGCCAGCTGGGCCGAGAAGCTAAACGTCCGCTTCTTGCCGATGAGGCAGGGGGCGCTTTCGCCTTGAGTGTGCGCTGTCGGTTTGGGAATGCATGAATGCCATGGACCGGCGTGGGATGGGTTGGCCCTGCCACTGAACCGGCCGGCGTGCAGCGCATCGGGAGCCTTCGAGTGGACAACTCGTCCACCGACCAGGTCTGGGGTTTCGCCACAATAGGCCATTGGCAGATGTCGCCGTACCTGCTGTCTCTGCCGCATGTCCGAAAAGCCGTTTGCGCTGCACCCTCCATTGCAGTCGCGCAGCTAGGCCCGCGCCTGGGCCGATGAAGCCTCTCTTCGGTCGCGAGCGGTGCGCGGGTGATGGCGGCAAGCGGCCCCCATGCAAGCGGTTCGAGGGCGACAGGCCGGCCCCCTTCGAGCCGTTCGAGGCGCCAGCCTCCAAGACGGGCTCGCTGCAAGAGGTACGCCCATGAAGGCGGCAGATCCGGCGGCCGATTCACGAAGGAAAATTTTGATCTACCCAACCCTCAATTTCGCAAACGGTGTCTTTTCCAAAGACAAGGCATTTTATTTTCGAGCTGGTTTGGTCAACAAGGTGGAGAACGGTGCTCTCAGCCTTGCCCACCCCTGCGAAAGGGTGGCAGACCCTTTGGTGGCCGCCGACGGCGCCGTTCTGAAACAGGCACACACCGGCAAGGACAGTATCGGGTTCAATCTCGAGTTGTTGCACCACCATGAAACGGCAAATTTCACCGACTGCGCGCTGATCAGCTTCGCAGACGGATGGCTTGTTCTCAAGGAGACCGATACGCCGAAATTCATCGCGTACAACTACCTGGAACAGCGCCGCCTGGAATTCAACAACGCCAGGGTGCGGGGCCTGCATCACGCGGCTGGCTTCTTCTTTGAAGAAGGCCGGCGGGGATGGGTGGTTTACGACCACAAAGGCACTAAGGTGTGCGAATGCGCTGTTGTCAGCGATGGCGATCGTCCAGTCAATGCGATCGACTTTTTGAGGATGGGCGACACCGTCTATCTCGGCACCGGCGGTGAAAATGGCGCGGCGTTCCTCGTCCCTTTTTCTCTGAGCCGAGGCACGCCGGGGCCTCAGATAGAGCGACCCAGCGGGTATGTTTTTTCCACGGTTCAGACACCGGATGGAATTTTCTTCGCAGACAGATCAGGCATTTTCAAAGCCGCATCCGATGATTTGCTGCTTGCAGAGAAAATTGCCGCTTTCGATCCAGACCAGTTCAAGGGTACGCTGCTGTTCTGGCACAACGAAGAAGCCCTGTATGCAGCGTCGTGTGGGGCTGATCTTCTCAACAGCTATGGACCTGATGGCACGGTGGTTAGCTCGGTTGTCCTGCCATCGCGCTGGAAATTCTGGCTGGGCAACCCTGCCCACCTTCAGGTGGCAGGCGGCCATAGCCTCGTTTACCTGTGTCCCGAGGATTACCACCAGTGGGGCTATGGGGCATTTTTGTCCATACCGGCAGGTACCTTGCTCAACCAGGCGATCTTCGAGGAAGAAAGTCTGCAGTCATTGGACATCCGCCAGACCATGGCGGCCGACGGCTCCCACGGATACCGCATGAAGATCGGCTCCGTTGACGCAGAGGTGGCCACCCGGCACGCCGCCCATCACCTGGCGAGCCTGGTGAACAAGGTGGCGGTGGGCCTCATGAACAGCGGCTTTACCCAGGACAAGAACTTCAATGGCACACTGGAACTCGAACTGGTCACACCGCAGCCCATCCGCCGCGAGTCCCTGCACATGGGCTACCTGGAAGAATTGTTCCGCCAGATGCAAACCACTCCGCAGAGCTACAACGCGGGCAACCGCAAAGGCCCGCTGCACCTGAGCGTGTTCTGGCATACCGATGCCGGTGAGCCTGAGGAACTGGTGTTTTCAAGCACGTGAGCGATTGCCGTCTTGCGCGCTGTGGATAACAGCTGCCCGCTAAACCTGCCGGCGCGGGCGCTTCGAGCCACCTGGGGCCGAACATCGAAAGTCTTTGGGCTACCCGACCCCGCCGCGCGAGCGAGCCCTCAGCCCAGTCATGCCGTTTGCGCAGCGCTCTTCCACAGGTCGGTGACACTGGCGACCCCATTCGGGTTGCCGATCTAAATTGCTGCCAGTTCAAATCGACCGGACAGCGAACCGAAGATTCGGGCGGCCGCCAGTTCTCCGCAGTTCGAGAAGTCCGGTGGTGTCATCCGGTGGTGTCAAAGCGACCTCCTGACCATGCTCTGTGCGTGTCACTTCAGCGTTGCCCCAGGGCAGCCTGACTCAGTGGACAACTTGTCAAGCCAGCGTGCACCAGGCCCCGACACAATGGCGCCTGGCCTCTGTGGCCCGGTCCACCCAGCTCACTTCAGAACTCGCTTTCGCTGCACCTGCATGTCCAGCCACGCGCCTAGGCGCGCACTGGCGAAGGCCGGGTCCACGGCCCGCCTGTAGGTGGCGGCGCGGTGCCACGCGCTGGCTTGCATGCGGGGCCTGCCCGGGCTGAAATGCGCGGCCCATGCAAACTGCTGCCCGGCAGCGGCGGGCCAGCGCGCGCTGTGTAAACGCATCTTGCGGAAAGAAACCTTCTACGCAGAGCCAAGGCTCTGGATTCGGAAAACTCGGTTAACTCCGCTGCCTCGTCGCCAATCTTTTCGCCTCTCAACTCCAGCCCCATGTCTTCCAACATCCTGACCTTTACCTGCATCGGTGCCGATGCCCTCATGCTTTCTGCGCTGCACGGTCATCTGCAGGGCGCCGTCGGCCAGTACGCCGACCAGTGGCCCGCACCCCTGCAAGAGTGCTTCGACGACTGGGAGAAGCCCTTCTTGGCCAGTGCGTCGCTGCGCGGCGAGACGCTGCGCTTCGTGGTCGACAGCTCATCCGGCGACGAACTGGAGAAAGCGCACATCCAGGCATTGCACGACGCTGGCGCGACGCACATCCGGGTACGCATCTGGTACGGGCAGGTCGGCGAAACGCGAACGCTGCACTACCAGGGCGGCAAGAAGGTTGCGGCCAAGGCCTTCCCGGCGCCGACGCTGACCGAGGAGGAGGAGCTGCTGGAGTTGCTGCTCGAGGGCAAGGAAGCAGCCTTCGCCAAGGCCATCAAGGGCGGTGCACCGAAGGACGCGCTCGTCGATGGCGCGCCGCTACTGGTACATGCGGCCAAGGCCAGCCTTGGCAAGGCGGTGTCGGCCTTGTTGAACGCCGGAGCTGACGTGATCGCTTGCCTTGCTTGGGTCGACGAGATCGCTGGGGCGATTCAGCGCCACGGCGGTAAGGCGGCACCGGCACTGCTGCGCACGCTCGTCGAGGCGCCGCAGGCCGATCCCTCGGCGCTGTGGCGTTCCGCAAATGTGCTGCTTGTGCTCTGCGAGTATCCTGAGCTATTGGCCTTGCTGGCGTCGCTCGAGGGCGTTGACGTCAACGCGCAGATCCGCTGGGCCCACAAGGGCCAACTGGAGGGGAGTCTGCTCTTCAACAGCAGATTTCTATTCGACAACCGGCCAGGCGTACTGGCCGTGTTGGAGGCATTGGGGGCGCGCTCCGTACCGCCGCCGACCATGAGTGATCAACGCCGCCTCGAGCGAATGTACTTTCAGGAACGCGACGCCGACACCGTTGCCGAGCTGGTCGCCGCGGGGGTGGACCTGGACACTCCGCTGTGGGATGACCGCCCCATCTCCTTGCTGCGCAACTTGTTTCGTCACCCCACGATGGGATGCAGACCGTTGACCCTGGCCAACGAACTTCTCGCAAGCGGTGCGAGCGCTGCATTCTGGATGGAGCCAGATGCGTTTCAGGACCAGGTGCTAAAGGGCCTTTTCGATACCGATAATCTGGCCTGGATAACCGATGCCACGCTAAGCGACGAGCGCCGTTTTGTCCCGCAGCGCGATGCCAACCTGGTCGCCAACTTCATTGGCGGGCTGCTTGCCCGAGGCCTGGACGCAAACATGACGGTGCGCCTGTGCGTGGAAAAGCTGTCGAGCAAAGGCAGAGGCGCGGCGGGTAGCTACAAGAGCCTGCATTGGCGCGGACCTCTTCTCGGTGCCGTCGCGTTGCTCCTGTGCGGTCGAGGCACGGAGATGCGTTCGATCTGCCTGCCACTTGTCGAGCTGCTGTTGAGCCACGGAGCCAACCCGGATACCGAAGGCGAGTTGCTCGACGCCATGAAGAACGAGACAAACTGGGTAGTCCATCTGCGTGGCGACTGGACCATCGAAGCGTGGCGAGACCATGCCGCAACAGGCACGGTGCTTGAACGCCTCCGGCAACGGCAGGCACAGGATCCGGACGAGGTCGATGCGGTCTTGATTGCCAGCATGGAGCGGACCGTCGCCTCCGCACGATGAGTTTGACTTGACCATGTCCACTTGCATTGAGTTGAACCTGGTCGAAAGTCCGCTCTGGGCCCAAAGCACCCTATCGCAACCCTGTTCACTCGGCAGCCGCATTCACACCAGCTGCACGCAGTGGCCCGAATACAAACCAAACAGGCCTCTAGCGCTTTCTAAGCAAGCGCCAAAAGCTATCAAATACATAGCAAACTCACCATACAGCGGGGCAACAGGCCTGGCTACCGCATTGGCGGGGCCGCCAGCCTGCACGTGCCGCACTTTGCCCGCCAACCCGCCCTACAGATTCCCCCCAACGCGCCGATAAATAGATAACTGTTTGTCAACCCAACACCCCGGGAGGGAATGCCCTTGACGTCGCTATCGCCGTTGTCTGCCGTGCGCGGGGCTGTGCCAACGCCTTCCATCGATCGCGAGGCGCTGCGCCAGCGGGTGCAAGAGGCGGGCGGCAGCGCGCAGGCCTCGGTGTCTGTGGCGGCCACGGCGCTGACCTTGGCCTCTGACGATGCGGCCCCCACGGCGTCGCTGATCTGGAGCCCCCTGCCGCAAGACCGGGTGGTGCCGCCCGACAACACCTACGGGCCGCTGGTGTCGGTCGCCTGGGGATCGGGGCCCAAGGCTGAACTGCCCGACAGCCCGGCGACAGAGCCGCAGCGTGTGCAGGCCTGGGCCACCGCGCCCGCTGGCGATGCCATCAGCCGCCAGATGGCGCGCAACGAGTTTCGCAGCACCGAGCGCACCCTGGCCAGCCAATGGAACGGCCTGGGCAGTGCGCTGTTGTCGCTGGCCTCCGCCCCGTCCACATCGCCGCTCAATTACCAGCAGACCTTGCTGTCGGCGGCAGACCCAACGCAGCCCCTGAAAGAGCAGTTTGACCGCCTTCAGAAAGGCGCCACCACCGTCACGCTGCAGATCAAAACACGGTCGGGGCAGACGGTGGACTTGCAGATTGCGGTCAACCGGCAGCCAGGGGCATTGGGCGAGGGCAGCAGCCAGGGCTTGCAGGTGTCCGTCAGCAGCACCGGGCCGCTGAGCGAGACCGAGCGTCGGGCACTGGCCGCGCTGTCGCAGGGGCTGGAGGACACGCTGGCCGGGCTGGGCGATGCCGATGCGCCGGAGATCGACCTCTCGGGCCTGCTGGCCTATGACCGCAGCGCGTTTTCGCAGCTGAATCTGGACATTCAGAACCCTACGGCTTCGGCGGCCCTGGGGTCATTTGCCTTGCACCTGGGCGATGGCGGCAGTTCGCTGTCGTACCAGGGCGCTGCGGGCAAGATGGACCTGCGGCTGGACGCCACGCCACCCTTTCAAACGGGCAGCGCGCAGCAGCGCCAGGCGGCCATTGCGCAGCAGTTGCAGCTCATCGATGCCGCCGCAGACCGCGGCCACGCCGATGAAAAGCTGGTGGCCTTGTTCAAAAGCAGCTTTTCGCAATTGCACGGTGCAGCGCCCACCACGGCGAGCGACACCCCTGTGGGCGAGACCGGCGCGGTGGACGCGGCCCTGGTCGAGAAGGTGCAGCCTCTGCTCAGCGGCCTGGTGGACTTTGAGGCCAGCTTCAGCGGCGACTTCAGCCGTAACAACCGCTGGGGCAATGTCAACGAACAGGGCAAGGCGCAATACGCCATCAACCAGAAGACCACCGTCGATGCGGACCGCAAGGAAAAGACGGCAGGCATCATTCAGACGCAAAGCGAGCAGCTGCAATCGAACTACGCCAAGGCGCGCTATGACGGCGCACTCAACGTGGAATCGGGCAACTTCGACCGGTATGCCATCCAGGACCACCGCACCGTGAGCACCCTGATCAGCGCAGCCGATAACAAGCTCACCAGTGCCGTGCGCAGCACCGACCGGCAGCAGCTGGAAACCCATGAAACGGTGGTGAAGCACCGCGTGGTGGACCGGCGCGAGACGCCGGACCAGCAGCACCTGCTGACGCTGCTGATGTAATGCGCGGCTCCCCGGTCTTTGCGCCCAGGCCATCGCTGAAGTGAATATCTGGTCCAGTGGCGAGGCCGGCCCACACCGCTCTCAGGTATGCACGACGCTCTGTGCCTCGGTCTAGCTATGACTTGTGCACGTCTCTAAAAATGAGCATTTCGGCGAGCGTTCGGACCTCGCGTCGTCGCCCCCAAAGCGGTGTAGCGCTCTTTGGGGTTAGTCCACGTGCCGAACAGCAGATCCCACAAAGGCAGCCCATAGTTCTGGGCGTGGTGGTCTATTTCGTGGTGCACGGTATGCATTTCAGGGCGCTGTACGAAGTAACCCAGCCACTGGGGCGCTCGCAGGTCGCTGTGCAGAAACAGGCCGACCGGGGCGGCCGAGCGCACTGGGAGACGCACTATCTCTTCAGCGCCACCGGGCGCAAGGTGCACAACATCATCGACGGCACCATCACCTTCACACCCAACGACCTGATCGCAACGTACCGTGACCACTTCAGCTTCTGGCGCTGGTCAAGCTAGGCTCTGGGCATGCCGGGCGTGCGGCTGGGCTGGTCACCCTCGCTCAAGCACAAGGTGCGGAGCACGACGGCAGGAACTTGAAGAAGTTTTTGACGCAGGGGTAATAGCCCAGCATGTTGGCGTGAACGCAGATATTTTTGTTTCTGCTGCCCAGCGGCAAGCTCAGGGGGCACCGGACACCTCCCGCGCCGGAGTGATTCACACAGCCCTCGGGCATGCGACGCTCAAACCACCGCAAAAACTAACTTCTGCGCCAGCGGATAAAAGAAGCAAGAAGGAGAATGAGACCGGTAATGGCGGCACCGGTTGTGTTGGCCGTGTGGTCATCGTATCGAACCAATTTGGGATTGTTCGAGACGTAAGTAACCAGGACATCTTGGCCACTGATCATTCTGTCAACGACCCAACTGGGGACACCAGCTGAAACCTCAATACGCTCTTTATTTGCCGTCATGAAATAGGTCGAGATACCCTTACTTTTGTATTCCCTGGGCGTGTTATCGAAGAAGGGGCTGTCTCTTTTTCGCTTGAATGTTGTGGTTTTATCAATATAACTATCGATGGGGGCTAATTGGGCTTTCAGCCCATACAGCCGAAAAGCTTTGTTCTCGACATAGCATCCCCAAGATAGGCCAAACATACCGATGGCAGCCAAAAAACAAACAACACGAGCCAACACGATCCATCCTCCCGCTCATCTAATTTTGATAATTCAAAAGCAGCCGTACTGCTACCTGGGCGTAGCGTCAGACCACTGACTGAAAATCATACGCCGAGCGATATATAACTCCCTCCTGCTGACGTTGTCTCGTGGTACCCGAACCACAGAGGGTGGGTCTGCCAGCGGTTCGCTAAATAAACGCAGCCGACGCCGACGGGCAAGCACTTACACATCCGGCGGATGGAAGGGTAGGCGGTCGCCCCAGGTTAGCCTGATAAGTCGGCGAATTATTGACCACACGCTTAGCTCGTATCGTCCAAAGCGCAGTTGTGCAGTTAGATCGGCTAACCAATTTTTTGCCTGCTGGCCGGTTGGTGGCAAGCGCCGGGAGGGTGCTGACACAGTAGGCAGTCAAGCAAAGCGTGAAAGGGAACACCGCATCGTTGAAACGCCTGTCTCGCCCTGCGGCGCCACGGCAGGTGTCACGTCACCCCAATGCGGTCAACCAGCACCGCGCTGGCCTCATTGAGCCCCAGCACCTGCACCGTGCAGCCGTGGTGGCGCAAGCGCTGCACCACCTTGTCGAGTGCAGCCACAGCGGTGATGTCCCAGAAGTGCGCGTGCGTCACGTCGATGCACACCGCGCGGCCTTCGGCGCCCAGTACGTCAAACGCCTCGATGAACGCATCGGCCGAGGCAAAGAACACCTGGCCGGACACGTGCCAAGTGCGTTGGCCGGTCTGGGCATCGTCGTGCATGCGCACATCGAGCATGCGCGAGACCTTGAACGCAAAGAACACCCCACTGAGCACCACACCCACGGCCACCCCAGCGGCCAGGTTGTGGGTGGCGATGGTGACGGCCACGGTGGCCAGCATGGCGGCGCTGGACAGGCGCGGGTGGCGCACCAGGGCGCCCAGCGATTTCCAGTCAAACGTTTCGGCCGACACCATGACCATGATGGCCACCAGCGCAATCACCGGCACCTGCGACACCCAGGGCTTGAGCGCCACCATGAGGATGAGCAGGAACACCCCGGCAAACAGCGTGGACAGGCGCCCGCGCCCGCCGTACTTCACGTTGCCCACGGCCTGGCCGATCATGCCGCAGCCCGCAATGCCGCCAAACAGGCTGGCTGCGATGTTGGCAAGCCCCAAGCCCGCGCATTCGCGGTTCTTGTCGCTGGGGGTGTCGGTCAGTTCATCGACCACGGCGGCGGTGAGCACCGATTCGAGCAGGCCGACCATGGCAATCGCCAGTGCGGGCAGCAGGATGATGCGCAGCGTGTCGAGCGACGCGGGCACCTGCGGCAGCGCAAACACGGGCAGTGCATCGGGCAGTTGGCCCAGATCGCCCACCGCGGGCAGCTTCAGCCCCAGGGCGGACGCCAGCACCGTGAGCACCACCACGCAGATCAGCGGCGACGGGATCACGGACAGCGCAGGCCACGCCAGCCGCTGGCCCAGCCACGGCAGGCCGTAGATGAGCGCCAGCCCCAACGCCAGCGCACCCCAGGTGGCCACACTGGCGCCGTGCAGGTGCGGCAGCTGCGCGGCGAAGATGAGGAGGGCCAGCGCATTCACGAAACCCGTGCGCACCGAGCTGGACACAAAGCGCATCAGCACGCCCAGCTTCATCAGCCCAAACGCCACCTGCACCGCGCCTGCCAGCAACCCCGCCGCCAGCAAATAGCCCAGCCCGTGCGACTGCACCAGCGGCGCGGCCACCAGCGCCACCGAGCCCGCCGCCGCCGACACCATGGCGGGCCGCCCGCCCGTGAAAGCGATGACCAGGCTGATGACAAACGAGGCAAAGAGCCCCACCGAAGGGTCCACGCCTGCCACGAAGGAGAAGGCGATGACTTCGGGGATCAGCGCAAAGGTGGCCACGGCCCCGGCCAGCAGCTCGCGGGGAATGCTGGGCGCCCATTCGGCGCGCAGGCGGGTGAGGAAAGATGGATTCATGGAAGCTGCAAAGCAAAGCGCGCCCGAAGGCGCGCTGCGAGACATATCAAACAAAAAGGCTCTAGCGCTTACCTACAAAGCGCAAGCAGCTATAAATTAAATAGCAAAAACACATTACATCTCACCGAGGATAGGGGGTCACAAGTTCGCATCAATCCCGATCTCGTCGGTGCGCGCAGCCCTACCAGCGGCCACCGCGCAAGGGCCGCCAACCTGCGCGGGCGGCGCTTTGCTTGCAGGCGCTGGTGGCGTCCCCCTTCCCGAATCGCATAGCGATTCGAGAGAAGGGGGAAGGCGCGTAGCGCCTCAGGGGGTTGTACTCATCCTCCGTGGCACTTCTTGTACTTCTTGCCGCTGCCGCAGTGGCAAGGGTCGTTGCGGCCAGGCTCTGGGGCTTTGCGCAGGGTCTCCACGCGGGGGCCCATGCTCTTCCACAGCTGGCGCAGGTCGTACACGGCCCAGATGGCTTCGCCAAAAGTCTCCACGCGCGCCTGGCTGGTGCTGGGGGGGCCGTCTTCGTTGTACATGCAGACTTCGGGCTTGCCGGTGTCGTCTTCCGTCAGGGCGACGACGCTGCTGAGCGCATCGTCCAGCCACTTGGCGGCTTCCTTGTCGCGGGGGGCGGCCCAGTCTTCGGGCCAGTTTTCTACGGCGAACATGAAGCCGAGGGCCCACACCTGGCCAAAGGACGGGATTTCCTGGCCCGCCATCTCGGCCCGTTCCTCCTCGGGCAGGCTGGCCACGGCGCCGCGCATGTCCATGGCTTCGGGCTGGAAGGTGCGGTCGTCGTCCAGCGTCTTCACGTCGGTGTCGAGCTGGGTCACGATCTCGTTCCAGCGGCGCATCCACAGGTCCATGAAGCGCGCTTGCTGGGCGGCATCGGCAAACGCGGGCAGCAGGGGCAGGGGTTCGCCGTCGGCCACTTCCAGCTCAGCGCCGTCGCCCAGCAGCATGGGCAGGTATTCGGCCGGGGCGATGGGGCGGCGGCTGCAGATCAGCGCGGTCATGAAGCCGTCGCAGAACTCCCACTGCGGGATTTCTTCGCCGCGCGTGCGCAGGTCGTCCAGCAGGTTGTCGAGCTCTTCCAGCTCTTCGGGGGCCAAACCGACGGTGCTGTCGGCAGGCGCGGCGTTGGCAGGGGTCAGGTCGGCGTCGGCCTGCGGTGTGGAGGATTCGGTGGGGGTCATGGATGAGGGCTCCGATAGGGGGAAGGCAGCCGGGGCGCGCAGGTGGCAAAGCTCTTATGATGCCTCGCACCGGCCCGCCCGGCCGGGGCGCAAAGCGGCCCCAAAATCGGCGGGTGCGCGCCGCGCCAAGGCGGCGAGTGTAGCCCGCCGCATCCCGAACCCCTCTAGCGACCGCCATGATCCACCAACTCAACCAGCTCTACCCGGTGCGCTACACAGCCTTTGCGCTGTGCATTGCCGCCCTGCTCTTCAATGCGGCGGCCCTGGTGGTCTGGGGGCCTGCACTGGTGTGGCTGGCCACGCTGGCGGTGCTGGCGGCCCTGGTGGCCCTGGGCATTTACGACGTGCGCCAGCAGCGCCACGCCATCTTGCGCAATTACCCGGTCATCGGTCACATCCGCTTCATGCTCGAATACGTGCGGCCCGAGGTGCGCCAGTACTTCATTGAAAGCGACAGCGAGGCCGCACCGTTCTCGCGCGCACAGCGCTCGCTGGTGTACCAGCGCGCCAAGGGCGACCCGGACAACCGCCCCTTTGGCACGCACCTGGATGTGGGGGCGCAAGGCTATGAGTGGGTCAACCACTCGATGGCGCCCACGCAACTGGCCTCACACGACTTTCGGGTGTGGATTGGCGGCAGCCCGGATGCGGCATCGGCCTCGGCGGCGCCATGCACCCAGCCCTACCAGGCCAGCGTGTTCAACATCTCGGCCATGAGCTTTGGCGCGCTGTCGGCGCAGGCCATCAAGGCGCTGAACCTGGGCGCCAAGAACGGCGGCTTTGCGCACGACACGGGCGAGGGCAGCATCAGCGAGCACCACCGCGTGCATGGCGGCGATTTGATCTGGGAGATTGGATCGGGCTACTTTGGCTGCCGCAACGACGATGGCAGCTTCAGCCCCGAGCGCTTTGCGGCCAACGCGCAAGACCCGCAGGTGAAGATGATCGAGCTGAAGCTGAGCCAGGGAGCCAAGCCCGGCCACGGCGGTGTGCTGCCCGGCGCCAAGGTGACGGCCGAGATCGCCGCCGCCCGGGGCGTGCCCGAGGGCCATGCCTGCATCTCGCCCGCACGGCACAGTGCGTTCAGCACACCGGTGGAGATGATGCAGTTCATCGCCCGGCTGCGGCAGCTCTCGGGCGGCAAGCCCACGGGCTTCAAGTTCTGCCTGGGCCACCCGTGGGAATGGTTTGCCATCGTCAAGGCCATGCTGGAGACCGGCATCACCCCCGACTTCATCGTGGTCGATGGGGCCGAGGGCGGCACGGGTGCTGCGCCGGTGGAATTTACCGACCACGTCGGAGCCCCGCTGCAAGAGGGCCTGCTGCTGGTGCACAACACGCTGGTGGGTGTGAACCTGCGCGAGCGGGTGCGCATTGGCTGCGCAGGCAAGGTGATCAGCGCCTTCGACATCGCCCGCATGATGGCGCTGGGGGCCGACTGGTGCAACGCCGGGCGCGGCTTCATGATGGCGCTGGGTTGCATCCAGGCGCAAAACTGCCACACCGGCCACTGCCCCACAGGCGTGGCCACGCAAGACCCGCAGCGCCAGCAGGCCCTGGTGGTGCCCGACAAGGCCACGCGCGTGGCGCAGTTCCATCGCAGCACGCTGCATGCGCTGCAAGAGCTGGTGCAGGCGGCGGGCCTCATGCACCCGAGCGACATCACCGCGCACCACATCGTGCGCCGCATCAGCGACACCGAGGTGCGCCTGCTCTCCAACCTGATCGCCCGCGTGGAGCCTGGCGCGCTGCTGGGACCGCTGGAGGCGCAGCACAATGTGTTCCGCCAATACTGGCCCCTGGCCAACCCCTACAGTTTTCAGGCCCACACTGCGGTGTAGCCTGCCGCCTGCGCTTTCCGCTTTCGCTTCCCGCTGTCCGCCTTCATGAATTTGCCCGCCATTTCAGAGCACCTGCAGGTGCCCGCCCCCGCCCCGG
Organism: Acidovorax sp. 62; assembly: GCF_002754495.1. Classification (NCBI taxonomy): domain Bacteria; kingdom Pseudomonadati; phylum Pseudomonadota; class Betaproteobacteria; order Burkholderiales; family Comamonadaceae; genus Acidovorax; species Acidovorax sp. 62. Next base: position 3,501,207 of record NZ_PEFJ01000001.1, read on the forward strand.
CGGTGGACTACGCCGCCTTCCTGGCCCGCCAGCTGCAAACCCAGCAATTCAATGCCGCCTGCTACCGCCTGGGCGACGAGCAGGTGTGGGTGAAAAAAGCCAACACGCCGCACGGCATGGCGCGCTACCGCGTGCTGGGCGCGCTGGCGCTGCTGTTTGGCCTGCCCGTGCTGCAGCCTGTGCCCAACCTGGGTGGCAACATTGCCATCGCCACCGAGGTGCAGCGCCTGCGCGACCTGGCCGCACGCGGCCTGCGCGTGCCCACGGTGCTGGCCGCGCAAGACAACGGCTTTTTGATGCGCCACCTGGGGCGCCCGGCCGAGCAAACGCCCTCGCTGGGCAACGAGATCGAGGCGGCCGTGCCCGCAGGCCCTGAGGCCGTGCTGCGCCTGTGGGTGCAGGGGCTGCGCGCCATTGAGCTGGTGCACAACCAGGGCGCCTGCCTGAGCCAGGCCTTTGCCCGCAACCTGGTGCGCTGCCCGGATGGCGTGGTGGGCTACGTGGACTTTGAGGACGACCCCATGGCCGTGCTGCCGCTGCCTCTGTGCCACGGGCGCGATGCGCTGTGCTACGCGCACTCCACCGCCATTTACCTGCGCCAGTGCGGCGCACTGGAAGACGCGCGCCCGCTGTGGGCGCAGTGGATTGCGGCCCGGGGCCCGGCCCTGCAAGCGGTGATGGCACAAAGCGTGCGCCGCCTGCGCCTGGCCCACCACCTGCCCCAAAGCCGCAAGCTGGGGCGCGATGTGCAGCGCGTGCGCGCGGCGTATGACTTGATGGCCTGAGAGGCGGGTTCAGATGCAGGCAGATGCAGATCGGGCGAGCCGCAGGCATCACCCGTCAGGCCGTGCCCAAACCAAAGAACGTCGGGTTACGCTGCGCTAACCCGACCTACGGGACGCAGCAAGGCCCAGCAAGGGTTCAACGGCGTAGGTCGGGTTAGCCGAAGGCGTAACCCGACAGCCCCCCGACAAAACCACCACCACACCACCCACACGTAGGGTTACGCTGCAGCGACCTCTGCGGCCACGGCGGCATCACTTGCTACCAAAACAATAGCTATTGCCGCTTGCGTATCCAGCGCCAGCAGCCGTTTTCGCATGCAAATGACGGCCTTGTCCTTGCTGAGCAAGATGGCGCGGTGCGCCACGGCCAGGTCGATGAACTGCTGGTCGTCGGCGTCCTTGCACACGGCCGACACGCGCGGGGCCACGTCCACCCAGCGCACCTGCGCGTCGTAGCGGGCCAGCACATCGGCGGCGGTGAGCTGGTAGTAGGCCAAGCGCGGCACGATTTGCGGGTAGGCCAGCACGCGGGCCAGCTCGGTGCGCATGGCCTGCGTGGCCACCCATTGCAGGCGGCCTGCGGCCAGCAGCGCCCGCACCGGGGCCACGGCCTCGTCGGCAAACACCAGCAGGTCGAGCACGATGTTGGTGTCCAGCACCAGGGGGCGCACGGGCTCGTCGCCCACCGGCTGGGCGGGCAGCGCCAGCACGGCGCGCAGGGGTTTACTGGCCATGGTTGGCCGGGGGTTGGGCGCCGCCCTCGCCCGCAGCCCCTGCACGGGGTGCGCGCACCGAGCCCTTGATGAGATCGAAGCGGAACATGCGGCATTCGATGGGGCCGTTCCACATGGGCACGCGGCGCGATTCCTTCAGGCGCATCTTGCCGGGCAGTTTGAGGTCGGGCGTCAGCATCCAGGCCGTCCAGCCGCTGTAGTTCTTCTTCCAGTGCGTGGCCAGTTGGCTGAAGAACTCGCCGCCATCGTCGGTGTGCGCCTCTTCGCGGCCCACGGCCATGCCCTGGGCACGGTCAGCGGCGCGCTCGCTGGCGTTGCGGCCCGCGCTACCTGCGGCGGCAATGCGCTCGCCGTAGGGCGGGTTGAGCAGCATCACGCCGGGCTGCTCGCACGGCGGCATGCGCTGCAGGGCATCGCCACCGCGCAGTTGCACGGCGTCGGCCACGCCCGCACGCTCGGCGTTGCGTTGGGCAAAGTCCACCATGCGGTGGGCTACATCGCTGCCAAAAATGGGCACAGGGCTCTTGCAGATGGCGCTGTCAGCTTCGTTTTTGATAGCAGTCCAGACATGCGCCTGGAAGGGCAGCAGCTTTTCAAAAGCAAAGCGGCGCAGCATGCCCGCGGGGATGCGGCAGGCGATCTGCGCGGCTTCGACGGCAATGGTGCCGCTGCCGCAGCAGGGGTCGTACAGGGGCTGGGGGTTGTCACCGAGCGGGTCCCAGCCGCTGGCGGCGATCATGGCGGCGGCCAGTGTTTCCTTCAGGGGCGCGTCGCCCTTGTCCTCGCGCCAGCCGCGCTTGAACAGCGGCTCGCCCGAGGTGTCGATGTAGATCGTGGCTTCGTCGGTGGTCAGGTGCAGGTGGATGCGCACATCGGGCCACTGGGTGTTCACATCCGGGCGCACACCGGACTTGGCACGGAAGCGGTCGGCCACCGCGTCTTTCACCTTGAGGGCAGCGAAGTTCAGGCTCTGCAGCGGGCTGTGCTGGGCCGTGACTTCGATCTTGAAGCTCTGGCGCGTGGTGAACCAGATCTCCCAGGCCACCTCGCTGGCCATGGCATACAGGTCGTTTTCTGAGCGGTAAGGCCGGTGGGCCAGTTGCACCAGCACCCGCTGGGTCAGGCGGCTGTGCAGGTTCAGCTGCAGCGCATGGCGCCACGAGCTGCGCAGCAGCACGCCGCCCCGCCCGACCAGCAGGTCTTGCCCCGTGAGGCCGGTGATGCCATGCACCTCATCGGCGAGGAAGCCCTCTACGCCAGCGGCGCAGGGAAGAAAGAGTTGGAGTTGGTTCATAAATTGGGCGTCAGGATACGCGGTCAGGGCACGCCCTGGCGTTTAAAGCGGTGTGGAAGCCCCCGCAGCGCTTGGCGCACGCGCCAGCAGCAGTTGGCGAATGGAGTCAGGGATGGGCGCTACCTTGCGGTCACTGCGGTGGACAAACACGATGCCCACTTTGCCACGGGCCACAGCGCGGCCGCTGGTTTTTTCGGTCATGCGAAACAGCAGGTCGAACCCGTAGCGGTTGAAGTCGGTCGGCGCCATCTCCACCCGCATGGTTTCGCCGTGAAAGCCCTCGGATTGGTACTGCGCCACGATGTCGCCCACCACGGTGGAGAGGCCGCCAACATCGGCCTCCGGATAGCCCAGCGACTTGAAAAAGCGCACGCGCGCCTCAGACACCAGGCTCAACAGCTGTGCGTTGTCCAGGTGCCCGCCCTGGTTCACGTGGCTGATGTAGATCTGCATCTCGGTGGCAAAGCCAAGCTGCTCGGGAAGGTCGAAAACAATGCGGGACATCGCGCGAAGGGAGTGAATGGTGGTGGCTGGTGGGCAGCGCCCTTGGGGTATGCCGGGCCGGGGGGCAACAAGTGGCCCGGCGGTGGCAGGCCCAGTGGCAGGTTCGGCAGGTTCAGTGGGGCTTCGCCACATCCAGGCGGGGCTCTGGCGGGTGGCAACGCGCTTTGGCAAGGCGGCCCCAGCACCTGCACCTGCTACCCGCCCTATGCAACAGTGGCGATTTTAGCGGCTGCCCCGCGCCATGGCCCTGGCTAGGCGTTTAGCCGCAGGCAGTACAAGGAGTACGACAAGGCGGAACAACGACGCCAGGGGAGTTTGGTGAGCCGCTCTTAGCCACGCAGGTGGTTACAGTGCTGTACCTCTGACTCCCACCCTGTTTCGCCCCATGCTCCGCCGACTCATCACCCTGCTGGCCCTGGCCTGCGCCCTGCCCGTCCATGCCGAAGAACTGCGGGTGGCCTTGCCCGGCCACGACGATCTGGTCATCGACCTCCCCGCCCAATGGCACGCCCAAGTCCGCCGCCCCCGGGCCGAGCTGCCGCCTTCGGTGGCCATCAGCGGCCCCGACGCGAGCGCACTGCAAATGGTGGTCACCCCCATCTGGCCTGTGAATGGCGCGCAGCCTGCCACCCCCAGCGAGCTGCGGGCACAGGTGCAAGGCGCAGCCACGCGGGCCAAGCCCAAAGCCGTGGAGGCCGAGCTGCCGCTCAAAGACCTCGGGGCCTCGGGCAAGGTGGGGTATTACTTCTCGGCCACGGACCGGGCACCGGATACCGGCGGCTTCAAGCACCTGACCCAAGGCGCCCTGGGCATGAATGAACTGCAAGTGACCTTCACGGTACTGGCCAACGGCCAGGCCGAAGAGCCCACGGCACTGGCGCTGGAAATGCTGCGGTCTTTGCGGCGCGCCCCTGCCGCCAAGTAAACCCGGGCTCAAGCCCGAGAGCTCTGGAACCTGCCGGTGGCAGGCTCTCAGAGCGACTTGCGCAAATTGGCTGGCGCAATCTTGAGCGATTCGCGGTACTTGGCCACCGTGCGGCGGGCGCATTCGATGCCCTGCTCCTTGAGCATTTCGGCCAGTTGGCTGTCCGACAAGGGCTTGGTGGGGCTTTCAGCGGCCACAAACTGCTTGATGAGGGCACGCACCGCGGTGCTGGAGGCGTTGCCCCCGGTTTCGGTGCCCAGGCCGGAGCCGAAGAAGTACTTCAACTCGTAGGTGCCGATGGGCGTGGCCATGTATTTGGCCGTGGTCACGCGGCTGATGGTGGACTCGTGCAGGCCCAGCTCGTCGGCAATGTCGCGCAGCACCAGCGGGCGCATGGCCAGCTCGCCGTGGGTGAAGAAGCTCTTTTGCCGCTCCACGATGGCGCGCGAGACACGCAAGATGGTGTCAAAGCGCTGCTGGATGTTCTTGATGAACCAACGCGCCTCTTGCAGGCGCTGCTGCATGCCCTGGTGGCCCTCGCCGCCCTTGTGGCCACGCAGCGCACCGGCGTAGATGTCATGCACGCGCAGGCGCGGCATCACATCGGGGTTCAGCGCCACGATGAAGTTCTGCTGCCCGCTGTTGCCATTGGCGCGCCCGGCTTTGCGCACGATCACATCGGGGATGATGATGTTGCGCTCCACGTCGGCAAAGCGGCGCCCGGGGCGCGGCTCCAGCCGAGCAATCAGGGCCATGGCGGCGCGGGTGCGTTCTTCACCCGCAGCGCCGCCTTCGGTGCAGGCCTGGGTGAGGCGGCGCACGTCGCGGCGGGCCAGCATCTCCAGCGGCTGCTGGCAGATCAGCAAGGCGGTCTGTACCACGGCCGCAGGGGCCTCGCTGTCAGGGTCGGCCGCCAGGGCGCTGAGTTGCAGGGTCAGGCATTCGGCAAGATTGCGGGCGCCCACGCCCACAGGCTCCAGGGTTTGCAGCAGGCGCTGGGCCACCGTAAAGCGGTGCACCAGCTCGTCAATCTGCTCCAGGTCATCCGGGCCCGCGAGGCTGACGGCCAGCTCTTGCAGCGGCTCTTCCAGGTAGCCATCGTCGTTCAGCGATTCGATGAGGAAGCGCAAGGCAGCGCGGTCCACCTCGGACAAGCGCAGCGCCAGGGCCTGGCGGTGTAAAAAGGCAGTGAGGGACTCTTGCGAGCGTGCCAGCTCCGTGGCATCGGCCTCGTCACCCTCCATGTCGTTGCGGGTGCGCGGGGGGGCATCGCCACCCCACTCGCTCTCATTGGGCGCCATCTCCACCGTGCCGTCCCCGCCCCAATCGGGCTCGTCAGAGGCGGTGCTGCTGGTGTAGTCGGCATCGCCCGAGGCGTCACTTTGCGCATCAGAAGTGGCCTCAGCGCTTGTGGATGAAGCGCTGGCAGCTCCTGAATAGATAGCATCGTCTGCGCTGTACTCGTCGGCCTGCACGGGGGTGTCGGCGTGCTCCAAGCCAAACTCTTCGCGCACGGCTTCATCGGCGTTGCGCTCCAGGAAGGGGTTTTCGTCGAGCATCTGCTCAACCTCTTGCCCCAACTCCAGGGTCGACAACTGCAGCAGCCGGATGGACTGCTGCAACTGCGGCGTGAGGGCCAGGTGCTGCGAGACCCGCAGGGACAGGCCGGGCTTCATGCCTCAGCCCCCTGCAACACCGCACGATCCGTCACACACCGCATAGCCACACCGCGCCAAGCCATCACATGCGGAAGTGTTCGCCCAGGTACACACGGCGCACCTCGGCGTTGTCCACGATCTCAGTCGGCGTGCCCTGCGCCAGCACACGGCCATCGCTGATGATGAAGGCGTGGTCGCAAATGCCCAGGGTCTCGCGCACGTTGTGGTCGGTGATGAGCACACCAATGCCGCGCGCCTTCAGGAAACCGATGATGCGCTGGATCTCGATCACCGCGATGGGGTCAATGCCCGCAAAGGGCTCGTCCAGCAGGATGAAGCGGGGCTGCGTGGCCAGGGCGCGGGCGATTTCGACGCGGCGGCGCTCACCACCCGACAAAGCCAGCGCGGGCGAAGCGCGCAGGTGGTCCACCCGCAGCTCTTGCAGCAGCGAGGTGAGTTGCTCTTCAATCGCCGCCCGCGACAGGGGGGCGTTGTGTTCATCGCGCTGCAATTCCAGCACCGCGCGCACGTTCTCTTCCACCGTCAGCTTGCGGAAGATGGAGGCTTCTTGCGGCAAATACGACAGGCCCAGCCGCGAACGGCTGTGGATGGGCATGTGCGCCACCGATTGGCCGTCGATGCGGATATCCCCCGCATCGCTGCGCACCAGCCCCACGATCATGTAAAACGAGGTGGTCTTGCCCGCCCCATTGGGGCCCAGCAAACCGACGACCTCGCCTTTTTGCACCACCAGGGACACGTCCTTGACCACCTTGCGGCTGCCGTATGACTTGGCCAGGTGGGCGACCTCAAGGCGACTGGAAGACGGCCCCGCTGCCGAGGCTTGCACGGAACGATCGTTCACTGGGTGGCACCGCCCAAAGAGGTGCTGGGCCGCAGCACGGGCGCCGAGGCTGCAGGGGCCGGGCTGGTCGCGCTGGAGCCCGGTGCCGAAGCTGGCGTCTTGGGGTCTTTGGGGGCCAGCACGGCCCGCACGCGGCCACCGCTGCTGGCCTGGCCTTCAGAGCCACTGGCGGGCAGGGACTTCTTTTGGCCATCGACCGTGAAGACATCGGTCAGGTTGTTGTAGACGACAACCGCACCGGTGATCTCGTCACTCAAGGCCCCGCCACGGTAGCGCCGCAGCTCGGCACGGGTGATGAAGCGCACGTTGTCGGTACGGCCGTCGTACTCGATAACTTCGCCTTCGCCTTCGATGAACTCTTCGGGCGCGCCCGGCAGAGTGTCACGCTTTTGGCGGAAGAACGCGCGTTTGCCCGCTTCGGCCGTGACGATGCCGGACTGGTAGCCCTCGGCATCCTGGCGCACATCCAGCCGCGCACCGCGCAGCACGATGGAGCCTTTGGTCATGACCACGCGGCCAGAGAACACGCTGGTTTGCTTGACTTCATCGTGGCGCAGCGCATCGGCCTCGATGTTCATGGGCTTGCTGCGGTCGGCCTTTTCAGCTTGCGCCACGCCAAAGGCGCAGGTCAAGGCTGCAAGCACAAGGAGGGGGGTAATGCGATGTTTCATGAGGGCACGAATCTTGCAATCATTGTAGCCATGCATTGCACCCCAGAACAAAAAAAGCCCGCTTGCGCGGGCTTTTGGTAGCGAGGTGGCACGGCGTATGCCGCAGGCGCATCAGCCCTTGCGGACCGAGCTCACCAGATAGTCCACCACTTGCAGCACGGTTTGCATGCTGCCAGCCATGGTGCCATCGGTGTAATAACGGCCTGCCACGCCCATGGAGGGCACGCCTTCGACGCCATAGTCGGCTTGCAACTGGGCCGCACGGCGGGCCTGGTTGGCCACGTTGAAGGAGTTGTAGATCTCCTTGAACTTGGCTGCGTCCACCCCCTGGTTGCCCACCCAGGCAAAAATATCTTCGTCCTTGGTCAGCTTGAGCTTTTCAACGTGGATAGCGCGGAACACCTTGGCATGCACAGCGTCGAGCTTGCCCATGCCTTCCAGGGCGTAGTACAGCTTTTGCTGCGACAAAAAGCTGGCGTTGAACGCCACGGGCACGCGGCGAATGACCAGGTCCTTGGATGCCGCCTTGATCCAGGCGTCCAGCACGGGCTCAAAGGCGTTGCAGTGGGGGCAGCTGTACCAGAAGAACTCGATGACTTCGATCTTGCCGGCAGCCGCTTCGGTCGCGACGGGCTTGGAGAGCTTTTGGAAGTCCTTGCCCTCCTTGAACTGGCGCACTTGCGCCACAGCGGGGGTGGCCATGGGCAGCGTGACGGCAGAGGCAGCAACCGCCGTAGCGGCGGACAGGGAAAACTCGCGACGTTTCATGAAAAGAACACTCCTTGATCTGGTCTTGGGGATGTGAGCGGCGTACCTGGAAAAAGTTCAGCAACGGCCGGGCGCAAAAACGTCAGCGCTGCACGCGCACCAGCGCGGACTCCACGCCGGTGTCGTCCAGTTTGTCCTTCAGGGCGGCAGCGTCATCCCGTTTGGCGAACGGGCCCACCCGCACGCGGAAGACCGGGCGGCCATTTTGCTCGCGCTCGCTCACCCGGGCTTCCCAGCCCATCATGGCCAGTTTGGCGCGCTGGGCGTCGGCATCGGCCTGGGTGCGGAAGGCCCCGGCCTGCACAAAATAATCGTAGGGGTCGGCCCCACCGGATTCTGCGGCCTTGGCTTTGGCCAGGTCGCCCAGCGGGTCGGCACTGGTGGCGGCGGGTTTGGCAGTGTCGGTTTTTTCCGGCTTACTGGCAGCCGCTTTAGGGGCCGATGCGGCCGTCGCCTTGGGGTCTGGCGTGGCGGCAGCCGTCTGGGCTGGCGTCACCGGGCCACTGGCGGCGGGGGCCGATGCGGCAGCCGCTGCCTGCGCAGCGGCCTTGGCCGCAGACTTGCTGCGCAACGGCGAGTTGGGGTCCCAGTCCTTGTTCTTTTGGGCCTCGGCGGCGTCTTGGTCCACCCCGCGTGCACTGCCTTTGTTCAAGAACGGCACGGGCACCTTGGTCACATACACGGCCACGGCCAGGGCAGAACCCAGTCCCACGATGACGCCCAGAATGAAACCCAGGATGGTTCCGCCCAACTGCTTTTTCTTCATGGTAGTTCCTGCTTACATTCTGGCCGGAGCCGACACACCCAGCACGGCCAGGCCGTTGTGCAACACCTGCGCCGTCGCGGCAACCAGCGCCAGGCGGGCTTTCTTGATCGCTTCGTCGTCCACCAAAATGCGCTCGGCATCGTAGTAGCTGTGGTAGGCCGATGCCAAGTCGCGCAGATAGAAAGTGACGTCGTGCGGGGCCTCGCCGTCGGCTGCGGCCGTGAGCATCTCGGGGTACTTGGCCAGCTGCAACATCAGGGCCTGGGCCTGCGGGCCTTCCAGGGCCGACAGATCCACAGCCTTGAGCGCAGCGACATCCCCACCGCCCGCCTCTTGCCACGCACGCAGCACCGATTGGATACGGGCATGCGCGTACTGCACGTAGTACACGGGGTTGTCGTTGTTCTGGGCCACAGCCAGGTCCACGTCGAAGGTGTACTCGGTATCGGGCTTACGGCTCAAAAGGAAGAAGCGCACGGCGTCCTTGCTCGTCCACTCGATCAAATCGCGCAGCGTGACGTAGCTGCCCGCGCGCTTGCTGATCTTGACCTCTTCGCCACCGCGCACCACGCGCACCATGGTGTGCAGCACATAGTCTGGGTAGCCTTGTGGAATGCCCACATCGGCCGCCTGCAGGCCAGCGCGCACCCGCGCGATGGTGCCGTGGTGGTCGGTGCCCTGGATATTGACGACCTTGGTGAAGCCGCGCTCCCACTTGGCGATGTGGTAAGCCACGTCGGGCACGAAGTAGGTGAAGGTGCCGTCCTGCTTGCGCATGACGCGGTCCTTGTCGTCGCCATAGTCGGTGCTCTTGAGCCACAACGCACCGTCTTGCTCGTAGGTCTTGCCGTTGGCCACCAGCTTGTTCACCGTGGCCTCGACGCGGCCGCTGGTGTACAGGCTGGATTCAAGGTAGTACTCATCAAAGTGCAGATTGAACGCCTGCAGGTCCTTGTCCTGCTCGTTGCGCAGGTAGGCCACCGCAAACTGGCGGATGTTGTCGTAGTCCTCGACATCGCCATTGGCGGTGAATTCGCGGTCATCGGCCTTGACGGTGGCTTTGGCCTTGAAGGCCTCTGCAATGTCGGCGATGTAGTCACCGTTGTAGAAGTTCTTGGCCAGCGGGTTTTCGCTGTCGGTGGGCCAGCAGTCGTCGCCGGGCTTGAAGCCCTTGGCGCGCAGTTGCGTGCTCTTGGTCAGGGTGTCGATTTGCACGCCCGCGTCGTTGTAATAGAACTCGCGGTGCACGTTCCAGCCCTGGGTGCTGAACAGGTTGCAGATGGCATCGCCCAGCGCAGCTTGGCGGCCATGGCCCACGTGCAGCGGGCCCGTGGGGTTGGCCGACACAAACTCAACCAGCACGCGCTGACCTTTGTCAGGCTGATAACCAAAGCGCTCGCCAGCGGCCAACACCTCGCGCACGATTTCTTGCTTGGCGGCAGGCTGCAGGCGGATGTTCAGAAAGCCTGGCCCGGCGATTTCAATGCCCGCCACCCAGCGGGCAAAAGCGGGCGTGGCCTCCAGTGCGGCCTTGAGTTGCTCGCCCAGCGCACGGGGGTTGAGCTTCAGCGGCTTGGCCAATTGCATGGCTGCGGTGCAGGCAAAGTCGCCATGGGCAGCAACCTTGGGGGATTCAAAGGCCGCCTTGGCGCCTGCGCCGGGCGAAATGGCATCCAGCGCGGTAGCCAATGTGGCCAGGAGTTCGTTTTTGACAGAGAGCATCGGAGGATTTTACGGGGCGCCACCTGTGGCGCTGTAAACGCAGTGACCAAGCACGCCACAGACCAGGGGCCACAGCGGCCCGAAAGCACCGATCAACACCCGCCACGGCCTCAAAGTGAGCAGGGCCATGATCGATAAGTCACCGATTGGCGTGAAGCGCAACAGATCGTAAGAAACAGGCCCCATGATGCGGAACTGTCAGCGCCGCCAGAATCTGGCGCGTTGAAACCCTACCATCCATACCGGATTGGTTATCGATGTTCCTAAAACATTCTGGAGCCCCTATGAAAAAGCTTCTCTCCCTGACCGCCCTGAGCCTGGCCCTTTCGATCAGCGCAGCCCATGCCGCCGATGCACCCGCCGCCGCTGGGGCCGCAGCACCTGCAGCCAAGACCGCTCCAGCCCCCGCCGCCGCACCGGCAGCAGCAGCGCCCGTGGCAGCCGCCCCTGCGACGCCTGCCTCCACTCCAGCAGCAGCGCACACCAAGCAACAATCCAAAATGGCCACCTGCAACACAGAAGCGGCGGACAAGAAGGGCGATGAACGCAAGGCGTTCATGAAGACTTGCCTGAGCAACAAGCCTGCGACGCAGCAAGACAAGATGAAGACCTGCAATGCAGACGCTAAGGCCAAGACGCTCAAGGGCGACGAACGCAAGGCATTCATGAGCGAGTGCCTCAAGAAGTGAGGGACTGGGCGGTTCCCACTATCCGCCCACCCCAAACGGAAAAGCCCGCCAGATGTGAGTCTGGCGGGCTTTTTCATTGGGGCTATGTACCGCGCTCAGTGCCCGTTACCACCCACGCGCCCAGAACACGGCAATCACCGCAACCACGGGCAGGATGTGGGACTGCACCATGACCCAGCGGCGGGTGCTGCGCACTTCGGCCTCGCCGGGCAATGCACCCGTGCTGTTCAGCACTTTGAGCCAGCGGCGAAAGGTCAGCGTGGGCTTGATGGAGATCAACCCCATCAACACGAACAAGGTGATCTTGATGTGGAACAGCGGCTGTGACACATACCAGGACAGCCCTTTCACCCCCAGATACAGGCGCGCCAGACCCGTTGCCAAAAGCACCACGGCCGTGATGCCGTAGATCAGGTCCAGCCGCGCCAGGCGCTTGACCACAGCGGGGCTCATCCATTCCGAGCGGCAAAGTGCGGCTTCGCTGGTCAAAAAAACCACCAGCGTGAGGATGGCCAGCAAGTGCAATGCGGCCAAAACGGCTTCGAGAGTCATGGAGTTTCCTTGGTATGCCCCGGTGAGAACGCCATTGTGCTTGAGGCAAATCCCACACGGCCCCAGAAAAAACGCGGCGCAGGCCCTGAAGCCTGCGCCGCGTTGGTCGAACCCCAGGGGAGGCGGATCAAGCCACCGTGCGTGCCGCAGCCCCCACAGGCACGTCGGCAGTCACCACCGGTGCGGCGGCCGCTACGGCGGGCGCAGGCAGCGCATGACCGTTGAGTGCGGCGTCCAGGCGTTCGTGGTCCAGCGCGTTTTCCCAGCGCGAGACAACCACGGTGGCCACGGCGTTGCCGATGAAGTTGGTCAGCGAGCGGCATTCGCTCATGAAGCGGTCCACGCCCAGGATCAGCGCCATGCCGGCCACAGGCACTTCGGGCACCACGGCCAAGGTGGCGGCCAGGGTGATGAAGCCCGCGCCCGTCACGCCTGCCGCGCCCTTGGACGACAGCATCGCCACCAGCAGCAGCGCCACCTGGTGGCCCAGCGTCAGTTCGGTGTTGGTGGCCTGGGCGATGAACAGCGCAGCCAGCGTCATGTAGATGTTGGTGCCGTCCAGGTTGAAGGAGTAGCCCGTGGGCACCACAAGGCCCACCACCGACTTGCTGCAGCCGGCCTTTTCCATCTTTTCCATCAGTGATGGCAGGGCGGATTCGGACGACGAGGTGCCCAGCACCAGCATCAGCTCGGCCTTGAGGTAGCGGCACAGCTTGAGCACCGAGAAGCCGCACAGGCGGCAGACAAAGCCCAAGATCACCAGCACGAACAGCAGCGAGGTGATGTAGAACGAGCCCACCAGCCACGCCAGGTTGACCAGCGAGCCCAGGCCAAACTTGCCAATGGTGAACGCCATGGCCCCGAAGGCGCCCAAAGGTGCTGCCTTCATGACAATGCCCACCACCTTGAACACGGGGGTGGTGAGGGCTTCCAGGAAGTTCAACACCGGACGGCCAGGCTCACCCACCATGGCCAGGCCGACGCCGAACAGCACGGCCACCAGCAACACCTGCAGGATGTTGTCGCCCACGAAGGGGCTGACCAGGGTCTTGGGGATGATGTCCAGCGCAAAGCCGGTGAGCGTCATCTCGTGCGACTTGGCCACGTAGCCCTTGACGGCCGTCTGGTCCAGGTCAGCGGGGTTGATGTTCATGCCCGCGCCGGGCTGCACCACATTGGCCACCACCAGGCCCACCACCAGGGCCAGCGTGGAGAAGAACAGGAAGTACGCCATGGCCTTGCCAAAGACGCGCCCCACGGTGGAGAGCTGCGACATGCCTGCGATGCCGGTCACAATGGTCAGGAAGATCACCGGGGCGATGATCATCTTCACCAGCTTGATGAAGGCATCGCCCAGCGGCTTGAGCGCCTCGCCATAAGAGGGCTCGAAGTGGCCCAACAGCACGCCCAGGACGATGGCCAACACCACCTGGAAGTACAGTTGCCGATAGAAGGGCAGCTTCAAGGTCGAAGCGGCTGGAGCGGAATGGTTGTGCATGGGGCGGGTCTCCAAAAATCGCGGGGCGCACCACCGGGGTGCGACAGGTGCGCGTTAAGGGTGCCGTTTGTACCGCTGCAATTTGTTTCAGCCGATAACCTATTGGTATTAGTCCCAAGCCGCCCCATAGGAGAGCACACGCGCCCCATCAGGGTAACTACCTAGCCCCCAACAGGGTGCGCACACTCTCACCCGCCCCAGACTGCACAACGCCCTCTCCACCACGCCCCCTCAGACATGTCTACGCCCCGCCTTCGCCAACTCTGGACGCTGCTGATCCTGCTCGCCGGCACGGTGGGCAGCATGTTGGTGGCCGGGCAATGGGCGTGGCACCGGTCGCTGCACGACGAAAGCGACAGCGTGCAGCGCCAGCTGGGCCTGTATGGCCAGACATTGGCCCAGCGCATCGACCGCTACCGCACCCTGCCGGAGGTGCTGGCGCTGGACGCGCAGTTGCTAAGCGCCCTGCAACGCCCCCTGCGCCCGGCCGAGGTCGAGCAGCTCAACCTCAAGCTGGAGCAGGCCAACGGCGCCAGCCAGTCGTCCACCCTCACCCTGCTCAACCGCGAGGGCCTGGCCGTGGCCGCCAGCAACTGGCGCACCGCCACCAGCAACGTGGGCGTGGACTACAGCTTTCGCCCCTACGTGCAGCAGGCGCTGGCCCAGGGGCGCGGCAGCTTCTACGGCATTGGCGTAACCACCGGCGAGGCGGGCTACTTCCTGTCGCAGGCCATTCGCGACGAAACCGGCCACATCCTGGGGCTGGTGGCCATCAAGATTGCCCTGCAGGAGCTGGAGCGCGAGTGGCTGCAGACGCCCGACATCGTGCTCGCGTCGGACGCGCACGGGGTCGTCTTTCTGGCCAGCCAGGACGCCTGGCGCTACCGCCTGCTGGAGCCGCTGGACGACGAAGAGCGCCGCGAGCTGACGGCCACGCGGCAGTACTCCGACCAACCCCTGCGGCCGCTGGAGTTGCGGGTGGACGACCGTCTGGACAACGGTGGCCGGCTGGTGCGCCTGCTCTCTGCCGATCTGCCCCCCCTGCCCGGCCGCGCGCTATGGCAAACCCAGCCGCTGCCCGGCACCCCCTGGCAATTGCACCTGGTGCACGAAACCCACAGCAGCCTGGCCGACAGCCGCTGGGCAGCTGCGGCTGGCGGGGGCGGCTGGCTGGCCTTGTCGCTGCTGGTGCTGTTTGTGCGCCAGCGCCAACGCCTGGCCCGCCTGCGCCAGCGCAGCCGCCAAGAGCTGGAAACTGTGCTGCAACAGCATGCGCAAGAGCTGCGCACCGCGCAGGACGGCATCGTGCAGGCCGCGCAGCAGGCCGCCCAGCAGACGGACACGGGCTTGAGCCGCAGCCTGGAGCACCTGCCCCAAGGCGTGGTCATCATCGATGCCGAACTGAACCTGGTGGCCTGGAACTCGCGCTACGTGCAGCTGTTTCGCTACCCCGCAGACCTGATGCAGGTGGGCCGCCCCATTGCAGACCTGCTGCGCCACAACGCCCGCCGTGGGCTGCTGGGGCCCGGCCGGGTGGAGGAATCCATCGAGCGGCGGCTGGAGCACCTGCGCAGCGGCACGCCCCACCTGCACGAAAGCGCCAAGGACGACGGCACCGTGCTGGAGATCCGGGGCAACCCGCTGCCCGAGGGCGGTTTTGTGACCAGCTACGCCGACATCACCAGCTACAAAAACGCCGCACGCGAGCTGCGATCGCTGGCCGATGCGCTGGAGCAGCGCGTGGCCGACCGCACCCGCGACCTGGACGCCGCGCGGCGCGAGGCCGAGCAGGCCAACCGCTCCAAAACCCGCTTTGTGGCCGCCGCCGTGCACGACCTGTTGCAACCGCTGAACGCCGCGCGCATGTTCACCTCGCTGCTGCGCAGCCACCTGCAGGGGGATGCAGCGCAGCATGCCGCCGACAGCATCGAAGGCGCGTTGGCCGCGCAAGACGCCATCCTGGGCAGCCTGCTCGACATCTCGCGCATGGAATCGGGCCAGCTCGACGTGCACATCCACGACGTAGCCCTGGGCCCACTGCTGCAGGTGCTGGCCCACAACTTTGGCGTGCTGGCCGAGAGCCAGGGGCTGAAGCTCAGCTGCGTGCCCACGCGCGCCGTGGTGCGCACCGACGAGAACCTGCTGCGGCGCATCGTGCAAAACTTTGTCTCCAACGCCATCCGCTACAGCCGACGCGGGCGCATTGTGGTGGGCTGCCGGCGGATGAAGCGGGCGGACGGCGAGCACCTGCGCATTGAGGTGCATGACCAAGGCCCCGGCATCCCCGAGGCACTACAGCGCGAGATTTTTGAGGAATTCCGCCGTCTGGACGAGGGCCGCGCCGACGACCGGGGCACAGGCCTGGGCCTGGCCATCGTCGAGCGCCTGGGCCGCCTGCTCGGGCACGAGATTGGCCTGCGATCGCAGCTAGGGCGTGGCAGCGTGTTCTGGGTGTGCGTGCCTTTGGGCGACCCGGCTGCGGCACAGCAGGCCGCTGCCCCCGCAACCACACAGCAGCCCGGCGACGATGCGCCCCTGCAAGGCAGCAGCGCCTGGGTGATTGAGGACGATGGCCCGACCTGCGCCGCCACGAAGGCCCTGCTGGAACGCTGGGGCTGCGCAGTGCCACTGGCGGGGGGCGCGCTGCAAGCGCTGGAGCAAGCCCAGCCCGGCTTGGCGCCTCAGTTGGTGCTGCTGGATGTGCACCTGGGCGCGAGCCACCTCGGCCCCGAGGTCTATACCGAGCTGTGCCAACGCTGGGGCCAGGCGCCCGCCGTGATCCTGGTCACCGCCGAGCGCGATGCCACCTTGCGCCGCCAAGCCGCCGAGCGCGGCTGGGGCTTTCTGGCCAAACCCGTGCGCGCGCCCGCACTGCGGGCGCTGGTGAGCCAGACCTTGCTCAGGTTGAAGCCAGGCTCACACCCCTGAGCCACTGGCGCGGCGCCCTGTGCTGCGCCTGACTCCTTGCCTTGGCAATTCGCTTCTTTTTTGATAGCTGCTCGCGCTTTATTGATAAGCGCTAGCAGCCTATTTCATTCAAACATCGGCAATCCGGCACCGCATCCAATGCGTGGCATCAGCCTGCAGAGCCGTCCTCTGCCTCCAGGCTCTTGACCAGCACCGCCGCCTGCGTGCGGCTGTAGCAAGCCAGCTTCTTCAGGATGGCGGTGACATGCACCTTCACAGTGTTCTCGGCCAAGCCCAGCTCGGCGGCGATCTGCTTGTTGAGCAAACCATCCGCCAAACACAGCAGCACGCGGAACTGCTGGGGGGTGAGCTGCGCCAGTCGCGCGGCCAGCTCGGCGTCGGCTTCGGAGCGCTCGGCCGCCATGGGCGGGAACCAGCTGCCGCCGTCGAGCACGGCGGCAATCGCTTCGCCCATGGCCTCGGCGGGGGCCGACTTGGGGATGAAGCCCGCCGCGCCAAACTGCTGCGCGCGGCGGATGACGCGCGGGTGGTCGTTGGACGAGATGATCACCACCGGCAACTCGGGATATTCGCCGCGCACATGCAGCAGGGCCGAGAAGCCGCGCGTGCCGGGCATGCTCAGGTCCAGCAGCACCAACTCCACCTCAGGGTGCTCTTGCAGCGCCTGGCCCAGGGTGGCGGCGCTGGCCGCCTCCAGTGTGCGGAACTGCGGCAGGCGCTCGCGCAGCACATGCAGCACAGCAGCGCGGAACAAGGGGTGGTCGTCAGCGACGAGGAGCGTGGGCTCGGACATGGGCTCAGTCTGCCACGGCGCGGGCGGCCTGGGTTGGAAAATGGGGCGCGTGGAGGGGAACGCGAAGGGGCATCACCGCCCCTCCCAGAACGCGGGCCGTGCGTATTGCTGCTTGAGGTAGTCGATCCACAGCCGCACGCGCAGGGGCAAGTGCTTGCGCTGCGGGAACACCACGTAAATGCCGTTGGGCGGCGCAGCAAACTCGCCCAGCACCTCCACCAGGCGCCCAGCGGCGATCTCGGACTCCACCTCCCAGGTGCTGCGCCAGGCAATGCCGTAGCCCGACAGGCACCAGTCGTGCAGCACCTGGCCGTCGGAGCAATCCAGCGGGCCGCCGGGCTTGAGGTGCAGCACCTCATGGCCGCCGCCCTCGGCCGGGATGCGGAACGCCCAGCCACGCACTTGCGAGGCTTCGCTGGAGAGCGTGAGGCAGTCAAACTGCACCAGCTCGCTCGGGTGGCGGGGCGTGCCGTGGCGGTGCAAATAGGCGGGCGTGGCCACGCACAGGCGGCGGTTGTCGGCAATGCGCACGCTCACCAGGGACGAATCGGGCAGGTCCCCCACGCGCACGGCGCAGTCGTAGCCCTCGCCCGCCATGTCCACCACGCGGTCGCTGAGGTTCAGGGAGATGGTCACATCCGGGTGCAATTCACGAAAGCGCGGCACCAGCGGGGCTACATGGCGGCGGCCAAAACCCGCCGGGGCGGTGATGCGCAGCTGCCCCGTGGCTTTCACCCCGCCCGCCGAAACGCTGGCTTCGGCATTCGCCACGTCCGACAGCATGCGCTGGCAGTCCTCCAGGAAGGCACTGCCCTCGTGCGTGAGGCTGATGCGCCGCGTGGTGCGCACCAGCAGCTTCACTCCCAGGTGGGCCTCCAGCGCATCCAGGCGGCGGCCCATGATGGCCGGGGCCACGCCCTCGGCCTTGGCCGCTGCGGTGAGGCTGCCGCGTGTGGCCACCGACACGAACGATTCAAACGCTTTGAGTTTGTCCATGGCCTCACTTTTGCATAAAAGTCATTGGTTTTGAGATTTTGATGATCTTTATATCGTCAAACATTTGCAATACAGTGACCCACAAGCTGTTCCCCAGGCCCCCTGGCAACTGGGAAAGACCCTCCTTTCAACCATTGCAACCATCGCTAGAGGCACGCACCATGACCGATCGCACCACCGTCCACGGCCTGCAAGTGGCCAACTCCCTGTTCCGCTTTGTCGAAGACAAGGTGCTGCCCGGCACGGGGGTCGATGCCGCCGCCTTCTGGAAGGGTTTTGATGCCATCGTGGCCGACCTGGCCCCGCGCAACATCGCCCTGCTGGCCGAGCGCGACCGCCTGCAGACCGAGCTGGACACCTGGCACAAGGCCAACCCCGGCCCCATCCAGAACATGGTGGCTTACCGCAGCTTTCTCGAAAAAATTGGCTATCTGGTGCCCCAACCCGCCGAGGTGAAGGCGACCACCGCCAACGTGGACGACGAGCTGGCCACCCAAGCCGGGCCGCAGCTGGTGGTGCCCATCCTGAACGCACGCTATGCGCTGAACGCCGCCAACGCCCGCTGGGGCAGCCTGTATGACGCGCTGTATGGCACCGATGCCATCAGCGAAGAAGGCGGTGCGGAAAAGGGCAAGGGCTACAACCCCGTGCGCGGCGCCAAGGTGATTGCATTTGCACGCCAGGTGCTGGACGACACCGCGCCGTTGGCCAGCGGCTCGCACAAGGACTCCACCGGCTACCGCGTCGAAGGCGGCCATCTGGTCGTGTCACTGGCCAACGGCAGCACCACAGGCCTCAAGGACGCGTCGCAGTTCAAGGGCTACCAGGGCAGTGCCGCCGCTCCGTCGTCGGTGCTGCTGCAGCACAACGGCCTGCACCTGGACATCCAGATCGACCGCAGCACGCCCATCGGCCAGACCGATGCCGCGGGCGTAAGCGACCTGGTGCTCGAAGCGGCCCTGTCCACCATCCTGGACCTGGAAGACTCCGTGGCCGCCGTGGACGCCGAAGACAAGGTGCTGGGTTACAGCAATTGGCTGGGCATCATCCAGGCCACGCTGACCGAGCAGGTCGCCAAGGGCGGCAAGACCTTCACGCGCGGGCTGAACCCTGACCGCGTCTACACGGCCCCCCAAGGCGGAGAAGTGCGCCTGCATGGCCGCTCGCTGATGTTCCTGCGCAATGTGGGCCACCTGATGACGAACCCGGCCATCCTCTGGACCGACGCGCAGGGTGCCGTGCGCGAAATCCCCGAAGGCATCATGGATGCGGTGGTGACCACGGCGATTGCACTGCACGACCTGCAGGGCCATGGACAAAACGGCATCCGCAACTCCCGCAAGGGCAGCGTCTACATCGTCAAGCCCAAGATGCACGGCCCCGCCGAAGTGGGCTTCGCCGCCGAGCTGTTCGGCCGCGTGGAGAAGCTGCTGGGCCTGGAGGGCAGCACCGTCAAGCTGGGCATCATGGACGAAGAGCGCCGCACCTCCGTCAACCTCAAGGCCTGCATTGCCGCCGCATCGAGCCGCGTGGCCTTCATCAACACCGGATTCCTGGACCGCACCGGCGACGAAATGCACACCGCCATGCTGGCCGGCCCCATGATCCGCAAGGGCGACATGAAGACCAGCGCCTGGATCCAGTCGTACGAGAAGAACAACGTGCTGGTGGGCCTGAGCTGTGGCCTGCGCGGCAAGGCGCAGATCGGCAAGGGCATGTGGGCCATGCCCGACCTGATGGCCGAAATGCTCAAGCAGAAGATTGGCCACCCCAAGGCCGGTGCCAACACCGCCTGGGTGCCCAGCCCCACGGGCGCCACGTTGCACGCGCTGCACTACCACCAGGTGAAGGTGAGCGACATCCAGATCGAGCTGGAAAAGACCGACGTGAACGCCGAGCGCGACAACCTGCTGACCGGCCTGCTGACCATCCCCGTCACTGGCACCCCGAACTGGACGGAGGCCGAAAAGCAGCAAGAGCTGGACAACAACGCCCAGGGCATTCTGGGCTACGTGGTGCGCTGGGTGGACCAGGGTGTGGGCTGCTCGAAGGTGCCCGACATCAACGACGTGGGCCTGATGGAAGACCGGGCCACGCTGCGCATCAGCAGCCAGCACCTGGCCAACTGGCTGCACCACGGCGTGGTGACCGAGGCGCAAGTGCGCGAAACCTTCGAGCGCATGGCCGCCAAGGTGGACAAGCAAAACGCTGGCGACGCGCTCTACCAACCCATGGCCGGAAACTTTGGTAGCAGCATGGCCTACCAGGCGGCGTGCGATCTGGTCTTCAAAGGCAAGGAACAGCCCAGCGGCTACACCGAACCGCTGCTGCATGCCTGGCGCCTGAAGGTGAAGGCCTTGGCAAAGTAAGAGACCACTATAAAAACAATAGCTGCTAGCGCTTATATATCGGGCGCTAGCGGCTTTTTTATGCTTAATTTGAGGCATTTCCGCACTGCAAGCTATGCCGCTTACAGCCGCAACGCATGGCTGCAAAGACGTAACTTATCTAAAGTTTGAGAAAGGTCATGTCGTAATGGCAGGGTAAACCCTCGATTCGACATGCACATCCACCACCTCTCCATCGGTAGCCGCTTGGCACTGGCGTTTTCTGCCGTGATTTTCCTCACAGCGGCCATTTTGGGCATCGGCATCTGGCAGCTGCAGGCCATTGCCAGCGAGACCGATGCCATGATGGAGCGGCCGCTGACCAAGGAGCGCCTAGTCTCCGACTGGTACCGCACCATCCACACCAGCGTGCGCCGCACCACCGCAGTGGCCAAGAGCTCCGATCCGTCCCTGGCCACCTTCTTCGCCCCTGAAAACGCAGAGGCCTCGCGCAACTCCACAGAGCAGCAAAAGCAAATCGAGGCCTTGCTGGAGACGCCCGAGGAAAAAGCCCTGTTTGCCACGTTGTCGCAAGCCCGCCAGCGCTACATTGCGGAACGAGACGCGGTGAACAAAGCCAAAGCCGATGGTCAGGCCGAGGAGGCAGAAAAACGCTTCAACAGCGATTTCCGCCCCGCAGGCGCGGCTTATCTGGACAGCCTGCAAGCCCTGCTGGACCAGCAGCGCACCAGCATCAACACCGCCGCAGCGAACGTGCAAAGCGGCTACACCCGGGGCCGCGTGCTCATGATCGGCCTGGGCGCGCTGGCACTGCTCACCGCTACGGCTCTGGCGTACATCATCACCCGCAGCATCACCCGCCCCCTGCACCGCGCCGTGGTGGTGGCCCAGACAGTGGCCAGTGGCGACCTGAGCACGCAGGCCGGTGCCGCTGCCAGCGCCCGCGACGAAACCGGCCAACTGCTGCGCGCACTGGACGCCATGAGCGAGCAACTGCGCTCCACCGTCGGGCAAGTGCGCCAGGGGGCAGAGACGATTGCGCTGGCCTCCAGCGAAATTGCGCGGGGCAATCTGGACCTGTCCAGCCGCACAGAAGAGCAGGCCAGTGCGCTGCAAGAGACGGCTGCGTCCATGGAGCAGATGACCGCAACCGTGCGGCAAAACGCGGACAACGCCCGGCAGGCCAATCAGTTGGCACAAGACGCCTCCAGCCTGGCCCAGCGGGGTGGCACCGTGGTGGGCAATGTGGTGAGCACGATGGGTGGCATCCACACCGCCTCACGCAAAATCGTGGACATCATCTCGGTCATCGATGGCATTGCCTTCCAAACCAACATCCTGGCCCTGAACGCGGCCGTGGAAGCCGCCCGCGCAGGTGAGCAGGGACGCGGCTTTGCCGTGGTGGCTGGCGAAGTCCGCACCCTGGCCCAGCGCAGTGCGGCGGCTGCCAAGGAGATCAAGGGCTTGATCGACGACTCGGTACAGCAGGTGGACGCGGGCAACCGGCTGGTGGAGGAAGCAGGCACCGTCATCCGCGACGTGGTGAGTGGCGTGCAGCGCGTGACCCACATCGTGGGCGAGATCAGCGCGGCCAGCCAGGAACAGACGGGCGGCCTGGAGCAGGTGAACCGGGCCATCGCCCAAATGGACCAGGTCACCCAGCAAAATGCCGCCCTGGTGGAAGAGGCCGCCGCCGCCACAGGTTCGCTGGAATCCCAAGCCACCCAGCTGGTGCAGGCCGTGGCGGTGTTCAGTTTGGGCAATGCAGACACCGGCCGGCTGCAGCGCCATCCCGGCGCTGCGTTGTCCATCGCGGCCTGACACTGGGCACGGCGCCCTCGGGCCGAGGGCTGGCAAAAAGGCACGCCAGCCCCCTACACTGCACGAGCCCTCTGCCCCCTCATCCCGATTGAACGCCGTGACCCCAGACCCATCGTCGTGCCCCGTGTGCGGCCAAAGCAACCAGTGCGCCGTGGAAGCGGGGCTGGGCATTGAGGCGTGCTGGTGCACCGCGACCCCCATTGAGCCCACGGCATTGCAGGCCATCCCCCAAGCTTCGCAAGGCAGGGCCTGCCTGTGCCCCGCCTGCGCCACCCGGGCCCACCCGCCACAGGGTGGCGGGCTAGCCAAGGCAAACCCGAGTGGGCACTAGGCACGGACCACGCCGATATGATGGGCCTTTAGCGTTTTCAACCCGAAAGGACTCCCCCCATGCCCACCTATCACATCGAAATGATGGAAGGCCGCACGATCGAGCAGAAGAAAAAACTCGTCGCAGAAATCACCCGCGTCTCGGTCGAAATTCTGGGCGGCTCGCCCGAGTCGGTCGACATTCTCATCACCGATGTGAAGCGGGAAAACTGGGCCACCGGCGGCACGCTGTGGACTGAGCGCAGCTAACCCCAACCCTGACCGGCATTTCCATGGGCACGCAACCATCCGGCTCGCTGGCCGTATTGCAAGAACGCTACGGCCAACGCTATCGGTGGTTGCTGCTGCTTTCGGTGATGGTGGGCACCATGGCCTCCATCATGTCATCCACCATTGTGAATGTGGCCATCCCGGACATGAGCCATTACTTCACGTTGGGGCAAGAGCGCGCCCAATGGGTGACCTCTGGCTTCATGGTCGCCACCACCGTGTCCATGCTGACCACCCCGTGGCTGCTGGCACGCTATGGGTACCGGGCTACGTATGTGGGCGCCATGCTCATCCTGCTGCTCGGTGGCGTAGGGGGTGGGTTGGCACAGAACTTTGGCTTGGTCTTACTGGCCCGCGTGGCAGAGGGCCTGGCCGCAGGGGTCGTACAGCCCATTCCTGCTGTCATCATTCTTTATGCATTTCAGCCCCATGAACAAGGCCGCGCCAGCGGCATCTTTGGCATGGGTGTGGTGCTGGCCCCGGCAATTGGCCCCAGCATTGGCGGCCTGCTGGTCGACTGGTTCGGCTGGCGCTCCATCTTCTTCATGGTGGTGCCGCTGTGCCTGGCCTCCATCTGGCTGGCCTACCGGTTTGTGCCCATGACAGCCCCAGGGGGAGTCCCCGCCAATCGATCCGGTGAAGGGCTGGACTGGCGCGGCCTGCTACTGGGCACAGTGGGGACCTTGTGCTTGCTCAACGGGCTGGTGTCGCTGCATGGCGGCACGGGCGCGGAAGCGGGCGTCTTGCTGCTGGTGGCGGTGGGAGCCTTTTTCGGGTTCATCGCCTGGCAAAAGCGCATGGCGAGCTTAGGAAAAAAGCCGTTGATGGATTTACGGCTCTTCCAATTTCGCCAATTTGCGATGGGCAGCATCGTGGCCTTTATCTACGGCACCGCCCTGTTTGGCTCCACCTACCTGCTGCCGGTGTTCATGCAGCTGGGGCTGGAGCTCACTCCCTCGCACGTGGGCACGTTGATGCTGCCCGCAGGCATTGTTTTGGCCATCACCATTGCCTGGGTGGGCCGCCTGGCAGACAGCCATCCCACCCATGTCCTGGTCAGTGCGGGCCTGGCACTGCTAGCCGCCTCGTTCGCGCTCATGCTACTGATCGGCTTGCAGTCCACGCTGTGGATGCTTATCGCATTCGCCATCCTTGGGCGCATTGGCCTGGGCTTCATTCTTCCCTCGCTCAACCTGGGAGCCATGCGCTCGCTGGACAAGGCGCTGATTTCTCAGGGTTCCAGCGCTATCGGCTTTGTGCGCATGCTCGGTGGCGCAGCTGGCGTGAGCCTATGCGGCATTGTTCTGGAGTGGCGCATCGCCGCCCATGGCGCATCCTTGTCGCTAGGCCCCAGCAATCCTCAAAGGATTGCAGCCTTCGGAGAGACCTTCCTCATGCTGGCCGCGCTGTGCCTGATCGCCATGGTGGCTGCGTGGCAATTGCGAGAAAAACCCGCAGCCGGCCCAAAATCTGCAAACTAACATTTAATCGCGCTCATCATGTGCCAACTGCTGGGAATGAACTCCAACACGCCCACGGACGTGACTTTTAGTTTCAAGGGCTTTGCCCAACGTGGCGGCAACACTGCCGATCACTCTGACGGCTGGGGCATCGCATTTTTTGAAGATCGGGGCCTCAGGCACTTTGTGGACCACCTGCCTGCGGTGGATTCACCGATTGCAGACCTGATTCGGCGTTATCCCATCAAAAGCCGCAACGTCATTGCCCATATCCGCAAGGCCACCCAGGGCGCGGTCGCACTGCAAAACTGCCACCCTTTCGTGCGCGAGCTGTGGGGGCGCTATTGGGTGTTTGCCCACAACGGCGATTTGAAAGACTTCCGCCCTCGGTTGCACTCCCATTTCCATCCCGTGGGCAACACCGATAGCGAGCATGTTTTTTGTTGGCTGATGCAGGAGTTGGCCAAGTCACATGCCTGTTTGCCACCGATTGACGAGCTCACCCTGACCCTCAAAGAGCTCACACGCTACATAGCGCCCCATGGGACTTTTAATTGCTTGCTCTCCAACGGCGAGGCCTTGTGGGCCCACGCCACAACCCAGCTTCATTACATCGAGCGCCAGCACCCCTTCAGCGAGGCACAACTGTCTGACGAAGATGTACGCATTGACTTTGCCAAAGAAACGCAACCCACAGACCGTGTGGCCATCATCGTCACAGCGCCGCTGACCAACAACGAGCGCTGGACCGCCTTCAACGCTGGCGAATTGGCTGTTTTTGCTGATGGGGTGAGGCGGAGCTGATTGAACTGTCCGCAGTCCTGACACAACGAGCGCGCAGAACAGGCGATCTGGCTTACTGGCGCGCGCAGGCATCAAAAGCGAAGGCGTCGGATACTCGAACAGCAGCCGCCACTAGGGGCTGTTGAGAATCAAGCACAACGGCTCGGAGGGCTGTGATGCAATAGGCGCATGAGCATTCGATGGGTACTGACAGACGAGCAATGGGCCAAAATGGAGCATCAATGCCTTGGCAAGCCAAGTGATCCTGGACGCAGCGGCACAGACAACCGCCGCTTCGTTGAGGCAGTGCTGTGGATTGCCCGCACAGGTAGCCCCTGGCGAGACCTGCCGTCAGAGTTCGGCAAGTGGAACACGGTGTTCAAACGCTTTAGAGACTGGGTTAAGGCCGATGTGTTCCAACGCCTGTTCGATGCAGTGAGCGAGCAGCCGGACATGGAATACGCGATGGTGGATGCCACGATTGTGAAAGTGCATCGGCACGGCCAGGGGGCAAAAGGGGGACTTCGGGCCAGGCCATAGGCCACTCGAGGGGTGGCATGAGCACGAAGATACTGGCGCTGACGGATGCGTTGGGCAATCTGGTGAATTTCGTCTTGATGCCAGGGCAGCGCCATGACACCAAAGGAGTCAAAGAGCTGATCGCTGATGTGCGCTTTGAAGCCTTGCTCGCCGACAAGGCCTTCGATGTGAACTGGCTGATCCAGGAGTTGGACAAGCGCGGGGCGCAGGTGGTGATCTCACAGATGCCGCGAAGGAGAGCGCCACTGGAGATTGACCGGGAGGTCTACAAATGGCGTCACTTGATCGAGAACTTCTTTTGCAAGCTCAAGGAGTTCAACCGTATCGCAATGCGCAGCGACAAGACGGATAGCAGCTTCGCAGCGATGATCTATCTCGCAGCTGGGGTTATTAACTCCCGTTGATTCTCAACACGCCCTAGAGCAAGGCTAGCGTGTGGCCATCCAAGGTTGGGGATAGTGTTCATTTCGATGGCCCCATAACGCAAAACCCCCCAATCCGTTGGGACTGGGGGGTATTGGGGCTATAAGAGCCTGACGATGACCTACTTTCACACGGGAACCCGCACTATCATCGGCGCAAAGTCGTTTCACTGTCCTGTTCGGGATGGGAAGGAGTGGTACCAACTTGCTATGGTCATCAGGCATAACTTGGTGCTGGGCTGTTCGTGGAACAGCCTGGCGAATTCATAGAGTTTGGAATCAGATTTTATGTGTTTTGACTGCGTCAACTTGGCATAACAATCTTTGAGCTTTTCACACAAGCATGACTGCTTGAGCGTTGGCTATCAAAGTTATAGGGTCAAGCCTCACGAGCAATTAGTATCAGTTAGCTTAACGCATTACTGCGCTTCCACACCTGACCTATCAACGTCCTGGTCTTGAACGACTCTTTAGGGGGCTCAAGGCCCCGGCAGATCTCATCTTGAAACGAGTTTCCCGCTTAGATGCTTTCAGCGGTTATCTCTTCCACACTTAGCTACTCGGCAATGCCACTGGCGTGACAACCGATACACCAGAGGTGTGTCCACTCCGGTCCTCTCGTACTAGGAGCAGGCTTCCTCAAATCTGCAGCGCCCACGGAAGATAGGGACCAAACTGTCTCACGACGTTTTAAACCCAGCTCACGTACCTCTTTAAATGGCGAACAGCCATACCCTTGGGACCGGCTACAGCCCCAGGATGAGATGAGCCGACATCGAGGTGCCAAACACCGCCGTCGATATGAACTCTTGGGCGGTATCAGCCTGTTATCCCCAGAGTACCTTTTATCCGTTGAGCGATGGCCCTTCCATACAGAACCACCGGATCACTATGTCCTGCTTTCGCATCTGCTCGACTTGTCAGTCTCGCAGTTAAGCACGCTTATGCCATTGCACTATCGTCACGATGTCCGACCGTAACTAGCGTACCTTCGAACTCCTCCGTTACGCTTTGGGAGGAGACCGCCCCAGTCAAACTGCCTACCATGCACTGTCCCCGATCCAGATAATGGACCTAGGTTAGAACCTCAAACACACCAGGGTGGTATTTCAACGTTGGCTCCATGAGAACTAGCGTCCTCACTTCAAAGCCTCCCACCTATCCTACACAGATCTGTTCAAAGTCCAATACAAAGCTACAGTAAAGGTTCATGGGGTCTTTCCGTCTTTCCGCGGGGAGATTGCATCATCACAAACATTTCAACTTCGCTGAGTCTCAGGAGGAGACAGTGTGGCCATCGTTACGCCATTCGTGCAGGTCGGAACTTACCCGACAAGGAATTTCGCTACCTTAGGACCGTTATAGTTACGGCCGCCGTTTACTGGGACTTCAATCAAGAGCTTGCACCCCATCATTTAATCTTCCAGCACCGGGCAGGCGTCACACCCTATACGTCCACTTTCGTGTTTGCAGAGTGCTGTGTTTTTATTAAACAGTCGCAGCCACCGATTTTTTGCAACCCCTTTGGGCTCCCTCTGTACGAGTTCACCTACTTGGGGCATACCTTCTCCCGAAGTTACGGTATCAATTTGCCGAGTTCCTTCTCCTGAGTTCTCTCAAGCGCCTTAGAATACTCATCTCGCGCACCAGTGTCGGTTTGCGGTACGGTCGTCAATAGCTGAAGCTTAGTGGCTTTTCCTGGAAGCAGGGTATCACTCACTTCGTCTGCAAGCAGACTCGTTATCACCCCTCATCTAAGCCCGGCGGATTTGCCTACCAGGCACGACTACAGGCTTGAACCAACATATCCAACAGTTGGCTGAGCTAACCTTCTCCGTCCCCACATCGCACTATTGATCGGTACAGGAATATTGACCTGTTTCCCATCAGCTACGCATCTCTGCCTCGCCTTAGGGGCCGACTCACTCTACGCCGATGAACGTTGCGTAGAAAACCTTGCGCTTACGGCGAGGGGGCTTTTCACCCCCTTTAACGCTACTCATGTCAGCATTCGCACTTCTGATACCTCCAGCATCCGTTACCAGACACCTTCACAGGCCTACAGAACGCTCTCCTACCACGTGCAATAAATTGCACATCCGCAGCTTCGGTAACTGGCTTAGCCCCGTTACATCTTCCGCGCAGGACGACTCGATCAGTGAGCTATTACGCTTTCTTTAAATGATGGCTGCTTCTAAGCCAACATCCTGACTGTTTTAGCCTTCCCACTTCGTTTCCCACTTAGCCAATTTTAGGGACCTTAGCTGGCGGTCTGGGTTGTTTCCCTCTTGAGTCCGGACGTTAGCACCCGGTGCTCTGTCTCCCAAGCTGTACTCGTCGGTATTCGGAGTTTGCATAGGTTTGGTAAGTCGCCATGACCCCCTAGCCTAAACAGTGCTCTACCCCCGACGGTAATACTTGAGGCACTACCTAAATAGTTTTCGGAGAGAACCAGCTATTTCCAAGTTTGTTTAGCCTTTCACCCCTATCCACAGCTCATCCCCTAGTTTTGCAACACTAGTGGGTTCGGACCTCCAGTACCTGTTACGGCACCTTCATCCTGGCCATGGATAGATCACTTGGTTTCGGGTCTACACCCAGCGACTGATTCGCCCTATTCGGACTCGATTTCTCTACGGCTTCCCTATTCGGTTAACCTTGCCACTGAATGT